>NZ_JAFFZM010000022.1 GCF_017676345.1 Streptomyces smyrnaeus | reverse complement strand
ACGCAGCACAGCGGTATCGGACGGCCCTGCGCGCCCCACGCCGACCCGTCGGCCACCGGCCGAACCGAACATACGCACGGGGCCGACCGGCCCTACCGTGCGACCGGCCGAACCGGCTTTTCTCGGTCCATGTCCGAGAACACCCGCGCATTCGCGCCCTTCCACACAGAACGCCTCGACAGCGGCGTGACTGTCGTGGAGCTGGGCGGCGAGATCGACCTGAGAACAGCGCCTGCGCTGACGGCCCTGCTCGATACGCTGACCACCGGTCGGCGCCCCGATCTGGTGGTGGACCTGCGGCCCGTGTCCTTCCTGGACTGCAGCGGACTCCGCCTCCTGTGCCGGGCCCGGAACCGCACACTGGCGCGGCACGGCAGACTGCGGCTCGTCTCCGACAGCGGCCACTTCCTGCGCATCCTCGCGCACGCCCGCCTCAGCGGGGTCTTCGAGGTGCACACCCACCTGCCCCAGCTCCCCGCCCACACCGTCGCTCCCGCCCCCACCACAGGCGTCACCCCTACCGGCCCGACCGGCCGGTGCAGCGGCCGGACCTTCACCGCGCTCCCCACCCGATGACCCGTACGCGTCGGCCGCCGCGCGGGTCGGCCGACACATACGTACGGGCCCGCGCCCCGTACGACGCGCGCCCCGGAGCCCTCAGGTGAGAACGGAGACGATCTGCTCGGTCGCCTTCGCGATCAGGGAATTCTTGGGCCTGGCGCGGTAGCCGGGCCGGTCGGACAGGACGGCCATCACGAGCGGGGCCTTGTGCGGCGGCCATACGACGGCGATGTCGTTGGCCCGGCCCCAGTTGCCGGTTCCCGTCTTGTCGGCCACCTTCCAGCCGCGGGGGACTCCGGCCCGGATACGCTTCTTGCCCACACCGGTGGTGTTGCGCAGGAGCCAGCCCTTGAGCAGGGTGCGTTCGTCGTCGCTCAGCGCGTCCCCCAGAACGAGCTTGCGGTAGTCGGCGGCAACCGCCTCGGGGGTGGTGGTGTCGCGCGGGTCGCCCGGCCCGACCTGGTTCAACTCGGGCTCGTAGTTGTCCATCCGGCTGACCTTGTCGCCGAGACCGCGCAGATAGGCGGTCAACTGCTCAGGGCCGCCGATGTCGCGCATCAGCAGATTCCCGGCGGTGCCGTCGCTGTAACGCACGGCCGCGTCGCACAGCTGTCCGATGGTCATGCCGGTCGCGATGTGGTCCTCGGTGACCGGCGAGATGGAGTCCACGTCGGCCTCGGTGTAGGTGACCCGCTTGTCCAGGTGGCTGCGCGGGTTGCGGTGCAGAACGGCCGCCGCCGCGAACGCCTTGAACGTGGAGCAGAACGCGAAGCGTTCGTCCGCACGGTAGGACACCGTGGCGCCGCTACCGGTGTCCAGGGCGTAGACACCGAGCCTGGCGCCGTATTTGCGTTCGAGCGCCGTGAACCGCGCCCGGTACGCGGACGGGGACACGGACGAGCGGCGGCGCCCCGTCGAGGAGGAGGGCGGGGACGAGGACGGGGACGATCCGGAGGACGTCTGCTCGCCTGTGCCGCATCCCGCCAGGGGCAGCACAGCGGCAGCCGCCAGCAACGCGCGACGGGAGGGCCCGGCTTGGGCGGAGCACAGAGACGGTGAGGACGGGGGCGGACGGTAGGGCATCTGCCTAGCTCCAGCGGGTCAGCTTCGCCATGAAGGACGGTGAAGAGAGTGCGTTGCGCAGGGTGACCGGGACCTTCACGGCGTCCTGGCCACTGCCCGCTGTCAGGAAGCCGACCTCGGTGCCGGCTTTCGCGGAGTGCGGGAGCGGCGCACCGCGGGCGGTGATGCGCAACTCCACCCGCTGGCCGGGGACTCCGACGACGGTGAAGTCCTCCTCGGTGACCAGCGGGGTGCGACCACCCAGACCGTCGTCCAGATAGCCGACCACCCGACCCTTGCGGACGGCCGTTGCCGAGGTGAGCGAAGCCCGGATCGCCCGCACGATCTTCTTGCTGTTGTCCTTGACCAGGGTGAGGCTGTTGGCCCCGTTGGGATCGGCACCGTCGAAGTGCTGGTCCAGCATGGTGCCGAGGATCAGCGGCGTCCTGTCGCCCACGGTCTTGTACGCGGCCCACACCAGCGTGCCGCCGGCCGGCGTGTTGGACCCGGTCTTGATACCCCTGATGCTCAGTTCGGACATCAGCAGCTTGTCCATGTTGTTGATCAGCGGTTCGTCCAGACCGTCCACCGTGGCGCTCGGCAGTGCGACGACCGCGCGGAAGGCATCGAACCTCATCACCGCCTCCGCCAGCTTCAGTTGGTCGACGGCGGTACTGACGGTCGCGGCGTCCAGACCGCTGGGATCGGTGTAGGTGGTGTCCTTCATCCCCAGCTTCCGTGCGGCGGCGTTCATCTTCCGCACAAAGGCGGCCTCGGTGCGGCTGTCGGTGACCCAGCGGGCCAGCAGGCGGGCGATGTTGTTCCCCGAGGGGATCATCAGCATCTTCAACATGTCCCGCTGACTGAATTTCTGACCTGCCGTCAGCCCTTTGATCCGCGACTCGTGCTTGGACCTGCCTTCCTCCACCGCCTTGGCGTCGACCTCGATCATGGGCCCTTCCTCGCCCTTGCGGAGCGGCCGCTCGGTGAGGAGGACGTAGGCGGTCATCACCTTGGCGACGCTCGCGGTCGGCACGGGCCGCTGCCTGCCGTGGGTGCCGACCATTCCCGTCCCCGGAAGCGTGACAGCGGCCTGGCCCTCTCCCGGCCACGGCATCGTGAAGTGCCCGGGGATCGTGTAGGAGGCGTGCGCCGCCTCCAGCCGCGGGACCGGGGCGGGCAGCGGTCGGAGCGTCTGCACTGTCGCCAGGACGAGGCCCAGTACGAGCGCGACCGCGACCCAGAGCCGGGGTCTGCGGATGTTCAGGCGGCGCCGCGCCGTCATCTCGGGTGGAGTCGTCCCGGGCGCTGAGGCAGGGTCCAGGGCAGATACGGAGCCCGGCTCGTTCGGCGCGGTTCTCGTCGCTTTCGGGGCTTCGGGGTGCTCTTCCGGGGTCCGGTCCTCGGTCCGCTCCTTGTCGTCGTCGCCGGGGACATCGGTGTGGGAGACGCCGGTGTCGCGTTCGTCGGAGTCGGGGACGTCGTCGCCGGGGATGTCCGTGTCCGGACCGTCGGTGTCCGGACCGTCGGTGTCCGGACCGTCGGTGTCCGAACCTTCGGTGCCGCCGTCGCAGATGTGCTCCGACGGCACCCTGTCTTCGGTGCCGGTCTCGGTATCGGTATCGGTATCAATGCCGATGTCGGTATCGGTCTCGACGTCCGGCCGCGCCGGTCTGGTGGAGGCTTCCGCGGTGCCGGGCTTGTCCTCGGGCTGGGATATGCGTGTCACTGTTCGTCCTCTCGGTCCAGGACGGCCTGGATGACGGATCTGGCGATGGGGGCGCCCAGGCGGCCACCGGCGATCTCGGAGCGGGAGATGTCCATGTCCTCGGGGTCGACGAAGACCGCGACGGCGACCGGGGAGGTGCCGTCGGCCTGCTTGGCGTAGGCGACGAACCAGGCGTAGGGGCGTTCGGCGCGGACATCGGCGCCGCGCTGGGCGGTACCGGGCTTGCCGCCGACCGTCACCGAGGGGATACGCACCTTGTCAGCGGTGCCGTGCGTGACGGTGTGCTCCATCATGTCCTGCACCTGCCGTGCGGTGGCCTCGGAGACTGCCTGGTCGAGGACCTCCGGAGTGCTCTTCTCGATCGTCCTCAGGCCGGGGCCGCGCAGTTCGTCGACCAGCTGGGGCTTCATGACCTTGCCGTCGTTGGCGATGCCCGCGGTGACCATGGCCATCTGCAGCGGGGTGCTGGTCAAACTGCCCTGGCCCATTCCGGTCAGCGCGGTCTGGGGTGCGTCGAGCCGTTTCGGATAGCTGCTGGCGGCTGTGCGGACGGGCGTGAACTGCTCGGCGTTGAAGCCGAACTTCTCCGCCGTCTCGCGCATCTTGTCCTTGCCGGTCTTCCACGCGGTGTCGAGGAAGACGTTGTTGCACGACCACTGCAGGGCGGTCCTCATCGAGACGCCGTCGCACTGCGAGTCGGGCACGACGTTGCCGATCGTCGTGCTGCTCTGCGGCAGCCGGTAGGGAGCGGGAATGTCGAGGGGGCGGTCGATGTCGGTGACCGTGCCGTGTTCGAGGGCGGCCGCCGCGGTGAGGATCTTGAACGTGGAGCCGGGCGGGTAGGCCTCCCGAATGGCCCGGTTGCTCAGCGGCTTGTCCTTGTCCCGCTCCAACTCGGTGAACTTCTCGCTCTCCCGCGCGGAGAGGCCGGCGAAGTCGGAGGGGTCGTAGGACGGTGTGCTCGCCAGGGCGAGGATCTCGCCGGTACGCGGGTCGAGCGCGACCACGGCACCCTTGGCGTCCAGGTCCGTCAGCCCCTGGTAGGCGGCTTTCTGAGCCGCCGGATCGATGGTGGTGACGACATCGCCGCCGCTCGGTTTCCTGCCGATCAGGGCGTCGAGCGGGTTCTTCACCAGCCTGACGTCCTCACCCGCGAGCAGGTCGCTGTGGACGCCTTCGAGGAACGTGGCCCCTTGGGCCTGGGAGAGGTAGCCGGTGACCGGGGCGTACATCGGGCCGTCCCGGTACACGCGCCGATAGGCGAGGTCCGAGCCGGGGGTCTTGCGGGAGTCCGTGATCGCGGTGCCGCCGACGATGATGTCGCCCCGCGGCTGGGCGAAGGCCGCGATCCGCACCCGGCGGTTGCTCGGGTCGTCCGCCAGGCTGTCCGCCTGGACGAACTGCAGCCAGGTCGCCCGCGCCAGCAGGGTCAACAGCAGCAGGCCGCAGAAGACAGCCGTGTGCCGCAGGAGTCTGTTCATCGCTCGTGGTCTTTCGGGCGCTCGTGCTCTTCCATGCCCCGAGGAAAGCCGCAGCCGCAGCATGACGTCCAAGACCGATATCGCTCTCGCATCGATCAATCCACGATATGGTTCCTCGTCGTGGACCTGATACGGCACCTGCAGTGTTTTGTGGCTGTTGCAGAAGAGTCACATTTCGGCCGTGCCGCCCAACGTCTCGGCATGGCGCAGCCGCCCCTGTCGCAACGCATCCAGCGGCTGGAGCGGGAGCTGGGCGTGCGGCTCTTCGAGCGCTCCAGCCGTCGGGTGACGATCACCAAGGGCGGCACGCTCCTGCTGGACGAGGCCCGACAGCTGCTGGCCCGCTCCGAGGCGCTGATGGCCACTGCTCGCCGTATCCAGGACGGGCACAGCGGACTGCTGCGCGCCGCGCTCTCCCCCGACATCACCGGCGAGATGGTGGCGGCTACCCTGGCCGGCTTCCAGGAGCGGCAAGGTGGTGTGGAGCTGGAGCTGCACGAACTGCCGACGGCCGAGCAACTCGCCCGGCTCGCCTCGCACGATCTGGATGTGGGGCTCATACACCATCCCTGCGATGTGTCCGGCCTGGAACTGGGCCCCGTCCTCCGCCACGAACTGGGCGTCCTGCTGCCGCACGCCGCCCCGGCCGCCCGCCTGGAGACCGTTCCGCTGAGCGCGCTGAGCGGTTATGAACTGATCCTCTTTCCCCGCGCGCACGCCCCCGCCGTGCACGACGATCTGCTGACCACCTGCGCCCGGCACGGCTACACCCCCGCCGCCGTCCGGCACGGTCACGGCAGCAGCTTCACCCGGGGTCTGCTGCTGTCCTGCCGGGCGGTGGCCTTCGGCCCGCGCGACGCGTACGACGCCCGGGACCCCGATCTCACCTGGCGCCCGCTGAGCGGCGCCCCACTGGCCTGGCGCCACTCGGCGGCCTGGCTCAAAGGGCGGGGGGACGCCGCCGTCCGCGCCTTCGCCGACACCGTCACCGATGCCCTGGGCCGTACCGCCGCCGTCGGCCCCGACCTGCCCTCGGGCCCGACGCATCTGCGCCCGGCGGCGGAGTACTGGATATGACAGAGCCCCGCACCCACGCCCGAGCCCATGCCCGAGCCCGGGACCGCATCCGCGCCGCCTTCGCCGAAGCCGGCGTCACCGGTTGGCTGCACGCCGTGGACATCGACTCCGGTGCCCAGGTCGACGCCGGCGCCGACCATACGGTCGTCACCGCCAGCGTCCACAAGGTCTGCGTGCTCGTCGCCCTCCACCAGCAGGCCGAGAAAGGGCGCCTGGAGCTGACGGAACAGGCCGAGTGCCCGCCGGACGGTCGTACCCCCGGGCCCACCGGGCTGTCCGCCATGCTCGATCCGGCCCGGGTCTCGCTCCGTGACGCCGCCTATCTGATGATGGCCGTCAGCGACAACACCGCCGCCGATCTCCTCCTACGCCGTGTCGGCCTCGAGGCGGTGAACGCCACCACACGGCGACTGGGTCTCACCCGCACCCATGCCGTCCAGACCTTCGGTGAGTTCGTCGCCACTCTCAAGGAGGACACCGGACACGCCGGTCCGCAGGCCCTGGCCGACCCGCGGGTCCTCGCCCGCCTCCGCGCGCTGGACCCCGCCAGCACCAACCGCAGCACCCCACGCGACATGACCCGGCTGCTCGCCGCTGTCTGGCGCGACGAGGCCTGCGCCCCGCAGCACAGCGCCGCCATCCGCCGTCTTCTGAGCCTGCAGGTGTGGCCGCACCGGCTGGCCTCCGGCTTCCCCTTCGACGACGTCCATGTGGCCGGGAAGACCGGCAGCGCACCGACCCTCCGCAACGAGGTCGGCGTCGTCGAGTACCCCGACCGCGGCCGCTACGCCGTCGCTGTCTTCACCCGCGCCGCCAGCCCGGCCGCCATCCTGCCCGCGGCGGACGCCGTCATCGGCACCGCGGCGCACCTCGCCGTCGACGCCCTGCGCTCCTGACAGGCTCCACCGACCTGCTCGTGCTGCAGCCGTACTCGGACCGCGTCCTTCACCGGGACCACGGCTGGGCACGGTCAGAACGTGAACGGCCCGTAACCGCCGTTCCGGAAGGTGAAGATGGTCGGCTCGGTGTCGTACTCCTCCCGGAAGTATCCGCCGAAGCCCGGCTCCTCCACATGAGGTGCGAGCAGGTCCAGGATGGTGACGAGCTCGCCCAGGTCGTCGTCGAGCCAGTAGTTGCGGCTGAGGAGCCCCCAGGCCCGGAGCTCCCCACCGGCCGCGAAGCCGCGGGACTGGAGCCGCAGAGAGGCGATGTCGCCCCCGGGCAGACGGCTGTCCGGGTCGGGGGCGAGCAGGGGAAAGGTGTGTATCCCGGGATCCAGGTCCGCCGGGCGTTCACGGTCGAGCTCAAGGTGCCAGCGCAGGGCCGCCAGGACCGGCTCGGGGGTGTCCCGGCGCAGGAAGCAGTTGAAGACGACTTCGTAGTGGAGACTCACAGCGTGCATTCTGCCGGGGGCCACTGACACAGCGGCGCTGCGTCGGCGGCGGCCCGGGTCAGGTGCGCCCTTCCCGTTCCTGTGCCGCTTCCAGGACCGCGGGGGCCGGCATCCAGTCGGCGTGCAGCACCCGGAAACCCTCGCTCTCGTAGGCGGCGTTGACCTGCTCGTCGTCGTCGACCACCAGCGCCACGGCGCGCTCCCGGGCCAGCTGCCGCAGCAGCACCGGTTTGGTGACGCGGGCGGGACGCCGGTCGTCCTCGGCCCGCATCAGGAGCCTGCCGGTGGGCAGGCCGTGGGTCCTGAGCCATTCCACGGTGTCGGCCCGGCAGCGTTCGGGACGGCCGGTGACGTACGCCAGTTCGCACCGTTCGGCCGTCTCCAGCGCCAGAGCCACGCCCTTCGCCAGCGGCGGATCGTCCACCGCCGCGGCGAAGAACGCGTCCCAGTCGCGAGGGCGTTGCTGCAGGAAGGTCAGCCGGTGCCGGACGTCGGCCAGCGTCCCGTCCAGGTCGAAGACCGCCAAGGGCGCCCGCAGAGCCATCTCACCGCCTCGCTTTCCGCCCGGGACATTCTCCGGCACCGGACCTTCGGCCGTCGGGCCCGACGAGTGAACCGGAACCGCCGGCAGCGCGGTCGGGGCCGGACGGGCCGAGATGTTCCTGCCCGGCCTCGTGGGTGCCGCGCCGGGCTGTCCGGCTACTCCTTGCCCTGACGCGCCTTCTTGATCATCCGGCGCCGCTGTCGCGGAGTCAGCTCCTTCCGGCCGGTCTGCCGCAGATACGCTTCCTTGCGCTGGTCGTTCGTCATGACCCGTATCCCTCCGGAGCACCTCGGTCGCGGTGGCTGGGCACGCTGTGACGTGCCTCAGTATGGCCGCACTTCCGCCCGGCCGCACTCCTGGCGAGCACCCCGGCGCCCGGTACAGCGGCCCCCGGCTCGGGACCGGGTGTTGCGGGCCGACGGAGAGACGCGCTCGCTCTGTCCGCTTTTCGGGTGCCCTGTTCGCAATCGGCGCAACGCTGGGGTACCGACCAATCATCCGAGTTGTCCATGGATGCCGCCACCATGAGGGGCGGTGGACACCCGTTCCTGTGGTGTGCAGCGGCCGGTGCGGCGAGGGCCGCCGGCGGCGTACAGGCGTGGGTGGCTGCGCACGAGCCTGCCGCCCACGTGCGCCGCCAACGCTGCGGGCCGGAAAGGAGTGGGAGCCGTTGACGGTGGGAGCAGCCGCGGCCTGGCTTCTGTCCGCGGGAGTGCCGCTGGTCCTCCTGGCGTTGAGCCTGCCGTTGTGGCACTGGCGCTGGCCCCGGGCTCCGCTGCTGCTGCGGGAGATCGGGATCATCTCCGCGGTCTTCCTCGTCTGGCAGGTCCCGGCACGGATGTCGGCCGGGGATCTGCACGCCGCCGTCGAGCGAGCACGGTGGATCCACCGTTGGGAGCAGCGCCTTCGGCTGCCGGACGAGGTGGACTGGCAGCAGGCCGTGCTGCCGCACCCGTGGCTGGTGCAGGCCGCCAACTACTACTACGCGGTGATGCACTTCGGGGCGATGGCCGCGTTGCTGGTATGGCTGTACTGGCGGCACCGCTCCTCGTACCCGTGGGTGCGCACCTACGTCGTACTCGTCACGGTCGTGTCGCTGGTGGTGCAGCTGGTCCCGGTGGCGCCGCCCCGGCTGGTGCCGGAGCTCGGGTTCGCCGACACGGCCGAACGCTACGGGCAGTCGGTCTACGCCGGCGGCCCCGGGAGCGTGGTGGCCGACGAGCTGTCCGCCATTCCCTCCGTGCATGTGGCCTGGGCGGTCGTGGTCGCCGTCGCGGTCATCCGGGTGAGTCGCAGCCGGGTGCGCTGGCTGGTGCTGGCGCACCCGTTGTTGACGCTCGCGGTCATCGTCGTGACGGCCAACCATTTCTGGCTCGACGCCGCCGCGTCCCTGGCCGTACTGGCGCTGTCCGCCGGCCTGCAGTGGGCAGGCCGGGTCTGCGCCCGCCCGATCGTCCGGGCCTGCCGCCTCACTCCCGTGTCCGCCGACAACCCGGCGGCTTCCGACGACCCGGCAGCCGAGGCCGGGGACCCATCCGGCCGCCGAGCGAGCGGGTCCGGGGAGACGGGCACCTCGATGGGGCGGTCTCCCACGTCCCGTCGTCCTGGGCCGAGGGGATGACCGCATGTCACACCTGTGGGCGCCGAACGGCTCTCGCCCGGTGTGCCCTTCCCGGGTCCGAGGGCGCCACCGCTAGGCTGCCCGGGCCGACAGTCCCGGTGCTGCCCAGCCTGCCGGGACTGTCGGTCCCCGGTCGTCGACGCCTTCGTACGACGACGGTGGGCTGCCCGCACTGAGGCGGGCAGCCCACCGACACATCGGCGTACGGAGACGTGGGGCGTCTCCCGACAGGTGGCCGATTCAACGGCCCTGTCCGCCGCCACTGGTCTGGCCGCCCTTCTGGCCGGCCTCGGCAGCGCGCTGCGGATCGTTCGCGAAGTTACCGCCGCTCTCATGGCCACCCTTCTGGCCGGCCTCAGCAGCACGCTGCGGGTCATTCGCGAAGTTACCGCCGCTCTCATGGCCACCCTTCTGGCCGGCCTCAGCAGCACGCTGCGGATCGTTCGCGAAGTTACCGCCGCTCTCATGGCCACCCTTCTGGCCGGCCTCAGCAGCACGCTGCGGGTCATTCGCGAAGTTACCGGTGCTCTCGTGACCGCCCTTCTGGCCGGCCTCAGCAGCACGCTGCGGGTCATTCGCGAAGTTGCCCGGGTTCTCAGCCATGACCGAGTCCTCCTTCTTTGCGTCGATTACGACCTGTCTGGTGCGGCGGGTACCCAAGGTCGCGGACCGAAACAAGAAGGATTCGAGGCTCCGGGAAATCTTTTCGCGAGCGGCAGTCTGCCGAGGTCAGCCCAGTTCGCTGAAGCGTTCGGTCGCCCTGGTACGGCCGGCCACGATGATCGTGTCGTCGGCCTTCACCACCGTCTCCGGGGTGGCGTAGGTGAAGCCTTCGCCGGGGCGCTTGATGGCGACGACGGTGATGCCGTAGCGCGTGCGGACCGCGCTGTGGGACAGGGGGACGTCGAGGATCTCCGCGGGCGGATCGGTCTTGACCATCGCGAAGCCGTCCTCGAACTCGATGTAGTCAAGCATGCGGCCGCGTACGAGGTGGGCCACGCGCTGGCCCATGTCGTGCTCGGGATAGACGACGTGCTGTACCCCGAGCTGGGTGAGGATGCGGCCGTGGGCCTCGCTGGTGGCCTTGGCCCACACGTTCTCGATACCGAAGGAGATGAGCAGCGAGGCGGTGAGGATGCTGGCTTCCAGGTCGGTGCCGATGGCCACGACGGCACGGTCGAACTCGTGGACCGCGAGCTGCCGCAGGGCGTCTTCCTTGGTGGAGTCGGCCCGCACCGTGTGGGTGAGCGAGCCGGACAGCAACTGGACGACCTCGGGATCCTCGTCGATGCCGAGGACCTCGGTGTCCTCGTCCACGAGTTCGAGCGCGAGGGAACGGCCGAAGCGGCCGAGCCCGATGACGACCACGGAGTCCTGTCGAGTGCCGCGGCGGCTCTTGGGGGTGCGTTTCCTAGCCAATGACGGGTCGCTCCTCGGGAAGGTCGTACATACGGACACGCAGGCGCAGGGCGAGCGCGGAGGCGATGGTGATGGGTCCGAGGCGGCCGATGAACATCAGCGCGGTCAGCAGGACCTGCTCGCCGCCGGGCAGCCCCGCGGTGATGCCGGTGGACAGACCGACGGTGGCGAAGGCGGAGGTGACCTCGAACAGCGACTGGTCCAGGCTGAAGTCGGTGAAGACCATGAAGGCCAGCGTCGAGGTGGCCACGGCGGCCACCGACAGCAGCACGACGGTCAGGGCCTGCCGTTGGAGGTCGCCGTGCAGGCGCCGATGGAAGATGTTGACTGCGGCCTCGCCGCGGATCTCGGCGTATATCACGAAGAACAGCACCGCGAAGGTGGTGACCTTGATGCCGCCCGCGGTGCCCGCGCTGGCGCCGCCGACGAACATCAGCACATCCGTACCCAGCCAGGTGGCCGGGTTCATCTGCGCGATGTCCACGCTGTTGAAGCCCGCCGTGCGCGGCATGACGCCCTGGAAGAACCCGGCCAGAATCTTCCCGGGGACGTTCAACGGGCCGAGTGTCGCGGGGTTGCTCCATTCGAGTGCGGTGACGAAGAGGCTGCCGCCGACCAGGAAGATGCCGGACGCGCCGAGCACGATCTTGGTGTGCAGGGACCAGGAACGCGGTTTGCGGAGCCGGCGGCGCAACTCGAACAGCACCGGGAAACCGAGCCCCCCGGCGATCACGGCGCCCGCTATGGGCAGACAGATCCAGGGATCGGTGACAAATCCCATCATGCTGTCCGAGTACAGGGCGAAACCGGCGTTGTTGAACGCCGAGACGGCGTGGAAGACACCCAGCCACAGCGCCCGCGGCCAGGACTCGTCATAGGTGGTACCGAACCGCACGGTCAGGATCACCGCCGTGACGGCCTCCAGCAGCAGGCTGACCTTGACCACACGGACGACGACCGTACGGACGTCACCCAGGCCCAGGGTCTTGGTCTCCGTGGCGGCGGTCAGCCGTGCCTTCAGTCCCATCCGGTGCGAGACCAGCAGCACCAGCCAGGAGGCGAAGGTCATGATCCCGAAACCGCCCACCTGGATGAGTGCCAGGATCACCGCCTGGCCGAATCCGCTCCAGTACTCGGGGGTGTCGACCACGATCAGTCCGGTCACACACACGGCGGAGGTGGAGGTGAACACGGCCTCCAGCCCGGACGCCGACCCCGACCCGGCCTTGGCGACCGGAAGCATCAGCAGCCCGGTCCCGAGCGCGATCGCCATGGCGAAGCCGGCCACGACCATCTGCGCCGGGTGTCGTACACGTGGCCGCCACCGGGTCACCACAACGTCCTCCGCCCCGCGGACTGGTACCACGATTGTTCGTAGATTGTTCGTACCGGAAGACGATAAGCAATTCACCGGCCGTCCTCGGCACCGGCACCCTTCCGTGTCCGTGCTGCAGCCGTCCTGAGCACCGGAAACACCCGGACGTCGCCACCTTCCCCCACCGGATGCGGCCGGACGCAGGACACCGAAGCGGGCCGGGGCCGCAGTCTCGAAGACTGCGGCCCCGGCACCTGGCGACGGTCGGTGGTGCTAGCCCTTGCCGTTGGTCGAGCTCTTCGAGGAGTCGACCGCATCGGAGAGCGTCCCGCTCTCCAGGCTGTCCTCGATGGCAGCCACGGTCTGGTCGATCAGCTCCTCCTGCTGCTTCTGCTCCTTGGCCCTCAGATACGCCTGCCGCTCCTGATGGAACGACTTCAAGGTGGCGATGCACATACCGATCATCACGATGCTGAACGGCAGCGCGATGACGATGGCCGCGGTCTTCAGCGTGTTCAGCGACGCGGCTCCGCCCTCCAGGTCGGAGGCCAGCAGCAGCGCGATGGCGACGGCACCTTCGGCCAGCGCCCAGAAGACCCGGCTCCAGACCGGCGGGTTCGGGTCGCCGCCGGAGGCGAGCATGTCGACCACGTACGAGCCGGAGTCGGAGGAGGTGACGAAGAACAGCACGATCAGCAGGATCGACACGCCCGCGACGAAGGTGCCGCCGGGCAGCGTGTCCAGCATCTCGAACAGCGCGTTGTTGGTGCTGACAGCGCCGTCGTGGATGTAGTTGTGCTTGTCGTTCATCTGCTGGAACAGCGCGGTACCGCCGAAGATGGCGAACCAGACGAAGGTCAGCAGGGTGGGCACCAGCAGGACACCGCACACGAACTCGCGGACCGTCCGGCCGCGGGAGATGCGGGCGATGAAGATACCCACGAACGGCGCCCAGGAGATCCACCAGCCCCAGTAGAAGACGGTCCAGCCGTTGACCCAGCTGGTGCCCTCCTCACCGTGGGCGGCACCGGTGTCGAAGCTGAGCTGCAGCACGTTCTGCAGGTATCCGCCGACGTCCTGCGCCAGCCCGTTGAGGATGAAGACCGTCGGGCCGGCGACCAGCACGAAGATCATGATGAGGGCGGCCATGCCCATGTTGATGTTGGACAGCCACTTGATGCCCTTGCCGATACCGGTCACCACCGAGACCGTGGCGATGCCGGTGATGCAGGCGATCAGTACGACGAGCAGCAGCTTGCTGTTCGGGTTGTCCACCCAGCCGAGGAAGTTCATTCCGCTGGCGATCTGCATGACGCCGAGGCCCAGCGAGGTGGCCACGCCGAAGAGGGTGCCGATGACGGCGACGGAGTCGATGACGTTGCCCCAGACGCCGTTCACCTTGTTGCCGAAGATCGGCTCCAGTGCCCAGCGGATGGAGACCGGGCGCCCCTTGCGGTGCACCGAGTAGGCGACGGCCAGGCCGACCACCACGTAGATCGCCCACGGGTGGATGCCCCAGTGCAGGAACGTCTGCACCATGGCGAACTCTTCCCGGGCCGGGGCGCCCTCGCCGATGCCCGGCCGCGGTGCGTGGAAGAAGTTCAGCGGCTCGGCGACGCCCCAGAAGACCAGGCCGATGCCCATACCGGCGGCGAACAGCATGGCGAACCAGGAGCCGGTACCGAACTCGGGCTTCTCGTTGTCCTTGCCGAGCTTGATGTCTCCGTAGCGACCGATACCGATCCAGATGACGAAGATCACGAAGAGCGACACCAGAGCCATGTAGAACCAGCTCAGGTTGCCGACGATCTCGTCCTGGACCTTCTGCACCTGTTCCGCGGCCGTGTCCTGGCCGATCACGGCATAGAGCACGAAGAGCAGGATGACGATGGCCGACGGGTAGAAGACCCATCGCGAGATCGAGCCGCCTCCCGGCGGCGCCGGAGATCTCGACTCCGGCTTCTGGTCAGATGTTCCGGCCGATGTCTGCGCAGCCACGCGTTCATCCTTTGCGGTCAGGTTGTGAAGCCACCAGGCCGGAGAGTCCCGGCCTGTGGCGGCCTCTGCCCCGAATCACCGATGTCATTCATCACGAATACATCACTGTCAACCATCGGGCAGGAACGAGGGGTTCCTCACACCGGACACGCCGCCCGGTCGAACGGGCGTGCGCCATCTGGACGCCGCCCGGACAGGCGACTTCCCCTCCTCCCGGGGCCGCCGTTGCCTGCTGAGCCGACGGGCGGGCCGGGATCGCGGCGGACGACACCGCACCGCCCGAGACCCCTCCCCCGGGGCTCCCCTACGACACGTACGACACGCCACCGCCGGTCACCGGGTGCCGCCGCTCCGTCACCGGACGAAACCGGATACGTACGGTGACGCACGACCACATCGACGCGAGGACGCCCCGGGCCGGTGCAGATCCGGCTCACGTGTCATACCCGCACACCTGGGAACCCCCGCACGAGTAGCCACTCGGAATCAGCACAGCGTGGCCCGGCTCGGTCGGGTCAGCGGGACGGATCCACTATGACCAGCGGATACATGGGTCCCGGGGACTTCGGTCGGGACCCGTTCGAAGAGTTCATCGCGCGCTTCCTCGGGCAAGCCAGGACCGGCGGCAGCGGTGGGCGCTACAGCGACCCGCGCTACTACGACTTCCTGCGGCTGATGAGTGAGCCGGCCCGGCAGCTCGTCTCCGACGCGGCGTCGTACGCGGCCGAGCACGGCAGCAACGACCTGGACACCGAGCATCTGCTGCGAGCCGCGCTCACCGCCGAGCCGACCCGCAGCATGGTGGCCAAGGCCGGTGCCGACCCCGACGCGCTCGCCGCCGAGATCGACCGCGAGGTGGGGGAAGGGCAGCCCCGCAACTCGCTCTCCGTCAGCCCCGCGGTCAAGCGGGCGCTCATGGACGCGCACGAGATCGCCCGCTCGCGCGGCGCCTCCTACATCGGTGCCGAGCATGTGCTGGTCGCGCTCGCCGCCAACCGTGACTCGACGGCGGGGCAGATCCTCAACTCGGCGCACTTCGATCCCCGCTCCGCCACCCCGCGTGGCGGGCCGGGCGCCGGCCAGGGGAGCGGGCCCGAGGCCCCCGCGCGCGGCGGCCCGGAGGCGCGGCCCAGCAACACGCCCAACCTGGACAAGTACGGTCGCGATCTGACCGAGCTGGCCCGCGAGGGCCGTATCGACCCGGTCATCGGCAGGGACGAGCAGATCGAGCAGACCGTCGAGGTCCTCGCCCGGCGGGGCAAGAACAACCCCGTGCTGATCGGCGAGGCGGGCGTGGGGAAGACCGCCATCGTGGAGGGCCTGGCCCAGCGCATCACCGACGGTGACGTGCCCGACAACCTGCTGGGCCGGCGTGTCGTCCAGCTCGACTTCGGCAGCGTCGTCGCCGGTACCCGCTACCGGGGGGACTTCGAGGAGCGGCTCACCGGCATCATCGACGAGATCCGCTCCCACACCGAGGAGCTGATCGTCTTCATCGACGAGCTGCACACCGTGGTCGGTGCGGGAGGCGGCGGGGAGAGCGGCTCGATGGACGCGAGCAACATGCTCAAGCCGCCGCTCTCCCGGGGTGAGCTGCACGTCATCGGTGCCACGACGCTGGAGGAGCACCGCCGGTACATCGAGAAGGACGCGGCGCTCGCTCGCCGTTTCCAGCCCGTGCTGGTCCCCGAGCCCACCGTGGCGGACGCCATCGAGATCCTGCGCGGACTGCGGGACCGCTACGAGGCGCACCACCAGGTGCGCTACACCGACGAGGCGCTGGTCGCGGCGGTGGAGATGTCCGACCGCTATCTGACGGGGCGCTATCTGCCCGACAAGGCCATCGACCTGCTGGACCAGGCGGGTGCCCGGGTGCGGCTGCGCACCGCGACCCGGGGTACGGATGTGCGGGCGCTGGAGCGCGAGGCCGAGCAGGTGCGCCGCGACAAGGACCAGGCGGTGGCCGCCGAGGACTACGAGCGGGCCAAGGAGCTGCGCGACCGGCTCAGCGAGCTGGAGGAGTCCATCGAGCGGGACGGACACCGGGCGGAGACCCGGCACGGGCACCGGATCGTGGAGGTGACCGTCCAGGACATCGCCGACATCATCTCCCACCAGACCGGCATCCCGGTCAGCAACCTCACCCAGGAGGAGAAGGAGCGGCTGCTGGGGCTGGAGGAGCGGCTGCAGCGGCGGGTCATCGGGCAGGACGAGGCGGTCACGGCCGTCTCCGACGCGGTGCTGCGTTCCCGCTCCGGCCTCTCCAGCCCGGACCGGCCCATCGGCAGCTTCCTCTTCCTGGGACCCACCGGGGTCGGCAAGACGGAGCTGGCCCGGGCGCTGTCCGAGGCCCTGTTCGGCACCGACGAGAAGATGGTGCGGCTGGACATGAGCGAGTACCAGGAGCGGCACACCGTCAGCCGGCTGGTGGGCGCGCCGCCCGGATACGTCGGGCACGAGGAGGCCGGGCAGCTCACCGAGACGGTGCGGCGCAACCCGTACTCACTGCTCCTGCTGGACGAGGTGGAAAAGGCGCATCCCGACGTCTTCAACATCCTGCTGCAGGTCCTGGACGACGGACGGCTGACCGACTCGCAGGGCCGCACGGTCGACTTCACCAACACGGTCATCGTCATGACCAGCAACCTGGGTTCGGAGGCCATCACCGGGCGCGGGGCGATGCTGGGCTTCGGCGGTGGCGGCGAGGAGGCCGACGAGGACGCCCGGCGGGAGCGCGTCCTGCGGCCGCTGCGTGAACACTTCCGGCCCGAGTTCCTCAACCGTATCGACGAGATCGTGGTCTTCCGGCAGCTCGACGACACCCAGCTGCGGCGGATCACCGACATGCTGCTGGAGGAGACCCGCCGCCGGGTGCACGCCCAGGACCTGGAAATCGAGTTCTCCCCCGCTGCCGTCGACTGGCTGGCCCGCCGTGGCTACCAGCCCGAGTACGGTGCCCGCCCGCTGCGCCGCACGATCCAGCGCGAGGTGGACAACCGGCTCTCCCGGATGCTGCTGGGTGGCGACCTCGAACCGCACACCAGGCTGCTGGTCGATGTGGCGGACGGGCAGCTGGAGTTCCGCAGGGAGGGACGTACCGCCGATGCCGTCAGCCGCTGACGAGGCGGAGTGGGGCCGGTACGGGGCCCGGATCGCCGGTGCGGGCGAAGGAGAGCCAGACGGCACGTACGGCCCTGCCCAGAGCCTCGATGTCCTCCCACGGTTGGTGGCCGAGCATGGGCGAGGCTCGCCAGGCGCTTCGGGAGCCGAGGAGAAGGGGCAGTTCCACACAGTGGGTGGCACCGAAGGGTGAGCCGAGCGGGCGCCAGTCGAGCCGGTAGCCGTGGACCCGGGCGCCCGCCCGCCGCAGCCGGTCGCCGAGTCGGGCGAGCGGGACCTCGTAGACCTTGCTGGTCGGCTCCGGGGTCTCGCCGCTCGCACCGGGGAAGGCGGACATGTCGTCCGCGTTCCAGCCGTACATCACCTCCAGGCCGCGGACGTTCGCCTCGAAGGTACGGCCGGGCACGGCGAGGGGATCGGCTCCGGTCACGGGGATGAAGGGTGGCTCCATGGTGCTGCCGGAGCGGCGCTGGTGGGCGGCGGCGGTGCGGCGCTGGGCGTCCAGCAGGGCGCCGTGGTCGGCCGTGCGCGGATCGGTGCCCAGGAGATCGGCGAAGAGCCGGCCGATCTTCCGCGCCTCGCCCGGGGAACGGGAGCCGATGGCCAGCGGCGGACTGTGCAGCACCGCCCTGCGGAACAGGCCGCGGGCTTCGGGCAGTTCCATCAGCAGCCGGATGGACAGGGCGCCCGCCGACTGGCCGAAGACGGTGACGTTGCCGGGATCACCGCCGTACGCGGCGATCCGGTCGCGGACCCAGCGCAGCGCTTCGAGCTGGTCGTAGAGGCCGAGGTTGCCGTCGCTGACACCGTCGAGGAAGAGGTAGCCCAGCGCGCCCAGCCGGTAGTTGACGGCGACGACCACCACGTCTCCCTGCGCGGCGAGCGCCCCACCGTCGTACCAGTCCAGCAGCCCGGCGCCGCTGGAGAAGCCGCCACCGTGGAACCAGACGAGCACGGGCCGGGCCCCGGCGTCCTCGGCGGGTGTGGTGACGGTGAGGTTCAGACAGTCCTCGCCCTGCTCGGGATGGTCGCGGGGCGGGCCCATCACCGCGTCGAGCCGGGAGGGCGGCTGGGGGCAGATCTCGCCGCTCGACGGTCGGGTGTCCTCGGCCGGCACGGGGCGCGGCCGCTCGAAGCGCTCCGCCTCGGCGTACCGGATCGGCCCCGTCCTGCGGACGGTGCTCACCGCGGTGCCGTCCATGCCTCACCTCCGGGCTCGGGGAGCGCGACCGGGCCCGGCGCGCCGTCGGGGACCAGGCGGAAGAGCGCTGCCGCACCGAGCAGGCTGACCCCGCAGATCGCCACCAGATACCAGGTGACGCCCGCGGAGCTGCCGCCGGAGTTGAGCAGCGCGGTGGAGATCATCGGCGCCAGTCCCCCACCGAGGATCGCACCCGCCTGCAGGATCAGGGAGGAGCCGGAGTACCGGACGTGGGCGGGGAAGGTGTCGGCGATGATGCCGCCTTGGACGCAGTGCGTCACGGGAATGACGAGTCCCATTCCCGCGAGTGCCACGACCGTGAGCACCGAGTTGCCGGTGTCCAGCAGTGGGAAGAAGAGCGCGCACCACACCAGGATGGCCATGGAGCCGCCGACGAACATGGTGCGCCGCCCGTGCCGGTCGGCGACGCGCGTCCACAGGGGGATGGTGGCGAACCACAGGACAGCCGCTCCGGTGACGCCGAGGATCAGAAACTGCTTGTCGTAGCCGAGGTGCTTGGTGCCGTAGGAGAGGGTGAAGACCATGAAGACATAGGCGACGGCCGAGTTCGCGACGACGGCGAGCAGCGTGAGGCCGAGCCGGGGGAAGCCGACCTTCAGGGACTCGGCGAGCGGGAAGCGGACCACGGCGTCCTGCTCCAGTACCCGGTTGAAGGACGGGGACTCGGTGACGCGGAGCCGGATGGTCAGACCGACCGCGACCAGGACGATGCTCAGCAGGAACGGGATGCGCCAGCCCCACGCGGCGAACGCGGCGTCGGGCATCGATGAGTTCGTGCCCAGGAAGATCAGGTTGGCGAGCACCAGCCCGGCCGGGGTGCCCATCTGCGGGAAGCCCGCGTACAGGTTCCGTTTGCCCGCCGGGGCGTGCTCCATGGACATCAGGGTGGCGCCTGCGCCCTCCCCGCCGAGGCCGATGCCCTGGACGATACGCAGCACGACCAGCAGGACCGGTGCCCAGAAGCCGATCGACTCGTAGGTGGGTATGACGCCGATGAGGGTCGAGCCCACGCCCATCAGCAGCAGGGAGACGACCAGGGTGGCCTTACGGCCGATGCGGTCGCCGAAGTGGCCGAAAACCAGTCCCCCGAGCGGGCGGGCGACGAAGCCGACGGCCAGCGTGCCGAATGCGGCGAGGGTGCCTGCGGCGGAGCTCAGGGAGGGGAAGAACTGCTTGTCGAAGACGAGGGCGGCTGCCGTGCCGTAGAGGAAGAAGTCGTACCACTCCAAGGTGGTGCCGGCGAGGGTGGCGACCGCCGTCCTGCCGGGCGCCGCTCTTCGGTGTCCGCCCGATTCGCCGGTGCTGTCGATGCTGTTCATGGCCGGATCCTGTTCCCGTGAGCCATGACACACAAATGCCGAATCAGGTGAGCGCTATAGCGAACTGCTTATAGCGGGTCGGGACGGCCGACCATCCGGCGGCTATTACCGTTCTGCTATAGCTGTGCGCGAAACGATCATTTGTCCGGTATGGCGTCGCCTCCCAGAGTGGTGGCCATGACGGCAGCTACAGGGCGGTGGATCCGCAACTTCGTCGACGGGCGCTTCGTGGAGCCCGACGAGAACCACAGCTTCGAGAAGACCGACCCGGCCACCGGCCTGGTCCACTCCCGCGTCCACGAGGCCGACGCGGTTCTGGTGGACCGCGCGGTGACGGCGGCCCGGAGCGCGCTGGGCACCTGGTCCGACACCGCGGTGCGGGAGCGGACCGCGCTGCTGCGGCGCGCCGCCGACCTGATCGAGGAGCGCTTCGAGGAGTTCGTCGCGGCGGAGATCGCCGACACCGGCAAGCCCGTCACCCAGGCCCGCGAACTCGATGTGGCGCGGGCCGTGGCCAACCTCCGCGCCTTCGCCGATGTGGTCGCCGCAGCGGGTCAGGAGTCGTTCCTCACCGAGCTGCCGGGCGGGCGTCGGGCTCTCAACTACGCCGTCCGCAAGCCGCTCGGCGTCGTCGCGGTCATCGTGCCGTGGAATCTGCCCCTCCTCCTGCTGACCTGGAAGGTCGCGCCGGCTCTGGCCTGCGGCAACGCCGTCGTCGTCAAGCCGAGCGACCAGACGCCCGGCACCGCCACGCTGCTCGCCCAGGTACTGGCCGACGCCGGTCTCCCGGCAGGCGCGTACAACGTCGTGCACGGGTTCGGCGGCGGCTCGGCGGGCGAGCACCTCACCACCCACCCCGGTGTCGACGGAGTCACCTTCACCGGCTCCTCCGCCACCGGCGCGCACGTCATGAGGACAGTCGCCCCTCGGGTGCGTCCCGTCTCCTTCGAACTCGGCGGCAAGAACGCCGCGCTCGTCTTCGAGGACGCCGACCTGGAGGAGACCCTCACCGGTCTCACCCGGTCGGTTTTCGCCAACACCGGGCAGGTGTGCCTGTGCACCGAGCGGGTCTATGTGCAGCGGTCGGTGTTCGCCGATGTCGCCGACGGGCTGGTGGAACGCGCCCGCGCCCTGCGTCTGGGCCGACCGCTGGCCCGGGCCACGACCACCGGGCCGCTGATCTCCCAGGCGCACCGGGAGAAGGTACGCGGCTACTTCGAGCTGGCCGAGCAGGCCGGTGCCAAGGTCCTCACCGGCGGCGGCATCCCCCAGCTCGGCGCGGAGTTGGACGGCGGCTCCTGGATCGAACCGACGCTGTGGACCGGTCTGACCAACGCCGACCGTGCCGTGCGCGAGGAGATCTTCGGCCCGGTGGCCGCGCTCATCCCCTTCGACACCGAGGACGAGGCCATCGCACTGGCCAACGACACCGACTACGGCCTCGCCTCCTGTGTATGGACCAGCGACCTGCGGCGCGGGCACCGCGTGGCGCAGGCGATGAACGTCGGCATGGCCTGGGTCAACACCTGGTTCCTGCGCGATCTGCGCTCCCCCTTCGGCGGCGTCGGGCTCTCCGGCATCGGCCGCGAAGGCGGCGCCTCCTCCCTGCACTTCTACACCGAACCGACGAATGTGTGTGTAAGCCTGTGACCGAACTGCCCCCCGACTCCCCGGCGGCCGCGCGGATCGACGCCGCCGCCGCACAGCTCACCGAAGCCCTCCGCACCCGCACCCCCTGCCCGCCGGTACGCGAACACCTGGGCGCCACCGATGTCGACGCCGCCTACGAGGTGCAGCGCCGACTCGCCACTGCCCGGACCGAGGCGGGCGCGCGCAGGGTGGGCGCCAAGATCGGGCTCACCGCGCGTGCCGTACAGCAGCAGTTCGGCGTCCACCAGCCCGACTTCGGCGTGCTGTTCGACGACATGATCCACGGCCACACCGAGCCGCTGCCGCTGGACCGGTTCCTGCAGCCGCGCGCGGAGGGGGAGATCGCCTTCGTCCTCGACCGGGACCTGGAGCAGCCGGGCGCGAGCGTCGCCGACGTGCTGCGGGCGACCGCGTTCGTACTGCCGGCCATCGAGATCGTCGACTCCCGCATCGCGGACTGGGACCTGACCTTGACCGACACCGTCGCGGACAACGCCTCCAGCGGCGCCGTCGTCCTGGGCACCACTCCCTGCGGGCTCGACGGCCGCGACCTGGCACGGGTCGGTATGACGCTGCACCGGGACGGCGAGCCCGCCTCGTTCGGCGCGGGCCATGCCTGTCTGGGCTCCCCGGTGGTGGCCGTCGTCTGGCTGGCGCGCGAACTGGCCCGCCGGGGCCGACCGCTGCGGGCGGGCGACGTGGTGATGTCCGGCGCCCTCGGCCCGATGGTGCCCGTGGACGGGCCCGGCCGGTTCCGGCTGGAGCTGGACGGAGTGGGCGAGGTCGAGGCTCTCATCGAAGAACCGGCGGAACCGGCGCAACGCGCGGAACCGGCGGGACCGGCACGCCCGGCGGCAGCAGCGGAGGAGAGGGTATGAGCACAGCGGAGAACGGCACGGTCCCCGTCGCCGTCATCGGCTCCGGCAACATCGGCACCGACCTCATGGTCAAGGTGCTACGGCACTCGCCGACGCTCCGGATGGGCGCGCTGGCCGGAATCGACCCGGCGTCCGAGGGGCTGGCCCGCGCGGCGCGGCTCAAGGTCCCGACCACGCACGAGGGCGTGGCAGGGCTGGCGGCGATGCCCGGGTTCGCCGACATCAAGGTGGTCTTCGACGCGACGTCCGCCAAGGCGCATGTGCGCAACGCCGAAGTGGCACGGCAGCACGGAAAGCTGATGATCGATCTGACCCCGGCGGCACTCGGCCCGTTCGTGGTCCCGGCGGTCAACCTGGAAGCACATCTGGAGGCCGGGAACGTCAACATGGTGACGTGCGGCGGCCAGGCCACCGTGCCCGTCGTCGCCGCCGTCTCCCGCGTCGTGCCGGTCGCCTACGGCGAGATCGTCGCCTCCATCTCCTCCCGCTCGGCGGGCCCGGGCACCAGGGCGAACATCGACGAGTTCACCGAGACCACCGCGGAGGCCATCCGTGCGGTCGGTGGCGCCGAGGCGGGAAAGGCGATCATCGTCCTCAACCCGGCCGACCCTCCCCTGGTGATGCGCGACACCGTCCACTGCCTCGTCGAGGGCCCGGTGGACAAGGCCGTACGGGAGCGGATCTCGGACTCTGTCGAGCAGATGGTGGAGACCGTACGCGCATATGTGCCGGGCTATCGACTCAAACAGGACGTGCAGTTCGACGCGGTGCCCGAAGCGCTGGTCCCCGAGCTGGGGCGCCGGGTCGGCGGAGTGCGGGTCTCGGTCTTCCTGGAGGTGCGGGGCGCCGGCCACCACCTGCCCGACTACGCCGGGAACCTCGACATCATGACCGCCGCGGCCGTCCGCACCGCCGAGCGGACCGCCGCGCTACGAGGATGGGTGAAGCCGTCATGAAGCTCTACGTCCAGGACGTGACCCTGCGGGACGGCATGCACGCCATGGGACACGCGTACACCCTCGACCAGGTGCGGGCCGTCGCCGCCGCCGTCGACCGGGCCGGGGTCGCCGCCGTGGAGGTCGCACACGGCGACGGGCTGGGGGGCTCCAGCGCCACCTACGGCTTCGGGGCGCACACCGACGAGGAGTGGATCGAGGCGGCTGCCGACGTCCTGGAGCACGCGAAGCTGACGACGCTGCTGCTCCCCGGCATCGGCACCGTCGAGCAGCTGCGCCGGGCCCATGATCTGGGGGTGCGCAGCGTCCGTGTCGCCACCCACTGCACCGAGGCCGATGTGGCGGCGCAGCACATCGCCTGCGCGCGGGAGCTGGGCATGGACGTGTCGGGCTTCTTGATGATGAGCCACCTCGACTCGCCCGCGGGCCTGGCCCGGCAGGCGGCGCTGATGGAGTCGTACGGCGCGCACTGCGTGTACGTCACCGACTCCGGCGGCCGGCTCACGATGCGGGACGTGGCCGAGCGGATCGACGCGTACCGACAGGTGCTGGACGACGCGACCGAGATCGGCATCCACGCCCACGAGAACCTGTCCCTGTCGGTCGCCAACAGCGTGACCGCCGTCGAACACGGCGCCTACCGCGTGGACGTGGCGCTGGCCGGGCAGGGCGCCGGGGCGGGCAACTGCCCGGCGGAGGCCTTCGTGGCCGTCGCCGATCTGCTCGGTTGGGAGCACGGGTGCGACCTGTTCGCGCTCCAGGACGCGGCCGACGACATCGTGCGTCCGCTGCGCAGCCGCCCAGTCCAGGTGGACCGGGAGACCCTCACGCTCGGCCATGCCGGCGTCTACTCCAGCTTCGCGCTGCACGCCGAACGCGCCGCCCGGCGCCACGGGCTCGACACCCGGGAGGTGCTGCTCGAAGTGGGCCGTCGGCAACTGGTCGGCGGCCAGGAGGACATGATCGTGGACATCGCGCTGGACCTGGCGGCGCGGCACGCGGCCGACGGCCGGACAGTGGAAGGGAGCGACCAGTGATCACGGCGGACACCGTAGAGATGCTGGCGGAACGGCTCGACGCCGCACAGACCGCGGCGGCCGACACCCCCAGCCTCGCCGACACCCACGAGTTCGGCATCGAGGACGCCTATGCGATCCAGGCCGCCCTGCTCGCCCGGCGCCGGGCCCGCGGTGAACACCTCACCGGCGTCAAGCTGGGTTTCACCAGCAGGGCCAAGATGGCGCAGATGGGGGTCAGCGACGTGATCGTCGGTCGGCTCACCGACGCCATGCGGGTCGCGGACGGCGCCGAGGTGGACCTCGCGCGCCTGATCCATCCGAAGGTCGAGCCGGAGGTCGCCTACCGGCTGTGCCGCGACGTGGAGGTGGCCGACCCGACGGTGGACATCGAGTCCTGCGTGGACGCGGTCGCTCCGGCCCTGGAGATCATCGACTCCCGGTACCGGGACTTCCGCTTCACCTACGAGGACGTCGTCGCGGACAACACCTCGGCGGCGGCGTACGCGATCGGCGCCTGGCGCCCGGCGGCCCAGGTGTCCAACCGCGCGGTGCGGCTGCTGAGCGGGACGGCGGAAGCGGTCGGCTCGACCGCCGCGACCCTCGGCTCCCCGGTGCGCGCGCTGCACGCGCTGCTCGACATGTGCCGCCGCCGGGGCATCCCGCTGCGCGCCGGGCAGGTGGTGCTCGCAGGCGCCGCCACGGCGGCGGTCCCGCTCGCCCCGGGCGTCACCAGTTGCGAGGTGGCGGGGCTGGGGACCGTCTCGGTGCGGGGGGTGGCGTGATGAACGGCGGCTCCCGCGTCGTACGGGGCAAGGCCGCTCCGCGCGGCCGCTTCCCGCATGTGAAGGTCTCCGGTGATCTGGTCTTCGTCTCCGGGACCAGCTCCCGGCGCCCCGACAACACCTTCGCCGGCGTCCGGACCGACGAGATGGGCACGACGGACCTCGACATCCGGACCCAGACCCGTGCGGTGATCGAGAACATCCGGGACATCCTCGCCGAGGTCGGTGCCGGGCTCGAAGACGTCCTGCAGCTCACCACGTATCTGGTGTCCATGAACGACTTCGGCGGCTACAACGAGGTGTACGGCGAGTTCTTCGACGAGACCGGTCCCACCCGGACCACCGTGGCGGTGCACCAGTTGCCCCACCCGCATCTGCTCATCGAGATCCAGGCCATGGCCCGGCTGCCGCGCACCGCCCCGTCCACCGCATCCGCCACCACACAGGAGCAGCCATGACCCACATCCCCGAAGTCATCGACTTCCAGGGCTGGATCGCCGAGCACGAGCACCTGCTCAAGCCGCCGGTCAACAACCGGACCATGGCGCTTGGCAAGGACTTCATCGTCCAGATCGTCGGTGGTCCCAACCAGCGCACGGACTACCACCTCGACCCGTACGAGGAGTGGTTCTACCAGGTACGCGGCGATATGCACGTCGACCTGATGACCGAGGAGGGACCGCGTACCGTGCACATCGGCCAGGGACAGGCCTGGCTGCTGCCCGGCAACGTCCCGCACTCCCCGCAGCGTCCCGACCCCGACTCGATCGGACTGGTCATCGAGCGGGTCCGTGAGGAGGGCACGCTGGAGAAGTTCCTCTGGTACTGCCCGGAGTGCTCGGCCCTCATCCACGAGGTCGAGCTCCAGGTCCGCGACATCGTGGCCGATCTGCCGCCCGTCTTCCGGGGGTTCTACGACGACGAGCGGGCCCGGGTCTGCCCGAAGTGCGGCGCCCTGCACCCCGGGAAGGGCTGACCGTGGACCAGTTGATCGACGTCCACACCCACTACGTCCCCCGGGGCTGGCCGGATCTGACGGCCCAGGCCGGTCCTGAGGCGCCGTGGCTGCGGATCGAGTCCGAGTCCGACGCGATGATCATGATGGGCTCGAAGGAGTTCCGGCGCATCCGGGCCGACTGCTGGGACGCGCAGGTCCGGCTGCGGGACATGGACGCGGACGGTGTGCAGACCCAGGTCGTCTCCCCCACCCCGGCGTTCTTCACCTACGGGCGCAGCGGCGCCCAGGCGGCGAAGGTCGCGCGGATCTTCAACGATCTGGCGCTGGAGATCACCGAACCGGCCGCCGACCGGCTGCTGCCGTTCTGCCAGGTACCGCTCCAGGATCCGGACGCCGCCTGCCGGGAGTTGGAGCGCAGCATCGCCAACGGGCACCGCGGTGTGGAGATCGGCAACCATGTGGGGGACCTCGATCTGGACAGCGCGGGAGTCGTCACCTTCCTCCAGCACTGCGCCGCGCTGGACGTGCCGGTCTTCGTGCACCCCTGGGACATGGCCAGCTCACCGCGGCTGGACCGGTGGATGGCCCAGTGGCTGACGGCCATGCCCGCGGAGACGCATCTGTCGATCCTGGCGCTGATCCTGGGCGGGGTCTTCGACCGCGTCGACGACAGCCTGAAGATCTGCTTCGCGCACGGCGGCGGGTCGTTCGCCTTCTGGCTGGGCCGGATGGAGAACGCCTGGCACGGCCGCAACGACATCATCGGCACCTCCGAGCACCCGCCGTCGCACTATCTGGGCCGCTTCTACGTGGACTCCGTCGTCTTCGACGACCGGGCGCTGCGGCTGCTGGTCGACACGGTGGGCGCGGACCGGGTGATGGTGGGCAGCGACTACCCGTACCCGCTGGGCGAGCGCCCGGTGGGTGAGGTGGTGCGCAAGAGCCCGTTCCTGGACGACGACGTCCGGCACCGGATCACCCGCGGCAACGCGGAGCGCTACCTGGGGCTGTGACCCGGCCGGCTGACGGCTTCCGTCGAAGAGCCGGGCCGGTTGTTGCGGATCAGCCGGTTGGTCGGCTCAGGATGTCTACCGTCGGCGGTGGGCCGCGGTGGGGGGAGCCCACCGCGCCCTCGGGTCGACGAAGGTGCCGGGCCGCCCGGGAGGCCGAGGCGGAGCCCGTGCCTGCGGCTGCGCCGGAGTGTGCGGCGGCCCCCGGGAGGACCCGCATCACACCAGGGCCGCTTGGGCCGCTTCACCCCGCGGAAGCGGTGAGCTGTCCGGGGAGAGCCCCACGGCACCCGGACGCCTTCCTGAGCAGGAGTGTCACAGCCGTTCGGCCAGGAACGGCAGCACAACAGCGGCCATCTCGTCCGGGACCTCCTCGGCGAGGTCGTGTCCTGCCTCGAAGACATGTGCGGTCACGTCGCGTGCCACGTTGCGCATCATCTCCTCGTTCCGGGCGCCTATGAAGGCCGAACCGCCGAGCGCCAGCACCGGGATGTCCAGCTTCTTCTGTGCGGCCTCTCGGTTCTGCTCCGCGTCCACGAGCATCGCGCGGTAGATCGCCAGCATCGCCCGGACACCCCCGGGCATGGAGTAGCAGCGCACATACTCCTCGATGGCGTCAGGAGTGGCCGTATCCGGATAGCTGCGCTCGTTCTTGATCATGTAGCTGATCAGCTCGCGCTCGTGCCCGGCGATCAGCATCTCGGGGACGTCCGGCTGGAAGTAGAAGCCCAGATGCCACAGGTGCATCCCACCGGAGACGTTGTCGACGGTGAGGGCTGTGTGCTCCTCGAAACCGAACCCGGGAAGCAGCGCCTCGGCGAAGACCAGCGCCGATACGTGGTCACGGTGGCGGGCGGCGAGTTGGTAGCCGATCACCGCTCCCCAGTCCTCGCCCAGCACTCCGTAGGTCTGATGTCCGAGACGGGTCATCAGCGCGGCGATGTCGTCGCTCATCGTCGCGGAGTCGTAGCCGTTCGCAGGACGGGCCGAGTCGCCCAGGCCGCGCAGATCCGGCGCGACGACCGTGTACCGCGCGGTGAGCTTCGGGATCAGATGCCGCCAGTGGTAGCTGGTCTTGGGCACACCGTGCAGCAGCACCAACGCCGGACCGGAGCCTCCTGTCCTGTAGTGCAGGCTCGTTCCATTGACGTTGACGCGGCCCGTGCCGAGGGCCTGCCCACTGTGGTCGAAGATCATTTCTTGCCTTTCCTTCCTTCCGTGTTGTGCGGTGGACGCGACACGCACTCTTTCAAGACTGATCAGTCTCGAAAAAAGGCATGCCTTCACCCCGCTGGCCGCAGCAGACGCGCCGCATCTCGACCCCGAGCCCCGGGCTCCGGACTCCGGGGCCCGGCGAAGAGCCTGCGGTTCAGGGCGCGCCGGAGGCGGTCAGTCGACGTCGGTGCGCGACGGGGCGCCGAGCATCGACATCGCCGACGCGATCGCCGTACGGATACGGTCGCCCTGCCCCTCACCGGCCCGCGCGAGCACCTTCAGACCGTGATTGAGCGCGGTCAGCATGGTCGCCGCCGACTTCGGATCGATACCGGGCGCCAGCTCCCCCTCGGCACGCGCCCGGAGGAGGGCCCCGTAGAGCGCCACCTCGAGGCGACCGACATTGCCCGTGGTGCGCTGCGAGATCTCGGGGTCGGCGTCACCGTGCTCCACCGTGGCATTGACCGCGAAACACCCCGCGGGCGTGCCCCCCTGCGGAGGCACCACGCTGGTCTCCAAGAGATCGCGGATCGACTCCAGCGCGGATTCGCGGGAGGCCAGGATGTCGGCCGGGGTCGGCCCTGCCGCACCGGAGAGGAAGCGGTCCAGGGCAGCCAGGTACAGCGCGTGCTTGGATCCGAAGGTTCCGTACAGACTGGCCCGCGCGATGCCCAGCTCATCCGTCAGATCGCTGGTGGATGTCCCCTCATAGCCCTTGCGCCAGAACAAGCGCATCGCCGCGTCCAGAGCGGCGTCCGGGTCGAATTCCTTGGTTCGCGCCATGCCGGGACCATACGCTTTCGAGACTGGGCAGTCAAATATTGCCCCTGTGTTGCCGCGCAGGGCGTGCACTCGGACCGGACCGGACCGGTATCGAGGCGCCGGGGTCGTCAAACCGCCCGCATCGCGGTGCGGTGCGGTGCACCAGGCCGTCCAGGATGAGGGCCAGGCCGACCTCGAACGCCGACTCGTGGTCGATCACAGGCGCTTTTCGAAGGAGGACCGCGGCGGCAGCCGGCAGCTCCCCGAGAACCCGGCGCCGACCAGCACCGCCTGAAAGCGGCCGGACGATCTCGGTGCGCAGGCCGTACGGAACCGCCTCGTACAGCGCGGCATACAGCCGGTCGCTCTCCTCCTGGCGGATTGCGGCAACAGAGCGCGGATGCGGTTCCAGTGCAGGCATTCCGCTCAAGTGACAACCGACGGATGCACAACGCCCATACCCGTCCGAACCGGCAACTCACTCATTCAGGTTGTCGGTCATGGCGGGTCTTGCCGAACGAGAAATTGCCTCTCCACGCTGAAGAGGACCACTTGCCGCATTTCCCCCGCAGTGCGGGACCCGCACATCTCGCAGGAGGAAGGGACTTACTCTCATGGACACTCCGGTCGCCGCGGCCACAAAAACCGGCCCGCTCACGAATGCGTATGTCGAGGTCAACAATCACAGCATCACCAACGTCGGGAAGTATGTCCTTACCTCGAGCGGCGCCAATGTCTTCGACATCTGCATCGTCTTCGCCGCGAACATCAACTACGACGAGCAGGAGAAGCACGCCTACCTGCACTTCAACACAAAGGTGCAGGAGACCCTCGACAACGCCGAGACGACGATCAAGCCACTCCAGGCCAAGGGAATCAAGGTCCTGCTGTCCGTTCTCGGCAACCACCAGCAGGTCGGTATCGCGAACTTTCCCGACCGGCAGGCCGCGACCGCGTTCGCAGCACAGCTGGCCAACGCCGTGACGACCTATGGCCTCGATGGCATCGACTTCGACGACGAGTATGCCGACTACCCTGCGAGCGGCCCCGGGAAGCCGAATGCCTGGTCGTTCCCGTACCTGGTCAAGGCATTGCGGGAGGCACTGCCGAACAAAACCGTCTCGCTGTACTTCATCGGGGAGGCCGCAAAAACCCTGTCCTACGACGGGATCGTCGTAGGGGAGCTTCTCGACTACGCCTGGAACCCGTGGTACGGCAGTTGGGAGGTGCCTCAGGTTCCCGGGATGTCCAAAGCGCAGCTGGCACCTGCCGCGATCGACATCCAGGCCACATCGGAGTCGACGGCAACCAGCCTGGCGGAGCGGACCATGACCGAGGGGTACGGCGTCTACAACACCTACAACCTGCCCGACAACGACGTCAGCAACTACCTCTCCTCGTTCACGAAACCGCTGTACGGCAGCGATGCCCGCCACACCGGCGGCTCGGAGGAGACACCGCCACCCCCCACCGCCTCCTAGGCCGGGGGTGCCATACCGGAGGCGGTCTCCTCCAGAGCGGCGATCAGCGCCTCGGCGGACGGGCTCAGCGTACGGGTTGCCGACAGGGTCAGCCCGACGCTGTGCCCGATCGGCTCCAGCGGGACCGGCAGCCGGGCGAGCCGGCTGTCGTCCCGGATGATCAGGCTGGGGAGCACCGCCACCACCTCGGTCTCCAGCAGAAGCTGGCGGACCGTGAGGAACGAGGTGGTCTCCACCCGGTTCTCCGGGAGTCCGAAGCCGTGCCGGGTGAACAGCTCCTCGACCTCCCGGCGCAGCGCGGTCTGCGGTCCGGGCAGGATCCACGGATACTCCATGAGTTCCGCCAGTTCGATGCCCGGCCGGTCGGCGAGCGCGTGGGAGGCACGGACCACCAGCCCGACCGACTCGTCGTAGAGCGTGCGCCGCACCATTCCCTCCCCGGAGGGTGCGGTCAGCCGGCCGACGATCAGGTCGACGCGCCCCGCCTCCAGCTCCAGCAGCAGCGCCTCGGGGGACGCCTCACGCACGATGACCGTCAGATACGGGTGCCGTTGCTTCAGCGCGGCGATGGCCCGCGGCAGCAGCACGTTCGACCCGGCCAGATGGGTGCCGACGACCACCGTCCCCCGGTCCGCCTCCGCGAGCTCCATCACATGGCGCCCCGCCTGGGTGAGCTGTGCGAGTACGGCGCGGGCGTGCTGGGTGAAGGCCTCCCCGAAGACCGTGGCCGTGATCCCGCGCGGCCCCCGCTCGAAGAGCGGCACCCCCAGGATGTCCTCCACCTCGTGCAGGCTGCGGGTGGCGGCGGGCTGTGTCACATGCAGCTCGGCGGCGGCGCCGACCACCGTTCCCTGCCGCGAGAGGGCGTCCACGAGGACCAGGTGCCGGAACTTGAGTCGGCCGTCGAGCAGGCGGGGGATCTCCACACGCCGACACTAGCGGAGCGCCGCAGGTCAGGGAGTGTCGGCAGGAACCTCGGGCCAGGTGCCGGGAAGCAGCAGCACCGAGTCGGTGTGCAGCGTGATCCGGACCGGGGAGAGCTCGGTCGCCTCCAGCGCCGGCTCCCCGGTACCGGGGTTGCGGGCGAAGCGTGGGTGAGCGCCGCCGCTGATCTGCCAGCGTATGCGGTGTCCGGCGGCGAAGCGGTGGGCGGTGGAGCTCATCGGCACGGTGACGGCGGCGGGCGTCCGTCCCGTCGTACGGACCCGGGCCGTCCCGTCGCAGACGTTGGTCGAGCGCCCCTTCGCGTCCACGTCGCACAGTCGGGCGAAGACATCGGCGTGCCCGGTGTCCGTGACGACGCTCAGTCTGGCGGAGACCGGGCCGAGGATCTCGACGGGTTCGGCCAGTGCCGGGCCGGTGAACGTCACCACGTCCTTCCGCCGCTCCAGGGCCGCGTTGTCGCGGGGCCCGGCGGTACGGGACAGCAGCGGGCCGCCGAGGGAGGGGGTGGGGTCCGCCGGGTCGTGGACGAAGGAGGCCACCGGCGCGGAGCCGGTGGGCGGCTGCCGGGTGAGGTGCCGTTCCGTGGTGGGGAACCAGGAGGTGGTGGCTGCCGGGGAGGACGGCCAGTCGTCGAGCTCCCGCCAGGTGTTCGCACCCCCCATGTGCACGCGTACCGGCGCGGAGCGCAACCCGGAGGGGTCGTCGCACAGCTGCGCCCGCAGCCACCCCAGGCTCTCGGTGAACACCTCGGGCCAGCCCCGTTGGAGCGCGGAGGTGTGGGTCCAGGGCCCCACGAGCAGGGCGGTCCGGCACCCGGCCCGGCGCAGCCTGTCGTACTGTGCGAAGGTCTGGTCGGCCAGGGTGTCGTGCCACCCGGTGACCAGGCTGGTGGGCACGGTGAGCCGTTCGGCGGCGTCGGCCGTCGAAGCGCCGCGCCAGTACGGGTCCTCCGCGTCCGGGTGCGTCAGTACGTCTTCCAGCCAGGGCACTTCCTGAGCGAGGGTGGTCAGGTGCCCGCTGCGTAGCGGGCGTGCCCCGGTGATGGCGCGCAGTCGGCGTTGGAGGCGCAGTGTCGCCCTGGCGAAGGCCGCCGTTCCCTGGTGCTGGTAGGTCATACCGACACCGACGGCCAGCGCGTTCTCCAGGCGGGGCACTCCGTCGGCGTGGAAGAGGTCGTACGGGTCGTGGAGGCCCATCTGGACGGCCATCGCCTTCAGTTCAGGTGGCGGGTCCAGGGCGAGGGCCCACTGCACATAGCCGAGATAGCTGGGGCCGACCGTTCCCAGTCTGCCGTCGAACCAGGGCTGTTCCCGCAGCCAGGCCACCGTGGCGTGTCCGTCGGCCGCCTCGTTGCGCCACAGGTCGAACCGGCCGCCCGAGCCGCCGGTGCCGCGGCAGCTCTGCAGCACCACATGGAATCCCTGTTCGGCGAAGAGGACGCCGTACATGGGTGACCACGGCACTCCCCTGCCGTACGGCGAGAGCACGAGGAGGGTGGGGAAGTCGCCCGGGCTGCGGGGGAAGTAGTGGTCGGTCAGCAGTGGGCTGCCGTCGGCGGCCGGCACCTCGAGACCCGGCTCCCGGCCGACGGCGTGCCGGGCGGCGGGGAGCCCGCGCCAGGTCGCCCGCAGTATCCGCGCGGACAGCGGCGGCTTTCCCTTCGGCGGCGTCCAGGCAGGCCGGGACGCGGCGTCGTGCGCGGCTGACGTCATCGGGTCCTCCACTCATTTCATTCTCGTACAGCGTACGGGAAGTGTAAATGCTTGGATGGCTTCCGCACGACACACACCGGCGAGGAGAAGGGAGCCCACGACCGTGACGCGTGGTGGCGACTCCGGTGGTGGTACGGGCGTCGACCCGCAGCAGCTCTGGCTGACCCCCGACCGGCCCCGCAAGGGACGCAGACCCGCCTTCACCCGCGAGGCGATCACAGCGGCGGCCGTCGCGCTGGCGGATGCCGAAGGGCTCGACGCGGTCACCATGCGGCGGGTGGCCGCCGAGGTCGGAGCCGGCGTCATGTCGCTCTACAGCTACGCGCCCGACAAGGAGACACTGCTGGAGCTGATGGCCGACCACGTCAGCGGTGAACTCCCGACGGACACCGCGCCCACCGGGGACTGGCGTGCCGACCTCAAGGCCATCGCCCACGAGCAGCGCGCCCTGATGCTGCGGCACCCCTGGCTCCCGGTCACCTTGGCGACGCACCGCACGCCCGGCCCCAACACCCTCGCCTTTCTGGAACGGGCGCTGGCGGCACTGCGTCCCACCGGGCTGGACGGCGCGGCGAAACTGGAGGCCTTCGCGCAGCTCACCGCGTTCGTGGCCGGGTACGTGAGCCACGAGGTCACCCGGGCCGGGAGCGCGCACCCGCCGCAACGGGCCGCCGCCGAGGCCCGCTATCTGCAGGCTGTCGCGGCGGACGGCCGCCACCCGGAACTCGCCGAGGTCCTTGCCGCACCGGGGCGCCCGCTGGAGCCGGAAGCCATGTTCACCCGGTTCCTCAACCGGCTGATCGACGGACTGGCCACCGACTGATCCGCCGCCGGAGCCCGGTAGCGGTCAACGGCCGGGCGGTGAGGCGAAATTGCGGCGGTAGGCGTACGGGCTGACACCGGTGGTGCGCTTGAAGCGGTCGCGGAAGGCGGTGGGTGAGCCGAACCCGACCTGGGCGCCGACGCGTTCGACCGGGTGCCGGGTGCTCTCCAGAAGGTGCTGGGCTTGGCGGATACGGGCGCGATGCAGCCACTGCAGCGGTGTGGTGCCGGTCTGCTCCCGGAACCGGCGGATCAGCGTGCGGGTGCTGACACCGGCGTGCGCCGCGATGTCGTCGAGGGTGAGGGGACGCGCCAGGTTGTCCCGCAGCCAGCTCAGCACCGGTTCCAGGGCCGAGCCCGCCGGGGTGGGCGCGGGCGTGTGGTCGTGGACGATGAACTGCGCCTGGCCGCCTTCACGTTCGAGGGGCATCACCGACAGCCGGGCGGCGTCGGCGGCCACGGCCGAGCCGTAGTCGCGGCGGATCATGTGCAGGCACATGTCCAGCCCGGCAGCCGCGCCGGCGGAGGTGAGGAACTGCCCGTTGTCCACGTAGAGCACGTCCGGGTCCACCTCGATGTCCGGGTGGGCGGCGGCGAGCCGGTCGGCGGCGACCCAGTGGGTGGTGGCGCGCAGGCCGTCCAGGAGGCCGCAGGCGGCCAGCGGGAAGGTGCCCGAACAGATGGAGGCGATACGGGTGCCGTCGGCGGCGGCCTGCCGCAGTGCGGCGCGGACGGCAGGGGTCGGCGGGGCCATCGGCTCCGAGGTGCCGGGAACGATCACCGTGTCCGCGCCGCGCACTCCCTCCAGACCGTGGTGCGCACGCAGGGTGAAGCTGTCGGCGTCGACTTCCGGCTGTTCGGCGCAGACCCGGATCCGGTAGCCGGGGCGGCCGCCGGGCAGCCGGGCGCGGGTGAAGACCTCGATCGGGGTGGAAAGGTCGAACGGGATCACCTTGCGGAGGGCGAGGACAGCGACCGTGTGCATGTCCAGAACCTAACCGCCCACCGGAGAACAGCCACGTCCGGTACCGGCCTCAAGCCCCCTCCCCGACCAGGTCATGGGCGCTGGCAACAACCCGTTGAGACCTGTCACCAATGCCTCTGGGGAGGCACCCGGCAGCGGCTTAGCGTGAGGTCGCCCCAGCTCCCGATCCTGCCTCACCATGGGCGGCATTCCCGGAAAAGGTACGTCAACGTCATGCTGTACATCTCGCCGATCTTCGTCGGTCTGCTCTACGCCCTGCTGATGTCGCTCATCCGCGAGCCGCATCGGCGGCATTTCAACGCGATCATGGTCGGCGGGGCCGGCGCCGCCTACCTCAGTGGGGGTGCCATGGGCGGGTGGGAATTCGCGTTCGCGGCACTCGCCACCTACGTCGCCTACCGCGGCCTGGAGTCGTGGACGTTCATCGGTATCGGCTGGCTGCTGCACACGGCGTGGGACATCGTGCACCACCTCAAGGGCAACCCCATCATCCCCTTCTTCCACAGTTCCTCGATGGGCTGCGCCATCTGCGACCCGGTGATCGCGCTGTGGTGTCTGCGCGGAGGTCCGTCGCTGATCGAACTGCTCCGCCGCAAGCGGCGCAAGACGGCGGCAGGCGGGGCGGCGGCAGCTGACCTCGGCCTGTCGGAGTCACTCGCCTCCGGCGAGCGGACCGGCTCCTGACCGAGTACTCAGCCGCACGGCGGCACCGGCCGGCCCGAGGCCGTGCGGTGCCGCCGTGCGGTGCCCGCCGAAGCGGGAGGTGATGCCTGCGGTGCGGGCCTCCGGGCCTCCGGGTCAGCGGGCGGCGGCGAGTACGGCGTCGGCCATGGCCTTCTCCCCGGCGGCATTGGGGTGGAAGGGCGCCGCCGCGTCGGTGATGAGCGGCTCCATCCAGCGGGTACCGGCGGGCTTGCACACGTCGTGGCCGATGGACTTGGCGTAGGTGTCGACGTACACGGCTCCGTGCTCCGCCGCCTGCTTGGCGATCATGGTGTTCAGACGCTTGTGGGTGTCGCGCAGCCATGGCGCGTCGCCCTTGGCGATGGAGACGACGAAGGGGCAGTTGCTGCCGTCGTCGGGCAGGATCGCGGGATAGCCGGTGATCAGTATCTCGGCGTGCGGTGCGCGTGCGCGGATGGCGTCGAGTGCGCCGGAGATCTTGGGGGCGGTCTTGTCGATGGTGGCGGCGAGTTGGTCCTGGCCGGTCCAGGTGTAGCTCCTCTTGCACGGCGAGCCGAGCGGGTTGACCAGCCCCAGGGTGACGCAGCGCACGATGATGTCGCCGAAGCCGATGTCGTTGCCGCCGATGGTGAGGGTGACCAGGTCGGTGTCGGCGCTCAGTGCGTCCAACTGCGGGGCGACGGAGGGCGACTGGGCCGAGTACAGGTCTTCGGTGGTGGCGCCCCCGCAGGTGACGTCCTTGTGCGCACCGGGGGTGAGCGCGGCGTCGACCAGTGAGGGGTAGTTCCGGTCGGACCGGGAGCAGGTGTCGTCGACCGTGTTCGGCACCCCGGACCCCGCCGCGTAGGAGTCGCCCAGGGCGACATAGCGATGGACGGTGGTGTCCTCCGCCAGCGCCGGGCTCGCGCCGAGCCCGGCGCCGGCGGTCACGGCGGCTGTGGCGGTGGCCAGGGCCACGGCGGTTCTGGCACGGCAGCTGGGCATGCGTACGCGCATGGCGGTACCTCTCGTGAGTGGGGAAAGGCGGGACCACTGCCGGCAGTTACTGGCCAGTTGCACTGAGAGGTAAATATGTGGTCGGCGTCACGGGGCGTCAAGAGGTGCGGCAGCACCGGCTCCGGACTCCGTGGCGGTGAGCGGCCCACGGTGCTGCCGGTGCGTCAGCCGACGTCGCCGCGCCGGGCCGTCACGGCGACCGTGGCGTAGGGCATGGTGAAAGCGCCGCCCAGGGAGTCGACCACCGATCCGACGCCCGCGAGCAACTCCGTCAGCTCGGCCGGTGGAAGCCGGGTGAAGCCGCCCATGGTGGGCAGCAGGTCCAGCCACTCGTCCCGGGTGTAGGACTGCTCCCAGTCGAACCGCCACTGTTCCGGCTCGCCGAAGGCCCCGGCCTCCCGCAGCGCGTCGGCCGCCTTGTCGCATAGCGCCGCGTACGGAGCGGCGTCGCTCGGCTGCCGCCGGGAGGGCAACGCGTCGGGCACCACACGGCGGTAGACCTCGAGGAAGGCTTCGGCCACCTCGGGCGGCGGCTGCTCGACGTTCCAGAAGAGCGCCAGCCGGCCACCGGGACGCAGTGTTTCCGCCGCCTTCGCGGCTCCCGCGACCGGGTCCACCCAGTGCCAGGCCTGTCCGGCCACGACGGCGTCGAAGGTCCGGCCGGCGGGGTCCCAGGCCTCGAAGGTCGCCACCTCGACATCGAGCCCGCGCTGTCGCGCCCACTCGGCCATCCGTACATCGGGTTCGAGGCCGGTCACCCGGCAGCCGGCGGCTCGGAACTGGCGGGCGGCGATGCCGGTACCGCAGCCGACGTCGAGCACGTCGGGCCCGGGGCGGTCGGCGACGATCCGTTCCACCAGGGCTCGGGGGTAGCGGGGGCGGGCCCGGTCGTAGCGTTCGGCATCCACGCCGAAGGACTCGGCTATGTGACGGGCCAGGTGAGATTCGGACACGGAGGGCTGCGGCCCTTCCGGAGATACAGTGGGCATGTGCCCACTGTAGTGGGCATGTGCCCACTCGCCAAGGGGCATACCCTGCCGCGTAGCGAAGGTGCGGTCCCGTGGCCGGCCGGTGGCGGAACACCGAAGAGAGACCCGAGAGACGGAACCGACGGGAGACAAGGAGCGACAGTGCCGACAGGGGTGGCCATCCGCGACGTCCGCGAGCAGTTGTTCGACGCCGCCGAACGCGTCCTGGTGCGGGACGGGCCCAACGCGCTGACCAGCCGGGCGGTGACCACCGAGGCAGGCTGCGCCAAGGGCGTCCTGCACCGGCACTTCGCCGACTTCGACGCCTTCCTCGCCGAACTCGTGGAGGACCGCATCGCCCGGCTCGACGGCCAGGCGGCGGCCCTGCGCGACCGCGCCGGGACCGGCACCGTCGCCGACAACCTCACCGGCGCGCTGACAGAGTTGTTCGGCTCGGTCGCCGTCGCCCTCGTCGGCCTGCTCGTCTCCCGGGACGGCCTGCGCGCCCGACTGCGTCGCAGCAGGCCGACCGGCATCCCGCTGCTGGCGGAGGCCACCGCGATGGTCGCCTCCTACCTCACCGCCGAACGCGAACTGGGCCGCGTCGCGGCGGACGCCGACATCGACACGCTCGCTCCCACTCTCGTCGGGGCAGGGCATCTGCTGTTCGCCGACCGGAAGAGCGCACCGCCCGGAACCGAGGCCGTCCGCAAGTCCGTGACGGCGGTACTGACCGGTGTCGTGCGTGAACCGCGGCCATGAACGCGAGACCCTGAGGGGTTCCGCGCCGACGCGGGGTGGCAGGAGGTGAGGGGGGCAGGCCCGCGGCTGCCACCACAGAAAGGACACCGCGGCACAGGTGAGGAGCACCCCGTTGGGACACAACACGTCGTACACCACGCCGCAGGAGTGGGACCGGCACTATGCGAACGGCCGCCGCTTCCGGCCACTCGGTGACGCCGAGCGTACGCTGCTCGCCGAGCACGCTCCCGCCCCGGAAGGCGGCACCGCGCTCGACGTCGGCTGCGGCACCGGGGAGTTGGCCGACCACCTCACCCGGCTCGGCTACCGGGTGGACGCCGTCGACTGCGCCGACAGCGCCCTCACCCACGCGCGGGCGCGGTACGCCGACAACGGGGATGTGCGGTGGTTGCACCTGGATGTCGAGCGGGCGGACCTGGCCGAGTTGGGTGACGACGGCTACGACCTCGTCACCCTCCGGCTCGTCTGCCCCTTTCTGCGCGACCGGGCCCGCCTGCTGCACGGGCTCGGTGAACGGCTGCGTCCCGGCGGCAGGTTGGTGGTGATCACGCCCTTGGCCGATCAGGTGCCCGACAGCCGGCGGGGCATCGCCCTGGACGAAACGGAGATCGGCCTGCTGACCGAGGGCTGGGAGCGCGCGGAGCGGTTCGACGCGGAAGGTCTCGCGATGCTGGTGCTGCGCGGTGCCCCGCACGGCTTCGACCCGGAGGAGAACAGCCGCCCGGTGCCGCCCGCCTCGGCCGGTGCCGGTGCTGCGGCCGGTGCCGACGCCGCGGCCGATGCCGGTGCGGGGGTCACCGGCGACGAGGGGCGCGTGCGGCGCGGCGTCTGGCCGACCGTCACCGCACTCGCCCGCACCTTCGACGCGCACGGCGACGCGCGCGGCGTGGCACCGGAACAGCAGTGGGCGCTGCAGGTGCTCAAGCTCGCCGAGGAGACGGGCGAGGCGGCGCAGGCCGTCATCGGCGCGCAGGGCACCAATCCCCGGAAGGGGTACAGCCACGGCTGGCAGGACGTGCACGCCGAGGTGGCCGATGTGGTCATCACGGGCCTGGTCGCCCTCGCCCGGATGCGGCCGGAGGACGCGGCGGACTACCTGGAGCGGCAGCTGGCCGCGAAGGCGGCCAGGTTCCTCTAGTCACCACCGACCGGGCCGACATGGGCGCGGTGCCAGGCCGCGTCCCGCAGCAGGCGCAGCCCGTTGAGGCCGACGAGCACGGTGGACCCCTCGTGTCCGGCGACGCCGAGCGGCAGCGGAAGGGTGCCGATCAGGTCCCAGCCGGCCAGGACGGCGATGAAGGCACCCGCGATGACCAGGTTCTGCACGACCAGCCGGCGTGCGGTGCGGGAGAGGTTGACCACGGTGGGGATGGCGGCGAGTTCGTCGCGGACCACCACGGCGTCGGCGGTCTCCAGCGCGAGATCCGAGCCCGCCCTGCCCATGGCGATGCCGGTGTGCGCGGCGGCCAGTGCGGGCGCGTCGTTGACTCCGTCGCCGACGACCAGCACCTTGCGCCCCGCCGCCTCCAGCTCCCGGACGGCGCCGACCTTGTCCTGCGGCAGCAGCGCGGCACGGACATCGGTGATGCCGGTGCGCGCCGCCAGCAGCCCGGCGGCCCGCTCGTTGTCGCCCGTGACCAGGACGGGCCGGGCACCGGTGAGGGAGGTCAGCGCGGCGACCGCCTGGGCGGCGTCGGGCCGCAGCCGGTCGGCGATACCCAACACACCGACCGGGCGGCCGTCCACCAGGACCGCCACGGCGGTGCGCCCGGCTCCCTCCAGCTGCCGCACCGCCTCCCGGGCGGCGTCGCCGGGCCGCCGTGCGCCCTCGTCCACAGCGGGGGCGGCCGGCGGGCCGGCAGCCGGGTCCAGGAGGCGGCCGGGTGCCCCGACCCGGACGCGACGGCCCTCGACGGTGGCGGTGACGCCGAGGCCGGGGGTGGAGGAGAAGCCGTCGGCGTCCGGAAGTGGGAGGCCGCGGCTCCGGGCGGCGTCCACGACCGCGCGGGCCAGCGGGTGTTCGCTGTCCCGCTCGGCCGCGGCCGCCCAGCTCAGCAGGGTGTCCTCGGTGAGCCCCGAACCGGGCAGCGGGCACAGGTCCGCCAGATGGGGGGTGCCTTCGGTGAGGGTGCCGGTCTTGTCCAGGGCCACGGCGTCGGTCTGCCCGAGGCGTTCCATGACGACCGCGGACTTCACCAGCACGCCGTGCCGTCCGGCGTTGGCGATCGCGGACAGCAGCGGCGGCATGGTGGCCAGTACGACCGCGCAGGGCGAGGCGACGATCATGAACGTCATCGCCCGGAGCAGCGTCGGCTGCAGTGCGGCGCCGAAGGCGAGGGGCACGGCGAACAGCGCCAGGGTGGCGGCGACCATCACAAGGGAGTACCGCTGCTCGACCTTCTCGATGAACAGCTGGGTGGGGGCCTTGGTCTCGGAGGCTTCCTCGACCATCGCCACGATCCGGGCGAGTACCGAGTCGGCCGGATCACGCTCCACCCGCACGCGCAGTGAACCGGTGCCGTTGACGGTGCCGGCGAACACCTCGTCACCGTCCTGCTTGACGGCCGGAAGCGGTTCGCCGGTGATGGTCGACTGATCCACCTCGCTCTGCCCGTCGAGGACCCGGCCGTCGGCACCGATCCGCTCGCCGGGGCGGGCCAGGATGATGTCGCCCACCGTGAGGCTCTGCGCGGCCACGCTCTCCTCACCGCCGTCGGGCCGGAGCCGGGTCGCGGTCGCGGGAGCGAGGTCGAGCAGACCGCGGACCGAGTCCGCGGTCCGTGCGGTGGCGAGGGCCTCCAGTGCGCCCGAGGTGGCGAAGATGACGATCAGCAGCGCGCCGTCCAGCACCTGCCCGATCGCCGCGGCGCCGAGCGCGGCCACCACCATCAGCAGGTCCACGTCCAGCGTTTTGTCCTTGAGCGCCTTCAGCCCTTCCCAGCCCGGCTCCCAACCTCCGGTGACGTAGGTGGCGGCGAACAGCGGTGCCCATGTCCAGGCCGGAGCACCCAGCAGGTCGAGCGGCAGGGCGAGCAGGAAGAGCGCGAGTGCGGCGAGTGCCCAGCGCACCTCGGGCAGTGCCAGGACCCGGGTACGCCGACGCGGGGCGGCCGGGCGGGTGAGCGGCTTCGCGGCGGGCTCGGTGAGCGTGGAGACCATGACGAGACGGGGTCCTTCGCTGAAAGGGGAAGCGACGTCCTCACCGTACAGGAATGATTGAACAGCCATTCATGCGTCCGGCTCCGTAGGATGGTACCCATGGGCCATGGAGCGAACACCCCCGAACCCGACGCGGCGCCGCGCACCCGTCTCACCCCGGAGAACGCGCCGCAGGTCGCCACCACGCTCCAGGCCCTGTCCACCCCGTCCCGGCTACTGATCCTGGCGCGCCTGCGCGAGGGGCCGTGCGCGGCGACCGAGCTGGCCGCCTCCGTCGGCATGGAGCAGTCAGCCTGCTCCCACCAGCTGCGGCTGCTGCGCAACCTCGGCCTGGTCACCGGAACCCGGCAGGGCCGCTCGGTGGTCTACACGCTGCACGACAACCACGTCGCGGCCCTCCTCGACCAGGCCCTCTACCATGTGGAACACCTCAGCCTCGGCCTCACGGACGCCCCCGGCGAGGCAGTCGCACAGCCGGACGAGCCCCGGCGCGCCCTGGCCGAACCGTGACGGGCGCCCCGGCACGGTGGCCTCGGGGACCCTCAGGGAGACGGCGGCGGCGCCGGGACCAGCAGATCCGTGCGGCGGAGCGGGCGGGTGAGGGCGAGGAGCGCCTGGTCGTCCTGGGCAGGGCCGGCACTGTGCCGGTGCACATCGGTGACCAGGAAGTCGAGGACGGTCTGCGGATCCGCCGGGTATCCGGTGTTGCGCCGGTAGGCGTCCAGCATCCGCGAGATCCGGTCGGCAGGGTCGTAGAAGGTGCCGCTGCGATCCCGTGCCTCGGTCACGCCGTCGGTGAAGCACAGCAGCGTGCCGCCCGGCGGCAGCTCATAGGTCTCCACCGGAGAGACCCACGAGCCGAGGGTGGTGATCCCCAGCGGCGGCGCCTCCTGACCGGGCTCCAGCAGGCGGGCGTGGCCCGCCGGGTCCAGCAGCAGCGGTGCCGGGTGGCCGCGGTTGACCAGCCGGATCTGCTCCAGATCGCGGGTGAACTCGACGAGCAGTGCCGTGGTGAAGCCCTCGGTCTGTTCGAGCCCGCCCTGCCGCTCCCCTTCCCGTACGAGCGTCTCCTCCAGCGTCTCCACCACGGTGGGCAGGTCGACGCAGTGGTCGGCGGCGTAGCGGAAGGCACCGATGTCCGCGCTGACGACCGCGATGGCGGACAGCCCCTTGCCGCGGACGTCGCCGATCATGGCACGCACCCCGTACGGCGTCTCCTGCACCACGTACAGGTCGCCGCCGATCAGGGCGGTCTCGTCGGCCGGGACGTAGCGTGCGGCCACCTCCAGGCCACCGGTGCGCTCCGGCGGGGTGGGCAGCACCGCCTGCTGAGCCACCTGGGCGGCGTGCCGGGCCTTGTCAGCGGTGGCATGGTGCGAGCGCAGGGTCCGGTTCAGCCCGACCGCCAGCGCCGTGATCGCCACCAGGGTGAGCTGGGTACCGATACCGCTCTGCGGCCCGAATGTACCCTCCGAATAGGCCAGCGCGGCGTGTGCCGCCATGGCCGCGACGCCCACGGCGATGATCGTCAGCGGTTCCAGCACCGGTGCGGCCACCACCGGCGCCACGGCCAGCAGGGGCGCGGTGGAGACCCACTGCCGCGCCAGCAGATCCAGCCCGACAGCGAGCACGAGCACGCCCACGGGCACCCACCGGTAGATCCGTCGCCACACCCACACCTCACGCACCCGAACATCCTGCCCCTCGATCGTGCCGCTGCGCGCTTGCCCGCACCGCCGAGGCCGCAGGTTCTGCCGCACGTCTCGCCCGCCTGCCCCGAGCTGGAGTGGCCCGGTCGGGCACGCCGGCCACCCGTGGGGCGGTCGGCCGCCGGGGGCGACCTCGCTCTGTACGCCATCGTATGGAGATCGGCATACCGCCGCTCACGGGCGACCCGCCGCGGAGGGGCGGCGTGGAGTCACAGGGCGCTGCCGTCCCGGCGTATGGGGCCCCAGCGGCCCGGCTGGCGCGTGATGACGGCGTCCGCCTCGGCGATGACGCGGTCATGGATCCAGCCCAGCGGCCTGACAGCCCGGACCAGCGGCTCGTTGTCGGGGCCGCGGCCCATCTCCTGCCCCCTGAGCAACCAGGGACGGGTGCGCGAGTCCTTGACGCGCGGCAGATGGGAGTAGTCGTACAGGCGGCGGGCCACCCATACCCGCGTGGGGCGGTCTCCCCACCACTCCTCCACATCGAGCGGACTGGCCGACAGCCCCGGCATCCGGACGCCCGTCAGGTCGTCCATGCTCGAAGCCCGCTGCAGATCGACCGAAGGACCACGCGACCAGCGCACATACAAGCTGCGGCGCCCGGCCACCAGGTCGGTGACCGCGTCCAGAGTGGTGAAGACGGGCATGGCAGCCGTGGGGTCCATGATCGACTCCTGTCACAGGGCGGTGCCGCACGCGAGTACCCGCCACCCCCGTACCCGCCTCCGGCCGGTCGGGCAGTGACGGCGGCATCTCAGGTGGTCGGCTGAGCCTCCCCCCGGTCCCCTGTCGGCGGGTCGGGCAGACCGCTGCCGTTCGGGCCGCCGCGCTCGGCGCCTCCGGTCATCATGTCCCGTACCTCGGTCACCTGGTCACTCCCTTCCTCGACGCTCCCGGCGCTCCCCGGCGCCCCTCCGCACCAGACGCCGGCGCCCTGACGGTCGAGGCCCGGGTTCCCCTCCTCCACCAGGGGTAACGGACACCGGCACACCGGCCGGGCGGCCCTGTCGAAAACGCCCCCGCAGGAAGCGTGCGCTCCTGCGGGGGCGGCCGGGTTCAGGCGGTCGGCTTCAGGCGGCCGGGGCCGGGCGGGCGGTTCAGGCGGGTGGGGCGGGCAGCGTCGCGAGCCAGTCGGTCAGCAGCCCGTTGATCTCTTCGGGACGCTCCTGCTGGATCCAGTGGCCGCAGCCTTCCAGGATGTGGGAGGAGTGCAGGCCCGGGAGCGTGGTGGGGTAGGCATCGATGGCGTCGCGCAGCCACATGGTGGAGGCGTCCAGCCCGCCGCCGGCGAACAGCGACGGCTGGGTGAGGGGGGCGCCGTCGAAGTCGGCGAGGTCTTCCCAGTCCCGGTCCATGTTGCGGTACCGGTTGAGAGCCCCGCTCCAGCCGGTGCGCTCGAACTCCCCGGCGTAGAAGTCGAGGTCGCCCTCGCCCAGCCAGGCGGGGAGCTTGTCGATCGGGAAGCGGTCACGCATCAGCCCACCGGGGGCGACGAAATGCGGGTCGGGCTCTTCGCCGGTCGGCATGGTGTCGGCGGACAGCGCCGCGTAGATGCCGGCGAGCCAGCCGCGCACATCGGGTTCGATCTCGGCCTCGGCGCGGCCGGGCTGCTGGAAGTAGGAGACGTAGAACTCGTCGTCGCCGCCCACCTGGTCGAAGACCTCGGTGGGCCGGGGGCCGCCGCGCGGGCTGTAGGGAACGCTCAGCATCCCCACCGCGCGGAAGACATCCGGCCTCAGCAGGGCGGAGTTCGCGGCGATGGGCGAGCCCCAGTCGTGTCCGACGATCACCGCAGAGCGCTCGCCGAGGGCGTGCACGACGGCGACGTTGTCCTCCACCAGATCGAGCATCCGGTACGCGGCCGTCTCGGCAGGCTTGGAGGAGCGTCCGTAGCCGCGTACGTCGATCGCCACGGCGCGATATCCGGCGGCGGCCAGCACCGGCAGTTGGTGGCGCCAGGAGTACCAGGATTCGGGGAAGCCGTGCACCAGCAGCACCAGCGGGCCGGTGCCCTGCTCGACCAGATGGGTCCGGCCTGCCGGTGAGGACACCAGCCGGTGTGTCACGTCCATTGTCTGCTGAGACATCTGCCCTCCGAGGGTGCTGAACTGCGGGCCTTGCACGGAACCGGGCCTATGGCCGACCGGCTCACTGACGATCATGTGTCCCAGCAGCCTCGTACACCAGGACTTTTGCCAGTCCGGCAAAGACCTCCGACCTGGCCGTGTACCCGGTGGTCAGGACAGTGGCTGTTCGCCCGCCGCACGTGACCACCAGGCCGCCTCGCCGCGGGTGAGGCCCGGGAGGGTCCGCTCCGCGCGCGAGACATGACGGGCCGGGATCGTCCCCTTCAGGGCGCACACGGCACGGCCCGGCACCGTCTCGGTGAATGTCGCGCCCAGCGGCGCCAGCGCCGCCGTCACACCGGGAAGGGTGTCGTCGGGCACCTCCAACTCGAAGGAGTGGTACGGCTCGTACACACGGGTACCGGCGCGTTCCAGTGCGCGGGCCAGCACCAACCGGGTCAGACCGCGGAAGTCGGCCGCCGTGCTGACCGGCCCGGCGAAGCCGGAGCGCATGAGCGTGACGACGCAGTCGGTGACGGCCCAGCCGTGCGGGCCGGTGCGCAGCGCGGCGTGCACGCCCTCCTCGACGGCCCGGTGGAAGGCGGGCGGCAGCGCGCCCAGCTCCGTCTCGTAACGGAAGACCGCGCCGCTGCCACGCAGGCCGGGCTCGACACGCAGCCCGACGGTGGCCCAATGACCGCTGGACGCCGGGCTGTTGCGCCCGGTCGCGCCGATACCGTCGAAGGCCTCCCCCGTGCCGGTGGGGCGCTCGCGGCATACGGTGCGGCTGGGGGCGAACACCGCCTCGACGCCGTACTCCTGGGCGAGCGTGGCCGCGACGATCTCCTTCTGCACCTCGCCGTGCAGCAGCACCGAGGTGGCGCCGTCCGGCTCGGCCCGCGCATGCAGGAGCGGGTCCTGTTCGGCCATGCTCGTCAGCGCGGCGTGCAGCCGCTCGGCGGCAGCGCGGCCGGGCTCCGCGGGACGGGCGAGGGCCTGGAGGGTGGGCGGGGCGAAGTGCCGGTGCCGAGGAACGCCGTCCTCCTGGCCTGCACCGTCGCCACCCGTGCCGATGTGTACGCCCACGCCTGGACCGGCGGCGGTGTCGGCGCCGTCGTCGGCGGTGTCGCCTTCGGGTACGTCCGCGAGTTCACCCAGGACATCGCCGACACGGACCTGCGGCAGTCCGCGCACCCACCCGATCTCTCCGGCCGTCAGGCGCGCCGGGTGCCGTCCGGGATCGCCGGCCACCTCCAGGAAGGTGATCCGCCCGGTGTGCTCCTCCCGGCTGCCCTCCGGGGAGTACCGGTGCAGGGTGACGCGCTCACGGAGGGCCAGCCGGCCCGCGAAGAGACGCACACAGGCGGTCTTGGCGCCGGAGGGGCCGCGCTCGACCGCGAAGACGGTGCCGCGCGGCTCGCTGCCGCGGGGGCCGGCGGGGTCGCCGGTCCGCGCGTCGGTGGCGGCGGGCAGCAGCTCGGCCATTCCCTCGACGAGCGCTCCGACGCCCTCCCCCGTCAGTGCCGAGCCGAAGTACACCGGGTGGACCACACCGTCGGCGGTGTGTGCGGCCAGCGCCGCCCACAGTTCCTCCCCGGTCGGCGGCGGCCCGTCCACGACGCGTTCGAGGAGCGCGTCGTCGTGCTCCGCCAGCGTCTCGGCGGCACCAGCGCGGGCGTGCGGGTCGGCGTCCAGACGGACGGGCAGCGCGCGGGCGTCGCGCGTACCGAGGCCCTGGACGCGGCTCAGCGGAACGATGTGCGGTGCCAGCTTCTGCCGGATGTCGGTGAGCAGCGCGGTGTACCGCGCTCCGGCCCGGTCGATCTTGTTGACGAACAGCAGGGTGGGGAGTTCCAGTTCGCGCAGGGTCCGCAGCAGTACGCGCGTCTGCGGCTGGACGCCTTCGACGGCGGAGAGGACGAGCACGGCACCGTCCAGCACTCCGAGGGCACGCTCGACCTCGGCGACGAAGTCGGAGTGGCCCGGGGTGTCGATGAGATTGACGCGGGCGCCGCCGACGGCGAAGGACGCGACCGCCGAACGCACGGTGATGCCCCGCTGCCGTTCGATCGCTCCGGTGTCGGTGCGGGTGCTGCCGGCATCCACGCTGCCGAGCGTGCTGCTGGCGCCGGTGTCGTAGAGCAGTCGCTCGGTGAGGCTCGTTTTACCCGCGTCGACATGCGCGAGGATGCCGATGTTGCGGGTGGTGGCGGGGGTGTGGGCGCTGGTGTGCGGAACGCGGGCACCGGTGGGGTGCCCCGTGCGGGGTGCTGACATGGGTGCGGGAGTCCTCGAAGTCCGTCGGCCGGCAGGGGCGCTGGGTGGTTTCGAGGAATCGCCGCATCTCACTCTCCCGCGGACGGCTGCTGGGTCGCCGGACATCCTGGCCACCCGGGCTGCCGGGCGCAACGCGTTTTTGGTGCGACCCGGTCGTCGCCGGAGCGCACCCGGGTGCCGGCTGCTGCCCCTGCCAGCTGTCCCTGCCCCTGCCCCGCCCGGCAGCAGGCGCCGCCCTACCGGACCAGGTAGCTGCGCAGTCCGTCGAGGAACGGTGTCAGTCGCAGGTCGTAGTGCTTGGTCAGCGGCTCCAGGTCGGCGACGAAATCCTCCAGCATGAAGTCGAGCGCGTCGGGGGTGATCAGCGGGCCGGGGAGGCGGGCCATCAGCCGCGCACCGGGGCGGGCCACCCGGTCGGCGACGTCCACGATCGGACGGCCGCGGCCGACCAGCCGCAACGCGGTGCTGAGCATGGCCCGCATCGTCATACGCTCGGGCCCGCCGATCTCGAACGTGCCCTCGGGGGCGTCGGCCGCCGCGGCCTGGGCGACCAGGCGGCCGACGTCGTCGACGTGCACCGGCTGGTGGTTCTGGCGGCCGCCTTGCGGCAGCGGCAGGACGGGCAGGTACCGGCAGGCGCGGATGATGCGGTTGATGCCGTTGTCGCGGGGCCCGTAGACGAACGCCGGGCGCACGACCACGTGTGCCATCCCGGAGTCGGCGACGGCCAGTTCCCCGCGCCGGATGGCGCGGAAGTACGGTTTCGTCGGATTCTCGGTGACGCCGACGCCCGCCACATACACATAGCGGCGCGCTCCGGCGGCGCGGGCCGCCCGTACCAGCCGCTCGGTGCCCAGACCGTCGTACTCCAGATAGCTGTGCCGGTGCTGCGGCTTCTCGAAGGGGTAGTTGGGGAAGTTGGCGCTCTGCACCACGACATCGGCACCCTCGACAGCCGGCCCCAGTGTCGTGGGATCGAGCATGTCGCCCCAGCGGTAGCCGTCGTGCCGGGCCGCCAGCCGCGCGTTGTGCGTCACCACGACGACGTCCCAGCCCGCGTCGCGCAGCGCTTCGACGCAGGCGCCGCCGATGAACCCTCTGCCGCCGACGACGGCGGCCGTGCCTCGCTTGTCACGTGCGGTCATATGTGATCCCGTCTCGACGGCTACAGCATCATCATCCGCATCCGGGTGCCGAGGGACGGCACGGACGGGGAGGCCAGTTCGCGGTAGAAGGTCTCGGCCAGCTCCATGTTGCGGGCCATCCGCCGCATGGCCAGGTCGCGTGCCGTGCGTGCGCCGGGGGCGCTGCCGCACAGGACGCGGGCCCACTGGTCGGAGATGCGCTGGGCGTACGCGGTGCGGGGCTGCCGGCGCTGTTGGAAGGCGGACAGCCGCGCGGCGCAGAAGTCACCGCTGCGGACGGCTTCCTCGGCCACCTCGCGCAGCAGCGGCACGTCCTCCAGGGTCAGGGAGCCGCCCAGCCCCAGGTGCGGCAGCATGCCGTGTGCCGCGTCGCCCATCAGTACGGCGCCGTCGGTGGCCCAGCGCGGCACGGTGATGGTCCACGGGCGGACCACGACGGCGCGCTGCAGCTGGTCGTAGGCGGGGGCGTTGGCCGGATCGACCGCGGCGTACTGCCGCAGGGCGTGGTCCGGGTCGCCGGCCTCGGACTCCTGGGCGACGGTGTAGAGCCAGCTGTCCTTGTCGCCGAGGCTGACGCAGCCCCCCGAGCCGGACGCGGAGAGGGCCTGCCGGGACTCACGGGCCGGCAGCGGACCGCCGACGCCGGTGACGATGACCTGGCCGCGCGGCTGCCGCCGGGAGGAGCTGAGCCCCAGTTCGCCGCGGAGGCGGGAGCCGGAGCCGTCGGCACCGATCAGCAGCGGGGTGCGCAGGGTCAGCGGGCCCTCGGGGCGCCGCAGCCGCATCGTCCAGGTGGCACGCTCCCGGCTGAGGGTCCACTCGTCGACCGAGTCCAGTATCCGCACCCCGGCACGCAAAGCCGTGTCCCGCAGTACGGATTCCAGCCGGGAGGGCAGAATTCCGAGGAATGTGCCCGCGCCCAGCTCCGTCAGATCCACCCGCAACCGGGTGCGTTCCTGGCCGACCACGAACCAGGTGAGGGATTCCAGTTCGGCGCCGTGCCGCAGCGCTTCGGGCAGCGCGCCCAACCACCTCAGGCTTCGGGTTCCCGGCGGCCAGAGCAGAAACCCGAAGATGTCCGCCTTGGCTTTCCTTCTCGATTCGACGATGGCCGTGTCGATTCCGGATTCGGCCAGTGCAATGCCCGTGGACAAGCCCGCGAGACCACCGCCGACGATGGTGATATCGGGTTTCTCCACAGCGGGACGTGCCACGTCGCTCACCACGCCCCCACATTCGCATCAGCGTGTGCGGTGCGCAAGACACGCGCGGGACATCGCAGCGCTTCCGAGGCCTCCTGCCGCTCGGGGGACAGCGGTTGCCGAGCGCTGTCAACTCCCGCGACCGGGGCCGTTGTTGGCCATCAGCCTGCCTGGATGGCGTAGAGGCTCTGGCCCGAGACGAGCTGGTCGGTGCGGATGCGCCGGAAGCCCGCCTCCCGCAGCTCGGGCTCCAGCCGGGCCGGGGTGGTCAGCGCGTAGCACCCCTGGGTGCAGGCCAGGATCAGATCCAGGTTGAGGGCGGTCGGGTTGCTGTCGTGGAACATCGAGACGAGCACCAGCCTGCCGCCCTCGCGCAGGGCTCCGCGCAGCGTGCGGAAGAGGTCGGGGCGTTCCTCGGGTGCGAAGTAGTAGATGTTGTTGAGCAGCAGAATCACATCGTAGGGGCCGTCCAGCTCGGCTTCGCGGACGTCGCCCTGGCGGACGCCGAAGCGGTCGTCCAGGGACCAGCGGCGCAGATTGCGCTGGGCCAACTCGACGGCTGCGGGCTGCAGGTCGAGCCCGGTGCCCGTGCTGCCCGGCCTGGCCGACGCGGCGCGCAGATAGACGCCGGAACCGCAGCCGACATCGAGCACATGGCCGCCCTCGGCCTCGCTCACGGCCCCGCGTACATACCCGGAGATCACCCCTTCCGCGATACGGGAGGATTCGGCGATCACCCCGGCGTACCGCGGCAGATGGTCGCCGAGTTCACTGCCGCGCAGCGTTTCGGGCAGCTCGTGGTAGACGGTGGCGTGGTAGGCGGTCTGCTCCTCCAGGAGGGCCCGCAGGACGCCGCCGTTGCGGCCGACGAGCGCGCGGGCCCGCCTGCCCTTGAGGGCGTACGTCCCGGGGGCGGCGGCGGTCCCGGAGACCCGTGAGGAGACGGCCAGCTCCCCCACCGAGACCCCGAGTTCGAGGAAAATACGGAATTGCTCGGTCCGGGTGATGCCGAGCCGCTCGGCCAGTTCGGCGACCGGGGCCGGGGTCTTCAGGGCCTCCAGCAGTCCGAGGTGGACGGCGGCCGCGAGGAAATGCGTCCGCGTCACCTGCTGGGAATCCCGCAGCAGAAGCGCGTGGGCGGCCGGATCGGGCTGACTGACCGCCGCGCGAAGAGTCCTGCTCCATTTGCTGGAAGGCACGCCGATTCTCCTCCTGTTCGCCCCGGGGCGAGGAATTGACAGATGACCGCTCAGCGTAGAACTCCCCCTTGACGCCTACCAGATGACCGGTAGCGTCTGTTTCCCGCCATATCCGAGAGCACGGCGCGCGACGACGACCGGAACACCGGACTGTGGAGCGAGGAGAAAACGGGTGGAGAAAGCGGTGGAAGGCAGACCCTCGTCCGCCGGCCCGGGACAGCGCCGCGGCACCGATCGCCGCACCTTCGTCGCCGGCTCGCTGGGCGCCGGGGCGACGGTGCTCGGCTTCGGCGGACTGTCCACACCGGCCGCGGCGGCCGGGCAGCGCCGGGTGGCCGTCTTCGGTGGCGGGGTCGCGGGCCTCACCGCGGCACAGGAACTGGTCGAGCGGGGCTTCGAGGTCACCGTCTGGGAGCGCAAGGAACTGGGCGGCAAGTCGCGTTCCATCCCGGTGAAGGGCACCGGTACTGACGGGCGGCGCGATCTGCCCGGTGAGCACGGGTTCCGCTACGTGCCCGGCTTCTACCACCATCTGCCCGAGACGATGGCCCGTATCCCGGCGGCGGGCAGCGACGACGAGAGCGTCCACGACCATCTGGTGGCCCAGGCGGGAGTGCTGTACTCGCGCTCGGGCGGCCGCGAGGACCTGCAGCTCGAATCCAACCCGGACGACCTGCCGTCGCTGGAGGAGATCCAGCGGCTGGTCGTCGCGCTGGTCCAGCAGTTGGGTGCCGTACCGCCGGACGAGACGGCGTTCTTCGCGCGGCAGATCGCCATCTTCGCCACCAGCGGTGAGAAGCGGCGGTTCGGGCAGTGGGAGAAGACGCCGTGGCGGGACTTCCTGCGTACGCAGGAGATGAGCGAGGAGTTCCGCAAGCTGTTCGCCGACGGGCTCACCACGCATCTGGTCGCCTCCCGCCCGGACATCGCCTCGACCCGGGCCACCGGCATCCTCACCGAGCTGTACTTCTACGCGCTCGCCGGGCGCGGCAGCACCGGCACGCTGGGCAGGGTCCTGGACGCGCCGACCAGCGAGTCGTGGATCCAGCCCTGGGTGTCGTATCTGCGCCGCCGCGGTGTCCGCTTCAAGGTCGGCTGGACGGTGGAGGAGCTCACCCTCGGGTCCGACGGGCGGCTCTCCGGCGCGCAGGTGCGCGGGCCGGGTGACGAACGGCAGCGGGTGGAGGCCGACTGGTACGTGTGCGCGGTTCCGGCCGAGCGCGCCCGGAAGTTGTGGAGCCCCGCGCTCCGCAAGGCCGATCCGGCGCTGGCCCGGATGGACAACCTCCGCACCGAATGGATGAACGGCATCCAGTTCTATCTGGACCGGCCCACCCCCGTCCTCAACGGCTTCGTCGACTACCTCGACTCGCCCTGGGCGCTGGTCTCCCTCAGCCAGGCCCAGTACTGGGACCGCGACCTGCCGGCCGAGTACGGCGACGGCGGCGTCGCCGAGTCGTTCTCCGTGAACATCGCGCAGTGGGACGCCCCGGGCATCGTGTACAAGAAACCGGCGCGCGAATGCACCCCGGCGCAGATCGCCGAGGAGACCCTGGCCCAGATGCGGGCCGCGCTGGAGGACACCGGACGCACGGTGCTGCCCGACGAGTCCGTCAAGAGCTGGCACCTCGACCCGGCGATCAGCTACCCGGACGGGGGCTCGACGGCCGCCAACGACGAACCGCTCATCGTCTCCGAGACCGGCTCCTGGGACAACCGCCCCAGCCACCGCACCGCCGTCCCCAACCTGTTCCTTGCCTCCGACTACGTACGCGACAATCTGAGCTGCGCGACGATGGAGGGCGCCAACGAGACGGCCAAGTCGGCGGTCAACGCCCTCCTGGAGGCCGCCGGTTCCGACGCGGACCCCTGTACGGTGCACGAGCTGTACGTCCCCCCGGAGCTGCGGCTGCTGCGCAAGGCGGACGACGTGCGCTACCGGCTGGGCCTCCCCCACGTCCTGGACCGCCCCTGGCCGCTGTAGGAACGCCGCGCCGGGCGGGACGACCGGCGCGGCAGTGCGCGAGCGCCCGGCCGCCGGCCGTGGCGGGTCAGCCTCCGGCCGTGGCGAGCTTCGCCGCGAAGCCGAGGAACAGGGCGCTCGCACCGGTGGTCAGTCCCGCCGACAGCCGCTTGCGGCGGCTGAACTGCGCGGACAGGTGACTTGCTCCGAGGATCAGCACTGTGATGTAGCAGATGCTGAGCGACTGGTAGACCGCCGCCAGCAGGGCGAAGGACAGCGCCGGGTACGGGTAGGCAGGGTCCACGAACTGCACGAAGAAGGAGATGAAGAACAGGATCGCCTTCGGGTTCAGCAGCGTGATCAGCACGGAGCGGCGGAACGGGCGCTCGACCGCGGCCGCGTCGGACTGACCGGCGCCGGCGGACTCCTTGCGGGTGCGCCAGGTCTGCCATGCCCCGCGCAGCATCCCGACGGCGATCCAGCCCAGATAGCCGGCTCCGGCGTACTTCACCACGGCGAAGGCCACCGGATTGGCCTGCAGCAACGAGGCGACACCCGCCGCGGCCAGCAGCATCAGGGCCATCTCCCCGGCGAAGACACCGGCCCCGGCGCGGTAGCCCACCCGTACGCCGCGCCGCGCCGCCACCGACAGCGTGTACAGGGAGCTGGGCCCCGGGAGCAGAATGATCAGCAGAGTCCCCAGCGCGTAGGTGGGCAGGTTCGACACTCCCAGCATCGGTGCCACTCCGCTCTCCGGCTGTCGCTTCGGCCACCGGGCACCGCTGATCGGGCAACACTACGGTCTCCGGCGCGTCGGTGAACGTGAATAAACCGGTGAACGCGCACCGGCGGCGCCCGCCCGGGAACCGGGTGTTCAGCGGTGCCGCAACACCATCCGCAGGCCGCCCCGTGGGCGGAGGGTGACCGTCGGCTGCAGTCGCGGGACGCCGCCGGGGGCCAGGTCCAGCCGAAAACGCTGGGTGAGCATGGTGACGGCGGCCACCGTCTCCAGCAGCGCGAAGACATTGCCGACGCAGCCCCGTCGCCCGCTTCCGAAGGGGATGAAGGCGTGCCGGGGCCGCCCGGTGCCCGCGCCGGGCAGGAAGCGGGAGGGGTCGAAGCCCTCCGGGTTGTCCCAGGCCGCCGGGTGCCGGTGCACGAGGTAGGGCGGCACCGCGACGGTGCTGCCCGCCGGGACGGGTACGCCGTCGATCTCGTCGTCGTCCAAGGCGTCCCGCTCCAGTGTCCAGAAGGGCGGGTAGAGCCGCATCGCCTCGCTGAGGACGGCTTTCGTCCACACCAGGCGGTCCAGGTCGGCGAACTCCGGTTCGCGTCCCGCGAGTACGGTGTCGACCTCCTCCTCCAGCCGGCGCCGCGCCGAGGGGTGCGCGGCCAGCAAGTAGCAGGTCCAGGTGAGGACGGTGGCGCTGGTCTCGTGCCCCGCCATGAGGAAGGTGACGATCTCGTCGCGGAGTTGGCGCGGCCCGATGGCGGAGCCGTCCTCGTAGCGGGCCTGCAGCAGCGCATCCAGCAGGTCCTGACTGCCGGTGTCGGCGGCCGGACCGGCGCGGCGGCGTTCGGCGGCGAGCTGGTCGACCACCTCGTCGACGGCTTCCACCGTGCCGCGCCAGGCGCGGTAGCCGGGAGTCGTGCGCAGCCCGAGCCGGGGAGCGGGCAGCAGCAGCGGATTGCGCATCGCGGTCGTCGCGAAGTCCTGCATACCGGTGACCGCCGCCGAGACGCGCGCCCCCACGCCCCGCAGATCGGCACCGAACAGCGCCTCGCCGACGATGGTGAGGGTGAGCAGGCTCATCGTCTCCGAGACGTGCACGAGCGCGCCGTCGGGTCTGCCGTCCCACTCCTGGAGGGTGCGCCGGATGGTGCCCACCATGCCCGGCAGGAACCCGCTCACCCTGCGGTGGGAGAAGAGCGGCTGGATCAGCCGGCGCTGCCGTTCCCACAGCTCGCCCTCGCTGGTGACCAGCCCGTCGCCGAGGAAGACCCGCAGGGGACGGTAGGTGGCGGCCTTGCGGTAGTTGTCCTGGCGCGAGACGAGGACGTGTTCGGCGTGGGCGGGGTGGCACAGCAGGAACAGCGGACGCCGGGGCAGCAGCGGTACCCGGACCAGATCGCCGTAGCGGCGGTAGAGGCCGACGGCGGCGGTCAGCGGGTCGCGGCCGATGGCGGCGAGCAGTTGCGGCACCTCGCGCGGCGGAGGGCCCGCGGCGCGGCGGGGCCGGCCGGTGGTCGTGGCCGTCATGGGACCCTCCGTCGCAGTGTCATGGCCATCTCGTGCAGTGGACGCAGGGTCACGGTCACCTTGGGCACGGGCTCGAAGCCGGGCAGCAGGTCCAGCCGGTACCGCTGGGTGATCATGGCGAGGGCGACGACGACCTCGATCAGCGCGAAGGCGTTGCCGATACAGCCGCGCTTGCCTCCGCCGAAGGGGATGAAGGCGTGCCGGGGCCGCCCGGCGGACCGGTCCGGCAGGAAGCGGGCGGGATCGAAGGCCTCGGGGCTCTCCCAGACACCCGGGTGCCGGTGCACCAGGTAGGGCGGTGTGATGACGGTGTCCCCCCTGCGGACGGGCAGCCCACCCACCTCGTCGTCGGCGGTCGCGTCGCGCTCGACCGTCCACACCGGCGGGAAGAGCCGCAGGGACTCGTTGAGCACGGCGCGGGTCCATACGAGCTGATCGGTGTCCTCCGGCCCCGGTGAGCGGCCCGCGAGGACCTTGTCGACCTCCTCCTCCAGCCGGGCGCGCACCTCGGGTGCGGTGGAGAGCAGATAGAACGTCCAGGCCAGACAGGTGGCGCTGGTCTCGTGGCCCGCCATGAAGAACGTGACGATCTCGTCACGGAGTTGGCGGGGCCCGATCGCCGAGCCGTCCTCGTAGCGGGCCTGGAGCAGCGCGTCCAGCAGGTCGGGCCCCACCCGTTCGCGGCCGCTCCCGCCGCGTCCCTCCGCCCGGTCGGCGATGACGCGGGCCACCACCTGGTCGATGGTGTCCTTGGCCCGGTCCCACTGCCGGAAGCCGGGACTGGTGCGGCGGGCGGCGCGGGGCGAGATCCAGGTCAGCGGATTCTTGATGACCTTGGTGACGGCGTCCTGGAGGGTCTCCACCGCGTGGTAGACGCTGTCCCGGTCCCCCGTCAGGTCGGCGCCGAAGAGGCTGGCGCCGACGATGTCGAGGGTCAGCCCGCTCATCGCGCTGGTGGCGTCGACGACGGTGCCGTCCGGTTGCCGGTCCCACTCGTCCAGCATCCGCTCCACCGACGCCACCATCAGCGGACGCAGGGTCTCCACCCGGCGGTGCGAGAACAGTGGCTGGATCAGCCGCCGCTGTCGCTCCCACAGTTCGCCGTCGCTGGTGATCAGGCCCAGCCCGATCCACTCGCGCAGCGGCCTGTAGGTGAAGGCCTTGCCGTACCGCTGCTCCCGGTCCACCAGGATGTGCTCGGTGTGCTCGGGGCGGCAGAACAGATGGATGCCGCGGCCCGGGGCGAGAGGCACCCGCACCACGTCCCCGTACCGGCCGACCGTCTGGTACATCGACCGCAGCGGATCGGAGACCGCCAGCCGCAGCAGGCCGGGTATCTGGTGGGGCCGCGGCCCGGGTGCCCGTCTCATCAACTCGCCCCTACTCGTATCCGATGGCCTGCACCACGTTCAGCTTGCCCGCGCGCCTGGCCGGGGGGATCGCTCCGGCGAGGGCGATGAGGACGGCGCCGACCGCCAGCCCGACGGCGGCCGGTGCCACCTTGAAGGGAATGTCCATCGCGAGCGCCTTGGCCATCACATCGGCCGACAGATAGTGCAGCGCGGTGCCGACGACGAGCCCCCCGATGCCGCCCAGCACGCTGACGGCGGTGGCCTCGGTGAGGATGACGCGGCGCACATACCGTCTGCTGCTGCCCAGGGCACGCAGGATGCCCAGCTCACGCCGGCGTTCGACCACGGACAGCATCAGCGTGTTGAGCAGCGCGAGCCCGGCGACGCCCGCGATCACCCACTGCAAGGCCAGCGCGAGCGAGCCGACCTGCTTGACAGCGGACTCGGTGGCCTTCACGCTCTCGCTGCCGTCCAGGACGTGCACGGGGTAGGGCTGCTCCTTCGTCCGCTGCTCGATGCGGTCGCGCACGGCGGCCTTGTCGGCTCCGGCCTTCAGGATCACCTCGTAGTAGGAGGCGCCGGAGAGCCCGTACCACTGGGTGATGCGGTCGAGGGAGAGGGCGATGAGACCGGCGTCCATGCTCACGTAGTCGACCACGTCGGCGACCCGGATGTGCTGCTCGCCCTTGGCGGTCGGCAGCGTGAGCGTGTCCCCCTCGGACAGCCCCTTCTCCTTGGCGTACGTACCGGAGACGACGGCTCCGCGGCCGGCGAGGAGTTCCGCGCGGGCCTTCTTCGAGGCGAGGCGGTAGGCGGTGGCGTTGCTGGGGCCGTCCATGCCCAGCAGCAAGGCGCGCTTGCCCGGCTGGTTGAGGTAGGTGAACTGGCCGGCCACCACCCGCCGCACCCCGTCGGTGTCCGCCAGCTGCTGCTGGGTGTCGCGGGGCAGCAGGGGCCGTACCGGCAGTACGTCCTTGGCGGCGCGCTGCACGATCAGGTCGGAGTCGGCGAGCGTGGAGACGTTCTTCGACGCGGCGTCCACCGTGTTCTGCGAGGACCCGGTGGTGGCCACCCCGATGGCGACGGCCAGCAGCACCGTCATGAACGTCGCCCACGCGCGGCGCGGGGCGCGTTCGACCGCGGACGCCGCGATCCTGCCGCTGGGCCCGAGCCGGGAGGCGAGCCGGGCGACGGTGCGGGTGATCGGGCCGATCAGCGCGTAGGCGAGCAGGATCACTCCCAGCAGCAGCAGTGAGCCGCCGCCGAAGGACCGCTCGTCGTCGAAGGCCGCCGCCGTCACGAACGCCAGCACGACGAGTACCGCACCGAGCCCGAGGGCCCACAGCCGGCCGCTGCGCCGCTGTTCGTCGTCCCCGGTGTCCGCCGACGGATTCGCGGTGCGCATGGCCTCCACGGGCGGCACCCGCGAGGCGCGCCGGGCCGCGAGCCAGGAGGCCGCGAGCGAGGCGGCGACGGCCGCCACGAAGGCGGCGGGTACGGCGCCGGCGGGCACCGCGAGCTCGACCTCGGCGTCCACGGCGTCGGTGATCACCGGTGGCAGCGAGTCGATGCTGGCGCCCGCCATCGCGTAGCCGAGCGCGCTGCCGACCGCCGCGCCGACCAGGGCGAGCAGCAGCGACTCCAGCAGGAAGTCCCGCATGACGGGGCGGCGCCGGGAGCCCAGCGCACGCAGCGAGGCGATCTCCCCGCGCCGCTCGGCCGCGGCCATGTTCATGCTGTTGAAGATGAGGAAGGCGGCGACGACGAGCGCCATGAAGGCGACGAGCAGGGTGATGTTGCGGACCATCGCGGTGGCGTCGTCGGCCTGATCGGCCCGGAACGACGGGTCGGCGACGAACACACCGGGGCCCAGTTCCTCGGCGATCCGGTCGCGCAGCGCCCCGGTGCCGGTACCGGAGTCGGCCACCACCAGGACCGACTCGACGCGGTCCCCGAGCCCGGCGAGGCGCTGTGCGACCGGCAGCGGCGCCACCAGATAGGCACCGCCGTTGACGCTCTCGGCGGCGTCCCCGTCGAGCGTGGCGGCGACCGGCGCCCGGTGCGACTGCCCGGTCATCGACGCGACCCGTACGGTGCCGCCTTCCTTTGCGCCCTGGACGCCGGGGCCCGCGAAGACGGCGCCCGCCTGGTCGCCGCTGCCCTGGCCCGCGTCCCGGACGGCGTCGGTGGCGACGCCCGACAGGTCGCTGTCGAGTGCGGCGGCCGACCGGTCGGTACCGAACAGCAGCATCCGTTCGCCGTCGACCTCGACGGGCGAACGCACCAGCGGCACCGCCGCCTCGACGCCTTCCACTTCACCGACCCGCTGCACGGCTTCGGCGCTGAGCCCTTCGTCGGTGCGGCCGGTGACCTCCACATCGGCGTTCCCCGCCACCTGGCCCGCCAGCCGCCCGGAGGAGCCGCCGACCGAACCGTAGATGCCGAGTACGGCGACGATGAGCGCGGCGGCGACGGTGAGCACGCCGAGCGAGAGTGCGGTGCGGGCCGGGTGGCGGCGCAGATAGCGCAGGTTGAACAGGCGCAGCCGGGCGGCGACGACCGCGGGGCCGGCCGGCTTGGGCTTCCGCTCTGCAGCGCTCACGGCCTCCGGCCCTCCCCGACGAACTTGGCCACGACATCCTCCGGGGTGCCGTCCGCGACGATGTCGCCGTCGGTCAGCAGCACGGCGCGGTCGCTGCGCAGTGCCGCGTCGACGCTGTGGGTGACCATCACCACGGAGCGTTCGGACCCGTCATGGGCGAGGGAGGCCAGCAGGTCGAGGAGTTCGTCGCCGGTCCGGGAGTCGAGGTTCCCGGTGGGTTCGTCGGCGAGCAGGACGCCGGGGTCCATGATGAGGGAGCGGGCGATGGCGACGCGCTGCATCTGGCCGCCGGACAGCTCGCCGGGGCGGTGGTCGGCACGGTCCGCGAGATTGACGCGATCCAGCAGCGCCAGCGCCTCGGCCCGTACCGACCCCAGCTTCTCACCGTCCAGCAGCCGGGGCACGGCGACGTTCTCCCAGGCCGTCAGCGCGGGCAGCAGATTGAAGAACTGGAAGACGAACCCGAAGCGCCTGCGCCGCAGATCGGAGAGCGCGTCGTCGTCCAGGGTGGCCAAGTCGGTCCCGTCGAGGAGCACTCTGCCCTCGGAGGGGATGTCGAGCGCCCCCATGACGTGCAGCATGGTGCTCTTGCCCGAACCGCTCGGCCCGAGCACGGAGACGCACTGCCCGCCCCCGAGCGTCAGCGACACGCCGTTCAGGGCGCGTACGGGCTGCCGTCCACGTACGTAGTCGTGCACCACGCCGTCGAGCCGGAGTGTGGCCATGTACGGGGTCTCCCCTCTGCCGAGGCGGACCGCCATGTGCGGAACCTGGCGGCCTGGTTGCCGGGTCGGCTGTGCGTCCGTGCCGGGGACAGTCTCGCCGACAGCCAACCGGGAATCCAATGGATCATCAGGGACCGGCCACCTCCTGCCCTTTGGCCGCGTCGCGCAGGGCATGCCGGGCGATCTTGCCGGTGGAGGTGCGGGGCAGCGCGTCGACGAGGTGCAGCACCCGGGGCTGCTTGTAGCGGGCCAGCCGGGCGCGCAGGTGGTGGCGCAACTCCTTGCGCAGCGCCCCGGATTCGGCTTCGGCGTCGTCGTGCGGTCTGACGTAGGCGACGACCTCGATGGTGGCGTGCTCGCCCGGTACGCCGATCACGGCGCACTCGGCGACCGCGGGATGCCGCAGCAGACAGTCCTCGATCTCGGTGGGTGCGACCTTGAGACCGCCGACCTTGAGGATGTCGTCGGAGCGCGCGACGAAGGTGAACACGCCGTCCTCGTCCCGGCTGAGCTGGTCGCCGGTGCGTACCCAGCCGCCCACCATGGTGGCGTGGGTGGCGGGCTGGTTGTTCCAGTAGCGGGCGGCGTTGGCCTCGCCGCGCACCCACAACTGGCCGATCTCGCCGGGTCCCAGCACCTGTCCGTCCTCGTCGCGCAGTTCGGCCTCGAAGCCGGGGACGACGGTGCCGCAGCAGCCGGGCGGGGTGGCGCCCGGCTCACCGGCGATGAAGATGTGCAGGCACTCGGTGGAGCCGAGACCGTTGACGATGTCGGCTCCGGTGGCCTCCCGCCACCGCTCGGCCAGCCGGGCGGGCAGCGGCTCCCCCGCCGAGACGTACCGCCGCACGCTCGTCAGATCGGCGTCCCCGCTGCGTTCGGCGACGGTCAGCATGGCGGAATAGAGCGCGGGGACCGCGCACAGCACGGTGGGGCGGCAGCGGGCCACCAGGCGCAGCACGCGCGCCGCGTCGGCGGACTCGGGCATCAGCAGGGTGGCGGCGCCCGCCGCGAGCGGGAACAGGAAGGAGTTGCCGAAGCCGTAGCCGAAGGAGAGCTTGGCCGCGGACAGACACACGTCGTCGCGGGTCAGCGCCAGGCGCTTGGGGAACGTGTCGAGCACCGCGAGCAGCCCCCGGTGCAGATGGACGACGCCGCGCGGAGTGCCGGTGCTGCCGGAGGTGTACTGGATGACGGCCATGTCGTCGACGCTGACGGGAGCGACGGCGCACTCGTCGGAAGCGGTGGCCAGCCGGTCGTCGAGCGTCGGCTCGGGACCCTGGTGCTCCGTCGCGGCCGCCGCGACCCACACCTGCTCGGGCCAGGTGGCCTTGGCCAGTTCCCGGGCTCCGGGCGCGGCACGTACGGCAGCGAGTTGCCCGGGGCCGACGACGGCGAGCCGGGGGCGGCAGTCGGCGAAGATCCGCGCGTAGTCGTCGGGGGTGAGCTGGGTGGCCAGTGGTACGGGTACGGCACCCAGCCGCAGCAGCCCGAGGACGCAGGCCAGGTGGTCGGGGCTGTCGGGCAGGGCGAGCGCGACGCGGGTCTCGTACCCGACACCCGCGGCGGCGAAGGCGTTCGCGGCACGGCAGGATCTGCGGTGCATCTCGCGGTAGGTGACACGCTCGGTCTCGGTGAGCGCGCAGAGGGCGTCGCCGTGGCCCGCTGCCAAGTGGTCGTCCAGGAAGCGGTGGACGCTGTTGCCGTCGGGCGGTACGAGCGCTGCGCCGCCGTCGCTGGTTCCGGAGCCGGTCGTCATGCGGAGTGACCTCCCTGGTGGGACGGGCCGGTGGAGGGTGTGCCGGAGGTGGACGTGCCCAGGACGAGCGCTGTGGCGCAGCTGCCGGGTCCGGCGTGCTCCGCGTGCTCCGCGGAGTCCGTGGTGAGCACCAGCGCGGTGTCGTCGGGCAGCGTCCGGTGGTGCAGACCGAGCACGGTCAGCGCCGCTTGTACGGCGCCGGTGGCCCCGGCGCAGTCGCCGAAGGCGGCGTCGACGGCGGGCACGGGGTAGGCGGGGACGGTGGGTGCCGTGGGCGCGGTGGGTGTGGTGCGGGCCAGCCCCGCCTCGCCCAGCGCGGCGTGGGCGGCCCGCTGCCCGGGGCGGGTGACGGGCGGGCCGAAGGCCGAGCCCGCGCCCAGCAGGCGGGCCAGCGGTCGGGCGCCCCGCGCCCGGGCCGCCGCCGCTTCCTCCAGGACGAGGACCACGGCCGCCTCGCCCGCGACGGTCTCGAAGCCGCAGCCGGGTTCCGGGCCGGGTCCGGGGCCCGGCGCCGCGCGGCGGCGTGCGGTCAGTTCGGCGTAGCCGAGGAGTTGGACCCCGCCCGCGAGCATGGTGGTGGCAGCGCCGGAGTCGATGGCGCGGGCCGCCGCGGCGAGCGCGTCGAGGGACGCGGCGCGCCCGGTGGAGACGGTGAGGTTCGGCCCGGCGGCCCCGGTGAGGATGGAGACGGCGGAGGCGGGTGCGTTCAGCCCGGTCTGCGGGCCCTGCGCGGGGTTGACGCCGCGGACACCGCGTGCGAGCCGGGCGGCGAACAGCGCCGCGTAGTCCTCCAGACCGCCGCTCGTGGTGCCGGCCGCGATGCCCACGGACGGGTCCTGTTCCCAGGAGGCGGGCAGCCCGGCGTGCCGGCAGGCGTGCACGGCGGCGACGCCGAACGCCTTGCTCTCCGCGCTCAGCGTCCGGATGCCCTTCTTGCCCAGGTGCTCGGCCGGGTCGTAGGGCGGGAGCGCGGCCACCCGCACCGGTGGCGTCGCAGGCTGCCCCGGGGGCGCGGGCAGGGTGCGTTCCACCTCGTTGCGTGCCGGGGCGCCGCCGACGGCGCGCTGCCGCAGTGCCTCGTGCCCCACCCCCGCCGAGGTGAGCGCGCCGACGCCGGTGACCACCACCTCCCTCATGCCCGCTCCCCCGTTCCTGGTCCGCGCCGCGCCGGCTCGGTGTCGGGCCGGGTGAAGACCACGCAGCAGTTGTTGCCGCCGAAGCCGAACGCGTTGTTCATCACCGCGCGCAGCGGCAACCGCCGGGCCCGGTCGCGCACGAGCGCGAAGTCGTCGGTGAGGCAGTCCGGATCGGGCGCTTCCACGTTGGCGGTGGGCGGGACGACACCGTCCCGCAGGGCCAGCACGCACGCGGCGGCGGCGAGGGCCCCTGCCGCGCCCTGTGCGTGGCCGAGCAGCGATTTGAGGGCGGTCACCGGCAGCGGGGCGTGCCGGTGACCGTCCCCGAAGACCTCGGCGAGGGCCCTGGCTTCGACGGCGTCGTTGGCGGGGGTGCCGGTGCCGTGCGCGCTGACGCAGTCGATGTCGTCGGGGGCGAGCCCCGCCGTGCGGAGTGCGGCCCGCATCGAGCGGGTGGCGCCCTGCCCCTCGGGGTGCGGGGCGGTCATGTGGTGGGCGTCGGAGTAGTTGCCGTGCCCGGCGACGACGGCGAGGACGGGGGCGCCCCGGGCGCGGGCGCTGTCCTCGGCCTCCAGCAGCAGCACGGCCGAGCCCTCGCCGAGCAGCAGTCCGGCGCGGTGCGTGTCGAAGGGTCGTACGACGTCCGGGGAGAGTGCGCGGAAGCTGGTGAACATCAGGAACATCGCCTCGGACAGCTCGTCGGTGCCGCCCGCGAGCATCGCGTCGGCGCGGCCCGCCGCGACGGCGTCGGCGGCGTGTGCGACGGCCCCGTTGCCGGCGGCGCAGGCGGTGGGCAGCAGCAGGTTCGGCCCGTACAGTCCGAAGGCGGCAGCGGGCAGCGCGCTGATCCGGAAGGGGTTGTGCGCGGGGGGCGTGCGGCGGTGCCACGGCTGGGACGGGGCGGTGTGCGACGCGGGGCCCGGTGGCGTGCCCGCGTCCTGCTCCGAGAGGTGCGCCGCCCGCAACGGGGCCTCGATCCCCGGCCTGTTGCCCACGACGATGCCGAACGAGGCGCCCACCCGGGTGTCGTCGTACGGTCCGGTGAGCCGGCCGTGCCCGTCCGCGAGTCCGCCGTCGGCCAGCGCCATCCGGGTGGCCGCCAGTACGAAGGACTCGCTACGGGTCAGCGGGCCGTGCCCGTACGCCTCGTCGGGCCAGGGCGGGGTCCAGTCACGGATCTCACCGCCCCGGTGGGTGAGGCAGTCGCCGGTGTCGAAGAGGGTGACGTCTCCGGTGCCCACGTGTCCCCGGCGGGCGGCGGCCCAGAACTCCTCGGCGCCGACACCGAGCGCGGAGACGACTCCGACGCCGGTGACGACGACCCGACGGGCGAGGCCCTGCCGCATTCACACCCCCAGTGCGCGCCGGGTGACTTCCACCGCCGCCTTCACGGAGGTCATCTCCGTCTCGTCGGCGACGGAGTACTCCACACCGAGCCGGTCGCGGAGGGCGGCGACCAGCTCCAGGCGCAGCAGCGAGTCGCCGCCGGCCGTCTCGAAGTCGGTCTCGTCGGCCAGTTCCTCGGGTTCGAGTTCGAAGATGCGCAGCGCGGTCTCCCGTACGACCGCGCGTATCTCCTGCTCCGTCCTGGGGGTCGTCATCCGGTCCTCTCCTCTCGTTCCTGTGCGTACTCGGCGCCGGCGGGCGGCCCTCCCCGCCGCGGGTGGCCGCCGCGTACCAGGGCGACCGCGGTGCGTACGGTCTCCCGGCGGACTCCGCCGGACCAGTGGAGGCGCTGGGTGGTGACGGCCCAGAAGGCGAGGCCGCCCACGAGTCCGGGGAGGAGCTCCCAGCGGGGCGCGTACAAGAGCGCGGCGACCGCCAGGGACAGCACCCAGTACTGGTAGAAGAACTCCCTCGTCGCGTGCCGCTCCCCCGGTGTCGCGGCCCGCCACAGGCAGCGGCCCAGCGCCGCGGCCACCGGGATCAGCAGCAGCCACAGCCAAAAGCGCGGCGGGAAGGCACCGGTCAGCACGAAGAGGGCGACCAGGAAGTAGGTGGAGCCGACCATGGCGGCCGCCAGCCGGGCGCCGTGCCGCCGCAGCAGGTCGATCCACGCGCTGTGGTAGCCGATGCTGGCGTCACCCGCCAGGTCGGTGAGGTCCTTGGCGCCGCCCAGCGCGAGCAGGGTCACCATGCCGACGGCGAAGAAGGGCAGCCCGTACCCGGCGAAGTCGCGCAGCACCTGCGCGTCCCAGTGGTCCTGCGCCAGCACGGTGCCGATCACGAACGTGCCGCCGAAGTGGAAGGTCAGCAGCAGAGGGGCGAGCCACCGGTTGCGGGACAGGCGCAGCCCGTAGGAGTAGTTGACGCCGCTGAAGCCGGCGAGGAAGAGGAACAGCGCCAGCCACCAGTCCGGGTGCGCGATCAGCAGCACGACGTCCAGCACCAGCACGGTGCCCCAGCCGACGAGTGCCGCGCGCCGTAGCAGCGGAAAGCCCGCCCGGTGGCACAGGGCGGTGCGTTCGGGGCGGTTGATCTCGTCCTCGGTGCGGTCGGCGAGCCTGTTGAGGGACTCGGTGCCGAGGCCGTGCGCGCACCAGTAGACGGCTCCCAGGGCCACCCACTGCCAGCGTGCACGGCCCTCGGCGACGAGGGCCGTGTAGTAGGGCAGGAAGTACAGCGCTGTGAAGCGGACGCTTGTGGCGCGCAGGATCGCGCCTGTTCTGGTCAAGAGATCGCAACCCCATGGTGTGGACTGCTGCTGCGAGTGTCTGCCGGTGCTCAGCCGGCCCGGTGGGCGACGCCCGCGCACAGTGCTTCGAGGGTGTCCTTGGCCGGCCCTTCGGACAGCGGTGCCAGCGCGGCGCGAGCACGCGCGATGTAGGCGTCGAGCCGTTCCCGGGTCCGCTCGACGGCCGGATGGCGGCGGAGCAACTCGGTCGCCTCGGCGCGCTCCTCGGCGGTCAGCGTGGTACGACGCCCGGTTCCCGGAACGGGGCCGAGGATTTCGCGCAGCCGCTCGCTGTCCTGGCCGGTCCCGCTGAGCGCGTACAGCAGCGGCAGTGTCGGCGCGCCCTTGAGGAGGTCGGTGCCCTGGCGTTTGCCGGACCGCTCCTCCTGGCCGAAGAGGTCCAGCAGGTCGTCCGAGATCTGGAAGGCGACTCCGAAGGCGTCCCCGTACTCCTCCAGCGCCCGCACCACCGTCTCGCCCGCGCCCGAGGTGAGCGCCCCGAGGCGTACACAGGCCCGGAGCAGCGAGGCGGTCTTGTCGGAGACCATGGTGACGTAGTAGTCGGTCGGGTCCTCGCCGTCGGCGGGTCCCGTCATCTCCCGGATCTGCCCGGTCACCAGCCGCACGAAGGTGTTGACCTCCAGCCGCGCCTCCTGCTGCGGCACGGTGGCCAGCAGCAGGAACGCCTGCGCGAACAGGAAGTCCCCGGTGAGGATGGCGACGGCGTCGCTCCAGCGCGCGTTGACGCTCGTGCGTCCGCGTCTGAGCGAAGCGCCGTCCAGGACGTCGTCGTGGCACAGCGCCGCGGCGTGCACGAGTTCGCATGCGGCCGCCGCACGCAGCACATCCGGGTCGTCCGGATTGCCGAACCGGGCGGCGAGCAGTGTCAGCATCGGGCGGTACCGCTTGCCACCCGCGTCGATGAGGTGGCGGGACGCCTCGCGCAGCAGCGGCGCATCGGAGTGGATGGAGTCGCGGATGAGGTCTTCGACGACGGCCAGATCGGCCTTGAGTGCGCTTGCCAGTTCCTGGTCGGTCAGCGGGGGCTGTCCCGCTAACGGAGTCTTTCCGGCATGCTGCCCTGTGCTCACACCTTCCCCCTGTCTGTCCAACGACCCGCCTCGGCACGCCCGCGCCTGATGCGGCGTCAGAAGGGAGACGGTCGGTTCGAACGTGACTGGTGCCTCGGCCAGAGTACGGAACTCACGTGCCGGGCAACAGGGGTTCGAGTGAGGCAGGGTGATCCTGGTGATCGGACAACTGCCCGCAAAGACCGGGCAGTTGATCACGGACGCGCGGGATGATCACGGATGCGCGGGATGGGTCAGCGCGCAGCGCCGGAGGCGGCGAGGGCGGCGATCACCCGGTGGAGCTGCGCGGCGGGGTCCGGAGCTCCTGGCCAGCTGGTCATCAGAAGGTGGTGGGCGGTGCCGACCAGAGCGAGCGCGAGAGCCTCGGGGTCCGCTTCGGCGGCCACCCGACCCAGACGCTGTTCGCCGGTCAGATAGGCGGCGACGGCCTCCTGGACCGATGCGAAGCCGGGGGCTCCGGCGGCCATCGCGTCCCGGAAGCGGGCGGCAGCGCCGGGACGGGTGACGGCGAGGCCCGCCATGGCCGGGCCCGCCGAGGTGAGAAGCGCGGTGCCCACGGCGGCGAGGTTCGCGGTGACCGTCTCCTGGCCTGCCCGTTGCGGCAGTTCGGCGGCGAGCGCGGCAGTACGCGAGAAGCGGTCGAGGACCAGTTCGGCGACGAACTCGTCCAGGCCGCCTCCGAAGTGGGCGTGCAGCATCCCTTTGGAACAGCCCGCCTCGTCGGTGACGGCCCTGCTCGTCAACGCACCCGGGCCACCACGGGCGACGACGCGTTCGGCGGCGGCGAAGAGGCGTTCGCGGATGTCGGGGACGGCCACGCCACGAGGGGACATGAGGGACCTTTCGGAAGGATGAGCAGTGACGGATGGACAGTATGGGCGCGCGCCCATACTGTGCTCCCACACTTTGGGCACACGCCCATACTAAGCTTCCCGGAGGTCGAGGTTGGCCATGCAGCAGATCGTCAACAGCGAGCAGGCACAGGCGTGGAACGGTTACGAGGGGCGGCACTGGGCCCGCAACCAGGAGCGCTGGGACGCCGTCAACGAGGGGTTCGACCAGCCACTGCTGGACGCCGCGGCCCTCACACCCGGCGACTCGGTCCTGGACATCGGCTGCGGCGCGGGCGCGACCACCCGGCTCGCCGCCCGCCGGGCCACCGACGGGCACGCCACCGGCGTCGATCTCTCCGGACCCATGCTGGAGCGTGCGGAGGCCTCCGCACGGGCGGAACGGCTCGACAACGTGACGTTCGAGCAGGGCGACGCCCAGGTCCACCCCTTGGCCGGACGCGGCTTCGATGTCGCGATCAGCCGTTACGGCGTGATGTTCTTCGCAGACCCTGTCGCCGCCTTCACCAACATCGGCCGCGGACTGCGCCCCGGCGGCCGACTCGCGTTCATCTGCGCAGCGGACGCCGAGCAGAACGAGTGGCTCCAGGCACTCGCCGAACTCCGCGACCACCTGCCCATCGGTGAATTCGGCGCGACGGGCGGGCCGGGCATGTTCTCCCTCGCCGACCCCGCGCGGGTCCGCGAGGTGCTGACCCCGGCCGGGTTCGCCGACATCGCCGTCGAGCACACGGAAGCAGCCGGAAGATGGGGACAGGGCGCCCAGGACGCGGCCGACTTCCTGCTCGACTCCGGCCCCGGCCGGCACCTGCTCGGCCAGGTGGACGCGGAGGCCGGCGCGCGGGCCCGCCATGCACTGGTCGAACTCCTGCGCAGCCACGAGGACACCGAGGGCGTGGTGCGGCTGCGCAGCTCCGCCTGGCTGGTCACCGCCGTACGCCCGTGATCCGAGTGCCCGCCGTGCCGTGGCGCGGCACGGCGGGCGGCACGACACGGCACGGAGGGGGCTGCGGGACGACATCCCGCAGCCCTCTGGCCATTACTGTACCTACTAGTATGTACAGTACGTCGACACCCGCGGGCGCTCGCCCGCCACACCGAAGGAGAGCCACTGCCATGCCCTTTGTCCGTATCGACGCACTGCGGGCCGACGCGGAACGACTCGACGCGCTCGGCCGGGCCGTGCACGACGCGCTGGTCGAAACGATCGGCATCCCACCCGACGACCGCTTCCAGGTCCTCGTCGGCCACGACGGCACCAACAGCACGCTTCGCTACGACACCTATCCCGGGGTGCACCGCGACGACGGCATCGTCTACGTGGTGATCACCATGCGCTCGGGGCGCACCCCCGCACAGAAGCAGGCCCTGTACCGGCGGATCGCCGAACTCGCCCAGCAGTACGCGGGGACAGAGCCGCGGAACATGTTCATCACAGTGACCGAGAACGAGTCGGCCGACTGGTCACTCGGCAACGGCGTGGCGCAGTACCTGTGAGGCGCGCGCTTCATCTCATCGAAGTCGAGATCCAAGGGAGCCGAGGGCGGGAAGGGAAGGGCGTCGGCGTCACATCTCGGCCTGTGCGGAGCGGGCGCCGACGGCGGGCAGCAGGCGGAGCTTCTCGTCGCTCTCCGAACCCGGCGTGGCCGTGTAGACCAGCAGCGCCTGGGCCTGGTCCGGATCGAGGAGCACCTGGCAGTGCACCTGGATCTCGCCCAGCTCGGGGTGGTGGAACCGCTTGGGTTCCACCCTGGGCACACCGACCTCGTGCGCGCTCCAGTACTGGGCGAACTCCTCGCTGGTCTCCAGCAGCCGTTCCACCAGTGCCTCGGCCCGGCTGCCCCTGCCCTGCCGGGAGTAGGCGGCGCGCAGCTCAGCGGCGAAGAACCTGCTGTGGCGCGGATGGTCCTCCTCCGCGTATCTCAGCCGGGTGGCCGGGCGGGCGAACCAGCGGTAGTACATACTGCGGTCCGCTCCCGTGAACCGGGACTCGTCACCGACCAGGGCCATGGCCAACGGTGTCTGCCACAGCGTCTCGGCCAACTCGTTGAGGACCTGCGCCGGAGTGTCGTCGAGGCGCCCCAGGATGCGCATCAGTCCGGGCGCGATGTGGTCCGAGCCGGTCCGTGGGGGCGGGTTGTGCCCGGCGATACGGAACAGATGGTCGCGCTCGGCGAGCGACAGATGGAGCCCGCGGGCGATCGCCGCCAGCATCGGTTCGGACGGCTGCGGACCGCGCTGCTGCTCCAGCCGGCTGTAGTAGTCGCTGGACATACCGCTCAGGGCCGCCGCCTCCTCACGCCGCAGCCCCGTGGTTCGACGGCGCGGACCGCGGGGCAGGCCCACGTCCTCCGGTTGCAGAGCCTCCCGGCGTGTACGCAGGAAGTCCGCGAGCTGTGCTCGGTCCACGGTCCGACGCTCCCTCTTCCCTCGTTCCTCGATCGCGTTCTTCCCGCTGGGCCGCCCGGGACCGCCCGGCCGCCGCTTACAGCAGCATGCCGCCCGACGCCTCGACGCGCTGTCCGGTGATCCAGGACGTGCCCTCGTCGAGCAGCGCCGCGGTAGCGGCACCGATGTCGTCGGGCTCCCCGACCCTGCCCATCGCCGTGACCGAGCCGAGGGAGGTCCTGGCCGCCTCACTGTCGCGGACGGTACCGCCGCCGAAGTCGGTCGCGGTGGCGCCCGGCGCGATGGCGTTGACGGAGATGCCGCGCGGTCCCAGTTCCTTGGCGAGGTAGCGGGTGAGCACCTCGACGGCACCCTTCGCGGCAGCGTACGCCGAGGTCTCGACAGCGATGAAACGGGTGAGTCCGGTGGAGGTGTTCAGGATGCGGCCGCCGTCCCTGAGCAGCGGCAGCAGCGCCTGGGTGAGGAAGAAGACGCCCTTGACATGGACGTTCATCAGCCCGTCGAATTCCTCTTCGGTGGTCTGGACGAACGGCTTCTGGACGCCGTGGCCGGCGTTGTTGAGCAGGATGTCGAAGTCCTCGCGGTCCCAGTTCTCCTTGAGTGCGCCGCGCACGGTCTCGACGAAGTCCGGGAAGGCGGCGGTGTCCGAGGCGTCCAGCGGCAGCGCGACCGCCGTCCGGCCCATGACCCGGATCTGCGCGACGACGGCCTCGGCCTCGTCGGCGTGCGAGCGGTAGGTGAGCAGTACGTCGGTGCCCGCCTCGGCGAGGTGCAGCGCCGCGCTGCGTCCCAGTCCGCGGTTGGCGCCGGTGATGAGGGCGATGCGTGTCATGCCGTGTTCTCCGTTCGGTGGTGCGTACCTGCCTGCACCACAACGGTGCGGCGGCCGGGGAACGGGAGGAAGGCAGCAGTTGTCAGGGGATCGCCGGTCCCCCCTTAGGGTGCCGTGGGGGGATCCGGAAAAATCTTCGATCACCGTGAACTTTTCCCTCCGGCCCGCCGTCCAAGACTGTGCTCGGCCGCGGTGGCGGGGACAGCACGAACAGGGAGTGAACGACAGCAATGGCACGGGACGCGGACCTCACGCACGCCACCACGGTGACGGGACGGCGCGAGCGGGAGACCACCGGCGAGGGCCCCGGCCGGTACGCGCGGTCCGGCTGCCGCGTCCGGCGCCCGGCGAGACCCGCGGCCGTTGCCGTCATGTTGCTGACGGCCGGTGTCCTGCTGGCCGGGTGCGGTGAGAAGGACAACGCCGCCTCGAAGCCGCGCCGGGTCGACGGTGACGCAGCCCCGGCCGGCGTCACCCCGCCCGAGAAGCAGAAGGGCAGCAGCGGGGGCAAGAGCGACCACGGCGATGCGAAGAAGAAGTCGAAGGGCGGCGCCGCGTCGTCCTCCGAGGCGACCTCGGGCGGCTCCGGACGACCGGCCGACTCAGCCGGCACCTCGGGCGGTTCCGGCGGCAGTGGCGACAGCGGTGACATCGGCGGGAACGGCACGCAGCCCGGCTCCGGCGCCCCGGGTTCCGCGTGCACCGCCTCCGAACTGAACGCGTCCATAGGCCCCAACAGGCCGGGAGCGGGCCAGAACCACTACGCGCTCGTCTTCACCAACAGTTCCGGCCGGACCTGCACGGTGCACGGCTTTCCGGGATTCGCCTTCATCAACGCTGCCGGTGATCAGGTCTCCGTCCCCCCGGAGCGGGAGGGCAGCAGCTCGCAGGCGATCGAACTCTCCTCCGGGGCGAGCGCGTGGGCGCCGCTGTCGTACGCCAACCCGCAGATGACGGGCACCCGGACGGTCACTCCGGACGCCGTCCTGCTCACCCCGCCCGACCAGCGGGCCCCGCTCCGGGTCGACTGGTCCGGCGGCCCCGTCACCGCCACGGGCGAGGCGTCGGTGCCGAAGATCGGCCCGCTCTCGCCCGGCAGCGGAAGCTGACCGCCGCACCCCGACCGCCACCCCGCCGACCGCGCCGTGAACGGCGTAAGCGGAGCACAGGCGCGCACAGCCGTACGAAACCGTGCCGAGGAGAGGAAGAACCGCGTGACCGACGAGCAGTCCGAGCAGCGCCCCCAGCAGCAGGCCGACGCCGCCCCCTGGTGGGCCGGAACGGGACCTGTGGGCGGTGTCGTACTGATCCTGCTCGGCGTCGGGGCCGGGCTCGCGCTCTTCCTCGGCGGCTTCGACTCCCAGGACGAGCTCACCCATCTGCACGGCGCGGCCAAGGTGGTGGCCGTCGGCCTCGTGGTCGCGGGCACGACCTTGCTCGCCCGGCGGCGCCGCACCGGTGACGAGGGCGACGCCGCCGGGAGCGACGGCTAGGAAGCGGAGCCGACCGGGACTCCGGGGCCTGCTCCCTCCCGCAGAGAGAGACCGGCCCCTCTTCCGCAGAGAGAGGGGCCTCCCGCAGAGCGAGGGGTCAGCCGGCGGCCGGCCCCGGGCGCAGCACCACCGGCAGCGTCTGGTGGCCGTTGCTGATGAGGGACGGGACGGGGCGCAGTTCCTCCACCGGGACCCCGAGTCGGGCATCGGGGAAACGGGCGAAGAACTTCTCAAGTGCCGTGGTGGCTTCCAGTCGGGCGAGAGGCGCACCGAGGCAGAAGTGCACACCGTGGCCGAAGGCCAGGTGCTCCGGGCCGGGTGCCGTGCGCGTCAGGTCGAAGACGTCGGCAGTCTCCCCGTGCCAGTCCGGGTGCCGGTTGGCGGCCGCGTAGGAGGCGAGGATCGGCTCGCCCTTGCTGATGACCTGCCCGTCGGGCAGTTCGATGTCGCGTACCGCGAAGCGCAGCGGCAGGTGCTTGACGGCCGGTTCGAACCGGAGGGTCTCCTCGACCACGTCGGACCAGCCGACACGGCCCTCGCGCACCAGCGCCATCTGCTCGGGGTGGGTCAACAGCACGGTGATGGCCTGGTCGAGGAGGTTGACCGTGGTCTCGTAGCCCGCGCTGATCATCAGCAGCAGCGTGTCACGCAGCTCGGCCTCCGTGAGCGCGGAGCCGTCTCCCTCCTCGTCCCGGGTGTCGATGAGGAGCGAGGTCATGTCCTCGCCCGGCCGCTCGCGCTTCTCGGCTATGAGGTCGTCGAGCACCCCGTACAGGCTGGCCGTGTTGGCCGCGGCCTCCTCGGGGGTGAGGGTGGTGGCGAAGACGTTGTCGACCAACTCGCGGAAGCCCTCACGGCGCTCTTCCGGCACCCCCATGAGGTGGCAGATGACCTGGATCGGCAGCGGGTAGGCGAACAGCTCGCGCACGTCCGCCGCTTCTCCTTCGGGCGTGCGCTCCAGTCCGTCCAGCAGGTCGTCGACCATGCGTTCGACCCGCTCGGTGAGGGCGGCGATACGCCGCGCACTGAAGGACGGCGCCACCATCCGGCGGAGTCTGCGGTGGTCGCTGCCGTAGGAGGTGAACATGTTCTCCACCGCGACCCACAGTGCCAGCGGCCAGGTGGGGGCGGTCTCGGCGAACTGCGGCCAGTGCTGCCGTGCGTCCTTGGAGACGTCCGGGCCGGTGAGCAGTTTCTTGAGAAGTGCGGGGTCGCTCACCGACCAGGCGGTGACACCCAGCAGGTCGACCCGGGTTGCCGGGCCGCGTTCATGCAGGGCCTTGTGTTCACCGTGCGGGTCACTGCCGGTGGGGTCGAGAATCAAAGGCTCGGAAACAGACACGGTGAGTCGCAATCTCCGTTCGGGGCGGGGAGTTGACGCGGTGACAACTGCCACAGTACGAGCGGATCAAGCGTCCGTGTAGAGGGCAGACGGCGCAAGATCATCTCACGGTGAATCGGCTCACTGATCATGGAGGGGCGGCTCGGAGGGAGAAACCGGACCCGGGCCCTCCGACAGCGCCGCCCCCGAACCCGGCCCTCCCCCGCCCGGCCGGCGCCGGCCACGGCCGCCTGATCGTCGAGCGCGGGCGTCCGAACGCGGGGCACCGAGCGCGGGCGTCCGAACGCGGGGCACCGGGCCGGCGAGCCCCCGCGCGGCACGGGCCGGCCGTCAGTGGCCGCCCAGGGTGACGGCTCCGCCCAGAATCTTGCCCAGGGCCTGCTCCGCGATCTGGAGCGCCGCCTGTTCACGCGAGGTCAGCTCGCCGGACTTCGGGGCGGGCGCGTCGGCGGCCGCGGCGGGGGGCACGGCGAGAGCAGTCGCCGCGAACAGTGTCGCCAGCGTCAGTGCGGTGCGACGGGACATGTGCGCTCCTTCGGAGGGTCACGGACAGTGCGGGACCCAGCGTCCTGAAGACGCCCCCGGGTGGCTGGACGGCCGGTCCGGGGCTGCTGCGAAAGGACCAACCGGTGCCACTCCTGGGGCTGTCCCCGTCCGGTTGCTGTTCGACCTCACTGTTCGACGCCGCCCAGCAGCCGCTCCGCGCGTTCCTCGACCAGCCGCACCGCGCCGGGCTGGCGGCCGGGGACCCGGCGGCGGAGGAGCACCAGTTCGGGGGCCAGTTCGCGGGCCAGGTCCTCGTCGTCCAGCGACTGCCACTGGTGGTGAGCACGGTCGACGGCGCCTTCCACCTCCAGGGCGTTCTCCGCCTCACCTCGTTCGAGGCGGCCCCGGGCGACCTGCAGCCACAGTTCGCAGCTGCGGGCCGGGGAACCGGCCAGGCGGGCGAGGTCGGCTCGGACCTCGACCCAGTGCAGCGCTCCCTCCGAGCCGGGGCCCTCGGTGCGCTCGGCGGCGTCCTCCCAGGCGGCCGCGAGCGCCTCGGCCTCCTGGTGGCGGCCTGCCCGCGCGGCAGCCATGATCGTCTCGTGCGGGTCCTCCACCGGCTGGGTACGCGGGGCAGGGGCCGCCACCGGCGGTCGAGCGTCGGCGGGCCGGGCCGCCGCAGGTGGCGGCCCGGTCCGGTGCCAGGGGTCGGTGCCGCTCTCGGGCGCGCCCGGGGCGCCGTTCTCGGGCGTGGCCGGCGCCGGTGCGGACGGTGCGTACGGGGTCGGTGCCCCAGCGGGCTGCGGCTGGTCGTTCCCGCGCTGCCACTCGGCCGGCAGGTCGGGGTGGGCCTGGGGCTCCCAGCCGATCCGGGCGGGCGCTGCCCCGGGGTGGTGGCCGTTGGGCAGGTCCGCTCCCTGCGCCGCAACCGGAGCGGACGCCGGATCCGAGGCCGGGGCGGGAAAGCCCGCGGTGGCCGTGGCCGAGGCCACGAACAGCGCCTGCTCGTTCTCCGTCGTACCGGAGACGGCCGCGGCCCGCTCGTGCAGCTCCGCGAAGGGCAACCGGCCGCCCGCGCGCCACAGGCGCACACACTCTTGGAGGTATACCGGTTCGACCGGCTCGTTGCCGCCCCGCAGCCGCCGCCACTTCGACTCCCGGTTGTGCCGCACCACTCGGCCGAAGACCCCGACGCCCGGGGCCTGTGGCAAGCCGCTCGCCTGGATCGCCTCCCAGGTGCCCGACTCCGCCGCCACATCCAGGAGGACCGTCGTCGCCCTGGGGGGCCTTATGGCCAACTCGCCTATCAGCCACTCCCAGGGCAGACCGCTGTAGCGCACCGCTGCCGAGTGCTGGCCGGGCGCACCGAGCCCGATGTGCAGTCCGCCCTTGCGCGGGTCCTTGCGCAGCTCCCCGACGATGACGACCAGAAGCTGACCCGACACCCCGGCGACCAGGCGCACGCGTGCCAGCACCATCTGCGGGTCGACCGGGCCCACCAGTTCGACGACGCCCGTACCGCCTCTGCCGCCGACGGCTTCACCGCCGGCTCCGGCCAGTGCCGCGCTCCAGGACACTCCGCCCAGGCCTGCCACCACGACGCCGACGTCCATCAGCCCGCCGCCGACGCCCGCCACCACCAGCACACCGTCGCCCGCGCCCTCGGGGCCCACACCCGGAACCGACACCAAAACCCCCCACACACCAAACCGATCAGAACACGGACAGTTCTCAGCCCAAGGCCCCGGCGGGCCGTTGCCGCCGCTCGGGTCGGAGGTGGTCCGTGCCCGGCCACACCGGGCCAGGCACTCGCGCACCCGTCGGGTCGGCAGCCGAACCCCTGCTGACAGCGACCTCCAACCTTTCGACGGCGGACTCCAATTCAACACGACCGCGTGCCGGTCGGCGATCCGGCTGCAGCTGCCGGGGCGGCCGGTGGGGGACATTGCGGGGGATTCGGACGCCGTACCGGTTCGCCACTCTGACGAGTGAAATTCACGCAACGTACCCCGATGGTTTCCTCTCCCGCCTTCACAGCCGGGATTGTGGCAAGTGAACAGATGAGGCATCGAGAACGGTCTCAGCACCCACCGAAGGTGATCAACTTCGATCACAGGAGAAAGAAGACAGGGCTTTTCCTCGCCCGGCAGTTCGACGTGCTGGCGTCTCCCGTTCATGGCGGCTGCTCGTGCAATTGCCGATGAATTTGCACGCGGCAGAAGCTCGTAGCGTACGGCCCGTCCTGAGCTGTAACTTCCGGCAGTAGGGGGACCGCAACGGAGGGAATGGGAGGGGAAGAGAACGTTGAGCGTTCGTATGCCCTTGCCGTGCGAACACCACTGCACCGCACATTCGGTGCGCCCGGAGACCGGCCGGAAGCCGGGCGCTCCGGAGCCCGAACGAGATGTGCCGGTGGAGTTCGCTGCTTTCTGCGCTCTTTACCGGCAACGGTATCTCGCGTACGCGCACAGCCGCCTGGCCGATGCGCGGCAGGCGGACACCGCCGTACGGCTGGCCTTCGCGGAACTGGCCGACCAGTGGGACCAGGCTCTGCGCAGCCCGCACACCAACGCCTACGCCTGGCGGCTCCTCACCCGGCACATCCGCACCCATGTGCGCGCGGCGGCGGAGCGCGACGAGCAGCAGGAGGACGGTGAGCAGAAGGACGGTGAGCAGGAGAGCGGCGACAGCCGGACCGGGCGCCGCGACCACTCGTTCCTGCCCGACCACGCGGACGACGCCCGCATCCTGCACCGGGACCTCGGCATGCCGCTGCTGGAGGCCACCGAGATGATGGGACACACCGCACCCCGGCCCCGCTGAGCGGCAGCGGCCCCGCCGAGCGCCCCGCCGCCGACGCGCCCTCGTTGCACCCGTGCGCTCCCGTGTGCGGTGCGAGGGCGGGCAGCATCCCCGCGAGCGAGGGGGTGAGCGGATGCACGGCCCTGCCACGGTCGGGTGGCTGCTGGTGGCGCTCTGCGCGGTGACGGGTCTCTCCTGCGTACTGCGGGCGCGCGGCGCCGGGTGCGGACAGCAGGCGGAGGCACGGAGCGAGGCGGCGATGGGATTCGCCATGGCGGCCATGGCCGTACCCGTGCTGTGGGGTGGGACGCCGACGCTGCACAAGGCCTCGGCATGGGCCTTCACCGCGGTCTTCGGCGTGCTGCTGATGCGCGAGCTGTGGCTGATGCTGATGGCGACCGGACGGCACGGGAGCACGTCCTGCGCGCAGCAGCTGCACCATCTGCTCGGCGGCGCGGCGATGGTCTACATGGCACTCGCCATGGCACTCGGCGCCCCGGCGGGAGGGGCGGGCGCACATCACGCCGAAGCCGGTGGTGTGCCCGTGGTGACGGGAGCGCTGCTGGCGTACTTCGCGGCGTACGTGCTGTGGACGGGTACGCGCTTGATGCCCGCTGCCACCGGAGCGGGCCGGCCGGCCCTGGCGGGCCACCACGGCGGCACCAGGGCCGTGGCGCCGCCGGTGGTGCGGCGCACCGGAGTCGCCGCGGGCTGCAGAGTGGCCATGGGAGCGGGAATGTTCGCCATGCTGCTGACGGTCTGAGCAGCGGCTCCCCACCGCTGGAGCCGGGTCGCCCGCGGCGGGCACGCGGCAGCGCCAAACGCCGCGGCGCAGTGAGCCGCGTCACTTCTCCACTGTCAGACGTATCACTGTCTCGTAACGGCCTCTTAGGCTGAGCGGCATGACGGTCCCGCTCGCGCTGATGGTGCTCGCCCTGTTCGCCGCGGGTCTCGCGCCGCGCGTACTGACCCGCAGCTCGTGGCCCGACCGGGAACCGGTGCTCGCCCTGTGGGTGTGGCAGTGCGTGGTCGGTGCGGTACTGCTCTGCTGTCTGCTGGCCATGGCCCTCTCCGGTGCGGCCGCCTTCACGGTGGTGCGCAGCCACGTCTTCGCGGGGGCACCGAACGGCGTCGCGGAGGCGTACACCGCCAGCGCGTACACACCGTGGTCCGGGGCCCTGAGTGTGCTGCTGGCATGCGGGGGCGCCTGGACGGGCGCGATGCTGCTGCGGGAGATCAGGGACGCGCGGGCCCGGCGCCGCAAGCGACGTGCGGAGCTGCGGGAGCGGGCGCCGCAACTGCCGGGTGAGGACGCCTCGCCCGGTGAGCCGCTTCTCGTCCTGGAGGACGAGAAGCCGGACGCCTGGTGGCTGCCGGGCACCACACCGCAGTTGGTCATCACCACAGGCGCCCTGCGGCGACTCAAGGGGCGCCAACTGGACGCTGTACTGGAGCACGAGCAGGGCCACGCAAGGGCGCGTCACGACTGGCTGCTGCACTGCTCGTCCGCGCTGGCCGCCGGCTTCTCCCGGGTGCCGGTCTTCGCGGGATTCCGCGACCAGGTGCACCGGTTGGTCGAGCTGGCCGCCGACGACGCCGCGTCGCGCCGCTACGGCCGACTGACGATCGCGCTGGCGCTGGTGGAACTCAACGAGGGGCGCGGGGTCTTCGGCCCCTGCCCGACTCCGGTGGCGATGGTGCCGCAGCGGGTGCACCGGCTGCTCGCTCCCGCCCCGCGGCTGTCGGTCAGCCGCAGGCTGCGCATGACCGCGATGGCCTCACTGGTGCCGGTCGTCCCGGTACTCGTGGCGTTCGCTCCCGGTCTGTCCGCACTGCGCTGACGTCCGGCCCGGCAGCGGCACGCATCCGGTCCCGGAAGGGGTGCACGAGGGCAGGCCGCCGGGGGCGCGCCCGGGAGTTGTGCTCTCCCGGGTGTCGGGGGTGATGATCGGCACATGCGAAATGCGACCCGCCCGAGTCCGCCCGGCGTGTGGCAGGCCGGGGCGGCCGCCACGCTCGGTGCCGCCGCCGTCCTGCTGATCGTCCTCGCGCTCCTCCCGTGGCAGCCGTTGGCCGCTCTCGACCGGAACACGGCCTCCGGACTGCACACGGTCGCGGTGGAACATCCGGCGCTCACCCGGACCATGCGGATCCTCACCGACTGGGTGTGGGACCCGTGGACGTTCCGCCTGTTGCTGGCGGTGGTGTTCGGCCTGCTGGTCTGGCGCGGGGAGCGTGTGTTGGCGTACTGGGCGGCGGGCACGGCGCTGGTCGGCTCGGGCGTGCAGCAGGGGACGAAGGCGGCGCTCGGGAGGGAACGGCCACGCTGGCGGGACCCGGTGGACTCGGCCGAGTACGCCGCGATGCCGTCGGGGCACGCGATGACGGCCGCGCTGGTGTGCGTGCTGCTGCTGTGGCTGTGGCATGAGCGGGGCGCGTCGTCGGCCGACGTGTGGTGGCGGTCGGCCCTCGTCGTCGCGGCGGTCAGCGTGGTCGGGGTCTCGTTCACCCGCGTCTGGCTGGGCGTGCACTGGCTGACGGACACGGTGGTGGGCGTGCTGCTGGGTACGGCGGTGGCACTGGCGTCCACGGCGACGTGGGCCGCTCTGCGGCCCGGAGAGCGGTTGCCCGCCCCCGCGGGCCGCAGGGGGTAGCGCGGAGCCCTCAGCGAGGCTGCAGGGCCGTTCCCGGGCGTTCGCCGGGGTGTGCTCACCCGGTTCGCCCGGGCGTTCAGGGTTTTCGGGCCACAGCGCCCACGTTGTCGACCTCCTCCGGCTCGCCGAAGGGCAGCGCTTCGGGACGCCAGCGGGTGACCGACACCAGCCCCGGCTCCAGGATCTCCAGGCCGTCGAAGAACCGGAGGATCTGCTCGCGGCTGCGGTTGACCCGGGGGTTGTCGCTGGTGCGGTTCCACTGGCGCACCATGGCGCGCACCGCCTCGGGGTTGACGACCTCGGCCGAGTCGCTGAAGACCAGGTGGCTGCCGGACGGGAGGGCCGCCATCAACCGGGACACGACGTCATAGGCGCTGTCGTCGGTGAGGTGTGCGACGACGCCGAGCAGCATCAGGGCGACGGGCCGGTCGAAGTCGAGCGTCTCGGCCGCGCCCTGGAGGATGGTGTCCGGCTCGCGCAGGTCCGCGTCGAGATAGTGGGTGACGCCCTCGGGGGAGCTGGTCAGCAGGGCGCGCGCGTGTGTGAGGACGAGCGGGTCGTGGTCGACGTAGATGACGCGCGCCTCGGGGGCGATGCGCTGAGCGACCTCGTGGGTGTTGTCGACGGTGGGCAGGCCGGTGCCGATGTCGAGGAACTGCCGGATGCCCACCTCCCCGGCGAGATGGCGGACCGCGCGGCACAGAAAGGCCCGCTGGGCGCGGGCGGTGTCGACGATGCCGGGGTTGGTGCGTGCGATCTCGTCGCCCACCTGCCGGTCGACGTCGTAGAAGTCCTTGCCGCCGAGCCAGTAGTTCCAGATCCGTGCCGAGTGCGGCACCGTGTCGTCGATCTCCGTGGCGTCCGATACCGGCCCGTCCGTCATGGCTCTCCCCTGCCCTCGATGACCCTCGATACGTCGTCGCCGCGTGCGTCCTGACCGTCCGCCGCGCGCGCACCAACGTACCCGCGGGCCGTCGGCCGGGCGACGGCAGGAGAAAGTGAGGGCTGCGGGAGGGGTGTTGGGAAGCCGCGGGTCCTCTAGAGTCAGGCCTGCGGCTGCCGCTGTCGGCAGCTCGGCCGACTCTCACCGGTCTGCCCGCCGGCTGTGCCGGGTCGACGCCGATACCGGGGCGATCCCCCGCGTCGCCCCGATACCGGCCGCTGTGCCGGGCGTCCGTGCTCCGTAACTCCATGGGACGCGAACACCCGAAGCCGTGCTGAGTATATTGGCTGCCAGCCAGTCAACGCAGGAGTTACAGCATGTCCCCCCGGAGCGCATCGGTCAATGAAGAGTTGCGCCGACGCTCGCGCGAGCGCCTGCTTCAGGCGACGGTCGAGCTGGTCGCGGAGCGCGGGTACGAGACGACGACGCTGGGGGCGATCGCCGACCGGGCGGGCTCCGCACGCGGTCTGATCTCGTACTACTTCCCAGGAAAGCGGCAGCTGTTCCAGTCGGCGGTGCACCGGCTGATGCATCTCACCCTCGCCGAGGCCCTGGAGCGCGGGCCCCGGCCCGAAGGTCCGGACAGCGGACAGGAGATGCTGGCCCGGGCCATCGACGCGGTACTGGGGCTCGCGCGTGACCAACCGGTGCTGATGCGCGCCCATATGGCCGGCATCCTGCAGCAGGAGGGGTTCGTCCAGTGCGACGAGCAGCAGCGGCTGGCGTTCTTGCTGCGCACCACCGTGGCCCGGTACGGGTCCCCCGACCCGGACACCGACTACCCACTGCTGCGCGCCAATCTGATGGGAGCCGTCGTCGCGGCACTGCTGCCCGGTGCGCCGATGCCGCTGGAGAGACTCCGGGGGGAGCTGTTCGCCCGGTACGGCCTCAAATGGGAACGGGGGATACCGCCGGACAAGGCACGAGGAGGACCGTTGGAGGCGTCACCCGCTGCGCGCGTCCGGCACCTGGAGCGGCTGCGACCGTGCGGCTGGGAAGCGAGCCGGGAGCCGCACGGCGCGCGGGAGCGCCGGTAGACCGGCCGACGATCGGCGGCAGCTCCTCGTGGACGCACTGGCGCCGCCGCGTCGAGCGACACTGCGCAGTGGTGTCGGCAAGAGGCAGCAGAGGCCGTCACCACTGTCGGTGCACGGTTGCCTTGTCACCGGTGACCAGGCTCGCCGCAGGGACGTCGTCGGCCACCACCGCGCCGGCGGCCACCACGGCATCACGGCCGATGCTGACGCCGGGCAGGATCGTGGCGCCCGCGCCGATCCACACGTTGTCCGCCACGTCGATGGGCGCGCCGCTCAACCACCCCCGTCGCTCCTCGGGATCGACCGGGTGACCCACGGTGATCAACGTGGCCTTCGGACCGACCATCACACGCTCGCCGAGCCGGATACCGGCGTAGTCCAGGAACGTGCAGTTCTGGTTGATGAACACGCGCTCGGCGAGGTCGAGATGGAGACCGTAGTCGGTGTAGAAGGGCGGATAGATCGTGGCTCTCGCCGGCAGCGGTCTGCCGAGGATCTTCTCGAACAGGTCCGTCTTGCCCCCTTCGTCCGCGAAGGGCAGGGCGTTCAGACGGGAGGTGAGTTCGGTGACCTCCAGGACCCGCTCCGCCATGGCTCGGAACTCGGGGCTGTGTATGCGCATGAGACGGTCACTGGACATGCCGCGCTCCTTTCCTGGTGCGCCGGCGGTCGAGCAGGACTCACCAGGCGCTGATGGAGGCTGCTGTCGGCAGCCGGTCGGGTCACCTTGCTCGGGGACGGGTCCCGCGGGCGGTCGGAGTGCCCCTCTCGCCGTGCCGTGGAGTCGTTGCCCAGGGCGGGAGCCAGGCCGGCTCGGGGGCCCTGGGCAGGCTTTCGAGGTGGGCGGTGATTCCAGAAAGCCCTGGGTGGGGATTGGTTCCGGGGAGGACGAGCGAGAGGGGGTAGACGAGGGTCGGATCCACGACAGGGATGCGGCGCAGGTCGTGGTCGGCCGGCCAGATGTACCGGTCGCGTGCTCCGACGAGGGTGGCCACGTCCGCGGACTCCGCGAGGGTGTCCAGGAGCACTTCGTCCCCGAAGTGCGGGCCTGCCGCGTCGATGCGCAGGTCGAAGTCGGTGGCGAGCTGATCGTAGAACTCCGCCCATTCGCTCCGGGGCGCGATACCCGGCACCCAGATCCGGTGCTTGCGCAGCTGCGCCGGTGTCAGTCTTCGGGCGGAGGCGAGCGGATGCCCCGGGCCGACGAGAAGTTCCAGCGGCGAGTCGAACGCGTGCATGATGTGCACGTCGGGCGGCAGCACCGCCGGATCGGTGACGGTACGGAACGAGGCGTCGATCTCGCCCGCTTCGACGGCGGCGACGGCGATACGTGGGTCGTCGACCCTGAGGGTCACCACGTCGAGGTCGGTTTCCGGATGCGCCCGCCAATAGTCGTGCAGCACCACGGCCTGCGCGCTGCGCCGGCCGAGAACGTCGATCCGCAGGGCCCGCGAGCCCGGCCTGACGGCGGTGATGGCGCGCTCGACCCCCGCGGCGATGCTCCGCGCGTGCGGCAGGAACGCCTGACCGTCGAGCGTCAGCTCGACCCCTCGTGCGGTACGTGCGAACAGCCGGACTCCCAACTCGCGCTCCAAAGCGGCAATGCGCTTGGAGACTGCCTGCTGCGTCACGCCCAGCTCATCGGCCGCCTGGCGAAACTGCCCGAGCTCGGCCGCCCGGACGAACGATCGCAATGCCTCGGTGTCCACGAGATCACCCTAAGGGCGCACAACCATTGGTTGTGGCTTGCCGAGGATCAGTTGTCTGGTGGCACTGGAGCTCGGTCCGTGCGGTTCTGGACCGAACCATCCGTTGTCGCGCGGAGTCATGTGCTCAGGGGGCCAGGTCCGGTTCGGGTGGCGGGTGACACACGGGGCCCGCCACGGCGCGTCTCCTTCCGGCTGTTCCCACCCGGACCAGGCGCTTGCCTCCACCCGGGGCGGCGGACACGTGCAGAGTGGTCCGTATGACGACACCGGCACAACTGCTCCGCTCCTTCGCCCGCACCCGCGCCTCGCTCGACGGCGAGGAGGTCACATACTGGTGGTCGGGAGACGTCTACTCCTGGGCCCCCGACGAGCCCTACCAGCGCGTCTTCGGTTTCGAAGGGCTCAACGTCGCACGTCTGGTCCAGGATGCCGACTCCGGTCCGGACGCCTACCAACTGCTCACCCGGGAGGCCGCGTTCTTCCTGGATCCCGTCGGCCGCGAGATCCTGGAGACCTGGCAGGACCTGCCGGTGGTGCACATCTGGAACGACCCGGCGAACCAGAAGTGGCGCCCCTTCCCGATCCCGACGACCGAGCTGGGCGAGCAGATCTGCTTCAGCCTGGAGATTCCGCTCTCCTATCCGTCACCGCTGCCGGTTGCCGAGTACCCCGTCCACTCCGCGGGCGACACATACAGGGCCCTGGAGTGTTTCCAGTTCTTCGCCGACCGCGCCGACCTCGCCGGCAGCGCGCCCAGTATCCCGGCCACCATGTCGTGGACCCGGATGTCCCCGTGGCTCCCATGGATGGCTCGCGGCCGGCAGCCCGGCGGCCTCACCTTCCACTGCCGAGGCAGCAAGCTCGGCTCGTACGCCGAGGTCCCCGAGCGCACCCGCGCCTACATCGCCGACCACCACCCGGAGTTCGCCCATGCCCCCGAGAAGTGGAGCGAGCCGAACGAAACCAGCTGGACGTACTTCCGCAAGCTGAACCCGCCGAAGTAGCCGCCGGATCTCCCCACCACCGCCGTCGCCGGCCGGCGCACCGGGGCAGCGGCCGGATTGCGCCCAGCTGGCTTCGGTCATGACCGAGGAGCGAGCCCTATGCCGCTTCGCCCAGGCGGTCGAGGCGATCACGGTGGACCGGGGCCAGTTCGAGGCATTCGGCGGCGAGGTTCTCCTCCAGGTGATCGATCCGGGCGGTGCCGGGGATCGGGAGGACAACCGGTGAGTGGCCGAGGAGCCAGGCGAGCGCGACCTGGGTGGGGGTGGCGCCGACATCGGCCGCCACGGCGGCGACCTCCGCCTCCGTCCCCGAATCCCCCCAGGCGACAGGACGCCACGGCAGGAAGGCGATCCCTGCCGCCTCGCAGACCGCGAGCACGGGCTCGTGCTCGCGGTCGAGCAGGTTGTACCGGTTCTGCACGCTCGCGACATCGACGATCTCCCGAGCCTGGTCGAGTTCGTCGACGGTGACCTCGGACAGCCCGATCCGGCCGATCTTGCCTTCGGTCCGCAGGTCCCGCAGCGTGCCGACCTGGTCGGCGAGCGGTGTCTCGGGGTCGATCCGGTGCAGCTGAAGCAGCTCGATCCGCTCGACCCGCAATCGGCGCAGAGCCTGCTCGACCTGATCGCGCAGGACGGCCGGCCGCCCGTCGAGCTTCCACTCACCTGAGGGGCCCGATCGGGCGACGCCGACCTTGGTGGTGATCAGCAGCCCGTCCGGGTAGGGGTGGAGGGCCTCGGCCAGGAGTTCCTCGTTGGCGCCTCCGCCGTACAGATGGGCGGTGTCGATCAGGGTGATGCCCAGCTCGACAGCCCGTCGGGCCACCGCGAGAGAGGTCTCGCGGGCGGGACCTGGTTCCGTCGGCAAGTGCATGGCCCCGAACCCCAGCCGCCGTACTTCCAGATCCCCGCCGATGGCGAACGCAGTCGATGTCACGCGCTGTCATCCTCCCCCGTCATCCAAGGGGCGACGCTACCAGTGCAGTTGGGCACCACCACCGTCGCTCCCCCAGGCGACGTCGAAGGCGGCACGGTCCCCGACGGTCGTACGGCGACGGCGACCTCGCAGTCCGGCGCGGACAGGCCGTGTTCCGGAACCCGCGCTGACGCCTGTGGACGACGACGAGTCCGGCAGCCCGGCGGACCCGCCCAGGTGATCCGCTCGGGCGGCCCGCACTCGGGCGCACCCGTGGGCCGGGCGGCGGTCCGGTACGCCGCGTCGATGTCCGCCGCTCAGCGGCGGGCGTGGCGCGGGCTCAGCAGCCCCGCGTCACGAGCGCTCGCGATGACGCGCAGCGATCTGCGCCTGCTGCGCCCGGTGACCCGCATGACGGCCAGCACGGGGTCCTGACCCCGCTCCCGGGCCGCGGTGTACGCCTCGGCCGCCACACGCAGGGCCGCCCGGCCACGGGGGGCCGGTGGCCGTCTGCGGCCCCGGACGGGCGGGTGCGGCGACTCCGGGCGCGGTGGCTCCGGGCGCGATGACTCCGGGTGCGGCGACTCCGATGGCCGTACCGGAGTCGACGGCGGCGGCGTGTCCGAGGGTTGTCGGGACGCCGGGGGCGGAGGCGGCACGGACGGACGGTGCGTCCGGGGCCCCGAAGGCGGAAGCGGAGGCGAAGGCGGAGGCGTCGATACCGACGACTGCGGTCCTGCCGGCCGCGGCACCGGCGGGAGTACGCAGGCGCCCGTGGCCCGGACGGTGGGAGCCGTCTGCGGCGGTCGGATGGCCGACGGGCACGCCCTCGTCAGCGGCTCGCCGAGGCAGGGTGCGAGCTTCGCGAACTCCTGGGCCGACAGTGGCGGGTCGGCCCGCACCTCTTCGAGGTGGACCCGGCCGTCCACCACGGCGGCCACCACCTCCACCTGAGTACCGTCCGCGCGGCTGACCCCGACGGCGAACCAGGGTGCTCGGGCACCGGCGGCGTGCGGAGGCCCCGCACCGGTGCCGTAGCCCCGCAGCTTCCAGGCCTGGCAGGGCGGCGACAGGGGGTCGCGCCTCGGCGGGCAGCCACCCCGTTCGTACGAGTGATCCGACGAGTAGCAAGAGCAAGGGGATCTCTCCGACACGTCGGCACCGTAGGCCCGGTCGCACGGACGGGAGCGGCGCGGCACGCTCAGCCGGTCGGAGGGCACCCTGACGACGGAGGCGGCGGGAGCCGAACGGCGCACCGGCGTACCGCCGTACGGGTGTCGGGCAGCGCGGCTCGGACGGGCATCCGCGCTGGCCGGAGGCATTGTCAGTGGGCCGGTGCAGACTGTTCGTACCTCAGACAACGACGTCTTGAAGGCGGTGCCGCCATGGCGGACGTGCTGCTCGCGGTAGGTACGAGAAAGGGCCTGTTCCTCGCCCGGCAGAAGGAGGGCCGGCGGGGTTCGGCGGTGTGGGAGTTCACCGGCCCGCATTTCAACGCCCAGGCCATCTACTCCTTCAGCATCGACCGGCGCGGCTCCGGGCCGCCCAGACTGCTGGCCGGTGGAGACAGCGCGCATTGGGGCCCTTCGATCTTCCACTCCGACGACCTGGGCAAGACCTGGAAGGAGCCCGGGCAGCCTCCGATCAGATATCCCAGGGACACCGGGACCTCCCTGGAACGCGTGTGGCAGCTGCAGCCTGGAGGGGAGAGCGAGCCGGGTGTGGTGTACGCCGGTACGGAGCCCGGGGGGCTGTTCCGCTCGACGGACGGCGGCGAGTCCTTCGCACTCGTCCGCTCGCTGTGGGAGCACCCCACGCGGCAGGAATGGGAGCCCGGTGGTGGCGGACTGGGGCTCCACACGGTCCTGGTCGACCCCCGTGACCCGCGGCGGGTGACGGTCGCCGTCTCGACCGCCGGGGCCTACCGCACGGCGGACGGCGGCGACAGCTGGGAGCCGTGCAACCGGGGAGTCTCCGCGGTCTTCCTGCCCGAGAGCCGACGCTACCCGGAGTACGGGCAATGTGTGCACAAGATCGCCCGGGACGCGGAGCACCCCGACCGGTTCTATCTGCAGAACCACTGGGGAGTGTTCCGCAGCGACGACGACGCCACGAGTTGGCAGTCGATCGGCGACTCCCTCCCCTCGGACTTCGGCTTCCCCGTCGCCACCCATCCGCGGCGCGGCGGGGTGGCCTACGTCTTCCCGCTCAACGCGGACGCGGACCGGGTGCCCGCGGAGCACCGCTGCCGTGTCCACCGCACCCAGGACGCGGGAGAGAGCTGGGAGGCGCTGGATGCGGGCCTGCCCGAGGAGCCGCATTACGGACCGGTGCTGCGGGACGCGCTGTGCACGGACGACGCGGACCCCGCCGGGGTCTACTTCGGCAACCGCAACGGCGAGGTCTTCGCCAGCGCGGACGAGGGCGACAGCTGGCGGCAGTTGGCCTCGCACCTGCCGGACGTGCTGTGCGTACGGGCGGCGGTCGTCGACTGACGCGGTTCCAGGACGACGAGCCGGGGGTCTTTCCCGGAGGCAGGGCGAGCCGCGCCGCTGAGCCAGTAGAGTGACGGCTCGTGGCTGCACGACCGTTGAACGAAATTGTCGAACCAGGCTGGGCCAAGGCGTTGGAGCCGGTCGCCGAACGGATCGCCGCGATGGGCGACTTCCTCCGCGCGGAGGTCGCGGCGGGGAGAACCTACCTTCCGTCGGGGGCGAACGTCCTGCGGGCGTTCCAGCAGCCCTTCGACGAGGTGCGCGTCCTGATCGTGGGCCAGGATCCGTATCCCACGCCGGGGCACGCGGTCGGCCTGTCCTTCTCGGTGGCCCCGGAGGTCCGGCGTCTGCCGGGCAGTCTGGAGAACATCTTCCGGGAGCTGAACAGCGATCTCGGGCTCCCCCGCCCCTCGAACGGTGACCTGACCCCCTGGACGAAGCAGGGTGTACTGCTGCTCAACAGGGCGCTGACGACGGCACCGCGCCAGCCCGCGGCGCACCGGGGGAAGGGCTGGGAGGAAGTCACCGAGCAGGCGATCCGCGCCCTGGTGGAACGCGGGCGCCCGATGGTGTCGGTGCTGTGGGGCCGGGACGCCCGGAATCTGCGACCGCTGCTGGGCAATCTGCCCGCGGTCGAGTCGGCGCACCCCTCGCCCATGTCGGCGGACCGCGGGTTCTTCGGCTCGCGTCCGTTCAGCCGGGTCAACGACCTGCTGGCCCAGCAGGGGGCCGATCCTGTGGACTGGCGCCTGCCGTGAGCCCGACCGCGGACGGCGCGGGACGAGCCGCGTTCGGCGGGGGCCGCGGGGGCGAGTGGCTGCTCGGCGTCGACTCGGGCGGGTCCGGGCTGCGTGTCGCGCTGGCGCGGCAGCACCAGGACGCGCCCACGGAAGGCCCGAAGAGCCCCGGTGAGGGCAGCGGCGCGCCACCGGGCCCGAGTGGACCGCCGCAGCTCGTCGGCGTCGTCACCTGCCCGGAGCCGGTGCGCACAGGGCCTGCGGGTATCGACGCGGCACACATGGCGGAACAGCTGGTCCCCGCCGTCCGCTCACTGCTGGCGGACGCCGGAACCGGTACGGAGCAGGGTTCGGCGGCGCAGATCGCGGCAGTGTGCGTCGGCGCCGCCGGTATGGCGACCCTCGGCGACCAGTTGCGGGCCGAGCTGCCGGGCGTGCTGGCGGAGGCGTTCGGAGTGCGGCGACTGGCACTCGCTGCGGATGCGGTGACGGCGTACGCCGGGGCGCTGGGCGAGCGGCCCGGCGCCGTGGTGGCCGCCGGTACCGGAATGATCGCCATGGGCACCGATCTCGCCTCCTGGCGGCGCGCGGACGGCTGGGGGCATCTGCTCGGCGACTGCGGCAGCGGCGCCTGGATCGGCCGCGCGGGGCTGGAGGCCGCGCTACGCGCCTTCGACGGCCGCGCAGGCGGCTCGGCGGCGCTGCGGGGACGGGCGGAGGCGGTGTTCGGCGCGCCGCTCAGCGCGCTGCCGGGACGGCTGTATCCGCGTGCGGACCGGGCGGCCGTTGTGGCCTCGTTCGCTCCGGAGGTGGCGCGCTGCGCCGAGGAGGATCCGGTCGCGGCGGGGATCGTGCGGGCGGCAGCACGGGAGATCGCGGCTGCCGCCGTCGCGGTGTGCCCCGGCGGCGGGACGCCCTCCGGGGCGGCTGAGGGCTCGGCAGCCTCCCCGGCCGGGAAGCCCGCGCACGACGGTGTGCGAGTGGCCTTCACCGGAGGGCTGTTCCGGATCGGTGAGGTGCTGACCCGCCCGCTGCGCGCGGAACTGGTGGAGCGGCTGCCGGCGGCCCAGGTCGTCGAGGCCGCGGGCGGGCCGTTGGACGGTGCGCTGCTGGTTGCCGCGCGCCTGGCTGCCGGCGGCCTCGCACTTCCGTCCGACCCGGCGCTGCTGTCGGTCGTGGCCCAGGACGGACGCGGAACGGCAGCGTAGGCTCTGGGGTGAGCGCTGCGGCCGGGGCTGCGGCCCGGTAGGGGTACCGACAGCAGGATGAGCGGAAAACCGCCACTACTCCAGCTGGATGAATCGGGACATAAGCCCATCGGTCTCCCCCGGCCGAACAGCCAAGCCCATGAAGGCATTAGCATGCGGGCGCATGAGCTCCCCCACAGGACCGGACAATGGCCTGCCCGTACGAATGCCACGTCCCCGCCAGCCCGGACGGCACCGCCGACCGGAGCCCGTCGTCGCCCCCGAGGGCGCGCCGGCACTGGTTCTGGCCGTCCCCGGCACACCCTCCGGCGCCATGCGCAGTCTCGCTGAGGAGACGCTGAGCATCGCGCGTTCGGAGCTGCCCGGTCTCGACGCGCGCGTCGGTTTCACCGAGGGCGATGGCGAGGAGTTCCCGACCATCCGCTCCGCACTCGCCCAGGCGGTGGCCGACCGTGCGACACGCCGCCAGTACGCGCGTGAGGCGGCCGCCAGGGCGGAGGAGACCGCCGCGCAGGAGGGCGAGACCGCGGTGGCGGCACCGGCTCGGGAGACGGCCGACGACGGTCTGCCCGCCGTGGTGGTTCCGCTGCTGGCGGGACCGGACGCCGCACAGCTGCGCGGAATCCGCCAGGAGGTCCTCAACAGCGGCTCCGGTGCCGAGCTGACCGACGTGCTGGGGCCCCATCCGCTGCTCGCCGAGGCCGTGCACGTGCGGCTCTCCGAGGCGGGGCTGGCGCGCGCCGACCGGGCGCGGCTGTTCACGGTGGCGACGGCGGCGGACGGCATCATCCTGGCGACCATCGGCGGCGAGGAGGCCGTACAGGCGGCCGGGATCACCGGCATGCTGCTGGCCGCGCGGCTGGCGGTACCGGTGCTCGCCGCGGCGCTCGACGACGAGGGCGCCGTCCGGCACACCGCCGAGCAGCTGCGCAACTCCGGCTCGCAGCAACTGGCCATCGCCCCGTGTCTGATCGGCCCCGAGATCGCCGAGGGGCTGTTGGAGGCGGCGGCCGAGGAGGCGGGCTGCTCGGCTGCCGAGCCGCTGGGCGCCTACCCGGCGCTGGGCAAGCTGGTGGCCTCCACGTACGCCGCCAAGGCAGGTATCGCACAGCCGCAGGCGCCGCAGGGCGTACCGGCGCGCTGAGCCGCCCGCACCATCGAGCCGGACGGGCGACGGCCGACGAGACGGGGCCGGACGACCCGTCCGAGCAGCCGGGCTGCCGGGGCAACCGGAGCGGGGACAAGGCGACCCGGGTGGGGCCGGCGCGGGGCAGGACGGTCGAAACGGCGCCGGTACGGGCCGAGACGAGCTCTTCCGGCCGGTACCGGACTCCGCCCCGTATGCGCTCGCCCGGCGGCACCTATGCGAAGACCACGCACGAGGCGGCCGGCGCGGGCAGCGACCCCCTCTGGAGCGGCGTTCCGTCTTCCGGATCGATCTCGAACCAGGTGACGTCGCCCGAGCGCTCGTTGGCGGCGTAGAGCCGGCCTCCCGGCGGGTCCAGGGCCAGGTCGCGGGGCCAGTGGCCACCGCAGGGAACGGTGGTCAGCAACTCCGGCAGTGGCGCTGAGGTCAGGTCGAGTACGGCCACACTGTCGTCGCCCCGGTTGGCGGCCCAGGCGAAGCGGCCGTCCGGCGAGACGACGAGCGCGGAGGGGTGATTGGCCACTGCCGCGCGCTCCTGCGGCACGACTCGCGTCTCGCCCAGCGGCTCCAGTTCACCTCGGTCGGCGTCCCAGCGGCAGGTCGTCAGCGTGGAGTCGAGCTCGTTGATCACGTATACCCGCCGGGCGGTGGCCTGCTGCCCGGCCCCGGTGCCTTCGGGTGCGAACGCCAGATGACGGGGTCCGGTCCCGGCGCGGAGCGGGACCTCGCGGTGGAGGCGCAGACCGGTCGGCGCTCCCCGCAGGTCGTAGATCCACACCGAGTCGGTTCCCAGATCGGTCGAGAGCAGCCACCGTCCGGATGGATCGGGGACCACCGCGTGCGCGTGCGGCCCCTCCTGCCGCTCCTCCACCGGCCCCCGTCCGTGGTGCTGATGGGTGTGCGCCCCGGTGCCCGGACCGCCGTCGGGACGCAGCGGAAGCGCGGTGACACTGCCCGAGGTGTAGTTCGCGGTGTAGAGAGCGTCACCGGTCACGGCCAGATGCGTGGGTCCGGAACCATCAACCGGAACCGTGCCGTCCAGCGGCACCGGGAACGGGCCGGCGTCGGCGTCGCGGGAGGCGTGGGCGCCATGGTTGCCGTGGAAGGCGTGGAGGTCGCTGAGCGAAAAGGCGGCGGCTCCGCCCCGATCGGTCTCGCTGACGGCGTAGAGAACGCCGCCTCCGGGCCCCAGGGCGAGGAACGAAGGGTCGGCGACGGCGTCTTCCGTGTGGTGCTGCGCGGTGAGCGCGCCGGTGCGGGGGTCGAGAACCGCCGTGGTGATGCCGCGGCCTCCCGCGGAGGTGAACGATCCGATGTAGGCCCGCGGCCTTCGCTCCGTACCGTCAGCCATCGCGCTGCCCCCTTCGCCGCTCCGTCCGGGAGCACGACGGTAACAGGAGCACGGCCTGTGGTCTGGACCAAATGCCGGGCGAGCCGCGTCGCTTGGGCAGCCCCTCGGCAGCCCTCGGGCTGTCGCTAGGCAGCCGCCCTCGGGTGCGTGTGCAGCGGGGTGGCGAGCTGGTGCAGCGCGGCTTCCAGGGCGTGCAGGTGAGCCAGGGCCTGGTCGCCGGGCGGCGGCTCTGCGGCGGCAGCGGCGGCCGGAGCGCCCGCGCCGTGCACCGCGGCGGCCTGGCCCGGCGCGGGGGCAGCCAGGCGGCGTACGGCGGCCTCCACGCGCTCGCAGGCGGCGGTGAGCCGTGCGTCGTGCGAGGCGGCCGGGTCGGCTGCGGCCTCGGTCAGGCCATGGATCTGCCGGGCGCAGTCGTCCAGCAGAGCCAGCACCTGGCGGGCCCGGGCCTTACGGGCACGCAGCGGGCTGAGGGGGTGGACGAGGGGCGCGACCGAGAGCCGTACGCGCCCCAGCAGCAGCTCCAGCTCGGCGATACGGGCTTCGGGACCGTCGCCCTGCCCGCCCGCGAGGCGGCGGGCCGCATCGAGGGCGCACTCGTGCACACAGTGCACCGCGCGCCGTATCCACACCTCGGTCGCGGCGTGCGTGGTGACGGGCAGCACCAGGGCGACGGCTAGGGCGGCGCCCAGTGCGCCCACGGCGGTCTCCTCCAGACGCAGTCCGAGCAGACCGGGGTGGAGCACGCCCAGCAGGCCGTAGAGCATGCCGACCATCAGCGTCACGAAGAACATCATCCAGGAGTAGGACAGCGGCGCCGTGTAGAAGATCCCGAAGACGCAGCAGGCCACGACGGCGAGGGTGGGCGCGAGCGCCCCGTCGGCGGGTACCGCGACCAGCAGCCCGGCCGCGAGCCCGGTGACGGTGCCCAGGACCCGGCGGAAGCCGCGTACCAGGGTCTCGCCTCGCGAAGCGGTGTTCACAAAGATCCACCAGGCGGCGCCGACCGCCCAGTACCAGCGGTCCAGGGAGAGCGCCTGGCCCGCTGCCAGCGCGAAGCCACAGGCGACGAGCGCCTGGAAGGCCTGCCGGGTGGTGGGGCGGCTCAAGCCCCGACCGCCCACCGGCGCGATTGCGGGCTGCGGACGGGCACCACGTTCGATCGGCCACAGGACGAACCGGGTGAGCGCTGCGGCGAGCAGGGCCAGAAGGCCGGCCGCGAAGACCTGCGGCAGCTGGTCGGGGACGGTGTGCAGGAACTGCGCGGCGAAGAACTGCATGAAAGCGAAGATCCCGAGCGCGTTGCCACGCGGCCCCCAGCGCCGGGCGTAGACCCCGGCGAAGACGACGGCGAGGAACGCCGCGTCCCGGGCGAGCGACAGCTCGTGCAGGAATGCGGCCAGCGCGAGGACGGGGAATCCGACGACCGGCAGCAGTGCCGTGCTGACGGCCTGCCCCCGCACCGTCGGGTCCGCGACGGTGAACAGGGCGAGCAGCGCCACCAGTCCCCCGGCGACAGCGGCCTGCAGCGGCAGACCGGCGAGCGCGCAGACGGTGACGGCGAGTCCGATACCGACCACTGCGCGCGACGAGACACATGCCCTGCGGGAGTGGTCCGGACCGAGTGTCGCGACGGTGCGACGGAGGAGATGTGCTGGGGTCCTTCCCCCGGGCTTCCGAAGCGACTTCTCCAAAACCCCTCCAATCCGGGCTGACCTGGTCGGCCATGTGTCCACATGCTGGTACGAAGAGGAAAGCACCCCTTCCCACCTGCGGCCAAATCGCAAGCGTTTGGCATGCTGGAACGCATGATCAGTTCTGCTGCCGGCCCCGCGGTCATCTTCGACCTGGACGGCACCCTCGTCGACAGCGAGCCGCACTACTACGAGGCGGGCAGGCGCCTCCTTGCCGCACACGGTGTTCCCGGCTTCACATGGGAGAACCATTTGCGGTTCATCGGTATCGGCACCCAGGAGACCTTGGAGACGCTGCGCCGAGAGAACGGGCTCGCGGCATCCGTGGAGACGCTGCTGGCGGAGAAGAACCGCCTCTACCTGGAGCTAGCGCACTCCGGCACAGAGGTATTCCCCGAGATGCGCAAGCTGGTCGAGCGCCTCGACGCGGCCGGACACCCCTTGGCCGTCGCCTCCGGGTCGTCGCGCGCCGCCATCGATGCCGTACTGGGCGCAACAAGCCTCAATGAGCTGCTGCCGCTGCGAGTGTCGGCGGAAGAGGTGCCGCACGGCAAGCCCGAACCGGACGTCTTCCTGGAAGCGGCCCGCAGGCTCGGCGTCTCCCCCGCCGGCTGCGTGGTCGTCGAGGACGCCCCACCCGGCGCGGAGGCGGCCCACCGCGCCGGAATGCGCTGCGTAGCGGTTCCCTATGTTCCGGCCCACGTCACCGATCCGGCGTTCTCCGGCGCCGACCTGCTGTTCCCCGGCGGTCAGCGTGAGTTCGACGCGCAGAAGGCCTACGACTGGATCGTCGGCTGAGCGGGGACGGGACGCGGGCCGACGGTCACGACTGCTGCGCGGGCGCGCGTATCGGGACGGCACTGCCACTGACCCGTATCCGGGGGTCGTCGGCGCGGAGGGTGACGGTGAGCGTGCCGGGGCGACCCATGTCCTGCCCCTGGTACAGGGTGAGCCGAGCGTCCGAGGCGACCAGGCCGCTCTCCCTGGCGTACGCGCCGAAGGCTGCCGCTGCCGCACCGGTGGCCGGGTCCTCCACCACGCCGCCGACCGGGAACGGGTCGCGGACATGGAAGACCGGGTCGCCCTGCTCGTCGGGGGCGTCGCGCCACACCAGTTGCACGGTGGTCAGATCCAGCTTCAGCATCAGCCGCTTGAGCCGGTCGAAGTCGTGGTCCAGGTCGGCGAGCCGGCTTCGCGTCCCGGCCGCGAGCACCAGGTGGCGGGCGCCCGCGTAGGCGATGCGCGGCGCGGGCTCGGCGGCAAGCCCGTCGCCTTCCACCCCAGCGCGGCCAGCGCCTCGTCAAGATCCCGAAGGCGGACTCGCTGTAGCCCAGTTCGGCCGCCGTTGCGAGCATCCGGGCGTCGTCCCAGCCGGCTGTCGGCGGCGTGTGCCCGGCCGCACCGCTTGTTCGTCGGCGGCGCGTTCCGAGTACGGCGGGCAGCGATCGAAGGCGTGTGCCCTGGCGGCCTGCACCGCCCCCCGGGAGGCCTGCACCGTCCCGCACATGTGCCGAGCCGGACCCGTGCCTGCGTCTGCGTCTGCGCCTGCGCCTGACGCCACGGGCCCGGCTCGTTTGGACGTCAGTCGCCCGTGGCCCGGACAGTGCTCATGATCTTCTTGATCTCGGCCCCGCTCAGCGCCTTGGGAACTCCTTGGTCCGCGTAGATCACCCAGCCGTGCATGGTGCCGTCGGGAAGCTTCTGCGCGATGCTGTGCACAACTGCCTTGGGCGGGACACAGGAGCCCGGCCGGTTGGTGACGGTGACCTCGGCGGTCGCCGTGTAGCCGTCGATACCGCCGTGCTTCCACGGCTTGGGCTTGCTGACCTTGATCTTCGGCTTGTGGTCCTCACCGCCGTATGCGGCGAAGCCCCAGTTGCCCGCCCAGTTACGGGCGTTCTCCTGGAGGCTGCCCTCCTTGCCGCCACCTGTGGTGCCGACGGTGGCGAGCTGGCCCTTGCCCGCCTCACCGAGCGCCTTCGGGTTGGGACTCGACGGGCAGCCGCCCTCCCGGTAGTTGGCGGCGGCGGTCATGACGACGATCGGCTTGCCCTTCTTGTCCAGGTAGGACAGGGCCGTCTCCTCGGGAAGGAGCTTCCACTTCTTGGCCTTGGCGGGCACGTCGTACCGGAAGTGGTGCTTCTTCGAAGTCTGCGTCTGCCAACCAGCCACCGCGGGCTGGTCGCCCGAGGGGCTCTCCGGGGCAGCGGACTTTGACGATTCCGACGGTGTCTTCGACGCCGCGGCGTCGGAGCCCTTGTCCGAGGACTTGCCCGTGTCGTCGTTGCACCCGCTCAGAGCGACGGCCATACCGATACCGACGGCCACCACCATGCTCTTCCTCGTTCGGCGGGACGGGATCGGAGTGGACTGTCGGCGGGCCGCTCGCCGGCGGATTCTTGACTGAGACATGATCGACACCCTAAGTGAACTGCAGGTCTCCTCCTCCACCGGATGGAGGTCCGCTACGAGACGGATACGTGCTCGTGACACCGCGCTCGCAACTGCTGCACGCGACACGCACGGGCACCGCACCAACCGTCCACCGCCCGCTCCGAACGCCCACCTCGGGGCGGCGCCGCACTCGTGCGGAACCGCCGGGCGTCACCCCGCTGACACTCCGACGACCAGTCGAAGCGCACTCGACCACGAGGTCACCTACCGGGCGGCCCTGGCCGGCGGGCCACCCGCAGGCGCTGCAGTCGGCGATAGCTCCAGACGAGGAGCACGAAGAGCACGACGCCGGAGACGATCAGGCTCCCACCGGTGCTCCAGCCGCTGAACGGCAACTGCGGCACCAGTCCCCAGGCGACACCGCCGCCGATCAGTCCGAGGCCGACCACCGTCGATCCGGCGATCCGCCACCTGGACGACACGCTCTCCTCGGCGGCCTGCATGGCGCGGGCCCGCACCGGTTCCAAGTGCCGGTGCAGAGCGGGGACGGCACGGGCGAGCAGGACCATGCCGGCGAACACCAGCAACAAGCCGGGGCCGGGGAGGACAAGCAACGCGATGCCCACTGCGACCAGCACCCCGCCGGCAACGGCCCATACGGCCCGCAGCACCGGATGCAGGTTGTTGTCCGCCACGTCCTCTCCCGTTCCCGTCGCTCGCAATCGGCTCCTTCGCCCCTGACCGCGCCGCAGGCCGGGGGCTTGCTGCACCAGGGTTGGTCGCCGTACCGGCGGAGGGCCGGTACCACGCCCACCGGTCACCCGACTGGCTGCAGCCGAGCTGTCCCCGCCGCGAGGATACGGCTACGCGAAGAGCAATCCGGAGCGCCGGTCCCGGGGGAACCACTGCCGCGTGACCCGCGGATGACCCCGGTCGGTCGGTCTGAGGGCCCACCCGGAACGGACTCACCGGAACCTGGAGGATGGCCCCTTTCCACGACGGCGGACAATGATCCCCCGAAAGCATCCGGCAGTTGGGGTCGGAGCAGAATCAGGACATGGGCGGCGGACCACGCCGGAGCCACGGAGATGGCCGACACGGGCACTGAACCGTGGCCGCCGGCTGCCACGACCCGGCTCCGTCACGGGCACCACCCGACGGACAGAACCTCAGGAGGGGAAGCGTGACCGAGACCAGCGACCGATCCGCCGACAGTGAAGCCCACGAGGCGCCACGAAGCCGACTGCATCGCCTGATGCGCTACATACCCATGATCGCTCCCGTCCTGCTGTGGGCCGTGCCGTGCTGGATCCTCCTGCACACCGGTCAGCACTGGCCGCTCCCTGTCACCCTGATCGGCACCGCGCTGTTCGCGCTCGGCCTGGTCGGTATGCCGCTCGCGATGGTGCGCGGCCACGGCCGGCGCCAGCAGGACCAGGCGGCGATCGTCGGTGACACGCTGCTGGGCAGCGTCTGGGTCCTGTTCACCTGGTCCGTGCTGCTCGTCCCGCTGCGGCTCGCCCTGACCGTGGCCGGCGTCGGTGACGGACAGGGCCGGGCGCGCTTCGTCACCTGGGCCGTCCTCGGCGTGACCGCCGTACTGCTCGCCTGGGGGTACGCCGAGGCTCGACGCGTGCCACGAGTGCGTCGACTCGACGTGCAACTCCCGCGTCTGGGAGCCGGGTTGGACGGCACCCGAGTGGTTCTGATCACCGACACCCACTACGGTCCGCTCGACCGCGCCCGCTGGTCGGCACGGGTCTGCGAGACGGTGAACACCCTGGAGGCCGACCTGGTCTGCCACACCGGCGACATCGCGGACGGCACGGCCGAACGCCGCCGCGCCCAGGCCGCCCCACTGGGTACCGTGCAGGCGACCCGGGCCCGTGTCTACGTCACCGGCAACCACGAGTACTACAGCGAGGCCCAGGGCTGGGTCGACCTGATGGACGAGTTGGGCTGGGAGCCGCTGCGCAACCGCCACCTCCTGCTCGAACGCGACGGCGACACCCTCGTGGTCGCCGGCGTCGACGACGTCACCGCCGAGTCCTCCGGACTGGCGGGCCACGGCGCCCACCTCGCCGGAGCCCTCCACGGCGCCGACCCCGACGACCCCGTCCTCCTCCTCGCCCACCAGCCCAAGTTCATCGACCGCGCGGCAGCGCACGGCATCGACCTCCAGCTCTCCGGCCACACCCACGGCGGCCAGATCTGGCCCTTCCACCACCTGGTCCGCCTCGACCAACCAGCCCTCGCCGGCCTCAGCCGGCACGGCACTCGCACCCTCCTCTACACCAGCCGCGGCACCGGCTTCTGGGGCCCGCCCTTCCGCGTCTTCGCCCCCAGCGAGATCACCCTGCTCGTGCTCCGCTCCCCGCTACGGTCCACCTCGTCGTAGGGGCGCGTATCGGGTCGTGATCGATGAGCACCGCAGCTTCCGAGGCGGGTGTCCCGTCGGGGGTGCGAGGCCCGGCGATCTGCGGCTGCGCCGTGCGTGCGCGAGTGGCCGGAAGCAATTGCCGCAGGCAGGCAGCGGGGCCCGAGGGCCCCGGCCGCGTGCCCAAAGGGACGGTGTGCCCAAAGGGACGGTGTGTCAGACCACGGCGAGTCGGCCCACCAGCAGTTCCACCCTCCGATCGGTGTCCTCCGGCGGCAGTCGTCCCGCCCGGGTCAGGGTGGCCAGCCCGTGCAGGGTCGCCCAGAACGCCTCGGTGAACAGTGCCGGGTGGACGCCGTCCCCGGCGACCTCGCCGAGAGTCTCCAGCAGGGCGGCGAAGGCGTCCTTCAGCGGCTCCGGAGTCTCCTCGTGTGCGAACGCCAGGCCGCCGTCGAGCTGGAACATGGCGTCGTAGACCGCCGGGTTGCGCTCGGCGAAGTCGAGGTAGGCGCGGGCGAGGGCGGTGACCCGGGCGCGCGGACCGTCCGCGTCCACAGCGGAGGCCGCAGCCCGCAGCACCGCGGCCATCTCGGCCGCCCCCACCAGGGCGACGGCGCCGATGATCTCGCGCTTGCCGCGGAAGTGGCTGTAGAGGACGGGCTGGCTGTACTCGATGCGCTCGGCGAGCCGGCGGGTGGTGACCGCGTCCCAGCCCTGCTGCTCGGCGAGTTCGCGGGCCGTCGCCACGATGAGGCGCTCGCGGGCCGCCCGTTCGCGCTCCTTGCGTTCCTGTACCGACATGATTCGATCCTAGCATCGCTAGACAAGCAAGCAACGGTAGGACTAGCGTCGCCCCATCATCTAGCACCACTAGATTCCAGGAGGGGTAGTCATGCTCGACGCACTTGAGATCGCCACCACCGTGATCGTCGGCCTGATGGTGGGAGTGGAGTTGTCCGTCTCCTTCGTCATCAACCCGATCCTCAACGCCCTCCCCGACGACAGCAGCCAACGCGGCCGAAGCCACGGCGGCCGGATGCTCGGCGCCGTCATGCCCGTCTGGTACATCGGCTCGCTCGTCCTCGTCGCGGTCTGGGCCATCGCCGGACGGCACCACGACGGCGCGGGACTCGTCACCCTCGCCGGCGCGCTGCTGGTCCTCAGCGTGGTGATGTCCCTCCTGCTGCTCGTGCCGATCAACAACCGGGGCAAGACGTGGACCGTCGAGAACCGGCCCGAGGACTGGAAGGAGCAGATGAACCGCTGGGACCGCTTCCACTACGTCCGCGTAGCCGTCATCATCGCCGCGTTCACCCTGCTAGTCACCGCCCTCGCCTGAGCCCGCGGGCCGACACCGCGCTGGTGGCGCGCGATCCCCGCTCCACGGACGGCGGCGGGCCACCGAACTCCCCATATCCGGGACGCAGCTGCCGCTGAGAGCCCACAACCGCGACCCCGACAAGCTACGCACCGCGATGGCCTGCGCGACTCTCCGGACGCGCCCTCGCCACGCGTACGTCCGCTCCACCGACTGCGCGGCGGCAGCCAGGACCGGGTCGGCCACGTCCTGAGCGCGCAGTTCCGCGCCCGCGCCTCCACGACCTCGCATGCCGTGAGGCGCCAAGCCCGGGAGCGTGACCGGCGCTCAGGGCCTGCGGTGAATCGAAACCGCGTACGCCCCACCAGCGTAGGGCTCACGGGACCACGTCGCGTAGCGCGTCTCAGGCATCAGGCCCGCCGCGACGCAGTGTGCGTCGTAATCGTCCAGGGTGTAGCCCCGGTCCAGGGAGAAGCCTGCCACCAGGCGGCCTCCCGGCCGTACGTGTGCCGCCACTCCGGCGACCAAGGCCGGTTCCGTTCCCGGTGGGGTGAACAGGGGAACGTTTCCCGCCATCACCACCACGTCGAAGGACCTCCCGAGGTCGAGGCCGGCCAGGTCGCTCAAATGCCAGGGAATATCGGGGGCGAGGTGTCGGGCCGTGGCCAGCATCGAGGAGTCGAGGTCCACCCCCACCACGTCGATCCCGTGCCGCGCCAACTCGATCGCCACCCTGCCCGTGCCGCACCCCGCGTCGAGGACGCTGGACGGTCCCAAGGAACGCACCAACGCGGCTTCGCCGTGCACATCCCCGCCTTCCGCGGCGATCCTGTCGAACCGAGCCTGGTACTCCGCACCATTCCACGCCATACGGGCACCCTGGCACATCGGACCTCCGCCATCACACTCGCCCCGGGTCCGCTCGTGCGACGACCTCGGCCGCGGGGCGTTGGCGTAGATCATGTACCAAAAAGGGGTGGGACCGGTCGATCAGATCGGTCCTACGCCTGCTGGAGATCGCCGCGTTGATGGCCGCTCCGGTCTTCCGCCGGTCGGTCGAACATCTGCAACCGTCGACATGCCGGGGTTCCGCGGCTGCGCCTTCGTCGACGCCTGGACCGAGCTTGGCGGGCAGCATCACGAGGGGTACCCGCTCTTGGCCGAAGTGGTGCAGGAGCACAAGATCTTGTTCCGCAGCTTGCGGGTGACCAGGATCAGGTCCAGCACGCCCGCGCGAGCGCGACGCCGATGAACGCCGCGCCGAGCCCGGCGACGACGCCGGCGATGACGTTGGCGGCGGCGAAGACCTTCGCCCCCGTCTCCGCGAGCCGCATCGTCTCGTAGGAAAAGGTCGAGTAGGTGGTCAGTGCCCCGCAGAACCCGGTGCCGACCAGCAACTGCACCGAGTCGGAGGCGGCGCCGTAGATGATCGCTCCGGTGAGCAGGCCCAGGACCAGGCAGCCGGCCACATTCACGGTCAAGGTCCCCCACGGGAAAACGGTGTCGTGCCGCTTCTGCACCGCCAGGTCGGTCAGGTATCGCAGGGGTGCGCCGACGGCGGCGCCGGCGATGACCAGCAGCCAGTTCACCGCGCACGCTCCTCGCTCCGGCCGGCGTAGCGGATGACCTCGCAGTCGTCGAGGATCACCAGGCCCTCGGTGACCAGCTCGTCGAGCTGCGGGAGGAACGCGCGGATGCGGGTCTCGTCGTCGACGATGACGATGGCGACGGGCAGATCCTCGCTCAGCGACAGCAGGCGGCTGGTGTGGATCAGAGAGGAGGCGCCGAAGCCCTCGATGCCGCGGAACACCGACGCCCCGGCGAGCCCCGCCTTGTGGGCCCGGTGCACGACCTCGGTGTACAGCGGCCTGTGGTGCCAGACGTCGCTCTCGCCGATGAAGATCGTCACGCGCAGCGCGCGACCGGTCAGCCTTGTCATGCTTGCCTCCACGCCACGATCCGGCGCGTCGCCCACGCCGCGCTCCATACCGCCGCCAGTGCCACCAGCAGCGTCAATCCCAGATAGGCCAGCCCCGCGCCCGCCCGGCCGGCGTCGACCAGCTGCTGGATGTCGACCGCGTAGGTCGAGAACGTCGTGAACCCACCCAGCACCCCGGTGCCGAAGAACGGCCGCACCAGCCGGTGTGCGGCCCACACATCGCTGATGACGACCATGAACACGCCGATCACCGCGCAGCCGACCGTGTTCACTGTCAACGTGGTCCACGGGAAGCCGCCGCTCGCCGTAGGCCACAGCAGCGACGCTCCGTAACGGGCAGAGGCACCGATCGCGCCGCCCAGCGCCACCACGACCACCACGGGAACCTGCGCCCGCCACGGTCCGGGGCGCTGAACGGGTACATGGAGGTCGACGTCCGGGTCGGTGGGCTCACCCACGGCCGGGTAATGCTGCGGCTTCATCAGGTACACGTCTCCTACTCGCCAGGCGCCCTATTCTCAGGGCGCGCGTGATCGCAAGTAGGGACCGTTGGCGGCAGCCGGTGCCACGGTTCGGTTACGGCGGGCCCCACCGCCGCGCGGCCGCCCCGTGCCGGAGCCCGCCGCCAACGACCAGGGTACGACCGCCAGTGCCGTGCTGAACGTCGCCGTGCTGGGTGGGGCGTTCGGGCTGTGTACGGGTGAGCACGTCGGCGGCCTGCCGCTGAGTGAGGGCGAAGCAGATAGCGTGAATCGACATCGGAGGCCGATATCTGAATCCGAGTCCTGTCATGGACAGCGAGCACTCACTCGACCGCGTCTTCGCGCACCTCACCGCCCGCTTCCCCCACCAAGACCCCTTGCCTGGGGCTGTGGCAGGCCCCGGCTCAGCCTGTCGGGTGTCGGTGAGCCAGTGCACGCCGAGGAAGACCCGGGTGAAGCAGACGGCGGCAACGGCAACTGCGGCGGTGGCCGCGCCGAGGCGTACCGGGCCGGCGGGCATGTGGATGATGTGGGCGATCCACAGCAGCAGCACGCAGGTGGCGGCCGTGGTCATGGCGTGACCCGAGGGCATGGCGGCGGAGTCGACGGGGCGTCCCATCCGGGACGGTCGCGGCCGACGGCCCAGCGCAGCACGGAGCGCAGCGCCCATTCCACGGCGGAGGTGCAGGCCGCCCACCAGGCGAGGAGCCGTTGGCGCCGGTGCCACAGCCACACCACGGCTGCGGCGAGCAGCAGGCGCATGGTCCACGGATCGACGACCCGGTCGGTGCCGTTACGGCTGGCGTGGGTGAGGCCGGGGCACTGGAGCGCGACCGCGTGCAGACGCACGGCCACCGCCTGGTCCAGGCGCACCACGGGCCGCACGCCGGCGACGACCAGGGCGATGGTCAGCGCCGCGGCGGCGGTGAGCAGCAGGGCGGCTTTGCCGGCCGGTGCGGCGAGCCAGGCGGTCGCCGCTCCTCTGGCCGGTCCTGGCCGCCTGCCGGGGTCCTGGTCTCGTGCCCCGCGCCTGGCTCGCCGACCACAGCGGCAGCGCACAGAGCGGGGGTGACCGGCGGGCCCGTCGTAGACTCGGTATCCGATATCGGTTTCATCACTGCCCTGTGGGCGGGGAGGCGGGATAGAGGTGCGGGAGTTCCAGCGGGGTGCGGTGAGGCTGCACATCCTTCATCACGCGGCCGAGGAGGAGATCCACGGCGCGTGGATGACCGAGGAGCTCGCCTCGCACGGCTACAGGATCAGCCCCGGCACGCTGTATCCGACGCTGCACCGGCTGGAGGCAGGCGGACTGCTGACCTCGGAGCAGCGCGTCGTCGACGGCCGCACCCGGCGCGTCTACAAGGCGACCGGGGCCGGGAAGAAGGCCCTGGCCGAGGACCGCAAGGCGCTCAAGGAGCTGGCCCGCGAGGTCCTCGGCGACGACGCCCCGTAGATCCGGCGCGTCAGCGGCCTGCGGCCTCGCCCGAAGCGGCGGCTCGGCGGGTGAGGCGGGCATCGAGGGAGTAGGCGCCGACGAGGAGCAGGAAGAGGCTGCCGCACAGCTGGGCGAGGTCGGTGCGTGATGCGTGGGCGAAGTCCCACCAGCCGGACTTGCCGGTGAACAGCGGGGCGCCGCCCGATCGCATGATCAGACGGATCGTAGGAATGGTCAGCTCCGCGCGCCGTACCAGGCGGCGCCCGCGGCCAGGACCGCAGCACCGGAGATCACCGACGACACGGGCAACGCGAAGGCCAGCACCAGGCAGCCCGCCAACCCCACGACCGGAATGACCCGGGCCGGGCGGCCCTCCTCGGGGGCGAGGGTCCAGGCGGAGGCGTTGGCGACGGCGTAGTAGACCAGGACACCGAAGGAGGAGAACCCGATCGCCCCGCGCAGGTCCCCGGTCGCGGCGGCCACGGCCACAACAGCGCCGACGACCAGCTCGGCGAGGTGCGGCACCTGGAATTTGGGGTGGACGGCGGCCAGGGCGTGCGGCAGGTGCCGGTCGCGGGCCATGGCCAGCGTGGTGCGGGAGACACCGAGGATCAGGGCGAGCAGGGAGCCCAGCGCGGCGACAGCCGCGCCGACGCGGACGACGGGGACCAGCCGATCCGCGCCTGCGGCCCGGGCGGCGTCCGACAGCGGCGCGGCCGCCCCGGCCAGCCCGTCCGGGCCCAGCACCATCAGGACGGAGATCGCGACCATGGCGTAGACGACGAGAGCGATGCCCAGCGCCATCGGGATCGCCCGCGGGATCGTGCGGGCCGGGTCGCGGACCTCCTCGCCCAGCGTGGCGATGCGCGCGTACCCGGCGAAGGCGAAGAAGAGCAGGCCCGCTGACTGGAGCACTCCGCCGAAGGTCGCGTCCGAGCCGACGTCCAGCCGGGCCGCATCCGTCGCGGTGGAGGTGAGAGCGGCGACCACCACTGCGGCGAGCACCGCCAGGACCACGGCCACGATGGCGCGGGTCAACAGCGCGGACTTCTGCACCCCGGCGTAGTTCACCGCCGTCAGCGCCACCACCGCCGCGACCGCGACCGCATGCGCCTGGCCCGGCCACACGTACGAGCCGACGGTGAGCGCCATCGCCGCGCAGGAGGCCGTCTTGCCGACCACGAAGGCCCAGCCCGCCAGGTAGCCCCAGAACTCGCCGAGCCGCTCACGGCCGTACACGTACGTGCCGCCCGATGCCGGATACCGGGCGGCCAGCCGGGCGGAGGAAGTGGCGTTGCAGTAGGCGACCACTGCGGCCAGGGCCAGGCCGATCAGCAGCCCGGAGCCGGCCGCGTGCGCGGCCGGGGCGAGCGCGGCGAAGATCCCGGCGCCGATCATCGAGCCCAGACCGATCGTGACGGCGTCGGGCACGCCGAGCGTCCGCCGCAACTCCTCCGGGACACTGCCGCCAGTCGATGGCTTGCTCATGGGCACACTCCTCAGCGACACACGGCCGCACACTTAACGGCTTCCGATATCGGCAGACGATATATGAGGTCGAAGCAGTGCCCATGGTCGAGCCCCAGCACTGCGCGTTCCGAGGAAGGGCCGACGGCCCGCAGGGCGCCGTCGGCCGACAGCGAGGCGCGGGGCCGGGATCCGGGCGACGTCGAGCGGCTGCGAGGTGACCGTCTTCCTCTGCAGGGCGAAGAGATGCCCAGGTGCTCCCCGTCGTGGAACGGCGCAACATCTGGGAGGACGAGCGGGCCGCGGCGTACGTACGGTCCGTGACCGGCGGGGACGAAACCGTACCCACCGTGGAGGTCGCAGGCCAGGCGCAGGTCAACCCACGGGCGCGCGATGTGCTGGCCCTTGCCCGGTAGCGCGCCCCACACCTCGTACCGTCGGACGAGGACGCCGGGAAGCACGGACGCCGCTGGTGGCCCTGGCGACGGCGCTCGTCGTAGCCCGTGCGTCGCAGCCGGAACAGGCGCGGGCTGGGAAAAGGGCCGTGCAGTCGAGGCTGAGCAGCCGTCACCGGCAAGACAGCACGTCCGGAGGGAACGACGGGCAAGATGGGCTGGCAGCGATATCTCGACGACTTTCACACCCACTCCCCCGGCATCACCGAATCAGTGCTGAGCCGGGCCACACATGAGGGGCGTACGCCCTATGACTGGCTGCTGGACGGTGTCCCGCAGCTCGAGCGGGGGCCGGTCCTGGACCTGGCGTGCGGCAGCGGCCCGCTGTCGCGCAGGCTGTCCGGGCACGGCTATCTGGGTGTGGACGGCTCAGCAGAGGAGCTGGCTCTCGCCGCGGCGCGCGGAGCGGGGCCGCTGGTCCGTGCGGATGCCACCAGACTGCCACTGGTCCCGGGCAGCTTCCGGGTCGTGGTCTGCTCCATGAGCTTGCAGATCCTCACTCCCTTGCCCGAGGTCCTGCGGGAGACGGTGCGGGTGCTCGCGCCGAACGGGTGCCTGGTCGCGCTGGTGCCGGACAGCGGGCCGCTGCGCGGTCTCGACGCGCTGTGGCTGACGGGACTGCTGACCGCCCTCGGCCGCACCCTCACCTACCCCAACGACCCGCTGCTGGGACCGCGCTTGTCGCAGCTGCTGCACGACGCCGGGCTCCGGCCGGCCGAGGACCGGCGTCGCCGATTTGCCTACCGGATGCGCTCGGCGGCGGATGCCGAGGTGTTCCTGGACTCGCTGTACCTCCCGTGCCTGCTGCCGTGGCGCCGACGTGCAGCGCGGCGCTGGCTGCACGCGGCAGCACGAGCCCGTGCGCAGCTGCCGGTGCCGGTGCGGCGGATCGTGGCCTTCCGCACAGGCTGACACGTCAGCAGCAGGCAGCCGTCGAATCCGCAGTCGTGGCGGGCACAGCCGCGCCCGGCGCACAGGGGAAGAGCCCGAAGTGGGTGGTCTTGTCACCCGTGACGGTGAAGTGCTGCCCGTAGCGCGTGGCGGCGAGCATGTCGGCGGTGTTGCCGTACACCGGAACCGGGCGGCCGGTCTCGAAGCGGTGGTGGTCGTCCAGTTCGAAGACGTGCGGGTGTTCGGCCAGGGTGCCGCGGTAGGCGGCGATCTGTCCGTAGTCCTCGGTATGCCATCCCTGGTGCCGCCGCGCTACGGCGAGCTGTTCCTCGGTCATGTCGACGCCGATCACCTGGCCGCGTGCGCCGACGAGCTGGGCCAGAACGTAGGCGTCGCGGCCGGTGCCGCAGCCCAGGTCCAGCACGGTGGGCCCGTCGAGCGCGGGCGGGATCGGGGTGCCGCAGCCGTAGAAGCGGCCGGTGACCTCCTCGTGCACCTGCTTCAGCGCGGCGGCGATGTGCGGGGGCGGAGCGGTGGCTGTACAGCAGGCGGAGGTCTTCAGATCGGAGGACGAGGCGAGGACGGTGCCGTAGTAGTCGCGTACGGCCGCCATGTCCGCCTCATCAGGTGCTGGGGCGGCTTCCCCGCCGGAGGGACGGGTATCGGAGAGTGGGGCCGGATTGTCGAGCGCCATGAGGTCTCCCTGCGTCTCGGGGCATACGGTGAGGACTGTTGCGGGGCGGGTGGCTGGACGGTGGCACGTCGCGCCCTTTGTATGCCCGACGCGCACGTACCCACCGCTTGCCGCCCCGGCGGAACCCGCCGCGCTCTTCGTGACATTCCATTCTCGGCTTCGCCCCGACGCGGAACCGAGGGAAGGATCAGCGGCTCCCGGCGGGTTTCCTTGCCACAGCCCCGGCGCGTAGCAGAGTCGACCTGGCCGGGGTGAGGCGAGCGGACGATCCAGAAGTGAAGGCGTGGCGATGAGCGACCCGTACGACCTGGTGGTGATCGGCGGCGGCAGCGCCGGGCTGACCGCGGCGCGCACCGCAGGCCGGCTGGGGGCGCGGGTACTGCTGGCCGAGCGCGAGCGGCTGGGCGGAGACTGTCTGTGGACCGGCTGTGTGCCCAGCAAGGCACTGCTGCACGTGGCAGCGCAGGTGCACGCCGCGCGTGGCGCCGGGCGGTACGGCTTGCATCCCCGCCCTCACGGCCGGGCCGATTCGGCGGCGGCCTTGGGGCATGTGCGGCAGGCGATCGCCGAGATCGAGCCGCACGACTCGGTGGAGGCGTTGCGTCCGCTCGGTGTGGAGGTCGTCCATGGCGCTGCGGAGTTCACCGGCCCGCGCGGGCTGCGGGTAGGCGGTCGGGAACTGGCCTTCCGGTATGCGCTGATCGCCACCGGGTCGGCTCCGGCGCTGGTTCCTGTACCGGGGCTGGCGGAGTCGCAGCCGCTGACCAGCGATACGGTCTGGGGGCTGGAGGAGCTGCCCGAGCGGCTGGTGGTGCTGGGCGGCGGGCCCATCGGCTGCGAACTGGGGCAGGCCTTCGCCCGGCTCGGCTCGCGGGTGACGGTGGTGGAGGCGGCGGAGCGCCTGCTGCCGCGCGAGGAGCCCCGCGCCTCCCATCTGCTGCGCGAGCGGCTGGAGTCGGAAGGGGTCTCGGTCCGAACCGGCTGGGCCGCGGAGAAGGCCGAGCAAGGGGCGCTGGTAGGACCCGGCGGGAAGCTGCCGTACGACGTGCTGCTGGCGGTCACCGGGCGCCGTGCGACCGTCCAGGGGCTCTGCGTCGAAGCAGCGCACGTGGAGGTGGACGAGCACGGCAACATCCGTACGGACAAGCGGCTGCGCACCACCAACCCCCGTGTCTACGCGGCAGGGGACGTGACCGGGCTGTCCGCCTTCACCCATCTGGGCGGGGTGCAGGGCTCGGCAGCGGCAGCCCACGCGCTGCTGGGGGTACGCCGCCGGCTCGACTACGCAGCGGTGCCGTCGGTGACCTACACCGATCCCGAAGTCGCCCGCGTCGGACCGACCGAGGACGAGGCGCGGGAGAAGTACGGCGGCAAGGTGCGGGTACGCACCCTGAGACATGACCGGGTGGACCGGGCGGTGGTCGAGGGCCGTACCGAGGGCTTCACCACGCTCGTGCTGGGTCCGCGTGGCCGCATCGTGGGGGCCACCGTGGTCGCCCCGCGTGCCGGAGAGACCATCGCGCACCTGGCCGCCGCGGTACGGGGCGGCTGGACTGCCTCGCGCTACGCGGCCACCGTGCACCCCTACCCCAGTTGGACCGACGGTCCCTGGCACGCCGCGCTGGAGGAGGTCTACGCCCGCCTGGCCGCGCCCCGCACCCGGTGGATCACATCAGCCGTGCTCAGTGCGCGCCGGAAGCTGCGGCGATGATCGCCCGGCTCGTTCTCGGTGCGCTGTTGAGCGCGATGGCCCTGGGGCAGCTCGTCTCCTTCGACCGGATGCCGGACATCCTCACCACCTACGGGCTGACCAGCGGCGCCGCCTCGACCGCGCTGGCGGCGGCACTCGTCGCCGCCGAAGCGGTGGGTGGGCTGTGGCTGCTGGCGCGGCCCCGGTCGCGGAACGCCGCCCCGGCGTGGCTGTTCACCGCCGTCGCCGTGGCATGGACCGTGCTGGCCGCCCAGGCATATGCGCGGGGGCTGGCCATCGACAACTGCGGCTGCTTCGGCACCTACCTGGCCCAGCCGCTGCGCTGGTTCGTGCTCGTCGAGGACGCGCTGATGCTGGCCTACGCCGCCGTACTGCTGCATGGAAGCCGAAGCCGGGGCGCAAGTCGAGACCGCGATCGAACAGAGGGAAGGCCGCACCGAGGGCACCGGGTTTCCGATCCGGGCCGAGACGAGGAGAGGAGCGCCGAGAAGTCATGATGCGCGCGATCTGGAACGGCGTGGTCATCGCCGAGACACCACGCACCAAACGGGTGGAGGGCAACCACTACTTCCCGCCCGAATCGGTGAAACGTGAGTATCTCGCCGACAGTCCGACCAGGACCCTGTGCCTCTGGAAAGGCATGGCCCGCTGCTGCACGCTCACCGTAGGTGGCGAATCGCGTCCGGACGCCGCCTGGTACTACCCCCGTCCGAGTCCGCTGGCGCGCCGCATCAAGACCCACGTCGCCTTCGGCAGCGGTGTCACCGTCGAGGGCACACGCGAGCAGGCAGAGCCGCGGGTCGGAGGCTGAGGCATGAGCATTGTGGCCCGACTGCGCGCTGCGGCGCGCGCGACCCGACCGGTTGACCCGGAGTTCGCGGCGGTCCTGAAACGTCGATGGGAGGAGCTTCCCGAGACGGCCAGGACGCCGGGGCAGCTTCTGGGGCGGCACGCGGTGGGCTGCGAGGGCACCCACGGCGTCTTCCCCAAGTGCAACCTCAAGTGCACCCCGTGCTACCACTCCCGGGACGCCAACCAGGTGCGGGTGGACGGCCCGCACACCCTGGAGAACGTCACCGCGCAGATGGCGCTGCTGCGCGAGCGGCGCGGACCTGTGGCGCACGCGCAATTGATCGGCGGCGAGGTGTCGCTGCTGGAGCCGGACGATCACGCGGCGGCGCTGCGGATCATGCGGGAGCACGGGCGGGAGCCGATGAGCTTCACCCACGGCGACTTCGACCACTCCTACCTGGAGCAGTTGGCCCTCGGCCCGGACGGGCGGCGCAGGATCGAGCGGCTGTCGTTCGCCGCGCACTTCGACAAGTTCATGTACGGGCGCCGAGGCATCGTCCGGCCGGAGAGCGAGGCGGCGCTGCACCCCTATCGGCGGCGGTTCGTCGAGATGTTCGCGCGGCTCAAGCGCGAGCACGGGGTGCGGTACTTCTTGGCGCACAACATGACCGTCACCCCCGGCAACCTGGACGAGGTGGCCGACGTGATCCGCGAGGGCGTCCGCATGGGCGGCTACAGCATGTTCTCCTTCCAGCCGGCCGCCTTCCTGGGCGATGAGCGGCGTTGGAAGGAGAACTACCGCCAGGCCACCCCGGACGCCGTGTGGGCCGAGATCGAACGCGGGGCCGGCACCAGGCTCGACCACAGGGTGCTGGAGAACGGCGACGTGCGCTGCAACCGCACCGCCTACGGCTTCTACGTCGGCGAGCGCTGGTACCCGGCGCTGGACGGGGACGATGCCCGGGACCTGACCATGCGGGAGGTCTTCTTCCGCCACTTCGGGCAGGTGAATCTGACCGGCGCTCCGCTGCCCGTGGTGGCCGCCCGAGTGCTGCGCGTCTTCGCACGGCATCCCACGGCTACCGTGCACGCCTCGCGCTGGCTCGTGCGCCGGCTGCGCCGGGTGGGGCTGCGGCAGCTGGCCCGGCACCGCTTCCGCATCCGGCCGGTCTCCTTCGTGATGCACCAGTTCATGGACGCCCAACAGGTCGCACCCGCCTGGGAGATGATGCGGCGCGGCGAACAGGCCCAGGAGCCGGTGCTGCGCGAGACGCAGGAACGACTGGCCGCCTGCCACTACACGATGGCCCACCCCGAAGACGGCACCCTGGTCCCGGCCTGCGTCCAGCACGCGGTGCTCGACGAGGGCGAGAACGCTCAACTGCGCACGCTTCTGCCGCTGGTGGACGTCCGCACGTCCCGCTGAGCATGACGGCGCACGCCCCAGCCGAATCGGCGCCTGCTGCGCGAAACTTCTCCGGCTTCCCGAATCCATCACCACCGAAAAAGGAACTGTCTGTGCGCATCGGCGTCATCACCGGCTCCGGAAGCTACGACTGGCCGCACCTGGAGGACCACACGGCAGAGACCGCCTCCACCAGTCACGGCGATGTCACCTTGGCCTTCGGCCGGCTGAAGGACACAGAAGTCGTGCAGTTGTCCCGGCACGGCCGAAGCCACCACCGTCTCTCCCACCAGGTGGCGCACTGGGCGAACCTGGCCGCGCTGCTGGAGTGCGACGTGCAGGCGCTCGTCTCCTGCACCGTGTGCGGAGCTGTGGACCCGTCCGTGCGGCCCGGCTCGCTGGTCGTCTTCGCCGACCTGTACTTTCCCGCCAACCGACTGCCCGACGGCTCCCCGTGCACCTGGTGCGACACCCCGGCGGAGGCCGGACGAGGACACTGGATCTTCGACCGGCCGTTCAGCGAACCACTGCGCAACGCGCTGATCACCGCCGCCGAACAGATCGGCACCCCCGTGATGGCACAGGGCACCTACGGTCACGTGGACGGGCCGCGCTTCAACTCCCGCAGCGAGATCCGGGCACTGGCCGCCGCGGAGGTCACAGCGGTGAACCCGACAGTCGGTCCCGAGGTGGTACTGGCCGGGGAAGTGGAACTGCCCATGGCCCTGGTCGGATCCGTGACCGACCACGCCAACGGCGTCGCCGACAAGCCGGAGCCGGTCGAGACCATGCCGGAGAGGATGGCCGCCAGCAAGCAACTGTTCGCCGACCTCGCGACGCGCGCTCTGCCCGGCCCGGAGCCCGTCGGGGCGGTGGGTACCGTGTACCGGTTCGGCTCATGAGCCGTACCGCACCGGTCGCCCTGGTGATGGCCAAGGCACCCGTTCCCGGCCGTACCAAGACACGGCTGCACCCCTTGCTCGGCCCGCAGCGCTGCGCCGACCTGCAAGCGGCGCTGCTGACGCACACCATGACGCTCACCGCAGCGCAGGGACTACGCACCTACGTGGCCTACGACCCGCCCGACGCCGCTGCCGACCGCGCCATGGCCCATCTGCTGCCCTCGCAAGTGCGGCTGTTGCCCCAGGCGCCGGGAAACCTGGGGCAGCGTCTGACTGCCGCAACCGACCTGGACACGCCCGAGGACGCCGCAGCCCTGCTCACCGACCCGCTGTTGCCGGTGCCTCTCCGCCCGCTGCTCACTGCGGAGGAACCCGTGTGGGAGACCGGATGAAGGTGTCGATCGTGGTCCCTGTGCTGAACGAGGAAGCCACCATCCGAACGGCCCTCAGCCGCATCCGCCGGGACTTCCCCGACTGCGAACTCCTCGTAGTGGACGGAGGGTCCTCGGACACCACCGCGGAACTCGCCGCGCCCCTCGCCACCGTGGTGCACGCGCCCCCGGGACGCGGTACGCAGATGAACGCCGGCGCCCGCAGATGCACCGGGGACATCCTGTGGTTCCTCCACGCCGACACCGAGATCGACCCCACCGCGGCCGACCAGATCCGCACGGTCCTCGCCGACCCACGGGTGGTCGGCGGCGGCCTGACCCTGCGTTTCGACCGCCGCAGCCCGGCCCTCAACTACCTGGTCCACGCCTCCAACGCGCGCGCCCGCCGCCTGCACCACATCTACGGCGACCAGGCCATGTTCGTACGCCGGGACGTCTTCGAGGAACTGGGCGGCTTCCCCGGGCTGCCCATCATGGAAGACCTGGAGATGTCCCGCCGCCTGCACCGCCGCGGGCGGCTGGCCCTGCTGCCCGCCACCTCCACGGCCTCGGCACGACGCCTGACCGCGCACGGCGTCTGGCGGATGATCGTCTTCATGCAGTACCTGAAGCTGCTCTACTTCGCCGGGGTCAGCCCGGAACGTATCCGCCGCCGCTACGCGGCAGGCCCGCACCTGAGGCCCCGCCGGAGGAACACTCGGAAATGACAGTCCCTTCCTTCGCACCACCTGGAGACTCCTCGATGCGCATCGCAGTATGCGGCGGCCCCTACGGCAACCCCTACGCGCTCCAAGCCTTCGCCGACGAAGCCCGGGCACGCGGCTGTGAACGGCTCTTCTGCCTGGGTGACCTGGGCGGCTTCGGTGCCGAGATGGACCCGCTGTGGCCGATCCTGGCCGACAACGGCATCGAGTGCGTCGCGGGCAACTACGACGTGGCCCTGGCCCGCGGGGACGAGGACTGCGGCTGCGGCTACCAGGACCCCACGGACAACGCGTACGCCCAACTCATCTACGACCACACCCGCGCCGCCACCAGCCCCGGCTTCGCCGCCTGGATGGGCACCCTGCCCACCGAACACCGCGAAGAGGTCGAGAAAGTGGACGTGCACATGGTGCACGGCTCGACCCTCGCCCTGAACGACTTCTGGTGGGAGTCCCTCCCGCACGAGCAGCACCAGCAGCGGGTCGCGGCATCGGGCGCGGACGTGGTGCTGTGCACCCACAGCGGGCTGCCCTGGCAGCAGAGGGTGGACGGCACCCTGGTCGTCAACGTCGGCGTCATCGGCAAGCCCGCCAACGACGGCCGTCGCGAGGTCTGGTATGCCGTCCTCGACCTCGAACAGGGGCGCGCCGAAGCCGAACTGGTGCCGCTCACTTACGACTGGCAGGCCCAGGCCGCCTCCATGCGCGCATCCGGGCTGCCCGAGTGCCTCGCCGAGACGATCGAGACCGGCTGGTGGACCACCTGCCTGGAGATTCTGCCGCCCCGCGAGCGTTCCCGGGGCCGCTACCACCTCTATCGTTCCACCCTCCCCACCGGCTTCCAGCCCGCCGATGACGCGTGGGGCGAGGCGCCGCACGCCGAGCTCCCCGACAGCAACCGGCCCGTGGTACCGCTCTTCGGCTCCGCCTACTTTCCAACCCGGTTGTGGCTCTACACCAACTTCCACTGCAACCTGGCCTGCGACTACTGCGCTGTCGCCTCTTCTCCCAGAGCCGTCCCCCGCGCCCTGGTGGCCGAGGACTTCCGCGCTCTGGTCGAGGAGGCGGTCGCGGCCGGTTTCGCCGCGCTGTACGTCACGGGCGGTGAGCCCTTCCTCCACCCCGACATCGTCGCCCTGCTCGACCACGCCTCGGCCCAGTTGCCCACAGTCGTCATGACCAACGCCATGCTGCTGCGCGGCCGACGCGCCGACGGTCTCGCCGACCTGGCAGACCGCAAGCTCACGGTGCAGACCTCGCTGGACGGCGCCACAGCGGCCGTCCATGACGCGCACCGCGGGGCAGGGTCGTGGAAGCGCACCATGGACGGCATCCGGCACCTCATCGACGTCGGCCTGCCGCCACGTGTGGCGCTGACCGAGACTCAGGACAACAGCCACGAGATCCCCGCCGTCGCCGAGCTGCTCTCGGAACTGGGCCTACCGAGCGACCACTTCGCCGTGCGGCCACTGCTGCGGCGCGGCTTCTCCGAGGCAGGGGCGGAGATCGGGGAGGGCTCCAGCATCCCCGAACTGACCGTCACCGCCGACGGCCTGCACTGGCACCCCGCCGGCGCCGACGCCACCACCAGCCCCGACATGCACCTCGCCGGCCCCGGCACCTCCCTTGAGCGGGGCAAACAACTGGTGACCGAGCGGTTCTTCGCCGCCCGCCTCGCGGACGGCACCCTGCCCCACCCCGTCCACTGCGCCATGTGACCGCACCGGAAGGGAAACACTTCGCCATGACGGACACCGCCACGCCACACGTCGCGATCCTGGGCGCCGGACCCATCGGCCTGGACGCCGCCCTCGCCTGTGCGGACGCCGGACTGCCGTACACCGTCCACGAAGCCGGGCCCACCGTCGGCACCCATGTGCGGGACTGGGGCCATGTACGCCTTTTCACACCCTGGGAGCTCAACCTCTCCCCGCGCATGCACGCACGCCTCGGCGACCTGCGGCCGCAGGACGGTACCTGCCCCACCGGCACCGAGCTGGCGGACCTCCTGGACTCCCTGACCCGGCTCACCCCACTGGCCGGGCGCATCGAGCTGAGCACCCGGGTACTCGCCGTCGCCAGAGACGGACTGCTCAAGCACGAGTACATCGGCGCCCCGGAACGCGCCGCAGCCCCGTTCCGTCTCCTGCTGGACGGCCCCGAGGGCGAGCGCGCCGCGTACGCCGACACCGTGCTGGACTGCACCGGCACCTACGCCCACCCCAACTCTCTCGGAGACGGCGGCATCCCGGCACCCGGCGAACGCTCCCTTCACCACCGCATCATCCGCACCGTTCCCGACACCACCGAACCGGACCGGTGGCGGGGCACCGTGCTCCTGGTCGGGGCCGGCAAGTCCGCGCAGACCGCAGCACGTGACTTGGCACGGCTGCCGGACACACACGTCGAGTGGGTCGTACGCACCGATGACCCCGACTGGGGCGAGGTGCCCGCCGACGCTCTCCCCGGCCGTCAAGAGCTGGTAGACTGGCCCAGGGCGGATCGGACCGGGTGACGGTGCACACGGGCACGCGCGTCACCGCCCTCACCGAGGACGGCCCCAACGGCCCCCGCGTCCGGGCCACCCTCGACACCTCCACTGGCCCGCGTGAGCTGGTCTGCGACCACGTGGTCGCGCTCACCGGCTACAGCGGCGACGCGACGCTCCACCGGCAGCTCCAGATCCACGAGTGCTACGCCACCGCCGCCCCCATGAACCTCTCCGCCACCCTCCTGGGCGCAGCGGGCGGCGACTGCCTCGCCCAGCCCTCAGCCGGACTCGACACCCTCCGCAACCCGGAACCGGACTACTACATCCTCGGAGCCAAGTCGTACGGCCGCCTGAACACCTTCCTGCTGCGCACCGGCTACGAACAAGTAGGAGAAGTCCTCGCCCCGCACGCCCCTGCGCCTTCTCACGCCCTCCGGCCCCAGGGAACATGACGGGCGTTCGTCCTCTGTACTGGCGGCGCCGAGCATCGACGGTCCTTCAGGGGATCGCCGGTGCCAACAGCTCTGGCCCTTGGCGGCATCGCCATCGGCGCGGGCAGCGCCACTGCGGCGCCTGCCCACTCCCCCACCGCACGGAGCACGTATTCCGCAGGTGACTACGGCGGCCACCACTGCCGTGGAAACGACTGCTGCCGCTGCTACGCGGCTACGGTCACGGTCACAGTTACCACGGCGGCTACGGCCTGGGCGGTGGCCTGCTGGGCCTCGGGCTGCTCTGACACAGCACTGCAACGCGTCCCCTGGGGGTGAAAGGACCCTTGCCCGTCACATCCCGCCCCCACAGTCCGGGGGCGGCCCGCAGTTGCCCGTCGACCTCCAGGGCACGTACCTCGGGGTCGAGGCCGACCGTCTCCAGGCCGAGGCCGGGGAGGCGGGCCTGCCGGCCCGTTTACGCTGGCAACCGTCACGTACCCGATCACCCTCGCTGGACGCAGGCGGAAGTCGCCGGTCTACCGGCTGCGAACGGTAAGGCGCGCACCGGTGATCTTCGTGCCGAAACAGCGTGGTTGCAGGCCATCGCCGACGCCTACGTGCGCACCCCCGCCACCCGTGTGGCAGATGACGGAAGCGTCGAGTGGATTGGAGCCTGACCGCGTGAAGGAATCCCCGAAGGCTCGTCAGAAACCACACGGCCCTGGTGGCACCCCGGATCCCACATGCCCCGTCCAGCCCGTGCAGAGCAGCTCGTCCGGGCACACCAGCTACCTCGTTACCGGATACGCCCAGGCCAGGCAGGCGCTCGGCGACCCGCGCCTGTCGAAGGACACAGCTGCCTTCTTCGCCGACAAGGGTTCCAGGCGCCGGCTGCACCCCGCCGTGGCGCAGAACATGCTGGCCAGCGACCCTCCTCAACACACCCGCCTGCGCAAGCTGGTGACCAAGGCGTTCACCACGGGGGCGGTCGCTGCGCTGCGTCCGTTCATCGGGCAGGTGACTGATGCCCTCCTGGACCAGTGGCCCGCCCATGGCCGGGTCGACGTCATCGCCAACCTGGCCATGCCTCTTCCCGTCACTGTGATCTGCGAGCTGCTCGGCGTACCCGAGGCCGACCGGCCAGACATCAAGCGCTGGTCCGCCGACCTCTTCACCGCGGGCCGGCCCGAGCGGATCGACGCGGCCTCGCACAAGATCGCCGAGTACATGACGAGCCTCATCGTCGAAAAGCGGAACCGACCGGACAACGCGCTTCTCGATCACCTCATCTCGGTACGGGACGGCAAAGATCAGCTCAGTGAGCAGGAGTTGGTTTCCCTCGCCGTCCTTCTCCTCGTGGCCGGCCACGAAACCACCACCAACTTCATCGGCAATGCCCTCCTCGCGCTCCTCCAGCAGCCCGCCGACTTGGAACGATTGCGCAGGGACCCAGACCTCGTGCCGGGCACTCTGGACGAACTGCTTCGCTACAGTTCCCCCGTCGGCACCGCCACGTTCCGGTACACGACAGAGCCCCTCACCCTGGGCGGTGTGAAGATCCCCGCCGACGCCCCGATCCAGGTGGCCATCGGAACCGCCAACCGCGACCCCGAGCGCTTCGCCTTCCCCGATCAGCTCGACCTCAGCAGGAACGCCAGCGGCCACCTCGCCTTCGGCCACGGGATCCACCGGTGCATCGGCGCCCCACTGGCCCGTGCTGAGGCGGAACTCGCCCTGCACGCGATCTTGGCCCGTTTCCCAGAAATCCGACTCGCCGTACCTCCGGAGCAACTGGTCTGGCAGCCGACCCGCTTGGTCCACGGGCTGGCGGCTCTCCCCGTTCTCGTCCAGGGGCTGTCTGATAATTAATCTTGTGGCAGGTCGAGGTGAGTTGACGGACGCAGCGTGGGAGCGAATAGAGCCCCCTGCTGCCGCGGATGGATGGTCGTGGCCGTCCGTGGCGTGATCACCGTCAGGTGGTCAATGGCGTGCTGTGGCGGTTGCGGACCGGGGCGCCGTGGCGTGATCTGCCTGAGCGGTACAGACCGTGGCAGACGGTCTACGAGAGGTTCCGCCCGCTGGGAGTCGGACGGGACTTTGGGGGAAGCTGCTGGAGTATGTCCAGGTCCGCGATGACGCGGTGGGTCGGGTGGAGTGGACCGTCGCGGGGCGGTCCCGGGGCGGGCTGACCACTACCGCGCCGGACTCGTCCTGGCCTCATTGGCCGTGTGGCTCCGCGAACCGGCTGGCTGATCATTTGTCACGCACAGCCAAGGCCGGCTCGCGCACCATGAACACGTCCACCGGCTCCTCGGTCTCAAGTGTGAATCCGTGCCGCTCATAAAGCCGCTGGGCCGGACTGCCTCGCAACACGTTCAGCCGAACCCGGGTGCCATCGCGGTCACACCGCTCCAGCAACTCACGCAGCACAGCAGTACCGATTCCGCTGCCCTGCAGGTGCGGAGCCAGGTAAAAGTGCTCCAACCAGTGGTCGTCCTCGGCAGGCCGCAGCGACACACAGCCGGCGAACAAACCGCCCACCTCGATCACCCAAGTGTGCGCCGGCGTGAACCCCTCCCGCAGCCGCTGCCGCACTCGCTGCTCGTCGTACCGCCCGAGCCGCTCCAGATCCGTCCGCAGCACCACGGCCCGCAGCTCGGCCACCGGCTCGACGTCCGCCATCGAAGCCTGCCGAATCATCCAGTCCCCCATGACCGCCAGGCTACCGCGCCAAGCTTTTCCCACTCTCACTGACGACCTGACTCAGCGAACCGGCTGGCTGATCATTGTCAGACAGCCC
>NZ_JAFFZM010000021.1 GCF_017676345.1 Streptomyces smyrnaeus | reverse complement strand
CACGCCGCAGCGTGGCGCCCCTACTCGTGGTCTTCCGCCCTGTCGAACCGTTGCGCTGTGGGGCGATGAAAAAAAGTAGACAGAACGTGTCTGGTTTCGGAGGCAGGCTGACCGCTCGGCCATGAGCGCGGAGCGGAGGAGAGTGCGGTGCGCGGGGAGCTGGTGGTACGCGGGGGGCGGGAGAACAACCTGCGAGGGGTGACGCTACGGGTGCCGTTGGGACGGCTGACGGTGGTGACGGGGGTGTCCGGCTCCGGGAAGTCGTCGCTGGTCTTCGACACCCTGGCGGTGGAGTCGCAGCGGCAGCTGAACGAGGTCTTCCCGTGGTTCCTGCGGAACCGGTTGCCGCGGTTCGAGCGGCCGAAGTTCGAGTTCGTGGAGAATCTGACGCCCGCGATCATCGTGGACCAGAAGCCGGTCGGCGGTGGGGCCCGGTCGACCGTGGGAACGATGACCGAGGTCAATCCCGTGCTGCGGGTGCTGTTCTCACGCTGTGGTGAGCCCAGCGCGGGGCTCTCGAACATGTACTCGTTCAACGATCCGCAGGGCATGTGCCCGAGCTGTCAGGGGCTCGGGCGAACGGTGCGGCTGGATCCGGGCATGCTGCTGGACGAGTCGAAGTCGCTCAACGAGGGCGCGATCCGGCACCCGGCCTTCGCGGTGGGGACGAACTACTGGAAGCGCTATGCGGAGGTCACGCGGTACGACGGCGCCGCCACCCCCGCCTGGGAGGACGCCGAGCTGCTGTTCGACCCGGACAAGCCGCTGCGCGACTACTCGCCGGACGAGCGTGAGCTGCTGCTGTACGGCGGCGGCTTCCGGACCCAGCGGCCGCACCGTCCGCACGGCGACGACGCGCCCCCGTCCATCGCGGTGAACGACTACGAGGGGCTGGTGCCCCGCTTCACCCGCCGCTTCATCAAACCCGGGCTCGAATCGCTGAGCGAGCGGGATCGCAAGCACGCCGAGCGGGTGGTGAGCGAGGGCGTGTGCCCGGACTGCCGGGGCGCGCGGCTGAACGAGCGCGCCCTGGCCTCCCGTATCGAAGGGCAGTCGCTGGCCGACCTGTGCACCTGGGAGATCCGTGAGCTGGTGGGGTGGCTGGCGGACGCCAAGGTGGCGCGCGACCCCGTGGGCGGGCCCGCTGTGGCGGCCGCATCGGCAGCCCTGCGGCGGATCGACGCGGTGGGGCTGGGCTATCTGACGCTTGACAGGCCCACCCGGACGCTGTCGGGCGGCGAGGGGCAGCGGCTGAAGACGGTACGGCACCTGGGCAGCAGCCTCACCGGCATGACGTATCTGTTCGACGAGCCCAGCGTCGGACTGCACGCCCGCGACGTCGACCGGCTCGGCGGGCTGTTGCGGGCGCTGTGCGACAAGGGCAACACCGTGGTGATCGTCGAACACGACCGGGACGTGATCGCGCTGGCCGACCATGTGATCGACATGGGGCCGGGCGCCGGCGCGCACGGCGGGGAGATCGTGTTCGAGGGCGGCGTGGAGCAGTTGGAGCGGAGCGGAACGCTCACGGGGGAGCATTTCCGTACCCGGAAGGGCCTCAAGCCGTCGGCGCGACGCAGAACGCCCACGGGGGTGCTGCCCGTGCGGGGCGCTTCCCTGCACAACCTGCGCCAGGTGAGCGCGGACATCCCGGCCGGAGTGCTGACCGCGGTGACGGGGGTGGCAGGATCCGGCAAGAGCACCCTGGTGACGGGTGTCTTCGCCGCCGCGTATCCCGAAGCGATCGTTCTCGACCAGTCGGCGGTCGGTATCTCGCCCCGCTCGACGCCTGCGACGTACACGGAAACCTGGGAGCCGATCCGGCGGATGTTCGCCCGTGCGCACGGTGTGGAACCGGGACTGTTCAGTTTCAACTCCACCGGCGCCTGCCCCGGCTGCCAGGGACGCGGCACGGTCACGATGGACATGGCGTTCATGGACCCGGTGACCACCGTGTGCGAGGTGTGCGAGGGGCGGCGCTTCCGGGAGGAGGTTCTCTCGTACCGGGTGGCGGGCAAGAACGTCGTCGACCTGCTGGCGATGACGGTCGACGAGGCGCTGGAGCACTTCGCCGACCAGGCCGGAGGGGCCGACCAGGGTGCTCGGCTCGTACGGCGCAGGCTGGGTCCGCTGAGCGAGGTCGGTCTGGGGTATCTGACGCTCGGGCGACCGCTTTCGCACCTGTCCGGTGGTGAACGCCAGCGGATCAAGCTTGCTCATCGACTGCACGAGACCGGCAGCATCTATGTCTTCGACGAGCCCACCACCGGACTGCACATGGCCGACGTCGAGGCGCTGCTGGCGCTGCTCGACCGGCTGGTGGACGCGGGCAACACGGTCGTCGTGGTCGAACACGACCTGGATGTGGTCAAGCACGCCGACCATGTGATCGACATCGGTCCGGAAGCGGGCGCGAACGGCGGGCAGGTCGTTTTCGCGGGGACACCCGAAGAACTGGCGCGCACCGCCGACACCCATACGGCGGAGTATCTGCGGCGCGCCCTGCCCGAGTGACGGCCACGCCAGGAGGGGAGCGGACGAGCCGCCCCGGCAGCGATCGGGTCGGCCTGGCGGGAGGGGCAGTGACCGCGTGACGACCCGCCGGGCGATGAGTTCCGCCGTGCCGGATGGTCCGTATCCACGGAGGCTGTTGTCTACGAGCGCCTTACAGGGCCTACAGGGCCTACGGGACCTACGGACCTACGGGACTTGCAGGACCTTGCGAGTGCCTAAGGCCCCGCGGAGTGCCCAGGGGCCCCTACGAGTGTCTGCGGGACTCCACGGGCGGCTCGGATGTGCGGGCGGCAGCATGGTCTGCGGAGCAGGAGGCGAGCGATATGACGGACGGTGGGAACAGCGCGCCGGGCACGGGCATCGGGGCCGGTCCGGGAGGGGGCGCGGACTCGCCCGTCGATCTGCGCCCCGCGGCGCGCCGCACGGCGGCCCTCGTGACCCGGGTGGAGGACGCCCAGCTCGACGACCCCACCCCCTGCACCGAGTTCGCCGTACGCGACCTGCTGCGGCACATCGGGAACCTCGCTGTGGGGCTGCAGTACACGGCGCGCAAGGAGTTGGGGGAGGTCACCGCAGCCGCGCCGGGCAGTGCGGGGGATCAGCCCCTGCCGGACGACTGGCGCGAGCGACTGCCGCACCAGCTCGCCGATCTGGCGGTCGCCTGGTCGGCACCGGGCGCCTGGACCGGCACCACCCAGGCCGGCGGTTTCACCCTGACGGGTACGGAGGGCGGTCTGGTCACACTGGACGAGCTCGTCGTGCACGGCTGGGATCTGGCGCGGGCCACCGGTCAGCGCTACGACGTGGACGAGGAGAGTCTGCGGGCAGTCCACGGCTTCCTGGCGGGGGCTGTCGAGGAGGACGGGGAACAGGGGATCTTCGGGCAGATCGTCCATGTCGGCAAGGACGCTCCACTGCTCGACCAGGTGGTGGGCCTCGCCGGCCGGGACCCGGGGTGGCGCTCTCCCGCTGCGTGACGGCTACGCCCCGCTCCGTTCCGCCCGCCCCTCGGGCAGCTCCCAGGGTGGCGACCACGGTCTACCCCGGGGCGAGCCGTCCCGCGTGGCGGGACGCTGAGGCCACGGTCGAGCGGGCCTCGTGCTCCGGCAGGCCGAGGGCGACGGCCGCCCGGATCAAGGGCTCCGCAAGGCTGTCGCCCCGGCCGCTCTCGTAGGCCCGGCAGGCGGCCCAGAACAGCCGTGCGTTGCGCTGGCCCACTGGTGCGCCCCGGACGAAGCGCACCAGCGCGGCGCCGCCGTCCGATCCGCCCGGCCCCTGAGAGCCTCCTTGCCCTCCCGTCGCGGCCCTGCCGCCCGGCCTGTCGTCGCGTTCCGGTGGAGGCGGCAGCAGCAGCGCGAGCAGTGCCCGGGGCACGGGAGCGGGCGGCATGGTTCCCCGGCCGGGGGCGAGCCGGTAGGTGCCGCCTGCGGTGACGGAGCCCGGCCCGACGAGATAGCCGCCGGTACCGCGTACGTCGATACCGGGGGCCAGCCGTCCCACCGAGTTGGGTACCGCTGTGTCCGCCGGGCCGCGCAGCCACAGATGGCGGCCTCCGCTGGGAGTGAGCACCGTGGTGGTCGCCGGAACCACGAAGCCGTGTGCGGCGGCGAGCCGTTCGAGGGCGCCCTGTGGGTCGATGCCGTGCTTCACGTCGAGATCGAGCCCGAGAAGGTGCAGCGGCGGGCGCCCGCAGGCGATTCCGTAACCGGTGGCCCACGGCGCGGCGGCGAAGAGGGCGCGCACCCGGGCGGGGTCACACGTGGCGTCGTACACGCCGTGACCGAGCAGTCCGCACTCGCCGCGACAGGGGCGCTCCGGGGGCGCCGTGGGTTCGTCCGGGCGGCCCGGTGGGGGGTGGTCCGGGGTGGCGGGGGAGCGCGGGACGGCGTGCGGCAGACCGTGTGCGCGGTGCGGAGAGCGCAGAGCCGGGAGCTTGGTGCGGGAGAGCGGCAGCACGGCGAGTCCCCGTTCGGCGGCGGCCAGTGCGTGCGCGAGAGCGAGGGAGCCCATCCCCCCAGCGTCGTACGGCAGTTCGGAGCAGCAAAGGCCCTGAGGGGCTCGTCTTTTCCCGTATCGAACGCGCATGAGCGGGTCGCGAGTGCGGTGGTGCGGCGGACGGGGAGCGAAGGGGGGAAAGGGTGGGGTTGGGGGCGTACGGGAGGTTTATCGACACGTCGTCATACGTGCGGGGGAAAGACGCGGCCTGGGCGAATCCCTGCCCGCCGCCTTGGGCAACTCTGGACCCGCGACGTCGCAAGCGAAGCCGGAGGCAGCAGGCCAACTGTCTGCGGCAGCAACGCACTTCCGGTGCAGCGTCCCTCGGGGCGCACTTACCGTTCCTGGAGGAATGAACATGGCACGCATCCGTACCGCCCGCGTCATCGCGGCTGCCGCCGCCCTTCCGTTCGCTGTCGCCGTCATGTCCGGCGTGGCACAGGCGGACAACGGCTCCCTCGCGGACGACGGATCGAACTCCAACGCGAGCTCCAGCGCTCAGGTGCAGGGCGCGGTGGGCAACGGGAACAACACCAACAACGCCAACAACGCCACCGTCAACGGAAACGGCGCTGTCGTGAACCAGCTCAACGAGACGCACAACGAGACCGCCACCATCGTCTTCCGCAACCTGTGGTGACCGGCCTGCCGACGCCCGGGAGCTGACAGGAGACAGCCGGACGAACTGACGGAAGACGAACAGACGGGTCAACCGGCCCGAAGGGCCGGACGCTCATGGGGATGGGCTGAGGCCGTGCGTCCGCGACGCTGTCGCGGGCGCACGGTCGTCTCTGCGCCTTTGCTGCACAGCCGTTGGCGCCGTCGGCCGGTGGCATCGCGCCGGTGGCGCCGTCGGCCGTTCGCACCGTCGACCGGTGGCACCGCCGACCCGTGGCGCCACCGACTGCCGACGCCACCGGCTGTTGACACTGCTCCGGAACTGACGGACAGTCAGGTAATGCGTTTCGCCCTGAAGGAGCCGCAGCACCGCTTCCGCGCCGGACCGTGCGCGCACACCTGCGCGTCGATGCCCCGGCCCGCACGGCCGAACAAAGCCGCAGCAGCCCGGATCGACATGTCCGGTGGCGGAGTGCGCGAGGTTCCACAGGAGAGCGTCGCCACGGCGCGGCTCGGCGTGCGGCGGGCGCGGCGGTGAGCGCGGCGATGAGCGCCGGGAACGGTGCCGGGCCACGGGCGGTGCCCGGTGAGAGGGAGACCGATGAGCCCGACGCGCTGTATGAGCGGCTGTGCGCGTACGCGGGCCGACCGGCGGCTGCCTCGGCGCCCGGCCGGGACCCGGTCAACGAGCCGATGATCCGGCACTGGTGCGAGGCGCTGGGCCACCCCGTACCGCCCGACGGCTCGGCGCCCGCGACGATGCTCCAGGTCTGGACGATGGCCGGTCTCGCGGGGCCTGGCTCCGGCCGTTCGGGGGCGTACGGAGAGCTGCTCGCCACGCTGGACGGTGCGGGCTACAGCTCGGTCGTCGCGACCGACTGCGAACAGGAATACATACGTCCGTTGCGTCCAGGGGACGAGATCACCTTCGACGCGGTGATCGACTCCGTCTCCCCCCGCAAGACGACCAAGCTGGGCACCGGCTACTTCGTGACGACACGGATGGAGGTGCGGGTCGGCGCCGCACTCGCCGGAACACACCGCTTCCGGATCCTCAAGTACCGCCCGGCGCGGCGCCGGACGGGCGAGTCGGGCTCCGCCGCCGACAGGGCAAGGGAAAGTCCTCCGGAGAGGCCGCGGGGAATTCCGCTGCGGCCCCGGCCTGTCGTCAACCGGGACAACGCGGGCTTCTGGGAGGGCGTCCAGCGGCACCAGTTCCTCTTCCAGCGCTGCGCGACGTGCGCCGTTCCACGCTTCCCGTGGCTGCCCGGCTGCAACGCCTGCGGGTCCGCCGAGTGGCGGGCCGTCGCGGCCTTTGGGCACGGCACCGTCTACTCGTACGTCGTCATGCACCACCCGCCCTTCCCGGCCTTCGACCCGCCGTACGCGGTGGCTTTGGTCGAGCTCGACGAAGGGGTGCGGGTCATCAGCAACGTGACCGGGGTGCGCCACGACCAGGTGCGGATCGGGATGCCGGTCGAGCTGGAGTTCCTGCGGGTGGACGACGACCTGGAACTGCCCGTCTTCCGTGGAGCGGCCTGATCAATCTGACCGGAAGGCGTCGTCGAAGGGAGGCAGGAGTTGTGATGTCACACACCGAAGTTCCGATGTCACACGCCGACGCCCGCTCACGTACTCCGGCCGTGCCGTCGGCGTGGCCGGAGGAGGGCGACCAGCTGCCGCCGTCGGAGATCCCGGTGACCCGCACCCTCATCGTCTCCGGCGCCCTGGCCTCGCGGGACTTCCAGGACGTGCACCACGACACCGAGGCGGCACACCACAAGGGCTCCCCCGACATCTTCATGAACATCCTGACGACCAACGGACTGGTGGGCAGGTACGTCGTCGGATGGGCGGGTCCGTACGCCGTGCTGCGCAAGGTCGCCGTCCGACTGGGGGCGCCCAACTATCCGGGCGACACCATGGCACTGTCCGGACACGTCACCGCAGTCACGCCTCCGGACCCTGACGCGCCGGAGGGCGAAGGCGCCACTGTCGAGATCGCCGTACGGGGCACCAACCGGCTCGGCGACCACGTCACCGGCACGGTCACCGTCACCCTCCGGGAGCCCCCGGCCGGGCAGCAGGACGCTCCCCCGTCGGCCAGTACACCGAAGCGGACAGCCGCTCATGTGACCGAGCGGGAAGCCGACCCGGGAGGTGGCACCGCATGAGCCTCCGGAAGGCCGACGCTCTCGGCGGCCGTGCTGCCGTCGTCGGCATCGGTGCGACGGAGTTCTCCAAGGACTCGGGGCGCAGCGAGCTGAAGCTCGCCGTGGAAGCCGTGCGGGCGGCCCTGGACGACGCCGGTCTGGCGCCGGGTGACGTGGACGGCATGGTCACCTTCACCATGGACACCAGCCCCGAGATCACGGTCGCGCAGGCGGCGGGGATCGGGGAGCTGTCGTTCTTCTCACGGGTGCACTACGGGGGCGGTGCGGCCTGTGCGACCGTGCAGCAGGCAGCGCTGGCGGTCGCCTGCGGTCTGGCGGAGACGGTCGTGTGCTACCGGGCCTTCAACGAGCGCTCCGGGCGGCGCTTCGGTTCGGGTGTGCAGCAGCGCGAGCCGTCGGCGGAGGGCGCGGCGCTCGGCTGGTCGCTGCCGTTCGGGCTGCTGACACCCGCCTCCTGGGTTGCCATGGCGGCGCAGCGCTATCTGCACACCTACGGTCTGCCGCCCGAGGTGTTCGGGCACGTCGCGGTGGTGGACAGGAAGTACGCGGCCACCAACCCGGCTGCCTACTTCTACGGCAAGCCGCTCACCCTGGCCGAGCACGCCGCCTCACGCTGGATCGTGGAGCCGCTGCGGCTGCTGGACTGCTGCCAGGAGACCGACGGCGGCCAGGCGCTGGTCGTCACCTCTGCCGAACGCGCCCGCGACCTGCCGCACCGGCCCGCCCTGATCACGGCCGCCGCCCAGGGCGCCGGCCGGGGCCAGGAGCAGATGACGAGCTTCTACCGCGACGAGCTGACCGGACTGCCCGAGATGGGCGTCGTGGCGCGGCAGCTGTGGCGCACCAGCGGGCTGGGGGCGCAGGACATCGACGTGGCTGTGCTGTACGACCACTTCACACCGTTCGTGCTGATGCAGCTGGAGGAGTTCGGCTTCTGCGCGCGTGGCACAGGAGCGGACTTCGTCGCCGCGGGGTCCCTGCCGCTCAACCCGCACGGCGGGCAGCTGGGGGAGGCGTATCTGCACGGCATGAACGGCATCGCCGAAGCGGTGCGCCAGCTACGCGGTACTGCCGTCAACCAGGTTGACGACTGTGCGCGAGTGCTCGTCACGGCGGGCACCGGCGTACCGACCTCCGGGCTGCTGCTGACCCGTTGAGCATCGGGCAGATGGCTGAACCCCGGCATGCGGTGGGCGTGTCTGACCGGCTCTACGGGTCTCGGCTCGTTCACTCGGCCCATGGCGACCAAAAATCAGATGATGAGACGGGCGGCCCTGCTGTCGGCCGCGCTCGCCACCGTGCTCACCGGGGGCGCTGTCCCCGCCTCCGGTGTGGAACCCGCCCCTCCCGGCCCGGCCACCAGCCGTCCCGCGACGGCCACCCCGGACGGCACCGCCCCGGCAGACGGCACCACAGCGCCGACCGGTGACGCTCCGCCCCCGGGCGAGCCGGCCCACCCGGGCGGGCCCGCCACCTCCACAGGGGACCCCGGCGGCGATCCGACCGGCGGTCCGGCCGGCGAGCCTGGCGGCGCGAGAGGGATGACCGACCCGGCAGCACCCGACGCGCCGGCCGACCCGACCGCACCCGGCTCCGCGGGCGTACCGGGGGACCAGCCCTCGCTCGTGCGGGGCGACCCCCGCGACTTCGGGGCGCACATCTTCCAGGGCAACGCCTTCGACACCTGCCAGGCACCCTCGGCGGCCACCATGCGGGCGTGGCACGGGACCTCGCCGTTCGGTGCCGTCGGTGTCTACATCGGCGGCCGTGGCAGGGCGTGCCCGAAGCAGAAGCATCTGAGCCCGGACTGGGTGCGCAGCGTCGACCAGCAGGGCTGGAAGCTGCTGCCGATCTACGTCGGCTCCCAGTCCCCCTGCGTCATCGCCAAGAACAAGCGCAAGGTCCGGATGTCCAGCAAGGACCCCTACGGGCAGGGCAAGCGGGAGGGTCTGGACGCGGTACGCCAGGCGCAGCATCTCGGGATGGGCAAGAGCAGCGCCGTCTACCTCGACATGGAGGCGTACCGGTACAAGCGCAAGAGCTGCGCCGACACCACGCTGCGCTTCATCCAGGGCTGGAACAGCGCGGTGCGTGCCCAGGGGTACGTCGCGGGCTACTACAGCAGCGCCAACTACGGCATCGCGCACCTGGAGAAGGCCCGCGCGGCGGGGGCGCGGGGACTGCCCACGGCCGTCTGGTTCGCCCGCTGGCGGACGCGGCCGTCGGTGGACGGGGAGAAGAATCTGCATCCCCGGGCATGGCAGCCGCACCGCCGCATCCACCAGCACACGGGCAATGTGAAGCGCACCTACGGCGGGCACACGGTGCACATCGACCAGAACCTCGTGGATGCCCCGGTGGCGGTCGTCGGATGAGGCCACCAGGCGCACCCTGATCCGCCTGGTGGATGCTCTCCACCTTCAGGAGGTGTAGTTAGCACCACCACTACACCCTGAGGCGGACTCGGCATCGGGACCTTGGGGCGATCCGGGGAGGCCGGGCGACTCATAGCGTGGATGCCATGACCACGCCTGGGACAGTTCGGACTCCCCGGACCACCAATGCGAAGCACGCGCGGTCCCTTGCGATGCAGCCAGGCTCCGGGGGACAGCCACTGACGTTCACCTCCTATGTGCGAGCCAGGGGGCCGGTGCTGCTGCGCACGGCCCGCTCCCTGACCGCCAACCCCAGCGACGCCGAGGACCTGCTCCAGACGGCGCTGACCAAGACCTATCTGGCCTGGGAGCGAATAGAGGACCACCGCGCGCTGGACGGCTACGTCCGCCGGGCGCTGGTCAACACCCGCACCTCGCAGTGGCGCAGGCGCAAGGTGGACGAGTTCTCCTGCGAGGAGCTGCCGGAGCCCGATCCGCTGCCCGCCCCCGACCCCGCCGAGCAGCAGGCCGTACGGGACGCCATGTGGCGTGCCGTGCTCAAGCTGCCCGCCCGGCAGCGTGCCATGGTGGTGCTGCGCTACTACGAGGACCTGAGCGAGATCCAGACGGCCGAGGTGCTCGGGGTCTCCGTCGGCACGGTCAAGAGCGCCGTCTCGCGTGCCCTGGCCAAACTGCGGGAGGACCCGCAGCTGGCAGCGGACGTTCGCGCGGACGCCCCCATGGACGGGCGCGTGGACGGACGCGGGGCGGGGCACGGCTCCCTGGATCAGGAGCCTCTCGCGGCCTGAGGGCGCTGTCGTCGCCGCCATCGCCGTCGCCGTCGCGTACGGCACCGGATCGGCGGCGGGGCCGGGGCGAGGCGGGTTCCGGAGCCGGGCCGGAGCGATGACCGGCCGGACCGGCCGGACCGGCCGGGCACCGGGCGAGGAGAGGGAGCGGGGCCGGACCGGGCAAGGGTCGGTCACGGATCGGGCCGGCAGCGGACAACTATCCGGTACGGATCGGTACAGGACCCCGTGACATACCGAGCGGTCGGTGGCAGGCTTCCGCGGAACCGGCGCATTACCCGTGCGTACGACCGCACCTGCGCGTGACCGCTCCGGCGGGCACGCCCGTGCGTGACCGCATGCGGCATGCGTCTGCTCCGCGTATCCACCGCTCAAGGGGAGGCCCCGGTGCTGAGCACGATGCAGGACGACGTACCGCTGACCATCTCGCGCATCCTGCGCCACGGGATGACCGTTCACGGGGACGCGCGGATCACCACGTGGACAGGCGAGGCGGAGCCGCACCGCACCACGTTCCGTGCGACCGGCGAGCGCGCCGCACAGCTCGCGCACGCCCTCCGCGACGAGCTGGGCATAGGCGCGGAGGACCGGGTCGCCACACTCATGTGGAACAACTCGTCCCATGTCGAGGCGTACTTCGCGATCCCCTCCATGGGCGCCGTACTCCACACCCTCAATCTGCGGCTGCCCGCCGAACAGCTCGTCTTCATCGTCAACCACGCGGCCGATCGCGTCATCCTCGTCAACGGCACCCTGCTGCCCCTGCTGGCGCCGCTGCTGCCCCGTCTGCAGACGGTCGAGCACGTCGTCGTCGTCGGCCCGGGCGACACCTCGGTGCTGGAGGGCTGCACCCCACAGGTGCACGAGTACGAGCAACTGCTGGCCGGGCGCCCCACCTCCTACGACTGGCCGGAGCTGGACGAGCGCGCCGCAGCGGCCATGTGCTACACCTCCGGCACCACCGGTGACCCCAAGGGCGTCGTCTACTCGCACCGCTCGGTCTATCTGCACTCCATGCAGGTCAACATGGCCGAGTCGATGGGCCTGACCACCGCCGACACCACGCTTCCGGTCGTCCCGATGTTCCATGTGAACGCCTGGGGACTGCCGCACGCCGTCTTCATGACCGGCGTCAGCATGCTGATGCCCGACCGCTTTCTGCACCCCGGGCCGCTCGCCGAGATGATCGCGGCCGAGCGGCCCACCCACGCCGCCGCCGTCCCCGTCATCTGGCAGGGCCTGCTGGAGGAGCTGGCCGCCACCCCGCGCGACATCTCCAGCCTCAAGACCGTCACCATCGGCGGCTCCGCCTGCCCACCGAGCATGATGCGGGCCTTCGAGGATCTGCACGGTGTACGGGTCTGCCACGCCTGGGGGATGACCGAGACCTCCCCGCTGGGCAGCCTCGCTCACCCGCCCGGTGGCCTTACCCCGGAGGAGGAGTGGCCGTACCGGATCACCCAGGGCCGCTTCCCCGCCGGTGTGGAGGCCCGCCTGGCGGCCCCGGGTGGCGGCTTCGCGCCCTGGGACGGCGCCTCGCCGGGCGAACTGGAGGTGCGCGGCCCGTGGATCGCCGCCGCCTACTTCGGCGGAGTGGGCGAGGAGCCGCTGCGCCCCGAGGAGAAGTTCAGCCCGGACGGCTGGCTTCGCACCGGCGATGTCGGCGTCATCAGCCCGGACGGCTATCTGACGCTCACCGACCGTGCCAAGGACGTCATCAAGTCCGGCGGCGAGTGGATCTCCTCCGTCGAGCTGGAGAACGCGCTGATGGCGCACGAGGCGGTCGCGGAGGCCGCCGTCGTCGCCGTCACCGACGAGAAGTGGGGCGAGCGCCCGCTGGCCGGCGTCGTCTTCAAGGAGGGCCACGACCCCGTGCCCTACGAGGAACTGCGCACCTTCCTCGGCAAGACCATCGCCCGCTGGCAGCTTCCCGAGCGCTGGGTCACCCTCGACGTCGTACCGAAGACGAGCGTGGGGAAGTTCGACAAGAAGGTACTGCGCCGCCAGTACGCGGCGGGCGAGCTGGATGTGACCAAGCTGGGCTGAGGCCGTCGCGCCGCTGCCGGAACGCGGGAGCCGTGCCTGTTTCGGGAGGCGGGGTCGGTGCCACGAGGCCTTGGACCCGGAGGCTCCGGCACCACCGGGCGCGGCCCCAGGCGCGGCCCCGGGTTCGCGCCGGGCGCGGCTGCGGGCTCGGCCGCCGCTTTTCGGCGGCCGGTCAGTGCGCGCCGATCTTCGTCAGCAGGTCGACGATCCGCGACTGCACCTCCGGACTGGTGGACCGCTCGGCCAGGAACAGCACCGTCTCGCCCGAAGCCAGCCGCGGCAGTTCGCCGGGGTCCAGGTCGGCCGAGGTGTAGACGACGAACGGGGTGCGGTTGAGCATCCCGTTCACCCGCAGCCAGTCGATGATCCCCGCGCGCCGCCGCCGTACCTGCATCAGGTCCATCACGACGAGGTTCGGCCGGATCTGGCCGGCCACATGCACCGCCTCCGAGTCCGTCGGCGCGTGCGCGACCTGCATACCGCGCCGCTCCAGGGTCGCCGCGAGTGCCGCGGCGATCGCCTGCTGCTCCTCGACCAGCAGCACCCTGGGCGGATGCTGCTCGCTGTCGCGCGGGGCCAGTGCCTTCAGCAGCACAGCGGGATCGGCACCGTAGGCGGCCTCGCGGGTGGCCTGTCCCAGCCCCGCAGTCACCAGTACGGGTACCTCGGCCGCGACCGCCGCCGTACGCAGCGACTGCAGCGCCGTCCTGGTGATCGGCCCCGTCAGCGGGTCGACGAACAGCGCGGCCGGGTAGGCCGCGATCTGCGCGTCCACCTCCTCGCGCGAGTGCACCAGTACGGGACGGTAGCCGCGTTCGGAGAGCGCCTGCTGGGTGGAGACGTCCGGCTCCGGCCAGACCAGCAACCGCCGCGGGTTGTCGAGCGGCTCGGGCGGCAGCTCGTCGTCCATGGCGTGCGGCGGCACACCGAAGCCCCGCCCGTCCGTCATCTCCACGGGACTGTCCGGCCCGTCCAGCGGCTCCGGCCCCTCGGTCACCTCGGTACCCGGTGCGCCGCCGGACGCGCCGACGGTGAACTCCTGAGGACCGGGCCGGGGCATGGGCATCGGCCCCGGCATCGGACCGGGCTGCCCGGCCCCCTGCCCCTGCCCGGGCCCCTGTCCGGATCCCTGTTCCTGGCCGGCTGGCTGTCGTAGGGCGGGGGGCTGCGCCTGTGAGCGGGGGGCCGCATCCGGTGCCGGGCCGGACCTGGGCAACTGTCCCGGGGCCTGGCCCGGTACCGGTCCCGGCAGCTGCCCCGGCGGATTCCCCGCGGCTCCGTGCTGGGCACCCTGGTCCGCCTGCCCGGGCCCGGCAGTCCACGGCTGAGCCTGACCGGGTGCGGTCGCCATCGCTGAGCCGGGCTGCGGCCGGCCGGTCGGGGCTGTCCCCGGCGGAGCGGCCTGCTCCGCGGGGATCGCACCGTGCTCGACCTGCCCCGGTGCGGAGCCGGATCCTCCGGACTGTCCGGCCTGTCCGCCCTGTGGCCCGGTGTGCGGGGCCTCGGCCGACCAGGCGGTGTCGCTCTGGGGCGGACCGGAAGGAGCGCCGCCTTGCGCCCGCTCCTCGGGCGTCGCCAGCTTCCGGCGACGGCCGGAGCCGGGAGGCGGTGCCGCTCCCGCCGCTCCCGCCGGAGCAGCAGGAGTGGGCGGATTGCCGGTGGCGGACGGTGCGGAAGGGCTGGAGGGGGTGGACGGTATGGCGGAAGCGGCCGACGGTGTCGTGGACTGCGCCGGAGGCCACTGCTGAGCGGCGGCGGCCGTCTGCTCCGCCATCCGCTCGGCGAACGGCACGCCCTGCCCCAGCGTTCGTACGCGGGGGCCGGGTTCGGCGCCGTACGGGCCCGAGGGCGCGCCCTGCCGACCCGGCTGTCCGGGCTGTCCGGCCTGCACGTGCTGTTCCTGCTGGCCGTGCTGTCCCTGCCGGCCCTGCTGACTCTGTGGTGCCTGTGTCTGTGGCGGTGTCTGTGGCTGTGGTTGTTGGAGTGCTCCGCCGCCCAGGATCGGACTGGCGGCGACGACGGAGGATTCCCCCCGCTGCGGAGGGCCGCTCTCCTGTTGCGCTTCGGGGGCGCTCGCGTCCGGGTTCGCGCCTCCCTCGGCGGTCGCGGGCGGCATCCCGCCAGGCATGGCACTGCTCGCGGCCTGTGCGGCGTACTGGTCGTAGCCCGGGTCCGACGGGACGGCTTGCTCCGCCTCCGCCGACGAAGGGCCCTCCTGCGAGGGAGCGGGTGGGAGGGCGAACGGCGCGTGGTGCGGGCCCTGCTGGGCCGCGGCCTCCGCCTGGGCCCGCGCGCGGGCGGCCGCGATGCGCCGTGCCCGGCGTCCTCCCCCGGCAGGCGTCAGCTCCAGACCACCGGAGGCCTCCCCGACCTCACCGGTCTGTCCGCTCTCCGCGCCGCCCGCTTCCTGCTGACTCGGTACCTGCGCCGCCAGGCCGTCCTGAGCTGTCTCCGCGCCCGGAGACGGGGGCGCGGAGGAGTGCCCGGAGACGTGCGGGTCCTCCGGGCGCTCGCCCAGCGCGCGCCGCGCACGCCGACCCGAGCCCTGCGCGGGCACGGTCGCGGGCACGCCTTCTCCTGAGCTTTCCGAGCCGCCTGTTCCGCCCGAGGGGAGTTCGAGAGCACCGGACGCGGTACGGGCGCCGGGCTGTCCGCCGACGGCCGCCTGCTCGTGCTGCTCGGCCGGGCTCGGCCGCCCGCGCCGTCGCCCGGTGGGCCGGGGCATGGCCGCAGCGTCCTCGTACGCCCCTTCTCCGTACGGGGCCTGCTGGTACGGGGCTCCCTGTGCGGGAACCGGGGCGATCGGACGGCCGTGCGGCGCGGCCGACGTGTGCTCCGCGGGCGGCGGGGCCGGATGCGTACCGGTTCCCGGCTGTTCGCTTTCCGCGGTGGGGCGCGCGGGGCCCAGTGCACGCGGTCCCGCTTCATGCCGCGCCTGGCCACCACCGTCACCGTGACCGCCACCATCACCGTGACCGTGACTGTGCCCGCCATGGCGGCCGTCACCGCCTCCGTGGCGGTCACCGCTGCCGGTGGCCGCGGACGGTCCCGGCCCCAGTTCGATGCTCTGCCGAGGGTCGGGAACCGGAGCGAGCGCGCCCGCCGGCTGCCGTGGGTCCGCCACCGGCTCCAGGGCGGCCGCCGATACGCCCTCGCCGGTGCCGTGCCCGCGCTCCGCGCCCCCGGCCTGCCCCGTTTGCTCCGTATGCTGCGACTGCCCGGCCTGCTGAGCCTGCCCGACCTGTCCGGCCGGGTCCGGGCCTGCGCCGCGACCTCCGTCGCCGCTCTCCTGCGCGTGCCCCGCCGTCCCCCGCGCCGGGGCGGACGGCACCGGCATCACCGTCGTCTCGCCGCGCTCGGTACCGGGCACGACGCTCGGCACCCCGAAGGCCCCGTCCTCGCCGCCCTGCGAGCCGTTCCCGGGGGAGCGGCTGCCGCCCCGGGCGTGGCTCCCGCTCCGCCCGCGCGCGTGACCGCCGCCGCCCGTCGAGTCGTCACTGCTCGCCGCACGGCCACCTGTGGAGCGGCCCGCACCGGTCGAACCGTCCCGGTCCTGCCGGCCCGAGCCGCCCGTGCTGTCGGCGCCGATGCCGCCGCCCGTGCTGTCCGTACCGCCCGTACCGCTGGTGTCGCCGGGGCCGGGCCTGCGGGCCCGGCTGCCGGACTGGCGCGTCGTGTTGCCGACCGCCTTGACCGGGACCTCCAGCACATACGCGCTGCCGCCCGCCGAGCCGGGCACCTCATGTGTCTGGAGAACGCCGCCGTGCCGGGTGACGATGCCGCGCACCAGCGGCTCGTGCACCCGGCTGCCGCCGCTGTGCGGGCCGCGCACCTCGACGCGTACGACCTCGCCGCGCTGGGCGGCGGCCACCACGATCGTCGGGTCGACGCCGGGCGGCGGCGCCGAGGTCGTACGACCCGTCGCGTCCACACCCGCCACATCCGCGATCAGATGCGCCAGCGCCACAGCGAGCCGTTCCGGGTCCACCTCGGCCTCGATGGGCGGCGCGTGCACGGCGAACTGGGCGCGCCCCGGGCCGATCAGCTCGGTGGCACCCTCGACACCGGCGGAGACCACCGCGTCCATCGGCACCGGCTCGGTCCGCAGCCGCTCCTGGCCTGCGTCCAGCCGCTGGTAGCCGAGGACGTTGTCGACCAGCGTCGTCATCCGGGCGTAGCCCGCCGACAGATGGTGGAGGATCTGGTTCGCCTCCGGCCACAGCTGCGCCGCCGGGTCGGAGGTCAGCCCGGACAGCTCCTGGCGCAACTCCTCCAGCGGACCGCGCAGCGACTCCTCCAGTACGGCGCGCAACTGCGTCTGCCTGGCCGCTACGGCGTCGTAGGGGCGCCGGTCGGCGAACGTCAACACCGCGCCGACCAGCTGTTCGCCGTCCCGTACCGGTGCCGTCGTCATGTCGACCGGCACCGCCTGCCCGTCCTTCGCCCACAGCACCTGCCCGGCCCGCACCCGGTGCTTGCGGCCCGAGCGCAGGGTGTCGGCCAGCGGGGTCTCCTCGAACGGGAGGGGGCTGCCGTCGGGGCGTGAGTGGTGCACGAGGGGGTGCAACTGCCGGCCGCCGAGGTCGCTGGCGCGGTAGCCGAGGATCTGGGCCGCCGCCGGATTGACGAGCACCACCCGCCCCTCGGCGTCCACCCCTACGACGCCCTCCGAGGCGGCGCGCAGGATCATCTCCGTCTGACGCTGCTGCCGCGCCAGTTCGGCCTCGGTGTCCAGGGTGCCGGTCAGATCGCGTACGACGAGCATCAGCAGTTCGTCGCCCGTGTAACCGCCACCGCCCGGATGGTCGGCGAAGGCGGCCTCGAACGCGGAGGCGTACGGCGTCCTTCCGTCCTCGAGGTTGGCGCTGGTCACCTCGACCGGGAACTCGCTGCCGTCCGTACGCCGCGCCACCATCCGGGTCGGCTTCTGGCGGCCCTGCGTCTGTGCGGCCTCGTCCGGCCGCCGCATCGAGCCCGGGATGCGCTTCGAGTCGAACTCGGGCAGCAGGTCGAGCAGTCCACGCCCCACCAGCGCCGTGCCCGGCGTCTCGAAGGTCTCCAACGCGATGGCGTTGGCGTTCACCACTGTGCCGTTGCAGTTCACCAGGAGGAGCGCGTCGGGCAGTGCGTCGAGTATGGCGGCGAGGCGAGCAGCGCCTCGGGATGGCCTGCTGCTCACGGCGACAATTCCCTCCTGCTGACCTCAGGTGCTCGTGACCTTCCGCCCGTTTCTTCCCTGTTGGTCCGGTCAGGTCACGGCTGCCAGTCTGCCGTTCACCCCGGGCGTGCCACTAGGGGGAGTCTACGGGCCGCACTCCTGGAAGCGGCGGCGGATGCGTGTCAGGTCACCCCCGTAGCGCGGGGCAGAGGGCCGGCTGCGCGGGCGTCGCCGGCCAACACCCGGCGCACAGCGGAGAGTAGGCCGAACGCCCTCGGCTCACCCCCCAGGGCGACACCGCAAGCTCAAGCCGCCCGCTCGGACCGCAGGATCGGGTCGCCCGCTCGGACCGTGCACCCAGTCAGGCCGTCCGCTCGGACCGTGCACTCAGGAGGACGTCCGGGGCAGCGCCGGAACGAGGCTGTTCCACCGCGCCACCTCACAGCCGTTGGTCCGGCTGAACCGGGCGTCGACCTTCCGGCCCTGCCAGGTGCCGGTCACACGAGCCGTCGCCGGGCCGCCGTAGATCATCGTGCACGTGGCACCCGCCGCCACCGGCTTGAACGGGTCACGGCCCTGGGAGGTCGCCCGATCGAGCGCCGCGCACGCCCGGCTCGGAGCCGCGTGCCTGCCCCCCGGGGGGTGACAGCGGAGCGTGTACGACCCGTCGTGCGCCGCCCTCCCACTGTGGGCGACGGTGAAGGTGAGCTTGTCGCGGGGCCGGACAGCGGCTGCGGACCCACCGGCGGTGGCCGACGGGCCGGTGGCTGCCGACGGCTCGGCGGCCACCGCCTCCGGCGCCCCGAGGAGCGAGAGCAGGCCGGCCGCCGTGGAGGTGACCATGGTGAGGGTGAGGAGCGGGCGGACGCGGAAGGGTACGGGCGCGGTACGACGCGGCATGACTGACTCCAGAGGCTCGAGAGCACACCCCCGCCGGGACAGGCTGGACGGGGGCGGCCTTCGTGATGGGAGGGAGACGGGGGCGCCGCGAGTACGCCCCCTCTTCTTCAACGCCGCTCCGCCCTCACCGTTGCGCGGGCGGACCCGTCCGGGCGCAGCGCACACCCCGTACGGCCGCACCGGCGCCCACCGCGACCGCCCCCACCGACGCTGTCCTGCACCGGGCCACCTGCCCCGAGTCCCCGGGTATCCGGGGACCCGGCCCCGAGACCGACTTCGCCGAGGCCGACGCTCCAGGCCGACCCGGCCGATGGCGGCGCTGCCGGGCCGTCGCGCTAACGCTTTGCCCAGGGGTCCGCGGACCGAGTACGGTAGGGGCCGATTGGAGACAGCCCCCAGGGTTGTGCCATCATCAGCACACACTTTGCCGCCCTCCGGGCGTCCCGAGTGTGTCTGGAGGCTTCGCCTAGTCTGGTCTATGGCGCCGCACTGCTAATGCGGTTTGGGGTGACCCCCCATCCCGGGTTCAAATCCCGGAGCCTCCGCTCACGATCTCCGGATCCAGGATCATCCACGGATCTCAAGATCACCGAAGCCCCGGCCCGTCCGGGGCTTCTCTCGTTCCACCCCGTCCCCCTGATCCCGCTGCGCGGCACCCTTGTCCATGCCGTTTCCGCAGGTCACAGGGGGTGACCCAAACGGATTTCACCTCGGCGCGCAGGTCATGTAATGTTGTTCCCGCAACGCCGACCGGCAGAAAAACCGCCGAAGAGCAAGCGCTCGTAGCTTAACGGATAGAGCATCTGACTACGGATCAGAAGGTTGCAGGTTCGAATCCTGCCGAGCGCGCAGCAGCTGAGAGCCCCGCTCCGATCAATCGGAGCGGGGCTTTTTCGTGCCGTACGGCAGTGTTGACGGCAACCGCGTCAGTTTGCGGTGGCGGTGGCGGCACCCACTGACATCTGCGACGGCATCCGCGAGGCCTCAGAGCAGCGCTTTCTGTACACGAACAGGCGGTTTCGTGGCGCAGGCCGACATTCTGCGCGCCTGGAGGGCATGACCTCGTCAATCACCTCAGCGCCCCGGCAGCAACTGCGGGGTGGTGGCTCACGTGCGTGCCGGGGCCTGAGGACCCGCTGGTAGCAGAAAGGACGGAGTTTTATGAATCAGTGGATTCGCGGCACGGTCAGCGCCGAAGGTGACAAGATCGCGGGGCACAACTTCAAGGTCGTGAAGCCGAGCCAGACCACAGGCGCCTACACCTTGATCTTCCTCCGCGACTTCGAGGAGACCCCTTCGGTCGTGGCCACCATCAACGGCGATGGATGGAAGATCGTCGACAATGCGCATGTCGCGAAGGTCGACGCCGGACAGTGCGAGATCCATACCGGCGACTACTACGGGGCCCTGGCGGACCGGCCCTTCTCCTTCATCGCCGTAGGCTGACTACCTGCGATGGTTCCTGACGTCTCCCGTTGACCGGTACCCGGCGCGGTCGGCTCGGGGCGCGTACCCCGAGCCGTGCCGAGAGCAGCGGCTCAGAGCCCGCCGCACGAGAAGGGGCCGCCGGCAGCCTCCGCGCGCAACGACGCCGGCCGGTGCCGGGAGGTGCCGGGGAAGCGGGGCGGGGTGCTAGTCAGTACTCGGGAGGTGGCGTCGGAACCATGCGGTCAGGCCGGCGTCCACTGCGCGCGCCGGTGGCAGCTGGGGGGCGGGCTCGATGCCGGGCTCGTCGGCGAGCGGATGCGCCAATCCGGGGATCGACAGCAGTTCGGACCGTTCCCCCAGCGCGTCGACGAGGTGCAACGCGTCGGCGCGCAGCGCCGGGTGGTCCGACTCGCCGCTGACGACGAGCAGCGGCGCGCGATCGGCGATGGCGGGGGCCTTGGTGACGAAGTCGAGGGAGTCGGCCACCTTCTCGGAGTCGGCGTCGTAGGGGTAGTCGCCCGGGAACAGGTCCACGACCGACCGCATCCGGACGGCGGCGTTCACGACGGCGCCGGCGAAGACCGGAGTGCCGGTCTCGGCAAGGACCCGTAGCGCGACGGCCCCGCCCAGGGAGCCGCCGAGCACACCGATCGGGCCGTCACCGACCGGCAGCTGGGCACGCAGCGATGCCAGCGCGGCCGGGAACTCCTCGGTCGCCTGCTGGACGAACGGGGCCAGGAAGGACATCAGGGGGTCCCGCTGGAAGAGTTCCACGATCGCGTCCGTACGGCCGTCGACCATCCGAGCCCCGCACATCGGCATCCCGAGGTGCACCCGCCACGTGGGCAGACCGTTCATCGGCAGCGCGGCAGCGAACGCGGCGTCCGACCTCGGTGCGTCCAGCATGTGCCAGGTGACGATCAGCGGCGCGGCGCCGTTGTCGGCCGGGGGCAGCGCGGTGAACGGCACGCCGGCGGCTGTTCCCGTGATCGGTGAGTCCATACGGCCACCGTAGGTGTGCGGCCGTGCACCGAGCCTCGGTTATCGCCCCCAGCAGAACGTCCCGGCCCGGCTCGGCTCGCCTCGCCTCGCCTCGACCCCGCGGTCCCACCGGTCGGCCGTCGCCCCCCAGCTCCTGATGTGCCGTTGATCAGCGACCTGGAGAGCCGATGTTCTGGACAGGCTGACCGGTTCTGTTGACTGGTCCGTCCCGTCAGATGTAGGTCCAGCGCCAGGCGTTCGAGCTCTGCGCGCACTTGATCTTCCTGCCGCTCGCGGTGGAGGTGACGGCCCCGTGGTCGCTGTTTCGGCAGAACTGACCCGCCGAGTAGCAGTTCCCAGAACTGGAGACGATCGAGCACGTGCCGGTGCTGTCCCGGCTGCTGCTGTCGCTGCTGCTGCTGTTGCTGCCGCTTCCCATGTCGGCACCTTTGGCGGTGGCGGTCTTGGTGACGGTGACCGTGGGGCCGGGCTTCCTCGGGGACTTGGCCTTCTCGGTGACGGTCGGGCCGGGCTCGGGTGTGGCTGTGGTGGTCGCGGTGACGGTCGTCGCGGGCTTGGCTCTGCTGTCGACCGGCTGCTTGCCGTCGTCTCCGGTCGAGCCGATGGCCACGCCCGCGATGAAGAGGGCCGAGCCTCCGAGCCACACGAGTACACGCTTGCGGAGCGGGCGTGCGTCGGGTGGGCGGGGTGTCGGTGGTATGGGCCCGGTGTACGGATTGGTCATCTCGTCCCCCCAGGGTGTTTTGGGTGGAGTGACCGTAGTGCTCGGCAGAGTGAAGTGTGAGGGGGCGTGCAAGAGAAGTGACGTTTCTGTGACCGATGTGTGGTCGGCGCGTCGGCTCGGTCCGGACCGGTCCCCGGGCCTGGTCTCCGACGGGCGTCCCGCCGAGACCGCCTTGGTTCTCGGTTCCTTTCGCCGCCGTGTCAACGGTGACTGGAGCTTCGTCCCGGGAGGCAAGGGGTACCGGGGCGGCCTGGAGGAGCTGGTCCAGGACCACGGCATCGAAGTGGCCTGACCCGCCCGGGCGGTGACATGTGAGGACCACCGCCACCGTTCAGCAGAGGGGGCGGCTTTTTGGGGGGGTCGGCTCATCGGCTGAGTCTCAGGACGCGGGGTGGGGAGACATGGCCGTCGGGCAGGACGTGGGATTCCACCAGGGCGGTGAGGTCGGCCGGGAGGGAGCGGTCCGCGCCCTCGGTGGTGAGCCAGCGGGCCGCTGCAAGAGTGCCGTAGGTGGACCAACCGCACAGCATGACGACGCGAGCTGCGGGGTTGAAGGGGTTGGGGGCGCGGATCACCAGCCCGAGGTCCCGGGTGACGGCGCCGTCGGCCGCGTCACCCTCATAGGGAGTGCCGTCCCAGACGATCCTTCCGCTGCCGGTGCGGAACGGGAGGGAGTCCGCCATGGCTGTCAGCAGGCGGCCCGCGGTTTCGTTGGTCTTCGGACCGCCGAGGACGAGGAGGTAGCCCTCCAGGGCGGAGCCCGGCAGGTGAGCGGAGAGGTGGAGCTTTTCCAGGTCCAGGTCGCGATAGGCGAGGTGCAGGCTGGGCACGAGGAGGGAGAGCGCACGGACCTGGCCCAGTCCGGAGACGGGGCGCCGATAGCGGCCGGTGTCCACATGGTCGGTGTCGACGACTGTTGAGAGTTCGGCTGCCTTCTCGAAGCGCCAGATGCGGCGGGCAGGCAGGCGGCGGGCCAGCAGCCAGCGCGCAAGGCCCACCAGCCCGGTGAGCGCGGCGGCGACGAGCGCGCTCACCAGCTCCGATCCCACTGCCTCCAGCATGCTGTCCACCCTTGTTCCTTGCCCCTTGTCCCTTGCCCTGTGCCCTCTGCCTCTTTTGCCCCTTGCCCTTTGCGGTGGGTCCGGGCCCGTTCGTCGGCTGCCGTTCAGTCGTGGATGCCCAGGTCCTCGCGCATCAGTCGGCGCATGGCGGCCAGTTCGCGGTCGCCTTCGGTGGTGAGGGTGAGGCGTACCGAGTCGGGGGTCTCCCCGTCGCGGGCACGGCCGCGGTCGAGGCGTTTGACGGCGGCGTCGACTCCGGCGAGGACGCGGTTGACCGCGCGGGAGGCGTCCAGGATGTGTTCGGGAACGATCATCTGGGCCTCGGCGTAGCGGTCGCGGTAGTCGAGGCGGGCCTCTTCCAGGGCGGTGCGCTCGTGGTCGGTGTAGACGTCGTCGCGGAGCCGGTGCAGGGCGTCCTTGAGGAGGGTGCTGAACTGGCGTGAGGCGCGGTTCATGGCGGTGTAGGCGGCGCGGCGCTCCTCCAGGCGGCGCAGCCGGTCGGCCTCAGCCCGCTCCTCGACCCGTTGCCGCGCCGTGATGCGTTGGGTGAGTACGGGAGCGAACAGGGTGCCCAGGACGCCGACGACGGCCGTGATCATCGCTGCTATGACTGCGCTCACCCGTGGCAGCCTAGGTCTTTCCCACCCGTGGGCGCCCAGGTCTTTCTCAGCGGATTCACAGGTCTCGGCAAGCCTCCTCTCACCCGGGCGTTCGAGGGTGGGCGCATGAGCGGGAGCAGGAGCAGGAATGGGACGGGCGCGGCCTCGGTGCCGCGGGGTACGGGAAGTACGGGGCGCGTCTACGGGGCGCGCACGAGGGGTGAGCGCACCTCGCGCGGGTGCGTGCATCGTTCCGACCGGCGGCTGCGGCCCGAGGGGTTGCTCGTCGTCGGGGACCTGGTGCTGGACGAGGAGACCGGCGAGGTGTGGCGGGGCGGTGACCGGATACGGCTGACCGGCACCGAGTTCGAGCTGCTGCGCTTTTTGATGCGCAACCCGCGCAGAGTGCTCAGCAAGGCGCAGATCCTCGACCGGGTGTGGAACTACGACGTGGGGCGGCAGGCCAACCTGGTGGAGCTCTACATCTCGTATCTGCGGCGGAAGATCGATGTGGGCCGGGAGCGGATGATCCACACCCGGCGCGGGGCGGGTTATGTGTTCAAGCCCGGGGAGGGCGTGGGCGGCGTGGACAGAGCGGGGGACGGGTCGGATACGGATTAGCATCGAGGGGTAACGGTCTGTGAGGCACCTCGGCCGTTGCCACCCCGTTCCGTCTCTCCGACCGGCCTTCGGAGCCGGCCCCGAAGGAGCGCGTGCCATGAGTGACGGCAGCCGCACGAGTCGGATGCGCAGGACCAGCGTGTGGCTTGAGGAGAGGACCGGGACCCGTCGTAGAGCCGCCGGGAGCGGCCAGACCGAGGGGCTGGACCGGGAGAAGATCACGGCAGCTGCCGTACGGCTCCTGGACACCGAGGGGCTGGCGAAGTTCTCCATGCGCCGGCTGGCCGCCCATCTCGGGGTGACCGCGATGTCGGTGTACTGGTACGTCGATCGCAAGGACGATCTGTTGGAGCTGGCCCTTGACGCCGTCGAGGGCGAGTTGGAGGTGCCGGACGCGGATGCCGAGGACGTCGATTGGCGCGAGCAGTTGCGGCAGTCCGCTTACGCGCTGCGCGGACTGTTGCGCCGTCACCCGTGGGCGTCCGGCACGCTGGGCAGCTTCTTGAACGTCGGGCCGAGCGCGATGTCCTTCCAACTGGGGGTGCGCCGCGTACTGCTGCGCTCCGGGCTGCCCGAGCAGCAGGCGGACGGTGCGCTGGCGGCGCTGTTCTCGTTCGTGTACGGGCACGCCGCCGTGGAGGCGAGTTGGCATCGGCGCTGCAGTGAGGCGGGTGTCAGCTCGCAGGACTGTGTCGACGCGTTGCGCTCCACCGTCGGCGTGCGCCCGGAGTACGCGGAGTGCGGCGACGGCGGGGAGGGCGTACGCGCGGAGGCCGTACGCCCGGTCGAGCAGCGGGACTTCGGCGTCGCGCTGGACTGCGTCATCGCCGGGATCGAGGCCATGGCGCGGTACGGGCGCGGCGCGACCCCGTGGGACCGCGCCGCGCCCGTGATTCCGCCCCAGCCTCCGGCCCCCGAGGACCGCTGAGCGCTCCTGGGGACCGCTTGAGTGTTCCTAGGGCCCTGGGACCGCTGAAGTGCTCCTGGGGCCGCTGAGCCGCCGTCAGAACGGCAGCGACTCCCCTTGGACCGCCTGGATGTCCAGGTCCACCTTGAGTGTCGTACCGACGGCCGCGATCCCCGCAGCGACGACCTGGTTGTAGTTCATCGCGAAGTCCGAGCGCCGCAGTTCGGTCGTGGCGTGGAAGGAGGCGCGCAGCCCGCCCCACGGGTCGGGGCCGCTGCCCAGATAGGTGAGGTCCAGGTCGACCTCGCACACCACGCCGTGCATTCCGAGGTGACCGCGCACCGTCCACCGGTCGGGCCCTGCCACGTCGACACCGGTGCTCCGGTAGGTGATGTCGGGGTAGGACTCGATGTTGAGGAAGTCGCTGGAGCGCAGGTGCTGGTCGCGCATGGAGTTGCCGGTGCTGATGGACTCCGCCTTGATGACGGCCTCGACGGACGACTTCTCCGGGTCCTGGGCGATCTCGATGCGACCGCCGAAATCGGTGAACCGGCCGTGGACGCTGGTCATCCCCAGGTGCTGCGCGGTCGCGGCGATCGTGGAGTGCATCGGGTCGATGGTCCACGGCCCCGGCGGCGGCAGCTCCACCCCGCCCTGCCGGGCCAGCACCAGAGTGCCCAGGTCCGCGCGTCCGGAGGCGGTGACCATCGCCGTGGAGGCGGCCGGTGCGTAGCCGACGGCCGTGGCGATGACGGTGTACGCGCCCGGGGGCAGCGGCTCCCCGCCGCGCACGATGCCCTCGTCGTCGGCCTCGACGCGCCGCACCTGGGTGCCTGTCATATCGGTGACGGTCAGCACGGCGTGCTGCACCGCCCAGCCGTCCCGGGTGCGCACCCGCGCCCGCACGCCGTCCTGGCCGGTCCCGCCGCCGCCGGCCCCGCCGGCGCCTGCGACGCCGCCCGGGTCCGCTCCGCTTGCCCCGCCTGTCATCACTTTCCAGCTCCTTCTCACATACGACGGCCCCGGCCTCGTCCACGACGGGCCCCGGCGCCTCGGCGGCGGGCCGTCCCTTGCCCGCGCTCGCTCAATGCGTTTCCGGGCCGCCGGGGCCCTTCCCCGAACCGGACCCGACGGCGCGCGCTCCGCTCGACTCGCACGCCGTCAGGACCGGGGGGTCACTCGTCCGGGTGGTGCAACTCGATGTCGTACGCGTCCACTCCGGATCCGGTCACATGCAGCGCGTTCGCCTGGGGCGGGTAGCCGCTGGCTATGACCGAGTAGTCGCCGGCGTCCAGGTCGGTGAAGGCGTAGGCGCCGTCCTCACCGGTGGTGGACGTGGCGATGACGTTGCCCGCCGCGTCAACGAGTGTGACGCGCGCGTCCGGCAGCGGCCTGCCGTGTCCGCCTGCCCGTACGGTACCGGTCACCCGGGCGCCCGCCGCCAGGTCGACGTCGAGCCGGGTGGTGCCCTGGCCCTGCACCTCGACCGGGACCGCGGTGGGCCGGTAGCCGTTGGCGTTCACGGCCAGCGTGAAGCTGCCGGTGACCAGCTCGTCGAACCGGTACTCGCCCGCCTCGCCGGTGATGCCGGTGGCCACCACCTCGCCCCGGACGTCGGTGACGACGACCATCGCGCCGTGCACCGGGGCGCCGTCGGCGATCCCGCGCACCTGGCCCGCCAGGCCGCTGGTGCCGGAGAGCAGCAGATCGTGGCTGAGGGGTTCCTCGCCGACCACGACCGTGGACGCCTGCGGCTGGTGGCCGTCGGCCGCCGCGATCAGGACGTAGGAGCCGGGCCCCGGTGCGTCCAGCGTGTAGGAGCCGTCCGCGTGGGCGACGGAGCGGCCGAGCTGGCGCCCGCTGAGCGAGATCAGTGTGACGGCCGCGCGGGCGACGCCGATGCCGTCGGCGTTGCGGACGGTGCCGTACACCCCGTGGCCGCTCGTCGGTGTCGGGGCCGGGGACTGGGCTGTGGCCATGGCTGCGTACTCCCTGAGCTGCTGAGTGTCGCCCCCCGTGGTTGTTGCCCCCGGCATCGGGGCCTCGGCTGCCGAGACCGCCTCGGTTGCCGAGCCCACCTCGGTCGCCGGGTCCGCCCCGGTCGCCGTTGCCTTCGCGGTCGCCCCGCCGGTTGCGGCGGTCTCGCTCGCCTGGTTCGCGGCGGTGGTCCGCAGCGGCACCTCCCGGATGAACAGCACACACACCAGCGCCAGCAGGGCGACCGGCGCCGCGTACAGGTAGATGTCACCGATGCCGTGGCCGTAGGCGCTCTCCACGACGGTACGGACGGGCGCGGGCAGCTTGTCCAGGTCCGGCAGCGAGCTGCCGCCCCCACCCGTGGCGCTGCCGCCGGGCTTGATGCCGAGCTTGGTGAAGCCGTCCTCCATGTAGTGGGTGATCCGGTTGGAGAGCACGGCGCCGAGCGCCGAGACGCCGACCGCACCGCCCAGCGAGCGGAAGAAGTTGACGGTGGAGCTGGCTGCTCCCAGATCGTTGGCCGCCACCTGGTTCTGGGTGGCGAGCACCAGGTTCTGCATCATCATGCCGACGCCGAGGCCGAGCAGCGCCATGAAGATCGACATGTGCCAGTACTCGGTGTCGTACCGCAGCGTGCCCAGCAGGCCCATGCCCGCCGCCATCAGCACTCCGCCGGCGATCAGGAACTTCTTCCACTTGCCGGTACGGGTGATGATCTGGCCGGAGACGGTGGTGGAGACGAACAGCCCGGCGATCATCGGGATGGTCATCACCCCGGCCATCGTCGGCGACTTGCCGCGCGCCAGCTGGAAGTACTGGCTGAGGAAGACCGTCGCGCCGAACATCGCGATACCGACGAACAGAGAGGCGACCGAGGCCAGCGTGATCGTGCCGTTGCGGAACAGCCGCAGCGGGATGATCGGCTCCTTGGCCTTCGACTCGACGAGCACGAAGATCAGCCCGAGCACCACGGCTCCGCCGACCATCGTGTAGGTCTGCCAGGACACCCAGTCGTACTTGTCACCCGCGAAGGTGACCCACAGCAGCAGGGTGCAGGCCGCGGCGGCGATGAAGAACGCGCCGGCCCAGTCCACCTTGACGCCCGGCCGCTTGACGACGGGAAGGTGCAGTGTCTTCTGCAGGACGATCAGCGCGATGACGGCGAACGGGACGCCGACGTAGAAGCACCAGCGCCAGCCGAGCCAGCTGGTGTCGGTGATCACGCCGCCGAGCAGCGGGCCGCCGACGGTGGCGATGGCGAAGGTGGCGCCGAGGTAGCCGCTGTACCGGCCGCGCTCCCGCGGGGAGATCATCGCGGCCATGATGATCTGGGCCAGCGCCGACAGTCCGCCCATACCGATGCCCTGGGCGACACGGAAGGAGATGAGCATCCCCGGGTTCTGCGACAGACCGGCGCCCGCCGAGGCCAGTACGAAGACGACCAGGGCTATCTGCACCAGCAGCTTCTTGCTGGCGAGGTCGGCCAGCTTGCCCCACAGCGGGGTCGTCGCGGTCATCGCCAGCAGTGAGGCGGTGACGACCCAGGTGTAGGAGCTCTGGCTGCCGTTGAGATCGGAGATGATCTTGGGGAGCGCCGTGGAGACGATCGTCGACGACAGGATGGCGACGAACATACCGAGCAGCAGCCCGGAGAGCGCCTCCATGATCTGCCGGTGCGTCATCGGGGGCGTGCTCCCGGATGCCGCCGCGGCGGCGGGGTCCGCGCCCGGGGTCACCGTGGACCCGGCAGCCTGTGCCTGGCCCTGGGCCGTCCGGGCGCGGGCGGCACCGGAGTGGCCTGACGACGCGGCGTGTGCCGCGTGCCGGGCCCCGCCGCCGGTCCCCTGCGCGGCGTCATGGGACCCCCCAACCGGTGGCTGGGATCGGGTTGTTGCCATTCGGCGTCCTTCTAACTCAGTGGTGCGGTCGTTTTCGTCTCGTGGGGTAGCCCGCCGCGGGCGCGGCAGTCCCCGAAGCTCGTACGGAGCCGGCTGAGCAGCGTGTTGAGCTGGGCGACGTCCTCGTCGCTCCAGTCGTGCAGGTGGGCGGCGAGCACCTCGATCGTGTGTGTCGAGAGGTCCGCCAGGAACCGCTCGCCGCTCGGGCTGATCCGCAGCAGTCGGGATCGGCCGTCCTGCGGGTCAGGGCGCCGTTCGATCCAGCCGCGGTCGGCGACGTGGGTGACGTGTCGACTGGTGACCGACATGTCGATCGCCATCAGCTCGGCCAGTCGGCTGGTGCGCATCTCCCCGTGCTTGTCCAGGAGCATCAGTACGGCCGCCGAGGCGGGCGGACACTCCGCGGGTAGACCGCGCGCCATCTCTCGTTTGACGGCGCCGATGGCGCTGATCTGCCGGGCCAGCTCCTCGTACTGACTGCGTTCGGCCATCTGCACCCCATGAACTTGTTGCTTAGGGCAACCATAAGGATCGTTGGTTGCTGTAGGCAAATTGATTTCGGGCAAGCCAGGCAAACTCTGAGCAAAGAGTGAGGACCCGTGGGGGCGGCACGGGAACGTGTGTGAGCGAGCGCACAGCGCCCGCCGGGGCGCGGCTGTGCCATCCGGGGGACGGTTCGCTAGGGTCCTGGGACATGGCTCACAACCCGCAGGCGCCGCAGGGTCCGGACGGACAGGGACACCCCGACCCGGCAGGCAGCACCCAGATGTTCCGCGCCTTTGTCGACGAGGGCACCACCCGGCCCGGCAGCAGGCAGGCGCCCGCCCCGGCCTCGGCCGGACCGCGGATCGGCGTGATCGTCGGAGTCGTCGTCGTGCTCGTCGTCCTGGCCGGTGTCGCCTGGCTCGCCTTCTCCTGACGGCGACCGGGGCCCGACCTGCTCGGGCCCCGATCTGCCGCCCATGGGACCGACCGGCGCCCTTGAACGGTCCCGGAAGGGGGCCCTGACCTGGGACGGGTCCCGGTTACCTCCAGCCGGACAGCCGTACCTCACGGGTCTCGACGTGCATCCCCAGGGGCACCCGCCAGGCGTCCACGCACACCGTCCAGGTCTTCTCCTTCTTCTCCCCGGCCCTGATCGGTACGGGGAGCGCACGTGTGCTCTCGCGGGTGGCCCAGTCGACGCCCAGCGCGCCGATGATGTGCGTACCGAAGGTGACCTTGCCTCCGGTGACCGTACGGCCTCCGGAGTTGGTGAAGCGGACGGTCACCTTCTCGCACCACCGGTCCTCGGCCTTCGCCCGCTGCGGCTCGCTCGCCGTCAGTACGGCCGGGCCGCTCGGCGTGCTCGGGGAGTCGGGTGCGCCAGGGCCGGAGCCGCCGCCGTCGCCGGAGCCGGGCGGTGCACCGGTCGAGCCGGACGAGCCGTCCGGACCGGTCGAGTCCTTGGAGCCGCCTCCCGAGCCTCCCGGGTCGGCCGAACCCTCCGAGCCGTCCGAGCCCTCCGAGCCCGACGAAGCGGAACCGGACGCTCCCGTGGCGCCGCCGGTGCCGGCGCCGTCGCCCGCGTCCGCCGTGCCTCCCGTACGTCCCTCGCCGGCGCCTCCGCGCGCGCCCTTCGTGCTGCCGTCGGCCTCGCGGGCGGCGTCGCCGCCCTTCCCGTCGCCGTCACCGGGCAACGGCACCATCCGTACCTTGTCGTCCGGGCGTGCGGGACCGGCACCGTCGCCGCTCCGCCCCGACGGGTCCGCCGCGCCGACCGCCACATAGCCGTCGTCACCGCCTGAGCCGCAGCCCGCGGCCAGCGGTGCCCCGAGGCATACGAGAGCCGCCGAGGCGGCTAACCGGCTGCCTCGACGGCTTCGTGCGGTGCTCTCCTGGCTTCGCATGGCGACAGTGTCACTGACGCCTCGTCAGAAGTGAACCCTCTGTGGGCGAACCCGGGTGTCCCAGCCCTGGTCCATTCCGCTGTCCCTGGCCTTGTCCCTGACCGCACCCCTCTCCGTGTTCCGGTGGCTCCCCGAGCAGACGTCCCGCCCGGTGTGCCTCTCGCCGCTCGTCGCGGTCCCGCTGTCGGTCCGACTGTCGGTCCCGCAGTCGGTCCTGCTGTCGGTATCCCCCGCCGCACTCCGCCCCCGTCCCGGTCAGTCTTCCGCGATCAACCCCTCGCGCAACTGTGCGAGCGTGCGCGTCAGCAGTCGGGAGACGTGCATCTGGGAGATGCCGACCTCCTCGCCGATCTGCGACTGCGTCATGTTCGCGAAGAAGCGCAGCATGATGATCTGGCGCTCCCGCGGGGGGAGCTTGGCCAGCAGCGGTTTCAGGGACTCGCGGTACTCGACGCCCTCCAGCGCGCTGTCCTCGTAGCCGAGCCGGTCGGCGAGCGAGCCCTCGCCACCGTCCTCCTCCAGTGCCGGTGAGTCCAGCGAGGAGGCGGTGTAGGCGTTGCCGACGGCCAGCCCGTCGACCACGTCCTCCTCGGAGACGCCGAGGCAGCCCGCGAGTTCGGTGACGGTCGGGGAACGGTCCAGGGTCTGCGACAGCTCGTCGCTCGCCTTCGTCAGCGCCAGCCGCAGTTCCTGGAGGCGGCGCGGCACCCGCACCGACCACGAGGTGTCGCGGAAGAAGCGCTTGATCTCCCCGACCACGGTCGGCATCGCGAACGTCGGGAACTCCACACCGCGTTCGCAGTCGAACCGGTCGATCGCCTTGATCAGCCCGATGGTGCCGACCTGGACGATGTCCTCCATCGGCTCGTTCCTGCTGCGGAAGCGGGCCGCGGCGTAGCGGACGAGCGGCAGGTTCAGCTCGATGAGGGTGTCTCGTACATACATCCGCTCAGCCGTGTTGGCCGTCTCCGGCGACTCGGCCGCGGCCTTGTCGAGCGCGGCGAGCCGCAGGAAGAGGGAGCGGGAGAGCGTGCGGGTGTCGAGCGTGTCGCTGTCGGGCACCACCGCGGCCCCGGCGAGCTCCGCCGGCGCGGCGCCCGCGAGGTCTTCCGGCGCCACCTCGTCGAGCACCGGTGACAAGCTGCCTGGCTCAGTGGGCCCGGGAGGAGCCCCCGGGGTCGGGGACGTGTTCTCGGCGAGCACCTTGGAGCTGCCCAGTTCTACGGACATGCCACCCCCTTGAGGTCGCGGACGGTCGCTGCGGCGCCCTCGGCTCTGAGGGAAGCACCTCCCCCTCCATACCGGGCACGCCACTGCGGCAAACGCAGCTCTTGCAGAATGTCACAAGTAGGCAACGCGACGTAGCCTCATGTCGATAAAACTGCACAGTTGAGGGCGGTGATGCGGAAGTTGAGGTCGCTCGAACCGGTTACGCGTCGATTCGATTTGCGGCTCGCAGCCGGGCGAAGCTGCGCGAGAGCAGCCGCGACACATGCATCTGCGAGACGCCGAGCTCGGCGCTGATCTGGGACTGCGTCAGATTCCGGTAGTACCGCAGCAGCAGGATCCGCTGCTCGCGCTCGGGCAGTTGTACGAGCAGATGGCGGACGAGATCACGGTGTTCGACCCCGTCGAGCTCCGGGTCCTCGTAACCGAGCCGGTCCAGCAGCCCCGGCATCCCGTCCTCGCGTTCCTGCGCCGCCTCCAAGGAGGTGGCCCGGTAGGCCCGTCCGGCCTCGATGCAGGCCAGCACTTCCTCCTCGGAGATCTTCAGCCGCTCGGCGATCTCGGCGGTGGTCGGGGACCGCCCGTGCAACGTCGTCAGATCCTCGGTGGCGCCGCTGACCTGCACCCACATCTCGTGCAGTCGGCGCGGCACATGCACCGTGCGGACATTGTCGCGGAAGTAGCGGCGGATCTCACCGACGATCGTCGGCATCGCGAAGGTGGGGAACTGCACCCCGCGCTCGGCGTCGAACCGGTCGATCGCGTTGATCAGCCCGATGGTGCCGACCTGGACCACGTCCTCCATCGGCTCGTTCCTGCTGCGGAAGCGCGCCGCGACGTAGCGCACGAGCGGCAGATTGGCCTCGATGAGGGCGGCACGGATGCGCTCGTGTTCGGCGGAGCCGGGCTCGTGCCGGGCGAGCTGTTCGAAGAGGGACTGCGTCAGCGCCCGGGTCCGCGCGGCCCGTTCCCGCTGCGCCTCGGCGGGGGAGGAGGCTGGTTCGGCGTCGCCGGAGGGAGTCTGGGTGGGGGTACGGGTCCCGTCCACTCAGCCACCACCCCTTACGGTGCAGATCTGTCTGGTCGATCGCTTCGACTGCTGCGCTTGCTTTGCCTGCTTCGCCTGCTTCGCGGCGTGCTTCGGCTGCTGTGCCCGCTGGGCCCCGAGCCGCGCTGTGCAAGCGGGCACGATTCATCAGCCAAAAAGCGGTCATAGCATCACAAGACATGTGCACCGTGTGCAAGCACCGTATAACTCCGTGTTGCTTGCCAGTTGCGGCCGGGAGCACCCGCGCGCAGGGCACAGCGGTGCCCGGGCAGGAGCGGCGGAACAGGTGTTTCGGCGGGGCGGGGCGGGGGCCTCAGTTGACGAGCGAGGTCATGAATCGGCCGACGCCCTGCGCGGCACTGGAGATGCCCTCGAAACCTATCTGGACCAGATCTGCCGCGCGTTCGGGGGACGTGATGATCGTGTACAGCACGAAGACGACAAGCACATAGCCCGCGAGCTTCTTCGTCTGCGCCATCGCGCTGCCCCTCCCCCGGGCGTCGATCCCCGGGTGTCGATCCCCCGGGCGTTCGATCATCGACACCCTGTACACCTGTGCGGCGGTGTGAGTGTAGCGGGAACGGTGCGGGGCCAGCAGGCGAAAGAGACTCCTGGGCTCGCCACCGGATCTGCGGGGAGGCCTTCGGACGGCTCAAGGGGGTGCGGGGCCGGCGGGCTCAGGAGCTGGGCGAGGGCTGAGGGAAAGGCTGCGAGCAGGCTCAGGAGATACGCGGAGGGCTGAGGGGAGGGCCGCGAGCGGGCTCCCGAGAGTTACGGCGGGACGGACTCGGGGAGGGCCAGGGAGTCCAGGAGGGGGCCGGGGAGGTCCAGGAGGCGCCGGGAAGGTCCAGGAGGGGGCAGGGGGAAGGGCTCGGGCGGGGCTCAGGGGAGGAGGACGGTCTTGCCCCGGGCGCCGCCCGCCCGGTTGCGCGCCACCGCGCCGGGCGCCTGGTCGAGCGGGACCTCGGTCTCGATGGGGACTGTCAGCGGGCCGCTGTCGATCTCCTCGCCGAGCCGCTCCAGCAGCTCGGCGGAGGCCGCGATGTGGTAGTTGATGCCCTCGATGCCGCGCCCGTACAGCGCCTCCACCGACGCCGCGTCCAACGTCGAGACGGCCACCCCGCCGTCCCGTACCAGCGCGGCGTGCCGGGCGAACTCCTCCGGCGAGGCCGACCCGAGATCCACCAGCGCGTCCACGCCGCGCGGATACTCCTCCCGTACGGCGTCCGCCAGGTCCCGTTCCCGTACATCGACGGTCAGCGCCGCGCCGAAGGCCGCCATCCGGGGCTGGTCGTGCCCGTGCGTGGCGGCCACCACGCGCAGCCCGCGGGCGGCGGCGAGCTGGGTGAGGAACGTACCGACACCGCCGGCGGCGCCGATGATCAGCAGGCTCTCGTACGAGCGCAGCGCGGCCGAGTCCATGATCCCGAGCGCCGCCATCCCTGCCGTGGGAGCCCCCGCCGCGGCGGTCAGCGGGATGGAGGCGGGGGCGCGGGCGATGCTGCCCGCCTCGTTCACCACCACGTACTCCGCGTACGTCCCGCGGCCCACCGGCTCACTCACCACGTGCCCGAACACCTGCTCGCCCGAGGTGAACCGGTACGTCTCCGGACCGCCGCCCTCCACGACGCCCGCGAAGTCCACCCCCATCACCAGCGGGAAGTCGTACGGAACCAGGTCCTCCAGCATGCCCTCGGCGATCTTCCAGTCCAGCGGATTCAGGCCCGCGGCCACCACCCGCACCAGCACCTCGCCCTCGCCCGGCTCAGGCTGCCGCGCCTGCAGGACCTCGGGCCGCCCGTTCCTCTCCCGCACACCGACAGCACGCATGCACCCGCGCCTCCCTGCTCCCCCCTGGGACCAGCGGACGCTCTCAACGTACGACAGCCCGCGGCCATCCGCAGATCGCCCGCCCGCCCCCCGGCACCCGAACTGGACCGGGCACAGCCGAATGCAACCGAATACGGCCGAATACCGGGCGGCCGGAGAAACGCCGGGAGCAGGGTACGAAACGTCGGGAGCAGGGCCCGCATAAGCAGGCCCTGCCCGAGGCCAAACCTGTCCCGATGCGTAACCGAAGGATTAGCCATGGCGTCGCAAGGAGTACAAAAAACAGCGCGAACAATGCTAGTCTGCGAGCAACAGCACAATTGCTGCCGGTCCCCATGGCGCGGACCCCGCACCTCCGGCGCAAACGAAGAGCGGGGCCGCGGACGAGGATCGACGGTGGGCTCACTCCAGGCCGCGAGTGGGCCCATCAACTCGTACGGGAGCTACCACAACTGCTCCGTCCGGACGGCGTAGTACACCGCCTGGAAGAAGCCGGCGATTGCTCGCGCGAGATCTGCGAATCGCTGCAACGTCGTCCTCGCCGGCTCAGACTTGCAGCCCGCACCGGCCATTCTCCTCACCCCCTCTCAAATGGGAGGTTGAGATGACGATACAGCAACGCGCAAGCGCATCCCGGAGAAAAACGCGGTTATTGTTTCGCTATTGTTTTGCCTGACTTCGCTGCCTCTTTTCATCCAGCCGGTCGGCCGAACAGCGTGCTCGGACAGGGGCTTGGGACAGGTTCCGGTGCGGGTCCGGGCAGGCACGGTATTGCCGACAGGCCACAGGCCGACGGGCCACAGGAAATGCTTCCTCTTCGCGATTGCGTCGACCTCAGCTCCTGGGGGCACGGCTCGCCGGGGGAGCCTCCTGGTGCGCGGAAGCGGTCCGCTCGGGGCTCGCGGTCTGCTCAGGGCCCGGGGTCCGCTCGGGGCTCGTGGTCTGCTCGGCGGCTGCGGGGCGCTCCGGGGTCTCGGCACGCTGTGTTGGCGCACTTCGCGTGGTGGCCGACGCCTGCTTCGCGGTGTGTCGACGGGCCTTGGCCCGGTTGCCGCACACCCGCATCGAGCACCAGCGGCGACTGCGGTTCTTGGACACGTCCCAGAACACCCAGGCGCAGGAGTGTTCCGCACAGCGCTTGAGCCGGCCGGCCTCCCCGGCGAGGGTCAGTTCGCTCCAGGCGATTGCGAGGTGGGCGAGGGCCTTCCTGATCGGCGGCAAGTCGGGGGCGGGGGAGAGGACGCCGTCGCGCGAGTCCTGTCCTCCTCCGCCCCGGACCGAGATGAGCACGGGCAGCTCGCGCAACGCCTCGTCGGCTCTGGCGAGGAGCGCGGCGTCGGCGGTGTCGCCGACGTTGATCCCCAGTTCCTCCCGGATGCCGGTACGCAGCCGCAGGCAGAGGGTGTGGTCGTCGGGGTCGATCCGGCGGTCGCGGTCGAGCAGTCCGTGAGCGACGAGCCAGGCGGCCAGTCCGCTCGGCGTCTCCAGCTCGTCGGTGCCGAGCTCCACGTCGACGGTGTTGGCGAAGGCTTCGATCAGCTGGGCCGAAGCCGGCGCTTCGCGCATAGGGGCACCTCCTGTGAAGGGCGCCAGCCTACACCCAGCTAACCGGCTAACGGTTTTACCGGTAGAAGAATCGCCCCTCCTGTGCCAGACTCCCGTTCGACGTAACCGGCAAAGCGCAATAGAGGGTTAGGGGAGCCGATGAGTGACCAGGCGCTCGGAACGGTGGCACCGCCGACGACAGCGGGGCCCACGGCGGAGCCCGAACCTCCTGCGGAGCCTGTCGCGGCTTCCGCCGCGGACTCCGCCGCGGAGTCCGACGCGGAGTCCGCCGCAGAGGCTGACGCCGAACCGGTCGCGGCGTCGGCCGCGCGGTACGGCACACGGAACACCGCCGTCCTCCTGGTCTTCACCGCGATCACCAACCTCGCAGACGGCGTCACCAAGATCGCGCTACCGCTTCTCGCCACCCGGGCCTCCGGCTCCCCGGCCCAGGTCTCGGCGGTGTCGCTGACTCTGTCCCTGCCCTGGCTGCTGGCTGCCCTCCATGTCGGGGTCCTGGTCGACCGGGTGGACCGCCGCCGCCTGCTGTGGGCGGCGGACGGCCTGCGGCTACTGGCCCTTGGCGCGCTGATCCAGGCCGCGGCGACCGACAGCGTCGGCATCGCGGTGCTCTGTACCGTCGGCGCGGTACTGGGCGTCGCCGAAGTGGTCGCGCTGACCGCGGCCTCGGCACTGATCCCGGCCCTGACACCGCCGGAGGGCCGGGAGCGGGCGAACGCGTGGATCGCCGGTGCGGAAACGGTCTGCAACGAGTTCTGCGGCCCGTTCGTCGGAGGGCTCCTCCTTGCAGCCGGCGCCGGGGTCGCCCTGGGCGTGACCTGGGTGTCGTACCTGGCCGCCTCGTTCCTTCTGCTGCTGCTCGTCGGCCGCTTCCGTGCCGCACGGGACAGCGCGGAAACGGCCGCGCGAGGGAGCACACAAAGGCGCGGCGCTCCCGGCAACACACCCGAGGGCGGCCCCGACAGCGGCCCCGACAGCGGCCCCGACAGCGGCTCCGAGAGCGGTCCAGAGAGCGGTCCCGAGAGCGTCAACAAGCAGATCGTCGGAGGACTGCGCTATCTGTGGCGGCATGTGCTGCTGCGCACCATGGCCCTGATTCTGACCGTCCTGTGTGCCTGTTGGGGCGCCTGGCTGGCACTCATGCCGCTCTACGCCACCGACGTCATTGGGGTGAGTTCGGCGGAGTACGGAGCGATCCTGAGCGCCTTGGGCATCGGAGGGCTGGTCGGTGCTCTCGCCGTCTCCTGGGGCAACCGGCTCTTCGGCCGTCGCCGGGTGATGTTCGCCGACCTGATCGGTACCTTCGCGATGATGGCCGTACCGGCGCTGACCACCGACGTCCGGGCCATCGCTGCCGCTGCCTTCGTCGGCGGCATGGGCGGCACGCTGTGGACGGTCAACTCCCGCACCATCGGGCAGCACCTCGTGCCCGACAGCATGCTCGGCCGCTACAACGCCGTGAGCCGTCTCTTCAGCTGGGGCGCCATGCCCATCGGCGCCGGCGTCATGGGCCTGCTGGCCGAATGGCTGGGCATCCGTCTCGCGTTCGCGGCCTTCGCCGCGTCGGTTGCCCTCACGGTCCTGCCGTTCCTCCGAGTCCTGACGCGCTCGACGTTGGCGCAGGCTTTCGCCGAGAAGCGCGCGTAGGACCGCAGACCGGAGGCGGCCCCGGGCGCCGACCACCGAAGGGCCCCTACGGCGAAGGGCAGGCCGTACCCCGTGCGGGGCTTGATACTTCCGGCGCGACCGAGGCCCGGCGGCTTCGGCCCCGAGCCGTCACTCGACGGTGGTGGCGGTGTCACCGAGGGTTTCCAGCACCTGCCGGAGGCCCTCGGCCGTCTTCTCGACCAGGTCGCGGTCCACGCCGTCGAGCAGTTGCGCGTAGTTCGCCAGGTGGTCGGCGAAGGCGGCCCGGGTGACCTCGTGTCCGTACTCGGTGAGGCAGATCTTGACGCTGCGCCGGTCGTCACCTTCGCGCACCCGCTCGACCAGGCCCTTGGCCTCCATCTTGTCGATGCGGTTGGTGATGGCGCCGGAGGTCACCATGGATGCCTTGAGCAGGGACCCGGCGGTGAGGGTGTAGGGAGGCCCGGAGCGCTGGAGTGTGGTGAGTACGTCGAACTCGCCGTGCTCCACTCCGTGCGCGGCGGCCGTGGCCCTGGCGGTCTTGTCGATCACACGGGCCAGCCGCTGGACCCGCGCGAGGAGTTCTACCGGCCAGAGGTCCTCCTGGACCTCGGGGCGCTCCTTGACCCACTGGCTGATGATCGCGTCCACGACATCGCTCATCTCTTCCACTCCCCTCAACGTGTGTCTTCTCAACGTTAAAGCACTTGACGTTGAGAGAGTCGGTCTGGTGTTATCTCAACGTTGAGATTGTCAAGGTTGAACTACTTGGAGTCCCTCGATGGCCCAGCTCGCCCTTCACCCCGCTGCGCAGACACCTTCCGTCGCTGCCGTGCAGCCACCGCGCCAAGTTCCTGCCGCATGGCTGGCGTTGCTGGCCACTCCGGTTGCCGCGAGTGCGAACGGCCCGGTCCTGATCCTTTCGGACATGGCCGGTTCCCTCGGCATCCGTACGGCCTCGGCAACCTGGCTCGTCACGGTCTTCGCCTGGGCCCTGGCTGTCAGCACCCCGCTGATGGCGGGCCTGCTGCGTCGTCGTGGGCTGCACAGCGCACTCCGGCTGAGCGCGATCCTGGTCGCGGCCGGCACCGCGATCGTCGCCATGGCGCCCTGGCTGCCGCTGGCCATGGCAGGCCGGGCGGCCCAGGCGATGGGCGGCGCGGGCCTGATCACTGCGGCGATGAGCCTGGCGGTCTCGGTCCGCCGGATGGGGGTGATCACGGCGGGCTTCGGAACGCTGGGCGCGGCAGGGCCGCTGCTCGGCTCGGTGATCGCCGACCTCGTCTCCTGGCGGGCATCCCTCGCCGTCGGAGCGGTCGCGCTGTTCGCCCTTCCGGCGGTCATGCGTCGAGCCGTCCCACCCGCGCCGCAGCAGAGCACCCCCTTCGACGGCCGGGGTGCCGCCCTGCTGGCTGCGCTGGCAACGGCCCTGATCTTCGTCCCGCTCTACCCGCTCCCGGCGGTGACCGCCTCCATGGTGGTGACCGCGCTGCTGGCCCTGCACGTCCGATCCGAACCCACGGGCTTCGTCCCGTCCTCGCTGCTGCGCACCCGGACGTTCGTCCTCTCCGCCCTGCTCGCGTGCGTCCTCGCGACGTCGTACTTCACGTTGCTCTTCGCCGTTCCGCAACTGCTGGACGACCGCACCGGCTGGTCGGCCTCCACGATCGGCACCGGCCAGCTGGCCGCCCTCCTCGCGGGTTCGGCGCTCTCCATGGTGCTGGCCGCGGCCTCGGCCCGGATGAGCCGCCCGCGCGTACTGACGATTCTGCTCACGGCCGGAGCGCTGGCGCCGCTCACCGCCGTTCTGACGCCCTGGGCGCCGCTGCTCCTGCTGGTCGCGACGCTGGCCTCGTTCGCGGCGAGCGCGGGCCAGGCGACGCTCGCGGTAGTGGCCACCCAGGCCGCGCCGACCACCCAGCGCGCCACAGCGATCGGCCTCTTCACCCTCTGCTACCAGCTGGGCGGCGCCTTCGGCCCGGCGATAGCGGCCCTGATCACGCTGGGCGGTTGAACGCCCGGCCACGACCCGACCCCAACTGCGCACACGCACACCAAAGACCAAAAGACCACTCGCGATACCAGGAGCGTCATCATGAACGAGGAGACACCCACCATGTCCGCGACCAACACTCCGCCCGCGGCTCTGCTGACCCGCCATGCCGAAGCCGAGACCTGCGCCGACCCGAGCAGTGTGATCACTCTTCTTGCCGATGCGGACAGCCCCGCAGGAGGCTTCACCAGCTACCGATCCACCTTCGCGCGGGGCGGGACAGGAGCCCCGGCCCACTTCCACACCCGGGCGTCGGAGCTGTTCTTCGTGATCAGCGGGGCTCTGCAGGTTCTGGTGGGCGAGGAAGTCACCATCCTGAGGGAAGGCGACTTCCTCGCGGTGCCGCCCCACACCCCGCACGCCTTCGCGGCCGCCCCGGGGTGCGAAGCGGATGTCCTGTTCGTCTTCACCCCCGGCATGGGTAGGTTCGACTACCTGCGCCTGCTCGGCCGGGTGATGCGTGGCGAGGCGGACCCGAAGGAGATCGCCGAGTCGTCGGAACACTTCGACAACCACTATGTCGACAGCCCCGCCTGGCGTGCTGCCCTGGAGAGTTCCGCGTGACCGCCCCCACGACCCGGTTTAGTGCCGCCCGTTCACAGAAGAGGGGAACCACGCGAGCGGCCGGGACACCCGGATGACACTGCCGTACAAGCAACGGCCCTCTCACTGACCGGCCCACCCTGAGAGGCCGGACCGGGTGCGACAGGGCCGGGACGCCGATAGGCAGCACGAAGGGCCGGACCCCGCGCGGGGTCCGGCCCTCCATCGTTCCTGCTCAAGAGCGGTAGCGGTGGGATTTGAACCCACGGAGGAGTTGCCCCCTCACTCGCTTTCGAGGTCTGTTCGGGGTGGTGAGGGGGGCGTACGCGATCGTTCGGCGGCGTTCGTGGACTGCGCGGAACGGCGGTGGTGGGCCTCGACGAACGGCGCCGTACGGCCGTGAATGAGACCCGAACTGAGACCCTGCACGGGCGACGCTGACGCTCGCTCAGCTGAAGGCTTCGGCTGGTAGAAGGGGGCCGCTGCCCTCGTGCTCCCTCTCAACGTGTTGAGGGCAGGGAGCATCGCCATCCTCGTCCATCAACCGGGCTCCGCGGCTGTCAGCGATCCTGAGCGCGTTGCTGAGGGCGGTCACGGTGTCCCGGAGCGCCTGGACGGCACTGTCCGCCTCTCCGCCCTCTTGCTTTGAGTCATCCGAGGCGGCGATCGCGTCGAGAAGCTGGACGGCACGCTTGAGGGCACGGTCACCGTTGATGAGGTGGGCGTCTTCCACTGCATCGGCGTACAGAGAGAGGGGAGACCCGGGGTTGCCGTTCAGGTAGCAGGGCTTCCCCGATTCGTGGCCCATGGGAGAAGACGCAACTCCGGCGACGAAGGCGTGGGCACGGCGTCGCGGTCGTAGATCAGCATGTGGAGTCCTTCCACCCTTCTACTGTGCGGAAGACGACCAGCGTCGTGCTGGGCGTGATGGTGAGGGCATCGCCGCTCTGGAAACCGATGCGCTTCGCACCGCCAGTGATGTGCCGAAGGTCCGCCACGGCCATCGAACGGCCACCGACCTGGATCACGTCGCCGGTCTTCAGTTCGCCGGCGCCTACTTCGATTGCGACCTGTTGCGCGGAGCGGGCCTGGAGCGGCTTGTCCCGGGGGTTCGGATCCGCGTGGGCTGAAGGTGACACGCGCAGTCGCAGGCTTCGAACGTCACGCCGGGATGGCCTTTGCGAGCGTGGGCATGGCGGCAGGCTCCGTGTCGACCCAGCTGACATTCCGTGGAGCGATAGCTCACGGGCGTTCACCACCGACGAGCCGAGCGCCCTGGAGGGTGCGGGCTTCGTGGGCGAGGAAGAACGGCCGAACGAGAGGGCCGTCAGTAGCCGGGACGAGGAGCGGGCGCCAGGCGTCCGGGCAGTGGAAGCGACTGCTTGGGGAGATGACGCAGGGACGGCGCCGAGCCGGGAGCTTCCCGCCTTCGTCCACCTGGGCGGGTGGTGTGGGACGGCTCGGACGGTGGTGTAGCAGTGCGAGCAATGCTCGGAGGTAGGGGCGCACGACGCAGCTCCTTACGGCTGCGGATCCGGGCCTTGCTTAATCGGCGCGGCCGGATCCTCGGAGAGGACGAGGGCCCACGCGACGGTGGAAACACCGTCGGTGCGGAGCCCGAACTGGTCGCCTTGCTCCAACGCGGCCAGGAGCGCCGTCCAGTGGGCAGCACTGGGCCCAACGGGCGGGGTCACTTCGACTCGAAAGCCAGCGTGGCCCCGCCTGAGGCGCGGTTTGAGGCCGATGGCGGAGAGCCGAGCTGCGATCGAACGCGCTCGTACAACGGGTTGAGGCATGACGATCCTCCGCCACGAGTCGGTCACGTGGAGTAAAGCTAGTTAACTAGGTTAGAGCTAGTGGACTAGATTTTCCACATGCCTGAGCAGCCGCCCTACCTCCGCATCGCCGACCTGTTCCGGCAGCGCATCGCTGACGGCGACTGGTCACCCGGCGACCGGCTCCCTTCCCGCGCCACGCTGGGCGCCGAGTACGGCGTAGGCGACAACGTCATCCGCAGAGCGCAGGAGCTTCTGATCTCTCAGGGTCTGCTGGAGGGGCGCGCTGGCTCCGGCACATACGTGGCGGAGCCTCGCCGGCGCATGCGTATGGTCCGCTCGCTCAGCCGCGAACGCCGCGGCGGTTCACCATTCCGCGCAGACATGGCCGCTCTCGGCCGGAACGGCACGTGGGAGCACCACACGGACGCGAAGGTGCCAGCTCCGCCGGACATCGCGGCTCGCCTCGGTATCGGTGAGGGCGACCTCTGCGTCCGTACCCGATACGAGTTCCTGTCGGACAGCAAGCCGGTGCAGCTCTCGACCAGTTGGGAGCCCTACGCCCTGACAGGCGGCACGATCGTTGTGCTTCCCGAGGGTGGTCCGCATGCCGGCCGTGGTGTCGTGGAACGTATGGCCGCGATCGGGATCCACATCAGTCACGCGGTCGAACAACCTGAGCCCGGCCACGCCACAGCAGAAGAGGCCCAACTCCTCGGCCTGCAACGTGGATCACTGGTCACCCGCATCCAGCGCACCTACTACAGAGACGACGGCCGCCCGGTCGAGACCGCCGACATCATCGTCCCAGCGGCCCATGCCGAGATCGTCTATGAGGTGCAGATCAGCTCCGAGGGATGATGCGGCGGTGAGCAGGGCCAGGGCTTACGCCCGACCTCGGGTAGTTGCGTTTACCGCGCTCCCCGGCGGTGCCGTTGCGACCGGCTCCTGAAACCCGTCTCACCAAACGGAAGCGGCCAGAACAACCAACGGGGCCCCAGCGATGTGTCTCTGGGCTTCTAGCTCTGAATGGCACACTCGTCCGTATGAATGAGCTGCCACAGGACACGTTGGATGCCAGGACAGGAGCAGCCGAGACCCGTAACAGTGTCAGCGGCAGCACAGTTAACGGTCCTGTGGTGCAGGCTCGGAACATTGACGCCGTTCACATCCACACCACGCGTCGGGACCCGCTAGTTCCTCGGGAGTTGCCCGCGGCGCCCCCCACATTCATTGGACGGCAGGCTGAACTCGCGTCGCTCAGTAACGCTCTTGAAGCCAATGTGCAAGAGGGCTCGCCCGTCGTGATCTCCGCTATCGGCGGTACCGGTGGCATAGGGAAGACATGGCTGGCGCTGCACTGGGCTCACCAGCACATCGACCGGTTCCCAGACGGGCAGCTCTTCGTCAATCTGCGCGGCTTCGACCCCAGTGACCAACCGGTGGCTCCGCACGAGGCAGTGCGGGGCTTCCTTGACGCGCTTATCGCGGATCAGAAAGAGATCCCAGCAGAACCCAGTTCCCAGCTCGCTCTGTTCCGCAGTCTGGTAGCGCAGCGACGGATGCTGATCGTGCTGGACAACGCCCGTGACAGTGATCAGGTGGCGCCGCTCATCCCAGGGAGTCCGACGTGCACCGTCCTGGTGACAAGCCGCGATCAGATGGCGGGCCTGTCAGCGACACACGGCGCCCACATGCTCCCGGTCAACACGCTCAGCGAGGCCGAGGCACGGACGCTCTTGAGCCGTCGATTGGGCGAGGAACGGCTGGCGGCTGAATCCGCTGCTGTCACGGAGCTGATTGCCTGGTGTGCGGGGCTGCCCCTCGCACTGAGCATCGTCGCCAGCCATGCACGTCTGGAGCCCCGGACCCCGCTCGCTGATTTCGCTGCCGAGCTGCGTGATGCTTCCACCCGGCTGGAAGCGCTGGACGCCGGCACGCCGACTACGCGGCTGGAAACAGTGCTCTCGTGGTCGTACCAAGCCCTCACTACAGAGCAAGCTGCCGTCTTCCGATTGGTGGGGCTGGCCCCTGGCTCCGACCTCAGCCTCCATGCCGCCGCCAGCCTCATGGGCCTGCCAGTTGCCCGGGTACGCAGGGTTCTGCGGTCGCTGGTGGGTGCTTCCCTCGTGGAGCAACCAGGGTCAGACCGCTACCGCATGCACGACCTCGTCCGGCTGTACGCGGCTCAGCGAGCACACGCCGATCATCCGCAGGATGAATGCACTGCGGCCCTGCAACGTATGGCCGAGTTCTGTGCTCGCACCGCGCATGACGCAGACGTACTCATCGCTCCGCACCACGCGCCAATCGAACTCGGTGAGCAATCCAGCGGATGCCAGCCGCAACCCCTCGCTGATGCCGCAGCCGCATGGGAGTGGTTCAGCGTCGAACGCGCCAACTTGATGGCGGTCCTGCACATGGCCGCCGAGAGGGAATGGCATGCCCGGGTCTGGCAGCTGGCCTGGACCCTCACAACCTTCCAGCTCAGGCAAGGCCACCTCCACGACAACCTCATCGCCTGGCGGGCCGGCGCAGACGCGTCGAAGTACCTCAACGACCCTCCCACGCGGACTCGCTCGCACCGCCATCTCGGGCGCGCATGCGCCCAGCTCGGCCGCCACGAGGAAGCGCTGAGTCACCTCGAAGAGGGCCTTGCCGGAGCCGTTGCGGACGGTGACAGCCTGGGGCAGGCACACACTCACCGGGCCATCGCCAAAGCAATGGAAGAGCAGGGCAACAATGAGCAGGCACTCGGACACGCTCAGCAGGCCCTCGAGCTCTACGACGAGCTAGGCGTCCAGTTCAGCGGCTCCCACGCACTCAACGAAGTCGGCTGGTACACCGCAAAGCTGGGCCGCTTCGACCAAGCTCGCCAGCACTGCACCGAGGCTCTGACTAGGTGCTGCACTAACAACGACCGCAGCGGCGAAGCAAGAACTCTTGTCAGCCTGGGCTACATCGACCACCACACAGGCGAACCCCGCACGGCGGCCGACTACTTCCGCCGGGCCATCACTCTCTACACCGAGCTCGGCGACACCACCGCGGAAGCAGAAGCACTCGACCACCTTGGACACGCTCTGGCTGGCTACGACACAGACAACGCCCGCCGCGCTTGGCAGCAAGCTTTCGACCTCTACGCATCACAGCACCGCGGCCCAGACGCCCAACGTATTCAGGCGCGCATCGCGGAGCTTTCTTAGCGCTCTTAACCATCAGGGGCACAGGCACCTACAGGCTGGCAGTGCCTCCACGAAGCACTGAGGGTATGTGCTGCAGAAGCAACCTGTCGCTGTTCACGGAACCTGGTGTACAGCAAGGGCATCTTCGATCGATCACAGCGCCCAGCCATGAGCTGACATGGGATCGGTATTCGCGAGGTCCCCCGCTGCACAGCTATCAATGTGCGGTTCCCTGTGAGTCCCCGTCAGCTCTGGAAGGACTGGGGGTGTCGTCCAATGTCACGCCCACATCAGCAGTGATGCGAGGGTGACGGTTGCTTGGTAGGACTCGGTGGTCTTGTCGTAGCGGGTGGCGATGCCGCGCCACTGCTTGAGGCGGTTGAAGCACCGCTTGAGGATGTTGCGCTGCTTGTAGACCTGCTTGTCGAAGGCCGACGGACGGCAGCCACGGCAGCCGCGGCGGAACCGGTTGCGGATCTGGTCGGACCGTTCCGGGATGGTGTGCCGGATGTTCCGTCGCCGCAGCCAGCGGCGTATGGCTTTGGAGCTGTAGCCCTTGCCTCCGATGACGTGATCGGGGCGAGTCCCGGGCCGCCCCTGTCGTGGCCCGGGGCACCCGGACCCCTTCATCACGGCAGTGAATTGCGTGCAGTCGATGATGTTCCCGCCGGTGACGGTGAAGGCGAGCGGTCTACCCACAGTGTGACGGGCCAGGTGGAACTTGCTGGTCAGACGCCTCTGGACCGGCCGAGTCTTCGGGTGTCGAGCCCCTTTCTACGCTCCGGCCGCGTGCGCTGGTGCGGCCCGGACGATCGTGGAGTCGACCGACACCAGCCACTCGATGTCCCCGGCCGCATCGGCCCTGGGCAGAGCGGCCCGGAACATCCGCTCGAGAGTGCCGTCTTTGGCCCAGCGGCGGAAGCGGGTGTGCAGCGTGGCCCGGGAGCCGTACCGCTCGTGCACTTCCAGCCGGGCCGTTCCAGTCCTGAACTTCCACACGATCCCGTTGAGGATCATCCGGTCGTCCAGCCGTCTGCTGCCCCGCCCGGACCGGGGCAGCAGCGGCTGCACGAAGGCCCAGCTCAGCCGGACCAACCCGGAGACGGCTGACACCAAGTTGCGGGCTGGTCGACGCGCCGTAGGGCTGTCTCCACAGCTTGTGGGGTTGCTGAGCGCCCACCGAGTGAAGCACGACGCCGAACGGGCGTCGGCAGGAGCCGACTGGTACGACGAGGGATGGCTGTTCGCCACGCCGACCGGTCGCGGTACATCCACCCGAGTCGATTACGACGAAGGGGAGGGAACTGCTACGAGACGCGAAGTTTCTGCGGCGGCGCAAAGGGCTTCGGGTTGTGATCCGTGATCACGCCGATACGGTCATCGAGTGGCGCCGCCGCTCCCTGCAAATGGATCTGGGGAGACCCGGCGAGGAGACGCCCGAACAGCGGAGGCTCCGTCTTTAGCGGCAGCGGGCCAGCCGTGGTCGTATGAGGAAGGCTAGGGAGCGAGCCGAGGAACTTGCGCCCGCTACGGGCGTAGCGCTCAACGTTTTCGGCGAAGCGGCACGAAACGCACTGCTGAGCGGTCCCCGTCCGGGTGTCGCATACGTGGAATGAGACCCAAACAGAGACCCCCACGACGAAGGGCCGGACCCCGCGCGGGGTCCGGCCCTTCGTTCGTCCTGCTCACAAGCGGTAGCGGTGGGATTTGAACCCACGGAGGAGTTGCCCCCTCACTCGCTTTCGAGGCGAGCTCCTTCGGCCGCTCGGACACGCTACCGAGAGGAACTCTAGCTCAAGGAGGGCCCGGGATCGAAATCGGTATCGGGGTCGGTGCCCGAGGGGGTGGGGGGAGAGGGATCGGTGGGGCGGAAGAAGTCGGTGAGGAGGGCGGCGCACTCGCGTGCCAGTACGCCGTTGACGACCTCGGGGCGGTGGTTGAGGCGGCGGTCGCGCAGGGCGTCCCAGAGGGAGCCCGCGGCGCCGGCCTTGGCGTCGGGCGCGCCGTAGACGACGCGGTCGACCCGGGCGAGTACCGCGGCGCCCGCGCACATCGTGCACGGTTCCAGGGTGACGACGAGGGTGCAGCCCGTCAGTCGCCAGTCGCCGCCGCCCAGGGTGTGGGCGGCGGCGCGCAGGGCGAGTACCTCGGCGTGCGCCGTCGGATCCCCGTACGCCTCACGGGCGTTGTGGCCCCGGCCGAGCACCGCGCCGTCCGGCCCCAGGACGACGGCGCCGACCGGCACGTCCCCCGTCCCGGGCGCCTGTGCGGCTTCCGCGAGAGCCAGCCGCATGGGCTCGTGCCAGGGGGCGCGTACGGGGTCGCCCTCGAGGCCGCCCTCGGGGTGGGCGCCCAGGTCCGGGGGGATCTCCGGACCTGGGCCGGGGGACGCGGCGGTCGGCCGGTCGTCGTGCGCGGGGGTCATGGTGACAGTGTCGCGCCTGGGGTGTGCCGGCTCAGCGGACGGCCTCCAGTACGTCTGTGCAGCCGAGCGCGTCGGCGACCTCGCTCAGTGCGTCCTCGGGAGAGAGCGAGAGCAGAACCTTCTCTTCCATCCCGAGGTCGGAGAGGAGTTCCGCGTCGCCCAGCGGCCCCGCGGGGGCGGTCTCCGCCTCGGTCGCCGCGGCGCGTTCGGCCGCTCCGTCGTCGTCCTCGCTGCCCTCCGGTTCCCCTTCCTCCGTACCGTCCAGGTCCACGAGTTGGTCGAGGGCCGACGGGTCTTCCGGCTGGCGGCCGAGCAGCTCGTCCGAGAGCAGTATCTCGCCGTACGAGCTGCGCATCGCTGCCGCCGCGTCCGAGACGAACACGCGCGGGTCGTCCTCGCCGTCCACGCGGACGACACCGAACCACTCACCGTCCTGCTCGATGCAGACCAGCACCGTCTCGTCGTCTGTCGTGGCCTCCCGGGCCAGGTCGGCCAGGTCGGCCAGGGTTTCCACATCGTCCAGCTCTGTGTCGCTCGCTTCCCACCCGTCTTCGGTGCGCGCGAGCAGCGCGGCGAAATACACCGTGACTCTCCCACTGATTCAAGATGTGCCCGAGTGCTGACGAGGACCGTGCCCCCGCCCCATCGGAATCGTGGCAGAAACCCGCGCCGTGCGAAGGGTCTTCGACAGTGCGTCGTCGCGCTGTTTCCCCGACTGTTGCCCGAACGTTTACCCGGGCGCTCGCCTGCGACGACTCACTGTGACATCTTGCGACTCACAGCTGTGGGGGAAGGGGTGCCGCCCGGCGCGGCGGCGACCTGGCAGCGGCCCCGTTCCGGCCCGCTCCCGCGGCTGCGGCTCACCAGCGGAACGTGCGCATCCGCAGCGCCTGCCGGCGCCTGCGGGCCGCCCGTGAGCGGCGCGGGTGGACACGCTCGCGCAGCTCTTTCGCCTCGTTCAGCTCGCGCAGGAAGCGGGCGCGGCGGCGCAGCCGCTCGGTGTCCCCGCTGCGGTCGCCCTCCGGGCGGCGGTCCGTGCCCGCGCCGGGGCCCGCGCGGCGATCGGGGTCCGTACGGACATGCGAATCCGTACGCAGGTCCGGACCCGGCCCCGGACGCGGGCCCGTGCCCGGTCCCGGACCCGTGCGCAGATCTGGGCGGGCATCGGTACGCGGTTCCCTACGGACGTCGATACGTGGATCTGCGCGGACATCGGTACGCGGGTTCGCGCGGAGATCCGCACGGGCATCCGTGCGGCGGTCCTGGGCCGCGCGGAAGTCCGCTTCCCGACGGGGCCGGGAGATCTGTCCCGGCTGCCGGCGCGTCTGCTGCCCGGGCTCACGTGGCTCTGACATATGCACACCTCCGGTGTACTTGCCCACTTTCCCTGGTCCGCCCGGCGTACGCCAGTGCGCCCCGGCGTATCCGAGTGCCCCGTGTACGCGCCTGCGCAGACGCGTACGGGCGCATGCGGGGGCGTACTTGGGGGCGTACGGGCGAAGACGGGCGGACGTGGACCAGACATGGGTGGGCGTGGGGTGGACACGGGGGTGGACGTGGGCGGCGGACAGCAGGGCGCACCGCTTCGGGTACCGGCGGGTTCCACCGTGCGCGGCCTCGGATACTGTCGGACCATGCGGATCCACGTCGTCGACCACTCGACATTGCGGCGCGCCCCCCTCCTAGACCAGGAGCGGGGCACTTTTCTGTCGGTGTCTTGACGCGAGAGGGGGCTTCTCCATTGTAGGAAGTTTCATCTCGAACTAAATGGACGCTTCCTTCCGCTCATCCACAACGGATAGGAATGCAGCGAAACAGCGGCTTGGCGAACAAGCCAGACGCCGACGGGATCAAGCCAGCCCACTGCTCCGCGCCGAAAAGAGGTTCGAGGTGCAAGCTACCTCCGGTAGGGTCGCTTTTTGATCGCAGACTCTGACTTTGAGGGGGGGGAGAGATGCAGATTAAGCGCAGTGTTTCGATAGGGATGACTGCTGCTTTCTTGTTCACGGGGGTGACAGCTCAGGCTTCCGCCGCAGAGCCAACGGTGAGCAGCGAACCGAGCACCGTTGCTTCCGATGGCTCGGTTGCTGCTTCGTCCTACGGCAGGTCGCCCATCAACTTGTTCACCACTCATGGTGACAACGCCCACGTGACCCGGGGTGAGGTATCCGTTCATGGATGGTGGACCAAGCAGAGCGGCCCTGCCAAGAAGGCCAAAGTCACGGTGTGGCTCCAGGCGCACAAGGGATCGAAGTGGAAGAGCATAGACGAGGGAGTCCGGACCGTTAAGCCGGGGACCAGTAAGCGGGCCAACGCTCGGAAGAAGTGCAAGAACAGAACCACGAAGGTTAAGTTCCGCACGAAGGTCGATGTCGACATTATCGGTTACGCCGACTCGCCCAGGAAGCTCTACACAAAGGGCGTCAAACTCCGCTGCAAGGTGTGACAGAAGCGAGACTAGAAACCAGAGCAAAAAGAACATCGGGCGTGGAGGCACGGGTGAGGCGCAAGAGATCGCCACATGACAGGGCGGCGGGGGAGAGCACGAGGGCGGAGATGTTTCTCGGCCTTCATGGGGTCGTAGATGTCGATGCCGCTGTGATTGAGCACTGGCATCAGGGCGATGTGGCGCAGGTGGACGATGGCATCAACGGTCTGGTGATCAGTCGCGCCGACGCATATGGCTGGCCTTCGGCCCACTCCAGTGATGGTGTGCCGCCCGGGCGCCGATGGTGGCATCTGGAGGCGGGCGGTGACTGGCGGAACCCGGGCCGGCAGACGGAGATGGTCTGGTGCCAGGTTGACGTGGCTCCCCAGTCGCCCGCCTACCGCCTGCCCTTCGTGCCGCTCACCGCGCTCTTGTCCGACGCGCTGAGTGCTGTCGGCACCTACCGCCTCACCGGCTTCCACGCTCTGGTGCCCATGGAAGCAGCGGTCGATGCCCGCGCAGCCCTCGCCTCCATGGTCGAGTGGCAGGAGCTGACGGCTTTCCGGCAGCCTGAACACGCGGTGCGGGTCCGCCTGGAAGGACTTCCGGAGTCGGTACGGGCCGATGCGCTTGCGGCGACAGCGATGGACCTTGCCCAGGGGCACCTCGCGTGCCGCCCCGGGGCAGAGGCCGACACCAATACCCTCATCGAAGGGATCGCCACCCGGCCCACCGGCCACGAGCGTCTACATGAAGTCCCCAGCGGCGACCACTGCCTGAACTTCGACTGCACCGTTCAAGGGTGGAGCGCGGATACCGCGGTATGGCTGGCCGAACTCTTCACCGAGGCACTCCGGCAGTCACGCGCGGCGAAGGCCAGCGTGCTGGTCGCTGTGGGCGCCTGAAATGCGGGGACATCTTCCGTAGCTAGCTCTGAAAGCTGGTCCCCGGGCCGTTGCGACGGTCCGGGGACCAGTCTCGGGAAGGTTACTTCCCCCGTATCGAGCTGGAGTTCGATACGGGTCATTTTCCTTCATGCGCCTCGCGCCGCCGCCGAGGCTCCCTCGTGAGATGCCTGTGCAGTGTCCTCCGGGGGGCGGCGCCCCTTGGGCAGGCCCCGAACATTCCCGGCGAAACTGCTGCGATCGGTCGGTCAACGGCCGTGTTCGGGGCTCGGTAACCTGGAGTCCAGGGTCGCAGTGCGGCCTTCATTGCCGTTTAGACCCTTGGAGGATATTGTGCGTTTGCAGATCGTCGACCACCCCCTGGTCGCGCACAAGCTCTCCACCCTGCGCGACGCGCGCACCGACTCACCGACCTTCCGCCGTCTCGCGGACGAGTTGGTGACGCTGCTCGCGTACGAGGCCACCCGCGACGTGCGCGTCGAGGAGGTCGGGATCACCACGCCGGTGACCGAGACCACCGGCGTGCAGCTCTCCCGGCCGCGTCCCCTGGTGGTGCCGATCATCCGGGCGGGCCTCGGCATGCTGGAGGGCATGGTGCGGCTGCTGCCGACGGCCGAGGTCGGCTTCCTCGGGATGATCCGCGACGAGCACACCCTGCAGGCCTCGACGTATGCGAACCGCATGCCCGACGACCTGTCCGGGCGCCAGGTCTACGTCCTGGACCCGATGCTGGCCACCGGCGGCACACTGGTCGCCGCCATCAAGGAACTGATCCGGCGCGGCGCCGACGACGTGACCGCGCTGTGTCTGCTGGCGGCGCCCGAGGGTGTCGAGGTCATGGAGCGGGATCTGGCCGGTACGCCGGTGACCGTGGTGACCGCCTCGGTGGACGAGCGCCTCAACGAGCAGGGCTTCATCGTGCCGGGCCTGGGCGACGCCGGTGACCGGATGTACGGGACGGCCGGGTAGGGCGGGGCCCTGGTTAAGCGGGACCCGGGTAGGGCGGGAGGACCCGCACGGCAGGGCAGGTCCCGCCGGGCGCCCGGCGGGCCGGGCCGTGACCGTGGAAGAGGGGCCGCTCAGCAGGTGGCCCCGGAGGCCGAGGCGGACTTGCCCGGCCGTGGCGAGGAGCCGGTCAGCTCGGCGAGGGCCGCGGTGGCCGCCTTCTTCTTCGCCAGGCGCTCGAAGCCCTTGCCGAGGACGAGATCGATGTCCTTGCCGTCGCGCTCGTCGTACCGGGTCCTGGTGTCCTCCAGCTGGGTGCCCAGCACCTGCAGTCGGTCCGACGTCGTCGCGCCGGGGGCGCCGATGAGGACGCCCGCCTTCTCGACCTTCTGATCGAACTCCGCGGGCGCGTTCGCGATCTTGCCGATCTTGAAGCCGCGCTTTTTCAGCTCGTCGGCGGTGTCCTTGGCCAGGCCGCTGCGCGAGGTGGCGTTGAGGACGTTGACGGTGATCTCGCCGGGCTCGGGGAGCCCGTGGCCGCCGGCCGCGTTCCTGCCGCCGGCGGCGGCCTTCGCGGTGGCGGCCGGGGAGGCGCACTTCGCGTGTTCGGCCGGGCGGCCGGCGGCGGCCTTGTCGGGGCCGGGGTCGCCTCCGGAGAAGATGTCGACGAGCTGGAGCGTGCCCCATCCGAGTACCGCGACGGCCAGCCCCGAGGCGAGTGAGGCGGCGATGATCCGCCCCCGCCTGCGTGGCCTGCGCATCCGCGGGTAACGGTCACCCCTGATGCGGTACTGCCCGCCCAGCCCTGGGGGAGTGAGCATGCTCATGTGCGCAGGGTAGTGGTCGCAGGCTGTACTGCCTACTAGATGATCAATGGCTCCTCGATACGCCTACAAACACGTACCCGAACGGGGGAATGTGTGTGCCCCGAACGTGCGCTTCGGCCTGCTTCGGCCCGACTCGATCGAGGATGTGGCTCGGCCCGGTCCGCGGACGCGGCTCAGTCCAGTTCGAGGACGCGTGCGTGCAGCACCTGGCGCTGCTGGAGCGCCGCGCGCACCGCGCGATGCAGCCCGTCCTCCAGATACAGGTCGCCCTGCCACTTCACGACGTGGGCGAACAGGTCGCCGTAGAACGTCGAATCCTCCGCGAGCAGAGTCTCCAGGTCGAGCTGGCCCTTGGTGGTGACGAGCTGGTCAAGGCGCACCGGGCGCGGGGCCACATCCGCCCACTGACGGGTGCTCTCCCGGCCGTGGTCGGGGTACGGCCGCCCGTTTCCGATTCGCTTGAAGATCACACGGAAAGCCTACCGGGACACCGGTACCGGGCGCAGCCCTGCGCCGCTGGTGCAATCCGGGTGATCTCCGGTTGAGTGGGGAGAAGGTGGGCAGGCCGTAGGCGGACGGTGAAGAGCGCTTGCCTGCGGGTCCGGTGGTGTGGCCGTCGCGAGCCCGGTCGAACGACGCCCCGTTGTCCACAGGCTGTGGACAACGGGGCGCGTTGTTGTACGCGTCGGCGGATCAGCGGATGAGGTGTGCGCCCTTGTACGGCCCGATGACCGGGCGGGATGCCGGGTCGGAGCCCGAGCCGGAGCCGGAGCCGGTGTCGGTGTCGGAGCCCGAGCCGCTGCCGGTGTCGGCCTCGGGGGTGGTCAGGCGCGCGGCGGCCGGGCGGTCACTGCCGCGGGGCAGTCCGCTGGTGTCCCAGGCGTAGTGACCGACCGCGTTGGCGATGGCCTTGACGTTGAGATCGAACGCGCGGGTGTTGATGTTCTTCAAGGTGTCGCAGGCCTGGTGGTAGCAGCCGTCGTACGCCGCTCCCGCCGTGCCGCCCCACAGCTTCTGCTGCTCGGCGGTCTTGATCCCCTCGGCGCCGGTGAACGTGCCACCGGCGGGGATGCCGGCCTCGATGAACGGACCGTAGTCGGAGCGGCCGGTGAAGTCGGAGCCCTGGGTGGTCGCGCCGCGGGTGGCGAGGAAGTCCACCAGGTCCTTCTCCAGCGTCGCCGAGCCCTCCGGCCCTGGGCCGGCGCCCGTGCTGTCCGAGTCGTCGCCGTCGTAGGCGAACAGTCCGTAGTTGGGGCTCGCGATCATGTCGAAGTTCAGATAGAGCGAGATCTTCGCGCGCTCGGCGGCGGGCAGCTGCTCCACGTAGTGCTCGGCGCCGAGCAGCCCCAGTTCCTCGGCGCTCCACAGCGCGAAGCGGACCTTGTTGGCGTGCTTGCCCTTGTGGTCGGCCTTGGCCAGCTGCAGAGCCGCCTCCAGAACGCCTGCCGAGCCGGAGCCGTTGTCGTTGATGCCGGGGCCCTCGGGGACGGAGTCGAGGTGGGCGCCGAGCATCACCGTGTTGTCCGGGTCGCCGCCACGTGTCTCGGCGAGCACATTGTGGGTGGTGCGCTGCTCCTGGTGCTCCCGCACCTCCAGATTGACGACGACGTCGGAGGAGCGGCCCTCGGCGACCTGCTCGGCGAGTGCTTCGCCGTCCGCCTTGGTGATGCCGCCGGTGGGGATGCGGGCGGCGTCCGGGCTGCCGAGGGTGCCGTTGAGCGCGCCGTCCTCGTTGTTGTAGATCACCGCGCCGACCGCGCCCGCGTCGGCGGCGGCGGCCTGCTTCTGTGCGAACGAGCAGCCGCCCCGCTTGATCAGCGCGATCCTGTCGTCGTACGCGCCCTGGGCATAGTCGCCGGCCTCGCACCCGCTGGAGCCGTCGGCGTCGACCGGTACCGCCGTGACGGGCGCCTCGATGCCGCCCTCCGGAGTGCTCTTCGTGTACGTCATCAGCGTGATGGGGACGTCACGCTGGTTCTCGCCGAGCACCTTGAGCTTCTCGGCGAGCGTCTCGCGGTAGGTGAACTCGAACTTCTGGTACGTGACCTTGTAGCCGGCCGCCTTGAGCAGGGCCCCGGCGTAGCGCGCGGAGCGGTCGTGGCCCTTGGAGCCCGCGCCCCGGTGGCCGTCGCTGAGCTCGGCGATGGCGCTGAGGGCCGTCAGATGCTTCATGGCCCCGCGCCCGCTGGTGCGCCGGACCAGCTTTTTGGCCAGCTTGTCGGCCTCTTTCGCGGACTGCTTGACCGGTTTCGGGGACTTGGCGAGGGGGCGCGGGGCGGACGGCTCGGTGGCGGTGGCTGCCGTGGACGAAGCGAGGAGCAGCGGGGTGGCCAGGGCGGTGGCGGCGAGCGCCGCCATGGATCTCCTGCGCAGCGTGTGCGGGGAGCGGGCGGAGCGGAGCGGTACGGACACAGTCGTGGTCCTTTCGGGAACGGCTGTTCGACGTGTGGTGCTCTGGTGCTCTCTGGTGCTCTGCGGTGCTGAGCTGTGCTGTGCTTTTCTGTGCTCCGAGGTGCGGTGCTGTGCTCTGCGGTGCTCTTGGCGTTCCTGTCCGGAGCGTCCGGCATACGGACGCGCGGACTCGGTGAGAGGGAAGTTAGCGGGCGCCGGGCCCGGAGGGAACGCCTGTGCGTGTTCTGCCGGTGCCGCTGTGTGCGCGGTGTCGGTGTTGCTGCGGATGTCTTCCCGGCCGTAGCGCACGGGTACCGCACCCGCACTGGTGGCTCGGGAACGCATGGGGAGTGGACCCGCGTTGGTAGCGTGTAGCGTCCGACACCGCCCGCGTGCCGTCTCCGCGCCTCGCCGGCCACCGGCCGGGAGACACCCAGCCCCGCGCCCCTGATCAGGAGCCTTCCGTGACCAACCTCGCACTAGGACCCAGCTGGCTGGATCCGGACTTCCTGATCCAGACCTTCGGCCCGGTCGGGATCCTGGCGATCGTCTTCGCGGAGTCGGGCCTGCTCATCGGCTTCTTCCTGCCCGGCGACTCGCTGCTGTTCACCACGGGCCTGCTGATTGTGACCGACCAGCTGCACATGCCGCTGTGGCTGATGTGCCTGCTGATCGTGCTCGCCGCCGTGCTGGGCGATCAGGTCGGATACATGTTCGGCAAGAAAGTGGGGCCCACGCTCTTCAAGCGGCCGGACTCGCGGTTCTTCAAGCAGGAGAACGTCGAGAAGGCGCACGAGTTCTTCGAGAAGCACGGCCCGAAGTCGCTGGTGCTGGCCCGGTTCGTGCCGATCGTGCGGACGTTCACGCCGATCATCGCCGGTGTCAGCGGGATGCGGTACCGGTCCTTCGTCATCTTCAACATCGTCGGCGGCACCCTGTGGGGTGCGGGCGTCACTCTGCTCGGCGCGGGGCTCGGACAGATCGACCTGGTCCATCAGCACATCGAGAAGATCCTGGTCGGCATCGTGCTGCTGTCGGTCGTCCCCATCGTGGTCGAGTACCTGCGGAGCCGCCGCAAGAGCGACTCGCCCGCCGAGGACGCCGCCGCGGAGGCTCCCGTCCACGCGGGGAACCACCCCCCGGCGCCGGGCGCCCCGGGAACGCCGGGCACCCCCGCCGCCGCCCCCTACGGCGCCCCCGGTTACGGCGCTCCGGGCTACGGCGCTCCGGGCCGGCACCCGGGCGCCCCGAACGCATACGGCCCGAACGCCGGTCACGGGCAGGGACAGGGACAGCAGGACCACGGCCAGGGGTACGGCCAGCAGGGTTACGGCCCCGGCGGCCACGGCCCCGGCCACGGCCAGGGGCCCGAGGGTCCGATGCCTCCCGGCTCCCCCTACGGCGTCGGCCGCCCGCTCCCCCCGGAGGTTCCGTACGGCGGCACCGGCGGTGCTCCGCAAGGAGCTCCGCAGGGCCCGCCGCAGGGCGCCCCGTACGGCACCGGTGCGGCTCCCCAGGGACACCAGGCCCCCGGACACCACCAGGCGCCCCAGGGACACCAGGCGCACCCGGCGGCAGCGCCCCAGGGGCCGCAAGACGGTCCGTACGCGGGGCCGTACGACTACGACGAGGGCGGGGCGCCGCAGGGTCCGCCCGCCGCGCCCCAGGATCCGTCGGCCCCCCAGAACCGCTCCGGCCGCGGCCGGCACGCCCGCCGCTGACAGCTGCGGCGGTTCGCACCGCGGGCTCGCACAGCGGGTGCGTACAGCAGGTTCGCTCAGCTCAGCCCGGCCCAGCACAGCCCAGCACAGCACAGGACGAACGAAACCGCGTTCCGTCCCGGACGGGGGACCGGGGCGGAACGCGGCGTCTTCGGGGGAGGGGCGGGGGAGGGGCAGAGCGGTGATCAGGCCCCGGGAGGCGGGGTCTGGGTCGAGGTCGGGGTCGAGTTGCGGCGGTGGAAGGGAAGCAGGCGCTTCAGCAGTGGCCAGGCGAGCAGCGCCGCGATCACCACGTACACCGTGACGGCGAACGGGGTGTTGACCAGTCCGGTGACGCTGCCGTCACTGATCTGGAGCGCCCTGCGCAGTTGTTGCTCCGCGTTGGGGCCCAGGATGACGCCGATGATCGCGGGGAGCACGGGCAGCCCGTAGCGCCGCATCATCAGGCCGATGAGACCGATGACGAGCAGGATCACCACGTCGATGGCCTCACCGCCCACCGCGTAGGCGCCGACCGCCGCGAAGAAGAGGATGCCGGCGTACAGGTAGGGGCGCGGTACGCGCAGCAGCTTCGACCAGACCGGTGCCAGCGGCAGGTTCAGGACGAGCAGCATGACCATGCCCACGAAGAGTGAGGCGATCAGGCCCCACACCAGTTCGGGCTCGCGGTCGAAGAGCAGGGGGCCCGGCTGGATGCCGTACTGCTGGAACGCGGCGAGCATCACGGCGGCGACGGCGGTGGTCGGCAGCCCGAGGGTCAGCATCGAGACGAGGGTGCCGGCCGCCGACGCGGAGGCGGCCGACTCCGGTCCGGCGACGCCCTCGATGGCGCCCTTGCCGAACTCCTTCCGGTGCTTGGAGAGCCGCTTTTCGGTGATGTAGGAGAGGAAGGTGGGGATCTCCGCGCCGCCGGCGGGGATCGCGCCGAACGGGAAGCCGATCAGCGGTCCGCGCAGCCACGGCTTCCAGGTGCGCCGCAGTTCGTCGCGGCCCAGCCAGGGGCGGCCGACCGGGATCGAGGGTCCGGTTCCGCGCCGCAGATGCGCGGCGACCCACAGCGCCTCGCCGATGGCGAAGAGACCGACGGCGACGATCACGACGTCGATGCCGTCCGAGAGCTGGAGGCTGCCGAACGTCAGCCGCTGCTGGCCGGTCATCTGGTCCAGGCCGACGAGCCCGAGGGTCAGGCCGATCAGCAGGGAGGCGAAGCCGCGGACGCGGGAGGAGCCGAGGACGGAGGTGACGGCGATGAAGGCCAGCACCATGATCGCGAAGTAGTCCGGGGCGCCGATGTCGACGGCCAGGTTCGCCACGGTCGGGGCGAGGACCACCAGCAGGATCGTGCCGATCATGCCACCGGCGAAGTGGCCGATGGCCGCGGCGGCGAGTGCCTGGGAACCGCGGCCCGCCTTGGCCATCGGGTTGCCTTCGATGGCGGCGATCACCGCCGCGCTCTCCCCGGGGGTGTTGAGCAGGATGGAGGTCGTCGAGCCGCCGAACATGCCGCCGTAGTAGATCCCGGCGAACATGATGAAGGCGGCGGTCGGGTCGAGCCCGTAGGTGACGGGCAGCAGCAGGGCGACGGCCATCGCCGGTCCGATGCCCGGCAGTACGCCGATTGCGGTGCCCAGCAGGACGCCTACTGCCGCCCACAGCAGGTTGAGGGGGGTCAGGGCGGTTCCGAAGCCGTCGATCAGGGAGTTGACGGAGTCCATCGGTTACATCACTCCCATCAGTGGTCCGCCCGGCAGCTGAACACCGAGGAGGAGGTGGAAGACGGCATAGGTGAGGAGGGAGAGCCCGGCGGCGATCAGTGGGTCGCGGGTGAGGGCGTGGGTTCGGCTGCCCAGTGCGAAGGCCGAGCCCCAGAAGAGCAGCGCGCCGGCGACGGGGAAGCCGAGCGGGTCGATCAGCGCGGCGAAGGCCAGGAAGACGCCCGCGAGCAGCGCGACCGTACGCCAGTCGGCCGGCTCGGCCAGATCGACGTCCTCGCCGCCCTCCGCCTCGCCGCGCCCGCCGCGCAGGACGTCCACCGCGAGCAGGACGGCGACGACGAGCAGCGCCGTACCGACGACGAGGGGCACCGTGCGGGGGCCTACCGGGCCGCGTGCCGAGGCGACCGTTTCCATGGTGAGCGCGTCGGTCAGGACGAGGATGCCGACGGCCAGCAGCAGGCCGCACACGCCCAGTTCGGAGTAGGCACGCAGCCCGGTGGGCCGGGGGCGCTCGTCCGGGCGCTGGGTTCCGGTGTCGTTCGCCGTGCTCACTGTCCCAGCTCCTTCAGGACGGAGTCCACGCGCTCGTTCTCGCTCTTGAGGAAGCGGCCGTACTTGTCACCGGGGAGCCAGGCGTCGTCCCAGCCGTTCTTGCGCAGCGACTCACGCCACTCCTTCGAGCGACGCAGCTCGCTCATGAAGTGGATCAGCTTGTCCCGTTCGGCGTCGGTCAGGCCGGGCGGCGCCATCATGCCGCGCCAGTTGGTGAAGGACACGTCCACGCCCGACTCCTTGAGGGTGGGCGCGTCGAAGCCCTTGACGCGCTCCGGTCCGGTGACGGCGAGCAGTCGCAGCTCGCCGGACTTGATCTGGTCGCGGTACTCGCCCAGTCCGGAGACGCCGAACTTCACCTTGCCGCCCAGTACGGAGGCCAGCAGCTCGCCGCCGCCGTCGAACGGCACATAGTTGACCGACTTCGTCTTGATGCCGGCCGCGCGGGCCATCAGCATGGGGGCGAGGTGGTCGGGGCCGCCCGGTGAGGAGCCGCCGCCGACGGGCATGGACCGTGGGCGCTTCTTCCAGTCGGCGAGGAGCTGCTGGAACGTCTTGTACTTGGAGTCCTTGGCGACGACCACGATGTCGGGCTCCTCCGTGAGCCGGGCGACGGGTGTCGCGTCGGCGAGTGTGGAGGGCGCGTGGTTGGTGTGGACGGCGCCGACCACGCCGAGCCCCATGGACATCGTCAGCTTGCCGTTGCCGCGCTCGTTGACGAGGCGGCTGAGGCCGACGGTGCCGCCGGCGCCGGGCAGGTTGAACACCTCGATGTTGTGGTTGAGCCCGGCGTCCTCGGCGTTCTTGGCGGCTGTACGGGCGGTGATGTCGTAGCCGCCGCCGGGGGTGTTGGGCACCATGAAGCGCAGGCCGGGGATGTTCGTGCCGCTCGTTGCGCCGCTGCCTGAGGTGATCAGCGGCGGTACAAGCAGCACGACGACCGCGGCTGCCAGGGGGGAGAGAAGGGCGCGCGTACGCACGCGGAACACCGCCTTTCCAGGGCAGTCCGGGGGACGGGGGTGGGGGAGGCCCACATGCTGCCTGGGTGGCGGGGCGGTGTCTGCCCTCGTACGGCAAGAAAAGTATTGGTCGTTGTGGTCGTTGTGGTCCCGGGGTCGGAGCGACCGGATGGTGGGGGTTCGGGGGTCTTCCGGCTACGCCGTCAGTTGGCGTCCTCGGCCGGGACCAGCGCCGTGTCGATCGCGTCGGGTGCCGGGTAGTGGGGCAGGTGGTGCTCCAGTCCCAGCCGTCGCAGCAGCCTGCCGACCGGCACGTGCGCGCACACCAGCACCAGCCAGCCGGCCCGGGAGAGCGCCGTGGAACGGGCCCGCAGCAGGACGCGCACCACCGAGCAGTCCAGGAACGTCACCTCCCGCATGTCCACCACGACCCGGGGCGGCTCGGCGTCCGAGAGGGCCCGGACGAGGTCGGTCTCCAGCTCGGGCAGTGTCGCGATGTCCAGTTCGCCCCTCGCGCGTACGGTCCGGAACCGGGCGTGACCCGGGGTGTCGGAGCGCGGGACGGCGACCATGGAGACCCCTTCCACTGACGAGCAGCACGGCGGTGCGGCGGTACGGCGATATGACGGTGCGGTGGTGCGATGCGGTGGTACGGCATACGGCGGTGCGGCCGAACGGGCCGCACAGATGCGGCGCCGAGGCCGGTGTGGTCCGTGCGCCTGCGGCGACACGGCCGTTCGGCCGGGGTCCGGGGCCGAACATGTGCACTCTAAGCACGTCGTGAGGACGCTGAGGCGTGAGTGCGGACACCGAACCCCTCAGTGCCTCGATCTCACCCGTCCGAGTGATAGCGCGGTGTTGTGGTGTGGGCAGGGGGCGCATGGAGGGCGCATGACGTGTGCCCCATGAGGGCAGGGCTGAAGGATGCGACCTGGGAGGAGAGATGAGGCGCGCGCCACAGCCGAGGCACTGGCCGCGCACTTCGGGCTGGAGCCGCTGCCACGCGAGGGCGGCCGGTTCCGCCGGCTGTGGGCAGGACCCGAACTGAGCGACGGCCGGCCGGAGGGCTCCGCGATCGTGATGCTGCTGACCGACGCACCCGACGACTACTGCGCGCTGCACCGGCTGCCGAACGACGAGGTCTGGCACTACTACCTCGGCGCGCCGCTCCAGCTGGTGCTGCTCCCGCCCGAGGGGACCGCGGCCGTCGACACCCCCGTGCTCGGGCCCGATGTCCTCGGCGCCGGGCACCAGGTGCAGCTGACCGTACCGGCGGGCACCTGGATGGGCGCCCGGGTCATGGCGTCCGGGGCGGACGGGGCCGACCGGTCGGGCGGGGCGTGGACGCTGTTCGGCTGCACGATGGCGCCCGGCTACACCGACGCGGGTTATGAGCACGGGGACGCGGAGGCGCTCGCCCGGGCCTACCCGCGGCACGCGCGGCTCATCCGGGAGCTGGCCCGATGAGCCCGGCGGAACCCCGGCCCGAGGCGGAGCGGCGCACCGTGTTGGTGACCGGCGCCTCCGGCGGAATCGGGCGCGGTGTCGCACTCCGGTTCGCCGCGGCGGGCGCCCCGGTGGCGGTGCACTACCGCAGCGACGCGGCAGGGGCGCGGCGGACGGTCGAGCTGATCGAGCAGGCGGGCGGCACGGCTCGCGCCGTGCACGGCGAACTGGCCACCGAGGACGGCTGCCGCGCCGTCGTCGAGGAGGCCGCCCGGTGGCACGGCAGGGGCATCGGCGCGCTGGTCAACAACGCGGGCGTGCAGCCCGTACGCCCGCTGCGCGGGATGACGGCCGAGGAGTGGCGCGCGGTGGTCGACACCAACCTCTCCAGCGTCTTCGGCTGCACCCAGGCGGCGGCACCGCTGCTCGCCGAGCAGGGCGGCGGCAGCATCACGCACATCGCCTCCATCGAGGCGGCGCAGCCCGCGCCGGGGCACGCGCACTACGCCGTCTCCAAGGCCGCCGTCGTCACGCACGCCCGAGCAGCCGCGCTGGAATACGGGCCGCTCGGGGTGCGGGTGAACACCGTCTCACCCGGTCTGGTGGAGCGGGACGGCATCGAGGAGCAGTGGCCGGAGGGCGTACGGCGCTGGCGGGCGGCGGCCCCGGACGGCCGCCTGGGGACGGCGGAAGAGGTGGGCGACGCCTGCGTCTTCCTCGCCTCACCGCAGGCCCGCTGGATCAACGGCCACGATCTGGTGCTGGACGGCGGGGTGTCGGCGCGGCCCTCCTGGTGACCTCGGCCGCCGCGCCGCGCCAGGGCGGCGTTGCCCGGTCAGATGCCGGGCTGCCCGCCCTCCTCCCCCACGTACTCGCGCAGGTGCTGGGCGGTCAGCGTGCCGGCCGAGGCGATGAGTTCGGCCGGAGGGCCGGTGAACAGGACCTCGCCGCCGTCGTGGCCGCCGCCCGGACCCAGGTCGATGATCCAGTCGGCGTGGGCCATCACCGCCTGGTGGTGCTCGATGACCACCACCGAGTTGCCGTCCTCGACCAGCCGGTCCAACAGGGCCAGCAGCTGGTCGACGTCGGCCATGTGCAGCCCGGTCGTCGGCTCGTCCAGGACGTAGACGGCGGCCTTCTCCGCCATGTGGATGGCCAGCTTGAGCCGCTGGCGCTCGCCGCCCGAGAGGGTGTTCAGCGGCTGGCCCAGCCGCAGATAGCTCAGACCCACGTCGGCCAGCCGGCCGAGGATCGCCGCCGCCTGGCCGGTGGGGAAGAACTCGTTGGCCTCGGCCACCGACATGGCCAGCACCTCGCTGATGTTCTTCCCGCGCAGCGTGTACCCCAGCACCTCAGGTGTGAAGCGCTTGCCCTCGCACTCCTCGCACACCGAGGCGACCCCCGCCATCATCGCCAGGTCGGTGTAGACGAGCCCGATTCCGTTGCAGTTGGGGCAGGCGCCCGCCGAGTTCGCCGAGAACAGCGCCGCCTTGACGCCGTTGGCCTTGGCGAAGGCCGTACGGATCGGGCCCAGCAGCCCCGTGTAGGTCGCCGGATTGCTGCGGCGTGAGCCGCGGATCGGTGACTGGTCGGCCACCAGCACACCGTCCCGCCCGGACAGATAGCCGTGGATCAGCGAACTCTTGCCGGAGCCCGCCACACCGGTGACGACCGTCAGCACGCCCAGCGGTATGTCCACGTCGACGTTCTTGAGGTTGTGCCGATCGGCGCCCCGGATCTCGACCCTGCCCTTGGGCTCCCGTACCGTCTCGCGCAACTGGGCCCGGTGGCCCAGATGGCGGCCGGTGAGGGTGCCGGAGGCACGCAGCCCCGGGACGTCCCCCTCGTAGCAGATCCGGCCGCCGTCGGTGCCCGCGCCGGGACCGAGGTCGACCACATGGTCGGCGATGGCGATGACCTCCGGCTTGTGCTCGACCACCAGCACCGTGTTGCCCTTGTCGCGCAGGAGCAGCAGCAGGTCGTTCATCCGCTGGATGTCGTGCGGGTGCAGGCCGATGGTGGGCTCGTCGAAGACGTAGGTGACGTCGGTGAGGCTGGAGCCGAGATGGCGGACCATCTTGACGCGCTGCGCCTCACCGCCGGACAGCGTGCCGGCGGGCCGGTCCAGGCTCAGATAGCCCAGGCCGATGTCGACCAGCGAGTCGAGCGTCTGGCACAGCGTGTCGCGCATCGGCGCCACCGAGGGGTCGCTCAATCCGCGCACGAACGGGGCGAGGTCGCTGATCTGCATGCGGGCGCAGTCGGCGATGTTCACGCCGTCGATCTTCGAGGAGAGCGCCGCCTGGCTGAGTCGGCTGCCGCCGCACGCCGAGCAGTCGGCGTAGACGACGGCCCGGTCGGTGAACTCCCGGATGTGGGCCTGCATCGCCTCGCGGTCCTTGGACAGATAGATGCGCTGGATGCGGGGGATCAGCCCGTCGTAGGTGAGATTCGTGGTGCCGACCTTGACCTTCGTCGTCGGCTGGTACAGCAGTCCGTCCCACTCCTGCTGGGTGAAGTCGCGGACCTTCTTGTCCGGGTCGAAGAAGCCGCAGTTGACCATCACCTGCCAGAACCAGCTGTCCACCGCGAAACCCGGAGCGGTGACCGCGCCCTCGCGTACGGACAGCTCCCGGTCGACGACCTGGTCGATGTCGATGGTCGTGGTCTCGCCCAGCCCCTCGCACTCGGCGCACATGCCCTCCGTGCTGTTGAAGCTGAACGCCGTCGAGGTACCGATGTGCGGGGTGCCCAGCCGGCTGTAGATGATCCGCAGCATGGTGAAGGCGTCCGTGGCGGTGCCCACCGTGGAGCGGGAGTTGGCACCCATCCGCTCCTGGTCCACGACGATCGCCGCGCTCAGGTTGCGCAGGCTGTCCACCTCGGGGCGGCCCAGGCTCGGCATGAACGACTGGATGAAAGCGGTGTACGTCTCGTTGATCAGCCGCTGGGACTCGGCCGCGACCGTGCCGAACACCAGCGACGACTTGCCCGAACCCGACACTCCGGTGAAGACCGTCAGCCTGCGCTTGGGCAGGTCGAGGGAGACGTTCGCGAGATTGTTCTCCCGCGCACCCCGCACCTCGATCACATCGTGGCTGTCGGCGGGTACGAGCGGGATGGTCTGAGCCGGCATGTGTTTGCTCTCCTCGGTCCCTGGCCAGGCGCCCCGCACCTGGCCAGTCCTGCTGAAGCGACTGGTCGGCCAGCCTAGGCGCCGGGTCTGACAATCGGCTCGGTGCCGCCGTGCGTAACGCCTTGGCCCGTACGGGAGTTGGGGAACCCGTGACCCCCTCCGCCGCCCTGCCCGCCGTCGCCGTCGCCCTTCTCACCTCCGACCTGCGGCTGCGCGACAACCCCGTGCTGCACGCCGCGCTGGCCGGTGCCGAGGCGGCGGTGCCGCTGTTCGTGCGGGACCGCGCCATCGAGGAGTCGGGTTTCGCCGTGCCCAACCGGCAGGCCTTCCTCGCCGACTGCCTCACCGCCCTGGACGAGGGGCTGCGCGAGCGCGGTGGCCGGCTGGTGGTGCGCTCCGGTGACCCGGCGACGGAGACGGCGCGGCTGGTGCGTGAGTGCGGTGCGCGCGAGGTGCACATCGCGGCGGGGGTCAGCGACTACGCGCAGCGGCGCGAGACGCGGCTGCGTACAGCCCTGGAGGAGGTGGGGTGTGCGCTGCGGGTGCACGACGCGGTGACCACCGTGGTCGCCCCCGGCACGCTCACCCCCACCGGGGGACGGGACCACTTCGCCGTCTTCACCCCGTACTTTCGGCGCTGGGCCCGGGCAGGACGGCGGTCCCCGCTCGCCGCCCCGCGTACCGTCCGGGTGCCCGAAGCGGTGGGGTCGCTCCCGCTGCCCCGCGGACGGGACGTGCGCGGTACGGCGCCGGGGCTCGCGCGCGGCGGTGAGCGCGCGGGGCGGGAGCGGTGGGCGTCCTGGCGCCGCAAGGGCGGGCTCGACCGGTACGGGCAGCGGGACGGCGGCCAGAGCGACCTCGGCGCCGACGCCACCTCCCGGCTCTCCCCGCATCTGCACTTCGGCTCCCTCTCGCCCCTCGAACTCGTCCACGAGGCGGCGGCCAAGGGCGGGACGGGTGCCGACGCGTTCGTACGGCAGCTCGCCTGGCGGGACTTCCACCACCAGGTGCTGGCGGCCCGCCCTCGGGCCGCGCACGCCGACTACCGCCCACGCGGTGACCGCTGGCGGACCGACCGTGGCGGCGGTGCCGCGGCACAGGAGGTCGACGCCTGGCGGGCGGGCCGGACGGGCTATCCGCTGGTGGACGCCGGTATGCGGCAACTGCTGCACGAGGGGTGGATGCACAACAGGGCGCGGCTGCTGGCGGCCGGTTTCCTCACCAAGACGCTCTACGTGGACTGGCGCATCGGCGCCGCACACTTCCTCGCCCATCTGGTGGACGGCGACATCGCCAACAACCAGCTGAACTGGCAGTGGGCGGCGGGCACCGGCACCGACACCCGGCCCAACCGGGTTCCCAACCCGCTCACCCAGGCCCGCACCTGCGATCCGCAGGGCACCTATGTGCGCCGCTGGGTCCCCGAACTGGCGCACATCCAGGGCGCGGCCGTGCATCAGCCGTGGCGGCTGCCCGCCGCCGAGCGGGCCTCGCTCGACTACCCGGACCCTGTCGTGGACCTCGGCGAGGGACAGGCCCGCTTCCGGGCCGCCAGGCAGCCGGACTGAGGCCTCACCAGCCGGTCAGCAGCAGATGGTTGACCGCCAGCGCGGTCGCCGCCTGGGCCGCCAGCCAGTACCGGGCACCCCGGTGGGGCAGCAGCACGGCAGCGGGCAGCAGCCAGGTGAGGAAGGGCAGCCAGATCCGTTCGGTCTCCGCCTTGCTCATGCCGGACAGATCGGCGACAGCGATCGTCAGCAGGGCCGCCAGCACCAGTACGGCGAGCCGGTCACGGCTGCGGTGCCCCTCGCTCCGGGGGGCGCCCACCGCGTGCCGCTCCCGCAGCAGTGCCGCCGCCCGCCGTCCCGCCGCCGTACCGGCGACCAGTGCCCGCCGCGTCCCGGCCACCACCGCGGGCCCGACAGCCGTCACCGCGCAGGCGAGGTTGGCCCACACCCAGTAGCTGTACGGCCTGATGCGGGCGGCGCCCTGGTAGTAGCGCTCGGTCAGCAGCTGGTACCCCTCCCACCAGTTGAAGCCCGCGAGGGTGAAGACAGCGGCCACTGCTGCGACACCCGCCAGCACCCATGGGAGCGGCCGCAGGGTGCGCGACAGCGCGAGGACGGTGAGGCCGAGAAGCGCGCACAGGGTGAGCCCGTACGACAGATAACAGGTGAGTCCGAACAGCAGCCCGGCACCGAGCGCCGCCGTGCGCGGCGCTCGGATCGCGCGCTCGCCCGTCCGGGCGGACAGTGCGAGCAGGGCGAGCGCCCAGGCGGCCACCGCGGTGAAGTAGCCGTCGGCCGACACTCCCACCCACACGGCGGTGGGGGCCAGCACGAGGAACGGCGCGGCCCTGCGCGCCAGTTCCTCGCCGGTCAGGGCACGCAGCGCCACCAGTACGGCTGCGGCGGCCGACGACCCTACGGTGATGACCCAGGCGGACGCCCACGGGCCGCCGCCCAGCCCCACGCGGTCCAGCCCGACGAAGGTGAGCACGGCGGCGGGCGGATGGCCGGCCACATGCGGGACCCAGTTGTCGGGGGAGTGCAGCAGGATGTGGTCGGTGAAGGTGCGCAGGGCCGCGCCCACGTCCCCGAAGCGGTCGACCTCCTGCAGGTACTCGTAGGCGGAGGTCAGTTGGTTCTCCACGCCCCGGTGCCAGCCGTCCACCAGGGCGAGCGACCAGATCCACGCCATCGAGGCGCCCCAGGCGGCCGCGAGCAGCCGGCGCCAGGGCAGCCGGGCCGCGAGCGCGGGCCCGTACCCGAGCACCGCTGCCGCGACCAGCAGCGCGGCCGGGGTGCCCGGACCCAGGTGCGGTTCGAGCTCGGCGTAGTACGGCGGCCAGTGCACCCGCAGCGTGCCGTGCTCCCGCTCGATGGCCCCGCCGATGACGACGGCGGCGGCCACGAGCGCCCCGGCCACCGCCACGGCCCCGGCGTCCGGCACCAGGCCCCGCAGCCCACGCACGCGCCCGCGCCCGCGCCCGCGCAGCCCGCGCCCGGGGCCGCGTACGGCGGGGTCGGCACCCGGCGCCGAGGGGCCGGAGGACTCAGGTCGGGCGGGGAGCTCCGGGCGGTCGGCGGGCGCGGAGCGGTCGGGGCGGGTCGCGGAGGGTTCGACAGGCACATGGGCACGTTAGGCCGCGCGGGGCCGCACGGCGGCCACCGGCGGAGGATGTCAGCGTTTCGTCATGGGTCGTGTCCCCCTCCCGGGCCGTACCGGCGCTTACCGTCACCCCATGGGCGATCACCGCACCCTCTCCCGGCTCCGAACCGTCCGGCAGCACTCCGCCCGGCTCCCCTCGGACCCCGGCTTCTGGCGCAGTCCGATGCGCGGTCCATGGCTGACGGCGGTGCTCGGCGTCGTACTGCTGGCGGGCGTCACCGTGCTGTTCGTCACCGGCCTGCTGTCCTACGCCGCCTACAACCCGGATGTGGCGCCCTCCAACGACCGCACGCCCGATCGCGGGCTGCTCGGCTTCTACCTGTTCGCCTGGCCGACCGACCCGCACTGGCTCTACCGGCTCACCCAGGGCGTGCACACCACCCTCGGCGTGGTGCTGGTGCCGGTGCTGCTGGCGAAGCTGTGGTCCGTCGTCCCCAAGTTGTTCACCATGCCGCCCGCCCGCTCCGCCGCGCACGCGCTGGAGCGGATCTCGCTGCTGCTGCTCGTCGGCGGTGTGCTGTTCGAGTTCGTGACGGGGCTGTTGAACGTCCAGCTCGACTACCTGTTCCCCGGTTCGTTCTACCCGCTGCACTTCTACGGCGCATGGGTCTTCTTCGCCGCGTTCGTGGTGCATGTGGCGCTGCGGCTGCCGAAGGCCGTGCAGGTGCTGCGGGAGGGGGCACCGCGCGACTTCGCCTCGGGCCGGGGCGCCGGGAAAGGAGCAGGACGCGACGAACACCGCGGCGGGCACGGTGACGGACACCGCGACGGGCAGCGGGGGGACGAGGGGGTGCGCGAGCCGGATCGCGACACCGGACTGGTCGCGCCCCGCCCGGCCACCCCCACGCTGACGCGGCGCGGAGCGCTCGGCGCGGTGGGCGGCGGCTCGGTACTGCTGCTGGGGGTGACGGTCGGGCAGAACTTCGACGGCCCACTGCGCCGTACCGCGCTGCTGGCCCCGCACGGCGGCCCCGACCCCGGCACCGGCGCGAACGCCTTCCAGATCAACAAGACGGCCGCCGCTGTCGGCGTCACCCGCGAGGAGACCGGTGAGCGCTGGCGGCTGACCGTCGAAGGTCCGCACGGGCGCAGACTGCGCCTCTCGCGGGCCGAACTGCTGGCGATGCCCCAGCACTCCGCCGCGCTGCCCATCGCCTGTGTGGAGGGCTGGTCGACCTCGGACCAGCACTGGACCGGTGTCCGGCTGCGCGACCTGGCGGAGCTGGCCGGTTGCGCCCCCGGGGACGGGCTGCCCGGTGTCTTCGTCGCTTCGCTGCAGCGCTCCGGAGCATTCCGGCACGCGGGCCTGCGGGACAACCAGGTACGCGATCCACGGTCCCTGCTGGCGCTACGGGTGGGCGGTGAGGACCTCTCGCTCGACCACGGCTATCCGGCCCGTGTCATCGTCCCGGCCGCGCCCGGTGTGCACAACACCAAATGGGTGAACCGGCTGGCGTTCGGAGCGGACCGATGAGGGGCCGGGCCCAGGGGCCCGCCGCGGGCGGCCGGATGGAGGCCGGGCCCGCGCGGGGCGCCGGACGGCTGCGCCGCACGGTGGGCAGCCCGCTGCAGATCGCCCTGCTGCTGGCCTCTTTCGTGCTCACCGCCTACGCGGGTGTGCGACTGCTGGCGGACGACTGGCTGGGCGTGGCCGTATGGTTCGTGGGCGCGGCACTGCTGCACGATCTGGTGCTGCTGCCGCTGTATTCGGTGGCCGACCGGGTGCCCAGGCTCGCGGGCCGGTACGTGAACCACCTTCGGATTCCGGCCCTGTTCTCCCTTCTGCTGCTGTTGGTCTGGTTTCCGCTGATCACCGGACCGGCCGACCGGTACGCAAAGGTCACCGGGCGGCCGGAGGGCAACAACGGCTATGCGATGCACTGGTTGTGGCTGACGGTCGCGCTGTTCGCCGTTTCCGGAATCTGGCTGGCCGCGCGGACGGCGTTCGAGAGGAGACACCGGCGGCGAGTGGTTCAGGGGCGCCGCAGGGCGACGAAGGACCGCCCGCCGCACTCCCACTGACCCGCTGCCGACCACCCGGCGGGCAGTGCATACCGCAGCAGCGCGCGGGTGCCCAGCCGGGCCCAGGGGAACAGCTGTCCCCCGTCGGGGTGGGGGCACGTGCCCCGCCCGTCGTCGATGCGCACCTGTGCCCGCTCGTCCACATCCAGGGGCGAGGTCTCGGCCAGCAGCAACCCCTGCGGGGCGAGGAGCCGGGCGCAGCGCTCCAGCAGCGCCTCGGGGTCGCCGCCGATGCCGAGGTTGCCGTCCAGCAGCAGTACGCTCCCCCACCGGCCCTCGCCGGGCAGCGGGTCGAAGACCGAACGGTGCAGTGCCGTACCGCCGAGGCCGACCGTGCGGGCGACGGCTGCCGGGCTCACATCGATGCCCAGGACCCGGCGGCCGAGCGAGGAGAGGGCCGCGACGAGCCTGCCCGGCCCGCAGCCCACGTCCAGTACCGCGCCCTCGCAGCGGCGCAGCACCGACATGTCGGCCGTGTCCGCGCTCGCGCACCAGCGCTCCACCTCCAGCGGCAGCAGCCAGCCGTCGCTGCGGCGCAGGAACAACGGCCCTTGGCCGGTGCGCAGTGCGTCGGCGTACGGGTCGGCGTTCCAGGGCGCTATCGCTTCGGCTGCCGTGTCGGTCATCTCGGCCGTGTCGTCGGTCGTTCCGGCTGCTCGGGCGGTTTCGGCTGCTTCGGTCGCTTCGCCCGTCGTTTTCACCTCAGCAGTTGCCGCAGCAGTTGCCGCAGCAGTTGCCGCAGCAGTTGCCGCAGCAGTTGTCGTGGCCGTCGTCGTGGGCGGAGCCGTGGTGTGTGCGGTGGCTGTCATGGGGCGGCCGTCCGGTGCGCTGCCGTGCTGTTCGGGCGGGTCCGGCTCGCGGGGACGGCCGGGACGTGCTCGGGGCGCAGTGCGGCGAGCGCGGCGGCGGTCGCGGCGAACCGACTGCCGGGGGCCTCGGCGGCGACCTGTGCGGCGTCCTGGGCGGTGTCCACGTCGCGCAGCGGCGGCAGTCGGCGCACCCGCAGTCCCTTGTGCGCCAGTCGGGCGAGCTGGGCCCGTCCTGTCGTCGGGGTGGACATGGGAACTCCGCGCAGCAGTGCGGGATCGGGGCGGGCCAGACCGAGCGCCCAGAAGCCGCCGTCCAGTGCCGGACCGAACCAGGCGTCGCACTCCTGCCAGCTGTCCGGGCCGAGCGCGGGTGCCAGCAGCGCGGGGGTCAGCTGGGGGGTGTCCATGCCGACGAGCAGCGCCGGTCCGGTGCCCGCTTCGGCGAACGCTCCGGCGAGCCGTTCGTCGAGCCCGCCGGAGCGCTGCGCGACGACGTCGAAACCGTCCGGCAGCCAGGTGCCCGGCCGGCCCGACAGCACCAGCACCCGGCGCCTGGCGGGCATGGCGCGTACGGCCTCCAGGGTGTCGTGCAGTGCGGCTGCGGCCAGCCGGGCCGCCTGGTGCGGCGTACAGGGCGGACACAGCCGGGTCTTGACCTTCCCCGGCACCGGCTCCTTGGCGATGACGAGCAGCGTGGTGGCCCCCTCGGCGGGGCGGGAGGGCGGCGTCACCGGGCGACCCCCTCTCCGGCGGCGGCGGGCTCCTGGAGCACCGCCCGCATGTCGCGTACGGCGTGCCAGGTGCCCCGCCAGGTCCCGGTGACCTTGGACCTGCCGGTGCGGGGGCGGTAGGGCACGTCGCGCTCCTCGATCCGCCAGCCGGCGTCGGCGGCCCGTACGACCATCTGCAGCGGGTATCCGCTGCGCCGGTCGGACAGTTCGAGCGCCAGCAGGTCAGCGCGGCGGGCGGCGCGCAGCGGGCCGAGATCGTGCAGCCGGACGCCGGTACGGGCGTACAGCATGCGGGAGAGCGCGAGATTGCCCGCGCGGGCGTGCGCCGGCCAGGCAGCGCGCGTCTGCGGGCGCCTGCGGCCCAGCACCAGGTCGCTGCGGCCCTCGCGCACGGCCTCGACGAACGGCACCAGCAGGCCGGGGTCGAGAGAGGCGTCGCAGTCGCAGAAACAGACGATGTCGGCCTCGGCGGCCGTCAGCCCTGCGTGGCAGGCGGCACCGAAGCCGCGCCGGGGCTCTGAGACGACGGTCGCACCCCTCTCGCGCGCTGTGGCCGCCGAACCGTCCGTCGAACCGTTGTCCACGACGATGGCCCGCCAGCCCGGTGGGATCCGCTCCAGCACCCAGGGCAGCGCCTGCTCCTCGTCGAGGCAGGGGAGTACGACATCGACACCGGGCACGGGCGTGGCCTCCTTCGGGCGGGTTCGACTACGCCGCACACCCTACGGAGCCATACCGGACATTCCAGACTTCACCTTCTTACGAAACACGGACATCGCCCGTGCTGCCGTCGGCCCGTCTCCCCCTCGCAGCTGCGTGGTGCCACCCTGAGGCCATGCAGCCACCACCCACCGGGCGGGTCCTGGTCGTCGACGACGACCCCACTGTCGCCGAAGTCGTCACCGGCTATCTGCACCGCGCCGGGTACGCCGTCGACCGCGCGGAGACGGGCCCCGGCGCCCTGGAGCGTGCTGCCGCGCACTGGCCGGACCTCGTCGTACTCGATCTGATGCTGCCCGAGCTGGACGGCCTGGAGGTCTGCCGACGGCTGCGCGAGCAGGGGCCCGTGCCGGTCATCATGCTGACCGCGCTCGGTGACGAGGGCGACCGGGTGCTGGGTCTGGAGGTCGGCGCGGACGACTACGTCACCAAGCCGTTCAGTCCGCGGGAGCTGGTGCTGCGCGTCGAGTCCGTGCTGCGCCGCAGTCGGCACGCACAGGACGTACCGCGCCCGGCACCGCCGCTGCGTGCCGCGGGGCTGACTGTCGACCCGCGCGCCCGGAGCGCCACCAGGGGCGGCGTCGAGCTCTCCCTCACCGTGCGGGAGTTCGACCTGCTGGCCCATCTGCTGCGGCACCCGGCACGGGCCTTCTCCAGGGAGGAGCTGATGCGCGAGGTGTGGGGCTGGGACTTCGGCGACCTCTCGACGGTCACCGTGCATGTGCGCCGGCTGCGCGCAAAGATCGAGGAGGACCCCGCGCGCCCCCGGCTGATCCAGACCGTGTGGGGCGTGGGCTACCGGCTCGACCCGGGCGCCACCGCGCAGCCGGGCGCTCCCGTGCGGGAGGACTCCCACGCGCAGCCGGGCGTCACCGCGCAGGAGGACTGAACCACCGTGCGCGACATGCTCCTCATCGCCCTGTTCGCCTTCCTGGGTGCCGCCGGGGCCGGACTGCTGGGCGCACTGGCGCTGCGTGCGCTGCGGCACCGGTCGCTCGTCGTCTCGCTGACGATCGTCCCGACAGTCGCCGTGATCGCCATGCTCGCCGGGACGCTCGCCGTCGCCTGGGCGATGTTCCTGTCCCGGCACGACCTGTTCGTCGTCACCACCGTCGTCGCCATGGCGGCCGTCGTCTCGCTGGCGACCGCGCTGCTGCTGGGCCGCTGGGTGGCGGCGCGCAGCAACGCGCTCACCCTTGCGGCGCGTTCCTTCGGTGACGGGGGCAGCTTCCCCGCGCCCGGCGCGGCCGAGGCGGGCGATCCGGCGGAGTTCACGGCGCTCACCCGCGAACTCGCCGCCACCAGCGAGAAACTGGCCGCATCCCGGGACCGCGAACGTGCGCTGGAGAGCTCGCGGCGCGAGTTGGTCGCCTGGATCTCGCACGATCTGCGCACCCCGCTGGCCGGACTGCGCGCCATGTCGGAGGCGCTGGAGGACGGCATGGTGGAGGACACCGGACGCTGTCTGCGGCAGATCCGTACCGAGGTGGAACGACTCAACGCCATGGTCGGCGACCTGTTCGAGCTCTCCCGCATCCACGCGGGCTCACTCGCCCTGACCACACACCAGGTCAGCCTGACCGAACTCGTCGAAGAAGCACTGGCCGGCGCCGACCCGCTCGCCCGGCAGAACGGCGTCCGCCTGGTGGGTGACGCGGTGGCCGCCGTACCCGTCGAGGTGGACCCGCACGAGATGACCAGGGTGCTCGGCAATCTGCTCGTCAACGCCATCCGCCGAACCCCCGCGGACGGCACCGTGGCCGTGCACGCGCGCACCGCGGAGGAGGACGAGAAGGTCGTCCTGTCCGTGACGGACGGCTGCGGCGGCATCCCCGAGGAGGACCTGCCCCGTGTCTTCGACACCGGCTGGCGCGGCACCCACGCCCGCACGCCCCCGGGCGCGGGCCTGGGACTGGCCATCGTGCGCGGCATCGTCGAGGCCCATCAGGGCACGGCAGCGGTCCGCAATGTGACCGGCGGCTGCTGCTTCGAGCTCACCTTGCCGAGGGCGCTGCCGAGCGCGGAGACGGGGTGACGGGGCGGGTCCCGCCCGTGGTGCCGCGTTGCTCGGAAGGACGCGACGCCCGCGAGGCCTCGACCGACGCCTGCGACGCCCCGACCGACGCCCGAGGGGCCCCGGCCTCCGTGCCGGACGGTGCCCTCATGCCGGCCGCCGCGAACTCCTTCATCCCCTCCGCGAAACCGATGCGCGCGCGCCACCCCAGTTCGCGGGCGGCCCGCTGCGAGGACGCCGTGATGTGCCGTACGTCGCCCAGCCGGTACTCGCCCGTCACCACGGGGTCCGGGCCGCCGTGGAACTCGGCCAGCGCGGTGGCCATCTCCCCGATGGTGTGCGGGTCGCCGCTGCCGGTGTTGTAGGCCGCGAAGGAACCGGGGCCGTGCGCCGCCCCTCCCGTGTGCACCGCTTCCAGCGCCGTGAGGTTGGCTGCGGCGATGTCCCGCACATGGACGAAGTCCCGGCGCTGCGCGCCGTCCTCGTAGACGGTGGGTGCCGCCCCGCGGGCGAGCGCTGAGCGGAAGAACGAGGCGACCCCCGCGTACGGGGTGTCGCACGGCATCCCGGGCCCGTAGACGTTGTGGTAGCGCAGCGACACCGCACGCCCGTCGACGGCCCGGGCCCACGCCGCCGCCAGGTGCTCCTGCGCGAGCTTGGTGGTCGCGTAGGTGTTGCGCGGGTCCAGCGGCGCGTTCTCACCGACCAGCCCGGGCCGAAGCGCGGCGCCGCAGTTGGGGCACAGTGGTTCGAACCGCCCGGCGCGCAGGTCCGGCACCGCGCGTGGTCCCGGCCTGACGACGCCGTGCCGGGGACACTCGTAGCGGCCCTCGCCGTAGACGACCATGGAACCGGCCAGCACCAGTGCACGCACGCCCGCCCGCTCCATCGCGGTCAGCAGCACGGCGGTGCCCAGGTCGTTGCAGCTGACGTACTCGGGGGCGTCGGAGAAGTCCTTGCCGAGCCCGACCATCGCCGCCTGATGGCACACCGCGTCCACACCGCGCAGCGCCTCGTCGGCGACGTCCGGATCGCGTACGTCACCGCGCAGCTGCCGCACCCCCGGCACGGCGGCCGGTGGTTCGGCAGCTCTCCCGTGCGCCGAGGGCAGCAGGGCGTCCAGCACGACCACCTCGTGGCCCGCGACCGTCAGGGCCTCCACGACATGGGAACCGATGAACCCGGCACCGCCGGTGACAAGAACGCGCATACCGCCACGCTAGGCGCGCACGGGCGCCGTGGACCGGTACGCGGCGCCCGTGTCACCGCTCCGTAAGAACCCCGCCGCTACCGGACCGGCCCTGCGCGGCCGGTACCTCCGCCGCGTCCGGTGCTCCTGGTGTCCCCGGGTCTTGCGGCGTTCCCGGTGTTCCCGGACCTCCGGGTGCGGCCGGTGCGCGTCGGCGGCGCAGGCCGAACGCCCCGACAGCAGTGGCCAGCAGCGCCGCTGCCAACGGGACGAGGAGCCCCGCACGGTAGCCGTCCAGCAGAGCGGCGGGTGTCTGCGCACCGGTGCCCGCGGCGTTGGCCGCTGCCGCTCCGGAGAGGCCGAGCGCGGCTCCGAACTGGACGGAGGCGAACAGCAGGGCGCCGGCCACTCCCTGCTCCTCCTCGGCGATCGAGTCGGTCGCCATGATGGCCAGCGGCCCGTAGGCCAGCGCGAAGGCGAGCCCGACCAGGAGCAGGCCCGGCAACATCACCGGATAGGGCCACTGCGCACCGACCGGCAGGAACCAGGCGTAGGCCGCGGTGGCGGCCAGCAGCCCCGCGAAGGCCACTCGCGCACTCCCGAAGCGGTTGACCAGCCGCGGCACGACGGTGGGGGCGAGCACCGCGTCCACACCGGTCACCAGCATCGCCAGGCTCGTCTCCAGCGTCGTCCAGTCGCGCAGTTCCTGGAGGTAGAGGACGACGAGGAACTGGAAGCCGAAGAAGGCGGCTGCGAAGAGCAGCGCTGTCGCGTTGGCGCGCACGAGGGGGCCCGAACGCAGCATGCCCAGCCGTATCAACGGTGCGGCAGTGCGCCGTTCGATCAGCACGAACAGTACGAGGAGTGCCGCACCGGCGGTCAGCACGACCAGTGTGTGTGGCCAACTGCTGTGCGAGGCCCGTTCGATGCCGAGCACCAGCAACACGAGCGCCGCCGTGACCGTCACCCCGCCGGCCAGGTCGAAGCTGCGGCGCGGTGCGGAGCCGGTGCGCTGCCCGGCCTCCGTGCCGGTCCCGGTCCGGGGCTCGTGCGGGACGAGCACCAGCGTGGCGGCCAGTATCAGGGCGGAGAGCGCGACAGGGGCGAAGAACACCCAGCGCCAGCCGAGCATGGTCAGCAGCCCGCCGAGGACCAGCCCGGTGGAGAAACCCGCCGCACCGGTCCCGGAGTAGATGAGCAGCGCCTTGTTCCGCCGCCTGCGCTCGGTGAAGCTCGTGGTGATCAGGGACAATCCGGCCGGCGTCATGAACGCTGCCGCGACACCGGTGACGAAGCGGGCCGCGATCAGCGTCCAGCCCTCGCTCGCCAGGCCCGCGAGCGCGGAGAAGGCGAGGAAGACACCCAGCGACAGCACGAACATCCGCCGTCGGCCGTACAGGTCGGCCGCCCGCCCGCCCAGCAGCATGAAGCCGCCGTAGCCGAGCACGTAGGAGCTCATGACCCACTGCAACTCGCCGATCGGCATCCCGAGCTCGGCGCGGATGACGGGCAGGGCCACGTTGAGCATGGCGACATCGATGCCCTCCAGGAAGACGGCACCGCACAGCACCAGCAGGATGCCCCGTTCACGGGTGGACATCCGGGTTTCTGAGGAATCACGGGTTTTCTTGAGAGTTGGCACGCTCTCACCCTCCGCCGAGTGGGCGGGGGGAACAACGGCGAACAACGCAACGTTGCGTTCAGCCGGACTGAACGATCCGGACTGAACGATCCGGACTGAACGATGCGGGGGGCGTCACGGGGATGGAACGCGATGAAGTGACATGCCTGCTGATCCTGGCCGAAGAGCTGCACTTCGGTCGCACCGCGGAGCGCATGCACCTCTCCCGGGCCCGCGTCAGCCAGCTCGTGCAGCGGCTGGAGAGACGGGTGGGCGCTCCGCTGTTCCACCGTACGAGCCGCACCGTGACCCTCACCGGACTGGGGCGGCAGTTGCGCGACGACCTCGCGCCGCACCAGCGCGCCATGGACGAGGCGTTGGCGCGCGCCGCGGCGACGGCCGCGCGGCGGGCGGGAGAGCTGCGGGGCATCCTGCATGTGGGCTTCTCCGGGCCGCTGGCCGGTGAGGTCGTGATGCGTGCGGCGAAGCTTCTGGGCGAGCGGTGGCCCGGCCTCGCCGTCGAGCCCTGCGAGGTGCCGCTGGCCGACCCGTTCGGCAAGCTCAGGGCGGGAGCCTTCGATGTGCAGCTGGCCGAACTCCCGGCCGGGGAGGCCGACCTGGTGGAGGGGCCCGAACTGTTCAGCGAGCCACGGGTGCTGGCCGTGCCCGCCGGGCACCGGCTGGCGCTGCGCGGCGAGGCGTCCCCGGAGGACCTGGCCGAACTGGGGGAGACGCCCCTGCTGACCCTGCGCGAGGGGGTGCCGGTGCTCTGCCGCGAGCAGTTGGCCCCCGCGCGGACGCCCGGGGGCCGCGCGATCCCGCCGGGGCTGCCGGTCACCAGCGTGCAGGAAGCCCTGGTGCTGGTGGCGGCGGGCAAGGGCGCCCTGCTGTCGGGCGCGCACGCGGAGACGTACTTCGCCCATCCCGGGGTCTGCTACGTCCCCGTACCGGAGGCCGCGGCGCTGGCGTACGGGCTGGTGCGCCGGCGCGGTCCACTGGCGCCCCAGTTGCAGGCGTTCACGGAAGCGGTGGCCGGGACGGCACCGCCCGCCGGACGGCCGTAGGGGGCGGGTCGGGACCGGCCCCGGCAGGCAGGGCCGCAGGGGCTCCCCTGGGGCCCACTCAGCCCGCCGCGCGGTCACTGCTCGCGGCGGAAGACTCCCGCGCAGGCCGCTGCGTACGCCGACCGGGCCGCGCGCTCGGCGGCTGCCCGGTCGAGCGGGGCGCCGGTGGTCAGCAGTTGGTAGTACAGCGGCGCGGAGACGGCGCGGATGACCTGTTCGGGGTCCGTGTCCGCCGGCACCTCGCCCCGGTCGGCGGCCTGCCGCACGCATGGGGCCCACTCGGCGACCCGTGCCGCGTAGAACCGGTGCAGTGCCTCGGCGGCGGTGGTGTCGCACGTCGCGGCGGCGATGACGGCCTTGAACAGCGCACCTTGCCGGGGGTCGGTCAGGGTGCGGCACACCAGCGCGGCGTTGGCCGCCAGGTCGTCGAGCAGGGTGCCCGTCTCAGTACGGGGCTCGGACTGCTCGGCCATGTCGTCGAGCAGGTCCGCCAGCAGCGCGGTGACGGTTCCCCAGCGCCGGTAGACGGTCGTTTTGCCGACCTGCGCGCGGCGGGCGACCTCGGCGAGGTCGAGGTGGGCGAAACCGTGCTCGGCGAGCGCGTCTCCGGCGGCGCGCAGCACGGCTTCGCGCACCCGCGCCGTGCGCCCTCCGGGGCGCACCGTGCCGGGCACGGCGCCGGTGTCCGGGGCGGTCGTCTTGCGCCGGCTCTCCGGCCCAGATGTCACAGCGGGTCTCCAGTTCCCTTAACGGCTTCTCCCTGTTACGGTACTGGCAGCAGTTAACGGAACTCCGGTCCCGTTAACACCTGGCCCGTGCGCGCAGAAGCATGTATGCGGGCACCTGTAAAGAGGAAGAGGGAACGAGCCATGGAATACCGACAGTTGGGCGCTTCCGGCCTGCGGGTCCCGGAGCTGAGCCTGGGAACCGGTGCCTTCGGCGGCCGGGGCCCGCTCTTCGGGGAGTGGGGCGACACCGACGCCCGCGCCGCCCGCCGCCTGGTGGACATCGCCCTCGACGCCGGGATCACGATGTTCGACAGTGCCGACGTCTACTCGGCCGGTGCCTCCGAGGAAGTGCTGGGCCAGGCCGTCAGGGGTCGGCGCGACCAGGTGCTCATCTCCACCAAGGCGGGCCTGCCCATGGGCGAGGGGCCCGGCGAGTACGGCACCTCACGGGCCCGCCTCATCAGGGCGACCGAGGACGCCCTGCGCCGCCTCGGCACCGACTACATCGATCTCTTCCAGCTCCACGCCCACGACGCCGCGACCCCGCAGGAAGAGGTCCTCGCCACCCTCGATCAGCTCGTCCGCGAGGGGAAGATCCGCTACACCGGGGTCTCCAACCACTCCGGCTGGCAGCTGATGAAGTCCCTCGCCACAGCTGACCGGCACGGCTACCCCCGCCACGCCGCGCACCAGGTCTACTACTCCCTCGTCGGCCGGGACTACGAGTGGGAGCTGATGCCCCTGGGGCTCGACCAGGGGGTCGGCGCCCTCGTATGGAGCCCACTGGGCTGGGGGCGGCTGACCGGAAGGATACGGCGCGGGCAGCCGCTGCCCCAGGAGAGCCGCCTGCACCGCACCGCCGCCTTCGGCCCGCCCGTCGACGACGAACTCCTCTACCGCGTGGTCGACGCACTCGACGCCGTCGCGCAGGAGACCGGCAGGACGGTGCCGCAGATCGCGCTCAACTGGCTGCTGCGCCGTCCGACCGTCTCCTCCGTCATCGTCGGCGCCCGCGACGAGGAGCAGTTGCGCCAGAACATCGGCGCGGTCGGCTGGAGCCTCACACCCGAGCAGGTCGCCAGGCTGGACGAGGCGAGCGCCAAGGACGCGGCGTACCCCTACTTCCCGTACCAGCGGCAGGAGGGCTTCGCCCGGCTCAGCCCACCGCCCGTCACCCTCAACCAGCCGACTCCGGCCGGTCACCAGGCGGCGTGATCCGGGACGGTTCGGGTCGGTCCGGCCGCCGGGCCGCCAGGAACTCGGCGAAGGTGACCGTCCCCGCTGCGTGGTCCGGGGCCAGATTGCCGCCCCGGCGGAAGGCCCGGGCCGTACGACCGGGAAGGGGGAGGTCCACCACCCGGCGGGTCCGCCCGGTAGCACGAAGCGTCGCCTCGGCCAGTTCCCGTGCGGTGTGCACCGCCGGCCCTCCCATGTCCGGCACCCGGCCGGCGGGCTCGCCGCGCACCAGATCGGCGAGGCGGTGGGCGACCTCGGTGACCTCCACGGGCTGGCAGCGGAATCCGGCGGGCGAGAGGACGAAGGGCAGCCGCCGCTGCGCGGTGGTCACCCTGGCCACCAGATCGTGGAACTGCGTCGCCCGCAGGATCGTGTACGGCAGCCCGGATTTCTCCAGCAGTCGCTCGCTCGCGAACTTGGCCTTGTAGTACGGCAAAGGGACCCGGTCGACGCCGACGATGGAGATGTAGACCAGGTGCGGAACACCGGCCTGCTGCGCCGCCTCGACCACTCGGGAGAGCACTTTCGCCTCCCGCCTCTGGTCGGTGGCACAGTGCACGATCGCCCGTACACCGCTGACGGCGGCGGCCAGCCCGATGCCCTTGGTGAGGTCGCAGACCGCCCACTCGCAGGGCCGGTCGTCCTCCGCCGGACGCGGGTGCCTGCTCATGACGCGTACGGGGACACCGCCCGCCAGCAGCTCGGCCACGAGCGGACGGCCGAGGGTGCCCGTGCCACCGGTCACCAGTACGGGCCCGTCGACGGGGGCGGGCTCAGGATCGGGGCCGGGGCCGGCGCCGGGGCCCGGCCCGGAGGTCGGATCGGCCGGGCTGTTCGAGTCGTTCGCGGGGGCCATGGAACGCGTACCTCCCGGGTCGGCGTCGCGCTGTCTTCCTGGGACTCGTGGGGGCTTATGGGACTCGTGGGAGTCGCGCTGTCCTCATGAGAACGGGACAACGGCCCCAAAGGTGACAGCCCGCCGGGCGGGAGGCCCCGGAAGGGTCACAGCTCCTGCGAGGTGAGCCACGGCCGGATCTGGCGACGGGCGTGGTGCAGCCGGGACTTGACGGTGCCCAGCGGGATGCCGAGCCGGTCGACGATCTCGGCGTAGTCCATCTGGCACAGATCGCGGTAGACCAGCGGCGCCACCAGATGCGGACTCTCCTGCTCCAGCCGCTCCAGCGCTTCGAGGAGATCCACGCGGGAACCGGCGATCACACTCGTCGTACGCGGATCCGGGCGGTGCTCCGGCGCCCCCGTCTGGTGGGGGAGCGCGGGCTGCTCGACCGCGCGGCGCTTGAGCTCGCGGTACTTCTGGCGTGAACAGTTTGCAACGATCGTGTGCAGCCAGGTGCTGAAACGGCTGCGACCTTGGAAGCGCTCGATGTGCCGGGACACCTGCAACAGGACGTCCTGGGCGGCTTCCTCGGCGTCCTCCCGGAAGAGCAGGAACCGGCCGCAGTGCCGCACCACGTCGGGGCGGATGGCGCGCAGCAGGGCGTCCAGTGCCGCGCTGTCGCCGGTCGCCGCACGGGCGGCGAGGGCTTCGGTGTCGTTGGGCGCGGGCGGTTCACCGGCCGTCGGCGGACCGCCGCCGGCCGCCGACGGACCATCGGGCGTCGACGGACCGCCGGAACCCACTGGCTCAGGCCGTCCGGATGGCTGGTTCACGGCGCGGGGAGAGGACGGTGGGCACATCCAGGCATCATAAGGGGCATGCCTTCACCTGATCAGATCGGCCGCTACCGGGTCGACCGTCGTCTCGGCTCCGGCGCCTTCGCAGTCGTGTGGCTCGCACACGACGACCGGCTGGAGGCGCCCGTCGCGGTCAAGGTGATGGCCGACAACTGGGCCCACCGCATGGACATCCGGGAGCGCTTCCTCGCCGAGGCGCGGCTGCTGCGCAAGGCGTCGTCGGGCGGTGTCGTCCAGGTCTTCGACGTGGGGGAGCTGGACGGCGAGAAGCCGTACTTCGTCATGGAGTACGCGGACCGGGGAACGGTCGCCGACCGCATGGCGGCCGGACCGCTGCCGGTGGACGAGGCGGTACGGCTGACCGCCGAGGCGGCCCGTGGCGCCGAGGCCCTGCACGAGGCGGGGGTGGTGCACCGCGACATCAAGCCGTCCAATGTGCTGCTGACCAGCGGGGGACCCCAGGGGCGCGAGCGGGTGCTGGTCGCGGATCTGGGCCTGGCCAAGAACCTCGCGCACGCCTCGGGGCTCACCGTGGTCGCCGGCTCGGTCGGATACATGGCACCCGAGCAGGCCGAACCCTTCGAGGGCATCGACGCCCGTGCGGACATCTACAGCCTGGGCGCCGTGCTCTACCACCTGGTGACCGGCGCGACCCCGGGAACGCCGGACCGGGTGATGCCGCTGGACGAACTGCGACCCGGACTGCCCTGGGCGGTGACGGAGGCGGTCGCGCGGGCGATGGAGCCCGACCGCGAGCGCCGCTGGCCCACCGCCGCCGCCTTCGCGAACGAGCTGGACCGTATCGCACACGAGTTGGAGCGGGCTGCGGCCGGAGCGGAGCGGACCGGGGACGACCCGGAGCCCGGGACGCCGGGCCGGAGCCAGGACGCAGGTCCGGCCCCGGCTGCCGCGGACCCGGACCCGGACGGACGTGACGGCAGCGGCGCGGGATCGTCCATCGGCGCCGACCGCCGCACGTCCGCGGCCGCCCCGCTCTCCTCCCTGGCCGTACGCCCCGCGTCCGAGGGAGCCGGACAGCCGCCCGCGGTCGCGACGGAGTCGCCGTCCCCCGCGCCGGGCGGCGCCGCCTCCGAGGCGTCCTCCGCAACCTCCTCCGAGGCGTCCTCCGGGCCTTCGTCGGAGGCGCCGAGGTCCGCCGCGAGGGAGGCGCCGACGACGGACGCGTCCGTGGCGCGGGACGTGCCTCCCGCCGTGAGCGCGCCGGAGCCGGAGCGGGAGCCGCAGTCGCAGTCGCAGTCGCAGTGGAAGCCGCCCGAGGGTGACCGGTTCCGGACCGCTGCCGCGGACGAGGGGTCGCCGCGCCGTCGCCGCAGGTGGCGTGCCGTGGCCATGGGGACCGTCGTCGTCGTGCTGACGGGCGTGGGGGTGGCCAGCGCGGTACTGGCGCCCGACGGTTCGCGGAAGCCGTCGCAGGTACGGGTGAACGACGCCAGCGGTCGGATCAGCGTGCGGATTCCGGGGGAGTGGGCGAAGGAGACGGCCGACTCGGGCTGGCACCCGTCCTCGCTGGGCCTGCCTGTGAAGGACGCTCCCGGGCTGCTCGTCGCGCAGGATGTGAGCCGCTGGCAGGACCTCACCTCGGCCACGAACGGGGTTTTCGTCGGGCTCGGTTCCTCCCCCGAGGACGAGGACAAGAGCGGCGCGAGCGCCCAGGACAGCGGTAACAACGCGGGCAATGCCGACAACGCGGATAGTGCAGACAGTAGTGCGTCGGAGACGTTGCCCGCCAAGGTGGCCGAACTCGACCACCGAGGCTGCCAGTACGCGGGGAGCAGCGAGTTCAAGGGCGGGGACTGGCAGGGGCACGTTCGTACGTGGTCGGCCTGCGGTTCCCCCGGACACTCGCTGAAAGAGATCGGCCTGACCTCTCGGCAGAAGGGAAAACCGCCGGTGTACGTACAGATCCGGTGCGACGAGGACTGCTCGGCCAGAACGGACCAGGTGCTGAACAGCCTGCGTGTCGACGTCTCTTAGCTCGCTCCCACCCGTCTCGTCGAGCGACTTCCGACTCACCTGTCCCAGCGCTGTGTCCCCCACATCGGGGGCTTGTGAAAAAAGGTCGCGGCGGCCGTGAACTTTCCCGCCAAGCCGGTCATCTAACGCGGTGTACGGCGCGAAGGCCCGGGGACACGCTGGGTACGAGAGCCGGCAAGCGTGTGATGCCGCCGGGCAGTTGGACGACCGCGAGACGCGACGACCAGGGAGTGACGGCAGCCATGACGAAGCGCCAGGACCCGACGACGACCCCGCAGCTCTCCTCGACCCCGCAGCTCCCACGGATCTCGCCGAACGCGTCGGCTGCGCCGGCCTCGTCGGCCTCGCCAACCTCGTCGGCTTCGTCGACTCCGCAGACCTCGCCGCCCGGCGCGCGATACGCCCCGTTCCGGCGGCGGCGCCGGGTGGCTCGTGTCGCCGCCGCCGCGACGGCGGTGCTGGCGGCGGGCGCCCTGGTGGTCGGCTGCAGCAACGACTCGGAACCCGACCCGCACAAGGTCAGCGGCGAGGCCACGCCCGCGGGCGGCGAGGACTCCGACGGCGCCTCCAAGGGCGGTGACGGCACGAGCGGCAGTGAGGCCGGCAGCGGCGAGGACGGAGCCGCGGGCGGTTCGGAGGGCAGCGACTCGGACGGGTCGGGCGGATCCGGTTCGGGCGGCGACGACTCGTCCTCCTCGGCCTCCTCCTCGTCCGGCCGGAGCGGCTCGGGGTCCGCCTCCGGGTCCCGGTGCCACACCTCGGATCTGAAGGCCTCCTTCGGGCGGAACCATCCGGGTGCCGGACAGAAGAATTTCGCCGTCATCCTGACGAACCGGTCCGACAGCACGTGCACCGTACGCGGATACCCGGGGCTCGCGTTCGTCAACAGCAGCGGCGAGCAGGTCTCCTTCGACCCGAACCGGACGGGCGGCCAGGTACGGACCGTCAAGCTGTCGCCCGGCAAGAGCGCATGGGCTTCGCTCTCGTACACCAATCCCGAGATGACGAACGTCACCACCGTCACGCCGAGCGCCGCGAAGATCACCCCGCCCGACGAGCGGGCCTCGTTGCGGGTGCCCTGGTCCGGCGGACCGGTCACGAACACCGGCAAGGCGTCCGTACCCAAGATCGGCCCGCTGGCCCCCGGCACCGGCGACTAACCTCCCTCTCCAGCCCGCCCCCTCCCCCCTTCCGGTCCCTTCCCCCGCCCGGTTCCTGAGTGGCCTACGTCGGCAGGTGGTCGGGCCTGCCGCGTGGTACGGAGCCGGCCCGTACCCACTTCCAGCGCTCCCGACTGGCCGGGAGCCCGCTCTCGGGCGAGATTGGGAGCGTGCGGCAGAGGGAGGCCGGGACGGAGACGGCGACCGGGTACGACGACAGCGGCGGACGGCTGTGGCGCTTGGCGCGGCAGCTTCCCGCCGCGCTGTTCGCCCTGGGCATCGTGCTGGAACTGGCGACACCCAGGGATGTGGCCATCTCGGCCCCCTTCGCCGCAGCCCCGTTGGCTGCCGCGGCCGTCCTCTCCCTCTGGGGCACCGTCCTGACGAGTGTCCTCGCCTCCAGCGCCACCATTCTGTTCGCCTTCTTCCACGACACGGGCAGCACTGTCGAGGCCGAGGCCAGGTCCGTCACCAATCTGACCGTCTCCGCCCTCGCGGTGGGTGTCAACTACGTGCTGCGACGCAGCGGCAGCCGACTGGCTTCGGCGCGCGGCGTGGCCGAGGCGGTCCAGCTCGCCGTGCTGCCCGCTCCGCCTTCCCATGTCGGCGACCTGGTGGTGGCCACCCGCTACCGTGCGGCGCAGGCCGAGACCCGGGTCGGCGGGGACTTCTACGCGGCCGAGGAGACCCCGTACGGCGTACGGCTGCTGCTCGGTGACGTACGGGGCAAAGGACTCGACTCGGTGGCCGCCGTCGTCCTCCTCGTGGGGGTGTTCCGTGAGGCCGCCGAGCAGGAGGAGACGCTTTCCGACGTGGCCGCCCGGCTCGACCGGGCCCTTAGGCGGGAGGGGCGGCGCCAGCCCGGCACGGCAGGGCTGGAGGGCTTCAGCACAGCCGTGCTGGTGGAGATCTCGGCCCCGTCCGGCAGTCCGGCCGCCTCCGGCAGCACAGCTCCGGCCGCCTCCGGCAGTACAGCTCCGGCCGCCTCCGGCAGTACAGCTCCGGCCGCCTCCGGCAGTACAGCTCCGGCCGCCTCCGGCAGTACAGCTCCGGCCGCCTCCGGCAGTACAGCTCCGGCCGCCTCCGGCAGTACAGCTGGTGGCGGCCCCGCGCGCGGCGAGGGCTCCGTGCTGCGCCTCGTCAACCGGGGTCACCCCGCACCGCTTCTGCTGCACCGGGGCAACGCGTCCCCGCTGGAGCCGACGGTTCCGGCGCTCCCGCTCGGGATGTCCGATCTGGGGTCGTGGCCGGAGCACATCGACGAGTTTCCCTTTCCCCGGGGTGCCCAGCTGCTCCTCTACACCGATGGCCTGTCCGAGGCCCGCGACTCCGACGGCGACTTCTACGACCCGATCGAACGGCTGTCCAACAGCTACTTCGACCATCCCGAGGAGTTGCTGGAGACGGTGCTCATCGACGTCGCGGCCCACACGGGCGGCCGTTCGGTGGACGACTTGGCACTGCTCGCCGTCGCCCACGACTCCTCGACCCCGTAGAACGTCGGCGGACCGGGCGGCCACCACCAATTACCGGGAACAGCTTGGAATCACAGCCACTGTTCTATTAACGTCCGATAACGCAGCACGGTCGTCACTGTCGTCACGGAAGACGGCACCGTGCGCCGTCGCCGAATCCCGCATACGGGGCACCAGCAGCGCCCAACTGCCTGGACAGCACCGTGGGAACCGGGGAACCACCCCTTCTCGTCAGCCGGACGAGGAGGATGGGGTGAATCGGACGCCCTTGCGTGAGGACGCCCGTAGGAGACCTTCCTGCTCCGAACCCGTCAGCTAACCCGGTAGGCGAGAAGGAAGGAAAGGAGAGCGCCCCCGTGGCCTCCAGAACGCAGGGCTTCGCCGGCCAGGCCCCCGAGGTCGTCGCGTACGACCCGCACCTCGACCGCGCCGGCACCCCCACCAACTACGGCCCCTCGACCCCCTCCACCCCCTACGGCTCCACCCCGTACGGCTCCGCAGCCGCGCAGCCGGCCGCCCCCGCCCGGTCCGCCGCCCCCGCCCGGTCCGCCGGTCCCCACGTACCGTCCGAGGCGCCGCCGGAGGGCGAGCCGTGGGACGAGTGGAACCCCACCGAGGAGTCCACCCGGTCCCTGCGCGGTCGGCACCGGGTCGCCAAGCAGCGCGCCGGAGGCATGGCGCGCGGCGGTGCCGTACTCGGGGTCGGAATGATCGCGGCGGTGGGTGCCGGTGGTATGGCCACCGCGCAGGACAAGGACCCCGGGACGATATCCGTGCCGGACCTGGACACGGCGGCCGACGCCGTCCGCGACCTTCCCGACCAGCTGCCCGACGCCGAGGACCTGCCCGGCATCGGCGCCCTGGTCGCCGACGACGAAGCGGACGGCGCCACGGGATCGGACGGTACCGGGGACGGGTCCGTCGGTCCCCTCACCCAGGCCGGGCTCTCCGCCGAGGACAAGGCGGCGGGCAGGACCGACGCCGGCGAGGTGCTGCGGGCCCGCATCCTCGCCCAGGCCGAACAGCACCGTGCCGCCGCCGACGAGGAGGCCCGGGAGGAGGCCGCACGGCAGGCGGCGAGCGAGGCGGCGGCGGAAGCCGCGAAGCGGGCGGACGCCGAGGAAGCCGAGGAAAAGGCCGAGGCCGAACGCGCGCGGGAGGCAGCGGCCGAGAAGAAGCGGGAGGCCGCCGAACGGGCTGCCGAGCAGCAGCGCAAGGCGGAGGCCCGGCGCCGCGCCGAGCTCGCCCGCAGCTACACGGCGCCGCTGGCCTCGTACCAGCTCACCGCCGGGTTCGGGCAGGCAGGCGGCATGTGGCAGAACGACCACACCGGCCAGGACTTCGCCGCGCCCAACGGCACCCCCGTCAAGGCCGTCCACAGCGGCACGATCAAGGAGGCGGGCTGGGCCGGTTCGTACGGCTACCGCATCGTGCTGAAGCTGGAGGACGGGACCGAACTATGGTTCTGCCACCTGTCGTCCATGACCAAGTCGGCGGGCGACAAGGTCGGCACGGGCGATGTCATCGGCCGCGTCGGCTCCACCGGAAACTCCTCGGGCCCGCATCTGCACGTCGAGGTGCGGCCCGGTGGCGGCGACCCGGTGGACCCGCTGTCGTGGCTCCGCGACAAGGGCGTCAACGTCTGAGGCGGTGCGGGCGCCGATGACCGATGCCGCCCGAGTGCCGATGTCGCCTGCGGCCCGTCGGCCCGTCGACCCGATGGGCTGATGGGCTGAGGGCCGAAGGGCCGCCGGGGGCGGTCCGGTGCGCGGTCTGTGTCACCGTCCGCCCCCGCGTTACGGTCGCGGCATGCAGATGAATGCCGACAACAAGATCGGTCAGCTGTCCGTCTCGCCGCTGGTGCTCGGCGGCAACGTCTTCGGCTGGACGGCCGACACCCCCACGTCGTTCGCGGTGCTGGACGCCTACACCGACGGCGGCGGCAACACCATCGACACGGCCGACGTGTACTCGGCCTGGGTGGAGGGCAACCAGGGGGGCGAGTCCGAGGCGGTCATCGGCGAGTGGCTCGCCGCACGCGGCCCGTCCGTACGGGACGGTGTCGTCATCGCCACCAAGGTCGCTCGCCACCCCGACCACACGGGGCTCGCCCCGGCCACCATCAAGGCCGCCTGCGAGGACTCGCTGCGCCGGTTGCGGACCGACCGCATCGATCTGTACTACACGCACTTCGACGACGAGTCGGTGCCGGTCTCCGACATCATCGGCGCTCTCGACGACCTGGTCAGGGAGGGCAAGGTCCGCGAGATCGCGGCCTCCAACATCTCGCCGTCCCGCCTCGACGAGTCGCTGGCGTTCAGCGACCGGGAGGGCGTCGCCCGGTACGTGGCGCTCCAGCCGCACTACAACCTGGTCTCGCGCGACACCTACGAGGGAGAGCTGGAAGAGCTCGCCCGGCGCGAATCCCTCGCCGTACTGCCGTACTACGCGCTGGCGTCCGGCTTCCTCACCGGCAAGTACCGTCCGGGTGAGGCGGCGCCCGAGGGGGCGCGCGCCGGCAACGCCGCCCAACTCCTCGCCACCGAGCGCGGGCAGCGCGTCCTCGCCGCGCTGACCACCGTGGCCAACGCCCACCAGGTCTCCGAGGCCACCGTCGCCCTGGCCTGGCTCGCCGCCCAGCCGACCGTCACGGCCCCCATCGCCAGCGCCCGCACGGTCGAACAGTTGCCCGCGCTGATGGCCCTGGCCGATCTGCGGCTCACCAACGACGAACTGCGCCTGCTCACGGACGCGTCGGCGTAACCCTCCCCGGCCTCGGGCCAGGGAGGGAGCCGGGCGGGACTGGGCGCCGGCTCAGCCCCGCCGCGGCTGCCCGTACACCCGCTCGACGCCGAGCCGCACCACCTGCCGCTGGTCCGCCACCATGGCGGCCCGGTACTCGTCCCAGTCCGGGTGCTCGCCCTGGATCGCGCGGAAGACCTCGATCAGCTCCTCGACGGTCGCATCGTGCGGATCCCGCGCGACGGGCGTCAGCTCCGCCGTCCCGTCCACCACCGTCCACGCCCACCCGTCGCTGGACGTCACGTGGTAACTGGCCCGCGGATCCCGCGCCAGATTCCGCGCCTTGGCGCGGTTCGCCGTGACGGAGACGCGCAGCAGCCGCCTGTCCGGGTCATAGGTGTGGTTGACGTTCGAGAGCTGCGGCCTGCCGTCCCGCCGCAGCGTGGCGAGCACCCCGCGGTCGTACTCCGTCAACAGCCCGAGCAACACACCCTCGACCCGCTGCTGGGAGCCGTCACCTTCAGTATCGGTGGTGCTGGCCATGTGAGCCTCCTGAAGCTCTCAACCTCCGGACACTGTCCAGCCCCATGTTCCACGTCCCACTCCAATCCGCCCATCAACACGACCACAAAGACAAAGAGGAGCCACCCCACAAGAGGCTCCCTCCAGTCGGCGTCTCGCCCCGATCGGAGCGGCCACTGACGCTGTTCTCCGGGCATTGGGCCATGAGCGCTGCGCGACTCCGGTCCCGCTGTGGATGTTGTATCTGCTGCCGGAGTCCTCACGTGGCGTTGCCGGCGTGGCCAGGGGGCATTGCGGCGGTGAGCAATCTGGAGGCAGCGCTGGGCAGGTCGTAGGGGTCCAGGAGGTCCCGGGCCGCATGGATCACGCTCAGCTTGTCCTGCTCCCGCCCATAGATCCGGGCGAAGTCGTCCGCCAGCGCTCGCTTTCCCTGGTGCTGCAGGCTGGCCACAATGTTTGCGGCCTCGGGGGGGCCGAGTACGTCGGCACCGGCGTGGAGGACGTCCAGTGTTTGGAGTGGACGGCATCCTTCCTGCTTAAGCAGGTCGGCAAGGAAGACTTCTGTGCGAGTGCTCGAAGCGCGCACCTGCCGGTCCCCCCTCGGAGGGGGGACCGGCAGGTGTTTCCTCGCCCGCTTGTGCTCCTTGAGGCAGCGTTCCGGTGCGCTGAGAGCTGCTTGGTAGTGCAACGTCAGCAGTTCCCGCCGACTGACGGGTGTGTGGCCGATGAGGCGGCACGCCACCTCGTGCAGCTCCACTGTGCGATCGCCGACTATCTGTGAGCCGGACAGCAGCTTGGAGAGGTAGCCGGGGCTGCAACCCATCTCATGGGCAAACTCCTTGTCTGAAAGCTGAGTAGCGTCGACCAGTGTCCGGAGCTGGCAGACGTGCGCCCGGACCTCGTCGGTGGCTGTGTCATCAATCGGACAGCGCTGATTCTTTCTTGGCATGGTGGTGCCTCCCCTGCCGGTGGAGACGAGACGGCTGGGACTCCCACTAGTCAGACGCGTAGGGCAGCGGGGCCACACGTGTGGTGACGGTGTGACCTAGAGCCCGCCAAACGAAATGACAGATGATTGCCGCGTAGTCCCCCTGTGGAAAACGACTGAACACCAACATTTATCAGACGGTGAGCCGGAATTCCAGATGTCTGCCGTCGCGAGAAGTGTTTCCAGTTAACTGGAAACACCGGCTTGCGTTGTGGAATTGGAAACATGCCCTGGCAACTGGAAAGACCGGATATTTTGCGGATACCACTGGACTTTCAGGCGCCAGCTCAGGTATTGATGGGTCTGGTCCCGCAGGGCTGCGGGCCCAACAGGGTGCCGTCATTCCATACCCTTGCCGAGCCCTGCCTTCCACGAGCGATTGGAGCCTCCATGTCTCTTCCGGATTGGCGTGACTCAAATAAATACGGCAGCATGATCAGGGCGGCTCTGTGGCTGGAGGCAGAGGTAGGTGAGGGCGGCATCTTCACCAAGACGGAGCTGCGTAACGCGTTCTCGGACGTGTCGCAGATCGACCGGCGGATCCGCGACCTGCGCGACAGGGGATGGCAGATCGACACTCGGCGCGAGGACCCCACTCTGAAGCTGGATGAACAGCGTTATGTGAAGAGGGGTGCCGAGGTCTGGATCCCCGGACAGGGGAAGGCGGCAACCAAGTCAAAGGCCAGCATCACGGCAACGCAGCGGGCGAAGACGATGCGGGAGGACAACTACCTCTGCCGGTCCTGCGGTATCGGCGCCGGCGAGGAATACGGTGATGGGGGCGCCCGTTCGCAGTTGGACATTGCCCGCCGCCAGGTCAGGCTGGCAGACGGCACCTTGACGACGCAGTTGGTCACGGAGTGCAACAGGTGCCGTATCGGTGGCCGTTCGAGGGCGGAGGATATTCAGGCGCTGCTAGGGGAAATCAAGACCCTGTCGAGCATCGAGAAGGATGCGCTGGCGCGGTGGATCAAGGCGGACCGGCGTGCCCTCAGCGCACTTGAGCGGCTGTGGGGGCTCTACCGGACGCTTCCTGAGGAGTCGCGTGCGGCGGTGGCCGCCGCAGTGAACGATGACGCAGCACAGGAAGGCTGAGACGGATGAGCACGGCACCCGAGTACCCGCTTCCTCCGCGTAAGGAGCGGTTCGAGCATCTCTTGAAGTTGCGTCTGGATGAGACCAGAAAGGCGGGGGGAACGCGGGAGACAGTAACTGTCGACTGGAATGGTAAGTCGCTGCACGTCGATGTGATTGACTTGCCGCTGGACGAACTCCTCTACAACCCGGCAACCCATCGCATTCGTGCTCAGTGCAGCCACGACAGGGCTCGGCAGCGGACACTTGAAACCGAGCCCTGGCGGACAGAAAGCCAGGACTACCTCGGGTCCTTGCTGAAGGCTACGCCGACGGACCCCGGAAAGCGGGACCCCGACTTTGACAAATTGAAGGAAGACCTCCGCGAGTACGGGCAGAATGAGCCCGGGCTCGTTACGCACCACGGCATTCTGGTCAACGGCAACACGCGCGCTGCGGCTCTGCGAGAACTTGGCATCACGACAATGCGGGTAGGCGTCCTGCCAGCCTCCTTCACTTGGGATGACATCACCGCTGTGGAGCTTTCTCTACAGCTTCGGAACGATAGCCGCCGAGAGTACTCGTACATCAACAGGCTTCTGGCTATCGACGAACGGATCAAACTCGGCCTCTCCCGCGAGGCGATTGCCAAGGAGTTTCGCTGCACCACGAAGACCGTGGATCAGCACGTATGGGTCCTTCAGCACATCAGGGATCAGATCGCGCGCAGCGAGTCAGAAGGGGTGGCCCTCCCCCTCGTCGTCTTCGAAGGTATGCAGGAGCGACTGAAGGAGCTGCACCGGGACTACATGAACTTGGCGAAGACTAACCCCGATGGCGCGGAAGTGCTGAAGGAGTACCGAACGTCTGCCATACTGCTCGACTTCGCCAAGACGGACGTGCGCTTCATCGACGAGGGGTTTTTCGACGACCATCTCGCCAAAGAGCTGCCTGAACACTTGGTACCCACCGTTGCTGACTCGCCGGGGGCCAAAGTTGCTATCCCTGGCCTCGATGTTTCCATGCCGGCGGTGTCGCCACGGGTCGAGAAAGCCCGGAGCATCACCAGGCAAATCCGGCAGGCCAGGGCGCGGCTCAGCGCCCGTCACGTGGATGAGGGTGCGAAGCGCGAAGCGCTGAACGTACGAGAAGAGTCCAGGAAGGCCTTTGACGAGGCGCTGACCTCCGCCGGCCGGGTGGCGCGCCTCCGCAAACGGAAGCAACTGGCTCCCGAGCGGCTCAAGGAAGCGACGGCTTCCCTTGAGCTGTGTATCGGAGAGATTGTGAAGGCCAAGGGTGCACGAGTCTTTGACGAAGAGGATTTCGATGAGGCCGTGCTGCAATTCCGTGCTGTTTTCCAGCAGCTAGCCACTCAGGCTGGCAGGGGCAATGACAGCCCCGGGGCTGGTGTCTCCTGGCTGCTGAAGGCCGCAGCCCTCAGGGAGGACCACGAGTGAGCGTTCCGGCAGAAGAGTTCTCACTCCAGCTTGGCTTCGATGTGAGCCGGACTAAGGCGGAGCTTCGGGTTCCGGAACAGTATCGCTCTGACCTTGTCCAGCTAACCGCCCGATTCCGTACCGGTCGGCAGTTGGGTCCCACCTCGGCCCTCGTGGACCTTGAAGACCTTCTGTCGGGGATCAATGTTCTGGCGAGCTGGCCCGCCCCCGAAGAGGTGCAGTGGGACTCAGATCTGAGTGCCCTGGTCGTGTCCAGTCTGCAGGACGCCGAAACTGCTGAGAAGCAGCTCAGTTCTGCTGACACTGACACGGGCCTCCTCACCCGGGAAGAACTCGATATCCGTCTCGGTTCTGACTGGTCTGCGCCGCTGACTGAGTTTCAGCGACGGGATATCAGCAAGTTGCTTGCTCTCCGGCACGGGGCCAATTTCAGTGTCCCTGGAGCGGGAAAGACCAGAGCCGCTCTGGGACTCTACGCCGTGGTGCGGACGGAGGGCGCGGCTAAGAGGCTGCTCGTCATCAGTCCCAAGTCTGCGTATGAGTCATGGATCTATGAAACTGGGACGTGTTTCTCTCCTGGCCTGCGCTACTGCAAGCTTGACAGTGGTGAGGACCCCCATGCAGAAGTGCTGATCGCGAATTACGAGCGCTTGGACCGTAATCTCGCCTACCTCGCGGCGTGGCTACGCGAAGAGCCGTCCGTGCTCATCCTCGATGAGGCACACCGGATGAAACTCGGAGCCAAGGGCACTTACGGGGCGGCGTGTATGGCACTCGGGCCTCTTGCGAAGCGGCGGCTCATCCTGACAGGTACGCCGGCTCCGAACGGAGCCAAGGACCTTGAGAACCTTCTGGGCTTTGTCTGGCCAGGGCACGGGCAGCGGGTGGTGACTCAAGCTGTGGCCGGCGGGGACCTGGCCCACGCGAGCGCCGTTCTCAGGCCGCTCTTCACCCGGACGACCAAGCAGGAACTCGGGCTACCGCCAGTTACGGCTCACATCGAGCGAGTGGACCTGCCTCCGCTTCACGATGAGATCTACCGTGCCTTGGTGGGGGATCTCTCGGCGCGGGCGGAAGCGTCATCGGATGACTTCGCGGCATTGGGTAAGTCAGCTCTCCGCATGCTGATGGCCGCCACCAATCCGGCGCTGCTGCTTGAGGGAAGCACTAAGCATGAGCCGGTTGAGTACAGGCTGCCTCCTCTGGACGTCCCCGAGAACGGGTCCCTGTACCAGTTGCTGCAGGACTTGCCTGACTACGAGCTGCCCCCCAAGTACCGTGCGGCCGTGGGTCTCGTGGCGGAAAACGTCGCCCGTGGCCGTAAGACTCTCATCTGGACCACTTTCGTGCGCAGCCTTACCTCGTTGGCGAAGCTGTTGGAGGGCGAGGGATACCCGGCAGCAGTTGTGTATGGCGGTACTCCCAACCGGGAGGAGGAGATCCGTCGGTTCAGGGAAGACCCCGATTGCATGGTGCTTGTGTCGAACCCAGCCACACTCGGCGAAGGAATCAGTCTCCATCAGGTCTGCCACGACGCAGTCTACGTAGACCGGGACTTCATGGCCGGCCGCTACCTGCAGAGTCTCGACCGTATCCACAGACTGGGACTGGCTGACGATGTGGAGACGCGGATCACAGTGCTGGCCGCCCGTGACACCATCGACGAGGTCGTTGAGACCCGGCTGAGGGACAAGCTGGAGTTCATGTCAAAGGTTCTGGACGATCCGGAGGTTCAGCAGCTTGCGGACCTCCAGGACGCGCCTGCGGGGGTGGGAGGTCTGGATATCGCCGATGTGCGAGCGGTGCTCAAGCATATCGGGAAGGCGTAGCGGGTCCGGCCCGCAGCGGCCAGGCGGATGTGTGGCCTGGCCAGCACAGACAGTGTCCAGAGGTGACGGAACCCTGGCGTGCTGCGGGACTTCCGGCAGCAGAGACGGGCACATGGTGTGTTGCCAGCTCCTAGTAGTGACAGAGAATTCTGCGAAACTTGGTGCAGTTGCTGTGAGTCACGCTGGAAGGAACCACGCCGATGAGTGCGAGCGATCGCGGTGCGCAGGAGCCGCTGACCTCGGTAGAGATCTGCGCCGGGGCAGGCGGACAGGCGATCGGGCTGCATCGAGCGGGCTTCCGGCACCTGGCTCTCCTCGAGATCGATCAGTACGCATGCGCCACCCTCGCTGAGAATGTCGGCAATGACGATGAGTGGGAAGGTTGTGAGGTTCTTCAAGGGGACCTGAAGGACTTCGATGCGGGCCGGAAGATGACAGCGCTCCCCGCCCCGAAGGGACAGAAGGGCGGTCGCCCCCTTGAAGAGGGCGAACTGGACCTTCTGGCTGGGGGAGTGCCGTGCCCGCCGTTTTCCGTCGCCGGGCATGGGCTTGGCCGGGACGATGAGCGGGACTTGTTTCCCGCCATGCTGAAGCTCGTTGGGGCGTTGATGCCTCGCGCTGTCCTCATCGAGAATGTGCGCGGGATTCTGCACGAGAAGTTTGACACGTACCGTTCAGAAATCACGCACGAGCTGTCAGAAAAAGGGTACGCCGTCTGTGGGTGGCGATTGCTGGAAGCTCGTGACTATGGGGTTCCGCAGCTTCGCCCAAGGTCCGTTCTCATTGCCATTCGCAACGATGTCATGGTGGGAACCGAGAAGTTTCCTTGGCCAATTGGTGTTGCGGGGCAGCGGGCTGATCTATTCGAGGCGCTCCAGCCAGAAATGGTCAGACGGCGGGATCTTCTCGTGCAGAAATTCCCAGCCCGTGGTGCCGAAATCAAAGCGGCGTACGAGAGGTGGGAGAAGCGAGCGCGGGAGAGCGTGCGCATCGCACCTACGCTGGTCGGTGGCTCGAAGAAGCATGGCGGCGCGGACCTCGGCCCCAATCGCGCCAAGAAGAGCTGGCTGAGCTTCGGAGTGAACGCGATGGGAGTGGCGAACGAGCCAGAAGAGGTGAAAGATCTAGACCGGGATTTTCTGCGGCCAGAGGGGCCGATGCTGACCGTGCGACAGGCCGCCAGCGTGCAAAGTTTCCCTGCCCATTGGAAATTTTCCGGTGGAAAGACGGCGAAGTATCGCCAGGTTGGAAATGCTTTCCCTCCGCCAGTTGCCAAGGCGCTGGGACTGGCCATTGCATCGGTCCTGCGTCCCGAGTTGAAGGATCAGCTTCTCTCGGAGCTTGAGGTCGATTACTGCAGCGTGCGGCGAGGCGAGCCAGAATTTATGCAGACAGAGCTCGTTGAGGAAGTGGATGAAATCTCTGCCTCACTTGTTACGACGCCTGTTTCTTACCGCAGTGATGATTTTTTCAGCGCAAGCGTCTGACTCCTCGTGCTCCCAGAACCGGAGCACGAGCCAGCCAGCCTCTCTGAGCTTCTGATCAGTGTCGCGGTCGCGTGCGATATTGCGCGCTACCTTGTCTGACCAGTACCCCGAGTTGGTTTTCGGCGGCACGTAATGCTCGGCGCAGCCATGCCAGTAGCACCCGTCAATGAAGACCGCGATCTTCGCTGAACGAAAGACCAGGTCTGCGGTGCGCCGGAGGTCGGGCAGCGGACGCGCGCTGACGCGGTACCGGGCGCCCCGTGCGTGCACGAGTTGCCGGATCCTTCGCTCGGGAGTGGTGTCGCGACTCTTGATTGCCTGCATGTTCCGCCGACGCGCTGCGGAGGACGCCCACGATCCCTCGGGGAGCGATTCAGTCTTGACGACTTCGGAAGAGGACACAGAGAGAGCCTAAACAACCGGCTGGGTCAGGGAGGCCGGAGCCGAGCAGTTATGTGCCTCAGCGCGGTGGCGGGTACGGCGCCCACATTGGGATGGTCGGGCGGCTCAGGGCGAGGGCGGCGCTGGTGGTGGGGGGGCCGGCCAGGGGGCGGTTGGTCCAGAGGCGTTGGAGGAGTTCGTGCTCCCGGGCGGCGAAGTCGGGGGCGGTGGCGCCGTTGTCGGCGCGGGAGCGGAGCTGGGCCAGGGCGGTGGCGTCGTGCTGGTAGGCGGTGACGGTGCGGGCCGCCTCGGGGCCGTGGCTGCGGCGGGCCATGGCGCGGGCCATGGAGCGGGCCCGCATGGAGGAGAGGGACCAGGGTTCCGGCTCGCTGAACCAGCCGGCGGCGGCGTAGGCGGGCAGGGTGTCGCGTACGACGCGCAGCTCGTGCAGCCGGGACCAGATGGCCAGCCAGGTCAGCGCGCCGAAGACGGGGATCATGAAGAGGCCGTACACGGCGAGGAACGTGTAGTTGGCGAAGGACGCGGAGCCGTTCCATATCGCGTGCAGCAGCACCGCCGTGAACCAGCCCAGCAGCGGCAGTATCCAGCGCAGGGCACGCCGTCGTCGCGGCAGGGCGGCGATCATGCCGAAGGCGATGCCCGTCATCGCCGTGAACAGCGGGTGCGCGAAGGGCGCGAAGATGATGCGGATGAGGAAGGTGCCGGCCGTCGCGGAGCTGGAGAGGCTCTCGGGGTCCAGCATCGTGTCCTCCCCGTACGCGGTGCCGAGGTAGAGGATGTTCTCCGTGAAGGCGAAACCGGCGGCGGTGATGCCGGCCGCGGCGATGCCGGAGACGACGCTGTCGAGGTGGTGGCGGCGGAAGAGGAAGAGCAGCAGGATGGCCCCTGCCTTGGTCGTCTCCTCGACGATGGGGGCTATGACGGTGGCGCCCAGCGTGTCCGCCTGGTGCGGTGAGTCGACGACGACTGAGGATGCCAGCCAGTCGGTGGCGAAGCCGTTGGCGAGGATGGCCACCAGTGTCGCGGCGCAGGCGCCCCAGGCGAAGGCGAAGAGGTGGTTGCGCCACGGCGCGGGCTGCGGCGCGTTCAGCCAGCGGAAGGCCGCCAGCAGCAGCGGTACCGGGAAGAGCGCCAGGCCGAATCCGACCAGCAGGCCCTGCGTCCCCGTCTGTTCGCGGACCAGCGCCAGGATCATCAGTCCGCACAGCCCGAGCAGCACGATGACTGCTGTGGCGCGGAGGGGACGCTGATTGCGCTGCCACCAGGACGGCACCGGGTGCGTCTGCATGGTGTGCGCGGGACCCTCCTGCCCGGCTCCGCCGGCGCCCGTGGGGGTGGTGCGCATGTTGTCCGTGGACGACGGGTGGGGCGAGGAAGGTGAGTGGGCTGCGGGGTACGGGTACGGGTTCGGTGGCGCGCCCTGGCCCTGGCCCGGTGGCGCGGCCACCTCCGGGTAGTGGGGGCCTGCCGGGGGAACGGTGCCGGCCGCCCGGGGGGCGCCCATCGCGCCGGCGCCCTCGCCCGCAGCGGGCTTCGGCCCACCGGGTGCGGGGGGCTGCGGGGTCGCCGCGGGTACGGCCGGAGGCGTCGCGCTGTACGGGGCAGGGCCGCCGTGTGGGGTTGTGCTGTGCGGGGCCGGGCCGTACGGGGCCGGGCCGTGCGGAGGCGCGCCGTACGGAGAGGTGCCGTACGGGTTCGTGCCAGGGGGGCTCTGCGGCGTCGGCGCGTACGGATCCGTGGGTGCGTACGACTCCGCGGGTGCGTACGGGTCCGCGGGCGCATAGGGGTTCGCCGGTGCCGGGTCGTGCGTGGTCGCGGGCATCGGCGGGGGCGTCCAGGCAGGCTCCGGCTGTGCCGACTGCGTGCCGTCCTCGGGCCGCGATCCACCCCGCTCCGTCTCCGGTACCCGGTCCTGGGGGCTCTCCGGCCGGCCAGGAGGTGCGGGCGGGACGGACGCGGGGCCGTCGGAAGGCCCGGGCGTCCTCGGGTTCGGCGGCGCGCCGGGGGCGCCGTTTGCCTCGTCATGCACCCATTGACAGTAACCAGTGTGGGTGACGGCCGCTGCGGCAGCGCCACAACCGGTGCCCGGCGGCCGTAACGCCTCAGCCACCGGTGCCGGGGCCGGGCGGGTGTCACCGCCGCGGCGTACCGCGTGCGGCGCTCAGCGGCGTCGGAAGAGCAGGTCGCGGACCTTGTGGCCCTTGTCCAGCCCCTGCCCCTCGAAGCGGGTGAGCGGGCGGTTCTCGGGCCGGGGCGCGAAACCGCCGTCCGCCTGGGTGTTCTCGTACTCGGGATGGGCACTGAGTACTTCGAGCATCTGCTCCGCGTAGTTCTCCCAGTCCGTCGCGCAGTGCACGAGCGCGCCGGACCGCAGCGGTCCGGCGGCGAGGTCGAGGAACTCGGGCTGGATCAGGCGCCGCTTGTGGTGGCGGGCCTTCGGCCACGGGTCGGGGAAGTAGATCCGCAGTCCGGAGAGCGAGTCGGGGGCCAGCATCTCCCGCAGCAGGATGATCGCGTCGCCGTTGCCCACCCGTACGTTGCTGAGGCCCTGCTCGTCGGCGAGGCGCAGCAGGTTGCCCTGGCCGGGGGTGTGGACGTCCACGGCGAGTACGCCGGTGGCCGGGTCGGCAGCCGCCATCCGGGCCGTGGCCTCGCCCATTCCGAAGCCGATCTCCAGCACGACGGGCAGCTCCGGGTCGCCGAAGAGCTCACCGAGGTCGAGCTTGTGCAGCCCGTCCACGTCGAACCCCCATTGGGGCCACAGCCGCTCCAGCGCCGTGCGCTGCCCCTTGGTCACCCGGCTGCGGCGGGGCTGGAAGCTGCGGATACGGCGTTCGTGGTGGGAACCTGCCGGGTCGGGGGAGGGCCCGGCACCTGGTGGGAACATGCGCGCCATCACCCGTGGTGCCCGTCCGCCACCGGACCCGGCCGAGCCGTCGTCGGCCTGCCGCGGACCGTCGTGAACGTCCTTGGAGCCGTCATCATCAGCGTCCTTCGGTTCGTCTCGGGAGCCTGCCGGGTCGACCGGAGCACGGTCCTGGTCGGGCTGAGGGGCCGGGTGCACCCGGCCGTCGGCGTGGGCGTGGGCGCGGGCGTGCGGGACGGCGGGGTCGTCGGGCTGGGGGAGGTTCTTGCTGTCGGACACGGTGTCTCAATTTTACGGGGAGGTGGCGAGGCGGAGGCGCGAGGCTCCGACAGCCACCGTAGGCACCCGCCCACCGTAGGCACCCGCCCACCGTAAGCACCCGCCCACCGTAGGCACCCACCGTGGGTCCCCGCCCACCGTAGGCGTGCCCGAGAACGGAACGAGGCCCGCCCGCGGGCGCCGACCCCGAGCCCGTGGTCAGCCGTCGCCCAGTGCTCCGGCCACCCGGCGGGCGATCTCCCGTCCGATGGGCAGCGAGGCGGTGGCCGCCGGGGACGGTGCGTTGAGGACGTGGACGGTGTGGGGGCCCTCGGCGAGGAGGAAGTCGTCGACGAGCGTCCCGTCCCGCAGGACGGCCTGGGCGCGTACGCCGGCGGGTGCGGGGCGCAGATCGGCTGCCGTCACCTCGGGCAGCAGGCGCTGCACGGCGGCGGTGAACGCCGGGCGGGAGAGCGAGCGCCGTACCTCGCCGGCTCCGTACCGCCAGTGGCGGCGGGCCATCCGCCAGGTGCCGGGGTGGGTGAGGAGCCCGGCCAGTTCGGCGGGGCGTACGGTCGGCCACGCGTATCCCTCGCGGGCCAGTGCCGGGACGGCGTTCGGGCCGACGTGTACGCCGCCGTGCACGCCGCGCGTCAGGTGGACGCCCAGGAAGGGGAACGCCGGGTCGGGTACCGGGTAGACGAGTCCGCGCACCAGATGTTCCCGCTCGGGTGCCAGTTCGGAGTATTCGCCGCGGAACGGGAGGATACGGGCCTGCGGGGCGTCTCCGGCGAGTCGGGCGATGCTGTCGCAGTGCAGCCCGGCGCAGTTGACCAGGGCGCGCGTCCGCACCACCGCACCGTCGGCTGTACGGACGGCGACCCCGCGGCCCGGGCGGCGGTCGATCGCGGTGACCTGGCCGGCGGCGCCGTACCGGGTCTCGGTGCCCGCGTCCCGCGCCAGCCGGGCGAGCTGGGCGGTGACGGCGGCGAAGTCGCACACGCCCGTCGTGCCCACATGGATGGCCGCGAGGCCGCGTACATGCGGTTCGTGCTCGGCGATCTGGACCGGCCCCAGCTCCCGTACGGGGATGCCGTGCTGTCTGCCGCGTTGGATCAAAGCGTGCAGCCGGGGCAGTTCCCGGTGTTCGGTGGCGACGATCAACTTGCCGGTCACCTGATGCGGAATGCCGTACTCCGCGCAGAACTTCACCATCTCCGCCGCGCCTTCGAGCGCGAACCGAGCCTTGAGGGAGCCGGGCGGATAGTAGATGCCGCTGTGGATCACGCCGCTGTTCCGCCCGGTCTGGTGCCGCGCGGGGCCGGGCTCCTTCTCCAGGACGGTGACCCGGGTGCCGGGCGCCCGGCGGGTGAGGGCATGGGCGGTGGACAGGCCGACGATGCCCGCGCCGATCACGAGCACGTCGCAGTCGAGTCTTCCGGACGTCGAGGACACGCCCCCCATCATGAACTGCCTCCGCCTTCCCGGCTCACGTGCCTCCCCGGCTCACCCGTCGGACCCCCTCACGCCGGGGTCATCAGCAGCGGTCGCGCCCGCTCGCGCAGCTCGGCGACGCGGGGCTCGTCCCCGTACGGCTCCAGGCGGTGCAGCAGATCGCGGACGTACTCCGTGGTGCGTGCCGAGGAGATCCGGCCGGCGACCTCCACGGCGCGTACCCCGGCGGCGCAGGCGGCATCCAGGTTGCCCGACTCCAGCTCGGCGACCGCCGAGACGACGAGCCGCAGCCCGTGCGAGCGGACGAACTCCTCCTTCGGCTGGGAGAGCGCCTTCTCGGTGAACCGGCGCACCTGGCGGGGCGCCTTGAGATCGCGGTAGCACTCCGCGGCGTCGGCGGCGAGCCGGTCGTAGGAGTAGAAGTCGAGCCAGGAGGGATCCGCGTCGCCGTCCCGGGAGCGCTCCAGCCAGCTCTCGGCCGCCGACAGGGCGGCGGCGCACGCCTGTGCGTCGTTCGCCTTGGCGTGCGCGCGGGCCTCGACGAGCTGGAAGAAGCTCATCGTCCGCGCGGTGGCCAGTCCGCGGTTGCGCTCCAGCGCGGCCTGCGCCAGGTCCACGCCCTCGTCCGCGAAGCCCCGGTAGGTCGCCTGGAGCGACATGGAGGCGAGGACATAGCCACCCAGCGGCACGTCGGCGGCGGCCCGGGCGAGCCGCAGCGCCTGGATGTAGTACCGCTGCGCGGCCTCCTGCTGCCCGGTGTCGAACGCCATCCAGCCGGCGAGCCGGGTCAGTTCGGCCGTCGCGCCGAACAGGGAGCGGCCCACCTCGTCGGTGTAGGCGCCGAGCAGCAGCGGCGCGGCGTCCACCCGCAGGCACTCGGGGACCATGGACGAACGCCAGTCCCCGCCGCCGTACTTGGAGTCCCAGCGGCGCGCCTCGTCCGCCGCCTCGCGCAGCTTGGAGACATCGGTGTGCCCGACGCGCAGCGGGGTGCCGCCCCCTTCCGCGTCGCCGTCCCGCCCGTCCCGGCCCTCGCGCAGCCGCCCTTCGGCGACCGCCAGGAGCCCCCCGTCGGCGGGGGAGTCCGCTCTGGCCCCGTCGCCGGACGGGTGGGCTCCCTCCAGATATTCGACGTGGCGGGCGACCGAGCTGTCGGCCGGGGTTATGAGCCAGCGCGACGCCGGGGTGGCGTACGCGCTCACGGCGAACGAGCCGGCGAGGGACTGCCAGATGCTGCCGCCGCCGCGCCGCCCGGCGAGGTCGAGACGGTAGAGGTCGGTGGCCGACTTGACGGCGGCTCCGACGTCGCGCGGGAAGGCCAGCCCGACCTCGGGGGTCGGATCGGCGTCCGCGAGACCGATCTCGTGCAACGGCACCGGACGGCCGAGCTTGCTGCCGATGGCAGCCGCGATGAGGTGGGGTGCCGCACCTTGCGGCACCATCCCCTTCGAAACCCAGCGGGCCACCGACGTCTTGTCGTACCGAAGAGTGAGGCCGCGTTGGGCCCCCAGATCGTTGACCCGTCGGGCGAGTCCGGCGTTGCTGATCCCTGCGAGGGCGAGGACGGTGCCGAGTTTCTCATTCGGCCCGCGTGACTCCCTGGACATGCGCACCCCTGACCACACCGACGACCGCCCCGCGGCTGCGGCGCGGGGCCCCCTCCCGTCACTGCGCACTGCGCGGCGCGGAAAGCACTGCGAACACAGCGTAGTTCGCCGGATCCCGACCGTTAAGAGGCGTCATGCCGGATGGCGAGATCTATGTCCGTACGCGTGTACGTGCGGGGGTCACGTGCCACCCCCATACTGCCCCGCTCGGACCGGCCGGAATCGTGCGCGCCGTCCGTGGGACGCACGGCTTCGTCGGCGCCGGTCGCCGTGCCCCGGGTGTGTGGCCGTGCGCCTCGTCATGCGCCTGCCGGACACGAAGGAGGGAGAGGTTCGATGGGAGTCGCGTGGGTCGGCCCGCTGTACATGGTCAGTGGGCTGGGGGACACCGCCGCCTCATTCCCCGCGGGCGGCGGTCCGGGCCGGGAGGTGCGCAACGCCCCTCCCGGCCCGGCAACGGTACGGGGACGGAACGAGGCCCGAGGGGTGGGTGCCTCGCCGGGGAGGCCGTGCGGAATCCCCGGCCACGGAACCGTGGCGGAACGGGCGCGGCACCGCGCCGCAGCCGCCAGGACCTCCGCGCCGCATACGCGCGGACGTGGGATTTCCGTGGGTAACACGGCGGGCGGGGAGCGGGTTTTCGAGCGCGCTCCCCGCCGGGCGACGCTGCCTCCCGGCCGCTCTGCGATCTCTTCCGCCGCGCCCCGGCGGACATGCCGTGCGTCGTGTTGTGCCGTGCTGTTCCGCCCTGGGCCGCGCTGCTCGCTCTTGAGCGTCTCGGCCGTCCGGGCCGCGTGCCCGTCGTCCGGGGGCGCTGCTCCGGCCGGTCGGCCGGGCGCTGCGCCGACGCGGCACGACCGGAACGCCGCTTGCCGTGTGCCCCCTTCCCTGCTTCCGTGCCCCGCGCATGCGACGGGGTTGCGCGCCCCGCGTACACGTCCCGTGCGGATCGTGTCCTTCCGTCGCGCTCACCCCGGTTGCCTTCGGTACGCCGCCCGTTCGCCGTTGCGTGGCGAGCGGTCAAGACGGCTGTCACGGCGCGGTGGGGACCGCTCATATTTGGCCGAATGACATCGGTCGCGTGTGCGGTGCCGGATGCGGACGCCAGTGGTATATGCCGCTGCCGTTCCGGCAACGCGCGGGCTCCTCGGGGGCGCTGTGCGGCGGAAGAGGAGCGGCGTACTGCGCTCAGGTATGCGCCCCTTACACGCCTCTCGTGCGCCACTCTCGTGGCACCATAGCCGCAACGGCAGCGGTTTCCGGGCGGCAGACACCCGCCGCCCCGGGCGCCCGCGCGGGGTGCGGCAGACAGCCGCGGAGTGACGCGAAGGCAGGCGGCGATGCGTTGGTTGGTGGGGTGGAGCAGCGCTGCGGCAGCGCCCGCCGGCCGTCGCGGGTCCGCCCGCTCCACCGCCAACGGGGGCCGCAGGGCAGCCGGTTACCCCGACCCGCACGCCGATTCCCGTACCGGCCACCACGCCGGCCGCAGCTCCGGCGACGCGTACGGCTCCCATGATCGGTACGGCTCTCGTGATCCGTACGACGCGCACGGTCGGTACGGCTCCTCCGACCCGTACGACCCGTTGGACCGCTCCGACCCCTACGACCCGTACGACTCGTACGGTCCCTACGGGCACGCGCCGCACACCGCGCACATCCCCGACGGAGGTGAGGGTGTCCTCCAGCCCGTCGGCGCCCAGGTGTTGTGGGGCGGCCCCGATCCGCTGTGGGCCGTCGGCGACTGGCGGCCCGACGAGATCCGCGTCGTCGAGGCCCGGCCCGGCGACCGGCTGGCGGTGTTCGGCTGCTGCGGCGCCACCGACGAAGAGCTGCGCCTCGGACTGATCGCCGCGCGCGGAGGAGCGTTTCGCCACCTGACCGCATGGCCCGGCAGCTACACCGCCGTCGCCTGCGTGGGCCGCCGCATCACCATCGCCGCGGACCTGGCGGGCGCCCGGCCCGTCTTCCACGTCCCCTGGGCAGGCGGCACCGCCTATGCGACGGCCGCGCTGCCGCTCGCCGACCTCGTCGAGGCCGAGCTCGACTTCGGCCACCTGGCCGCTCTGCTGGCCTGCCCGGAGGCCCCGGAAGCGCTGGGCGAGGGCACCCCCTACCGCGGGGTGCGGCGGGTGCCGCCGGGGCACGCGCTCATCGTGCGGGACGGCGGCAGCCGGGAGGTCACCAGTTACGAGTCGTCCGCCTCGCTCGTGGTCGGCGCCCCGCCCGTCGCCCCGGAGGCCGCGGTCGCCGGTGTACGGGACGCGCTCGTGGAAGCCGTACGGGCCCGGCTCACCGCCCCCCGGCACGCGGCCGAACACGACATCGACGTGGGCGCCGTACGCGATCCGGGCCCGGTGCCCGGCATGGGCCCCGCCGACCGGCAGCGGGCGCGCGGTGGTCCGGCACCCGGTGTCGGCGCCGACCTGTCCGGCGGGCCCGCCTCGGGCACCCTCGCGCTGCTCGCCGCCGGGCTGCCGGGTACGCCGGGCACCGTCTTCGGTTCCGGCGCGGCCGGCGCCGGCGAGCGGCTGCTGGCCGTCACCTTCAACGACCTCACCCTGGGCGGCGCCGCGCACCCGGGCGGCGGCGCCGATCCGAACGGCACCGCGGGCGCCGACAGCCACCTCGCCGAGTTGGAGCGGGCGCACACCATCGCGGACAACCCGCGGCTGCGCCATGTGGTGGTCACCGGCGGCGAAGAGACCCTGCCCTACGCGGACCTGGCCAACGGTCCACTGACCGACGAACCGGGACCCTCCCTGGTGACCGCCGAACGCCATCGGCACCGCCTCGGTGCGGGCAGCGCCGACCACTTCCTCGGCGCGGGCGCCCGCCAGGTCATCGACGCGCACCCGGCCCGCCTCGCCGATCTGCTGCTGGATCGGCGGCGCCGCCATCTGGTGCGGCCCGTCGCCGCGTTGGCCCGTGCCGAGGGACAGGCGCAGGGCCAGGTCGCGGGCCGGTCGCTGCGGGTGCCCGTCACCATCTACCGGGCCGCGCGCAGGCTCGCCCGTACGCCCTACCGGGACGGGGTGGTGGAGACGGCGGCGCAGCTGCGCGACAGTTCGTTCACCGCTGCCGCCTTCGCGGCGTACCCGGAAGGCGGCGAGAGCGCGGTGGACGCCTCCGTCGCCGCGCTCACCTGGTGCCGCCCCGGGCCTGCCGCGCGCTGGCTGACGGGGGAGGCGCTGGCGGAGGTCTCGCTGCGGCTGGAGGCCGCCGCACAGTCCCGGCCGTCCGTCGAGCGGCCCGGCGAACGGCGGGCCCGGGCCGCGCTCGCCCGCGCCGCAGCCGACCACCGGGTACTCGAACAGGCGGTGGAGATCCGCAACCAGCGGCTGCACTCCCCGTACTTCGACAACCAGGTTGTCCGTGCGGCCAGGGAGCTGCCCGAAGCGCTGCGCGTACGCCCGGGGGCGCGCGCCTCCATACTGCGCGCGGCACTCGCGGGTGCAGGTGTGCACGACGTCCCTCCCGGCTGGGGCGCACCCACCCACGCCACCCACCACGCCGCCCTCCGCACGGGTGTACGGCTGGCCGCCGAGCAGCTGCTGGAACTGTTCCGGGCGCCGCTGCTGGCCGAGGCCGGCCTGGTGGAGGCCCGCGTCGTACGCCAGGCGATCCAGCGGGTGGCCCGCGGCGACCAGCTGCCCGTGGAGGGCATCGCCGACCTGGTCTCCATGGAGCTGTGGCTCAGCCGCCTGCTGGCCCGGCGCGGCACCTGCTGGACCGGTGCCGCCGCGCCCCGTCACCGTGCCGCGGCGGCGGGCGTCCACCCCGACGCCCGCTACGAACGGATCCTCCCGCCGACCCCGGGGTGACCCGGCGAGCCCCGCCGCCGTCGGCCGGTTCGGGCCCTGCCAGGGAGCACACCGGGCGGAGCCCCATGGAAAAAAGCACGCGGCTGTGTGGGCGCCTACAGGGACAATGGGCGGGTGCGGTATCTGATCCTGGGGGCGAGCGAGGCCCGCGACGAGGCCGGACGGCCTCTCCCACTGGGCGGGCAGCGGCTGCGTGCGCTGCTCGCCGCCCTCGCGCTGCACACCCACAGCCGTGCGCCCGCCTCCCCGGAGACGCTGATCGACGAGGTGTGGGGGGACGCGGAGCCCGCCACCATGCCCGAGAACGCCCCGGCCGCGCTGCAGGCGCTGGTGGGCAGGCTGCGCCGGGCTCTCGGCAAGGACGCCGTCGAGTCGCTGCCCGGCGGCTACCGGCTGCGGGTCGACCCGAAGCGCGACGAGATCGATCTGATCCGCTTCGAACACCTGGCCGTCGAGGGGGAGCGCGCCCTGGAGGCCGGCGACGCCGAACGGGCCTCCGCCGTGCTCCGTGAGGGCCTCGCGCTGTGGCGCGGTCCCGCGCTCGCCGACCTTCCCCATCGAGCCACCGTCGCGGCCCGCGCCGAGGCGCTGCGGCACACGGCCCTCCAGCGCCGCCTCGCCGCCGACCTCGCGCTGGGCCGGGCAACGCGGGTGCTGCCCGAGCTGCGCGAGCTGGCGCCCGAACATCCGCTCGACGAGCCGTTGCAGACGCTGTATCTGCGTGCCCTGCACGAGAGCGGTCGTACGGCCGAGGCGCTGGCCGCCTACGAGTCCGTACGCCGGGGCATAGCCGCCCGGCTGGGTGCCGACCCGGGGCCCGAACTGCGCGCGCTGCACACCGAACTGCTGGCCGCCGGCACCCCGGGCGGCGCCGCCACCTCACCGGCTCCCCGCCCGGCGGCACCCGGGGCGGGCTCCGCGGCTCCCGCGTCGGGCCCGACGGCCCGCGGCCCGGATGCCTCAACGGCGGGCGCGTCGCCACCGGCGGGCGCCTCGATGACGGGCGCGTCGGCGACAGGCGCCGGTGCCGCGCCGGTCGACTCCGAGGGCACCCGCGCCATGTCCGCCCGTCACCAGGGGGAGCACGCCTCACCGGGGGCCGCCGAGCACCGGCGTGCCGACCCCGCCGCCCGGACACCGCTCGGCAACCTCCGCGCCCGGCTGACCAGCTTCGTCGGACGGGAGCCCGACATCGCCGCCATCGGCGCCGACCTCGGTGCCTCCCGGCTGGTCACGCTGATCGGCCCGGGCGGCTCGGGCAAGACCCGGCTGGCCGAACAGGTCGCCGCGACAGCGGCATGCGCCGAGGCGGCGCCCTATCCGGACGGCACCTGGCTGGTGGAGCTCGCACCGCTCGACCACCCCGCCGCCGTTCCCGGTGCCGTGCTCAGCGCCCTCGGACGGCGGGTGACCGCACTGTCCACGGCCGCCACCGAGGGCACCCGCCCGCTGGGTGGCGAGGGAGACGCAACGGCACTGCTGGTCGAACACCTGGAGCAGCGCCGCCTGCTGCTGGTGCTCGACAACTGCGAGCACGTGGTCCACGCAGCAGCCACCCTCGCCGAGACGCTGCTGGCGCACTGCCCCGGCCTCACCGTGCTGGCCACCAGCCGTGAACGTCTCGGCGTGCCGGGCGAGAGGGTGCGCCCGGTCGAACCGCTGCCGCCCGCGTCCGCGCACCGCCTGTTCGCCGACCGGGCCGCCGCGGCCCGCCCGGGGTTCCGTACGAGCGAGGACCCGGAGGCCGTGGCGGAGATCTGCCGCCGTCTCGACGGACTGCCCCTCGCGATCGAACTGGCCGCGGCCCGGCTGCGCTCGCTCACCCCGCGCCAGATCGCCGACCGTCTCGACGACCGCTTCCGGTTGCTGACCAGCGGCAGCCGTACCGTACTGCCCCGGCAGCAGACCCTGCGGGCCGTCGTCGACTGGTCCTGGGACCTGCTGGACGAGCGCGAACGCACCGTCGTACGGCGGCTGTCCGTCTTCGCGGGCGGCTGCACCCTCTCGGCCGCCGAACACGTGTGCGCGGACGGAGCACCCCAGGACGCGGAAGGGCCGGCGACGCCGGACACCCGCCCGGAACAGGGACGCCTGCACCCAGACGATGTCCTGGACCTGCTCTCGGCCCTCGTGGACAAGTCCATCCTCGTCGCCGACCAACCGCCCGCCCTCTCCGGTACCGGCGTGCGCTACCGCATGCTGGAGACGATCCACGACTACGCCCGCGAGCGCGCCGCCGAACACCCCGACGACCGCCAGGCGGCCGAGGAGCGGCACACCGCCCAGATCCTCCGCTTCTCCAGCGCGGCGGAACCCCGCCTCCGCTCCGCCGAACAGCTCTCCTGGCTGCCCCGGGTCGAGGCCGACCTGGACAACATCCGTGCGGCGCTGCACCGCTCGCTGCGCAACGGCGACCGCCGTTCGGTCGTCTCCCTCGTCCGCGGCACAGGATGGTTCTGGTGGCTGCGCAACTACCGTGACGAGGGTGCGCACTGGGTCGAGGCGGCCTTGTCGATGCTTCCCGCCGGAAGGGACGAGCGCGACGAGGACGAGGAAGTGCTCTTCCGGGAGTTCCAACTGCTCCACTACTTCCTGCTGGCCGAACACCACACCCAGGAATTCCTCAGCGACCCGCGCCACCAGGCCGTAGCCGAAGAGGTCGTCGCGACCTTCCGCGAACCGGGCCCGGTCGCTGCCCGCTTCCCCGGGATGCTCTGGCCGTTCACCGGCTACCTGATCGAAGGAAGCAAGGGCGTGGCGGCCCTGATGGAGATTTCCGTCGCCAACTGCCGACGCCACAGCGAACCGTGGGACCTGGCGGTCGCCCTGCTCTTCCGCGCCCATGTGCAGATGGACCTGCCCGGCGGAGTGCCCGCCACCAAGGACGACCTCCCGGAGATCAGCGCCCTGGCGGAGAGCACGGGCGACCGCTGGCTGCTGAGCCAGATGTGCGGACTGCGCGCGGAAGTCGCCCTCCAGGAGGGCCGCTACGACGACGCCCGCGCCGAGTGCGAGGTCGCCCTGCGCCACGCCCAGCAGCTCGGTGCCCTCACCGAGATGCCGCTGCTGCTCGCACGCATCGCCGACATCTGGTTCCGGCGCGGCGACACCGAGCAGGCCGACCAGCTCGCCCAGCGCGCCATCGAGGACGCCGAACGGCTGGGCATCAAGGACGCACTGACCATCGCCGTCTTCGTCCGCGCCGTCGCGGCGACCGAGGCCGACGACATCGAACGGGCCCGCCAGCTGCACACCCAGGCCCGCAAACACGCGTCCATCGGCACGCCGCCCGCGATGTTCGAGGTCATGATGTGCGTGCTGGACGCCCGTATCACCGCCTGTGAAGGGGCCGAGCTGCTGCCCGAGGCCATCCGGAAGATCCGCACCGCCATCCGTACCGGGCTGGAGGTCGGCATCCCCGAGAACCTCATCGGCCAGGCCCTGCTGACCGCCGGCTACATCCTGCACCTGGACGGTCGCCACGCGCTGGCCGTCCAGTTCGCCGACGCGGCCCAGCGGCTGCGGGGCGACCTGCCCGCGAGCGTTCCGGAACTCCGGCTCGACGGCACGATCCGCGCCTACTCCGGCAGCGGCGCGGACGGGTGCCCGCCGCTCACCGGCGCAGCGGCCGTGGAACGGCTGGACGAGCTGTGCGACCGGCCCACCGCCGACATCTCCAGCGAGGGCAGCGTGTCCACCGAGGGCAGCGCACCATCCGGCGAGGGGTGACGCTCCACCACCAGCCGCACCTGGCGTTCCCCGTCGCCCGCGCTGAGCGTGACGGTGTCGCGCGTGACCTCGATCAGGTGGTGCTCGGCCGGTGGGGGCGGCGGCTCGGGACGCTGGCGCGGGGGCGGCGGCACCTCCGGCTCGGGACGCCGCGGCGGTTCCGGAGGCGCCGGTGGCTCGGCCGCCGGGTCCGGCGTCGGGTCCGCCGTCGGCTTGGGTGCGGGGCGCGGCGCGGCCTGCGGCGGCGCCGGTTCGGGTGCGGGCGGTTCGGGCTGCGGCTCCTCGGCTTGCGGCCCTTCGGGCTGCGGCTCGGGACGGGGCGCCGGATCGGCCTTCTTCGGCGGCTGTCCGGGCGCGGCGGGCGGGGCGGGGTGCCGTGCTTGCGGCTTCTTCGGGGGTTCGCCGTCGCCCCCGGTCAGCGCGTAGGCGAGCACCGCACCGGCTGCCGCGGCCACGCCCAGCCCGATACCGGCCTTCGCGGGGGCGCCGAGCCCTTCCGAGGCCGCACCGCCCGCACCCGCCCCGCTCGCTCCCGCACCCGCACCGCCGCTTCCGGCAGCACCTCCCGCGCCGCCGGCAGCAGCACCTCCCGCGCCCGCGCCTCCCGCGGCCGCCGTCGTCGCACCGCCACCCAGCAGTGCAGCGAACGCCTTCGCGCCGCTCGCCGTCCCGAACCAGCCCACCAGGGCCACCGGGACCAGCAGCCTGATGTGCTCGTTGAGGTCCTTGACCTCCGACGCCGCCTGCCGGCACGCCGGGCACTCCTCAAGATGCCGGGCCAGCCCCCGCTCGGCCCGCATCCGCAGCCCGCCGCGCGCGTAGGCGCCGAGCCGGTCGGCGTAGCGGGCGCACTCACCGCCCTCCGTCAGCGCCCGGTTCACATGTGCCTGGAGGTACGCCTGCTTGAGATTCTCCCGCGCCCGGTGCGCCGCCGTCGCGGTGGCGCCGCGCGACTTTCCCAGCAGCGGCGCCACCTCCTGCGGCGGAACGCCCTCCACCGCGGTGTGCCACAGCAGCATCCGGTCGTACTCGGACAGGCTCCGGAACGCCCGGACGACCAGCCTCTCCTCGGCCTCCCGCATCGCCCGCACCTCGGCGCCCAGGTCGAGGGTCTCCTCGTGTCTGCTCGCGGAGGCGGCAGCCGCCGACTGCGCGAAGGCCGCGAAGTCGTCCACCAGCCGCTCCCGCCGCCGGGTGCGCGCCCAGTCCGCCGCCACATGCCGTACGGAGGCGAGCAGATAGGCCCGCGCCGAGGCCTCGGGGCCCTTGCCGCCGCGTACGGCCTGCAAGGTGCGCGCGAAGACCTCGCCGGTCAGATCCTCCGCCGTGTCCGCGTCCCGACAGCACGTGCGGGCATAGCGGCGCACCGGCTCGGCGTGCCGCCGGTACAGCTCCTCGTACGCCGCGTCGTCGCCCTCCCGCATCCGGGAGAGCAACTCCATGTCGGAGACGCCGTGCCGGGCGTGCCCGTCGCGTCCCGGTGAGGTGCCCTGCCGCCTGCGCTGCTCGGGCACCTGACGCGGGACGGGGTGTCCGGACGCCCCCCGGGAGGAACCCGGGCAGGGCTTACCGGGCTCCCGCTCCTTGTCACCACCCATAGCCGCGACTTCCGTACCCGCCCTGCGTGCTGACCATCGCGTCAGCGTGGCACAGCACCCGCGGACAGGAACCCGACAAGCAGACCAACCACCCGTTCGGGTCTTCTCGCACGGCTCTCCGAATGAAGAGGCCCTTTACGGGGAAGCCGCGACCTCGCGGGAGGAGCCGACGTCAGCGCACGCTGCGGGAGCGCAACCCCTCCAGCAGGATGTCCAGCAGCCGGGTGGAGGCCGCAGCCTGCTGTGCCGCGTCCGGCAGCGAGGGGGCGGCGGTCGCTATCACCAGCAGCACATCGCCCACCGTCACATCCGGGCGCAGCTCGCCCGCCTCCCGCGCCCGTGCGACCAACTGCCCGACGACCTCGAGCAGTTCCGCCGCTCCCGGGTCGTCGTCCAGTCCGTCGTACGCGGCACCGGACTCGCTCAGCGGGGCGGGGCGCTCCACCAGCCGCAGGTCCGGCTGCGAGCCCTCGGTGTACGTCGGCGCCTCGACGTATCCGCCCTGTACGGAGGTGCGCTGCGGCGGCACCCGCAGCGCACTGTCGGCACGGGTCTCCGCCCGGAGTATCCGCGGCGGCAGCAGCCGTCCGGCCCCCGAGGCGACGGAGGTGCGCAGAAAGCGGGAGAGCGCCGACCAGGGCTCCTCCTCCTGGCCCAGCGCGGCCCTGGCCTGCTCGGTCAGCCGCGCCGTCTCTTCCTCGGCTATCCGCCTGACCAGTACGTCCTTGCTCGGGAAGCGGCGGTAGACCGTCCCGACCCCCACCCGCGCCCGGCGGGCGACGTCCTCCATCGGCGCTCCGTAACCCAGCTCGCCGAAGACCTCGCGCGCGGCGCGCAGTACATGTTCGAGATTCCGCTGTGCGTCCACTCTCAGCGGTGTCGTGCGCCGGGCCGCCGCGGTCGCGGTTGCGGCCGCGGCGGCGTGCGCGGTGGTCTGGCCCTCCGGAACGGCGGAGACAGCGGTCGGCGCCGCTCCGGCACGAGAGCCGTGAATACCCTGAATGTGCATCGTTGTTCCCCCGGTAAATCCATGTCTCCCCCCGGAGACCCCCGCGTCCGCGGGGTCGGAATACGGCGCACTGGTCCATAGGCCGTACCCGCTGGGATACGAACATAGTTGAGCCCACCCCGAGAGAGAAGAGGGCGTTCGGGCACGGCCCGTCCTCCTCGGCGCCCCCGTACCGGCCGTACCTTGCCCGCACGCCCCGCGTGCCCCCCGCACTCCGGCGGTGACCTGCACGGACCACATCCCGTACGAAGCCGGTGGTACAACGTGCGCCCGGCGCGGCCCGGTCACATGATTGACGTGTCCTGTGGACAAACGAGGGGCCGAGGGTGCGTCATGGTCAGGTGACGAAGGCCACGAAGGAACCTGCGAAACCCGCGCGCATCCTCATCGTCGGCGGCGGCTACGTCGGCATGTACACAGCGCTGCGCCTCCAGCGCAGACTCAAGCAGCGGCTCCGACAGGCCGTCGGCGCCGACGGAGCCCCCGCCCCGGACGCGCCGGACGCCCTCGGTGGGCCGGACGCGCCCGTAGCCACGTCACTGGAGTCCGCCGACGGGGTCGCCATCACCATCCTGGACCCCGACCCCTACATGACCTACCAGCCGTTCCTGCCCGAGGCCGCCGCCGGGTCGATCTCCCCAAGGCATGTCGTCGTCCCCCTGCGCCGGGTGCTGCCGCACTGCCAGGTCATCGTGGGCGAGGCCCGCACCATCGACCACGACCGCCGTGTCGCGCACATCTCGACCCTCGCCACGGCCGAGTCCGACGCGGCCCGCGCGGCACACGCGGCCCCCGGAGAGCGGCCCGAGCCGCAGACCCTGGAACTGCCCTATACCGAACTGGTGCTGGCACCGGGCTCCGTCTCGCGCACCCTCCCCGTCCCCGGCCTGGCCGAGCACGGCATCGGCTTCAAGACGGTCGAGGAGGCCATCGGGCTCCGCAACCATGTGCTCGAACAGCTCGACATCGCCTCCTCCACCCGGGACCCCGCCCTCCGCGACGCGGCCCTGACCTTCGTCTTCGTCGGCGGCGGCTACGCGGGCGTCGAAGCGCTGGCCGAACTGGAGGACATGGCGCGCTACGCCTGCCGCTACTACCACAACATCTCCGCGGACGACCTGCGCTTCCTGTTGGTGGAGGCCAGCGACCGGATCCTGCCGGAGGTCGGCGCCGAGATGGGCGGCTACGCGCTGCGCGAGCTGCGGGCCCGCAACATCGACGTACGCCTGCAAACGCGCCTCGACTCGTGCGAGAACAGGGTCGCCGTCCTCAGCGACGGCTCCCGGCACCCGTCCCGCACCCTGGTGTGGACGGCCGGGGTCAAGCCCCACCCCTTGCTCGCCCGCACCGGGTTGCCCGTCACCGCGCGCGGCAAGCTCCGATGCGAGCCCACACTGCGCGTCCAGGGGACCGCACACGCCTGGTCGGCGGGGGACGCCGCGGCGGTCCCCGACCTCGCGGCGGAACCGGCCGCGGAACGGGTCGCGGAACCGGCCCAGGACCGGGCCCGGGGCGCGGCGCCGGCGGACGGCGCGGAACGGCCGCTGTGCGCTCCCAACGCGCAGCACGCCGTCCGCCAGGCACGCCGCCTCGCCGACAACCTCGCAGCGGTGTGCGAAGGCCGGGAACCCACCCCCTACCGCCACTCCTACGCGGGGTCCGTCGCCTCCCTCGGACTGCACAAAGGCGTCGCGCACGTGTACGGACGGAAACTCAAGGGATACCCTGCCTGGTTCATGCACCGCGCCTATCACCTCAGCCGGGTGCCGACCTTCAACCGGAAGGCACGCGTGCTGGCGGAATGGGTGCTCTCCGGCCTGTTCAAGAGAGAGATCGTCTCTCTCGGCTCGCTGGAGCACCCCCGTGCCGAGTTCGAACTCGCGGCGGGCACCGTACGGCGCCCCGACAAGAACTGAGGGGTTCCACCGGCGCGGTGGGCCACACTGGACATGTGACCATGGGTGGGCCCGCGTCTGCGAAGCGTGACCCCGAAGCGGCCCGAGCAACCCGAGCGAACACAGCGAACCACACAAGGAATCGGACGACGTGAACTTCACGCGCTGGAGCGCCCGACTGCCCGGCACACAGCGGCGCACCGCTGCCGCCCAGGCCGCGATAAAGGCGCGAGCGCAGTCGACCGGGACCTCCGGCAGCGGCACGGACGAGGTCGGCAAGGGCGGCGACGCCGACGACGCCGACGACACGGCCAACGACGCCGGGAACGGTGACGCGGGCGCCGGCAACGACTCCGGCATCGACAGCGACAGCGGCGACGGGAACGGCAGCGACAGCGGCGAACAAGCGGCCGGGACAGCCTGCCCGGCAACCGCCGACCCCGCAGTCGCCGACCCCACGGTCCCCGACCAGGCAACGGCCCCCGGCCGGTCCACGCAGTCGGCGTCCGGGCGGTCGACGCACGCGCGTCACCAGGACGCTCGAAAGCGCCCTGCCGGTCCCGAGGGCCTTGAGGGTCCCGAGGACACGGAGACTCCCACCGTCCCCGCCGCACGCAACCGCCCGCCCGCCGAGACCGACCCCGAGACCCACCCCGGGGCCGCTTTTGGGGACGTTCCCGAAACCGACCCGGAAACCGCCCCCGAGGCGGACCCGCAGTACGCCCAGCACGCTTCAGCGTCCGGAACCGAACCCGAACGAGCGGCGTGGAAGCGCAGACGTGCCATCGACGCGCTCCCCGTACGCGCCCTGCTCGGGCAGGTCCCCGCACTGGTGGCCGTCGTGCACGGCCCCGAGCACCGCATCGCCTTCGTCAATGAGGCCTACAGCCACGTCTTCGGCCCCCGCCCCACCGGCGCTGCGGCCCGGGAGGCGCTGCCCGAGCTGGTGGAGCTGGGCCTGCTCCCGCTGATGGACCAGGTGCGGCGCAGCGGGCGGCCCCGCACGGTCAAGTCCCGCCGGGTGTCCCCGCAGCAGGGCGCGCCGGGCAACAGGCGACGTCCGGGCTACTACACCTTCACCTGCACCCCCATCACCACATCGGGTGACAGCGGCGTGCTGATCTTCGCCGCCGACGTCACCGACCAGGTGCAGGCGGTGGAACGGCTGCGCGCCAGCGAGCGCCGCCAGCGGGAGGCCGCCGTCACCCTCCAGCGCAGTCTGCTGCCCCAGGAGTTGGAACAGCCCGACGACCTGCGGGTCGCAGCCACCTACCAACCGGGCGGCACGGACGCGGCCGTCGGTGGCGACTGGTACGACGTCATCACCCTCGGGGCGGGCCGCACGGCACTCGTCATCGGCGACGTGATGGGGCGCGGCGTGCGCGCCGCCGCCGTCATGGGCCAGCTGCGCACGGCAGTACGCGCCTATGCCCGACTCGACCTGCCTCCGCACGAGGTCCTGCAACTGCTCGACGGCCTCGCCGCCGAGATCGACGCCTCCCAGATCGCCACCTGCGTCTACGCCGTCCACGACCCCAACGAGGGCTGCCTCCGCTACGCCTCCGCCGGGCACGTGCCCATCCTCGTACGCGACGCCGACGGCACCGTCCACCGCGCCTCCGAGCACACCGGCCCGCCACTGGGCACCGGCGGCTGGCTGCACACCTCGGGCAGCCTGCCGCTGCCCGAGGGCTCCACCGCCGTCCTCTACACCGACGGTCTGATCGAACGTCGGGACGCCGACATCGACGAGGGCGTGGCAGCGCTGGAAGGCGCCTTCGCCGGCGCCACCGGCTCCCCGGACATCATCTGCGACCGGCTGCTGCGCGCCCTGGGCATCAGCGAGGACCACGACGACGACGTGGCACTCCTCGTCTTCCAGCACCCGGTCCGCACGGGTCCCGACGCCGAGCTGTTCCACAACGCGGCGCTCGACCTGCTCGGCGGCACCGAAGCTGCCCCGCGCGCCCGTGCCTTCGCCTCGGGCGTCCTGGCCTCCTGGCGCTTCCCCACCGAACTCCGCGACCTGGGGGTGCTGGCCGCCAGCGAACTGGTCGCCAACTCCCTCCAGCACGGCACCCCGCCCATGCGGCTGCTGCTGCGCCGTACCGACCGGCGTCTGATCATCGAGGTGACCGACGGCGACGAACACCTCCCCCGCCGCTGCCGGGCCGAACCGGCCGACGAAGCCGGACGCGGTATCTCGATCATCGCCACGATCGCCTCGGCGTGGGGGAGCCGTCGCACCCAGGGCGGCGGCAAGTCCGTCTGGTGCGAGTTCGCCCTGCCGGGCAGGTAGCCGGCTTTCCGGCTGCTGCCCGGCAGGGGGCACGTACTGCGAGCGCTTCCCGCGCTACGGAAGCGCGCTACCGATGCGCGCTACCGCACCGCGTCGACGCGCGGTTCCGCTACGCGCTGCTCCTCGGTGCCCGGTTCTGCGACGTGCTGTCCCTCGATCCGCTGTCCCTCGACCGGGCGGGACGCCTCTCCGCGGGCCACGATGACCGACCCGGGCCGGTCCTCGCGCTCGGACAGCCGCCGACCGAGCAGCAGCGCCAGCCCGGACACGCCCAGGCAGCACACCACCAGCAGCACGATGTACGCCGACCAGGCACCGGTCGCGGCGAGCGCACCGCCCACGGCGGGCCCCACGGCCAGTGCCAACTGCTTCACCAGCGCGAAAGCGGAGTTGTACTGGCCCACCAGCCGGGCCGGGGCCAGGTCGGCGACCAGGGGCGCCACCGTCGGCGACAGCATCGTCTCGCCGACGCCGAACAGCGCGTATGTACCGATGAGCAGCGCGGTGGCCACCGCCTGCGCTCCGTGCACGAGCCCGGAAGCCCCTGCGGCCACCCATGCGACGGTCCAGATCAGGCCCACCAGGGCGACGACCCGGCTGCGGCGCCGGCGCTCGACGAGTCGCAGCACCACGAACTGCGCCAGCACGATTATCGCCGTGTTGGCGGCGAGCGCGATCCCCAGCGTGGAGGTCGAGATCCGGGTGACCTCCACGGCGTAAGCGGACAGCCCCGACTCGAACTGCCCGTAGCAGGCGAAGAAGATCACGAAGCCCAGGACGCACAGCAGCACCATCGGCCGATCCCGCAGCAGCACACCCCACCCGGAGCCACGCGCAGCGCCCTCCGTCCCGGTGCCCTCGTTGTCGACCGTCGCCACCGGACGCGCCACCCGCACCGTCATCAGTACGGCGAGCAGCACCAGGAACATCGTCGCCTCGATGACGAACAGCAGGGTGAAACTGGCCGGGTCGTGCTCGTCGACGAGCATCCCGCCCAGCAGCCCACCGACCCCAAGGCCGAGGTTGTTGAGGAAGAACTGGGTGGCGAAGGCGCGTGACCGCGACCCCTGCGACGAGCACCAGACGATCATCGTCGCGAGCGCCGGCTGCAGTACGGCGATGCCGGCGCCCATCACGGCGGACGCGACCAGCACGGCGGGCGCGCTCGACGACAGCCCGAAGCCCAGCGCGCCGAGCGCGGCGGAGGCCGCACCGACGACAACCATCACCAGCGGTCCGCTCCGGTCGATCACGCGCCCCGTGAAGGGCAGCACGAGCAGCGCGGCGGCCGCGAACGCGGCGAGCACCGCACCCGCGGTGCCGTCACCGAGCTCCCGCACCCGCGCGACGTACACGAAGAGGAACGGCACCGTGAAGCCGTTGCCGAAAGCTGCCAGCGCGTTGCCGAGCTGGATCCGTCGCAGCGCGGCGGCCGTCGCCGTGGACACAGCCGTGGTCACACTCACCTACCTAGGTCGAGAAGGGAAAAGGGGTACAGGTACGAGGTCCCATGAGTACAGGGACGAAGACTTCGAAGCTAAAGTTCGATGCTAAAGAGTACACAGGGCAAGCGTTTAGAGCGAATGAGTTGCCGTGCGATACTGCACACATGCCGGACCGACAACCGACGCTCGACGAGCAGATCGCCATCTACCAGCGGGAGTACCGCGACCTCGACCCGCAGGTGGAGAAGGTGGTCAACGCCCTGAGCAGGCTGGACCGCCGGATGAACGTGGCCTACGGCCGCCAGCTCGGAACGCTCGGCCTCAGCAGTCCGGAGTGGGAGGTCCTCAAGGAGCTCGTCATGGCGGGCAGTCCCTACCAGCTCTGGCCCGGCACCATCGCCAAGCGGCTCGGCCTCACCCCCGCGGCGATGACCCACCGCATCGACCGGATGCTCACCCAGGACCTGGTCACCCGCGAACGGGACCCCGACAACCGGGTCCGCGTGATCATCGGCCTCACCGACACCGGACGCGAGAAGTGGCTCGAGGTCATGCGTATGGCGTCGGTCTTCGAGGAGGACCTCCTCCAGGACCTCTCCACCGAGGAACGCGTACAACTCGGCGAACTCCTCACCCGACTCCTCCGCCGCGTCGAACACGCCCAGCCGGACGCCGGCGGGCGCCTCACCGACCTCGACTGACGCCCTGCCGGGCGCAGTTGCGTTCGGCTCGGCTCCGGTTGACAGCGCGACACGTGATCCGTAAGGTTCACCGAGTTGTCAGCAGCCGGTCACGGTTT
>NZ_JAFFZM010000020.1 GCF_017676345.1 Streptomyces smyrnaeus | reverse complement strand
GTCGGTTCGGCCTTCGGGCTGACTTCGTGGTCAGGGACTCCTCAGGGATTGGTCCGGGACGAGGCGGCATTCCCCTCCGTTCTCCTCAGATCTCGCCCTCACCAGGTTCTGCACGCCATGCTCACAGACGCCCGGCAGCTTTGAGTGCGAGATAGGCATCGGCGAGCGCGGTGGCGAGTTGGGACGGGGGTTCATCGACGACTGTAGCTCCATGCCTGCGCAGCCGCTCTGCCGTGTCCCGGCGTTCTGCCTGTGCCTGGGACGCGGCTGCCGCGTCGTACACGGCGTCGAGCGTCCCGCGGCCGTTGACCATTTCCTGGATACGAGGATCGGACACTGCCGCCACAAGAACTGTGTGCCGCTGAGTGAGAAGTGGCAGGACAGGCAGCAGTCCTTCTTCGACAGGCGCTCGGTCGAGTCCTGTCAGCAGGACCAGGAGGGACCTGCGCGGGGCGGTGCGGAGGATCTTCGACGCCATGGCCCGCAGGTCGGATTCGACGAGGGTCGACTCGAGGGGAGCCATTGCTTCCACGAGGGCCGACAGCACGGGTTGGCCTGTACGCCCGGTGACGCTGGCTCTGGTCACCCGATCGTGTGCGAGCAGATCGACACGATCGCCGGCGCGGGCGGCCAGTGCGGCGAGCAGGAGTGCTGCGTCCATGGAGACATCGAGCCGAGGAACGTCGCCGAGGCGGCCCGCTGATGTGCGGCCGGTGTCGAGGACGAGCAGGATCCGGCGGTCGCGTTCGGGCCGCCATGTGCGGACGGCCACAGCTGACTGGCGGGCTGTGGCACGCCAGTCGATGGAGCGGGTGTCGTCTCCTGGCACGTAGTCGCGCAGGCTGTCGAACTCGGTGCCTTCGCCGCGGGTCAGGATGCTGGTGCGGCCGTCGAGTTCGCGGAGACGGGCCAGCTTGGCCGGGAGGTGCTTCCGGCTGGGGAAGGCGGGGAGTACGCGGACCTTCCAGGGGATCTCGTGGTGGCCTTGGCGGGCCGCGAGTCCCAGCGGGCCCAGCGAACGGACGGTCAGGCGGTCGGCGTTGCGGTCGCCGCGTCGGGTGGGTCGGAGAGTTGTCGTGATGCGTCGGCGTTCTCCTGCTGGGATGCGGAGTTTGTGGCGGCTGATTTCGTGTGAGGTGCCTGCCGGCCAGCTGCTGGGGGGCCATGCATCACGGAGATCGGCGTGCAGGGTGCGGTTGGTGGGGTTGGTGACAACAAGAGAGACGATCGCTTGTTCGCCAAGTCGAACTGAAGTATCACCGCTTCGAGTGAACAGAAGCCGTTTCACTGGCGCTGCCAGGAGCAGGTCCACGACGATGGCGAGCAGCAAAGGAAGTTCGACAGCGAGGAGACCGGTCCAGTCGGGCAGCACCAGGCCCACGATGAGCGTTCCCAGTGCGGCTACGAGCGCTGTTCTACCGGTGAGGGCCATGGAAGAGATCCGGATCTCTCAGCGGGGGACCTGGGTGTGGGCCAGGATCGAGTTGAGCACGCTGTCGGCGGTGACGCCTTCCATCGCGGCCTCGGGCCGTAGTTGGACCCGGTGCCGGAGTGTGGGCGGGGCGAAGGCCTTGACGTCGTCGGGTATGACGTAGTCGCGGCCGGTGAGCCAGGCCCAGGCGCGAGCGGTGGAGAGCAGAGCGGTAGCGCCTCGGGGGGAGACCCCGAGGGAGAGTGAGGGGGACTCGCGAGTGGCACGACAGATATCCACGATGTAGCTGGTGACCTCGGAGGACACCGAGGTCTGGGCTACGGCGTCACGTGCGGCCTCGATCTCGGCGGGGCCTGCGACGGCGCGTATGCCCATACCTGGCAGGTCCCGGGGGTTGAAACCTGCCGCGTGGCGGGTGAGAACGTCGATCTCGGTGTCACGTGAAGGCAGCGGAATGTTGAGCTTCAACAGGAAGCGGTCGAGCTGCGCTTCGGGAAGCGGATAGGTGCCCTCGTATTCGACCGGGTTCTGTGTGGCGGCGACGAGGAAAGGCTCCGGAAGCGCGCGGGGAGTGCCGTCGACGGAGACCTGATGTTCCTCCAGCGCTTCCAACAGGGCGGCCTGTGTCTTGGGAGGGGTGCGGTTGATTTCGTCGGCGAGGAGAAGATTGGTGAAGACCGGGCCGGGCTGGAAGGAGAACTCGGCTGTGCGTGAGTCGTAGACCAGTGAGCCGGTGACGTCGCTGGGCATGAGGTCCGGGGTGAACTGAACGCGTTTGGTGCCGAGTTCGAGCGCTGTGGCGAGTGTCCGCACGAGAAGGGTCTTGGCGACGCCGGGCACTCCCTCGAGCAGCACATGGCCTCGGCACAGCAGTGCGACGACGAGCCCGGTAACTGCCGCATCCTGTCCTACGACGGCCTTGGAGATTTCCTGGCGCAAGGCCTCAAGGGCGCTGCGGGCGCTGTCTGCGGAGGGGGCGCTCACGAAAGAGATGTCCTTTTCTCTCAGTGGTGGGGCAGGGAGCCGGGCGAGATGTAGTGCTGTTCGAGGCGGTCGAGTCGGTCCGCGAGGTGGAGGAGCGCGGTGTCGTTCGGAGGAGGAGGGCCGAAGAGGAGCCGGCGCAGGGTGGTCTCGTCGAGTGACGGGCCATCGGGCCCGGGAGGCGGCTGACTTGTTGCCCGATCGGTCAGGGCCGGGAGCAGCGCCTCCGGGACGTGTGCCTGGGTCCGGGGCACACCGACCAGGGGTGCGAGCTGGCTGCGGCTGGCAGCGCGTAGGGCGTCGGCCGCGTGGCCGCGGTCGTTGGCCTTGCGGTAGAGGCGGGACCTGCCCTCGGTCGCCTCGGCTGCGGGTACGGCGACCGGAAGGTGCTCGGTGACGAGGGGGCCCAGGCGTCGGGCTCTCCACAGCGCGGCGAGCAAGGCCGCGACGGCGAGTTGGGCGACGGCCCATGACCAGCCGCGTGGCAGGAGGTCGAAGAAGCCGCGCTCCTGGTCGTCGGTGGGAGCGGCGTCGGCGGGGAGGTACCAGAGGAGCTGTGAGTGGGAACCGAGGAGTTGGAGGGTGAGCGAGGCGTTGCCGTTTTTGTCGAGGTTCCGGTTGTGGAGCGGGTCGGGTGCGCCCAGCAGGACGGTGTCGCCACCGGAGGTGTTCTCGTCGCTGTTTGACGGGTCGACGCGCAACAGCGTGGCGTGGCCGTTCCTCAAGTAGCAGCTCTCGTTGCGGTCGGTGTCGGTCGTGTAGCCGTATCCACCGAGGTCGGCGTCGCCTGCGCGGCGGGCTGCGGGGAAGTCGCAGTCGGGAGGGGTCGGCTGGACGGGCGTGCGCGCCAAGGCACGTATGCCGGGGAGGAGAGCGGCTGTTGCCTCGGGGTTCGGGGCGAGCAGGACGGTGCGGCCGGAGTGCCGGGTGGCTTCTCGGAGGCCCTTTCGCTCCTGCTCGGTGAGGGAGTTGGGGAACGGAACCAGGAGGGTGGAGTCGGGAGCGACCTGTCGGGGGAGGGCTGTGGAACGGGTGAGGACCTTGGTGTGTACGCCGCGGTCGGCCAGGAGGCGGGAGAGGGCCTTGCTGCCGTAGGGGGTGGTCGAGCGGGGATCGAGGGAGCCGGTGTGCTCGTCGGAGCGCAGGGCGGCGAGCGCTACTCCGGCCATGGCGAGGATGGCGGCGGCCAGGAGGAGTCCCCGAGCTCGGCGCCATAGGTGACGCGCTGTGGGTGAGGTCGAGGACGAGGCCGCGGCGGAGGTCGGTGAGGACGGTGAAGTGGAGGCGGGAGCCGTGGTCACGTGGTTCCTCCGCGGGGGGATGGCGCGGGGGAGGGGAGTGCGGTGGGCAGCACAGGGGTGGCGCGAAGGAGGGCGAGGTCCAGATCGCGGAGTAGGGCGTAGGCGGCCTGGTCGGCCGGGTGGCCGGCGTAGGTGACCTCGTCGAATGTGCGTGCCGCGACGCGTAGCTGGTCGGCGTGGTCGGGGAGGGCGGTGCCTGCCTCGGCGGCGGCTTCGTCGGCGGTGCGGCCCGGGCGGGGGTCGAGCAGGGCGCGTTCCTCCAGGGAGCGGACGAGGGCCCGCATCCGTTCCTGGACGGCTGCGCCCCAGTGGTCGGCGGCCGCGTGGGATTCGGCGGCGGTCCGGTGGTCGGCTGCGCTGCGGAGGCGGTCGGCGAAGAGGGGCGCGGCGCCTGTGGCGGGTTGTGCGCGGAGCTTGCCCAGGCGGAGGCGGAGGGCGACGAGAAGGAGGACGAGGACGAGCGCGAGGACGGCGAGGCCTATCCAGCCGCCCGGGGCGGCTCCGGCTGCGGCACTGAGCAGGTCGCCGATGCGGTCCCACAGCCAGTCGAGGGCGCGCTGGAAGAAGTTGGGGTCGTGTTCGTGGTATTCGGGGCGGGACAACTCCCGTTCGGCGTCTTCGCGGGCCGGTAGCCGGGGGGTGGTGACAGGGCTGCCGTTCCCGTCGCCGGTCGCTGCCCGGTGAAGGGCTGCGGCGCGGCGCGAGAGGGCGTCGACGTGTCCCCCCGGCATGGCGTCAGCTTTCCGGGGCGGGCGGTTCGGGGTCCTGGCGCTCGAAGCCGGGAACGCCGGCCGCGCGGGCCAGTTCGAGGTCGAGGGCCTCGCGGCGGATGCGCTGGTCCAGGTAGAGGAGGGCGGTGATGCCCGCGCCGAGGGGCAGCGCGATGGTCGAGGCGAGGACGGAGCCGATGCCGTTGATGATGAGGGAGGTCCATCCGACGGCGGCGGCCGGGTCGGTGAGGGTGTCGCCACCGCTGACGAGACCGGAGACAACGGTGGTCGGTACCGACACCACGAGGGAGATGGCGAGGACGAGGAGCAGGGCGAGGAGCTGAATACCCAGGATGCGCCACCAGTTGCCGCGTACCAGCTTGGCCGAGCGGCGCATGGAGGCGATGAGGCCTTGCTTCTCCAACATCAGCGCCGGAGGTGCCAGACAGAAGCGGACCCAGACCCAGGCGGCAGCGGCTGTTCCACCGAGGACGCCGAAGAAGAGCAGGGCGATCGCCAAAGCGACCGGGCCCGTGGCGGCGACGAGGAATCCGGGGAGCAGGCAGGCGGCGATGACGAGGGCCACCAGGAGGGGGATGAGGAACAGCAGGCCGAGGAGACGCAGCAGCTGAGGGCGGGCATCGCGCCAGGCTTCGCCGAGAGTGACGTCTCGGCCCAGAACCGCGCGGCTGACGACCACGGTCAGCATGGCGGTGGCGATCACGGAGCCGAACATGCCGACGATGCCGGTCACGCTCAGGCTGCCGAGTGCGCCGGTGAGGGCATTGTTGATCTCGTCGAGGCTGGGGTTCTCCTTGTCGACGAGAGCTTCCAGCTCACCGGTGTCACCGAGCCAGAAGCGCGTGGTGAGGGCCGAGACCAGTTCGGTGAGGACGGCGACGACGAGGGAGATGCCCAGCGCGATGCGCCAGTGGGCGCGCATGGCGCTGACCGAGCCGTCCAGGATCTCGCCGATGCCCAGGGGACGCAGCGGGATGACGCCGGGCTTGGCGGCCAGTGGGGGCGGGGTCCAGCCGGGGCTGTTCCAGCCGCGGGCGGGGCCGGCACCGGGGGGCGGGGCGGCTCCCCAGCCGCCGGTCGGGCCGCCGGGTCGGCCAGGGTGCTGCCTGGGGATCTGGCCCTTGCCCTTGCCCCTGCGCTGGCCTCGGCCTTCGTCCTGTTCGCCCCAGGTCCAGCCCTGGGGGGCGGCGGGGGGCTGGTCGGCGGCCCAGTTCGGGGGGCGGTCGTCTGCCGCCGGTCGGGGTGCTGCCTCGGATGTGGTGCGCTCCGTGTCGTCGCCAGTGCTGCCCTCGTCGTTGTTTCCGGGGGTGCCGGAGGGGCGGGGGTCGGGCGAAGCGGATCCGGGCGAAGCCCAGCCCGGGGAGTCGTTCACGTGAGGTCACCTCGTGTGGGTAGTCCCGTGCCTGGTGGGTTGCCATCGTGCCACGGGGCGGTGCGGGCGCGGCCAGTCGGGAGCGGGCGACGCTCTTCTGAGGGCCCGCGCTGAGCAGGCAGACTGGGCGGATGGCTGAAGAGTGTGTGCCCGTGATCCGCTATGAGGAGTTGCCCGAGGGGCCCGTAGTCGTGCTCCTGGACCAGACCCGGCTGCCCGTGGAGGAGGCCGAGCTGGTGTGCACGGATGTGCCTGCCCTGGTGGAGGCGATCTGCTCGTTGGCGGTGCGGGGCGCGCCGGTGCTGGGCATCGCCGGGGGGTACGGGGTCGCGTTGGCGGCGGCGCGGGGGTTCGATGTGGCGGACGCCGCGGAGCAGTTGGCACATGCGCGGCCGACGGCGGTGAACCTCGCGTACGGGGCGCGGCGGGTGGAGGCCGTCTACCGAGAGGCGCTCCGCGCGGGCGCCGGGGAGGCGGGGGCTGCCGCGCAGGCGCTGGCGGAGGCCCGTGCGTTGCACCGGGAGGACGCCGAGGCGAGCGAGCGGATGGCCGAGTACGGAAGTGCGCTGCTGGCGGATTTGGTGCCCGGGGGCGGGATGCGGGTGCTGACGCACTGCAACACCGGGAGGCTGGTCTCCGGTGGGGGCGGTACGGCGCTGGCTGTCGTGAAGGCGGTGCACCGTGCCGGTGAGCTGCGGCGGCTGTGGGTGGGGGAGACGCGACCGCTGTTGCAGGGGGCGCGGCTGACGGCCTACGAGGCTGCTGAGGCGGGGATGGCGTACAGCGTGCTGACGGACGGTGCCGCAGGGTCGCTGTTCGCGGCCGGTGAGGTGGACGCTGTGGTGGTGGGAGCGGACCGGATCGCGGCGGACGGTTCGGTCGCGAACAAGGTCGGGACGTATTCGCTGGCGGTGCTGGCCGGGCACCACGGGGTGCCGTTCGTGGTGGTGGCTCCGGTCACGACGGTCGACCTGGCCACGGAGTCGGGCGGCGACATCGAGGTGGAGCAGCGGGCGGCGCACGAGGTGACGGAGGGCCTGTGGGGGAGATCGCCGGGTTCCCGGATGGGCTCGGGCGGAGGTCCGGCGCTGGCCCCGGTGGGGGCGCACGCCTACAATCCTGCGTTCGATGTGACACCGTCCGCGCTGGTCACTGCCGTGGTGACGGATGAAGGGGTGGCCTCTCCCGTGACGGCCGCCGGGATTGCGGAGCTGTGTTCCACATCACGTAAGAGGGTGTCGCGTTCGGCTAATGGGATGATGAAGTCATGAAGGGACGCGTCCTTGTCGTCGATGACGACACCGCACTGGCAGAGATGCTCGGCATTGTGCTGCGCGGAGAAGGCTTCGAACCGTCGTTCGTCGCGGACGGCGACAAGGCGCTTGCCGCCTTTCGGGAGACCAAGCCTGATCTGGTGCTGCTCGATTTGATGCTGCCCGGGAGGGACGGCATCGAAGTGTGCCGCCTCATCCGTGCAGAGTCCGGGGTGCCGGTGGTCATGCTCACCGCCAAGACCGACACGGTCGATGTGGTGGTCGGGCTGGAGTCCGGGGCTGACGACTACGTCGTCAAGCCGTTCAAACCGAAGGAGCTGGTGGCGAGGATCAGGGCACGGCTGCGCCGTTCCGAGGAGCCGGCGCCGGAGCAGCTGGCCATCGGTGATCTGGTGATCGATGTGGCCGGGCACTCGGTGAAGCGGGGCGGGCAGTCCATAGCGCTGACCCCGCTCGAGTTCGATCTGCTGGTGGCGCTGGCGCGTAAGCCGTGGCAGGTGTTCACCCGAGAGGTGCTGCTGGAGCAGGTGTGGGGGTACCGGCACGCTGCGGACACCCGGCTGGTCAATGTGCATGTGCAGCGGTTGCGCTCGAAGGTCGAGAAGGACCCGGAGCGGCCGGAGATCGTGGTGACCGTGCGCGGCGTGGGTTACAAGGCCGGGCCCGGCTGAGATGACCCGTAACACCGCACCGCATCGCGCCGGTGGGGGGCGGGGCGCGGGCCGGGAGTCCGATATATCGAAATTCGGGCGTTTGTGGCGCAGTGGCGTCCTCTTCTCCGACGGCCTCCTCCCCGAGGGCGCGACCGGTCCTGGTGCGCGCCCCATGGTGCGTTTCTTCGTGCGGTGGGTGCGCAGACCGCTGCTGCCTGTGATGCGGCTGTGGCGGCGGAACATTCAGCTCCGGGTGGTTGTGGCCACGCTGCTGCTGTCCTTGGGAGTGGTGCTGCTGCTGGGGCTCGTCGTCATCGGGCAGGTCCGCAACGGCCTGCTGGAGGCCAAGGAGCAGACCGCGCAGAGCCAGGCGTCGGGAGGGTTCGCGGCCGCCGAGCAGATGGCCGACAGCGCGGGGAGCGGGCCCAGCGGCGAGGACGGCATCCGGGGCAGCAGAAGCGCCCAGAATTCGGGCACCTGGTTGAACAATCTGGTCGAGCAGCTCGCCAGCGGCGGCCAGGGTGTCTATTCGGTGGTGGCGCTCGGCTCCGACAACAACGAGTCACCGTTCCTCGGCAACAGCAATCTGACCACTCGCGGCCCGCGTTCCTCCGGCGACATCCGCCCCGAGGAGAGCATCCCCGCCGATCTGCGCAAGGCGCTCGACGACAAGGCCGGCCCGCATCAGCGCTACGCGCGTGTCTATCGGCAGGATCACAGCAGCGACCCGGCGCTGATCGTCGGCAAGCGGCTCAACGACGCGCGCGGCAATCCCTTCCAGCTCTACTACGTCTTCCCCTTCACCCAGGAGGAGGAGTCGCTGAGCCTGGTCAAGGGCACGTTGGCCACCGCGGGTGTGTTCGTCGTGGTGCTGCTGGGCGCCATCGCCTGGCTGGTGGTGCGGCAGGTGGTGACACCCGTACGGATGGCCGCCGGGATCTCCGAGCGGCTGGCGGCCGGGCGGCTGCAGGAGCGGATGAAGGTCACCGGCGAGGACGACATCGCCCGTCTGGGTGAGGCCTTCAACAAGATGGCGCAGAATCTCCAGGTCAAGATTCAGCAGCTGGAGGCGCTGTCCCGGATGCAGCGGCGCTTCGTCTCGGACGTCTCGCACGAGCTGCGGACGCCGTTGACGACGGTGCGGATGGCGGCCGATGTCATCCATGAGGCGCGTGAGGACTTCGATCCGGCCACCGCGCGCTCGGCAGAGCTGCTGCTCGGGCAGCTCGACCGGTTCGAGTCCCTGCTGGGCGACCTGCTGGAGATCAGCCGGTTCGACGCGGGCGCCGCCAATCTGGAGGCGAGCGCCGTCGACCTGCGTGACGTCGTGCACCGTGTGGTCGAGGGCTGTGAGCCGCTTGCCGAGTGCAAGGGCAGCAGGATTCTCGTGCGGGGCGACGAGCAGCCCGTGATCGCGGAGGTGGACAGCCGCAGGGTCGAGCGGGTGCTGCGCAATCTGGTGGACAACGCCGTCGAGCACGGCGAGGGCGGCGATGTCGTGGTGCGGCTGGCGACCGGCGGCGGTGCGGTGGCGGTGGCGGTACGGGACTACGGCGTCGGTCTCAAGGAGGGCGAGGCCGACCGCGTCTTCAACCGCTTCTGGCGTGCCGACCCTGCGCGGGCCCGTACGACGGGTGGCACGGGGCTGGGACTGTCGATCGCGCTGGAGGACGCCCGGCTGCACGGCGGCTGGCTACGGGCCTGGGGCGCGCCGGGGGACGGTTCGCAGTTCCTGCTCGTCCTGCCCTGCACGGCCGGGGAGCCGCTGCGGGGGTCGCCGCTGCGGCTGGAGCCCGAGGACTCGCGCAGAAGGCGGGAGCGGGCACGAGAGAGCGGACGGCCGGTCGCGCCGCTGGGCGCTTCGCCCGTTGCGGCCGGCCGGATGCCCGAGGGCGTGCGGAACGACGATCGAGCGGGACGCTCCGGAGGGGAGCAGGCATGAGGGCCGCCGAGGGGCGTATGAGGCGCAACGGAGGCGCGCTGCGACGGCAGCGTGCGCTGGTCGTGCTCGCCGCGTGCGGGATGCTGCTGGCCGGGTGCGCGTCGATGCCGGACGGCGGCAAGGTCAAGCACGTCACTTCCTCGCACCGTACCGACGGCGATTCGCAGGTGCGGGTCTACAGCGTCAGTCCGCAGAAGGGCGAGGCGCCCACCCAGATCGTGCGCGGGTTCCTGGAGGCGACGACCAGTGACGAGGCCACCTTCCCCACGGCGCGCGAATATCTGACGCGCTCCCTGGCCCGTAGGTGGGACCCGTTCGCGTCGACGACGGTTCTCTCGGACGGGCCGAGCGTCAGGAAGGCGCCGCGGCGCAGCACGGCTGTCGAGGACGGCTACTCCGTGGAGGTCTCCGGTTCCCGGATGGCCGAGGTGGACAGCAAGCACGCCTACTCACCCTCCAAGGGCGACTACAGCGAGGTCTTCCACCTGACCAAGGTGGACGGGGAGTGGCGCATCGACGAGATGCCGGACGGCCTCGTGCTCGGCGAGTCCGACTTCCAGCGCATCTACCGCCCCATCAACACCTACTACTACGCACGGCTCGGGCCGGACGCGGAATCGATCACGGACGGTCAGAATGTGCTCGTCGCCGATCCCGTCTATCTACGTCGGCGTATCGACCCGGTCACCAAAACGGTCTCCGCGCTGCTGCAGGGTCCGTCCGGGTGGATCGACCCGGTGGTCACCTCCTCGTTCCCCCGAGGCACCCGTCTGGCGCCCAAGGAGCACCTTTCGGTGGACGACTCGGGCGTGCTGCGGGTGCGGCTGAACTCCCGGGGGGCCACGGCCGAGGGCAAGCGGTGCGTGCGGATGGCGGCGCAGGTGCTGTACTCGGTGCAGGACCAGGCCTCGGCGAAGGTCAGCAAGGTCGAACTGGTGGGCCCCAAGGACCGCGCGATGTGCGCACAGACGCGTGAACAGGTCGCCGCCTACCAGCCGGGCCGGCTCAACGGCAGCGCGAAGAACGCCTACTTCATCGACGAGAACCACCGCGTCGCCGCCTTCCGGGGCAAGGGCGAGCCCCCGCGGCCGGTCGAAGGGCCGCTGGGCCGCGGCCAGGTGGAGATGGGCTCCGTCGCCGTGAACCGGATCGAGAGCGAGGGTGCGGCCGTCTCACGCGGACGGCGCGGACTCTATGTCGCCTCCCTGGAGGGGAGCAGCGCGGCCACCGCGCTCGGCGATCCGGTGCTCACCAGCAAGGCCAAGCGGGAGAACGACCGGCTGACGGCGCCCAGCTGGGACGGGCTGGGCGACCTGTGGGTGGCCGACCGCGACCCGGACAACCCCCGGCTGCTGCGGCTGCGCGGCGGCAAGGAACGGCCCGACGAGGTACGGGTGCCGGACCTGGACAAGGGCGAGCGCATCGAGTCGCTGCGGATCTCCTCCGACGGGGTGCGGATCGCGCTGCTGGTCCGGGAGCGCGACGGCCACACCTCCCTCCAGCTGGGGCGCGTGGTGCGCCGGGGCACGACGAAGGAACCCCAGGTGACGGTGGAGCAGCTGCGCCCGGTCGCCCCTCAGTTGGTGGACGTATCGGCGGCCTCCTGGGCGGGCGGCAGCCGGCTCGTGGTGGTGGGGCGCGAGTCCGGGAGTGTCCAGCAACTGCAGTACATGGAGACCGACGGCTCGGTCTCGGACCAGCCGACGCTCCCCGGCATCACCGATGTGACGGGAGTCGCCGCGTCCGAGGACGAGAGCAAGCCGCTGCTGGCCGACTCCGAGGACGGGATCGTGCGGCTGCCTCCCGACGCGAACTGGAGGATGCTGACGGAGACCGGCTCGGCCCCCGCCTACCCCGGCTGAGCCCGGCCGTCCGGTTGCCCGGTCGGATGCCGTCGCCCGGTCGCGCGCCGTCGCCCGGTCGAGCCGTCGCGCCGCGGCGGCGTTGTGACGCTGAGTCGCTGAGCAGCGCGGACTCCCTGCCTGCGCACGGGTGTTCGCCCCGGGTGAGGCGTGGCTGAGGAAGTTGTCCACAGGGGTGGTGGCGCCGTGCCGCGGATGCCACAGTGGGGTCATGTCGAGGTCCTGGCAGGGACTTCGGCGGGAAATCGCAGGTCTGGTGCTGCCCATGGGGTGTGCCGGTTGCGGTCGTCCGCGCGAGCGGGACCGCTTGTGCGACGAGTGCAGCAGCGTGCTGAATGGCGCGGTGCCGCGGCGGGTGTGGCCCTCGCGCGTACCGTCCGGACTGCCTCGGGTGTTTGGAGCGCTCACATACACCGGCGAGGCCCGAGCCGCGCTGCTCGCTCACAAGGAGCGCGGTGCCCTCGGGCTGGCCGCGCCACTGGGAGCGGTGCTGGCCCGCGCCGTTCTGCTGGCCTCGCACGTGCCGGAGACCCCCGCGCCCGCCTCCGTGCCCACCGCCCCCGCTCGGCGCGGGCCGCCCTCCTGGGACGGCGGCCCGTCCCCACGGCGCCGGGTGCCGGTCACGCTCGTGCCGGTGCCCTCCACGCGCCGGGCGGTCGCGGGGCGGGGGCACGACCCGGTACGGCGGATGGCGCGGGAGGCCGCACGGGTGCTCCGGAGGCGGGGCATGGCTGTACGGGTGCTGCCCGTGCTGCGCCAACGACGCAGGGTCGTCGACCAGTCGGGGCTGACGGCGGCGCAGCGGACGGCGAATCTTGCCGGAGCTCTGGAGATGGTGCCAGGCGGCGTGCGGCTGCTGGGTGCGGGCCGGGTCGTGCTGGTGGACGATGTGATGACAACAGGTGCGTCGCTGGCGGAGGCGGCGCGGGCGTTGGGAGGAGTGACGTCGGCGGCGGTGCTCGCGGTCCGCTCGGACGAGTGATCGGGCAGCACGCAAAGTTGCCTCGGGTGACCGCGGTGGAACTATCGGACTGCCGACATCGTTGCAGGTGGTACGAGGATTGACTCCCCTGATCGGAGGTACGTGTCGGTAGGGGGTGCCGCGCCTCCCCCACTGGAGGTACGTTCGGATTGGGTGGCGATCTCCCCTCTGGGGGAGAAGGAGGTGAAACTCGCAAGCCGACCTCGAGCCGGAGAGCCAACGGCGGGAGGGCCGAGCCTCCGGCGTCAGTGCACCAAGGACGGTCGCACGGAAATGTGGGACTGTCCGGGAACGGAGTTCTGCGTGGACATCGTCGTCAAGGGCCGAAAGACAGAGGTGCCCGACCGGTTCCGCAAGCACGTGGCCGAAAAGCTGGAGAAGGTTCAGAAACTCGACGGCAAGGTGATCAACCTTGAGGTCGAGGTGGCCAAGGAGCACAACCCCCGGCAGGCCGACCGTTCCGACAGGGTGGAGATCACCCTGCGTACGCGTGGACCGGTCATTCGTGCGGAGGCAGCAGCCTCCGACCCGTACGCGGCGCTCGACCTGGCCGCCGGCAAGCTGGAGGCCCGGCTGCGCAAGCAGGCCGACAAGCGTCGCGTCCACCGCGGCGGGAGCCGCGCACCGATGAGCGTCGCGGCGGCAACCGCACACCTCGCGTCGGAACTCAACGGAGAACTCGACGCGGCTGCCGGATCGGTGGCCGCTCCACCGGAGACCGACGGCCAGCCGAAGGTCACCAGGATGGGACCGCTGGAGGTGCGCGGCGAAGGACCACTCGTCGTACGGGAGAAGACGCACGCGGCGGCACCCATGACGCTGGACCAGGCGCTCTACGAGATGGAGTTGGTGGGTCACGACTTCTATCTGTTCGTCGACTCCGAGACCAAGCAGCCCAGTGTCGTCTACCGGCGGCACGGATACGACTACGGCGTGATTCATCTGGAGCCGGATCCGTTCATCCAGGAGCCGCCGCCCGGAGCGGGCGGGGCGCTGGGCGGCTGACGCCGACCGGCGGCAGTCCGGTACAGCCCACCAGGGGCGGCCCGGCACGTGCCCGGCGCAGCCCTGTGCGCCACCGGCTTGATGTTCGCGCCCCCGGCCGGATCTCGGACCCGGCCGGGGGCGCCGGCATGAGTAACATCAAGACCCACGCCAATCGCCTTTGGCCGTAGTGGGGTTGGTGGGAGACCAGGGTGCAGGGGGAGGAACGATGGTGGACAGCTTCGGGCCCGTGATGCCCATGCCCGACGCACACCCGGGCCCGGGGGCGGAGGACGAGCCGTGTGAGCGGGAGCGGCGGCAGGAGCCGATCCGGGTGCTGGTCGTCGACGACCATGCGCTCTTCCGGCGGGGACTGGAGATCGTCCTGGCCCAGGAGGAGGACATCCAGGTCGTCGGGGAGGCGGCGGACGGCGCGGAGGCGGTGGACAAGGCGGCGGACCTGCTGCCGGACATCGTGCTGATGGACGTCCGGATGCCGAAACGGGGTGGGATCGAGGCGTGCACCTCGATCAAGGAGGTGGCCCCCAGCGCGAAGATCATCATGCTGACGATCAGCGATGAGGAGGCGGACCTCTACGACGCCATCAAGGCGGGTGCCACCGGCTATCTGCTCAAGGAGATCTCCACGGACGAGGTCTCCACGGCGATCCGGGCCGTGGCCGACGGCCAGTCGCAGATCAGCCCGTCCATGGCGGCGAAGCTGCTGACCGAGTTCAAATCCATGATCCAGCGCACGGACGAGAGCAAGCTGGTGCCCGCGCCCAAGCTCACCGACCGGGAGCTGGAGGTGCTCAAGCTGGTGGCCACGGGCATGAACAACCGGGACATCGCCAAAGAGCTGTTCATCAGCGAGAACACCGTCAAGAACCATGTACGCAACATCCTGGAGAAGCTGCAGTTGCACTCCCGGATGGAGGCGGTGGTCTACGCGATGCGCGAGAAGATCCTCGAAATCCGCTGAGGCGTCGACCGGCCCCATGCCTGCCCCGGCCGCGCCTCGCAGCCTCGTCCCGGTGCCTCACGCCTCGCCCCGTGCCACACACGCGTCCCCGGGCGCCTCTCACCCCTGTCCCGGCTGCACCCCTGCCCCGGCTGCACTCCTGGCCCGGCGCTCCCGGCGCTCCACACGCGGCCCCGAGGGCCTCTCATGCGTCCCCGGCGGCGCCTCAGAGGCCCAGCTCGTCCAGTGCGGTCCTCAGCCGGGGGCGCAGCTCTTCCGGGTCGCAGCGCTCGACCCGTACCGCGTCGCAGCCCACCCAGGAGGCGGCCTCGCCCAGGGCTCGGGCCATCGGCTCCACGGCCTTCGTGCTCTCCAGCGAGAGCTGGCGGGCCACGAGCGTCGTGCCCTCCCGGGCCGGGTCCACGCGGCCGACCAGCTTGCCGCCCGCCAGCAGGGGCATCGCGAAGTAGCCGTGCACCCGCTTGGGCTTCGGGACGTACGCCTCCAGCCGGTGTATGAAGCCGAAGAGGCGTTCGGTGCGGGGGCGGTCCCAGATGAGCGAGTCGAAGGGGGAGAGCAGGGTGGTGCGGTGCCTGCCGCGCGGGGTGCTCTCCAACGCCGCCGGGTCCGCCCAGCCGGGCCGGGGCCAGCCCTGCACCTCGACGGGGACCAGCCCGGTGTCCGCCAGCACGGCGTCCACCTGCTCGGCCTTGAGCCGGTGGTAGTCGGCCAGGTCGGCGCGGGTGGCGACGCCCAGCGCGGCGCCCGCCTGCGTCACCAGGCGGCGCAGGCACTCGTGATCGTCCAGCTCGTCGTGGAAGAGCGCCTCGGGGACGGCGCGCTCCGCCAGGTCGTAGACGCGCTTCCAGCCGCGCCGTTCGGTGACGACGACCTCGCCGATGTCCAGCAGCCACTCCACCGCGATCTTGCTCTCGGACCAGTCCCACCACTCGCCGCCGTTGCGGCCGCCGCCCAGGCCCGCGGTGGTCAGCGGTCCCTCGGACTTCAGCCGGTCGCGGACGGCGGCGCAGGAACCCTCGCGGTCCTGCATCCGGTGCCAGCGGTGCCCCCGGTCGCGGAAGGCGCGGCGGCGGAAGGCGAAGTGCGGCCACTCCTCGATCGGCAGTACGCACGCGGCGTGCGACCAGTACTCGAAGCTGTGCGAGTCCGACCAGTAGGCCGACTCCACCGCTTGCCGTCCCACCGGGCCCAGCCGGGCGAACGGGACCAGTTCGTGTGACCGGGCGAGCACCGAGATCGTGTCCAGCTGCACAGCGCCGAGCTGCCGCAGCATTCCGCGCACTCCCGCCCGACGGTCCGGGGCACCCAGCAGCCCCTGGGCCCGCAGAGCGATCCGCCGGGCCTCGTCGGCGGAGAGGGAGACCTGCGGGGCGGGGGTGGCGGCGGTGGTCGGAACAGTTGTGGAGGGCAGGCCAGTCGTCATGCGGCCCACCTTAAGTGGGGCCTCTGACAACGCACTTCCGTCAGCGCACTTCCGTCAGCGCACTTCCGTCAGCGCGGGGAGGGCAGATAGGGCGTCTCCAGGCCGTACCCCCAGTCCGAGGGGAGCAGTGCGGCGATGCGGGCGTCCCGGCGTGTTCCCCTGTGCACGATGCGTGCCCGCTGGATGCCCTCCTCCACGAAGCCGAGCCGCTGTGCCACGGCGCGTGACCCCTCGTTCTCGACCTGGGCGACCCATTCCAGCCGTTCCACGCCCAGCGCGCTGAAGGCCCACTCGACGACTGCCCGCCCGGCTTCCGCCGTGTAGCCCTTGCGCCGGTGGCCGCGCGCTGTCCAGAAGCCCAGCTCGGCCTGGCGCTCGGCGGTGCGCAGCAGCTCCAGCCGCACCAGCCCCATGGAGCCGACCAACACGCCGCCTTCCCCACCGGCCTCTCCGCCGGCCTCCCTGGCCGCCGCCTCCCCGTCGGCCTCGCCGCCTGGCTCCCCACCGCCGTCGCGGGTGAAGAGGCCGAAGTTGTACATCGTGTCGTCCCGCCAGCCGTTCCGGCTCGTGTTCCGGACGAACTCCTCGGCATCCTTGAGCGTGTAGGGCTCAGGTACGGGCACGAAGCGCTGAATGTCCGGATCGTCGCACGCTTCGGCGACTGCCGCTTCGTCCCGCTCCTCGAAGGGGCGCAGTACGAGCCGCTCCGTGCGCAGTGTGATGGGGTCCATAGCTTGATTGTGCCGCCGGGCTGTCCGGCACCTTCGAGGGCTCCGGCACGTTGGGGGTACAGGGGCAGTCGTCCCTCGCATACGATGGCCGGTGCGGTAAAGGCCCTCGGCAAGGAGAGGACCTCGGTGATCACCGCCGATATCCGCACTGACCGTGCAGACCGTGCCAGGCCCGACCGGCAAGGAGCCACCCTAAGTGTCCGTCTTCGGCAAGCTCATGCGTGCAGGTGAAGGGAAGATCCTGCGCAAGCTGGACCGCATCGCGCGGCAGGTGAATTCCATCGAAGAGGACTTCGTCGACCTGTCGGACGCCGAGCTGCGGGCACTCACGGACGAGTACAAGGAGCGGTACGCCGACGGCGAGAGCCTCGACGACCTGATGCCGGAGGCCTTCGCGACCGTTCGTGAGGCCGCGAAGCGGGTGCTGGGCGAGCGGCACTACGACGTGCAGCTGATGGGTGGCGCCGCGCTGCACCTCGGATACGTCGCCGAGATGAAGACCGGTGAGGGCAAGACGCTGGTCGGCACCCTGCCGGCGTATCTGAACGCGCTGTCGGGCGACGGTGTGCACATCATCACGGTCAACGACTACCTGGCGCAGCGTGACTCCGAGTGGATGGGCCGGGTGCACCGCTTCCTCGGGCTGAGCGTCGGCTGCATCGTCGCCAACATGAGCCCGGCCGAGCGCCGCGAGCAGTACGCGTGCGACATCACCTACGGCACGAACAACGAGTTCGGATTCGACTATCTGCGCGACAACATGGCGTGGTCGAAGGACGAACTGGTCCAGCGGGGCCACAACTTCGCCATCGTCGACGAGGTCGACTCCATCCTCATCGACGAGGCCCGTACGCCGCTGATCATCTCCGGCCCCGCCGACCAGGCCACGAAGTGGTACAGCGACTTCGCGAAGCTCGTCAAGCGCCTGGAGCGCGGCGAGCCCGGCGACCCGCGCACCCAGAAGCCGGAGACGGGCGACTACGAGGTCGACGAGAAGAAGCGCACGGTCGCCATCCACGAGTCCGGTGTCGCCAAGGTCGAGGACTGGCTGGGCATCGACAACCTCTACGAGTCGGTCAACACCCCGCTCGTCGGTTACCTCAACAACGCGATCAAGGCCAAGGAGCTCTACAAGAACGACAAGGACTACGTCGTTCTCGACGGCGAGGTCATGATCGTCGACGAGCACACCGGCCGTATCCTCGCCGGCCGCCGCTACAACGAGGGCATGCACCAGGCGATCGAGGCCAAGGAGGGGGTGGAGATCAAGGACGAGAACCAGACGCTCGCCACCATCACCCTCCAGAACTTCTTCCGCCTCTACAAGACGCTCTCCGGCATGACCGGTACGGCGATGACCGAGGCCGCCGAGTTCCACCAGATCTACAAGCTCGGCGTCGTCCCCATCCCGACCAACCGGCCGCTGGCCCGTAAGGACCAGGCCGACCTGATCTACCGCACCGAGGTCGCCAAGTTCGACGCGGTCGTCGACGACATCGTCGAGAAGCACGAGATCGGCCAGCCGATCCTGGTGGGCACCACCTCCGTCGAGAAGTCGGAGTACCTCTCCAAGCAGCTCACCAAGCGCGGTGTGCCGCACCAGGTGCTCAACGCGAAGAACCACGAGCGCGAGGCGCTGATCGTCGCCGAGGCGGGCCGCAAGGGGGCCGTCACGGTCGCCACGAACATGGCCGGCCGCGGTACCGACATCAAGCTCGGCGGCAACGCCGAGGGCATGGCGGAGAACGAGCTGCGCGAGCGCGGCCTCGACCCCAACGAGCACCCGGAGGAGTGGGCGGCCGCGCTGCCCGCCGCGCTGGACAAGGCCGAGAAGTCGGTCAAGGCGGCCGTCGACGAGGTCAAGGAGCTGGGCGGCCTCTATGTGCTGGGCACCGAGCGCCATGAGTCGCGCCGGATCGACAACCAGCTGCGCGGCCGCTCCGGCCGCCAGGGCGACCCGGGCGAGTCCCGCTTCTACCTCTCGTTGGGCGACGACCTGATGCGGCTGTTCAAGGCGCAGATGGTGGAGCGCGTGATGTCGATGGCGAACGTGCCGGACGACGTCCCGATCGAGAACAAGATGGTGACCCGCGCCATCGCCTCCGCGCAGTCCCAGGTCGAGCAGCAGAACTTCGAGATCCGTAAGAACGTCCTCAAGTACGACGAGGTGCTCAACCGGCAGCGCGAGGTCATCTACGGCGAGCGCCGCCGCGTCCTGGAGGGCGAGGACCTGCACGAGCAGGTGCGGCACTTCATGGACGACACGATCGAGGCGTACGTCCAGGCCGAGACCGTCGAGGGCTTCGCCGAGGAGTGGGACCTGGACCGGCTGTGGAGCGCCTTCAAGCAGCTCTACCCGGTGCAGGTGACCATCGAGGAGCTGGAGGAGGCCGCCGGTGACCGCGAGGGGCTGACGGCGGACTTCATCGTCGAGGCCATCAAGGACGACATCCACGAGCAGTACGACAAGCGTGAGAAGGAGCTCGGCTCCGAGATCATGCGCGAGCTGGAGCGGCGCGTGGTGCTCTCGGTGCTCGACCGCAAGTGGCGCGAGCACCTGTACGAGATGGACTACCTCCAGGAGGGCATCGGCCTGCGTGCGATGGCCCAGAAGGACCCGCTGGTCGAGTACCAGCGGGAGGGCTACGACATGTTCCAGGCCATGATGGACGGCATCAAGGAGGAGTCCGTCGGCTATCTGTTCAACCTGGAGGTCCAGGTCGAGCAGCAGGTCGAGGAGGTGCCGGTCGAGGACGCGGCCCCGGCGCCGTCGCTGGAGAAGGAGGCCCCGCGCGACGCGGTGCCCGCCGGTGCGGCTCCGGCCATCCACGCCAAGGGGCTGGATCAGCCGCAGCGCCCCGATCGGCTGCACTTCTCCGCTCCCACCGCGGAGGGCGGTGTGGTCGAGCGGGACCTGGACACCTCGGACACCGGCGCCCCGGCGGACGGCGCCGACGGTGGCCCGGTCCGCTCGCCCGCGGACGGTCTCACCCGCGCGGAGCGCCGCAAGGCCCAGAAGGGCCGCAAGAAGCGCAAGTAGCCGCGAAGCATGAGGGCCGGGCACCTGGTGTCCGGCCCTTCGTGCTGGCACGGGGGCGCACTTCCAGGGCCGCCGGTCAGCGGCTGACGTCCAGCTCGACGGCTGTGCAGCGCCAGCGGCCGTCGGGGCACCACTCCAGGCGGAAGGCCATGGCGCGCTGGTGGGCGCCGGTGGAGATGCGGGCGAAGGCCTCGATGACGCCGTCCCGGGGCTGGGTGCCGCGGGCCTCCAGTACGGCGGGCGCCGCACGGTCCGCGCCCCGGGGCCGGAGCGGGGCCAGCGGCGCGAGAGCGGTCAGCCGGTCGTAGGCCGGGCCCCTGGCGTACGCGAGGAGCGTGTGGACGGGGCACTGACCGCTCAGCACCAGCAGCAGACGATGGGCGAACCAGAACGGGGGGCGGCGTTCACGGGCGCGGTGTGCGGCGGCGCGCAGCGCGGCGTCCGCGGGGCGGCGGCTGTCGCGCCGGGTCGGCGGCCGGGAAGGTGCCGTGCGCGCGGTGCGCCTGCGCGGTTGGCGTCCGGATGCCGGCTCGGAGACGGGTGTCGTCATGGGCTCCCCCGTGGTGGTGTGCCGGGCCCGGTAGATCGATACCGGGTGGTAACTGACTGGACGGCAATGGTTGTAGCGGCGGAGCGCGGCGCACCGCAACGCACGGGTACGGGTGGGCCGGGGGTCCCGGGAAGTTCCCCTATCTGGTGCAGGTGGGCGTTGTGCGTTGACGTGGCACCACCCCCACCTGCGGATTTGTGAGGCCGCCGGGGAGGGCGGCGCGGGGGTGCGGCCCGTATGCTGACGGGGCATACGGTCCCCGGCGATACACGAAAGCGGCAGCCCATGCGTGTCTATGTCCCCCTGACCCTGCCCGCGCTGAGCGAGGCACACGGTGCGGGTGAGCTGGGGCCTGCGCCCGTCGAGGCATACGCGGTCACCCCCGCACTGCGCGCGTGGTGGGGCTCCGAGGACGAGGAGGAGCTGGAGTACGCGGCGCTGCGGCAGGCGGCCGGTGCCTCGCTCCGGCTGCTGGCCGAGCAGTACGAGGCCGCGCGGCGCCGGGTCGTCGTCGTGGCGGAGGCGGCCGAGGCCACCGTCGCCGTGGCCGACGAGGGCGACGAGACGGCCGGGGACGCCCGGAGCGCGGACGAGGACGAGAGCATCGTCGGCAGGGTGCGGCTGACCGCCGCCGTCCCGTTCACCAAGGCGGCGGCCGTCCACCTCGACGCCGAGGAGGCGGTCGACGACGTGACAGCGGCCGTCGGGGCGCTGTCCGCCGCGTCGAGCGGCGACGAGAAGGCACAGCAGGTCGTCGACCGCACCGAGGACCATGAACTGCTGTGGTTCGCGACGCAGGAGATCCCCGCCCTCATCGGCGGCTGACCAGCGGCTTTCCCCGTTCGCCGACGGAGTGCCGGGAGAAACCGGTGTCGCGCTGTCAGTCCTCTCTCCTACCGTCTGGTGCATGGTCTTGGGGCGAAAGCAGAAGTCCGCACACATCGTGTGGGACTGGAACGGCACGCTGCTGCACGACATCCACACCGTCCTCGACGCGACGAACGCGGCGTTCGACGAGCTCGGACTTCCCGCCATCACGCTGGAGAGATACCGGGAGCTGTACTGCGTCCCGGTGCCGCGCTTCTACGAGCGGCTGATCGGCCGGCTGCCCACCGACAGCGAGTGGGAGCTCATGGACGAGACCTTCCACCGGCACTACTGGGCCCGTATCGCCGACGCGGCGCTCGCCGAGGGTGCCGCCGAGCTGTTGGCGGCGCGGCAGGCGGCGGGGCGCACCCAGTCGCTGTGTTCGCTGGCGCCGCACGAGAGGCTGCTGCCGTTGTTGCGCACCTACGGCGTCGACGGGCACTTCGTGCGGGTGGACGGTGCGGTCGGTCCGTCGGGTGGCGGCAAGGCGGCCCAGATGGTGCGACACCTCGCCGCGCTGTCCGGTGTCGAGCCGGGCCGGACGGTGGTGATCGGCGACGCGGTGGACGACGCGCTGGCGGCGGCGCACGCGGGGGCGCGGGCGGTGCTGTTCACCGGTGGCTCGCACAGCCGGGCCAGTCTGGAGGAGGCCGGGGTCCCGGTGGTCGACACGTTGCACGAGGCCGTGGAGACGGCGGAGCAGCTGGCGGCGCAGCCGTGGGAGGAGTCGGCCCGGGTGCAGGCGTAGGGCGGTCGGCGGCAGTGGGTGGCGGGGAACGAGGTCACCGGCCCTCCGCGCGGCTCTCCGCGGGGAACCGCGCGGGGGGCCGGTGCCGTCTGTGTCGACGTGCCCCCGGATCCCGCTTTGCCAAGAGTTTCCCCGGCCCTTCCCCAGGTGGCCGGATCGGCGAAGATGATCTCGGTGTGCTCGCTATCTGTACAAATGAGGCCCATGACGCGCCGGGGCCCGGGAGCGATAGCCTTACCTACGTGATCAGCGCGATATCCACCGGAGGATCTGCCCTCGGGCGCCCCTCCGTACAGCGCCCCCCGCATCGCGGGCCGGGCGCCGCTGGTCGTCTCTTCCGGCACGGCAGCGGACCCGAGCGGACACCCCGTCTCATTCCGGTGCCGTGCCTTCATTTTCCCGACGTCACGCAACGGCGCGCGACAGGAGTCAGAGGACATGCAGAGCAAGCTGGATGAAGCAAAAGCCGAGCGGCTGGCGGAAGCCGCCCGGGTGGCTGAACAGAGCCCGGCCCAGGGGCGCCACCCGGTCCAGGGGCCCGACGGCCCCCAGGACGGAGCCCTTGGCGCGTATCTCCAGCGGTACTACCTGCACACGGCGCCGGAGGACCTGGCCGACCGCGATCCGGTCGACATCCTCGGAGGTGCGCTCGCCCACTACCGTCTGGCCGAGGAGCGGCCGCAGGGCACGGCCAACGTTCGCGTGTACTCGCCGTCGATCGACGAGAACGGCTGGTCGTGCACGCACTCGGTGGTCGAGGTCGTCACCGACGACATGCCGTTCCTGGTCGACTCGGTCACCAATGAGCTCTCCCGGCAGGGCCGCGGCATCCATGCGGTGATCCACCCGCAGATGGTGGTCCGCCGGGATCTGACCGGGAAGCTGCTGGAAGTGCTCTCCGTCGGCCGGGACGACGCACAGGTGCCGGACACCCAGCTGCCGGACACACCGGCCACCGAGGGCGGGAAGGCCAGGCCCGGGAAGAGGGGCAAGGGCCGACAGACCGCGGGCGGGAAGCTGCCGCACGACGCGGTGGTCGAGTCCTGGATCCACGTCGAGATCGACCGCGAGACCGACCGCGAGGACCTCAAGGAGATCGCCGCCGATCTGCGCCGGATCCTCTCCGATGTGCGGGAGGCCGTCGAGGACTGGCAGAAGATGCGCGGCGCGGCCCTCCGGATCGCCGACGAGCTGCCCGACGAGCCCGCCGACGAGCTCCCCCAGGAGGAGATCGAGGAGGCCCGGGAGCTGCTGCGCTGGCTGGCCGACGACCACTTCACCTTCCTCGGCTACCGCGAGTACGAGCTGGACGTCGACGGCACCGGCACCGGCAAGGAAGGCGGCAAGGGATCGGGCAGGCGAGGCGGCAAGGCGAAGGAGGGCACCGACGCCGAGGAAGGCGAGGAGCTGAGCCTCGCCCCGCTGCCGGGCACCGGACTGGGCATCCTGCGCGCCGATCCGCGGCGCAGCACGGACGAGAGCCACCCGGTCTCGCCGTCCTTCAACCGACTGCCCGCCGACGCCCGGGCCAAGGCGCGTGAGCACCGGCTGCTGGTGCTCACCAAGGCGAACAGCCGGGCGACCGTTCACCGCTCGTCGTACCTGGACTACGTCGGAGTCAAGAAGTTCGACGAGGCGGGGAACGTGATCGGGGAGCGCCGCTTCCTGGGACTGTTCTCGTCCGCCGCCTACACCGAGTCGGTGCGCCGGGTCCCGGTGGTGCGGCGCAAGGTCGCCGATGTGCTGGAGAGCGCGGGGTTCACGCCCGACAGCCACGCCGGGCGCGACCTGCTGCAGATCCTGGAGACCTACCCGCGCGACGAGCTGTTCCAGACCTCGGTCGAGGAACTGCGGTCCATCGTCACCTCCGTCCTCTACCTCCAGGAGCGCCGCAAGCTGCGGCTCTACCTGCGCAAGGACGAGTACGGCCGGTACTACTCGGCGCTGGTCTACCTGCCCCGCGACCGCTACACGACGGCGGTGCGGCTGCGGCTGACGGAGATCCTCACCGAGGAACTGGGCGGCACCAGCGTCGACTTCACCGCGTGGAACACCGAGTCGGTGCTCTCCCGGCTGCACTTCGTCATCCGGGTGAAGCCCGGCGCCCAGCTCGCGGAGCTGACGGACGCGGAGATCGAGCGGATCGAGGCCCGGCTGGCCGAGGCGGCGCGCTCGTGGGCGGACGGCTTCAGCGAGGCGCTGGTCGCCGAGTGCGGGGAGGAGCAGGCCGCCGAGCTGGCGCAGAAGTACGGGCATGCCTTCCCCGAGGGCTACAAGGCCGACTTCCCGCCGCGCGCCGCGGTCGCCGACCTCCAGCACCTGGAACAGCTGGTGCAAGGAGGCAAGGAGAACGACTTCTCGCTGAGCCTGTACGAGCCGGTCGGCGCGGGACCGGGTGAGCGCCGCTTCAAGATGTACCGGACCGGTAGCCCCGTCTCCCTCTCGGCCGTGCTGCCGGGACTGCAGGCGATGGGTGTCGAGGTGGTGGACGAGCGGCCGTACGAGCTGCGCTGCGCCGACCGCTCGCACGCCTGGATCTACGACTTCGGGCTGCGGATGCCGGAGGCCATGCGCGGGCTGGAGGAGGAGACGCGCGAGCGCTTCCAGGAGGCCTTCGCCGCGGTGTGGACGGGCCGGGCGGAGAACGACGGGCTGAACGCGCTGGTGCTCTCCGCGGGGCTGACCTGGCGGCAGGCGATGGTGCTGCGCGCGTACGCGAAGTACCTGCGGCAGGCGGGCGCGACCTTCAGCCAGTCCTACATCGAGGACACGCTGCGCGGGAACGTGCACACCACCCGGCTGCTGGTCAATCTGTTCGAGGCCCGGCTGGACCCGGCACGCAGGTGGGCGGGTCACGAGCTGACGGACGGCATCCTGGAGGAGCTGAACGGCGCGCTGGACCAGGTGGCGAGCCTGGACGAGGACCGCATCCTGCGCTCCTTCCTCACCGTCATCAACGCCACCTTGCGCACCAACTACTTCCAGCGGGGCAGCGACGGCGAGCCGCACACTTATGTGTCGATGAAGCTGGACCCGCAGGCGATCCCGGACCTGCCCGCGCCGCGCCCCAAGTACGAGATCTGGGTGTACTCGCCGCGCGTGGAGGGCGTCCACCTGCGGTTCGGCAAGGTGGCGCGCGGCGGTCTGCGCTGGTCCGACCGGCGCGAGGACTTCCGTACGGAGATCCTGGGCCTGGTCAAGGCGCAGGAGGTCAAGAACACCGTCATCGTGCCGGTGGGCGCCAAGGGCGGCTTCGTCGGCAAGCAGCTGCCGGACCCGGCCGCCGACCGCGACGCCTGGCAGGCCGAGGGCATCGCCTGCTACAAGACGTTCATCTCCGGGCTGCTGGATGTCACCGACAACCTGGTCGCCGGTGAGGTCGAGCACCCCAAGGACGTGGTGCGGCACGACGAGGACGACACCTACCTCGTCGTCGCGGCCGACAAGGGCACCGCCACCTTCTCCGACATCGCCAACGAGGTCGCCGTCTCCTACGGTTACTGGCTGGGCGACGCCTTCGCCTCCGGCGGCTCGGCCGGCTACGACCACAAGGGCATGGGCATCACCGCCCGGGGCGCCTGGGAGTCGGTCAAGCGGCACTTCCGCGAGCTGGGCCACGACACCCAGACGCAGGAGTTCACCGTCGTCGGTGTCGGTGACATGTCGGGCGACGTGTTCGGCAACGGCATGCTGCTCTCCGAGCACATCCGGCTGGTGGCCGCCTTCGACCACCGGCACATCTTCCTCGACCCCGACCCGGACGCGGCCACCTCCTACGCCGAGCGCCGTCGGCTGTTCGAGATGTCCCGCTCCTCGTGGGCGGAGTACGACGCCAAACTGATCTCGGCCGGCGGCGGCATCCACCCGCGCAGCGCCAAGTCGGTGCCGATCACCCCGCAGGTGCGCGAGGCGCTGGGCATCGAGGCGGGCGTCACCAAGATGACCCCCGCCGAGCTGATGCGCGCCATTCTGAGCGCCCCCGTCGACCTGCTGTGGAACGGCGGCATCGGTACCTACGTCAAGGCGTCGACGGAGAGCAACGCGGACGTCGGTGACAAGGCCAACGACGCGATCCGGGTGGACGGCCAGGACCTGCGGGTCAAGGTCGTCGGTGAGGGCGGCAACCTCGGCTGCACCCAGCTCGGCCGTATCGAGTTCGCCCTCAACGGCGGCCGGATCAACACCGACGCGATCGACAACAGCGCCGGTGTGGACACCTCCGACCACGAGGTGAACATCAAGATCCTGCTGAACTCCGTGGTGTCGGACGGCGACATGACCGTCAAGCAGCGCAACGCCCTGCTGGCCGAGATGACCGACGAGGTCGGCGAGCTGGTGCTGCGCAACAACTACGCGCAGAACGCGGCGCTTGCCAACTCGCTCGCCCAGGCCCCCAGCCTGCTGCTGGCCAGCCAGCGGCAGATGCGCCGACTGGCCAAGGAGGGCAAGCTGGACCGGGCGCTGGAGTTCCTGCCCTCGGACCGGCAGATCCGGGAGCGGCGCGGCAACGGCCAGGGGCTGACCCAGCCGGAGATCGCCGTGATGCTCGCCTACACCAAGATCAATATCACCGGCGAGCTGATCAGCACCTCGCTGCCGGACGACCCCTACCTCGAACGGCTGCTGTACGCCTACTTCCCCGAGGCGCTGCGCGAGCGGTTCGGCCAGCAGATCGCCAACCACGCACTGCGCCGCGAGATCATCACCACGCTGCTGGTCAACGACACGGTCAATGTCTCCGGCTCGACCTTCGTGCACCGCATGATGGAGGAGTCCGGCGCCTCCACGGAGGAGATCGTGCGCGCCCACACCGCCGCGCGGGCCATCTTCCGGCTCGGTGACATCTGGGACGAGGTCGAGTCGCTGGACAACAAGGTGGCGGCCGGGGTGCTGACCGACATCCGGCTGCGCTCCCGGCAGCTCGTCGAGCGCGGCACCCGCTGGCTGCTCAACAACCGTCCGCAGCCGCTGGCGCTGGCGGAGACCATCGAGCTGTTCGCCGACCGGGTCGAGACGGTCTGGGCCGAGCTGCCCAAGCTGCTCAAGGGCGACGACCTCAAGTGGCACCAGCGGGTCTACGACAAGCTGTCGGGTGCGGGTGTCCCCGCGGACCTGGCGCTGCGTATCGCCGGCTCGGCGGCGGCGTTCTCCGCGCTCGACGTGGTGGCCGTCGAGGGCCGTACCGACACGGACCTGATGGATGTCGCCGAGGTCTACTTCGATCTGGCCGACCGGCTGGGCATCACCCAGCTGCAGGGGCGCGTCAGCGAGCTGCCGCGTGCCGACCGCTGGCAGTCGATGGCCCGCTCCTCCATTCGTGAGGACCTCTACGCGGCGCACCAGCTGCTGACGGCCGATGTGCTGGCGGCCGGTGACGGTGCCGCGACGGCGGAGCAGCGGTACGAGGCGTGGGAGGAGAAGAACCACGCGATCCTCGTCCGTGCCCGGGCCACGCTGGACGAGATCCAGGCCTCGGAGACGTTCGACCTGGCGAACCTGTCGGTGGCGATGCGGACGATGCGCACATTGCTGCGCAGCAACCGCTGAGGCCTCATTCCGGGTGCCCGGCAATGGGGGCTGCCCCATAAGGGGCGCGGGGAACTGCTCCCCCAGCCTCCGGCCGGGAGGTGCCCCCAAAGCCACAACGGCGGTGACACGTTCGGCCCTGCGCGGCGCGACGTGCCGCCGGGTGCTGCCTACCGTCAAAGGGTGGGTGCGCTGGTGGACGACGTGCTGGGGCGTCAACGCCGTGCCGCGCTGGTCCGGTCCAGGACCAGCGCGGCCGGCGCGTTGCTGCTGCTCACCGTCGGCTACCTGCTCCAGATGCTGGGCATCGCGCAGCGCCACGTGGCGCTCGTCGTCGCGGGTGCGGGCCTGGGCCTGCTGACCGAGGCGCTGCTGTCCGTCCGTGCGAGGCGCATGACACGTGAGCTGCGCCAGGCACAGCTCACCCCGCCCGCACGGCAGCTGGTGCGGGACGCCCTGCTGCTCGGCGGTCTGGGCAGGCTGGATGTGCTGCGGCCGGGCGGCGCCGGCGCGCTGCTGCTGGGTGCCCTGCTGCTGTGCTGGACGGTGCACTTCGGCTGCCAGTCGGTCGCGGAGGCGGTGCGCAGCGGGCGCAGGCTGCCGGTGGTCACCCGGAACATCGACGCCTCGGCGCTGCGGCTGACCCCCTCACCGCCCGCGCTGTTCGCCGAACGGGAGACGCTGCGGCTGACGGGCGTCTCCGCGCTGACGACCGGTGCGATGTGCGCCGCTGCGGTGACGGGCGATCTGGTGTGGGCGCTGGTCGTCGCCTGGTGCTGCTGTGCCGGGGTGCTGGCCGGGACCGGGTGGCTGGCCACCTGGCTGCTGCCGGGCAAGCGGGTGGTCGGCGAGGAGGAGGCGGTGGCGTGGCTGGACAACTGGCTGGCGCAGTACAGGCCGACCGTCGGCATGTACTTCTCGGGCGGTGCCTCCTCCGCGTACCAGGCGAACATGTGGCTGAGCACCCTGGCCCAGCTGGACGGCAGGCCGCTGATCGTGCTGCGGGAGCGGTTCATGGTGCAGAAGATCGAGACCACCGACATCCCGATCGTGTGCATCCCCAAGGTGTCGCATCTGATGCGGCTGGAGCACTCCACGCTCAAGGTGCTGCTGCACCCGGCCAACTCCGGCAGGACGGCCCAGGTGCTGCGCATCCCCACCCTCAAGCACGCCTTCATCAACCACGGCGAGTCCGACAAGCTCGCCTCCTGCAACCCCTACGCCAAGGCGTACGACCAGGTGTGGGTCGCCGGTGAGGCGGCGCGTGAGCGGTACGCGCGGGCGTGCATCGGGGTGGAGGACAAGGATGTGGTGGAGGTCGGCCGCCCGCAGCTCGCCCCCATCCAGCCCGCCGGTGCCCGCCCGGTGGGCAACGGCACCGGATATCTGACCGTGCTCTACGCCCCCACCTGGGAGGGCTTCACCGACGACCCCGGCAACACCTCCGTGCTCATGGCGGGCGAGAACATCGTCAGGGCGCTGCTGGCGGACCCGAAGGTACGGCTGCTCTACAAACCGCACCCGATGACCGGCACCGTCGACCCGCGGGCCGGCGCGGCCGATCTGCGCATCCGCGCACTGCTCCAGGAGGCCAACGCCGAGCGGGACGGCGAGGAGCCGGACCGGGAGGCGGTGGCCGCGCTGGCGCAGGCGGACCGCGAACTGGCGGCGCTGACCCGGGTGGACTTCGGCCGGCACACCGACGAGGTGGAGCGGATGCTGCGCCAGCCGGCGCCGGAGCCGGGTCGCGCCCAGGCGGCGGCCGAGGCCCTCCGGGTGTGGGAGGAGACGTACTGGGCGGCACAGCCGGCCTGGCAGCACCGCGTCATCACCGGTACGCGGCCCGGACTGTTCAGCTGTTTCAACGAGGCCGACGTGCTGGTCTCGGACGTCTCGTCCGTCGTCTCCGACTACCTCACCAGCGAGAAGCCGTACGCGGTGGCGAACACCAGCGGTATGGACGACGCGGGCTTCCGCTCCGCCTGCCCCACCGTCCGCGCGGCGACCATCCTCGGCCCGGACGGCTCGGGAATCCCGCAACTGCTGCGTTCCGTACGCCATCCGGAAGAGGACACGCTGGCCCCGGCGCGCGCCGCGCTGAAGGTGCGGCTGCTCGGTCCGGCCGAGCCGCCCTCGCTCGTCCGCTTCAACCGCGCGGTGCGGGACCTGGAGCGGGAGGCCGAGGCCCGCGAACGCCGTATGCGTACCGCCCGCGCACAGCAGGAGGGTGAGTGCGCGGGCCCCGCCCCCGCGGAGTGCGTGCAGGACCCTGGGGCGGAGTCCGGGCAGGCTCAGGCGCCGGCGGAGGCGCTGGTGGAGGACGAGCGGCTCTGACGGCTCCGCGCCTCGGCGGAAGCGGCACTGTCCGGCGCGGCGGCGCTGTCCGGTGCGGCGGCGCTGTCCGGCGTGGCCGCCCGCCCCGGCTGTTCGGCGGGTTCCGTCGGGTGTGCGGTAGGCGTCCGCAGGCTGAGGACGAGGTTGTTGTTGAGGGAGAAGTACAGCTGGACGGCCCGGTCGGTGCCGCCCAGCCGCGTCTGCGGGGTGACGTCCGTCTTCTTGCGGTCGGCCAGATCCCCCAGCAGCCGCCCCAGCCGCACCCGCTCGGGCCCCGGGCCGGGGCGCAGCCAAAGGTCCCACACCCCCTCCGGGGAACCGTCGGCGAACGCGACGGGCAGTTCGAAGGGCAGCTCAAGGTGGACGGTGGGGCTCTCCCCCTCGGCACCCCGGCGGCCGGGGAACTCGAAGGCCTGGCGCGGGTTGTCGCGCGGCACCGCCATCAGCACGGGCCCGCCGGACAGCTCCATGGTGCGCCGCGACAGGGCGAGGTCCGGTCCCTTCCCGTACAGCCTCGCCGTGAGTGCGTAGCCGTGCTCGCCCAGTTCGATCGAGGTGACCTCCGCATGCCGGGCACGGGACCAGGCGCGAAGGGCGAGGAAGCCGTCGCTGGTGGCGTACGGGATCCACGGCTGGAGCGTGCCGTTCGAGGTCAGCGGCGCGGGCATGGACAGCAACCGTGCCGTCTCCACCATGAGGGCCCTGACCCGCTTGCTCCCGCCGTTCGAGGTGCGCTCCACGTAGGCGTCCCACCGCGCCTCGAACAGTTCCACCTCGGTGCGGGCCAGCCGGAGTTCGACCCAGCCGTCCGCGTCCGCCTGGTCGCGGGAGGGCAGCGGGACGCGGACCGGTTCCGCACCGTCCCGGTGCCGGGGGCGCAGTGACAGCACCGCGGCGCCCCTGGGGAGGGAGTCGGCGCGCAGTCGCACCAGCACCGTGCCGTCCTGCTCGACCCGGACGTGGGCGAGCGGGCGCGGCATCCCGGTCGCGGCACCCGGCCGCCCCCCGGACCGGTTGCCCCGCAGGGTGCGTACGAGGGGACGCAGGACGGGTAGGAGTGCGCGCGGTACGAGGCGGCGCGCCGTCCGTACGAGGCGCGCGCGCGGGCCACGGCGCGCGACGGGAGCGCCGCCGCCCCGTGACAGCGACTGCGTAGTCGGCGTACTCGGCATACTCGGCGCACTCGGCCCACGCTGCCGAGCGGGCTCACGGTCCGGAGCGCCGGTCCGTCCGGGCCCGGGCGGGGCGGCGGTTGCGGTGGCTCCCGTACCCGGTCGGCCCGCCAGCAGGCGGGACATCAGGTCCTCGTACTCACCCGCGATACGAGTGGGGCTGTAGCGGGCCGCCTTCCGCAGGGCTGCCGCGCCCATGTCGGCGCGGAGGGCCGGGTCCTCGATGAGGTGCAGAAGGGCGTCGGCGTAGCCGCGTACGGTCGTCTCCTCACGCTCGCCGAGCGGGGCGAGCAGCCCGTCCTTGCCGTTGGAGACGATCTCGCCCGGTCCGTAGGGGCAGTCGGTGCTGACGACCGGGACGCCGCAGTGCATCGCCTCCACCAGCGTCATACCGAAGGACTCCGCGTCGGAGGAGACGGCCGCGATGGAGCCCTTCGCCCACTCCGTCTCGATGGGGGAGTGGGCGCCCATCAGGAACGCGCGGTCGTAGAGGCCGAGTCCGTCCAGGGTGGCCCGCAGCGCGTCCTGCTGCGGGCCCCGCCCGTACAGCCGCAGGGACCAGTCGGGGTGTTTGTCCGCGACGAGCGCGAATGCGCGCAGCAGCCGGTCGTACCGCTTGACCTTGATGAGCCGGCCCGCGGCCACGATGAGCTTCGTCCGTCCGTCGGAGGGCTCGACCTGCGGCTCGGGTACCGCGTTGGGTACGCAGACGATCTCGGTCCGCACGTCGGGGAGTGCGGCGCGGTAGTCGGCGGCGTCCGCGTAGGAGACGGTGACGAACGCGTCCAGGTGTGCGAGGGCGGCGTCCTGGTGGGTGCGGATGTGGTCGCTGTGCATCGTGTGGGTGAGGTGTTCCTGCCCGATGCGCACATAACGGTCGGTGCCGTACGCGGCGAGATAGTCGTTGATCTTCGGCCGGGTGCCGATGACGACGTCCGCCTCCAGAGTCTCCAGCAACTCTTTCATCCGCAGGTCGCCCAGCCGGGTGGAGATCCCGCGTTCGAAGTGGTCGCGGCCCTCGGTGAAGCGTTCGCTGCGTCGGTGGTGGTCGGGGTGGTCCCCGTCGTAGTGGGGGGAGGAGCGGCGCAGGTCGATGAGGGAGGTCAGGGTGACGCGCGGATCGAAAGTGAGTGCGGGCTCCTGGCGTGACCGTCGGAGGCTGACCACTTCCACCTGGTGCCGTTCGGCAAGCGCTCCGGAAAGGTTCACCGTCGACCTGATCGTCCCGCCGATCCCATAGGCATTGTCCAGCAGGAATACGATCTTCATCTGCGGCCTCCCCTTCTCTCTGGTGCTCGCTTCTGCACTGTGCTGCCCGAAATCAGCCGTTTTCCACCGACTATTTGAGGTGTGAAAGGGGAGAGGATGCGTTCTTAACACTCGTATGTCCCTCATTCGGCCCCCGCAGCGGCATGCCGCGAACAGATGAGGCCAAACCGCGCTTACTGTCCGATCAATGGCCTCGAAGATCATCGACCCAGCTGGACCGGGCGGCACCGGGAGCAGCCGGCCCGCGGGCACGGGCGTGCCCGCGGAGGGCTCCGACCTGCCGCCGGGCGGCCCCGACGCGCCCACGGACGGCACGGCCGCGCCCCCCGCCGCCGGACACCCCGCGGAGGCCGAACAGCACACCGACCGCGACCTGCCCGCGGACGCCGCCGGCCTCCGCGCCGACGGCGGAACGGGGACCGGGACCGGGACCGGGGCCTGGACCGGAGCCGGGGCCGGGGGCGACGTCGAGACGGCCGTGGCGGCGCCCGGTGTGCCGGGCGCCGTGGGCTCCGACGTGGCCGGGCGGGAGGCCGAAGGAGCCGACCGCACGGCGCGGGATCCGTTTCTCGACAACGCGAAGTTCCTGTTGATCGTGCTGGTGGTCGTCGGCCACACCTGGCCGATGGGGCTCGTCGAGGGGTCCCGGACCGTCAAGGCCGCCTACCTGTGGATCTCCTCGTTCCACATGCCCGCCTTCATCCTGCTGAGCGGCTACTTCTCGCGCGGGTTCACCGGGCGTCCCGCGCAGCTGCGCAAGCTGCTGGCCGGGGTCCTGGTGCCCTACCTCGTCTTCGAGCTCCTCTACGCGGCGGTGGAGGCCGCCGCCTGGGGGAAGCCGTTCCGGCTCACCCTGACCGAACCCACGTTCGTGTGCTGGTTCCTGGCCGCGCTCTTCGTCTGGCGGCTGACCGTGCCGCTCTGGCGGGTGATCCCCTGGCCGCTGCCGGTGGCCGCACTCGTCTCGCTCGCGGCGGGCACCTCCACCGTGGGACACGATCTGGCCCTGCCCCGCGTACTGATGTTCCTGCCGTGGTTCGTGCTCGGACTGACCCTGCGGCCGGCCCACTTCGCGCTGCTGCGTACGAGCGGGCTGTTGCGCTGGTGCGCGCCGCCGGTGCTCGTCGCGGGCGGCGTCGCGGCGTACGCGCTGGCGCCGGGCACCGATGTGCACTGGCTGTGGATGAGCCACGGGCAGGCCGAGCTGGGCGTGGGGACCTCGACCTATCTGCTGGTACGGATCGGCCTGTTCGCGGTGACGGCGCTGATGACCGGCGCCTTCCTCGCCCTGGTGCCCCGGCGCGCCCGATGGCTGACGGCGCTCGGGGCCGTGACGCTCTACCCGTACCTGCTGCACGGACTGCTGACCACTGCCGCACACGCCTACGGCTGGGATGCGCCGCTGCGCCCGCTGGGCCCGCTCGGCGCCGCCCTGCTGACGGCCTGTGGAGCCGCCGTCGCGGTACTGCTGTCGACCGCGCCCGTACGGCGGCTCGCGCGGCCCCTCATCGAGCCACCGGTGCCGGGCCTCACCTGGCCGCGGCGCCGGCGGGGCTCGCCCGGAACGAGTGAGCCAAGGACGGCGTGATGGCCTGGGACCCTTTCACCGACCCTTTCGCGACGCCAGGTCGCGCGGCGCACGGCGCCGCGACCTGGCCCTCCTCGCCCACCGCGGCGGCGCCGCGCGGGGCGCCGCCGGAGCACTTCGCCGCGGCCCGGTCGGCCCCGACGGTGTCGACCGTGGGGCCCTTCGCGCAGCCTGCGCCGTTCCTCACCGAAGCGGGGCCCGAAGCCGGGGCGGGCACGGCGGACGACGCCCCCGGCGCGGCACCCGCGGGAACGCCCCCGCCCGGCTCCGGGCTCCCCGCGCCCGCTTCCGCACCGCCCTCCTCGGGCACCCGGCGCCGCCCGCGGGCCCGCCGGGGTGCGGCGGGGGACGCGTGGGCGGCGGAAGGCCCGCGTGACACGCGCGGGGACGCCCGTACTGGCGCGCAGCTCCCGGCGGGGGCGCTCCCGGGCGGACGGACGCGATTGCGCCGACCGCACGGAGCCTCGGCGGTGGGCCGGGCGGGCATGCGCGACCCGTTCCTGGACAACGCGCGGTTCCTGCTCGTCGTGCTCGTCGTCCTCGGGCACAACTGGGCCCCCGTCGCCGACGCGATGCGCGGTGTCGAGGCCGCCTCCCTGCTGCTGTACTCCTTCCACCTGCCGGCGCTCGTCCTGCTGTGCGGCCACCTGTCGCGAAGCTTCACCGGACGGCCCGACCAGGTCCGCAGACTGCTGACCCATGTACTGGTGCCCTATCTCGTCTTCGAGGCGGCCTACGCGGGGATGCACACCCTCTTCTGGGACCGGCCCTTCACCGTCTCCCCCACCCGGCCCGCCTTCGTGTGCTGGTTCCTGGCGGCACTGTTCGTCTGGCGGCTGACCGCACCCCTGTGGCGTGCCGTCCGCTGGCCGGTGGCCTTCGCCGCGGCGCTGTCCGTCGCGGCCGGCTTCACCGATCTGGGGGAGGAGCTCGCGCTGCCCCAGCTGCTGATGTACTGGCCGTGGTTCGTCCTGGGGCTGCGGCTGCGCGGCGATCAGCTGCGCCCGCTGCGGCACCGCGCCGCGCGCAGATGGGCGCTGCCCGTGATGGCCGCCGCCGCGGTCGGCGCCTGGTGGGCGGCGCCCCGGGTGGACCGCGAGTGGCTGCTGATGGAGGCGGGCGCCCACGAGCTGGGCCTGCGGCCACTGCTGTACGTGGGCGTACGGCTGGCGCTGTTCGCCGTCGGGGCGGTGCTCGTCGCCGCCTTCCTCGCGCTCGTCCCCGCCCATCGCACCGGATACACCGTGCTGGGCGCCTGTGCGCTGTACCCGTTCCTGCTGCACGGGCTCGTCGTCCAGGCCGTCGAGAAGGCCGGCGGGTACGAGGCGGTGCTCACCGGGGGCCTGCTGGCCGTGGTGGGCACCACGGTGCTGGCGGGCGGGCTCGCCGTGCTGCTCGGGCTGCCGCAGGTGCGCAAGGTGCTGTGGCCGCTGGTCGAACCGCCCTTCCCCGGCTGGCTGCGCGGACGCCCGGGCCGGGCGGACGAGGAAGCACCGGACGACACGGCGGCAGCCGGGGAGCGGGTGCCCAGGGCGGCGGCGCCGCACGGGACGGGCGGCCGGTCCGCGTCCGGTGGCCGGCCTCCGGCGGTCGGCCGGCCCGCGGTCGGCGGCTGGTCGGCGGCGGCCCGGGCGGCCGGGGCCGGCGGGCCGGGTGGGGCCCGGAACGGCGGCTGAACTCCGTATGGCTGCCGGACGGCGGTGCGCCGAAGCTCTGCCGATCGGGGGCGCCGGGGCGTGCGCCGGATCGCCCCGGCGCCCTATACAGGGCCGTGGACCCCACGCACGCACCCGTCCCAAGGAGACCCCCTCCCCATGACGACCACAGCCACGTCCGGTCAGGCTCCCCCGGCCGAGACCCAGGGTCTGCCCCAGCCCCGGACCTTCGACGAGGTGCCCGGCTGGTTCTACCGGACGGACCTCGTCCTCTTCGACTGGTTCCTGACCCGGCAGCGGGACCTCCGGCACCGCGGCGACCTGCTGGAGATGGGCGCCTACCTGGGCAAGAGCGCCGTGCTCATGGGCGCTTACCTGGACGCTCCGGAAGAACGGTTCACCGTCTGCGACCTGTTCGACTCCGACGCCGCACCCGACGAGGCCAACGGGCGCGAGATGCGGCACTCCTACTCGACACTCACCCGGCGCGCCTTCGAGGCCAACTATCTGTCGTTCCACGACGAACTGCCGCGGATCCTGCAGGCGCCGACCACAGCGGTGCCCGGCGAGGTGGCGGACGGCAGCTGCCGCTTCGTCCACGTCGACGCCTCACATCTGTACGAACATGTGCACGGGGACATCGCCGCAGCGCGGGACACCCTCGGCCCCGAGGGGATCGTCGTCCTCGACGACTACCGCTCCGACCACACACCAGGTGTCGCCTGCGCCACCTGGCAGGCCGTACTGGAGAGCGGACTGCGGCCGGTGTGCGTCTCCAGCCACAAGTTCTACGGCACCTGGGGCGACCCGCGCCCCTGGCAGGACGCGCTCCACTCGGAGCTGCGGGCACGCGGCAAATGCTGGTTGCAGTGGCAGCAGGTCGCCGGGCAACGGCTGCTGCTGGTGGGGGCGCGCAAGGCCGACCCGCCCACCCTGCCCGTCTCGCGCCACGCCTCTCCCGCGAGTGCCGCCGTCCGGAAGCCTCCGCCCCGCGCGGCTGCCGCCCGCCGCCTCGCGGTCGATCTGCTGCCCCCCGTGATGACCCGCGCCCTCCGCCGCGCCCGCCGCTGACAGCCCCCTTCGCCGTCACCGCCTGCCCTGGTCCCCCCCCGCTGCGCCGCCCGCCGTGCACACCGCCCGGTCGGCGCGGGCGGGCGTGGGCCGCAGTCGCGCGGGGAACGAGGCCGCCGGCGGTCGAAGGACGGAGTGCCGGGCAAAGCGGCTGGTCAGCGCAGAGCCTGCCTGACCCGGGTACGCAGCGTCTCGTCCGCGATGGTCTCGGCGTCGCGCCAGGCTGCTGCGGTGACCTCCTCGGTCTGGAGCTCGCCGACACCGGCCGAGGTGCGGAAGAGGAATCGGAAGTCGGCGTGCTGATGCTCGGGCGCGATGGCGGCGCGGTCGGCAGGGCTGATCTCGTGCATGCCAGGGGGCAGCTCGCCGCGGGCGAGCACGGCGCAAGCAGCCAGGATCTCCGCCTGCACGAGGAAGATGAACGGCCCCACGCTGGCTCCATGCAGGAAGTTGACCGCGTTGCCGCCGTTGAGCAGGTAAAAATAGTGGCCGGTCGTCATGTATCGGGTGACGTGCTCGCCGGTCCGGGTGCGCTCGTAGACCTCCGGTAACCCGTCGAGTTCGAGCTCGTCCTCGCTGCTTGTCACGGTCGCCACATAGGTGCCGTTGCGTAGCCGCGGGAAGTCCTCGCCGCGCAGTGACAGCGACCCGGTCGCGCACAGTACGAGCCCAGCGTCCTCCAGGCCGCTTGCGCGGTCGCGGGCCACGGCGAAGCCCTGCGACAGAGCCTGAGTACGGCGCACGGGGTCGATGTCGTAGACGGTTACCCGAATGCCCTTGGCGTGCAGGAGGCGGGCGATCGAGCTGCCCAACTTGCCGAAGCCGATCACCAAGGCCGGGCGACCGTGCAGGATGTCGGCGCGGCTGCGCAGCAGGGCCTCGGTGGAGAAGACGACCGACTGCCCGACGAGGAAGTCTTCCGGGTCCTTGAGGGGCGAGCGCGCCACTGATACGACCGGGCACGGCAGCTTGTCGAGTTCTGCGTACCGCTTGTGTCCGTTCTCGGTGTCCTCGACCACGCCCAGGATGCGACCGGAGAAGTGGTCACACAGCCCGGCGAGGGCCGAGGTGAAGTAACCGCCGACATCGAACAGCACGACGGGGCGACCTGCGGCGCGCGCCTCGATATACCGCACGGCGCGGTCGGTGTCCGAGAACAGCTCACGCGAGAGCGTGTCGCATGAGTGTCCCTCCGCCTCGACCTGGTGCCGCGCCTCGGCCCGTACGGACTTCGGCTTGGGCAACACAGCTCGCAGATCCGTCACGCTCGCCACGCTGCGTACGAACGCAGGGCGCTCCGGGAGCAGATGTGTGATCAGGAACGCTGCCGGGCGCTCAGCGGGTTTGAAGCGCGCAGCGATCCGACCGAAGTAGGCGTCCAGGCGGGCGCGTTCGAAGGTTTCCATTCACCCGGCTCCTTCCAGTTCGGGCTTGAGCTTGAAATGCAGCCATACAGACTTGCCGACGACGTGTTCGGTCACGCCGCAGTCATCTGCCAGTGCCTCCACCAGGAGCAGCCCGCGACCGGTCTCCTCGTCGGCACCGGAAGTTCGGACCTCAGGGCGCCCTTCGCCACTGTCCCGGACCTCCAACCGAACCAATGAGCCATCCATGTCGAGCCGTACGCAGAACTCCCTTCCTAGCGGCACCCCATGAAGCAGTGCATTGCCCACCGTCCTTTCCAAGGCCCACATTCGGCGACACTACTGCTATTCGCGAAATGCGGCGAGGTGACCGAGTGGCTTACTGTGTAAAGCAGCAAGGTTCGGAGACGTCGGCTGTGCGGAGGATGCCGTGAGCGACAGCGTTTGGGTCAGTGCCTCGGCCTCGTACCTGGCGCGGGGCAAGGAGGGGGCACGCGACGCGTGGGCCACCGAAACCGCGGCCCAAGGGCGTCGGGGCAGTCAGCGCATCGTCCACGCCGGAGTGGTGGTGGCGCCGGCCGACGTGGCGGAGCTGTTCGGTGTGCCTGAAGGGCAAGAGGTCGTCGTGCGGCGGAGGATCATGTATCTCGATGACGAGCCGTGCGAGTTGACCGATACCTATTATCCCGCTGATATCGCCCGGGGGACCCGGCTGGCGGAGACGGCGAAGATCCCCGGTGGGGCGGTCGCTCTGCTCGCCGATCTCGGGCACCAAGGTGTTCGAGTCCGCGAGGACGTGGTTGCTCGGATGCCGAGTCCGGAAGAACGGGAACCGCTGCAGATCGGAACCGGTGAGCCGATCCTGCAGCTGACAAGGCTGACGCTGGACGAGGAGGATCGGCCGATCCAGGTCGACGTGATGGCGATGCCGTCACAGCGTCAGCGGCTGCGCTACGAGCTCAGGATCGGATGATCGTGCCCAAAGTCGACTCGGACGCAAACGACCGTCGTTCGCTGCATGAGCGGATTGCCGCAGACCTGCGTGACGAAATCATGAGCGGGGACTTGGCCCCGGGCTCCGCGCTGCCGTCCACAGCGCAGCTCAAATCCAGGTTCACAGCCTCGAACGCGACCGTGCAGAAGGCGCTGCAGCTCCTCAAGGACGAGCGTCTGGTCGTCGGGCGGCCAGGAGCTGCCGTCACCGTACGCGAACATCGGCAACGCACCATACGGCCGGCCGCATACTCGGCGCCGACGGGGACCGGAGAGCCCTACCGCTGGCTCACCGAGGCGGCGAAGCTCGGCAAGCGAGCGCGCAGCAAGTTGCTGGAAGTGGCCGAAGTCGTTCCGTCGGCGGATGTGGTCGCGGCCCTCGAACTCCCCGAGGAAGGTACTGCCCTGCTCCGCCGCCAAGTGCTCACCATCGACGACGAGCCGGTCGAACTGGTCAAGTCCTACTACCCGCTGGAGATCGCCCGCGGGACGGCGCTGATGGAGCGCCGCAAGATCAAGGGCGGCACACCCACCGTCCTCGCCGAGCTCGGATTTCCGGCCCGGCTGAGCGTGGACCGGGTCTCCGCGCGAGTCCCCACGCAGGAGCAGTACCGGGCTCTCCGGCTTCCCAGTGATCTGCCCGTACTGCGCACGCTGCGCGTCGTGTACAGCGATCATGAGCGTCCCATCGAGGCGACCGTCATGGCCAAAGCCGGCCATCTCTACGAACTGCAGTACGAGTTCCCGCCGGAGTGACAGGTCGCCCAGGGGGAGTCGGGTCTCAGCACAGGTGGCGTTCGGCGGCCAGGGGGTCGGCGGGGATGCGCAGGTGGGTGCGGGACCAGGAGCCGGTGAGGTTGGACCAGAAGCGGTCGGCGGTCAGCGGGGCGCGGGTGGAGGCGAGGAGGTCGGGGAGGGGGCCGCAGGTGAGGGCGTGGCGGGCGGCCGCCACCCGGCGCGGGTCGACGCCTGACGGAACCGGCGTGCCCGGTGCCGTCAGATCGGCGACGACCCATGCGCGGTCGAGCGGCTTCTCGTGTCCGGCCTTGGCGTGGGCGGTCGGTTCGGTGTGGGCGCCGAGCGGGTTGCCGAGGCCGAGCAGGTCGACGACGACCCCGTCCAGCGGGAGGACGGCTCCGGCCAGGCCCAGCCGTGCCTCCGCGCCGCCCACCGGTGCCCGTACGTGCGGCGCCATCCGCACCAGTGGGTATCCGGCGTCGTGGGGCAGCCGCAGCACCAAGGTGTGCTCGCCCTCGCGGACGGCGCGCTGGGCCACCTTCGTGAAGGTGCGGGGCGCCGCGACGTGGTCGTGCTGGCTGACGGGGTGCCGCGCGCCGAGGGCCTGCTGGTAGATGCTGTGCGAGTCGAAGATGATCCGACCGTCGTCGGGGCTCTCCAGCGGTGGGCGGAACGCGAGGAGGCAGACGAGGCCCCAGACGCCCACTGCTGAGGCCAGCGCCGCCGCCGCGCGTCCGTACGGCAGCAGAAAGGCCGGCAGCAGCATCAGGAAGAGTCCGGGCAGGATCATCCGGCCGTGCATGAAGTCACCGCCGACCTTCACGACGAAGAGCACCGACAGCGCTCCGGTCACCACGGGGGCCGCGACCAGGGCGGCGTCCGCGGTGCGTACCGGTTGCGCCGACCATCCGCGGGCTCGGCGGGCCAGCTCTCGCAGGCCGAAGGCGGCGAGGAGGCCGAGCGGTACCCACAGGGCGTACGGATGGAGGGTGTTGACCAGATAGCCCCAGCCGTACTCCCACTGGGTGCCGGAGGCCTCCTTGGCGATGGCCGGGAGCGGGACGAGTACGCCGTAGTACCCGGCGCGGAAGAGCTCGTACGCGAGGGGCAGCGCCAGGGCCGCGCCGGCCCAGCCGAGGGTGGTGCGCGGCGTGGGGCGCCACATCAGCCACAGCGCGGCCAGGAAGACCGCGCTGACCAGGGTGAGGTCCGGCCGCACGAGCGGGCCCAGACCGAGTGCGAACGCGATGGCGGGCAGCGCCCGGCCACCGGGCGCGGTCCGGTCGGGTGCGGCCTGGTCGGTTGTGGTCCGGTCGCCTGTTGCCTGGTCGGTTGCGGCTCGGGCGGTTGCGGTCCGGTCGAGTCCGGCCCGCGCCCGGACCAGCAGCCACCAGCAGCCGCCGAGATAGGCGAAGGTGAGCCCGGTCTCCAGTCCGGAGGTCGCGTAGTCCCAGGTCGCGCACAGCGGGAGCAGTACCAGTACGCCCGCGGGCAGCAGGGCGCCGGCGGGGTGGCGGAGGCGGATCATACGGCGGGTGCCGTCCAGGGCGAGCAGGAACCCCGCCACGGTGAGCAGCAGTCCGAGGGCCACGGCGAGCCGGAGCGGGTCGTCCACTCCGGGTACGGTGCTGCCGGCCGCGAGCAGCCATTGCCACAGGGTCCCGGTGGAGGTCTCGACCCGCTCGCCGACGTTGTAGACGGGGCCGTTGCCGGCGAGGATCTGGCGCACGGTGCGGGTGTAGATCAGCGCGTCGTCGTTGGTCCAGCGGTGCCGGTACCCCAGAACGAGGACTGCCGCGCCGCAGGCGGCGACGGCGAGCGCGTTCCAGCGCTGGGCCAGCGTGCCGGGCAGGCCGAATGCCCGCGGCCCCTCGGCCGGTTGGGGGACGGGGATCTCATCGGAGCTGGACATACCGCCACCTTCCCTCCGGCTCCGCCGGGCCCCTCGGGTGCGGCGCGCCGCCCGGGTGCCGCTCACCCGGCTGGCGGACGTGGGCTGCGGGGCAGCGGGCGGAGTCCACGCCGCGCGCGGCGCGCCGGTCGCGTCACACGCCGGGGGCGTCGCCATCCTCGGCCTCGGACCCCGAACGATTCTCCCGTCCCGGACCCGTACGTCCGCCGGTTCCGGACCCCGAACAGCCGCCCGGCCCGGACCCGTACGTCCGCCCGCCCCGGATCCCGTGACCGCCTGCCCGTCCCGCACCGGGACAGAAAGCGAGCCCTCATGTCCACCGCCGACGCCACCCCCACTCCGGCCACTCCCTCCCCGGCTTCCGCCTCTTCCTTCCGTCCCCCGCACCACACCCGCCTCGGCGGGTTTCGGGCCATGCCCGGTGCGCAGGTCTCCGAGCAGGCCGTCGTCGGAGACGGCAGCACCGTGTGGGAGCTCGCACAGGTGCGCGAGAACGCTCAGCTCGGCGCGGAGTGCGTGGTCGGCCGCGGCGCCTACGTCGGTGCGGGCGTCCGCATCGGGGCGCGGTGCAAACTGCAGAACCACGCCCTCGTCTACGAGCCCGCCGTGCTGGGCGACGGCGTCTTCGTGGGGCCCGCCGTGGTGCTCACCAACGACCGGGCCCCGCGGGCGGTGGACCCGCACGGTGCGCTCAAGCAGGCGAGCGACTGGGAGGCGGTGGGCGTCACCGTCGCCGAGGGGGCCTCGCTGGGCGCCCGGTCGGTGTGTGTGGCCCCGGTACGGATCGGCAGCTGGGCGATGGTGGCCGCGGGCGCCGTGGTGACGGCCGACGTGCCCGACTTCGCCCTCGTCGCGGGGGTGCCGGCCCGCCGTATCGGCTGGGTGGGCCGGGCGGGGCTGCGGCTGCGTCCGCTGCCGGGGCGGCCGGGGGAGTGGGAGTGCCCGCGGACGGGTGCGCGGTATGTGGAGGAGGCCGCGCGCGGGGACGAGGCGTCAGCGGCCACCGTCACGCTCCGCGAGGAAACGCCCATGAGGTGACGCGGTGTGGAGGTCGCAGCCCTCGGCAGGGGTGCTTGTGTAGGCGATCCGGGTGATGCGTACGCAAATCATGCAAGAGAGCGGTCGAATCAGGGTCCACATAGGGATGAATCTGCCGGGGGTACCGGAGGGCACATCCGCCATGCAAGGGCTGCGAAAAGACATCATTCCGGCTGCCGAGCCCACGCTCGCCAGGCCGACCGTACCGGCCGCCAAACCCGTGATCGGGGACGACGAGGTGGCCGCCGCCGTGCGGGTGCTGCGCGACGGCCGCGTGGTGCAGGGCCCGGAAGTGGCGGCGTTCGAGGAGGAGTTCGCGGCGCTGGTCGAGGGCCGCCCGTGCGTCGCCGTGAACTCGGGCACCTCCGCGCTGCACCTGGCGCTGCTCGCGCTCGGCATCGGGCCGGGCGACGAGGTGGTGGTCCCCTCCTTCTCGTTCGCCGCGACGGCCAACGCGGTGCGGCTGGCCGGGGCCGATCCCGTCTTCGCGGAGATCGACCCGGACACCTTCTGCCTCGACCCGGACGCCGCCGCCGAGGCCGTCGGTCCGCGGACGGCCGCGCTGATGCCGGTGCATCTGTACGGCCATCCGGCGCCGATGGGCCGGCTGACCCAGCTCGCGCAGCGGCACGGGCTGGCGGTCGTCGAGGACGCCTGCCAGGCGCACGCGGCCGCGCTGCACGGCCGCCCGGTGGGTGCCTTCGGCGACGCGGCGTGCTTCAGCTTCTACCCCACCAAGAACATGCACACCCTGGAGGGCGGGCTGGTCGTCGTCCCCGACGCGGAGCGGGCCCGCACCCTGCGGCTGCTGCGCAACCAGGGCATGGAGCAGCGGTACGAGAACGAGATCGTCGGCGCCAACATGCGGATGACCGATGTGGCGGCGGCCATCGGACGGGTGCAGCTGGAGCGGCTGCCGGAGTGGACCGAACAGCGCCGCACCAACGCCAAGGCGCTCGACGCGGGGCTGACCGGGGGACTGGTCACCCCGCTGGTGGCCGACGGCGCCCGGCACGTCTACCACCAGTACACGGTCCGGGTGCCCGGCGGCGCCGCCGTACGGGACGCGGTGCAGCGCGAGTTGCAGGCCGCCGGTGTGGGGTGCGCCGTCTACTACCCGACACCCATCCACCGGTTGAAACCGTACGCGCACCTGGGCGCCGATCTCCCGGTCACCGACCAGGCCGCCGCCGAGGTGCTCTCCCTTCCCGTACACCCCTCGCTCACCCCGGGCGACCTGGACCAGATCGTTGCGGCCGCCAACAGCGCGGCGAGCATGGCGGGAGTGATCCGATGACGGCGATAAGAGCGACGGCGGCGGCGAAGGCCCCCGTGGCGCCCACGGCCAACGCCCCCAAGACCACCGTGCCCCCGGTGGCGTACGGCCCCGGGACCGGCACCGCGGCGCCCGTACCGGCCGAGCAGCCCGTCGGGCACCGGCCCGACGGCGCGCGGCTGCGTGCCGGGCTGATCGGGCTGGGCGCGATGGGCCGAAACCACGCGCGGATCCTCTCTTCGCTGGAGGGCGTGGAGTTCGTCGGCGCCGTCGACCCGGCGGGCGACCCGCACGGCAGCGTGCCGGCCGTGTGCGGCGTACCGGTGCTGTCCGAGGTGGCCGACCTGCTGGCGCTGGGCGTCGACTACGCGGTGGTCGCCTGCCCGACGGCGCTGCACGAGGCGGTCGGTCTCCAGCTCGCCGCGCACGACGTGTGCGCGCTCATCGAGAAGCCGCTGGCGCACACGCCGCAGGCGGCGCGGCGGCTGGTGGACGCCTTCGAGGAGCGCGGGCTGGTGGCCGGGGTCGGTCATGTGGAGCGGTTCAATCCGGCACTCCAGCAGCTGCGGGCGCGGCTGGAGGCCGGGGAGCTGGGGGAGGTCTTCCAGGTCGTCACCCGCCGGCAGGGCCCCTTCCCGCACCGCATCGCCGACGTGGGAGTGGTCAAGGATCTGGCCACCCACGACATCGACCTGACGAGCTGGGTCACTGGGCAGGCCTACGCCTCGCTGGCGGCACGCACCCTCTCCAAGAGCGGCCGGGAGCACGAGGACATGGTCGCGGTCGTCGGCTCCCTGACCGACGGCACGATGGTCAGCCACCTGGTGAACTGGCTCAGCCCGCTCAAGGAGCGCTTCACCGCCGTCACCGGGGAGCGGGGCTGCTTCGTCGCCGACACCCTCACCGCCGATCTGACCTTCCACGCCAACGGCGCCGTGGCCACCGAGTGGGAGGCGCTGCGGGCCTTCCGCGGCGTGGCCGAGGGGGACACCGTGCGGTACGCCTTCGCCAAGCGGGAGCCGTTGCTCGTCGAGCACGAGCGGTTCCGCGACGCGGTACGCAACGGTACGGGGCAGGGCAGCGGCATCGTCACGGCCCGCGAGGGGCTGCGGACGGTGCAGGTGTCGGCCGCCGTGCTGGAGTCGGCGAACGAGGCGGCCCCGCCGGCGGACGGCGCACGGGATGCGGCCCCACTGGTCGAACCCCTGGAACCGGTCGAGCGCATGGCGCCCGTCGAGCCACTGGCGCCCGCTGAGCACATGGAGCCTGTCGACCGTGTGGCAGCCGCCGAGGCCGTCGAGGTCCCCCGCGAGCCCGTCGAGGTGGCCCCCACCCGCACCGAGCGCACCGCCCCCACCGCCGCGGAGCACACAGCATGAAGCCAACGCACCGCATCATCCGGCGCCGGACGGCGCGCGGCAGCAACGCCCCGGAAGCGCCCGACGCGGCCGAGGGGCGGATGGGCGAGAGCGCGGCGCGTACCGGGGACGAGCGCCCCCGGGGGCGGCCGCGGCTGGCGGTCGTCGTCGGCAACACCATCACGGGCGACTCCCGGGTGCAGAAGACCGCGATCGCCGCGGCCAGGGCGGGCTGGGACGTGACGCTGATCGGCCGCAGCCCCTCCAAGCGGCGCGAGGAGTCGGTGCTCGGTCCCGTCCGCGTCATCAAGGTGCCGGTCTCGGCGCACATGCGGGCCGTGGTGGCGGCCGAGCGCCGCCGCCCCCAGCTGCGCAGCCGCCTCACCCAGTTCGGACTGCCCGACGACTCCGCCTGGGTACGGGCGCGCGCCGCGCACGCCGCGTGGGTGCGCGAGCAGACGGCGCGCGTGGGCTGGCTCGGCGCGCCCTCGGGCGGACGGCCCGCGCCGCAGGGGCTGCGTACGCCGGAGGCGCTGCCGTCCGCGCTCGCCCGGCAACTGGCCCGGGAGGCCCTCAAGGGGTGGGTGCGGGTCCGCCGGTACGCGCACAAGGGCCGCGGGCGCGCCTACCAGTGGGAGCGCCGCCGGGCCGCCGGGCCGCCGAAGCCGACCGGTGACTGGCGTGTCGACTGGCCCGAACTCCTCGACATCGACCTGGCGTTCGGCCCGGTCATCGAGGAGATCGAGCCGGACGTCATCCACGCCAACGACCATCTGATGATCGCCGTGGGCGCGCGCAGCGCCGCCCGGCTGCGCGCCCGCGGGGTGCCCACCCGCTGGCTGTACGACGCGCACGAGTACGTCCGCGGTGTGGAGTGGCCGGACGCGGTGCGGGCCGGCGCCTTCCCCGGAGTGGAGGAGGAGTTCATCCGCAGGGCGGACGCCGTGGTCACCGTCTCCGGGGAGCTGGCGGGCATTCTGCGGGAGGCCTACGCGCTGCCCGCCGAGCCGCTGGTCGTCGCCAACGCGCCGGTACGCGAGACCGTCAGCGCCTACGCCGGGGAGCGCGTCTCGGTGCGGGACGCCTGCGGGCTGGGCCCGGATGTGCCGCTGCTCGTCTACGCCGGGTGGATCGGCCCCGAGCGCGGCCTGGACACCGCTGTGGAGGGCCTGGCCCAGCTGCCGCACGCGCATCTGGCGCTGGTCGCGGGCAAACAGAACGCGACCCTCCAGGGGCTGCTGGCCCGCGCCGACGAACTCGGCGTCCGGCAGCGGGTGCATGTGGTGCCGTATGTGCCGCAGGAGCAGGTGCCCGACTACCTCTCCTCGGCCGACCTCGGTGTGATCTGCTTCCGGCACGTGCCCAACTGCGAGATCTCGCTGCCCACCAAGGCGGCCGAGTATCTGCACGCCGGACTGCCGCTGATCACCAGCGGGGTGCGGACGCTGCGCAACTTCGTCGAACGCACCGGCGTCGGCGAGGTGTACGTCACCGAGGACGTGCCCTCCTTCGTCGCCGCCGTGCAGCGCGGCCTCGCCCAGCGCAGCACCCTGGCCGCGCGGATCACCGAGCCGCTGCTGCGGGAACTGTCCTGGGAGCAGCAGTCCGCCGGGCTGCTGGACCTCTACGAGCGGCTCGCGGGCCAGGCGGCCGCCGCCAGGCTCGCGCCCCGCAGCGTGCCGTGGTCGGCCTCCGAGCAGCCCGGTCTGGGCGCCCCGGGGCGGGCGGCGCCGCCGCCGGAGCCGGCCACCCCCGGTGGTGTCCCCGCCGGTTGGCGGTCGCTGGACAGCACTCCGGTGCGGCTCGGCATGGGCTGCGCCAACTCGGCCGGCCAGCTGGCCGGGTTCGCGCGGGCGCTGTGCGAGCGGCGCCAGGACCTGTCGGCCGAGGTGGTGATGCACACCCACGACCAGAGCGTCATCTACCCCGCCGACATCTACGCGGTCGGCGAGCGCACCGGTGACCTGGGCTTCCAGCTCGACCGGGCGCGCCGCGTGCTGGGCTCCTACACCCACTACCTGGCCGACTCCTTCACCCCGGCGCTGGGCAGACTCAACGGCGGCCACATCCAGGACGACCTGCCCTCCCTGTCCGCGGCCGGAATCAAGGTGGCGCTGCTGGCGCACGGCAGCGACGTCCGCGACCCGCAACGGCATATGAGCCGCTACGAGAACTCGCTCTTCCACGCGGCGGACGAGGCGATCCTGCGGGCGCTGGCGAAGAAGAGCGCCCGCAACCGGCGGATGGCGGCGCAGAGCGGGCTGCCGCAGTTCGTGACCACCCCCGATCTGCTGGAGGAGCTGCCCGGCGCGCGCTGGGCCCCGCTGGTGGTCGACGTCGACGGCTGGACGAGCGAGCGCCCCGCCATGGAGCGGGCCCGCCCCGTGGTGGTGCACGCGCCCTCCAAACGCTGGACCAAGGGCACCGAGCAGGTGGTGCCGGTGCTGGAGGAGATGGACCGGCGGGGCCTGATCGAGTTCCGGATGGCGACCGGGGTGCCCTGGGTCGAGGTGCAGGAGCTGGTCAAGGAGGCGGACATCGTCGTCGACCAGTTCGCGGTGGGCACCTACGGCACGTTCGCCTGCGAGGGGATGGCCGCGGGCAGGCCGGTCATCGCCTTCCTGGACGAGCGGCTGCACCGGTCGGTCGGTATCCGGCCGCCCATCGTCAACGCCACCCCGGCCACGCTGCGTGGCGCGGTCGAATCCCTGCTCGACGACCGGGAGCTGGCGATGCGGACGGCGCAGGAGTCCGCCGAGTACGTGCGCACCTACCACGACGGCACCTACACGGCCGATGTACTGGACGGCTTCCTGCGCTGAGGCCGCAGCGGCCGGCAGCCGACGACAGAGAGCGGCAGCCGACAACAGAGAGGGGAAGCCGTGGAGTCCGACAGCGGCCCCGGGACGAGCGACACCCCGGCACCGGAGCGGCCCGCCGGGCGGCGGGGCCGGATCGTGATGCTGGTGTGCAACGGGGTGGTCGGTGACTCCCGGGTGCAGAAGACCGCCCGCTCGGCCGCCGAGGCCGGGTGGGAGGTGACGCTGCTGGGCCGGTCCCCCGACGGGCGGCCCGCCTCCTGGCGCATCGGCCCGGCCCAGGTACGGCTGCTGCCGGTACCCACCCCGCTGGCGCACCCGCCCCGCACGGCGCGCCGCCCGCTGCTGACCCGGCCGCTGGCCTACCGGCCGGGCACCGCGCCCTACCGGGTGCAGCGGGTCAAGGCGTGGCGCGACGAACTGCGCACCCGGCGCGCCGCGCTGACCGCGGGAGCCGCCGCCACCGGAGCCCTCGCCCGCAGCCGTCGCCCGTCCCCCGTGGCGCTCCCCCGTGCCGCCGCCCGGCTCGTCCGGCCGTACGCAGCCGCCCGGCTCGCGCTGCCGCGCGCCGCGGCCCGGCTCGTCCAGCGCTGGGTCGGCTTCCGTACCCGGCAGCTCGACCGCAGGACCGCGCTGCGCGGCACCGGCACACTGCTGGACCGCGCGGCAGTGGCCTGGTGGCAGCGCACCCTCAAGGAGCGCTGCTGGCGCAGGCTGTGGCCGAGCCTCTACGACTTCGAGCTGGCCTACGGCCGGGTGGTGGACGAGTTGCGGCCGGACATCATCCACGCCCACGACTTCCGGATGCTGGGCGTGGGAGCGCGCGCCAAGGTCCGTGCGGCGGCCGAGGGGCGGCCGGTGAAGCTGGTGTGGGACGCGCACGAGTATCTGCCCGGCGTCCGGCCCTGGCAGAACGATGTGCGGTGGCTGCCGGCCCATCTGGCGCACGAGCGCGAGTACGTGCCCTGCGCGGACGCCGCCGTCACGGTGTCGGGCACCCTCGCGGCGCTGCTGCGCAGCTCCCACCGGCTGGCCGAGGAGCCCGCCGTCGTCCTCAACGCCCCGGAGCAGCACACCACCCGCCGCAGCTCGTGCGAGGCGCGTTACGAGGCGCAGGAGGGCGCCGCCGACAGCGCCGTGCCGAGTCTGCGCGCCCTGTGCGGCATCGGCACCGACACACCGCTGGTCGTCTACAGCGGTGCCGCCGCGCCGCAGCGCGGTCTGGACACGATGGTGGAGGCGCTGCCCGCGCTGCCCGGGGTGCACACGGCGCTGGTCGTCCCCAAGCCCGCCGCCGGGTATCCGCGTGAGCTGCGGGCGCGGGCGGCGGCGCTCGGGGTGGCCGACCGGCTGCATGTGCTGCCGTACGTGCCCTACTGGCAGGTGGTTCCCTTCCTCACCGAGGCGGACGTGGGCGCGATTCCGCTGCACCACTGGACGAACCACGAGATCGCGCTGATCACCAAGTTCTTCGAGTACGCGCACGCCCGGCTGCCGCTGGTGGTCAGTGACGTCAAGACGATGGCGGCCACCACCTTGGAGACCGGGCAGGGCGAGGTCTTCCGCGCCGAGGACACCGCCGACTACGTACGCGCCGTGCGGGCGGTGCTCGACGACCCGGAGCGCTACCGCGCGGCCTACGAGCGCCCCGGGCTGCTGGAGCGGTGGACCTGGGAGGCGCAGGCCCGCACCCTCGACCGGATCTACACCCAGCTGCTCCAGTCGGCGGCCCAGGAGCGGCGGGACCATCAGGAACAGCCAGAAGGAGACCGGAATGCGGATCTGTGTGGTGGCGCTCGGGAAGATCGGACTGCCGCTGGCCGTCCAGTTCGCGGCCAAGGGACACCGCGTGACGGGCGCGGACACCGACGCGCGGGTGGTGGCGAGCGTCAACGACAAGGTGGTGCCGTTCCCCGGTGAGGCGGGCCTGGACGAACGGCTGGCCGAAGCGGTCGAGGCCGGGCGGCTGTCGGCGACGACGGACACCACGGAGGCCGTCGCCGACGCGGAGGCCGTGGTCGTGGTCGTACCGCTGTTCGTCGACGAGCGGGGCACGCCCGACTTCCGTGCGATGGACGCCGCGACCCGGGCCGTCGCCGCCGGGCTGCGCCCCGGCGCCCTGGTCAGCTACGAGACGACGCTGCCGGTCGGCACCACCCGCGACCGCTTCGCGCCGATGCTCGGCGAGGGCTCGGGGCTGCTGCCGGAGCGGGACTTCTCGCTGGTCTTCTCGCCCGAACGGGTCTTCACCGGGCGGGTCTTCGCCGATCTGCGCCGCTACCCCAAGCTGGTCGGCGGCATCGGCCCGCACTCGGCCAAGGACGGTGTGCGCTTCTACGAGTCCGTGCTGGACTTCGACGTCCGCGAGGAGCTGCCCCGGCCCAACGGGGTGTGGGACCTGGGCTCGGCGGAGGCCGCCGAGCTGGCGAAGCTGGCCGAGACGACCTACCGGGACGTCAACATCGCGCTGGCCAACCAGTTCGCCCGGTTCGCCGACCGGTCCGGTGTGGACATCGAGGCCGTCATCGACGCCTGCAACACCCAGCCCTACAGCCACATCCACCGCCCCGGCATCGCCGTGGGCGGCCACTGCATCCCCGTCTACCCGCGCATGTACCTGTGGAACGACCCGGCGGCGGCCGTCGTACGCGCCGGGCGCGAGACCAACGAGGCCATGCCCGAGCACGCCGTCGACCTGCTCGCCGACGCCTACGGCGATCTGAGCGGGGCCGAGGTGCTGGTACTGGGCGCCGCCTACCGGGGCGGGGTGAAGGAGACCGCGTTCTCCGGCGTCTTCCCCACGGTGTCGGCGCTGCGCGCGCGGGGAGCGCGCCCCTACGTCTCCGACCCGCTGTACGAGCCGCACGAGCTGGCCGACATGGGGCTGCGCCCGCACACCGGCCAGCGGGTGACCGCCGCCGTCGTCCAGACCGACCACCCCGCCTACCGCGAGCTGTCCGCCGACCAGCTGCCGGGCGTCCGGGTGCTGGTCGACGGCCGCCGCGTCACCGACCCGGCGCTGTGGGCGGGTGTACGCCGGGTGGTCATCGGGGACGGCGCCGGGCGAGGGGTGGTGCGCGCATGACCACCGGGCCCGGGCCCCGCCCGGACCGCCCGGACGTCAGCGTCGTCGTCCCCGTCCACAACACGATGCCGTACCTCACCCGCTGCCTGTCCTCCCTCGTCGAGCAGACGCTCGGGCGGCGGCGGACCCAGGTGATCGTCGTCGACGACGGTTCCACCGACGGCAGTACCGAGGAGATCGAACGCTTCGCCGCCCAGCACCCCGGCCTGTTCACCACCGTGCGGCAGCCCAACTCGGGCGGCCCGGCAGCTCCCTGCAACCGGGGCCTGGGGCTGGCCGCCGGGCGCTACGTCTTCTTCCTCGGCGCCGACGACCATCTGGCGCCCGTGGCGCTGGAGCGCATGGTCACCATGGCCGACAACTGCCGCTCGGACGTGCTGCTGTGCAAGATGGTGCCGATCGGCGAACGCACCGTCCCCACTGGTGTCTTCAGCCGCACGGCACCGGTCATCCGGCTGGTCGGCGACGGGCTGCCGTGGGCGCTGTCCAACACCAAGCTGTTCCGCCGCTCCCTGATCGAGGAGCACGGCATCCGCTACGACGAGTCCATGCCCGCCTTCAGCGACCAGCCGTTCGTGCTGGAGGCGTGTGTACGCGCCGCCCGGATCTCCGTACTGGCCGACGAGCCGTACTACTTCGCCGTCCGCCGCACCGACTCCAGCAACATCACCTTCCGCGCCGGCCCCGCGACCCGGCTCAGCTGCACGGAGCGGCTTTTCGAGGCCACCTGCCGCTTCCTGGCCCCCGGGCCGCTGCGTGACGCCTTCCACAAACGCCACTTCCACGTCGAACTCTTCCAGCTGTTCGGCGCGGACTTCGCCGCGCTCCCGCCCCAGGAGCGGGAGGCGGTCTGCACGGGCGCGGCCCGGCTGATCGGCGCCTACGGCGACGGGGTGCTGGAGCGGATCGACCCCCGCCGCCGCCGGACCCTGGAGCTGGCCTGGCGCGGGGATGTGGCCGCGCTGTGCGCGGAGATCGCCGCCGACCCGGCGCGCACTCCCCGCCCGCCGACGGTCGGGCGCTTCCCCGCCGTACGGCGCCTGATGGCGGCGATGCTGGACTGACGGCCCGCGGCCGGCCCCTTCAGCTGACCGCGCGCCGTGCGGACGCGATCAGCTGAAGGGGCCGACTGAAAGGGTCAGCTGAAGGGCTCCGGGGCGACGCCCAGGTCGTGGGCGGCCTGCGGGGTCGCCGCCACGTCGGCCTCCGCCTCCTGCGGGGTGGGCGCCCGGCGCCGCTCGTCCGGCGGAAGCAACGGCGGCAGGCTCGAAGAGGGCTCCCCCAGCAGCACGCGGCGTACGACGCGTTCGGCGGCGCGGCCGTCGTCCCAGGGGCAGAAGCGGGCGCGGAAGGCGCGCCGCAGGGCGCGGGCCTCCGGGCCGCACCAGGTGCCGCTGCGGAAGACCGCTGTCAGCTCGTCCTCGGTGCGGGTGACGGGGCCGGGGGTCTCGCCGGGGCGGCCGGAGAGCAGATCGAAGTAGACGCCGCGGGTGTCGCGGTAGCTCTCCCAGTCGGGGGCGTGGATCACCAGCGGCCGGTCGAGGTTGGCGTAGTCGAACATCAGCGACGAGTAGTCCGTGACCAGCGCGTCCGCCGCCAGGCACAGGTCCTCGACCGACGGGTGCCGGGAGACGTCCCGCACCAGTCCGCGGGTGTGCAGGTCGCGCAGCACGCTGTCCCGCCCGTAGTAGTAGTGCGTACGCACCAGCAACACGTACTCTTCGCCCAGCCCCGCGCTCAGCCGCTCCAGGTCCAGGTGGGGGACGAACCCCTTGCGGTAGTCGCGGGCCGTGGGCGCGTACAGCAGGGCGATCCGGCCGCGCGGGATGCCCAGCCGGGCGCGGACGGCGGCGACCTCCTCGGCGGTGGCGGAGGCGTAGCGGTCGTTGCGCGGATAGCCCGCCGGCAGATCCTCGTAGCCGCAGGGGAAGACGCGGTCCCACACCTCGGCCGAGTGCGGGTTGGAGGTGACGCTCACATCCCAGCGGCCCGCCCGGCGCAGCAGCCTGCCGAAGTCCATCTGGGCCGCGGCCGGGTACGGCTGCTGGTCCAGGCCCATCGTCTTGAGCGGGGTGCCGTGGTGGGTCATCACATGCACCTGGCCCGGCCGCTTCACCAGGTGGTCGGGGAAGTTGACGTTGTTGACGAAGTACCGGGCGCGCGCCAGCATCCGCCAGTAGCGCCGCGAGCCGGGCACCACATGGTCGGTGCCGGGCGGCAGGGAGGGGACGGCGTCCTGGCGGACGACCCACACGCTGCGCAGGTGCGGCGCCAACTCGCGGGCCTTGGCCTCGATCGCCTGCGGATTGCAGGCCGGCCCGCGGTTCCAGTACGCGGAGTAGACGGCCACGTCCGGATAGAGGGGCAGCAGCCGCTGGAGGGCGTAGTAGAGGCCGTGGTGGGCGCGGGCGAGCGGGGGGCGGGCCGCGCGGGCGCAGCGCCGGGCGAGCCCGGCCGTGCGGCGCAGCGACTCCCGTGCGGCGAACAGGGCGTAGGCGTTGTGGGCGAGCAGCCGGCAGTCGCGGGCCCGGTGGCGCGGCGGTGTGAAACCGCGCGGCACGTGGGTGCGGTAGAGGCGGGCGGCCTCCCGGAAGAAGGCGCGCCGGTCGGCGGGCCGTACCCGTTCGCGGTGCCGTATGCAGAAGATCAGGTGCGAGACGGCCCGTTCGAACAGCAGCGGGCGGTGTGCCGCCAATTCCGGCCGGCGCTCCAGGAAGGCGAACAGGGAGGCGTACTGCGGGAAGATGTCGAAGTGCCGGCGTCCCGGGGAGCGGGTGATGGCGCCCTGGTGCCGCTGCCGGTAGTCGACGCAGACGCGCGGCAGGCAGCCGATGGACCCGGCGCACACCAGCGCCTCGTTCGACAGCGGAGCGTCCTCGTACAGTCCGGGCTCGAAGCGGAAACCCTCGCGCAGATAGAACGTGCGCCGGTAGGCCTTGTTCCAGGCGACGTGGAAGAGCGTGAGCAGTTCGGGGTTCTCCGCCACGGTGAAGGTCTGGGTGCCGACCGCCGCCAGTTGTTCGCCGTACGAGCTGGCCTCGGTGTGTCCGTCCCAGTAGGAGCGCTGGTGGTCGAAGATCAGCACGTCCGGGTCGCCACAGGCGGCCAGCTGTCGGTCGATCGCTGCGAGCGCGCCCGGCAGGTAGCTGTCGTCGCTGTCGAGGAAGAGCAGATAGTCGCCGCACGCGTGCTCGACGCCGATGTTGCGGGCCGGCCCCAGTCCGCCGTTCTCGGGCAGGTGCAGCACCCGCATCCGTGGATCGCGCGCCGCGTACTCGTCGAGTATCGCGCCGCTGTGGTCGGGCGAGTGGTCGTCGACGGCTATGAGTTCGAGGTCGGTGAAGGACTGGCCGAGTACCGAGTCGAGACACTCGCGCAGGTAGCCCTGGACCTTGAACACCGGTACGACGACGCTGAAGCGGGGCATGACCACCAGTCCTTCGCTGCGAGAGGGGCAAGAGGCGTCGGTTGTGCGGGGGAGGCGGGACCGGGAGCGTCCGATGCCGAGAGGACTCGGCCGCGCACGGCGGGCGGGCCCGCGCCGAGGAAGACGTGCCGCACCACGCGTTCGGCCGCGTGCCCGTCGTCCCAGGGGCAGAACCGACGACGGAAGGCGGCGCGCCGGGCGCGGGCGTGCTCGGTGGCGTGGGCGCCGGTCGCCAGGAGGTCGATCAGTTCGTCCTCGTGGCGCGCGACGGGACCCGGAGCCATGGCCGTGATGTCGAAGTAGGTGCCGCGCGCCGCCCGGTAGGCCTCCTGGTCGGGGGCGTGGATCACCAGCGGCCGGTCGAGGTTGGCGTAGTCGAACATCAGGGACGAGTAGTCGGTGACCAGTACGTCCGAGGCCAGGCACAGCTCCTCGACCGAGGGGTGGGCCGTCACATCGATCAGCCCTCCGGGCGGCTCGCACGGCAGGCCCTCGCCGGCGTGGAGGGGGTGCGAGCGGAACAGGACGACGTAGGAGGGGCCCAGCGCGGCCACCAGCCGGGCCAGATCGGGCCAGGGCTGCCGGCCGCGCTGGTAGTCGCGGTGGGTGGGCGCGTACAGCACGGCCGTCACCCGGTCGGGGATGCCCAGTTCGGCACGGATACGGGCCACGTCGGCGGCGGTCGCGGTCCGGAAGATGTCGTTGCGCGGCTGGCCGAACTCCAGCGTGGTGTACGGCGAGGGGTAGGCGCGCTCCCACACCAGTGTGGAGTGCGGGTTGGCGGACAGGCTGTAGTCCCAGCGGTCGGTGTGCTCCAGCAGCCGCGCGAAATCCGTGCCGCCCGTAGCGCCTGCGTCGCCTGTGCCGTCCGTGGCGGCCGGGTAGGCCATCAGGTCCAGGCCCATGTGCTTGAGCGGAGTGCCGCGGTGGGTCTGCACAAGGATCTGGCCGGGCCGTTTGCGGTAGCCGTGCGGGAGGTCGACGTTGCTGACGAGGAACCGGGCGCGGGCGAGCGCCGTCCAGTACGCCGCCGAGCCCGGCCGGATGTGCCCTACGCCGGGCGGGAGGGTGTGCGCGTGGTCGGGGGTGCATATCCAGGCCGTGCGGATGTCCGGGACCAACTCGCGGGCCTTCGCCTCGATCGCCGCCGGGTTGCAGGAGTAGCCGCGGCCCCCGTACGCGTCGAAGACGGCCAGCCTCGGATCGAGCGGGCGGCGTCGCTGGAGGAGGTAGTGGCAGCGGAGTCTCGCCGTGCGCAGCCGGGAGCGCGCCGTGCGCAGCCGGGCGCCCAGCAGGCGGCGTGCCCGGCCGGCGTGTGAGAGCAGCCGGAAGGTGCGGTGCGCGCCGCACCGCACCAGCAGCCGCCGCAGCCGCCGGGCCGTGGTGTCGGGCGGGCCGACCGCGCCGGGTGCGGGCCGGTGGCGGCGGCAGTGCGAGCGAGCGCGGCGCAGGAACTCGGCGCGGGCCGTGCGGGGCAGTCTGCCGGGGCTGCTGTGGATGGTGGCGAAGTGGTCGGTCATCCGCTGGTGCAGATGGGGCCGCCAGCGCTCCAGTTCGGGCCGCGTTCCGAGGAAGGCGAACAGCCGGTCGTACTGGTCGAAGACGTCGAAGTGGCGGCGTCCGGTGGTGGTCAGGATGCTGCCGCCGCGCCGCTGCCGGTAGTGCACGCAGACCCTGCCCAGCGTCGCGATGGTGCGCGCGGTGAGCAGGACGGGGAAGTTCCAGGGAGTGTCCTCGTAGGTACCGGGCGGGAAGGTCAGGTTCTCGCGGAGCAGGAAGTCGCGGCGGTAGACCTTGGACCAGGGGAAGGCGGGCAGTCGCAGCAGTTCGGGCCGCTCGGCCAGGGTGCACACGGCCGGCCCCGCGTCGGGCCCCAGGACAGGGGGGTGGGCGGCGGGCCCGAGGGAGCCGTCCCAGTAGGCGGGGGCGTAGTCGAACACCAGCACGTCCGGGTCGCTGGTCGCCGACAGCCGCTCGGCCAGCGCCCGCAGGGTGCCGGGCGCCATGGTGTCGTCGCTGTCGAGGTAGAGCACATAGTCGCCGCGGGCGCGTGCGGTGCCGGTGTTGCGTGCCGGGCCCAGTCCGCCGTTCTGCGCCAGATGGATGACGGTCACCCGGGAGTCGGCGGCGGCGTAGGCGTCCAGGATCTCGCCGCTGGAGTCCGGGGAGTGGTCGTCGACCGCGATCAGTTCGAAGTCGCCGAAGCACTGCCCGAGCACGGAGTCGAGGCACTCGTGCAGATATGCCTGCACCTGGTGGACGGGCACGATCACGCTGAAACGAGGCATGGCCAATCCGCGGGGTCGACGGCCGGCTCCGCCTTACGGGCCGATTAATCTGATTTATCCCATATGTTGCGAGGGCCCACATCCCGGCGCGGCTCCCCGAAGGGGCGCGGGGAACTGCCCCCACCAGCCACACACAACCCGCATCCCGCAAACCTCGGAAGCGGCAGCCCCTCAACCGGGCAGCCGCCGGAAGAGGGGGCGCGGCAGATGGCGCAGCACACTCATCACGGGTCCAAGTGCGGAGGGCACCCACACAACCGGCGCCCTCCGCCGTACCCCGTGCTCGATCGCCTCGGCGACAGCGCTCGGCGTGGTGGCCAGCGGAGCCGGCGCCCGCCCCGCCGTCATCCGGGTGTGCACGAACCCGGGCCGTACGACCAGCACATGCACCCCGCTGCCGTGCAGCGCGTCCCCGAGCCCCTGGGCGAAGGCGTCCAGGCCCGCCTTGCTGGACCCGTAGATGAAGTTGGCGCGGCGGGCCCGCTCGCCCGCGACCGAGGAGAGCACCACCAGCGAGCCGTGGCCCTGGGCACGCAGCGCCTTGGCGCACACCAGCCCGGAAGAGACGGCGCCGGTGTAGTTCGTCCGGGTGACGCGCACCGCCGCCATCGGGTCCTGCTCGTCGCCCTGCTGGTCGCCCAGGACGCCGAAGGCGAGCAGGACGAGATCGATGTCGCCCTCCGCGAAGACCTTCTCCAGCACCTCCTCGTGGGTCTCGGGAGCGAGCGCGTCGAACGGGACCGTACGGACGGCGACCTCCGCGCCGTGCGCGGCGGCCTCCTCCCGCAGCCCGGCCGCCGCCGAGTCCAGCCCCGCTCCCGGCCGCCCGGCGAGCCAGACCGTGCGGGCCCGGCGGGCCATCAGGCGGCGCACGGTCGCCAGCGCGATCTCGGACGTGCCGCCCAGCACGAGCAGCGACTGCGGGGAACCGAAGGCGTCCTTCATGGGTGCTCCTTGCACATTGGGGTCCCGCTCACAGCGACAGCCGCCGTGCCAGGTCCGAGGTGAAGTGGCCGCGCGGGTCCAGCCGGGCACGCAGCGCGCGGAAGTCGTCCAGCCGCGGGTACATCGCGGGCAGCAGCTCGGGCCGCATCCGTGCGTCCTTGGCCAGATACAGCCGTCCCCCGGCGACGGCGACCTCCTCGTCCAGCAGGTCGAGGAAGTCCGCCAGGCCGGGCAGCCCGGCCGGGACGTCCAGCGCCAGCGTCCAGCCCTCGGTGGGGAAGGAGAGCCAGCCCGGGTCCCCGGTACCGAACCGTTTGAGCACGGCGAGGAAGGAGGGGCACGAGCGGCGCGAGATGAGCCGCACGATGCGGCGCAGCGCGTCGTCGTGCTCGTGCCCGACCACGCACTGCCACTGCACGAAGCCCGCGCTGCCGTAGACCCTGTTCCAGTGCGGCAGCCCGTCCAGCGGGTGGAAGAACGAGGCGAGGCGCTGCAGCTCACCCCTACGGCGGCGCGGCGCCTTGTGGTACCAGAGCTTGTTGAAGGCCGAGACGGTGCTGCCGCGCAGCAGCCCGTTGGGTACGGCGCGGGGTGCGGGCGGCAGCCGCCCGGGCCGGAAGGCCAGCGGGTCCCGGCACGCCGCGCGCGCCAGTCGCCCCGGGCCCTCCAGCGCCTCCAGCGGTGCGTGGTCGCCGCGGGTGAGCACGGCGCGCCCGGCCGCGGTGCCGCGCGCCAGCAGATCGATCCAGGCCACCGAGTAGCGGTAGCGGTGGTCGGTGGCGGTCAGCGTGGCCAGCAGCGAGTCCAGGTCGGGCAGCCGCTCGGTGTCCACCGTCATCAGCGACGTCTCCACCGGCAGCAGCGTCACCGTCGCGCTCAGCACCAGCCCCGTCAGACCCATACCGCCCGCTGTCGCCTCGAACAGCTCGCTGCCCGGCGTGACCTCGCGCACCTGCCCGTCGGCGGTCAGCAGCTCCAAGGAGCGCACATGGCGGGTGAAGGAGCCGCAGACGTGATGGTTCTTGCCGTGGATGTCCGCGCCGATCGCCCCGCCGACGGTCACATAGCGGGTCCCCGGGGTGACGGGGACGAACCAGCCCAGCGGCAGCAGCACCGTCATCAGCCGGTGCAGGCTGACCCCCGCCTCGCAGGTCACCGTGCCGCCTGCCGCGTCGATGGCCAGCACCCGGTCCAGGCCGGTGGTGTCCAGCACGGTGCCGCCCGCGTTCTGCGCCGCGTCCCCGTAGGCGCGGCCCAGCCCGCGCGCGATGCTGCCGCGGGCCCCGCACTCCAGGACGGCCTCCACCGCCTCCTGCCGGGTGCGCGGGCGCAGCACCCGGGCGCCGGTGGGAGCCGTTCTGCCCCAGCCGGTCAGCAGCCGGGCCGTGCGGTCGGGCGGCGCGGGCGCGGCGCGCCGGATGTGCTGAACGGGCATGAACGTGACGGTAAGCGCCGGGAAATGCGAGGGAGGGGAAGCCGTGCCGCTGGTGTCGCTGAAAGGGTGAAAGGCCGAGTGTCGGACCGCGGCTGGGCCTGTGGCGGCGCGGGGCGCGGCAGAGTCTTCAGCGTGGCAGCGAGAACGGCCCGACGATGGGGGCAGTGGGAACGGCGGCTGTTGTGCGCCCTGGGCGACTGCGCGGACGACGCCCGGGTGGCCGGCACGGCCCGCGCCCTGTCCTGGAGCGGGGAGCACGCCGCCGTCTGGCTCCTGGTCGGACTCGCCGGCGCCGCCACCGACCGTACCCAGCGGGAGCGCTGGCTCAAGGGCACCGCGCTCGTGGGCGCCGCGCACCTGGCCAGCATGGGGATCAAGCGGGTCGTGCGCCGCCCGCGCCCCGGACCGGCCGGCCGCGCCCCGCTGGTACGGACGGCGGGAGCGCACTCCTTCCCCAGCTCGCACGCAGCCTCCGCCAGCGCCGCCGCACTGGCCCTGGGCGGGCTGCGGCACGGGTCGCTCGGCGGACGGCGGCACGGCACACCACTGACGGCGCTGGCCGCGCTGATGTGTGTCTCCCGGATGGTCGCGGGCGTCCACTACCCCTCCGATGTGCTGGCGGGCGCGGTGCTGGGCGCGCTGACCGTACGGCTGGGCAGCCGCCGCCCGCGGGGGAGGGGGCGCCCGCATGGCTGAACGCTCCACACTGACCGGCTCGCCCGGGCAGGAACTGGCCGGCCCGGCAGAGGGCGGCGGCGCCGAACCGCACCCCCTCGCCGCCGCGCCCACCCGCCCCGCCGGGTTCGCCGGCACCCTCCCCGGCGGGCTGCTGCTGACCGCACGGCCCCGGCAGTGGGTGAAGAACCTGCTGGTCGTCGCGGCACCCGCCGCCGCGGGCGAGCTGGCCTCCATGCGCACGGTGCTCGAACTGGCCCTCGTCTTCATCCTGTTCACCGCGGCGGCGGCAGCTGTCTATCTGCTCAACGACGCGCGCGACGCGGAGGCCGACCGGGCGCACCCCGACAAGTGCCGTCGCCCGGTCGCCGCCGGGACCGTCCCGGTGCCGCTCGCCTACGCCCTGGGCTCCGTGCTCGCCGTGGCCGCGACGGGCGCCGCCGCGCTGCTGTGCAACACGGCGACCGCGGCCCTGCTGGCGGCCTATGTGGTCATGCAGATCGCCTACTGCCTGCGGCTCAAGCGCGTTCTGGTGGTCGACCTGGCCGTGGTGACGGCCGGGTTCGTGATGCGGGCGATGTCCGGCGGGCTGGCGCTGGGGATCCCGCTCTCCCGTTGGTTCCTGATCACCGCCGGATTCGGCGCGCTGTTCATGGTGGCGGGCAAGCGCTACTCGGAAGCGCTGTTGATGGGGGAGGGCGAGGGCGGCACCAGGGCGCTGCTGCGCGAGTACACCGTCGGCTATCTGCGCTTCGTGTGGCAGCTCGCGGCGGGGGTGGCAGTACTCGCGTACTGCCTTTGGGCTCTGGGAACCGATGCGGGCGCCGGTGTCTCCCTGTGCCGCCAGCTGTCGATGGTGCCGCTGATCTGCGCGGTCCTGCGGTACGGGGTCTTTGTGGACCGCGGCAGTGCGGGGTCTCCGGAGGACGTTCTGCTGCGGGACCGCCCGCTGGCCGTCACAGCTGTGTGCTGGGGAGTGTTGTACGGCCTGTCGGTTGCGGGGCTGTAGGGCATGCTCCGGGAAGGGGGTGCCCCTGTCGGTTGTTCGCGGACTGCGGGCGCGTCGTGGCCGGTCGCGCAGTTCCCCGCGCCCCTTGAAGGAATCCGCGAAGCTTGGGCAGTCTGCGCCAGGGGCGCAGGGTGGGCAAGCGCAGCCCCCATGCGGGGTACGCAAGATCTGCGGGCCCAGCGATGAGCCGGCCGCAAGCCCTCTGCACAGAGTTCGCGGGGTTCGCCGCCGTCGGCGTGTTCGCCTTCGCCGCCGACCTCGGCACGTTCCTCTACCTCCGCGGCCCCGCCGCAATGGAACCGATGTACGCGAAGGCGCTCTCGTTCCTCGCCGGTGCGGCCGTCGCCTACGCGGGCAACGCGCTGGGTCCCTACCGGCTGCGTGAGCGCAAGGTGGCCGGCGGCTGGCGCAGATTCGCCGTCTTCGTGCTGGTCAACGCGGCGGGTGGCGCGGTGCAGCTGGGCTGCCTCGGCGTCTCCCGGCATCTGCTGGGTCTCACCTCCGTCTTCGCCGACACCGTCTCCGGTGTCGGCGTCGGCATGGTGCTGGGCACCGCCGTGCGCTTCTGGGGGACGCGCACGCTGGTGTTCTCACATGCGACCGCCCCCGTCCCGGAAGGGGTACGGGGGCGGGGGCGGCCGCGGGTGGACGGCGAGGCTACTTGACGGAGCCCGCCATCACACCGGAGACGAACTGCTTCTGGAAGGCGAAGAAGACCGCCAGCGGTACCAGCATCGAGATGAAGGCGCCCGGCGCCAGCACATCGATGTTGTTGCCGAACTGCCGCATCTGCTGCTGGAGCGCCACCGTGATCGGCGGGTTCGTCGAGTCGGCGAAGATCAGCGCGACCAGCATGTCGTTCCACACCCACAGGAACTGGAAGATGCCCAGCGAGGCGATGGCCGGGCCGCCCAGCGGCAGCACGACCCGGGTGAACAGCCGGATCTCACCGGCGCCGTCCAGCCGTGCCGCCTCCAGCAGTTCGCGGGGGATCTCCGCGAAGAAGTTGCGCAGCAGGAAGATGGCGAACGGCAGGCCGAAGGCCGTGTGGAAGAGGACGACACCGGCCGTCGTCTCGAAGATGCCCAGGGTGTTGAAGAGCTTGGCGACCGGTACCAGCGCCACCTGCACCGGCACCACCAGCAGCCCCACGACGACCAGGAACCACCAGTCGCGGCCGGGGAAGTCCATCCAGGCGAAGGCGTACCCGGCCAGCGCGCCGATCACCACCACCAGCACGGTGGCCGGAACGGTGATCAGCACGGTGGTCCACAGCGAGCTCATCACCTGGTCGTTGGCGAACAGCGCGTCGTAGTTCGAGGTGGTCAGCTGATCCTTGTTCAGGATCCAGGGGAAGCTGCCGTTCAGGTCGAAGATGTTCCACCAGCCGGATATGGAGACATCCGCCGGGTCGCGCAGTGACGAACTGAGCAGCCCGGCCGTCGGCATCAGCCAGAACAGACCGATGACGACCAGTGCGAAGCGCACTGCCCAGTGGCCGGTGAAGGCGGCCACCCGCGCGGCGGCCGAGGTCTTGGGAGCGGCGGCTTCCGGTGCCGGAGCCGTCGGCTGAGAGGACGCGCCAGGGGCGGTCAGCGTGGTCATCGGCGGGACTCCCTGCGCAGACGGCGGATGTTGAGGATCATGACCGGCACGACGAGCAGCAGCAGGACCACTGCGATCGCGCTGCCCGCGCCCTGGTCCGGGCTGCCACCGAAGGACTTCAGATACAGCTGGAGCGCCAGGACGTTGGCCTCCCGTTGGGTGGCGCCGGGCGCGATGACGTAGACGAGGTCGAAGATCTTGAGGACGTTGATCATCAGGGTGACGGTGACGACGCCGAGCACCGGCGCCAGCAGCGGCACCGTGACCTTGCGGAAGACCTTCCACTCGTTGCAGCCGTCGACCCGTGCCTGCTCCAGCAGCTCACGCGGCACACCGGCCAGGCCCGCCGCGATCAGCACCATCGCGAAGCCCGCCCACATCCACACGTAGGACCCGATGATGGCCGGCGTCACCAGGGTGGGGCCGAGCCAGTCGATACCGTTGTAGGGCGCCGCGAAGTTGGAGGCGGGCAGCCGCAGCTTGGCGCCGTCGGCGGCGGCCGGGAGGGTGAAGGTGCCGTCCTCGCCCGTGGTGGCCTCGGCGACCTTGCGGCCGTCCTTGACCGCCTCCACCTTGATGCCGGCCAGCGCTTTTTCCTGCTGGTCGATGACGCCGTGCTCGCTGCGCCCGCCCTTGACGAAGTCCAGCCACACCGCGCCGGTGATCTGGCCGCCCTCGGCCTTGGCGGGTTTCTTGGCGACTGCCGCGTCGCCCGCCTCCTTGGGCGGAATGCCCACCAGCGGAAGGTGGGCCGGGCTGCCGGCGTCGACGGTGTCCTTGGTGGTGTAGGCGCCCTTGGAGATGGTCAGCGGCGCGTCGGTGCGCGGACGCGCGTCCGGCCAGGGCGAGGTCTCGGCGAACGTGTCGTGGACGGTGGTCCACATCGCGTTGGCCACGCCCCGGTCCGGGTCCTGCTCGTAGACGAGCCGGAAGATGATGCCCGAGGCCAGCATGGAGATGGCCATCGGCATGAAGACCAGCAGCTTGAAAGCTGTTCCCCAGCGCACCTTCTCGGTCAGTACGGCGAAGATCAGGCCGAGTGCCGTACACACCGCGGGTGCGACGATCACCCAGACGAGATTGTTGCGGAAGGCGATCAGCGTGCTGTCGTCGGTGAACAGCTCCGTGAAGTTGTCCAGCCCCACGAAGCTGGAGCCGTCGGCGTTCATGAAGCTGCGGAAGACCGAGAACGCGATCGGGTAGACGACCAGCGCTCCCAGGACGACCAGGGCCGGCAGCAGGAACAGCGCGGCGATCCAGGGGCGGCGGCGCAGCGCCGAGGCCCCCTTACCGACCGCGGTCCCGGCGCCGCTGCGCTCGGCGGACGTCTGCTCGGCGGGTGTACGGGCGGGCGCCGCGTCGGCGGCGGCCTGCGCCGTGCTGCTCGCTGTCTTCGGCGCGGTCGCGGTCGCGCCGTCTGTCGTGCTTGAACTGGTGCCGGTGGCGGCTCCGGTGACCGGCGCGTCGGGCGCGCCGGCGTCGTCCGGTATGTCTCCGGTCGCGCCGCTTCCTGGCTGGCTCGGGGTCGGCATGACGGTGGTCTCCCCTGTCTGGTCCGTCAGTGAGGCGTGGAGGTCGCGAGAGCCGTACGGGACGTGCGGGTCACGGGGGACTTCCGCGTCGTACGGGTCGCGGCTGATGTGGCTGTGGCGCGGTTCACTTCTCGTACGCCTTGGCGGCGGCCTTCTCCAGCGCCTGCTGAGTGCCCTTGATGTCCTCGGGGTTCTTCAGGAAGTCCTGGAGGGCCTTCCACTCGCCCTCACCCTTGGTGCCGCCGAACGCGGCGGGCGCCTGGTCGGACATGTCGAAGCGGAAGTCGTTCCCGGCTTCGACCAGCGCCTTGGCGATCTCGCGCTGCGGCTGGTTCGGGTAGGCGGACAGGTCCAGTTCCTTGTTGGGGGAGACATAGCCGCCCTCGGCCGCCCAGATCCCCGCCGCGTCCTTGGAGGCGAGGAAGGTGGCGAGCGCCTGCGCGCCCTTGCTGTTCTTCAGCACGGCCGCCGCGTCGCCCGCGGTGACCACCGGGGGCTTGGCACCGACCTTGGGGAACGGGTAGACCTGCGCGTCCTTGCCGATACGGGCCTTGGTGTCGCCCTCGATGTTGACGCCGACGAAGTCGGCCTCGAAGACGAGCGCGGCCTGCGGCGAGGCGAGGTTGCCGAAGGTCTGGGTCACCGACTTGGGGAAGTCCGTCTGCAGCGCGCCCTGGTTGCCGCCGGCCAGCAGATGGCTCTTGCCCCACAGTTGCTGCAGGGTCTTCAGCGCCTCGGTGACCGACGGGTCCGTCCACTTGATCTTGTGTTCGGCGAGCTGGTCGTACTTCTCGGGACCGGCCTGGGACAGATAGACGTTCTCGAACCAGTCGGTGAGCGTCCAGCCGTCGGCGCCGCCGACCGACACCGGGTCGACGCCCGAGTCGGAGAGCGTTTCCGCGTCCTTGACGAAGGACTTCCAGTCCTTGGCCTCCTTGACGCCCGCGTCCTCGAAAGCCTGGGAGTTGTACCAGATGAGGGACTTGTTGGCGGCCTTGTAGTAGATGCCGTACTGCTTGCCCTCGTAGCTGCCCAGGTCCCGCCAGCCCTTGGCGAAGTTCTTCTTGGACTGGGCGAGCGCCTCCTTGCCCAGCGGCTTGAGCCAGCCCTTTCTGGCGAACTCCCGCAACACACCGACCTGCGGCAGCATCGCCACATCCGGCGGCGAGCCGCCCTCGACCTTGGAGCCTATGTAGGTGGCCACGTTGTCGCCGGTGGGCACGAACTCGACCTTGGCGCCGGTTCGTTTCTCGAACTCGTCGAGCACCTTGCGGAAGTTCTTCTGCTCGTCACCCGTCCACACCGCCGCGACCTGGAGCTTCTGGCCTTTGAGCTGGGGGAGGTCCACGGTCGGCTTGTGCGAAGCCGCCCACTCGCTCCCTTCGTCCTCGGCGGCACACCCCGCGGCGGTGAGCGTCAGGGCGGCTGCGGAGGCAAGCGCGAGAGCCGTGCGTGGAGCACGCGAGATACGCATGGTTGAGTGCCGTCCCTTTCCCCGTGTACTCCCGTGTCCATCACATGAACGGGAGATGAGCAGACGCGGCCTGCCCAGGGGCGGCACCGCGTCGTACCTTCTTGTGCGGAAGTTTGTACGCCCGGACGATGCCCTCTGGCAACACTGTTCGGCCCGCCGTCGGCATCTTGATCAGTCCGTGACCTGACACGGTGAACCTGCCTGCCCCCATCTGCGAACTCATGGGCAAAGAGGGGAAGTTGGGGCGTTCGTTGTGGGGCTCTCGAAGGGCGGCGGGCGAGCCGTGTGGGACGGCGCTGACCACTTCCGCGCGCCCCCTCGGGAAGCGCGCGAGGCGCACACGAAGTTGCACGCACATTTCACAAAACCGTCACCCGCGCCGCGCGCCGACCGGGGGGTTCGCGCGCCTTGTGGAGCGTGTCCTTCCGCGCAGGACTCCTACAACTTCTGAACGAGAGGCTGCGGAAGAGCCCGCCGGGAGCCGACCGGATGCCCGCGGGCGGGCGCGCCCGTCGGACAACCTATGAAGCGTCGGACAACCCATGAAGCCGTCGGACAATCGATGAAGAGGACGGACGCAGCCCTGCTCGGCCCCGCGGAGGGCTCCGCGGGGCTACGGGCAGGCGGTGTCAGGCGCCGTCAGGTGGCGGGGGCCGCCGGGGTGACCTGCTGCGCCGCGCGCTCCATCGCACTGGCGAGCAGCGCCAGGTCGGTCGGCCCGTTGCCCAACTCCCGCACCTGGCGCCGCGCGGGCGGGTCGCCCGCCCGCGCCCAGTCCAACGGCACCACGGTGGGACGCAGCGTCGCCGTACGCGGGATGCGGCCGGTGACCCGGCCCGCCTGGAAGGCGACCGGCGCCCCGCCGACGACGGCACCCTCCGGCCCCAGGCGCTGCCGCAGGGTGAGGGTGCCGCGGCCGCGTGGCGTACCGTCCGCGCCGCGCTCACCGCCGGTCAGCTCCACGTGCAGCGCCGCCGTCCGGGCCGGCACCGTGTGCACCGTACGGTCCGCACGGCCCGTCGCCGCGATCACATGCACGCCCAGCCGGGCCCCGGCCCGCGCGACCGCCTCCAGCGCCCGGACGACCGAACCGGCGGCAGGCCGACCGGGGTTGCCCAACGCCGGGTCCACCAGCGTGTCGAAGTCGTCCACCAGCACCACCAGCCGGGGCGGCACACCGCCAGGGCCGAGCGGGGAGGCCGACAGCCCGGAGGGCGCATCCTGCGCCGGTACGTCCTGCGCGCCGGTACGCCGCGACGCGTCCGGCCGCCGGTCGTCGGCCTGCCGGTCGCCGGACCGCTGGTCGTCCGCCCGCCGGGACTCGTCGGTCCGGTCCGGCTCGTCGGTCCTGCGCAGCCGGAGAGTGCGTCGGGTGCGGTCGGGATCGGCGGCCGGCGCCTCACCACCGGCGGCGCCACCACCACCGCTGCCGCCGCCGTGCCGGCCGGGTGCTTGGGGGGCGGCCTGCGACGGCAGCATGTCCAGCCCGCCGCCCTCGCCGCCCCGTCCGCCCCCGGCGCCGCCTCCGGTCGCCGAGCGGTCCTCGCCGGGGCCGCCACCACCGCGCCGCCCGGACGGGTGGAGGGCCACGGTCGCCCGCTCGTCGGGCGCCGGGGCGGGTGCCGGGACCTGCACACCCTGCTCGGGCCGCGCGTCCACCGACTGCTCCCGCACCGCGGCGCGTTCGGGGGCCTGCCGGGGCGCCACCACCCGCCCACCGGGGCGCGCGGCCAGCCGTACGTACTCCTCATAGCTGCTGTCGTCGCCGATCAGCTCGGCCCGGCGCTTGAGTTCGGCACTGAGCGCCTGGGCGAACTGCCGCATCCGCACCGGATCGCCCGCCGTCAGCCGCCCGGTGACATGCGGCAGCTCCGCGCACACCCGCAGCCCGTCCCCGGCGTCGGCACCCGCGCCGTCCACCAGCACCAGGGCCAGCCGGTCCGGGCGCTCCCCCGCGGCGAGGGAGGCCGCCAGCGAGCGGAGCAGCTCGGTCTTGCCGGAGCCGGGACCGCCGCTGACGAAGGCGTGCCCGGGCAGGGCACGGCCCGGCGCCTGAGGATCGCCCTCCCCGGCGGCCGGCGCCATCCGCGCCGCCGGCCCCGACAGATCGGTCAGATCGACTTCCAGCGGCCCGTGCGGGCCCGCGCCGAAGACGAGCGGCACCCGGCCGAAGGTGGCAGCGGCCCGCTCCGACCAGCGGGCGAGCAGCGCGGCAGGCGTCGCACGCGCCAGCCCCAACTCGTCCAGCAGCCGGCACTGGTCGGGCAGTGTCACCGTCGGGGCGGCCGACGTGTCGGCCCCGGTGCCCTCCGGTTCACGCAGCGGCGCCAGCGCCCGAGCGAACCGCTCCGCCCATGCCGCCGAGACCGCGTCCACGGTCGCCACGGGCCCGCTCGACACCCCGGGGGCGCCACTGGCGGCAGCCGCCGAGCCGGGCCCGCCGCGCTGGCTCGGTACGACGTGCTGCCCCGCGCCGCCGCTCGGGCTCCGGCCGGCTCCCTGCGGAGGGTGCGCGCCGTGCGCGGGGCGGGAGGCGGGATGCAGGACTCTGACCGCGGTGGCCACATCCCCGCTCAGCAGGGCGACCGTCCCGCACTCGGGGAAGGCGGCACACGCGGCGTCGGCCGCCTCCAGGGTCGCGGCGATGGGCGAGGACGGGCTGGCGGGCGGGGTCTCGGCGAGGCAGAGCAGATGGATACCGGCTGCCGCCCCCTCCCGCGCCAGCCGGGCCACGCTCGTGCGCAGCTGGGCGGAGCCGGGGTCGCCGTCCACCACCACGACCACGGCGGGGCCGGGCGGCCCTCCGCGCCGGGGAGCGGTGCCCTGCGCCTCCAGCCTGCGTACGAGCTCCGCCGTCCGTGCGGTGGCCTGCTCGTGGTCGTAGGCCGTCAGCAGTGCGCAGTCCTGGCCGTGCGCCGGACGCAGATGGGGCAGCCAGCCGAGCCACGACCACTCCTGCTGCCGCGCCTGGACGCTGCGGGTCCGGTCCGCCGACAGCAGGACGACCTCCAGCGCGCTCGGCCCGTGCAGCGCCGTCAGCTGCGCGAGTACGGCCCGCGCCAGCCCGGTCAGCCGCCCGCGCGGGCCCGTCAGACCGAGTGAGCCGGCCCGGCGCAGATCGACGGTGACCGGATCGCTGTGCCCGCCGCTGCGGTGGGCCACCCCCAGCCGTACGGTCAGCGCGTCCGGATGGCCGGGGCCGCGCTCCCACAGCCGGGGCCCGGGTCCGAGGGCACTGAGCAGTACGGCGGCGGGGTCGGGCCAGCGCTGCGGCCCGCCGGGCGCGCCGTCGAGTTCCCCGCCGCGCGGTGCGGGCAGGTGGCCGACCCGGTTTCCGAAGCTCTCGGCCGGATGTGCGGCATAGCTCTCCGCCGTGCCGGAGCCGTAGCGCGTCGGTCCGCGCGGGCCGGGGGCGGGGCTGTCGGTCTGCTCCGCGCGGCCGGTCGTCAATCGGCGCGCCCAGGCGCCGAGCCCGCGCCCCTTGCGCTGTGCCGCTTCGCCGCTGTCCGCCGGGGGCACGAGACCGGCGCTGTGGGTGGTGTCGGTCCCCGGGAAGGGCCCGCCGGGTGCCGGTGCGTAGGAGTGGGCGTCGTCGGCCGGGGTGTCCGGGGTGCCCCAGTGCTCGGGCCGCGCCATCTGCTCCGCGCCCGGGGGGAGGCCGTCCGGGGGAAGGTCGGTCGGGGCGGAGCCGGCCGGGGCGTCCGCCCCGGCCGCGGGGGTGGTCGCCGCCGAGCCCTGGTGGGGGCCGCCGCCCGCCGCCGGGCTGTCGGCGGACGGGCCGGCCCCGTGCGGCCCCTCGCGGACGAGGCGGAGGCGCCCTTCGCCGTCCGGGGCCGTGGGCAGGGCCAGCGCGGGTGCGGGGGCGAGGGCGGGCCCGTGACCCGCTCCGGGTTCGGCCTCCGGGCCCGTGCCCAAGGTGGCCTCCAGCCGTATGGTCGTCTCGCCGATGCGCAGCGTCGAGCCGGGGCGGAAGAGGACGGGCCGGGGGCCGACCGGGGTGCCGTCGAGTGTGGTGCCGTTGGTGGAGCCGAGGTCGGTGACGGTGACCGCGCCGCCGTCGGTGACCGTCACGGCGCAGTGCAGCCGGGAGACGTCCGGGTCGTCCAGCGGTACGTCGGCGTCGGCGGAGCGCCCGAGGTGGACCTTGCCGCCCTGGAGGAGGTGGATGCCGCCCGCGTCGGGACCGCCGGTGACGTGCAGCCTGGCCCTGGCCGAGCCGTACGCCGTCAGGGCCGTGACGGCGGCGCCGTGCGCGGGCAGCGCGGCGGGGGCGACCGGGGCGTGCAGTGAGATCAGCGCGCCGTCCAGCAGCGGGGGTTCGCCGATGATCTGGCGGTGCGGGTCGAGCCGCCGCGTCCCGGCGTAGACGACCACGGGCTCCTGCGGGGCTTCCTCCTGGCCGGTCGCCGCGTTTCCGGAGCCGTCAGGTCCGCCCGAGCCGCCGGAAGCGGACGAGGCGGGTGCTGTCGCCAGCGCGGCTGCGGCCGAGGTCGCCAGGGCGTTCGTCACCGCCGAGAGCACGGTGCCGGCGGGGGCCGTGACCAGTACGTTCGCCTGTCCGACCGGCTGGCCCGGGGGCGCCGGGCGGGGCTGCGCCGGCTGCGACCGGGCGGCGGAGCGCGCTGTCTCTCCCGCGCCCCCGGACTCGCCCGCGCCCGCGTCCGCCGCGCTGCGGGCGCCGCGCGGCGCCAGGGCGACAGTCAGCCGGATCTGCATCTGCGCCTCCAGGTCCCGTTCGCGCCGTGTGCCAGGCGGGCTGCCCACCCACCGTGCTCGCGCGTCGGCACATCGTCCGTACCACTGCATGCATACTCGCACCCGCGACTGACAACGGGGCCCGTCCTGGCCATCCGCACGATCTTGCCGCGCGGAATGATCTTGTCCGGGCAACGGCGCCACCGCAACCATCGCCACCCGGTGTGCGTCTTCCGGGGGAGCCGCCCGGCCCCGGCGTGCTCATGAGTACGAGGAGTGCCCATGAGTACGCACGGGTGCGGATGAGCCCGAGCGTGTGCCCCTGTGCACACGCGGTGCCCAAAAGCACGTGCGTGCCCAAGAGCACGCATGCGGACCCGGCACCGCCTTGCGCGGCGGCACTATTGTGGGCGGGATTGCAGTACGAGACCAGGGAGCGCATGACGTGCGGCCGGTAGGCAGCAAGTACCTGCTCGAAGAGCCGCTGGGGCGCGGCGCCACGGGCACCGTCTGGCGGGCCCGCCAGCGAGAGACGGCGGGCTCGGAGGCGGCGGTGGCCGGGGAGCCCGGCGAGACCGTCGCGATCAAGGTCCTCAAGGAGGAACTGGCGAACGACCCCGACGTGGTGATGCGCTTCCTGCGGGAGCGCTCCGTGCTGCTGCGGCTGACGCACCACAACATTGTCAGAACGCGCGACCTTGTGGTCGAAGGCGATCTGCTGGCGCTCGTGATGGATCTCATCGAGGGCCCGGACCTGCATCGCTACTTGCGCGAGAACGGCCCGTTCTCGCCCATCGCCGCCAGTCTGGTCACCGCACAGGTGGCCGACGCGCTGGCGGCCAGCCACGCCGACGGCGTCGTGCACCGGGACCTGAAGCCCGCGAACGTCCTGCTCACCGAGGACGAGAACGGCATGCGGCCGATGCTCACCGACTTCGGCATCGCGCGCCTGGCCGACTCCCCGGGCCTGACCCGCACCCAGGAGTTCGTCGGCACCCCGGCCTATGTCGCCCCCGAGTCGGCGGAGGGCCGCCCGCAGACCTCGGCCGTGGACATCTACGGCGCGGGCATCCTGCTGTACGAGCTGGTCAGCGGGTATCCGCCGTTCAGCGGCGACAGTGCGCTTGCCGTCCTGCACCAGCACCTGGCGCAGGAGCCCGAGCGCCCCAGGAACGTCCCCGACCCGCTGTGGACGGTCATCGAGCACTGTCTGCGCAAGAACCCCGACGAGCGGCCCAGCGCCGTCAACCTGGCGCGCGGTCTGCGTACCGTCGCCGACGGCATCGGGGCCCAGGCCACGCCGCAGGCCGCCGGTGCGGCGCTCGGGGTGGCCGCGCTGCTGGCGCCGGACCCGGCACCCGCGCCGGTCCCCGACTCCGGCGCCCAGGGAGCCACCGCGCCGGGTCCGGGCGCCGGCGACTCCGACCCGACTCAGGTCCTGCCGCACAGCGGTGCGGCCCCGGGCGGACAGTACGACCCGTCCGCCGAGACCAACGTCCTGCCGCAGACCGGGGGCCCGCAGGGCGGCCAGGGGCAGTACGACCCGTCGGCCGAGACCAATGTCATGCCGCAGACCGGGGGCCCGCAGGGCGGTTACGGGCAGGGCGGCCCCCCGCAGCAGGACGGCCCCCATCCGTGGGAGAGCCAGCTGCGCGCGGCGCGGGACCGCAACGAGCAGACCCAGGTCCAGCCGCTCGACCCGAGCATGGACCCGCTGCGTCGGCGCCCCCAGCGGCGGGCGGCCCCACCGCCGCCCCCGCAGCAGGCCCCCCAGGGTCAGCAGCCGTACGGCCAGCAGCCCTACGGTCAGCAGCAGTACGGCCCGCAGTACGGTCAGCAGCAGCCGCCGCAGCGCTACGAGCCGCAGCCGCCCCGGGGCCGGGAGCCCAGGCCGCAGCCGGAGCCCAGGCAGCGCGAGCCGAGGCCGCCGCGCGAGCCCAGGCAGCGCCGGGAGCCGCGGCAGCGCAGTGCCAACCCCATGCGCATCCCGGGGCTGGGCTGTCTCAAGGGCTGTCTGTTCCTCGTCGTCATCGTCGTGGTGGCGGGGGTGCTGGTCTGGAATCTGACGGACGCGCCGCAGTGGTGGGCCGAGGGCAAGAGCTTCTGGCAGTCGACGAAGGATGTCTTCGATCAGATAGGGGACTTCTTCCGGCAGTTCAACAGCTGACGGGCCGTCGGGCCGACCGGCGGAGCGCTGCTGACGACCCGCCCGGATACCGGCGACTACGGTGATTTGTCGACTTGTGAGCGGGGATTTCCCCCACAGAAGTGACAGTTACCGGCATCCGGGGCTCCCAAGCGGAGTCCCGCCGCGTAGTTTTGTCGCCATGGCACGGAAGATCGGCAGTCGCTACACGGCACACCGGATCCTCGGGCGCGGCAGTGCCGGAACGGTGTGGCTCGGCGACGGACCCGAGGGTCCCGTCGCCATCAAGCTGCTGCGTGAGGACCTCGCCTCCGACCAGGACCTGGTCGAGCGGTTCGTGCAGGAGCGCAGCGCCCTGCTCTGCCTCGACCACCCGCGCGTCGTCGGCGTCCGCGACCTGGTGGTGGACGGCAACGAGCTGGCCCTCGTCATGGACCTGGTGCGCGGTACCGACCTGCGCACCCGCCTGGAGCGGGACCGTCGGCTGGCGCCCGCGGCGGCCGTCGCCATCGCCGCCGACGTCGCCGACGCGCTGGCCGCCGCGCACGCCGCCGGACTGGTGCACCGCGATGTGAAGCCGGAGAACGTGCTGCTGGACGCCCTCGCGATGGAGGGTCCGGGCGGGGCGCCGCCCGCGCTGCTGACCGACTTCGGAGTCGCCAAGCTCATCGACTCGCCCAGCCGCACCCGCGCCACCTCGATCATCGGCACCCCGGACTACCTCGCGCCCGAGATCGTCGAAGGGCTGCCGCCCCGCGCCGCCGTCGACATCTACGCCCTGGCCACCGTCGTCTACGAGCTGCTGGCCGGGTTCACGCCGTTCGGCGGCGGCCATCCCGGCGCGGTGCTGCGCCGGCATGTGACCGAGGCCGTCGCACCGCTGCCCGGCATCCCGGACGAGCTGTGGCAGCTCATCCACCAGTGCCTCGCCAAGGCGCCCGCCTCCCGGCTGCGCGCCGCCGAGCTCGCGGCGCGGCTGCGCGAGCTGCTGCCCGCCCTGGAGGGGCTGCCGCCGCTCGACATCGACGAGCAGGGCGAGGAGGGCTACGCCGACTACGAGGACCCCGCGCGGGACGGTGCCGGGCCGGGGAGCGCCGAGGGCGCGGCGCACGAGCACTCCCACCCCGGCACCGGCGCGGTGCCCGGCCCGGGCGGTGGCGCCGTGCCGCTGGTCCACTCCCGGGTCGGTCCGGACGCGAACCGGGACACCCATACGAGCATGCGCGTGCCGGGCGAGGACGAGCTCGCCGGAGGAGCGCACGGCACGGCGCGGGCGCCGCGCGCCGTGGGAGAGGCGCGGGCCGGGTCCGCGCGGCACCGGATCGCCGTCCGCCGTCGACGGCTGAAAATAGGCGTCGCGGCAGCGCTGGTGGCCGCGGCGCTCGCGGTCGGCGGCTGGCTGGCCACATCCGAGGAGGACACCGGTTCGTTGCCCGCGCCCGCGTCTGGGTACTCGGTCGACTGACCGCCACCAACGGCGGTGGCGGACATCCGCACCGGTGTCCGCCCGAGAGCCGACCGGACCGGAGCGCACCCCATGACGGCGACGACGGATCTCGCCCGCACCCTCGGCCCCGCCCTGCCCACCGCGCGCGGCCCCCTCTCGGCAGCCGTGCTCACCGCGTTGACCGGCGGGCGCCCTCAGGCCGCGGCGCTCGCCCGCGAGGCCGGGATCCAGGCGGCGGTCGCCGATCCGTACGGCGAGGACCTGCAGCTGGCCCTCTATGTGCTCTACGAACTGCACTACCGGGGCTTCGCGGGCGTGCCGGAGGGCTGCGAATGGGATCCGGACCTGCTGCGGGTGCGTGGCGTGCTCGAGGACCGCTTCCTGACGGCCCTGCGCCGGGACGTGCCCGCCTCACGCACGGTCGCCGACGCCTTCGGCGAGCTGCTGGTCGAGCCCGTACCCGCCGGCCGGAACGCCCGCGGGCAGGAGGCCGAGGGCGACACGGGCGGCGTCGCGCACCATCTGCAGCACCGCGGTGAGCTGTGGCAGTTCCGCGAGTACGCTGCGCTGCGCTCCCTCTACCACCTGAAGGAGGCCGATCCGCACGCCTGGGTGGTCCCGCGTCTCGCGGGCCGCGCCAAGGCCGCGATGGTCGCCGTCGAGTACGACGAGTTCGGCGCCGGGCGGGCCGAACACGTTCACGCCCGGCTCTTCGCCGAGCTGATGCGCGACCTGGACCTGAACGCCGCCTACGGGCACTACCTGGACGCGGCACCGGGCCCGGCGCTGCCGCCCGTCAACCTGATGTCCCTCTTCGGGCTGCACCGGTCGCTGCGCGGTGCCCTGGTGGGCCACTTCGGCTGTGTGGAGGTCACCTCCTCGCCAGGCTCCCGCCGGCTGGCCGCCGCGCTGCGCCGGCTGGGCGCGGGAGCGGCGGCCCAGCGCTTCTACGACGAGCACGTGGAGGCCGACGCCGTGCACGAGCAGGTGGTGCGCCGCGAGGTGATCGGCGGCCTGCTGGAGGACGAGCCCGCACTCGAGTCCGACGTGGCCTTCGGCGCGGATGCCACGGTCTTCCTGGAGGATCGGCTGGGCGCCGCGCTGCTGGAGTGCTGGCGGGTCGGCGCTTCCGCGCTGCGCGTCCCCCTCCAGCCGGTCCCGTCCCCCGAATCTCCGCAGGGCCCCCGGCCGGCAGCCGCCCCCAGGGCGTGGGGGCAGTCACCGGATGCGGACCCGGACGGGGCGTAGGAGCCTGGGGAGGGCCCAGGAGACCGGATGGGAGTCGGACGAAGCGGTAGGGAGGATCACCGCATGGAGGACATCGCGGGCGCCCCGACGTTGCGGAGCGCGGGCGAGATCGCCGAGGCCCGGCAGGCACTGCTCTCCCGGCACGCCCATGTGATGGAGCCCGGCGCCGTCTCCCGGTGCCTCGGCGTCCAGGCGGCGGACTGGCGCCGCTTCGCCGTCCACTGGGAGGACCTGGCACCGGACGGCTACGCGGCGCGGGAGGGCACGCACCGCCTGCGCCGGTACGGGCACTTCTCGCTGGACCGCACCGGGTCGCTGCGCCCGATGCCGCACCTGGCCTTCGCACAGCCCGAGGACACCAACCCGCTCTACGTCGGAGAGGACCGCCACTTCGAACCGCTGACCGACGTCTTCGTCGCCGATCCGCTGTTCAAGTCGCTGGTGCGGATGATGGGCCGGATCGCGAGCTGTCTGCAGGACGCCGACACCTGGAGCGTGAAGGTCCACCCGTTCCGGGTCGTGGCCTCGGCCGACGGCGCCGGGCTGCCCACCCCCGAGGGCCGGCACCGCGACGGGGTCACCCTGGTGACCTCCCTGATGATCGGCCGGGAGAACGCCGTCGGCGGCCAGAGCACCGTCTACGAGCCCGACGGCACGCCCGTGCTGACCACCACACTGCACGAGCCGGGCACCCTGCTGCTCGGCGACGACCGCGCCACCCTGCACGAGGTCGCCCCGATCCGCCCGTCCGACACCACCAGGCCCGCCCGCCGCGACGTCCTGGTGACCACGCTGACCGCACACCACAGCGCGGAGCGTGACGCCCAAGTGGGCTAGGGCTGGGGTGGCGGCTTGCGGTTAGGGTGGGGAGCGTGGCAGTCGTCGATGTATCCGAAGAGCTGAAGTCCCTCTCCTCCACCATGGAGTCGATCGAGGCCGTCCTTGACCTGGGCAAGATGCGGTCAGACATCGCCGCGCTCGAGGAGCAGGCGGCGGCCCCGGATCTGTGGGACGACGTCGAGCATGCGCAGAAGGTGACCAGCCGGCTCTCCTACCTCCAGGGGCAGCTGCGGAAGGTCGAGGAGCTGCGCGGGCGGATCGACGATGTCGGGGTGCTCTTCGAGCTGGCCGAGAGCGAGGACGACGCGGACGCGCGCACCGAGGCCGAGAACGAGCTGGCGGCGGTCCGCAAGACGGTGGACGAGCTGGAGGTCCGCACGCTGCTGTCGGGCGAGTACGACCCGCGCGAGGCGGTCGTCAGCGTCCGGGCCGAGGCGGGCGGCGTGGACGCCGCCGACTTCGCCGAGCAGCTGATGCGGATGTATCTGCGCTGGGCCGAGCGCCGTGGCTACCCCACCGAGGTGTTCGACATCTCCTACGCGGAGGAGGCGGGCATCAAGTCCGCGACCTTCACCGTGAAGGCTCCGTACGCCTACGGCACGCTCTCCGTGGAGCAGGGCACGCACCGGATGGTGCGCATCTCGCCGTTCGACAACCAGGGCCGCCGGCAGACCTCGTTCGCCGGGGTCGAGGTGCTGCCCGTCGTCGAACAGGTCGACCACATCGACATCCCGGAGAACGAACTGCGGATCGACGTCTTCCGTTCCTCGGGACCCGGCGGCCAGTCGGTGAACACCACCGACTCCGCGGTCCGGATGACGCACCTGCCGACCGGCATCGTCGTCTCCTGTCAGAACGAGAAGTCGCAGATCCAGAACCGTGCCGCCGCCATGCGCGTCATGCAGGCGCGACTGCTGGCCCACCGCCGCCAGGAGGAGCAGGCCAAGATGGACGCCCTCAAGGGCGACGGCGGCAACTCCTGGGGCAGCCAGATGCGTTCGTATGTGCTGCACCCGTACCAGATGGTCAAGGACCTGCGCACCGAGTACGAGGTGGGCAACCCGCAGGGCGTGCTCGACGGCGACATCGACAGCTTCCTGGAAGCCGGCATTCGCTGGCGCAAGCAGCAGGAGCAGACGCAGAACTGACGTACGGTCAGCCGCCGTATCCGGTGGTGCGGGGGCCTGTTCAACGGGTCTTCGCTTGACGGGCATGTGAGAGCTGGGGAAAGCTGTTCGCTCGGCATGCCTGTGTCAGGGGCGCACGGACGGGGTGGAGAGAGCCCCGGTGAGCAAACGGCGGCAGTCCGGGGTGGGGGTAGACATTCGCCTCGACGGGAAGCCCGGTGCGGATCGCGCTCCACGCGCAGCTGCCCCATCCACGAGTACAGCTACTGGGGGTAGTTGGAACATGAGCAAATCGAAGACGCGGCTGCGGGTCGCGCGGATAGCCGCTGCGGCCGTGTTCGCCGCCGGCGCCTCGCTGACTGCCGCGGGCGCCGCGCAGGCCGCGGGGCTGGGCGACACCGACGGCAACTCCACCAAGGCAGCCGCCGAGGACGACGGCGGATTCATCGGCGGCATCATCGGCGGTGGCTCCGGCGGCGACGACGGCGGCGGTGACGACGGCGGTGTCGGCGGCGGTGACGACGGTGGCATCAGCGGCACCGTCACCATCGGCGGCGGCGACGGCAACGGTGGCAACGATGGCGGTGCGGCCGACAACGGCGGTAACGGCAACGGTGGCAACGATGGCGGTGCGGCCGACAACGGTGGCAACGGCAACGGTGGCAACGACGGCGGTGCGGCCGACAACGGCGGTAACGGCAACGGTGGCAACGATGGCGGTGCGGCCAACAACGGCGGCAACGGCAACGGTGGCAACGGCAACGGTGGGAACGGCGGCAACGGCGGTAACGGTGGCGGCGGCGAGGAGCCGGCGACCACTGGTGGTACCGGCGGTGGCGACGACACCTGCGAGCTCGACGGCGACAAGGTGAACTGCGAGGGCGGCGGCACCAACCCCGACAGCGCGGGTAGCCAGCCGGTCCAGGACAGCAAGCCGGCTGCTCCGGGCAAGCAGCAGGACGAACTGGCCGAGACCGGTTCCTCCGAGACGACGTTCCTGCTGGTGGGCGCGGCGACGATGATCGCCGGCGGTATCGGCTTCCGCCTGATGCCGCGCCTCGCCACGCGGCGTACGGCGGCGTAAGCGCCAGGTCACAACAGCGCGCCGGGTCGCGGTGGTCTCACGACCGCCGTACCCGGCGCGTTGTGGTTTCCGAGCGCCCCCTCAGGGGCGCTCCCTCTACGGGTGAAGACCGGGAACAGCCCGGACCAGGGCCCCCGGAGGGAAGACCTAGGCCGTCGCTACGCGCTGTGCCACCAGTGCTACTGCTATCAGCGTCACCAACAGGGCGATCAGCGCCGTGGGGGACAGGTGCGCCAACGGGGCTTCCCGGTGCAGCCGCTCCCTGTGGGCACGGCACACGGCGCAGCGGCCCTCGTTGACGGGACCCGCGCAGTTGGCACACACCAGTCGATCGCATGTCATGCGAACTCCTCCTCCTTGTGCCAACGCCACCCGTGAGTGATTCGTTCCCCAGGGGTGCTCTGTACCACTCTGCCAGGTGAGGCGGCCTTCCGCAGAAACCAGCAGGTCGCGGAAACGGGCGAGCGGGCCGCACCGACAAGCGACCAGGTCGGGACACGGGCGGGCAGGTCGCGGGACCGGGCGATGTGCGCCGGTGCCGCGTGCGCGGCACAGCACGCTTCGCGTATGGTCGCCCACACCGCTCCCCAGTTGACGCTGGGAGGCGCCCCAGGGGGCCGCACCGTGGCTTCCGTTGTCCCTACCCAGGTCGACGTGGTGTATCCGTGATCCGATTCGACAGCGTCTCCAAGTCCTATCCCAAGCAGAACCGCCCGGCGCTCCGCGATGTCTCGCTGGAGATCGAGCGCGGCGAGTTTGTGTTCCTGGTGGGCTCCTCCGGTTCCGGTAAATCCACCTTCCTGCGACTGATCCTGCGCGAGGAGCGCGCCAGCTCCGGGCAGGTGCATGTGCTCGGCAAGGATCTGGCCAGGTTGTCGAACTGGAAGGTGCCGCAGATGCGGCGGCAGCTCGGAACCGTCTTCCAGGACTTCCGGCTGCTGGGCAACAAGACCGTCGGCGAGAACGTCGCCTTCGCGCTGGAGGTCATCGGCAAGTCCCGCGGCCAGATTCGCAAGACGGTGCCGGAAGTCCTCGACCTCGTCGGTCTCGGCGGCAAGGAGGACCGGATGCCCGGCGAGCTGTCCGGCGGTGAGCAGCAGCGGGTGGCCATCGCGCGGGCGTTCGCCAACCGGCCCATGCTGCTGATCGCCGACGAGCCGACCGGCAACCTCGACCCGCAGACCTCCGTCGGCATCATGAAGTTGCTCGATCGCATCAACCGCACGGGCACCACCGTGGTGATGGCCACCCACGATCAGCAGATCGTCGACCAGATGCGCAAGCGCGTCATCGAACTCGAGATGGGCCGCCTCGTGCGCGACCAGTCGCGCGGCGTCTACGGATACCAGCACTGAGGCAACTGAGGCACCGGCACCAGCACTGAGGCAGCATCAGCACTGAAGAAGGGACGCCATGCGCGCCCAGTTCGTCCTGTCGGAGATCGGCGTCGGTCTCCGTCGCAATCTCACGATGACCTTCGCGGTGATCGTCTCCGTCGCCCTGTCGCTCGCGCTCGCGGGCGGATCGCTGCTCGCCCAGGAGCAGGTGAGCACGATGAAGGGGTATTGGTACGACAAGGTCCAGGTCTCCCTCTATCTGTGCAACAAGAACGACGCCGGCGCCAGCTGCGCCAAGGGCGCGGTGACCGAGCAGCAGAAGAGCGCGATCAAGGCCGACCTCAACAAGCTCGACGTCGTCGAGAAGGTCTACTACGAGTCCGCCGACGAGGCCTACAAGCACTACAAGGAGCAGTTCAAGGACTCGCCGCTGGCCGACTCGCTGACGCCGGACCAGATGCAGGAGTCCTACCGGGTCAAGCTCAAGGACCCGACCAAGTACCAGGTCCTGCAGACCGCCTTCTCCGGCAGGCAGGGCGTGCAGGAGGTACAGGACCAGCGCAAGACGCTGGAGCCCCTCTTCAACCTCCTCAACGGTATGAACATCGCGGCCCTGTGTGTGATGGCGCTGATGCTGGTCGTCGCCCTGCTGCTGATCGTCAACACCGTGCGGGTGTCGGCGTTCAGCAGGCGCCGGGAGACCGGGATCATGCGGCTGGTCGGTGCCTCCAGCTTCTACATCCAGATGCCGTTCATCCTGGAGGCCGCCATCGCGGGGCTGATCGGCGCCGGGTTCGCCTGTGTGCTGCTGGTGCTGGGCAAGTACTTCCTGATCAACAACTGGCTCCAGCAGCGGATCGTCCTGATCAACTTCGTCGGCTGGGACGCGGTGATCAAGGTGCTGCCGTTGATCGTGGCGGTGGGAGTGCTGATGCCGGCCGTGGCAGCCTTCTTCACGTTGCGCAAGTACCTGAAGGTGTGACACAGGACGCGGGGTGCCGTGGGCCCAACGCCCCGTACGGCGCCCCGCACTGGCCTACACTCCGGACCATGCCAGGCTCGTGGTTCCTCGACTCACGCCCGCGCCGGTCGCGGCGCGGGACCCTGACATTGGTCTTCGTCGGCGTGCTGGCGACCGGCGCGGCGACCGGGGCCTTCGGTGGGGAGCTGGCCGCGTTCGGCTCGGCCGCACCCGGCGGCGCCGCACACGGTGTCGGCCGTGGCGGGCCGCAGGGCCCGCCGCAGCACCCCGCCGACGGCAAGGGCGCGGCAGCCGGCTCCGATGAGGCCCGCGAGCACGGGGACCGCGCGGACGCCGATGTCGTCGTCAGCCGCAGCGGCGACCGCTGGTCCGCCGCGTACTCGGCCCGCGAGTACGAGGGGCTGCGGCAGGCCCTGGACGGCTCGTACGTGGGCGTCGGCATCTCCGTGCGCCAGGCCCGCGCCGAGGGGGCGTCCCCGGGCGGCGGCGCGGCCACCGGAGCGGACCGGGAGAGCGCCACCGACCGCAAGGCCGGCACCGGCGGCCGGACCGCGCGCCGCACCGTCGTCGAGGTGGACCGGGTGCAGCCCGCCAGCCCCGCCGACCGCGCCGGTATCCGCGCCGGGGACCGGCTGCGCTCCGTGGCCGGTCACGAGGTCACCGGCGAGCCGGTGACGGCCGTCGTGGCGCTGCTGCGCGGCTCCGACCCCGATTCCCCGGACGCCCCCGCCGAGCCCGGCTCCCGGGTGCGGCTCCACCTCACCCGCGAGGGCACCGACCTCCACCGCACGCTGCGCCGGGAGCGGCTGACGACCGAGTCGGTGCGGGTCGACCGGATCGGTGACGGCGTCACCCGCGTCAAGATCGCCTCCTTCACCCGGGGCTCCGGCGACCAGGTGCGCCGGGCGGTCCGCGAGCGGGTACCCGAGGAGGGACCCGTCCTGCTGGACCTGCGGGGCAACTCCGGCGGCCTGGTCGAGGAGGCGGTCACGGCGGCCGGTGCCTTCCTCGACGGCGGTCTGGTCGCCACCTACGACGACAACGGCACCGAGCACGCGCTGTACGCCGACTCCGACACCGACGATGCCGGCGAGGACGGCCCCGGGGACGTGGAGCGGCGCCCGCTCGTCGTTCTCGTGGACGGCGGGACGATGAGCGCCGCGGAGATGCTGACCGGGGCGCTGCAGGACCGGGGGCGCGCCGTCGTGGTCGGCTCCCGCACCTTCGGCAAGGGCTCGGTGCAGATGCCCCGGCCCCAGTCGGACGGCTCCGTCGCCGAGCTGACGGTGGGTCATTACACGACTCCGTCGGGTCGCGACGTGGAGGGGCGCGGCATCGTTCCCGACCTCTCGGTGAAGAGCAGGGGAGAGTCGATGGAGCGGGCCAGGAAAGTATTGAGTGGCCTGGAAGCCAGGTCGTAGTGGGAGAATGGCCGGGCTATGGCGAAGATGAAGACGACACGCAAGGCCAAGTCCAAGGCCAAGGACGACAAGGACGCCCGTAAGCTCATCGCGCAGAACAAGAAGGCGCGGCACGACTACCTCGTGCTGGACACCTACGAGTGCGGCATCGCGCTGACGGGAACCGAGGTCAAGTCGCTGCGCCAGGGCCGCGCCTCGCTGGTCGACGGCTTCGCCCAGATCGACGGCGGCGAGGTGTGGCTGCACAACGTGCACATCCCCGAGTACGCGCAGGGCACCTGGACCAACCATGCGGCCCGGCGTAAGCGGAAGCTGCTGCTCCATCGTGCCGAGATCGACAAGCTGACCGGCAAGCTCCAGGAGACCGGTTACACCCTGGTCCCGCTGCAGCTCTACTTCTACCGGGGCCGGGCGAAGGTCGAGATCGCCCTGGCCAGGGGTAAGAAGGAGTACGACAAGCGGCAGACCCTCCGCGAGAAGCAGGACCGCCGTGAGGCGGAGCGCGCCATTTCGGCGGTCCGGCGCCGCCAGCGCGCCCGCGTCTGAGCCCTTCGGGAGGACCGGGGGAACAGCTCGGGGCCGCAAATGGTTGGCATGGGTGCGACCCGGTCACGTATCATGGTCGCAGCATGACAGCACCGCTCCTTGGGTGCGGGTGCAGATTGTCAACTCAACACGGGGATGATCGGTTTCGACAGCGAACGTCGAAGCAGGGGAAGCGAGCCGAGGAACGCGGCAATGATCTCGTTAACCATGTGCCGCAAAAAAATAATCGCCAACACCAAGCGCGATTCCTTCGCCCTCGCTGCCTGAGCAGCGAGCGTGAAGTGTCAGCCCGGGGTAGTTCCCGCCCCGGTTCCTGGCATCAGCTAAGGGAACTCACCGCGTAGGTCCGGTCACGGGACCTACCGGGACATCACACAGTGACTGGGCCCGTCGGAGACTTGTCCGCGTGATCTCCGGGGCCGAGAAAATCGCAGCGGACTGCGCTCGGAGAAGCCCTGTTTCCACTTCGTTGGACGCGGGTTCGATTCCCGCCATCTCCACGAAGGCGAAAGGCGAGGTGTGCCCACGGAAAGCGTGGGCCGCCTCGCCTTCGTTGTTTTTGCGGGGCTTCGCCCCGCGTGGCGGGGGCTCCGCCACCCGCACCGCCCCCCCGGCCGGGGTTTCGGTCTTTCCTTATGGGGCTGACCTGCCCTTTCCGCTGCTTCCGGCAGCGTGCTGTCATGGGGGGATGGAACGGGGTACAGGCACCAACAGCTTGCCGGCGCGGCTCTATCTGCTCGCCTGCGACGTGGAAAAGGACCAGCTCAAGTGGGGTGACGAGCTGGGCTACGCGATCCGAGCTGCCACCCTGGCGGAGCTGGAGGCGCGGGGCTGCCTCAAGGACGACAAGGGCAGGGCCCGGCCGGCCGGAGGCCACCGCACCGGGGACCCCGTGCTCGACGGCGCGCTCCGCTCCATCGCCGAGCACTCCCGTGCGCGGCGCTGGCGCAGCCTGGTGCAGCGGGAGCGCCGTGAGACCTGCCTCGCCGTGGAGGAGCAGCTCGCCGGGGCGGGGGTCGTCTCGGTGGAGCGCAGGACGCTGCGCCGTAAGAGAGTCACCGTGCGTGATCGGGGGTTGCCGGGGGCGCTGCGGGCGGAGGCCGTTGCCACGCTGACCGGTACGGAGCCGGTGGGGCGGGTCGAGCCCGCGCGGGCGGCGCTGGCCTCCTTCGCGGCGCTGGCCCGACTGTGTCCGGAGCTGAACTGGCGGGTACGTCACCAGCACCGTCGTCGTCTCAAGGAGCTGACGGCGCGGGCGGGGGTGGCCGGTCCCGCGTTGAAGAAGGCGCTGGACATGCGGGCCGCCGCCAACAGCAGCGGGTCGGCCGGGGGCTGATTTCGTCGCTCGGGGCATCTACCCTGCGAAGGGAGGACCCCGGAGCGGAGGAGTGCCGCATGGTCCGCAACACACGGCCCGATCCGGCGCCGGAGCCCCTCGGGCCCGGGTCGCTGACCTGGCAGTATTTCGGGGACTGGCGCAGCGTGCTGCTGGCGCCGTGGGCGGGCGCGATGCAGAACATGCACCCGCAGCTCGGCGCGGGCGTCGCCGAGCACTCCCGGTTCTTCGAGGAGCGCTGGCAGCGGCTGTTCCGTTCGCTGTACCCCATCGGTGGTGTCGTCTACGATGGGCCCCGCGCGGCCGAGACGGCGCGGCAGGTGCGCGGGTACCACCGCACCGTCAAGGGCGTCGACGCCGCGGGCCGCCCGTACCACGCACTCGATCCGGACACGTTCTACTGGGCGCACGCCACCTTCTTCGTCCTCACCCTGCTCGTCGCCGACCGGCTCGGGCCTGGGCTGACGGAGGCGCAGAAGCGGCAGCTGTTCGACGAGCATGTGCGGTGGTGGCGGCTGTACGGGATGAGCATGCGCCCCGTACCGGCCGACTGGGAGGCGTTCCAGGAGTACTGGGCGCACATGGCCGAGAACGTACTGGAGGACAACCGGCCGACCCGCGACGTGCTCGATCTGACGCTGATCGCGAAGCCGCCCGCGCTGCGGCTGCTGCCGGACGCGGTGTGGCGGCTGGTGCGCGGGCCGCAGGCGCGGGCCTCGGTGTGGTTCACGGTCGGCTTCTTCCCGCCCGCGGTACGGCGTCGCCTCGGCTACACGTGGACCGTCCGCGACGAGCGTCGGCTGCGCAGGATCGGGCGGCTGATCCACTGGGGCTGGAAGCTGGTCCCGCCGTCGCGCCGCTACCACCCGAGGGCGCGCGCGGGCTGGGAGCGGGCGCGTGGGGCCGGGGGCCGGGACGCGCCGGTGGTGGAGACGCCCGCCCGCAATCTGCCGCCGCCCGAGGCGCGGGACCGGCCGCAGCACTACTCGCCCCCGGTGTGACGCGCCTTCCGCGAAGCACTCCGTGAAGGAGCCCCGTAGCACTCCCTGAAGAAGTCCGCGAAGGACCCCGTGAAGGGGACGTTCGTCGAGGGAGCCGTGCGCGGTGGGCCGTCCGTGGTGGCGCGGGCGTCACCCGGGTGCGGCGGGCCGTGCCGCCAGGAGGGTGGCGAGGACGGCCGCCGATGCCGCCGCCGCGAGGGGGACCGTGTACGCCCACCCGGCCGAACCGAGCGCTTCGGTGGCCCAACCTCCGGTCGCCGATCCGGCGGCGATACCGCCGAGCAGCGCGGTCACGGCCAGCGTCATGCCCTCGTTGAGGCGTCCGGCCGGGGTGAGCCGTTGGACGAGTGCCATGCCGGTGACCATCGTCGGCGCCGTCGCCATACCGGCCACCAGGAGCGCCCCGGCCAGCAGCGGCAGCGGGGCCGTGAGCGAGGTGAGCAGCGGCAGGGCCATCAGCGCGGTCATGGTGGCCACGCAGCCGGCCAGTCGGCGCCGGTCCGAGCGGGCGGGCGGCAGGGTGCCGAACGCGAGCCCGGCGAGGGCCGAACCGGCGGCCTGGCAGGCGAGTACGGCGCCGGCCGCGGCTCGGTGCCCCTGCCCGTCCGCGTGGGCCAGGGTGACCACTTCCAGCGCTCCGAACACCGCGCCGGTGGCGAGGAAGACCAGCAGCAGGGCGGGCATGCCGGGTTGCCGCAGCGGTGCGGGCCCGGCTTGTGCGCGGTTTCGGCCCGGCGGGGGTTCCGTCGAGCGCTGCGCGGTGAACAGCAGCGTCCCGGTCAGCAGCAGGGCGCAGCCGGCCAGTGTGCCGGCCTGGGGGAAGAGTGAGGTGCACAGGAGGGCAGCGAGAACCGGACCGAGCATGAAGCACAGTTCGTCCGCGGCCTGTTCGAGGGAGTTGGCGGTGTGCCGGGCGGCCGGATCGCCGCGCAGCAGATGGGCCCAGCGGGCGCGTGCCATGCCGCCGATGTTGGGGGTGGTCGCGGTGGCGGCGTAGGCGACGAAGAGCGTCCAGTCGGGCGCGCGGGTGAGTACGCACAGCACGAGTGCGAGGGAGCCGAGCAGCGCGAGCAGGGTGGCGGGCAGGGCGGTACGGGACTGCCCGTACCGGTCGACGAGCCGTGCCACCAGCGGCCCGGTCAGCGCGGTCGCCGCCAGGCCGGTCGCGGTGACGCTCCCGGCGAGCGCGTAGGAGCCCCGCTCGCCCGCGATCATCAGTACGGCGCTGACGGTGAACATGCCCATGGGCAGCCGGGCGAGCAGGCTGCCGAGCGTGAAGCCGACCGTGCCGGGGTGGGCGAACAGCTGAAGGTACGGGCTGCGTGCCCGGCTCCGGCGCGGTGGCGACGGCGGTGGTGGCGGTGGCGGTGGCGCGTGCCGTGCGACGGCGGGGTCCCGCGCGTCGGCGGGGGGCCGCGCCACGACGAGGGTGCTGCCGTGTACGGCGTACAACGGGCGCGCCGCGTGGGAAGGTCGGTGGTGTGCAGGCATGCCGTACAGCGTTGTCGCAGGTGGGAGTCGGGGTCCAACACCTGTTGGTGGCCCTTTCACACAGCTGTGTTGTGAATTCCCTGTTGTGGACCGCGGGGCGCCCGCCTAACGTCTTCGGGTGCCCAGTGATCTCTCCCCGCGCCTGCTGCGGGCGTTCGTGGCGGTGGCGGAGGAGTTGCACTTCACCCGCGCCGCCGTCCGGCTGTACGTGGCGCAGCAGGCGCTCAGCCGCGACATCCGCTCGCTGGAGCGGGAGTTGGGTGCCGTGCTGTTCGTCCGCAGCACCCGGCGGGTGGCGCTCACCCCGGAGGGCGAGCGGCTGCTGCCGTACGCGCTACGGGTGTTGGCGGCGCACGACGGGTTGGCCGCCGCCTTCGGGCGGGGCGAGGCGGGTGAGGCGCGACCGCTGGCCGTCGATGTGGCGGCACCCGTCTCCACCGGGCAGCGGGTGCTGGAGGCGGCGCGGGAGGCCGCGCCGGGTGTGGAGTTCGTCGCCCGCTACTACAGCGGTCTGACAGCGGCTGCCGCCGATATCCTCGCCGGCCGTATCGATGTCGCCTTCGGGCGGGTGGCCGGACTGCCGCGCGAGACGCTGGCCGGGCTGGAGCACGACCTGGTGCGGTACGAGCGCGTCGCCGTGCTGCTGCCGCAAGAGCACCGGCTGGCGGGGCTGAGCGAAGTGCCACTGGCGGCGCTGGAGGGGGAGACGCTGTACGCCGGTGCCGGCAACCCGGACACCGCCGAGTGGACCTCCTACGCCCAGGCCCTGTTCGCGGGGCGTGGGATACAACTGGCCGCGCCCTTCCCGAAGATCGAGGGGGAGCGGGAGTTCGCCCGGGTGGTGCGGGGGAGGGGGTGGTCGGTGTTGGCCACCACCGTCTTCATCGGCATCGAGGGCATGGTGCTGCGGCCCCTGACCGAGCCGGTGCCGCTGTCACCGGTCTCGGTGGTGTGGCGCCGGGGACTGCGGCACTCGGGCCTGACGGCGCTGCGGGAGGCCGCGCGGAAGCCGGACGGGGACGAGGGCTGGCGCCTTCGCCCGCCCGGCTCCTGGCTCCCGGCCCCGGACGAGGCCCTGCACGGTCCCTGACCAGCGCCCGGGACCCCGCTCCGGAGCGGTCAGGCGTTGGCGCCGGCGTCCACGGTGAAGGTGGCGCCCGTGGTGCCCGCGCCGTCGGGGCCCACCAGGTGGGCCACCATGGCGGCGATGCCCTCAGGGCTGCCGTAGCGGCCGAGGGCGGTCAGGGCCCGCTGCGCGTCGGCCTTGTCGCTGTCTGCGGGGTTCATCTCCGTGTCCGTCGAGCCGGGCTGGACGAGGTTGGCGGTGATGCCGCGGGCGCCCAGGTCGCGGGCCAGCCCCCGAGTGAGGCCGCTGAGCGCCGACTTGGAGGCGGCGTAGAGCGTGATGCCGGGGCCGGGGACGCGCTCGGCCAGGTTGCTGCCGATCGTGACGATGCGTCCGCCGTCCGTCATGTGTCCTGCCGCGGCCTGGGCGCCGAGCAGCGCGGCCCGTACGTGGATCGCGAGGGTGCGGTCGATCTCCTCGGGGGTGACGTCCTCCAGCGGGCCGTTGGGGAAGACGCCCGCGTTGTTGACCAGGATGTCGAGGCGTCCGAACTCTCGTGCCGTACGGTGCACGGCCTCCACCGGGTCGGTGGCCGAGGCGCTGTCCGCCTGGACGGCCAGTGCCCGGCGGCCGGTGGCGCGCACGTCTTCGGCGACCTCCTTGGCCCGGCCCTCCGCGCTGACATAGGTCAGTGCGACATCCGCGCCGTCCGCCGCGAGCCGCCTGGCGACGGCCGCGCCTATGCCCCTGCTGCCCCCGGTGACCAGCGCTGCCCTGCCGCTGAGGGGGAGTGTCGACGTCGACGTCATGGCTGTCCTCGTTTCGTGTCGCGTATGGAGCCGCAAGCTGCGCCCGCTCTTTCTGTAGCGAGCGCTTTATAATTAAGGCAGCGAGTATCCTCGGGCGTCAAGGGCTTTCGGTAGCGAGCGTTAAATAAACTGCCGCCAGGGGCCGGGCGGCAGCCGACGCCGAGCAACGGCAGGAAGGGGGCCGGTGATGGCCACACGCGGACGGCCACGCGCCTTCGACCGGGACGCCGCGCTCGAACGCGCGATGCACGTCTTCTGGGAGCGCGGATACGAGGCGACCACGATGGCCGAGCTCACCGAGGCCATGGGCATCAGACCGCCGAGCCTCTACGCCGCCTTCGGCTCCAAGGAGGCCCTCTTCCGCGAGGCGGTGGAGCTGTACGGGCGCACCGACGGCACCGTCACCCCCCGCGCGCTGTCCGAGGCGCGCACGGCCCGCGAGGGCATCCACCAGGCGCTGCGCCGCAACGCCGTCGGCTACACCGAACCCGGCAGGCCACCCGGCTGCATGATCGTCCTCGCCGCCACCAACTGCACCCCCGAGAACGCCGGCGTCAGCGCACTGCTGGCCGAGGACCGCCGGGCGATGGAGAGCAGTCTCCGCGAGCGCATGGACCGCGGCGTCGTGGAGGGCGACGTACCGGACGGCACCGACACCCGCACGCTGGCCTCGTTCTACGCGACCGTCCTGTTCGGCCTCTCCGTCCAGGCCAAGGACGGCGCCTCCCGCGACGAGCTGCTGTGTGTCGTGGAGGCCGCCATGGCGGCCTGGGACACGCTTACGGGCGCCGCGCCCCTCCCCCGGACTCCGCCCGGGTGAGGGTGCCCCCGGCCGGAGGCTGGGGGAGTGCCCCCACCAGCCGTGACCGACCCGCACCCGGCAACCGACCGGCAGCGGCCCCCGACCGGCAGCGGCCCCCTCGCCGGAACCGCCGGAGCCTCAGCGCTGGTAGAGCCCGACGATGTTGCCGCTGGCCAGCGCGGGCCCGTCCACCGCGCGGTGCACCTCCTGGGCGGAGGCGTTGTCGGGGATGCGCACCGCCTCCGGCAGGGCGTACAGCCGGAAGAAGTACCGGTGCGCCTCGTCCCCCGCCGGCGGTTGGGGGCCGCCCCAGCCGGTTCCTCCGAAGCCGTTCGTGAGCGGGGTACCGCCCTGCGGGGTCTCCCCGGTGTCCACCGACCGCGCGGCCGGGTCGATGCCGGTCACCAGCCAGTGCACGAAGGTGCCCGACGGTGCGTCCGGGTCCTCGCACAGCAGCAGCAGTTCGGCGGTGCCGTCGGGCACCCCGGACCACTCCAGGGGCGGGGAGACGTCCTCGCCGTCGCGCGTGTAGCGGCGGGGGATCAAAGCGTGGTCGTTGAAGGCCGAGGTGCTCAGTTCGATACCGGACATGCGCCTACGGGTATCCCGGGTGCGGCCCCCGGAATCGCGCCGTGGGCCAGGTAGCCGATGGAGAACCACCTTCCCGGCGGGCCCGTGAGGCAGGTGGGCAACCGGTGATCGCCCCCCTCGCACGGCGCCTCCAGCGAACCTGGCCCGCCCGGCGGAACAGGCCCGAACGCGGGCCCCGGCAGCCCTTTCAGACCGCCGCAGTCCTCGCCGCCACCCGCCACAGGACGGCAGGCACCACCAGCAGTGCCACCGCACCGCCCACCGTCAGTACCACCGACGGCGACGAACGGTCCAGCAGCGCGCCGCCGGCCAGCGCCCCCGTCGAGATGGTGGCCTGGAACGACGCGGTGAACAGCGTCGAGGACGCCTCCGCCTCCCCGGGAGCTGCCATGGCGAACAGCGTCCGGGAGCAGACCGGCACGGCCCCGTACCCCACGCCCCAGACCACCAGCAGCGCGAAAGCCCCCGCCTCCCACCGGCCCAGCACCGGCAGCAGCAGCGTCGCGACGGCGAGCGTCCCCGCTGCCGCACCGAACGCCGCGTACGGCCGACGGGCGGCAGCCGGACCGCCCACGAAGTTGCCGAGCATCCCGGCGGCTCCGAAGGCCAGCAGCGCCGCGGTGATCACTCCGGGGCCCGCCCGGGCGACCTGTTCCAGGAACGGCGTGACGTACGTGTAGGCGCCGAAGTGCGCCAGCACGATCAGAAAGGTGACCAGCAGCGCGAACCGCGTACCGCCCCGGCCGAGTTGCCGGCCGAGCGTACGCAGCCGGGTGACCTGTTCGGGCGGCAGCGGCGGTACCACCGACAACAGCGCGGCGAAGACCGCCAGCGACAGCGCCCCCATCGCCGCGAACGCCGTACGCCACCCCGCCACATCCCCCACGAACGTGCCCAGCGGCACCCCGAGCACCGAGCCCAGCGGCACCGCCGCGAAGATCACCGCCGTCGCCCGCCCCACCGAGGGCGCCGCGACCAGTCGCGGCGCCAGGCCCGCGCCGATCGACCAGAACCCACCGATCGTGACCCCCACCGCGGCGCGCGAGGCGAGAATCCACCCGTAGTCGTCGGCCGTCGCGGCGACGAAGTTGGCCAGCGCCAGCAGCAGCATGAACGCGCACAGCATCCGCCGCCGGTCCACGCGTGCTGTCGCCACCGTCACCAGCGGTGCGGAGACCGCCGCCAAGAAGCCCGGCATCGTCATCATCAGCCCGGCCATACCGTCCGAGACGGTGAAGTCGGCCCCGATCGAGGTGAGCAGCCCGATGGGCAGGATCTCCGTCGTGACGAGGGAGAACAGCCCCGCCATCACCGAGATCACGGCCGGCCACGATGTGAGCGGCGACCCCTTCGCCGGCTGTTCCTTCGTGAGCACTGTTTCCATGCCCACGAGTCCAGCAAGGCCCCCGCGCGAGGGCTGGCGGAAACCCGCCCTCAACGATGTCTCGGCGGACGTATCGGTGGACGTCTCGGCGGACGTACTGGCGGAGGTCTCAGCGAGGGAAGCCGAGACAGCGAGGGGGCACCGCAGCGGTCAGCCACACGCCGTTCTCGCTCCGCCGGAAGATGTGGCCCTGCTCGTGCATGTACCCCGCGGCGACCGTCAGCACCACCGCACGGCCCCGGCGGGCCCCCACCCGGGTCGCCGTCTCGCGATCCGCCGACAGGTGCACGGCATGCCGCGACATGGGGCGCAGCCCTTCCGCGCGGATGGCGGCGAGAAAACGGGGCACCGTGCCGTGAAAGAGCACATGCGGCGGCGCCAGCTCGGGGAGTTCCAACTCGACAGCGACGGAGTGCCCTTGGTTGGCCCGAATGCGGCTGCCGTCCTCGGAAAGGGCGTAGCGCTGCTTGTCGTTGGTCGCCACCACCTCTTCGAGCTCCGCCCGCGTGACGGGGAAACCGTGCGCCGCGGCGGCATCCAGCAACTCATCGACAACGGCCCAGCCCTGCGCGTCGAGACTGAGCCCGATGCGCGCGGGGTCATGGCGAAGATGGCGCGCCAGAAACTTGGATACGCGGACGTTCCGCTTCTCGTTCATGTACGACTCGTTCATGTACGACGAGGATGGCCCGGGTCCGGCATCGGCCGCACCGGGTTATCGCCGGACGCGGACGCGAGGGCGTCCCGCTTCGTTGTCGGTGCCCGGAATTAGGGTCGCGCCATGAGTTCAGCCCTGAGTGTGTACCTGCTCGACGTCGCTGCCACCCGCGCCCTCGTGGGCTCCCGCGACGAGCAACTCCTGGAAGTCATACGCACCAACTTCGCCGAGGACCTCGAACGCGACGACGACTCCTTCAGCTTCGAGATCGAACGCGGCGCGCCCAGCGCCTACGAGGCGCTCACCGCCGTCGTCAACGGTGGCCCGTTCAGCGACAAGGAGGATCACGCCTTCCAGTACGGCTACGCCTACCGGCGGCTGTGTGACCTCACCGGTTCGTTCCTGCCCAACGACTGCTTCACCCCGCACCGCGGCGACTGGCTCTCCGTCGTGGACGAGGGCCTGGAAGCCCTGCGCATCACCGCCGTGTCCGTGGAGGAGTTCAGCTTCTCCGACTTCCCCGAGCCGCTTCCCTGGACCCACATGCCCGGCTGCGGCACCTGGACGCCGCAGCAGATAGCCAAGGCGCTGGAGCAGTTCGAGGCCACGAAGGCGGCGGGGCACGCCCCGCCGCTCGAACCGGACGTCGTCGACGCCGTGATGCAGTGCCTCGACTGGATGCGGTACGCCGAAGCCCGGGAGGGCTTCGGCGTCATCGGCTTCCGCTCGTAGGGCTGCTGCCTGCCCCTGCGGGGCGTCTGCCCGCTGCGGGTCTGTTTGTGGCTGGGCGCGCCGTTCCCCGCGCCCCCTTCGGGGCGCGTCCCCGTCAGCGCCGGTGTGCGGCGTACGCCGTGAACTGCGCCCAGGCGGCCGGGGTGAGGGTGAGGGTGGGGCCGGTGGGGTTCTTGGAGTCGCGGATGTGGACCTGGGCGTCGGGGCAGGTGGCGACCTCCAGGCAGTTGCCACCTTCGGTTCCGCTGTAGCTGGACTTGTGCCAGTCGTAGGCGACTTCGAGGCAGGCGCCGCCTTCGCTGCCGCTGTAGCTCGACTTGAACCACGCCAGGGTGTCGGTGCCGGGTGTGGACTGTGCTTCGCTCATGCCTCTCCTACCAACCGGTCCAACAGGCTTCTGGACTCTTCGATGTTGAGAGCCTGGGTTCGCAGCATCGCATATTTTCGCGTAAGGATGCCGACCTCATTTGCGTCTGAGACGAGGATGCTTCCGCGCTGCGTCTCCATGTAGCCGAGGTGCTCGTGGTCCGGCGTTCCCAGCAGGACGAATGGGCCGTCGAGCGCCGCATGGGTTTCGCGTCCGAGCGGCATGACTTGGATCGACAGCCCCGGCAGGTCGGCATCCTGCCGGAGGCGGCGTAGCTGCTCCCGCCGCACGAGGTCGCCGCCGATGCGATCCAACAGTACGGCCTCGGAGATGACGAAGCTCGCGGAGGGCGGAACCTTCCGTTGGAGAACGGCCTGACGGTCGATGCGCCCGGCGACCTGGACCTCGATCTCGTCGGCGTCCAGCGGCGGCTCCTTGCTCCGGAAGACCGCGCGGGCATACTCCTCGGTCTGCAACAGGCCGGGCAGTACCTGGTTCTCGAACCAGTCGATGGCCAAGGCCTCCTGCTCCCGGTCGATGAACTCCTCCGCCCACAGCGGATACTTGTCCATCTCCGGCATGTGCTTGACGGCGACCGCCAGGGCGCCCTTCGTGTCGAGGAGCTCGTCCAACTGTTCGGCGAGGTCGCTCTTCAGGGCGCGGCGGCCCTGCTCGATGGAGGCGACGGTTTCCTCTTCCGCGCATACCAGCCGGGCAAGGGACCGTTGCGTGTAGCCCGCTGCGCGGCGATAGTTGGCGAGGAGTTGGCCCACCATCTTCATGGCGGAGGCGTTCTTCGTACGCTTTTTGGGTTGTGGCATGACCGTGTCTCTCCCCCAACCGGCCCGGGGTTGACCGGTACTGAACCCGTACAACGGATCTGTACGAGTGGAACCGGTGTTGAGCGTAAACAAGAGACGCGACTGTTCTCATATGAACCGCGAAACTCATCTCCCTCATTTCCGGGAGCACTTCTATCGGCGGGAGCGGCGCTCGGTTCCCCGTGCGCGGGCCTTCGTGAGGGCAGCGCTCAGTGGTTGGGGTGTCAGCGAGCGCAGCGACGACGTACTGCTGTGCGTCAGCGAGATGGCGACGAACGCGCTGCTGCACGGGGTGCCGCCGGGGCGGGGATTTCGGGTGATGCTTTGGCTGGAGCATGACGGGCTGTTGCGAATTGAGGTGCGCGACAGCGGGGAGGGAACGCCGCGCTTGTCGTGCGTCGACGACGAGGCGGAATCCGGTCGCGGACTGCTGCTGCTCGAAATGCTGGCGGACAAGTGGGGAGTGGGGGAGCGGAGCCCGGGAAAGGTGGTGTGGGCGGAATTCGCGGGGTGCCGTGCGCGACCCCGGCGTCATTGAATGGGCGCCGCAAGAAACACCGTGTCGGCGGGCGTCAGCCCCGAGCCGACAGCCGCCGCCGCGGTGGCACTGCGGCGGCGGCCGGTTCGGGAGACCGGTCCCGTCCCCCACTTCCTCGTTCCGGTGTCACCCGCGACTGAGGGTGGCGGCGATGATCTCGGAGCTGTCCGCGTGCAGGGCCTGCGCCGCCGTCTGCCCGGTTGCCGCCAGGTAGGTGTCGACCAGTCTGTTGCCCGCGGCGTACCCGGCGCCCATCGGCAGTCCCACCGGGGTGAGGCCGAAGCGCTCGGCGCCGGGGTCGCCGTGCACCCAGGCGGAGAAGTTCTCCATACCTGTCACGTCGAGCCCGGTGAGTACCTTGCTGAAGACCTCGTCGTCGTGCAGGTGCGGCACGCCGATACGGGCGGGGCCGAGTTCGTCGCCGTAGAGCTGTCGGGCGAAGGCGTCGGCCAGTCCCTCGGAGACGACGTGCTCCCCGACCGTGACAGTTGCCGGATCCCACACAACGCCGCCCGGGCCGAACCGCAGGTTGTGGTGGAGTTCGTGGACGGCGGTGGCCTCCAGCCGCTCCACGTTCTCGGGGAAGGGCCAGAACGTGATGGCGATGTAGCCGGAGATGCCGCCGAACCCGGTCAACCCTTTGCAGGGACCCATGAAGTGCTCGTCACTCGGATCGCCGAGCACGAGCGCCACGGTGATGTCCGGAGCCTCCAGCCCCGGCGTCGCCTCCAGCAGTACGGCGAGGGCGTCGTCGAGTGCGCGTTGCATCCGCTCCCGGGCCCCGGCCGCAGCCAGGGTTTCGATCGCGTCGAGGCAGCGCTCCTCGTCGCGGTCTATGGGGAACCCGGAGGTTTGGCGATGTATGCCCACCAGGTCGACCTCGCCGGGGTAGTAGCGGTACATGCCCTGGATGGGTTCGAGCATCGAACGCAGCAGGTCGACGCGGTCTGTGGCGGGGGCCGTCAGGATCCGCTTCATGGCGGAGCAGGTGTCAAGAACGGTGATCGACATGGCCGCGAGGCTAGAAGTTGACGCAGCGTAAAGGGCAAGTCCCGGGTCCCCCGGTCCCCGGTGCTGCTCGTCGAGACGCGGCCGACGTGGCGCCGTCCCCCTTCCCTTCCCGTCTCGTCCCCACATGACCGGCACGCGGGCGCGGGTGCCGCTCCGCTCGGCCCAGGCAGGCTCCCTCGACCCCATGGCGAGCCATCGCGGCCCGCCTCGCCCGAAAACCGGTGGAGCCGCGCTCGGGTGTGCCGCTAGCGTGCTCCCGCCCCTGTCGCCTGGCCGAGGACGTGCCGTTGTACATCCAGTGAGATCTCCCGAGTGCTGATTGGTCGCGCGTCGCGCATGTGCGCCGCGCTGCTTCTTGCTGCGGACTTCTCACTGGAACCGGTGTACTTCTGTGCCCGAAAACTGGGTGGTCGTGCCCACCTGCCTGCCTGTCATTCTCCGCCGCTGCCACGTATGCGCCTCCGCGCGCTTCCGGGCGACCGGCAAATTCCGCGTCAACGCACACCACAAGCTCCTCGATGTCTGGCTCCTCGCGCTGTGCACCGTGTGCGGGGGGACCACCAAGCTCACCGTCCTGGAACGAGTGAACGTGCGCTCCATACGGTCCGAGCTGCTGGACCGGCTGCACCACAACGACCCCGATCTGGCAGCCGAACTGCTCCAGGACCCGGTCGTGCGGCGCCGCAACCGCGTCGCCCTCGACTGGGACAACGCCTGGCGTCTCGACACCGGTGGATCGGCTCGGCTGGAGGACGAGGCGATCGATGTCGCGGTCCGTTTCGCGGCGCGGATACCTGTCCGACCGGTGCGACTGATCGCTGAAGGTTTCGGCTTGTCGCGAGCCGAGGTCGAGAGACTGATCGCCGAGGGAAATCTCGTATCGGGGGTCCGGCTGAGCGGAAAGCTGTCCGGCGACTTCACCTTCACGCTCAAACGCTGAGTCCCACGGGTGCGGGGCCTGTCCGGCAGGATCAGCCGGACAGGCCCTGGTCGACGTCCACGCCGACCGGCCCGTCGAGCAGACCATCCGCTGGACGAACTGCCGCCCCAACGCCTGGGCACGGCCCAGCTGCGGCACCGTCAGGGGGCCCTTCTCTCACAACAGGTCCAGGACGGCACGTACGTACCCCGACGGAGAGTCCTTCGGTGGGCGCGAGCTGTTCCATCCTGGTTCTGCTCCACGGGGGCTACCTCGACCACGGCATGCGGGAACAACAGAGCCCGGCTCGTCCGCGCGGTGGCGATCACCGGACTCGGAACCACGAGCCCACCTTCGAGGACCTGTGGAGCCTGGAGGTTCTGGCCGAGCAGCAGCGGGCGCCGACCACCTCGCCACCTTCCTGGCGACCGTGCCGGGCTGGGAACCCTCCGGAGGATGGCCTGGGGATCAGGGACCGGCGCGAGATCGACCTTCCGACGGCAGGGAGAACTCCGACCGAGCCGAAGGCCGCCCACACATGCCGGTCGATCACACCGGGCTCGGATTACATCGGCTGCAGATCGATACGCCGGCGGACAGTACTGCGCTGCGCTCCACCGAACCCCAACGGCCAAGCCCGCAAAGGGCGCTGCGCTCCTTGCCTGCGGGATGCCTGGTCGGGACATCCCTCACTCTCCGCTCTCCGCAGTAGCGTTCGGTAATAGTGCCTGTTAGCTTTGGGGAACGCTTTCGGACGGTCGCACAACAGGCCGGCCCCACTGCGGGGGCGGACCAAGAGGGGCGTCGAGCCGGTTGTGCCCGGAAAGGCAACAGGCCGTCCGCATTTCAGGAGGAGGGGGAGAGCGGAGCCATGGGGGGCGACGCAACACCGGACAAGAATCCCACCCCGGGAACAAAACCGGGCGGACATCTGCCGCAGAACTCCGACTTGGTCAACTCGGAGTCGCAGAAGAGGGCTGCGGCACGCTACATCGCGGAGACCTTGGGCCCGGAGACACACAAGGCGGGCTCGAAAGCCGACGGAGACACCGAGGCCCTCACAGGAAACCCTAAAAGTCCGACAGGGCGCGGGAAGTTGCAGGGCTGGGAGGTGTGGACCGGTATCCGCCACCGTTTGTCGGTTTGGCGTCGACATCACAAACACCTCACTCGGGTCTTGTCGCACGAGCGTGAGGCGTTGCTGGACGTCAACAAGGTGCTCAACAATACCGATATCGATACCAACAACCGCATCAACTCGGCGGCCCCGGGTATCGACTCGACGGCGCCCGGACTTCGACCCAAGAGCGGACTTGACAAGTTTTGAGGGGGCGACAGCGGCATGGCGATTTCCTACGAGGACATCATCAACGCGGATCTCGGCGATCTGGAGACGGCCGCCAAGTCCTGGGAGACGATGGGCAAAAGGTTCGGAACTCTGGGCGGCCACTACAGGGATCACGTTCGGGCAGCTGTGGATGCCGATAGCTGGCAGGGCAAGGCGGCGCACAAGTTCGGACAGTGGGGGCGGAAGACAGCCGAGGAGTACGACCAGGCCAAGGGCGAGGCACACGGAGTGGCTGCTCTGCTGAGGCTGGCGCACGCCACTCTGACCGCCCACAAGAAGGCCGTGGAAGCCGTTCGCGACGATGCTCAGGACGAGGGCTTGGACGTCGACTCCAGGGGCCGCTGCACGATGAACCTCGAGAAGGTCGAGGCGAAGAAGGGTAAGAAGGTCGCTGATGAGTACCGCGAGGACAAGCAGGCCCGGGCGATGGCAGAGGAAAACTGGAATGAGGCGATAAAGAAGGCAGTCAGGGAAACGCAAGAGGCAGACGCAGCCTTGAAGGAAATCTTCATAGCCGACCCGAAGGAGCCAGAGAGGGGCTTGCCCAACGGGTTCAACGGGGCCATCGGTGACGAAGCGGTGAAGAAAAGTGCGAAGCGAGCCGCTGAGACCTACAAGGACATCAGGGACGGTAAAAACCCGTCGCCCGAAGAACTGCGTGAGGCCGGCATCCTGGCCCGGGGGCTCGATGACGACCCTGTTTTCAGCCGTACATTGATCAACTCCATCGGAGGCCCGGACGGCCTCATCAAGACCCACAATCGACTCGACGACCTGGCCTACGCAGATGACACGGACCGGAAGAAGACCTTTCTGTCACTGGACAAAGGTCTTGCCGTGAACCTCGCGTCCGCTACCAAAGAGCCGAATACGGCTTTCTACAAAGAGTTCCAGGCCAAAATGCGAGATGTCGGCCTGAAAAAATATGACATGAAGCTGGTGGCCCAGGACCCTGGGGATGCCCCGGGCCCTGGGCCGGTCCGTGGCTACCAAAGCCTTGTCTCCCTGATGCAACGCGGCGACGATGACTATGGCAAACAGTTCCTGACCGATACGGCTGATTCTATCCGCGTTGCTGAGGACGAGGACCAGAACGGTGACCCGGACGTCTGGGATCTGCAAGGGAATTTCGACGGCAAGAAGTACGCGCACTTTGCCAATGATCCCTATGACGGAATTCTTGACGTCATGTCAAGGCAACCCGATGTGGCGACGGAGTACCTTGACCCTGGTGAGCCGGGCGAGAAGGGAAAGAATGACAATCTTGCGTACTTGCTGAACGACCGGGACTGGAAGACCGTCGACGGGGGTCCGGTAAGCCCGGACGGGAGCGACCCGGACAACGAGACCGACCGTTCTCGTGAGGGCTTCGGGCGCGCACTGGAAGCAGCATCAACGGGGGAGCAGCCCAGGGGGGACGCGAAGGAGCCTGCTCGGCTTCATGCCACGCATACGAGGGCAGAGGCCAGGGTCATGGAAGAGGTGATCAAGCAACTTGCCCCCGGACCGAACGGTGAGCCTGTCCACGATGCTCTTCGCCGGCCGGTTGCAAATGCTTTGGCCGATTATGCACCGGATACTCACTCATCTCTACATGTGGCAGACCGCACACGTGATGATCTCGGAGTTCACGGAAGTGAGAGTGACGCTCGGATATCTATCCGTGCCGACAAACTCGTCCAGGTTATGAGAGGGGTATCCGAATCACCTGAGGCGTTCGCGACGCTGTACGAGGCAGAGCGAGGGCAGGGGTTGCAGGATCTATCCAATCTGCCCGAGGGGCTGGGCCCGGAAAGTAGTGAGGTGAAGGAGGCAATGAAGCGGGCCGGTGCTGGACTGGGAGCCATGGAAGCGATCCGGAGTGACTTCGAACTCGATCAGGGCGAAGACGAAATGAGTAAGCTCGATTGGAAGGCGAAGATTGCCTATCACATAGTCGGTGGTGCCGTAACTCCGCTCGGCGGCGGGTTGGGTGACCCCATGCAGCGCTTGGTCGATACGATGACCTGGGACAAATATAATCAGGATAAATCTGATGTGGCCACGGCTACTGATCAGAAGCTGATAGAGCAATGGCTCTCATCTGACTCCCAAATACGGCGTCTGGTGGACAAATGGGCTAACCATGCCGGATTGGACGAGACTGACTCGGCGATAACCGTCTTGAAGGCGGATTCCGCGCTGGATGCCCGTGATAAGGCGCACCATGAAGTCATGAAACTTCTAGGGCGAGGTGAGGGCTGAGTGTTGAAGTGCAAAACCGTGTTGACTATTTCGGTTTGTGCCCTTTGCTGCCTTCTCGTTGCTTCTGTTGCGATATGGAAGAGTATGAACAAGCCAGGTTTTCCTGTGCTTTGTGACGGGGTAGTCAAAGAGGGGAGTGCGCGAGAGATTCTCGGTGATGATGAGGTCGAGAGTCTCAGTAATGATGGAGGAGTGTCGGTAGATTCGGGCGGCTATTTGGCAAATTGCGAAGCGAGAGAGAAGGGGAAGACTCGTTACGCCACATTTTCCATTGGGACCGCTGATTCCTCCTCGAAAATCGTGCAGCAGACCCTCCACGATGATCTGTTCGGTACAGCCGCCTCAGCCCCGTTGGGTGCGGGCTGGCCGGGTACGTTGACGATGCAGGGTCGTATAACTGCTGACGCAACGATAGTACTCAAGTGCGGGCCCGGGCGGCCTGACTACCTGCTTGTGGATACAAAGTTGCAGCTCTCCAGCATCGATACGAGTTTTTCCAGTGACGAGGAGCGGCTCGGACTGGCGCGGGCTGCCGCAGCCGTGAGCAAGGAAGCGAACGAGAAGTGGGAATGTGGCGCTGACCTGGGCCGGCCGATTCGCCACGCTCCTGCTGATATGACGAAGGATGCGCCCCAGCCACTGTCCGAGGCGACCGGGACATGCCGCAGCATGCGGCAGCTTGCTCCGGCCGCCAAGAAGTGGGGCATCACGCGGGCTATTGGTACCGAAGCGGTCGAGGAGGCTCCGACTCAGGACTGTCTTCTTGTCAACGACGAGGGGAAAAAGGTCTACCGGTTGTCGACCTTGAGCGGCCCGCTCGCCCAGGGCTATCGGTCTTCAAGCGGCGTTCTGGGCGAGGTGAACGGGAAGGCGGGCAGGTCCGAACAGAGCTCCGGTTGGGCCTGGGCCAGTGCCAAGTGCCCTGAGGGGCAACCGTCGGCGTTGTTCACCGCCGCCAGCATGCGTATCGGCGACGAGGACCGCCTCGAGGTGAGCCCCGCGTTCGAACGGGACCTCCTGAAGGCGTTCGGGTCGGACATGGCCGCGCTGCACGGGTGCGAGAAGCCGACTCTCCCCTGAGGGCTGGATGAGGAGCCCAGCCGTTCTTGGGGGTGGAGCCCTCGCGTGAGGCAGTAGCACCCATTGCCTCGTCGGCGGTCCTCCGCGAGGGGTCACCAGGGCGCCGCACCAGCGCAGTGCCCCCCGTCCGCACGTCTCCGCGATGCGGAATCGCGTACGGTTGACGGCTGCCCTAAGGAACGCAGAAGGGGGCCGCCGCGTTGAACGCGCAGCACAGAGCGGAGCCAGAAACCATCCGTGACCGCGAGGTCGACGCGGAGCAACAGCATCTCGACCGGGTGTACCGGAGGCTGGAGGAGAAGATCCATGAGGCGGAGTTCCTCATGGACGACGCCTCCAAGCGCGCCCAGGTGGGCACACCTGGCGCGCTCGCCGAGCGCGATGCGCAGGTTTTCCGGGCCGGGATTCATCTCAATCGGCTCAACAGCGAGTTCGAGGACTTCCTCTTCGGCCGGATCGATCTGCTGGAGGGCAAGACGGGCGAGCGCGGGCCGGACGGGGCCTACACCTCGGTGGAGCCGGCGGAGGGGGCCGTCCGGGAGGAGGGCGGCGAGCAGCTGGCCGATATCGCCGAGACGCTGCACATCGGGCGGCTCGGCGTGCTGGACGCCGACTACGCGCCGCTGGTCATCGACTGGCGTGCCCCGGCTGCGGCGCCCTTCTACCGTTCCACTCCGGTGGCCCCCGGACGGGTCGTGCGGCGTCGGGTCATCCGCAGCAAGGGGCGGCGGGTGCTGAGCGTCGAGGACGATCTGCTGCGTCCCGAGCTGAAGGCCCGGCTGGCGGGGGAGGAGCTGGCCGTGGTCGGGGACGGGGCGTTGATGGCGGCGCTCGGGCAGGCCCGCAGCCATACGATGCGGGACATCGTCGCCTCCATCCAGGCCGAGCAGGACGAGGTGATCCGCGCCCCCGCCGCCTCCGTCACCGAGGTGGAGGGCGGCCCGGGGACGGGGAAGACCGCGGTGGCCCTGCACCGTGCCGCGTATCTGCTCTACCAGGACCGGCGGCGCTACGCGGGCGGAATCCTGATCGTCTCGCCGACCCCGCTGCTGGTCTCCTACACCGAAGGTGTGCTGCCCTCGCTGGGGGAGGAAGGGCAGGTGGCCATCCGGGCGCTCGGCTCGCTGGCCGAGGAGACCACGGGCGCGGAGGCGACGACGTACGACGAGCAGAGTGTCGCCCGCGTCAAGGGCTCGGTGCGGATGGTGAAGGTGCTGCGCAAGGCGGCCCGTGGGGCGCTGGAGCTGGGGTTGCGTACCCCGGTGCCGCAGCGGTTGCGCGTGGTCGCCTTCGGGGCCCGTGTGGAGCTGGACGCGGACGAGCTGACAGCCGTGCGGCAGCAGGTTCTCGGCGGTACGGCGCCGGTCAACCTGATGCGTCCCCGGGCCCGGAAGCTGCTGCTGGACGCGCTGTGGGAGAAGGCCGGGGCGCGTCGCCGGTACGACGACGAGGAGCTGGCAGCCGAGGCCCGGCAGGGGTTCGACGAGGACATCGCGGGCGAGGACGACTTCCGCACCTTTCTCGACGCGTGGTGGCCGGAGCTCACCCCGCGCCAGGTGCTGGGCGCCATGGCGGACGAGGGGCGGCTGGCGCGCTGGTCGCGGCGCGTGCTGCGGCCCGGTGAGGCCCGCACGCTGGCGCGCGCCCTCGCCGCGCGCCTCACCCCGCAGGGCGAGGGGCCGCTGTCGGTGCACGACATCGCGCTCCTGGACGAGCTGCGCACCCTGCTGGGTGCGCCCGCGCGCCCGAAGAAGCGGGAAGTGGACCCGTTGGACCAGCTCACCGGGTTGGAGGAGCTGACCACCGCCGCGGACCGGGACGGCGCGGGACGGCGGGAGCGGGTGGCCGAGCGGCACCCGCAGGAACGTACGGAGTACGCGCACGTCATCGTCGACGAGGCGCAGGATCTGACGCCCATGCAGTGGCGGATGGTCGGCCGACGCGGGCGGCACGCCACCTGGACCGTCGTCGGCGACCCCGCGCAGTCCTCCTGGACCGACCCCGACGAGGCCGCGGCGGCACGGGACGAGGCGCTCGGGAAGCGGCCCCGGCGCCGCTTCGAGTTGACGGTCAACTACCGCAACCCGGCCGAGTTGGCCGTTCTCGCCGACCGGGTGCTCGCGCTGGCCATGCCCGGCGTCGCGCCGCCCCGCGCGGTTCGCTCCACCGGCGTCGAGCCCGGATTCACCGTGGCGGGCGACGACCTGGGCGCCTCGGTGCGGGAGAGCGCCGCCCGGCTCCTGGCGGAGGTCGAGGGGACGGTGGGCGTGGTGGTGGCCATGCGGCGGCGGGAGGAGGTGCGCGAGTGGCTCGCGGGACTGGGGGAGCGGGTCGTGGCGCTCGGCAGCCTGGAGGCCAAGGGTCTGGAGTACGACGCCGCGCTCGTCGTCTCGCCCGCGGAGATCGCGGACGAGTCGCCGGCCGGGCTGCGGGTGCTGTACGTCGCCTTGACGCGGGCGACGCAGCGACTGCAGGTGCTGAGCGCTCCCGCCGACCTCCCCGACGCCGAGGGCGTCCCCGACCTGCTGCGGGACTGACCGCGACCGAGCGGGACCGAGGGGCGGGACCGCGGGGACCGACGGGGCGAAGAGGCCCGGGAAGCGGTCCGGCAACGGGGTCCGGCAACGGGGAATCAGGGGCGCGGGGCGTTTGTTAGCCTGGGTGTGGCACCGGCCCGATCCATGCCCCCGGGCCCAACCATAGGCGCTTCGAGCGCCCACTTGCCGCGAGGCGAGCTGGCGGGTCGGTGTCGCTTACACGTCATCAGAGGGCTCCCGTTGAAGCCGATGGGAGCCCTCTTTTCACTGTGCGGTCCGGGGTGTCGGCGGGGTCAGCCGACCACGCGGACGCCGTCGGCCTGCGGGCCCTTGCGGCCCTGGGTGATCTCGAATTCGACGCGCTGTGCGTCTTCCAGGCTGCGGTATCCCTCACTGTCGATCGAGCTGTAGTGCACGAAGACGTCCGGCCCGCCGCCTTCCTGTGCGATGAAGCCGTAGCCCTTCTCGGCGTTGAACCACTTGACCGTGCCCTGAGCCATGTTGCGGGTCTCCTGTGATGCAGAGGCAGTGTGCGGGGTGATCTTAAGTCGCTTTCGTGCTGTTTCAGGGGAATTGAGGCCGTTTTCTTACGGGTGACAATCTCTCGGATAGTGGAATACGCTTTCCGAAAGTGCGGGCGCGTTACCACGTACCGGGGGGTAGGTGGGACGATCTGTTGACGTGGCGCGTTGTGGGCCGTAAGAACTGCGGCCACGCGCGCGCACGTGCACAACGTGACAAGGGAAAGCAGAGGGAAGTCGGCAATGGCGCCAAGCGTCTCCTACTCGATGACGGTCCGCCTGGAGGTCCCCGCAGGCGGGACGGCGGTCAGTCAGCTCACCACGGTCGTGGAGTCGTCTGGCGGCTCGGTGACGGGCCTCGACGTGACGGCGTCGGGCCACGAGAGGCTGCGGATCGACGTGACGATCGCGGCCAGCTCCACGGCGCACGCCGACGAGATCGTGGCCCAGCTGCGCACCGTCGAAGGCGTCACCATCGGCAAGGTCTCGGACCGGACCTTCCTGATGCACCTCGGCGGCAAGATCGAGATGTCCGCCAAACACCCCATTCGCAATCGCGACGACCTGTCGATGATCTACACCCCGGGCGTGGCCCGCGTGTGCACGCAGATCGCCGAACACCCCGAGGACGCGCGCCGTCTGACGATCAAGCGGAACAGCGTCGCCGTCGTCACCGACGGCTCCGCCGTGCTGGGCCTGGGCAACATCGGCCCGCAGGCGGCGCTGCCCGTCATGGAGGGCAAGGCGGCCCTCTTCAAGCGCTTCGCCGGGATCGACGCCTGGCCGATCTGCCTGGACACCCAGGACACCGACACCATCGTGGAGGTCGTCAAGGCGCTGGCGCCCGGCTTCGCCGGTATCAACCTGGAGGACATCTCCGCGCCCCGCTGCTTCGAGATCGAGGCGCGGCTGCGGGAGGCCGTCGACATCCCCGTCTTCCACGACGACCAGCACGGAACCGCCATCGTCGTGCTCGCCGCGCTCTACAACGCGCTGCGCGTCGTGGACAAGCGCATCGAGGACGTGCGCGTCGTGATGTCGGGGGCCGGCGCCGCCGGTACGGCCATCCTGAAACTGCTGCTGGAGGCCGGCGTCAAGCACGCCGTCGTCGCCGACATCCACGGTGTCGTCCACGCGGGTCGCAAGGACCTCGCGGACGCCGAGGAGGGCTCGCCGATGCGCTGGGTCGCCGACAACACCAACCCCGAGGGCCACACCGGCACCCTCAAGGAGGTCGTGGTCGGGGCCGATGTCTTCATCGGCGTCTCCGCGCCCAACGTCCTGGACGGCAGCGACATCGCCAAGATGGCGGAGGGCGCCATCGTGTTCGCGCTCGCCAATCCGGACCCCGAGGTCGATCCGGCCGCGGCCCGCGAGTCGGCGTCGGTGGTGGCCACCGGGCGCTCCGACTTCCCGAACCAGATCAACAACGTGCTCGTCTTCCCCGGCGTCTTCCGCGGCCTCCTGGACGCGCAGTCGCGCACCGTGGACGACGCGATGATGCTGGCCGCCGCGCGGGCGCTCGCCGATGTGGTCGGCGAGGACGAGCTCAACCCGAACTACATCATCCCCAGCGTCTTCAACGAGAAGGTCTCCGGCGCCGTCGCCGGTGCCGTCCGCAACGCCGCCCTCGCCGAGGGCGAGGGCAAGGCCGCCACCAAGGACCCGGCCGCCCAAGCGTGAGGGGCCACGCCCCGCCCAAGCGCAGCAGGGGGCGCGGGAGCGGTGTCCCCGGCGAGTCGGGTGGGGGTTCACTCGGGCGGGCCCTCTAGTGTTGCGGGCAGCACCGCGCGAGGACGCCGGATGACGCCGGATTGGCTTTACCGCCGCAGGTAGGGGCAGGATGCATCCCCAAGGACTTGATCCGAGGGGGAGACCCCGATCCGGACCTTGTCCAGGGGATATCCCCACGGGGCGCGCGGGCCCGAAGGCGGACCCGGGTCCGGGGACTGTCGGAGGGCCCTGGCAGCATCGGCTTCGCTGTGTCTGATATGCGGCTCTGCCGCGTGGCACGCCTCATCGGCAAGAAGAACACGGGAGTACGAATTATGAACCGCAGTGAGCTGGTGGCCGCTCTGTCCGAGCGTGCCGAGGTGACCCGTAAGGACGCCGACGCGATCCTGTCGGCGTTCGCCGAGACCGTCGGCGAGGTCGTCGCCAAGGGCGACGAGAAGGTCACCATCCCCGGCTTCCTCACCTTCGAGCGCACCCACCGGGCGGCGCGCAGCGCGCGCAACCCGCAGACCGGCGACCCGATCCAGATCCCGGCCGGGTACAGCGTCAAGGTTTCGGCGGGCTCCAAGCTCAAGGAAGCGGCGAAGGGCAAGTAAGCCCAGGAGACCTGAAGCCCAGGCCACCTGCAGCCCAGGACATCCGAAGCTCAGGAACCTGAAGCTCTGAAGCAAAGGGCGGCCCCCCACGGGGGGCCGCCCTTTTCGCGCGTACGCGGTGGTCGAAGCCGGGCGCTGCCGGCGGTCGCCGAGCTAGGCGCTGTCGGCGCCGAGGGCGCCGAAGGAGAGCGGCAGCGCCTTCAGGTCGACCTCGCGCAGCGAGGCCAGCAGGAGGGTGCCAGGGGCCTCCTCGATGCCGTCCACGGTGGGCACGGCGATCACCCGGCAGCCCGCGGCGCGTGCCGAGGCGGCGCCGGTGGGGGTGTCCTCCAGGGCCAGGCACGCCGCCGCGGGGACGCCCAGCCGGTCGGCGGCGGCCAGGTACGGGTCCGGATGCGGCTTGCCCAGCGGCGTTTCACCGTGGGCGACCGAGCAGGTGAAGCGGTGCGGCCCCAGGGTGGCCAGCACCAGATCGGCGATCGGCCGCTCGGACGCCGTGACAAGTGCCACAGGGACGCCCAGCAGCCGGGCGTCGTCGAGCAGCGCCAGCGCTCCGGGCTGCACCGTCACCCCGGCTCGCACCCGTGCCGTGAAGGACGCGTCCAGCCGCGCCCGGGCCGTCTCGGCGGCCAGCCCGGTGCGGCGCGCGACCAGCTGGGCCGCGCCGTCCAGCGGCAGCCCAGCGAAGGGCGCGAGGGCGGCCTCGTCGGCGGGTGCTCCGTGCTCGGCCAGCAGGTCGGCGAGGGAGGCCAGCCAGTCACGCTCGGTGTCCACGAGGGTGCCGTCCATGTCGCAGAGCAGGGCCGCGGGCATCGAGGGGGCGCCTTGCGGCCGGGTGCCGGTCGAGGCGGCGGGGCGGGGCGGGGGAGTGGGCAATGCGGGCTCGCACTTTCGTCGGTGGGTGGATGCTGCCGGGACGGTGGCTGGTCACGCGCGGGTGCGTGCCAGCGGGTTGGTCTGGGTGGAGTTGCGGACGGTGAAGACGACGGAGCCGGGGCGGTAGCGGTCGTCCGAGGTCTCCACCGGGCGGCCGTCGGCCGTGGTGGTCGTCCGGCGTACGCGCAGCAGCGGGCTGCCCCGGCGCACCCCCAGGTGCTCGGCGTCGGCGGTGCCCGCCGCCACCGCGTCGATGTGGTGCTCGCCGTGTGCGAAGACCAGCCCGGTGTCGTCGTAGAGCCGCTGGGTGACCGACTCGCAGTCGGCCGGCAGCGCCTCCACGGCGGTGCCGATCCACTCCGCGTAGACGGTGCGCTCCAGCAGCACGGGCTCCTCGTCCAGCGTGCGCACCCGCAGCACCCGCAGCACCGGCGACCCGTGCCGCACCTGCAGCAGTCCGGCCTCCTCGGCGCGGGCGGTCTCCCAGCCTGCGGCGACCACAAGCCCGCCCGCCGTCCGGCCGCCCGCGCGGGCCCACTGGGCGAAGCTGCGCAGCTCGGTGAAGCTCTGGCTGGGGGTCGTGGACAGGACGACGCGGCGGGCGCCCTGGCGGGAGCCGATCAGACCCTCGGCGAGCAGCGCGGCGACGGCCTGCCGCACGGTGCCCCGGGAGGCGCCGTGCGCGGTGGCGAGTTCGGCCTCGGAGGGGAGAGTGGCTCCGACCGGATAACGCCCGTCGGCGATGGCGCGGCGCAGCTCGTCGGCGATCCGCTCGTGGCGGGCGGGCTCGGGCATGGGGCGGCTCCTCGAAGTGCTGCGCTTACGGCTGCGCGGGCTCGCCCGATCATGCCATCTGTGCGCAGTGCTGTGCACATTCGATGGGTGGGACAGATGCGTATAACCGCTGTTCGCAGGCCTAAACCTGTTCGCAAATAACGCTTTGAGCTGGGGGTTTGATAGCGTCACGGGCTTTGCGTCGAGGGGTGGGTGCTGTTAGCTTGCCCTGGCTCAATGAATCGAGCTTGTCCATACAGGTGACGGGCGCGAACCCCAGGAGTAGACACGTGAAGGCAGACCATCACAGCCGTAGGAGCCGCCGCCGGAGCCGCCTGTTGGCCGCCGCAGCAGCGGCCGTCACCCTCTCCGCCGTCGCCACCGGCTGCGGTTCCGCACCGGCGCAGGGCTCCGACAGCAAGGCCGCCAAGGCGCGCTCGGCCGCGGACCTGGGCGGTATGGACAAGCTGGTGGAGGCGGCGAAGAAGGAGGGCGAGCTGAACGTCTACGCACTCGCCCCCACCTGGGCCAACTACGGCCAGATGATCAAGGCCTTCGAGAAGAAGTACGGCATCGAGGTCCACAACGAGGACCCCGGCGGCAGCAGCCAGGGCGCACTGAACGCCGCGGCCAAGCGCAAGGGCCAGGACCGCGCCGTCGACGCCCTCGACCTGGGCACCGCCTTCATGCAGCAGGCCAAGGCCAAGAAGCTGCTGGCGCCCTACAAGGTCAAGGGCTGGGAGGCGATACCGAAGTCGCAGAAGCAGCCCGACGGCTCCTTCATGAACAACTACGGCGGCTACATCTCCATCGGCTGCGACGCCAAGGCCGTCAAGGAGTGCCCGAACAGCTTCAAGGACCTGCTGAAGCCGCAGTACAAGAACAAGGTCGCCCTCAACGGCAACCCGAACGAGTCCTCCTCGGCCTTCTCCTCCGTCATCGCCGCCTCGCTCGCCAACGGCGGCAGCTTCGACGACGTCCAGCCCGGCCTCGACTTCTTCAAGAAGCTGAAGAAGGCCGGCAACTATGTGCCCGTCGAGTCCACCAAGGCCACCATCCAAAAGGGCGAGACGCCCATCTCCATCGACTGGGACTACCTCAACCTCGGCTACGGCGAGGAGCTCAAGTCCAAGGGCGTCGACTGGCAGGTCAACGTCCCCGAGGACGGCCAGTACTCGCAGTACTACAACCAGGGCGTCAACAAGTACGCCCCGCACCCGGCCGCGGCACGGCTGTGGTTGGAGTTCCTCTACAGCCCCGAGGGCCAGAACATCTGGCTCAAGGGCTACTCGCGGCCCGCGCTGCTGGAGAAGATGACCAAGGACGGCACCGTCGACAAGAAGGCCGCCGCCAAGCTCCCCGAGGTCGACGGCGCGCCGAAGTTCCCGACCCCCGCACAGGAGGCCAAGGCGCAGAAGGCCATCAGCCAGGGCTGGGGCGCGGCGGTCAGCTGATGGCTGCGACGACCCCCGCCCCGGCCCGAAGCGGCGCCGCCGACGCGGAGCAGCCGCCGGCCCCCTCGCCCACGACCCCGGCGAAGCGCCGCGCGCGCGGCGGCGGCGCGCGCCGGTGGCGCTGGCCCGCCGTCGTACCGTTCTTCGCCTTCATGGCCGTCTGCTTCGGGCTGCCCGCCTGCACCCTGGCCTACAACGCGTTCACCGTCGTCGACCCGTCCACCGGCACCAGCCACTACAGCCTGGACAACGTGCGGCACTCGCTGTCCGGTGCCTACGCCACCGGGCTGGCGGGCAGTGTGAAACTCTCGCTGCTCAGCGCGGTGCTGGCCACCGTGCTGGGCACCGTCATCGGCCAGGCGCTGCTGGGCGCGGGCAACAGCGCCCTGCGCAAGGCCGTCATCTCGGCCTCCGGCGTCTTCGCCAACTTCAGCGGCGCCCCGCTGGCCTTCGCCTTCATCGCCACCCTCGGCACCACCGGCACCGTCACCCGGCTGCTGCACCTCAAGAGCACCGGGTTCAGCCTCTACACCTTCACCGGACTGGTGCTGGCCTACCTCTACTTCATGGTGCCGCTGATGGTCGTCACCATCCTGCCCGCGCTGGACGGTGTGCGTACCCAGTGGCGGGAGGCCGCCGCGTCCTGCGGGGCGACCAAGGCACAGTTCTGGCGGCACGTGGGGCTGCCGGTGCTGATGCCCTCACTGCTGGGCGGCGCCGTGCTGATGTTCGGCACCGCCTTCGCCTCGCACGCCACCGCCGCCGTGATGACCGGCAGTTCGGTACCACTGATCACCATCCAGATCGCCAACGCCCTGTCCGGCAACGTACTGGTCGGCCAGGAGAACCTGGCGCTCGCCATGAGCCTCAACATGGTGGTGATCGCGCTGCTCGTGATGGCCGTACAGATCCCGCTGCAACGACGGAGCAACCGATGGCTGGGATGACCGCCACTCCCCGCACCCGCACCGCGACTCCCCGCCAGCCCGGGCGCCCGCTGCGCAGCCGCCCGTACGGCAGCGTCCTCGTCCTGCTGCTGGCCGCGCTCTACTTCCTCGTCCCCGTCGCCGCCTCGTTGTGGTTCACCGTCGACGACCCCGGCAAGGGGCTCACCTTCGGCGCGTACGCCAAGGGCCTGCGCGACGGCGGCATGGCCACCAGCCTCGGCCTGTCGGTACGGCTCGGCCTGGCGACCGTGGCACTCGGCCTGCTGCTGATGGTGCCCACCATGGTCGTCGTCACGCTGCGGCTGCCCAAGCTGCGCCGGGTGGTCGAGGTGCTGTGCATGGTGCCGCTCATCATGCCGCCGATCGCGCTCGTGGCCGGGGTCAGCACGGTGCTCTCCTGGGAGGACGACCTGCGGACCACCCCGCTGTGGGGCACCTTCCAGGCGCTGCACGACAAGAACTTCCCGCTCGTCCTCGTCCTCGTCTACACCGTCATGTCGCTGCCGTTCCTCTACCGTTCGCTGGACGGGGGACTGCGCGCCGTCGATCTGAAGACGCTGGTGGAAGCCTCACGCAGCCTCGGCGCCTCGCGGCCGGGCACACTGTGCCGCGTCGTGGTGCCCAACCTGCGGCCCGCCATCGTCAGCGGCGCGGTGCTCAGCCTGGCCATGGTGCTGGGCGAGTTCACCGTGGCGAACGTGCTCGGGTTCGAACCGTTCTCCGTGTGGATGGTGCACGTCGGCGAGTACGAGGCCCAGCTGTCCGTCGCCGCCGCCATGCTCAGCCTGCTCATCACCTGGGGCCTGCTGCTCCTGCTCACCAACCTCGCCGGCGGGCGCAACCGCAACCGCAATCGCGACCGCGACCGGAACCGGACCGGCAACCGGAGGAGAACGACCGTATGACCACCACCGCCACCACCGTGCAGCAGGCGACACCGGCCTCGCCCGGCGCGGGCGGCGTCGGCCTGCGGCTGCGCGGGCTGCGGCGCTCCTTCGGCGCCACGACCGCGCTCGACGGACTCGACCTGGACATCGCCCCCGGCGAACTCGTCGCCCTGCTCGGCCCGTCCGGCTGCGGCAAGACCACGGCGCTGCGCATCATCGCCGGCTTCGAGACCGCGGACACGGGCGAACTGCTCATCGGCGACGAGGACGTGACCGCCGTACCCGCCAACCGGCGCGACATCGGCATGGTCTTCCAGTCCTACAGCCTCTTCCCCACCATGACGGCCGCCGAGAACGTCGCCTACGGGCTGCGCGTACGCAAAGTCTCCAAGGCCGAGCGCGCCGCACGCGCCGAGGAGTTGCTGGAGCTGGTGGGGCTGCCGGGGCGCGAGAAGCACTATCCGCACCAGCTCTCCGGCGGTCAGCAGCAGCGTGTCGCCCTCGCCCGCGCGCTGGCCATCCGGCCCCGGATGCTGCTGCTGGACGAGCCGCTGTCCGCGCTCGACGCCAAGGTGCGGCTCCAACTGCGCGAGGAGATCCGCCGCCTCCAGCTGGAGCTGGGCATCACCACCGTCTTCGTCACCCACGACCAGGAGGAGGCACTGTCGATGGCCGACCGCGTCGCCGTGATGAAGGACGGCCGGCTGGAGCAGTGCGCCGCGCCGAACGAGCTGTACGAACGGCCGACGACGCCCTTCGTCGCCGAGTTCGTCGGCACGATGAACCGCCTCCCCGGCGTCGTACGCGACGGCGGCACCGTCGAGGTGCTGGGACGCCGGCTGCCGGTGCACGGGGAGTGCCCCGGCACCGGGCGAACGGTGGAGGTACTCCTGCGCCCCGAGGGACTGAAAGTGCGCACCGGTACGGACGCGGACGGCGAGGCGGCGACCGTCCGGGTCGCCACCTTCCTCGGCAGCACCACCCGCCTCCTGCTGACCACCGACTCGGGCGCCGAGGCCAAGGCCGACCTGCCCAGTTGGGAAGCCGACGCCCTCACACCGGGCGCACGCTGCACCCTCACCCCGCACGAGAAGCCCGTGCTGGTGGAGGAGGCCGCGTGACCACCGACCGACGCACCGTACTCGGCGCCGCCGCGGCGGCAACCGCTCTGGCCGCCACCGCCGCTCTGCTCGGGGCCGCCCCGGCGGGAGCCGCGACAGCAGCGGCTCAGCAGCAGCCCGGGGACACCCCCCGGCTCCAGGTGCTCACCTACAACACCTTCCTGTTCAGCAAGAACCTCTACCCCAACTGGGGACAGGACCATCGCGCGCGGACCATCCCCGAGGCGGACTTCTTCCAGGGCAAGGACGTGGTCGTCCTCCAAGAAGCGTTCGACAACTCCTCGGCCGACGCGCTGAAGCAGCACGCCGCCGACAGCTACCCGCACCAGACACCGGTGGTGGGCCGCAGCAGGAGCGGCTGGGACGCCACGGGCGGCGCGTACTCGGGCCTCACCCCCGAGGACGGCGGAGTCACCCTGCTCAGCAAGTGGCCCATCGTGCACCGGGAGCAGTACGTGTACGCGGACGCGTGCGGCTCCGACAAGTTCTCCAACAAGGGCTTCGTCTACGCGGTGCTGGACGTGAACGGCACCCGGGTGCACATCGTGGGAACCCACACCCAGGCCACCGACTCCGCGTGCGCCGAAGGCGGGAACGGCGGTGGCAGAGCCGTCCGCGCGAAGCAGTTCAAGGCGATCGACGCCTTCCTGGACGCCAAGCACATCCCGGCCGACGAACAGGTCATGGTGGCCGGGGACCTGAACGTCGACCGGCACGGCGACGAGTACGCCTCGATGCTGTCCGACGCCGGAGTCGTACCCGCCGACGCACGCACGGGCCACCCCCACTCCTTCGACACGCGGGAGAACTCCATCGCCGCCGACCGCTACCCGCAGGCCCCGAGCGAGGACCTCGACCACGTCCTGCACCGCAGCGGACACGTACGCCCCGACAGCTGGACGAACCACGTGGTCAAGGAGCAGACCGAGCCCTGGACGGTCTCCAGCTGGGGCAAGGAGTACACCTACGACAACCTGTCGGACCACTACCCGGTGACGGCGGGCTGACGGCCCCGCCCACCGGGACGCGGCCCGGCATGCCGAAGCCCCCGGCGCACACACCGGTGACGACCGGTGCGCCGGGGGCTTTGTGCGGCACAGCCCCCGAACCGGCCGGCGGGCGGGCCGGAACAGCCGCTGAACCGACCGGCCGGGAACAGCCGAAACCGCCGAACAGTCGAAGAGTCGAAACCGCCTAGGGGCGGTCGACCTTGGCGCCCAGTTCGACCAGCTTCTGCTGGAAGTTCTCGTAGCCGCGGTTGATCAGGTCGATGCCGTGCACCCGCGAGGTGCCCTGCGCGGCCAGCGCGGCGATCAGATACGAGAAGCCGCCGCGCAGGTCCGGAATGACCAGGTCGCTGCCCTGGAGCTTCGTCGGCCCGGAAACCACCGCCGAGTGCAGGAAGTTGCGCTGGCCGAAGCGGCACGGCATCCCGCCCAGGCACTCGCGGTACAGCTGGATGTGCGCGCCCATCTGGTTGAGCGCCGAGGTGAAGCCCAGGCGCGACTCGTACACCGTCTCGTGCACGATCGACAGCCCCGACGCCTGGGTCAGCGCCACCACCAGCGGCTGCTGCCAGTCCGTCTGGAAGCCGGGGTGGACGTCCGTCTCCAGCGCGATGGCGTTCAGCGGGCCGCCCGGGTGCCAGAAGCGGATGCCCTCGTCACCGATCTCGAAGGCGCCGCCCACCTTCCGGAAGGTGTTGAGGAAGGCGATCATCGACTTCTGCTCGGCACCGCGCACGAACACGCTGCCCTCGGTCGCCAGCGCCGCGCTCGCCCAGGAGGCCGCCTCCAGCCGGTCGGGCAGGGCGCGGTGGGTGTAGCCGCCCAGCTTGTCGACGCCCGTGATCCGGATGGTCCGGTCGGTGTCCATCGAGATGATCGCGCCCATCTTCTGCAGCACGCAGATCAGGTCCTCGATCTCCGGCTCGACCGCCGCGTTCGACAGCTCGGTGACACCGTCCGCCAGCACCGCCGTCAGCAGCACCTGCTCCGTGGAGCCGACCGACGGGTACGGCAGCCGGATCTTGGTGCCGCGCAGCCGCTGCGGGGCCTCCAGATACTGCCCGTCGGCGCGCTTCTCGATCGTCGCGCCGAACTTGCGCAGCACGTCGAAGTGGAAGTCCACCGGACGACCGCCGATGTCGCAGCCGCCCAGACCCGGGATGAAGGCGTGCCCCAGCCGGTGCAGCAGCGGACCGCAGAACAGGATCGGGATGCGGGAGGAGCCCGCGTGCGCGTCGATGTCCGCGACGTTGGCGCTCTCCACGTGGGAGGGGTCGAGCACCAGCTCGCCGGACTCGTCCCCGGTGCGGACCGTCACACCGTGCAGCTGGAGCAGCCCACGGACGACCCGGACATCCCGGATGTCAGGCACGTTGCGCAGTCGGCTCGGTTCACTGCCCAGCAGCGCGGCGACCATGGCCTTGGGAACGAGGTTCTTCGCACCCCGGACACGGAGCTCGCCCTCGAGCGGGGCGCCACCGTGGACGAGGAGTACGTCGGCTGGGCTGTCGGTCATGGATCTCCGCGATTCCGCGAGACGGGATGGGACAACAGGCAAGCGTAATGGCCTCGTCCGGTGCGGACCCAAGTCCGAGGGGGGCCGGGGACTGTCACAGGTCAGCAATAACACGTAGGGTGATTTGCCCGTTACCTGCCGTACTGCGAAACCGGTGGCTGTCGTGCCGCGCAACGGTGCGCGGCGTCAGGGTGGGGCGCGGGCGGGGCGTGGACGGGGCGTGCACGGGGTGCGATGGGGCGCGGGTGAGGCGGGGCTGAGGCGTGGGGCGGGCCCGGTGGGGGCCCCGATCCGGCCATTGGGTCCCGCAAACGGCGCAGGTGCGGGATCATTGCCGTATGACCGAGGTGTCCTCGCTCACCGGACGACTGCTCGTCGCCACACCGGTGCTGGCCGATCCGAACTTCGACCGCGCGGTGGTGCTCCTCCTCGACCATGACGAGGAGGGCTCACTGGGCGTGGTCCTCAACCGTCCCACCCCGGTGGACGTCAGCGACATCCTGGAGCCGTGGGCCGCGCTCACCGGCGAGCCCGGAGTCGTCTTCCAGGGCGGCCCCGTCTCGCTGGACGCCGCGCTGGGCGTCGCCGTGGTCCCCTCCGGCAGAGGCGACCGCACCGACGGCGGCCCCGGCCGCGCGGTCGACGGCGGCCCGGGCGCCGCGTCGGACGAGAAGAGAGCCCCCACGGCGGACAGCGCGCAGCCCCCGGGCAAGCAGGCGGAAGAGCCCGGCGGACGGCCGGTGGACCGGCCGGACGCCACGCGTGGCCCGGCGGAGAACGCCCCCGGGCCCGGTGGCCCCGCCACCGGGCGCGGCAGCGCCACCGGCAAGCGGGAGACCGCAGGTGAGAGCGCTTCCGGTGGCGATACGGAGGGCGCCGACACCGCCGAGGCGGACCCCGGAGCCGCCGCCGGAATCGGCCCCGAGGCCGACACCGACACCGTCCTGGACACGGACGGCCCCCTCGGCTGGCGCCGGGTGCACGGCGCCATCGGCCTCGTCGACCTGGAGGCACCGCCCGAACTGCTCGCCGCCGAGCTCGGCTCGCTGCGGATCTTCGCCGGATACGCGGGCTGGGGCCCGGGACAGCTGGAGAAGGAGCTGTCGGAGGGCGCGTGGTACGTGGTCGAGTCGGAGCCCGGCGATGTCTCGTCCCCGGCCCCCGAGCGCCTGTGGCGGTCCGTACTGCGCAGACAGCGCAGCGAGTTGGCGCTGGTGGCGACGTACCCGGACGACCCGTCGCTGAACTGAGGCCCGTACCGACCGGGGCCAGCCGGAAGGCCGTCCCCCGAGGCCACGGAGACCGTCCCCGGGGGAGCCAGGAAGCGGAGCCGAACACGGGTCCGCGCAAGGCTCCCGACGGGTGACGCGGGCCACGGCCCATGCCTGACGTGTTCCGGTCGCATGAGTACCCTTGGACTGCATGAGCACTCTTGAGCCCGAGCGCGGGGCGGGCACCGGCACACTCGTCGAACCGACCCCGCAGACGTCGCACGGTGATGGCGATCACGAGCGGTTCGCCCACTATGTCCAGAAGGACAAGATCATGGCGAGCGCGATGGACGGGACGCCCGTCGTCGCGCTCTGCGGGAAGGTCTGGGTCCCGGGTCGCGACCCGAAGAAGTACCCGGTCTGCCCGATGTGCAAGGAGATCTACGAGACCATGGGTCCCGGCGGGGACAAGAACGGCAAGGACGGCAAGGGCGGCGACAAGAAGTAGCCCGCCCACGCGTTCTCGCTCCGCGCCCCCGCGCTCACGCGTCACGCGCGTACCGCAAACCGCCGCTTCGCCCGTACTCCGTACGGGCGAAGCGGCGGTTTTGTCTTCGCCCCGCCCTTCCCCTGCCCTTTCTTCGGACGGTTCTCCTCCACTTTTTCCGCTCCTGAAGTCGCTGGGTGGGGAGTTGGCGCCGCTGCTACCGTCAGGTGCACGACAGTCACCTGATGCAACAGGGAGCCAGCTGTGCACCTCACCCGCCCCGCCGTCTCGTTGGCCGCCGCCACCGCTGCCGCCGCGCTGCTTCTCGCCGGGTGCGGCGGGGGCGACGACGGCGACTCGAAGAGCGACAAGATCGAGGGCGCGGATTCTTCGAAGGACAAGTCCCCGAGCCCGAAGAAGAATGAGGGCACCCAGGAGAAGGAGCCCGACTTCCGCACCAGCGACATCGAACTGCCCGATGACGTGAAGCTCGTCTTCGACTGGGACCAGCCCTCCGACCCCGACAAGGCCGCCGCCTTGGACGGAGCCGCGGACTATATGAGGGTGGTCCGGCACGGCATGGTGAAGGACCGCCCCAAAGATCCGCTGATCGCTGCCCACACAGTGCCGCTTCAGGACGCGCAGGATTACGCCACCTACATGATGGAGCAGCACGCCAAGAAGAATTACACCGTTACCGGCTCTGAGCGCTTCTACAAGGAGCAGGTCGGGGACGCGGTGGATGGGAAGCTCGTTGAGGTGGCGTTCTGCTCCGACCAGCGAAAGATCTTCAGTAAGCAGATCAAGACTGGGAAGGTCATCCGAAACACTGGTGCGCCTGAAGAGAACTTTCTCCGCTTCAGTGTAGTGATGCAGAAGCCTTCCGAAGGCGGTGCGCCGTGGAAAGCCCGGTCTGTGGATGTCACGGAGAAGGCGGTGAAGCAATGCAAAGAGCAGTAATCAGGGCGGCGGTGTTGGCAGGGGCTGCAGCCACGGTGCTCGGTTTGGAAGCGCCGTACGCCTACGCAGGCTTCGACGCCGACCAGGGCGGCGACAAGGAGGGCCAGAACTACAGCGCTAACGCAGGAGTGGTCCACTACTCCGGCAGCGGTTCCGCCGGGGGCAAAGGTGGGGGTGGCAATCTGTCCGTGCCGGTGGGGAACTGGTCGCCGCCGCCGTGTTGGTACGCACCCACGTATACGCCGAAGGAGCTCAAGGAGAAGGTTGACGCGTCGCCGTACTCGTTGACCGGGCGAGCTCCCAACAACGGTCCTCACAAGCAGGAGATGGACCAGGACATCCGGCACATGTACTCGGAGGGCGAGTACAAGGACTTCAACCTGGATAAGCAGGGTGAGGGGAAGTTCTGGGCGGCGGTGCCGAATCCGAATGAGAAGGACGCGGCGAAGCGGGAGTCGTGTACGAGGTTGCCGTTCTGGGTGAAGAACGGTGAGCGGCCGGACGACGTGGAGAACGCGATCAGTCCGCAGATCCTCTCGAAGTTGGCGTATGCGCAGATCACGGTGCCCGAGACGCGGGTGGAGCTGAATCCGAAGGACAAGCAGACGGTCAATCTGCCCACCTGGGTGTGGCTGGACAAGGGGCGGTACAGGCCGCTGTCGGTGAAGGCGTCCGTGGATCTCGGCGGGGGAGAGGAGATCTGGGCGCGGACGACGGTGACGCCCGACTCCCTCAAGCTGGACCCGGGGACGGAGGACGCGACGGTGCACCCGGAGTCAGGTGAGTGCGCGATCAAGGGTGACGGCAGCATCGGTTCCCCGTACAAGAAGGGGAGCGGGAAGAAGGCGCCGCCGTGCGGGGTGACGTATTTGCGGGCGACCCAGGGCGGCGGGACGTACACCTTGAGCTCCACGCTGACGTGGAAGGCGTCGTGGGAAGGCAGTGACGGCGCCGGCGAGAACGATCTGCCCACCGGCGAGTTCGGCGGTCAGCAGGACGTGACGGTCCAGGAGATCCAGTCCATCAACTAGTCGGGCCCTCACCAGGGTCGCCGGATCGGGTGACGGCGCACGCCGCCGTACCGCCCGGCAGGCGGTGGCGGTTGGCGGCGACGAGGCGATAGCCCATGTGGGCGGCCCAGCGAAAGGGCGGCAGGGTCAGTACGGCGCCGGCCACGGGCCAGGCGCCGCCCGCGCTGAGCAGGGCTTTCGCGAGGGCCTGGGCGCCGCCGTACACCGTTCCGGTCGGCGTCACCCACAGCACCTCGTGTTCGGCGCGCTCGCGCGTGATGCCGAGCGCGGCGAGTTCGGTGCGGTCGAGGAACTGCCAGGGCTCGCTCACGCACCGGGGCCGCACGTGCCGTTCGCCGAAGCGCACCGCGGTGGTGCAGAAGCCGCAGTCACCGTCGTAGACGAGTACCGGTAGAGGTCGGTTCGTCACCGGAGGCGTCATGGGGAAAGAGTCCCACGCCGTCTCGGTCGGTGCGGTCGGCCCAGCCGGTGGGGAGGTCGCCGGGGGCCACCGCGATGACGGACTCGTCGTCGGTGCCGACGTACTCGAAAAGGGTGATCCGGGCGAATTCCGGGACGACGTGGAGCGGGTAGGTGGGGCCCTGATCGCGGTAGGCCCGCATCTCGTCCAGGTGGTCGTTCTGGTAGCAGACGGTGCGTTCGCCGTGCTCCTCCACCCAGCGGGGGAAGAAGATCGTGCCGTGCAGCCGCCGCTTGCCCGGCAGCACATTGACGGTGACGGAGGTGCCGGTCGGCTCCGTCCAGGCGACCTTGTAGCTGTCCTCGTCGAGTTGGACGAGGTCGACGTGCTGGTCCTTGACCCAGCGGCCACCGACCATCCCGGAGTGGATGCGGTAGTCGATGGTGCGGTCGTTCTTCACATACATCTCGTACTGCCAGCCGTTGGCGTAGGTGTAGATGAAGCGGTGTCCGACGATGCCGCTCAGGTCCTGCGGGGGGACGGGGGCGGTCGCCGTGGTGGCGGCCGTGGTCATGAGCTGCCTCCTTCTGCTTCGTGTGTGTTGGGCAAGGTGCCCGCCCCCTCGGCTGGGGGACTAGTTTCATTTTGCAGCAAAATAGTTTTGCCGCAAAATCCATGGTCCATACTGGGATCATGGACACCGCCACCCGTATCGGCCGGCTCATCGGACCCCTGCGCCGCGCCGTGCTGCGCACCCGCCGTATCGAGGGCCTGCCCGACCTGCCGGAGGCCCAGATCGAACTGCTGCGCAGCCTTGCCGAGGACGGACCGTGCACGCCGCGCGAGGTCGCCGGACGACTGCGGATCGCGCCCTCCACGGTCAGCAACCTGGTCCGCGCGATGACGGCGTCCGGGCTGGTGGAGCGGACGCCGTCCGCCACCGATCTGCGGACGGTGCGGCTGGCCGCCTCCCCCAAGGCGCTGGACATGCTCGGCCGCTACGACCGGGTGAGTACCGGTGCCCTCCGCCGCGCCCTGGACGAGCTCGGTCCGGAGCGCCGCGAGGTGCTGGAGCGCGCGCTTCCCGTGTTCGCGGAGCTGCTGACGGTGCTGGAGGCGCAGTCGCAGCCCGGGGCGGCTTCGGTGGGGTCGCCCGGGGAGCCGGTGCGGGGCACCGGGCAGGAGCCGGTGCGGGAGACCGGGCAGGAGCCGGGGCGCGAGAACGGGCAGGAATCCGGGCAGGAGTCCGGCGCCGTGTAAGGCGCCGTTCGCGCGGTGTTTCCCGTCCGCGCAACGTTTCCCCGTTCGCGGCCCGAAGTACGCAACGATCTTCCGGCAATGCGCAACAGGCATGCATTCCTGCCGTGAGCTGCGGACTCGTAGGCTCATGCCCCGTGCCAGGAGTGGCGGTGACCGCCAGCTCGGCGGCCCCCTCACCGGTGCACGGGTTGATCCCCGCACGGGCTGACGCGTCATGCCCTTTGTCATGTACGCGGATTGTGGTCGCCGTCGCATTCTCCGCCGACGCAGCGACAAGGAGCCCGACATGCCGCCGGAACACAGCGCAGCGCCGCCCACGGCCCAGCCCGCCTCCGAACCCTCCTCCCCGCCGGGACCGCAGACGGGCTCCGCACCGGCCACCGGCTCGACCTCGGGGCGCGCCCCGGCCACCGACCCTGCCACCGGCCAAGCCCGGGGGCAGGCCCCGGCGTCCGGGCGCAGAAGCAGACTGCTGCGCCGAAAGCCCGTCGAGCGGCTGATCGCCGAGGGCGGGCAGGGGGAGGGCGGTGCGCTCCGCCGCTCCCTGTCGATGTGGCAGCTGACGACCATCAGCATCGGTGCCACGCTCGGCACCGGGATCTTCGTCGTACTCGGTGAAGCCACTCCGCTCGCCGGGCCCGCCGTCGCGATCTCCTTCGTCCTCGCGGGACTGACGGCCCTCTTCTCCGCGCTCTCCTACGCGGAACTGGCCGGCTCCATCCCGGTCTCCGGCTCCTCCTACTCGTACGCCTACGCCACCATGGGCGAACTCGTCGCCTGGATCTGCGGCTGGTGCCTGGTGCTGGAGTACGGCATCTCGGTGGCGGCCGTCGCCGTCGGCTGGGGGCAGTACCTCGACGAACTCCTGGCCGGCACCATCGGGGTGACGATCCCCGCCGCGGTCTCCGCACCGCTCGGCGAGGGCGGCTTCGTCAATCTGCCCGCGCTCGCGGTCATCCTGCTCGCCATGGTCTTCCTGATGGGCGGCGCGAAGGAGAGCGCCCGCATCAACACCACCATGGTCGTCATCAAGATCGTGACGCTGCTGCTCTTCTGCGGCATCGGCTTCTTCGGCATCCAGGCGGGCAACTACGCGCCGCTCGCCCCGCTCGGCGCGACCGGCGTCAGCGCCGCCGCAGCGACCCTCTTCTTCTCCTACATCGGCTTCGACGCCGCCTCCACCGCGGGCGAGGAGGCGAAGAACCCCAAGCGGGACCTGCCCCGGGCGATCATGCTGTCCCTGCTGATCGTCACCGTCCTGTACTGCCTCGTCGCGCTGGTCGCCGTCGGCGCCATGCCCTGGCAGGACTTCGAGGGCACCGACGCCGCTCTCGCGCAGATCATGAAGGACGTCACCGGCATCGGGCTGTGGAGCGTGGTGCTCGCCGCGGGCGCCGTCGTCGCCATCGCCAGCGTCGTCTTCGCCGTCCTCTACGGCCAGACCCGCATCCTGTTCGCCATGTCCCGGGACGGTCTCGTACCGCAGGTGTTCGCCAAGGTGAACCAGCGGACGGGCACACCGCGTGCCAACACCCTCCTGGTCTCCGCCTTCTGCGGCACCCTGGCCGCCACCGTCCCGCTGGGCGAACTCGCCAACGCAACCAGCATCGGCACCCTGTTCGCCTTCGCCCTGGTCAACGTCGCCGTCATCGTCCTGCGCCGCACCCGCCCCACCATGAACCGCACCTTCCGGGTGGCGCTCTTCCCGCTCACCCCGCTGCTCGGCTTCGGCTTCTGCGCCTGGATGATGGTCAGCCTGCCCGCCGTCACCTGGGCCGTCTTCGGCGCCTGGATGACCGTGGGCCTCGCCTGCTACTTCCTCTACGGCATCCGCCACTCCCGCCTCACTGCGAGACTTGGCGCGGACGAGGCAGTCGCGGAACGGGCGAACGGAGAGCGCAGCGGATGAAGGTGTACATCAGCGCCGACATGGAGGGCGTGACCGGGCTGGTCGGGGCCGACGACGTACAGATGGGCGGCCGGGACTACGAGCGCGGGCGCCGGATGATGACCGAGGACGTCAACGCGGCGGTGCGCGGGGCGCTGGCGGCCGGAGCCCGTGAGGTCGTCGTCAACGACACGCACAGCACGATGCGGAATCTGCTGGTCGAAGACCTGCACCCGGCGGCGTCCCTGGTGCGCGGCAAGCCCAAGCCGATGGGCATGCTCCAGGACCTCGACGCCTCCTTCGACGCCGCCGTGTTCATCGGCTACCACGCGCGCGCCGGTGCGCTCGGCGTACTCAGCCACAGCTTCATGGGCCACGAGATCGAGGACATGTGGCTGGACGACGACCGTGCCATGGGCGAGATCGGTTTCGCGTACGCGACGGCCACGGCGCTCGGCGTGCCCGTCGTCGCACTCTCGGGCTGCGACGTGGCCTGTGCGGAGGTCGCCGAATGGGACGCGAACGTGCGTACGGCGCCCGTCAAATACGCCAGGGACCGCTTCGCCGCCCGGCTCCGCCCCGCCGACGAGGCGCGCGGCGCGATCGAGGCGGCCGTACGCGAGGGGGTGCGCCAGGCCCCGTCCCGTACCCGCCCGGCGCCCGACACCGGCGCCCACACCCTCACCGTGCGCTGGCAGTCGGCCTCCGTCGCCCAGCAGTTGGAGGGCATCCCCGGCGTCACCCGTCCGGGTAAGGACCCGGCCGACGACCGCTCGACCCACGACCGCTCGGTGCGGGTCAGCGGCGATCTGCCGGCCCTCTTCCGCCTCTTCGGCGTCTTCATGGGCGTCGCCTACGCGCTGACGGGCCAGGCACCGTACTGCTAGCCGCTCCCGGGCCGGGGCCAGGGGATCGGGGAGACCCCCGGCCGGTCACCGGTCACCCGGCGCGGAAGGGGAGCGTGAGCCAGGGACTCTCCGGATCGGTCGTCAGCACCCGATGGGCGTCCAGCATCTCCTCGTACCACGGCCCGAACTCCTCCTCGTCGAAGTGGAGGCAGCGGCCGAGGATGTACGCGGCGGAGAAGTCCTCCCACGAGCGGTAGGTGACGGTGCTGACCCGACCGGCGCGCAGGACGGCCGCCTCGGCCTCCTCCACCGTGCAGAAGCGGGCCGCCAGTCCGAAGCGGGCCATGTTGGAGCCACGGCCGTAGTCCCAGGCGGCGACCGAGCGGACGAACCGCCCCTCGGGCAGCAGCCCGTCGGCGCGGAACCTCGCCTCGTACCGGGTGATCCGGCCGATCAGCCGCTTCACACCGTCGATCTGCCACTCCACCTCCTCCTCGCTGGGGCCCTCCGTGCGCGTCACCCCGTCCGGCGTCAGCTCGATCGTGGCCGTCGCGACCCGCTTGCGCAGCACCCGCTCCGCCGCCTGCCGCCAGTGCGCCGGCTCCACCTGCCCGCCGAAGTCCTGGGCCAGACTGTGCCGCAGCCCCAGGGTGAACTCCCACACCGGGCTGCTCATCTCGTTGGTCAGCAGCTCCTCCTGATACTGCTGCCACTTCTCCCGCGTGGTGACCCCCCACCAGCGTTCGAGCGCCCGTCGCTCGTCGTCGTAGCCGATTCCGTGGGAGAGGGAGTTCCAGTAGCGGCTGTTGTACACGGACAGCAGCGCCCCGCACGCCAGCCCCCGCGCGACCGGGCCGGTACGCGGGCCGCCCACCCACAGCGTGCGGAGCCTGCCCTGCTTGTTCAGCTCCGCGGCGCGGTCGGCGTGCTGCTGCCACAGTGCGCACAGGGACCGGCTGGCCGGGAAGTACGCCTCGCAGGGCGACCCCGGATTCACCGCCAACCACGGCGGATCCTGCGGCGACCACCGGCGGGCGTACTCACCCAGGCTCTCCGAGATGAAGACCGGATCCTCGACCGGCGCCGGCAACATGGCCTCCGTGTACACGGCCGCACACCAGCCCTGCACCTCGGGACGCCAGACCGGGTGCATCCGGGCCGGTATCCGGCCCGGATTGGCGTCCAGCCAGGGCCGGGAGGCCAGCCGGTAGAGATACTGGTTGGCCAGTACGTCCAGGTATGCGCCCCAGTCATGACGGCACTTGGCCTCGTACAGCCGCTGCTCCACCTCACTGGGCACCTCCGCCCAGACCGGCGCCGCCGCCCCTGTCCCTGCTGCCCCCGCGACCTCTTCGGCCGCCCCCCGCTTCCACATCCGATGCCCTCGCACTAGCCGTCGCCCTGTTCGCCGCCCCACCCTGCCCGCCGGGTCAACGGAGCAGCTGCACGACTGGTATCACCACATAGACGAACACCAACAGCCCCGCCACACAGGTCCCGATCACCCGCCCGGTGGTGACCCCCTTCTTCCGCACCCCCGAAGCCGGCGGCGCCCAACCCGCCCCCGGATGCGCTCCATACGGATTGGGCGGCGGCGTAGGCAGTCGCGGGGGCCGCTGGGCCATGGATCGGTGACCTCCGAAGGCTCGCTCGGTGAGAGGGAGACTGCTGCACTGCGCTGACTGACCGAGGGTGACCTCTGGGTCAACGCATGGTCAGGACAGCCAGGATAGCCCCCGGCTGCTCGCGGGATCAGCCGGGCGTGGCGATGCCGTGTGCACCGCGGTGCGAGGCTCGTTCTCACAGCTGCAAGAGTGTCGCGGCCACTATCTGCGAGTTACGCCAGCCTTTCGCAAGTCATTCCTTGCGCATTTCTTTACCGAATGCAACGCGGGAGTTCAACAGCTCGACCCATGGGTTATCTGCATTCTGCGGATAATGTGCGTTCTGGGCGTTTGGTGCGGTCTCGATCAGGTGCAGCAGGGTCCACGAAAGACCGTAGCAATCGTCGGGGCCGAAAGCTGTTGCAAGTGCCTGCGCCTCTTCGTCGGTCACAGGTGCGACGATCTGCTCAAGAAGGTGTTGCGTGGCGGCAATCTCTTCCTCGGTGCCCTCTTCGGAGGGGAAGGGTCCCGCGTCCACCAGATTCTGAACCGTGCGACGGATTGCCACCTGAAAATCCTTTCAAAGAAGTCCGATGCTGCGATAGTAGGCCAGCAGACCCATAATGCCTTTATTGTAATACCCTGGATCGCCGTACTGCAGTTGGCCAATCCTCCGCATGTCCCATATGTCCATAGCCAGCACTGTCCGGAACGGGAGACCAGCATCAGCTGCTTTTGTGGCCCTCCCGTTATAGCCGTAGGTTCGGGTGAGTTCATGATCCGCTTGTTTCATCACTATTGCTCCGCCTTCGTTCCTGTCTAGGAAACCCAGCGCGTGCTGGGGCATATGGTGAGCTGTGAGCCCGTCGCCTGGAGGGCCTGGGTTCAGGTCGCCAAAGCGTCCAGCATCATTCTCCGCCACTTTCTTGCACGGTCCGAGCCCGAGTGGATCGGCCCATGAATTGGGATTCGCCACGTAGGCCACCGGGTTCGGTGCCGGTGTCAGGCCGAGTGGGTCCAGGGAGAGATAGCGGGCTGTCTCGGGGTCGTAGTGGCGGAAGTAGTTGTAATGGAGCCCGGTTTCGGGGTCGAAGTATTGGCCGGGGAAGCGGAGGGGGGTGTAGGTGGCGGCGTCGGTGTTCCAGGTGGTGGTGCCCCAGAGGGTTTGCCGGGTGTGCCAGGCCGTGGCGCCGGACTCGGTGAGCAGCGCTGTGGGGGTGCCGATGAGGTCGGTGACGATGGCGAAGAAGCGGGAGTCTATTTCCCGTTGGGTGGTTTCCTCGGTGATGCGTTCCGTCTGGGAGATGGGATGGAGGCCCTGATGGTTCCAGGTGAGGGTGACCGGGTGGGGGGCCTCGCCGGTTGTTGTCTGTTCTATGAGGGTGGGGCCGTCCCAGGTGAAGTCCACCCGCTCGGAGGCGGATTCCTTTGATATGCGGCGGCCCAGCGGGTCGTACGCGTAACGCCATTCCGTGCCGTCCGGCGTGGTGACCCGCGTCAGGCGGTCCTCTGCGTCCCACTCGTAGTGCCAGGTGTCCGGCCGCCGGGAGAGGTTCTTCTTCTGGCGGCTCACGACGCGTCCCGCCGCGTCGTGTTCGTAGCGCAGGCGGCCCGCTGTGCGGATGCGGGTGCCGGTGTAGGTGCGGGGGCCGCGGGCTTCGGCGGCGGCGTGGGTTTCCGGCCAGGACGCCGTTGTCTGGTTGCCCGCCTCGTCGTAGGCGTAGGACTCGGTCCAGTCCCGGGCGGTCACCCGCGTGACGCGGCCCGCCGCGTCGAGGGAGAAGCGGGTGGCACCCTCGCGGGAGTCGTCCACCGCGATCAGATGGCCGTCCGGGCGGTAGGTGTAGGAGCGGTGCCAGTCGGTTTCCGCTGCCGCACCTGTGAGGCTCTGGCCGGTGAGGCGGCCTGCCGGGTCCCAGGTCCAGGTGAGGGACGACAACTCGCCGAGACGCCGTTGCTGTTCGCGGCCTGCCATGTCGTACGACGACGCCAGCGTGTGGCCGTCGGCGGTGACTGTCGTGCGGTTGCCGGCCGCGTCGTAGCCGTACCGGGTCACCGAGCCGGTGGGAGTGGTGCGGCGTACCGGGCGGCCCAGCGTGTCGTAGGCATGGGTGAGAGCGCGGCCGCCCACGACCTCCGTCTTGAGCCGGCCCGCTCGGTCGTACTGGCGCAGCAGTTCCGCGTCCGGGTTGCGGGCCTCGACCAGGCGGCCGGCCCGGTCGTAGGCGTACGTCGTCACGGTGCCTGCCGCGTCCTTGGCCGTCATCCGGCCGAGCAGGTCACGTTCGTAGGTGATGGTGTCGCCGAGCGGTGTGGTGCGGGCGGCCAGTTGTCCGGCGGCGTCGAGCGTGTAGCGCTGGGTGCGGCCGTCGAAGTCGGTCTCCGCGACGAGGCGGTCGGCGCCGTCGTACTCGTACGTCCACCTCAGCCCCTGCGGATTGGTCACCTCGCGCAGCCGGAGCCGGGTGTCGTGGGTGAAGGTGTGGCGTACGCCGTCGGGGCCGGTGCGGGCGGCGAGCAGGTCGAAGTGGGTGTACTCGTGGATCGTCTCGCCGCCGGCCGGGTCCACGTGGCGGGTGCAGTTGCCCTCGCCGTCCCACTCCCAGTGCTCGGTGGCACCGTCCGGGTCGACGCGGCGCGTGAGGTGGCCTTCGACCGTCCAGGCCAGGTGGGTGGTGTCGCCGAGTGGATTGATGACGGCGGTGGGGCGGCCGAAGGCGTCGCGGCGGTACGTCGTCACCGCGCCGGCCGGGTCGGTGATCTCGGTGGGCAGGCCCGCCGCGTCGCAGCGCAGCTGCGTCGCATGCCCCAGTGCGTCGGTCATGGAGGTGAGGTGGCCTGCCGCATCGTACGTATAACGAGTCGCGGCGCCCACCGGGTCGACGGTCTGTGTGCGGTTGCCGCGCCCGTCGTACTCGTTCCGCCACACCGAACCGTCCGGCTCGACGATTTCGACCGGCAGACCCAGAGTGTTGTAGGAGATCGACCCCGTGCTGCCGTCCGGGCGCAGAATCCGCACGACGCGGCCGTTGCCGTCCCGTTCCAGGCGGGTGGTGCGGCCCAGTGCGTCGGTGTGGGAGAGGACGCGGTGGTACGCGTCGCGTTCGATGCGGGCGGTGGCACCGGTGGGGTCGGTGACCGCGACGACCTGGTTGCGGGTGTTCACCAGGTAGTAGGTGGTGTGCCCGAGGGAGTTGGTGACCTTGGTGACGCGGTGGCCGGTTTCCGGGTCGACGGAGCTGTAGTCGAAGGTTGCGCACATGTGGCCCTCGGTGCCGGACTGCCACACGCAGCGGTCGTGCTCGTCGTACGCGTACTCGTAGTGCGAGTCGTTGGTATCGGTCCAGGAGACGATGCGTCCGGCGTCGTCGTAACCGAAGCGCAGCGGGCGGCCCGTGGAGCCGGTCACCTCCGTCAGGTTGCCGTGTTCGTCGTAGCCGAAGCGGACGATCTGCTGGTCGTCGCCGTCCTGTGCCGCACCGGCCAGGTGCAGGCCGACCACCCGCCGCAGCGCCCCGTCGGTCTCGATGCGCACGTGGTAGCCGCCGGAGTGGACCAGCGCGAGCGGGGTGCCGTCTTCGTCGTACTCGAACGTGACGCGGTTGCCGTTGCGGTCGGACACCTCGGTGAGCAGGGCCACGCCTGTGCGGTCGACCAGATCCACCGAGGGCGCGAAGTAGCTGGTCCAGCCGGTTTCGGGGTCGGTCAGCAGGTAGTCGCCGTCCGCGTGCAGCCGCAGTGGCCGTTGCGGGCCCTTCTCGGGAAGGACCGGCCCGCCGCCCGGCTCCGGGTACGGATACGCCACCAGCAGGCTGTTCTCCCCGTGGAAGACGAGGCCCTCGGCGTCGACTTCCAGGCGCTGGTCGAGGGTGCTCGACCACGCCGCCCCGAACCAGCGTCCGGCGCGGTAGGAGGATTCGAACTGACGCCGGAAGACCAACGGCAGCACACCGGGAAGTGCCAGGTCGGTCTGCGGCAACAGCATGCGGCCGGTGGCGAAGTCGACCGGATCCTCACCGCAGGGCCGGCCGTCGTTCGGCCGGTTGGAGTTGTCCGGCTCATGTCGGAGTGACTTGCGGCCCGGACGCTCCGTGGCGTGCTCAGCCTTCTGGGCGAGCCGTGAGCCTTTAGCCACCGTGCTCGCGGCTTTGCCGCTGCCTCCGGTGAGGACGTCGAAGGCCGCGCCGCCGAAGAACGCCTCCGGGTCCTTCAGGAAGCTTCGGTATGCCTGCTTGAGGGCGAGGTCCGGGTTTGTGGCCAGGGTTTTCATCCCGGTGGCCGTGCTGTTGAGGTTGGTCTGGTAGTCGTCGGGGTTGAGGAGGTTGTGGCCGTTGACCGGGCTCATACCGTGGACGAAGTTGACGGCTTCGGTGCCTGTGGTGAGGAAGCCGCCGATGCGGTGTTCCACCGCCAGCAGCCCGCCCTTGAGTCCGCTGCGGGCCTGGGCGTAGTAGGAGGGCTTGGACGGAGCCGCATCCCGGGCTGCTTCCATCAGCTTGTTGGCGGCCCGTGCCGCCTCGTCCCGCTGCCGGCGGGCCTCCTTCAGCTTCTCCCGGGCCTGGTCCATCTTGGCCTCGCCCGGGTCCTTGGCCGGAGGCTTGTCGGGGAGCGAGCCGGGCACGCGATCCTTCTTCGGCGTCTCCTTGTACGCCTTGACCGCGTCGTTGTAGAAGTCGACCTTCGCCTTGTGCTGCTGAGAGGCGGTTTTGCCCTCGTTGTAGAGCCTGATGGCCTCCTTCGCCTCGCCCTGGGCCCAGCGCACGGTGCGGGCGAAGTCGTTCAGCGCCCCCTTGGCCTTCTCACAGGCGTCGGCCGCCTTGAACCACCGGCCGGGCTGCACCTCCACCGACCGGCGGAAGGCATCGGCCGCCTCGCCCTTCAAGTGGTGTGAGTCCAGGCCCTTCAGGCCGCGGCCCACCCGGTTGAACGCCTTGTGGAAGTCGCGCAGGTGGTTGGCGGTGGACTCCAGCTTGGAGGGGGAGCCGTGGATGAGCTTGTTCGCTTCCTGCGTCTCACCCAGCTCCCGCTCCTGGACATCACCGCCGGTCTTGTTGGTGACCGCGTCGCCCGCGTCCCGGACGAACCGGGCCCCGGGCTTCCAGCCCATCTCGTCCAGCTTGTCGGCGAGAAGGTTCGAGCCTTTGCCGACGACCTCGCCGCCCTTCTCGACGGCGCCCTCGATCTTGTCCTCGACCGGATCGGGGGTGAAGTCGTGGTAGGCGTCCTTGGCCGCGTCGGTTCCCGCGTTGATCAGGTCCCCGAGCCCCATCAGTCGGCCTTTCCTTCGCCCTGGCCGGGCTCGCCGGCGACCTGGCCTGTGACCATGTCCACGAACCCGGCCTTGTCGACCCCGTCCTGAGAGGCGTACGGGTTACCGATGGGGTTCAGCGCGTTGACGCTGCCCTTGATCGCCACCGACCGGTAGCGGTCCTCTTCCCAGGACATGCCCGCGGCCAGTCCCAGGCCCTCGGCGATGGCGTCCGCGTCCGCCATCAGCCCGCGCACCCCCCACTCCCACTGCTCGCAGAAACCCTCGAACGACTGGGACAGCGCGTCGTCGCCGACCTCCATCTTGGACAGCGACATCTCCTCGAACCCGCTGCCCTGCGCGGCGTCCACGTCCGTGCCGACCTCACGCAGCTCATCCAGCGCACCCTTGATGCCCTTGGTCAGCCGATCGACGGTCTCTTTGGGAACCTGCAACTTCCCCCGGTACGCCAGCTCGTTCGTGAGCATCGTGCCCGGTTGCGGCGGTCCACTGTTGTCACCCATCCCAGCTCCCCCCTTGCGTTCCTCCCGCCCCATCGATCGAACACCGTATCTACATGTGAACGTTCGAGCGCAAGCTGTGAGGGCGGCGGTGCCTTTGCGGAAGGTGAGTTCTCGGGGGCTTTACGAGGCGGTGCGGGAGCGGAGGCGGCGGAGCATGCGGGGGTCGGTGAAGCCGACCTCGTGGGCGGCGGTTTCGGTGGTGGCGCCGTGGGCGATGAGGTGCTCGGCGCGCTCCAGGCGGAGGGTCTGCTGGTAGCGGAGGGGGGTCAGACCGCCGGTGGCGCGGGTGAACAGGCGGGTCAGGGTGCGCGGGCTGACGTCGGCGGTGGCGGCCAGCTGGTCCAGGGTGAGGGGCTCGGCGAAGCGGGTGTCGATGAGGTCCTGGATCCGGTGGACGGTGTCGTTGAGGTGTGAGCGGTACCGCAGTACGGCGCTGGCCTGCGGCTCGTCCCCGTTGCGGCGGGCGTAGACGACCATGTTGCGGGCCACTTGTGCGGCGTGCGCCGGGCCGTGGCGTGCGGCCAGCAGGTGCAGCGACAGGTCGATGCCGCTGGCGATGCCGGCGGAGGTGACGACCCGGTCGTCGGTGGTGAACAGGACGTCGCGGACGACCTTCGCCCGGGGGAAGCGGTGGGCGAGTGAGTCCTGGAGTTCGTGGTGCGTGGTGCAGCGTCGACCGTCCAGCAGCCCCGCCTCGCCGAGGGCCTGCGCCCCCGAGCAAACGCTGGCGACCGTGCCACCGGCGGCGTGGTGCGCGGCGATCCGGGCGAGGGTCTGGTCGGTGAAGGGCGGGCCCGGGGTGCGGCGCGGGCAGCGCCAGCCCGGTACGACGAGCAGGTCGTCCGGGCCCAGATCGGGTGGCCACTCGGTCCGGGCGCTCAACGGCAGCCCCTGGGCGCTGTCGACGCGTTCCTGGTCGCCGACGTAGCTGAGCCGGTAGGCCCGGCCGAGCTCCGCCGCGGTGCTGAACACCTGGGCGGGGCCCGCGAGGTCGAGGAGGTGGACGCCCGGGGTGAGGACGAGGACGACGTGGGTCACGCCCGGGATGGTGTCAGCCGCCCCGGCCACGGTTCCACCCATGACGGCCCCCTCGGCACCGGTTCGGGTTCCGGCACCGGTTGGGATTCCGGCACCGGTTCGGGTTCCGGCGCCCGCTCGGGCTGCTCCGCCGCTCAGGCCGTCGTCCGCTCCCCGTCGGGCTGCTGTGGCGCCGGCGGTGCCGACTCCGCCTCCAGTTCGGCCACCGTGGTGATCCGTGCGAACCGGTCGCGGAGCACCGCCACCGTGCGTTCGACGACGGCCTCGGCGCTCAGGCCGCCGACCGGGTTCGTCGTGGTGGCGTCGACGGGGAAGGAGACGCGGTAGCCCAGATCGCTGCCGAGGCGGGTCGTGGTCTCGACGCACTGCTCGGTGCGGATACCGCTGACGACGAGTTCGGTGACGCCCGCGTTCGTCAGCAGTTGCTGGAGGTTGGTGGTGGTGAACGCGTTGTGGGAGGTCTTGTACAGGACGGGCTCGCCGGGGAGTGGCTGGTCGAGTTCGGCCAGCAGCCGTACCTGACCCTGCTCGGGGTCGAAGACGCCGCCCGAGCCGGGCTCGGTGTGCAGGACCCAGACGACGAGGTCCCCGGCGGTGCGGGCGAGCCGCACCAGCCTGGTGACCGGTCCGGCGATGTCCGGGTCGGCGAGGGTGGCCCAGGTGTCGGGGCGGGCGCGGAAGGATTCCTGGACATCGATGACAAGCAGCGCTCTGTTCATGTGCGCCAGTCTGGCCAGCGGCGGGGGGCTGCCGACAGACACGATCGGGGCGGGTGGCGGAACGATCTGGTCAGTCGGTCGGGGAGTCGACGCCTCCCGCCGCTGCCGCTTTGCTGGTACAGACCTATTGCCCTCGTGTGTGGCTGCCTCGTAGCCTCCCGTGCAGGTTGTGCTCTGCGAAACGTCAGTTGCATATGTTGCAACGCCGTTGCAGCATCGCGTGCTTGGGGGTCTCGTCGTGCAGGTCGTCAAGGGCAGACAGCGCGTCAAGGGCAGACAGTCCGGCGAGGGCAGACAGTCCGACGAGGGCGGACAGTCCGGCGAGGGCGGGCGGCGGGGGCGCGGGCGGCGTCTCGTGGCCCCTCTCATGGCGTTGGGAATGGTGGCGGCCGCGGTGGCCGGGTGCGCTCCCAGTACCTCCGGCGACGAGGGCGGCGCGGACGAGAAGAGCGGGACGGTACGTGTCTGGCTCTTCCGGGAGGTCGGCAACAAGCCCAAGGAGAAGGTCGTCCAGGGTGTGGTCGACCGGTTCGAGAAGCAGCACAACGGCGTGCGCGTCTCCGTGCAGTACATCCCCGTCGACAGCCGGGCCGAGAAGATCAAGGGTGCCTTCAACGACCCCGACTCGGCCCCGGACGTCATCGAGTACGGCAACACCGACACCGCCGGATACGTCGCCGACGGCGGACTGGCCGACGTCAGCGCCGAGTTCGCCGAATGGGACGCAGCCGACGACCTCGACCCGACCGCCGAGAAGTCCGTCACCGTCCAGGGCAAGCAGTACGGCGCCCCCCTCTTCGTCGGCGTCCGCGCCCTCTACTACCGCACCGACGTCTTCAAGGACCTCGGCCTGGAGCCGCCCCGCACCCTGAGCGAACTGGCCGCGACGGCGAAGAAGATCCGCGCCGAGCGCCAGGAGATGTACGGCATCGCGGTCGGCGGCGCCTACACCTACGGGGCCATGCCCTTCCTGTGGGCACACGGCGGGGAGTTGGCCGAGGAGAGCGGCGGCGGGAAGTTCCGCGCCACCCTCGACAGCGCCGCCGCCAAGAAGGGCATCAAGGCCTACACCTCCCTGTTCGGGGACGACAACTGCCCCGCCACGACCTGTGCCGCCATGGGCGGCAACGACACGGTGGAGGCGTTCGCCGGCGGCAAGGCGGGCATGGCCATCGGCGGCGACTTCAACCGGCAGGCCATGGACGACGGCGCCGTCCGGGGCAAGTACGCCGTGGTTCCGCTGCCCGGCGCCCGGAAGGGCAGCGTCGCGCCCGCTTTCGCGGGCGGCAACAACATCGGCGTCCTCAAGAGCAGCCGGCACCGCAGCCTCGCCGTCGCGCTGATGAAGGAACTGGCGGGCAAGCGCACCCAGGAGCGGCTGTTCGACGCCATGGGCTTTCTGCCGACCTTCAGCGACACCAGAAAGAAGGTGGCCGCGCGGGAACCCTTCGTCGAGCCGTTCGTGGCGACACTCGACGCCGGGACGAAGTTCGTGCCCGCCAGCCCGGCGTGGGGGCGGATCGACGCCGCGCAGATCCTGCCGGGCATGTTCCAGCGGATCGTCAGCGGCAAACAGGACGTGGACTCGGCTGCCGCCGACGCCGCGGGGAAGATGGACAAGGCGTTCGCCCGGTGAGGGGGCGGGACGGCGCGCGCATCCGCCGTCCTCCCGTCCGGCACGGCGGGTGGACGCCCTGGCTCTACCTCGCGCCCGCTCTGGTCGTCCTGGCCGGACTGCTCGTCTATCCCGTCTACCAGCTCGGGCTGATCTCCTTCCTGGAGTACACCCAGGCGCAGGTCAGCGGCGGAGAGCCGACCAGCTTCCAGGGGCTGGCGAACTACCGTGAGCTGCTGGGCGACCCGCAGTTCTGGGACGTGCTGCTGGCGACCGTGGTGTTCGCCGCCGCCTGTGTGCTCGGCACGGTGACCGTGGGGTGCGCGCTGGCCGTGCTGCTCACCCGCGTCCGGGCGGTGCCCCGGCTGCTGCTGATGCTGGCGGCGCTCGGGGCCTGGGCGACACCCGCGATCACCGGGTCGACCGTGTGGGTGTTCCTTTTCGATCCGGACTTCGGACCGGTCAACCGGGTGCTGGGGCTGGGCGACCACTCCTGGACGTACGGGCGTTACAGCGCGTTCACGCTCGTCTTCCTGGAAGTCGTGTGGTGCTCGTTCCCCCTGGTGATGGTGGTGACGTACGCGGGAATCCGCGCCGTGCCCGGCGAGGTGCTGGAGGCCGCCGCGCTGGACGGCGCCGGTGCCTGGCGTACCTGGCGCAGCGTCCTGGCGCCGATGCTGCGCCCGGTACTGATTGTGGTGACCATCCAGTCCGTCATCTGGGACTTCAAGGTCTTCACCCAGATCTATGTGATGACGGACGGCGGTGGCATAGCCGACCAGAATCTGGTGCTGAACGTCTACGCCTACCAAAAGGCGTTCGCCTCGTCCCAGTACAGCCTCGGTTCGGCAATCGGCGTCGTCATGCTGCTGATTCTGCTGGCCGTCACGCTGGTCTATCTCAAGCTGCTCCGCAGAAATGGGGAAGAGATATGAGCGCGGACGTCGGTGCCGGATCGCGGACGCGCCCGGGGCCGGGCGCCGGGACGCGGTCGTGGATACGGAAACCGGGGCGGCTCGCAGCCGACGGCGCCGCCGTCCTCATTGCCGCCGTCGTCGCCTTCCCGCTGTACTGGATGGTGCTCTCGGCGTTCAAACCGGCCGGTGAGGTCCGCTCCGACCACCCCGTTCCCTGGACGCTCTCGCCGTCCCTCGACGCGTTCCGGCGCGTCTTCGAGCAGCAGGATTTCGGGCGGTACTTCCTCAACAGCCTGCTGGTCGCGGGCACCGTCGTGGTCGCCTCCGCGCTGCTGGCCTTCCTCGCGGCGACCGCCGTGGCCCGCTTCCGGTTCCGGCTGCGGACCACGCTGCTCATCCTCTTCCTGGTCGCCCAGATGGTGCCCGTCGAGGCGTTGACCATTCCGCTGTTCTTCCTCATGCGGGACATCGGCGCGCTCAACACCCTCTTCTCCCTCATCCTTCCGCATCTGGCGTTCTCGCTGCCGTTCGCCATCTGGATGCTGCGCGGCTTCGTGAAGGCCGTCCCCGAGGCGCTGGAGGAACAGGCGTTCATCGACGGAGCGAGCCGGACGCGTTTTCTGTGGCAGATCCTCTTCCCGCTGGTCCTTCCCGGACTCGTCGCCACGAGCGTGTTCTCGTTCATCTCCACCTGGAACGACTTCCTGTTCGCCAAGTCGTTCATCATCAGCGCGACGGAGAACTCCACACTGCCGATGGCGCTGCTGGTCTTCTTCGACACCGAGACCCCCGACTGGGGCGGGGTGATGGCCGCCTCCACGGTGATGACCGTGCCCGTGCTCATCTTTTTCGTCTGCGTACACCGCCGCCTGGTCTCCGGACTGGGCGGCGCGGTCAAGTAAGCCCTCACACAGGCAACCAAGCACCTCACACAAGGAGGACCGGTCATGTCGGCCACCGGCTGGGCGGGGCTCGTGCCGCGCGCCCGTGACGTACGGGAGGGCGACGGACCGCCCTTCGTCTGGGGGAGCGGTACGGCCCTCGTCGTGGAGCCCGCACCCGGTCTGCGGGAGGTGGCCCGCTGGCTGCGCGGCCAGTCCGTGCTGCCCTTCCGGGAGGAGGGCGAGCGGGCGTTGGACGACGGAGGGGCGCCGGACGACGAGGGGGCGCCGGGCAACACCGTGGAGCTGAGGCTGGATGCCGGACTCGGCCCCGAGGCCTACCGGCTGGAGGTCACGGCCGATCGCGCGCTGATCGAGGGCGGGGACGCCGCAGGGGTGTTCCGGGGCCTCCAGACGCTGCGCCAGGCGCTGCCGCCCGCGGCGTTCCGGCGGGCCGGCCCCCGGTGCGAGTGGCGGATCGCGCCGTGCCGCGTCCAGGACGCCCCGCGGTTCGCCTGGCGCGGCCTGATGCTCGACGTGGCCCGGCACTTCATGCCCAAGGACGGTGTGCTGCGCCTCCTCGACCTGCTCGCCGTGCACAAGCTGAACGTCTTCCACCTCCACCTGACCGACGACCAGGGGTGGCGGATGGAGATCCGCCGCTACCCACGGCTGACCGAGGTCGGCGGCTCCCGCTCCCGCACCCGGGTGGGGCACCGGGCCTCCCCGCTGTGGGACGAGCGCCCGCACGGCGGCCACTACACCCAGGACGATCTGCGCGAGATCGTGGCGTACGCCGCCGAACGGCACATCACCGTCGTACCCGAGATCGAACTCCCCGGGCACTCGCAGGCCGCGATCGCCGCCTATCCGCAGCTGGGCAACACGGACGTCGTCGACACCTCCGCGCTCGAGGTGTGGACCGACTGGGGTGTCAGCCCGCAGCTGCTGGCCCCCACGGACGACGTCCTGCGCTTCTACGAGCACGTGCTGGAGGAGGTGCTCGACGTCTTTCCGTCCCCCTTCATCCACATCGGCGGCGACGAGACCCCCAAGGAGCAGTGGCGGGCTTCGGCTGTCGCCCAGGAGCGCATCGCCCGCGAGGGGCTGCGCGACGAGGACGCCCTGCAGGCGTGGATGGTGCGGCACTTCGACCGCTGGCTCGCCGAGCGGGGGCGGCGGATGGTCGGCTGGGACGAGATCCTGGAGGGAGGCACCCTCGGGGGCGACGGCCTCACGCCGGGTGCCGTCGTCTCCTCCTGGCGGGGGTACGAGGGGGGCATCGCCGCCGCCGAGGCGGGCCACGATGTGGTGATGTGTCCCGAGCACGAGGTGTACCTCGACCGGCGGCAGGCGCCGGGGGAGGACGAGCCGGTGCCGCTGGGCCGGGTGGCGTCGCTGCAAGACGTGTACGAGGTGCGGCCGGTGCCCGCACGGCTCGCGGAGAGCGGACACGCCGGGCGGGTACTGGGGCTGCAGGCCAACATGTGGACCGAGTGCGCGGAGAGTTCGCAGCGCGTCGACTACCAGGTGTTTCCGCGGCTCGCCGCCGTCGCGGAGGTGGCCTGGGCCGGGCCGGGGCACTCCTACGACGAGTTCGCCGAGCGCCTGGCGGCGGCACACCTTCCCCGCCTCGACGCCTGCGGGGTCGAGTACCGCCCCCTTTCCGGGCCTCGTCCCTGGCAGCGGCGGCCGGGAATCGCGGGGCGGCCGCTGGAGTGAGAGAGGCCGGCTCCTCGGTAAAAGGTGCGAAAGCGCCCATCCCTGGCCCTCGTGTCGGGCGGGGGCCGAGATATGCCAGAGTTGCCTCGTCCGGGCTGTGAGCACGTACCGTACGGCAGTGCAGCCGGGAGCCCGGTATGTCGGGGAAGGGGCAGCAGGTTGAGCACGCACGTACGGCATGCACCAGACGGCGAACGAGCCGCGCAGGCTGTGCCCCCTGCTGTCATGCTGCCGACCACCCTGGACGAGGCCGTCTCCGCGCTCCTGGCCCAACCCGCCGCCGTGCCGGTCGCCGGGGGCACCGATCTGATGGCCGACGTCAACTCCGGCCAGCTGCGCCCCGCCGCGCTGGTCGGCCTCGGCCGGATCAGCGAGATCCGCGGCTGGTCGTACCAGGACGGGTACGCCGTGCTCGGCGCCGGGCTCACCCACGCGCGCATGGGCCGCCCCGACTTCGCCGCGCTCATCCCCGCGCTCGCCGCCGCCGCGCGCGCCGCGGGGCCCCCGCAGATCCGCAACGCGGGCACGCTCGGCGGCAACATCGTCAGCGCGTCGCCCACCGGGGACGCACTCCCCGTGCTGGCCGCGCTGGAGGCCACGCTCTCCATCGCGGGCCCGGAAGGGTCGCGCCGCGAACTGCCGGTCAGCCATCTGCTCGCGGGGATGGACATGCTCCGGCCCAGCGAGGTCGTGGGCTATGTGAAGGTGCCGCTGCTGCACGCGCCGCAGACGTTCCTCAAGGCCACCAGCCGCACCGGGCCCAGCCGTGCGCTGGCCTCCGTCGCCGTCGTGCTCGACCCGATGCGGCGCGGGGTGCGCTGCGCGGTGGGCGCCGTCGCACCGATGCCGCTGCGCCCGCTGGAGGCCGAGCAGTGGATCGCCTCGCTCATCGACTGGGACGGCGAGCGGTCGCTGGCCCCCGAGGCGCTGTCCGCTTTCGGGGAGTACGTCGCGATGGCGTGCATCCCCGACCCGATGCCGGAGGAGGGCGCCGACGGCACTCCCGGCGCGGTACCCCAGCTTCCGCCCGCGGCGCTGCACTTGCGGCGTACGGTGGCGACACTGGCCCGCCGAGGACTCGGGAGGGCTCTCGCATGAGCGGCACACCACAGGCACCACACGGCAACGGGAACGGAAACCGGAACGGGGGCGCGGGGCCGCACGCGGGTGCGGATCCGCACGGACACGTGAGCGCGCACACGGACACAGACGAGTACGGCAACCCGACAGGCGGCGCCGAACAGTACGGCGAGCCCTACGCCGCCCCGCACGGCGCCGAGTCCGCGCACGGCGCCGGCGCCGACGCCGGATACGCCCCCTACACCCAGGAGGCGGCGTACGGGCAGCATGTGCCCAGGAGTTGGGGCGGGGGCGAGTACGACGCCGACGCCACCGCCTTCGTGCAGCTGCCCAGCGGGGGCTTCGGGGAGTTCGCCGAGGACGTGCCGCTGGCCGCCCCCGGCACCGGGCAGGGCGGCTACACCCCGCCGCCCATCGACCCGTCCTCCCACACCGCCGCGGAGCCCGGCAGCGGCTCCGGAGCGCTGCCCCCCGCCGCGGGCACCGATCCGGCCGCCGGGGGCCACTGGGTGCTGCCGTTCGCACCGGAGAACGGCGAGCAGGGCAGCGGCGGGCCCGGACAGCCGGGGCAGTACGGACAGCCGGGGCCCTACGGCCGGGCCGGTCAGTACGGAGCCGGTCCCGAAGCCGGTCCCGAAGCCGGTCCCGGCGGCGGCTCACCGGAGCACGGCCCGGCCGGTGCGCCGGATCCGCACGACACGCTCGGCGGGCAGAGCGGCCACGACGTCCCCGGCGCTGCCACGGGCCCGGCCGGCGCCGCGCCGCCCGCCGGGCTCGGCCAGGGTGCTGCCGCCGCGCTCGCGGGCTCCCACGAGGCCCGCACGGGACGCCGCCCCCTCGGTACCGGTGTGGCCCGCGCGGCGACCGCGGACGAGGAGCCCGCGCAGCCCGCGCCGGGTTCACCCGCAACCGGCACGCCCGCTTCCGGCACACCCGTGCCCGGCACGCCCGCAACCGGTACACCCGTGCCCGGCACGCCCGCCTCGGGCACGCCCGTTCCCGGGTCCTCCCAGCCCGGTCCCGGCGCCCCCGGGACGGAGACCGCACACGCCTGGGCGCCCTCCGCGCCCTCCTCGCCGACCTCGGCGCCGAGCTGGGACAGCACGGCGCCCGCACCCGGGAGCGCATCCGAGGCGGTCGGCCCCGGGCCGCTGCCTCCGCAGGAGCCGGGCACGGACGCCTGGCCGACCGAGGAGGCACCGGGCAGCGCCCCGGCGGCTGCCTACAGCTTCCCCGACGCGCCCACCACCGAGCGGACCGACGCCGCGCCCGCCGAGCAGCAGCCCCTGCCCGCCGAGCCGCAGCCCGCCGCCGGTGCCGGGATCGTCGCCAGCGAGCCGCCCGCCCCGCCCGCCGGGCCGGAGAGCAACGCGGACTCCGAGGTGACCTCCCTGGCCGAGGCCGCCCCGGCGCCCGCCCCGGTACCGCAGCAGGCCGCACCGCAGCAGCCGGAGCCCGAACCCACCCCCGCCACCCAGCCGGACGCCGCACCGCGGACCGGTCAGGCCGGTGACGCCGACGCCCCGGACCCGGCCGGCGGTGCCGGTACCGGTGCCGGGGAAGCGGATACGGCCGCCGGAGCCGAAGGGGCCGACGCGGGCGCCGAGCCGGGCACCGACGGCGGTGCGGACCCCGAGCCCGAGGGGAGCTCCGAGGAGCCGTCCGCCGAGCCGTCCCAGCACAGCGGCACCGGCCCGGCGGAGGACGGCGACGGCGACACCGCGCCGCTCCCCGAAGCCGTCGACACGGAGGACGAGCACCCGCACGTCTCGTACGTCCTGCGGGTCAACGGCGTCGACCGGCCCGTCGCCAGCGCGTGGATCGGCGAGTCGCTGCTGTACGTGCTGCGGGAGCGGTTGGGCCTCGCCGGGGCCAAGGACGGTTGCTCCCAGGGCGAGTGCGGCGCCTGCTCGGTGCAGGTGGACGGCCGGCTGGTGGCCGCCTGCCTGGTGCCCGCCGCCACCGCGGCGGGCAGCGAAGTACGCACGGTGGAGGGGCTGTCGGCCGACGGCACCCCCTCCGATGTGCAGTGCGCGCTCGCCGAGAGCGGCTCGGTGCAGTGCGGGTTCTGCGTGCCGGGACTCGCGATGACCGTGCACGACCTGCTGGAGGGCAACCACGCGCCCACCGAGTTGGAGACCCGCAAGGCGATCAGCGGCAATCTGTGCCGGTGCTCGGGCTACCGCGGGGTGCTGGACGCGGTCCGTACGGTCGTCGAGCAGCGCGCCGCCCAGGCCGAGCGCGAGGCGGCCGAGGCGGAGGCGCAGGCGGCCACCGGCCGGCAGCCGGACGGCCCCGGCGGGCCGGGAACCGGACAGCAGCCCGGCCCGGCCGGTCACGGCCAGGGCGGCTACGACCCGCAGGGCGGCTACGGCCACGGCGTCCCCGAGCAGCAGCCGGGCGGCTACCAACAGCCCGCCCCCTACGAGCAGTACGGCCAGGGCGGCTACGACCAAGGTGGCTACGACCAGGGCGGCTACCCGACCGGCGGCTACGGCGCCCCGCAGGGCGGCGGCTACGACTACGACCCGGCGGCGCACGGCCACCACGGGACGTACGACGGCGGAGCGTACGACAACGGGGCCTACGACGGTGGGACGTACGACGACGGCACCTACGGCGCGCACATCCCGCACCAGACCCGGCACCCCGACAACGGCGGCGAGTCCTGATGCGCGCGGCCCTCGCAGCAGCGCGCCCCCTGGCAGCGCGTCCCCTGGCGGCAGCGCGCCCCGCACCGGCGCGCCCCGCGCACGCAAGCACAGAAAGGCGGCGGCATGACGGAAACGGCTGACGGTCACACCGGCGCCGGCCCCGGACCCGGTGCGGGCGGCCCAGGGACAGCGACCACCCCGCCCGGCGGCACCCCGCTGCCGGGCGCCCGCAGCGAGCCCGAGCCGCACGGCCTGGGCGCCTCCGTCCTGCCCACCGACTCCTACGCCAAGGCGCAGGGCACCTTCCCGTACGCCGCGGACCTGTGGGCCGAAGGACTGCTGTGGGCGGCCGTGCACCGGTCGCCGCACCCGCACGCGCGGATCCTGGCGATCGACACCGAGGAGGCCGCGAAGATGCCCGGCGTCCGGGCGGTCATCACCCACGAGGACGTCCCCGGCGACTCGGCCCACGGGCGAAAGATCGCCGACCAGCCGGCGTTCGCACGGGACATGGTGCGCTACTACGGCGAACCGATCGCCGCCGTCGCCGCCGACCACCCCGACACGGCACGACTGGCCGCCGCGGCCATCGCCGTCGAGTACGAGGTGCTGGAGCCGGTCACCGACCCGGAGAAGTCGTTCGAGGCCGAACCGCTGCACCCGGACGGCAACCTGCTGCGCCACATCCCGCTGCGCTACGGCGACCCGGAGGCCACCGGCGACGTCGTCGTGGAGGGGCTCTACCGGATCGGCCGGCAGGACCCGGCACCCATCGGCGCCGAGGCGGCACTGGCCGTGCCGCGCCCGGACGGCGGCGTGGAGATCTACACCGCCTCCACCGACCCGCACACCGACCGCGACCTGGCCGCCGCCTGCTTCGGACTGCCCGCCGAACAGGTCAAGATCGTCGTCACCGGGGTGCCCGGCGCCATGGGCGACCGCGAGGACGCGGCACTCCAGGTCCCGTTGGGCCTGCTGGCCATGCGCACCGGCTGCCCGGTGAAGATCGCCCTCAACCGCGAGGAGTCCTTCCTCGGCCACGCACACCGCCACCCCACCCTGCTGCGCTACCGCCACCACGCCGACAGCGAGGGCAAGCTGGTCAAGGTGGAGGCCCAGATCCTGCTGGACGGCGGCGCCTACGCCGACACCTCCTCGGACGCCCTGGCCGCCGCCGTCTCGTTCGCCTGCGGGCCGTACGTGGTGCCGCACGCGGTGATCGACGGCTGGGTCGTACGCACCAACAACCCGCCCTCCGGACATGTACGTGGCGAAGGCGCCATGCAGGTGTGCGCCGCCTACGAGGGCCAGCTGGACAAGCTGGCCGAACGGCTGGGACTCGACCCGGTCGAGGTGCGGATGCGCAACGTCATGGCCACCGGAGACCTGCTGCCCACCGGCCAGACCGTGACCTGCCCGGCACCGGTGGCCGAACTGCTGGAAGCCGTCCACGAGGCGCCGCTGCCGCCGCTGCCCAAGGACGCGCCCGAGGAGGACTGGCTGCTGCCCGGCGGACCCGAGGGCGCCGGCGACCCCGCGGCCGTACGCCGGGGCGTCGGCTACGCACTCGGCATGGTGCACATGCTGGGCGCCGAGGGCACCGACGAGGTCTCCACCGCGACGGTGAAGGTCAACGGACCGGTGGCCACGGTGATGTGCGCGGCCGTCGAGTCCGGGCAGGGATTCGACACACTGGCCCGGCAGATCGTGCAGGACGTGCTGGGCGTCGACGAAGTGCATGTGGCATCCGTCGACACGGACCAGCCCCCGTCCGGAGCCAGTGGCCGCGGACGGCACACCTGGGTCTCCGGCGGCGCGGTGGAGCGCGCCGCGAAAATGGTGCGCACCCAACTGCTCCAGCCGCTCGCGGCCAAATTCGGCATGTCCACCGAACTGCTGACCATCGCCGACGGCAAGATCACCTCCTACGACGGGGTGCTCTCGACGACAGTGGCCGAGGCATTGGAGGGCAAAGAACTGTGGGCGACCGCGCAGTGCCGCCCCCACCCCACGGAGCCACTCGACGAGTGGGGACAAGGCGACGCCTTCGTCGGCCTCGCCTTCGCCGCCGTACGCGCCGTGGTGGACGTCGACATCGAGTTGGGCTCGGTACGGGTGGTCGAGGTCGCGCTCGCGCAGGACGTCGGCGCCGTCCTCAACCCCCGCCAACTGCGGGCCCGCCTGGAGGCCGGCGTCACCCAGGGCATCGGCACCGCACTGACCGAACACCTGCGAGTGGCCAAAGGCGTCGTGCGGCACGCCGACTTCACGGCTTACGCCCTGCCGACCGCGCTGGACACGCCGGACATTCGCGTGGTGAAGCTGGTGGAGGAACGGGACGTGGTGGCCCCCTTCGGGGCGAAGGCCGCCTCCTCGGCGCCGGTTGTCGTGACGCCGGCGGCTGTGGCGGGGGCGGTGCGGGCGGCGACGGGGCGGCCTGTCAATCGCATGCCGATTCGTCCCCAGGCCGCCTGCTCCACTGGCGCCGCCGCCAATGGCTGAGGGCCTCAGCCCTCGTACCCGGTCTGTTGTTGGGGGCTCCGCCCCCAAACCCCCGGTCCTCGCCGGACGGGCGTAGGGCGGGCTCCGCCCCCCTACACCCCCCGCTAGGTGGGCTCCGCCCCCCTAGGACCCCCCTGCCGCAATCACAAAAGCCATTGCCTTACGTGAAGTCCCCCACCGACTTGAGGCCCATGGACCCGCCGGTGACGACCCTGCGGGAGCGTCGCCGGTGCGACTCCTCCCGCAAAGGAGACACCGGCAACGTAATTTTCGGCTCCCTCCCGCCCAGCGTTGCCGGTAACGCCGGTGCGGGCGGAGTGGCACCAA
>NZ_JAFFZM010000002.1 GCF_017676345.1 Streptomyces smyrnaeus | reverse complement strand
TCGGCTCCCTCCCGCCCAGCGTTGCCGGTAACGCCGGTGCGGGCGGAGTAGCACCACAACTCGACCCGCAGGGTCGTCACCGGCCGGACCATGGACAGCAACACCCAGGCGGACCCCATGTACGTCAATAGGGGGCCAAAGTTGCGGAAGGGGGGTCCTAGGGGGGCGAAGCCCACCTAGCGGGGGGCCGTCGGGGGGCGGAGCCCCCCGACACGACCCGTCGGCGGCAGCCGAAGGGCAAAGGGGGCGTGCCCCCACAACAAAGGGGTGGGTATGAGGGCTGGAGCCCTCAGTTTGGGGGGCGGGGCCAGTGGTAGAGGTGCACGGGGCGCCCCGTCTCACCGTGCTTGAGGCGCCGCCGCACCAACCCGGCCCCCTCCAGCAATTTCAGGTAGCGCTGCGCGGTCTGCCGGCTGAGCCCCGCCCGATCGGCTACCTCCTGCGCCGACAGCGGGGCGGCCGCGCCGCGCAGGACTTCTCCGACCAGGTCGGCGGTCAGTACGGAGTGCCCCTTGGGCAGGGTCTCCGTGCCGCCGGGCGGCGTCGGGGAGCCGAAGACGCGGTCGACCGTCTCCTGGGTGGCGCCGGAGCGGGGCGCCGTGGACAGCTCGTGGCGGAGGGCGGCGTAGCTGTCGAGCTTGCCGCGCAGATGGGCGAAGGTGAACGGCTTCACCACGTACTGCAGGGCGCCGTGCCGTTGGGCCGCGCGTACGGTGGCCGTGTCCCGGGCCGCGGTCACCATGATGACTTCCGTCTCCATGCCGAGGGCGTGCAGTCGGCGCAGGAGGGCGAGGCCGGATTCGTCGGGCAGATAGTGGTCGAGCAGCACCAGATCGACGGGGTGCTCCCGGAGGAAGAGCAGAGCTTCGGCCGCGCTGTGGGCGGTTCCGGCGACGTGGAAGCCGTCGACCTTCGCCACGTACGCGGCGTTGATGCGTGCCACGTTGGGGTCGTCGTCCACGACGAGCACTTCGATCATGCCCGTGCTCCCGTCCGTGCGGGTTCGGTGGCTCGTTGGCCGGTGTCGGCGGCCAGGGCCTCCGGCAGGACGACGCGGAACTCGGCGCCGCCTTCCGGGGCTGTGCCGACCCGGACCTCGCCGCCGGCGCGCTGTACGAAGCGCCGTATCAGGGCGAGGCCGAGGCCTCGGTGTGCCGGGCCGGCCTCGTCCGGGCCGTCGGGGCCGTCCGCCGCCGGTCCGGCGGCCTTGGTGGACCAGCCTTCCTCGAACACCAGCTCCCGGTGCTCGGGCGGGACGCCGGGCCCGGTGTCGCGTACGGCGAGGACGACCGTGCGGTCGTCCTGGCCGCGCAGTTCCACCTCGACCGCGGGGTCCGCGCTGCCCGCCGCCGCGTCCAGCGCGTTGTCGACCAGGTTGCCGACGACGGTGACCAGGCCGCCGGGGTCGACGAGGCGGTCGGGGAGGAGGGAGTGGGGGGCGAGGCGGAGCGCGACGCCGCGTTCGGCGGCCACCGCCGACTTGCCGACCAGCAGCGCCGACACCAGCGGGTCGTGCACCCGTTCGGTGACTTCCTCGGCGGTCGCGCGGTGCACGCCCAGCGCGTCCGTGACGAACTGCGCGGCCTCCTCGTACAGGCCCAGTTCCAGCAGTCCGAGCAGGGTGTGCAGCCGGTTGGCGTGCTCGTGGTCCTGGGCGCGCAGCGCGTCCAGCAGGCCTCGGGTGCCTTCCAGTTCGCGGCCGAGGCGTTCGAGTTCGGTGCGGTCGCGGAGGGTTGCGACGGCGCCGCCGTCCGCCGTCGGCATGCGGTTGGCGACCAGGACGCGGGTGCCGCGCACGGTCACCAGGTCGCGGCCGGTCACCCGGCCCGCGAGCACGTCCGCCGTACGGCCCGGTCCGAGTGCCTCGGTCACCGGGCGGCCGAGGGCTTCGGGGCCGAGGCCGAGGAGCCGCTGGGCCTCGTCGTTGACGAGCCGTACCCTGCCGCCCGGGTCCAGCGCCACGACGCCCTCGGCGAGGCCGTGCAGCATGGCCTCGCGCTCGGCGAGCAGTGCGGAAATGTCGGAGAAGGCCAGCGCGTGGGTGCGGCGCCGCAGCCGCCGGGCGAGGAGGTAGGCGGCCAGCGCGCCGACGGCCAGTGCGCCGCCCGCGTACATCAGCAGCTTGGGCACGAGCGCCAGCAGGCCCTCGCGGACGTTGGCGTAGTCGATGCCGACGGAGACCGCGCCGACGACGCGCCCGTCGGGGTCCCGCAGCGGGACCTTGCCGCGTGCGGAGCGGCCCAGGGTGCCCTCGTCGATCTGGGTGACGTCGTGCCCGGCCAGTACCTCGCCGGGGTCGGTGGAGACGTGGTGTCCCAGGGCGGAGGGCGAGGGATGGGACCAGCGGATCCCGCGCTCGTCCATGATCACGACGTACTCGGCGCCGGTGGCGTGGCGGATGCGTTCCGCCTCGGTCTGCAGCGGACCGCGGGCGGTGGGGCGCTCGGCGGCGTGGGCCGCTGCCGTCAGCTGTGCCGCCAGTTCCGGCCGGGCGGCCGTGGTCTGTGCGATGGCGAGAGCGCGCCGCATGGCCTGGCGGTCGAGCTGGTCGCTGAGCGGCGCCAGGAACAGGCCGCTGACCAGCGCCGTCACCCCGATGACGAGCGCGAGCTGGGCCGCCAGTACATGTGAGGAGACGCGGCGGGGCCGCCCTACGCGCATGGCCCCGCCTCCTCTCGTCCGGCCCGGTCCTCAGGGCTGTGGGGAAACTGTCTGGAATAGTCCGTTCCGGTTGGCTCCTGCCAGGAAGAGTAGAGGACCGCCGCCCTCGGCTGTCCAGGATCCGCCGGTTACACGATCCCGAAGAGCAGCCCGGCGCCGAGCACCACCAGCGAGGTCAGCACCGCCCACTTGATCGTGAACCTGGTGTGCTCGCCGAACTCCACCTTGGCCATCCCGACCAGTACGTAGACGGCGGGGACCAGCGGGCTCGACATGTGCAGCGGCTGGCCGATCAGCGAGGCGCGGGCGATCTCCAGCGAGCTGACCCCGTGCGCTGCCCCCGCCTCGGAGAGGATCGGGACGATACCGAAGTAGAAGCCGTCGTTGGACATCAGATAGGTGAACGGGATGCTGAGGATCCCGGTGACCACCGCCATGTGCGGCCCGAGCGCGTCGGGGATCGCGTTCACCACGGTGCGGGCCATCTCGTCCACCATGCCCGTGCCGGTCAGTACGCCGGTGAAGACGGCGGCGGCGAAGACCATGCCCGCCACGTTGAGCACGTTCTCGGAGTGTGCCGCGATCCGGGCCTTCTGGTCGGCCATGTCGCGGAAGTTCACGGTCAGTGCGATGGCGGCACCCAGCAGGAACAGCACCGGGATGGGGAGGAGCTGGGTGATCAGCAGGACCAGGAGCGCGACGGTGAGGGCCGCGTTGAACCAGTACAGCTTGGGGCGGAGGGTCGCGCGGTCCGGGTCGAGGACCGCGGATTCGGCTCCGGAGTCGGAAGCCGGCTGCGAGGGGGTGGAGGAGTCCGGGGTGCCGTCGCCGGCTGCCGCCGTGGGTCGGCCGCCGGCGCGACCGCTTTTACGGAGCGAGAGCCGTCCTGTTCCCGCTTCCGCGGCCCCCGCGCCCGCGCCGACCAGCACGGTTTCGGTTTCGTCCGTCGGCTCGGGCTGCGGCTCGCGGTCGTCCGCCCCTTCGAAGGTCAGCGTGCCCAGGCGGCGCCGCTCCCGCAGGCCGAGGGCGTAGGAGAGGACCAGGACGCAGAGCAGACCGACGGCCAGCGCGGGGATCATCGGGACGAAGATGTCGCCCGCGTCCAGGTGCAGCGCGGTCGCGGCCCGCGCGGTCGGCCCGCCCCAGGGCAGGGTGTTCATCACACCGTTGGCCGTGGCGGCGACGCCCGTCAGCACGACCACGCTCATCCCCAGCCGCCGGTAGAGGGGCAGCATCGCGGAGACCGTGATCATGAACGTGGTCGAACCGTCCCCGTCCAGCGAGACGATCGCGGCGAGTACCGCCGTGCCCACCACGATCCGCAGGGGGTCCGCCCTGCAGAAGCGCAGGATGCCCCGCACGATCGGGTCGAAGAGCCCGACGTCGATCATGATGCCGAAGTAGATGATGGCGAACATCAGCATGGCGGCCGTGGGCGCGAGGTCGCCGACGCCGTCGAGCACGTACTTCCCCAGGTGGGCGCCCTGGCCGACCAGGACACAGAACAGCGCGGGGATCAGCACGAGCGCGGCTATGGGGGACATCTTCTTGGTCATGATCAGCACCAGGAAGGTGGCGATCATGACAAAGCCGAGGATCGTCAGCATGGATACCCAATCTCTCGCCCGCCGCGACGCGACGGGGGACCCGCCCGGATCTCCGTCGCCTCGCGGCGGAGTCCCGGTGCCCGGTGACGGAGCACACGGCGGCCCTGCGATCGGGGCTCCGGTGCCCTGCGGTCGCCCGACCGTAAGCAGCGCGACACACCCGTCACAAGAGCGTCATCCGCGAGCAATATGAGCGAAACCCCAGCTCAAGGCGGGGAGGCCGGGTTCGGGCGGCGGCGCCGGGCACCCCGCGCACGGCGACGGTCCTCAGCTGGTTGGGCCGCCACGGCCATGGGCACCCGGGTGGCGAGGCGTGAGGGGAAGTGAGAACGCATGGCCACGGCAACCATGGAAACCGTGCAGGTGCGGGCCGACGACGGAGCGGTCCTGATCGGTGACCTCCAGGTGCCCGACCGGGTGACCGGCGCCGTGCTGTTCGCGCACGGCAGCGGCAGCTCCCGGTTCAGCCCCCGGAACCGCGCTGTCGCCGCGGCGCTGCGCGAGGAGGGGCTTGCCACCCTGTTGCTGGATCTGCTCACCGAGGACGAGGAGGAGATCGACGCGGCGACGGCGGAGCACCGGTTCGACATCCCACTGCTGGGGCGCCGGCTGGTGGCGGCCGTCGACGAGTTGACCCGGCACCGGGGCACTTCAGGGCTTCCGGTCGGTCTGTTCGGGGCTTCCACCGGGGCGGCGGCGGCCCTGACGGCAGCGGCCCAGCGCCCGGGCACCGTGTACGCGGTGGTCTCCCGCGGCGGCCGACCGGACCTGGCGGGTGATGCCCTGCCCGAGGTGCTGGCGCCCGTGCTGCTGATCGTCGGCGGCAACGACCACCAGGTGCTGCGGCTGAACGAGGCTGCCGCCGACCGGCTGCGCGCCCCGCACCGGATCCATGTCGTCCCGGGCGCCACCCATTTGTTCGAGGAACCGGGCACGTTGGAGGAGGCCGCACGGGAGGCGGCCAAGTGGTTCGCGCTCCCGCCCACCACGGACGGCGAATGAGGGCCGAACGAGGGCTGGGAACGAACCGGAACACCTCGCACGGCAGAAGACCGCAGAAGGGAGCCCCTGATGCGTTTCGCAGACCGCATCCAAGCAGGCCGCGAACTCGCCGCGGCCCTCAGCGAGATGCAGCGCACGGAAGACCTGCCGGACCCGCTGGTCCTGGCGCTGCCTCGGGGCGGCGTCCCCGTCGCGGCCGAGGTGGCGCGCGCGCTGCACGCGCCGCTGGACGTGCTCGTCGCCCGCAAGATCGGTCTGCCGGGCCGGCCGGAGTACGGCGTCGGAGCCATCGCGGGGGAGGATCCGCCGGTCTACGACGCGACCGCGCTGGAGATGCTCGGTCTCACCGAGGACCGGCTCTCCTCCACGGTCGCCCACGAGCGGACCGAGATGCACCGCCGCCAGAGCCTCTACCGCGGCAACCGCCCGGAGCCGCGGATCGAGGGCCGCGCCGTCATCGTCGTGGACGACGGGCTGGCCACCGGGGTCACGGCCCGCGCCGCGCTGCGGCACCTCCGTCGGCAGCGGCCCGCCCGCCTGGTGCTGGCGGCCCCGGTGGGCTCGCCGCAGTCGGTCACGGCGCTCGGCCACGAGGCGGACACGGTGGTGTGTCTGCACCAGCCTGCCGTCTTCGAGGCCGTCGGCCTCTGGTACGAAGACTTTCCGCAGATCAGCGACGACGAGGTGACCGAGGCCCTGCACATGACGACGGCGCACTGAGCCGTCGGTGCGCCGTCGGTGCCGCGATCTCGCCCCTCCGTGCCCGCGGCTCCTCCCCGCGTCCCCGCCCCGGTACGGCCATGACGGCCCGACCGGGGCGGGCAGAGCGAGGGCGGCGAGGAGTTCAGGCGGCTGCCGCTCCGCCGGGCACGGCCGCGTGCCGGTGCGCGGTGCGCCCGGTGCCGTGGGCGTGCCCCGGGCGCTCGCTCGGGGAGCGGCGTACGCCCCGGCGCTCGTGCTCGACCTGACGGCGGACCCGCTCGAAGCTCTTGGACAGCAGCCGGGAGACATGCATCTGGGAGATGCCCAGCTCCTGGCCGATGCTCGACTGCGACATGTCCCGGAAGAACCGCAGATACAGCACACGCCGCTGACGCTCGGGCAGCTCGCGCAGGCACGGCTTGACCGCCTCGCGGGCCACCACGGTGTCGTACTCGGCCTCCGGCTCGCCGAACGTGTCCGCCAGCGAGAAGCCGTCGTCGGAGCCGGCCGACAACGAGGCGTCCAGCGACAGCGAACGGAAGCTGCCGAGGGCTTCCAGCCCGGCCGCCACATCCTCCTGAGGCATACCGGTGTGTTCGGCGATCTGCTCCACGGAGGGGCCGCGGTCCTCGACCGTGGTGCTCAGGTCCCGCACCGCCGCCCGCACCTTGTTGCGCAGCTCCTGCACCCGGCGCGGTACGTGCACGTCCCAGGTGTGGTCGCGGAAGTGGCGGCGGATCTCCCCGGTGATCGTCGGTACCGCGAACGGCACGAACGGGGTGCCCAGGGCGGGGTCGTAGCGGTCGACGGCCTTGACCAGACCGAGTGCGGCGACCTGCTCCAGGTCCTCCAGGGACTCGCCACGGTTGCGGTACTTGGCCGCCAGCCGGTGAGCCATCGGCAGCCACGCCTCGACCAGGCGACTGCTCAGCTCCTCGCGCTCGGGCCCCTCCGGCAGCGTGGCCAGCCGTGCGAAGTCCTGCGCGGTGTCGGGAGCGTCATCGTGGCTGTGGCGGGCTCGCTGGGGCCGGTACCGTACGGGGCACATGGGATCTGGCTCCTCCCGGTGTCGCTGACACGTGGACAACCGCGGGAGAGCGGATCGGGTGACACACCCGGGGTGACCTTCTCGGGTCGCCTCCCGCGGATGTGCCTGTCCTCCCAAGCACGTGGTCTCTTGTGTAACCGAGCCGGGAGTCGGTAAACCCCCCGATCGGGTGGGACCGCCGCGCCTCGTGAAACGAACCGAGCGGTGGGACCGCGCCACGAACCAGCGATCAGAACCGGCCATGAAATAGGCGGCACCGGCGGCTGTTCTTCCAACCTGCCGGTGCCTCCGCGCGGCGACGTCGCCACACGTACCGATGTGCGTAACCGCTCAGCGCCACGGCAAACAGCTCATCTTGCAATCGTTGGGTTGCGCTTCTTCGGATCGGGGTACCGGGGGGCGGCAGACCCACCCGGGGGTGCCGCGTGCGGAGGGCGTAAGGTCGGCGTCTGGCCGCCCGCAGGCACCACGCGGGTGGCCGGTTGTATGTCCGAACCCTCACCAGGAGAGCTGCCTCATGCCGATCGACAACGGCACCGGTCCGCCCATCTACAACAGCCTGATCGAGGAGCACGGCGACGTGCCCGGCGATGTACGCCAGGCCGCCGAGGAGCTTCAGCAGGAGGCCGAGCAGGCGGTGGACTTCTCCCCCGTGCACCACCGGCACCCCAGTACCGGAAGACCGGAGTCCTCCGAGCCTCCGGCGCCCGGCCCGTCCCCCGAGCAGTCCCGGCCTCAGCAGGCGCCCGGGCCCCGTCCCGCACAGCCCGGTCCCCAGCAGGGCAGGCCGCAGGCTCCCCAGCAGCAGCACGGCAGGCCGCAGCCCCTGCAGCAGACGGGGCAGCAGCCTTCCCAACAGCCCCCGCAGCAGACCGGACAGCCAGCTCCACAGCCCCCGCAGCAGGGCGGGGCGCAGGCATCGGAGCGGCCGCACGACTACGCGGACGCGGCCGAATAACCGGGCAGCCGCGCCGCGTCAGCCGCGCGTGGTCCGCACTCCGTGCAGGGCAGCGGCCAAGTTCTTGCGCACCGGTTTGGGGACCGGGGTCCCCTCGGCGCCGGCCACCAGCGCGGCGGCCACGCTCCGCAGCTTGACGTTGGAGTGCTGGGAGACCCGCACCAGAACCTGCCAGGCGGTGTCCGCGTCGCACGGCGCCAGGGCCATCACCATGCCCCGGGCCTGGTCGATGACCGGGCGGGTCTCCAGGGCCTGCCGCAGCTGCCCGACCTCCTCGCTCAACTCCTCGACCCGCGCGGCCAGCCGCTCCCGTTCGGCGTCGGCCGACTCCGCGGATTCCTCCGGGTCCTCGGACTCCGCCGGGCCCTCGGTTCCCACCGCGTCGGCGCGCGCGTGCTCCGTGGCCCGGGTCCCCGCCTCCGCCTCCGTGAGCGAAGCCGCCGCCTCGTCCGGCGGCACAGCTCTGCGCCGCGGACACTCCGTGGCAACAGAGGTACGCACAAAGCCGGTTGCGGCACTCATCCTCGTCTCCCAGCGCTCGGACGGTCCTTCATCGCGAGAAGTCTCTGCCTCGAGAAGCTCTCGCTCTCCGGACACTTCCGAGACTGAACCCACTGCCCCTGCGCCAGCAACCCCGCCCCATTCCCGCGTTTCCGAACAAAAACGGCACCGGGGGCTGTTTCCCCAACCCACCGGCGCCTACGCAGGGCGAGCTCGTACCCGCGCACTGATGCTCGTATCCGGAGACGTGGCAGGTGAAACCCCTTTCTTTCCGCTCGGACGCCTTGGTGATCCGTCGGGGTGAACACTCGGTGAAGGTCGGCCGCCGACGGACCGGGAACCGGCCGGTTCGGGCCCGCCACGCCACCGGGCCCGCTGCGGTCAGAAGCCGCCGCCGCCGAAGTCACCGCCACCGAAGCCGCCGCCGCCGTCCCCGAAGCCGCCGCCGAAGTCGCGCCCGTCGAAGTCGCCTCCGGAGAAGTCGCCGCCGGAGAAGTCACCGCCGTCCGCGCCCCACGCGTTCGGGCCGCCGAGCGCGCTGCCCAGCATGGTGCCCATCAGCAGGCCGGGCAGCAGGGCCCCGCCGAAATACCCGGCGGCCCATGGGGCGTACACCGGACCGGCCTCCCAATACGGCCGCGGGCCCTGCGGGGTGCCGACCTCGCGGACCGACGGATCCTCGCCGTCGGCCAGCCGGGTCGCGTCCGCGGCGCACACCGGCACCGTCCGCCGTGTGCCGCCCGGCGGTGCCCACTCCACGTCCTCGACCGAGGGCCCGTGCCGGGGGTCGAAGAAGCAGGGCGGACGGCGCTCGGGCAGCGGCTCACCCCGCAGCCGCGCCTCCAGGGTGGCGAGGGCGAAGCGGCCGTCCGCCAGCGCCTCGCTCACCCGCTGCACGTCCTGCGGGCGGCGGGCGGACGCCATGGTCGACTTGGCGTTCTCGTACGCGTCGAGGGCGCGCGCGTAGTCCTCGCGCGCCGCATCGGCGTTCTGTCCGGCCGCCTCACCGGCCGAGGCGTCAGCCGCAGAACCGGCCGGTGCCGTGTCACCCGGGCCGACACCGGTGGCGCGGGCCGCGACGGGGTCGAAGCCGATCCGTCCCAGCTCCTCACCGAACGCGGTGATGTCCTCGTCCACCACCGGACGCAGCCTCTCCAGTCCGGCCCGGTCCTGCCGCTCCCGGCGTCTGCGCCCGCCCCTGCTGACCAGGAAGGCGCTGCCCGCGGCGAGCAGGACGAGAATGCCCAGGGTGAGGATCGCGCCGGTGCCGCCGCCGGTACGGCCGCCGTCCTCGCCCGCGCCGCCTCCGTCCCAGGCCGCCGGAGCCACGCCGTTCGCCTGCTCGATCGCCTGGTCGGCGAAGTCGGTGACCATCGCGCGCGGATCGCCCGGGTGGGCGCGTTCCACCGCGCCGACCACGTTCTGCACGGCGTTGCGCGGCATGACCTGGCGGTCGGCGCCCGCGTCGAAGCGGTCCCCGAGCGCGACCGCGTAGACACCGGTGATGCCGGTCTCGGTCCGCAGATCGCGCAGCAGCGTCTGCCGGTCGAAGTCGCCGTCGGCGGGCAGGACGGCGACCAGGACCGGTTTGTCGGCCCGTTCGATCCTGTTCTCCAGCGACTCGGCCGCGGAGGGCGGCAGTACGTCGCGGGCCCGGGGGTCGACATAGACGGGGCCGTCCCGCAGCGCGTCGGCGGCGTCGTCGATGCCGCCGACCGCCGCGCGCGGCCCGGAGGCAGTCGCGACCACCAGCAGCAGCGCCGCCACCACCGTCGCGAGTACCGAGGCGAGACGAAAGACCCGTCGTATGGTCTTCATACGATCACAGTAGCGCAAAACAGACATTTAGGGCCGAGTGGGGGCTCCGTCCGTCCGACCAGCCGCGCGGCTCAGCCGGAGGCAACGGTCAGCCGGAGGATCCGGAGCGGCAGCTGAAAGCGTCCGCGTCGTCCGGGTTCCCGGAGCCGTCGTACCGGGGCCATCCCGGATAGGGGCACAGCGGTCGGGTCCTGCCCCCGGCGCCCGGATTGGTGTCGGTGACGACCGGCCGGCGCGGCGCCCTCCCGCGCTCGGTCCACTCCTCCAGCGCGGCCACCGCGTCCCAGCCGGCCGCGAACGCCGTCTCGACGTTGGCGTGGTTGGCCCCTGGCACGAGATAGAACCGGGCGAACCGGTCCATGGCCCGCTCCCCCACCACCTTCCGCACCCGCTGGAAGTACTGGACGGTCGAACGGTGGCTGACCAACTCGTCCGCCGTCCCATGGAGCAGCAGCAGCTTGCCTCCCGCCCGCGCGAACGGCCGCAGGTCCGGATCGTTGACGTCCTGCAGGGCCGACAGCCGGCTCACCCGCCGCTGCCAGCGGCCCGGACGCAGCGGGTCGAGGGCCAAAGAGTCGTAGCCGGCGTCCCGGGTGACGAAATACCGCACCCACTGCTCCCAGAACTGGGCGCCGTAGCCGCTGTCCAGGGACATGGGATGGGCGGGCGCCTCGGTGCCCATGCCCAGCAGCAGGGTGGTCATATCGGCGCCGGAGAGGAACGGGAATCCTGGATATCCGCGCTCCCCGCTCGCCGGCCGGTACTTCCAACGCAGCGGTGAGGACAGCGCTCGTACGGCACTCGACTGCCGGTCGGACAGGCAGTGGTCGCCGCGGTCGGCGCCGCCGGGGCAGCGCAGGGTACGGGGATCGAAGCGGCAGCCCGCCTCGTGGGAGACCACCCCGTCCCGCAGTCCGTCGTCCCCGTCGCAGGCCTCCAGCACCGCGCGGTGCAGCAGCCGCTGCTTCGCCGGGCCCGGGAACGCGCCCGGACGCGAGAGCACCCGGGCCGCGTGGCCGAAGAACAGATTCAAACTCGCCGCGTTCCACGCCGGGTAGGCGGCGAGCACCCCGTCGAAATCGCGGGGCCAGCGCTGCGCGACGGCCAGCGCCTCCCGCCCGCCGCTCGACCCGCCCGCGAAGAAGCTGTGCCGCGGCCGCTGCCCGGGGTAGTGCTCGCCCAGTACGAACAGCGCCGCGTCCCGGGTCTTCTTCAGGGCGTCACCGGCGAAGTTCCGCAGCGCCTCGTCGTTGGTGCCGAACGAGCCGTCCAGCGAGGGGGTGGGCCGGTGGTCGGGCGGCGCCTGGTGCCCGGAGTCGCTCGCGAAGACGGCGTAGCCGCGCTCCAGCGGGGTCGGCATGTCCGCGAGCGCGAACGGCACCTGCCCGGTGACGTCCGGGATCGTGCCGTCGTAGCCGCCCCCGCCGAACATCATCGCCTTACGGTTCCAGCGGTCGGGCAGCGCGACGCGCAGCCGGATGGACGGGGCGGCGGCGTCCATCGGGCGCAGCCTCGCTTCCACCCCGCAGTACCCGCCGGTCGACCCGGACGCGGCGGGGGCCACCTGCTGCGCCGAGGTGACCGCGCCGCCGCGGGTCGGCAGGCCGATCACCTCCCGGGGGATCTCCAGCCCCCGCAACCGTGCACACGCCCTCCCGCCGTCGGCAGCCGCCGAACCGTGTGGGGCGGGAGCCAGGGTGGCCGCCACCACACCGGCCGCCACCAGCCCGACCGTCACCGTCCGTCTCCCCGCCACGCCGGGCCCTCCCGCCCTCGATGCCGACACAGCACGTCCGCACGCTAGGGCTCGCTTCGGGGCCCGGCCATGTGCAGCCCCCACACAGCCGACGGGTCCGCCTGTGTGGGCGGATACCCGCCGCACGCGCTCTGCCCGGCCGCTTCGCGCGCGGTCATGCCATCGTCGGGACCAGCCCGGGGGACACCAGGAGGGTCACGCCGAGCCCGACGAGAAGAGCGCCCAGCACACGGCCGGTGAGTTCGGGGCGGGGCACGGTCTTCTCCACGGTGATCACCGCGGCGACGGCCGCCATCCACAGCAGGCTCATCACGCCCGCGGCCAGCAGCACCGCCATCAGCGCCCAGCAGCAGCCGAGGCAGTAACCGCCGTGCCGTACGCCCACCGTGAAGGCGCCGAAGCGGCTGTCGGCCGTCGGTTCGGCGTACCGCATCACCAGGGCCAGCGGGGACCGGCAGCGCACCAGGCACCAGCGTTTGAGGGGCGTGAACTGATAGCCGCCCGCGACGAGAAGGACCACCGCGCCCACCCGTGCGGCCACCGGGCCCCCGCCCATGGCGGTGGTCTCGAAGGCGCGGACGACGGCGTAGCCGAGAAGCCCCGCGCCGCCCCATACGGCCAGATAGCCGGCGGTCAGCGCGGCAAGGGTGCCGGTCGTGGCGCGGGCGCCGAGCAGCCCTCGCATACCGACCATGAAGGGGGTGATGGCGGGCAGCATCATCGCCGCCATCATCACCACCCAGGTGAGCAGGAAGAATCCGAACGCCGCCGGGGGCACGACGGCCCCGGCTCCGTCCCCCATCGGCTGCATGCCGGTGAGGATGCCGGAGCTCATCTCCGGCATGGCCAGCGCGCCGGTCAGCAGCCAGGCCGCCGCCGCGAGCGCCAGCAGCAGCCCCGCGAGCAGGAACTCCAGCCGCGTCCAGGTGCGGGGCGAGGGGATGCCCCGCTCCTGCTGCCGGGGGCCCGCTCGGGGGTGCGCGCCTGCGGTGGTCATGCGGCGTCAGGGCCGTACCAGTCGAAGGGGATGAGCTTGCTCGAACGCCCGGAGCGGTCCCACTGGAAGCCGTAGGCGTCGGCCCGGTCGGTGGAGGCCTTGCCCCAGGTCGCGGGCCCCTGACCGGGTCCGGTCTCGGAACCGGGCAGATGGTGCACCTGCACCCGCTCCCCCTCCTGGGTCGTGGGCCCGGTCAGCGCTTCGACGACGGCTTCGGCCTTGCCGGGGATGCGCATCCGCCAGGTTCCGAGGTCGTCGTCGACGGACGCCTCGATCGACGCGGTCTCCAGCCCCCGCATCTCGGGGGAGAGCATCGCCCCGAACTGGGCGGGCCAGCCGCCCGCCTCGCCGGCGAAGATCGCCTGAAGTGCGGTGCGCTGCGTGTCGTCCGCACGGTCGTCGATGAAGAAAGCCGCGTAGGCGTCCTTGTGCTCGCCTGCCCAGGGGTTGCCGGTGAACGAGCCGAGCATCGCCACGTTCAGGCCGTCCAGCCGGGTGTCCCCGTAGTTGCCCTCGCGGATCTGCCACAGCAGGATGCCGTCGCAGTCGCCGTACGTCGGTGGTTGGGCGAACGAGCAGGGGCAGGGCACCGCGCACTTGCAGGCATCGAACCATGCGCCTTTGAGGTGCCACTTCTGCGTGGTGCTGGTCGTCATGACGACCACTCCCCACTCCTCATGGAGGATGTCCAGATACTACAATTCTGCTACCTATGCCCCCTTCTCGTCACCACAGGCAGCGGCAGCGGCAGCGGCACGGGAGCCGTCACGCGCCCTCGGCCGCGAAGGGCCCGCCGCCGCCGAAGACCAGTTCGGCGAAGCGGGTGCCGATGCGGCGGTGGGTGGCGGCGTCCGGGTGCAGCTGGTCGGGGAGCGGGAGCTCGGCGGCGTCGGCCTCGCCGTAGAGGTCCCGGCCGTCGAGGTGGTACAGGTGCGGGTCGTCGACCGCCCGCTGTCGCACCAGGCGGGACAGCTCCCGGCGGACGTCCCCCAGCGTCAGCTTCCCGCTCGCACGCTCCGCCGGATCGCCCGCGGCCCGGAACCGCAGTCGCCCGGCGGCCAGTTCCTCGAGGTCCGGTGCGCTCGGCCCGGGTGTGTCCTCGTGGATCGGGCACAGCACGGGCGAGACGACCAGCAGCGGCGTGGTCGGGTGGCCTTCCCGAACGGTGTCCAGGAAGCCGTGGACGGCCGGGGCGAAGGCACGCAGCCGCATCAGATCGGCGTTGACCAGGTTGATGCCGATCTTGACGCTGATCAGGTCCGCCGGGGTGTCCCGCATCGCCCGGGCGGTGAACGGATCGAGCAGGGCACTGCCACCCAGCCCCAGGTTGATCAGCTCCACGCCACCGAGCGAGGCGGCGAGCGCGGGCCAGGTGGTGCTGGGGCTCGCGGCGTCGGAGCCCTGGCTGATCGAACTGCCGTGGTGCAGCCACACCTTGCGCCCCTGGTCCACGACCGGCTCGACGGGGGCGTCGGTACGCAGGGCGACCAGTTGGGTGGTCTCGTTGTGCGGCAGCCAGATCTCGACGTCCTTCTCCCTGCCGGGCAGCCCGTCGAAGCGGAGGGTGCCGACCGGGCCGGACTCGGTCCGGGCGTTCCCGGTGGCCATGTCGAGGGTCAGGGTGTCGCCGCCTCGCACCCCGCCCTGGTCGACCAGGCGGCCGTCCACGAGCAGGTCGTACACGCCGTCCGGCCGGGGCGGCACGCCCACGTAGACCCGCTTGGTGGGCAGCGTGTCCAGTTCGACGACGGTGGCCCGGGTACGGAAGACCAGCCGTACGCCGGAGGGCTGCGACTCGGCCATGGCCAGCTGCCCGTCGTCGCACTGCGCACGGGCCCGGGCGGGCAGCCGGTGCGGCAGCAGACCGCGTTCGGTGCGCTCCAGATCGAGGGCACCGCGCAGCAGGTCGGCTGTGAGAGGGGTGGTGAGCATGTCGTTCTCGGCGTTCATTGGCCTCAACCTGTCGTCTCGGAAGATGTCGGCATCGCGTGTCGGCCGGCACGTGTCCGCGCTCGGCACTCGGCATTCGGCGGCGCAGGTCGGCGGCACGGCGTCAGCGGGAGAGCCCTCAGGGGGCGGGGGGCGGCTCCGGGGGTGCGGGCCAGTTCCGCAGCAGGGCGTCGAGGGCGTCCAGCACCCGGTCCCAGGTCTGCTGCGTGTCGGGGGCGCTGTGGCTGAACCCGCCGCCCATCTCCAGGCTGACGTAGCCGTGGAAGACACTGCCCAGCATCCGGACCGCGTGCGTCTGGTCCGGCTCGCTCAGCTCGTAGCCGCGCAGCAGCGCCCTGGTCATCCGGGCGTGCCGGACGCCGGCGCTTGCCGCGGCGGTCTCGGGATCGAGCCTGGCCTGGGCGGCGGCGTAGCGGCCGGGGTGCTCCCGGGCGTAGTCCCGGTAGACGTTCGCGAACGCGGTCAGCGCCTCCTTGCCCGACCGCCCGGCCAGGGCTTCGGCGGCCCGGTCGGCGAGCTCCTCCAGGGCGAGCAGGGAGATCTTGGTCTTGAGGTCCTGCGAGTTCTTGACGTGCGAGTACAGGCTCGCGACCTTCACCTCGAACCGTCTGGCGAGCTCCGAGACGGTCACCTGCTCGAAGCCGACCTCGTCGGCCAGTTCGGCTCCGGCCCGGGTCAGCCGTTCCGTGGTCACTCCGGCACGCACCATAGTCATCCTCTCTTCCGCCGAATCGATTACGCATTTGCCTAAAGCCTTTAGGCAAATTAGCCTCGCTATTATGAAGCCGCTGACTGAGCGAGAGATCCGCGCCGCCTTCGTGAACTGCACAAAAGGCGAGGCCAAGCGCCTCTCGGTACCCCGTGACCTGGCCGACCGCCCCTGGGACGACCTGGACTACCTCGGCTGGCGCGACCCCCAGGCTCCCGACCGCGCCTACCTCGTCACCGAACTCGCCGACCGCCCCCGCGCCCTCGCGCTGCGCTGCCCCGCCCCCGCCTCCTGGCAGACCCGGCGCAGCATGTGCTCGATGTGCCTGACCGACCACACCGGCGGCGTCGTTCTGATGGTCGCGCCGAAAGCCGGCAAGGCCGGGCAGCAGGGCAACTCGGTGGGCACCTACATATGCGGTGACCTCTCCTGCTCGCTCTACGTACGCGGAAAGAAGGACACCGGCCTCGCCGTACGGTTCCGCGAGTCCCTCACCGTCGAGGAGAAGATCCGGCGCACCAAGGACAACCTCGCCGCCTTCCTCACCAAGGTGACCTCCTGACTCCTGGCCCCGGGGCCGGGGCCGGGGCCGGGGCCGGTGCCGTGCCGGTGCCACCGGCCGAAGGCGGCGATCCGCCGCGCGGTTCCTTGCCGGGGTCCGGCAGGGAACCGGGACGGTTGCTGCCGAGTCCCCCACGTATACGGTCTTGACGTCCGCGGGCAGGGATTGTCCGCAGCACAGCAGGACCCGGGCACGGTGCGCCGTCGTCCGGCACACGAAGGGGGGAACCCATGGCACAGGGTCCGCGGCGCGCGGGAAGTGCTCGTGAGAGCGTGCGCAGAGCTGCCCGTGCTGTCGCTTCCGGCAGCGACGCACGTGAAGCGGTGGAGGAAGAGGTGCGACGGCGCTCCCAAGGAGGCGCCGAAGACGCCGGTGACCAGTTGCGCGAGGACGGCATGGACCCGTCCGACTTCCCCGCCGCACGGGAACAGGGCGGCTCCATCGAGACGGTGATGGAGCAGACTTCCGTTCCGCTGGACGAGGCGGGCGAGGAGCTCAACCACAGCGGTCAAAGCCGCGAGGGGCTGCAGAAGGTGCACACCATCTGCCCGATGGTGCTGCCGCGCGGCCGATCGTTCCTGAGCATGCTGCCGGTGTCGATGCTGCTGGTCGTCGGGGCGATCGGGCTGGGGGTCACCTCCGCGCTCTCGTCCTTCACCGACAGCAGTGCGCTGACCAACCCGCTGTTCGGCGTGCACTATTGGGTGCTGGCGATCGGCGCGGTGGCGTTCGTGTGGTGGCGGCAGGGGATGGTGATGGTCCCCGACGGCTGCCAGGCGCTGATCACCCGGTTCGGCAAGCTCGAACAGGTGGTGGGCCCGGGAAGGGTGATCCTGCTCAACCCGTGGAAGCGCGTCTCGTACATCCTCAACACCACCCGTGAGTACCCGTTCAACGCGCCCGTGCGCGAGGCGCCGACCCGGGGCGGGGTGAAGGCGTCCATCGACCTGTTCATCCAGTTCCGGATCAGCGACCCGGTGGAGTTCGTCTACACGCTCGGCGCGGTGCGCGGCTTCGAGGAGAAGCTGGGCAACGCGGTCAGCGAGACGATCCGCAGCCTCATCTACGAGCAGGAGGCCGCCGGGATCTACGACATGGTGGGCGAGGACACCGGGCGGCTGCTGGAGCAGCTCAACCAGCAGTTCCGCCCCGCCGTCGAACTCACGAACGCCAACATCACCCATGCCGAGCCCTCCGACCGGGGCTACCGGATGGACCTGGCCGCACCCGAGATGGTGCGTGTCGCCAAGGAGGCGTACACCCACGAGTACGCGCTCCAGCTGCGCAAGGAGCAGGACGAGGGCGATCTGAGCAAGGAGTTGGCGACCCGGCAGGAGGAGCTGTCCGCCATCCAGGCCGACATCGCCCAGTACCAGGCGCAGATGGACACCGCCGTGGAACGTGAGACCAACCGTGCCGAGGCACTGGCCCGCCAGCGCTACGTCCAGGCCGAGTCGGAGGCGAAGGCCAACGCGGCGCTGCTGGAGGCGCAGGCCCTGGACATCCGCGCGGTGACGGCGGCGGAGGCCCCCGAGATCCTGGAGTACCGCTACGAACAGCAGGTGCTCGACACCCTGGAGCAGGTCGCCGACCACCTGCCGCGGCTGATCCGGGTCGGCGGCGGGGACGGCGCAGGGAACGGCGCCGCAGCCGGTGTCGACTTCCTGGCGCTGGCCCGCGAACTGGTGGGCGAACGGGACACCGAGCTGTTCTCCGCGCAGGACGTGGCGGCCGTACGGGAGCGGCTCGCCGAGGTCGCCGCGCGGATCGAGGAGCGGGAGGCGGAGATCAGCGCGCTGCGGGAGGCCGAGCAACCGACGGTCCCGGCAGGCGCACCCACCGCCCCAGGTGACACGACCGACACGACCACCCCGGGTGGCACCCCCGCCCCGGGCGCGGGGCACGCGCAGGCGCAGGCGCACCAGCACGAGGAGAACAACCAGGACGGGGAGGCCGGTCAGTGAGCAGCGCACGCGCGAACCACAGGTCCGTCATCACGGAGGAGGTGGCGCCCTGGAGCGACATCCCGCACCTGCTGCGCGGCGGTGAGGCCGGCACCCTCGTGCCGGTCATCATCCCGCGGCACCGCCGCCGCGTCTGGTGGATGGTCCCGTTCTGGCTGGGGCTGCTCGCGGTGACCAGCGCCCTCATGGCCACGGCCCGCGGCGACGGCGGGGCGAGCGGCGCGGCCTGGGAGGCCTTCGCCGTCACCGACTACATCCTCGGCCTGGTCTTCCTGGTGGCAGGGGCGCTGTGGTGGTGGCGCTCCTCGATCGTCGAGATCGAGCAGGGCACCACCGGCATCCTCACCCGCTACGGCGCCATCGTCCGCACCCTGGACCCGGGCCGGCACTATCTGTGGCACCCCTGGTCGCGCGTCGACTTCGTGGTGGACACCGCCACCGAGATTCCGTACTCGGCGCCGGTCGTCGCCTGCCCGACGCAGGAGAACGTGCCGCTGCGCGCCATCGACTTCTTCCTGAAGTTCCGCATCACCGACGCCGTACTGTTCGTACGCACCATCGGCGCGGGCAACTTCGACCTCGTCCTCTCCAGCGCCGTCCAGGACGCCATCCGGCAGCGCGGCCGCCGGGTGCGGACCGAGCGCGCCTACGACCTGCGCGGCTCGGACGTCGCCGACATGCAGGACCTGCTGAACCGCCAGCTTTCCCGCTACGGCGTACGCATCACCGGCGCCAACATCCCGGACGTCCAGCTGCCCACGCAGTACCAGCAGCACCTGGCCACCCGCGAACGGGTCGCCAAGGAGTACACGGCCTACGAGCAGGACTGGGGCCTCACCCGCAAGCGCCGCATCGACAGCCTCCAGATGGACATCGAACGGGCGAAGAAGGTGCGGGACGCACGGCTCGTCGAGGTCAAGGCCGCGCTCAACAAGGCACGCGAGCAGGTCGCCCAGCTGCTGGAGGAACAGGAGACGCAGGCGCAGAAGGTGCGGTTCGAGATCGAGACGCGGGGACGCAGCGGACTGATCGCCGCCGAGAACGAGGCGCGGGCGCAGCGTCGGCTGGCCCAGGCGTACCGGGACAACCGGGCCGTGCTGCAGTACGAACTGGCACGGCGGCGGCTGGAGGTGGGAGCCGCGCTCGCCGGCCGTGCTCCACGGCCCGTCGTCCTGCGGACCGACAGCAACGCCGGCAGCGACACCTCCGCCCTCTCCACCCTGCTGGCCGCCCAGCTGCTGCCGGGCGCCGCGGCGGTGCCGTCCGCGCGCAACGGCCAGGGCACCTCGCCCCGTTCCCAGGCCGGCACCGACGCCGACCACTCCGGTGACGTACTGAACTCCGCGGTGGAGGGAGCCGTCGAGGGGGTGTGGCCGCGCCGCTAGCGCGGAGTCGTGCCGACAGCGCCGGGCCGTGTCGACAGCGCGGCGCCACGTCGGTGGCGCGGGGCCGCTCCGTCCGTCGGGCGGCCCCGGTCACTGTCGCGGCAGCAGCTGGGTGGCGGTCGCGGTGATGGTCTCCAGCGCGCGGGTCAGAGTGGGGATCTGCCGGGCGCCGAGCCGGGTGACGGACATGATGCGGCGGGCCGGAGCCGGCTCCCCGTGGAGCGGAAGGCGCGCCACCGGTGAGTCCTCGCGCAACCGCGCCAGACGAGGTACGAGGATCACTCCGAAGCCGTGGGCGACCAGCGCGGTGCCGGTGTCCCACTCGTCCGCGTAGTGGGCGATGTGCGGGGTGAAGCCCGCGCTCATACAGGCGGCGAGCACCAACTGGTGGTAGGTGGTGCCCGGATTGCCCAGGATCCACGGTTCCCGCGCGGCGTCGGCCAGGGTCACCCGCTGCTGCCCGGCGAGCGGGTGGTCCCGTGGCACCACCAGGTCCAGCGGGTCGTCCAGCAGGGGCTGCTGGTCGAAGCGGTGGTCGGTCATCGGCGGCGAGTCCGCGGTGACCACCAGCAGCGCCAGGTCGGCCTCCTCCGAGAGCAGCAGGTCGAAGCAGCGGTCCGGCTCGGCCTCGATGATCCGGACCGCCAGGTGGGGATGGGTGTCGCGGAGTCCGGCCGCGGCGGGCGGCAGCAGACGGCTGGCGGCGGTGGAGAAGCCGCAGAGCGTGATCTGACCCGTGGGCTCGGTCCCCACGGCGGCCAGCTCGGCGCGGGCGAGTTCCCACTGCTCGTGGAGGCGTTCCGCGTGGCGCAGCAGTACGCGGGCCGCGTTCGTCAGCCGGATGCCCCGGCCCTGCTGCACCACCAGCTCCGCGCCGACCTCGGCGGCGAGCTGGCGCAGCTGGTAGGAGACGGCCGAGGGCGTGTAGTGCAGCACCCGGGCCGCAGCGGTCACCGTGCCGTGCTCGGCGACCATCTGCAGGATGCGGAGCCGGGAATCAATCATGCGAGCAGTTTGCACGGTTGGCCCGAAGACCGTTTGATCTTCTTCTTCTCTCGTCGTCCACGAGGCGGTACGGACAGTTCGGTGTCGCCGCGCTCACCGCGAGCCCGCAGCGCGCCGGGGTCGGGGCGGCGTTCAGGCGTCGATCACCAGGTCCTCCAACGGTGTTGAGCAGCACAGCAGGATCTTGTTCCGTGCCCTGTCCCGGGGGCGGATGCCGCCGTTGTCCCGCATGTCGACCGATCCCTTTTCAAGGGTTGTCAGGCACGTGCCGCACATGCCCTGCCCGCAGGAGGAGGGCAGGGTGAGGCCGGCTCGGGCCGCGGCCTCCAGCACCGGGGTGCCGGCGTCGCATTCGATGGTCGTCCCGCTGCGGGTCAGCTCCACCGCGAACCCGGTACCCCGACCCGCGCCCGAACCCGGGCCCGGGCCAGGGCCAGGGGCAGGGGCAGGGCCCGGGCCAGGGGCCTCGAAGCTCTCCTGGTGGTAGCGGCCCTCCGGGAGACCCGCCCCGAGGAGCAGCGTGCGCACCGCCCGCATATAGCCCGGTGGGCCGCAGGTGAACACTTCGCGCGTACGGAAGTCCGGGGCGATCTCCCGCAGCATGCCCAGGGTGAGGCGGCCCCGGTGGCCGTTCCACCGTTCCTGCGCCCCGTCGTCCTCGCAGACGTGGGTGACCCGGATGTTCGGCGAGGTCGCAGCGAACATCTCCAGCTCGTGCCGGAAGGGGATGTCCTCGGGGGCGCGGGCGCTGTGCACGAAGACCACGTCCACCGGTGCGGCGAGGTCGTACAGCGTCCTGGTCATGGAGATCAGGGGCGTCACTCCGCTTCCGCCGGAGAGGAACAGATACGCGGACGCCGGGTGCCGGAACGTCGAGAACCGGCCCAGCGGCCCCCGGGCGCGGACCACGTCGCCCACAGCCAGCTGGTCGTGCAGCCAGTTCGAGACCCGTCCCCCCGGCACCCGTTTCACGGTGATCGCGGCGAGGTCGGGACGGGACGGCGGGGAGGAGAGCGTGTAGCAGCGGTTGCTCTCCCTGCCGTCGATGTCGAAGGTGAACGCGAGGTACTGGCCCGGGTCGTGCCGGAACAGACCTGTCCCGGTCGGCTCGAAGACGAACGTCTTCATGTCGCGGGTGACTTGGTGGATGCGTTTGCAGACCAGCACATGGTCCACGGCGCCGTCCTCCTCACCGGGCGCCGTGGCCGACCGCGAGAGGTCGGGGCCGGGGAGGGTGAGTACGTCGTTCATCGCTGCAACTCCTCACGGAGGCGGTCGATGTACCAGGCGCAGAACGCCTCGACCTGGTACTCCGTCTCGGCGTACGGGCCCGGCTCGTACGCCGGGCTGCAGACACCCTGCTGAGCACGGGCGACAAGGCGCGCGTCCTGCTCGTTCGTCGCCGTCCAGACCTTGAGCAGCGTGTCCAGGTCGTAGTCCACGCCCTCCTCGGCCTCCGGATGGACGAGCCAGGTGGTGCGCAGCAGCGTCCTGTCCGGGGCGAGAGGCAGGACGCTGAAGGTGATCGCGTGATCACCGAGTACGTGGAACCACGAGTTGGGCTGCAGATGCAGGGCCAGATGCCCGAGCCGTGGTGTGGGCAGATCACCCAGCAGTCGCCGGCATGCGGCTGTGCTGTCCGGGGTGAAGGACTCACCGGCCAGATCGAGCGCGTCCCGCTGGATGCGGAAACCGGTGGTGCGACCGTCCAGTTCCTCGATGAGCGCGTACGGCAGACCGAGCCTCTCGTACGTCTCCCGCAGCTCGGCGTCGGCCCGCAGATAGCGTTCGTGCGCCGGACGCAGCCGCGCGGGCAGGTTCTCCTCGGTGTAGCCGTACGTGGGGAAGAAGGAGCGCAGCAGCTCGGGGTGGCCGTCGCAGTGGTAGCACTCCCGGTTGTTCTCCATCACCAGTTTCCAGTTGCCGTCCTCGACGAGGTCGGTGCGGGCCGCCACCTTGGCCCGGCGCAACTGGTGCGGGAGAAGGTACGGCTCGACGCGGGCGGCGACCTCGGCGAAGTCGGCGGGCGGCTCCTCGGCGAGACAGACGAACACCAGCCCGCCGACGCTGCGCACATGCACCGCCTTGAGGCCGAAGCAGCCGCGGTCGAACCCCGGCGGCTGCGACGGGGCGTGCCGCAGCGCGCCGTCGGTTCCGTACGTCCACTTGTGGTAACCGCAGACCAGGTTTCCGACCGAACCGTTCCCCGCCTCCAGAATGCGGGCGCCGCGGTGCCGGCAGACGTTGTGGAACGCCCGCAGCTCCTCCTCGTCGTCCCGCAGGACGATCACCGAGTACGGTCCCACCTCCACCGTGGCGTAATCGCCCGGCTCCGGCAGCTCGGCCTCCACGGCCACGAAGATCCACTGTCGGGCGAAGACCGCCGCGATGTCGAGGTCGAAGAAGTCCCGGTCGGTGTAGAACGGCCCCTCCAGGCTGCGGCCGGCGACCCGCCGCGCCACCGCGCTCCATATCCGTGCCTTCTCGGCCGACTCGGTGTTCACCGGTGCCAGTGCTGTCACGCTCTTCCCCTCTCGATGGTGCGGTCCGCGGTTCCGGGTCACATCGGCAGGCACAGCCGCAGTGCGTCGAGCACCGCGGCGTGGATGTTGCGGCTGGTGACGGCGTCCCCGATCCGGAACAACTGGTAGCGGCCCGCCGGATCGGCGACCTCCCGCTGCGGTGCGCCGGCCAGCAGTGCGCGGTGGTCCAGTCGGCCGTGGTTGGTCGAGCCGGCAAGCAGGTCCCGGTACAGATCCGCGTTGGGCAACGTCCCGTGCTCGACCACCACGTGGTCCACGACGCGCTCCGCCTCGGTATCCGCGTACTCGCTGCGCAGCGTCGCGACCAGGCGCCCGTCCTCCGTGCGGCGCACGGACCGCAGCCGGTGCGCCAGGGTGGTGCTCACGTCGTACTCGGCGAAGACCCGCAGATAGGCCGGGGAATTCATGCTGCCCACATCGGGGGCCAGCGTGCGCTCCGGCGTCACGTACTCGGTCGGGACGCCCTGTCGCGCCAGCACCTCCACCGCGTCCAGGCCCGGATAGGCGCCGTTGTCGTCGTAGACCAGCACCCGTCCCCGGGGGCGCAGGGCTCCGCCCAGAACGTCCCAGGTGTCGGCCACCATCCCGGCGCCCTCCGCGAGGACGGAGACATTGGGCAGTCCGCCCGTGGCGATCAGCACGATGTCGGGGTCCTCCGCGAGCACGTCCGCCGCCTCGGCCAGCACCCCGAGCCGCAGCTCGACGCCGAGCACCTTGCACTCGTCGACGCGCCAGTCGACGATGCCGAGGAGGTCCCGTCGCCGGCTGTTCGCGGCGGCGATGCGGATCTGGCCACCGGGCGACTCGCCCGCCTCGAAGACGACCACCTCGTGCCCGCGTTCGCCCAGCACCCGAGCCGCTTCCAGCCCGGCGGGCCCGGCGCCGACGACCACCGCCTTCTTCCGCTCGGGAGCGCGCGCCACCGTGTGCGGCAGCTGGAGCTCCCGCCCCGTGGCCGGATTGTGCACACATTTGGTGTCACCGGAGTCGTAGATCGCATCGAGGCAGTAACTCGCGCCGACGCAGGGCCGGACACGGTCCTCGGCGCCGGCCGCCACCTTGGCCACCAGATGAGGGTCTGCGATCTGGGCCCGCGTCATACCGACCAGATCCAGCAGGCCTTCCCGCACGGCATGCCGCGCGGTGGCGACGTCCGCGATACGGCCCGCGTGCATCACCGGGACGTCGAGTGCGCGCTTGATCCCGGCGGTGAATTCCAGGAAGGGCGCCGAGGGCGTCCCCATGGACGGAATCGCCCTCGCCAGGGACGCGTCACTCTCGATCGAGCCCCGGACGGTGCTGACGAAGTCGATGCCGTCCTCGATATACCTCCGGACCGCGACCAGCGCCTCGTCGAGAGCCAACCCGCCCGGCCGGTCCTCGTCCATCGACATCCGGATACCGACGATGAATGCGTCGCCGACCGCGGAGCGGATCGCCCGGATCACCCGCCGCGGAAAAGCCAGTCGGTTCGCCAGGCTCCCACCGAATGCGTCGCTGCGTTCGTTGGTCGCCGGGGAGAGGAAGCTGTCCAGGAAATGCCCGTACGACTGGATCTCTATCCCGTCCAGCCCGCCTTCCGCGCAGCGCGCGGCCGCGTCGGCGTAATCCCGCACAACACGGTCCAGGTCCCACGGCTCGGCCTCCTTCGGAAAGGCCCGATGGGCGGGCTCCCGCAACGGCGACGCCGAGAGGACGGGCAGCCAGTCGCCCGCGTAGTTGCTGGTGCGCCGTCCCAGATGAGTGACCTGGCACATGACCGCGGCCCCGGCTGCGTGCACGTCGTCGGCCAACCGCCGGAGCCAGGGCACCACATCGTCGCGGTAGAGCAGCAGATTGCCGAACGACGGCGGGCTGTCCGGCGACACGACCGCCGAGCCCCCGATCATCGTCAGCCCCACCCCGCCCCGGGCCTTCTCCAGGTGGTACCTCCGGTACCGGTCCCGGGGCAGCCCGCCTTCGCCGAACGCCGGTTCGTGCGACGTACTGACCACCCTGTTGCGCAAGGTGAGGCTCTTCAGCGTGAAAGGCTGGAGCAAAGGATCCGTCACTGACGTACGCATGGCGCTCCTCCTGAACCGACCAGGCGGCCTGGGGAATGGGGTCCTCGCCTACGGCGCCGTCACGGCAGCACGGTGCTGCGCCGCAGCAGTTGCTCGAAACCCGAAAGACAGGAACCGGTCTTTTGTCCGGCCCCCGCACCCGGAATCCGTCCGGGTGCGTGCAGGCCGCGATCGACAGCACCGACACGGGAGTCGGAAGCCCTCGTGCGGTACACCACAAGCGTGGAGCCCCCGTACGGCGCGCACAATCAAGCGAAGTCGCAGGGAACCGCGCAAACCATCTGCAAGATCGACAGCCGGCGCCCCCCTTCCCCCACCCCCCGGTCCCTGCTACCCGAAGCCACCCGGCCCGGCCGCACCCGGCCGCAGTGGCCCCACCGGCCGCAGTGGCCGCAGCGGACTCAGGGGACCTGACCCTCCTCCCCGCTCGCCTTGTCGGGTACCAGGGCGAGGCTGATGATGTGCCGGACGCGGCCGTCGCCGGGGGTGTGTCCCGTACGGCGGGCGACCAGTGCCTCCAGTTCCTCCACCAGTTCGGCGAACTCTTCGGGGGTCGCCCACACCGCCCCCTGCCGGTAGAGGACGCCTTCGCGCGGGGGGTCGGCGTCGTCGCGGGAGAGGTAGCGGTCGAGGTCGGCCATCATCGCCCCGGTGAAGACGGTGAAGGCCTGCCGGTGGTCGTCCTTGGTCATCTCGGCGCGGGCTTCCTCGTCGACGAGGGCCTCGTCCTGCCGGACCCGGTAGCTGCGTTCGACCGTCCCGCGTACGGGCCTTTCCTGGACCACTTCCAGGATGCCTGCCTTGGTGAGCGTCGCGACGTGCCGGTACATGGTCGCCGCTGCGACGTCCGGAAGGCGTTCCCGGAGCTGAGCCGTGGTCAGTTCACCGGCGCCGACCAGGGTCTGGAGGATGCGCATCCGGACCGGGTGGAGGAGGAGATTCGCGGTTGCCATGCCGCCATGATCTCACATCTGATAACGTTCTCGAAGTTGAGAACGAACGCCCGAGCGTGCAACGAAAGAGGCGGAGCCTTGCCCGACATCGACATGACGGTCACCGCGGACGACGGGACCCCACTGGCCGGCACCCTGACGCTGCCCGCCGACCCCGGCCCGCACCCGGCCGTCCTGCTGCTGCACGGTTCCGGCCCGCTCGACCGCGACGGCAACACCCCCAAGCTCCGCATGAACCTGGCGCGTCCGGTGGCCGACACCCTCGCGGCGCGGGGGATCGCCACCTTGCGCCACGACCGGCGCGGGACCGGCGCCACCCCCGGCGACTGGCGGGCCGCCGGTTTCACCGACAACCGCCGGGACGCCGCGGCAGCCGTGCGCGCCCTGGCGGACCGGGACGACATCCGCGCGGACGCGATCGGTGTGGTCGGCCACAGCGAGGGCTCACTGCACGCCATGGCCCTGGCGGCACGGACGGCCGGGACGGACGTTCGGGCAGTGGTGCTGCTGGCCGGCTTCGCCGACCTGGGCGAGGACGCCTTCCGTTGGCAGGGCCGCTCGATCGTGTCGAGCATGCCGGCTCCCGTCCGACTGCTGCGCCGGCCGTTGGGAGCACTGGGCGGCCAGATACTCGCACGGGTGAAGAAGACCCGTACGGATGTGGCGCGCGTGGCGGGAGCCAAGGTCAACGTCCGCTGGCTGCGGGAGATGCTCGCCCACGACACCCGGCACGACCTCGCCGCCATCGACGCCGCGGTCCTCGCCATCACCGGCGACAAAGACCTCCAGGTCGACCCGGACGACCTGAAGGACATCGCCCGACTGGTCCCCGGCGGCGCGGAAACCCACCGCGTCGACGCACTCACCCACGTCCTGCGACGCGACCCCGGACGTCCCACCCTGAACAACTACCGCCGCCTGCTGCGCGATCCGGTCGACCCCGAACTGCTCGACCTCGTCACCGAGTGGCTCACCCGCCAGTTGGTCGGCGCCGCTTGTGAGACGTCCACCGGAGGACGGCTCACCTCGTCCTGACCTTCAGCTCTCCCGGACGGCTCCGCCCTCATCTCTCTCACCGCACGACGCTCACACAAAGGTCAGCTTGGCATGCCCACAACACACACGCCCGTGCCCGCAAACCCCGCGAACCCCACAACCCCCGCGAGCCCCGTGACTCCCCCGATCCCCGCGCATCCCGTTCGCCGCCGCATCGACCTGACACTCTTCATGGTCATCGCCTTCGGCGTCAGCTGGGCATGCTGGGGCACGGCGATCGGCCTCGGCGGACCGGCGACGCCCGGCACCCCCACCTACACCCCCTTCCTGCTCGGCGCCTTCGGCCCGCTGGCAGGCGCCCTGGTCATCCGCATCCGGCGCAAGCGGCGGGGTGAGCCGGTCCCGGCACACGCGGTCCGCTTCCACCCGGCCGCCCTGCTCCAGGCGCCGCTGCTGATGCTCGCTGCCTCCGGAGCCGTACTGGCCGCCGCGGCTCTCGGGCACGCGGCCGGCGACACCACGCTGAGCTGGTCGGACGCACAAGACGTCATGAAGGACATGGGCGGCCCAGCGGCGTTCCTGGTGAGCATGATCATCTCCGGGCCGCTCTCCGAGGAGCCCGGCTGGCGCGGTACCGCCTACCCCCGGATGCGCGCCACGATGGGCCGCTTCCAGATCGCCCTGATACTCGGTGTCATCTGGGCCGTATGGCACCTGCCGCTGTTCTTCATCGACGGCACCGTCCAAAGCGACCTCGGCCTCGCCACCCCGAGCGGTGTGCTCTTCGCCGTCGGCAACATCCCCATGGCCATGCTGGTCACCTGCGCCTACGAGCGAGCCGGCATCCTCGCCTCGATCGCCGTGCACTTCGCCGTCAACACGACGATGGTCCTGCTGAACGTGCACACCCCCGCGACCCAGGCCCTGATCACGGGCTGCCAGATCCTCCTCATCACCCTGCTCCTGCTCACCGGCCGCCGCACCCAGGACACCGCGAAGCTCTGACGCGCGACGCTCCCTCGGAAACCCGGACCCCCGGCGCCCAACGGCACCAGGGGTTCCGGTGCGTACACCCCGAAGACCGCCCAAGCGCCGGGTGCGGGAGGCAGCCCTCGCAGACCGCTACCAAGAACGCACAAAACCCCAGGCCAGAATCCATCTGACCTGGGGTTCCAGAAGAGCCGCCTAAGGGAATCGAACCCTTGACCTACGCATTACGAGTGCGTCGCTCTGGCCGACTGAGCTAAGGCGGCATGGTGCGTGCGGCCAGTTTGGGGGCCGCTGCGGCGATAAGTCTACAGGGTTTGCGGGGGTGGTCGGGACGGGGGTGGGAGGGGTCAGCCGCAGGTGGTGCCGTCCTTGGGGGCCTTGCCCTGGACGAGGTAGGCGTTGACGGCGCTGTCGACGCAGTCGCTGCCGCGCAGGTAGGCAGTGTGGCCGTCGCCCTTGTAGGTGAGGAGGCGGGCCGGGGTCAGCTGGCCGGCCAGGCCCTGGGCCCAGCGGTAGGGGGTGGCCGGGTCGCGGGTGGTGCCGACGACGACGATCGGGTCGGCACCCTTGGCGGCGATGCGGTGGGGTTCCCCGGTGGGCTCGACCGGCCATTCGGCGCAGTTCAGTGCCGCCCAGGCGAAGCCGCGGCCGAAGACGGGACTGGCCTTCTCGAAGGAGGGCACGGATTTGCGGGCCTCGGCGGCGCCGGAGAAGGCCGGGGGAAGATCGATGCAGTTCACGGCCGGGTTGGCGTACATGATGTTGCTGTACGAGCCGTCCGGGCCGCGCTCGTAGTAGTCGTCGGAGAGCGCCAGCAGGGGTGCCCCGTCGCCCTTCTTGGCCGCCGTCAGCGCCTCGCGCAGGCCGGGCCAGGAGCCCTCGTCGTACATGGCGCGGATCACGCCCGTGGTGGCCAGCGACTCGGTCAGGGTGCGCGAGGGGTCGTCGGTCTTGAGGGGCTTGCGGTCCACCCGCGCCAGGAGGGCGCTGAGGTTCTTGCCCGCCTCCTTGACGCCGTCCGTGCCCAGGGGGCAGTCGGACATGGCGACGCAGTCGCGCGCGAACGCCTTGAACGCCGTCTCGAAGCCCGCCGTCTGCTCCCGGTTGACCCGGCGCGCGGAGAGGGAGGGGTCCATGGCGCCGTCCAGGACGAGCCGGCCGGAGCGCTGCGGGAACAGGCCCGCGTAGGTGGCCCCCAGGTAGGTGCCGTAGGAGGCGCCGACGTAGTTGAGCTTCTTGTCGCCGAGCGCCGCACGGAGTACGTCCATGTCGCGTGCCGCCTCGGTCGTCGAGACATGGCCGAGGAGCTTGCCGGTGCGTTTCTCGCAGCCCTCGGCGAAGCGTCCGTACGCGGCGGTGAGCGCGTCGGTCTCCTTCGCGTCGTCCGGTGTCTGGTCGACCCGTGTGTACGCGTCCATCTGCTTGTCGCTCAGGCATGCGACAGGCTCGCTGCGGCCGACGCCGCGCGGGTCCATGCCGACCAGCGAGTAGTGCTCCCGCACCTGCGGCGGATACGCGAGGGCCGCCGACTGCTGCACGTACTCGATCGCCGAGCCGCCCGGACCGCCCGGGTTGACGTGCAGCGAACCGCCCTCGGGTTTGCCCTTTCCGTTCTGCGGTTTGGTGCGGGTCACCGCCAGGCCCACGGTCTCGGCGGCGTCCTTGAGGTCGTCGCCCGGCTTGTCGTAGTCCAGCGGCACCCGCAGCGTCGCGCACTCGAATTCGGCCGGGCCGCAACTGTGCCACGACAGCTTCTGTTCGTAGAAGGGGCGCAGGTCGTCGGGGATCTTCGCGGGCAGCGGCTTGAGCGGAGGTGCGTCGGCGCCCGCGTGGGTGCCCTTCGCGGAGGGGTCGGTGTCCGGCTCCCCGGACGAATCCCCGTTCGAGCAGCCGGCGAGCAGCAGGGCCGTGGCCATGAGCACCGCCGCGCTCCCGTGGCGGACCCGGGACGCGCCCCCGTAGCGGATACGGGAGGCGTGTGACTGACTCATGGGGCATCCCTCCGCCGTCCTGCACGTGCTGGGAGCGTACCCAGCCGGACATCGGCCCGTCGCCCGCGGGGGGCGCTGTGGCGCGTCAGCCCGCGCGCAGCGCCATCGTCATCGCCTCCACCGCCAGCAGCGGGGCGACGTTGCGGTCCAGCGCCCGGCGGCAGTCCAGCACCGCCTCGATGCGGCGCAGCGTCTGCTCCGGGCGCGAGGTCGCGGCCAGTTGCCCGATCGGGCCGGCCGCCTCGTCGTGCGACAGGGCGACGGACGAGCCCAACTGGCGGGCCAGCACGTCACGGTAGTAGGCCGTCAGGTCCGACAGGGCCAACTCCAGCGAGTCGCGCTGGGTGCGGGTGGACCGGCGCTTCTGCTTGTCCTCCAGCTCCTTCATCGCACCCGCCGTACCGCGTGGCAGCCGCTTGCCCTCCGTCGCGCCGAGGGCTGCCCGCAGATTCTCGGTCTCCTTGGCGTCCAGCTCCTCGGCCACCTGCTTGGCGTCCTCCGTCGCGGCGTCGATCAGCTCCTGTGCCGCACGGAGGGCGCTGCCGACATCGTCGACCCGCGTCGGCAGCTTGAGCACCGCCTGCCGTCTGGCGCGGGCCCGTTCGTCCGTCGCCAGCCGCAGCGCCCGGTCGATGTGCCCCTGCGTGGCCCGCGCCGCGAACGCGGCCATCTCCGGCTCGATCCCGTCCCGCCGCACCAGCAGATCCGCCACGGCGTCCACCGGAGGCGTACGCAGCGCCAGGTGCCGACAGCGCGATCGGATGGTCGGCAGCACGTCCTCCGTCGACGGCGCGCACAGCAGCCACACCGTGCGCGACGCGGGCTCCTCGACAGCCTTCAGCAGCACGTTCCCCGCGCCCTCCGTCAGGCGGTCGGCGTCCTCCAGGACGATCACCTGCCAGCGCCCGCCCGACGGCGACATCTGCGCCCCGCGCACCAGCGCGCGCGTCTCCTTCACACCGATGGACAGCAGGTCCGTACGGACGACCTCCACATCCGCGTGGGTGCCGACCATCGTCGTATGACACCCCTCGCAGAAGCCGCACCCCGGGCTGCCGCCCAGCGCCCGGTCCGGACTCACGCACTGGAGCGCCGCCGCGAACGCGCGGGCCGCGTGCTCCCGACCGGCGCCGGGCGGGCCCGTGAAGAGCCAGGCGTGGGTCATCGAGGAGCCGGAGAGGTCGGCGGAGCCGTGTGCCTCGGCCTCCGCCGTCACATACGCGTCGGCATCGCGCGCGGCAGCGACGAGCTGCTGCGCTGCCCTGTCCTGACCCACCAGGTCGTCCCACACCGCCATGGAGACCATTGTCGCGGATACCGGTGACAGCCCGGGACGGACCGGTGAGGGTGCCGTGTGGCGGACACCGGGCGCCCGGTGGCGGGTGGCAGACACCGGGCGCCGGTGGCGGGTGGTGCAAGGTGGCGCGCAGGTGGTCCGGCCAGGTGCTGTGGCGCCTGGCCGGACCGTCGGCGCTCTATCGGCGTCGGTGGTCCTCGCCGCCGTCGCCGTCGTCCTCGCGCGGGCCCAGCAGCTTGTCCGCGAGGGTGGGCGCGTCGTCGAGCGGATCCTCCGCCCAGGAGGGGCGAGGGCGCCGCTCCGTCTCGTCGACCTGCGGCAGTTCGCGCGTGCGGTCGTCGGGATCGGCGGCGGACTCGGGAACCTGCGGGAGAACCGCCGTCTCGCGGGTGTCGTCCGCCTCGGAGACGCGCGGCAGCACCGTCGTCTCGTCCTCGGGCGACGCCACCTCGGGACGCGGCAACTGCGTGGTGTCCTCCGCGTCCGGTCCGGAGTCCGCGTCCGGTCCGGCGGCCTTCTCGTCCTGCGGCCGGACCTGGGGGATCTGCGCCGTGTCGGCCTCCGACCCGTCGGGCGACGGTGCGGCCTCGGGGGCGGCCTCGGATGCGGTCTCCTCGGCAGCACCTCCGGCCTCGGGAGTCTCCGCCCCCTCAGCCGCCTCAGCGAGCTCCGCAGCCCCGACGCCCTCCGCAGCCTGGGCAGCCTCCGCAGCCTTCGCGGCCCCAGCAGCCTTCGCGGCCCCGGCAGTCTTCGTAGCCTTCGACGCCTGCGCGGCCTTCGCGGCCTCCGCTGCTTCCGCAGCCTCCGCCGTCTCCCGCTGCGCCCGCTCGGCAGCCTCTGCCTCGGCCTCCGCCTCGGCCTTGGCCGCCGCCTCCGCGGCAGCCGCCGCCCGCGCCTGCTCGGCCTTCAGCAGCGCTTCCTCGGCCTTGCGCTGCCGTTCCCGACGGCGCTCCTCGGCCTCGGCCCGCAGCCGCTTCTCCTCCTCGGCACGCTTGCGCAGCCGCTCCTGCTCCTCCTCGTAGGCGCGCTGCTCGGCCTCGCGGCGCTCGCGCTCCTCCTCGGCGATCCGGCGGGCTTCCTCGGCCCGCTTACGGGCCTCCTCGGCGCGCCGGGCCTCTTCCAGCTGGCGCGCCAACTCGGCCTCGCGGCGCTTGCGCTCCTCCTCCTCGCGGCGGAGCTTTTCCAGCTGCTCCTTGCGCTCGCGCTCCTTGCGCTCTTCCTCCGCCTTGCGGCGGGCCTCTTCCTCGGCCCGCTTGCGCGCTTCCTCCTCGGCCCGCTTACGGGCCTCCTCCTGGGCCTTCTTCTCGGCCTCGGAGAGCGGAAGCACCTGGTCGAGGCGGTGGCGAACGGCCGTGGTGACGGTCTGCGGCTCCTGCGCGGCGTCGACGACCAGATAGCGGGCCGGGTCGGCGGCGGCGAGGGTGAGGAATCCGGCGCGCACCCGCTGGTGGAACTCGGCCGGCTCGGATTCCAGTCGGTCCGGCGCCTCGGTGAACCGTTCACGCGCCGTCTCGGGCGGTACGTCGAGCAGCACGGTCAGATGCGGCACCAGTCCCTCGGTCGCCCAGCGGTTGATACGGGCGATCTCGCTCGGGGACAGGTCGCGTCCGGCGCCCTGGTAGGCGACGGAGGAGTCGACGTACCGGTCGGAGATCACCACGGCCCCGCGCTCCAGCGCCGGGCGGACCACCGTGTCCACGTGCTCGGCGCGGTCCGCGGCGTACAGCAGTGCCTCCGCGCGGTGCGAGAGCCCGGCCGAGGAGACGTCCAGCAGGATGGAGCGCAGCCGCTTGCCCACCGGTGTGGAGCCGGGCTCCTTGGTGACGACGACCTCGTGCCCCTTGGCCCTGATCCACTCGGCGAGCGCCTCCACCTGTGTGGTCTTGCCCGCGCCGTCGCCGCCCTCCAGTACCAGGAAGAAGCCGTTCTTGGCAGGTGCCTGCCGCAGCGGGCCGCCGCCGAACGCCTCCAGCAGGTCCCGCCGCAGCGGTACGCCCTGCCGGTCGTCGGTGCGGCCGAGCAGGATCGCGCCGACGGGCAGCAGTAGCGCGCCCACCAGCATCAGCGTGAACGAGGCCCCGCCGTGGTCGAAGACGAACGAGCCGTTCTCCACCCGGTGCGGTCCGATCAGCGCGGCCACCACCGGCGCCACGATCGCGCCCACCGCCAGCGACAGCCGTACCACCGCCTGCAGATGCTCGGTCGTACGGACGCGACGGAACTCCTCGGTCTCCTGATCGAGCAGGGTGTGCAGGGTGTTCGCCGCGATGCCGCCGCCCAGCCCGGCCAGCAGTGCCAGCCCGATGACGGTCGCGGTGTCGGGAACGAGTCCGGCCGCCAGCAGCACGATGCCGGTCAGCCCGATGGTGAGCGCGAGGAGCCGGCGCCGGGAGAGCGACGGCACCGTGTACGGCGCCATCCGGATCCCCGCGACGGTGCCGCCGGTCAGCATCAGCGCCAGCAGTCCGAATGCGACGGGGCCACCGCCGAGGTCGGCGGCGTGCAGCGGAGCGAGCGCGACAGCCGCCGCGACGGCGCCGCCGATCGCCCCGCCCGCGGCGACGAGTAGCGGTACGGCTCCGGTGCGGCCCTTGTCCGGTCCACCCTCGGTCGTCCTGGGCCTGCGCAGCCCCTCCAGCGGTGAGCGGGGGCGCGGGGTCCGCCCGTCCGGCAGTTCGAGGAAGTAGACGATGGCGGCAGCGGCCGCGAAGAGCCCGGCCGCCACGTACGAGGCGAGGGCGGCCTGGTGCGAGCCGAACCAGTCGATACCCGTACCGAACAGGTTGCTGATCAGCGTGACGACGACGAGTCCGGCGGCCGCGATCGGCAGCGCGACGAAGCCCGACCGCAGCCACAGCCGGCGCAGCGCCTCGTGGTGGTCCGGCAGCGGCCGTACGGCGGCGCCCTCGGGCGGCGTGGCCGGCAGCAGTGCGGGGGCCGCGCTGTCCCTCGTGACGGTGGAGATCCGCTCGGCCGCACCCGCCACGAAGACGGAGGCGAGGAGTACGAAGAACGCGCTGCCGGGCGTCCAGTCGATCCACAGCGGGGCGACGATCAGCGCGAGCGCGCGCAGCGCGTCGGCTCCGAACAGCGTCCAGCGCCGGTCGAGGACCTTCTTCCCGCTGCCGAGGACCTTCTTCCCGCTGCCGAGGACCTTCTTCCCGCTGCCGCCGTCGCTCGCTGCGGCCTTCTCACCGCTCCCGCTGCGAGCACTCTGCACGCTCTCCGGGGCCTGAGCGCCCTGTGCACTCTGGGGGCTCTTCGGGGTCTTCTCGTCCTTCGCGTTCTTGCCGCTCTCCTGGGCACCGCTGACCAGCGCGGAGATCGGACCCAACAGAACGGCGCCGAACAGCAGCGTGGACAGCAGCCGCAGTCCGAAGACGGCGGCCACGACGAGTGCCATCCCGCGGTACCCGCCGCCGAACACCGGGTCCCCCGCCACGCCACGCACGGCTGCTGCCTGCATCGCCAGCAACAGCAGCACCAGGAGACCAAGCATGTCGCCGATCCCACTGGTGAACTGCGCGGTCCACAGCCGCCGCAGCGGGGGGAAACGCAGCAACGCGGTCACGGCACCCTCGCGGGATTCCGCGGCGAGGGCGTCGTCCGGGGCAGTTGGGGGCGAAGACTTCATCCCGCCAGCGTATAGGGAGTGACCGACACCCCGGCTCCGTACCCGAACATCTGTATGCGCGCCGCTGCTCAGCGGCGCCTTCGGGGTCACTCCGGAGAAGTGTTCTCCGAAGAAGCGGACTTCTCGGCGGCCGACTTCTTGGTGGCGGTCTTCTTGGTGGTGGTCTTCTTCGCAGCCGTCTTCTTGGCCGCCGTCTTCGTCGCCGTGGTTTTCTTCGCCGCGGTCTTCTTCGCAGCCGTCTTCTTGGTGGCCGTCTTCTTCGCGGTGGTCTTCTTGGCGGCGGTCTTCTTCTTCGCGGGGCCCTTCGCCCGCTTGTCGGCCAGCAGTTCGAAGCCCCGCTCCGGGGTGATCGTCTCGACGTCGTCGTCCCGCCGCAGCGTCGCGTTCGTCTCGCCGTCCGTCACATACGGACCGAAACGGCCGTCCTTGACCACCACGGGGCGCTCCGTCTCCGGATCGTTCCCCAGCTCCTTGAGCGGCGGCTTGGCGGCAGCACGGCCGCGCTGCTTCGGCTTGGAGTAGATCTCCAGCGCCTCGTCCAGCGTGATGTTGAAGATCTGCTCCTCGCTCTCCAGCGAGCGCGAGTCGGTGCCCTTCTTCAGATAGGGCCCGTAGCGCCCGTTCTGAGCGGTGATCTCGTTGCCGGACTCGGGGTCGACGCCGACGACACGCGGCAGCGACAGCAGCTTGAGCGCGTCCTGCAGCGTGACGGTGTCCAGCGACATCGAGCGGAACAGGGAGGCGGTCCGCGGCTTGACCGCGTTCTTGCCCGTCTTCGGCGTGCCCTCGGGCAGCACCTCGGTGACGTACGGTCCGTACCGCCCGTCCCGCGCCACGATCGGGCGACCGCTCTCCGGGTCGGTGCCCAGTTCGAAGTCGCCGCTGGGCTTGTCCAGCAGTTCCTTGGCGTAGTCGACCGTCAGCTCGTCCGGGGGCAGGTCGTCGGGGACGTCCGCGCGCCGACCCGGCTCGCCCTCCTTCTCGCTGGGCCCCTCCACATACGGACCGTAGCGGCCGACACGCAGGGTGATGCCTTCGCCGACGGGGAAGGAGGAGACGCCCTTGGCGTCGATCGCGCCGAGGTCGGAGACGAGTTCCTTGAGCCCGCCGAGGTGATCGCCGTCGCCGTTGCCCGCTGCCGCGGCCTCACCGGTCGCGGACTCGCCGCCCTCGCCGAAGTAGAAGCGCCGCAGCCACGGCACGGCCTCGGCGCTGCCCGCCGCGATGCGGTCGAGGTCGTCCTCCATCTTGGCGGTGAAGTCGTAGTCGACGAGCCGGCCGAAGTGCTTCTCCAGCAGTCCGACCACGGCGAAGCTCAGGAAGGACGGCACCAGCGCGGTGCCCTTCTTGAAGACGTAGCGCCGGTCCAGGATGGTGCTGATGATCGAGGCGTAGGTGGACGGGCGCCCGATCTCCCGCTCTTCCAGCTCCTTGACCAGCGTGGCCTCGGTGTAGCGGGCCGGCGGCTTGGTGGCGTGGCCGTCGACGGACATCTCCGCGGCGCGCAGCGGGTCGCCCTCGGCGACCTGGGGCAGCCGCCGCTCGCGGTCGTCGAGCTCGGCGTTGGGGTCGTCGGCGCCTTCCACGTAGGCCTTGAGGAAGCCGTGGAAAGTGATGATCTTGCCGGTGGCGCTGAACTCGGCGTCCCGGCCGTCGGCGGAGCGACCGCCGACCTTCACCGTCACCGACTGGCCGACGGCGTCCTTCATCTGCGAGGCGACGGTCCGCTTCCAGATCAGCTCGTAGAGCTTGAACTGGTCGCCGGTCAGCCCCGTCTCGGCGGGCGTGCGGAAGCGGTCGCCGGAGGGGCGGATCGCCTCGTGCGCCTCCTGCGCGTTCTTGACCTTGCCGGCGTAGGTACGCGGCTTGTCCGGCAGGTAGTCGGCGCCGTAGAGCTGGGTGACCTGCGCGCGGGCCGCGGACACGGCGGTGTCGGAGAGCGTCGTGGAGTCCGTACGCATGTAGGTGATGAAGCCGTTCTCGTACAGCTTCTGCGCCACCTGCATGGTGGACTTCGCGCCGAACCCGAGCTTGCGGCTCGCCTCCTGCTGGAGGGTGGTCGTACGGAAGGGTGCGTACGGGGAGCGGCGGTAGGGCTTGGACTCGACGGAGCGGACCGCGAAGTCGGTGTCCTCCAGCGCGGCGGCCAGGGCGCGGGCGCCCTCCTCGTCCAGGTGGAGCACCGCGGACGGGTCCTTGAGCTGCCCGTCGGAGCCGAAGTCGCGGCCCTGTGCGACACGGCGGCCGTCCACCGTCGTCAGCCGGGCGCCGAACGTGCCCGGGTCGCCCGCGGCACCCGTTCCCGCCGAGGCATCCCCCGCGTGCCCCGTCGCGAACGTGCCGGTCAGGTCCCAGTACTCGGCGGAGCGGAACGCCATGCGCTCGCGCTCCCGCTCCACGACCAGCCGGGTGGCCACGGACTGCACCCGGCCCGCCGACAGCCGCGGCATGACCTTCTTCCACAGCACGGGTGAGACCTCGTACCCGTACAGCCGGTCGAGGATGCGGCGGGTCTCCTGTGCGTCGACCAGCCGCTGGTTGAGGTCGCGGGGGTTGCGGACGGCGTTTTGGATGGCGTCCTTGGTGATCTCGTGGAAGACCATCCGCTTGACCGGGACCTTGGGCTTGAGCACCTCTTGCAGATGCCAGGCGATGGCCTCGCCCTCGCGGTCCTCATCAGTGGCCAGCAGCAGCTCGTCGGATTCGGCCAGCAGCTCCTTGAGCTTCTTGACCTGGTCCTTCTTGTCGCTGTTGACGACGTACAGCGGCTCGAAATCGTGGTCGACATTGACGCCGAGGCGGGCCCAGGGCTCGCCCTTGTACTTCGCGGGAACCTCGGCCGCACCGCCCGGGAGGTCGCGGATGTGCCCGACACTGGCCTCGACAACGTAGCCGGGGCCGAGATAGCCCTTGATCGTCTTGGCCTTGGCAGGCGACTCGACGATCACAAGTCGGCGCCCCCCATTTGCTGTCTCGTGGGTCGGGGACAACTTCTGCTCTTCTCTCCGGTCGGTATCAGGTTCGGTATCAGGTTCGGTATGAGTCGGTATCAATATCGCTGCATTGCTATCGCTGCGGAGTGTGACGGTACCTCCCGCCCCCATGTCAAACGGGAAAAGTCCGCAACGCCACTCGAACGGTAACCCGACAACCAGCCGTCCCGCCGCCGGAAGGCTCTGGCAACATGTCGGGGGCACATCACCAGGTACCGCTCGACCTCGGAGGTCTTGTGTCCGACCCGAATCAGCCCGGTTACGGCTACCCGCAGCAGCCGGGCCAGAACCCGTACAGCCAGCAGCAGCCCGGCCAGCCGGGCTACGGCTACCCGCAGCAGCAGCCGATGGGCGCCGTCCCTCCCGGCCAGTACACCGGAGATCCGAACGCGCCGTACGGTTACGACCCGTACGGGCGTCCGCTCTCCGACAAGTCCAAGATCGTCGCCGGAGTGCTCCAGCTGTTCATCGGCGGTCTGGGCATCGGCCGCTTCTACACCGGTCACATCGGCATGGGCATAGCCCAGCTGTTCACCTGCGGTGGGATGGGCATCTGGGCGCTGGTCGACGGAATCATGTTCCTGACCAGCGACAGCCGCACCGACGCCCAGGGCCGTATTCTGCGTGGCTGAGGCTTCGCACGCCCCGGGGGAGGGCGACGCGACACGAGGGGAGGCACTGGCCACATGGCGATAACCAACGTCCCTGCTGCCGTGGGCCGACTCCGCGCCGCCCTCTCCCACCCGGCCGCCCCGCCGCTCGCCACGGCGGCGGCGGGCCTGGCAGGCGCCTGCTACCTGTGGGGCACCAACCCCCACGAGTCCGGCGCCTGGCTGCCGCGCTGCCCCTTCAACTGGGCCACCGGGCTGCTCTGCCCGGCCTGCGGGGGCACGCGTATGGCCTACGACCTGATGCACGGCGACCTGGCGGCGGCCCTGCACGACAACGCCGCACTGCTCACGGTCGGCCTGCCCGTCGCCTGCTACCTGTCGGGGCGCTGGCTCTACGAAGGGCTGCGCGGACGCCGCTACGCGCCCCGTATGACCACCCGCGGCAAAGTGGCCGTACTGAGTGCGGCCGTCGCCTGGACGGTGGCCCGCAATCTGCTCTGACCCGCACCGCGCTACGGCCGCCGTCAGTCCACCACCGGCGACAGGAACCCCTGCTCGACCAGGAGCCTGATCGACTCCGGCGTACGCGCCCGCAGCTCGGCCGGGTCCTCGCCGAGCAACTGGCCGATGGCGTCCAGGATCCGCCCCGCGCTCAGCGTCCCGTCGCACACCCCGGCGAACCCGGCACCGACCGTGTCCACCGTCGTCGCCCGCCGCATCCCGCGGTTCTGCCGCAGCACCACGTACTCGGGGTCCTCCGCGCCCGGCGCTCCCACCTGTTCCTGCACCACCTCGTCCGCGAGCACGAAGCGGTGCTCCAGCAGCGCCCCGTCGTGCGTACGGCGCAGAAAGTCCTGCCGCTCGAAGTGCTCCCGGATCACCTCGCCGAGAGGCTGCTCGACCGGGTGCGGCCACTCCTCGGCGAGCACCGAGGGGCGCTCGGCGTCCGTGCGCCGCAGCACGACCCAGCCGAAACCGACGGCCTTGGTGCCCCGCGCCGCGAACTCCTCCAGCCAGGCGTCGTAGCGCGCCGCGTACGCGGCCGGATCGCCCTGGTGGTCCCCCGCGTCGCGCAGCCACAGCTCCGCGTACTGGGTGACGTCCTGGACCTCCCGCTGGACGATCCACGCGTCGCACCCGGGCGGCACCCATCCGCAGACGCGCTCGCGCCAGTCCGCACCCTCCTGGTGCTCCCAGTTGGCCAGCAGCTGGCAGTAGCCGCCCGGGGCCAGCTGGCGGGCCGCCTGCTGGACGAGGGTGCGGCACATGTCGTCACCCGCCATGCCACCGTCCCGATAGGTGAGCCGGGCGCCCGGGGAGATCACGAAGGGCGGGTTGGAGACGATGAGATCGTACGGTTCCTCGTCCGCCACCGGCTCGAACAGCGAGCCCTCCCGCAACTCCGGTTCCGGGGCACCCGACAGCGCCAGGGTCAGGCGCGCGAACCGCAGCGCGCGCGCATTGACGTCCGTGGCGGTGACGTGCGTCGCGAAACGACTGGCGTGCAGCGCCTGGATCCCCGACCCGGTGCCGAGGTCGAGCGCGCGGGCGACAGGGGTGGGGACCATCAGCCCGGCAAGGGTCGTGGAAGCGCCTCCGACGCCGAGTACGACGTCCTGGCCGGGACTTCCCTCACCGGCCTCGCGCGGACCGCCCACGCCGCCGGCACCGCCGACTGCGCATACCCGGTCGCTGACGATCCACCAGTCCTCGCCCCCCGGGCCGCTGTAGGGGCGCACATCGACGGTGGCACGTACGGCGGCGGGGGTGTCGGTGGCCGCGGGGGTGTCGGCGGCGGCGTCGCCCTGGAGCGGGTCCGCACCCGGCGCCCGTTCCAGCCAGCGATCGGACAGCGCCTCGTCGACGGGCAGCACGGCCCGCGCGCTGCCGTACGGCACCGCCTGCTGCAGCAGGAAGAGCCGCGTCAGCGTCTCCAACGGGCCCCCGCCGCGGGTGGCGCGCAGCGCCGGGACGGTCTCACCACGGGCGAGCGCCGCGTAGGCGGAGGCGCCCAGTACGTCGAGGAGACCATCGGCGGTGAACCCGGCCGCGGTCAGCGCCTCCCGCAGTCGGCGGGTGCTCTCGGTCGTGGGCTCGGGAAGTGCGTCAGTGCTCACCCGCGCCATTCTCCTTCGCTCCCGGGCCGCCTTGCCTTCGGGGGCATGGGGGATCGCGCTTGCATGGGCATCAGGACCGCGCCTTCGACGGCCTGTGGAGCCTTCGACGACGTAGGGGCCTTCGACGGCGTGAGGGTTCGACGAGGCAGGGATTCGACGGCGTGGGTGACCGCGTCCTCAGGACCCGTCCTTGGTGACGCCCGTCTTCTTGCAGCTCTCCTGCTCGGCCATCGCCTTGCCGACCTCGCCCTTCTGGAGCCGCTGGAGCGCCTTGTCGCCGCTCTGCCCCAGGGACTTGAGTTTGGCCGCCAGCTTGTCGAGGCCCTCGTCGAACTTGTCGCCCGTGGGCAGCTTCTCGGCGGCGACCTTGAGTTCCTGGTACTCGCCGGAGATGCGGTTCAGCTCCTTGACGGCGTCCTTCTGGAGCTTCTCGCCGTCCTCCACGGGCGGAGCACCCGCCTTCTTGACCGCGCGTGCCATCGCCTTGTAGGCGTCGGAGACCTTCTGGAAACCGGCGGCGTCGGCCTTCTTGACCTCCTCGGGCGGCTTGCTCGCCTGTGACGCCTCCGCGATCGAGGCATTGGCCTGATCGATCTTGTTGAGCTGGGGCTGGAGGTCGTCGCAGACCTGCTTGGCCCAGTCGTCCGTCTTGCCACTGTCGTCGCTGCAACCAGTCAGCGCGAGCACGAGCGCCGCACCGCTGGACAGCGCCGCCGCGAGCTTCTTGTTCACCGGATCGGTCCCTTCCATGGCTGTTCGGCCCGGAACATACACGCCAGGGAGGGAGTGACGGCGAGCCGGAAGAACCCTATGTCTACTATTGCAGCCATTTGCACCAACAGTGCGGTGCGACATTGCAGACATTCTTCTGTACCCGGCGGGGGCACGCGGAGCATCCGACGGGGAGCGAACCGGGCGCACACAGCGGCGGGCGGGACGTCAAAACGCCCCGCCCGCCGACCGGTTGACTCTCGCTGTGCCACTTTCGTAGTGCGATTCTCGTTGTGCGGCTTTCGCTGTGCGACGTCCGCTGTGCGGCTTTCGCCGTGTGACTTTTCCTACGTGACTGCCGCTGTGCGATGGCTGCCCGCGTGCGACTGCCGTGCACGGCTGCCGCCACGAGCCGTCGCCGTGCCGGCCCATCGGTGTGAGCGACCGTCAGGTGACGCCGTCAGGTGGCTAGGAGGCAGCCACCGGGTCCACCGGGTCCGCCGGATCGGCCGGAGGCTGAGGCGGCTTGATCGTCCGCTCGGCCGGGCTCTCCTCCGTCACGGCGACACCGCGGCGCTTGGAGATGTAGACGGCGCCGACGATGACCGCCACGGCCACCATCGAGACCACCACCCGCACGCCCACGCTCTTGTCCTGGCCGTAGCTGAACTGCACGACGGCGGGCGCGATCAGCAGGGCCACCAGGTTCATCACCTTCAGCAGCGGGTTGATCGCCGGGCCTGCGGTGTCCTTGAACGGGTCGCCGACCGTGTCGCCGATGATGGTGGCCTCGTGGGCCTCGCTGCCCTTGCCTCCGTGGTGGCCGTCCTCCACCAGCTTCTTCGCGTTGTCCCAGGCGCCGCCCGAGTTCGCGAGGAAGACGGCCATCAGGGTGCCGGCGCCGATCGCGCCCGCCAGGAACGCCGCCAGCGCGCCCACCCCGAAGGTGAAGCCGACCAGGATCGGCGCCATCACGGCCAGCAGCCCCGGCGTCGTCAGCTCGCGCAGCGCGTCCTTGGTGCAGATGTCCACGACCCGGCCGTACTCCGGCTTCTCGGAGTAGTCCATGATCCCGGGGCGCTCCCGGAACTGCCGCCGCACCTCGTAGACGACCGAACCGGCCGAGCGGGAGACGGCGTTGATGGCCAGCCCCGAGAAGAGGAAGACCACCGCGGCCCCGAACATCAGCCCGACGAGCGTGCTGGGCTGTGCGATGTCCACCAGCTCCAGCATCTTGCCCGCTTCCTGGTCCGCGTCGGCCAGTGCGTGGGCCAACTCGGTGCGGTACGAACCGAAGAGCGCGGCGGCGGCGAGCACGGCCGTGGCGATGGCGATGCCCTTGGTGATCGCCTTGGTGGTATTGCCCACCGCGTCCAGGTCGGTGAGCACCTGCGCGCCCGCGCCCTCGACGTCGCCGGACATCTCGGCGATGCCCTGCGCGTTGTCGGAGACGGGACCGAAGGTGTCCATCGCGACGATCACACCGACGGTGGTCAGCAGCCCGGTGCCGGCCAGCGCCACGGCGAACAGCGCCAGCATCACGGTGCCGCCGCCCAGCAGGAAGGCTCCGTAGACGCTCAGGCCGATCAGCAGGGCCGTGTAGACGGCCGACTCCAGGCCCAGCGAGATGCCGGACAGCACGACGGTCGCCGGCCCCGTCAGCGAGGTCCTGCCGATGTCCCGTACGGGCTTGCGGGAGGTCTCGGTGAAGTAACCGGTCAGCTGCTGGATCACGGCGGCGAGCACGATGCCGATGGCGACGGCCACGATGGCCAGGATGCGCGGATCACCGCTGTGTCCGAGGATCTCCTGCGCGTCGTCGCCGGAGACGCCCTTGAGGTCCGCGTAGCTGGAGGGCAGGTACGCGAACGCGGCGATGGCCACCAGCACGAGCGAGATCACGGCCGAGATGAAGAAGCCGCGGTTGATCGCCGTCATCCCGCTGCGGTCGGCGCGGCGCGGCGCCACGGCGAACACCCCGAGCATGGCGGTGATCACGCCGATGGCGGGAACGATCAGCGGGAAGATCAATCCCTCGTTGCCGAAGACGGCCGTGCCCAGAATGAGCGCGGCCACCAGCGTCACCGCGTACGACTCGAACAGGTCGGCCGCCATACCGGCGCAGTCCCCGACGTTGTCGCCGACGTTGTCCGCGATGGTGGCGGCGTTGCGCGGGTCGTCCTCGGGGATCCCCTGTTCGACCTTGCCCACGAGGTCGGCGCCGACATCGGCGGCCTTGGTGAAGATGCCGCCGCCGACTCGCATGAACATCGCGATCAACGCGGCACCGAGACCGAAGCCCTCCAGCACCTTCGGTGCGTCGGCCGCGTAGACGAGCACCACGCACGCGGCACCCAGCAGGCCGAGCCCGACGGTGAACATTCCGACGACACCACCGGTACGAAAAGCGATCTTCATCGCTTTGTGGGAAACAGCGGTGAGATCACCGGACGGTTCCGCCGCACCCGGCGCCGGGGTCGCCTCACGCGCAGCAGCAGCAACACGCACATTGCTGCGTACCGCGAGCCACATGCCGATATAACCCGTGGCCGCCGAGAAACCTGCCCCGACCAGGAAGAACAACGAACGGCCGATCCGCTGTTCCATATCATCGGCCGGCAACAGCATGAGCAGGAAGAAGACAACCACCGCGAATACGCCGAGGGTGCGCAACTGCCGCGCCAGGTAGGCGTTCGCGCCTTCCTGAACGGCGGCAGCGATCTTCTTCATGCTGTCGGTGCCTTCGCCCGCGGCGAGCACTTGTCGTACCAACACCATGGCGACGCCGAGCGCTGCGAGCGCGACAACCGCGATCACGATCGCGAGTCCCCGGTTGCCACTGGTCAGTTCTGCGGCGTCCGCGAGGTGCTGGGGGTGGTGAAGTGGGCTGAGATGCCCCGCCATTCGTCCTCCTTGACGTTTGGCACATGGGCGCGCGCAAGCACGCTCAGGCGTCCTGCTGCAAAGATGTGGACGGATTGTAGGGAGCGCCACTAGATCAAAACAGAGCGCAGCAGCGAGAATTCGCCGGGATCGGCGAAGATCAGCCGTACGGGAAGCGGATAATTCGCTCGCACGAGGGAATGTGCAAATTCAACTGACCCCGGGAAAACGATCTATCGAGTGAACGAAGAAATCCGGTACGACTGGTTTAGGCGCTGGTCAGAAACAGCGAACGAGATCTTACGAAGATCGGAAACAAAGATCGCGGAAAAGCACGCGAAGGGGTGACCGAAGATCCAGAACCCCGCCCAGGCGTCGCCTCGATGTGGCGGGGTATGACGGGTGAGGATGTGGAGCTTCAGGGGGAGTTTTGGGGAGGACGTGCTTCGGGCCCGGCACAGACCGCCGTCCCGAGCTGCAGCCCTACCGCTTCGGGGCGCGCTTGCGGGCCCCGGGGACTCCGGGGCCCCGAGACGAGGACATGGCCCGCCCACGGCCCGGGTACGGGGGCACAGGGCTCCGATACGGGGGCACAGGGGGGCTCAGGGAAGGACGGGCTCCGTCGTGGGCCAGCTCATCCGGATGACGCCGCCGTTCTCGTCGGTCGTCACCTCGACGTCGTCCACCAGCCCGCTGATCACCGCGAGCCCCATCTCGCCGTCACCCTCGTCCTCCTCGGGTACCGGCTCGGGGATCTCGTCCCGCGCTCCGGGCATCAGCGCTCCGTCGGCTTCCACCAGACCGCCGCCGCCCCCGCCGGCGGGACCGTTGCCGTTCCCGTTGGCCGTGGCCTTCGCCTTGGCGTCGGACGTGGCTCCGGCCTGCGGCGGCGCCGAGGCTCCGGCGCCCAGAGTGCCGCCGGGCAGGGTGAAACGCCGGTGCGGCGCCTCGTCCCCCACCTCGATCGAGAACTTCTTCTCGTCCTCGATGAGCGACACCCGCACCGGGCTGCCGATGCCGTGGCTCATGTGCAGCCCCACGGCACGCGTGCACGCCTCGCCGACGGCCAGCCGCACCTCGTCGAGCACGGCTTCGTCGACCCCGGCCCGCCGCGCCACGGCGGCGGCCACCAGCCGCGCCGTACGGACGTGCTCCGGCAGCGCACTGAAGAGCAGCTCAACGGTGGCCATGCCATCCCCCTCGGTCTTCCCTGAGTGTCTGTGTGGTCCGTCCGGGGCTCGGAGCCCGATCCCGACGGCCGCCCACCAGTCAACCGGCAAGCCGCCGGACCACCCCACGCGGGGGCGGACCGACGGCCCGCACATCAGTCAGTGGCCGCTACGGCCTCGTCGACCGAGGAATGGATCGGGAACACCTTCGTCAGACCGGTGATCCGGAAGATCTTGAGAATGCGCTCCTGGTTGCAGACCAGGCGCAGCGAGCCCTCGTGGGCACGCACCCGCTTGAGCCCACCGACGAGCACGCCGAGCCCGGTGGAGTCGAGGAAGTCGACGCCCTCCATGTCCACGACGAGGTGGTAGCTGCCGTCGTTTACGAGCTCGACCAGTTGCTCGCGCAGCTTGGGCGCGGTGTATACATCAATCTCGCCACCGACCTCGACGATCGTGCGATCGCCGACGGTACGGGTCGACAGGGACAGGTCCACGGATCCTCCAGCACCTTGCTATCGAGCGGTCAGCCCCCTCGGTTCTCCCTCCCCCTGCCCTGACGGAGGGAGGTACCCCCAAAGGACAGGGGACGGATCGGCAGCCGCAGAGGCATTCAATCACTTACCAGCAGGCGAGGACGACGCCTTGCGGCCATTGTCCGCCTCGCCAGTGACACACTCGGTACCGATGGCCAACGAACAGCACACCCGGTCCGCGAGCGTACGCCCGCGAGTCGAGCCCCGCCGCTCGGCCTCCAGCGGCGACCCTCGGGATGTGCTGGCTCGTCTTACCAGGGGGCCGGACCGCGCCGGGCGTGTCACCCATACGGAGCACTTGCCCCCGCGAAACGGTCGCCATGCGCAATGGCCCGACCGGATCCGTCCGGAAGTGATCGATGCCGTGCAACACGCGGGCATCGACCGTCCCTGGGAGCACCAGGCCAGCGCCGCCGCGCACGCCCTGGACGGCGAGTCGGTGATCATTGCCACAGGCACCGCCTCCGGGAAATCCCTCTCCTACCTCGTCCCCGTACTGAGCACTCTGCTGGACGGCTCGGAGGCCCCGAACGGCCGCGGCGCCACCGCGCTCTACCTCGCCCCCACCAAGGCGCTCGCCGCCGACCAGCGGCGTGCCGTCACCGATCTGGCCGCCCCCCTGGGCACGGCGGTACGGGCCGCTGTCTTCGACGGGGACACACCGGTCGAAGAGCGCGAATGGGTGCGGCTGTACGCCAACTACGTCCTCACCAATCCCGACATGCTCCACCGCGGCCTGCTGCCCGGCCACACCCGTTGGTCCTCCTTCTTGCGCGCGCTGCGCTACGTCGTCATCGACGAGTGCCACACCTACCGCGGCGTCTTCGGCTCCCACGTGGCCCAGGTGCTGCGCCGACTGCGCCGACTGTGTGCCCGCTACGGCTCCGAGCCCGTCTTCCTGCTCGCCTCCGCCACCTCGGCCGCGCCGGGCGAGGGGGCCGCCCGGCTCACCGGGGTACGGCCCGTCGAGATCACCGAGGACACCTCCCCACGGGGTGAGACGGTCTTCGCGCTGTGGGAGCCGCCGCTGACCGAGCTGGAGGGCGAGCGCGGCGCCCCCGTCCGCCGCACCGCCACCGCCGAGGCCGCCGAGCTCCTCACCGACCTCACCGCCCAGGGCGTACGCACCGTCGCCTTCGTCCGCTCCCGTCGCGGTGCCGAGCTGATCTCCCTCATCGCTCAGGACCGCCTGGCCGCCGTCCCCGCCCCCCGCCGACCCGGCACCGCCGAGGAAGCCCCGACGGGGGCCGACGGGGCCAGCCGGGCCGACGGGGCCGGGCCGGCCGAGGTCACCGCCACGGTGCCGGACGAAGTCGGCGCTGCGGGGCCGGGCGAGGACGGAGCCGAGAGACCGGACAGGGGCGGAGCCGCGGGGTCCGGCCCGGGCGGCGTGGTGTCGGCGGGTGGTCGGCGAGGTGGGCTGTCCTCACGGATCGCGGCCTACCGCGGCGGCTATCTGCCCGAGGAACGGCGCGCCCTGGAGCGGGCACTGCACACCGGCGAGCTGCTGGGGCTCGCCGCCACGAACGCGCTGGAACTCGGCATCGACATCTCAGGGCTGGATGCCGTCCTCATCACCGGTTATCCCGGCACCCGCGCCTCCCTCTGGCAGCAGGCCGGCCGGGCCGGGCGGGCCGGCCAGGGGGCGCTGGCCATCATGATCGCCCGGGACGAACCGCTGGACACCTATCTCGTCCACCACCCCGACTCTGTCTTCCGCACCCCCGTCGAGTCCACCGTCCTGGACCCGCACAACCCCTATGTCCTGGCTCCCCACCTGTGCGCAGCCGCAGCCGAGATCCCGCTCACCGAGGCCGACTTCGACCTCTTCGGTCCCGAGACCGCACAGCTGCTGAGCAAGCTCGAACAGCGCAAGCTGCTCCGCCGCCGCAGCTCCGGCTGGCACTGGACCCGCAAGGAGCGCGCCGCCGATCTGACCGACATCCGCGGCAGCGGCGGAAAGCCGGTGCAGGTCGTGGAGGCCGGTACGGGCCGGCTGCTGGGCACCGTCGACGCCGGCGCCGCGCACACCACCGTCCACGAGGGCGCGGTCCATCTGCACCAGGGCCGTACCTATGTGGTGCGACAGCTCGACCTGGATGACTGCGCCGCGCTCGTCGAGGAAGCCAGCCCGCCCTGGACCACGATGGCCCGCGACACCACCTCGCTCGCCGTGCTGGAGACGGAGGCCGAGGTCCCCTGGGGCGAGGCCCGGCTGTGCTTCGGCTCCGTCGAGGTCACCAACCAGGTCGTCTCCTATCTGCGCCGCCGTCTGATCACCGGAGAGGTGCTCGGCGAGACCAAGCTGGACCTGCCGCCCCGCACCCTGCGCACCCGCGCCGTGTGGTGGACCGTCACCGAGGATCAGCTCGACGCCGCCCGGATCAACCCGGAGATCCTCGCCGGCTCGCTGCACGCCGCGGAGCACGCCGCCATCGGCATGCTGCCGCTGTTCGCCACCTGCGACCGCTGGGACATCGGCGGTGTCTCCATCGCCCTGCATCCCGACACCCTCCTTCCCACCGTCTTCGTCTACGACGGCCAGCCCGGCGGGGCCGGCTTCGCCGAACGGGCCTTCCACACCGCCCGTGCGTGGTTGACCGCCACCCGCGACGCCATCGCCGCCTGCGAGTGCGAGGCGGGCTGCCCCTCCTGCATCCAGTCGCCCAAGTGCGGCAACGCCAACGACCCGCTCCACAAGCGCGGCGCCATCCGGCTCCTCACCGAACTTCTCCGCTCCGCCATCTGACGTCCCTCCTCCACCCCGGCCGAACCGTCCCCGAACTCGCCTTCCGAGCCGTCGCCCCGCTGGGACGGAGGGTCACGCGGGTCGTCGGCCGGGCCCGCGCGGGACCGGACCCGTGAGCTGTACGGGCCCCAGCGCACCCCCGCGTCCAGGTCCGCGACCTCTCCCCGGACCGCGCACCGGGCCACCCGCGCATCCTGTGCCCGCGCCACCCGGCGCGCCGCCGCGCAGGCCCGTGCCGGGCCCGCCGCCGCCCGCTCGGCGGCCGCGAGCGCCGCCAGGTCGGCGACGGCACCCGCCCGGTGCCGTACATACACCGCCTGGCCGAACCCCAGCACCGCCGCGAACACCCCGCACAGCACCACCACGCTCAGCGCCGCCCACACCGAGGCCGACCCCCGGTCGCTACGGAGCCTCGCCACCCCCTGCCCTCCTCTCGTTCAAGGCGACCGCCTCCGACCGCAGCTCCACCGACAGCGGCCCCGGGCCGACCGTTCTCGCCCGCACCGCGACCCTCACCAGTTCGCCCTCCCTCGTCATCTCCACCCGGGCACCGGGCGGCCCCACCGACCGCACAGCTCGCGCCACGGCACCCTCGGGCTCGCCCCGCGCCGCCACCCGGGCCCCGGCCCGCGCGGCGTCCACACACTGGATTCGCGACACCGCGGCCATCAGCCCCCACAGCAGCCCGGCCACCAGCAGCACCAGTGCCGGAATCACCACGGCCGCCTCGGCCGTCACATAGCCCGCGCACGGATCGCTCCCCCGTAACCGTTCGCCCCGCCTCGCGTCCCGGCCCAGGCCCCGGCCCACGTCTCCGGGGCCTACGTCGCCGGGGTCGACGTTGCCGGGGTCGACGTTGCCGGGGCCGACGTCGCCAGCCACGGTCCGCTCAGAACGGCGCACGGAGTGCCCGCTCGACGAGCCCCTGCAACTCGGCACCCACCGGGCCGCTGTTGACGACCTTGTAGAGCACCGCGGCCAAGGCGACTGCCGCGAGCGTGCCCATCGCGTACTCCGCCGTACTCATCCCCCTGTCCCCGCAAGCCCTCCGTACCGCCCGGGCCCTCTCCCGCAACCGCCGCCGCATCTTCCCCAACACCGCCATGTCCTTCCTCACTTCGCACCCGGCTCCGCCGCCGACTCTTCTGCCGCTCTTCTGCTGATCTGCTGTCGGTCCGCCGGCGTCTGCTGCCGTTCTGGTTCCGGCGTTCTTCCGGCGGGCTCACCACAGCGACCGTGCGAGCCCCAGCAGTACGGGCACCACACCGACCGTCAGGAACGCCGGCAGGAAGCACAGCCCCAGCGGCCCGGTGACCAGCACCGCCGCCCGTCGCGCGCGGCTGCCGGCGGCCCGCGCCCGGCTGCCGCGCAGCTCGGCCGCCAGCCGGGTCACGGACTCCACCGCCGGCACCCCGGCCACCCCCGCCCGCTCCATGCACCGGGCGAACTGCACCCCCCACGGCCGTTCCGCGAACCGGCCCCACACCAGCGCCGGTTCGGCTCCCAGCCGCAGCTCCGTCGCGGCCCGCGCCAGCCGATCTCCCAACGGGCCTCCCAGCGAGCCCCCGACAGCCTCCGCCGCACGTTCCGGGCCGGCACCCGCCGCAAGGCAGGCGGCCATCAGCTCCGCGGCCAGCGGCAGCTGCGCCTCGGCGGCCCGCTCCGCCGCGCTCCGGGTGTCCTCCGCATCGGCCTGCCGCCGCAGCCATCGCCAGGTGCCCCAGGCAGCCGCGCCGCCCATCACCCACCCCACCGGGCCGCCGATCAACAACACCCCCAGCACCCCGGCACCAGCGACGCCCGCGCCCTCCCGCACCCGCCTCGCCCCCAGCGCTGCCTCCCACTTCCGTCCGGCCGCCCACCGGCGGCCCCGGCCCGGTGGCTCCCCCGCCACCACGCTTCCCCTCGCGGCGTCCCTCGCCGGACCGCACAACAGATGCGCTCGCCGGCGTACTGCCTTCTCCCGCTGGACCACCTCCACAACTCCCCGCACGCACCAGGCCGTCGCCAGCACCGCCGTTACGGTCGGGCCCCACATCCACACCCTGGGGACAACCTCCGCCCACCCGACACTCACCCCGACCAACTCCCCGTCGGGCCCGCCGCTCGCTCCGTCGGCGCCATCCCGCCCTTCGTCGGTGCCGCCCCGTCCCTCGTCGGTTTCGCGCCGTGGTCCGTCGGCTTCGCCTCGCTCGTCCTTCCGGGTTCCTCGGCGCCTTCGGCGGAGCGCACGATGCGGGCGACCCAGAGCAGCCCGGCCCACTCCAGCAACAGTCCGACCGTCAGACAGAGGAAACCGGCAGGGGTGTGCAGCAGGATCCACAACGGATCGGCCTCCATGGCCGCGCCCATGGCCAGTCCGAAGACGGGCAGCAGCGCGAGCACCAGTGCGGTGGAGCGGGGACCGGCCAGTTGTGTGCGCAACTCTTCGCGCTGCTCCCCTCGGGCGCGCACTGCTGCGGCCACCTTCTCCAGCCCCTCGGCCAGCCCCGCCCCGCCTTCGACCGCCACCTGCCAGCAGGCTGCTGCCCCGGCCAGCCCTTCGGCGCCGGGCAGCAGTGCCGCCTGCCGTAGCGCCCCGGGTACGTCACCGCCGAACCGGGCCGCGGCCAGAACCGCTGCGCCCTCGTCCCCGAAGCGCCACACCACGGTGCGGTCGACTGCCAGCAGCGCGCCGTCGGGCTGCCGTCCCGCTCGCAGTTCCCCCGCCGCTGCCGCACACAGCTCCACCACGGCTCCTTCGCGCTCCTGCGCCGCCCGGTCGGCGGCGCGCCGCCGCAGTCGGCTGCGTACCAGGGGAACAGCGGCCAGCGCGGCCAACAGCGGGATCCACGACCGCCCCAGCAGTGCCACCAGGACTCCTGCCGGCAGGCACCACCACTCGGGACCGGCCCGCTCGCCCAGGCGGCGACGCGCCGCCGCAGTGGCCTGCCGCCACCAGCGGGGCGGCTCGAAGGCCGACCGTCGTGCCGCTGCCTCTCCTCCGCCCGCGAGCAACAGCCTGGCCCGCCGCGCTCCGTTCTGCCGTCCCGTCATCAACCAGGCCGCCGCCCCCGCGCACACCATTGCCGCGTACGCGGCGTATGCCACAGCAGGCTCCGTCCCAGCCGGTCCGCCGGTCGCCCCCGTCATCGAACGCTCCTTTGAGATGGCGCCGCTGCCCACCGCTGCCACGGCCCCGCTGCCGCACCGCTCCGTGCACGGGCCGACTCTCCTGCCACGACCGCAGGCGACCGCCTGTCGGTGCCGCCGTGGGTGGAGTCGCCGGTGGTGCCGTCGTTCGGAGGGAGCACACTCCCCCCGCCGTCGTCGGCGTGGCGCCGTGCGCACAGCTCTTCCAGTTGCCGCCAGCCTCGTTCGGGTACGAATCCGCTCGCTGCGGCTGCGCTCCGACGGTCGTGCGGGCCGCTCCACACGGCGGCCGGTACCGTCGTCACCAGCCCGGCGGCATCCCGCTCCAGCACATGGATCTGTGCGATCCGGCGGGTGCCGTCGCGTCCCCGGACCAGATGCACGATCACATCCAGCGCGGCCGCCAACTGGCTGTGCAGCGCCGCCCTGTCGAGTCCCGCGGTGCTGCCCAGGGCCTCGAGCCGGGCCGGGACATCGGTGGCGGCGTTCGCGTGCACGGTGCCGCAGCCGCCCTCATGACCGGTGTTCAAAGCAGCCAGCAAGTCCGTCACTTCCGGCCCCCGTACCTCTCCCACGACGAGCCTGTCGGGCCGCATGCGCAGCGCCTGCCGTACCAGGTCGCGCAGTTCCACCCGGCCCACGCCCTCCTGGTTGGCCGGGCGTGCCTCCAGTCGCACCACATGGGGGTGGTCGGGGCGCAGCTCCGCCGAGTCCTCGGCGAGGACGATGCGTTCATCCGGGCCGACCAGCCCCAGCAGGGTGGACAGCAGTGTGGTCTTGCCACAGCCCGTTCCGCCGCTGACGACGAAGGAGAGCCGGGCGTCCAGCACGGCCCGCAGCAGCCGCTCTCCGCCGGGTGGCACCGTCCCCGCGGCGACGAGTTCGTCCAGGCCGAACGCCCGGGGGCGCACCACCCGCAGGGACAGACAGGTGGAGCCCACCGCCACCGGAGGCAGCACCGCGTGCAGCCGGGTGCCGTCCGGGAGTCGGGCGTCGACCCAGGGGCGGGCGTCGTCGAGCCGACGTCCTGCCGAGGTCGCCAGCCGCTGCGCGAGTCTGCGGATGGCGGCGGCGTCGGGAAAACGCACCCGGGTGAGCTCCAGGCCGCGCCCCCTGTCGACCCATACCTGGTCGGGAGCGGTCACCAGCACGTCGGTGACCTCCGGGTCCGCCAGCAGTGGTTCCAGCGGGCCGGCTCCGACGAGTTCGGAACGCAGAGCTTCGACGACGCCCAGCACCGCGCTGTCTCCCATCAGCCGGCCCTGTGCCCGCAGTGCGGCCGCCACCCGCGCCGGGGTCGGTTCGGCTCCGGCCTCGGCGAGGCTGCGCCGCACCGAATCCAGCAGCCGAGCGCCCGCTCCGGCGGTGTCGGTGGACGGCGGCGCCGCGCCCGGCACCCTGACGGCGCCCCGCAAGCTCTTGTCCACCCCGGTCACGCCGCCACCCCTCCCCCGCTGAGTACGCGCTCCCAGAACCCGCCGCAGAAGCGGGCCAGCGCGCCGCCCTTCGCGGAGCCGGGCGGCCTGCCCCGGTCGATGTCCTCCAGCAGGCCGCGCTCCCAGGGCAGTTCCCCGGCCAGTGGCAGTCCGAGAAGACCGGCGACCTCCGCGTCGTCCAGCCCGGAGCCGTGGCCGCGGGCTTCCTGCGGGCCGCCGGGGGGACGCACGACTGCCCGCAGATCGCGGACCACCAGTTGCGTCCGGGCCGCCACCCGGTGCGCCGCTGCGACGGCGCGCAGCTCGGCCGGGACGACGGCCAGCCCGAGGTCGAGTTGCACCAGGGCTTCCGCGACGGTCTCGTCCACCTGTCGGGGGAGGTCGACGACGACCACGCCGCCGTGCCGCCGCGCGGCGGAGAGCACCGACTTCATCGCGTCGGCGGGGACCAGGGCACAATCGCTCCGGTCCCAGCTGAGCACGCTCAGGTCGTGCGAGCGCGGCAGGGACTCGGCAAGAGCCGCGCCGCCGACCCGGCCCCGGGACTCCACGAAGTCCGGCCAGCGCATGCCCTGTGTCCGCTCCGCGCCCAGCAGGATGTCCAGGCCGCCGCCGAGCGGATCGGCGTCGATGAGCGTGGTGCGTTCTCCGGCGCGTGCTGCGGTGAGCGCCAGGGCGCAGGCCAGCGTGGAGGCTCCGGCTCCGCCCCGCCCGCCGACGACCCCGACCGTCAGCGCCGCCTGACCGACTCCTTCCAGGGCATCGGCGATGCGGCCGGTCAGCCAGTTCTCCGCGTCGGGCAGCAGGACGACGCTCTCGGCGCCGACGCGGACGCCGCGCTCCCATACGCCGGGGTCGTCCCAGTCCCGTCCCACCAGCAGCACCCCCGGCCGCCTGGGCACCGCTCCACCCGCGCTCGCCGTGCCGTCGCGTCCGGAGCCGGGGGCGTCGCCGGGGGCAGAGGTGTGTGCAGGGCCCGGGGCGTGTCCGGGGCCTGGGGCGTCGCCGAAGCCGGTGGCGCCGGCGCAGTCGTCGCCGACGAGCACCAGGGGTGCCCGCTCCCAGGAGGCAGCGCCGCTCCAGGCCGCCCACCCCGCCCGGCTCGTCGGGCCGCCGTGCGCGACTTGTGGCTCCGTCCCGGCGGCTGCGCACAGTCGCAGTAGGTCATCGAGAAGTTCCTCGTCCTCGGTGACAATCAGAATGTTTTCGGCCATGCTCCGGACCCTCCCCGTCAGTTGGGCACTCGCGACCGCAAACGGCTGCGGACGCCGACGGGATTCACGGTGCAGCGAACCGGAAAAACTTGTGGATCATGGTCGAAATCTGTGGACAACCCTGAGTCTGTGAATAACTCGCTCACCCAAACCAGTGACTATCGGAGAGCAGCCCTTCGATTACACTCTGTTACAGCTTGGAGGAATCGGGGAGTCCGGTACTGGAAGATCAAAAAAGCCCCGGTCCCTGCGGACCGAGGCGGAAAAAGCCCTCCGGACATGCGACGACCCCCGCCGGGGGGGAGAGCGGGGGTCGTCCCCACGGCCGACTCGGGGGGGGAGGAGTCGGGCCGGGTTAGCACGGTCGCGAACGATCCGTGACTTCCATGGTGTACCCGAGAGCCTTCTCAGGCAAACCCACGCGCCCCAGCTTACGCCGAATGGTGGGCGCCTATGCTCAGAGACGTGGAAAATCTCGCGATGCCTCGGACAGCCGCCTTCTTCGATCTGGACAAGACGGTCATTGCGAAGTCGAGCACGCTCACCTTCGGCAAGTCCTTCTACCAAGGTGGCTTGATCAATCGCCGCGCAGTGCTGCGGACTGCCTACGCGCAGTTCGTATATCTCCTCGGAGGTGCCGATCACGACCAGATGGAGCGGATGCGCGAGTACCTGTCCGGGCTGGCCCGCGGCTGGGACGTCGAGCAGGTCAGGGAGATCGTCGCGGAGACCATCCACGACCTGATCGACCCGATCATCTACGACGAGGCGGCCTCCCTCATCGAGAAGCACCACCTGGCAGGGCGTGACGTGGTGATCGTCTCGTCCTCGGGCGCCGAGGTGGTCGAACCGATCGGCCGGATGATCGGCGCCGACCGCGTGGTCGCCACCCGGATGGTCGTCGAGGAGGGCCGCTTCACCGGGGAGATCGAGTACTACGCCTACGGCCCGACCAAGGCGGAGGCCATCCGGGAGCTGGCGGAGTCCGAGGGGTACGACCTTGCGCGCTGCTACGCCTACAGCGACTCGGTCACGGACCTGCCGATGCTGGAGGCCGTCGGCAACCCGCACGCCGTCAATCCGGACCGGGCGCTGCGCAAGGAAGCACTCACCCGGGACTGGCCGGTGCTGACGTTCTCCCGGCCCGTCCGGCTCAAGCAGCGCATCCCGTCGCTCTCGATGCCGTCCCGCCCGGCGCTTGCGCTGACAGCCGTCGCGGTGGGAGCCGCCGCGGCGACAGCCGGGTTCGTCTGGTTCAACAACCGGCGGCGCCCGACCTCCCCCTTCCGCCCCTTCTGACCGCCCCTTCCGACGCCCTCGCCAGGCTCTACTGACGCCACTCGCGGGGCCTCACCCCGATTCGATGAGTGATGTCCGGTTTCAAGGCGTACGCCCGTAGTTGAGGGCAAAAGTAAAGTTCTAAGGACAGGGCTTCCGTTCGACTCCCGCGCGGAGTACAAAGGAGACAACGGCCCGCGAGACCGACGGCATCCGAGAGGATCCCGTTTCACGCATATGGCCCCACGGACCGGATGCATGAATACCGAGTACCCACGCGACGCACAGCCCGCGATCGGGCAGGTCCCGTCAGGGACGGGCAAAGTCCCACCCTGACGTCCGGACGGAATGTGAGAGCACGCACTGGTAACTCGGTGGACATGCCAGTGACGGCCCCGCCCGCTGTGGCGGGGTCGCCGCATTTTTCCGTCGTCCCACTGCCGTGCGGCGTCCGTGCCTTGCTCTGCCGAGGAAGCCCAGCGACCCCTCGGATCCCTATGACTCACAGGGCCTACGGGCCTCCGAGCCTCCCTCCGGACCTCAGGGCACCAGCCCCTCAGGCCGCTCCCCGTTGCATCGCCTCGCAGACCGCTGCGCTCTCCCGCGCGCCGAGCTCGATCGCCCGTCCGCAGTGCGCGATCCACTCGGTCATCCCTTCGGGTGTTCCCGAGGCATAGCCGGCCAATGCCGTCAGATACGCCTCGCGGCCCAGCTCCGCATGGCCCACCTCGGCCGGACAGATGGCCTTCGGGTCCAGGCCGCTGCCGACCAGTGCGACACGCTCGGCGGCCCGCGCGACCTGCCCGTTGTACGAGCCGAACGGGCGCAGCACCTGCAGTTCACCGTGCACCACCGCTGAGGTGACCAGGGCCGGGGCCTTGGTACTGCCCGTGACGAGTTGCGCGAGGCCCTCCAGTCGGGCAGCGACCTCGTCCGCTCCCGGAAGCTCCAGGCCCAGGTCCGGCCCGTCGACCGGCTCTCCGGGCCGCCGCGGGCGGCCGACCGTGTCCTCGGGCGCCACACCGCCGGCCGCCACCAGATGCAGCCGGGCCAGTACCCGAAGCGGTGACTGCTGCCAGATGTCGAGCAGATGCCCCGCCTCGGCCGTGACGCGGAGCGCCGCGCCCACCGTACGGGCCTCGGACTCGGCGCCGAAGTCGCTGCGACGGCGCACCTCTTCGAGTGCCCAGTCGACGCCTTCCACAGCAGCGGTGGCGCGTGCTCCGCGCAGCGCAGCCTCCGCACTGACTTCGCTGCTGCGGCGGCGCATGATGCGGTGCCCGTAGACCCGGTCGACCGACTTGCGGACGGATTCGACGGCCTCCGGAACGCCCGGCAGCGCGGCGAGAGGGGCCAGCGGGTCGGCTGCGGAGGTGCCGGGCGCCGAGGTCTTCGGCGTGTCGCCGTCCTCGGGGCGAGCGGTGCTACTCATGCGTACGACCCTACGCACCCGGCCGGGCGCCCCAACCCCACGATCGAGTGGTCTTCTTCACTCCCTGCCGCCGATCCACCCCCGGCGGCGGCTTACGCTATTGAACATGAAGATCGCTTTCGTAGGGAAGGGCGGCAGCGGCAAGACGACGCTGTCCTCACTGTTCGTTCGCCACCTCGCCGCCCGGGGCACACCCGTGGTGGCCGTCGACGCCGATATCAACCAGCACATGGGCGCAGCGCTCGGGCTGGACGACGCCGAGGCCGCCGGGCTGCCCGCCATGGGTGCCCACCTGCCGCTCATCAAGGAATACCTGCGAGGCAGCAACCCGCGGATCGCTTCCGCCGAGAAGATGATCAAAACGACGCCCCCCGGCGAAGGCTCCCGGCTGCTCCGCCTGCAAGAGGACAACCCGGTTTACGACGCCTGTGCGCGGCCTGTCGCACTGGACGGCGGAAGCGTCCGACTGCTGGCCACGGGGCCGTTCACCGAGTCGGACCTGGGGGTGGCCTGCTACCACTCCAAGACGGGCGCGGTGGAGCTGCTGTTGAACCATCTCGTCGACGGTCGCGAGGAGTACCTGGTCGTCGACATGACGGCGGGCAGCGACTCCTTCGCCTCCGGGATGTTCACCCGCTTCGACATGACGTTCCTGGTGGCCGAGCCGACCCGCAAGGGCGTCTCCGTCTACCGGCAGTACAAGGAGTACGCGCGGGACTTCGGCGTCCTGCTGCGGGTCGTCGGGAACAAGGTGCAGAGCGCGGACGACGTGGATTTCCTGCGCCAGGAAGTGGGCGACGACCTGCTGGCGACCTTCGGCCACTCCGACTGGGTGCGTGCCATGGAGAAGGGTCGCCCCCGACCCTTCTCCGAGTTGGAGGAGGAGAACTCCCGCTCCCTGGCCGCACTCTACGAGACGGCTGACGCCTCCTACGAACTGCGCGACTGGGAGCGCTACACCCGGCAGATGGTCCACTTCCATCTGCGGAACGCGGAGAGCTGGGGCAACGCCAAGACCGGTGCCGACCTCGCCGCCCAGGTGGACCCCTCGTTCGTGCTGAGCGAGGACCACCCGGAAGCCGCGACCGCTGCTGTCCAGCCCGCCTGACCGCTCGACGACCGGCCGACCGCCGGCTGACCTCTCGCTGACCATCCGCCGACCGCTCATGAAACTGCCGCCGGCTGCCTGGCCCCGAGTACAAGTGGGCTCGGCGGCCGGCAGTCATCGCTTCGGCCGCCGGTCCCCGTTCCGGGCCACTCCGGTTGCCCGGAACCGGGACACGGGTCAGCTCGATTTCGCGGCCGTCGAGTTACCTGCGAGGAAGGAACGCCAGCCGCCCGCCGGCTTCTCCCCCACCTCCAGGGTGCGCAGCTTGGCGAGCATGCGCGGGTCCTGGGCGTCCAGCCAGTCGACGAGTTGGCGGAACGAGACGCAGCGGACGCCGTCCTTGCGGCAGACCGTCTTCATGACGTCCTCGACAGCGTCCATGTAGATGCCGCCGTTCCAGTCCTCGAAGTGGTTACCGATGATCATCGGCGCCCGGTTTCCCTCGTAGGCGCGCTGGAAGCCCTGCAACAGGCCGTTCTTCATCTGGCGCTTCCACATGGGCCGCTTCTCCACCGGGCCGTCGACGGTACCGGACTGGTTGGCGAGGAAGTTGTAGTCCATCGCCAGGGTCTCGAACCCCCGCCCGGGGACGGGAACCTGCTGCAGCGGCAGGTCCCACAGGCCGTGCCGCTTGTCCGGCCACACCTGTGTGCCGTTGCCGCTGGAGTCGTAGCGGAAGCCCATCTGGCCGGCTGCCTTCAGCAGGTTCTCCTGGCCCTCCAGACAAGGAGTACGGCCGCCGACCAGTTCCCGCTCGTAGTCGAACGGGAGCGCCCGGGCCTTCTTCCAGCCGGTGGTCGTCTTCCAGTTCTGGACGAACCAGCGGGCCTGCTCGATCTCGCTCTTCCACTGTTCGACGGACCAGGAGTCCACACCGTCCGGACCGCAGAAGTGGCCGTTGAAGTGGGTGCCGATCTCGCTGCCGTCCAGCCAGGCCTTGCGGACCTGGCGGAGCGTGGCGCGCACGTTCCTGTCCTTGAGATAGCCGATGTCGGAAGCACCGGGCGGGTGCCCGGGCGGGGAGTAACGTTTCGCCTCGTCCTCCGGCAGCGTGTAGATGCCGCTGAGGAAGTATGTCTGGGCCGCGCCGTACTTCTTGCCCGCCTTGCGGAAGCGGGAGAAGAGCTTCTTGCTGTCCTCGCCGGCACCGTCCCAGGAGAAGACGACGAACTGCGGGGGCTTCTTGCCCGGCGCCAGCTTGTGCGGGGTCGGCTGGAAGGGCTGGCGCCCCGTCAGCGAGGTCGAACCGTCCCCCAGGAGTTGCGGCTTGACCTGAGGCCGGGCCTGCGGCGCCCCGCCGGGCGACTGCTCCGGCCGCTGCGCATCGCCGCCCCCGGAGCATGCGGCAGCGGCCAGGGACAGCACCAGTGCCGCCGGGACCGCGGTGGTGAGAGCGGGTCTTCTTCGCGTGGCTGCCATCGGCTCACCTCGTCCTCTCGCCTTGTCTCGTCGGTCACCGGGCGGGACCGGCGTTGCCACGCCGATAAAAGTGACATGAGACGTTAATAAGACAAATAGGACAAGCGGCTTTTTCGGCACCGTTCACTCGATGGGTGGAACACCAGCAGCCAGACGCCACTCCGCGCTTCGCCAAGGCTTTACTTGGCATTACTGTTCTTTTACTTCCACCTGGGAGTAATCACACGATCACGAACGGTGCCGACCTCGGGAGGAGTCGCGATGCCCCACCGCACCCCTGTGTGCACCGGACCGACCGCCCGCCCGACCCACTCCGACGCACGTCAGCGCCGGACCGCCGACCTGTCCGCGTCCGTCACGGTGTTCCTGATCGCGCTACCGCTCTCCCTCGGTATCGCGCTGGCCGCCGGGGCCCCGCTCCAGTCCGGCCTGGTGGCGGCGGCGGTGGGCGGGCTGGTCTGCGGCTGGCTCGGCGGAGCTCCGCTGCAGATCACGGGTCCCGCAGCGGGGCTGACCGTGATCTCAGCCGAGCTGATCCAGAGCTACGGATGGCGGACCACCTGTGCGATCACCGTCCTGGCAGGGCTGGCCCAGATCGGTCTCGGCTCCCTGCGGATCGCGCGCTCCGCCCTCGCCGTGAGCCCCGCGGTCGTGCACGGGATGCTGGCCGGGATCGGCGCCACCATCGCGCTCGCGCAGCTCCATGTGATGCTCGGAGGCGATCCGGACAGCTCACCGCTCACCAACGCCCTTGAGCTCCCCGGGCGCATCACCTCTCTCCAGCCGGCCGCTCTGTCGGTCAGCGCGCTGACCGTTGTGGTCCTGCTGGCCTGGCCCCGGTTGAAGAAGCACGGCGGAGCGCTCGGCGCGGTCACCGGAAGAGTGCCGGCCGCGCTCGCGGCGATCGGTCTCGCCACCCTCGCCGCGGTGCTGTCGGACATGCGGCTGCCCCGTGTCGACCTCCCGTCCTGGCGCTCGCACGCGCTGCCCCAGCTGCCGGAGGGCCCGGTGCTCGGACTGGGCACGGCCGTGCTGACGCTCACCCTGGTGGCCAGCGTGCAGGCCCTGTTGTCCGCTGTCGCCGCCGACAAGCTCGCGGCCGCACGCGGCCCCGGGCACCGGGTGCCGCGCAGCGACCTGGACCGGGAACTGCGCGCACACGGCGTGGCGAACGCGGTTTCAGGTGGGTTGGGCGGACTGCCCGTCACCGGCGTCGCGGTGCGGAGCTCGGCGAACATCGCCGCCGGGGCGACCAGCCGGAAGTCAGCACTGCTGCAGGGAGTCTGGGTGCTGCTGGCGGCCGGACTGCTGGTGGGAGTGCTGGAGCTGATCCCGCTCGCGGCGCTGGGGGCACTGGTGATGGTGGTGGGCGTGCGGATGATCAACCCCGGCCACATCAGAACCGTGGTGCGCCACGGTGAGGCCCTGGTGTTCGGCGCGACGGCAGTGGCGGTGGTGCTGCTGGGCGTACTGGAGGGAGTGGGGCTCGGTATCGCGGTGGCGGTGGCCGTGGCGCTGCACCGACTGGCCTGGGCGCGGATCACCGTGGAGCGCACCGTGAGCGACGGGCCCGCCTCCCTCCGGCCCGAGGCCTACCGGGTGGTGGTACGGGGACAGTTGACGTTTCTGGCGGTGCCCCGGCTGAGCCGAGCGCTGGCCCAGGTCCCCGAGGGGGCCGAGGCAGTGGTGGAACTGGAGGGATCGTTCATGGACCACGCCGCGTACGAGGCGCTGGAGGACTGGCGGACCGCCCACGCGGCCACGGGCGGCGATGCGGAGGTCAAAGGTCGCGCGGGGCAGGAGATCGGGGAGCCGTCCAAGGCGCACACCTGCACCCCGTGGACGCCCTGGCGCAACCACCAGTGCACCCGCCCGCCGACCGACGGAACGGACGGCACCCATGGCAGCCCCGCGTCCGACGGGTGCCGGGACGACGATGGCGCCCCCGGCGACGGCCCGCGCGGCCACGGCTTCCCCGCTGTCCCGCCGGCCGATCCCGACTCGCCTGAGGCAATTCGGGCGACTGGACCGGCAGCGAAGGCCGGCACGGACGGCACGGGCGGGGCCGTCGGCACGGCCGGCCCAGCCCACACCGCCGACACGGGCGGCACGGCCAGGACGTCGGGGGCGATCGCGGTCGACGGCGAAGCGGTCGGGGCCGGGACGTTCGAACCAGCCGGGGCGAGGCACCGCACACACGCGCACTCCCCCACCCGCTCCCACTCCCGGCGCGGTCAACTGCTGGGCGGGGTGCGCAACTTCCAGCGCAGCACGGCTCCCCTCGTACGGGACGAACTGGCGAGGCTGGCCCGCGAGGGTCAGCGGCCCTCGCAGCTGTTTCTCGCCTGCGCCGACTCGCGACTGGTCACCAGCATGATCACCTCAAGTGGCCCCGGTGACCTGTTCACCGTCCGCAATGTGGGCAATCTCGTCCCGCCACCCGGTGAGGAGAGCGGCGACCAGTCGGTGGCAGCCGCGATCGAGTACGCCGTGGACGTGCTGCGGGTCGAATCGGTGACCGTGTGCGGGCACTCGGGCTGCGGCGCCATGCAGGCGCTGCGCAGCGGCCCCCCTGCGGCGCGGGACACCGACGCGACCCCGCTCGGCCGCTGGCTGCGGCATGGCCGGCCCAGCCTGGAACGGCAGCAGGCCTCGGGGCAGGCCACGCCGCGCCTCGCCGACCGGGAGACGGCCGACGAGCTGGAGGCGCTCTGTCTGACCAATGTCCTCCAGCAGTTGGAGCATCTGGCAGCTCACTCATGTGTGGACCGACGGCTTCGCGAGGGAACGCTGGAGCTGCACGGTATGTACTTCCACGTCGGGGAGGCGCAGACCTACATGCTGGACACCACGCTTGCCGACGTACGCGGATCCGAGCCGGTGTTCACCGCCGTCAGAGCCGACCCGGTCACCGCCTGAGGGCGGCGGGAGCGGCCCGGTGACGGGCCCGCTCCCGCCGCCCTCACCGGGCCGCTCCCGCCCTGCTGTCGGCGCACAGTCGGCGCGCCCCCGGCCTGCTCCGTCCCCTGCTGCCGCCCTGCTCCCGGCTTGCTCCCGGCGCGCTACCTTCGTTCCCCTCAGCAGGCGCCCGGCACGCTCCCGGCGCGCTCCCGGCGCGGCGCTCCGGGCATGCTGTCCCTCCCATGCTCCCTGCTGCGCGTACCACTGCGGTCGCTCCCATGAACACCGTCGCGCGCCCCGCTGTGCGCCCCAGTTGAGAATTGCGGGAGGCGACACGCAACGACTCCCTGAAGGCGGCTGTACCCAGCAGGGTCAAAGGTGCCAGGATCGCTTGGGGGTTGACCGGGCTCCCGCGATCACTAAGCATGCAGTTACAGGTATTGGTCTACACCACTTGCCGACGGGAGCCGACATGAACGAGAGTCCTTCCCTCTCCAACCTGCTCAAGGAGGAGCGGAGGTTCGCTCCGCCCGCCGAGCTGGCCGCGAACGCCAATGTCACCGCTGCGGCGTACGAGCAGGCGAAAGCCGACCGGTTGGGGTTCTGGGCCGAGCAGGCACGGCGGCTGAGCTGGGGGACCGAGCCCACCGAGACGCTGGACTGGTCGAACCCGCCGTTCGCCAAGTGGTTCAAGGACGGCAAGCTCAACGTCGCCTACAACTGCGTGGACCGCCATGTGGAGGCCGGCAACGGCGACCGCGTCGCCATCAACTTCGAGGGTGAGCCGGGTGACACCCGTACGCTCACCTACGCGGACCTGCAGCGCGAGGTCTCACAGGCGGCCAACGCGCTGACGGAGCTGGGCGTGCAGGCCGGCGACCGGGTCGCCATCTACATGCCGATGATTCCCGAGACGGTCGTCGCGATGCTGGCGTGCGCCCGTATCGGCGCCCCGCACTCGGTCGTCTTCGGCGGCTTCTCGGCGGACGCGCTGGCGACCCGGATCGAGGACGCCGACGCGCGGGTGGTCATCACCTCCGACGGCGGCTACCGCAAGGGCGCGCCGTCCGCGCTCAAGCCGGCCGTCGACGAGGCGCTGACCCGTCCGGGCACCGAGAAGGTACGCAACGTGCTGGTGGTGAAGCGGACCGGGCAGGAGGACATCTCCTGGAACGAGGAGCGCGACCTGTGGTGGCACGAGGTGGTCGGCCGGCAGTCCGAGCAGCACACACCGCAGGACTTCGACGCCGAGCACCCGCTGTTCATCCTGTACACCTCCGGCACCACCGGTAAGCCGAAGGGCATCCTGCACACCACCGGCGGCTACCTCACGCAGGTCGCCTACACCCATCACGCGGTCTTCGACCTCAAGCCGGAGAGCGACGTGTTCTGGTGCACCGCCGACGTCGGCTGGGTGACCGGACACTCGTACATCGTCTACGGACCGCTCGCCAACGGCGCCACGGAGGTGCTCTACGAGGGCACGCCGGACTCGCCGCACAAGGGCCGCTGGTGGGAGATCGTGCAGAAGTACGGCGTCACCATCCTCTACACCGCGCCGACCGCGATCCGCGCGAGCATGAAGTGGGGCGACGACATCCCCGCGAAGTTCGATCTGTCGTCGCTGCGGATCCTCGGTTCGGTGGGCGAGCCCATCAACCCTGAGGCATGGGTGTGGTATCGGCACCACATCGGTGGCGACCGCACCCCCGTGGTCGACACCTGGTGGCAGACGGAGACCGGCGGCATCATGATCAGCCCGCTGCCGGGCGTCACCGAGGCCAAGCCGGGCTCGGCGCAGGTGCCGCTGCCGGGGATCGCCGCGACGGTCGTGGACGACGAGGCGAACGAGGTGCCCAACGGCGCCGGCGGCTACCTGGTGCTGACCGAGCCGTGGCCGTCGATGCTGCGCACGATCTGGGGCGACGACAAGCGCTTCCTGGACACCTACTGGTCGCGGTTCGAGGGCAAGTACTTCGCGGGCGACGGCGCCAAGAAGGACGACGACGGCGATGTGTGGCTGCTCGGCCGGGTGGACGACGTGATGCTCGTCTCCGGGCACAACATCTCCACCACCGAGGTCGAGTCTGCGCTGGTGTCCCACCCGAAGGTGGCCGAGGCGGCCGTCGTGGGGGCGACCGACCCGCAGACGACCCAGGCGATCTGCGCGTTCGTCATCCTGCGCGGCGGCGCGGCGGAGGGCGACGAGCTGGTCGAGGAGCTGCGGGCGCACGTCGCCAAGCAGCTCGGCCCGATCGCCAAGCCGAAGCGCATCCTGCCGGTCGCGGAGCTGCCCAAGACCCGCTCCGGCAAGATCATGCGGAGGCTGCTGCGGGACGTGGCGGAGAACCGGACGCTGGGTGACACCCAGACGCTCACCGACTCCTCGGTGATGGATCTCATCCAGTCCAAGCTGCCGAGCGCGCCCAGCGAGGACTGACGCTCCGGCGCGGGGCGAGCGGCGCCGGCTGGGCGCTCGCCGAGGGCATCCGGTCCGATGGCCGGATGCCCGCTCACGGAGGGGCACCGGCCACCGGCACGGTTGCCCCTCACTCGTTTGGTTAGGCTTGCAGGGGCACGTAAAGAACGTGCCAAGACGTTGGGGCGAGCCGGGAAGTCTGGTCGGCACACACCACAGGTGTGTCCATGCCACCTTCTGGAGGCCCGCCATCACTCCGCCGCACTCCCTGCCCCCGCAGCACGACCGCGACAGCGGCCAGAGCCGCCGCTCCGTCTTTCTCGGCCGGCTTCCGCTGGGCGAACGCAAGTTCCTCGCGGACGCGCTGCGCACCGAGACCGTCGGCGGCACCCTGCTGCTGGCCGCCGCGATCGTCGCCCTGCTGCTCGCCAACACCGGCGCGAGCGGCTTCTACGACGACATCAAGGGCTTCCACTTCGGCCCCGAAGCGCTCCACCTGCATCTCTCGGTCGCCGACTGGGCCAAGGACGGCCTGCTCACCCTCTTCTTCTTCGTCGCGGGGACAGAGCTCAAGCGGGAGCTGGTCGCGGGCGAGCTCCGCGACCCGCGGGCCGCCGCGCTGCCGATCGTCTCGGCGGTGTGCGGGATGGTCGTCCCCGCGCTGGTCTATGTGGCCTTCGCGGCAGGTGGCGGCGGTGACGTGGGCGGCTGGGCGATCCCGATGGCGACCGACATCGCCTTCGCGCTGGGTGTGCTGGCCGTGCTCGGCACCGGGCTGCCCTCCGCGCTGCGTGCCTTTCTGCTGACCCTGGCGGTCGTCGACGACCTGGGCGCCATCGTCATCATCGCCGTCTTCTACTCGGCGGGCATCAGCTTGGGCGCGCTGGCGGGTGCCGTCGCCGGGCTGGCCGTCTTCTGGTTTCTGCACCACCGGGGGGTACGCGGCTGGTACGTGTACGTGCCGCTCGCCCTCGTCATCTGGGGGCTGATGCACGCCAGCGGAGTGCACGCCACGGTCGCCGGGGTCGCGATGGGGCTGATGCTGCGCTGCAGTCTGCGGCCGGACGAGCAGACGTCACCGGCCGCGCATATCGAGCACCTGGTCAGGCCGCTCTCGGCGGGACTCGCCGTGCCCCTCTTCGCGCTCTTCGCGGCGGGCGTGACGGTGTCGGGCGGGGCGCTGACCGACGTGTTCACCCAGCCGGAGACGCTGGGCGTGGTGTTCGGTCTGCTGGCGGGCAAGACGCTCGGTGTCTTCGGCGGCGCGTGGGCGGCGGTGCGCTTCACCAAGGCGGAGCTGAACCGGGAGCTGGGCTGGGCCGACGTACTGGCCATCGCGGCGCTGTCCGGCATCGGCTTCACCGTCTCCCTGCTCATCAGCGAGCTGGCCTTCACCGACGACGCCGTGCTCGCCGACGAGGCCAAGGCAGCCGTACTGGTCGGCTCCCTGCTGGCAGCCGTTTTCGCGGGAATCGTGCTCAAGGTGCGGGCCCGTAAGTACCGTTCGCTGGTGGAGGCCGAGAACCGGGACGAGGACGGCGACGGCGTCCCCGATGTGTACGAGGAGGGCAACCCGGAGTTCCATCTGCGCATGGCGGCGCTGTACGAGGCGAAGGCGGCCGAGCACCGCAGGCTCGCCGAGGTGACCACTCGCCACGACGTGGCGGACGATGGTCCGGCATGATCTGAGGTTGACCGGCTACCGCCAGGGGAAGCTGGGAAGTCCCGAAACCGGGGAAGTTCCTGGAACCAGGAGGGACCGGAGTGATGAAGCTCCGGAACCGGAAGGCTTCGGAGCCGAGCAGTTCCGGAGCCGGAAGGGTCCGGAATCGAAGCTCCGGAGTCAGGAAGTTCCCGAAACCCGGGAAGTCCAGGGCCCGCTCCTCGGCGGGCCCCTCACTACCGCAAGGGAGAGACAGCGATGAGCGCAGCCGACGACGGCCGCAGCCTGGGCCAGTTGGTCGCAGCGGCCACTGCGGAGATGTCCGCGCTGGTGCACGACGAGATCGCACTGGCCAAGGCCGAACTGCGACAGGACGTCAAGCGCGGCGTACTGGGCAGCGGCGCGGCCCTGGTCGCGGGGGTCCTGCTGCTCTTCGCGCTGCCCGTGCTGAGCTTCGCCGCCGCCTTCGGTATCCACAACCTCGGGCTGGGCCTGGCCTGGTCGTTCCTGATCGTCGGTGGTGCCTTCATCGCGCTCGCGCTGCTTCTGCTGCTGCTGGCGCTGGCGAAGTTCAAGAAGGTCTCCAAGAGCAAGAGCCCGCAGAAGTCGGTGGCCTCCGCCAAGCAGAGCGCGGCTGTCCTCTCGCACGCCAAGCCGCACCCCCGCGCGGGGGAGAACGGTGCGAAGGAGCGACCGCAGCTGCAGGGTGTGACACGCTCGTCCGTATGACGCTCGCAGACAGTCCCGCGGCCGTGATCCGTCCTGAGGGCCCCTGGACGCACCGGGATGTGGCCGCCAACGGAGCACGATTCCACATCGCCGAGATGGGCGAGGGCCCGTTGGTGCTGCTGCTGCACGGTTTTCCGCAGTACTGGTGGGCCTGGCGGCACCAGCTGCCCGCGCTGGCCGACGCCGGCTACCGGGCCGTGGCGATGGACCTGCGCGGGGTGGGCGGCAGCGACCGTACGCCGCGCGGCTACGACCCGGCCAACCTCGCGCTCGATGTGACCGGTGTCATCCGCTCACTGGGCGAGCCCGACGCCGCACTGGTCGGACACGACCTGGGCGGCTATCTGGCGTGGACGGCGGCGGTCATGCGGCCCAAGCTGATCCGCCGCCTGGTAGTCGCCTCGATGCCGCACCCCCGCCGCTGGCGGGCCGCCATGCTGGGCGACGTACGGCAGACGGCGGCCAGCTCCTACATCTGGGGCTTCCAGCGGCCGTGGCTGCCGGAGCGTCAGCTCGTGGCGGACGGGGGCGCGCTGGTGGAGCGGCTGGTCCGGGACTGGGCCGGCCCCAAGCCGCCGGGACCCGCGGGGGACGCGGGCGCCCTCGCGGTGGAGAACTACCGGCGCGCGATGTGCGTACCCTCCACCGCCCACTGCTCGGTGGAGCCGTACCGGTGGCTGGTGCGGTCGCTGGCGCGGCCGGACGGGATGCAGTTCTACCGCCGGATGAAGCGGCCGGTGCGGGTGCCGACGTTGCACTTGCACGGTTCGCTCGATCCGGTGATGCGGACGCGGAGCGCGGCGGGTTCGGGTGAGTACGTCGAGGCGCCGTACCGCTGGCGGCTCTTCGACGGGCTGGGGCACTGGCCGCACGAGGAGGACCCGGAGACCTTCACCTCCGAACTGGTGCACTGGCTCAGCGACCCGGAACCGGACCGCTGACCTATCGGGTCGGTCTCCCCGGCCGACCGTCCGACACCGGCCGACACGGACTGCGGGCTGCGGGCCGTCGCGGGCGCCCGGCCGGTCCGTACATGTGCCCGCCGCATAGGCCGATCGAGGCGGTGGCGGGCGATTACTGACCATGAGGTGGGGGCAGGGACCCGGGTATGGGGTTGACGCACGACTTCCGTGACGTGGCACGTAACCGCAGCCATTCGAGGGACCCGCGCGGCCAGGCTTCCCCGCGCGCCATGGCCCGGCTGCATCCCGCCGACGCCGAGCTGGGGATCCCCCGCATTCTGCGTCGCCGCGCACGCTGGGTCGGCGCGAGACTGCGGCACAACCGCTCCTGATCCCGCCCGAGCCCGCTCGGTCACCTGGGCACGTAGCCGCGGCGCCCGCGTACCTGCAGACCCGCGTACCCGCGTCCCGCGCGGTGCGGGGCTCACCCAGCAGCGCTCGCCGGTCCGGTCAGATCGCACAGCCCTGGCTGTTGACCGTGCGCTGGGCGGTGCGCCCACGAGTGATGTCCTGGCGGATCTCATCCACGCTGAGGGCGTAGCCGGTGCGGTCGTTGTCCAGGGACTTGGCGAAGATCACGCCGTAGACGCGGCCGTCCGGGGTGAGCAGCGGGCCACCGGAGTTGCCCTGCCGGATCATGGTGTAGAGCGAGTAGACGTCCCGGTCGACGGTGCCCCGGTGATAGATGTCGGGGCCGCTGGCCTGGATGCGGCCCCGCACCCGGGCCGAACGCACGTCGTAGCCGCCGTTCTCCGGGAATCCGGCCACGATCGCGCCGTCGCCACCGGCCGCGTCCTGCTGGGCGAAGCGCAGCGCGGGAGCCTGCAGCTCGGGGACGTCGAGAACGGCGATGTCGCGCTTCCAGTCGTAGAGCACCACCCGGGCGCGGTAGCGCTGCCCTTCGCCGCCGACCTGCACGGTCGGGTGGCTGACACCCCCGACGACATGCGCGTTCGTCATCACCTTGCCGCGCGAGAAGACGAACCCGGTGCCTTCCAGCTCCTTACCGCAGCTCGGTGCCGTACCGACGACCTTGACGATGCTGCGCTTGGCCCGCTGTGCGACCGGGCTGCCCGCCAGCTCGGGGTCGGGCGGCCGGACGTCGCGGATCGGCTCGTCGGAGAAGGGTGAGAAGACCTGCGGGTAGCCGTTCTTGGCCAGAACGGAGGAAAAGTCGGCGAACCACGTGTTGACCTGCTGCGGCATCACGCGCGAGACGCCGAGCAGGACATTGGAGCCGCGTACCTCCCGGCCCAGTGTCGGCAGCGACGTACCGGCCAGTGCGGAGCCGATCAGCCAGGCCACGACCAGCATCGCGAGGACGTTGACGAGCGCGCCCCCCGTCGCGTCCAGAGCCCGCGCCGGCGTCCAGGTGATGTATTGCCGCAGCTTGTTGCCCAGATGCGTGGTGAGGGCCTGGCCGACGGAGGCGCAGATGATCACAATGATCACGGCGCCGATCGCCAACCCCGTTCCCGGCCGGTCGCCCCCTGTGAACTCGTCCCAGAGCAGCGGCAGCACCAGCAGTGCGACCAGGCCGCCCCCGAGGAATCCGAGAACCGACAGGATGCCGACGACGAAGCCCTGGCGGTAGCCGACGATCGCGAACCATACGGCAGCCACCATCAGCAGTACGTCCAGCACGTTCACCGAATCAGCCTCGCCTCGGGTCCATCTCGGCAGTCCTTTCCAACGCTCTTCGCCAGTGCCCCGCGCGCGGTCCGCGCCGGATCCGGGCAGCGCCCGTGCGGGAGCCGCCCACGCGCTTTGCCCCGGCGGCGCCCGTGCGAGGCCGTCCAGGAGAGCGGAAGAGACACCGTCTCATGTGCGCGCGGGTGCGACGGTCACGCGTGCCACTGATACGAGGATCAAGCGTGCCAGTCGAGCGGGACTCGGCGGTCCCGGTCCCAGGGGCGCTCCCACCCGGCGTAGTGCAGGATCCGGTCGATCAGCCCGGCCGTGAACCCCCACACCAGCGCGGAGCCGACCATGAAGGCGGGCCCCACGTGCCCGGCCGGGTGCACGGCCATGGCGCGGTTGGCCGGGTCCGTCAGGTCCGAGACCGGGACGGTGAAGACGCGGGCCGTCTCCGCCGGGTCGACCGGCGCCACCGGCGTGGGACGGCGCCACCAGCCGAGCACCGGCGTGACGACGAAGCCGCTGATCGGGATGTAGAGGCTGGGCAGTACGCCGAAGATCTGAACGCCCGAGGGGTCGAGCCCCGTCTCCTCCTCGGCCTCGCGCAGCGCGGCCCGCAGCCTGCCGTCCCCCTGCGGATCACCGTCCTCCGGGTCGAGGGCCCCGCCGGGGAACGAGGGCTGTCCGGCATGCGAGCGCAGGCTGGAGGCGCGCTCGATCAGCAGCAGCTCGGGACCGTGCGAGCCCTCCCCGAAGAGCACCAGCACGGCGGAGGGCCGCCCTCCGCCGTCGGGCGGCGGCAGGTACCGGCTGAGCTGGCTCGCCTCGACGGTCTCCACCGCGTCCCGCACGGGGGCCAGCCACTGCGGCAGGCCCCGGCCGCTGACCTCTGTCGACACCGAGGCCGCGCGGCGGCCCACCGCCCAGCCGTCCGCAGCCCAGCCGTCCGCCCCGCGGTCGGCCGTACGACGGTCCGCCGTCTCCGGTGCCGTGCGATCCGCCGCCTGGTCCGAGGACTGGCCGGCACCCGTCACCGGGCCGCTCCGGCAGCGGCGTCGGACCCGGACCCGGATCCGGGCCCGGTCGTCGGCGACTCGGCGCCCGGGTCGCGCGAGGGCAATGGTGGGGCGGGGGTGCCCGGGTAGTTGGCCGGGGGCTTGAGACGCTGCCCGGGCTGACCGCCCATTTCGTATTTGAGCAGCTTCTTCGCCTTCTCCGGGTCCGTCTCGCCCTCGCCGTAGGAGGGGCACAGCTCCGCAATCGGACAGGCGCCGCAGGCGGGCTTACGTGAGTGACAGATGCGGCGGCCGTGGAAGATCGTGCGGTGCGAGAACATCGTCCACTCGCTCTCCGGCAGCAGGTCGTCGATCTCCTGCTCGACCTTCACGGCGTCCGTCTGCTCGGTGAGCTTCCAGCGGCGCACCAGTCGGCCGAAGTGGGTGTCGACAGTGAGCCCCGGAACGCCGAAGGCGTTGCCGAGCACCACGAAGGCCGTCTTACGGCCCACGCCGGGCAGCTTCACCAGCTCGTCTATCGAGCCGGGGACCTTGCCGCCGTGGTCGTCCCGCAGCGCCGCCGAGAGGCCCAGCAGTGACTTCGCCTTGGAGCGGAAGAAGCCGGTGGGACGGATCAGCTCCTCCAGCTCCTCCGGGTTGGCCGCCGCCATGTCCTCGGGAGTGGGGTACGCGGCGAAGAGGGCGGGCGTCGTCTGGTTGACGCGCAGGTCGGTGGTCTGCGCGGAGAGGACGGTGGCCACCAGGAGCTCGAACGGGTTCTCGAAATCCAGCTCGGGGTGCGCGTAGTAGTAGACCTCTGCCAGCGCCTCGTTCAGTTGCGCGGCGCGCTTCGCCTTCGACGCCTGCGACTCGGGCCTGCTCCCGGACGCCGCCTTCTTGGCCGGGGCCTTCTTGGCAGCCGCCGTCCCGGCAGCGGGGGCCTTCTTGGTCGGAGCCTTCTTCGCGGGGCTCTTCTTGGCCAGGGCCTTCTTGGCGGTGGCGGTCTTCTTCGCCGGAGCCTTCTTGGCGGTGGCCGCCTTCTTCGTGGCCGTCTTCTTGGCGGCCGCCTTCTTGGCCGGGGCCTTCTTGGCAGTCGCCTTCGCCGGCGCCTCGGCCGCCTCCGCCTCGTGTTCGCTCACAGCAGAATCCTCTGTTGCCGTCACCCGCCCAGCCCCCTCTCTGTCCGTGCGCTTCCCGGGGTATTGGACACTCGGCCAGCGTAAGGGGGGCCACCGACATTCGTGGCACACGCGGTGGATCCAGGGCCCTAGCGCGCCCCGCGTTGGGAGGCACAGCATGCGTGCGTCAAACTTGTGACTGATTGCTGTGACTGATCGCATGGTTTCACCGTCCGGCATCATGGGTTCCACGGACCCCATGGGCAGGTCGACAAGGAGAGAACTCGTGGACGACGTTCTGCGGCGCGCCCCGCTCTTCGCGGCGCTCGATGAGGAGCAGGCCGCTGAGCTGCGCGCCTCCATGACGGAGACGACGCTTGCTCGCGGCGAGGCCCTCTTCCACGAGGGTGACCCGGGTGACCGCCTCTATGTGGTGACCGAAGGCAAGGTGAAGCTGCACCGCACTTCCCCGGACGGCCGGGAGAACATGCTCGCGGTGCTCGGTCCCGGTGAGCTGATCGGGGAGCTGTCCCTGTTCGACCCGGGCCCGCGTACCGCGACGGCCTCGGCGCTGACCGAGGTCAGGCTGCTGGGGCTGGGCCACGGCGACCTGCAGCCCTGGCTGAACGCCCGTCCCGAGGTGGCCTCGGCACTGCTGCGGGCCATCGCCCGGCGGCTGCGCCGTACCAACGACTCCATGTCCGACCTGGTCTTCTCCGACGTGCCCGGCCGCGTGGCCAAGCAGCTGCTGGATCTGTCGCGCCGCTTCGGCGTGCAGTCCGAGGAGGGCATCCACGTCGTCCACGACCTGACCCAGGAGGAGCTTGCCCAGCTGGTGGGCGCCTCCCGCGAGACGGTGAACAAGGCGCTGGCCGACTTCGCCGGGCGCGGCTGGCTGCGGCTGGAGGCCCGCGCGGTGATCCTGCTGGACATCGAGCGACTGGCGAAGCGCTCGCGCTGAGCACAGCCGGCCCAGCGCCACGGGCAGCTCACACCAGTCCGTGCTCGACCAGATAGTCCAGCTGCGCCCGTACCGACAGCTCGGCTGCGGGCCACAGCGATCTGTCCACGTCCGCGTAGACGTGGGCCACCACGTCGGCCGCCGTCCGGTGCCCCTGTTCGACAGCCGTCTCCACCTGGGCGAGCCGTTTCGCGCGGTGGGCCAGGTAGTACTCGATCGCGCCCGGTGCGTCGTCGAGCACGGGCCCATGGCCGGGCAGTACGCGGGTGACGCCGTCGTCCACGGTCAGGGAGCGCAGCGAGCGCAGGGAGTCGAGATAGTCGCCGAGCCTGCCGTCCGGGTGGGCGACGACCGTGGTGCCGCGCCCCAGCACCGTGTCGCCGGTGAGCACGGCGGCGTCGGCGGGCAGGTGGAAGGAGAGCGAGTCGGCGGTGTGCCCTGGCGTGCGGACGACGCGCAGTTCCAGGCCGCCCGTGGTGATGACGTCCCCGGCACCGAGCCCCTCGTCGCCCAGTCGCAGTGCCGGGTCCAGGGCGCGGACCGGTGAGCCCGTCAGCTCGGCGAAGCGTGCGGCGCCCTCGGCGTGGTCCGGGTGGCCGTGGGTGAGCAGGGTGAGTGCGACCCGTCTGCCCTGCCGTTCGGCGGTGGCGATGACGTTGCGCAGGTGTGCTTCGTCCAGCGGACCGGGGTCGATGACGACGGCGCGGTCGGAACCGGGCTCGGCGACGATCCAGGTGTTGGTGCCGTCCAGCGTCATGGGGGACGGGTTGGGCGCCAGCACGCAGTAGGCGCGGGGGGAGGCCTGGCCGTCGATGGCGCCGCCTCGCGGTCGGCCCGGAAGTGCTGCGGCGTCGGTCATGCGGGATCGATCCTCTTGGTGAACTCGTCGTGTCCTGGCCAGCTGAGCACGATCTCACCGTCTGCCAAGCGGGCCCGCGCCAGTACGGGCGCCATGTCGCGCTCTGCGGCGGCGGCGAGCGCCTCCGCGGCGGTCCCGTACGGCGTCAGCTGGCGCAAGGTGGAGATGGTGGGAGGCATCATCAGCAGTTCTCCCCGGTCGTAGCCCGCCGCGGCGTCCTCGGGACGCACCCAGACGGTGCGGTCGGCCTCGGTGGAGGCGTTGCGGGTGCGCTGGCCCTCCGGGAGGGCGGCGACGAAGAAGTACGTGTCGTAGCGCCGGGCCTCGAACTCCGGCGTGATCCAGCGGGCCCAGGCCCCCAGCAGATCGTCGCGCAGGACGAGCCCTCTGCGGTCGAGGAAGTCGGCGAAGGACAGCTCGCGGGCGACCAGTGCGGCGCGGTCCGCCTCCCAGTCCTCACCGGTGGTGTCGGCGACCACGGTGCGCGGGTCGGAGCCGGCCAGCAGGACGCCGGACTCCTCGAAGGTCTCCCGGACGGCCGCGCACACGATCGCCCGTGCCGTGGCCTCGTCGGTGCCCAGCCGCTCGGCCCACCAGATGGCCGCCGGTCCGGCGGCGTCGACGGCGCGGGCGTCCCGTGGGTCGACGGAGCCGCCCGGATACGCGTACGCACCGCCCGCGAACGCCATGGAGGCACGGCGGCGCAGCATATGGACGGCGGGACCCTCGGGGGAGTCCCGCAGGAGCATCACGGTGGCGGCTCTGCGCGGCGTCACCGGGGTCAGCTCGCCCGCGGCCAGGGCGCGGATGCGCTCGGGCCACTCGGACGGGTACCACTGACCGTTCCCGGCGGGCGGTTCGGACGACGAGGACGACATGGCCGGATGCTACGGCTCACCGTCCCGATGTTCGAGAGGCACTCCTGCCCAGCTGACAACCACCTGACAACCGGCTGACCGGCTGACAACCGGCCGACCGGCGGTACCGGGCACACCCACCTCAGCCGGTGGTGCCCGGTACCGTCACTCATCCCGGCCGTGGCTGAACTCATCCCGGCCGTGGCTGAGCACCTACGGCCGAAGAGTTCGCGGCGGGCAAGCAGGAGTCCCCCTCCATCGAGTCCGGCGGGCCGGCTCAGTCGGTGAGCTCGACCTGCATCTCGACCTCGACCGGCGCGTCCAGCGGCAGCACCGCGACGCCCACCGCGCTGCGGGCGTGCTTGCCGGCGGCGCCCAGCACCTCGCCCAGCAGCTCGCTGGCACCGTTGATGACGCCGGGCTGGCCGGTGAAGTCCGGTGCGGAGGCGACGAAACCGGTGACCTTGACGACGCGTGCGATCCGGTCGAGGTCCCCGGCCACGGACTTGACGGCGGCCAGTGCGTTCAGCGCCGCCGTCCGCGCCAGGTCCTTCGCCTCCTCGGGGGTGACCTCCGCGCCGACCTTGCCGCTGGTCGGAAGGGTGCCGTTCACCAGCGGAACCTGGCCCGCGGTGTACACGTACCGGCCGGTCTGCACCGCCGGTACGTACGCCCCGGCAGGGGTGGCGGTCTCGGGCAGGGCCAGTCCGAGCTGGGCGAGCTTGTCCTCGACCGCGCTCACGCCTGCTTCTCCCGCTTCAGGTAGGCCACCAGCTGTTCGGGGTTGTTCGGCCCGGGTACGACCTGGACCAGTTCCCAGCCGTCCTCGCCCCAGGTGTCGAGGATCTGCTTGGTCGCGTGCACAAGGAGCGGCACGGTTGCGTATTCCCACTTCGTCATGGGGAGACCCTAACGAACACAGCCGCGCGCGGAGCCGCCGCGAGCACCGGGCGGACGGCCGACGACGACCGGTCTCGCCGGAGCCCCGGGCAACGAATTAGGCTCCCAGCCGTGAGCAGGCTTCACGTAGTGACCGGCAAGGGCGGGACCGGTAAGACCACGGTCGCCGCCGCACTCGCGCTGGCCCTGGCACACGGCGGCCGACGGACGCTGCTCGTCGAGGTGGAGGGCCGCCAGGGCGTCGCACAACTCTTCGAGACGGAGCCGCTGCCGTACGAGGAGCGGAAGATCGCCGTCTCCCACGGCAACGGCGAGGTGTACGCACTGGCCATCGACGCCGAGCGGGCGCTGCTGGACTACCTCCAGATGTTCTACAAGCTCGGCAGCGCCGGCCGCGCCCTCAAACGACTGGGGGCCATCGACTTCGCGACCACCATCGCGCCCGGCCTGCGGGACGTACTGCTGACCGGTAAGGCGTGCGAGGCGGTGCGCCGCAGGGACAAGCAGCAGCGGCCCGTCTACGACGCCGTGGTGATGGACGCGCCGCCCACCGGCCGCATCGCGCGCTTCCTCGGCGTCAACGAGGAGGTGGCGGGGCTCGCCAAGGTGGGCCCCGTGCACAACCAGGCGCAGGCCGTCATGCGCCTCCTCAAGTCGCCGGAGACGGCAGTGCACCTGGTGACGCTGCTGGAGGAGATGCCGGTCCAGGAGACGGTCGACGGCATCGCCGAGCTACGGGCCACGGGGCTGCCCGCCACCTCCGTCGTGGTCAACATGGTGCGCCCCCAGCTGCCGGGCGAGGAGCAGCTGCTGTCGGCTCAGGAGCGCACGGACGAGATAGCGCGCGCCTTCGCACGCGCCGGGCTCGGGGGCGCGCGCCGTGGAGGACGTGCCGAACGTCTCGTAGCCCCACTGCTGGAGCAGGGCAGGGAGCACGCCGAGCGGGTGGAGCTGGAGCGCGGACTGCGCGCGGAGCTGTCCGCGCAGGGGCTGCCGGTACGGGAACTCGGCCTGCTCAGCGAGGGCGTCGAGCTCGCGGGCCTGTACGGGCTCGCCCGCGAGCTGCGCGGCCAATGGCTGACGTCCGGGACGGACGGCGCGCGCCCGTGAGCCCAGACCCCGCGCAGACCCCGCGGAAGCGGCCCTCCAAGCCACCGCGGCCACCGCGGACCGCCGAGACACCGCGAACTCCCAAGGCGCAGCAGACGCCCGTGCCACCCGCGACCTTCGGGGAAGGAGAGGCATCCATGGCCACGCCGCTGGACGCCGAAGCGCTGGACGCCGACGTTTCGGACGCCGACACTCCGGACACCGGCGCACCGGACACCGACGCACCGAGCGCCGACGTACCGAGCTCGGACGTGTTGGACGCCGAAGCGCTGGAGATCGACCCTCTGCTGGACGACCCGACGACACGGATCGTCGTCTGCTGCGGCTCCGGAGGCGTCGGCAAGACCACCACGGCCGCGGCCCTGGGCGTACGCGCCGCCGAGCGCGGCCGCCGGACCGTCGTACTGACCATCGACCCCGCACGGCGGCTCGCACAGTCCATGGGCCTGTCCGAACTGGACAACACCCCGCGCGAGGTCCCCGGCATCGACAAGGCGGCAGGCGGCGAACTGCACGCCATGATGCTCGACATGAAGCGCACGTTCGACGAGATCGTCGAGACGCACGCCGACCCCGACCGCGCCAAGGCGATCCTGGAGAACCCGTTCTACCAGTCGCTCTCCACCGGGTTCGCCGGTACGCAGGAGTACATGGCGATGGAGAAACTCGGCCAACTGCGCGCCGGGGACGAGTGGGACCTGATCGTCGTGGACACCCCGCCCTCCCGTTCCGCACTGGACTTCCTGGACGCGCCCAAGCGCCTCGGCTCGTTCCTGGACGGGAAGTTCATCAAGCTGATGATGGCGCCGGCCCGGGTCGGCGGCCGAGCCGGAATGAAGGTGGTGAACCTCGGCATGGCCGGGCTCTCCCTCTTCACCGGCGCCCTCAACAAGCTGCTGGGTGCGGGCCTGCTGCGGGACGTGCAGACCTTCGTGGCCGCCATGGACACCATGTTCGGCGGCTTCCGCACCCGCGCGGACGCGACCTACCGGCTGCTGCAGGCCCCCGGCACCGCCTTCCTCGTCGTCGCGGCGCCGGAACGGGACGCCCTGCGCGAGGCCGCCTATTTCGTGGAACGGCTGGCCGCGGACCGGATGCCGTTGGCCGGGCTGGTGCTCAACCGGGTGCACGACAGCGACGCGGCGGGACTGAGCGCCGAGCGGGCCGTCGCGGCGGCCGAAAATCTTGAAGAAGGCGGCATTGTGGATCGCCGGCGGGGGAAGATTCTGCATCGCGACGCTCCATCGGCCGGTCCAGCGGATCCCGAGGACGGCTCCCCCGCCTCCGAGAGTCCCGGTCCAGCCCGGTCCGTCACCACACTTGGGGGGAACGAGACGACCGAGACGACAGAGCGAACGATCCCTGACGCGCGGTCGGCGGCCGACCGCGCGTCCGCTCCGGATGCCACCGGCGACGACGAAGACGTCGCCGTGCTGGCTGCGGGGCTGCTGCGGTTGCACGCCGACCGCATGCGGCTGCTGGCGCGCGAGCGGCGCACCCGTGACCGCTTCACGGCGCTGCACCCGGACGTGCCGCTGGCCCAGGTGGCCGCGCTGCCCGGTGACGTACACGATCTGGACAGCCTGCGCACCATCGGCGGGCGGCTCGCCGACCAGCACCGCCGTGCCTCCACAGGCACGGACTGACCGCGCACTGCGCCGCCCGGACCGCACTCGTCCGCCGGGTCGCACTCGTCCGCCGGGCCGCCCGGGCACACGGCAGCACCTACGCGGCGCATGAGACGGCAGCCCGGCCGCCGGCCACAGGAGCCCGAGGCCGTCAGGCCAGGCCCCGGCGTGGCGCCTCCGTTCCCGCGGTACCGCTCCGCATGCGCGGTACGGCTCCACCTACCGCAGTACCGTTCGGCGTACCGCAGCACCGCTCGGCGTACCGCAACACCCTTCGGCGTACCGCAGTACCGTTCCGCCAGATGGTCAGCCCACCGCGGCGTACCGTTCGTGCTCGTCCGCCTCGAGCTCCACATCGACCGGCAGCACCACTCCGGTGCTGCGCTCGTACTCCGAGCGCGCCGTCTCCAACAGGCGTCGCCAGGAGGTGACCGTCGGGCGGCGGCGCAGCAAGGCTCTCCGCTCACGCTCGGTCATTCCTCCCCACACTCCGAACTCCACGCGGTTGTCCAGAGCGTCGGCGAGACATTCCGTGCGGACCGGGCAGCCCGTGCACACGGCCTTCGCGCGGTTCTGCGCGGCGCCCTGCACAAACAGTTCGTCCGGATCCGTGGAGCGGCAGGCAGCCTGCGCGCTCCAGTCTGTTACCCAGCTCATTGCCGGTGCCGTCCTCTCCCGAATCGAGGCTCCCCCACGGCGGCGAACGGCATATTCACCGTTGCCAGTTGAGGACGTTACGGAAGAGCGCACAGCACGCAACACCCCCTTCGGGCCCAATCTTGCATGGCCCGAACGGACTATGCGTGCGCGCCACATCACCCAACGGAGTGAGTCGGAAGCACTGAGGAGACTCTGAGTGGAGGAAGCGGGGGGGTGATGAGGGGTGATGGGAGGTGTCAGAGTGACAACGACCGCAGCTTAGGCGACCCCGCGCGGCCCTGTCCGGCGTTTGCCACGCTTCCCCGCCGGTGCCCTGACACCGTCACGTCGTACGCTCTTACTCATGGCTAAGAAGCGCGCGGGCAGCGGAGTCGGCAAGCCCCAGCAGATCGCCAAGTTCGTCGGCGTGAGTGTGCTGGCGGGGATGGTGATGGCCGGGCTCGCGCTGCCCGCTGTCGGGACGCTCGGCCTGGCGACCAAAGGCACCGTCGAGGGCTTCGACGAGCTGCCGGTCAATCTCAAGCGCCCGCCGCTCAGCCAGCGCACGACGATACTGGACAACGAGGGCGGCGAGATCGCCAAGGTCTACTCCCGCGACCGCACGGTCGTCGACCTCAAGGACATCTCGCCGTACATGCGCAAGGCCATCGTCGCCATCGAGGACGCGCGCTTCTACCAGCACGGCGCCGTCGACCTCAAGGGCGTACTGCGGGCGCTCAACCGCAACGCGCAGTCGGGCCAGGTCTCCCAGGGTGCCTCGACGCTCACCCAGCAGTACGTCAAGAACGTCTTCGTCGAGGAGGCCGGCAACGACCCGGAGAAGGTCGCGCAGGCCACCCAGCAGACCATCGGCCGCAAGATCAAGGAGCTGAAGTACGCGATCCAGGTCGAGGAGGAGCTGGGCAAGAAGAAGATCCTGGAGAACTACCTCAACATCACCTTCTTCGGCCAGCAGGCGTACGGCGTCGAAGCGGCCGCACAGCGCTATTTCTCCAAGTCGGCCAAGGATCTGAACCTGGAGCAGTCCGCGCTGCTGGCGGGCATCGTCCAGTCGCCGAGCCGGTACGACCCGGTCATCCATGAGGACGAGGCGACCAAGCGGCGCAACACCGTGCTCAACAAGATGGCCTTGCACAAGGACATCACCCGCAAGGAGGCCGAGGCCGCGAAGAAGAAGCCTCTCGGGCTGGATGTCAGCCGCCCCAAGAACGGCTGTATCACCGCCACCATGGGCGCGGGCTTCTTCTGCGACTACGTACGCGAGGTCTTCCTGAACGACGAGACGTTCGGCAAGACCCGCAAAGAGCGCGCCAAGCGGTGGAACCGGGGCGGTCTGACCATCAAGACCACGCTCGACCCGAAGGCGCAGCGGTCGGTGCAGAAGTCGATCGAGTCCCATGTGAACAAGTCGGACAAGGTCGCCACCGCCGCGACGATAGTGCAGCCGGGCACCGGAAAGATCCTGGGCATGGGGCAGTCGCGCCCGTACGGCTTCCAGAAGCACGAGACGCAGATAAACCTCTCGGTGGACAGGTCCATGGGGGGCGGCGCCGGCTACCAGCCGGGGTCGACGTTCAAACCCGTGATCGCCGCGGCCGCGCTGGACAAGGGGATGAGCCCCTACAAGTCCTACTCCTCCCCGTACCGCATGCAGTACCCCTCGCCGGTCGACAGGTGCAAGGGCAAGTGGCGCGGCAAGGCCCCGGTGGAGAACGAGAACAGCAGCGAGGTCGGCCCCTACCGGATGAAGGAGGCGACCGCGAAGTCGGTCAACACCTACTTCGTCCAGCTGATAAGCGACATCGGCATCTGCCCGGTGACGAACATGGCGCAGAAGATGGGCATCGAGCGCGCCGACGGCAAGAAGATCGACCAGGTGCCGTCGATCTCGCTCGGCACCCAGGAGATGTCGCCGCTGACGATGGCCGAGGGGTACGCCACCTTCGCCAACCGCGGCGTGCACTGCACCCCCGTCGCCATCGAGTCGATCACCGACGCGCAGGGCAAGAAGCTGGATGTCCCCAAGACGTCGTGCAAGCGCGCGATGAAGACCAAGACGGCCGACACGGTCAACTCGCTGCTGCGCGGCGTGGTCGAGGACGGCACCGGTAAGAAGGCGGGCCTCAGCGGCCGCGACAGCGCCGGCAAGACGGGTACCACCGACCAGCGGTACGCCGCCTGGTTCGTGGGCTACACCCCGAACATGTCCGGCGCCGTCTGGGTCGGCGACCCGGAGCACCGGGTGCGGATGGTCGACATCACCATCGGCGGACGCCCCTACGACAAGGTCTTCGGTGGCGAGGTGCCCGGTCCGATCTGGCGGGACGCGATGGCGGGCGCACTGGCCGGCGAGGCCGCACCGGACTTCCACCACGTACCCATCCGGGACGGCGGCAAGAAGCCCCGCACGCCCTCCAAGCCGCCGTCCCCGCCGAAACCGGACGACGACGCCGGAGACAACAAGCCGCCCGACCCGTGGCCGGACGTGACCGTACCGCCGGACGTGATCGGCGGCGGCGACGCCATCGGGGGAGGCGGCGGCACCGGTGACCCCGGCGGCATCGGGGGCGGCGGCTGGCCCGGTGGCAACGGGAACGGAGGCGGCAACGGAGGCGGCGGTGCCGACGGTGGTGGCGCCGACGGGGGAGGCGGCTGGGACGCGGGTGCCGGCGGCTTCCCGTAGCACGCGCACAGGGCCGACGGCCCACGTGTAAGGGGCGCCCTCCTTGGGAGGGCGCCCCTTACACATCTCGTACGGTCGTCTCCACGGTCGCCCCGAACGGCTCGGACCCCGCGGCCCCTCATGGCCCCCGGGCCCACTGTGAGCGGCCGGGACGACCAGAACGGCCGGCCGTCCCGCCGACCGGGGCCCGTCAGCCCGCCAGCCGCTTCTTGACGGCTGCCGCCACCCGGCCGCCCTCCGCGCGGCCCGCGACCTTCGGATTCACGATCTTCATGACGGCACCCATCGCCTTCGGCCCCTCGGCACCGGATGCGCGGGCCTCCTCGACGGCCTCGGTGACCAGCGCGTCCAGCTCCTCGTCCGTCAGCTGCTTGGGCAGGTAGTCCGCCAGCACCTCACCCTCGGCCCGCTCCCGCTCCGCCTGCTCGGTACGGCCCCCGCCCGCGAACGCCTCCGCCGCCTCACGCCGCTTCTTGGCCTCGCGCGTGATCACCTTCTGCACCTCGTCGTCGGAGAGCTCGCGCGCGCTGGTGCCCGCGACCTCCTCCTTCGTGATCGCGGCAAGGGTCATCCGGAGAGTGGCGGAACGGAGCTCGTCGCGCTCCTTGATCGCTGCGGTCAGGTCGTCCTGCAGCCGGGACTTGAGCGTGGTCATGGGAGTCAGTGTGCCAGGATCGCCCCGCCGACCGCCCCCCCATATCCGTGCCGAGCGGCTCTCCGGCCCTGCCCCCCGGCAAGGCTTCAAAGGCCTGCGCCGGCGCCTCCACAGGGGCCTGCGGGGCCAGCTCCCAGGTCTGCGACCGGCCTTCCGCTTCTGCGACCATGGGGCCATGCGCGCGCGATACCGGATCCCCTTGAAGACAGCTGTCGGCATCACAGCGCTCGGCGCGGCCTGCGTCGGGTACGCGGCGGGTGTCGAAGTACGTTCGTTCCGCTTGCGACGGGTCTCGGTGCCCGTACTGCCTCCCGGTATGCACCCGCTGCGCGTCCTGCAGATCTCCGACATCCACATGGTCTGCGGCCAGCGCAAGAAGCGGCGGTGGCTGCAGGAGCTGGCCGGACTGCGGCCCGACTTCGTGATCAACACCGGGGACAACCTCTCCGACCCCGAGGGCGTCCCCGAAGTCCTCGACGCCCTCGGCCCGTTGATGGAGTACCCGGGCGCCTACGTCTTCGGCTCGAACGACTACTACGGGCCCAAGCTGCGCAACCCCGCCAAGTACCTCAAGGAGAAGGCGACCGGCAAGCACGGCCTGAACGGGAATCCCCCGGCCGTCGGCGTCGTCCACAACCCGTGGGAAGAACTGCGGGACGCCTTCGACTCCGCCGGCTGGGTCGGCCTGACCAACACCAGGGGCCGCCTCAAGCTGGACGGCGGCCAGGAGATCGCCCTGACCGGACTGGACGACCCGCACATCAAGCGGGACCGCTACGGCGAGGTCGCCGGCGGCCCCGACGCCGACGCGGACCTCTCCCTCGCCGTCGTACACGCTCCGTACCTGCGCGTACTCGACGCGTTCACCGCCGACCGCTACCCACTGATCCTGGCCGGCCACACCCACGGCGGCCAGCTCTGCATCCCCTTCTACGGCGCCCTCGTCACCAACTGCGACATCGACACCGACCGCGTAAAGGGCCTCTCCACCCACCGCGCGGGCGGCCGCGAGTCCTACCTCCACGTCAGCGCGGGCTGCGGCACCAACCGCTACACCCCCGTCCGCTTCGCCTGCCCCCCGGAGGCCACCCTCCTCACCCTCACCCCCCGCGAGACCTGACCCCCACCCCCTCCCCTCCGGCCCTCCCCCACCCCCTCGAAACCCGATTTCGCCTCAGCGCCCACCTGGGCTAAAGTAGTCGTCGTTGCTTCGGGGTGTAGCGCAGCTTGGCAGCGCGCTTCGTTCGGGACGAAGAGGTCGTGGGTTCAAATCCCGCCACCCCGACAGAGAAGAAACAGATCAGGGCCGGTTTTCCGAGAGGGAGACCGGCCCTGAGTCGTGTGTGGGATGACCGACTGGGGGGGGTGGAGAACTGCGCCCCGAACGGCTCTGGTCTGGTTGCGGAGAGCGCGTGGTCGATTACAGGGGCCACTCCGTGTCCTGGGGGTCTTGGGCGCGCCCCTCGCTCGGTGCGGCCGCCATTGGGGGGCTGACGGGGACGAGTGTCACCGCCGTGTCACGACTTCTCGGCGCGCTCGTCCGGTGAGGGCTTCCGGTGCGGTTCCCGCGGTTAGCCTCATGCGGCTGAAACCGCGAAAGCTAGGAGATCGGGTTGCGCATCAAGCGAATCGTTCAGGGCGGGATATCCGCACTGGCCATGGGGGCGTTCGTTGTGGCCATGTCGCCGGGCTCTGCTCAGGCGATCAACTGGGACCACGGGCCGATGTACTCGGGGGACAAGGGTGACAAGGCCGCGTCGGCGTACTTCGAAGAGCACGGCGACCATGTGAAGGTCTGCGACATCGACAGTGACGGCAAGAAGGCGTGGGTCAACGTCTACGACGAGATGACCAACGACTTCCTGTACAGCCTCACCGACACCAAGAACGACGGGAAGTGCAGCTACCGCCACGCGTCGGACGGCGGCAAGTACAACCTCCCGGAGAACCACGACATCGGCTTCACGGTCTCGTACGAGCCGTCGAACAACCCGAACCCGGGGTACTACATCTATTTCAACGACCACTAAGAGCCGGCAGCGGATTGTCGCTGGGGCGTTCGGAGCATGACTTGTGGCCTGCCTGGGCTGGCAGGTAGGCCACTCCTCCGGGGCCCGCCTGAGGAGCAGAGGCTCTATCACCCGTTCCTGAAGCGGCGGCGTCATTGAGACACCCGGTCAGGGGAGGTGTTTCGGTGGGGTTGTGGGCAGAGTGGGCTGTTCGTGAGGGAGGGCGGGAGTCCGGGTGGGGTCGGGGTTGGCTCGAAGAGGTCTTGAGGCGGGCCGGCGTCCGTAGGGTGCCCGCATGTCGATCCCTCGCCAGTCCAACGGGCGGCCGTTGACCTTCTACACGCTGGATCTCGACGCGGCTGTGGCCTATGCCAGGAAAGCCATCGCCGAGGGGCTGAATGTGGAGATCACCGATCGGGATCTGCGCGATACGAAGACCTACCGCTCCTTCCAGCGGTCCCCGGTTCTGGTGAAGTACTGGGGAGTGACCGTCACCGAGGGCACCAGCGCGATGGGGTATCGGTCGGCCTCGGCGCATCAGATCATCGAGGTCGTCGAGAGCTCGTCGCCGTCGGAGTACGGCGCCACTCACGCCGACGACCTGGTGGCTTTCTGCCGCGACTACTACAAGAGCTCCGAGGCGGCGGGATAGTCCGGTCCTTCTCGCCTCACGGGCGTCAGCGAGCGCAGCCTGGGCGGTGCCTCACGCTTCCCAGCCACAGCACATCGCGGGCGCGGGTCATGGCGACGAAGAGCTGGCTGCGGGCGAGTTCGCTGCGTTCCATGGCTGTCTCGTACGAAGGCCGACGGTTCGCATCCGGGCCCGGGAGCGAAACCGATTCCGGGGCCTGCGGGACTGCCGCGTCGTGGTCCGGCAGGAAGACCCGTTTGAACTCGAGTCCCTTCGCTCGCAGATAGCTGCCGATTTTGACGGCGTCGACCGGGTGGCCGTCGTACCGGTCCAGCGGGCATACCGGAATGCCCTCCCGTTCGAGGAGCCGGTGGTAGTGGTCGATTGCGCGTATGGAGGGGCACAGGACGGCGGTGTCGGGGAGCGCTCCGGGTGGGAGGGCGTGCAGGGCCTGGACGAGCGCCTGGTCGTGTGCCGCCTGCGTCGGTTCGACGACGCGGATCACTTCGCCGTCGTGGTAGGTCAAATCGACGTTGCGACGGCCTGGTGTGCGCAGTCCGTCGATGTCCTCGAAGGTGTCGTCGGCGACCACCTCCAGCGCTGCCTCCAGAATTTCGCGGCGGTTGCGGTAGTTGGTGTGCAGCACCTGTCCACGGTCGCCACGGATGTCGATCCCGGCATCGGAGAGCCGAAAGCCCCCCGGGTAGACGGCTTGCTGACCGTCGCCGACCAGGAGCAGGCCGTTGGGGGCGTCACCGACGAGGGTGTGAAGGAGTTGCACGCCGACCAGTGTCAGGTCCTGCACCTCGTCCACGACCACGGCCGCGTACGGGCGCTGTCCTTCTTCCGTACGGCGGCGGGCTTCTGCCAGGGCGAGGGAGAGCACGTCGTTGAAGTCGTGGAAACCACGTTCGGTGCGGTGCTGCTCGTACGCCTCGTACAGGCGCCAGACGGCTTGGCGGTGAACCCGGCGGAGGCTCGAGCGGCGGCGTCGGCGCGGGACGGTGGCGTACTCCTCGAATGAAGTGATGCCCCGGCCCTTGATGACGTGGTCTATCTCCTCCTTCCAGTACCGGTGGTCCGGGTCGATTTCGGTCAGCACGCTCTCCCTGCCCGTCCATTTCCACGCGAGGTTGAAGGCGGTCAGAGCCTTGCCGCGATCCAGCCGAACGGGAATTCCGCCCTCCTGCAGAAACTCCTTCGCCCAGGAGTGCAGGCTGCGGAAGTCCACCCGGTCGGCGACAGAGGGGGACATGGTTCTGAGAAAGGTGGCCTGTACTCGCGGAAGGTTGTTGGCGAAGGTGACGTACAACACACGGCCCGTGGTGTGCCTGGCGAGCCTGGCTGTACGGTGCAGGCCGACAACCGTCTTGCCGGTGCCCGCCGGGCCGCTGATCCGCGCTGGGCCTGTCCAGTTGCGGCGTACGAGGGCGACCTGGTCGGGGTGGAGGAAGGACATCCACTGCTCGATGGGGGCGCGCAGCGCGGCGTCGACGGCTGCTTCGCGGAGTCCTTCGAGGTCGAAGAGGCCGTCGGGCTGCTCCGACCGAGGTGCGGCCGCCTTACCGGCGGCGCCCGGCTCGGCGAGCGACGACGGATCGGCTCCCGAGGGGGTTACGGAGGGGTTCACCGAGGAGCCTTCGTACTCCGGGAAGACCCGGTCCAGGTGATCCGCTATGGCCCGCACGGACTCCGCGCGCAGCCGGTGCCGTTCCGACAGCAACGTTGGGCCCACCTCGCGCTCCCCCAGCAGCCGGACCCGGCCCACCTCGGCGTCGAGACGGTGCCCGGCGAAGACCATCAGCGGCTGGACCGCCACGGGCGACATACCCAACGACGCCACTGCTCCCTCGGCCGCCTTTGTCACGGCCAACAGTTTCGTCACGTGGGGGTCGCGCTGCTCGCCCCCAGCGCGGAGTTTCCCGCCGGTGGTCTCCGGTGCGGTGCGCCAGTTCTTGACGTCGATGACGAATACCCCGCCGGGACCGACCAGCAGCATGTCCACGTTCGCAGCACGGGTTCCCGGCCACTTGCGGTCCACCAGCAGCCGCCATCCGCGCGCTGTAAGCACCAACAGCTGGGCGGCGATCCGGCGTTCCCCTTCGCTGGCGGCCTCCCACCTACGGGCCTCCTCGCGGGCCGCCTGCCACTGCTCCCGGAGCAAACGCTCCTGTCGCCGTGCTTCCTGCGCCCGCCGCGACGCCGATCCACCAGCCGCCATACACGCCCCCCCCATGCGACACCGCCCGGAGCGGCGGCCTCCTTCCGGCCCGCCCCTCGTACACGGAGTAGCGATCATAGAACGGTCAGCGACAGTGACGGCAGGGCGCGTGGAGGAAGCGGTGCGGGTGGTGCGGCCGGCGGAGACTCGGGTGGAGGTGCCGGAGAGGATCTGGTACGCCGCCTACGGGTCCAATGCGCATCGGGAGCGGTTGCGGGCGTATATCTGCGGGGGGCGGCCGGAGGGGGCTGCGCGGAGTTATCCGGGGTGCCGGGACGGGCGGATGCCGACGCGGTCGGTGCCCGTCGAGCTGCCGGGGGTGCTGTACTTCGCGACGACCTCGCCCGTGTGGGGCGGTGGGCGGGCTTTCCACGATCCCGATGCGCAGGGAACGACCCTCGCGGTCGCCCATCTACTGACGCCCGCCCAGTTCTCCGATGTCGCGGCCCAGGAGATGGGCCGCGAGCCGGGTGCCGACCTGGACCTCGCCGAGGTGCTCGGCCGCGGTCGGGCGTCGCTGGGAGAGGGCCGGTACGAGACGCTGGTGAGCCCCGGGGAGCTGGATGGTTATCCGGTCGTGACGTTCACCGCACCGTGGACGGTGGCGGAGGTGACCCATGTGGTTCCGGTGGCCAGGTATCTCCGGTACCTGGCCACCGGGTTGTGCGAGACCGGCGCCTGGAGCATCGGCACGGTGGCCGCGTACCTCGCCGGGGCGCCGGGGGCGGCCGGGAGTTGGTCGGCCGCGCGGGTGCGGGAGCTGATCGACGGATAGCCGATCAGCCGGGCCGCCGAGCGGGGACAGCCGGACCGCCGAGCCGCCAAACCGCCGAGAAAGGGTGGCCGTACCGCCGTACCGACAACCGCCGTACCGCCGCACCGCCGCACCGCCGAGCAGGGCTGACCCGTAGTCGAGTGGCCGGCTACCGGCCGCCACCCCCTCCAGCCGTCAGGGGTTGTACGTGTAGCACGTCACCCACGTCGTCTCGATCGTGGCGTGGGCGCCGGGGGCCGCGTAGGGGCCGGAGAGGGCCGACTCGTTCTGGAGGGCCCAGTCCATCGGTGAGGAGGAGATGTCGCGGGTGGCGGTCTTGACCAGCTTGCCGTCGAGGAAGTACTTGACCTTGCCCGGGGTCCACTCGATGGAGGTGGTGTGCGGGGTGGTCCAGGAGGCGCCGGTGTCGACGTTCTCCTCGCTGGGGTGGGTGAAGGCGGAGATGGTGTCGTCGTTGAAGTTGCCGCCCGCCTCGGGGAAGTCCATCTCGTGGGGCTCCTCGTAGAAGAGGTGCGCCGCCTTGAAGCCGGGGTCCATCCGGGTGACCTTGAAGCGCTCGGTGTACTTGCCGTACGCGCGGTCCATGCACTTGCGGGGGACCACGGTGGCGACGTAGTTGTCGTCGCCGGTCTGCGGCCGGTACATGTCGACCTTCATGGTGCCGGTGCCGTCGTAGCCGGAGGGGGAGACGGAGACGGTCTTGTCGGCGCGGTACTCGCCGCCCCTCTCGCGGTCGTTGCCGTTGCTGTGGTTGTTCGGGTGGGCTGTGTCGTACCACCCGGTCGGGTACGCCCACCAGTTGGCGCGGTATTCACCGCTGAGGCCGCCGCAGTAGGCGTCGGCCGTGTCGACGTTGTGGTCGCAGTCGGAGAACGAGCCGACCGGCACGGTGTCGCCGTTGAAGTTCTCCGCGAACACCTGACGGAAGTCTCCGCAGTCCCCGGTCGGCATGGTGTAGTCCGTCACCCGGCATGCGTCTTCCGAGGGCGTCTCGTCGGCCGGGGCCGATCCGGCCGCCATCCATACGCAGGCGAGGGCGGCCGCCACCGCGGTGACGGCCTTGTACCCGAGTTTCCGTCTCATGGGCGGAGAGTATGCCTCCGACGCCCGACTGACGCACTCCTTTCACACGAGTAACTCGCCTACCAGAGAAGGGAGTTGAGGGATCGAGAAGTCACTCGTCCTGTTCCAGTTCGCCTTCCGTCTCCAGGTAGATCTGGCGCAGCGCGTCGAGGGTGGCCGGGTCGGGCTTGGACCACATGCCGCGGGACTCGGCCTCCAGCAGGCGCTCGGCGATGCCGTGCAGGGCCCAGGGGTTGGACTCCTGGAGGAAGGCGCGGTTGGTCTCGTCCAGGACGTAGGTCTCGGTGAGTTTGTCGTACATCCAGTCGGCGACCACGCCGGTGGTGGCGTCGTAGCCGAAGAGGTAGTCGACGGTGGCGGCCAGTTCGAAGGCGCCCTTGTAGCCGTGGCGGCGCATCGCCTCGATCCACTTGGGGTTGACCACCCGGGCGCGGAAGACGCGGGAGGTCTCCTCCACGAGGGTGCGGGTGCGCACCGTCTCGGGGCGGGTGGAGTCGCCGATGTACGCCTCGGGCGCGGTGCCGCGCAGCGCCCGCACGGTGGCGACCATGCCGCCGTGGTACTGGAAGTAGTCGTCGGAGTCGGCGATGTCGTGTTCGCGGGTGTCGGTGTTCTTGGCGGCGACGGCGATGCGCTTGTACGCCGTCTCCATCTCGCCCCGCGCGGGGCGGCCGTCGAGGTCGCGTCCGTAGGCGTAGCCGCCCCAGACGGTGTAGACCTCGGCGAGGTCGGCGTCGGTGCGCCAGTCGCGGGAGTCGATCAGCTGGAGCAGGCCCGCGCCGTAGGTGCCGGGGCGGGAGCCGAAGATGCGGGTGGTGGCGCGGCGTTCGTCGCCGTGTTCGCGCAGGTCCTGCTGGGTGTGGGCGCGTACGTGGTTGGCCTCGTCCGGCTCGTCGAGCGAGGCGGCCAGCCGGACCGCGTCGTCCAGCAGCGCCACGGCGTGCGGGAACGCGTCGCGGAAGAAGCCGGAGATGCGGAGGGTGACGTCGATACGGGGGCGGCCCAGTTCCTCGTACGGGATGGGCTCCAGGCCCGTGACGCGGCGGGAGGCGTCGTCCCACACCGGGCGGACGCCCAGCAGCGCGAGGGCCTCGGCGATGTCGTCGCCCGCGGTGCGCATGGCGCTGGTGCCCCACAGGGAGAGGCCGACGGAGGTGGGCCAGGTCCCGTTGTCCGTGCGGTAGCGCTCCAGGAGGGAGTCGGCCAGTGCCTGGCCCGTCTCCCACGCGAGGCGGGAGGGGACGGCCTTGGGGTCGACGGAGTAGAAGTTGCGCCCCGTCGGCAGCACGTTGACCAGTCCGCGCAGGGGCGAGCCGGACGGGCCCGCCGGTACGAAGCCGCCGTTCAGCGCGTGGACGGTGTGGTCCAGCTCGGCGGTGGTGGCGGCGAGCCGGGGTACGACCTCGCGGGCTGCGAAGTCGAGGATGTCGGCCACCTGCTGCGGGTGGCCGGCGGCTGCGCGGGACACCGCCTGCGGGTCCCAGTCCGCGGCCTCCATCGCCTCGACCAGCGCGCGGGCCTTCGCCTCCGCCTCGTCGGAGGTGGTGCGGGTGGCGGCGGACTCGTCCAGGCCGAGGGCCTCGCGCAGACCGGGCAGGGTGCTTTGGCCGCCCCAGATCTGGCGGGCGCGCAGGATGGCCAGAACCAGGTTGACGCGGTCCTCGCCGGCCGGAGCGGCGCCCAGGACGTGCAGCCCGTCGCGGATCTGCGCGTCCTTGACCTCGCACAGCCAGCCGTCGACGTGGAGGAGGAAGTCGTCGAAGCCGTCGTCGTCGGGGCGCTCCTCCAGGCCGAGGTCGTGGTCGAGCCTGGCCGCCTGGATGAGCGTCCAGATCTGGGCGCGGATCGCCGGCAGCTTGGCCGGGTCCATGGAGCTGATCTGGGCGTACTCGTCCAGGAGTTGTTCGAGCCGGGCGATGTCGCCGTAGGAGTCGGCGCGGGCCATCGGCGGCACCAGGTGGTCGACGAGGGTGGCGTGCACCCGGCGCTTGGCCTGCGTGCCCTCGCCCGGGTCGTTGACCAGGAACGGGTAGACCAGCGGCAGATCGCCCAGCGCGGCGTCCGGGGCGCAGGCCGCGGACAGGCCCGCGTTCTTGCCGGGCAGCCACTCCAGGTTGCCGTGCTTGCCCAGGTGGATCATCGCGTCGGCGCCGAAGCCCCCGTCGGACCGGGGGGCGGCGATCCAGCGGTAGGCCGCCAAGTAGTGGTGCGAGGGCGGCAGGTCCGGGTCGTGGTAGATGGCGATGGGGTTCTCGCCGAAGCCGCGGGGCGGCTGGATGAGGACGAGCAGGTTGCCGTGGCGCAGGGCCGCCAGGACGATGTCGCCTTCGGGGTTGTGCGTACGGTCGACGAACATCTCGCCCGGCGGCGGGCCCCAGTGCTCCTCCACGGCGTCGCGCAGCTCCTGCGGGAGGGTGGCGTACCAGCGGCGGTAGTCGGCCGCCGGGATGCGGACCGGGTTCTTGGCCAGCTGCTCCTCGGTGAGCCAGTCCTGGTCGTGGCCGCCCGCCTCGATGAGGGCCCTGATGAGGGCGTCACCGGTGTGCTCCCCGTCCTCGGGGACGAGGCCGGGGATGTCGGCGGCGCCGAAGTCGTAGCCCTCCGCCCGGAGGCGGTGCAGCAGCGCCACCGCGCTGGCCGGGGTGTCGAGACCGACCGCGTTGCCGATCCGGGAGTGCTTGGTCGGGTACGCCGACAGCACGAGGGCCAGCCGCTTCTCGGACGCCGGGATACGGCGCAGCCGGGCATGGCGGACGGCGATGCCCGCGACGCGCGCCGCGCGCTCCGGGTCCGCCACATAGGACGGCAGGCCGTCGGCGTCGATCTCCTTGAAGGAGAACGGGACGGTGATGAGCCGCCCGTCGAACTCCGGAACGGCGATCTGGCTGGCCGCGTCCAGCGGCGAGACCCCCTCGTCGTTCTGCTCCCAGTCGGAGCGGGGCGCCGTCAGACACAGCGCCTGGATGATCGGTACGTCCAGGTCGGTGAGGGCGCCCGCGTCCCACGCCTCGTCGTCGCCGCCCGCGCCCGCATCGGCCGGCTTGGCGCCGCCGGCGCCGCCCGCCGCCAGCACCGTCGTCACGATGACGTCCGCGGCGCGGAGCTCCTCGATGAGTTCGGGCTCGGGGGCGCGGAGGGACGCCACGTAGAGGGGCAGGGGCCTGCCGCCGGCCGCCTCGATGGCGTCGCAGAGCGCGGCGGCGAACGCCGTGTTGCCGCTCATGTGGTGCGCGCGGTAGTAGAGGACGGCGATGGTGGGGGCGGCCGTGTCCGTCGGTGCGGGTGTCTTGGATGTCTTCGGTGCGGGCTCGCGGTCCAGGTGGCCCCAGGAGGGGGCCGGGGCCGGGGGCTCGAAGCCGTGCCCGGTGAGCAGCACCGTGTCGGAGAGGAAGCGGGCCAGCTGGACGAGGTTCGCCGGGCCGCCGTGCGCGAGGTACGCGTGCGCTTCGGCGGCCACCCCGATCGGGACCGTGGAGGCCGCCATCAGCTGGGCGTCCGGAGCCTGTTCGCCCGTCAGCACGACGAGCGGGACGTCGGCCGCGCGGAGCAGGTCGATGCCCTCCTGCCAGGCCCGGATGCCGCCGAGCAGTCGGACGACGACGAGGTCGACGCCTTCGAGGAGAGCGTCGAGTTCGGTGGTGAGGGCGTCGGTGTCCTCGGGGATGCGGCTCGGGTTGGCGTAGCGGTAGGTGAGGGGCGCGGAGGTGCCACCTTGCGCCGCGTCCGTCGCATTCGCCGGGACCGTCGCACTCACCGGGCCCGTCACATTTGCCGCGTCCGTCGTATTCGCCGCGTCTGCCGCGCCCGCCGCCTGCGCCGCGTTCGCCGCACGGGCGCTGAGCAGGTCCGTGTCGGAGGTCGACAGGAGGAGGATCACCCGAGGCGTGTCGTCGGGGGTGGCGACGGGAGCGTCGACGGCGGCGGTGACTTCGGCGCCGGTGGGGGAGTCGGCGTTGTCACGTGACGAGAGCGGCATGCTGCGATCGGCCCTTCCTCGGGGTGTCCACGCCCCGGGCGGTCTCGGACTGGTCTCCCCTGCTCCGGAGACCTTCCGGCCGAAGACCGGGTGAGGTGCGAAGAGCGTGGGGAAGGGAGTTCCTGGCTCACCCGGCCGCGCCGGCGGCTGGGCTCACAGTGGCGGGACCGCGCCGGATTCGCACCGGCTTCCTCCCTGTCGCCGTCGCCGGCGATGAGGCGGACCGGGTGGTCCGCCGTCAGCATCGTACGGGGGCCGGGTGCGCGGCGGGAGGGCGCCCGGTGTGGAGGGCCGCGCCCCTGGGGCGGGGGCGGCGCTTCGGAAGGGGGGTGGTGGGGGGTCGGTATGCTCGCCGACATGGTCATGCCCTCCGCTCGTTCGTCCGCGTATGCCGCTGCGCCGGTTGCTGGTGCAACCAACTGCGCGGCTTCCCGGGCGCGGGAGGACGCGTGCCCGGGGGCGTTGCGGCTGCACCAGGCCGACGACGGCGGGCTGGCCCGGGTGCGGGTGCCCGGCGGTGTGCTCGACGTCGCGCAGGCCACGGCCCTGCACGCGGCGGCTTCCCGGCTCGGGGACGGCGATGTGCATCTGACCTCGCGCGGCAATGTTCAACTCCGCGGGCTCGGTGCCGACTCCGGTGTCGAACTGGCACGCATGCTGGGCGGCGCGGGGCTGCTGCCCTCCGTCGCGCACGAGCGCGTCCGCAACATCGTGGCCTCGCCGCTGTCGGGCCTGGACGGGTCCGGACACCTGGACATCCGCGGCCGGCTCACCGAGTTGGACCGGTTGGTGTGCGAGAGCGAAGAGTTGCGCGAGCTGTCGGGGCGTTTCCTGTTCGCGGTGGACGACGGCCGCGGTGATGTCGCCGCGCTCGATGCCGATGTGACCTTGGTCGCCGAGTCCGAGGGGTGCGCGCTGCTGCGGATCGGTGCGGGCCGCGGCGCCTCGGCGCTCCGCGTCGCGAGCGAGCGCGCCGCTGCCGGCGCGGTGGCCGCCGCAGAGGTCTTTCTGGAGGCCGCACGGGAGTGCGGCGTCCGCGCGTGGCGGGTGGCCGATCTCCCCATGGCGGGCGGGGAGCTGGCCCGTAGGACCGCGCAACGACTGAGGGGGGCCGCCCGAGTTGTTCCGGTTCCTGCGGAATCCGGGGTGACCGGCGACGGGCCCGCGCCCGGGTTGGTCACCGGGTCGTCGGGGACGGTCGCGCTCTGTCTGCTCGCTCCCCTCGGGCGGCTGACCGGCCGGCAGTGGGAGCTGCTCGTCCGCACCGCCGAGCGGGCCGGGAGCGGCGAGCTGCGGCTGACCCCGTGGCGCGGTGTCGTCGTACCCGGTCTCGCACCCGGGCGCGCGCCGGAGGCGCTGGCGGCGCTGGGTGCCGCGGGACTGGTCGTGGACCGAGCGTCCCCGTGGCGGGGTGTCGGGGCCTGCGCCGGACGGCCGGGCTGCGCCAAGTCCCTGACGGACGTACGCGCGGACGCCGCCACGGCGGTGGCGGGTGACGGCGCCGCGGGCGGACCGCGTGCGCTGCCCGTGTACTGGGCGGGATGCGAGCGCCGGTGCGGGCATCCGCGCGGCGACCGGGTGGAGGTCGTCGCCGGTGCGGACGGCTACCAGGTGTCCGTCATCGGGGGCAGCGGCGCGGTGCGCCCGGTACCCCGCGCCCCGCGCTCCGAGCTCGCCGCCATCGTGGCGGCTGCCCGCACCGGCGCGGGCGAGGCGGCGCACGGTCCGGTGCGCGACAACCCGGCGACGACATCCCCATGACGCGACAGCCCCAGAACGCACGACAGTCCCAGGACCAACAGCAGTCCCAGGACCAACGGCAGCCGCAGCACGAACGGCAGCTCAAGGACGAACGGCAGCCCATGACGATGAGCGGGAGCACAGTGTTCGAGTACGAGAAGGACGGCGCTGCCATCTACCGGCAGTCCTTTGCCACCATCCGCGCCGAGGCGGATCTGGCGGGGCTGCCCGCCGATGTCGGTCAGGTGGTGGTGCGGATGATCCACGCCTGCGGCATGGTCGATCTCGTACGGGACCTCGCCTACACCCCGCGCGTCGTCGAGAAGGCGCGCGCGGCCCTGCGCGCGGGGGCACCCATCCTCTGCGACGTCGCCATGATCGCCAGCGGCGTCACCCGTCGGCGGCTTCCCGCCGACAACGAGGTGGTCTGCACGCTCGCCGACCCCGCCGTTCCCCAACTCGCCGCCGAACTGGGGACGACCCGTACGGCCGCCGCGCTCGAACTGTGGCGCGACCGCCTGGAGGGTTCGGTCGTCGCGATCGGCAACGCGCCCACCGCGCTGTTCCGACTGCTGGAGATGATCGAGGAAGGCGGGGCGGACGCGCCGAGGCCGGCCGCCGTGATCGGGGTGCCGGTCGGGTTCGTCGGGGCCGTGGAGTCGAAGCAGGCGCTGGCCGAGCACTCTTCCGGGCTGGAGCACCTGGTCGTCCACGGGCGTCGGGGCGGCAGCGCCCTGGCCGTTTCGGCGCTCAACGCCATCGCGAGTGAGGAGGAATGAGCCAGGTGACCGGCACCGACCGAGTGAGGGGCGACGACGTGACCGAGAGCGCGGGCGCCGGGCGGCTGCTCGGCGTGGGGCTGGGGCCCGGTGACCCTTCGTTGATGACCGTACGTGCGGTGGAGGCGATAGCGGAGGCGGACGTGGTGGCGTACCACAGCGCCCGGCACGGCCGTTCGATCGCGCGTTCCATCGCGGCCCGCCATCTGCGCGCCGACCACATCGAGGAAGCGCTGGTCTACCCCGTCACCACGGAGTCCACCGATCATCCCGGCGGCTACCGGGGCGCGCTGGAGGAGTTCTACGCGCAGGCCGCGGCGCGGCTGGCGGCGCATCTGGACGCGGGCCGTACCGTCGCCGTGCTCGCCGAGGGCGATCCGCTCTTCTACGGCTCGTACATGCATATGCACAAGCGGCTGGCACACCGGTACCCCACGGAGGTCATTCCCGGCGTCACGTCGGTGAGTGCCGCCGCGGCCCGGCTCGGCACCCCGCTGTCCGAGGCGGAGGAGGCGCTGACCGTACTGCCCGGCACGCTGCCGGAGGAGGAACTGACGGCGCGGCTGGCCTCCAGCGACGCGGTGGCCGTGATGAAGCTGGGGCGTACGTTCCCCAAGGTGCGCCGCGCGCTGGAGCGGTCGGGGCGGCTGGCCGAGGCCCGCTACGTCGAACGCGCCACCATGGAGGGCGAGCGCACCGGACGGGTGGCCGACATCGACCCGGACTCGGTGCCGTACTTCTCGGTCGCCGTACTGCCGAGCAAGGTGGGCAAGGCGGGCAGGGCGACCGCCGCCGCGAACCCCGCCGGCTCCCTTGGCGAAGTCGTCGTCGTCGGAACCGGACCGGCCGGGCCGCTGTGGCTCACGCCCGAGACGCGGGGCGCGCTGGCCGCGGCCGACGACCTGGTCGGCTACACCACCTATCTGGACCGGGTGCCGCCGCGTGACGGACAGCGGCGGCACGGCTCCGACAACCGGGTGGAGACGGAGCGCGCCGAGTTCGCACTGGAGTTGGCGCGGCGCGGGCGACGGGTGGCCGTCGTCTCGGGCGGCGATCCGGGGGTGTTCGCGATGGCCACCGCCGTGGTGGAAGCCGCTGCCCAGGAGGCGTACGCGGACGTACCCGTTCGGGTGCTGCCCGGGGTGACGGCCGCCAACGCCGCGGCAGCCCGCGCCGGTGCGCCGCTGGGCCACGACTACGCGGTGCTCTCCCTCTCCGACCGCCTCAAGCCGTGGGAGGTCATCGCCGAACGGCTGCGCGCCGCCGCCGCGGCCGATCTGGTGCTCGCCCTCTACAACCCCGGCTCGCGCAGCCGTACCTGGCAGGTCGGCAAGGCCCGCGAGGTGTTGCTGGAGCACCGCGCGCCGGACACACCCGTCGTGCTGGCGCGTGATGTGGGCGGCGACGAGGAGCGGGTACGGGTCGTCCCGCTGGCCGAGTTGGACCCGGCCCAGGTGGACATGCGCACGCTCCTGCTCGTCGGCTCCTCCCAGACCCAGGTGTCGCGGCGGCCGGACGGCACGGAGCGCGTGTGGACCCCGAGGCGGTACCCGGAGGACTGAGCCCGAGTCCCCCGGTGCCGCGCGGCCCCGCGCCGACGGTCACAGTTCCCGTACCGCCCGCGCCGCCTCCTGGGGGTCGGTGACCACCCGTACTCCCTCCGGGACCGGGGGGCGGCGGACGACCACGACGGGGATGCCCGCCTCCCGTGCCGCCGTGAGCTTGGGCGCGGTGGCCGCACCGCCGCTGTCCTTCGTGACCAGTACGTCGATGCGGTGGCTGCGCAGCAGCTCGCGTTCGCCCTCCAGCGAGAACGGGCCCCGGTCCAGGAGGAGCTCCGTACGGGCGGGGGTCGGCGTGCCCGGTTCCGGGGGGTCGACGGAGCGGGAGAGGAACCACAGGCCGTCGCTTTCGGGCCCCGCGAAGGCGGCCAGTCCCATCCGCCCCGTCGTCAGGAAGATCCGCCGTCCCAGACGAGGCAACAACTGCGCGGCCTCCGGCAAAGAGTCCACCATGTGCCATTTGTCCCCCGCTTCCGGCACCCAGCCGGGGCGGCGGAGGGCGAGCAGGGGAACATGGGCTCCGGCCGCGGCCTCGGCGGCGTGGAAACTGATCGTCTCGGCGAAGGGATGGGTGGCGTCGATGAGTACGTCCACATGGTGTGCACGCAGCCATTCCGTCAGCCCCGCCACACCCCCGAAGCCGCCCACCCGCACCTCGCCCACCGGCAGCCGCGGACCGGCCACCCGTCCGGCCAGCGAGCTGGTGACCCGCAGGCCCGGGGTGCCGTCGCCGTCCAGCAGCTCGGCCAGGCGGCGGCCCTCCGTCGTACCGCCGAGAATCAGCACGTGCACGGCGTTCGGTTCCTTCCATGAGTGACGCGGCAGGGGGCGGGGCCAAGGGCGGGCGCGAGGCCGCAAGCGGGCACGAGGCCGCAGGCGGGCGCGACGCCCAACTCAAGCACACCGGGCTGCGGCCCGGCTGGACGACCGGAGCCTGTGCGACGGCGGCGACGACCGCCGCCTACACCGCGCTGCTGACCGGCGACTTCCCCGACCCGGTGACGATCACCCTGCCCAAGGGACAGACCCCCGCCTTCGCCCTCGCCTACGAGGAGGCGCAGCCCGGGTACGCCACCGCCGCCGTGGTCAAGGACGCGGGCGACGACCCCGACGTCACCCACGGCGCCCTCGTGCGCGCCACCGTGCGCCCCCTCGCGCCGGGCGCGGGCGTCGTCTTCCGGGCCGGGCCCGGTGTGGGTACCGTCACCCGCGCCGGACTGCCCCTGGAGGTGGGCGAGCCCGCCGTCAATCCGGTGCCGCGCCAGATGATGCGCGAGCACGTCACCCGCGTCGCGGAGCAGTACGGCGGCAGCGGCGATATGGAGATCACGCTCTCGGTCGACAACGGGGAGGAGATCGCCCGCTCCACCTGGAACCCGCGGCTGGGCATCGTCGGCGGGCTGTCGATCCTGGGGACGACCGGCATCGTCGTCCCCTACTCGTGCTCCGCCTGGATCGACTCGATCCGGCGCGGAGTGGATGTGGCACGTGCGGCAGGGCGTACCCATGTGGCCGGGTGTACGGGCTCGACCTCGGAGCGCACGGTCGTCGCCGAGTACGGGCTGCCGGAGGACGCGCTGCTGGACATGGGGGACTTCGCCGGCGCCGTCCTGAAGTACGTACGCCGCCACCCCGTGGAGCGGCTCACCATCTGCGGCGGCTTCGCCAAACTGTCGAAGCTGGCGGCCGGGCACATGGATCTGCACTCCAAGCGCTCCCAGGTCGACAAGGGCTTCCTCGCCTCCCTCGCCCGCGCGGGAGGCGCCGACGAAGAGCTCGCCGAGCGGGTCGCGGGCGCCAACACGGGGCTGGCGGCACTCCAGTTGTGTGCCGCCGCCGATGTCCCCCTCGGCGACCTGGTGGCCGAGACCGCCCGCGACGAAGCCCTCGCGGTGCTGCGCGGGGCACCCGTCGCCGTTGATGTCCTCTGCATCGACCGCGCCGGAACCATTGTGGGCCGCAGCACGGTGCGCTGAGCGCTGCGCTTCTGAGCAGGGGCTGCCCCTGTCTGCCGTCCGCAGGCTGCGGCTCCGTTGTGGCCGGTCGCGCCGTTCCCCGCGCCCCTTCGGGGCGCGGCCCGCAAGCGAGGGATCAACAAACGTGCCGCTCGCGCTCCGCCGAGTACAGGTGGCTGTCGCGGAAGTGCGAAGCCCCCAGCGTGCGGCCCACCAGGATGACCGCGGTCTTGCTGATGCCCGCGGCCTTCACCTGCTCGGCGATGTCCTCCAGCGTGCCCCGCAGCACCGTCTCGTCCGGGCGGCTGGCGAAGGCCACGACCGCCGCCGGACAGTCGGCACCGTAGGAGGGAACGAGCTCCGCGACGAGTTCGTCCACGTACCGCACCGCCAGGTGCAGTACGAGGAGCGCGCCGCTGCGTCCCAGGGTGGCCAGGTCCTCGCCCTCCGGCATGGGGGTGGCCTGGCGGGCGATCCGGGTCAGTACGACGGTCTGGCCGACGGTGGGCACCGTCAGCTCCCGTTTCAGCGCGGCAGCCGCCGCAGCGAACGCGGGCACACCCGGTACCACCTCGTACGGCACCCCCGCCGCGTCTAGGCGCCGCATCTGTTCGGCGACGGCGCTGAAGACGGACGGGTCGCCGGAGTGCAGCCGCGCCACGTCCAGCCCTTCGCCGTGCGCGCGCACCAACTCCTCCGTGATGGCGTCCAGATCGAGCTGGGCCGTGTCGACCAGCCGCGCTTCGGGCGGGCACTCGGCGAGCAGTTCGCGGGGTACCAGGCTGCCCGCGTACAGGCACACCTGGCAGGCGGCGAGCGTCCGGGCGCCGCGCACCGTGATCAGATCGGCGGCGCCGGGACCGGCACCGATGAAGTACACCGTCATCTCTCGTCCCCTCCCTCTGCCGAGTCGGTGCCCTTGCACACCGCCCACTGCGTCACCGGCATGGCCTGCCGCCAGCCCGTGAAGCCGCCCACCGGCACCCCGTGCGCCACCGAGAGCCGCACCAACTCGCCGCCGTGCCGCCGGTACCACTCCACCAACAGCGCCTCCGATTCCAGGGTGACGGTGTTGGCGACCAGCCTGCCGCCCACCGGCAGCGCCGCCCAGCAGGCGTCCAGCAGACCGGGCGCGGTCAGCCCGCCGCCGACGAACACGGCGTCGGGCGTGGGCAGTCCGGCCAGCGCGTCCGGCGCCGTGCCGGTCACCACCCGCAGCCCCGGAACCCCCAGCCGGTCCGCGTTGCGGACGATCCGCGCGGCCCGCTCCGGGTCGCGCTCCACCGTGAGCGCCCGGCAGGCCGGGTGCGTGCGCAGCCACTCCACCGCGATCGAGCCCGCGCCGCCGCCCACGTCCCACAGCAGTTCGCCGGGCGCGGGCGCCAGCGCCGCGAGCGTCGCGGCCCGTACATGGCGCTTGGTGAGTTGTCCGTCGTGCTCGTAGGCGGCGTCCGGCAAGCCGGGCACGGCGCCGAGCCGCAGCCCGTCGGCCGCCGCCGCGCATTCGACGGCGACGATGTTGAGGGGGTCGCCCGGCGGGTGCGGCCAGCCGTCCGCCGTCCCCTCGTAGCTGCGTTCGTGTGCGCCGCCGAGCTGCTCCAGCACCCGTACCCGGCTCGGCCCGAAGCCGCGCTCCCGCAGCAGCGCCGCGACCTGGCCGGGGGTGCCGGCCCCCGCGCCGAGCACCAGCAGCCGCCGCCCGTGGTGCAGCGCGGCGGCGATCCGGGCGAGCGGCCGGCCGACGACGCTGACGACCTCGCACTCCTCCAGCGCCCAGCCGAGCCGCGCGCAGGCGTGGCTGACGGACGAGGGGTGCGGCAGCACCCGGAGCGGGAGGTGCGGCAGCACGTCGGTGAGGGTGCGGCCGATCCCGTAGAAGTACGGGTCGCCGCTGGCCAGCACCGCGATCCGACGCCCCGCATGCGCCGCGAGCAGCCCGGGGACGGCGGGCCGCAGCGGGGAGGGCCACGCCACCCGCTGCCCCGCGCACTCCCGCCCCGGCAGCAGGTCGAGCTGCCGGCCACCGCCGATGATCACCTCGGCCGCGCGCAGCGCCTCCCGCGCCGGCTCGGTCAGGCCCGGCCAGCCGTCGGCCCCGATGCCGACGACGGTCACCGGCGCCGCCGCCTGGGGCGGGCCGGCGGCGGACGGGGACATCACGGGCACCTCACAGCACGGGCGGCTCGAACACGGACGGCTCGAACTGTACTGTTCGGGACCCCGCGCCCCGACCACCGGTCCCGGTCCACAATGGGCGCATGGATCAGAACGCACTGCCCGACCACGCCATGCCCGACTGGGAGAAGCGGTTCAGGGCGCCGCGCGTCTCACTGCCCGAGTGGGCCGAGGACGCACCCGCCCGGTCGCTGTTCGTATCGAACGCGACGGGCACGTTCGAGCTGTACGCCTGGGACCGGACGACCGGCGAACAGCGGCAGGTCACCGACCGGCCGAACGGCACCACGGACGGCACCCTCTCCCCGGACGGCGAGTGGATCTGGTGGTTCTCCGACACCGACGGCGACGAGTTCGGCGTCTGGATGCGCCAGCCCTTCGAGGGCGGCCCCGACGTCCGCGCCGTCGAGGGCCTGGACCCCGCCTACCCTGCGGGACTGGCGATCGGCAGGGACGGCACCGTGGTGGTCGGCCGCTCCACGGACGAGGACGGCTCCACCATCCATGTGCTGCGCCCCGGCTCCGGCGCGCCCAAACCGCCCGTCGAGATCTACCGGCACAGCGAGTCGGCCGGTGTGGGCGATCTCTCCCACGACAGCACGCTGCTGGTGATCGAGCACACCGAACACGGTGACGCCATGCACTCGGCGCTGCGCGTCGTACGGCCCGACGGATCGACCGTCGCGGAGTTGGACGACAGCGAGGGCGGCACCAAGGAGCTCGGCCTGACCGTGCTCGGCTTCGCCCCCGTCGACGGCGACCCGCGGCTGCTGATCGGCCACCAGCGGCGCGGCCGGTGGGAGCCGATGATCTGGGACCCGCTCGCGGGCACCACCACCGAGCTGGACCTGGACCTGCCGGGCGATGTCGCCGCCGAGTGGTATCCGGACGCCTCCGCACTGCTGATCGCACACAGCCACCAGGCCCGCGACGAGCTCTTCCGCTACGACCTGGCGAGCGGCGAACGCACCCGCATCGACGCGCCCGCCGGCTCCGTCATGGGCGCCACGGCGCGGCCCGACGGCACGGTGGAGTTCCTGTGGTCGTCCGCCGCCGAACCGCCGCAGGTACGTTCCACCACCGGCTCCACCGTGCTCGACCCTCCCGGGATGAAGGCACCGCGCTCGGTGCCCGTCGAGGACGCCTGGGTCGAGGGCCCCGGCGGAACCGTGCACGCACTGGTGCAGAAGCCCGCCGGGGAGGGCCCCTTCCCCACCGTCTTCGAGGTGCACGGCGGCCCCACCCACCACGACAGCGACTCCTTCGCCGGTCAGCCCGCCGCCTGGGTCGACCACGGCTTCGCCGTCGTACGGGTCAACTACCGCGGCTCCACCGGATACGGCCGCGCCTGGACCGACGCGCTCAAGCACCGCGTCGGACTGATCGAGCTGGAGGACATCGACGCCGTCCGCGCCTGGGCCGTCGACTCCGGCCTCGCCGACCCGGACCGGCTCGTCCTGGCCGGCGGCTCCTGGGGCGGCTACCTCACCCTCCTCGGCGTCGGCACCCAGCCGGAGGTGTGGGCGCTCGGGCTGGCCGCCGTGCCGGTCGCCGACTACGTCACCGCCTACCACGACGAGATGGAGGCGCTGAAGTCCATGGACCGCACGCTGCTCGGCGGCACCCCGGAGGAGGTGCCCGAGCGCTTCGAGGCGTCGTCACCGCTGACGTACGTCGACAAGGTGCGCGCGCCCGTCTACATCTCGGCGGGTGTCAACGACCCCCGGTGCCCCATCCGGCAGGTCGAGAACTATGTCGCCAGGCTGGAGGCGCGCGGCCACCCGCACGAGGTCTACCGCTACGACGCGGGGCACGGCTCGCTCGTCGTCGAGGAGCGGATCAAGCAGATCAGGCTGGAGATCGACTTCGCGTTGCGGCATCTTCCGAAGACGGACCGGGAGGGCCGGCACCCGCTTCCGGACCGTCCGGCCGGCTCTCCGACTGCTCGTCCGGAATAAGGCCCAGGGCGGCGTCCTTGGCCAGCTCCGCCTCGCGGCGGAAGAAGCGGAACCACATGAAGACCACGAATCCGGCGAACACGAACCACTGCGCCGTGTAGCCCAGATTCTGGAAGGCCTTCATGTCGAGGCCGGTGTTGTCGGGCGCGACCGGCGGCACCGGCCTCAGCGGCGCCTGCGTGCGCTGCTCGGTGAGCCAGGCGTCCTCCACGCCGTACGGGACGACGTTGACGAGCGCCGCGGCACTGATGAAACCGAGTTGCCCGTCCGGCAGCCCGCCGGTCGCCCCCGAACCGGCGTCGGTGTGCGACTCCGACGCCTGCAGCACACCCGTAACGGTGACCTCGCCCTTCGGCGGCGCCGGCACCCGGTCCGGATCCGCTTTGCCGGGCAGCCAGCCGCGTACGACCGGGACGGCCTTGTCGCCGTCGGTGGCGTCGGTCCGCAGCAGGGACAGCACGTAGAAGCCCCGCTCGTCCTCGACCGTACGGTCGGGCACGAGAAGCGGATGCGCCGTGTCGAAGCGGCCCGTCACCTCGGCCGTGCGGCCCACCGTCTCCTGGGTCAGCGGCAACAGCTCCCGCAACGGCCGCGCCTCGGCGTGGGACTGAGCAGTCGACTGCTCCTGCTGCTCCTGGTGACGGTCGACCCGGTCGTCGAAACGGCTGAGCTGCCAGCTGCCCATCAGCACGCAGACCGGGATCGCCAACACGGCGAAGATGTTGATCGCCCACCATCGCGGGGTCACCAAAAACCGGTACACGCCCCCACAGTACGACCAGCCGGGGACACCGCCGCCAACGGGCACCCCTCAGCCGACGCGGGGCACCCCCTCGCGCCCGGTGCCAAGGGGGTCAGCCCTGGGGGATGACGCCGGTGCGGTAGATCGTTCCGCTGCCGCAGGCGCCGGGTACCCGGGTGCCCGCCACGGGAGCGCCGCTCTCGGGAGTGTGCGAGACCACGACCTCGGCGTCGCCCCCGCCCGGGTCGCCGCTGCCGCCGTTGCTCTCGCCGGGCGTCCCGGTGCCGCCGCCGGCGCTGTCGCCGCCGCCGTCCGCCGAACCCTCACCGGCCCCGGCGCTGGGACCGGAGGTCTCGCCGTCGTACCGGCCGCCCTGCGGTGTGGGCGAGCTGCAGCCGCTGGGCACGAAGGCGAACTTCACCACGTACGCCTGACCGGGCCGCAGCACCACCTCGTCCCGCGAGGCAGCCGGGTCACCGAGGCCCGGGGCCGGGTCGCCGCGGGCGTGGTCGACGACCACCACCTGTCCGCCACCGCTGCCCTGCACCGAGGCGCCCACGATGCCCTCGCCCTCGACCGTGCACGCGTTGCCGGAGACATTGGCGACACGGAAACTGCCGTAGACCGTGCCGCTGCTGTCGGGCACCCCCGACTGCGCCGAACCGGCACCGAGCTGATCGCTGCCGCAGCTGGGCGCGCTGGCGCTGAGGCTCTCATTGGGGTCGGCGCTGTCACCGGGCCCCCCGGAGGGCGCCGGATGGGCGCTCCCGCCGCCCTTGTCACCCTTGTCCTTGTCCTTGTCCTTGCCGCCGGCGTGCTTGTCCTCGTCCTTGCCGCCGCTCCCACCGGAACCGGCGTCGGGGCCGCGGGTCTGCCCATGGGTGCTGGCGGCCGTCACCGGGTGGTCGTCGCCGCCGACACCGGGCACGACACCGCCGTAGAAGAGCGCGGGCACGCCGACGACGGCCACCAGCGTCGCCGCCACTCCGCCGACCATCGCCTGACGACGGTGCGCGCGGCGCGCGGGCACCGCCCGGTGCAGATGATCGAGCGTACGGTCGAGGCTGTCGGCCGGCGGCTCGATGCCGCGGACGCTGCTGTGCAGGAGCTCCCGGAGCGTCTCCTCCTCCGAGGTGAGCGCGGACTCGTCGAAGAGGTCCAGCGACATCTCCTTCGGCGCGGAGTCGTCGCCGCCGGAGCCGCCCTCCTCGGGGCCGTCCGCGGCGCGGTCGTCCGGCTCGGCGCTCTCGGTGGTCTCGTCGCTCCCGGCCCGCTCGGCGCTCTCGGTCGCCTCGTCCGTCCCGTCAGGTGTCCCGTCAGGCGTCTCGTCGCGCGGCACCCGCCGCTGACGCGGCTCCTCCCCGCCGGGGAGCCCCAGTCCCTCACTCATGACGTCGTCTCCATGGCGGTGCGCAGCGCTGCGATACCGCGCGACCCGTACGCCTTCACGGAGCCGAGGGAGAGTCCGAGCACCTCGGCCACCTGAGCCTCGGTCATATCGGCGAAGTACCGCAGCACCAGCACTTCGCGCTGGCGCCGCTGCAAGCCGCGCATCGCCTGTATCAACTGATCCCGTTCGAGCTGTTCGTAGGCCCCCTCCTCGGCGCTCGCCATGTCGGGCATCGGCTTGGAGAGCAACTTCAGCCCGAGGATGCGGCGGCGCAGTGCGGAGCGGGAGAGGTTCACGACCGTCTGCCTGAGGTAGGCGAGGGTCTTCTCGGGATCGCGCACACGCTTGCGTGCCGAGTGGACGCGGATGAACGCCTCCTGGACGACGTCCTCGCACGAGGCGGTGTCGTCGAGCAGGAGCGCCGCGAGCCCGAGCAGGGACTTGTAGTGGGCGCGGTAGGTCTCGGTCAGGTGGTCGACTGTGGTGCCATGTGCCATCGCCTCGTCAGCGTCCCCATGCTGTGTGAGCGGACGCGAGGGGCGCGCGGCGGGCCACGGCGCGATCACAGGCATGCCTCCGGCCACCGGGAGCTTTCCAGCTCCGGGGCCGGGACGACCAGGGGCCGTTGCGATTCCGAGTACCTCTGCCACGCCTGTTTGACACGTTTCCCCCCGTCAGGGTTGTACGCGACAGGCACTGTGCGCGAAAACACACCACATGCCGTCATACACACATCTCTCAGTCTCCATTCGGGGCACCTCCCGGCCGTGGGCCGCCAGAACCCCGTGTCGCCGCCCAGGCCGTCGACCGCGCTCCCCCTGCGCGTCAGGCTCTGGAGGCACAAAGACGCTCCCCGCCTGCCTGCCGGTTGCAGGGGCGGGGAGCGCCATTGTCCGTCAGTGAGCACCGCTGTGGCCAGTGGGTCCCGCAGACGCGATCCGAAGAGTCGCGGGAAACCGCGCGATCAACCACGGCCGACCCGCAGCCCGCGGGGCGTCGGGCGAGGGCACAGGTCCGTGGGGCGAGCCCTAACGGCCGGTGCCCCCGTAGACCACGGCCTCGTCCGACTCGCTGTCCAGCCCGAAGGCCGAGTGGACGGCGCGGACCGCGTCGCCCACGGCCTCCTCGCGGGTGACGACCGAGATGCGGATCTCCGAGGTGGAGATCAGCTCGATGTTGACCCCGGCGTTGGACAGCGCCTCGAAGAAGGTCGCCGTGACACCCGGATTGGTCTTCATCCCCGCACCGACGAGGGAGATCTTCGCGATCTGGTCGTCGTAGCGCAGCGAGTCGAAGCCGACGGTGCCCTGCACCTTCTCCAGCGCGGCGATGGCCTTCTTGCCCTCGGCCTTGGGGAGCGTGAAGGAGATGTCGGTCAGGCCCGTGGAAGCTGCGGAGACGTTCTGGACCACCATGTCGAGGTTGATCTCGGCCTCCGCGACGGCACGGAAGAGCGCCGCGGCCTCGCCCGGCTTGTCCGGCACCCCCACGACCGTGACCTTGGCCTCGGACGTGTCGTGTGCCACACCCGAGATGATCGCCTGCTCCATCGACTCTTCCCCTTGCCCGTCCGGCTGCTCGTTCGTGACCCACGTACCCTTCAGGCCGGAGAAGGACGACCGCACGTGGATCGGGATGTTGTAGCGGCGCGCGTACTCGACACAGCGGTGCAGCAGCACCTTGGAGCCGGACGACGCCAGCTCCAGCATGTCCTCGAAGGAGATCCGGTCGATCTTCCGCGCCTTCTTCACCACCCGCGGGTCGGCGGTGAAGACACCATCGACGTCGGTGTAGATCTCGCAGACCTCGGCGCCCAGCGCCGCGGCCAGCGCGACGGCCGTGGTGTCGGAACCGCCCCGGCCCAGGGTGGTGATGTCCTTGCTGTCCTGGGAGACGCCCTGGAAGCCGGCGACGATCGCGATGTTGCCCTCGTCGACCGAGTCCTGGATCCGGCCGGGGGTGACGTCGATGATCCGCGCCTTGTTGTGCGCGGAGTCGGTGATCAGACCCGCCTGGCTGCCGGTGAACGACTGCGCCTCGTGGCCGAGGGATTTGATCGCCATCGCCAGCAGGGCCATGGAGATCCGCTCTCCTGCGGTCAGCAGCATGTCGAACTCACGGCCGGAGGCGACCGGAGACACCTCTGAGGCAAGATCGATCAGCTCGTCCGTCGTGTCACCCATCGCCGAGACCACGACGACAACCTGGTTGCCGTTCTTCTTGGCTTCGACGATTCGCTTGGCAACGCGCTTGATGCCCTCGGCATCGGCAACGGAGGAGCCGCCGTACTTCTGCACGACAAGGCCCACGTGTGCTCGCTCCTCGAAATCATTTCCCGGGACCCCGGCGCTCCGCGCGACGCTGCCCGGAAGGATGGGATCCACTGGTCGGCTCAGTCTAACGACCGGACGGAACCGGGTCCCGTCCGCGAAGGCCCCTGCCCACCCGGGGCGAAATGACACGGAAACGTGAGCCTGTTCACGATGCGGCACGGCTCGGCCGCCCCGGTCGTCGCGTCCGCCCCGTCCGCGCAGCAGTCGTCCGCGCAGCAGTGCGGGAACGGTGCGACGGAAACAGTGTGACGGGAGTCACCCGTGCGACCCAGGAGTCCGTAGGCTGCCGGAATGGCCATCGACTACGTCAAACGCACGCCGGGACAACGCTCGTCGGCGTCACCGGGGCACCGCTCATCGAAGCAGGGCCCCGCCGTCGATCTGCAGAAGGTCGCCTCCCTGGCGCCCGGCCTGGTGAGCCTCTACAAGAGTGCCCGCCACTCCCTGGAGAGCGCCGGACTGGGGGACCAGCGGGCCGCGGTCTATCTGGTCCTGGACCGCTCGGGGAGCATGCGCCCGTACTACAAGGACGGCACGGTGCAGCACCTCGCGGAGCAGGCACTGGGGCTGTCCGCGAACCTCGACGACGACGGCGTCGTCCCCGTGGTCTTCTTCTCCACCGAGGTGGACGGCACGGCCGAGGTCAGCCTGGACGCCTACCAGCACCGCGTCGGCGCACTGCACGAAAGCCTCGGGCACATGGGCAGGACCAACTACCACCTCGCCATGCAGGCGGTCATCGACCACTACACCGCCTCGGGCGCCACCGACCCGGGCCTGGTGATCTTCCAGACGGACGGCGGCCCGACCTCACGCACCGCCGCCGAGCACGTGCTGTGCACGGCCGCGCGGCTCCCGCTGTTCTGGCAGTTCGTCGGGTTCGGCGACCCAGACAGCAAGCAGTTCGACTTCCTGCGCAAGCTCGACGAACTCCCGGTCCCGGCCAAGCGCGTGGTGGACAACGCCGGCTTCTTCCCGGCGGGCCCCGCCCCGCGCGACCTGTCCGACGACGCCCTCTACCGCAGCGTGGTGAGCGAGTTCCCCTCCTGGTTGAAGGCCGCGCGCCGAGCGGGACTCCTGGCCTAGGTGCCTTCCGGGCGGCGCTGCTGCGGCGTGCCCTCAGGCGTTCTTGAGGCCCAGCGGTTCGGCGATCTCGGCGGCCATGACGGCGCCGGCCTCGGCCTCCAGGGAGCCGTCCTCGTCCCCGGCGTCGCTGTCGGTGTCGAGGCCGTCGAGCTCTTCCAAGGGCTTGTCCAGCCGGACGTGCGCCACCAACGACTGCAGGGCGCGCAGCGCCGCGGAGGCGGTCGGGCCCCAGTTGGAGAGGTAGGAGAACTGCCACCACCACAGGGCCTCGCTCACCCTGCCCGCGCGGTAGTGGGCCATGCCGTGCCGCAGGTCGGTGAGGACGTCCGAGAGGTCGTCGGAGATCCGGCAGGCGACGGGCGCCGAGCGCGGCACGTACGGGTCGAAGACCTCCGAGTAGACGTCGACCGGGTCCAGCAGCGCCGCGAGCCGCTCACGCAGCTCGTCGACGTCCGGCTCCGGGCCGACATCCGGTTCATATCGTTCGTCCGGAACGATGTCCTCGTGCGCACCCAGCCGGCCGCCCGCGAGGAGCAGCTGCGAGACCTCCAGCAGGAGGTAGGGGACAGCACTGTCCGGGTCGTCGCCCTTGGCGACCTCCGTGACCGAGACGATGAAGCTCTCGATCTGGTCGCTGATCTGGACCGCGAAGTCGTCGGGACTGTTCTTGATGGAGTTCAGCGTCGCATCAGACATCGGGCAACCTCTCCCCTGTGGGCTTTTGTGGCCCTCGGCTCGCACAGGCTCGCACGGGCTCACACATCATGGGCTCACACATCGCGGGCTCGCACCGGCTCACACATCAAGGAGCCGTCTTCCCTCGAAGGCCCGCCCCAGAGTGACCTCGTCCGCGTACTCCAGGTCTCCCCCGACGGGAAGCCCGCTCGCCAGCCGCGTCACCTTCAGCCCCATCGCGGAGACCATCCGCGCGAGATACGTGGCCGTCGCCTCGCCCTCGAGGTTGGGGTCCGTGGCGAGGATCAGCTCGGTGACCGTCCCGTCGGCGAGGCGGGAGAGCAGTTCCCTTATCCGCAGATCGTCGGGACCGACGCCCTCGATGGGGCTGATCGCCCCGCCCAGCACGTGGTAGCGGCCCCGGAACTCGCGGGTCCGCTCGATCGCCACGACGTCCTTGGGCTCCTCGACCACGCAGATGACCGACGGGTCACGGCGCGGATCCAGGCAGACCCGGCACTGCTCCTCCTGCGCGACATTGCCGCACACCGCGCAGAACCTGACCTTGTCCTTGACCTCGGTCAGCGCACTGGCGAGCCTGCGTACGTCGGCGGGCTCGGCCTGCAGGATGTGGAAAGCGATCCGCTGCGCGCTCTTGGGACCGACGCCGGGCAGCCTGCCCAACTCGTCGATGAGGTCCTGGACCACGCCTTCGTACACGGATGGCTCCCGCCTGCTCTTCGTTCGTCTCTGAGTACGTTAGTGGTCCTTACGAGCCACCACTAGCCGCTGACCAGCCCTCGTCGGCCCTTGCCGACCCCACGCCCGACACCGGCCGACGCCGCTCGCCCCCGACCCCGTGCCCCCGCCGGGCGCCGGGAGCGGGCGGGAGCGGGCCGGGAACGCGAGCGGCTGAAACCGTCGTCAGAACGGCAGGCCGGGCATGCCGCCCATGCCCTGCGCCAGCGGGCCGAGCTTCTCCTGCTGCAGCGCGGCAGCCGCGCTGTTCGCGTCGCGGACCGCCGCGAGCACCATGTCCGCGAGGGTCTCGGTGTCCTCCGGGTCCACGGCCTTCGGGTCGATGACCAGCCCCTGGAGCTCACCGGAACCATTGACGGTCGCCTTCACCAGACCACCGCCCGCCGTGCCCTCGACGGATGCCTCGGCCAGCTCCTGCTGCGCCGCGGCCAGATCCTGCTGCATCTTCTGCGCCTGCTGCAGCAACTGCTGCATGTCAGGCTGCCCACCACCGGGAATCACGATTGCTCCTGGCTCACTAGACGCCTCTTCACCGCCCCGAGCCTACGTGCTCGGCCCTGGCCCGGCCGCCCCTCCCCGACAGACCGCGCCTTCCGGGTCCGACGCCACGGACCGGGCTTCCCCTCCGCCCGCGCGGCGCCCCGGGCGCGGCGGGGGACGCCGCGCGCCCGCCGACCGCACGCGCCGACCGGATCGGTCGCCGGCCGGATCGATCGTGCTCAGGGGCGTCAGTCGTGCTGGAACTCCTCGATCACCGTCGCGCCGAGCTCGCGGACGATGAGGTCGTGACCGGAGAGGGCAGCCGATTCGTCGAGATCGGGGTCGTCCTCGGCGGGCATGTCGTCCTCCGGCCCGAAGTGCGAGGGCGGGGGTGCCGAGCGAGTGGCTTCGCGTACCGGTGCCTGCGCCGATGCCGCCGAGGCCTGTGCTTGTGCCTGGGAAGGAACCGGCGCGGGTTCGGCCGCCGCGCGCTGGCCGCTCCCACCGGGCGCCCCCGACAAAGTGGCGGGCGCCTCGGGCGCGGGCGCGGACCACTGCTGGGGCGGGGCCTGGGCGGGAGCAGGCGCCGTCATCACACTCCGCGCACCTGCCCCGCCGCCTCCCACGGCACCGGCACCGGACCCGGACCCCGCGCCGTACCCGGAGCCCGGCCCGCTAGGGCCCCCGGCACCACCGCCGTTGCCCCCGCCACCGCCGCCACCCGACGGGTCGACGATGGCCTCGACCTGCCACTGCACTCCCAGCGCGTCGCCAAGAGCCTGCCGCAGCACCTCGTCACTGCCACCGTTGGCGAAGCTGTCACGCGCGCCCGCGTTGGGGAAGCCGATCTGGAGTGTCTTGCCGTCGAAGCCGACGATCTGCGCGTTCTGGCTGAGCAGGATCCACGTGAAACGCCGCCGGTTCTTGACGGCCTCCAGGATCTGCGGCCACATCTGTCGCACCTGTGCGGGGTCACCGCCGCCGCTCGCGGGGGCTGACGCGGGTGCTCCGTTCGCCGGAGGTGCGGACGGAGCCGGTGCAGGGGCCGGTGTCGGTGGTGCGGGAGTGGGGGCGGAGGCGGGAGGGGTGGCGGTCGAGGCGGGGCCACCGCCCGACGGGCCGGCCGTCCCCGGCCAGGCGCCGGGACGCCGCCCGGCGTCCCCCGTACCGCTCCCGCCGCCGGAGCCGGTCCCACCGGGCCAGGCACCGGGCCGTCGCGGCGACTCAGCGGCAGCGCCGACGCCTTCGCCGGCGTCGGCGGACGAAGGCGCCTCCGGAGCCGGCGCCGGGTCCGGAGCCGGGGACGCAGGCGGCGAGGCAGGTGCGGGCGCAGGCGCGGGCGGCGGCCCCGCAGCCGCGGCACCGGGCGTACCGCCACCGACTCCCCCGCTGACACCACCGACGCCACCAGCACCACCGACCCCGGGAGCACCCAGCGCAGCACCGGCGGCGCCCCGCTCCAACCGGTCCAGCCGGGCCTGCACGGAGCGCTCGTCCCCGTACGTGGCGGGCAGCAGCACACGGGCGCAGATCAGCTCCAGCTGCAGCCGGGGCGCTGTGGCCCCCCGCATCTCGGTCAGCCCCGTGTTGACGATGTCGGCGGCACGGCTCAACTCCGCCGCACCGAAGACCGACGCCTGGGCCTGCATCCGCTCGACCACATCTCCCGGCGCGTCGATCAGTGACTTCTCGACGGCGTCCGGCACGGCGGCCAGGATCACCAGATCCCGCAGCCGCTCCAACAGGTCGGTGACGAACCGGCGCGGATCGTGCCCGCCCTCGATGACGCGATCGACGATCTCGAAAGCGCGCGCCCCGTCGCCCGCGGCGAAGGCGTCCACGATGTCGTCGAGCAGCGCGCTGTCGGTGTAGCCGAGCAGGGAGGTCGCCATGGCATATGTCACACCGTCCTCACCGGCCCCGGCGAGCAACTGGTCCATCACCGACATCGAGTCCCGGACGGAGCCGGCTCCGGCCCGTACGGCCAGCGGCAGCACCGCGTCGTCGACGGGGATCTGCTCGCGCTCGCACACCTCGGACAGATAGTCACGCAACGTACCCGGCGGGACGAGCCGGAACGGGTAGTGGTGCGTACGCGAGCGAATGGTCCCGATGACCTTCTCGGGCTCCGTCGTCGCGAAGATGAACTTCAGATGCTCGGGCGGTTCCTCGACGACCTTCAGCAGCGCGTTGAAACCGGCCGGGGTCACCATGTGCGCCTCGTCGACGATATAGATCTTGTACCGGCTCGAGGCGGGGCCGAAGAACGCCTTCTCCCGCAGCTCACGGGCGTCGTCCACACCCCCGTGCGAGGCGGCGTCGATCTCGATGACGTCGATCGAACCGGGCCCGTTCCGCGCCAGATCACGGCACGACTGGCACTCCCCGCAGGGCGTGGGCGTAGGCCCCTGCTCGCAGTTGAGGCACCGGGCCAGGATGCGCGCGCTGGTCGTCTTCCCGCAGCCGCGCGGGCCACTGAAGAGGTACGCGTGGTTGACCCGGTTGTTGCGCAGGGCCTGCTGCAGCGGGTCGGTCACATGCTGTTGCCCGATGACTTCGGCGAAGGTCTCGGGGCGATAGCGGCGGTACAGAGCGAGGGACGACACACCCCCGACGATATAGGCCACCACCGACATGTGGCCCGCCCCCAGAAACAGCTCACCCGCGGTGACCCACACCCCAGGACCACGCCCGACCCCGCGCCCCGGACCACGCTCGGCCCGGACCCGAGAACCAGCCCCGTGACCGGCCTCACGACCCCCGCCGGGACCCGCGGAACCCGTTCCGCAGGAACCCCGTCCACGCAAACGCCCCTCACGCACCCGCCAGAGCCGACCTACCCTTGCTGCCTTCCGGCCCTGGGGGAGTTCAGTCAGTTAGCGCCACGTGAGGGGCTGTCGCCAGCCTACCCGATCCCCCGCCCCCTCATCGACCTCCCTCCACGCCCCCACCACCCCCCGACCCCCGACCCGGATACGAGTTCGCGAGCACTCCCCAAGGTCTTGTACAGTTTGCGGCGGAGGATTCGCCTAGTGGCCTAGGGCGCACGCTTGGAAAGCGTGTTGGGGGCAACCCCTCACGAGTTCGAATCTCGTATCCTCCGCCCAGCTCTCACCGGGCTGAACGTAGGGCCCCACCGCCTCGGCGGTGGGGCCCTACGTAGTTCGTGGTTGCAGTTGCCGGGTAAGCCCGAACACGATCCAGCGCGTCCGACGGCCGAGTCCACGGTGACGGGCGAGTTCTCCGCCAGTTCCCGATCCCGGCCGCGCTGCTTCACAGCTCCGCGCCGCGGACCTCGTGCCACAGGCCGGCCGCTGCGTTCCTCCACTGGTCCGGCACGAAGTCGGTCGGCGGCGGTGAGGGTCCGACTCGGGCCGACGGTCCGGACACGGAACGGTGTCCGGGCCGCTGGCCGCCTCCTCTGGAGGAGGCGGCCAGCGGCCCGGGTCAGCCGATCTCAACGGCACTCATCCGGCGAACGCCGAGCACCGGCAGGCGGCGCGGAGGCAACGGGCCACCTCCGCGGGGCGCTCGCTACCTGCCACCGCCCTGGCCGCCGCCACGCCTGCGCGTGGTGTTTTCCTGGTTGTTGTAGGCCGACATACCGCTCGTGTTGGAGCGGCGCAGGGCCGGGCGGTTGTCGCTGGCCCGCGGCGGCCCCTCGCCGACGGGTTGCCGCGAGCGGACGGGCATGCTCATGGTCGGGTTCGCGACCGGTTCGGGGCGGGCCAGCCGCGCCTCGGGAGCCCGGCTGGAACGCCGCTCACGCCGCTCGGCCTCCGGCGCACGGCTGGACTCACGCCGGGAACGCCGCTCCTCCGGCGCACGACTGGACTCGCGCCCGGAACGACGCTCACCCCCCGGCGCACGACTGGACTCGCGCCGGGAGCGACGTTCCTCGGACGAACTGCTGGAACCACTCGTCGACCGGGGAGCCGCAGACTGCGGAAGAGTACCGTTCCAACTCGGCGGCGGACGGCGGTCGCGCTCCGCACGGGGAGGCCGCACCGCGCGGGGCCGCTCCTGCGGAGCCGCACTCGAATCCCGCCTGCGCCGCTCACCCTCGGGAGCCCGGCTTGACTCCCGCCGGGAACGCCGCTCGCTCTCAGGAGCCCGGCTTGACTCCCGCCGGGAACGCCGCTCCTCCGGCGCACGGCTGGAAGTCCGCCTGCGCAACTCGCTGGCCTCAGAGCCCCGGCCCCGCTCGGATCCGCTGGCGCGTTCCCGCACAGGCATCTCGTAAGAAGCGCTGAACGGATCGCCGAAGCTCGGGCGTTCGATCTGCGGCGCCGGCTCCGCCGCGCGACGCGCGCGCTCGGCCTCCGCCGCACGGGCCTGATTGGCGGCGTAACGATTCCTGAGGTAGTCGCCGGCCATTCCCGCGCCTTGCAGCGCGGCACCGGCCGTCCTGGTCGCGGGGTCGGGGCCGAAGCCGTACATCGAAGCACCGGCGAACCTTGCGGCACCGAGTGCGGCGGCGAAGATGTCCGGCGGATCGTTGGGGTGAGGCCGCAGCGCCCTGCGGCCCTCCAGGAAGACCGTCCGCGCTCCGGCGGCGCCAGTGAAAGCGACGCCCCAGTTGTAGGTGGAAGCCCAGCCCTGGTCCGCATCGTTTCGGGCGGTTCCGGTGGCCTGCAGGGCCAGCCCGGCGGATTCCAGGGAGTCGACGGCCGTGTCCACGACGGCGGGCGTCCTGTCGACCACCCACTGACCCGTCCGTCCCGCACGGGTCAGAAGCTCGGATCCGCGGATCTGGTGCGCCAAGTTGTACACGGTGTTGTACCACGTTTCCGACTGGTATTCGTCGGGTGGTGGTGAGGGCGATCGGGATTCACCACGTTCGGGGTCGGGCTCACGACCGCGCCGGCTGCGTCGGTCCGGAGGGGTTGTCATGGTGTGCTCTCCGTCCTCTGTATGAGGTTCACCTCCTTACTACGGGGGTTGGGCCCCGGTGGTTCACGGTGCTGCCCGGTGCCGGAGCCGGCACGCTGTCACTTCATCCCTGTGGACCGGGTCTGCTTCTGCGAGGCCGCCGCCTCCCAGTGCCGCTTCGGGGGCCGGCTGCGTGGGGGGTTGCCGTTGGGCGTCGGTCCTGCCGCGCGTGACTCCCGTGCGGCGGCCGAGACGGCGTTCTGGTCGAAACCCGGCGTGCCGGGTCGGCCGGCCACGAGCGCGTCCGTGCTCGCCAACGAGGTGCGGCGCGCGTTCGGCTCGCTCTCCGAGCCGCGCTTCAACGTCGCCTCGTCGGTACGGACGGCCAGGGCAGGTCGCCGGAAGCGCTCCGACGACGCTTCGGCGCTCCGGGCCTCCTGGCCCTGGACGGGCGCGGCGCCTGGGGCCTGAGCAGGTGCGGCGTTACGTGCCTGTACGGGTGCGGCATCCCGGAACAGGGTGGGGTCGGTCTCCCGTCCCAGGCCCGACTGCGCGCCCTGCGCCGGGGCGGCGCGCCGCCCCGCCTCCTCGACCGCCTTCAGATACCGGGCCTGGGCCTCGCCCGCGATCGCCCCCATCACGGGCAGCTCCCCGCGGTCGTACGCCGCGGCGTACTGCGGGTTCTGGGTGATCATCTGAAGCGCGGCCACCTCGACCAGTTGCTTCTCGAACGCGCCGAGTTGCTGGTACCGCTCGAATGCGGACCGCTGGTCGGGCTGGTGCGCAGCCCGTTGCGCGTACCGCTGCTGGGCCGCCTGCTGTTCGTAGCGCGGGTCGCACTGCTGCCCGAGGTGCTGGCCCGGCTGCTGCTCGTGACCCTGCTCGGGCGGCCCGGGACGGTGCTCCTCGCCGTCGGCGCCGCGCAGCATGACCCGCAGCTTGCGCACGGCGCGGACCATCCGGCTCACGGCGCCGCTGCGCCGGCGTTCGGTACTGGCCCGCGGCGGGGCGGGGCGGCCCTGCCGTCCGGCCGCCGCCTGGTCCCGCGCGGCCATAGCGCGCGCCCCGTCGCGGTCGGCGCTGATCTGCCGGGCCGCGAGCTGGTCGGCCACGGCGAGCTCATGGGCCAGCTCGTAGGGGTCGAGCTGGTCGGTGGGTTCGGACATGGTCGCGTCCTTCGGTCGGGTGCGGCGTGGACAGCGGTACGGCGGCGGCTGAGCGGTGTGACCGGCGGAGGGCCCGAACAGGGCTGCGTGGCGGCCCTGTGTCCCGGTGTCCCTGCCCGGGGGCGGGGCCGATAGTGAACCGAGCCCCCCGCGCGCACGTGGTGGTGGCGTGGGGACTTCCATGACGACAGCGGCAGGAGAACAGACGATGATCGATCCCGAGCCCGAGGAGAACTCCGGTACGGAAGAGGGCGCACCGCCCGCCCCCCGGCCCGAGTTCATCCTCTATCTGGGCGGGCACGACTACGAGGACGCACTCTTCCAGTTGGTGGAGTGGACGCACAACGTGCTGCTGCCCGTCTACGGCAGGGAGATCACCTCCACAGCGCTCTGGTGCTCGCGCTGGTGGGAGCACCCGGAGGCGGTCGCACAACTCCACGGCCTGTGGCTGGCCTGGGCGGAACTTTCCAACCCGGCGCAGGACATGACGGGCCCGGCCGCGTGGCACCGCGACTTCCTGGGCCCCGTGATGGCCACCCTGCGCGACCCCATGGGGCCCTTCGCCGGATGCAAGCCAGGCAACCACCGGCCGAAGGAGGTCCCGCAGATGGAGTCGCCCTTCGTGGCCGTCGGTGCCTGAGCGGCCGTCCGGTTCGTCAGGGCGGGCGTCGGCTGCTCCGCGCGGCCGGCGCCGGTGGTGACGCGGGTTCATGCCTTCCGGAAACGCCCCTGGTGGTCGTTCTCGTCGTCACAGCCGATGATCGTCAGCACGGCGTGCGGGTCCTTGCCGTCGGCCTGCGCGTTGAGGCAGAGGTTTCCGCTCATGAGGTTGCGGATCAGGTAGAGGCCCAAGCCGCCCGGCCCGCCGCCCTTCTCTGTACGGTCCAGCAGCCAGCGCTGGTTGTCGTCCTTCGTGGAGTCGCAGGGCGCCTGGTGGACGGTATCGTTCCGCTTCCCCTCGCCGGGGAGGTCCACGCCCTTCGCGGTCTTGACGTCGAAGATGGTGACCGGGCCAACGCCTCCTCGCCCTCGCAGCCGGAATCCGGCACAACCAAAACATCGGCGCCGAGACCGAACGATTCTTGATCGCCTTCCAAGGCATCTGGCCAGGCCGAACCATGCCGCACCGTGGTTGCAGTTCTGGTTGCGTTCACCAACGTACGGCACCGTTCGCGGCCCTCACCCGCCACGGCTGCTCGGGTCCCTTGTCGTTGGCTGGTCTCCCCTGTCGCTGGGGCGGAGGCCGCGGCACAGAGGATCGGACCGGCTCCGGTGGAGCGACCGCGGTGGCAGCCGGGCGGAAGCGCGAAGACACGGGCATATCAGCCGAACCTCACCCGCTGCCCGCTCGAACATGTTCCTACACAGCGGTGACCGCTATCGTGCTCTTAATGTTGCAGGCTGGTTATACGCGAGCGCCGCTGCCCTCCGCCCGCCGGGCATCACCCGCACCACCGGCGGCGAGACCGTCAGCGCCACCTGCACCTGCGAAGGCCGGTCGGCCGCCCGCTCGCCGCGATCCGTTCCTCGACAACGCGAAGTACCTCACCATCGTGCTGGTCGGGGTCGGGCATCTATGGGCGCCCATGCAGGGCGACAGCCGCACCGTCAGCGCCCTGTACGCCACGCTCTACGCCTTCCACATGCCGGCCTTCATCATCATCTCCGGCTATCTGTCCCGGAGTTACGAGGGCACCCCACGCCAGATCAAGCGGCTCGTGACGGGCGTCCTTGTGCCGTATCTGGCATTTCAGACGGTCTACACGCTGTTCATGCGGTGGCTCGACGACCCGCAGCGGGAGTTCCACTACCAGGAGCCGGGGTTCGCGCTCTGGTTCCTCGTCGCCCTGTTCGTGTGGCGACTGACCACGCCGGTGTGGAAGAACCTGCGCCGGCCGCTGCCTGTGGCCCTGGCGATCGCCGTGGGTGCGAGTGTCACGCCGAGCATCGGCAACGACCTGGACCTGATGCGCATCGCCCAGTTCCTGCCCTTCTTCGTCCTGGGGCTGCAACTGCGGCCGGAGCACTTCGAACTCGTACAGCGTCGTGCGGCCCGCCGGCTCGCGGTGCCGGTGACGGCCTGCGCCCTGCTGTTGGCCTACTGGGCGGTGCCCCGGATGTCTTCCGACTGGTTCCTGCGGGAGAAGTCCGCAGCGGAGATGGGGGTTCCTGCCTGGGTCGACGCGACGATGGTGCTGGCCGTCTTCGGCTGCGGTCTGGTGCTGACCGTGTGCTTCCTGGCCTGGGTTCCCCGTCGGCACATGTGGTTCACCACCCTGGGCGCGGGCACGCTGTGCGCCTACCTGCTGCATGTGTATCCGATCAAGCTCTCCCGCGAGCTGGACTGGTACAGCCTGGACTGGGTCGGCCACCCGGCGAGCCGTGTCGCCCTGACGGTGCTCGTCGCAGCGACGATGACGCTCCTGTGCACGCCTCCTGTACGCAAGCTGTTCCGGCCCCTGATGGAACCGGACATGCCCTGGTTCTTCCGGGACGGCCGACAGGCAGGAGGAGCGGGTCACGGCAGGCGGCCGAAGCGGGACCGCTCGGGGCGCTGAGCAGTTCGCTCGCCGTCCACAGCATGCCGACGGCTGAAGTGCCCCTCGCTCGTCGGAACGTGGTTGCCCGATCGCCCCGACATCTCTTTCTACAGTGCTGTAGTTTTTTCGTCGGGGCCTCAAGCCGAGGCCGCCGGATCCGCCATCGGCACGGAATGGAGAAGAACGTGGGAGTTTCCCTGGCCAAGGGTGGGAACGTCTCGCTCAGCAAGGAGGCACCTGGACTGAGCGCGGTTCTGGTCGGTCTGGGCTGGGACGTGCGGAGCACCACCGGCACCGACTACGACCTCGACGCCTCGGCCCTGCTGTGCGACGAGGCGGGCAAGGTCGTCTCCGACCAGCACTTCGTCTTCTACAACAACCTCAAGAGCCCGGACGGTTCCGTCGAGCACACCGGTGACAACCTCACCGGCGAGGGGGAGGGTGACGACGAAGCCATCAAGGTGAACCTGGCTGCCGTTCCCGCCGAGATCGCCAAGATCGTCTTCCCCGTCTCCATCCACGACGCCGAGGCGCGCTCGCAGAACTTCGGGCAGGTGCGCAACGCCTTCATCCGGGTCGTCAACCAGGCGGACAACCAGGAGATCGCCCGCTACGACCTGACCGAGGACGCCGCGACGGAGACGGCGATGGTCTTCGGCGAGCTGTACCGGCACGGCGCCGAGTGGAAATTCCGCGCCGTCGGCCAGGGCTACGCGTCCGGACTGGCCGGGATCGCGGCCGACTTCGGCGTCAACGTCTGATACCGCCGCACGGGACCGCTGCTGCCCCGCGGCGGCGGTTGTGGCGCGGGGCGCTCCCTTGATCCGTGACCCACTGCGACTCGAACCGAGGACCCTGAGATGTCCGTGAACCTGTCCAAAGGCCAGCAGATCAGCCTGACCAAGTCCGGCGGCGGCTCGCTCGCCAACGTTCGAATGGGGCTGGGCTGGCAGGCCGCACCGCGCAAGGGATTCCTTGCCAAGCTCGCCGGGGCCCGCGAGATCGATCTCGACGCCTCTGCCGTACTGTTCGCGGCCGGTGAGCCGGTCGACGTCGTGTTCTTCCAGCATCTGGTCAGCGACGACGGCTCGGTCCGGCACAGTGGTGACAACCTCGTCGGCGGCACCGGCGTGGGCGATGACGAGTCCATCGGTGTGGCACTCGAACGTGTCCCGTCCCGGGTGGACCAGATCATCTTCACGGTGAACTCCTTCACCGGTCAGACCTTCGAGGAAGTGCAGAACGCCTACTGCCGCCTCATCGACGAGGACTCCGGCCAGGAGCTCGCGCGCTACACCCTCACCGGAGGCGGGCCGCACACGGCGCAGATCATGGCGAAGGTCCATCGGTCGGGCGAAGGGTGGCAGATGGCCGCCATCGGCGAGCCGGCACAAGGACGCACCTTCCAGGACCTGCTGCCCGCCATCGCCCGTCACCTGTGACGTCCACATCGCTGTGGCGTCACAGGGCTGGTGAGTCGCGGCCGGCCCCGCGTTTGAGCCGCCTGGGAACCCGGTGTCCGACACGGTCGTTTCGAGTTCCGGGCTGATCACCCGGTCACTGACCGAGCCGCAGAGCCCGGTCGCGGGGCTCCAGGTTCCCGCCGCACGCCTCGCTTCCGTACCAGCCGACGCGGGATTGGAGGACATTCTGCGAGCAGCTGCCGACAGCGACCGCACACGTTGCTCGTCCGCGACGGCGAGACCGTTCCGGGCTCCCTCCACGCTCGTGGCGCCCTGGTCGCTCGGGCGGGCGATCGTCCGCACCTGGCACGCGACCCGGCCGGGCCCGTTCCTGAGCTCTCCGGAGGCGACACGGTCGCCGACGCCGTCGAGCGACTACGGCACAAGCGTGCGTCGTTGGCCCTCGTACGGGACGTGCCCGGCCGGCTCACCGGAATGGTCGGCCTCGATGATCTGCTCGCCCGTCTTCCGCACCCCGCGGCCTCCTGAGCAGCCGAGTTCTTCCGGACACGTTGAGGGTCGGGTGTCAGGGCCGCTCGTGCGGGGTCGTGTCACGCTCGACGGCCTCGCCGGGGACGACGCGTGCGGCCCCGTGCCGCTCCCGGTCTCCAGCCGCGTCGTGCTGCCGTGTGTCGTCCTTCAACGCCTTCTTCTCGCTCTTGAGGATGCGTGCCGCCTTGCCCGCCGAGCGGGCGAGTTCCGGCAGCTTCTTCGCCCCGACCACCACCAGAACGACGATGAGCAGCAGGGCCAGTTCACTCAACCCGAACATGCGATCCACTCCCTGGGCCGGGCGACACAAAACGTCGACAGCGGTGGCGACTTGAAAACTACACCGCTGTAGAAGCCTGGCGTAGCGTAGGGCCCGCGGCAAGTACGCCTCGTGACAGGGGCGGGACTGCACGCACACAAGCGCTGGCACGGCATACGAAGGAGAACGCCCGCGATGGTGTTCAAACGGCTTCTCGGGGCTCTCGGGGTGGGCGGCCCCTCGGTGGACACGGTCCTGGACGACGGACCGGTACGGCCGGGCGGCCCGCTCTCCGGCCAGGTGCACCTCGAAGGGGGCTCCGCCGACTGCGAGATCGAGCAGATCACTCTCGAACTCGTCGCCCGGGTAGAGGCGGAACACGGTGGCGAGGAGCACGAGGGCGTGATCGCCTTCGACCGCCTCACCGTCGGCGGCGGGTTCCGCCTCACCGAAGGGGAGCGCCGCAACGTGCCGTTCACGGTCACCGTCCCGTGGGAGACACCGATCACGGAGCTGCACGGCCAGCCCCTCGGCGTGATTCTCGGCGTCCGTACGGAGCTGGCCGTGGCGGGAGCCAAGGACAAGGGCGATCTCGATCCCCTGCGCGTGACACCGCTTCCCGCGCAGGAAGCCGTACTGGAAGCCCTGGGGCAGCTCGGATTCGGCTTCAAGTCCGCGGACCTGGAGCTCGGCCACATCCACGGCACAGGACAGACGCTGCCCTTCTACCAGGAGATCGAACTCTCCCCGGCCCCGCAGTACGCACCCGCCGTCAACGAGGTGGAAGTGACCTTCCTCGCCACCCCGGGCGGCATGGAGGTCGTCCTTGAGGCCGACAAGCGCGGCGGCCTCTTCTCCGTGGGACACGACGCCGTCAACCGCTTCACCGTCAGCCACGAGGGCGTCGAGCACCTCGACTGGAACACCGAAGTCGACTCCTGGGTACGGCGGGTGGTCGAGCACCATGGCAGCTACGCCGCAGACCACGCCGGCCCGTACCCGCCCCACCAGGGCCATGGATTCCACCACCACGACGACTCCCATGGCAGCCACCACCGCTCGGGTCCGAGCACCGGTGCTGTCGTCGCCGGCGCGGCGGCCGGTGTCGCCGTCGGCGTGGCCGGGGGATTTGTCGCCGCCGAGGTCATCGACGAGGTCTTCGACGACGATGACGAGGAGGAAGAAGAGGACTGAGCACCGGCGGGGCTCGGGGCACCCCTTGCACGGGAGGGCGCCCCCCGGCCCTCGATGCCTCGGATGCCTCGGATGCCTCGGATGCCTCGGAAGAAGAACGCGAACCCGGTCTGGTAACTTCTACAGCCTGTAGAGTTCCCTTCCCCGGTGCCGGTAGGCGACCGGGGCCGACAAGGGAGAACGGAGTTCGTATGGCCCTCTGGGACCGCATCAAGGAATCGGCGCAGACGATGCAGAGCCAGCTGGAGGCGAAGAAGAACGACCTCAAGAGCGGAGCTTTCCGGGACGCGAGCATGGCGATGTGCGCCCTGGTCGCCGCAGCCGACGGCAGCATCGACCCGGACGAGAGGCGCAAGGTCGCCCAGCTCATCGCGACCAACGAGGTACTGCAGAACTTCCCCGCCGAGGACCTGCAGGCCCGATTCGAGGCCAACTGCGACAAGCTGACCGCCGACTTCGACTTCGGCAAGGTCAGTGTGATGCAGGAGGTCGGCAAGGCCAAGAAGAAGGCTGCCGAGGCGCGCGCCGTCATCCAGATCGGCATCGTCATCGGCGGCGCCGACGGCGACTTCGACAAGGACGAACAGGCCGTCGTCCGCGAAGCGTGCTACGCGCTCGGGTTGCCGCCCCACGAGTTCGACCTCTGACCGCAAAGACGCGCCCCTGACCTCAAGGACGCATACAGCGGTCCCGGCTGCCATCGCCGCTCCCTGGTCCCTCGGGAAGGCGAAGGCGATCACGGCGGCCGGCAGGAGACCGATGGGCGGTGCGCGCCAGGCCGCGTGCCGCCTTCCGCCTTCCTTTCGTCTCTCCCCTTCGCCAGTCACGCCCGACCAGGAGCCCACATGCCGAAACACAGCATGCGGGGCGAGGACGCCCCCGAAGGGAAGGGGAAAGCGGCTCACCGACAGCGCACTGTGCGCAAAAAGAGCCGGACAGCGGGCGTCGTACTGCTGTCCCTCCTGGTGCTTCTGACGTCAGGTGCTGCTTGGCTCTGTCTTCAACTGAACGGCAACATCAGCACCTTCGGATCCGACGGACTGAGCAAGAACCGCCCGGACGCCGGCGCAGGCGGACAGAACGTCCTGGTCATCGGTTCGGATGCGCGCACTGACGGCAACGACCGGCTGGGCGGTGGCCGCAAGGACGACATAGGGCGCTCCGACACAGCCTTCCTGCTCCACGTATACGGCGACAGCGAACACGCTGTCGCCGTCTCCTTTCCCCGGGACGCACTGGTGGACGTTCCGCCCTGCAAACTGCCCGACGGCAACTGGAGCCGCACCCGGCACAACGCGATGTTCAACGCGGCCTTCTCGGTCGGACAGACCAAGGAGGGCAACCCCGCCTGCACTCAGAACACGGTCGAGAAGCTGACCGGGCTGCGGGTGGACCACACCGTCGTCGTCGACTTCAAAGGCTTCTCCGCGGTGACCGAAGCCGTGGGCGGTGTGCCGGTCTGTGTGCCCAAGGACGTCTACCAGAACGACCTGAACCCCAACCGGCGTTTCCGCGGCAAGCTCCTCTTCCACGCCGGCGAGCAGACGGTCTCCGGCCGGCGGGCGCTGGACTACGTACGTATCCGGCACGGCATAGGGGATGGATCCGACATAGGCCGCATCAAGCGCCAGCAGGCTTTCGTCGGCTCCCTGATAAAGAAGATCAAGCAGCAGGGCTTCAGCCCGACAACTCTGCTCCCCCTCGCAAACGCCGCCACCAAGTCCATGACGGTGGATGAAGCTCTGGGCACGCCGAAGAAGATGGTCGACTTCGCCATGTCCCTCAAGGGAATCGACCTGGACAACACCCGATTCGTCACCGTCCCATGGCGCTACCAGGGCAACAGAGTCGCCATCGTGCAGCCGGACGCGAACCAACTGTGGGCGGACATCAAAGCCGATCGCACGCTGAGCGGAGCCGACGCCGGTGGCGGACCGCCCGAAGGGCAGAAAGACTCCGCACGCCCCTCCCCGGACTCCGACTCGGTCCAAGGTGACGGCATCAGCGTCTCGGTCTACAACGGCACCACCACGTCCGGTCTCGCCGCAGCCGCAGCCGATGTGCTGCGTGAGCATCACTTCTCGGTGACCGGCAGCGGGAATGCCGCCACCCGGAACCACACCGGAACCGTCATCACCTATGGGCCGGGAGAGCGTTCCCAAGCGGCCCAACTGGCCAAGCTCTTCCCCGGCGCAACAACCGAGCCGGGCACAGGTCAGGGCCTGAGCGTGACCCTGGGAGCCGACTACGAGCCTCACCGCGCCGAGGACGACGGTGGAGCGGGTGGCAAGGAGCAGAACGACAAGGGACGCTCAGCAGCGGACAACCCCTGCGACGACCTCTCCTACGGGTGAGCCCTCGGGCGCTTGAGCCGCTGCCGGCGGCAGGAAGTGACCCTCTGGACGCCTGCCCGCCTGCTCCGCGCACACTCACGGCACACTCACGCAGCCGAGTGCTAGTCCCTCGGACACGTCTCCCGGACGGCTCCACCGGTTCACTCCGCACTTGGGCCCGCCGAATCCCCGAACTCAGGACTGCCGAAGCCAGGTGCCTCGTAACCAGGGCTGAAGCCGAGTGACGAGCGCGGCGCTGCCGTCCGCGCGTTCGACCGGTCCGGCTGCTCACCGCCGGCCTCAAGCAGCCGAGAACGAAGGCAGGGCAGCACGGCGCGCTCCAAGAGCGCCGTCCGCCAGGCGGCGTGCGCCTCCTCCACCCTGCGCTCCCCTGTCGGGTTCGGCCGCGAACCGTCCCGGAGGCGGGAGCTGGGCCGAGAATGGCTGCGCGCGGCGACGAAGACCGTGCCGAGGCCGAGAGCCCCCGTAACAGCTGCGACGCCGGCGCCCGACCAGCCGGTCAGCACCAGAGAGGTGCCGACATCCTGCTGGGAGTCGATGAGCATCAGCAGGTGGCCGAGCAGCAGGAAGATCACAGCTGCCGCACCGGAGATCAAGGGAACGAGGACCGCGAAGGCAGCAAGCAGTCCTCCGCCGTGCTCACGAGCGAGCCCAGACGCCGACTGTGACGGTTCTCCGCCGGAGCGAGCCATCTCCCGGGCCCGCTTCAGCGTCTGGTACTCCTCAGCCGCCACCTGAGCCAGGTCGGCGGCGGAGTCACGCGCTGCCTGCCGCAGACGCTCCGCCGTCCCCGCCGGGGAGTTGCGGAGAGCTTCATGGAACGGCTCGGTGCGAAGGGCCTCCTCGACCAGTTCCTCGACCTCCCGCAGATCTTGCGGAGAGAAGGATCGGAAGGACGGGCCGCTCCCGTCACCGACCGGCAAAGCTCCCACTGCTCTTCCCTCCAGGCGCACACCAACAGCGAATTTCTACAGACATGTAGAAGATACTGGAGGTGTCACCATGCCAACCACGACTGCATGGAAGTCGGCTCACGCGGCGGATTGGCTAACGTAGGTCACCGGGCAGTGAGGGAGGAGCCATGGACAGAGCAGGGCAGGAACCGGGGCGACGGCGCGGGCAGGGGCAGCTCGAAGCCATGGTGCTCACGGCGCTGCACGAAGCGGAGGAACCGGTGACCGCCGCATGGGTGCGGGACCGGATGGGTGGCGGCCTCGCCTACACCACCGTGATCACCATCCTCTCCCGCCTGCTCGCCAAGGGCGCGGTGACGCGGGAGAAGGCCGGACGCTCCTTCGTATGGACACCCTCCGCCGATGCGGCGGGCCTCGCGGCGAACCGTATGCGCCAGCTCCTCGACAAGGAGAACGACCGGGGAACCGTCCTGACCCGCTTCGTCTCCGGGCTGACCGGCGAGGACGAGCAACTGCTGCGGGACCTGCTGACCAAAAGCCATAACGGGTCTGCGGCGGACGGCGCCCAGCGAAGCGGCACCGGCCCGGGATCGGACGGCACCCGAAGGAAGCGCGACTGAGCCGTGGGCCTGTTCGTCCTCCTCCCCCTCGTGCTGCCCCTGACGTCCTGGCCGGTGGCCCGGCTCGCGGAGCGACGTCTGCACCCGCGAACGGCGACCCTCCTGCTGGCCGCGGTCGGCGCGGTCCTCGCTGCGTGCAGCACCCTGTGCCTCGTGCTCCTGGTCGTCGTCGGCACCGCGCAGTTGCCGGGCAACCCGCTGCCCGATGCCTGGTCGGACCCGGAAGTACGGCAGGCCGTCCCCTACGACGAGGTCCTGGGCCAAGCCTCCATTCCGGCGCTCGCCGCCCTCCTCGCCACGTGTGGCGGCACCCTCGTCCGCCACCGGCGCGACCACCGAAGGGCTTTACTGGCGCTTGAGGGGGTGCGGAACTCCTCTGTCGCGGTCCTTCCCGACGAGGCTCCCTACGCCTTCGCTCTGCCCGGCACCAGGCGCAGCCGGAAACGAATCGTCGTGTCCACCGGCATGCTCGACGCCCTGGAGCCCGCCGAACGGCGCGCGCTCTTCGCTCATGAGCGGGCACACCTGGCCGCCCGCCACCATCGCCTTCTGCTGCTCGCGCGGCTGTCCGCCAACGCCCACCCGTTCCTGCGGCCGCTGCGAACGGCGGTCGAATTCGGCGTCGAGCGCTGGGCCGACGAAGAGGCGGCACAGTACGTCGGCGACCGGCGCCTGACAGCCCGCGCCGTGGGCAAGGCCGCACTCATCGCCGCAGCAGGTCCGCTGAGTGGTGTTCTCGCCTTCGCGGCCGCAGGCCAGGTTCCTCGCCGCGTTCAGGCCCTGCTCGCCCCCGCGCCCACCACCCGCTTGTGGCGACCTCCCGTCACCGCCCCCGCGTTCGCCACCTGGCTGGCAGCGGCCGGCGCCGCGGCCTCTGCCCTGTCCTCCGCGAACGCCGCCATCACCCTGGCATTGATCCTCCAGGCAGCCACACCTTTGTGACCTTCGGAGTTCGGGGCCCGGCGTCAGGGCAACGCTTGCAGCTCCACACCCGCTCCTGGCCGCCTCCCGCTGCCGCGCTGCCGAAAGCCGCGCAAGACCGCTCTCCAACGAGTCCAGCAGAACGAATGCCTGGACGCCCTCAACCTGGCCATCGGTGACGTCGTCTACCATGCCGCCAACCCGGACGAACTCTTCCTCACCGCAGGCGCCTTGCTGATGACCACCGTTCTCCTCGGCGGCCTGCTCGTTCGGCAACAACGAGGCTGGTGGCGACTTGGATTCGACGGCATTCTACTGATCGGCATTTATGCTTCCGCTACCGTGACCCTTGCCTTCTGAGCCCTCCATCCAGGAGACGCTTCAAGGCGCCTGCGGGTTTGCGTTGTCGAAAACGAACCCACCTCCCGAGAAAAGCCGCACTGCCGGGCCGTCCGACAAACCCAGCGCCTCCCGTGAGGCGGTCTTCCACCCAAGCCCACGCCGCCACATCGCCCGAACAGGCACCACGAGCCGTCCTTGCATCGCCAGGCGGTTTTCGTTCAGGTGGTCGTGAAGAAGCCACAGGCCCGTTCGCCGCCGGCAGTGCGTACCTTCTTGGTCTCAGAGCCGACTGGCGTGCAGCTTTCGGTCGCCGTAATAGACCACACCGTCCTTCAGGGTCGCGGGGGCGGTTTCCCACGCCGCCACACGGCCGTACCGGCGAGGTGCGCACTTCCACCGGCAGGCGCCGGTACGGGTGTCGAGGGCATAGAGGTTGCCTCCTCGCCCCTGCAGATGAAGCGCGCCTCCCTCGACGCCCAGCGGTTGCAAGCTTCCCTCCACGCCACTCTCGTCCACACCCACCGAACCAGGAATCCTCCGCTGCCAGACCTCGTCGCCGGTCTCAACCGTGAAGGAGTGCACACGGTCGTGTCCGCTCCAGTGGACCAGGCCACCGGCTACCAGCGGTCGGGCAGGCGGCGCCCACGTGCCGCGTTTCTGCGGAAAGGACGCGCTCCAGATCTTCTTACCGGTGCCGGAGTCCCGAGCCTCCACCGCGAATTCGCGTTCGCCGCTGTCCCGGCCGTCGCCGCCCAGGTGCACGAGCCCACCGTTCACCGCCAGCGTGTCCACCGAGGCGATGTCGGTCTTGGCCTCCCACCGGGTGGAGCCGTCCTTGCCGCGCAGGGCGGTCACTCTGTCGTCGAGGCTGTAGTAGAGCGTTCCCCCCGCGGCGACCAGGTTGCCGACCGACCGCTCCTCGGTCCACAACTTGTGACCCGTACGGGCGTTCCTCGCGTGCAGAACAGAATAGTCCGCCGCCCCGTCACTCACGGCGATTGCGTCGTACACCCGCCCGTCGGCGATCGTGAGGGAGGAGACGGAGGACTCGTATTCCGCCTCCCACCGGGTTCGGCCGCTGCGCGCGTCCAAGGCGTACAAGTGATGGTTGTCGCCGGCGAAATAGACCACGCCGTCGAAGACGAGGGGGCCCGCTGTGACCTTGTTTCCCGTCTGCCGGAACTTCCACAGCTTCGCGCCGGTACTGGCCTTGACCGCGTACAAGGTGCCGTTGCCGTCGGCGGCGTAGATCCGTCCGTCCGCGTGGACGGGCGTGGTCATGACCTCCTTGTCCGGCTGGAACGACCAGGTCTGGGACACCTTGGGCCCCCGGGGGCCGGGCAAAGCAGACTTGGCCGGGCCGTCAGAGCCGTGGGAGTCATCGGGGAGCTGCAGAAACAGTAGTGAGAGCAGGATCGCCAGGCCGACGGCACCTGCTACGCCCAGCACGCCTCGGCGGGAGGCCAGCGACCAGGGGCGCGACCGGTCGGTCCGCTTGGCTCGGTCGGCCCGATCGCGGCGGGTGGGCGCGTTCGGCTGTCGGTCCTCGGGTGGCTCCGGGGTTGCGGCGCCTTGCCGGTCGATCGCCTCCGTAACAGCCGGGGGCAGCCAGTCGACCTCGGTGAGCGCATCGCCGTCCGCGCTCTCGGTCATGTGACCGAGTTCGGCAACCAGTTGGGAAGCTGTGGGCCGCCGCGTGGGCTCCTTGTCCAGGCATCGCGCCACCACCCCGGCCAAGTCGTCCGGCAGCGCGGTCAGATCCGGCTTCTCGTGGGCCACCCGGTAGTTCACGGCATGCGCGGAGCCCTGCCCGTAGGGACCTGAGCCAGTCGCGGTCCAGGCCAGAACGGCGCCGAGCGCGAAGATGTCACTGGCTGCGGTGGTGGCGTCACCCACCAACTGTTCGGGGGAGATGAAGCCAGGGGTACCGATGAGCATGCCGGTCTGGGTGAGCTGAGTGTCGTCGGCCGCCAGCGAGATCCCGAAGTCGATCACCCGCGGGCCGTCCGCGGCCAGCAGCACGTTCGACGGTTTCAGGTCCCGGTGGACCAGGCCAACGTGGTGGATTCCCTCCAGCGCCTCCGCCAACGCGGCACCCAACGCGCGCACAGCTCGCCCGGACCAGGCCCCGTACTCCGCAACCGCCGTACTCAGCGGCAACCCGGGCACGTACGCGGTGGCCAGCCAGGCCGGATCGCCCTCCGGGTCGGCGTCCACCACCGCCGCGGTGAAGAACCCGGTCACGCGGCGCGCCGCCGCCACCTCACGCACGAAACGACGCCGGAGGCCGGGATCGTGGTCCAGCTCCGCTCGCACCACCTTCACCGCGACCAACCGACCGCTCGCGGACCGCCCCAGGTACACCTGGCCCATCCCGCCCCGCCCCAGCCGACCGATGAGCCGGTACTGCCCCACCTGCTCCGGGTCTTCTGCCACCAGCGGCGTGTACGACGGTGCCACAGCGCCCTCTCCCCCTACGGTGCCCGGCCGACTCCCCAGTACGCCGTCGGCGCGGGATCCTCCCCACAGCGGCGGCCCGTTCGGAGGACGGTGCGCAACGCTTCAACTGCCGCAGATGCTAGCGCGGTTGCGCAACAACCGACCACGGACCGCACCGCAGCACCCGCTGCCGGGCGGCCGGGGTACCCAGTGGGCTGAGGGTCGCGCGCATGCGTCGCCTCGTGATCGTGAGCGGCGCTCTCCCTGAGCCTGTCCGGGCCACTAGCTGATAGGCCGGACGGGGCCAGGGCCCCTCAGGCGGGGGAATTGCGCGTCGGAGCGCTGCGGAGCACCGCCGGGGGCGCAGGCGCGTGTTCGACCAACACGCATCGGGGGCCCATCGGAGACCCGAGGGAGAAACCGGGAGCCGAGCCGCCCTCCGTCCAGGACCGCGACATGCTGCATACGCGCCTGCTGGAAGGCCCGTGGAAACTCGACCCCACCTCCGCCGAGTGGATCGTGGATACCGGTACCGGCTACCTGATCCCCGAGACAGAGCTGTCGACCGAGACCGGATCCGATGAGAAGTCTGCAGCAGCCACGGAGGCTCGGGGGTGTTCGTAATACGCCTCCCGCGCAAGGTTCGAGGCAGGCAATGAAAGATCCAGACGCCCACGACCGGTGATCGCGACCACCTCCACTCCAGCAGCCCCACGGGCTTCGGCGTTCCGGCGTCGGTCATGAACTGCAGCATCCGCCTGACGGTGCTTGCGCGACGGCCGCCCGTGACGGGGCCGGGGCGGGCGCCGGGGTCGGGGCCGGGGTGCCCAGTCGGGTCGGCTCGGGGGTCGGAGCGCAGCAGCCGGCATCGGTGGTCGGATCGGATTCGGCGGTGTCGAAGAGTCCGGCGCCGCCGCACACGCCGGTTTCCGGGAGGGTGAGCTCGACGCGGTCCGCCGATTCGAGGTCACCGGCGATGGCGGCGGCCACGGAGCGGACCTGCTCGTAACCGGTCATGGCCAGGAAGGTGGGGGCGCGGCCGTAGGACTTCATGCCGACCAGGTAGACGCCCTTTTCGGGGTGGGACAACTCGCGGTGGCCGTGCGGGTAGACGGTGCCGCAGGAGTGGACGTTGGGGTCGATCAGCGGGGCGAGTGCGACCGGTGCCTGGAGGCGCTCGTCCAGGCCGAGGCGGAGCTCGGAGAGGAAGGACAGGTCCGGGCGGAAGCCGGTGAGCGCGATCACCTCGTCCACCGGGTCGAGGCGGCGTCCGTTCTCGGAGACCAGCACCGGGCGACCGTCGGTGTCCTGCTCGATCGCGTCGGTGCGGAATCCGGTGACCGCGTCGGCGTGACCGCCGTCCACGGCGGCCTTCGCCGCGAGGCCGAGGGCGCCGCGGGCGGGGAGTTGGTCGGCTTCGCCGCCGCCGAAGGTGGAGCCGGAGATGCCCCGGCGCAGGATCCACACCGCCTTCGTGCCGACACCTTCGTTCGTCTTGGCGAGGTCGGCCAGGTGGGCGAGGGCGGTGAAGGCGGAGGCGCCCGAGCCGATGACGGCGGTGCGCTTGCCCGCGTAACGGGCCCGTACGGCAGGGTCCTTGAGGTCGGGGACGCGGTACGTGATGCGGTCGGCCGCCGTTTTCTCGCCGAGCGCGGGCAGGCCGCTGCCGCCTGCCGGGCCGGGGGTGCTCCAGGTGCCGGAGGCGTCGATCACCGCGCGGGCCGTGACGCGCTCCTCGCGTCCGTCGGCGTACCGGAGGTGGACGACGTAGGGCTGTGCCTCGCGGTCGGCGTCCACGACGCGGTCGCGTCCGGCGCGGGAGACGCCGGTGACCGTGGCGGCGAGGCGGACCCGCTCCCCGAGGGCGTCGGCGAGCGGCTGGAGGTACTGCTCCGCCCAGTCACCACCCGAGGGGTAGGTGGCCGCGTCGGGCCTGGTCCAGCCGGTGGGGGCCAGCAGCTTCTCGGCCGCAGGGTCGATCACCTCGCCCCAGGGTGAGAACAGCTTGACGTGGGACCACTCGCGTACGGCCGCCCCGGCGACCGGGCCGGCCTCCAGGACGAGGGGTTCGATGTCCTGCTCGATCAGGTGCGCGGCGGCGGCCAGGCCGATCGGGCCGGCTCCGATCACCACGACGGGAAGCTGCTGGCTGGTCATGACGGGGATCCCTCCAGGGCGGAAGCGAGCGGAAGCGACGCGGCGGCCCCTTGTTTCGATGTGTGTCTATGTCTTGTGCTGCCAGCATGGCAACTGATTCGATACGCGTCAACATAGATGCCTGCCGAATCCAGGAGCCTCGCACATGGAACACGTGGACGTCGCGGTCATCGGCGGAGGCCAGTCCGGACTGGCCGCAGCCCAGGCACTGCTCGCGGAGGGGATCAGACCTCTCGTACTGGAGGCCTCCGACCGGGCGGCCGGATCCTGGCCCCGGTACTACGACAGCCTCACGCTCTTCTCGCCGGCCCGCTTCAGCGCGATACCCGGCACGCCGTTCCCCGGGGAGGGGGACCACTACCCCCACCGGGACGAGGTGACCGACTACCTGACGAGAGTGGCCGCCGGGCTGGATGCCGAGATCCGGCTCGGCACCCGCGTGGAGAGCGTCACGGCGAGCGGCGACGGCGGCTTCCTGGTGCGCACCGGGCCGGGCACCGTACTCCGTGCGGCCGGCGTCGTCGCGGCCAGCGGCTCGTTCGGCAATCCGCACCGGCCCCGGCTTCCCGGCCAGGACAGCTTCGCCGGTGAACTGCTGCACGTTGCCGACTATCGCGCCCCCGAGCCGTACGCCGGAAAGCGCGTGGTCGTGGTCGGCGGCGGCAACTCCGCCGTCCAGGTCGGCCACGAACTCGCCCGGATCGCCCAGGTCACGCTCGCCACTCGCGCCCCGATCCGGTTCCTGCCGCAGATCAGGGACGGCAAGGACATCCACCACTGGACGACCACCAGCGGCTTCGACCAACTGCCGCCCGCCTGGCTTGCCCGAGCCGTTCCCGGCACGCTCGTCATGGACACCGGCGACTACCGCCGCGCCCTGGAGAAGGGCCTGCTAGAGCGGCGGGAGATGTTCGCGGCCCTGGACGGGGAACACGTCGTCTGGGCGGACGGGGAGCGCGAACGCGTCGATGTGGTCCTGCTGGCCACCGGATACCGGCCCGACCTGCCCTACCTGCACCCGCTCGGCGCCCTGGACGAGAGCGGCATGCCACTGCACAGCGACGGTCTCTCCCTGACCCACCCCGGCCTGGTGCACCTCGGTCTGGAATTCCAGCGCTCCTTCGCCTCCAACACACTGCGCGGCGTCGCCCGGGACGCGGAGCACGTGACTCCACCGCTCGTCGCCCACGTCCGCAAGGCCCCTGCGGCGGTCGGCCTGTAAGCAGGGCACGCCTGGGGCACGCGTCCAGGGGTACGGCATCAGTGGCTGTCGAGCAGCGGCGGTCCGTACCCCTGGCCTACTGTTTCGATTCATGTCAAAATAGGGGTATGTCGAAGACGAGTCCGCCGTCGGCCGAGGTGGTGCCGTGCTGCCCGCCGCTGACCGAGCGCCCCATGACCGCGGAGGAGGCCGAGACCGCCGCGCGGATGTTCAAGGCGCTCAGCGACCCGGTACGGCTGCGGCTGTTCTCCGCGGTCGCCTCCCACGCGGGGGGCGAGGCGTGCGTGTGCGACATCTCCGACGTCGGCGTCTCCCAGCCGACCGTCTCCCACCACTTGAAGAAGCTGAAGGAGGCCGGGCTGCTGCTCTCCGAGCGGCGCGGGACCTGGGTCTACTACAGCGTCGCCCCCTCCGTGCTCGCCGCGATGGGCCAGATCCTGACGACAGCCCCCGCAGCCGCCTGACGATGAGCCGCCCCGACCCTTCGAGCACGCGCGTCGTCCCACTGACCCGTGAGCACGCCGACGACGTACTGGCGATCTACCAGGCGGGCATCGACGAGGGCGACGCCACCTTCGAGACCACCGCCCCCACCTGGGACGCCTTCGACGCGGCCAAGCTGCCCGACCACCGCTTCGCCGCCCTCGACGCGAACGGAACGGTCCTCGGGTGGATCGCGGCCACCAAGGTCTCCGACCGCTGCGCCTACGCCGGTGTGGTCGAGCACTCCGTCTACGTCCACCCTGGCGCACGCGGCAGGGGCATCGCCTCCGCGCTGCTCAAGGCACTGGTCGACTCCACCGAGGCCGCCGGGATCTGGACCATCCAGTCGGGCATCTTCCCGGAGAACACCGCCAGCCTCGCCGTCCACCAGCGCGCCGGATTCCGCGTCATCGGCACCCGCGAGCGCATCGGCCGCCACCACGGCCACTGGCGCGACGTCGTCCTGGTCGAGCGCCGCAGCCCCGCGATCGTCTGACCCGCGCAGCACGGAACCGGGCCGGCTGTCGGCTGCGGTCGGCCATCGTCGCCCGCGCCCATGTCGTGGAGACGATGCTCGACCGGTTCTGCCCGTTGGCGAACGAGAGCCCCTTCCGAGCGCACCCGGCGGCGAGCCCTGCCTGGCCGCCGCCGACCACCACGTCGACCTGCTGCGTCACCGCGCGGCGAACTTCCTGCGCCAGGCCAGGGATACGTAGACCAGCGCCACCAGCACCGGGACCTCGATCAGCGGGCCGACGACGCCGGAGAGGGCCTGGCCCGAGGTGACACCGAAGGTGGCGATGGCCACCGCGATGGCCAGCTCGAAGTTGTTCCCGGCGGCGGTGAAGGCCAGGGTGGCGGTGCGGTCGTAGGCCAGGCCGATCGCCTTGCCGAGGGCGAAGGTGCCGAACCACATCAGCGCGAAGTACACCAGCAGCGGCAGCGCGATACGGGCCACGTCCAGGGGCTGCGAGGTGATCGTCTTCCCCTGGAGGGCGAAGAGCAGCACGATGGTGAACAGCAGGCCGTAGAGGGCCCACGGTCCGATCTTGGGCAGGAACTTCTGCTCGTAGGGTTCGCGGCCCATCTTCTTCTCGCCCAGGCGGCGGGTGAGGAACCCGGCCAGCAGCGGGACGCCGAGGAAGACGACGACGTTCAGCGCGATGTGCCATACGGACACGTCCAGGCCCTGCCCGTCGCCGAGGTTCAGCCACCGGGGCAGCAGGTCGAGGTAGAACCAGCCGAGCAGGCCGAAGGCGAGGACCTGGAAGACGGAGTTGAGGGCGACGAGTACGGCGGCGGCTTCCCGGTCGCCACAGGCCAGGTCGTTCCAGATGATCACCATGGCGATACAGCGGGCCAGGCCGACGATGATCAGACCGGTGCGGTACTCCGGCAGGTCGGGCAGGAAGAGCCAGGCGAGGGCGAACATCACGGCCGGACCGAGGACCCAGTTGATGACCAGGGACGAGATCATCAGCTTCTTGTCGCCGGTGACCGCGTCGAGCTTGTCGTAGCGGACCTTGGCCAGGACCGGATACATCATGACCAGCAGGCCGATGGCGATCGGCAGCGAGATGCCGCCGATCTCGACCTTGGACAGCGCGTCGTTCAGACCGGGAATCGCCCGGCCCAGGCCCAGCCCGACGGCCATGGCGGCCAGGATCCACACGGCCAGAAAGCGGTCGAGGGTGGAGAGCTTGCCGACGACACCCCCGACTGCGGCGGGGGCCTCGTCCGCAGGTGGGCTGGTGGTCTCTTCGGTGGTGCTCATGGGCAGGCCCTCTTGATGTCGGCAGCGGCGGTGGCACGGGCGGTCTCGGCCAGCTCGGTGAACTGCCCGGCCAATACGGCGATGACGTCGGACCGCAGGCGGTAGTAGGTGAAGCGGCCGCACGGCTCGGTCTCCACCACCCCGGCCTCGCGCAGCACCCGCAGATGGTTGGACAGGTTGGTCTGGCGCGCGCCGGTCTCCTCGACCAGATGCGTGGTGCACAAGGTCTCACGCGCCAGCAGATGCACGATCTTCATCCTGAGCGGGTCGGCCAGCACCCGGATCAGGTCAGCGTCGACTGACGTCAGCATGGACTGATACTGTCACATCATTCGAAGCTGACGCCAACCCGGCCCTGGCCGCCGCCCGGGGCGGCCGGCGCCCACCCGAGCGCCCGGACGCGCTCGCCCGGAGGCGCTCCCGGGCGGTCCCGGACGCCGCGATGACCCGGGCGCTGTTCGTGTGCAGCCACGACGCGGGCCGCTCCCAGCCGGCCGCAGCCCCGCCGAACCGCACCGCGAAGCTGCTGAACCGACCGCGAAGGATGAACTGATGCCCTCCACCCCAGCCGCGTCCGTGCTGTTCGTCTGCCTCCACAACGCCGGACGCTCCCAGATGGCAGCCGGATTCCTCACCCACCTCGCGGGCGACCGCGTCGAGGTCCGCTCAGCGGGCTCGATCCCTGGCGACCAGGTCAACCCGGCGGCCATCGAGGCGATGAGGGAGGTCGGCATCGACATCTCCGGCCGGCAGCCGAAGGTGCTCACCACGGAGGCCGTCCAGGCGTCCGACTACGTCATCACCATGGGCTGCGGCGACGCCTGCCCCGTCTTCCCCGGCAAGAAGTACCTCGACTGGGCACTGGAAGACCCGGCAGGCAAGGGCGTGGAAGCCGTACGCCCCATCCGCGACGAGATCAAGACCCGCGTCGAGGCACTCGTCGCCGAGATCGACGCGGCGGGCCCCGCGAGCACCAGGTGAAAGGGGAAAGGTGAAAGCCCCAGCAGCTCCACCGTCCCCGCCCGCAACTGCCCCCGGGACACCCTGGGACGGCCCGGACTCGGCTGCCGATACCCGGGACGTGCTGGAGTTGGGGCCGGTCACGGCCGCGACGCGCTGTTCTTCGCCGACGACGGCTTCATCGCACAGACCACCGATTCCAGCCCCATCGGCCTCGACCAGCTGCGCCAGGCCGCGCAGACCGCCGGCCTCGTCGAGCGCCTGACCACCACCGTGCACGACACACGGCACGGGACCCGCAGCACGGCACTGGGCGGACGGCGCGGACGGCGGCAGGCCGGAGCCCGGCAGCCGTTGACGATCCGTACGCGGCGGCCACCGGCCGACCTCCGGGGCCGCGACACCGCGCAACCCTTGGGCGTCATGCCCGGTAGGTCTTCTTCCACCGGGCGCGGTGCCGTCCATCGCCCTGCCCCGCGCCGTTGACGCCGATCAGCGACTCCAGTGAAGCACCGTTGTTCCACATGCCCAGATGGTCGCGGTGGACGGCGAGAATGCCGTGCTCCACGGCGAACGCCTCGGAGGGGCGGCTGAAACGCGTGGTCGTCACGAAGACGGCCACATCCGCGGCGAAGTGCACCTTGGCCCCCAGAAGGTCCCTCATCTCCCGGCTGGCGATCGAACTGCTCGGCGCGTAGCGCTTGCACTGGATCACCATGGAGCGGCCGTCCGGCAGACGCCCCACGACATCGGCACCGTTGTCGTGGGAGCCGCCCACCCGGCGCACTGCCGTACACCCGTCCCTGCGGCACAGGTCGGCGACCAACTCCTCGAAGTCCCTCCCCGTCATCACGTCCACCTCGGCGAGAGTGCGACGGCCCGCCTTCACGGCCTCCTCCGCCCGCCAGCGACGGTCACTGCCCCGTGCGGCGCGGTCCTTGCGCCACAGCCACCAGCCGGCAGCACCGACGCCACCCGCGAGCGCGGTTCCGGCGAGATACGGCCAGATCGTCGACCAGAAGGCCACCAGGAGAACCAACGACAGTCCTGCTGCGATCGCGGCTGCTTTCAGCCGCGCCGCACGCCGCTTCCGTCCAACCGATCGCCGACCCCGCCGTCGAGCAGCCATCCCGGTCCCCCTCGCCCCGCACCTCGCCCCTCGCCTCCGCAGCAGTCTGGGCAACACTCGGCAGGCTGGGAAGAGCGCCTGTTCGGTTACGGCCAGCAGGAGGGATGAACAGGCGTTTCTCTACGGATCAGTGGTTGCAGTTCTGGTTGCAATCAGCACCGCGCAGTGCCGTTCGAGTAGCTGCCAGCGGGCCACTCCGCCAGCGCCCAGGACGACCTCGCCGCCCCGAACCCCCGGGCGAACAGCTGGAGAACGTGTGGGGCGCCCCCTCACGAATTCGCATCTTGTACCCTTCGCCCTTCGCTCAGCTCTCACCGGGCAGGACGTAGGGCCTCACCGGCGAGACGGTGGGGCCCTACGAAGTTCTCCTTTTACCAGGCGGCCAGGGGGCGCGTCCGTCTTTCACTCAGATGCACAGGAGAGGTCCGGAGTGGGCTCGGAAACGAGTGCGCGAGCAGTACTTGCCCACTCGTCGATGCAGGTCATCGCGGAAGTCACCCGCTTTATAGCGGAGCCGATGCGTTTGATCGGGACCCGCAGGTTCCGGCTGAGGCCACCCAGTTCCTCAGCCGCCCCGCCGAAGACGGTAAGGCCCTCCAGCCCTCCCTGAGCGGACTGGGCCAGGTCCACGAGTTGTTCGAGAAACTCGGCTGCCCCCTCATCCCGTTCGTCGGGCGGTGTGGCTTCGATAAGGCCCAGCGCGGCCCGGACCCCACTGTCGAGGGTGACCATGCGTCGGGAGAACGCCTGAGCTGACCGGTCCATGTTCTCCGCAGGAGCGCTGAGGCCCTTCCCATACTGGTGCACCAGAGAGAGACGAGCGCTCATGGGGGCGTTGGACTGGTTCAGCTTCTCAAACTCTGGAGCGAACTGCTCCGTCATCGCAGCGATCGCCTCAATCGCTGCGGTGATCGCATCCATGTCCCCGGCCATCGCTTCCAGACCAACCTCGATGGCGGCGAAGTCGTCGAGCAGGCCCGGGGCGTCATCGGCCTGGTCTGTTTCCCCCGACCCCGACGACCTAACGACGTCTGTGGTCTGCACGCCGCGCAGAACTCTGGCCGGAGTCAGGAGGTCGAAACCCTCCTGGAGTCCGTCCGCCAAAGTCCCCTCAATTTCCGCCCGGGCATCTGCGAATCCGCTGAGCGAACGATTGTACCGGATCGTCCTGATCGGCGCGATATCGAACGGAAGTTGACCGTACTCCCCGATATGGATCGTCGGCTTACCGGTGATATGCCGGAGCCCCAACTCGTACATCACGTTGGGGTTGCCACCACTCACGTCCGCGATGACGAGGTCAGCCTGGAGGACGTACCGGCAGATCTGCTCGTTGATGTCTCCCGCGCGACTGATACGGTCCGCCCTGAGCGCCTCGATTTCGAACCGGGCACAAGCAGGGACGATCACCTTCTCGAAAATGCGCAGATGGTCCTCCCAGGCACGGTGCTCATCGGAGTTGTGTGGCGCGTGAGCATCCCCGATGGGGCCGATTACGAAGCAGGTTCGGACATTAGCCCCTTGTGAGACCGCGTCACCGGGCTGGCGCTGGGTCTCGATGGTGCCAGAAGCGGTCATGTTTAGACCTCCGTTCCATGATGGGATGGTGCATGAGGAACGCTGACGTGCTCCGCGCCGGCTTCGAGATCGACGGCGTACACGGGCCTCTCCTCGATACCGAGGGCTCGCAGCATGAACGCCGTCGGGACCCTGTAACGTCCACCCACTCGCAGCACAAAGCAGGGAAAAGAGCCGAGACCGACAAGCCGGTAGGCCGTCCCCAAGCTGATGCCGAAGGCACGCGCCGCAGTCCGCAGGTCGACGCAGAGCGGGAGGTCGAAGACCTCCGCGAAACCCAGCGGAGGCAGACCGGATCGGCCGCTCATCGCCCGGCTCCCGCCGGGCGCAGCGCAAGGGTTCCGATCCGGACACCGGCCCTGGGGCGCCGCGCACGGAGGACGATATCCGTCAACCCGATGCTCTGGGCCAAGGCTCCGAGCCGTGCCCCTTCGCGGCAGGTCGCTGACTCGGTGAACCGCAGCGTCGCAGCCAGGCCAGCGACATCGCCAGGAGGCGTGACATGCAGTTCCCAGCTCTCCCGGGGCATGTCGTCGAGCGCGTCGGCCACTGCGCCATGGCGGGCAACCGCCAAGCTCGTGATGTCCACGACCGGCACCTCACGCCTTGTACGGGCCGCGTAACCCCACATCCGTCCCGCCGCTCCCCTGACCACCTGAGAACCCACACCCGGGCGGCTTAGATCGACAGTCTCGATCTCGTCAAGCAGGGCGAGCACCGCTTCGGCTTCGACATCCTCACGGTCGATCCGGAACCGGTCCGTGATGCGGCGGACTGTCCGGTACAAGCCGGGAATTGCAAGCCAGATGAGAAACAGCTGCCAGTAGTCCGTCATTTGATCGGTTGGGTCGGCTCCTTGATAAGAGGTGTCGGCCTGACCGTTCCGGGCTTCAGCGACCGCGTGACGCCATACGGCTTCCCCTACCCGTTCCTCAGGACGAGCCCCATAGACAGCGTGCCGGGCTTCACGAAGCGTAAGGCGCAGAGTCTCGTCACCAAGCCGCACGACGAGGAGTGGGGCCGTACCGTCAGGCAGGGCCATGAGTTGCCTCCCTACCTGGGAGAAAATGCCTTCGTATACGTGTGCAGTCATGGATCTACTACCTCCTCAGGCTTTGCTGGCAGGTTCTTCTCCGCCATGGAGATCGCTTCGGCCACCCGCTCGCATGCACTGACCAGGCGCTTCAGCGAAACGCACACGAAATCGCACGAACCGCCTGCGAGTGGTCTAGCCAGGTCGGGTCTGCACATGGCGAGGTGGGGCCCGTTGCACGGCCGGTTGATGAGCGGCCCGTTGAGAACGCCAAGAAAGTTCAGCCCCTGCCCCAGGTGCTGGCAGAACGATCCGCTCAGGTGAGAGGAGGGGCTTGGCCACTCCGCAGTGCTCATCGGCGCCTCGGCGGTGGGCTCTGGCAATCAGCGCCGGTCGTGACACTGAGTCCGCCGGTGAGGTTCCCCACGATCGCGGCACCCTCTCGGACTCGCTGACTGACGTGCGCGCGAGAGGCACCTAACGGCTCGGCGTGTCCCGTCTCCCCCGAACTCCCGGCTCCCTTGTGTTCGGGCCCTCCGGAGCCTTCCTCCCCACTTCCTGTGGAGGCGAGCAGATTGCCGGACGGCGAGGGGATGTACAGCCAGGCCGGCTGCGCGAAATCCTTGCCACTCACGGTGGCCATGACCTTGACGCACCTGTGTGGATGGAGCCCTGCGTACCCGGAAAGGATGACGTCCTCATAGACCCGCTGGGAGATGATCGCGGCTACAGAAGTTGACCTTTCGCAGGACTCAGCTAGATACTGCCGGACCGGTCGCGAGTCGAGTAAGCGGTGGGCTTCGTTCCGTGCAGCACCGTTGCCCGCTTCACACCCCCTACCGTTCGGAAGCGGGCCCAGATGAAGAACGACACGGAGACGGACGCGAGGGCGGGCGCCTGATGAGTTGTGCCGCCCGACAACGTCGTTGAACACATCCAGAAAGGGCCACACCGCATAGGGGAGCAGGGCAGGCGGAAAGCCAAAGACCACACCGTCCCCAGTATGCGCCGGGAACGCCTTCCGGTCTTTTACCTCACACAGGTTGGCCTCGGTCAGTGCGGTGTCGATCAGAGCTGGAATCAGTCGGCTAACCTGAGTTTGCTGAACGGACGGGAGGCTGGTGAAGCGTTCTGCGTCGACTGCCAGCAATGCGTGGTAGTCGGGCAGGGGGCAGCTTCCCACCCCCTGCGCGCGCGATGGTGCAAACATATTTCTCCTGACACTCGGCGACAATCGGAGGCCGCGAATGCGGTTGTCTCCGAGCATGGGCAAGCGCCAGGACGGATTTTGTGCAACAGCTGCACACTTGACTTGTGACCTGGGCCACATCTTATGCACAGCGAGTGAACCTAGAAGCTGGCCAGCCCGCGCAGGGCTACAGGGTCCCTGATCTCGATGAGCCGGTGACTCCAGCAGCGCCCCTCCAGCAGTCCCTCGTCGCGCAGTTCACGCACCACACCGCAACAGGTCCGGAGCGAGACCCCGAACATTTCGGCCAGATCCTGTTGAGACCACCCGCGGACCCTCAGTGTTTCCCCGTTCTCCGACATCGCGAGGAGAAACCGAGCCATTCGAACTTTGAGCGGGAGCGCGCGTGCACCGCCGAGCCGTAGGTCTGACTCGTGTTGCCGTTCGTGTGATCTCTGAAGCAGATCCAGCAGCAGTTCCTTCTGCATGAGCAACTGCTTGAAACGGGAAGCGGACAAGCGAACGGCCGTGACCGTACTGGCGGCAACGACATTGGCGTTCCGCGGCCTCCCGCTGAGGACGGCCATATCGCCGACAAGGTCCCCGGGGACGCGGAGCGCCAGCGGAATCTTATCCCCTCCTTCTGTCAACCTGACGACACTCACCACGCCGGATGTCAGCCGCAGGATTGATTCCCCAGCTTCTCCTTGCCATAGCAGGAACTCGCCTTTCAGGAACCGTAACGGTGTCCCTTGGCGGAATACTTCACCCCACAACGCAGATTGCATGCCAAGACCTCCATACGGAATCGACCGAGTCGTCTTTCCGACGTTTGTAGCTCGGCAGCCCTCTCGGTTCCATATCGGAGCGACGCTCTTCGGAAGCCGCCTGGATCACAGACGGGCGCGGAGGACTCCGCCATGCCTACTTGCGTGCCCCCCGATCGAGGACAGCTTCGTTGTCCGGACCGCGCCGTCTGCGGGACGTCTGGCTTCGCGCCCCGGGAGAACTGCTCCGCACGACCCGCGAGAACCCATGAGTAGAAATCGAGCAAGCGAGCGGAGCGCCCAAATCCACTCAAAATAGGCTTCGAAACAGAGATCAAAGCCTGCACCTCGCGAGGTATGTTTGACGATCTCGCAGGCATCGCGGCCTTGAACTTATGCAATGTGACCGTCCGCCTGGGCCTACTCGCCCGGTTATGCTGCCACTGCCCACGGTCGGACGTATCGCAGCTGATCGTTCCATCTGCAGAGTCAAGGGCAGGAACTTCCCGTAGTTCCGGCGCAAGGTGGTGGTCACTATTAGTACCGTGAGCGTTGTTCCCAATGTGCGACCAAGGCGACCGTGACAAACCGCCGAGGAGCTCCTTGACGAGATCCACACAGCCAGACCTTCACCGGTTTGGCCTCACCGCTTCGGTGGTGGAGCCCTATTGACCCCATGGGCCGGCTTCCCTCAGCCGGGCGGTCCGAGACCGGAAGGCAGCCACCAGAGAGCGCCATCGACCTGCCCGGCGACATGCCGCAGCGGAGGGCCGATCACGTACCCGGCCGCATCCAACCCGCACAATCCGACTCGCGGCAAGTGGGGCGACGCCCGTTCAGCGCGGCCATTGCACGGCGTCCTGATCGTAGGGGACCCTACGGCCCAGTGCGAGGAGTCGGTCGCGTAGCAGTTCCGAAAGTTCCTGGCGTTCCTCAACCGACAGGCAGCTCAGCAGGCCGACTACCTGGTCCTCCCAGCCCACTTCCTCGCGTATCAGGTTTCTGTTGCTGACCGACCAGTCGAGTACGGCGCGCACTTGGTCGGGCTGACGGAGGAGCCACAGGGCAGCAAGCGAGACGGGGCCGTTGCGGACTGCTTGGAGGCAGAAGTCGTACTCCTCACGCCGCGTTGCGGTCCACGTGTACGGGAAGCTGCCCGCGTCGGGCCCGGAAAGCAGCAGTTCATCGTCTGCTTCACGGGACGAGGTGCCGGTGACCTCGTAGCTGATTCCGCAGTGGTCCATCCTGCGCACAGCACCCAGGTGATGTGTCAACTCGTCGGCCTTCACAGCCTGGGAGTCCACCGCATATGTCTTCTCCAGATCGCGGAGCCGGAGGTCGAGGTCTCTGCGGACGGCATTCCAGCCGTGCGTGGTCTGTGTGCCGACCACCTGCGCAGGGTCATGAACCCACCAGGAGACGCGGAGTGAGACGGGCTCGGGTGGACCATACTGGTGGGGAATGCGGAGGGCGCGGTCGTTCCTGTGGTAGGCGATGTCCACGTGGAAGGCGGCTTGGTAGGCGTGACGCAGCCGGGAAGACCCAGGACCCGCTTCCACGGCGTCGGTCGGGATACCGGTATTCGGGCCCCGTTCCTGGCGTGGCGCCCCTGCCCACAGCACTTGATACGTCCCCTCGACGTCCTCGAGTACGAGCGCCCTGTCGTGCTGAGCAGACCACCGATAGCGGAGGATTTCGCGCCACGGAGCGCGCGGTGACTGTGTGAAGAGGAGGGGCATGGTGTCATCGGTCATCGCGTGGGGCTCCTCTGGTCGCTCGTAGACCTGCCGGTGCCGCTGCTCGTGTGCGTTGGTTGGCCGTTACGCCAGGCGGTCAGGGCCTGGCGTGCGATGTCCTTGCCCGCTGTGCTGTCGTTCTCGTCCCTGTCGATGCTGACGAAGAGTCGCAGTACGCCGTGTTGCATCCCGTACGACAGCGCGAACAGCAGGGCCTCCAGTGCGTCGCGGCTCTGCTCGTCCCAATCGGCCACCTGCCGCCAGGAGAGGATCGCCCGACGGGTGCGGTCGAAGTGCTCCTCCTCGTTGAGCGCCTGGTGAACCAGCCCGACAATGTGCTCGGCCGCATCCGTCCCGGCGTGCAACTGGCCGGCGCACCAGGGGATGTCCTGGAGCAGATACGTGAACGACGTCAGCGCCACCTCGCTTCGCCTGCCGTCCTCATCCGCCCACTCGGACAGCCGCCGAATTACTGCCGACTGCTGACCCGAGGTGAACAGGGCACGTAGCGCTGATGAGACTGCGCTTGTCACCGGGTGGCCTTCAGTGTCGTCCTGTCCATACATCAAGCGTCCGAGCAGTGTCAGGGCGTGGTCCGGCCTGGACACCCCGTACGCGGTGGCGCAGGTGTACGCCACCGTCGCGCGCAGCTTCCATCCTTTCGTCAGACTCCAGCGCGTCAGTCGGTAACGGATCTCACCGGCCAGCACCGGGTCCTGTGCCGCAATGGCCATCGCGGCTGCGGCCACTTGCCGTGTCCCGCGTTCCGGCGACCGCGCGAGGGCGCTGATGTGCGACAGTGCCCGCCTGCCGCCGCCCCAGCGGGCCGCCATCCCCATCACCTCACCAATGGGGCGGATAAGTTCGTTCTCGGGTCGCGCCTTTTCCAGCCAGTCGGTCATCAGCCCGGAAACCTGGCCATACTCCCGCCACACGTGTCGTAAGACCGCCTGGGAACGGCCGTGACGAATGAAACGAACGGGCTCAACGGAGTAGCCGTACCCCGACGCCGAGCGGACTTCGCGCGGCATCTGGCGAGCGCCGATGCCACGCAGCAGATCATCCATGGAGTCCCCGAAGACGAACCGTGGGTTGCTCCGAGACTCCTCTTCCTCGCGCGTCCCGGGAAGCTTGGCGTCGAGGCGCTGATCCGCCAGTTCCAGCAGCCGGTCGGCCTCCTCTTGAACGATGCGGTAGTCGAGCCCTTCAAAGACGCAGGACGCGAGGAGGAAGGCGAGAGCAGGTGGCTGATCCCTGAGCCGGTCGATCAGCTCTGGAACCTCCTGCTCCGCCAGGAAGCTCATACGTTCGAGGATCGTGACGAAGTCCGACTCTTCCAGCACGACTTCGTCGACAAGCTCAGCGACATGGGCGGGGGACAGATCCTGGCCAAGGAGTTCGCCGACCTGCTCTCGTCCCAGCGCGGTGAGGATACGGTCCCGCTGTTCTGCGTCCGGAACCCTGGCCTCGAACCGAGCCGCGAATACCTCGCGCGTCGACGGCGGTACGCAGGTGACGACGTGTCGGGGCAGTTCGCGCCTGAGCTCCCGTACGAGCCCCGGTGCGTCCGGAAGAACGATCACCATGCGGGCCTTCGCCTTCCGGAGGCGGCCGATGAGCTGGTTGACCAGCCAGCCCTTGAGGAGCTGCTGGGGCTGGGAGAGCCCATCGACCAGGTAGCCGCGTACCTCGTCGCCGTCAGGGCGCCATTCTGCGAAATCCACTGTGGCGTCGACGCCGCGCAGGATCATGCTGTCGCTGTGCCGGTGCAAGAGGTTGAGAGCCGCCGTACGACGCCCGGTCCCGGCCGTGCCCGTGAGAAGGAGCAGGCGCGAGTCGAGAGCCCGGAGGGCGTCGGAGAACCAGGACGGCTCCGCGAATCCGTCGCCCGCCGTCAGGATTTCCTCCGCGAAGAGGGGGCCATCGTGCGAGGGGCTGCGCCACCCGGCAGCAGGACCGTCTCCTTGGTTGTTCACATGCTGGCCACCTTCGACAGAGCCTAGGTTGAACAGCCCGCCCGGAGCGTACATGAAGGCCCGAGGCGGCTTTTTTCCGCTGCCATGCATACTCCGCATGTATGCGGCGAACTCCTCGTCGAGGTCACCATCCGCATCGGTGTCCGGATCCTCGGCCGTACGGCCGTACACGTCTCGCCCCGCCTGCTCGTCCTCGGCATCCTGAAGGTGATCGGCGTTCTGGGAGCCCTGCGACTCTTCCGCGCTATGCCGCCTCGGTGCCGCCGCCTCCAGTTCGGCGTTCGCACCGCCGTCCGGGGCCTCCTGTGACGCGCTCATCAACGATCCTCCCGGGAACGTCCGGTGCCGGCGTTCTTGTCGCCATGGACGGTGTCACCCTGGTTTCCGTGCACGGTCCCGGCCTTGTTTCCACCGACCTGGTCGCCACCGAAGAACCGGCCGCCACCCTCCACGTTGGTCACGGTCTGCCCGCCCTCGACCGTGCCGCTGTTGACGATGCCCCGGTCTGCCCTGAAGCGTTGGTGCGTGGCCCGATCTGCGGACCCGGACCACTCGTCGCGGTTGTCTTCGGGATCCTGGGAGGCCTGGGCCACCCCCTCGCCAAGAATCCGGGAGTCGTACAGGGTCCCCGAGGGGGCGGGCACGTACAACCACGCGCGTTGCTCGAACCGCTTTCCCTCCACGGTCGCGGGGACTTCGATGAAGTGGTCGGGGTGCCGCCCTGTGTAGCCGCTGGCCACGGCGTCCTGGTAGCAGCGGTCGGAGAGGATGGCGGCCACCTGCGTGATGTTCTCGCTCTGTGCCGAGAGAACGGCCTTGACCGGCACCGAGTCCAGCAGCCGGTGCGTGTCGTTGCGCGCTGTCCCGTTGCCGTCGAATTCGGCGCCGGAGTCGGGGAGCGGGCCGATGTGCAGGCTGGCCCTGAGGCGGATTCGGACGGTTCCCATCGAGTTGACGTTGAACTCTGAAAGCAGCTCCTGGAGCGCCTTCAGCCACGGGTGGATGATGTACGGCATGGAGGCAGGCTCGAACCCGAAGACGTAGCCGTCCCCCGTCGAATCGGGGAACCTCCTGTCATCCCAGACCTCGGACAGGTCCGCACGAGCGAAGGAACTCTTGAGGAGCTGGGGGATGACGCGACTGATCTCACCGTGCTGGATCGCCGGGTAGCCGGTGAAGTCCTTCGCATCGACCGCGAGGATTCCCCGATACGGCGGGAGGCTGCGGCTGTGCGTGTAGGGGCGTACGGCCGCAGAGGGCTCGTGTGTGGGCTCGGGCATGGACGGACCTCGTTCTCCCTGCTGGTTTCTCGCCCGGACTGGTGTACGTACGACCTCGGTGGCCGAACGTGCTGGGGGCCTTCTGATCCGAGGTTCCAGGGAACCGGCGTCTCGGTCCGCACACTCAGTGCAGTGAGAGCGTGGCGTAAGTCACGTGTCAGGGTTTCCGGGAAGCGTCCGCTAGCGCCACTCGCCGGAGAGCGGGTAGGTCGTCGATGACAATGCGCTTCCTGCTGACCTGGACATACTCCGACAGGCCAGTGAGTACCGACGACACTGTGTTACGGGAGACCCGAAGGTGTTGAGCCAAGTCGTCGCGCGTCAGAGCCAGCTCCAGTGAACAAGCCCCACATGGCACCGTCTCGCCCGCGATATCGGCCAGTCTCACCAGAGTCGCAGCCAGCCTTCCCACCAAGTCGCCTCCGGCGCGCGCTTGATCGGACTCACGCAGGCGACTGAGCGCGTATTTCACGAGGAGTGGAAATAGCTTGGATTCCGTCGCAAATCGCAGGAAAGCAGGCTTATCCACCACCCCGACGTCACACTGCGACATCGCCTCGACGCTGGCAGAGCGCACTCCATCGTCCAGAACCGCGACTTCTCCCAATAGTTCACCGGGCCCGCGAAACGCCAGCAGGGTCAGATTCCCGTCAGGCTCGTGACGCATGACCTTGGCGACTCCGCTGAGCATCGCGAGGACGTGAGTCCCGGGTTCGCCCTGGCGCAGGAGCAGGGCGCCGGCCCGGTGGCGTCGGCGGGTGGACCGGGTCAGCAGATCCGCCCATGCCTCATCCCCGATGAAGTCGCGCATTGTGTGGCCTGCTGGGTCTGACGCCCTTGGGGAAGGGTCAGCCATGGACCGACAGTAGGGGAAGAAGGTGGGCCTGTCTGGAGGACAAGACCTGCCATATGGCACTTTCCTCCACTTCTGTACTGACACAGGTAGTTCCCAACGCCGCCCCGTGAGAAGCGATCCGCCTGAAGGATCAAACGCCAAGAGATCACCTCAAAGGTGCCGCCAGATCGCAGGTGTTGACGTCTCCGCCTACCGATGGCGTGGCGACGGGTCGGAGTCGCTGATCAGGTGCTCCTGCTGGCGAACTGCGTCAGCCGTTCTGGAGGACGGGTCTGGCCCGACGATGAGTGTCGTCAACACCTGGGGACGCCCACGTACCGCGGCACCTCGACCTTCGTCATCGGACGATCGCCGACGGAGGGTGTCTGTCGGGGTTGCCCATCGACCGGCCTGGAGCGTGGGAAATCGTAGAGCAGGCGGAGGGCGACGCGTTCAGCAGTCGACGGGCTGAACTCCCGGTTGGCTTCGCCCCCTGCAGCGAAGTGGACCGCAACTCCAGCTCTCCTCTCTACTGCGGGGCAGAAACACCTCTGCTCGCCCCCTTCCAGAGCCTCGGACAAACAGTTGGGAAGCGGCCTGCCCATGTCCGTCGCGAACAGACAGCCGGCCACCGCTCGTGACCGTCGCCGTACGGGCTCAGCGGCCCGGTGAGCGGCAAGCCACGACGTCCTCAGCCCGATCCCAGCCAGGCATAGGGCGGGAGTACTCGCGGTACCTGGTGTGGGCGAACCCGCCGCCCGGTGGGACTTGGTCGGACTGGCGCTCCCAGAGTGCACCCGAAGCCGCTCCCCGTATCCGTCACGTGTACGGAAACGAGCCGACACGGAACCGGCGGGGGACGCGATGCGTAAGAATGTCCGTATGACTGAGGGTGGGGAATTCCACGATGGCCTCACGAAGCGGACCGCACGCTTCGACCGTGAGGAAGCTGGGGCGTTGGCCGACAAGGCCGAGGAGGAACGGCACCAGGTATTGGAGGACTTCCCGCTGGAAAGGTGGGACGAACTGCCGCTCACTCGATATGCACTGGGACCTGACGTTAGTGCCCTTCCGGGGCGCTCCTTCTGCCGCCTGATGGAGTACGGAACGGACACCTTCGGCAGCATCCGGGGCGGCAGCGCGGCGAAGCACATCATTTTCCAGCACCGAGAGGGTAGCTGGAGGATCGTACCGGCATCCCTGCGCGACATGGAACCGCACGAGGCATGGCTCCAAGTTCGCGGCGACTTCGTGACGGCCTTTGCCGCGGCGTCCAAGGGCGCGTACGACCACATTGACGAACTGGAATCGCTGTCTTACGGACAAGCGCTGACCACCAAGGCGCTGGCGGTCTACTTCCCCGACGAGTTCCTCCCGATCTTCTCCTCCTCTCACCTCCGCTACTTCACCTCCCTGCTGGGCGGCAGGCCACACCAGTACTCCTCGGGTGTGCGTGCCTGGCGGGCCAACCGGGAGCTCCTCGGCCTCGTACGAAGGACGCCCGCGTTCGAGGGGTGGCGTCCGCACGAGGTGATGCAGTATCTGTACGCATTCCATGATCCGCGGCCGAGTGACCGGGTGGTCTGGAAGATCGCACCCGGGGAACGTGCTGCCCTGTGGGACGACTGCCTCGAGAACCGTCGCATCCGTGTCGGGTGGGACGAGGTGGGCAGCCTCGTCGAGTTCGAGAGCGACCGGGAGCTGAAGGACGCTCTGGACAAGTATTTTCCCTACAGCACCGGCGGGAACCTACGGCTCGCCCGGCAACTGCTTGCCTTCCGCGACCTGGAACCCGGCGACCTCCTCGTCGCCAACCGGGGCAAGTCGGAAGTACTGGCGGTCGGCACCGTCATGGGCGGGTACTCCTTCGACTCCGAACTGGAGAGTCACCGGCACACCGTAGGCGTGGAGTGGGACACCTCCTTCGCCCAGCTCTTCGGCTCGCCGCGGCACGCCTGGCAGCAAACTCTCGTCAAGGTCCCCGCCACCCTTATGCGGGAGATCAGACTCGGCCGCCGAACCCTCGCACCGCCCCCCTTTGCGCCCGGACCTTCGGCGAAGGCCAAGACCGCATTCCTCCCCAGCTACTCCGACGCCACGGTTTCCGACGCCGACCTTCCCGAAGCTGTGCGTACAGTACGGGAACTCCTCAATCACAAGGGCCAAGTCGTGCTCCAAGGCCCGCCCGGCACCGGGAAGACGAGACTGGCACTCAGCGTCGCGCTCACCATGGCCGGGCGAGGCGACCTGGTCGAGGCAGCCCCAGAGCCCCGCGCGGCAGCGCTCGCCGAGCTGTCCTCGGTGCCCGAGGGAGCCAAGGCCGCCCGTCTGACCACGGTGACCTTCCACCCGTCCTACGGATACGAGGACTTCGTCGAAGGCTTCAAGCCCGACACCGCGGCCAGTGGGGCCGGGCTCCATCTGAAGCTGACGGACGGGCTGTTCTTGCGGGTATGTGAGGAGGCCAGACAGGCACCCGATACGACCTTCTTGATCATCGTGGACGAGATCAACCGCGGTGATCTGCCTCGCATCCTAGGGGAGATGATCACTCTTCTTGAGCTCGACAAGCGCGGCTCCGTCTCCGTCACTCTGCCCACAAGCGGGCGGCAGCGGACCGTCCCACCGAACGTCCGCCTCATCGGCACCATGAACTCCGCGGATCGCAGCGTGGGTCATATGGACGCCGCGATCCGGCGTCGGTTCGCTTTCGTCGACGTGCCGCCGGACCTGGATGCCCTGGACGGTGAAGTCGAAGGACTGGGCCTGGCAGAGTTTCTGGAGGGCCTGAATACCAGGCTCGAGGCGAGGTTCGGGCCGGACCATCTGATCGGGCAGGCCTTCCTCCTTTCCGGCGACCGCCCGCTCGTCACGGCAGAACAGCTGTCGCATGCTTTCCACCACGAGATCGTGCCGTCCGTCACCGCCTTCTGCCTGGGTCGTCCAGAGCTGCTGCAGAGTGTGCTCGGCACGTTGGTGGACGACGGGACCGGCAGGGTGATTCAGACCAACCCACAGGACCTGCCCAGCATCCTGGCCAAAGAATTCGTCTCCGCTGAGGCCGCAGGGAAGGAGGCCGCAGGCGACAGCACAGCGTACGCCTGGGGCGGGGAGTAGCCAGGTGACATCCATGCACGATCGGCCTGAAGTGGTGCTGACCGGCTTCACCTCCAAAACCGTCCCGCACTCCAGGCTGTCCGAAGAAGACCTGAAGAAGCTTCGGGAGCTCAAAGCGGTCTCCATCTCCGGGAACCGCCACGGCTATGCCCTCAAAGCGGGCGATACCTCCGGAGTGATCCAACTTTCCCGTGTGCGCCTGGTGCTGCAGCCCAAGCTCCCCGTCGAGGGAAGGCGACTCATCCACTGGCTCTGCTATGCCAACCGCCAACCCGAGCCGAACGAAACCCTGCGGAACTGGCCCATCGGCCGAGACGGGTACGCGGGATTGGTGCCGGCCGCGCTGCTGAACGAATGCCGCCAGTTGCTGGAGCAGGGGCTGCGCAGGGACTACGTACTCCGCCGGAGCGTTGACACCACGCTGCGGGGCCGGCTCGACGTGGAGGCGCAGGCGACTCGCTGCTACGGCGCGGTCAACCGGCTTCATCTGCAGACATTTGAATACGAGGACGGCAGCTGGGAGAACCTGGTGTGTGGAGCCGCCCTCACGGTCGCCTCACAGCGATCCACCGACCCTCGCCAGACTCAGATGCTGCTCGAAACCGCCGCACGATTCCCCACGCTCCGCCAGCCGATGGAGGCGCTGTCCCTGCTGGCAAGGGCGCAGTACACACAGCTCAACCTGCACTACCGCCCGGCGCACGCCTGGGCCCGGATGGTGCTCGGAGGTGGTGGAGTCACCGACTTGCTGAACCCCTACGGCAACGGCGCAAAGAGTCTCCTGCTCAGACTCGACAGACTCTGGGAGAACGTCGTCCAACGGATGGCAGTCGACGCGGCGACCGAGCTGGGCGGCAGGGCCGCGCGCATGGAAGAAGGCAAAATCGTCACCTCCGGAGGGATCGGGGACCGTAAGCCGCCCTTCCGTCCCGATGTGCTGATGGCTTTTCCGCCGTTGGCCGAGGGCACGGGCCAGTCACGCTTCCTCGCCGTGGACGCGAAGTACAAGGGATACGCGGAGAAGAACGTCGACTCCACCGACCGGCACCAGCTCCTCACCTACATCGTGGGATACACCGACCCGGACCATCCGGTAGCTCTGGTGGTGTACCCGTCGCCCCAAGGCGCCGTCCATCGCAACCTGCGCATCGAGGGCCCTCGTGGGCTGATGGGGATCATCAAAGTGCTGGGACTCGACACCCGCCTGGCACCGAAAGACGCCGCCGAACCATTGCGCAGGTCCATGGCTGCCTTCGCCTCCGCCAACTCGCTGTAGCTCATCGCCCCCTCAGCAGCGGTGGCCTGGTCCTCTCCGCCGCAGGTCATTTGTCTCGAATAAGGGCCCCCGGCCCCACCTGGGGACGGATGTAGCACCCGGAAGGCTGGCGTCCTCATCACCCTGCGTGAATCCGTCGCCGAAACGGGGTGGCGGAAGCGGCTCATCGGCAGGGCCTGGGCACCGCGTTCGGTCTACTTGCGGTTGAGCAGGCCCAGGGTCGAGCCCGAGACGAGGAGCAGTGTGCTGCCGTCTGTGGCCGGAGCTGCCCGGTGTCCGGCCGTCAGTGCTCGTGTTCCGGTGGTGGCACGCGGACGGGTCGGCGGCGCACGTGCAGGACATCCGAGAGCCAGGCGGTCACCGGGTCGCCCTGGTCGATGCCGAGGAAGGCGGCCTCGAACCATCTGCGGGCCGACGGGCGCCTGTGGTGTCCACGCGGAGGCCCGGCGGCTCGACGTCCGGCGCGTGAAGGGTGAGCCGTCCGTCGGGACTGATGACGGGCGGACCAACATCAGTCGGGGTCCTGGCGCTCGGTCCGGAACCCCACCGCCGCGCTGCGGCTGCCGGCGTTTCGCGCCGGGCAGAACCTGCGCGCCAAGCGGCTCATCCTCGTCGTCGGGCCGATCACCCGTGTGACACGCCTTGGTGCCCCATCGGCGACATCCCGCCGCCGTGTCGCCCGCGGTGCGGGGCGGCCAGCACGGCGCCCGACCGCTCCCGGCCGCCGGCAGCCGTCTCCGGTCGGTCACGGACGTCGGCCGGCCTCCCGGCCTGAGGTCACAGCCAAGGGTCACAGCTGCGGGGACGGGCGAATGGGGACCGGGGCCCGGAGGCCGGGCGCCGGGGCGGGGTCAGGTGGTGGTGCAGTCGGGGCACAGTCCCCGGTAGGTCACCTCGACGCCGGAGACGGTGAAACCGAACCGTTCGGAGTCGGGCAGGTCGGCCAGCGGATCACCGGTGGGGTGCACGTCGCGGATGGTGCCGCAGCGCGAGCACAGCAGATGGTGGTGGGGCCGGTGAGCATTCGGGTCGTAGCGCTTGGCCCGGTCGTCGGTGGCCACCTCCAGCACTTCGCCGAGCGAGACGAGCTCACCGAGAGCGTTGTAGACGGTGGCGCGGGAGATCTCCGGCAGCCGGGCGGTGGCGCGGGTGTACACCTCGTCCGCGGTGAGGTGGACGTGCTCGCCGTCGAGCACCTCGGCGACGACCCGGCGCTGGGCGGTCATCCGCCAGCCACGTCCGCGCAGCCGTTCCAGCAGGTCACTCATGACCACCAGCCTAACCATCGTCTGCCGAGGGAAATCCTTACGGGTCTGGCTTCCGTATTGACTTGGAATTGGTCCATCGTAGGATCGGCTCCAGCGACAGCCAAGGGGCAGGACACAGCAGGAAAACACGTGACGGTTCAGCAGTTGGCCCGCTCACAACCGCATCCGCGACCCGGTCGAGAAGGCGGCGGTCTTCACGGGAGCCTGTGCCCCGGCTGTTCCACCACCGGCATTTCCCGAGCACCGTGATCCGCCCAGTCCGGAAGGATTCCCATGACTGAGAACCACGACGCGATCGTCACAGACGAGAAGCCGGAGGAGACGGGCGGCTGCCCCGTCGCGCACGGTCGCGCCCTGCACCCCACCCAGGGTGGTGGAAACCGCCAGTGGTGGCCCGAGCGGCTCAACTTGAAGATCCTCGCCAAGAACCCCGCCGTGGCCAACCCCCTCGGTGAGGACTTCGACTACGCCGAGGCCTTCAAGTCCCTCGACCTCCAGGCCGTGAAGCGGGACATCGCGGAGGTGCTGACCACCTCGCAGGACTGGTGGCCCGCCGACTTCGGCCACTACGGCCCGCTCATGATCCGGATGGCGTGGCACAGCGCGGGCACCTACCGGATCAGCGACGGCCGCGGTGGCGCCGGTGCCGGGCAGCAGCGGTTCGCCCCCCTCAACAGCTGGCCGGACAACGGCAACCTGGACAAGGCCCGCCGGCTGCTGTGGCCGGTGAAGAAGAAGTACGGGCAGAGCCTCTCCTGGGCCGACCTGCTGATCCTCACGGGCAACGTCGCCCTGGAGTCGATGGGGCTGAAGACCTTCGGCTTCGGTGGTGGCCGCGAGGACGTCTGGGAGCCGGAGGAGGACGTCTACTGGGGTCCCGAGACCACCTGGCTCGACGACCAGCGCTACACCGGCGACCGCGAGCTGGAAAACCCCCTCGGCGCCGTCCAGATGGGCCTCATCTACGTCAACCCGGAGGGCCCGAACGGGAACCCGGACCCGCTCGCCGCGGCCCGCGACATCCGCGAGACGTTCCGCCGGATGGCGATGAACGACGAGGAGACGGTCGCCCTGATAGCCGGCGGCCACACCTTCGGCAAGACCCATGGCGCCGGCCCGGCCGACCATGTGGGCAACGACCCCGAGGCGGCCTCGATGGAGGAGCAGGGCCTCGGCTGGAAGAACAGCTTCGGCACCGGCAAGGGCCCGCACGCCATCACCTCCGGTCTGGAGGTCACCTGGACCGCCACGCCGACCCGGTGGAGCGACGGGTTCTTCAAGAACCTCTTCGAGTACGAGTACGAACTCACCCAGAGCCCGGCCGGCGCCCACCAGTGGGTGGCCAAGGACGCCCCGGAGATCGTCCCGGACGCGCACGACCCGTCGAAGAAGCACCGCCCGCAGATGCTCACCACGGACCTGGCGCTGCGCTTCGACCCGGTCTACGAGCCGATCTCCCGCCGCTTCTACGAGAACCCCGAGGAGTTCGCGGACGCGTTCGCCCGGGCCTGGTACAAGCTCACCCACCGCGACATGGGCCCCAAGTCGCTGTACCTGGGCCCGGAGGTACCCGAAGAGACCCTGCTGTGGCAGGACCCGCTGCCCGAGGCCGAGGGCGAGACCGTCGACGCCTCGGACATCGCCGCCCTCAAGGCCAAGCTCCTCGACTCGGGGCTGTCCGTCTCGCAGCTGGTCACCACCGCATGGGCGTCGGCCTCGACCTACCGCGGCAGCGACAAGCGCGGCGGCGCCAACGGTGCCCGCATCCGCCTGGAGCCGCAGCGGGGCTGGGAGGTCAACAACCCCGACGAGCTGGCGACGGTGCTGCGCACCCTGGAGGGCGTCCAGCAGGAGTTCAACTCCGGGGCCGGTGCCAAGAAGGTCTCCCTTGCCGACCTGATCGTGCTCGGCGGCTGCGCGGCGGTGGAGAAGGCGGCCAAGGACGCCGGCGTCGACATCGAGGTGCCGTTCACCCCGGGCCGGGTCGACGCGACGGAGGAGCACACCGACGCGGAGTCGTTCGCCGCGCTGGAGCCGAACGCCGACGGGTTCCGCAACTACCTCGGCAAGGAGGCCCGCCTGCCGGGCGAGTACCTGCTGCTGGACAAGGCGAACCTGCTCACGCTGAGCGCGCCCGAGACGACGGTTCTCGTCGGTGGCCTGCGCGTGCTGGGTGCCAACCACGACGGGTCGAAGCTCGGTGTCTTCACCGACACCCCGGGCAGGCTGACCAACGACTTCTTCGTCAACCTGCTCGACATGGGTACGGCGTGGAAGGCGACCTCCGAGGACCAGAACACGTTCGAGGGCCGGGACGCCGCCACCGGTGAGGTCAAGTGGACGGGCAGCCGTGCCGACCTCGTCTTCGGCTCCAACTCCGAGCTGCGTGCGCTCGCGGAGGTCTACGCCTGCGACGACGCCAAGGAGAAGTTCGTGACCGACTTCGTCGCGGCGTGGGACAAGGTGATGAACCTCGACCGGTTCGACCTCGTCCAGTCGTGAGCAGGTGATCGCGTGCGCCTGAGCCGGACGACCGCCCCGGGCAGCTGAGCCCGTACGCCGCCTCGGGCACCTGTCCGCTCAACACCGCAATAGCGGACCGACCGTGGGCCCCGACCGTTCGCCGGTCGGGGCCCACGGCGTTGTGCGCCCGCGCCGTGGGCGGATCCGCGCCGGTTCGAGCCCCGAAGCCCCTTGAACCATTCGCTCCCCGGAGCCGTGAACTTTTCGACCGGACCAGCCATCAAACACCGGTGTCCAACCCGATCACCAGGGCTGGTTACGCACACACGCCACGACCCGGGGCGCTTCCGGTGCGCCCGCAGCACCGCAGTTCCCCCCACGATGCGCAGATGCGGAGCGCTTCTCCATGACTGCAAAACTTCTGACCGTACGCAAGACCGTTGCCGCCGTCGCCGTCGGTGGCACGCTGCTCGTCGGCACCCCGCTGGTCGCCAAGGCCGTCACCTCCGGAGACCCGGCGCCCACGGTCACCGCCAAGGGCGCCACGCTGGTGGACGCCGGGAGCGGCGACTCGCTCTACGGCAAGGACGCCGACAAGCCCCGCCCGATGGCGAGCACCGCGAAGATCATGGCCGCCACCGTGGTGCTGGACACCGAGAACCTCGATCTGGACCGCAAGGTGACCGTCCGCCAGCAGTACCGCGACTACGTCACCGAGCACCACGCCAGCACCGCGGACCTGCAGACCGGCGACCGGGTCACCGTCCGCCAGCTGCTCTACGCTTCCCTGCTGCCCTCCGGCGCGGACGCCGCGTACGCCCTGGCGGACACCTTCGGTACCGGCGCCACCAGAGCCCAGCGCGTCAAGTCGTTCGTCGGCAAGATGAACGCCACGGCCCGCCGACTGCACCTGGACAAGACGACGTTCGGCACGTTCGACGGCACTCACGACGACTCCAGCACGCCCGTCGAGCTGGCGAAGCTGACCCGGCACGCCCTGCACAACGACACCTTCCGGAAGGTCGTGGGGACCGAGAAGTACAAGGGCGACGCCCCGGCTGCCAACGGCCGCACCCGCACCTACACCTGGACCAACACCAATCAGCTGCTCGGCGCGTACGACGGTGCCATCGGCATCAAGACGGGCACCACCGACGAGGCGGGCAAGTGCCTGGTCTTCGCGGCGACCCGCGACGGCAAGACCCTGGTGGGCACCGTGCTGAACAGCAAGGACCGCTACCAGGACGCCGCGAAGCTGCTCGACCACGGCTTCGGCTCCGACAGCGCGAAGAACCTCAAGATCCGCGAGCTGCCGACAGGCGCCCAGCAGGACTGACGCGAGGACCGACGCCCGGGGCCGACGCCCAGGGCCGACGCCACCGGGCTGCCATGGTGAGTGCTCCTCCCTCACTCTTCCGGTGCGCCGTCCGCCGGGTCCCTTGCCCGGATCCCGTCCCGGTGCTCGACTACGTAGCCGCGGGACGGCCGGAAGGGGCGCCGCGGCCCGCGTACCCGACGCACGCGAGGAGTGCCCGTGAACACGGACGCCACGCCGCCCACCCGGCGGGACCTGCAGCATCCGGGCTTCGCCCGCCAGTACCTGAGGATCGCCGCCGAGATGGACCGGCGCGGCGGCAGCGCTCACCGGCGGCAGCTGCTGGACGGGCTGAGCGGGCGGGTACTGGAGGTCGGCGCGGGCCAGGGGCGCAACTTCCGGTACTACCCTTCGGCGGTCACCGAACTCGTCGCCCTCGAACCGGAGGACACCCTGCGCGCCGCCGCCGGGCAGGCGGCCACCGCGGCGCCCGTGCCGGTCACGGTCGTCGCGGGGCAGGCCGGTGCGCTGCCCGCGGGGGATGGGACGCTCGACGGTGTGGTCTTCTCCCTCGTGCTGTGCAGCGTTCCCGACCCGGGCGCCGCGCTGGCGGAGGCGGCGCGGGTGCTGCGCCCGGGCGGGCAGTTGCGCTACTACGAGCACGTACGGTCACGCCGTCGGCTGGGCGGTCTGGTGCAGGACGCCATCACACCGCTGTGGGCCCGGGTGGGCGGCGGATGCCACCCCAATCGCGACACCGAGGCCGCCATCCGGTCCGCCGGTTTCACCCTGGACCGGGCCGACCGCTTCCCGTTCGCGCCCTGCGCGTTCACACCGCGCCTCGCCCATGTGATCGGCGTCGCGACCAAGGCGTGAAGGCCGCGTGGTGGCGACCGGCGTGAGCACCGCGTCGTGTCCAAGGCGTGAGCGCCGGGAGCGGATCCCCCGCCGGGCCACAGCCCACCCCGCCGACCGGCGGGGTGGCGGACACACCGATCTCCTCTGCAGGTCGCACCGGCCGCCCGCCGCCCTGCCGTAGCCTCTCCGAAGGGCGGGGAGGAGTTGGTCCGGGGAGGGAGCAGCAGGCACAGGACGCAAGGAGCGCGACGGTGATCCGGGTCGTGGTCGTGGACGACGAGGAGCTGGTGCGCTCCGGGCTGCGGCTGATCCTGGGCACGGCGCCGGACATCGAGGTGGTCGCCGACTGCGGCGGCGCCGCCGCGGTCGACACGGTGCGGGCCCACCGTCCGGACGTGCTGCTCCTGGACATCCGGATGCCGGACGTGGACGGGCTGACCGTACTGCGCGAGCTGGAGGCCCTGCCCGAGGCGCCGCGGACCGCCATGCTGACGACGTTCGACGCGGAGGAGTATCTGGGCGCCGCGCTGCACGCGGGCGCGGCGGGCTTCCTCCTCAAGGACACCGCGCCCGAACAGCTGGTGCATGCCGTGCGGGTGCTGGCGGACGGCGGGCGGGTGCTCGCCCCCGGGGTGACGCCCGCCGTGATCGGCGGCTATCTGGGCGGCAGGCCCGACGCGGACGCCAGGCACCGGGTGGCCGCCCTCACCGACCGCGAGCGGCAAGTGCTGGCCCTGGTCGGCGAAGGGCTGTCCAACAGCGGGATCGCGCGGCGGCTGCACCTCGCGCACGGCACCGTCAAGGACCACGTGAGCGCGCTGCTGGCCAAGCTGGGCGGCGTCAACCGGGTGCAGGCGGCGGTCCTCGCCGACCGGGCCGGACTGGTGGGACGGCTCTCGGGCCACTCACCGGACAGCTCTCCCGACGGCTCTCCCGACGGCTCTCCCGGCGGCACGGCGCCGTGAAGCCCCCCAACGGTCGGGCGCCCGCTCGAAGCCGGATACACGGCCTCGTCCCCCTCCTCCTTCCGGTGGCGCTCGGTCTCGCCGACGCGTTCCTGGTCAACGGCGCCCGCCCCGGCCTGGAGCTCGGGGTGTCCCTGGCGGCCGCCCTCGCCCTGCTGGTCCGGCGCCGGTGGCCGGTGGCCGTGCTCGTGGTGACGCTGCTGGGGATCTACGTCGGCTACATCTGGTTCGCTCCGCTGATCGCCCTCTACACGGTCGCCTCCCGACGCGCCGGCACCGGCTGGGCGGTGGCCGGTGCCGTGGCGCTGGCCACCGCGCACTACGTCCCCTACCCCCTCGACGGCTTCGCCCCGTCCTTCGGCCGCCAGGACGTCCTCGACGTGCTCGACTCGTGCGCCCAGGGCGCGGCGCCGGCCGTGTTCGGGCGCTGGACCCGTACCCGGCGGCAGCTGCACGAACGGGTCCAGGAGCTCACCGCGACCCGGCACCGGGAGGCGGAGCTGCTGGCCGAACGCGCCGTGACCGTCGAACGGGCCCGGCTGGCGAGGGAGATGCACGACGTGGTCGCACACCAGGTGAGCCTGATCAGCGTGCAGGCGGGTGCCCTGCGCGCGACCTGCCGCGACGACGGGTCCCGGGATCTGGCCGAGACCGTGCGCGAGCTCGCCGTCAAGACACTGACGGAGCTGCGGCACATGGTCGGCGCCCTGCGCTCCGGCAGCGGTACGGGAACCGGGACGGCCCCGCAGCCCAGGCTGGTCGACCTGCCCGTGCTGACGCGGGAGAGCGGGCTGGACGTCACATTGGACCTCGACCCGGAGCTGGAGTCGCCCGCCGCCCTGCCGGAGGCCGTCGAACGTGCCGCGTACCGCACGGTCCAGGAGGCGCTGACGAACGTGCGCAAGCACGCGCCCGGTGCCGTCGTCCGGGTCGCGGTGCGGCTGGGCGGTGCCGGTGGCGCGGGCCGGCAGCTCGCCGTGGAGGTGCGCAACGGTCCTCCCGCTGCCGCGCCGGAGCCGCAGGAGTACCCGGAGGGCGGTCACGGGCTGCTCGGTCTGCGGGAGCGTGCGCTGCTGCTCGGCGGCGCCTGCCACGCGGGGCCGACCGAGGACGACGGCTTCCTGCTGAGCGCCTCCTTCCCCACCGCCTGCTGAGACGGGCGCGGAGACCGGCGCGGAGACCGAAGCTATTTGCTTGTACAAGCAACTAGCTTCCCCTATGCTCCCGGTGTGACGAACACGGCAGGGCACGAGGAAGAGCCGCCGCCGCGCCCGGCGGACGACGACGAGGACGACCGCTGGTGCATGGCCGTACGGCTGCTGGGTCGGGTCGAACGCGAGCTGGACGAGACCCTCTCGCGCGGCCACGGACTCCCGCTGTCCGAGTACCGGGCGCTGTGCGCACTGGGCCGCGCCGACACCGAAGCCGACGCCGAATCCGAAGCCGAAGACCGGGGCGGGGTCGGGGTCGAGAAGGCGGAGGCGACGGCCCTGCGCATGGGGGAGCTGGCCGACCGGATCGGGCTCAAGGACAGCAGCGTGACGCGACTCGTCGCCCGGCTGGAGGGGCGCGGCCTGGCGGAACGGGCCGCCGCGCCCGGTGACGGGCGGGCCGTCGCCGCCCGGATCACCCTGCTGGGGCGCCAGTGGTACGCCGAGATCACCCCGACCTACCGGGCCGCCCTGGGCCGCGCGCTGGAGTCGTCGCTGTCCAACGTCTACCTCGCCGATCTGGCCGCCTGGGTGCGCACCGGAGAGTCGGCGGTGGCGGGCGCCCACCCCGCACAGCCCCCGTCCACAGCCGGACCCACAGAAGGAGACGACCGACCATGACCTCCGCAGCCGCGCACGAGGCCCGGTACCAGGCGCACTACGCCTCCCTCCTCGCCCCGCACTACACCTGGATGCTCGGTGGCGATCCGGAGGCCGCCGTGACGGCCCAGCTCGAACTGCTGCGCGGGCTGGGCCTGCCACGGAAGCAGCCGGGCGCGGGCTCCTTCGCGATGGACCTCGGCGCCGGGCCGGGCCCCGGCGCGGTCGCCCTGGCACGGCTCGGCTTCACCGACGTCGCAGCCGTCGACACCAGCGAAGAACTGCTCGACGAGCTCGTACGGCACGCCGGGAGGACCGGAGCGGCGCAGGCCGTACGTCCGGTGCACGACGACATCCGCGCCCACCTCGCCACCGTCCCCTCCCGATCCGCCGAGGCCGTGCTGTGTCTGGGCGACACCCTCCCGCATCTCCCCCACCGCGCCGACGTCCTGGCGCTGCTGGTCGAGATCTGCGATGTGCTCGCCGAGGGCGGCAGTTTCGTCGCCACCTACCGCGAGCAGCGGCACGTGGCGCGGGGCACGGACCGCTTCCTACCGGTACGCAGCACGGCGGACCGGATCCTCACCTGCTTCCTGGAGTACGTGGACGAGGACACCGTGCTCGTCCACGATCTGCTGCACACCCGTGACGGCGACGGCTGGCGCCTGGAGACCAGCGCGTACCCCAAGCTCCGTCTGACGGCCGAATGGCTGGACGAGCAGTGCGCCGCGATCGGCCTGCGGGTCCGGCACCACGAGATCGGCCCGCGCGGCATGCACGTGCTGCACGCTGTCAAACCCTGAGGGCGGCCGCCTGCCGGAGCACCCCGGCTGCTCCCCGTACGCCGGAGCGCCTGCGAGCGCCACCCGCTCGGCGGCGTCCCGCGCGCTCACCCGGTCGCCCCCGGCTCTACTTGAGCCCTGGAGGCCCACAGGTACCGGAGGGCCTTCGATCTCGCGCAGTCGCACAAGGAGCCGACCGATGAGCGGGGAGTTCCCTCTGGACCCGGCCGAATCCGCCGAATCCGCCGAGACCCCGGGGCCCTCCCACGTGCCACTGACCGACGACGCGCCCGACGCCCTCGCCCCGCGAGGGCTCCACAGGCGGTCGGCGCCGGGACCGGCACCGGTGCCGGTCCCGGTGCCGGTGCCCCCGAGGAGCGGGACGCGGCCGCGCGGCGGACCCGGCGCGCGGGTCGAGCGCTCCCGGCGGGCCCGGATGCTGCCGCTGGGGGTGGCGCTGTCGGCCGGCCTGCTGCTGTTCGCCGCCACCTCGTACGCGGTGCTCGGGGCGGGCGCGGACGTGGTGGACCGGCCGGTGCTGAGCGCGGTCGTCCGGCACCGGCAGGCCGTGCTGGACGGGCCGGTCACGTTCCTCACCCACGCCTCGGAGATTCCGCTGCTCGTCCTCGCGGTGCTGCTGGCGCTGTGGCTGTCCTGGCGGGACAGGTCCTGGCAGCCGCCGCTGCTGATCGGCGGCGCCTCCGCGCTGGCCGTCACGGCGGCGACCGTCGCCAAGGAGATCACGGACCGCACCCGGCCGCCCGCGAGGCTGTGGGAGATCTCCGAGAACGGCTACTGCTTCCCCTCCCGGCACGCGGTGACAGCCACGGCGGTGCTGCTCGTCCTGGCCTACGTCCTCGCCGCCCGGGCCGCCTCCCGCGTGGCGCGGATCGCCCTGTGGAGCGGCGCCGCGGTGCTCAGCCTGCTGGCCGGGGGCAGCCGGGTGTATCTCGGCGTGCACTGGCCCACCGACGTGATCGGCGGGCTGACGCTGGGCACGGTGGTCACCCTGCTGGTCATCTTGGTGCACAAGCTGTGGGAAGCACCCCGCCCCGGCCACCCCTCGCGGTGAGTACGGTGTGTCCCGCGCGCCACCGGGCACTCCGCCTGTGACGTTCCAAGAACGCGACGGATGCGAGGGAAGCGAGGGGCACCGATGGAGACCCACCGGGCAGGGAGCGGGAGTCCGCGCGCCGGTGCCGAGGGCGTACGCGCCGCCGTCAGCAGGACGCTCGGTGCCTGGGACCGCGCCCTGTTCCGCAGCGTCGCCCAGCGCCACTGGCCGCGCGGCGAGCGGGTGCTCCCCCGGCTGAGCCGTTCCGCCGATCACAGCAAGCTGTGGCTGGGCACGGCGGCGGCCATCGTGCTCTCCGGGGTCGGCGGGCCCCGTGCCCGGCGCGGCGCGCTGCGCGGACTGGCCTCGGTCGCGGTGGCCTCGACGGTGGTCAACACCGTCGGCAAGGGCGCGTTCGGCCGCACCCGCCCGGTGCTGGACGAGGTACCGGTGATACGCCGTCTCAAGCGGCTGCCGGTCAGCACCTCCTTCCCCTCCGGGCACTCGGCGTCGGCTGCCGCCTTCGCCACCGCGGTGACGCTGGAGTCACGCGGCTGGGGCGTGGCGGTCCTGCCCGTGGCCGCCTCGGTGGCGTTCTCCCGCGTCTACACCGGCGTCCACTACCCGAGCGATGTACTGGTGGGCGCCGCGCTCGGCACCGCGGCCGCCTTCGGGGTACGCGCGGTGCTGGACACCCGGCGCCCGGTGCCCCCGGCCCAGCCCCTGGTCGAGGCGCCGGCGCTGCCCGCCGGGCGCGGTCTGTCGGTGGTGGTCAACCCGGGCTCGGGCTCGGCGGCGTCCGCCCGCGAGATCAGCGAGGCGCTGCCCGCGGCCCGCGTCGTCCACTGGGACCCGGACGCCGGATCGCTGACCGATCTGCTCGGTGACGAGGCGCGGCGCGCGGCCCAGGAGGGCGGGGCGCTGGGGGTCTACGGCGGTGACGGCACGGTCGGCGCGGCGGCGCGTGCCGCGCTGGCGCACGGGGTGCCGCTCGCGGTGCTGCCCGGCGGCACCCACAACCACCTCGCCCTCGATCTGGGCATCAGCCGCTGCGCCGACCTGTCCGACGCGGTCGCCGCCGGACACGCCATCGCGGTGGACGTGGCCCGCTTCGCCCCGCCGCGCGGGCGGGGCCGCCAGGCGGCGGCGGAGCCGGCGACGGAGCCGCAGCCGGAGTCCGCGAAGGGCGCTTCGCCCGAACCGGGCTACTTCGTGAACACCTTCAGTCTGGGCGCGTACGGCGATCTGGTCGAGGTACGGGACCGCTGGCGCAACCGGATCGGTCCGTGGGCGGCCGGACTGGTCGCCGCGGTCCATGTGCTGCGCCACTCGCGCCCCTTCGAGGTGCGGGTGAACGGGCGGCTGCGGTCGCTGTGGCTGCTGTTCGTCGGCAACTGCTCGTACCACACGGTCGGGGGCGGGCCCGGCGGGGCGCGGCGCTTCAACCTCTCCGACGGCATGCTGGACATCCACCTCGTCCGGGCCGGCCGTTGGGCCCGCACCCGGCTGGTCGCCTCGGCCCTCGCCGGCGTACTGCACCGCTCCCCCGTGCACGCCGCCGCGCGCGGACGCCGACTGCAGCTCGCCGGGATACCGGAAGGCACCCTGTGCTCCTACGACGGCGAGACGGCACCCTCGGCGCCGACCCTGCTCATCGACAAACCCGCCACCCCGCTGACCGTCTACCGGCCCCTCCCCGGCTGGCTGAACGGAGCGGCGCTGCCGGAGGGTTGAGGGCGGCGCCGCCCACCGCTCACCCGCTCCAGGGCGGCAACGCCAACAACCCGGCCACCCGGCTGCGGACGCCGCGCACCTGGAGTCCCTCCACCGAGGAGCTACGGTTCCGCTCCGAGCGCTGGTCCGCGTGCCGGCGGTAGCGGAGAGTGGCCTGGGGGAGCAGTACGCCCGGGGTCGCGGCGGAGGCGGCCATCAACAGCGCGGTGTCCTCCATTCCTTCGGCCGCCTGCCAGCCACCGAGCAGGGTCACCAGCTCGCGGACGTACATGGCGCCCGCGGGGTGCACGGGAACGCGGTACGCCTCCTCGGTGGTGGTCCAGTGCGCGGCGAGCGTGCCGCGTTCGAGCATGCCCGGTGACAACGGGAGCGGGACCGTGCGCAGTCGGCCGTCCGGCAGCAGGTCCCTGGCCTGGCCCAGGGCGAACCCGGTGCCGGGGTGCTCGGCGAGAGCGGCGACGAGCAGACTGAGGGATTCTGGCTCCAACTCGTCGTCGGCGTCGGCGGTCTGGACGTAGCGGCCCCGCCCCCGGTGGAGGGCGAGGTTGCGGACGATCGCGGGGCCGAGGGGAGCTCCCCCGTGTGCGCCGACGCGCACCCGGGGGTCCAGCGCGGCCCCGCAACCGCTCAGCACCTCGGTGACCTCGTCCGCGTCACCGTCGATCTCGACCCACCAGGTCCAGCGGGGGTGTGTCTGCTCCCGGAGGGACTTCCACAGGTTGGGGAGGAAGGAGGCGTACGCGGCGTGCACAGCGGTGACCACATCGACATCAACCCTGTCCGCTCGCGGCGTCCGGTTCCGTATCGGGCCATCGCCGTGCATATGCCATACGATACGGGAACAGATGTACGGCAGGTGTACGAGGAAGGTCGTACAGGACCTCAGTCGGCGGCCAGCACCTCACGCAGGGTCGTGGCGAAGGCCTCCGGTTCGCCCTGCTGGCCGAACTCGCCGCCGAGGAAGCCGCCGTGGTGGCTGGGGAAGACGGTCAGCGGGATGCCGAGGCGGTCGGCGATCCGGGTCGCCGCGCGGGCCGCGAACTGCCCCTCGGACTCCTTGCCGGCCGCGACGACGAGGCGGGTGGGGGCGGCGCGGAGGGCGTCGAAGTCGGGCCGGTAGCCGGTGCAGCCGCGGATGTTCTGCCCCAGCAGCGGGTCGTCACGGTTGCCGTCGTCCTCGGTCGGCAGCCCGAAGGCGGCCGGGTCGGGCGCCTGCTGCTCGGCCCAGTCGGCCGAGAACGGGCCCGTTGCGCTGGTCAGCGCGATGAACTTGGCCATCGCCGGCCCCATTCCGCTGCGCCGGTAGGTCTCGTGGATGTCCTCGCAGGCCGCCAGGGCGTGTTCCCGGTCCGGCAACACCTGTGCGGTCGGCGGCTCATGGGCGATGAGCGTGCGCACCAGTTCGGGGCGGCCGGCCACCAGGGCGAGCCCGTTCACCGCGCCGCCGCTGCTGGCGAACATCTCCACGGCACCGGCGCCGAGATCCTCGATCACCCGCCGCAGATCGTCGGCGTGCTCCTCCGGCACGGTCTCCTCGGCCCCGTCGGTACGGACGCTGCGGCCGACACCGCGCGGGTCGTAGGTGACCACCGTGCGGTCGGTGAAGTACGACCGGAGGGAGCCGAACCCCTCGGCCGCCATCGGTGAGCCGACCAGCATCAGCACGGGCCGGTGTGCCGCGCCGGCGCCCTGACCGCCCTTCAGTTCACCGTGGATGTCGTACCGCAGCGTGGCACCGGGAACCTCCAGGGTGCGGGTCTCCAGCTCGGACATGGCCCCTCCTTCTGTCGAAAGATTGCTCGACAGCACAGACCGGCCGGCCCGCGAGAATTCATCGCCGTACCGCTCGCGGCTTCGCTAGCACGCCGTCCAAGGCACCCGGCAGACATGCGGACCGTTCCCCTCCGGGCACAGACCGCGGATGATGCCTTTGCGCACCGCCCGCCACACCCGCAGCGAACACCTCACCCGCACCGCGACCTCCAGCGGCCGCCGCCTGCCCGCGTCCTGGCCCGGATGCTCGATCTTCCACTGCTCCCGCAGATCGCCGTACAGATACTCGGCCGTGCAGCCGTCGTCGAGTCGGTCGCGCTCCCGCAGCGGGCCGACCACCGTCACACGCCGGGCGGCCAGCTCCCGCCGGATGACGTCCCGGACGAACTCCAAGCCCTCTTCGTCGGCGAAGACGCCGAATCGCAACCATCGCACGCAGTCACGCTACCCGCCCGGCCCGATCCGCCCCGAACGGCGGCCCGACCCCGACCGGTGCTTTCCCCTCCGGTCGGGCCGTCGTGCCGTGCGACGGGACATGCGCCGTGCCGTGCGAGGGGACCATGCGGGGCGGAAGACCTCAGGTGTGCTCACGACTGACGTTCGGAGTGCTCCGGCGGCTCAGGCGGCTCGGACGGCTGCGGCGGCTCAGGGGTCGCGGGGATGGCCTGTTCCGCCCAGATGATCTTCCCGGCCGGGGTGTACCGCGTTCCCCACCGTTCGGCCAGCTGGGCGACGAGGAAGATGCCGCGCCCGCCCTCGTCCGTCTCGGCCGCGTACCGCATATGGGGCGAGGTGCTGCTGGCGTCCGAGACTTCGCAGAAGAGGCTGTGGTTGCGGATCAGCCGGACCCGGATGGGTGGCCTGCCGTAGCGGACGGCGTTGGTGGCCAGTTCGCTGAGCAGCAGCTCGGTGGTGAACGCCGTCTCCTCCAGCTCCCATTCCACGAGTTGCTCGGTGGCCGCGGCACGCACCCGCCCCACCGCCGTCGGATCGGGTTCGAGGTCCCACTGGGCGACCTGGTCGGCGCCGAACAGCCGGGTGCGGGCCACCAGCAGAGCGACATCGTCGGACGGATGCGCGGGCAGCACCGTCCTGAGAACCTCCGTGCAGGTCTGCTCCGGTGTCGGGCCACTGCCGGCGAGCGCCTGGCGCAGCAGGTCGAGGCCCGCCTCGACGTCCCGTCGGCGGTCCTCGACGAGGCCGTTGGTGTAGAGGACCAGACGGCTCCCCTCGGGAAGCTGCCGCTCGACCGCTTCGAAGCGCATACCTCCCACCCCGAGCGGCGGGCCGGGCGGCAGCTCCAGGAACTCCACCTCCCCGTCCGGGGTGGCCAGCGCGGGCGGCAGATGCCCGGCGCGGGCCAGCGTGCAGCAGCCGCCGACCGGATCGTAGATCGCGTACAGACAGGTGGCCCCGGCCACGGGGGTCCGGTCGGGTGCCGTCTCCTCCTGATCGATACGGGCGACCAACTCGTCCACCCGGGCCAGGAGTTCGTCGGGCGGCAGATCCAGGTCGGAGAGGGTGTGGATGGCCGCCCGCAGGCGGCCCATGGTGGCCGTGGCCTGGAGGCCGTGGCCCACGACGTCCCCCACCACCAACGCGACGCGGAACCCGGTCAGCGGAAGCACGTCGAACCAGTCCCCGCCCACCAGGGCCTTGGCGGGCAGATACCGGTGCGCCACCTCCAGGGCGCTGTGGGTGACCTGGGCGCCGGGCAGCAGATTCTCCTGGAGCGCCATCACGGTGGCGTGCTCCCGGGTGTAGCGGCGGGCGTTGTCCACGCCGAGAGCCGCACGGGCGACGACTTCCTGGGCGAGGAAGAGGTCCTCCTCCCCGAACGGTTCGGAACCGCTGCCGCGCCAGAAGTTGACCATCCCCATCAGCACTCCCCTGGCCCGCAGCGGGACGAGGATCAGGGAGTGGATGCCGTATTCGACGACCCGCCGCGCCTGCTCCTGGTCCACCGCCATCCACGAGCGGGAGGCGGTGCGCAGATCCGCCATCAGCACGCTCCCCTCGCCGCCGAGCACCCCGGCCTGCGGTGTGGTCGGCGGCAGGGTGAGCTCGGCGCCCGCCGGAAAGAGCGGGTGATCGTCGCGGACGCCGTGGATCGCGGCCCGGCGCACCGGCACCAGGCCGTGCACCAGGGCCGGCTCCTCGCCCCGCAGCACGGGCTCCGCCAGATCGACGCTGGCGAAGTCGGCGAGCCGCGGCACCACGACCCGGACCAGCTCCTCCGCCGTCCGGGTCACGTCCAAGGTGGTGGCGATGTCGGCGGCGGCGTCGTAGAGCAGTTCCAGGCGCCTGCGCGCGGACTCGGCCCTGCCGGTCAGTACGTGCAGCTCGGTGGAGTCGCGCAGCGTCACCACGGTGCCGCCCGGGACGCCGTACTCGTCGGTGCGGCGCTGGTTAACGGCGAGCAGCCGGTCACCGACCGTGATCATCTCGTCCGTGGCCTCCCGCCCCGACAACAGCAGTGCCGCGCTGCCCCGGGGCAGGTCCACCTGGTCCACCCGGGCGCCCTCGGCGTCCGGCGGCAGCTCCAGCAGGCGGCGGGCCTCGTCGTTGACCAGCGTCAGCCGCCGGTCGCCGTCCACGAGCAGGATGCCTTCGCGTGCCGCGTGCAGCACCGCGTCGTGGTGCTGGTACTGGCGGGCGATCTCGGCCGGATCCAGCCCCAGCGTCTGGCGACGTACCCGGCGCGCCAACAGGGCCGAAGCGGTGGTGCCGATGGCCAGCGCCAGCACCGCCAGCCCCACCAGAACCGGGATCTGGCGTGAGGCCTCCGTGCTGACCTGACGGAGCAGGACACCCACCGAGACGAGCCCCACCACCCGGCCGTCGTCCTCGATCGGTGCCACGGCGCGCACGGATTCGCCCAGCGTGCCGCGGTAGGTCTCGGTGAACGCCCTGCCGCGCTGAGCCTGCTCGATGTTCCCGACGAAGTGCTGCCCGATCCGGTCGGGGTTCGGGTGCGTGTAGCGGATGCCCTTCGGGCTCATGAACACCACGAAACTGCTTCCGGTGTCCTTCTGGATCCTCCGCGCCACGGGTTGCAGCAGACGGGAGGGATCGGAGGACTGGACGGCGCTGACCACACCGGGCGCCCGGGCGAGCGTCCGGCTGATCGCGAGCATCCTGTCGCGGCTCTCGGCGTTGGCCGCCCGCAACGAGAAGCCGATGCTCACCGCGGCGCCGATCCCGACGACGAGCACCACGACCCCCACCTGGAGCAGCAGCATCTGCCCTGCCAGACGCCAGCCACCCCGTGCAAGGACAGGTCTCATGTCGTCACACTCTCGCTCGCCCGCACGCCACCTTAGGGTGTATACCGCTTCATTACGGGGCAAAACTGGCGCAGACACGCACGGACGTCCCCTTCTGCGTCCTCCTGCCGAGCCAGGACCGGTGTCCGGGTTCGGGTACCGGTGGGGCCGGCCGTGACTGACGTCCGGCCGGCCGTGCCTAACGTCCGTAGGTCTCGCGGCGCGGCGGTGGTCCGACATCCGCGTGCCGCCCCGGCCGCATCGCCGCGTGCAGCAGGCCAGGAGCGGGATCGGAGCGGGTGGCGAGCGCGTCGGCCACGGCGCCCGTGGCGAGCGCGTAGACGGCCTTGTGCAGGAGGTCCACCGCCAGTTCCGAGCGCGGCCAGGACGGAGGCGGGGCACCGACGCCCGTGGCGTTCTCCAGGATCTGGTCGTTGGTCAGCCGCACCACGGCGAACTGCGCCGACGACCACGGCCCGCGCAGCCCGGCGTGGGCCATCACCGACCGCAGCACGCCCAGCAGCGCGCCCTGGCCGAGGTGCATGGCCCAGTTCACCGCCACCGGCTGCCGCCCCGGCCGCTCCGGCATCCCCGTCAACCGCTCCAGCGTCCGGGCCGGGACGTGGGAGTCGGGCCGACCGGTCAGCCGTTGCTCCACCTTCTCGCCCAGCGTCATGACCGCGACCCCGGCCGTCCCGGCGAGAAGTCCCTGCCACAGTGCGCGCTTCATCATGCCGTCACGGGTACCCCGCGGCCGGCGTCCACCGACGGATCCGCTGCGCCCGGCACACGCTCGGCAGCCCTCTCTCATCCGGATGCACCGCACACCCCTTGCGGGCAGCAGCCGCGAACACCGGGAGCACCGAGAACACGGACGGCGAGCACCGGGAGCACCGAGCGCACTGGAACAAAAGGCGGCACCGGCGGCTGTCGGACCAACCTGCCGGTGCCTGCGCGAAGGACGTCACTTCGCGCCTCCCGGTGCGTTGCCGCGTACTCCGGGAGGCAAACAGCCCACGGCCGAATGTAACCTCCCGGATGCGGAAACGTTGCGCGCCGGTGCCCGCCCGGCCGTCACCTGCCCGTGGAGGAACCCGTGGAGGAGACCGCGTCGCGGGCGCGGTCCAGCACGGAGGCGAAGGGGCCCACCGTCCACTGCAGAGCCGGGGAGCCGGCCGCTGTCGGGTGGGGCCGGGTGGGCGCGGCCTTCTCCACCGCCAGAATGCGCTTGCCCAGCTTGGTGCGGCCCTCCTCGCTGAGCCGGGTGCGCAGCGCGGGGAACTCCTCCTGCTCCTCGTGCTCGGCGTGGTCGCTGACGGACTGCTCGAAGTCGGCCAGCAGGCGGGTGAACCTCTCGCTGCCGACTTCCAGCTTGTCCAACTCGGCCAGCACCTTGTTGGCTTCCTTCTCCTCCTCGTTGCGGGCCTCGGCCTCCTGCTCGCCTGCGGTCTTCTTCGCCGCGGGGCGCACGATCATCTCCTCGGCCGTCTCATGGACCGCCAGCAGCGCCCGCAGCTCCCGGAAGCGTTCCTCCCGCTGTTCGGCGGGCCCGCCGCGCACCGCCGCGAACAGGTCGCGGATCCTGGCGTGCTGCTCCAGCAGTACACCGACCACGTCCTCGGACGGCAGCTTCTCGGCCTCGGCACGCTCCTGTTCCGCACTACTCACTGAAACCTCCGGGAAAGATCGGGAGCCAGTCGGCTTCGCCTCGACCCGCCACCTGTCGGCGAGCCGCTGACCGGCCGGCCCAGGTGACCGGCCCGGCTGACCGGCCCGTGGGGACGGCGGGTCGAGAGCCGCTTGCGGAAGGCGGGTTTCCCGCTCGCCCGGGGCTCAACCCGCACCGCCTGAAACGTCACCCTCGGCGTTCGTCCGAGGGCGGGGTGTCCGACCCCGGCTCCCCGCGCCGGGGCTCCTCGGGAGGGAATGAGCCGCTGTTTCGAGGGGTAACCGGCGCGCCGGGCCGAAGGAGGTCTCCGATGCCGAGCGGACAGTTGAGCGGTGGGAGGGCGAACGGTGCGGGTGGTGGGCGAGCGGGACACGGACGCTGCGCGGGGCGGACCGAAGGGACCGCAGGGCGACGGACCGAAGGGACCGCAGGGCGACGGACCGAAGGGACCACATGGCGGATGGGCGCGGTTGGCGCGGTGGGCGGCCCGCGCGAAGAGGCCGGGCGGGCCGGAGCGTCACGCGCTGGAACAGGTCGGCAAGGGCACGGTGGCGGCCACGGTCTCCTGGTGGATCGCCCACGACCTCGTCGGGGCCCAGACGCCGGCTTTCGCACCCTTCTCGGCCGTACTGATCCTTCAGCTGACGGTCTATCAGTCCCTGTGGCAGGCGCTGCGGTACATGGCCGCGGTCTGTGCGGGGGTGGCGGTGCAGTCGGCGCTGGGTTTCCTGGCCGGACCCGACCTGATGACCTTCCTCCTGGTCGCGCTGGTCTCCTTGGGCCTGTCCCGTTGGAACCGGCTCGGCTCGCAGGGCACCCAGGCGGCCACCGCGGCCTTCTTCGCCTTCTCCACCTACTCCGCCTCGACCAGTGACCCGCAACGGATCCAGCAGCTTTCCCTGATCATCGCGATGGTCGGCATCGGCTGCGGTGTGGGCCTCCTGGTCAACGTCCTCGTCTTCCCGCCGATACGTCGCCGCAGCGCCGAGGCGGGTATTCACCGCCTCGCCGCCTCGCTGTGCGATCTGCTGGCCGACATGCACCCGGCGCTGCGGAACGCGGAACTCGACGAACAGCGCACCAGCGGGTGGCGGCAGCGCGCCGCCGACCTGGGCGAGACCGCCGGCCGGAGTCAGGCCGCTTTGCGCACAGCGCAGGACAGCAGGCGCTACAACCCCCGCCTCCTGCTGTCCCGCCGCCTGCACCACCAGCACTTCATGGCCTACAGCGAGATCCTCAATGCCCTGGAGCGGGTGACCTACCAGGTCGCCTCGACCACCCGCAGTCTCCATCACTGGCCGGAGGACGAAGCAGGCGACGAATGCCGCGACTTCCTGAAGAACTTCGCCGAGCTGCTGGAAGCCCTCGCGGCGATCATCGACCACTTCGGCGGGATCGACGAGAAGCAGCTCCCGCACCAGGCCAGGGAGCTGTGTGAGGCCGCCGAAGCCGCCCAGCACAGGCGCGTTCAGCTGATCGAACGCACCCGGAACACGTCGCTTCCCCTGAGCGACCCCTCCCGGCCGTACGGGATCCTTCTGGCCGAGGCCACCCGGCTGATGGACGAAGCCCAGTACTCCTGCGACACCGTGCAGCACGCCGCGCAACAGAGCCAGACCCCCCACGCCTGCCCCGCGAGCTGTCCGTGACCTCCGCACCGTGCGGGACAGACGCCGCCGTGCGGACCTCCGGTTGAAGAGGGCACGCCACCCACTCCCGGGCCGAAGGCCTGGTACGGGGGGCGAGGCGCGCCGCCGGGCACGCGCGGCCGTACGCCCGACGGCGACGGCGACGACGCAGACGCCTCAGCCTCTTGTAACAGGGACGTAAGAGGGGCGGTCGGGCGTGAACATTTCCAGGTCCGGGTGGATCGAAGTGATCAGTAACGCCACTCGTGCCGAGCAGCACATGGCACCGACCGCGAAGGAAGAAACGATGCGCGCCCAGAAGCTCACCCTCGCCGCCCTGGCCCTCGCCGCGGGTCTCTCGCTCACCGCCTGCCAGGGGGGCGAGGACTCCGCCGCCAACGCGAACAACTCCGGCACCAGCTCCTCCTCCTCGTCCTCCTCCTCGTCCGGGACCTCCGGTGGCGGCAGCACCTCCGACAAGGACGCCGCCTCCGCCAATGACGACTCGAACGCCACGGAATCCGCCCCGGGCAGCGGCAACGGGCAGATCACCACCGGCCACTGCAAGACGGCGAACCTCGACTTCAGCTCCTCGCACGGTATGGGCGAGGGCGACCTCGTCGTCAGCCTCAAGAACACCGGCGGCGACGCCTGCACGCTCAAGGGCTTCCCCGGCGTCGACCTCCGCTCCCAGGACGCCGCCAAGCCCCTCAGCGCGAAGCGCAGCAACCTCGCCGCTCCGGCCGTCGCCCTCCAGTCCGGCGAGACGACCCGCTTCACGCTCCACTACCCGCCGAACAACACCGGCGGCACCGGGGCGTACGTCAGCAGCATGGTCGTCACCCCGCCCAACGAGACCCACTCCAAGAACCTGTCGGTCAGCATCAGCCTCCCGGTCCAGGTGGGTGCGGACCAGAAGGTCACGGTGGACCCCGTCGGCACCGGCAAGCAGTAGGAGCCGAGGCGGGAAGGCACGCCACGCCGTCCCCGTCGCGGCTGCGTGCTTGCCGGGACACGGCAACCGCTGTCCCGCCCAGGCTGCCGTCCGACCTCGTTGCGTGCCGGTTTCCGGCTGACGGAAGCTGAGGCGGAGGAGGCAGGCGATGACTACAGGGGTGGGGGCCACGATGCACAGCAAGGGCGAGCCGCCGAGCGAGGGCCGTACCGGTCGTCGCCGGTCGCCGGGCCGGTCCCGGTTCGCGGGCGTGCTGCTGATCCTGCTGTCCCTGGTATCGGCAGCGGGCTGCTACTTGGCGTTCAGCTGGTGGCTGCCCTCCGACAGCGAGCGCTACCAGGACTACCGCGCGGCCGAGTCGTGCTCCTCCCGGGCGATGCAGCGGGGGCAGACGGACTGTCTGAGCACCTGGCGCCTGACCGTGGAGAAGACGGTGAACAAGTCCGCCGGGCGAAGCTCCTCCTACGAAGCGACCCTCAAGGACCAGGACGGCTCCTGGCGGGGAACCGTCTCCTTCGGCGACCCCGGCCCGCTCCTGGCCCGGCTCGAACCCGGCGACCGGGTCGCGGCCACCGCCTGGCGCCGCGACATCGTGGCGCTCAGCAAGGACGGTGTACGGCAGAACACCTCGGAGGCGCCCCGTGACGAGCTCCAGATGAACGCCGCCGTCGGCGTGTTCGCCGGGCTCTTCGCGGCCCAGCTCTTCGCCTTCGGTACGGCGCGAGTGGTCAGGCCCGGTGCCCCTGAGCCCTTCACCTGGAGGCCGTACGGCACCTGGTTGCTCATCACCATCAGCGTGACCTGTTTCGGAGTCGGTCTGCCTGCGGTGTGGAGCGGCATCCCGTGGTGGACCGTGCCCGCCATCGCCGTACCCGTGGTGGTGTGCGCGGCAGGACTGTTGCTCCTCCCCCTGCGCCGCAGCGCCACCACTCGGCTCCGTACCCGCGAGGTTCCCCCGCAGCACGCCTACTGACGACGCGTCCGCGACGGGGCAGCGGCAACCCCGGCGTGACAACCGGGTTCCGGGCCCGGCCGTCCCTACCTCGTAAGGGGCTCCACCCCGAGGAGGGCTGCGGTTTTGCGTCGAACGGCACCGGCCCCACCGCACCCACGACGAGCAGAACGCCGCCATCGCCGCCTTCGTACGCTGCCGGAACGGCCGCGCCGAGCCGAAGGTCCGCTTCGCGCCCGGGTCACCGATCCGGCAGTGGACCGGATACCCGGCCGAGTCCGCATGACAAATCACTAGCCCATGTGGCCGGCAAGCCACTCCAGAATGCGGTCCGGGTCTTTCTGGAAGTGCAGGTATCCGTCCCAGCGGCGCGTGGTGCCGTGGATCCAGAACAGCTCCTTCGGCACGTCCGAGGGGATGGCGTCGAACATGGACTGGACATCGGCCGGCCGCGTCATGAGGTCGTCGTGGACCTGGTAGAGGAGCGTCGGCACCCGGACACTGCCGGCCGCGCCGGTCTCGACCGGGGACATCTCGTCGAGGCCGAAGCCGGTGCGGAGTCTGATCAGCCGGTCCAGCTCCTCCATCCGCTCGGCCGGGATGCGGCGCCGCTCGAGCGTTCGCTCCAGAACCGCGCGCGGCGACAGCGGCTGGCACGCGACCAGGCAGCAGACGTCCGTGAACTCCTGCGGGGCCCGCTGCATCGCGAACAGCGTGGCATCGGCGCCCAGGCAGCGGCTGAACAGCGCGATCCGCGACCCGCGCAGGTCAGGACGCGACCTCGCATACCGCAGGGACCCGACGACGTCGCGCGACTCGAATCTGCCGCTGGTGGTCACGCCACCGTTGGCGGCGCCGCTGAGGCCGAAGTTGCGCAGGTCGTAGGCGAGGACGTGGTAGCCGGCGGCGTGCAGGAGCGCGATGTCCGGTACCAGGTCGACCTCGATGTCGTTGCCGGTCTCGCCGTTGACCGACCGCCAGGGCTCCAGATGGGACGGCAGCCCCGAACGGCTGAAGAACCGTGGATGGTTGACGATCACGATCCGGTCGGAGCCGGGGGTCGGCACGAACCAGCCTTCAAGGGGGGTCCCGTCCTCGGAGGGGAACGTGACGTCCTCGCAGTCCAGCCCGTGCTCGGCGGGGGAGTGCAGCACGGGTGAGCGTGGCGAGGTGCTGAAACGGTCGGCGATGGCTTCGAGCACGTCAGGCTCCCGTACGTGTCATGCCGCCGTCGACGTGCAGGATCTGGCCGGTGATGAAGTCGGCGTCGTCGGAGACCAGGAAGCCCAGGGCGTTGCCGAGGTCCGCCGCGACCGACTGGCGCTTGAGGGTCTGCAGGGCCGTCACACGGGCGAACACCTCGTCGGTTGTCGGGCCGCCCGGCCGGGCCCGGCCCAGGAAGCCCTGGGTGGCCACCAGGCCGGGTGCTATCGCGTTGACCGTGATGCCGCTGCCGCCGAGTTCGTTGGCGAGCGCCCGGGTCAGCACGTGCACGGTGCCCTTGCTGGTCATGTACGCGAGGTCGCGGTTCTGGCTCAGGGTGATGCCCGAGCCGGTATTGACGATGCGCCCCCACCCCGCGGCCCGCATCCCCGGCGCGAACGCCCGGGCGAAGAGCAGGATCGACTCGACGTTGACCGCCTGCACCTTGCGCCACAGCTCGATCGACATGTGCTCAAGGTCGGTGAAGGGGAAGATGCCGGCGTTGTTGACGAGGATGTCGCAGCGCCCGTACCGGTCGAGGACCGTGCGGGTCACGGCGTCGACCTGCGACGGCTCACTGATATCGCACACCAGTCCCAGCTTGTCGCCACCGCCCGTCAGCTCGCTCACGGCGTCCACCGGGTCGTCGATGTCGACGGCGACCACGTGCGCGCCGTCCGCGGCGAGCCGCCGGCAGTATGCGTACCCGATGCCCCGGGCCGCCCCAGTCACCACCGCCGTCCTTCCGTCAAGCACCACGGGTGAACTCCAGCCCGATCTGGGTGGCGAGCGAGAAGTAGTCCTCCAGGTGCCAGGTCCGCACGATGCAGCCGTCGACCACCTGGTGGAAGTCGGCCGCCCGGAACTCGACCTCGCGGCCCGTGCCCTCGACGCCGAGCAGCTCACCGGTGTGCTTCCCCCGGCTGACCGCCCGCACCGCGACCATGTCCCGGTTCACGACGACGTGCTCGATCTCGACGGTCAGGTCACCGAACACACCACGAAGGTGCGCAATGCTCGCCTTCCATCCCTCAGGGCCGCCCCCGGTACGCAGGGGCGGGACGGCCTCCCAGCCGGGGGCGAGGGCCTCGTCGACCAGCGCGCTGTCACCGGTGGAGAGTGCCTCGTAGAAGCGCCGGACCGCGATTTCCTTGTCGTTTGCCATGGATCTCACGGTAGGGAGGCGGACTCTCGGCCATCAAAGACCTGTTTTGGAACACGTCATAGCATTCAGGCATGACGGATCTCGACCTTCGGCTGGTGCGCTACTTCACCACCGTCGCGTCGCATCTGCACTACGGCCGAGCCGCGGCCGAGTTGCACATCGCGCAGCCGTCGCTGAGCCGGCAGATCAGCCAGCTCGAGGCCCAGGTGGGGGCGCGGCTTTTCGACCGGACGCGACAAGGCACGCGGCTCACCGAAGCGGGAGAGGCATTCCTCCCCCACGCACGCGACTTGTTGCACTCGGCACAGCAGGCCACGGCCGCCGCCCGGGCCGTCGCGCGGCCTACCCGGATCACCGTCGGCTACACCGCGGGCCTGATCGTCACCCCGGTGGTGCGGAACCTGCGGCACGAACACCCCGACGCCGATGTACGCACGCTGCACCTGAAGTGGAACGAGCCGCGCCAGGCCCTGCTCGACCGGCGGGTCGACGCGGCGATCACCCGGCTGCCGCTGCAGACCGACGGCCTGGACGTGACGGTCCTCTACGACGAGCCGAAGTTGCTGCTCGTACCGGTGGGGCACCGGCTGGCGGGCAAGGAGTCGGTCACGCTCGACGACATCGAGGGCGAGCCGATCCCCCGCTTCCCGGATCCGGAATGGGACGCGTACTGGCGCATCGACCCGCGGCCGGGAGGCCGCCCCGCACCCGACGGACCCCCGGTCGAGACCATCGAGGACAAGCTCGAACACGTCGCCGCCGGGCAGGCCGTGGCCGTCATCCCGGCCGCCCTGCACACCGGCGGCACCCGACCCGATCTCACCACCATCCCGCTGCACGGCGTCGAACCGAGCCACATCGTCGTGGCAACCCGGGCCGCGGACAGCAGCCGACTGGTGGCCGCGTTCCGCATGTCGGCCGTGACCGCCTTGAGCGGTTGATCACCTCAGAGGCTTGTCGATCCGCTGCAGCTTGCGGCCTTCCTCCATACTCGCCGGCCGGACGAGCACACTCGCTCGACGTCCCTGCGTCCCCCGTCACCGGGAGCCAGGCAGCCGCGCTGCCCCAGCATAAAGAGAAACCCCAGGTCAGATGCTCTCTGACCTGGGGTCCAGCGGTAGGCCGTGTGGGACTCGAACCCACAACCAATGGATTAAAAGTCTCGGAAGGGTCGTACCAGGTGGTGCCAATCGGTGCTCGGCAATGCCATTTCCCCAGGTCAGCAAGGAGGCGCCAGTCCACACCGTCCATGCTGTGCCGGGCCATCCAGAACGGTCCGCTCACGCATCGCTCACGCATCTGAGCGCCCTGACCGGCGGGTCCGACGGCCAGCGCCGACACCCGGTCACGTAGCAATTGAACTCAGGACCTCTTCGTTCCGAACGAAGTTCGGTCACCGATCCCACCTGCCCGTATGCAGTTTCCCAGGTCAGGCCCTCGGCCTCGGTTGAGTTTACGTGGCCTCGCGGGGCCTCGGGGAGTGGATCGGCTCCCAGTTGGCTCCCAACCTGGTGCGACGAATGCGCTTTTCCTCCTGGACGTGAACCTCAGTCGACTGAGCGGCGACCGCTGCATTGTGCCTTGTCGGCAGGGCGAGTCGTTTCACGGTTCTTGTCGTGCTTCCCGCTCTTTCGGCGGCGCTCGTTCATCTGCCAGCGCTTACGTCGGTGTTCGAGGACGGACTTCCACAGTTCCAGACGATGGCGAGACTCCTTCGGGAACGTGAGGCGGAGAAGCCCCATGAGGATGGCCGCCGTCAGCAAGGGAGCAGGTAGCAGGTGGTCGGTAAGGAACCGCATGTATCAGCTCCTCCCCTCGCGCAGGACGAGCGAGGCGGTGCCCAGCGCCACCGTGTATGTGTCCCCGTGGCGGGTGAATCCGGCGCATTTCACCCCGGCCTCCCGGTGGGTCAGTGCAAGAGCAAGGTCGCGGGATTCGGGATAGCCGGTCCATTGGAATGTCCAGGAGTCCCCGGCGCCCCAGAGCCGATGTACGGCACCATGCCGTATCACCTCCGGTTCCATTTTGCGTTCGGTTTCGGGGCGCTCAAGGGGGTCCCAGGACAAGCTGGTCGCCCAGTGACCGCGTCGGTCCACCAGGTTGTAGCGGGCAACGAGGCCGGCCAACAGGGTGCTGGCGTCCGCCGAGATCGGTGGGATCTCGGCGAGGGCGCGGCGCTCTGGTCCGGTAAGGCTGTGATCTACCGTGAGGTACCGGCGCAAGGGCGTGTGGCTTCGCTTCTCGCCGAGCGGGCATCCGGCCGGGTCACCGGTGATCGTCAGCAGCGCATTGGTGGGGAGATGGCGCAGGCGGAGGGAGGTCCGCTCGTGGCAGGTATAACTGACCTCGTGCCGTAGTCCAGGAACCCCGCGTGAGCCAGCCTCATCTCCTTCAGTGTCCAGTAGCCGGGTAGCCACGTTCTCCGGGGCACGCACCGCCACCATCACTAAATGGTCCCGACGAGGAGACATCACAGGGTCGTACGAGGCGACCACCGAATAGTTCCACCGCGCCGTCGGCCCCGTGTGCACGTTGCCGTTGAACAGTGCGAGCGCGAGCAGGGCCCGGAAGGTGCGATGGTCGTCTGAACAGTCGTCCAGGCCCAGACCTTGGGTGTCGCCGCTGATCGCGGACCCGGCGGCGGTCTCGTTCTCTCCGGTGTATGCGACTCGGAGCGGCATCCGGTCCGCAGGTGCCATGGTGTGGACAGGAAGTGCGCCCAACTCGCGTGCGGCGCTCAATCGTGCCTGCCGAAACGGGGTGGCGCCCCCGGATTCTCGCTGGATGCGGCGAGCGAGGTTGACGATATCCCTGGCGAGGGTCATGTCCGGCTCCCAGTGGGCGCGCCTCAGTGCTCCCGCTCACTGCGCCCCATCAGGAGGAACGACAGCCGTAGATCACGCGCGCCCGACGGCACTTTGCGCCCTCAACCCTGGGCCATCGCGGGAGAAACCCAGGTCCGACGTAACGGCGAGCGTGTTCGCCTGGTCAGAAGCATAGCGTCTCGAGGACGTGGGCGACATCAGGCGCTGGACATCGACTGCTCTGTCGTCGGCGGCTGTCCGTGTGTGCACTCGCGCGCCGTCCATCGTCACGATAGACGCCTCGCACAACACTCCTGGCCGCAGGGGGAGTTCCAGCGATCCACTCGATTGAGTGAAGCCTTGCGGGTGGAGGCGGTGCGGCGGGCACAGCAGTTTCTGCTACTGCAGTTCCCGGCGCCGACGAAGCCGCCGCCCAGGTGGCCTGACCACTACACCGATGGTGTCCGCCGAAGCGGAAGAAGCTCAGGACATGCCCTTGCTCAGAATGGCCACTCCTGAATATCCCTGCGCCGACGGCCTGAGCTCACCGTCACCAAGATGCGAGCGCCCGCTAGCGTGACTGCTCACCGTCCCCAGCCCACCAGCCTGCCCGACTGGAAACCATGTCCGAACAAACCGCAACCGTGATAGCCGCAGGCATAACCGCCGTCACCACCCTCTTCGGCCTGCCCGCCGTCTTCATACAAGCCCGAGCCGCCAGCAAGGCCGCCCGGGTCGCACGCGAGGCCGCCCAGGCCACCCGCGAAGCAGGACGTGTCCAAGCGGAAGCCGTCTACAAGGCCGCCCTCGACGGCGCGCGCACAAACGCCCAGGGAACCGCCGAGCAGTGGCGCCGCGAACAGCGTCGTGACATCTGGACCGAGTTCCTGCACAACGCCGACCACGTGGAAGACATCTGCACGGGCCGAATACACACCAGCTCGTCGGCGAGCACCACGGAAAGCATGAGCGACGCATGGCGGGCTCTTCAACGCTCACTGGTGAAGCTTGAACTTGTAAGCCCCGGGCACATCGGCATCCTCGCCCAAGATGTGGTGAGGGCGCTCTCCGGTCTCGTAGATGACCATTACTTCACCACGGAGGTGGAGCCGGTATTCGAGCAGCTCAACGCCATGTGGGCAGAGGAGCACCCCCGCATCTACTTTGGCCCTGGAGAGGACTGGCCGACCTGCCCTCCGGATCACCGAGCCTGCGCAGTTCTCGCCGCGCTTAGGCACGTCCAGCGGATTGGCTCTACCGCCCGCGCTGCCGGGATAGCTCAGCCACTTATAGAAGCCGAGGAGGCGATTCAGTCTGGAGCGGTTTGCCCCTATCCTCCCGAGGAGGGTGAGTCGCTAGACGAGCGCTCAGCGCTGCTCCGCGAGCTCTACGGCGCTTACGGCGACCTGGGTTACGCGCTCGACGGCGTGCCCGGCCTGCCCGAACTGGACGATCGCCTCCTTATGACCCGTGTACACCTGTACCGGGGAGAGTTCCATCTTCAGCACGAGAGCCGGATCAACAGCTTTGGCGCGGCTCGCTCAGCGCTCCTGCTCGCAGCTCAGGAGGAGATCGTCGGCGCCGCGAACTGCCGCGGCACATAGCCCCCTGCTTGCTCAGCCTCGACCCCCGAGTTACCGGAAGGCTGTCCCTGGAAGCTCGGATGACCGCCAACTCACTCGAAGGTCCTGTTAGATCACAACAACCGCGTGAACCTCAGGGCAACCACTCCTCACGGCTGGTCAGGAAAGCGCGGTTTCGGTCGAGCATGTTTGCAACCGCAGGTTCTGGCGTCGGCGGAGACGGTAGTCCCGCAGCCCAGGCAGGTCCACTGCTGCGCTGCCGTTGCAAGGGCCTGCTCAAGTTGGGGCAGGTCGCGCGGTGCGATGTCGGATAGGCGGTGAGCCGCCTGTGCCCGGACGAGGAGGTCCGGGTCGGTGAGCAGGGGCAGTGCGTCGCGGTGGCGACCACCGTCAGCGTGGGCGGCTGCACGAGCGCTGGCTGCTCCGGCTCGGATGGCGCCGTCATCGCCGGGTAGGGCGACATCTGGCCAGTGATGGGTAAGAAATCTGGCTGCCTGCATACGGGTCCGCGCGTTGAGGGCGGGTAGTCGTGGTGTCAGGTGTTCGGCGAGGCGGCTGTCGGGGGATGGGGAGTCGCCTGCCAGAGCCAGCGTCAGCGTGACGAGCCAGGCATTGCCGTGCTGCAGGACGTCGAGGAGTAGATCGTCGTCGACCGTGACGCTGGCGGGCTGTCCCGCGAAGGTGCGGGTGCTGGGCAGGTAGAGCAGTCCCCAGTCAGCTCTACCTGGGTTCTCCTTTTTGAGACTGCGCAGTTGGGCGCTGATTAGGGCTCCGTTATAGCCGCAGGCTTTGAGGGCGATACGGAGGATGCTCCGGGTCAGGTCCGGCTGCTGGCGTGCCGCTGCTGGAGGAGTCATCGCGGCGAAGTCCCCGATGCCGAGGTCGTCGACGAAGGTCGCTGCCTCTTCCAGGTGCCATGCCTGCCCAGGAGTGAGCGCAACGGCCGAGTCGTCGAGTTCCGTCATTAGTTCGAAAAGCGCTGAGATGTCTTTGAAGGACCTCGCCAGCCGGGCCAGAACCTCTGATCCGCTGGACTCACGGATGCTCTTAAGGGTGGCGGCGTGGCCCAATCGTGGCAGCTCCGTCTCAAGCCACTCCAGAGTGTTCAGGGAAATGTGGGAGGTGACATTCGCCAGAGCGGAGGCCAGCTCCGGCTTTCGTGGCAGAAGGTGGATAACGGCGGCACGTACGAGAGCGTCACTACCATGGAAGTAGGCAGGGTCTTCTATTTCCTCAGTGCTGACGCTTACGAGCGCTTCGAGAGCGCCCTGAACCACGTCGAGTTCCCTGTCCGTCAGATCTCTGCCCCGTCGGAGGGCCTGCTGGTGCACGCGCAATGCGACCACGACAGCTTCCAGACGGTGACTCATTGCGGCTGCGGCGCGTATCAGCTGGTCCGCCTGTGCCATGTCGAGATTCTCGCTCGCGAGGAGGACGATGAGCTCGGCGCGGGGGGAGCGCTTCGCATCGAGGTCGATGACGTGGGGCGGGGCCGGCGGATAGCGGTCTGGGACGGTCGCCAGGCGATCCAGCTGGGCTTGACGGTAGGCATGCAGGAGCGCCTCATCGAAGCCGACCCCGTCCTGAACGGCGGCGTGGACCAGCTCCAGGAGTTGGCCGCCGGAGTCGATGGCACGGGCGATAAGGGCACCCGCGGCATCGGGCGAAAGGCTGGCAGCGAGCCGTGCGGACTCTGGACGTCGGGTGGCTGCTTCGTTCATCCACGCTGTGAGGGCAGACGGGTCCCTTATCGCCCAGCGGGCCTCGCCGATTTCAGCGAACAGGCGGGTACGGGCCGTGAGAGTGCCGTGAGGCGCATCGGAAATGAATACACCCGCAGTGGCGTCCCAGTACTCCAGGATGTGACGTGCGGCTGCGGCGGCCGTGCCAGCGGGCTTGCCCCAATGGTGCTGCAGACGGGTATTGACCGCGCTGTGTGCCTGATGCCATGAGGTACTGCCATGCACAGCCACCAAGCGGGCGATGTCGTCGAAGCAATCGACGAGGATGTCGGCCGTCAGTGCGGGGGCAGTGTCTGGTACGGCAGGCACGGCGCGACGCATCTCCCACAGACGAACGCTGCTGTCGATCACTTCTTCGAGGAGGGCAGCTCTTCCCGAGGGAGCTGAGTGCGCCGACCGCTGAGTGGTGAGCAGCACCATCAAGGTGGCTAGCAAAGGCACGCGCCACAGGTCGGGCTCGGCGGAACGGGAGTGCGCGATGCGCGCCCTGTGTTCTGCTTTCCACTCGTCCTTGTTTGCTTCACCCCCAAGCTGCTCGGCCACAGCCTCCAAGAGCTGGTCAAGGGTGTCAGACAGCTTCCAAGGAGTCTGCAACTCGTAGACTGGCAGATGCAGCAGGGCTGCTGACTTGATGCAGGAATGCCGGGAGGTGACCAACACGTCGATTTCCGCAGGCAACCGGCTGAGAAGGTCGGCCACCGCCTCGACTACTGCATCCCGGCGCTCAAGAGTCTCATCGAGCGCGTCGAGCACGAGTAGAGCATTGCCCCGCGCGATGTATGCCAGTAGCGCCTCGGTCAGCAGCGGCTGCGTATCCCCCACAGCAGCCCGGACGAGGTCGTCGGCTTCGATCCGGTAGGGGCCGACAGCTGACAGCCGGGGCATCAAGTCGCGTAGGCGCAGCCACACCGGGATCGGTGCACGGTCGTTTGCTGCCCAACGCGCAGCGATGGCTCGGGAGGCTATGGTCTTGCCTGTTCCAGGGCTGCCCACCACGAAGAGGCGTCCCTGGCGGCGAACTGCGTCGACCAATTGGTCGCGTCCGTGTTTCTGGCCCGGCGGGGACGCGTGCAGGTCCTTCGCCATGCCTGGCACCGTCATCGAGGTCAGGCCCAACCCGAGATCAGCGAGGGGAATTGTGTCCTGTTTGCGTGACCACTCCTCGCGGTAACGGCGGACGACCCTCTCGAGTGCCTCTAGCCGGGCCGCTGCGGTGCCTGAGACGTCGGCGATGAGGGGAAGATGCCCTCTGGTGAGCCAGCTGCGCCAGATGGCCAGGTCCGATGTAGTGCGCTGCTCGGCCTGCGTATGCGCGGCCTCGCGCAGAGCAATAAAGGCGGCCCGCCCATGTCCCGCCGCTACGACGGCCGCGTTCAGACATGCGCTCCCTAGCGCCTCGTCCGGGCCGTTGTCGCGGGCGTCCAAGGCACGGATCGCGGCCGCGTGCAGCAGCCGCTCCCTGGCCCGACCGTCCAGACCGTGGCCGACAGCCAGTTTGCATACCCGGTCGATGTGTTTGGTCGCCGAAGCAGTTAGGGAGGCGCCTCTGCGGCGGACTGCCAAGGCGTCAGCTAGGTCCAAAAAGACTTTGGTGGGCTGGGCGACGACGAAGAGCAGCTCGTCACCCGGTCGGCATTCGCCAGAGGTGACAGAACGGCACCACTGGTCAACGGTGTCCTCGAATGCCTTGTTGCGCGCTGTCAGTTTGGCTTGTATGAAGGCGCGAGTGCCGTCATAGAGATCTACGACGACGTCATCAACGTGCAAGTCAGCTTCCATGCGGAGTAAGGCTGGAGGCGCGTCTGAGTGCAACCAGGGCACTTGCTCCCCCAGCAACCCGTAGGTAGCGATCAATGCCGCTACGCCGGCGCGGTGGTTGGCTCCCGCCTCATTGCTCGCCCCGCCAACTGCGCCCTGTCTCGCTGTCTGCATCAGCCTCTTCCTTCACGGAACCGAACCCGTCCACGCGGAAGTATCGATAAGACATCGGACTGGTCCTCCAATGAGACTATGCCAGCGCAAGGTCGCTGGCTGGCAGAGGAGTGCCGGGCCATCGCCGCCTGCACACCACTTCCGCAAGCTGTCGTCCCTGTGGGCAGACGACGCCTACCCGGGCCACCTGGTCGATTGGGGGCCCGCCGAAAGCCCGATGGTTCAGTTTCTCTTTTGTGTCCACAAGAGCCCCTACTGCCTTGAACCTGTTCGACCGTTGATCAACTGCCACCGCAGCAACCCGCTCGCGGCTCTCCAGCACTGTCCGTATCGACGGCATCCGTCACCGTGGTGTCGTCCGCAGACGCGGAAGGATGCCCCTGCCTCGACAACGCCGACACCACACCTGACTGGGAACCCGTGCATCAGGTTCGGAAGGACACCTGCTTCTGAAGCTGAGGCGGCAACTGCAACTGCAAACACCAACTACGTAGGCTTCACCGCCTAAGCGATGGGGCCCACGTTCAGCCTGGTGAGAGCTGGGCGGAGGATACGAGATTCGAACTCGTGAGGGGCTGCCCTCGACATGCTTTCCAAATGTTCGTCTGGAGTCCGTCGATGGACGGAGGCGTCCTGGCCTGCGGTGCGGTGGCGGGAGTTTCGGGCGGCGCTGGATGGTAGTGAATGAGACTAAAACTGAGACCAAGGAGAGTGGGCTGCCCGTGATCAGCTATGGCGCGAGACGGTGTGAGGTCGGCTTCAACACTGCGCTTTCGAGCGGGGTCCAGCCAGAAGCATCCCAGGGACCGCCCCGTGCGATGGAGGTGGTCGCACGCACCGTTCGTGGCTGTCGTGACTTCAGTTGCTTGCCCCCGAACCTTGCGCGGGAGGGGCCCTCTGAACACCCCTAGCTCCCTGGCTACTGCCGACCCTTAATCGGATCCGGTCTCGTCGGCAGCTCTGTTTCGGGGGTCAGGTAGCCGATCCCGGCATCCACGATCCACTCGGCGGCCGTGGGGTCGAGTTTCCACGGGCCTTCCAGCAGGGTGGTATGCAGCATGTCGCGGTCCTGCACGGAGGGCGGCTCGGCTCCCAGTTTCTCCCTCCGCTCTCCGTTGGGCCCCCAATGCGGGTCGGTCGCATCGTCAAGGACGCGAATGAAGCGTTCGACGCGGTCGGGCCATGTGGGATGGGCCCACCACTGGGAGCAGGCGAGGGCACCGTGGCAGGCGGTGCGCAGCAGGCCAAACCTGACGCTGGTGGTGTCCATCTGTCCGGTAAAGCCGCTGAGGGCCCGACCCGCGTGGTCCTCGTACTCTTCGAAGGCTTCCTTGGAACGGGCCAATTCTCCGAGGCTCATTCCGGTGGGGAGCTTTCGCTCAGCATTCGTCAGCCAACGGAAGAGACGACCGGCCAGGACGTCGACGCTTTCCGCATGGGCACCCACCAGTGAGCCGCTGTCTGCCGAAGTGATCCCGCACTCGATGCACCAACCCATCAGCCGTCGACGTATGGCATCAGTTGTGTAGCTGTTGACACGCATCATGTCGCCGTCCGACAGTCGGCCTTCGGCGTGCCAGTCTTCAACGCAGCTGTTCCGCCAAGCACCGTTGGCGATGCCGATCGACACAAGGTCCAGCAACGTAGCAAGATCGCTGGGGTCCACGCCGGCCTTGCTGCGCAAGGTCTCCTCCATGACCTCGTCAGTCATCATGGCCTGCGCTTCTTGAAGCATGCGCTGCACTTCAGGGGACATACCGTCGTCGGTGGTCATGTCGGGCAGCCTCTCGCCAGTTATCGGATATGTGTAGTTGAGGGTAAGGGGGAGCAGTGACAGCGACCGACCGGCGACGGTACCCTGCGTGACTAGTTCGGCTGCGGGCGCTCCTAGAAGATCTGGTCAGGCTGGCAAAGCCTCCATCGCGTTCCCAACCCGCGTTGGCATCAGCGGTTACGACGGCGAGATGCCTTGGCTTGCTTCTGCCGTTTGCGCCGCGCTTCCGTCATTCGTCGCTCGGCCTTGATCCTTGCGGTCTCCTCCGGCGTGCGCATCGCGCGGAGAAACGCCGCCTCTACCGCTGTCTCATCGTCCAGTAGCCATGAAGGACACGTGCCTGTCAGAGCGGCCGTGTCGTCGATCACGGCTTCCTCCAATGCGCCCAGCAGGTCCTCCCCCCGTTCGTATTCAAGTAGTTCGAGGGGGTGGCCGTACACGCAGCCGGGACCGACTGCCGTCTCCCGGAACTCGCAAGAGTCGTAAGCGGCGACGCCTCCCTTGTGCCCCCGGGCTTCGCCACGCGGTATCTCTTCGCCGTAGGTGTTGGTGCCTTGTCCGCGGCGGGCTTCGGGACCTCCGAGAAAAGGGCAGACCATCGCGCTGTAGATCATGCACGCACGGTGGCCAGGGCCCTCCTCGGTTGGCGCCTTGTTGAGGAACTTGTGGCCGACCCCGTGTGAGAGCACTTCCGCCAACATCTCGGTTTCTTCGGTATCCACAACCCGCCACACCGGGCCAGGAGGTATCTCCAGACCACAGACGGTGCATCTGCGTTGCGTCACACAAAGGTACACACGCCTCGCGCTCAACGAGGCGAATTGAGGTCTGCCTCCTTCCCATGGAGTGATCGCCGGGATGGGGTAGCCGCGCGGGTCATGAGGCCGAGCAGCAATGGCAGGAGGGACAGGCAGGTCGGAAGGGTGCATATGGCCGACGGTAGTTGGCCGACACTGTGCGTGCTGGCGATTGGGGAGACAGGCCATAGTGGGTCATCCAGGTGCTGTAGTCGACGCTTGATGCCCGGCAGGCACCGTGTGCCGGATCGAGCACAAGCTCGGCGTAAGGCGACCAAGAACGCGTAGTCCAGCACGGGCCCTTGGTGTCCCTTCGGACCTACAGGTTTGCGATGCCCCAGTCGCACGCCGCAGTACGAGCGCGCGACCGGAAAACCGCCGGTGCCCCTTGCCGTCGACCACGCCGAGGGGAGCAAGAGCAGCCGCAACAATTGAGGCAAGTGTCGGCCCCGCTGTACGTGCTTGGTGTAAGGCTTTCAACGAGCCTTGGCCCGGTGACTGTGGAGGATCTGTTCGATGGTTCGCAGCTCGGACGACGATGCCCCTAGCCGCTTGGAGGGATCGACCCGCCGCCTGCTGTTCGACACGCGCAATGAGACTCGGTTGACTGAGGCGCGACTTGCGCGTCGGCTTGTGATCAATCGAACGCGGAGCATCGCGCTGGCGATCGCAGTGGTGGACCTTCTGGCGGGTGCTGTCTGGGTGACCCTGGCTCCAGACTCGGCGACAAGTGTCGCGATCCCCGGCGCTGTGCTTTTTGCGTGCGTAGCTGTGAGTGTGATCGTTAACGATCGTGGCCTTGAGGGTAGAGCTGCGCTGGAAATGAAGACGGAAGAACTACGCGAGTCGCTGCGTAGGCTCAACGCGCACGAACGCCCGTCATTAACGGAGAGGCGTCGCCTCTACCGCGAAGATGTCGCTGGGATCGTTGAGCAATATCAGGCTGACAGTCGGAAGTATCGACGGGTGCACAACAGCTTGCAGTCACTCATCATGATCGGATCTGTTGGAACAACAACGATTGCTGCGTTTGATATCGGCAAGCAATTGACCTGGCAAAGCGTTTCCCTCACTGCCATCAGCTCCGCTATCGCACTCGCAGCAGCTTTTGCTGGGTACTACAAATATCGAGAGCGTAGCTATTTTCTTCAGCGGACTGCGGACGACATTGAAAAGGAAGCTACTGCGGTCACTCTCGGAATTGGCCCCTATGGAGACCTCGAACATGACCAAGAGCAGGAAGCCCTGAAGTTGTTCACGCAGCGCGTTGAGGATCTCCGCAACGAACAGCGTCGTCGGCAGCAGCAGTTGGATCAGCCAGCAGAGCAGGCGCCCCCAACTGCTCCTCCGCAGTCGGCGCCCTGACCTCGTCCGCTTCGTCGCTGGGGCGTGCAGAGGTCAGGGCCCCTTGAAGGAGCGGCGTACGCGCGACCAAGTCGGCGGCTTACGAACCGGTCACTGTGCGCTCCTCGAAGAGAAGGGTCGGCTGAGCGAGGATGTCCCGGCCCAGTTCGCTCTTGTAGATGAGGTCGATGCTGCCGTAGCGGGCTTGTTCGTAGTCGAAGCCGAGCTCGGCGACGGCTTTGCGGACGGCGTCTTCGGAGGGGCCTTCGATCTCGATGAAGGTGGGCAGGTCGGGCCAGGTGTCGAGGTCATACTTGATGTCGCCGAGCTGCCACTCCTCGCGGTAGTTCTGCTGGTACCGGACTTGGCGGAGGCCGGTGGCCTTGAGGAGTTCGGCGGTCTTGTCGAGGTCGTCGACCTCGATCTCGATCTCGGTGGTGCCGTTGATGGTGGTGGCGTCGCTGACCTGCTTGAGGGTGAGGGTGGTCTTGCCGCCCTCGTCGCGGAGGCGGAGCCACTGTTCGCCCTGGACGGCGTCGTTCTCGAAGATCAGCCGGGTGAACATGGTCTTGTCGAAGACGAGCTGGGCGCCGGCGGTGCGGAGCTGGTCGCGGACGGCGTCGGTGTCGATATTGAGGAACTTGGCCTCATATTCGTTCTGGGGCATCGCTGGGGGGCTCCTGGGAGTGGTGTTTACGCGGTCAGGTTGTGGAAGTCGGTCTCGCGCAGGTGGGCGACCTCGGCGCATGCCTTGCCCACGACGAACTCTTCCACGGGGAGGCAGAGGTCCATGCGCTGTATGCACACTCCGACGTGAAATTCGCCTGTTGTGTCGCGGTAGAGGCGTACGCCGTAGTAGCCCTCTTCGCAGTCTGTGGGGTTGTTGAAGCGGCAGTCGGTGCAGGCGTCCGGCAACCGTAGTGGGCGGATGTGCTTGACGATCAGCTCTCGGCCACTCGGCAGGCGGTAGGCCATGCGAAAGCCGGAGGTGCCGGCGATCAGACGTACCTCTTCCAGGTCGGCTTTGAGGTCGGTCAGCAGGAGGTCGATGGCCTGGAGCGACTCTTTGCCGTCGGCGAGGGAGGAGAGCACGCGTACGGAGAGGCTGTCGGAGTACTTGTTGAGCAGGCGGTGGACGCGGGGAACGTGGCTGCGGTTCGGCAGGACTACGTTGGCGCGTGTGCCGATGCTGACTTCCATGGCGAGTCGGATCGACTCGTTGAGGGCGTCGATCTTGCGTTGTGCGAGGGCGGGCTTGCGGTAGCGGCTGTGTTGGACCTGGGCGAGCTCTTCTGGGGTGGTGCCGAAGATGGAGAAGTTGACGTGGTCCAGGCCCGCGCGGGCGCAGTCGGCCAGGACGCGGTGGCCGTTCTCTCCGTTGGAGGTGACGCTCACCTCGTAGCCGCATTCTTTCGCCGTGGCGATGAGCTGCGGCAGCCGCGGGTGGAGGGTCGGCTCGCCTCCTGTCAGGTGGACTTCGTTGAAGTCGAGGGCCTCGCGTAGCTGGGTCAGTGCGTGGCGGAAGGCTTCGTCGGGGAAGACGGGCGCGCTCAGGAAGCGGGAGCCGTTGGTGGCCGCGTAGATGGAGACGCGGCCCGACGGTCCGTCGGGGATGAAGGCTCCGATCTGGTGGGTGCGGTTGTCCGCGCTCACGGGGGTGCCCTCGTTGTGGCAGAAGGTGCAGGTCATGCCGCACGAGTCGATGACCTTGACGCGGAGCGACCGGTCGGTGGTCACCACGACCGGGACTGTGCTGTCGACGTCGGTTAAGGCGGGGTGCGGGATCACGAGGAGACCTTTCTTGTAGGTCGGGCTGCCTTTCGCGGAAGTTGTCGGCGCTGCGCAGGCGGCCTGCGAACGCGGGGAAGGGGCTGGTGAGTGGGGTGGTAGCGCTGTTGAGTCCCGCCCGGCCGCCGAGCTCGACTCAAAGACGGCCGGGCGGGTGGGGGATCCGTCCCGGGTGGGCACGGGGAACCGTCCCGCCGGGCGCGGGCGAACACACCCGGGACGGACCGGTTCAGGGGGAGGGCGCCGTGGCGACTGCGAGGCCGACCACGAGGCCGCAGGAAGCGCTGATGCCGATGATGAAGATGAGGCCGGCGTAGCGGCCGATGACGCGCATCACGACACCCGCCCTTCGCCGGCTTCGGCGCCCCGGCCGGTGGCATGGAGGGATGCCGACGACGCCGTACGGCTTTGCTGCTTCGCCATGTGCACCGTTGCCCACACCGTCTTGCCGAGAGGGCGGTGCGGCCGTTGTCCGGTGCGCAGGGCCACGGCCCTCACGAGCTGGAGACCGCGACCACTCTCGTCGTCGGCGCCAGCCTCCAGCGCTTGGGGCGGGCGTGGGCTGCTGTCGGAAACCACGATGAGGCAGATGTCGTCCGCCGAGACCACTCCGACCTCGAATAGGTGGCCGGGGAGGTGGCCGTGCACCACGGCGTTCGTCGCCAGTTCGCTCGCCACCAGGACGGCGGTGTCGATGCCGCTGGAGGCGTATCCCCATTCGCGGAGTACTCGCTCCACCTGGGTGCGGACAAGCGAGACGCACCTGGCAGTCGAGGCAAACTGCATGTGCCATGTCTGGCTGGTTCGTTGGTTGTGCGTGGCCATCGCGTGCATCGCGTCCCCTCGTCGCGGGTAGCTGGGGGACTACTGCACCGCGGGACCCCATCACGGGATCAGGCCACAGTGATTACCCAACGTGGGTAATATCTGTGGCGGCTGACCACCCGCCCAGTACGCCGCTGCCGAGACGGCCGGGGGAGCGCACGTGTCCGCACCGCAGCCCTATCCGGGACTTCCGCCCGAGTTAGTGGCGAGCCCTGAGTTCCAACGTGTCTGTCGGGAACGCGACTTCTCCCAGGTCTTCCAGTTCGCCAAGAAGAAGGCGGGGGTCTATCCCTCGCGGATCGCCGCGCTGTGCGGGATGACGCCCAGCCGGGTCGGGGAGATCATGTCCGGGCGCAGAAGCCTGGCCCACATCGACGTGATCGAGCGCGTCGCGGACGGCTTGCGCATCCCGGGAGCCATGCTCGGACTGGCACACCGGCCCTGGGAAATCCCCGCCGGACCGGCCGTGGCCGAGCAGGCACCTGGACGCGCGCTCACGCCTCCCGCAGAAGGCGGTGCGACGCAAGAATCCACGGAACCGAGTGGCATAGACGACCTGCTCACGCTCGCCGACGGCAAGGTCACCAGGTCCACGCTCGTCGCCCTCCAGTCCTCGGTCGAGGACTACTGGCGCAGAGACGACGAACACGGAGGCGCCTCACTACGACCGGCAGTCGTCGGGCACCTGCGCTACGTCTCGCAGTTGATGAGGGGCGCTGACGGGGCCCTGCGTCGCGATCTGCAGTCGCTGGCCGCCGAGCTGGCCCGGCTGGCGGGTTGGGCGTACTTCGACGCCCGCCAGTACAGCACCGCCCGCACCCACTTCACGCAGGCGCTGCGCCTCTCGCGCGGCCAGGACGACTACCTGTTCATGGCCAACGTGCTGTCGTGCATGAGCCTCCAGGCAACCTACGACGGCAACCCCACCGACGCCGTCGCCCTGGCCTGCAAAGCCCAGGACTCCGCCCGCGCGGCAGGCGACCAGCCACTGGTGATGTCGATGCTCCACATGCGGGAGGCGTTCGCGCAGGCCGCACTGCGCGACTCGATGGCATGCCGCCAAGCCATCGACCGCTCCCGCGACGCCTACGAACTCGCCCGGGGCCGCGAAGCCGAAGCCCCGACGTGGGTTCGCTACTTCGATGAGAGCAAGCTGATCGTCGACACCGGTATCGCTCTCGCGCGCCTCGGAGAATCAGCACGAGCCGAACCCCTCATCGCCGAAGGGCTGCGCCGGGAGTCCGGCGCGCAACAGCGCGGCCGGGCCTTCCACGCCTTCTGGCTGGCCACCGCCCAGCTCCAGCAGGGCAACCTGGACGCCGCGTGCGAGAGCGCTGGCATGGCGCTCGACTTGACCGCGTCCCTCGACTCACCCCGGGTGGCCGGGCATGTGCGGGAGTTCCACCGGCGCCTGGCTCCGTACGCGCGGGAGGCGCCGGTGATCACGTTCGAGCAGAAGATGCGCGACATTCTGGGCTAGCCGATGACGCCGGTCGCCTCGTCCAGGAGCAGGTACAGCAGCCCGACGAGGCTGCCGCTGCTGACGACCTCGCGGCGGTCGATCATGCCGCGGATCTCCGAGATCGGTACCCACTCGATGCGGTCGGTCTCATTCAGCTCGGTCGGAGGACCGGCGTAGGTGGCGCCGTCGGCACGGAAGACGTAGTGCTCGGAGTCGGTGATCCCGTTCGCGGGCTGCGCGTACACCAACGGTTTCATGCCGTCGACCCGCCAGCCGGTCTCCTCTTCCACCTCGCGGGCGGCAGCCTGCTCCGGGGTCTCGTCCGCCTCGATCAGTCCCATGGGCAGTTCCCAGCCCCAGGTGTCCGTGATGAAGCGGTGGCGCCACAGCATCAGCACCCGCTTCTGCTCGTCCACCACGGCCGCCACCGCCAGGTGCCGCATCTTGACCACGTGGTGTTCCCAGCGTCGGCCGTCGGGCTGCTGGACGTCCACGAGCCACAGGTTGACCCACGGGTTGCTGTAAATCTGGCGCTCACCATGCACTGTCCACCGCATGAGTCGATGTCCCTTCTCGCCTGCGTCACTCCAGCATGTCACTGCGACGAGAAGCCGTCTGCCCAGCCCGCGACTTCGCGACAGCCTCCGTAGATCTGGCCGAAAGACACCGCCCTCCAGCCTCTCCGCACGCTGGCCGCTATCGATGTCGCCGGCGGGCAGGTGCCGTGGCAGGGAGAGTGGTCGAAGGTGTTGTCTCCGAGCGTGTGACACGACGTGGAGCCGCTGTGCTGCGGGCTTGGGCGGCTCGTGCGCGGGGGCTGGGTGCGGGGCGTTGGCTCATGCGGTGGATGCGCCAGACCAGGACCTTGGCGGGGGAGTGCGCGTCGTCCAGGGTGCGTTCGTCGGCGGCTTGCTGGAGGAGGCGGGATGGGTCGTGGCCGGCGGTCTGCGCGTCGGTGAGCGCGGTGATTAGAGCCTCCCAGGCGGGGCTGTTGATGATCCGGTCCGTGTGCTGGGGGAGGGTCTGTCGTACGAGGTCCGAGTGGCGGGCTGCTGTGGCGTGCGGAGGCTTGCGTTCGGCGAGCGCGGTCAGGGGCGCTGTTGCGGCTTGCTCATAGACGTCACGGAGAGGTACTGCGGCTTGTCGTGCGGCGATGGCCTGCTGTTGGTGGTGGCGTTTTTCGTGCCAGCGGGCGGCGGCGATGACGGCGAGGAGCGCTGCGTCCAGCAGTATCGCGAGCGCGGCCCCGTCCTTGGGTGTGGGCTGGCGCAGGATTGCGCGCATGGCGCTGCGCAGGGCGCGGGTCTTGTCGTGGTCGGGGCGGATACGGGAGCAGGTGGCGCGCTCGAACGTGGTTGCCGACTGGTGCAGGCCGGAACGGAGATCCTTGGGTGCGACCAGGGTGAGGGCGTCGAGCGTTTCACCGAGGGCGGCCAGGTGGGCCTGAGAGGCGGCGTTGTCGCCTTGGTCGAGGCGGTGGGGGATACGTTCGGCTGCGGCGGTGGCCTGGTGCCAGGGGTTGGCCTGGCGGTGGGGTGCGGGGGTGTCGGTGGTGGTCAGGCGTTCGTGAATCTTGGGGTAGGACAGGTCCGGTGCGAGCCTGGAGCCGGAGAACCACACCGGCTCACCGGCTCCGTTGGTGTCCGAGGCGAGGGCGACCTTGTAGCCGCGGATGTCGCCGGAGGGGAAGTGCTGCACCTCCACCAGCACATCGTCGTTGGCATCGAGTAGGGAGACGAATTCCTCGGGGCTGGAGGCGGCGGCCACAGCGGTACGGACGGTGGTGCGCAGCTGCTCGCGTGCGGTCTGCTGCCGTCCGGTGCGGCGGGCCTTCTCCTGCTCGGCGCGGGTGGGCCGCTTGGCGGCGGTGCGGTCGCCGCGCACGATGCGGTGGAGCCCGTAATCCTTCTCGACGGCCTCCAGTTCGCGGTCGGCCGTGAGGAAGTCGTTCCAGTGTTTCTCGTTGCGCAGGTCGCCCCGCACGGTGGTGGCGGCGATGTGGATGTGATCACCGGCGTGACGCACCGCGACCCAGCGGCAGCCGTCCGGATCACCTTCGGGTGCGATGCCGGTCGCGTGGACGACGCGGCGGGCGATGGCGGCCCATTCCTCGTCGCTGAGGGGCCGGTCTTCGGGGGCGGCGCGCAGCGAGCAGTGCCACACGTGCTGTTTGGTGTCGCGGCCCTGCTGCCGGGCCTGGTTCACCCGCAGGTCGAGAGCCTGGGTGAGCTGCTGCTTGGCGGCGCGTGCGTCGGGGTCTCGTCCGGGGTCGGGGGCGAAGCCGTCCCAGGAGGCGACCAGGTGGGGGTCGATGTGCTCGTTGGCCCGTCCTGGGCCGTAGAGGTAGGTGATCAGGTGGCGGGTGCTGCGGCCGGAGGTGATCTTCGCGATCAACGGTCGGTCACCCGCCCGGTCAGATGTCCGGTGGCCGCGCGGTGGGCGGCGGCATCGATGCCGGCCACCGCTTCGCGGACCGTCTCCAGGGTGCGGTGTGCTTGGTCGAGGGCTGCGCTGTCCCCAGGGTGTGGATCGCCGCCGGAGTTGAGGCGGCGGGCGATCTGGTTGAGGTTGTTGCCGAGCCTGGCCACCTGGGCTCGCAGGGCGTTGAGTTCGTCGATGTAGTCGTCGAGCTGGGTGCGCTGGCCGGGCAGGGTGAGGTCGCCGTGGATGTGGGCCATGACGACGGCACCGACGTAGTGGGCGGCGGCCACATTCAGAGAGTCCGCCAAGCGGAGGATGTCGGCCTTCTCGTCGACGCTCCAACGGACATCGACACGTTGGCAGCGCTGTACGGGCTCGCGCTTGCGGCGGCGGGCGACGCGGTGCAGAGCGGCTTCGTCGGCGGCACGCGGCAACGCGACAGGGGCAGCGTCATCGGCATCGGCGGGCGCTTCCCGCTCGGGCACCCCCTGGTGCCCGAGTACCTCCGCCACCCCCGGGGCGGAGGCTTCCCCCTGGGGCCGGTCCTTGGACGGTCCAAGGGCATACCTTGCTGCGCTGCCGGTGGCTGAGGCGGTGGTCATCCCTGGGTGTTCGGTGGCGGGTTGGGGTTCGGGGTGGTGCATGGAGTGGTCTCCGGCCGGTTGTCAGGGTGCGGTGCGGGGGGTCGGTGAAGGTGGCGGATGTGGCGGTCGGCGTTCCGCCACCTGGCCTTGCGCGGGGGTCAGGCGTCTGCGTAGGCGTGTTCGGGCTCGTGGCGGTCGGCTTCGTCCTGGAGGGCACGGGTGGCCTCAGTGAGGCGGTCCCTGCCGATGGAATGGCCCGCCGCCCGGATCGCCGCCTCGACGTTGCGGCGGGAGACCCAGCCGCCACGTCCGCGCGGTGCCATGCGTCCGATGGCCAGGATTTCCTCCATCGACGCGGTCGCAGGTCGGCCTTGTGACCTGGCCTTCGCGGTCGGTCGTGGCGTCACCGGGTCGGTTGGGCCGTCTGCCGCCGCAGTGTCTGCGGCCTGCGCTGCTGGCGTTGGTGAGTCCGGAGCTGAGCGGGCGGGCTGGTGTCCCGTGGTGCCGGTGTGGCGGTCGAATGTGGCGGCGGCTTCATCCGCGCCGGTGTGGCGGTTGTGGCGGTGGACGAGGAGGTAGAGATGGACGGCTCCGGCCAGGGCGAGCGGTGGGATGGCCGAGAGGACGCCGACCGTTGCGTTGTCCAGGTGCAGGCCGGGCCCGTGTGGGGTGGGCTGGTTGAGGCGGACGGCGTGGAGGGCGTTGGCCCAGATGCTGGTCGCGGTGGCCAGCCCGACCAGCGCCCACACATACAGCCGGGCGGGCAGGGCGGCGGCGCGCAGGATGAGCAGGGCGCCGATGCCGATGGCGATGAACCCATCGATCACCAGCGGGAAGGCATAGGTGAGCGGTCCGCGGATGTGGACGGCGGCGGCCATCTGGCGCAAGGCGTCGTAGGAGAGGGCGAAGCCGATGGCGCCGAGCAGGCCGATGCCGGCACGGATCGCGGCAGTGCCCGGGATGGCGGCGAGGGTCATACGGGTGGTACTCCCTGATCGTGGCCGAAGGAGCTGGGCGTCCCTCGGCGCGAGGATGCATACCTGCTCCCGCTCCCCGGCAGCTGAGCGGGGCAGTGGCGCTGGGCAGCGGCGATAGTGACCAACGGCATGGGCACTCGTCTCACCCGTCGCACACCTGGTCAGAGCAGGTACGGATACGGGGCAAGGTACGGGTGGACCCGTTGCGGCCGCGGCACTCGTTGCGCGGCTGACCTGCGATGCGACGGGTGAGACGAGTCGTTACCGCATCGGGTCCGAAACTGGCGGACTACTCGCTTCCCCTTCGGAGGCCGGCTCCTCGGGGCAGTAGCGGTCCCAGGCATCGGCGAAGCGGGCGCGGGCGAAGCCCTTGGCCTGGCGCCCGTTGTCGAAACGGTGGTTGGCGGACTTGATGCCGAAGTCCTTCAGCAGCAGTCCGAGGTAGCGCGGGGTCAGGCCGCTGGGGGCCGTACTCCGCCCAGGGCGCTTCGACGTCGTTGATCAGGACCTGCAGCAGGTCCTGGGTGCGCAGCACATCGGGGTCTCCGAAGTGGGCAAACGCGCGTCGGATGTCCTGAAGCAGCCGGGTCTTCAGGTTCGACTCGTCGTCTTGTCCCTCCTCCGCGGCACACATCGCCACACACGCCGCTCGGGCCCGTTCCGGCCACGCACCGCGCGAGTTCCGCGACGAGCACCAGCGGCTCCCAGGTGTCCGCTGCTCGGTCCGCGACCGGCATCACCGGCACCAGGTTCGCTGCCGCATCCAGCTGTGGGTGCAGCCATGCCGACAGTCGGTCGCGTACGGCGTGCAGGGCGGGGATGTCGCGGCGGGAGCGGAACTGCTCAACCCGCTCGCCGTCCTTTCGGCGCTGCATCCGGATCACAACCGCCCGGTCCATGACGGTGTCGGGCAGATCCCCGATTCCGGCGAGTGCCGCCATGGCGAAGGTCGGGAACGACTGCGGTTTGTGTTCGGGGCCGGAGATCCGCAGGGCGGGCCGGTTGCGCTGATGCCCCGCGTTCAGCAGGCCGCGCAGTTCCTCATTCTTCTCCGCCGCCTTGATGCTGCCGAAGATGGTGTCGGCCTCGTCCACCAGCAGGGTGGGTGGATCGTCGCCGATGGCGCGGAAGACCACCGCAGGACTGATGTTCACCGTGATCAGCGGTTTGTGCACGGTCTCCGTGATCACATCCAGCAGGCGGGACTTGCCGCACCGCTTCGCGGGGCCGACCACAGCAAGACGCGGAGCGTGTTGCAGCGCGGGCTGCAGGTGGCTGGCCGCCACCCAGAGCGTGGCTGCGGTCAGCGCCTCGCTGCTGGGAAGGATCACATACCGAGCGATCGCCGCACGCAGCTCATCCAGCAGCGCAGCGCCCTCGCTCGCCTCCGGATTCGCCGTCGTCGCTTGTACATCGGCCTGCTCCGGATAGCCGAGGGCAACGGAGCCGCCCCCTCCTGGATCAGCGTTCGCAGCCTCGTCCGCGCCCTCGCGCGCCTTGGCGGAGCCAGCGGCCCGGCCGGGCACCGCGACCGGTGGCCAGACGGCTTTGCGGGATGCGGAATCAGGGTCCGGCGTGGCATGTTGCACGCAGCAGCTCCTCTTCTGGCGGTTGCGGGCTTGCGCGCCCTTGCCACCGGGTTGGTCACTTCAAGGCGTCCAGGGGAGTTGAGGGGCTCCCGGCGTTGCGCCGCCGGGGGCCCAACTTCGTCTGCGGGGTCTGCGCCGCAGCGAGGGACCAGGGACAGTACGTCCACGGTGGACAGCAGTCCAGCCGTTCTGTGTCAGCTCAACGCAAACGCGTCGGCTATACGGGCCTGCCTTCACGCCGCCAGACCAAGCAGGTTCAGTAGGTCTGCGGTCACGACCCGGTAGGTGTTGCCCAGACGCAGCACCCGGCACGGGTACTCGCCGCGCTTGGCCAGCTCGTACCCCTTGCTGCGCCCCAGCCCCAGCGCCCGGTTACCTGTCTCCAGGTCAACGGCAGCAGGTAGGGCCAGCAGCTCGTCCCGGCTCATGCCCTTGACGCGGCCGTTGGCCTCGATCTCATCCATGCAGCAGCTCCCTTGCTTCTGAGCCGTCGGCGAACGAGGGGAACCACGTCCGCCTCCAGGCGTGAGAACAACCCTGACGAGAGCTACTGTGTCGCGATGACACAACGCGATTTCGAGGATGGAAGCAGCAACGAGGACGACGTCCCGGAGTGGGCCGACCACGTACAAGCCACCGTGGCGCGCGAGGTCAGGCGCCGAAGGAGGGAGCTTCGCATGAGCGCCCAGGACCTGGCCGACAAATGCGAAGAGATCGGCTACCCGATACCCCGCAACGTCATCGCCAACATGGAGTCCGGCCGCCGCGCCGTTCTCCCACTGGTCGAGGTCCTGGTCCTAGCTGAAGCGCTGAACACCTACCCGATCTGCCTGCTCTACCCGGTCGGCTACGTCGAAGAGGTGCAGCGACTGCCCTTCCAGTATCCGGAACCCACGTGGGACGCCATGCATTGGTTTACAGGCCAGGGCCCTCGGAGCTTCAGGGCCGAGGACGAAATGCTCCAACGCTTCCGCGCCCACGCAAGCGATCAGCGCGCCGCGTTGGCCGCCTTGGAGGGAGAGAAGCGCGAACGCTGGAACGCCGAGACCGCGACCGAACCGGCCGAGCGTGAAGACGCTCTGCAAGCCAGGAGTGACTACGCCGAGAGAGCCGTCCTGGCCAAGTACCGGCTACGCACAGCGCGTGCGTTCATCCGCGAGGACGGCGGCACTCCCCCGCCCCTACCGCCCGAACTCGCCGACGTCGACCCACCGGATACCGAACCCGAGGAGGGAAACAGCGCTTGAAGGGCTCCACCCACCGCCGCTGCTACTGCCGCGACCCCAAGACCGGCAAGCCGCTTGGGAAGAAGTGCCCCAAGCTGTCGAACCGGAAGCACGGCTCGTACTCCGTACGCCAGGAGCTGCCGCCCCGTCCGGACGGCACCCGCCGGTCGTTCAGCCGCGCCGGCTACGAGAGCCTCAAGGACGCCCAGAAGGACCTGGACCACATCCGTGGGCTCCTTGCCCTGGCCGCACCGGACGAACCCGAAGAGCTGGACCGCATCGGCGCGTTCCTGGAACGGGTCGCGGACGAGAAGGCGCCGCTCCCCGATATCGAGACGACCCGCCACCGGCTCCGGTTCGGCTTGGACCTGACGGGTCGGCTCACGGTCGCTGAGTGGCTCGATGAGTGGCTGGCAGCCAAGAGGACCCGCCACACGACGAACAACGGGTATGCCTCGCACATACGCGTCCATCTCAAGCCGCGCATCGGCCACATACGCCTGGACCGCCTCAACGTCGGCCATCTGGTGGAGATGTTCGACGCCATCGCGGACGCCAACGAGGTCATCGCCGCTGAGAACGAAGCCCGGCGCGAGCAGGTGGCCCGCTGCAAGCCGACGAAGCCGGGCCGTCCCGCCCGAGCCGAGCGGGACCGCATCGCACGAGAACGCGCCAAGCTCGCCGAGATGCCCCCGTTCCGCAGGCAGACGGGCCCAGCCAGCCGCCAGGCCATCCGCCGAACGCTGCGGGCCTCGCTGAACGCCGCGATCGCCCGGCAGCTCATCACCTTCAATCCAGCGGCGCACGTGGAATTGCAGTCGGGCAAACGCCCCAAGCCGCTGCTATGGACCCCCGAACGGGTCGAGCGTTGGCGCGCCACCGGGGAGAAGCCCTCCCCCGTCATGGTCTGGACGCCGGAGCAGTTCGGCACCTTCCTCGACGCGGCCGAAGGTGACCGGCTCTACGCCCTCTTCCACCTGTGCGGCACGCGCGGCCTGCGGCGCGGCGAAGGTGTCGGCCAGGAATGGGAGTACGTCGATCTGGACGCGCGAACCATCACACCGGCCAGGGCCATCACGGTCGACGGGTGGGACCCGTACGAGGACGACCCCAAGACCGGCGGCAGTGCGGCGACGATCGCGCTCGACAGCGTCAACGTCGCCGTCCTCCGCGCACACCGAGCACGGCAGCAGGCCGAGCGCGAAGCTGCGGGCCCCGTGTGGCAGGAGACCGGCAAGGTCTTCACCAACGAGGACGGCTCCAGCCTTCACCCCGAAACAGCGTCGGAGGCGTTCCGCCGCATCCTCGCGAGCACCGACCTTCCCCCGATCACCTTTCGTGATCTCCGCCACGTGGCAGCCACGCTCGTCCATGCGGGCGGCGGCGACCTCCACACGATCAAGGAGACGCTGCGCCACTCCACCATCCTGCTCGCCTCAGATACGTACACGAGCCTGCTCCCAGAGGTCGATCGCAGCGCTGCCGAGGCAGGCGTACGCCTGATCCCCCGTGCGCGGCCGACGGGCGAGGCACACGGCGACGCATAGCGCCAATTCCTGACGTCCGGCCGCTAGCTCTTCCGGCGAATCTCCCGGCCTGTTCGCCGTCGTGATGGCACATCCACTCACGCATCGCCCACGCACAGCACCCCGAAACGACGAAGCGCCCGGACCGATCACCACGGTCCGGGCGCTTCCTTGCAGGTCAGCGGGGTGCACCCGCCTCCCTCTCGGTAGGCCGCGCGGGACTCGAACCCACAACCAATGGATTAAAGTCCTGGTCAGAGCATGCCGGGCAGTACCGGGTCTCCGCGAGGTCCTTCCGACGAGGTCAGGAGTCATGCGGAAGGTGATCACTGCCGCGTCGTCCGGAGGGTTCGCGGCACGTCCGCCCACGCATCGAGGATCTCTGAGCTGCGGCCCAGCAATACGGTGATTGGAGCGTGCTGGTGGCGTGGTGGGGCAGCACCCTCGAAGGTGAGGTATGAATCGGCCATCAGTCAGCCGCCCCACTCGTGCTCGCCGCACTGCTGACAGCGGCCACCCCGGCGCGGACACTCGCAAACCGGGTCCAGCCCGGTGAGCGAGGACTTACGCCGCGGAGGCGACCGGCGAACTGCCCGTCCAGGCCGCTTCGAACAGCTGCAGCGCGACGGCGTACAGAAGTCCCGGTGCTCGTGCGTACAGGCAGGGAGAGTTCCTGCCGTGCTCGGAGCTGCTGTAGAAGGTGAGGTAGGCGACCCGGTCCGTTGCGATCACTCGGCAGGTGTGTGGCAGATCGAAACCACGAAGTTCGAAGTTGCGCTGAGTTCGTGCAGCCCGGGAGATATAGCTGATGTTCGACTCGATCTGGCTTCTGAGGAGAGCGGGAGTGAAACCCGCGTCGAACCTTCCTACGTCGCGCGAGCGCCGCTCCAGCCATGAGCCGGTCCCGGTGTGCGGGTCGGGGAGGAGGACCTGCACGGAATCCATTGGCAGCACACCCGACCACACCGGGGAGAACGCCTCACGTGTGAGCACATTCCCACGCCCTGCCAGCACCTTGATCCAGCGGGCCCGGCTCAAGTCCCGCGCCAAGTCCGGCTCGGCGGCGGACTGGAGACGGTACACACGGCCGAGGCCGGTGCCCGTGCACCGGGAGCCGAGGGCGACAAGCCACCACAGTGGCCGCGAGCCGCGCAGCAGGCCGAGAACGAGAACGATCACACTGGCAGCTAAAGAGCTGAGAACCCCGAACAGAAAAGCAGTCATCCGAAATCTTCCCTGCTTGCGTAGTTTCCTGGCCCCGCAGATTCGATCGGCACGGATTCAGCACAGGTATTGCAGGAGCTGGCCCAGAACGTGCGCCGCGTTACGCGCCGCGAGTTCGTGGTATCCGTGGCCCTTGTGCTCGTCGGCGTTGTCGGACACGCCACGGACGACCACCCACCCCGGGTTGTGCTCGCCGTGGACGGAGTTCTCCTGCCAGTACTGACTCAGCCCGCCGGCCTCCATGTCCACCGCCAGCACCTTCTCGTGGTAGGTGCTGAGATAGCTGCGGATGTCGCTCTCCCGGTCGGCGATCACGGCCTCGCCCGATCCGATGACTCCGGGATAGACCTCGTACTCTTCGACGCATGCGAAAGCGCCTGACCGTTGATCCGCGCTGGGGTTCCGCGGTCGGCGAAATAGGCGTTCACGCCATGGACGACCGGCGCTGGAGCCTGGCGATGTTCCCCGCGACGCCGGACGTCTCCCCCGGGATTGAGCTTGCGATTCTCGTAATAGACGATGTCGGTCGCGACGATGACGTTGCCGATACAGGCATGCCCTTTGTGGATTCCTCCGCCGACACCGACCAAGGCCCACAGTCGCGGGCTGTAATGGCGGCGCAGATTCTCGAAGGCGGCCATCGCCGACCGCTGTCCCTGGCTCTGGCTCTGGGTGGCCACGACTCGGATGTCGGCGTCCGGCGTAGCACAGCGCCCCTGGTAGAAGAAGAGGCCATCGGGCACCCTGTGGCGTTCCAGCTTCAGCTCGTCCACCACAGCCCGGAGTTCCTCGCTGAGGATCGCGACCACTCCGATGTCCCAGGGGGCGGGGGCGGCTTCCCCGCCGCTCTCGGCCGGACGGGTGCCGGGCCCGTGCGAAGGGGCGCCCGCGGCAACTTGGGCGTGCTCCCCGATGGCGTTGTTGGTGAAGACGTTGTTGTTGCCACGGCTGACGATGCCGCGATTGACGCTCATGAATCCCCTCCGCTGCTCTGGGCGTTCGCACCGGACGGCGCGCCCGCCGGGCTCCCGGCTTGAGCTCCGCTGCCTACCGCGTTGTTCGTGAAGGTGTTGTTGTCACCGATGTTGACGATGCCACTGTTGATGATCTTGAGTGCTCGGTCGTTGAACTCTGAGATTTCCACGTCTCTGGAGCGCAGGAAGTCGCTGGCCGCCCGGAGCAGGCGCCACTCGATCGTCTTCATTTGACCAAGGATGTAGCTCTTCTCCAGCTGGATCTTGGGCCATGCCTGCGACATCTCCTCCCGGATGCTGACCCGGGTTCCGATCAGCACGTTGCGAATCCGCGTCCTCGTCAGGTCACGAGGGAGCAGCGCGGCTTTTCCCAGGGTGTAGACGTAGCGGATGATCCGCCACAGCCGCGGAATCTCCGTCGGCAGCGTGGCGAGTTCCCGGAATGCGGCCCATACGACGGCTGGGGCTCCGTGCTGCCCGAACTCGGTGATGCGCTGGAAGGACCTGGGTGTGTGGGCAAGCACGCACGCTGCCGTTGAGATGCTCAGAGTGCGTCCCTGCACGTTGACGTGCAGGAGCACAGTGGCGACGAACTCCCCGCCGCCAGTGGGCGTGGTGACCTCAAGGAAGTGGTGCTGTCTGGCTCCAGGCGTGTCGATGATTTCCCGCATGTCGCGCTCGCCGATCCACCGGGGCAGAAGAGCACGATGAGCCGCGACATCGGTTTCCGCCACGTAGACACGGTCGCGCGCCTGCGCGGGAAGTCGGACGTCCAGGTTGTCCGATGCCAACTGTCCGACCGCCTCCCGCAGATGATCGACCAGCTCATGCGCCTGGAAGGGAGGCGCCGGGTGCTCTCGCTCGTGCAAGGGCGCCTCGTCGTCGCCAGGGCGCAGCAGTTGGATGCTCATCGGAGGGTTCCACTGATAGACCAACTCCCCGGCCCCGACGAACGGTGACTGGTCGCCGAAGAGCGTGAACATGGTGAGGTCGTCCTCGTCGTCCTCGTCCTCGGTATGGCGGGGGCGGCGGTACACGACACAGACGTGCTGCTGCTGTGCGTCCGCAGCCCGTTGCCGACGGGACAGCTTCCGCGGCCTGAGGCTGCCCGCCCGCAGGATGCGGTTCAGCATCACCTGACGGAGAGCCCCGACGAGAAGACACACGACCACGATCACCCCGAGCAACAGCAGGCCCACGGCGCCATCGGCCGGGTGCAGCGCCGCGACGACCAGGGCGGTGGAAGCCACCGCAAGCGCGGCCCAGCCGATGCGCTTGAGCTTGCGCCTCCTCTCCGGATCGCTCTCGGTGAAGATCAGCGCGAGTAGGCCCCGCCACCCCCTCTGTCTCCGTCCCCGCTGCCCTCGTTGCTGCCCTGGAACACGGCGCCTGGTCCTCCGCTCGAATCGTCGATCCGGATCCGTGCCGCAGAGCAATCTCGCGAGATGCGCCAGCCACAAGAGGGCGACACCGCAGGTGACCACGGTGGCAGCGGGTGCGGCGCCCGCGAGAGCCGGGCCGACCACCGCCCCCACGACGGTCACGCGGAGCAGTGCGCTCAGCGCCGCGGCACGCCAGGCGTGGTGCATGACCGGAACAATGTCGAACCCGTACGAGGGGGCGACGCGGCGATGAGGAGCGGTGCACACCTCGTCGACCACGAGGTCACGGAACCGCTCGTCCACGTAGACGCCGGCGCATAAGTGACGGGTGGCCGTGGTGGGTTCGCCGGGCGTTTCCTTGGCTGGCGACGCGTGGGAAGTGATCAAGCCCGTCCCCCCGTCCGGTTATGGTTGTAATGACCTTAAGTACTCCACCCCGTTTTAGTCAATATGACCTTTAAGGAGTTCCCCTGTGGATGACTGGCTCATCGACTCCACGGAGGTGGAAGCGTCTTGGGTGACGGCGGATCTGGCCATCTTCACTGTCAGGGGCGGCCGACTGATGGTCCTCCTGGTCGAGCGCGGCGTGGAGCCCTACCTGGGCCATCCCGCGCTGCCGGGCGGGTATGTGCAGAAGGCCGAGACGTTGCGCGAGGGGGCGCTGCGTGAGCTCTGGGAGGAGGCGGGTATCGACGGGAGCCGCCTGCATCTGGAACAGCTGGGCGCTTACGGCGATCCCCGGCGCGACCCCAGGGGCCGCGTCGTCACGATCGCCTACCTCGCGCTGGGGCCGGACCTCCCCGCTCCCGTGGGCGGCACCGATGCCAGGCATGCCTACTGGTTCCCGGTGTCAGAACTGGCCGACGACCCACACGCCCTGGCGTTCGACCATATGGACATCCTCACGGACGCGCTGGAGCAAATCCGCAGAAAGCTGGAGTACACCGCCGTTGCCACGGCTTTCTGCGGCGAGTCCTTCACATTGAGCGAACTCCGCACGGTGTACGAGGTCGTCTGGGGGGAGCACCTCGATCCGAGCAACTTCCGCCGCAAAGTGCTCAACACGGCGGGATTCGTCCAGCCGACGGGAGACCAGCGGCTCCCCGCGACCGGGCGCCCGGCCGCTCTCTACCGTCGAGGAAACGCCTGGCTACTCAGCCCGCCCCTGCTGCGGGCCGCCGGGAAGGCGAAGTAGGGGCAGCGCATGCAGGCCCAGCAGGGACCAGACCTGCTCAAAGAGGGCATCGGCGTGAGCGGCGGTCACGTAGGCGCCGCAAATGCCTCCGGCCAGGGCGTGCAGGCGGCGTGCTGGGGGCAAGACGGGTTGTGTTCATGCACGCCTTCCGGAAGGTGTCGCGGGCCCGCCCAGCCGGGGTTTGACTGTGCCCTGCGCACGCTGAGCAGAACCGCGGAAGTGCGCTCGTCCATGCGGGCGGCGGCGGCCTCCACACGATCAAGGAGACGCTGCGCCATTCCACCATCGTGCTGGCCTCGGATACGTACACCAGCCTTCTCCCGGAGGTCGATCGCAGCGCCGCCGAGGCGGGCGTGCGATTGATCCCCCGATCCCGTCGTGGCAAGAGCGGCAGCAACGAACGAGGGGAGCCGTGATCTCAAAGACCCACAACCTGGTCCCAGCCGTACAGAGATTGCAATCAACGTGCGCTGTGGCCTGTCTTGTCGAATTCCCTCCGCGCAGGCACTCGGAGTGCCACGCTCGCTCCATGGGACGAAACAGCCAACGCCGACGAAGCACCCGCACAGGGCGTAAGAGCGTTCCTGAGCCGGATGTGTCCGAGATTTCCCGTGCCCGCACAGCCAAGCGCTTACGGGCCGACATCGCCACCTGGCTGGAGAACCCCTCAAAGGGCCCCGGAGGCTCCTTCATCGAGGGAGACCATCCGTCTGCCCCGACAGCCGTCTTCGCCGTCCTGATGGGCTGGCTAGTCGCAGCCCGCGAGGCGATCACCGAAGAGCAGGCATGCGAGGCCGTCGACTGGGTCCATGACTCCCTCGGGATCGCGCACGACGATCTCATGTACGCAGCAGGTCTCATCGGACACCCGGATGCTTCGCCTGACGTGACCCTCAACGAGGCCGTGGAGCACTACGGCGACAACGACGGGCTAACCTTCGTTCTCTACATGCTGCTGCTGAGCGGCGGCTTGGTTGCCACCGTCGGAGGCGGAGACCCTGACTGGCTTCGCCAGTTCGACCTCACGGCATAGCCGCTGGCTCTCCAGCCCCCTGCGCATGCGCGTTCGTGCCACCCATTCAGGGACCGTCCGCTCACGCATCGCTCACGCCCACCACCCCGAAACGCCGAAGCGCCCGGACCGATCACCTCGGTCCGGGCGCTCCCTTGCAGGTCAGAGGGCTGGGCCCTCCTCCCTCCCGGTAGGCCGTGTGGGACTCGAACCCACAACCAATGGATTAAAAGTCCACTGCTCTGCCAATTGAGCTAACGGCCCGCACGGAGCAGCATAGCCCGGGGGTCGGGCGGGCCTCGAAGGCATTCCGGGTTGAATGCCTTCGAGGCTGCTGTCGAGTACGTGTGCGGAGGGCCGTGGCCCTCAGCGGTCGTCAGCCGTTGCGCTTCCAGCGGGGCTTGTCCGCGCGGCGGTCCGGGGTGCGGGCGCCGTTGCGGCCGGGGGCGGGGGAGCCGGAGCGGTGCTCGCCGACGCGGCCGTGCGGGCGGCGGTCGTCGCGGCGGTCGCGGTGGTAGGGGCGCTCGCCGCCACGGAAGCCCTCGCGGCGGAAGCCGCGGTCGCCGCCTTCGCGGCGGTCGTCACGGCGGACGTCGTCGCGGCGGTAGCCCGCGCCGGAGCCGCCGCGGCCACTGTCCTTGCCGCCGTCCCGGCGGTCCCGGTCGCGGTCACGGCCGTACGAGCGGTCGTCACGGTCGCGGTCACGGCCGTACGGGCGGTCGTCGCGGTCGCGGTCGCGGCGGAAGCCGCCCCGGTCGCCGCCGCGGTCTCCGCCCCGGTCGTACGGGCGCCGGTCGCCGCGGTCGCGACGGTCGGAGGACGAGCGTCCGCCGCGGTCGCCGCGGTCACGGTCCTGGCGCTCGCGGTCGGCGCGCTCCCGGCGCTCGGCCTCGGCCTTCGCCTCGCGGCGGGCCTCGGCGCGGGCCTCCTCGGCGGCCTGGGCCGCCTCCGCCTCGGCGGCGGCTGCGACAGCTGCGTCCGGGTCCTCGCCACGCTCCCGCGCGGCACGCGCGGTCAGCAGGGTGGCTTCTTCGCGCAGTTCGGCGGCGCGCCGCTGGAGCCGCTCCAGCTGGCGGCTGAGCTGCTTGGCCTCGCGCTCGGCCTGGCGGGCCGAGTTGGCGGCGGACTCCGCCTGCACCTCGGTCAGCGAGCGGGCGCCTGTGATACGTGCCACGTCCTCGTCGAAGACGTCGCCGCGGCCGATGATGTGCCGCGAGGCGTCGACGCCCGCGTCCTCCATCAGCCGGAAGATCTGCCGCCGCTGGTGGGGCAGTGCCAGCGAGACGACCGTCCCGGACTCGCCCGCGCGCGCCGTACGGCCGGAGCGGTGCAGGTAGTCCTTGTGGTCGCCGGCCGGGTCGACGTTCAGCACCAGGTCGATGCCGTCGACGTGGATGCCCCGGGCCGCGACGTCGGTGGCGACCAGGACGTTGACCTTGCCGTCCTTGAAGTCGGCCAGCGTGCGGGTGCGCGCGCCCTGGGTCATACCGCCGTGCAGCGCGTCGGCGCGGACGCCGGACTCGCGCAGCTGTTCGGCGACGCGGTCGGCGCCCAGCTGGGTACGGACGAAGATGATGGTGCGGCCCTTGCGGGCGGCGATTGCGGTGGTGACCGGCGCCTTGTCGCGCGGCTTCACGACCAGCACGTGGTGCGTCATGGTCGTCACAGCGCCCTGGGCCGCGTCCACCTCGTGGGAGACCGGGTCGACGAGGTAGCGGCGCACCAGCGAGTCGATCTCCTTCTCCATCGTGGCGGAGAAGAGCATCCGCTGGCCGCCCTCGGGGACCAGGTCGAGGATCTCGGTGACCTCGGGCAGGAAGCCCAGGTCGGACATCTGGTCGGCCTCGTCGAGGATGGCCGTCTCGACGTCCTCCAGGGAGCAGGAGCCGCGGTTGATCAGGTCGCGCAGCCGGCCCGGGGTGGCGACGAGGACGTCGACACCGCGTTCGAGCGCGGAGATCTGATTGGCCATCGACGTACCGCCGCACACGACCTTCAGCTTGAGGCCGAGCGTGTCGCCGTAAGGCTGCAGCGCGTCGGAGACCTGCATCGCCAACTCGCGGGTCGGGGTGAGGATGACGCCGCGCGGGCGCTTGCGCTGGGTGCGGCCACCGCTGAGGCGGGCGAGCAGCGGCAGGCCGAAGGAGAGGGTCTTGCCGGAGCCGGTACGGCCACGGCCGAGCACGTCCTTGCCGGCCAGCGCGTCGGGGATGGTGGCGGCCTGGATGGGGAACGGCGCGGTCACGCCGTTCTGGGCGAGCTTGCGTACGACGGAGTCCGGCAGCCCGAGGGCGCCGAACGTGATCTTCGTCTCGGCGGTCTCAGCCGTCTCGGCCGCATCTTCCATCTCGACGGCCTCGGCGGTTTCGGCCGCCGCGGCAGCCGCTTCCGTCATCTCGGGGGCCGTTCCAGTGGTTTCGGGGGCCGCTTCTGCGACCGTCTCAGCGGTCGGCTCGGGGAAGTCCTCGGGGCGTACGGCGGCAGGGGTGGTGACAGACATGCGAGTTGCGACAACCTTCCGGAGTCATTCGGCACGCGCCCATAACTCCGTGAAATTCGCAAAGAACCGCCTCGATGCGGTCAGCCACGGCCGGAGAGAACGCGCCACACGGCGCGCTGTACTGACGGCGCCGGGCAAATGGGATCAAACGATCTACCAGCATACGCGGCTCGGGGAGCAACGCGCAAACGGGGTCCGGAGCGGCCCCCGGCCCCGGGAACGCCCCCGGCCCCGGGCACGGGAACGTCCGTGCCCTCAGGCCGTGCTGGGCTGGGTGCGGTGGTCGAGGGTGTCCTCTCCCCCGGTCGCCGACCGGGAGACACCGCCGGGCGAGGCGGTGGTCCGGGTGGGCGAGGGTTCGGGGTCCGGCTTGGTCGGGGTGGGACTGGGCGAGCCGGTCGGCGCGCCCGAGCCGCCCCCGGAACCGCCCGAGCCACCGCTGCCTCCGGAGCCGCCCGAACCGCCCCCGTCCCCGCTCGGACGGGGCCTGGGCCGGTGCCGGTCGCTGTCCGAAGACGAGCCGGACGAGTCGGCCCCCGAGGACGCGTCCCGGCCTGCCGTGCCGTCGGCGTCGGAGCGGTCCCGGTCCCCGGACCGCTCGTCGTCGTGCGCACCGCGCTTCCCGCGCTTGCCCTTGCCGTCCCTGTCGCGCTCCCGGCCCTCGCGCCCGTCGGTACCGCCGTGGTCCTCGCCGGTGTGGCCCTTGCGGTACGCGGTGCCGTCCAGCCCGCCCTCGGGCTCGGTGGCCCCGCCGTCGTCGTCGGCCCTGCTTCCCACGGGGGCAGCGCCCTCACCGGCGTCGCCGGTGCCCTGCACCGTCATACAGCCGCTGAGGGTGGAGACCGCCGCGAGTATCAGGGCGCCGGCGGTCGTCGTCCGGGCGACGACGGTGGCGGTGGGCGCGGCGGTACGGGAGCGGCGCACGGCGGGACCTCCTGCGCGGGACTGCGGGCGAGTGCCATGCCCAACTCCCCATCACCCCAACAGGTCACGCCGCACGGCGCCCACGGCGCGCGGCACCGCGTGCGCTCTCCCGCACAGGCGCCCCGCCGAGGGCGCCGCCCGCACCCGCTCGGCCCCCACCCGCTCGGCCCCGCACCCGAGCGGCTCCGCGGCCTCCACTCACCCGCACCCGAGCGGGTGCAAGCGCTCACCCGTACCCGAGTGCGTGCAACCTGTCGTCGTCGATCCCGAAGTGGTGGGCGATCTCGTGCACGACCGTGATCTCGACCTCCTCCACGACCCCCTCGCGGGCCTCGCCCTCCTCGGCGCTCTCCCGCTCGACCATGCGCAGCGTCGGCCCCCGGTAGATCGTGATGCGGTCCGGCAGGACGCCCGCGTACCACTCGCCGCGCTCGGTCAGCGGCGTCCCCTCGTAGAGCCCGAGCAGCTCGGGGTCGCTCGCCGGGGGCTCGTCCTCCACGAACACCGCGACGTTGTCCATGAGCCTGGTCAGTTCGGGCGGTATCCGGTCGAGGGCCTCGGCGACCAGCTCCTCGAAATCCTCACGCGTCATCTCCAGCACGCGCCCATTGTCGACCAGCATCCGCGCCGAGGCATCATCCCTCCGGCTTCCGCCACCGGCCCGTCCGCGGGCATACAGATGCCGCACAAAGGGCATAGGGGCCCACATGGCCAGCGTTGTCTCCAAGCCGTCGCGTGCAGCGGGGAGCTGGTTCAGACAGTTCGCCGACCGGCTCTCCGCCACCGTCCGCCGCCCCCGTCCCCGCCTTCGCCCCTACCGGCGCGCCGCCGGGCTGGCCGCCGTCACCCTGCTCGGCGCCTGGCTGGGGCTGCTGGTCGTGGGCAACGTCCGGACGCCCGTCGGCCCCGTCGACACGACGATGACGCTGCGCCCCTCCCTCACCGGCGGCACCAAGATCAACGTCTCCCCGCTGGGCGCCCTGGAGCTGCACAGCCACACCGCGCCGCTGCGGCTGGACGTGGACGTCGACCAGCTCGACCAGGAGCGCGCCACGGCGCTCGTGGACCATCCGGAGCGCATCGAGGGCCTGGAGGACGAGATCTCGGGGGACGTCCGGGCCGGCGCGCTCGACCTCGGACTGCGCTCGGCCGTCGCGGTACTGACCGGTTCCTGCGCGCTCGCCCTCGCCGTCTACCGCCGCCCCCGCACCGCGCTCGCCGCCGGGGGTCTCTCCCTCGCCCTGCTGGTGACCTGCGGCGCGACGGCGGCGGCGACCTGGAACCCGAAGTCGGTGCTGGAGCCGCGGTTCTCCGGGCTGCTGGCGAGCGCCCCTTCCGTGGTGGGCAACGCCCGCAGTATCGCCACGGAGTTCGACGTCTACCAGAAGGAGTTGGCGCGCCTGGTCACCAATGTGACCAAGCTGTACGACGCGGCCTCCACCCTCCCCGCGTACCAGCCGGACCCCTCGACGACGCGGGTGCTGCACGTCTCGGACATCCACCTCAACCCGGCCGCCTGGCACATCATCCGGTCGCTGGTCGAGCAGTACAAGATCGACGTGATCATCGACACCGGCGACACCATGGACCACGGCACAGCCCCCGAGAACGGGTTCCTGGAGCCCATCCCGGACCTGGGTGCGCCGTACGTGTGGGTGCGCGGCAACCACGACTCGGAAACCACCCAGCAGGCCCTTCAGGAGCTGGCCGACGAGCGTGGGTCGCAGGTGCACGTGCTGGACAAGGGCGAACCGGTGAACGTGGCCGGGCTGCGGATCTCCGGCTGGGGCGACCCCCAGTTCACCCCGGACCGTTCGGTCGCCCCCGAGGGCGACCCGGCGGAGCGGGCGGAGGGCCGCAAACTGGCCGAAACGCTGCGTGCCCAGCGGGACGCGGGCACCCCGGTGGACATCGCCGTCGGCCACAACCCCGTACTGGCCGAGCAGACGGACGGCCTCGTCCCCCTCGCCCTGGCCGGGCACACCCACAACCGCAGTACGCGGGTGCTGCCGCACCGCACCCGGCTGATGATCGAGGGCTCCACGGGCGGCAGCGGGCTGCGCGCCGTCGAGGGGGAGACGCCCGACAAGGTGCAGGCCTCCGTGCTCTACCTGGACCGGGACAGCGACCGCCTCCAGGCGTGGGACGAGATCAACCTGGGCGGGCTCGGGCTGTCCAAGGCGGAGGTCTCCCGCCACCTTCCGGAGGAGATAAAGCCCGGCTCGTCCCCGTCGCCGTCCCCCTCCTCGTCGAGCCCCACCGGTACGAGCCCGGCGACGGGCCGCTGACCCGCCGGGGGCGCCGGACTCCGGGGGCGCTGACCAACGGGGACCAGTGACCGCAGGGCCGCCGGGGGCCGACGACGCCGAGGGACGGGTGCTGCCCGCGCCCGAATATGTTTTGGCGAACCGTCCGTGCATCCCATATGCTGCCCGAGCCTGCCGAAGCGCTGTTCAGGCGCCCGGCCGGGCCGTTTCGCCCTCATCGTCTAGCGGCCCAGGACGCCGCCCTTTCAAGGCGGTAGCACGGGTTCGAATCCCGTTGGGGGCACTCATTGAAGCCCTCCTGACCTGCGGAAACACAGGTCAGGAGGGCTCTTTTGTCCCGTTTCACGTGATGTCATGTCATCACCAGGGTGCCGGCACGAGCAATCGAGAACCGCTGCGCCCCGGGCATATTCGGCTTCCGGCCCCTCCTCCGATCCCGTGCTGGCGGATCATTTTGCGGCGGGCTCGGGGTATCGCTTCTCCGCGACTGTCCTGCGTCCGCTCCCTTACAGGACCGTCAAGCGGTGTCGCCGTCACTGCCCCGGACCATGGTTCCGAAGCCGATGAGCACGGTCTGGATGCGCCAGCCCTTGTCGGTGCGTGTGTAGGTCATGTCGGCACTCATATAGACCGAGCGGGGATTGTCAGCCATGACAGAGCCGACCCACATCAGCCAGTCCCCGGTGGCGGTGTCACCGTCGACGGTGATGACCGGGTTGAGGAAGGTGTGCATGGAGAGCTGGACGACGGAGGTGGCCTTGGGCAGTACGGCCGCGATCGCGTCCGCGCCGTGGGTCACCTCGCCGTCGAAGCCTTCCCAGCGGGCGTCGGCCGCGAAGATGTCCGGGATCGCTTCGGCGTCGACGGTCTTGCCGTTCCATCCTTTGTTGATCGCGTCGGCGTAGCGGGCGGTCAGGTCACGGATCGCTTCGATGTCTTCGAGGCGGAGGACACGTTCCTCAAGCGTGGTGGCGGTCATGATCAGGACTCCGTTGCTGCTGTCTCGATGGCATGGGTGGGCACAGCGGTAGCGTTCAACGCGACGTTGAGCGCTTGGGCGGGATCGGCCGGGGCGGTGATGGCGCGCCAGGCGATGTATCCGTCGGGCCGGATCAGGGCGGCCCCGGTGGATTCGAGGCCGTAGGCGGTACGGAAGGCGTCGGGCTCCACCGGATTCGCGTCGGTGCCGATGCGTACGAACGTGACGGGGATGCCCGACCGCTCGGCGGCACGGGTCGCGGCGGCGGCCCAGCGCTCGTCCTCGGACAGCAGCACCCAGTCGCGCCGGAACAGATCCAGCGTCGAGCGCTCCTCGCCGTCGACGGTGACCCACAGATGCGGGGCCCGGGTGCCGGGTTGGCCGGACCACTCCTCCGGTCGTCGCGCGGACGGCAGGTCGGCGTCCGCGCCCAGCACCGCGGCCGAGCGGTAGAGCTGGCCGAGTTCGACGGACGCGTCGTCGAGCACCGGCACGTCTGTTCGGGGGGCCGTCAGGTAAGCCTTGTAGTCGGCGCGTGCGAACAGTTGGTCATGGCGCAGGTCCGCCACAGGCCGACGTTCGGCATCGTAGGTGTCCAGAAGCCGGGGCTCAGACCTCCCGGCCAGCACGGCGGCCAGCTTCCAGGCCAGGTTGTGCGCGTCGTCGATTCCGGTGTTGGCGCCGAAACCGCCACGGTTGGGCGGCAATTGGTGGGCGGCATCGCCGACGAGGAACACCCGGCCGGCAAAGAAGCGGTCAGCGATCAGCCCGGCCAGGTCCCAGCGGCCGGTGGTCACCAATTCGATGGGGATGTCGGTACGGCCGACCGCCTGCTGCACCACCCGCCGTTGCTCGTCGGCGTCACGCTCGACGTCGTCACTGAGCATCAGCACCCACCGCCCGTCGGAGTAGGTGGTCAGGAACGCCTTCAAGCCCGGCTGCTCGATCTCGAACTGGACCACACCGTGCCGCAGATACTCGTCCAAGGGCGCACGGAACAGGATGCTGCGCTGCACCGACAGCGGACCCGCCCCGTGACGGGCGATGCCCAACTTCTCACGCATGGCGCTGGTCGCGCCGTCCGCGGCCACCACGTACCGGGCGCGCAGGCGGTACTCGTGGCCGTCGTCGCGGCGACGCAGTGTCGCAGTCACGCCGTCGTCGTCCCGGACGAAGCCGATCAGTTCGGTACCCGGCCGCAGGTCCGCGCCCAGCTCGGCCGACCGGTCACGCAGGAGGGGTTCGAGCCTGTCCTGGGTGATCGCGATCGCGTGCACCGGGGAGTATTCGGCGCCGTAGGCGCCCTCGCCGCCCGGGGTCCACGGGTACTCCTCCAGCCATGTACCGGTCAGGCTCTCCACCCGCGCCCGCCGCGGCGGCTTCATGCCCTGCAGCGACGGCGGCACATCGACCCCCACTTGCCGGAAGTGCTCCACCGTGCGGGTGGTGAAGCCGATCGCACGCGGATGCGGGGAGCTGCCGTGGTGCTTGTCGACCAAGACGACCGGAACGCCGTGCCAGCTCAGGAAGACCGCGGCGGACAGCCCTACGAGGCTGCCGCCGACGATCAACACGGGCACCGCTTCGGTGGCCGTGTCGTCGGCAGCATGGGTGATCTCGTTCATGGCCTGCTCCTTCGTGCGTGGTGAATGGTGCGGCTCTTCATGTCGGTTCGGCCTGCGGCCGTGGCGCGGCGAAAACTCCGCCGACCTGCACCGAGAGCGCGCACCCAGTACGGGACCGACCCGGACCCGGCACCATGACCGCCACCGCGGGCGGCACGATGCCAAAGCGGGTCGGCGCCCGCTCGGCCATGCGTTTCCGCGGACCCCTGCCGGTCTACCGGTCCGCCGTCACTCACAGCGTAACGAACGCGTTCGTCACGAGCAAGGTCGGAACGAACGCGTTCGGGACGGTTCGGGGCGAGCGGGTTCGGCTGCCGCACGGCGCGCCATGATCACTTCGAGGTGCCGACACCCCGGGGCCACCGAAGCTCCGAGGGACCTTTTCGGGGAGCGAGGATGCGCGTGCGCACCGGAGAGACAGCTGCCTGTGCCGGCACCTGTTCAGGGACGGGACAGCACCGTGCGGCCGGCCGGTAAGCGGCCACGTCGGCCACTTTCAGCGAGGCGAATGCATTCGTCACGAACAGGTGCGCGACGGGCCTGGACGGGGCCCGGCGCAGAAGGGGGGCGGGGGCCCGGCGAGCGACGCTCACCGGCGTGGCAGCGGCCGGGCCCGCGGGACTCAGTCGGCCTGGCCGGGCACAGGGGTACCCGTGATGCCGTTGACGAGCACGTCGAAGCTCCAGCGCATCCGGTCCTCGGCCGTGCCGCTGACCAGATGCGGTATGTGCGCGCTGATCGCCGGATGCGTCGTCTCGTCCACAGCGTGCAGCGCGCCGACAGCCACGCTCCAGTCACCCTCGGAGTGGGGGTCGTGCTCACGCGTCGCCTGCTCGGCGGCGGTGGCCGTCGCGTCCTGGAGGAGCTTGTCCACCCCCCAGGCGACCTGCTCGCGGCCGGCACCACTGCGGGAGAGGAGGTCGAGGATGCGCTCCACCAACCGCAGATAGTTCTCACCGCTCGGCCGGGCGACCAGAGCGGACCGGGCGAGCTGCGGGTGCTCGAAGAGCACCAAGGTGTAGGAGGTCATGACGGCTCGGAGCTGGCCGCGCCAGTCCTTGCCACCCTTGCCGCCCTCCCGGCCGGTCAGGTCGACCTCGCCGAGCAGGGCGTCCAGGACGGCCGCGTGCAGCTCGGCCGTGTTGGCAACGTACACATAGAGCGAGGCCGGACCGGTGTCCAGCTCCTGCGCCAAGCGGCGCATCGTGACCTTCTCCAGCCCCTCGGCCCGCATGATCCGCACGGCCGTGTCCACGATTCCGCGCCGGGACAGGGCAGGCTTGGCCGGACGCTCCCGGCGGCTGACCGGCTCTCTTCTCACACCCACGACGCTCATCGTAGCGAACATGTTCGCGCAGGGAGGCGCACGCCTTCGAGGGCGCCCGGCTCACCGGTCGAAATGCCCGCCACGAGCGGGTGGCCCGCGCGACTCAAGAGATGCCGGCCTCATCCGCGGTGCCCGCCTCCGAGCTGGACGACCCGCGAATTCGCGGGTGGCGGGGCTTTTTGACGTCTGAGGCCTTCTTTCATGAAGCCTCTATACGGCACCGTACAGATCGCGCTAGCCTGCTTGCTATACGGAGCCGTATAGACAGGGGCCGATCATGAGACTTCCCCGCACCGAGCACACCCGCCACCCGTGGCGCATCCACGAGATCGCACCCGACTTCCGGGTCGAGGACGTATGGCGGATCCCGACTCCGGGCGGCCCCGACGACTTCGCCCACCTCGTCGACCAGATGGCGAACGGCGCCGACGCGCACCTGTCCACCGCCGTCTCACGCTTCCTGTTCGCGGCCCGCTGGAAGCTCGGCGCACTCCTGGGCTGGGACGACCCCGCATCGGGCCTCGGCACCCGCGTCCCCACCCTGCGCGACCGGCTCCCCGCCGACCTGCGGGAAGCCCCGCGCGGGCCGGACCTCAAGGGGGTGCCCGTCCCGTTCACCTCCGTCTACCAGACGCACGACGAATGGGTGGCCGAGCTGGCCAACCACACGATGCAGGGAGTGATGCACGTCGGCTGGGTCCCGGACAGCAGGGCCCCCGGGGGGTACCGCGGACAGCTGACCGTCCTGGTGAAGCCGAACGGAACCCTCGGCACCCTGTACATGGCAGGCATCAAGCCCTTCCGGTACCTGGGCGTCTACCAGCAGATGCTGCTGACCATCGGCCGCCAGTGGCGGGCCGGCGCCCCCGAACGGAGCACCGGCGCCCGGTGACGGTTCGGGGCAGCCGCCGGGGTCTGTTACTCTTTTCCGGCGACGTCACCCCTGCTGGGGAGCCCCCAAAGGCCCCGGAAAACGGTTGGGAGCACTCGTCGCACTGTGCGAGACTGGAGCTCGCACGAACACTTGGTCCTGTGGAGCAGTTTGGAGTGCTCGCCACCCTGTCAAGGTGGAGGCCGCGGGTTCAAATCCCGTCAGGACCGCTGCCATCAAGTCGCTTCACCTCTTGATGGCCTGCCCGATCAGGGGCTCCGGCCCCGCAGCGCCGGGCTGGGTAGCTCAGTTGGTACGAGCGTCCGCCTGAAAAGCGGAAGGTCGCCGGTTCGACCCCGGCCCCAGCCACCGCAGCCCTGAACTGGGCGAACGGCCCCACCGAAGATCTTCGGCGGGGCCGTTTTCCGTTGTCCTGCCTCGGTCCTGCCTCCCTCTCCCCTTCACCCCGTCGGCGTTCCGTGGACGATCGGGCTGCCAAGGAACCGGAACAGCGGCAATGCGCCCCCGAGCCGCCCGGCCCCTCCCCCCGCGGCTGCCCCGCGGTGCCCGCGCAGCTGCCCGCGGGGGGCATCGTGGTCGGCGGTCGGAACCTCCCGTTCGGGGCCGTCGTAGTTTCTGGGGGGAGGAAGGGCCTCCCTCCCGACAGCCCGACAGGGCGTCACAGGCATGGAGTTGCAGATGGGCGCACAGGACGCGCAGGACACGGCCGAGGCACTGCGGGCGATCACCGGCGAGCTGTCGGACCGCTTCTACGAGCGGGCCGACGTGGTACGGACGCTGGTGGTGACACTGCTGGCCGGGCAGCACTCGCTGATACTCGGTCCGCCCGGCACGGCCAAGTCCGAGATGGCCCGAGAGCTGACCGGCAGGATCGAGGGGGCGGCCTACTGGGAAATCCTCCTGTCGAAGTTCACCGCGCCGACGAGAATGTTCGGCCCCATCGACGTCGCGGCGCTGGCCCGGGGCGAGTACCGCCAGGTCTACGACGGCCGCGCCACCACCGCGCACGTCGCGTTCATCGACGAGATATTCAAGTGCTCCACGGCGGCGCTGAACGAGACGCTGGGCTACCTCAACGAGCGGATCTACCACCCTGAGAGCGGCGGCGAGCCGATCCACTGCCCGCTGATAGGGGCCATCACGGCGAGCAACGAACTGCCCGGCGGAGAGGACTCGGCCGCGATCTACGACCGGCTGCTGGTGCGGATCGAGGTCGGTTATCTGGCGGACCCCTCGAACTTCGCCGCGCTGGTCCGCTCCGCCGTCAGCCGCCCGACGGCACCGACCCGGACCACGGTACAACTGGCCGCTCTGCAGCACGCCGTGACCGAGGCCGTGCCGGCCGTGGAGGTCCCGGACCCGATCGTGGACGCGGTGTGCACGCTGCGGGCCGCCCTGCGCCGCAAGGAACTCATCGCCTCCGACCGCCGCTGGCGGCAGGCGGTGGGCCTGCTCCAGGCGTCCGCGTACCTCGACGGTCGCCCGGCGGTCGCCGAGACCGACCTGTCGATCCTGACGCACGTGCTGTGGGACTCCCCCGCCCAGCGCCCGACCGTCGAGCGCGAGGTGTTGCAACTGGTCAGCCCGGACGCCAAGGAAGCACTCGACCTGGCCGACGTCCTCGACGAGCTGGAGGCCCAGCTCGACGCCATGGCCGGGCAGTCCCGGGAGGCGCTGAGCGAGTGGGTCATCAAGAAGGCGCACAACAAGCTCGCCATGGCGGGGAAGCGGCTGGAGAAGCTGCGCGAGGAGGCGGCGGGCGCGGGCCGCTCCACCGCCGCCATAGACCGGGTCACCGGCCATCAGCGTGCCGTCCGCGCCCGCGTTCTCACCGAGGCCCTCGGCGTGGACGCGAGCATGGTGCAGGCCCAGCTCTGAGCACCGACGAGGACGCGGACGGGGAGACGGGCCAGGAACCGGGAACAGGGGCGAGGGGGCACGGCGTGGGTGGGGCATCGAGAAGGCTCGGCGGATCGGCGGGGCGGGACGGGACGTGGCCGGGCCCGTCGGCCGCCGATCCCGGCCGACGGCACACCGCGGCCGTCGTCACGGACCGGTTCGACCGGATCGCATGGCGCGACACCTACGAGCAGTCGGCCGGGCTGCGCGAGCTGGCCGCGGAGCTGAGCGCGCGCTACGAGTGCACCGCCGACCTGCTGACCGACGCCTTCCTGGCGGCCTACAAGACCGGTCCGCGGCTGCGCGAGCGCGCGGAGATGGCGCCCTCCCGGCTCGTCAACCACCAGGTCATCACCTCGCTGCTGGAGACACAGGAGTTCGCCGAGCTGCGGCGGGAGACGGTCGGTGACCCCTACGCCGCCGCCATGGCCGTGCTCGCCCAGGCCCCCGCGTTGCGCGGGCTGTTGGAGCGCTGCCGGGCCGCCTGGGAACAGGCCGAGCAGGCGAACACGGCCCAGCGGGGTGCCGAAGACGCGGCGAGGGGGGTGGGCGAGGCACTGGGGCAGGCCGCCGACGAGGCAGCGGCAGGGGCCGAGGCAGGGTTCGGGTTCGGTCCCGGGGCCGGCTCCGAGGCGGGCTCCGGCGCTGTGCCGGTCCCGGCCGACGACGCCGTGCAGCAGGCGGTCGTGGCCGCCCGGGCCGCCGAGGCCGCTGCGCGGCAGGCCGCCCAGGCCGCCGCGCAGGCCCTCGCGGCGGCGGCCCCCGGTCTGCGTGCCGGCGCGCGGACCGCGGCGGCACAGGCCGCCGGGTCCGTACGGGAGGAGGCCACGCTGATGCGGGCATGGGGTGTTGCCCCCGGCGAGCTGGAACGGATGCCGTTCGACGCTCGCGCCCGGCTCGCCGAGCGGCTGCGCACCAGCCGTCTGGCCCGGTGGGCCGAGCTGATCGGCCGCTTCCGGCAGATGGCCGGTGGTGAGCGCGCCCGCAAGGTGGAGAACGCCACCGGGGAGCTGGTCGGCGTCACGCTGGGCAACGACCTCTCCCGCGTCATCCCCTCCGAGCTGGCCAACCTGGGTCTGCCCGAGCTGCGGGCGGTGTTCGCCGTGCGGTATGCCGCCGGGGAGCTGATGCTCTACGACAGCCAGGAGGAGCAGGCCACCGGCAAGGGCGCCGTCATCGCGTGTGTGGACACCTCGCACTCCATGTACGAGACAGGTCCCGGCGGGGTCTCCCGGGAGGCGTGGGCCAAGGCGTGTGCCCTGGCGCTGCTGGATCAGGCCCGCCAGGCGGGGCGGGACTTCGTCGGGATCCTGTTCTCCGCCGCCGACAAGCTCCAGGTCTTCCGCTTCCCGGCGGACGAGCCCGCCGACCTGCCCCGGGTCCTCGACTTCGCGGAGAGCTTCCTCGGCGGCGGGACCAGCTACCAGGCGCCGCTGACCGCGGCCGGTGAACTGCTGGAGCAGGAGTTCGACGACACCGCCCGCAGGCGCGGCGACATCGTGATGATCACCGACGACGAGTGCGGCGTCACCGAGGAATGGACGCGCGGCTGGAACGACGCCAAGCACCGCTTGGGCTTCCGGCTGTTCGGCGTGGTCGTCGGCGCCCCGGAGGCCGCCGGAAGCGACTCGGTCCTGGGGGCCTTGTGCGACAACCTCCGTTCCATCGAGGACCTCACCGACGTCCACGCCGCCGCCGACCTCTTCCGGCTGATCTGATCCGGTTCGGGCTGATCCGGCCTCCTGCAGCGAGGGCCCGGCGTGCGGGCCTCAGCCCGCGGCCGCCGCGGCGTGGGAGGGCGACGAGGAGCGGGGGCGGCCGCCCGGGTGGCGGTGGCGCCAGATCCAGAAGACGGCACAGGAGACCAGGGCCCAGGCGGCGAGCACCAGATAGGGCTGGAGGAGCTGGTGGTCGGGGAAGTAGACGGCGGTGTGCTGGGCGTTCACGGAGGCGCCGGGGGGCAGCCAGCGGCCGATCTCGCCCAGCACGGAGGGCAGCAGGGGCCAGGAGACGGCGCCGCCGGACGAGGGGTTGCCCAGCAGCACCATCAGGCCCCAGGTCGGCAGCATGGCCCAGCGGCCGACGAGGGTGTTGAACATGGTGAAGACCATGCCGCTGGTGAACAGCGTCAGCGCGAGGATCATCCAGGAGTGGACGAACGGGAGGTCCAGCGCGCCGAGCCCCCAGTCGACGACGGCGGCGATGACGAAGCCGCCGAGCAGGGCGTAGGCGAGCGTGAAGGCGATGCGCTCGGGCGGGTTGAGGGCCCGCGCGTGGACGCTGAGCTGGATGGCGCCGACGAAGCCGATGATCACGGCGGCGAGCGAGATGTAGAAGATGGCCAGGCCACGCGGGTCGCCCTGGTCCAGGGGCTTGAGGTCGCGCACCTCGACGGGGACGCCGATCTTCTTGCCGACCTTCGGCCCCGCCTCCTCCAGCAGCTCCGCCACCGAGGCTCCGGAGGCGCTGGACACATCCAGCTCGACGCCCTTCGGCCGCTCCACCCGCATGATGGCGAAGACCTGCTGGGCCTCGATGGCGTGTTCGGCCGCCGCCTGTGTGCGGTAGTGCCGCAGCTTCAGCGAGGAGCCGAGCGCCTTCTCCATGCCGGTGACGAACTCGCTGCGGTCCCGCCTGTTCTCGGGCTCGCCGACGACGGCGACGGGCACATGGTGCGGGGTCGGGTTGGCCATCGCATAGGTGTACGACCCGGCGAAGAGACCGGCGCCGGCGGCGAGGATCAGGACCAGGACGGTGGCCGGGAAGAAGGGCGAGTCCTTGAAGTCCTGCCACTTCCGGGCCGGGGTGCGCCGGGGGCCGCCGTGCTTGCCGTGCGGGTGACGGGGCTGATCGGTGCTGGGGTCCTCGGCGCGGTGCTCGGACCACTCGGGTTCCTCGCTCATGCCCCTCACACTAAGCGGGCACAAGATGCTTTCCGTTACTTTTCCGACACTTCGGACACTCTGCCTCCGTCAGGTCCGGGAGTGCTCCGGCGGCGGCTCCGCAGCGCGCGCACTCCCCACACCGCGCCCGCCGCGAGGGCGAGCCCCGCCAGCAGCGCGCCGTCCGGTACCGCGTCGCCCACCCGCCGGGCCCAGGCCTCCGCGGCGAACGCGCCGTCCACATCCGTCAGCCCCGGCAGTCCGGCCGCGCCGTCGAAGGCGAGGAAGAGCGCGCCGAGCAGGACGAAGAACAGTCCGGACAGCAGCGAGGTGGTGTGCAGCCGGAGCCGGCCGCCGAGCCGTAGCTCCCGCCCGCGCAGCCATCGCCGCCGCCCCAGGTCGAACCGCTCCCACAGCAGCGCCAGCACGAACAGCGGTACGGCCATGCCCAGCGCGTAGACCGCCAGCAGCACCCCGCCGTAGACGGGGTTGCCCTGCACGGCGGCGACCGTCAGCACACTGCCGAGGATGGGTCCCGCGCAGAACCCGGCCAGCCCGTAGACCGCGCCCAGCGCGTAGACGGACAGTGCCGTGGTCGGACGGATCCGGCCCGACGCCTCCCGCAGCCGGCGCGAAGCGAAGCCGAGCCCGACGATCTGGGCGAGCCCGAGCGCGACGATCAGCCAGCCGCCCACCGAGACCAGCAGGTCGCGGTGGCCGTAGAACAGCCGCCCGGCGAAGGAGCCGGCGGCGCCCAGCGGGACCAGCGTGGTGGCCAGGCCGAGGTAGAAGATGCCGGTACGGGCCATCAGCCGGCCGGCCGAGTCGATCGAGTACGCGAAGAAGGCGGGCAGCAGCAGGGCGCTGCAGGGGCTGAGCAGGGCGAGGAGGCCGCCGAGGAAGGCGGCCAGGTATCCGATGTCCATCAGACCGTCAGCCCTCGCCGCCGGTCCTGCCGGACTCCGGCGCCTCGGACTTCGGCGCCTCGGACTTCCGTGCCTTCGACTCCGGCGACTTCGGCGACTTCGACTCCGCTGCCGCCGCCGCACGTTCGATCGCGTCGGTGAACACCTTGTCGGGCTGGGCGCCCGCGATCGGCTGCCCGTTGACGAGGAAGGCCGGGGTGGCGGCGGCGCCCAGCCCGTAGGCCTCGGTGCGGTCCTTGTCCAGCAGCTTCCTGGCGGCTTCGCTCGCCCGGTCGCGGTCGAAGCGCTTCAGGTCCTTCACTCCCGCCTGCTCGGCGAGTTCGTGCAGACGGTCGGTGGTGAAGGAGCCCTTCTCGTGGTCCTTGTCGGCGTAGACGGCGTCGTAGAACTGCCAGAAGCGCCCCTGCTGTCCGGCCGCGTACCCGGCGAGCGCGGCGCGCTCCGAGCCCTTGCCGAAGACCGGGAAGTTGCGCCACTCGATGCGCAGCAGGCCCTTCTCGACGTACTTGCGCACCAGCTTCGGCTCGGTGTCCCGCGCGAACTTGCCGCAGAAGGAGCAGCCGAAGTCGGCGTACTCGATCATCACGACAGGCGCGTCCTTGTCGCCGCGCGCGAACGGGTCGTCGGCGGTGCGGCGGGCGAGCTTCAGCAGCGCCGGGTTGCCGGCGGCGGTGTCCTCGGAGCGGTCCTCGATGGTGGCGTCGCCCGAGCCGGCGCCGCTCCCGCCCCCGGCGGAGTCGCCGCCGACGGCGTACTGCGAGAGCCAGCCCGCCAGCAGCGCGGCCACGGCGACGAGGGCGCCGATGACCACGCCCTTGCGGGGGCGGGGGCGGGAGGAAGGCGAGGCGGACGAGGAGGGCGAGGCGGACTTGTTCGACGGCATGCGAACGTCTCCTGTTCTGCGGAGGTGGAAAGCGACAGCCGGACGCCGACGCGAAGTCGCGTCGGCGGGCGCCGCTACACGCGCAGGACGGAGAGTTCGACGGGGGTGGGAGGAGGTATCGGCGCTGGACCGCGCAGGGGCCGTCCGGCGTGCGCCGCATCGATCGCGCTGTGCGACTGCGGCGTCAGACAGACCGGGAGCGCCAGGGGCAGCAGTTGCTGCTGGCCGGAGGCGGGCACGGCCGGAAGCGCACCGCCGCCGTCCTGCGACTTGTGGCAGCGCGAGGGCCCCGAGTCGTCGGCGGCGGACACGGTCGCGGAAGCGGTGGGCTGCACCCCGAAGGCCACGGTGGCCTCAGCGGCCTCAGTGGCCGCGGTAGCCGCAGTGGAAGCGGACGGCGCGGACGACGCCCCCGCGAGGTGCACGGCGGCGCTCAGCGCGAGCAGCACCGCCACGAGGACGGCGGCGGCCCGCCGGGTCCCTCGTACCGCCTGCTCACCTCCGTGCATGCCGCCACCCTAACGGGGCACAGCCACCGGCTCGCTTCACCCCAGCACGCGCCGCAGGGCCTCCGTCACCTGCTGCGCGGTCAGCAGCGGCCCGGCCTCCTCCCCTTCGGGGGTGTACGACTGTTCGAGGTGGTCGCGCGCGGCATCCAGGTCGCCACGCTGCTCGGCGACGCGTGCCAGCAGATGCCGGGCGGTGCGGTGCTGCGGGGAGCGCTCCAGCACCGGGGCGAGCAGGGTCTCGGCCTCCTCGTACGCCTCCGGCGTCGCGACTTCCTCGACCAGCAGCTTCGCCAGCTCCATCGACGGGTCGAAGAGTGTGGTCAGCATGAAGCCGCTGTAGCCGCGCCGCACTATGTGGTGGACGTCCCGTGCGGTACGCATCCACTCCACCGCCTCCGCGGCCCGCCCCTGCCCGTGCAGCGCTCGCGCCAGCCAGTACGCGGCCTCGTGCAGCGGGTCCTTCTTCTCGCGGCCCGTCCACGCGAGCCGCAACAGCCCCTCCGCCTCCTGGTACCGCTTCCACCGCACGAGCTGCATACCGGCGCGCCAGCCGTACCAGACCCTCCCGGCCTTCGCGGCGCGCATCCACCAGCGGACTGCCTCCTCCATGTCGCCGTAGTCGTCACCGACCCGGTTGCCGACCCAGCTCGCGGCGTCGGGCCGACCGAACCGGGCCGCCTTGCGCAGCCACGGTTCCGCCTTGACCGGCTCGTCCAGCCGTACGTACAGCGCGCCCAGTCCTTCGATCGCGTCCAGGTCGCCCTCCTTGGCCGCGGGCAGGTAGAGCGGGACGACTGCCTTCTCGTGGGCGCCGCACTCCTCGTACAGCATGCGGCCGAGCGCGTAGGAGGCGGCCGGGGCGTGCGGGGTGCCGGGGTCGGCGGCGGCTCGCTTGTAGTGCCGTACGGCCTCGGGATAGCGGCACAGCGTCTGCATCAGACGGCCGAGTTCCAGGTCGGCGGCCGGGTCGCCGGCAGCGGCGGCGGCGTGGAGCGCGGGCAGCCGGGACTCCGTCTGGGTGTCGAGCGCCGGGGCGGTGGCCTGCTCGGCCTCGGCGAGCTCGGCGAGGGAGGCGGCGACGGACTCGTCGTCGTGGTCGCCGTCGTGGTCGCCGCCCTCGGTGCCGGCCTCGGCGGCCTCCAGCCAGCGGCGGGCCTCGGCCAGCCGCCACTGGTCGCGGTAGTGGTCGCCGAGCCGCCGCTGCTGGAGGCGGTCGCCGGCCTCGGCCCCGGGCAGCAGCGAGGCCTCGTACTTCTCCAGCTCGCCGTACTGCAGGTGTACGGCGCTGAGGGTGCGGGCCAGCGTCCGGGAGTCCGGGTGCCTGCGCAATCCGTCCTCCAGCACCCGGCACGCGTCCTGGTACCGGTCGAGGTTGTAGTACAGGAGCCCGTGACAGCGGTCGGTGCGCGGGTCGCCGAGCGCCTGCGCCTCCTCGTACGCCTTCTCAGCGTCGGGGAGGAAGGACGGGTAGGAGGTGAACCACTCCGGTTCCTTGTGCAGTTCACCGAAGGGCTCGTACCTCTCGTCACCGTCCTCCAGGAACTCGTCGACCTGCTCGTCGAGGTCTGCCGGGCGCTCCTCGGGCGGCAGCGCGCACAGTGCGGCGAGCTCGGTGATCCGGTCCCGGTAGTGGTCGATCCGGTCGGCCAGCTCGATCAGCCGGTCCTCGATCTGTTCGGCGACGTGGTCGTGGAGCGCCGCCTGCTCCAGCTGCGCCCTGGCCTCGCTGGTACGGCCCTGGCGCAGCATGAGCAGGGCGCCGTTGGTGCGGCACTCGACGCTGCCGAGTCCGGCGCCCTTCGCGTACCACTCGGCGGCGCCCTCCGGGTCGTCCAGCCGCTCCAGCAGCAGTTCGGCGAGCCCGAACGCGCAGTCGCCGTCCCGCTCGGCCGCCGTCCGGTACCAGTGTGCGGCCACCGTGAACTGGCCCCGGTCCTTCGCGGTGACGGCACGCAGCCGTGCGGCCCGCGCGTCGCCGCCCTCGGCCGCCTCCTCCAACCAGCGCACGGCGTCGTCGACGCGCCCTCGGCCGACGAGGTACTCGCCGTAGACCCGCTTGTCCGCCGCGTCCCCCTCCTCGGCGGCGGCGCGGTACGTGCGCTCCTCGGCGGAGCGCTCGAACCCGCCCGCGCCACCGGTGCCGTCGGTGCTGCCCGAGCTTCCCGAGCCGTCGGTGCTGGTCCCCGTTGATGTCATTGCTGGCGTCGCTTTCTCGCGGTTCGAACAACTGGTGGCGGTGGATGTGGTGGCGGCGGTGCTTCCCTCACTCCGCCAGGGCGCGCCGGACGCCGGGCTCGCGGGGGCCGAGGAAGCGCGGGTCGGGGGTGAACGCGGCGTCGTAGGCCGCCTTCACCGCGCCCGGCAGCTCACGCAGCCCGCCCGCGTACCAGGTGGCGTCCCGCGGCTCGCGCACCGGCATGCCGTACGAGTCGATGCCCGCCGCCCGGCACAGCGCGAGCGCGCGGCGCACGTGGTAGTCCTGGCTCACCAGCAGCGCCCGGCGCACCCCGAAGACGCGGGCCGCGCGGGTGCACGAGTCCCAGGTGTCGAAGCCCGCGTAGTCGGCGACGACGCGGGAGGGCGGTACGCCGCGCTCGGTGAGGTAGGCGCGCATGGCGCCGGGCTCGTCGTAGTCGCGTCGGCTGTTGTCGCCCGAGACCAGCACCACCCGGACCTTCCCGGCGCGGTAGAGCCGCGCCGCGGCATCGAGGCGGTGGGCCAGGTAGGGGGAGGGCTCTCCGTTCCACAGGCCCGCGCCGAACACCAGGGCCGTCGGGGCCTCGGGGGCGGAGGCGACGTCCTCGCGGACCCGGCCGTCGGTCGACAGCCGCAACCACGTGGCCGGCAGCAGCGCCAGTACGCAGGCGAGCACCGCGCCCTGCACCCATCGTCTGCGGCGCGCCGTCGCACTGCCTCTCACGCCCTGTCCCCCGTGTCCCCCGCCCGGTTTCGTTGCGTACAGCGACGCGGAAGCCGCGCCCCCGGTTGCAAACCGTTCGCCACCGGCTCCCCGCGGGTGCGATCCTTGGCGTGGTATGTCGACTTCCACCCAGACCCCCGCCCCCTCCCCCCAGGAGCTGACAGAGCGCATCCCGCACCTCATGCTCGGCGACCAGCACCGGCTGGCCCGCCGTCTCGCGGGGGCGCGGAAGATTCGCAAGGGGGAGGCCCGTACGGCTGTCCTCGCGGAGATCTCCGCGGCGATGGACGCCTCCGAGCTGCGCGTGGCCGCCCGCCGCGAGGCGCTTCCGCCGATCACGTACCCCCAGCAGCTGCCCGTCAGCCAGAAGAAGGACGCGATCCTGACGGCCGTCCGCGATCACCAGGTGGTGATCGTCGCGGGCGAGACGGGCTCCGGAAAGACGACGCAGATCCCGAAGATCTGCATGGAGCTGGGCCGCGGCATCCAGGGTGTGATCGGTCACACCCAGCCCCGCCGGATCGCGGCGCGCACGGTCGCCGAGCGGGTGGCGGAGGAGCTGGGCTCCCAGCTGGGCGAGGTGGTCGGCTGGAAGGTGCGCTTCACCGATCAGGTGAAGGACCACACGCTGGTCAAGCTGATGACCGACGGCATCCTGCTGGCGGAGATCCAGCAGGACCGTGAGCTGCGCCAGTACGACACGATCATCATCGACGAGGCGCACGAACGGTCCCTGAACATCGACTTCCTGCTCGGCTATCTCGCGCAGCTGCTGCCCAGGCGCCCCGATCTGAAGGTGATCATCACCTCGGCGACGATCGACCCGGAGCGGTTCTCCCGGCACTTCGGGGACGCGCCGATCGTGGAGGTCAGCGGGCGGACGTATCCGGTGGAGGTCCGCTACCGGCCGCTGGAGGAGAGCGGGGACGACGACGAGAGCGCGGCGTCCGACCGGGACCAGGTCTCCGCCATCTGCGACGCGGTGGACGAGCTGCAGGCCGAGGGGCCGGGCGACGTTCTGGTGTTCCTCTCCGGGGAGCGGGAGATCAGGGACACGGCGGATGCGCTGGAGAAGAAGTTCACCCGCGAGGGCAAAGGGCCACGGGCCGGCGGCCCGGTCGAGGTACTCCCCCTCTACGCGCGGCTGTCCAACGCCGAGCAGCACCGGGTCTTCCAGCCCCACGCGGGCCGCCGCATCGTGCTGGCCACCAATGTGGCGGAGACGTCGCTGACCGTCCCGGGCATCAAATACGTCATCGATCCGGGTACGGCCCGCATCTCGCGCTACAGCCACCGCACCAAGGTGCAGCGGCTGCCGATCGAGCGGATCAGCCAGGCCAGCGCCAACCAGCGCAAGGGCCGCTCGGGTCGAACCTCGGACGGCATCTGCGTCCGGCTGTACTCGGAGGAGGACTTCCTCGCCCGGCCCGAGTTCACCGATCCGGAGATCCTGCGCACGAACCTGGCCTCCGTCATCCTGCAGATGACGGCCGCCGGTCTGGGCGACATCGAGAAGTTCCCGTTCATCGACCCGCCGGACCACCGCAGCATCAAGGCAGGCGTACAGCTGCTGGAGGAGCTCGGCGCGCTGGAGAGCAAGACGCGGAAGCTGACCCAGCTGGGCCGCCGTCTCGCCCAGCTGCCCGTCGACCCGCGGCTGGCGCGGATGGTGCTGGAGGCCGACCGGAACGGCTGTGTGCACGAGGTGATGGTGATCGCGGCCGCGCTCTCCATCCAGGACCCGCGCGAGCGCCCGTCGGACAAGCAGCAGCAGGCCGACCAGCACCACGCCCGCTTCAAGGAGGAGAGCAGCGACTTCCTGGCGTTCCTCAACCTGTGGCGCTACGTACGCGAGCAGCAGCGCGAGTTGTCGTCGTCCGCCTTCCGCCGGATGTGCAAGGCGGAGTTCCTCAACTATCTGCGGATACGCGAGTGGCAGGACATCTACAGCCAGCTGCGCCAGGTCGCCAGGACGATGAAGATCCAGCTGGGTGACCGGCACGGCGACCAGGACGGCCAGGAGGCGGCTCCCGACGCCGTTCACCAGTCGCTGCTGGCCGGGCTGCTGTCGCACGTGGGGCTCAAGGACACCGAGAAGAACGAGTATCTGGGCGCGCGCAGCGCCAAGTTCGCGATCTTCCCGGGCTCGGCGCTGTTCAAGAAGCCGCCGCGCTGGGTGATGTCGGCGGAGCTGGTGGAGACCTCCCGGCTGTGGGCGCGGGTCAACGCGAAGATCGAGCCGGAGTGGATCGAGCCGCTGGCGCAGCACCTGGTCAAGCGGACGTACAGCGAACCGCACTGGGAGCAGAAGCAGGCGGCGGTGGTGGCGTACGAGCGGGTGACGCTCTACGGCGTGCCGATCGTCGCCCAGCGGAAGGTCAACTACGGCCGGATCGATCCGGAGACCTCCCGCGATCTGTTCATCCGGAACGCGCTGGTGGAGGGCGACTGGCGCACCCACCACCAGTTCTTCCGCGACAACCGCAAGCTGCTGGACGAGGTCGAGGAGCTGGAGCACCGCGCCCGGCGCCGCGACATCCTGGTCGACGACGAGACGCTGTACGACTTCTACGACCAGCGGGTGCCCGAACATGTCGTCTCCGGGGCGCATTTCGACTCCTGGTGGAAGAAGAAGCGCCGCGAAGAGCCCGACCTGCTGAACTTCGAGAAGTCGATGCTCATCAGCGACCGGGCCGAGGAGATCTCCGCCACGGACTATCCCGACGTGTGGCGGCAAGGCGGCCTCGCCCTGCCGGTGACCTACCAGTTCGAGCCCGGTACGGACGCGGACGGCGTCACCGTGCACGTCCCGCTCCAGGTGCTCAACCAGGTGACCGCCGAGGGCTTCGACTGGCAGATCCCGGGCCTGCGCGAGGACCTGGTCACCGAGCTGATCCGGTCCCTGCCCAAGGCGATCCGCCGGCACTACGTCCCCGCGCCGAACCACGCCAAGGAGTTTCTGCGCCGTACGCGGCAGCAGCAGTCCCAGGCGCAACCCGAGCCGTTGACGTACACGCTGGCGCGGGAGCTGAAGCGGATGGTCGGAGTCCCGGTGGCGGCCCAGGACTTCGACTGGGCGAAGGTCCCGGACCATCTGAAGATCACCTTCCGGGTGACCGACGAGCGGCGTCGCAAGCTCGCCGAGAGCAAGGACATCGAAGCGCTCCAGCTCCAGCTCAAGTCGCAGACCCGCACGGCGATCTCCAAGGCGTTCGACTCGTCGGCGCGGGCGTCCCGCGACAAGGCCCGCAAAGCGGCCTCGGAGGGCACCTCGTCCCCGGAGACGGCCGGCGGCCCTCCGCCCGCCCTTCAGCGCACGGGGCTGACCAGCTGGACGATCGGCTCACTGCCCCGCACCTTCGAGACCCGGCGTGCCGGCCAGCCGGTGAAGGCCTACCCGGCGCTGGTGGACGAGGGCGACTCGGTGGCCGTACGGCTGTACGACACCGAGGCGGAGCAGCGCGCCGCCATGTGGCGTGGCACCCGGCGTCTCATCCTGCTCAACGTCCCCTCAGACCCCGCGAAGTTCGCCCAGTCGAAGTTGGACAACCAGCAGAAGCTGGCCCTCGCACGGTCGCCGCACGGCAGCGTGCAGGCCCTCTTCGAGGACTGCGTCGCAGCGACGGTCGACCAACTGGTGGCCGCCCGTGGCGGGCCCGTCTGGGAGGAGGAGGCCTTCAGCAAGCTGTTCGACGCCGTACGGGCCGATCTGGTGGACGCCACGCTGCGGACGGTGCGCCAGGTGCGGGAGGTACTGGCCGCCTGGCACTCGTGCGAGGGCCGGCTGCGGGCGACCACCAGCCCGGTGCTGGCCGACTCCGTCGCCGACGTACGGCAGCAGCTCGCAGAGCTCATCAAGCCGGGGTTCGTGACCGAGCACGGGGCCGGGCGGCTGCCGGACCTGATGCGCTACCTCGTCGCCGCGGACCGGCGCCTCCAACAGCTCCCGCACAACGTGGAGCGGGACCGGACGCGGATGGCCAAGGTGCACGAGATGCGGGACGAGTACCTGTGGCTGCTCGAACAGTTCCCGCCCGGGCGGCCGGTGCCGCAGGCCGCCCGGGACATCCGTTGGATGATCGAAGAGCTGCGGGTCAGCTACTTCGCCCACGCGCTGGGCACCGCGTACCCCGTCTCCGACAAACGGATCGTGAAAGCGGTGGACGCCGCCGCGCCCTGAGGCTCCGGCCCGCGCGGTGGGTGAGCGGCCCGTCGCTCAGGGTGAGTTCGCTCCGAGCCCCTGACCTGCTGTAGAGTTCCATCTCGCGAGGTCCTGTGGAGCAGTTTGGAGTGCTCGCCACCCTGTCAAGGTGGAGGCCGCGGGTTCAAATCCCGTCAGGACCGCATCCTCGAAAGGCCCGTGAGTTCCGACTCGCGGGCCTTTCTGCTGTGCCGGCACGGGGTCGCCGGGTCACCCTTCGGCCGGGAGGGGCCGCCCTTCGACTGCGTCGCCATGCCCCCTGCTGCGACCTGCTCCTCCCCGCCGCGACGGATCGGCGGGCCCGTTCGTGGTCCCTCAAGGGTTTGACGCCCCCCGGGTCCCGGGGTAGTCCTGGGCAAGGAGGAGGTGGCGCATGGCGAGGGAGCCCGTCGACGCGGCGCGCAGGGAGGCCAGGGCGCTTCTGCGGGGACACCTCGCCGTCGCGGGGCGCCGGCGCCATGCGACGCGGCACTGCCCGCTGTGTCATCGCCTGCTGCGACTGGCGATGGTGCCCCGGCAGAACAAGTGACGGACAGGGCCCGGCCGTTGGCGCATTACCGTACCGACGCCGATCGCCACAAGATCTCCCTTATGTGACGGGTGTCACGCAATCACCCCGTACCGACGGGGAACTTGAGGGCCCCTCAGAAGGCCTCAATTTAATATGTGCAATTGCACTGCCGGGCCGACCGATCCCACAACCGCGCCCAGAACCGCTCAGGCGCGCTCACCGACCCCGCCGCGCGGCCCCCGCGTACCTCTCGCGCAGCCGTTCACCGGCACCGCGTCGCACGGAGGCGAGGCCGGGCGGACACAAGAGGGCATGAACCCGAAGACGCCGGCCCAACACCGCGCGGGCACAAAAAAGATCGCGCTGGACCCGGCGGAGTCCAGCGCGATCGACGGACAAGCACTGTTGGGGCAGCGACCTGGCCGTGTGGTGCGCAGCAGGCGGATCGATGGGGTGGGGGCCCCGGAAACGCCTCTGTATGGTGCTGTTGTGCCTGCTCAGAGAGTCTGATCAGGCTTCGCTGCGCTGCTGCGGGATACCCGCCAGCAGGGCGCGAACCTCCGCCTCGCGGTAGCGGCGGTGTCCTCCGAGCGTGCGGATGGACGTGAGCTTGCCCGCCTTTGCCCAGCGCGTGACCGTCTTGGGGTCCACACGGAACATCGTGGCAACCTCAGCCGGGGTCAACAGCGGCTCGGCATCAGGGGTGCGAGCGGTCATGAGCGGCCTCCTCGGGAGAACCGAACCATCACGGTTCTTTCCTCTAAATTCTGCACCTTGACCCGCGTTGCCCGATATGGCGGACGCGAGCCGAGTCGGTTATAGGACGAACGGCTTGTCCTCGGCACTACAACTACACCATCTGTCCAGCCACGTCGGCCAAACCGATGGAATTGCCCTCTCAGGTGTTCAACCTCGGCGGAAGCCGATGGACCGTCCCATAGCGGACAGTCATCCCGCTGTAACGATCAGTCACAGCGGGAGGAGGGGTCATCAGACCCACCAAGGAGCGCAATACCGATCTATCCGCCCATAGTTGGACGGAAGGAGCCCCGTGCGGACTCCTTGTCCTATTTTGACACGAGGGGTAGCTCTGAGAGCAAGACCCGTTTAAGTGCAATCCATCACGCTTGAGGCAAACACCCGGTTCGGGACGTAGGTCCCACTCCCGCCCCGCCGATCGGCGGGGGTCGCGTGACAGCCGTCCCCGCCGTGCGACAGGGATGGGGCCTAGCTCGCGTACTGGAGCTGGCGAACCGCCCTCCAGCGCGCTGTCAGCCGCTCGTACGCCGCTCCGGCACGCTCACCGTCGCCCGCGCGGAGGGCCTGGAGGCCCTCCGCCACATCGGCGGCGGAGTGGTCGCCCGCCAGCTGCTCCTCGGGGATGGCGTGAGCCAGCCCGCCGTAGTCCAGCTCGACCAGGGAACGCGGGTGGAATTCCTCCAGCCAGCGGCCCACATCGATCAGTCCCTCGACGAGCGGCCCCTCTTCCAGCTCCTCGCGGAGCACCTTCAGGCCGCGAGCGAGGCGACGCCTCGCCTGGACCATGGGCGTGCGGTAGCGGAAAACGAACTGCTGACCGCTCTCCTGACCCGATTCCGGCTTCGCAAACTCCCTTTCTTCATCCTCGAAGAGAACGAACCAGCGCACGGGCACATGCCACAGCGCCGTGCGGATCCAGGGACGGGCGTCGGGGTTGCGCTCGCGCCACCGCTCGTAGTCGGACGCGGCCTGCCGGCGCACGACGGGCGGCAGCGCGGCGTCCAGCACCGGCTGGGGCAGGGCGATTTCGTTGTCGGCCGCGGCCTGGGTGAGCGCGGTGAGCGCCTGCCAACTGCGCAGCCGGGTGCGCCAGGGACAGACGCACGTCACGCCGTCCACCTCCGTCACGAACGCCTCGGCGCTCTCCCGCACCGGCACCACCACGGGGGGCACCGGCACCAAGTCGGCCAGGGCACGGCGGATTTCGTCCTGCGCGGTGGGGAAGCGCTCCTCCTTCGCATATGCGATCCAGTGCGAGCGCTCCGGCTCGGGGAAGGCCGCCAACGGTTCGTAGACCCGCAGATACGCCGCGTACGGGACGACGACCGACGCTTTCTCAGCCACGCATTGCCTCCAAGCCTCACGCCTCCACGAACCGGTCTCATGAGCGAGCCTGGAAGACAGTTGACTACCCCGATCGTGGGACCGCAACGTGCCCGCGACGCGTAGGTCGTACGCTGCTTGGCGACCGGCCCTCCCGGGCTTCGACTGCCACAAGCGGCGTGTCCGCCGAGGGCTACGACGCAATTCCAGGAGTCACTACCGTGATCGAGGTATCACCTTCTGCAAGCGTTCCCGCCGGCCTCCCCGCCGGGGACCCGGTCGTCAGCACCCTCTTCCGCTCCGAGCAGGGCGGCCACGAGCAGGTCGTGCTCTGCCAGGACCGGCCCAGCGGCCTGAAGGCCGTCATCGCGCTGCACTCCACCGCGCTCGGCCCCGCGCTGGGCGGTACCCGCTTCCACGCGTACACCGGCTCGGCCGACCCGGAGCAGGCCGCGGTGCTCGACGCGCTGAACCTCGCACGCGGGATGTCGTACAAGAACGCGCTGGCCGGGCTCGACCACGGCGGCGGCAAGGCCGTGATCATCGGCGACCCCGAGCAGATCAAGACCGAAGCCCTGCTGCGCGCCTACGGCCGCTTCGTCGCCTCCCTGGGCGGCCGCTACGTGACCGCCTGCGACGTGGGCACCTACGTGCAGGACATGGACGTGGTGGCCCAGGAGTGCCGCTGGACGACGGGTCGCTCGCCGGAGAACGGTGGCGCGGGTGACTCCTCGGTGCTGACCGCCTTCGGTGTCTTCCAGGGCATGCGGGCCGGCGCGCAGCGGCTGTGGGGCGCTCCCACGCTGCGCGGCCGGCTGGTGGGCGTCGCGGGCGTCGGCAAGGTCGGCAAGCACCTGGTCGCGCACCTGCTGGAGGACGGCGCGCGGGTCGTCGTCACGGATGTGCGGGAAGCCTCGGTACGTGCCGTGCTGGACGCGCACCCGGGCGCCCATCTGACGGCCGTGGCCGACACCGAGACGCTGATCAGGACCGAGGGGCTGGATCTGTACGCGCCGTGCGCGCTCGGCGGCGCGCTGAACGACGAGAGCGTCCCGGTGCTCACCGCCAAGGCGGTGTGCGGCGCCGCCAACAACCAGCTGGCGCACCCGGGCGTGGAGAAGGACCTGGCCGAGCGCGGCATCCTGTACGCGCCCGACTACGTGGTGAACGCGGGCGGCGTGATCCAGGTCGCGGACGAGCTCCACGGCTTCGACTTCGCACGTGCGAAAGCAAAGGCGGAGAAGATCTTCGACACCACGGTGGCCATCTTCGAGCGGGCGGAAGCGGACGGCGTGCCTCCGGTGGCCGCCGCCGACCGACTCGCCGAGCAGCGCATGGGCCGATGACCGGCCGGCGCGCCCCGCGCGGGGCCACCGTGACAGTGGTCTCACCACCCCGCGGCGGGTCTCTCAGCTACAGGAAGGTAAAATCGCCACTGACCAGCACGAGAAGGGTCGACGGGCGCGTCGGACGGCGGCCGTGTCGTGCGGGCGACGTACCGTACGGCGGCGGAAGCAGGTACCGTTGAAGCCCTGAGTACCGGTCTCTCGGTCGAGAGGCCGCTCTGAACTATGAACGCGTGTCAAGACTCTGGGGCCGTCGAGCCCCGTCGTTGAGGGGGTCGAGCCATGGGGCGCGGCCGGGCCAAGGCCAAGCAGACGAAGGTCGCCCGCCAGCTGAAGTACAACACTGGCGGGACGGACCTATCGCGCCTGGCCGAGGAGCTGGGCGCATCGACATCGAACGAGTCGCCGAACGGCGAACGCTTCGAGGACGATGAGCAGGACGACCCGTACGCACGGTACGCGGATCTGTACAACGACGAAGGTGAGGACGACGCGGGCGCGCCCGGGTCGTCGGACCCCCAGTCGAAGCGCCGCGGCGCCTGACGTTCGCCCGTACTGACCCGGTCCGGCAACCGCCGGGCCGGGTTCTGGCGCGCGCTGCGGGTCCATGAGGCGCGAGTCCACGGGACGAGCGCGCCGCGCGCCGTGCCGTGCGGCAACCATCCGCAGCCGCGGGGCCGCCGATGTGGCACGTGACGCGTTGCCGCATGCGCGCTCACGGTACCTGCGGGCACGGCGGCCGACAGCGGCCGGTGCCCGGGCGGCGTGCTGCCCGCCCGCAGCCGCGCAAGGTCCGCCGTCAGCAGCTCACCGCGCATAGTCACCCGTGAGCGTGACCGCTTCGCCGCGCTCCCCGCGCTCGGTGATCTCACCGGCCACCCAGGCGTCCACGCCCCGGTCGGCGAGGATCGCCAGCGTGCCGTCCACCGACTCCCGCGGTACGACAGCGACCATGCCGACGCCCATGTTCAGCGTCTTCTCCAGCTCGGCGCGCGCCACCTTGCCCGCTTCGGCGACCACCTCGAACACCGGTCCGGGCCGCCAGGTCGAGCGGTCCACGGTCGCGTGCAGCTCCTCGGGGACGACCCGTGCGAGGTTGCTGGCCAGCCCGCCACCCGTGATGTGCGAGAACGCGTGCACCTCGGTGGTCCGGGCCAGCTCCAGGCAGTCCAGCGAGTAGATCTTCGTCGGCTCCAGCAGCTCCTCGCCCAGGGTGCGGCCGAACTCGGGCACGTGCCGGTCCAGGGCCCAGCCGGCGTGGTCGAAGACCACGTGCCGCACCAGCGAGTACCCGTTCGAGTGAAGCCCGGAGGACGCCATCGCGACCACCGCATCACCCGTACGGATGCGATCGGGGCCGAGAACGGCGTCGGCCTCGACGACACCGGTGCCGGCCCCCGCCACGTCGTACTCGTCCGGGCCCAGCAGCCCCGGGTGCTCCGCCGTCTCCCCGCCCACCAGCGAGCAGCCCGCCAGGACGCAGCCCTCGGCGATGCCCTTGACGATGTGCGCCACCCGCTCGGGGACGACCTTGCCCACGCAGATGTAGTCCGTCATGAACAGCGGCTCGGCGCCGCAGACGACCAGGTCGTCCACCACCATCGCCACCAGGTCGTGGCCGATCGTGTCGTGCACGTCCATGCGCTGCGCGATGGCGACCTTGGTGCCGACCCCGTCGGTGGCCGAGGCCAGCAGGGGGCGGGCGTAACTCTTCAGACGGGAGGCGTCGAAGAGACCCGCGAAGCCGCCGAGGGCACCGATCGACTCCGGGCGCTGGGTCTTGGCGACCCACTCCTTCATGAGCGTCACGGCACGGTCGCCGGCCTCGATGTCGACGCCGGCGGCGGCATAGCTGACGCCTTCGCTGCTGTTGGTCATCGGTACGTCGTCTCTCGTGTCTGCGGGAAGGAGGAGGGCGCCCCGCCCTCCCCTTCCGTGGAGCCGGAGGCGGGGAGGGAGGCGGCGGGAGCCCGGACGGCAGCCAGGCCGAAGAGGCGGCGGCGCCCCCCGCGAGGGCGGGGGCGGGGCGGCAGGCGCTAGGGGCGCTTCAGCGCGTCGGCGGCGCCGACACCGGAGGCCAGCCTGTTGACACCGTCCACGTCGGACTCCACCTCGGTTTCGAGGAGGTGCTTGCCCAGCAGCTCGGGGTCGGGCAGCTCCATCGGGTACTGCCCGTCGAAGCAGGCCCGGCACAGCTGGTCCTTGGGGATCGTCGTCGCCTCGATCATTCCGTCGATGGAGATGTAGGCGAGCGAGTCGGCCCCCAGCGACTTGCCGATCTCGTCGGTCGACAGCCCGTTGGCGATCAGCTCGGCGCGGGTGGCGAAGTCGATACCGAAGAAGCACGGCCACTTGATCGGCGGCGAGGAGATCCGCACATGCACCTCGGCGGCCCCGGCCTCGCGCAGCATCCGCACCAGCGCGCGCTGCGTGTTGCCGCGGACGATCGAGTCGTCCACCACGACCAGCCGCTTGCCCCGGATGACTTCCTTGAGCGGGTTGAGCTTGAGCCGGATACCGAGCTGGCGGATGGTCTGCGAGGGCTGGATGAAGGTCCGGCCCACATAGCTGTTCTTGACCAGGCCCGAGCCGTAGGGGATACCGCTGGCCTCGGCGTAGCCGATCGCGGCGGGGGTGCCGGACTCGGGCGTCGCTATCACCAGGTCGGCCTCGGCGGGGGCCTCGGCGGCCAGCTTGCGGCCCATCTCCACCCGGGAGAGGTACACGTTCCGGCCCGCGATGTCGGTGTCGGGGCGCGCGAGGTAGACGTACTCGAAGACACAGCCCTTCGGCTTTGCTTCGGCGAACCGCTGGCTGCGCAGCCCGTCCTCGTCGATGGCGACGAGTTCGCCCGGCTCGATCTCCCGGATGAAGCTGGCGCCGACGATGTCCAGCGCCGAGGTCTCGCTGGCGACGACCCAGCCGCGCTCCAGCCGGCCGAGGACCAGCGGGCGGACGCCCTGCGGGTCGCGGGCCGCGTAGAGCGTGTCCTCGTCCATGAAGACCATCGAGAACGCGCCCTGGACCTGGGGCAGCACCCTCGGCGCCGCCTCCTCGATGGTCAGCGGCTTGCCGTCCTCGTCGGTCTGGCCCGCGAGCAGGGCCGTGACCAGGTCGGTGTCGTTGGTGGCAGCCACCTGGGTGGCCCGGCCGCCCGGGGCTTCGGCCTGCTTGGCGACCAGCTCCGCGAGCTGCACCGTGTTGACCAGATTGCCGTTGTGGCCCAGGGCGATGGAGCCGTGGGCGGTTGCGCGGAAGGTGGGCTGGGCGTTCTCCCAGACCGAGGCGCCTGTCGTCGAGTAGCGCGCGTGACCCACGGCGATATGGCCGCGCAGGGATCCGAGAGAGGTTTCGTCGAAGACCTGTGAGACCAGGCCCATGTCCTTGAAGACCAGGATCTGGGAACCGTTGCTCACTGCGATGCCCGCGGACTCCTGACCGCGGTGTTGCAGGGCGTACAGGCCGAAATACGTGAGCTTCGCGACCTCTTCCCCCGGCGCCCAGACACCGAAGACGCCACAAGCGTCCTGGGGGCCCTTCTCACCGGGGAGGAGGTCGTGGCTGAGCTTTCCGTCACCACGTGGCACGTCTTCGAGTCTACGGCCAGCAACCGGCTCCGCCGAACCGGGGACCTGTGACCTTCAGCCCAGTACGGGGAGGACCGCCGAGAGATCGGCGCGGCCGCCACTGGCTGTCAGCTGCGGGGTACCCAGGGCTGCGGCCCAGGTCGTACGGCCGGTGGCCAGTCGGATCCAGGTCAGCGGGTCGGCCTCGACCACGTTCGGCGGGGTGCCGCGGGTGTGCCGCGGGCCCTCGACCGCCTGTACGACGGCGAACGGCGGGATGCGCACCTCGACCGAGGCGCCGGGCGCCTCGGCGGCCAGGGCGTCGGCCAGCAGTCGGACGGTGGCGGCCGTCGCCTGCCGGTCCAGCGCCACCCGCAGGCCCGTGGCGCGCGCCAGGTCGTCGCTGTGCACCACCAGCTCGACCAGCCGGGTCACGGTGAAGTCCAGCATCCGCATCGGGCCGAAGTCGTGCGGGATCAGCAGGTCCTCGCGGACGGCCGACTCGATGACCGGCTCCAGATCGGCGACGGCCCGGTCGATACGGGCCGTCGCCTCGGGGGAGGCCGCCGCGTCCTGGCGGGTGTCCGCGTCCAGCTCCTCCGCGAGGGCGGCCGTCGAGACGGCCCAGCGGGACAGGGAGACCTGCGGCGCCCTGCTGGTCACCTCCGTCTCCGGGCGGGCCAGGAAGTGGGGCACCGCGTCGATCTGCCCGGCGATGTGGACGAGCAGATGGTGCACGTCCCATCCGGGCAGCCCGGAGGGGAGGGCGAGCTGCTCGGGCGTGAGGCGGTGCGCGGCGTCGGCCACGGCCTCGACCTGGTTGATGAGCGCGGTGCGGATGCGGGTCGGGTCGTAGGTACGCCGGTCTCTTCCAGAGGGGGTGGTGGCGCGTCGAGCAGGCGGCATACGCGTGAGATTAGCCCGTCCCGCCCGGGAACGAGAGGGAGAAAGCCCCTGCCCGCCCTCTTCCGGGGCGGGCAGGGGCGCGGGCGTCAGCCGAAGAGCCCCGGGAGCGTGGCCTCGTGCTCCCGGCGCAGCTCGTCCAGCGGCAGGGTGAACCGACCCTGGATCTCCAGCGCTTCGCCGTCCACGACGCCGATCCGCGCCGCGGGCATCCCGCGCGCGGCGCACATGTCGGTGAACCGCACCTCCTCGCTGCGCGGAATGGCCACCAGCGCCCGGCCCTGCGACTCCGAGAAGAGGAAGACGAAGGGGTCGAGCCCGTCGGGTACGACGATGCGGGCGCCCTTGCCGCCCTTGAGGCAGGACTCGGCGAGGGCCTGGACGACACCGCCGTCGGAGACGTCGTGCGCCGCGTCGGCCATGCCGTCGCGGGACGCGGAGATGAGGATCTCCGCGAGCAGCCGCTCCCGCTCCAGGTCGACCTGGGGCGGCCGGCCGCCCAGGTGTCCGTGGGCGACCTGGGACCAGGCCGAGCCGCCGAACTCCTCCTTGGTCTCGCCGAGGAGGTAGATCAGCAGGCCCTCGTCACGGAACGCCATCGGGGTGCGCCGGGTGACGTCGTCGATGACGCCGAGCACGCCGACCACCGGGGTCGGGTGGATGGCGGCCTCGCCGGTCTGGTTGTAGAGCGACACGTTGCCGCCGGTGACCGGGGTGCCCAGCTCCTTGCAGGCGTCGGCCAGCCCCCGGCACGCCTCGGCGAACTGCCACATGGCGGCCGGGTCCTCGGGGGAGCCGAAGTTGAGGCAGTCGGTGACGGCCAGGGGGCGTGCGCCGGTGGCGGCGACGTTGCGGTACGACTCCGCGAGCGCCAGCCGCGCTCCCTCGTACGGGTCGAGCTTGGCGTAGCGCCCGTTGCCGTCGGTGGCGACGGCGACGCCCAGCCCCGTCTCGGCGTCGATCCGGATCATGCCGCTGTCCTCGGGCTGCGCGAGGACGGTGTCCCCGAGGACGTAGCGGTCGTACTGGTCGGTGATCCAGGACTTGGCGGCCTGGTTGGGGGAGGAGACCAGCGCGAGAGTCGCCGCCCGCAGCTCCTCGCCGCTCGCGGGGCGGGGCAGCTTCGCCGGGTCGTCCGCCTGGAGCGCGTCCTGCCAGTCGGGGCGCGCGTAGGGGCGCTCGTAGACGGGGCCCTCGTGCGCGACCGTACGGGGGTCGACGTCGACGATCTTCTCGCCGTGCCAGAAGATCTCCAGCCGGTCGCCGTCGGTGACCTCACCGACGACGGTGGCGGTGACCTCCCACTTCTCGCAGATCTCCAGGAAGCGGTCGACCTTCTCCGGCTCGACGACCGCGCACATCCGTTCCTGAGACTCAGACATCAGGATCTCCTCGGGGGAGAGCGAGGAGTCGCGCAGCGGCACGGTGTCCAGCTCGACCTGCATCCCGCCCGAGCCGTTGGAGGCCAGCTCGCTGGTGGCGCAGGACAGACCCGCCGCGCCCAGGTCCTGGATGCCGACGACCAGGTCCGCGTGGAAGGCCTCCAGGGTGCACTCGATGAGCAGCTTCTCCTGGAAGGGGTCACCGACCTGGACGGCGGGGCGCTTGGCGGGCTTCCCCGCTGTGTCCTCGAAGGTCTCGGACGCCAGGATGGAGGCGCCGCCGATACCGTCGCCGCCGGTCCTGGCGCCGTAGAGGATGACCTTGTTGCCAGTGCCCGCGGCCTTGGCCAGGTGGATGTCCTCGTGCTTCATCACACCCACGCACAAGGCGTTGACCAGCGGGTTTCCCTGGTAGCAGGGGTCGAAGACGACCTCGCCGCCGATGTTGGGCAGACCCAGGCAGTTGCCGTAGCCGCCGATGCCGGCGACGACGCCCGGCAGTACCCGCTTGGTGTCGGGGTGGTCGGCCGCGCCGAACCGCAGCGGGTCCATGGCGGCGACGGGGCGGGCGCCCATGGCGATGATGTCGCGGACGATGCCGCCGATGCCGGTGGCGGCGCCCTGGTACGGCTCGACGTACGAGGGGTGGTTGTGCGACTCGACCTTGAAGGTGACCGCGTAGCCCTGGCCGACGTCCACGACGCCGGCCTGCTCACCGATACCGACGAGCATCGCCTCCGCGCCGGGGCCCTCGGTCGGGGCCTTCTCGCCGAACTGCCGCAGATGCACCTTGCTGCTCTTGTAGGAGCAGTGCTCGGACCACATCACCGAGTACATGGCCAGCTCGGCGCCGGTGGGACGGCGGCCGAGGATCTCCCGGACCCGGGCGTACTCGTCCTCCTTGAGGCCGAGCTCCTTCCAGGGCAGTTCGGCCTCAGGGGTCTGTTCGGCGTGCTTGACGGTGTCGAGGGTGTGGCTGTGGCTCTGGGGACTCATGAGGCGACCAGCTTCTTCAGGGCCGAGGTGAAGAATCCGAGCCCGTCGGTCGTCGGCCCGGTCAGGGCCTCCACGGCGTGCTCGGGATGCGGCATGAGGCCGACCACGTTCCCGGCCTCGTTGGTGATTCCGGCGATGTCGCGGCGCGACCCGTTGGGGTTGCCGTCGAGGTAGCGGAAGACGACGCGGCCCTCCCCCTCCAGCTCGTCCAGGGTGCGCTCGTCGGCGACGTAGCCGCCCTCACCGTTCTTGAGCGGGACGACGATCTCCTGGCCGTCGGCGTAGTCCGAGGTCCAGGCGGTCGTGGCGTTCTCCACGCGGAGCCGCTGGTCGCGGCAGACGAAGTGCAGATGGTCGTTGCGGGTCAACGCACCGGGCAGCAGATGGGTTTCACACAGGATCTGGAAACCGTTGCAGATGCCGAGCACCGGCATTCCGGCCTTCGCCTGTTCGACGACCGACTCCATGATGGGCGAGAACCGGGCAATTGCGCCGCACCGCAGATAGTCGCCGTAGGAGAATCCGCCCGGCAGCACGATCGCGTCGACCTGCTGCTTGCGCAGGTCCTTGTCGCGGTGCCAGAGGGCGACGGCTTCTCCACCCGCGATACGGACGGCGCGGCGCGCGTCGCTGTCGTCGAGGGAACCGGGAAAAGTGACGACGCCGATACGGGTGGTCACGCCACTGCTCCCTCGGACGCGGCATCCGTGCCCGCCTCGACGGGACGTTCGTTGCCGTCCGCATCCTGGACGCGGACGGTGAAGTCCTCGATCACGGTGTTGGCCAGAAAGGTCTCGGCGAGTTCGTGTATGCGGGCGAGGGCGTCCCCGTCCACGGGGCCCTCCACTTCGAGTTCGAAGCGCTTGCCCTGGCGGACATCGGAGACACCCTCGAAACCCAGGCGGGGCAGTGCGCGCTGCACCGCCTGTCCCTGGGGGTCGAGGATCTCCGGCTTCAGCATGACGTCGACGACGACGCGAGCCACAGGTACTCCTAGTGCTTAGCGGGGCGCTGCGCTGGCCAGCGTACCCGGCATCAGAATCTACGCGCGTTGATATGTGTACTGTGTTCTGTGCCGATCCTGGTAGGACTTCGCGAAGCACTGGGAAAATCGGCGGGAAAAAAGTAGGGTCCCGATTGCGGCCGGAACCGGAATCAATTCCGCGGGCTGCAATCTTTGTGCATCCTTTGCACTCCGGTGCCGGTGCGGCACATAGTTGAATAAGAACCTGTCTCCTACTCGGGTTCGCCCCGCATACCCGCCGGTCGGCGGGGGGCATTGTGACGACGCCGTAATGCCGGGTGACCCCCTTTCGTGATCCTGAGGAAGGACCGATATCCGTGGCACAGCGCGTAGTAGTCATGCTCTCCGACGACATCGATGGCGGAGAAGCGGCGGAGACGGTCTCCTTCGGCCTCGACGGCAAGACCTATGAGATCGACCTGAACTCCGACAACGCCAAGCGGCTCCGCACCGAGCTGGCACCCTTCGTCGAGGCCGGCCGCAAGCGGGCCAGGTCCGGCAAGACCTACCGCCGGACCTCCATCGACCCGGACCCCCGTGCGGTGCGCGCCTGGGCGGAGTCGAACGGTTTCGACGTGCCCGCCCGGGGGCGCATCCCCAAGAAGGTCTACGAGGCGTTCCGCGCCGCCGGCTGAGCCGAGGCTGCCACCCGCCTGCGACCGTCCCGCTCCCTCCCGCCCCGCGCCTTTCCGGCCTCCGGCCGGTGGACGCCCCCCCCGGTGGCTGCTCGCCGCACGGGACGGGAGGGACGCCGCGAGGAGCGAGAGCGCACGGAACGTGCACACGGGAACGCGGCGCGGGGCAAGCGGCGCCCTCCCCGCGGGACTCGACGCCGGGCGGCGGCATGCCGTTCCTCCCCCGCCGGAGCCTCTGACAGCTGCTCCCCTCCCGCGCCGGATCGCTGCCGCGAGGGGCGGTCCGGCGCCGCTCGGCAGTCCGGCCCCGCAGCCGGAACGACGGGGTCCGGGACTCGACTTGCCAGGGACCCCGGGTGATCGGCTAGAGTCAAGGCACGCCGCGAGGGAGCCACCCGAAAGGGAGGACCTCAAGCAAGCGTGCGGGTGTAGCTCAGTAGTAGAGCGCCCTCTTTCCAAGAGGGAGGCGCAGTGTGCGATTCCTGTCACCCGCTCTCCAGTACCGACCGCCGATCGGAAACGATCAGGTAGAGTATTGGTCGCGCCACTCGGTGAGAGCCGGGTGGAGGCAATGCGGACGTAGCTCAGTTGGTAGAGCGCAACCTTGCCAAGGTTGAGGTCGCGAGTTCGAGCCTCGTCGTCCGCTCACTTCGATGAAACGCCCGGCTGGTCTCCCAGCCGGGCGTTTCTGCGTTGCCCCCTCCCGCACCACCCGGGCGCACGCCTCATCTGGGGGCGCACGAAGCACGCCCGCACCACCTTTCCCAAAATGGGGTCGCACCCTCGGCCCACCCCCACCGGCGTGCCACGAGCGGAGCGAGAAGACGAATCCGCGACCACAGGGCGGCAGCCCCCTAGGCGGAGCCCCCAGACGGCTCCCCCAGGCGGAGCCCCCAAAGCGGAGCCCCCCAGAGCGGACTCCCCAGGCCCCCGTGCGTGGCGGCTTGCCCGAGGCCGGAGGCCTTTGCGGAGGTCAGATGCGGTGCGGCGGGCGCTGCTGTGCCCGCGCGCGGCCTTGCCGCAGCCACCGGCAGAGCGCGTCCACGCCCTCGGGGATCTCGTCCGGATCGGCGGGCAGCCCCGTGCAGATCGGGCAGAGCAACTCCTCCCGGCCGGGCCCGGACCCCCGCTCATAGCTGCGCACCCGGAGGTTCCGGTCGGTGCCGCAGACCGCGCAGCGGTAGGGGGCAGGCGGCAGCACGCCGGTCCGTGCGGCGGCCAGCAACCGCACCGCGGCCTCCAACTGCACCTGCGCGGGGATGATGCCCGACAGCCGACCGGACGGCACATGGAAGTAGTGGTCCGCGAGGGTGGACGACTTGTGCCAGACAGCGGCCTCAGCCGCCGCCCATGCGGCCAGTCGGCTGGCGTCGTGCGTGGCCCGATGCCGCATCTCGGCGCCCCGCGCCCGCCATGCGAGAACGGTGAGGGCCGCGGCCCGCTCGGTGTCCGTCACCTCCACCCAGCCGCGAGGCGTCATGGGAGCGGTGTCCGTACCGGCACCGCTGCGCCCCAGGGTTTCGGCCACCAGGACCAGGAGGTCGCCGGGAACAGCGGGAACAGCGGGATCGCCAGGTGAAGGGGCCCGGCGCAGCGGCCGGACCGCCTCGAACTGCGGTCCGATCTGCCGCGCCGGATCCTCAGCCCTCACGACCGGCCGCTCACGGTTCTCAGCCACGGGGCGCCTCCGATTGCGGGCAGCAACGGGCCCGGATCACCCTGGTCCCGTTCTCCTCAATGGTCGTCAGCCGGATCGGCCTACCGCAGCCACGGCACGTGCCGTACGGGCCCTCGTGGCCTTGGTCGACCGAGCTCACGTGGCGACCCGATCCGTGGGACAGGCGGTCACCAACGTCCTCACGCTTACCTTCGGTCTGCGCCCTCATGGATGCCCTCAGTGGTCTCTGCATCGGGACCTCTCCCGGCGACTTCGACGGTGATCGTCTGATCACTGACCGTAGGACCACTGCGGCACTGCTCACCATGGCACTTTCCGCAACGCCGTCCCCGAAGTGCCAACGCGGTCACGCGAGTTACGGCCTACAGAGGTAGCCGGACGGCATCAGCAAGCCCGCGCATCTCCGGAGTCAGCGTGCGGCGCCGCCGAACGATCCGCCCAAGAATGTCCCGGGCGTAGCGCTGCTGCGGCAACCACTGAGGGGACGCGGCCTGAATCTCTCGCAGTACGTCCACGGCTTCCCCGTACCGGCGAAGCCGTGCGTGGGCATCGGCGACATCGAGAAGGTGCCTGTTGCGATTGTTCGACGTGCGCGGCAGCTCATCGAGCGGTACCTGCTCGGAGGCCGCCAGCACACGATCCGGGCGCCCCGTCACCGCCTCGTGTTCGGCGGCTTTCAGTACCACTGTGGTGGGACCGAAAGTGCGCAGCCAGTCGCCTTCCGGCGAGTGTTCGCGGCCCAAGGCCGCAGCCGCAGCGCTCGCCATACGGAGGGCATCCGCCGCCTGGCCTTGGCGTGCGTCGCGCACCGACGCCGCCGAGACGCGCAGCATCAGCCAGCCCCAGCTCGCCAGTTCGTCCGCCGTCGCCCGAGACAGCCGCGGCTCGGTCTCGTCCGCCCACCGCTCGGCCAGCTCGCGAGCCTCACCCACGCGACCGGTTCGCAGAAGGAGCCAGCACTGGATGGTGGCTGTTGCCGCGCCGTCCAGCCGGTCAGTAGCCTCGGCTTGCGCCCGGTCAAGAGCATGATTCGCCGCCTCGAACTGACGGTTCTGCGTCAACAGCCATCCCGTCAGCTGAAGCAACCGGCCCCGGATCGCACGAGTATGTGGTTCTTCGTCGTCCAGAGCATCGGCATCGCGCAGCAGATGAGGGAGCACTACGGCCAGTTCCGCGAACCGGTCGCCCGCGAACAGCGGCTCTGTGGCCCGCAGGGCTGCGCCCAGCCCCCGCGCAGTGGGTTCGGCGTCCGTCACATCAGACGGCTGCCGCGGTGCGGTGAGCGCCGCACGTACCTGCTCCCAGGGCCCGACAGGCTCCGCGTCGTCCATTCCGTCGTCACGGCGCAACAGCGCGCTGGTCGGCACGCGCAACGCGACGGCCAACGCCCGTGCCGTCTCCAACCGCGTTTCCTGGACTTCCTGCTGCTCCAACTTGCGGATCAAGGAGACGGACACCCCGGACGCGGAAGCCAACCCCCGCTGCGTCAGTCCAGCGCGCTTCCTCGCCTCGCGGAGACGAGTGCCGATGTGCGTGTCGCTGCTCTCCGGCATACGTGTTCTCCGTTCTGACCCTCGACACTCAAAACGGTACGCCTGCGTTGGGAGGGCCGCAGCGGTCTCCGTGCCCGGAGGGCCTTAGGGGGCGACCAGAGCACTATGCGCACGTCGGTCAGGAACGCCTTTGAGGTGCTGCCGCGTTGATGGATGGATCTGACTTGCGCACTCCTGCACACAGACCAGACGGGAGCGTGCTGACCAAGCTGCGAATCCGGCGTCGCGGGGCTGATGACCTGGACGGGATCAACCGCAGCTCCTCGCGGTGTACGCCGAGGTGTACGCGGACCGGTTGGCTGAGGAGTTCCACTCGGTGGCCCGGTTCGATGAGCGGCTGGGTTGGAACGCTGAGGTGCCCGGTTTCGCTGCTGCTGTGGGCTACGGAACATCAGCCGGTGGGCTTAAGCATTCGGGTGTGCGTTGCAGCCGGGCACGAACCGCTGGTCCGGGCTCCCCGGCGAATCGGGCGGCCTGCCCGAGGCGGACGCGATGCTCGTCGCGCCGTTGACGACGACAAGTGCGTGCAAGTGGGCCGCCGGAATCACCGACACTGCCGCGTTGGGAATTCCTGCGGAGGCCGTCCACCTGGGCGTACCGGTCGTAGCCGCACCGTTCTGGTCGACAGCACTGGGGGGCACAGCCCGCCGTGGGCCGCGCCGTGGTGACCCTGCGCGAGCAGGGTGTGCGGGTGGTGTTCGCTCCGGGCGAGCCGCACCGGCCGAAGCAGGGGGACGCAGCGGCGTTCCCGTGGGAGCGGCTGCTCGGAGCGATCCGCCTGTGATTTCGGGTGAGCCGCGTACCGCACGCGCCGTGTGTGCCCAGGAACTTCCCCCGCGCCGTACCGTCCACGGCGCCCCGGGATGACGTTTGTCATCCGTACCCATGACCGCGTGCACTGCCCCCGCGGCCGGTTCGGCGGAAGCCTGGAGGCATGGATGCGATCGAGGTCGAGGGACTGAAACGCCGCTACGCGGGGCCGGTGAGGGCCGGGCGACGTGCCGGGGCGGCCGAGGGCGGGTTCGAGGCGGTGCGTGACATCTCCTTCTCCGTGCGGGAGGGAGAGATCTTCGCGCTGCTCGGCACCAACGGAGCCGGTAAGACCTCCACCGTGGAGGTGTTGGAAGGGCTGGCCCGCCCCAGCGCGGGGACCGTACGGGTGCTGGGGCTCGATCCGTTCGGCGAGCGGGCCCTGGTGCGGCCCCGTACCGGCGTGATGCTGCAGGAAGGGGGCTTTCCCTCCGAGTTGACGGTGGCCGAGACCGCCGCGATGTGGGCGGGCGTCACCAGTGACGCCCGGCCCCCGGGCGAGGCGCTCGAACTCGTCGGGCTGGGCGGGCGGACCGGCGTACGGGTCAAGCAGCTGTCCGGGGGCGAGCGGCGACGGCTGGATCTGGCGCTGGCGCTGATCGGGCGGCCCGAGGTGCTGTTCCTGGACGAGCCGACGACCGGGATGGACCCCGAAGGGCGCCGGGACACCGCCGATCTGGTGCGCGGGCTTCGGGCCGAGGGCACGACTGTGCTGTTGACCACGCACTATCTGGAGGAGGCCGAGCAGCTCGCCGACCGGCTGGCGATCATGCAGGCCGGACGGATCGTGGCGTCCGGCACCCCGGACCAGGTGGTGGCGCAGCGCCCCTCGCGGATCACCTTCCGGCTGCCCGCGGGGGTCGCCCCCGAGCGGCTGCCGCTGAGCGTTCCGGCCGCGGCGGACGGGCGGAGCGTGACGGTCAAGACGCACGAACTGCAGCCGGCGCTGACCGATCTGCTGCTGTGGGCCCGCGAGAACGGCGTCGCGTTGGAGGGCCTGCAGGCGAGGTCGGCCTCGTTGGAGGAGGCGTTCTTGGAGATCGCCCAGGCGGGCAACCGGCCGGGGCACGGGGACGAGCGAGCGGTCATGGAGGTTCCGGCATGAGCGGGACGACGACCACGGCACGGGCCGCGCAGCGGGGGAGCCGGCCCCGTATCAGCAGCCTGTCGGCGCGGCGGGTGCGGGCGCTGGCCCGCGCGGAGCTGACGCTGCTGATACGCAACAGGCCGGCGCTGTTCGTGGCGCTGCTGCTGCCGACCGTACTCACCTTCTCGTTGAAGACCACCGCCGAGCAGGCCGATCTGTCGGGCACCGGGCTCTCGGTGGGTACGGCCGTACTGCCGGGCGCGGTGGGGATGGTGCTGCTGTTCGCCGTCTACAGCAATCTCGTCGGTGTCTATGTGGGGCGCCGCGAGGAGTTGGTGCTCAAACGGCTGCGCACCGGGGAGGCGGCCGACGGGGAGATTCTGGGTGCCGCCGCGCTGCCGTCCGTCACCATAGGTCTCCTCCAGTCGGCGCTGCTGCTGGCCGGCGGGGCGCTGCTGCTGGATGCGGGGGCGCCGGCCCGGCCGGACCTGCTGCTGGCGGGCCTGGTGCTCGGCGTGGTGCTGATGGCGGTGCTGGCCGCCGCGTCGTCGGCCTTCACCCGGACGACGGAGCTGGCGCAGCTCACGCCGATGCCGCTGATGTTGGCGACGTTCGCCGGTTCCGGGGTCTTCGTGCCGCTGGAGATCTACCCGGACCGGATCGCCGAGATCTGCCGCTGGCTCCCGATGACGCCGATCACGGACCTGCTGCGCGGTGCCTGGACGGAGCAGCTAGGTGGCGGGGAGACGCTGCGGTCGCTGGCGGTCGCGCTGGCGTGGACGGCGCTGGGCGCGTACGCGGTCGCCAAGCGGTTCCGGTGGGAGCCCCGCCGCTGACCGGCCGTCCGGGCGGCCGTCTCCGGTGGGAGCCCCGCCGCTGACCGGCCGTCGGGTCGGTCCGGTCGGGGGCCGCATACCGTGTGCCGTAGGTGGGACAGGAACGAGAGGCGGTCGCCGATGATCCGCTGGGGTCGGCACAAGCAGCGGAAGTGGCAGCAGCGCAGCAAGCTGGAGCAGGTCGAGGTCTCGACGCGCTGGATGCTGCTGCTCACGCCGTGGATCTACTTCGTCGGCGGGATGCCGCAGTTCCTGGTCCAGGTGGACGACCAGCAGTCGGCGAAGACGCTGAGCGGCGTCGTCGTCGTGCTGGCCGTCGTCCAGTGCGTGCTGGGGGTGCGCGGTCTGCCGCGCGGGATCGACTTCTATCTGGGGCTCGGCGAGGCCCCGCGCCGCCTGCTGGCCGCCGCCACGGTGACGTTCGCCCTCACCACGGCGGTGGTCACGGTGCTGGTCGCCCGCGACTGGGTGGGGGACGCCGCCGAGCCGGCGATGGCGCTGTTCGCCGGCGTCCCGAGCGTGACGGGGGTGTACGGGCTGGTCGTATCGCGGCGCCGGTCGGCGGCCGTGACGGCCGGCGGCTGCCTCTTCGTCTGCTGCCTCTTCGCGGCGGCGGGCATGGCGTGGCCGTCCCTGCTGGGCACCTTGTTCGTACTGGGCCTGGGCGGGCTGGTCGGGATCTTCTCGCCGCGCTGCTCCGCCTGGTACCTGGCCGTGATGCGGGAGCTCGACGAGGCCAAGGAGGCCCAGTCGCGGCTGGCCGTCGCGGAGGAGCGGCTGCGCTTCAGCCGGGACCTGCACGATGTGATGGGCCGCAATCTGTCGGTGATCGCGCTCAAGAGCGAGCTGGCGACCCAACTGGCCCGGCGGGGTTCGGAGTCGGCTCTCGCGCACATGGAGGAGGTCCAGCGGCTGGCGCGCCAGTCGCAGAGCGAGGTGCGCGCCGTCGTCCGCGGATACCGCGAGACCGGCCTGGAGACCGAACTCGCCGGGGCCCGCGCGGTGCTGCGGGCCGCCGGGGTCGACTGCCGTATCGAGTCCGCCGAGCTCGAACTGTCGCCCGGGGCGCAGTCGGCGCTGGGCTGGGTCGTCAGGGAGGGCGCCACCAACGTGCTGCGGCACGCGGAGGCGAGCCACTGTGCGATCCGCCTCATGGCCGGTGCGGCCGACACCGCCGTGCTGATCATGGAGAACGACGGTCTGCGGCCCGAGCCCACCCCCGGTGGCTCCGGCCTCACCGGTCTGAGCGAGCGGCTGGCGGCCCTGGACGGCGCCCTGACCGCCGAACGGGACGAGGCCGCGCGGCTCTTCCGGCTGCGGGCCGAGGTTCCGCTCTCCCGTGGCCACCGGGCGGTGCCACCGGTGGGGGAACCGGATGCGGGTGTGCTCGCCGACACAGACGCAGACACCGAGACCGACACGGACACAGACACCGACGCCCACGCCCGCGCCCACGCCGACGTCGGTGAGACGGCGGGTTCGGTGAGGGGAGAGGGCCTTGAGTGACCAGGGAACGGGACAGCACCCGGCGGCCATCCGGGTGCTGCTGGCGGACGACGAGCATCTGATCCGGGGCGCGCTGGCCGCCCTGCTGGCGCTGGAGGACGATCTGAGCATCGTCGCCGAGGCGGCCTCCGGGCCCGAGGCGCTGGCCATGGCGCGGGCGCACCGGCCGGACGTGGCCGTACTCGACCTCCAGATGCCGGGCGCCGACGGGGTACGGGTGGCCGTCGCGCTGCGGGACTCCCTGCCCACCTGCCGGACGATGATCGTCACCAGTCACGGCAGGCCCGGCCATCTCAAGCGGGCGCTGGCGGCGGGGGTCCGGGGCTTCGTGCCCAAGACGGCGTCCGCCGAGCAGCTCGCGGAGATCATCCGCACCGTCCACCGGGGCAGCCGCTATGTGGACCCGGAGCTGGCCGCCGACGCCATCAGCGCGGGCGACTCGCCGCTGTCCGCCCGCGAGGCGGAGCTGCTGGAGCTGGCCGCGGACGGGGCGCCGATCGCGGAGATCGCCGAGCAGGCGTCGCTGACCCAGGGCACCGTCCGCAACTACCTCTCGGCCGCCGCCGCCAAGCTGGGGGCCGAGAACCGCCACGCGGCGGCCCGGATGGCCCGCGAGCGCGGCTGGATCTGAGCAGCCCCCGGCACGGTCCCGGACCCGGGTGAGGTCCGGCTATACTGGGCCGCGCACCACGGCGGCCCGCTCGGGTCGGGCGTGGGATGTGCGGACGTAGCTCAGTTGGTAGAGCGCAACCTTGCCAAGGTTGAGGTCGCGAGTTCGAGCCTCGTCGTCCGCTCGGGATGCACAGCACAGCACGACAGCGGCCCCGGTCCTGCGACCGGGGCCGCTGTCGTGCTGTCTGCCGGGTGCCCTGCCGCGCGCTGCTGCGGCTGAAGGCTGTCGGCTGCGCGGCGTCAGCTCCAGGGGACGCCGGTGAGGCGTTCGTACGCCTCGATGTAGCGGGCGCGGGTGGCCTCCACGACCTCGTCGGGAAGCGCGGGCGGCGGCTGCTCGGAGGTGCGGTCCCAGCCCGATTCCGGGGAGACCAGCCAGTCGCGGACGTACTGCTTGTCGAACGAGGGCTGGGAGCGGCCCGGCTGCCACTGGTCGGCGGGCCAGAAACGGGAGGAGTCGGGGGTGAGCACCTCGTCGGCGAGGGTGAGCACCGGCTCGCCGTCGCCCGTGCCGTCACCGGTGCCGGTGTCGTCCCAGCCGAACTCGAACTTGGTGTCCGCCAGGATGATGCCCCGCTCCCGGGCGATGTCGCGGGCGCGGTCGTACGCGGCGAGGGTGGACTGGCGCAGTGCCGCGGCGGTCTCCGGGCCGACCCGGCGGGCGACCTCCTCGTAGGCGACGTTCTCGTCGTGCTCGCCCACGTCCGCCTTGGTGGCGGGGGTGAAGATCGAGCCAGGCAGCTCCGAGCCGTTCTCCAGGCCGTCGGGGAGGGCGAGCCCGCACACCGTCTGGGACTCCTGGTACTCGGCCAGCCCGGACCCGGCGAGATAGCCGCGGGCCACGCACTCGACGGGCACCATGCGCAGGGAGCGGCAGACGGTCGTGCGGCCCTCCCAGTCGGCGGGGGCACCCGCGGGAACGTCCGTGCTGATCACATGGTGAGGCAGCATGTCCGCGAGCTGCTCGAACCACCACAGGGACAGCCGCGTGAGGATGCGGCCCTTGTCCGGGATCTCGGTCGGCAGGACCCAGTCGAACGCGGACAGCCGGTCGCTGGCGACCATCACCAGATCGCCGTCCTGGTTCCGGTAGAGGTCGCGCACCTTGCCCGTGTGCAGGTGCACCAGGCCCGGGACCTGGGCGGGCTCGGGCTTTTCGACGAATCCCGTCACGTTCTTTCCTCCCTGGGGCAGCCGACTTACCTCGGCGGGTGCCCCGATTCTTCCTTGTCAGTTGAGGGAGGTGGTCAGCGGTGCCCACCGTGGGGGCTTCTCACCATGACGATTCACCCACCCGCCCGCAGCGGCCACCACGCGTCAGCGGCCGGACCCGTGCCGACGGCGGCGCTGCCCGCGCGGGCTCAGTCCCGTTTGCAGATGCGGTCCAGCAGATTGCTGGTGGCGCGCTGGATACGGGAGTCGATGTAGCCGGGGCGGTCCAGGGCGGGGGACCAGGCGAAGGTGCCGGAGGAGAAGACCAGGGCGCCGGAGGTGGCGCGGTACAGGGAGGTCTCCTGGTGGCGCAGGGCGCCGCCGCGGTCGCGGTAGGGCGAGTGCGCCAGCAGGATCCGCCAGGTGTGCTCGGGGAGCGCGGTGCGGGGGAAGTAGCGGTCGGCCTCGCCGGCGACGAGGCCGGGCAGTTCGTCGCCCTCGTAGGCGCCGGTGGCCTCCCACAGCCAGTGCTCGGCGTTGCGGACGATCAGCGGATAGGGCTCGGCGACCTGGCCGACGTACTGGATGCCCAGCAGCCCCTGCTCGGGCTCGCCCTGTTCGCGCCAGAGGGCGGGGCGCCCGGGCCCGCGCCGTTTTCGGCAGGTCAGCAACCGGTCGGGGGCGCCGGAGGGCAGCGCGTCGAGTTCGACCTGCCAGTACATGGTGTTGGCGGACAGGAAGACCAGCGCGGTGCCCGCGTCGCGGGCGCGCGCGACCGCCCGGCGCATGGGCACGGACCAGTATTCGTCGTGACCGGGGAAGACCAGTCCCCGGTAGCGCGTGGGGTCGATGTGTCCGGCGTGCAGATCGCGGGTGTCGGCGTAGGCCAGGTCGTAGCCGTACCGCTCGGCCCAGCGGATGAAGTCGTAGGCGTGGCCGACGTGCAGAGGGAGGCCCGAACCCGCGAAGGGGCGGTCGAAGGAGACGGTCATCGCCGCCTCGCTCTCGCCCAGCAGCCGCCCCTGGTCGTCCCAGGCGTGGTAGAGGCTGGCTCCGGTGCGGCCGTCCTCGGGGAAGAGGTTGTAGGCCTGCCAGGTGACGTCGGGGAGGACGAGCAGCAGATCGGCGGGGTCCCGGTCGCGAACGGTGAAGGGGATGTGCGAGCGGTGCCCGTCGGCGGTGGTCATGACGGCGACATAGGCGCCGGTCGACCAGTAGTCGGGGATCTGGAGCCGCCAGGAGAGCCACCAGTGGTGGCAGGAGACGGTGCGCTCGGCGGTGAGCGGCGCGGGCTGCATGATGCCGGACAGCCGCGGGCTGGTGGTGATCTTGGTGGCGCCCGCGCCGCCGTAGTGGCCGATGCGGTAGACGTCGACGCTGAAGGGCTGCGGCGGATTGACGGTGATCCGGAAGTCGATGGACTCGCCGGGCGGGGTGCCGCCCGCCACGGAGGCGAAGCCCTTGATCTGGCAGCGCACGTCGTCCGCGGTGGGCGGGGCGTTGCCGGACAGGCCGCGGCTGCGCGGCCTGGGGACGGTCTGGCCGCCGCCCGCCAGCTCGCGGACCAGTTCGGGCGTGCACGAGGTCTGGCCCGGTGCCTGGTCGACGCAGTCCACGTACCAGGGCACGAGGCGGCCGTTCTCGAAGTAGTTCTCACTCACCCGCAGCCAGGGCAGCGGGCCCTGACCGAAGGGATCGGTCACGGCGTGGGCCAGCGCGCCCGACTCCCATCGCCGGATCGGCTCGTCCCCGCCCACGAGAGGTGCGGGCTGTTCGTTCGCTGCGGGCTGCTCGGTCCGCTCGGCCGCACGTACGGGCTGCCCGGTCCGCTCTGTTCCCATGCTGCTCCCTCCCCGGCACCCTCGCTCCGTTCCACGGTGCTGCCGCTGTGCCGCGGGTGTGACGGCAGACAGCACATCACATTACGCAAGGGTGTGGTCACCCTTCGTCGCTAAATGGCTGGAGATGATCTTCAGACGAGCCGAACGGGCTTCTCCGGTCGCACGCCGACCGATGCCAGCCAGTCCCGCAGCCCGGCCGCCTCGCCGTCCTCGACGAGTGCGAGCACCAGGGCGCCCAGCTCGTTGCTCCGCTCGCCGTCGACGTACAGCGCCGGGCCGTCCAACCAGTCCAGACCCGGTGTGGCTCCCGCGGTGTCGACGGCGGCGCAGCAGACCGCTGCCGTGACGTGGTCGGCCAGCAGCTCCTTGCCGCCGCGCGGCGGCTGGAGCGGCAGCCCCATGGGGGCGAGGGGCGCGAGGTGTGTGTCCCCCGCACCCGGCAGGGACCCCGCGCCGGGGCTCGCACCGATGACACCGGGGGCGCTCGCCGCCTCCGCGCGCGCCACCTCCGCACTGATACGCGCGGCCAACGCATCGACACCGCCCGGCGACGCGAACCGGTCCAGCACCCGGGCCAACGTCGGTCCCGGCAGTTCGTGATCGGTCCCGTCGTCGGGCGCGGATCTGCCGTACCGGGAGGAGAGCGGCCCGTCCCCCTCGGCTGTCCTCGGTGCGGTGCCGACGGTCGTCGCCGGGGCGGGGCGGCCGACGGCCAGCGGGGGTGCCGCGCTCTCGGCGGGCCGGGGGGCGGCGGCCGGCTGCGCCGGACCGGTGGTGTCCAGTGCGGCGAAGAGACGGGCCGCCTCCGCACGCCAGATGCGGTCGACGACCTCCTCCGGATACGCCGACCACTCCACCGGGGTCCACTCCGGCGCCGCCTCGTGCGGTCCGGAAGCCGAGGGCAGCGGTGGGCGCGGCCCCAGGAAGAGGCGGGCGGCGAGCAGCGAGACGGCACCGTCCACGTTGCCCGGCTCCTTGAGCAGGTCGCAGGCGGGGCGCTCGCCGAGCCGCGAGGTGAAGCCCTCGGCGAGCCGGTCGCGGCGGGACAGCTCGGTCAGCGCGCAGACCACCCCCGCGTCCAGCCGGGTGGGCCACAGCCCGAGCCGCCAGGCGGGCAGCGCCACCCGGGTCAGCAGCCGGTCCCACCCGGCGTAGGCGAGGCCGACCTGTTCCTGAGCCGCGGCCCGCAGCCCGTGGTCGACGGCCTGGGCGCGGTCGGCTGCGGCAGCGGCGACGCCCTGCTCCATGGCGGCGGCGTGCGGACCGGCGGCGCGGAGCATCAGCCGGGCGACCGGCCCCACCAGACGGTGCACCACCCGGCGCAGCACGGCCGCGCCACCGCGCGCCGCGCGCCCGAGCGGCCCGGAGGGCGGGCGGGGACCGGAGGGGGCGGCCGTGCCGTGCGGCCCGGACTGCTCGGCAGGTTCCGGCGCTCCGGGCGGCCCCGGGCCCTGGGCCGAGGCGTGGCCGAACGCGTCCGGCCGCTCCATGGGGCGCTCGGCGTTGGCGACCGCCGCGTCCAGACCGCGTACGAAACGACGCGCGGCAGCTATGTCGGGATGTGCCGAGGGGCCGGTGCCCGCGACGACGGGGGCGAGCAGGGCCCGCAGTTCGGCGACGCGCATCCACCACAGGAACGGCGACCCGATGACCAGGACGGGAGCCGTGCCGCGCTGCCCGCCCCCACCCCTGGCCGAGCCCTCGCCCGTGGCGGTGCCGGAGTGCGTACGGTCCTCCAGCCAGCTGTCGCAGTCGGGGGTGAGCGCGATGGCGGACGGGGCCGGGACCTCCAGGCGGTCGGCGAGGTCGCGGACCAGAGCGTGCAGATCGGGGGCCGCGCGCTCGTCGACGGGGACCGTCGGCGAGACGGCCGGGCGGCCCCGGGCGATGACGAGACCGGCGACCGCGGCGCAGGCCAGCGCGACCACGGCGAGCCCGGTGACCGACCAGCGCGCCGTCTCCCAGCCGGGGCCGGGGCCGAACTGCCCCGTCGTACGCCCCACCCACAGGATCACCGCGGCGGCGGCCGGGAGCAGGGCCACGGCGAGCGCCGTGCTGCGCACCCGGAGCACGGCCAGGGCATGGGCGCGCGCGGAGCGCGCCACCGTCCGCCGGCCGAGGACTGGACCACCGGGACCGCTCACGTCTCACCCCCGCACCTTCCAGGCTTGCAGCCGGGCTCTCCGGCTTCCACCCACTGTGTCACCGTGCTCCGACACCGCAACGCGCGCTGCGCCGGACGACGGACGGTCCACCGGCAGTCGGTGGCACCGCGCGCGAGCAGCCCGTACGCCGTCCGCACACCGCTCGGGGCACGCCTGACGGCGGCGCCACCACGCTTGTCCGGAACCATAGTTGGGGCGCTGGCAGGCGTCAGCCGTAAGCGGGCGTCGTCACTCGATGGAATGGCTTTGGGGAGAGCTCTTGCCCGGGCAGGACCGGAGGTATATGGGTCGCGGTCGGCGGAACCGGCTCCGGCACCGCTGCCGGGTCAGCCCTCGGCGGCCTGCGCCGCGGCCCGCCGGGCGATGTCCGTGCGGTGGTGCGAGCCGGCCAGCCGCACCCGGCCGACTGCCGCGTACGCCCGCTCGCGGGCTTCGGCGAGGTCCGCTCCGGTCGCGGTGACCGACAGGACGCGGCCACCCGCGCTGCGCACCGTGCCGTCCTCGTCCGCCCTGGTTCCGGCGTGCAGGACGTACACCTGAGGGCCGTCCTCCTGTTCGATCTCGGCCAGGCCCTCGATGACATCACCCGTACGAGGCCCCGCCGGATAACCGTCGGCCGCGACCACGACGGTGACGGCCGCGCCGTCGCTCCAGCGCAGCGCCGGGAAGTCGGCGAGCGCCCCGGTGGCCGCCGCGTACAGCAGCCCGCCCAGCGGCGAACGCAGCCGCGCGAGGACGGCCTGCGTCTCCGGATCGCCGAACCGGGCGTTGAACTCGATGACCCGCACACCCCGCGAGGTGAGGGCCAATCCCGCGTACAGCAGCCCGGAGAACGGGGTGCCGCGGCGACGCAGCTCCGCCACGGTCGGCTCCAGGACCGTCGTGGTGATCTCGTCCACCAGCTTCGGGTCCGCCCACGGCAGCGGCGAATAGGCGCCCATACCGCCGGTGTTGGGGCCCTCGTCGGCGTCGTACGCGCGCTTGAAGTCCTGTGCGGGCTGCAGGGGAACGACGGTCTCGCCGTCGGTCACCGCGAAGAGGGAGACCTCCGGGCCGTCCAGGAACTCCTCGATCACGACGGCGCCACCACAGGCGCGGGCGTGGGCGCGCGCCTGCTCGATGTCGTCGGTCACCACGACGCCCTTGCCCGCGGCCAGGCCGTCGTCCTTGACCACGTAGGGCGGGCCGAAGGCGTCCAGCGCGGCGTCGGCCTCCTCGGGGGTGGTGCACACATAGCTGCGCGCGGTCGGCACCCCGGCGCCCGCCATGATCTCCTTGGCGAACGCCTTGGAACCCTCCAGCATGGCCGCCTCGGCGGACGGGCCGAAGACGGGGATGCCGCGTTCGCGGACCGCGTCGGCGACGCCCGCCACCAGCGGGGCCTCGGGGCCGATGACGACGAGGTCGGCGCGGACCTCCTCCGAGGCGGCGAGCGCGGCGACCGCGTCACCGTCGAGCGGGTCCACGGCGTGCGGCGTGGCCACCTCGGCGGTCCCGGCGTTGCCGGGCGCACAGTGCACGGCGCCGACCTCGGGATCGAGGGAGAGCGAGCGACAGATTGCGTGTTCGCGGGCACCGCCGCCAATGACCAGAATCCTCACGCCGCCAACCCTAGCGGCCCGTGCGGCGCCGCTTGAGCGGCCCTTACGAGTGATACGGCGGCGCCCTATACCCGATCGTGCGCCACTTCTGGGGGGAAATCGGCGCGGATCGTCGGCGTGGTCCCACTTTTGGCGGTAGGAAGGGAGGCCGCCGGAGCGCCGGGACCACCGGGACCGCCGGACACACGACGAAGGAGCATGGGTGAAGCGGGTCAAGCAGCCGGATCTGCTGGGGCGGGGGTTCCCGTCCGGGGACTGGAACGAGCCCGCCGAGCGCCTCGAAGAGCTGTACCAGTGGGTGGAGCAGGAGGCGATGCGCCTCGTCGAGTGGTATCTGGCGGACCGGGTACGCAAGCGCCGGTGGGCGCGCTGGCTGCGGGGCGGTGTGGTGGCAGGGGCCGCCGTGGGCGCCCTGGTGCCGCTCGCCGACCTGGCGGGCGTCGCCTTAGCGCAGGGGCGCTCCGGCTACATCGGCTATGTCGCGCTGCTGTGCGCCGCCGTCTGCGCCCTCGCGGACCGCTGGCTGGGACTGACGTCCGGATGGATGCGGGACGTCGCCGCCGCGCTGGCCATCCATCGGCGGCTGGAGACGCTGCGGTACGAGTGGGCTGCCGAGAACGTCCGCGAGGTCCTCGGCCCGGCCGAGGGCACGGCCGGTGAGGCGGCCGAACGGGCGCTCGCGGTGCTGCGGCGCTTCTCGGAGGACGTGAACGAGACCGTACGCGCCGAAACGGTCGACTGGATGGTCTCCTTCCGCACCGCGGGCTCCCCCCTCGTGCTGGCCTCGCAGAGCGCGGGCCCCGGCACACGGGGCGCCCCGCTGCGTCGGCTGCCTCCACCGCCCAACGGGTCCGGGGGCTGGGCCACCATGCCCCGCCAGCGGCCACCGGGCGGCTGACCGGTGGTCCCCGCCCTCGCGGGGCGCGCCTCCCCGGCCCGGGGGCCGGTGCGGGAGGCGCGTCCGCGCGAGGCGGTCAGCCGAACACGATCATCGACCCCTGGGCCAGACTGCGGGTGGCCGCCGCGTGCAGGCTCAGCCACACGTGCCGCTCCCTGCCGAAGGGGGTGCCGTCCTCGTAGCCGATGGCGGCGGAGGCCGCGGGCTCGTCCAGTTCGGTGGGGCGCAGCGGCGCGGCCGGTGCCGGCGGCGGGTTGTCCGGGTCGATCCCCAGGTGCGGGCCCACCAGCTGCAGTTCCCGCAGCAGGCCGTGGCTGGAGCCCAAGGGGCCGCCGCCCTCCAGCAGTTCGTCGTCGTACAGCGGGGCCTGGAAGTCCACCGGGATGTAGGCGCCCGCGTGGTCGTAGTGCCACACCAGATGCGACTGCTGCGCCGTCTGCTCGAACATCTCCAGGAGTTGCTCGTAGTCGCTGCCCAACTCCCCCACCGGCGTGACCTCCAGTCCGGAGGCCAGCAGCAGATAGGCGCGGCGCAGATAGTGCAGGGCCTCGTAGTCGAAGCCGGCGACCGGGGCGACGTCGCCGGAGAGGCCCGGCATGTAGCCGAAGACGGGCACCGTGGGCAGGCCGGCCTCGGTGAGTGCCCTGTCGTAGGTGGCGATCTCTTCCGAGAAGGGGTTGTCGGGGCTGTGGCAGAGCACATCGACAAGGGGTACGAGCCAGAGATCACAGGCCAAGGGGCGCTCCAATACCGTGAGGGACCTGCCTGCAGCCCAGCGTAGTGCGGCCTCCTGCGGTCCGTCCCCTGCCGGGCGTGAAGCTCACGCACCCGTTCCGGACCCGGGTGCGTCCCCGGAGCGCTCCGTCAGCGCCCGCAGCACCGCAGAGGCGTGCGTCCACAGCAGTGCGCCACCCGCTCCGGGCACAACCCGCCGTACGGCGCCCGGAACCCGTGCCGCCAGCCCTTCCCCCTGGTCGGGCGAGTGGCCGAAGTCCTGGTCGCCGTACCACAGATCGACCGGCACACCGATCGCCGCCAGGTCGATGCACCAGCGCCCCATGGCCAGCACCGTGTCGCGGGCGTAACCGTCGGGGCCCTGCGCGAACGCCTCCCGCAGCGCACCTCGGTAGGCCGCCGCGAAGTCGGCGCTCTCGTAGACGGCGCGGTCGCAGGGCGGGCTGCCGGCCAGCACCATCTCCCACATCCTCGCGGGGGTGAAGGCCGCGAACTCCGTGTGCGCCACCTCCGGTTCGCGGGTGGCGAGCGCGGTGAGGCGGTACAGGTCGGCGGGGAGTACGTCGGTGAAGGGCGGCTCGGCGAAGCGGGGGTCGGCCACCTCGTCGGCGCCGGAGACCACCGCCAGCGCACGGACCGCCCCGTGGGTCGCACAGGCCAGTGCGAAGGGCGCTCCCTGGGAGTTGCCCACCATCGCGGGCCGGTCCAGTCCGCGCGCCCCGGCGAACGCGGCGACGTCGGCGGCGAAGTCCGCGAACGTGCGGCCGGGCGCGGGCGTGGAGGCGCCGAGTCCCGGGCGGTCGAGGGCGATCAGCCGCACACCGAGCGCGTCGACGACGCCGGCGCCGAAGCCGAGGGAGCAGGTGGTGGCGGCGCCCGGTGAGAACAGGACGGGAACGCCGTCGGCCGGTCCCCACTCCGCCCACCCCAGTTCCCGGCCGTCCGGCAGCGGCGTGCGCCCGGTGCGGGCGGCGGGGGCGACCAGGGGGCGGACGTGATCAGGATGAACGTTCATACGTCCGATTCTGCGGAGCGGGCCGCCGAGTTGTCCGCAGCATTTTTCCGCAGGCCGTCCGTGCCGGCGCCCCTCGGGCCCGTCGCCGGACCGTCGGTGGCGGTGTCCGCGCCCACCTGGGCCAGCGCGTGGTGGTTGTAGGTGGCGATGACCTCGCGGGCCGCCCGCGCGTCCCCCGACTCGACGGCGTCCAGCAGCGCGTTGTGCCCGGACCACAGCCGGCCGCGCAGCGAGGCGTACCCGCGCAGCACCGGGACGGCGAACACCCAGCACTGGACGCGGAGCCGATCGAGGAAGTCGCAGACGTAGGGGTTGCCGAGCAGCCCGCTCAACTCCCGCCAGAATCGCAGGTCGTAGGCGATCAGCACATCGAGGTCCCCGGCGCGCGCCGCGCGTTCGGCGGCGTCGGCGCGGCGGCGTACGGAGGCCAGCACCTCGGGCCGCAGACCGCCGAGCGCCCGGCGGGCGACCGAGGCACCGGCGGCGGTCGCCGAGGTGCCCGCGCCGTCCGCCGGCTCCCCGGCGGGCTCCGGGGGGCCCTCGATCCCCTGGAAGACTCCGTCCACCACCAGCTCCCGCGCCTCGCACATGGCCCGGTAGTCCGCGAAGGTGAACTCGTGCACCCTGAAGCCGCGGTGCTGTTCGACGTCCAGCAGCCCCTGCGCCGCGAGATCGACCAGCGCCTCACGGACGGGCGTCGCGGAGACGCCGTACTGCTCGGCGATCTCCTTGACCGTGAAGTCGCGGCCCGTGGCGAGGCGGCCGGCCAGGATCTCGTCGCGCAGTGCCGTGGCGATCTGCGAGCGCAGGGTGCTGCGTTTGATCACGCCCCCGTGCCCCCTGCGTCCGCCGTCGCGGCCCCGGCACCCGCGGTGGTGTGTGCGTCGGCCGCGGTCAGGGCCTCGTCCAGCACGTCCAGACCCTCCTTGAGCTCGGCCTCGGTGATGTTGCACGGCGGTACGACGTGGGTGCGGTTCATATTGACGAACGGCCACAGGCCGCCGCGCTTGGCCGCAGCGGCGAAGTCGGCCATGGGCGCGTTGTCGGCGCCGGTCGCGTTGTAGGGGACCAGCGGCTCGCGGGTCTCCCGGTCACGCACCAGGTCGAGCGCCCAGAAGGCACCGGTGCCGCGCACCTCGCCGACCGAGGGGTGGCGGCCGGCCAGCTCGTGCAGCGCCGGACCGATGACGGTCTCACCCAGCTGCGCGGCGTGCTCGACGATACCCTCCTCGGCCATGGTGCGGATCGTCGCGACAGCGGCGGCGCAGGCCAGCGGATGGCCGGAGTAGGTGAGGCCACCGGGGTAGGGGCGCCGGTCGAAGGTCTCGGCGATCTTCGCGCCGATCGCGACCCCGCCGAGCGGCACATAGCCGGAGTTGACGCCCTTCGCGAACGTCAGCAGATCGGGTACGACGTCGTAGAGGTCGGCGGCGAACCAGGTGCCGGTGCGGCCGAAGCCCGCCATCACCTCGTCCAGGACGAGGACGATGCCATGCCGGTCGCAGATCTCCCGGACCCCCGCCAGATAGCCGGGCGGCGGCGGCATGATCCCGGCGGTGCCGGGGATGGTCTCCAGGATCACGGCGGCGACGGTCTGCGGCCCCTCGTACACGAGCGTCTGCTCCAGGTGGGCCAGCGCCCGCTCGCACTCCTGCTCCTCTGTCTCGGAGTAGAACGGCGTCCGGTACAGATGCGGCCCGTGGAAGTGGACGACGCCCGCGGTACCGCTGTCGGAGGCCCAGCGGCGCGGATCACCTGTGATGTTGATGGCCTGCTGGGTGCCGCCGTGGTACGAGCGGTAGGCGGAGAGCACCTTGGGCCGGCCGGTGTGCAGGCGGGCCATACGGATGGCGTGCTCGACCGCGTCGGCACCGCCGTTGGTGAAGAAGATCTTGTCGAGGTCGCCCGGGGTCCGCTCGGCGATCAGCCGGGCCGCCTCGGAGCGCGCCTCCACGGCGAAGGCCGGTGCGAAGGTGCACATCTTCGCCGCCTGCTCCTGGATCGCGGCGACGACCTTGGGGTGTGCGTAGCCGATGTTGGTGAAGACGAGGCCGCTGGTGAAGTCGAGGTACCGCTTCCCCTCGTAGTCCCAGAAGTACGCACCCTCGGCGCCCGCCACCGGGAGCGGGTCGATCTGCCCCTGCGCCGACCACGAGTGGAACACATGTGCCCGGTCGGCGTCGTACACCGCCTGACCGGCGGCGGGGTCCGGGACGAAGGTGGCTGTCGAGGCGGCGGACGGATCGGGCGATGAGGGGTGCTGCATTGTCACGGTCGGTACCTCGGTTCACTCGCGTGGTGTCCGCCCGGCCCAGGACGGACGCCTTCCGGGCGGGGAGGCCCCCGGAAGGGTGACAGCCAGCGTAATGTCGCCCTCCACTTCTGCGTGCGGGGAGGGCGTGGAGCGAGGTCAAACGAGAAGCGAAACGGCACGAGAAACGGCAGGAGAAAGGTGCGCGCCGGCCGGTCACCGTCCGCGGGACGGCCGCCTCAGTGCGGCAGCTGCTCCACCAGCAGCACGGCGCCCAACAGGATCATCGCGACCCCGGAGAGCCGGGTGATGACGCGGGCGGCGGTGGGGCGGGCACGCAGGACGGTACGGGCCAGCGAGCCCACACCCAGATAGACGGCGCCCGCGATGCACATGTGCAGCAGCCCCAGCAGCCCGATCTGCACGGCGAGCGGCCAGTGGCCGTGCTGGTCGGCGAACTGGGGCAGCAGCGCCACGTACAGCAGCAGCGCCTTGGGGTTCAGTCCGCTGACCCCGGCGCCCTTGAGCACCCGGGAGCGGGCGCCCGGTCCCGCGGCGGCGCCCTCCTCGGCGCGCGGCGGCCCGGCGTCCTTCGCCCCGGCGAACGTGGTGGCGCCGAGCCAGACGAGATAGCCGGCGCCCAGCATGGTGAGCGCCGTCAGTACGCCGGGCGTCCGGGCGACCACGGCCGCCACCCCCGCCACGACGACGGCCGTGAGCCCCACGTACCCCAGCATCAACCCGCCGACAGCCGGCACCACGGACCGGTCCCGCAACCCCGAGGTGATCGCATACGCCCAGTCCGCGCCCGGGACGAGGACGAGAAGAAAGGAAACGGCGAAAAACGCGGCTATGGAGCTGGCAGCCATCGGGCGGTCCTTCCTCTCTGACGGATACAGAGAGGAAGAATAGGAAGAATTGCCCCGAAGGTGTTCCCCGATCCAGTCGCCTGACGCGCCCCTGGTGGGAGAATCTTCCCCATGGACGACATGGACCGGCAGATTCTTGCGGAGCTCCAGAACGACGGCCGACTGACCGTCACCGAGCTGGCCGCCCGCGTAGGCCTCAGCCTCTCCCCGTGCCACCGCCGACTGCGCGAACTGGAACGCAGCGGCGCCATCCGCGGCTACCGCGCAGTGGTCGACACCGACGCCGTCGGGCTCACCTTCGACGCCCTCGTCTTCGTCACCATGCGCCAGGAGGACCGCACCACCATCTCCGCCTTCGAGCAGGCCCTCACCGAACTCCCCCAGGTCGTCCAGGCCCAGCGGCTCTTCGGCGACCCCGACTACCTGCTCCGCGTCGTCACCGCCGACCTGCCCGCCTTCCAGCGTCTCTACGACGAGAACCTCGCCACCCTGCCGGGCGTCCAGCGGCTGAGCTCGACGCTGGTGATGAAACACGTCGTACACGAACGCCCACTGCCCGCGTGATCCGCGGGTGGCGGCTCGCCCACGCTCCTACTTGACAGCACGCTGTCGAAAAGACAGTATTCTGTCATTCGCCATCGAGCGCCCATGGAGGCCGCCATGACCGTCCATCTCGCCGTGTACGACACCGTCGCCGACTGGGAGTACGGTCACGCCGTCGCCCACCTGCCCGGAGGGGTACGCACCGTCGGCCTCACCGGCGACACCGTCACCACCAAGGGCGGCCTGCGCATCGAGCCCGACATGACACTCGACGGTCTGCGGCCCCTGAGCAGCAGGCTGCTGATCCTGCCCGGCGCCGACAGCTGGACCAGCGGCGCGCTCGCCGACTTCGCGTACACCGCGCGGGAGTTCCTGCACGCGGGTGTGCCCGTCGCGGCCATCTGCGGAGCCGTCTACGGCCTCGCGGACGAGGGGCTGCTCGACGAGCGCGCGCACACCAGCGCCGCCCGGGAGTTCCTCCAGGCGGCCAACGGCTACCGGGGCGGCGACCGCTACCGCGACGCCGACGCGGTCACCGACCGCGATCTGATCACGGCCGGACCGACCGAACCCGTCGCCTTCGCCCGCGAGATCCTCTCCCGGCTGGGCGTCTACGAGCCCCCCGTCGTGGACGCCTTCTACCGGCTCCACCAGCACTCCGACCCGGAGGCCTACGCGATCCTCGCGGCGGCGCAGGCATGACGGGGCCGACGGCTGAGCAGGGCCGCCCGGCCGAGCGGCCCGTCGCGGCCCAGCCGCCGGGCGGGACCGAGCTGCTGAGCGAGACCGCGCTGGCCGTCTTCCGGCTCAACGGCCAGTTCCTGGCGGCGTCCGAGCTGATCGCCCGTCCGGCCGGGCTGACCGCCGCCTGGTGGCAGGTGCTCGGCGCCGTGCTCCGCGAACCGCTCCCCGTCTCCGGGATAGCCCGCGCCATGGGCATCACCCGGCAGAGCGTGCAGCGCGTCGCGGACCTGCTGGTCGAGCGGGGCCTGGCCGCGTACGAACCCAACCCGGCCCACCGCCGCGCCAAACTCCTCACCCCCACCCGGGAGGGCCGCGCCGCCGTCGAGCGCACCGTCCCCGGCCACGCCGATCTGGCCCGCCGCCTGTGCGAAGAGCTCGGCGGCGAGGCCGAGTTCGCCCGGGTGGCGGAGGCGCTGCGACGGCTCTCCGACGCGATGGAGGCCCTTCACCCGGAGAAGCCGTGAGCGGTGAGCGGTGAACGTGAGTGGCGGCCGGGCGCTGCGGTACGCGCCCGGCGGGTGAGCCGCCGGGGCGCCCTGCCCCCGGCGGGGGGCGCCCCGAGCCCGGAGGCGTTACTTCGTCTCCAGGTCCCGCGCGCGGAACCCCGCGAGACCGGCTGCCACCAGGGCGGCGGCCACCAGCGTCAGCAGCACCATCGGGGTCCAGCGCATCTCCTCGGCGGGGAGTTGCGGGACGTGGCCGAAGGGGGAGAAGTTGTTCAGCCAGGCGGGCAGGTCGAGAAGCTTGCCGAGGTAGCCGACGACGAAGCCGTAGACGGGAACCGCCCAGGCGAACGCGGTCGCGCGCGGTGCCCAGCCGAACAGCAGGACGGCGAAGCCGCCGGTCACCCACAGCGCCGGGGCGTAGGCCAGGCCCCCGCCCACCAGCTGGGTGGCCAGTGAGCCGTCGCCCGTGGAGGCGGCCCCCGCCAGGCCGAGGCCGAGCGCGCCGAGCAGCAGCACGAGGGTGCCGCCGACCAGCGCGGCCACCAGGTGGGAGCCGACCCAGCGGGACCGGGACAGGCCGGTGGCCAGCAGGGACTCGACGCGGCCCGCGGTCTCCTCCGAGCGGAGCCGCAGCGCGGCCATCACCACGAAGAGCGAGGCCACGACGACGACCACGAGCATCACCATCGAGGCGAACGACTCCACGAGGCTGCCGCCCGTCTCGGCGAGCGCTTCCCGGATGTCGTCCAGGTCCTTGAGCATGTCGTCGACGTCACCCAGGAGCGAGCCGTACATCGCGCCGAGCAGCAGCAGCGCCGCGCCGAAGCCGACGAACAGCCCGCGGTGCAGCCGGACGGCGAAGCCGAGCGGGTGGCTGAGTGCGGCGGAGGCACCGGGGCTGCCCTGCCGGGGCGGCAGCAGGCCGGCGCCCACGTCGCGCCGGGTGCTGAGCACGTACCCGGCGGCGGCCGTGCCGACGGCCAGGGCGAGGGCGGGCAGCAGCGGCCACCAGCGGTTGTCGGCGAAGGGGTAGGCGCGCTGGATCCAGCCGATCGGGGAGAGCCAGGAGACGGCTTCGGTGCCGACGTCGCCCGCGGCGCGCAGCGCGTAGGCGGCGCCCAGCACGGACAGTGCCAGGCCGGAGGCGGCCCTGGTGTGCGCGGACAGCTGCACGGTCACGGCGGCGACGCCCGCGAGGACGAGGCCGATGACGGTGAGTGCCGCGCCGTAGAGCACGGCGCCGCCCGCGGTGGCGCCGTCGAGTCCGGCGGCGGGCAGCGTCCCGGCCAGCAGCAGGCCGAGCACCACGTTGGCGGTCGCCGCCGTGGCGAGGGCAGCGGTGAGGGTGGCGTGCCGGCCGACGACGCCGGAGCGGACGAGCTCGGCGATGTTGCTCTCCTCGTCGGCGCGGGTGTGCCGCACGACGGTCAGCACGCTCATCAGCCCGGCGAGGATCGCACCGTAGCCCAGCATCAGCAGGCTGAGCATGGAGGCGGGGGTGAAGTGGGAGAGGTAGTGCTCGGGTCCGGTCATGGCGAGCATGGCGGGGCCGCTGAGGGTCTTGACCATGTCGGCGGCCTTGTCCGGGTCGTCCGGCGCCATGTCCGTGGCCTTCTGGACGGTGGAGAGGGTCAGGAAGACAACCGCCAGCACCCAGACGGGCAGCCGCACCCGGTCGCGGCGCAGCGCGAACAGGAAGAGGGTGCCCGTACCGGCGAGCGCGGTACCCGCCGGCCGGCTCTCCTGGTGTACGGCCCCGGTGCGGGGCGTGGCGTCGGTGACGGTGCTCATCGCGATCCGCCCTCCGTGGCCGAGTCGGTGGACTGTCCGGCCTGGTCAGGGAGTTGCGCGGCGGCGGAGCCGCCCTGGGCCGCCGCCGCGGGGTCGGAGGTGCCCGGGGCATTCGGGCCGGGGCCGGACGGGGCGTGCCCGCGCTCGGAGAGCTCGTCGCCGTAGTGCCGCAGCATCAGCTCTTCGAGCGTCGGCGGGTGGCTGACGAGGCTGCGCAGACCGAGTCCGCTCAGCCGGCGTACGGCCGCGTCGAGGTGGGCGCCGTCGACGGCGAAGCGCACCCGGTCGCCCTCGGTCACCAGGTCGTGGACGCCGGGCAGGTCGGCGAGGCCGGCCACCTCGGAGCTCGCGCCGGCCGACGTCCCCGGCAGGTCGATCTCCGCCTCGATGGTCGTACGGGTCAGATGGCGCATCTCGCCGAGCGTCCCGGACTGCACGATCTTGCCGAGCCGGACGATGCTCACCCGGTCGCAGAGCTTCTCGACCTGGGACAGGATGTGGCTGGAGAGCAGGACGGTGCGGCCCTGGGCCTTCGCCTGGACGATGACGTCCTGGAAGACGACCTCCATCAGGGGGTCGAGCCCGGCGGTGGGCTCGTCCAGCAGCAGCAGTTCGGCGTCGGAGGCGAGCGCGGCGATGATGGCCACCTTCTGCCGGTTGCCCTTGGAGTAGCTGCGGCCCTTCTTCGTCGGGTCGAGGTCGAAGCGCTCGATCAGCTCGGCCCGCTTCTTGGGGTCCAGGCCGCCACGCAGCCTGGCGAGCAGGTCGATGGCCTCGCCACCGGTGAGGTTGGGCCACAGCTCGACGTCGCCGGGTACATAGGCGAGCCGGCGGTGCAGGGCGACCGCGTCGTGCCAGGGGTCGGCGCCCAGCAGCCGCGCGGTGCCGGTGTCGGCGCGGAGCAGGCCGAGCAGGATGCGCAGGGTCGTGGACTTCCCCGCTCCGTTCGGGCCGAGGAAGCCGTGCACCTCGCCGGTGGCGACCTCGAGGTCCAGTCCGTCGAGGGCACGGGTCCGGCCGAAGGTCTTGACCAGGCCGGAAACGGAGATCGCCGTGGTGGCGGGCGCCGCGGAGCGGGTCGCTGTGATGGACGCGTTCATGTTTTGGAAGCTACGCTCATTTCACAAATTTGTGAAGTTAAGGAAGCGTTAGGGTCGTTCCCAGGACCGCTGAGCAGGGAGAAGCTGACAGACGTGGCAGAAGACTCCGTGGAGGACTACGAGAAGAGGGTCTCCCCCTTCGTCGAACGGTTCGCCGCCGACCTCACCGAGGCAGGCATGCAGCGCATGGCGTCCCGCGTCTTCGCCTGCCTGCTCGCCTCCGAGGACGGCGCCCTCACCTCCGTCGAGCTGAGCGAACGGCTCCAGGCCAGCGCCGCCGCCATCTCCGGCGCCGTGCGCTACCTCGCACAGGTGGGGATGATCTCCCGGCAGCGCGACCCCGGCTCCCGCCGCGAGCGCTACACGCTGCACCAGGACGTCTGGTACAGCACCCTGCTCAACCGAGACAACGTGCTCAGCCGCTGGCTGGTCACCCTCAACTCCGGCGCCGAGGCCCTCGGCACCGACTCCCCCGGCGGACGCCGGGTGCAGGAGAGCGCCGAGTTCCTCGAATTCATGCAGCACGGGCTGGAGGACATGCTCAAGCGCTGGCAGTCGCGCAAGGGTTGAGCCCTCTCTCGTGCTCCGACGAGGGGGTGCCGCTGGGGGAGCAGTTCCCCGCGCCCCTGACGGGGCGCAGCTCCTGCCCCGCGAAGCTGGGTCAGCCTGCTGGCAGGACCAGCTGCCAGGCGCGGGGGCGCACGGTCCAGGTCCGGGACTCGGCGGGGGCGGCCGAAGCCCCGGCATCGGCGTCGGCGCGGTAGCGGAAGCCCTCCGGCGCCGAGACGGTCACGGTTCTCGCCCGTACCCGCACCGGCGTGCCCGTCAGCGGCTGGACGGACACCTCGGCGAGCCCGTCGGCGCCGGTCGTCCGCACCGTCACATCCGTCACCGGCCGGTCCGGACCGGCCACCACCGCGCCGTCCGCCTCCACCCGCAGCCGCTGCACCGTGTGCCGGTGCGGCGTACGGGGTGCGGGGGCCGTCGGCGCCGCCCGCCGGTCGTCCGCCGTGCGCTCCCCCGCACGGGGCTTGCGGGACTGCACCGCGCGGGACTGCACCGTGCGCGCCAGCGCCTGATACATCCGCCGCCACGGCGGGGGCGGGGACGCGGGGGTGCCCCCGGGGCGCGGCGGGGCGGCGGGCGGATGCCCTTCGGTGCGCAGGCCGCCCAGGACGACCCCGTCCTCCTCGTCGACCAGCAGGTCCAGCGCTCGCGGGTTGCCGCGCAGCACCGTACGGGCCGCCGAGACCGCGTCCAACGGCAGCCCGAGGCTGCGGGCGAGGGCGACCGAGGGCCCGTTGCCGACCGGCACCACCGACAGCGCCGTCTCCGCCAGGGCGCGCTCCCCGTGCAGATGCTGGACCGCACGCAGCAGGGCGCGGTCGTTGCCGACCAGAACGGGGCGTCTGCCGCCGCGCCGGGCCAGCAGCCGCGGCGTCTGCTCCGGGTCGTCGGGGAGACACAGCTTGAGCCCCGGCGTGCCCGCACGCAGCACGTCACGGGCGATCCGGACGGACTCGGCGTCCGTGAGCCGGGCAACCGGGTCGACGACCACGAGCAGCGGAACCTCCCCCGAGCTGTTCGCGCGGGGGGCGCCCCCGGCGGCCCGGTCCACGCTCGCGGGGGGCCTCGCGGAATCTGGAGCCGACACCACGGTCCTTCCTCATGAATCCGGAGGGATCCGGATGGTTCCGATGCGTACTTCCCTTGCGTACTGAGGTGGTGCTGGTTCGTACGTCCGTCCGGCTCGGGGCACTCCCCTGTTCGTCACCCGGGAGAATTGTTCGGTAATCTCTCGGTGCAAGAGCCCCTGCCGCTGTTGCGCCAGGGGCTTCCTCTATCTGGGGTACCGGCCTGCGGCTCTTGCGAGGGTGCCGAGTGGCGCCACCGCACGTGGGACATGCCCCGCCCGGAAGGGGTGTACGCCTGTGCCCGCACTTGTGCTGCTCGGTGCTCAGTGGGGTGACGAAGGCAAGGGAAAGGCCACCGACCTGCTCGGTGGCTCCGTGGACTATGTGGTGCGCTACCAGGGCGGCAACAACGCCGGCCACACGGTCGTCGTCGGCGACCAGAAATACGCGCTGCATCTCCTCCCGTCCGGGATCCTCTCCCCGGGGTGCACCCCGGTCATCGGCAACGGAGTCGTCGTCGACCCCTCGGTCCTGCTCTCCGAGCTGAGCGGGCTCCAGGAGCGCGGCGTCGACACCTCCAAGCTGCTGGTCAGCGGTAACGCGCACCTGATCACCCCGTATCACGCGACGCTCGACAAGACGACGGAACGGTTCCTGGGCAAGCGCCGCATCGGCACCACCGGGCGCGGCATCGGCCCCAGCTACGCCGACAAGATCAACCGGGTCGGCATCCGCGTCCAGGACCTGTTCGACGAGTCGATCCTGCTGCAGAAGATCGAGGCGGCGCTCGACTTCAAGAACCAGGTGCTGGCCAAGCTCTACAACCGCCGCGCGATCTCCCCGCAGCAGGTCGCCGAGGAGCTGCTGGGCTACGCGGAGCAGATCCGCGGCTACGTCGCCGACACCACGCTGATCCTCAACGACGCGATCGACGAGGGGAAGGTCGTCCTGTTCGAGGGCGGCCAGGGCACGCTGCTGGACGTGGACCACGGCACGTATCCGTTCGTCACCTCCTCCAACCCGACCGCGGGCGGCGCCTGCACCGGCGCCGGTGTCGGCCCGACGAAGATCAGCCGGGTCATCGGCATCCTGAAGGCCTACACCACCCGGGTGGGCGCGGGCCCCTTCCCGACGGAGCTGTTCGACGACGACGGCGAGGCACTGCGCCGCATCGGTGGCGAGTTCGGCGTCACCACGGGCCGCAACCGGCGCTGCGGCTGGTTCGACGCGGTCATCGCCCGCTACGCGACCCGCGTCAACGGCCTCACCGACTTCTTCCTCACCAAGCTGGACGTGCTCACCGGCTGGGAGCAGATCCCCGTCTGCGTCGCCTACGAGATCGAGGGCGAGCGCACCACGGAGCTCCCCTACAACCAGAGCGACTTCCACCACGCCAAGCCGGTCTACGAGTACCTGCCCGGCTGGAGCGAGGACATCACCAAGGCGAAGACCTTCGGCGACCTGCCCAGGAACGCCCAGGCCTACGTCAAGGCCCTGGAGGAGATGTCCGGAGCCCCCATCTCCGCCATCGGCGTCGGCCCCGGCCGCGACGAGACGATCGAGATCAACTCCTTCCTCTGAGCACCCGCACGTCCACCGTTCACCCGTTCGGGCCAATCGGGGAGGGATCCCCCTCCGCCGGTCGGCCCGGCGGGTGAGTCTGGCCTCCACCTGGAGGAGGCACAGCATGACGGCTATGGCCGAGCGCACGTCTCGTATGACGGTCGAGGAGTTCGAACGGCTCGCCTCGACCGCCCCGGAGACCGTCACGTTGGAGTTCGTCGACGGGCGGATCGCGGAGAAAGCAGCGCCGGACGGAGATCGCGGAACAATCACCATGTGGCTGCTGCGGCAGTGCATGCAATCCCGCTCGGAGCTTGATCTCTATCCGTTGCAAGGTCTGAAGGTCGGCGCCTGCCGCAAGGGCAGAGCGCGCCCGGACGGCTCGCTCGTACCCATCGACCACTTCGTGGGCCAGGGCGAGTGGGCCGACCCCGCAGGGGTGCTGATGACCGTCGAGGTCACCTCCTACGACTCCGACACCGACCAGCGGGACCGCCGGGAGAAGCCGGCCGCGTACGCGGCGGCCGGTATCCCCGTCTATCTCCTCATCGACCGCGACCGGTGCGAAGTCGTCGTCCACACCAATCCGAGCCAGGAGGCAGGCCGCTACCGCGATCTGCACACGGCGTCGTTCGGGGAGCAGGTGGACATCCCCGATCCGGTCGGGATCTCGTTGGAGACGGAGCCGCTGAAGCGCTACGTGCGCTGAGGCCCGCGCCCTTCCAGGGCGCGCAGCAGCAGATCGGCGACGCCGTGTGAGACCGCCGTCGCGGCTGCGGCGGCGCCGATGCCGAGCACCACCTCACGTGCGGTCGTCGGGCGGAGTACGCCCGCTGCGCGCAGCCGCTTGCGGGCCCAGGCGGTGAAGGGGATCACCAGCAGCGGGGAGGTCACCGAGCCGGGGGTGTAGCCGCGGGTGGCGGCGGCCTGGGCGAGGTGCAGGAAGCCGTGCAGTCCGAATCCGGTGAGCGCCCCCTGGTAGAAGCCGCCGCGGCCCCCCGTGCGGTAGCCGTCCGCGGCTGCCGCCGCCACGATGACGGCCATGACGCCGACCGCGGTGGCGAACCGGCGGCCGTCCATCGACTCCAGCCGCGTCCACAGCGCCTCCGGTACGCCGGGTATCCGCTCCCGCAGCTCGGGAAGGCGGGTACGGGTCCAGTGGGGCATCATGGCCACTTCCTCCGCGTCGTGCAGCGCCCAGGCCGCGAACAGGCCCAGGGTGACGCCGACTTCCACCGTCTCGGTCCGGTCTGTGTTCATGAGGGAAGTGTGCCGGGGGCGAGCGGGCGGGGAGCAGCCGCCCCGTGGGTGTCTGCCGATTCGGGGGTCCGCGCACCTCGGACGCGTCCGTGCGGGGTATACGACCGGCACATACGGACTAATGATGATCGTTCAGCTGCGAGGTGTGGAAGGGGTCTCGACGCACAGGCAGAACCGCGCGAGACCGCGCACCAGACCCGCAAGGAGCACCTATGCGCATCCGCACCGCGACCGCAGCCGCCGTCCTGGCGTCCGCCGCCGTCCTCGGCTCGGCGGGCACCGCCTTCGCCGGCGACAGCCACTGGTCCTCGTTCGCCCAGGACTTCAGCCGGCACAGCCTGGACGCGCGAGTCAGCAGCAGCGACAACGACACCACCTCGATCAAGAAGTTCGAGACCACCAACGTCTCCGACAACGTCATCACCGACTTCAACACGGGTGCGAGGATCGGCGAGCTCGAACTCGACTGAGCCGTCATGCCCCGGGGCGCTCCGCGCGTCCACACGCTCCCGGCCCCGCCGACAGCGGGGCCGGACGCGTGTACGCCGTACTAGCGAAGGGAGCGGACCAGTACGTCGAAGGCGGGGGTGCGGGGGGTGATGGGGGAGTAGTGGCCCACGCCCGGCATGAGGTGGAGGCGGGCGCCCCAGTTGTTCGCGTAGCGGCGGGAGAGCTCGATGGGCACCTCCTGATCGGCGGTGCCGTGCAGGATCTCCACCGGTGGGCGGGGCAGCAGCCGCATGGGGTCCGCCTCCGACAGCAGGGAGGCGACCTTGTCCTCGCCGCCGAGCAGATCGGCGACCACTCCGCCCTTCAGCCGCATCTGGTGGGCCCGCTCCAGGTCGGCGACCGGAGCCAGCACGACCACGCGCCCGGCGGCCCGCTCCCGCTTGGCCGCCGCCCACAGGGCCAGATGGCCGCCCGCCGAGTGACCGAACAGCACGCTGGGCACCGCGCCCAGGTGGTCGAGGGCCGCGTCGATGTCCTCGACCGTCGCGGGCCAGCCGCCGTCCCCGCCGATCCTGCGGTACTCCACCAGTGCCACCGGTATGCCCTGGCCCGCCAGGGCGGCGGCGAACGGTGACAGGTGGCTGCGGTCCCACTCCTCGCGCCAGAATCCGCCGTGCAGCAGCACCACCCGGCCACCCGCTGCGGCCTCTCCGTACAGGTCGATGACCTGCGAGGGATGCGGCCCGTACCGCTCCTGGCGCTCCGGCGCGGCCGGCTGCAGGTCCAGCAGGGCCTTGTACTCGTCCTGGCTCATCGCGTTCCCCCGGTCACCTGACCAAGGACGCGGGCGGCACGCTCGACGTCCTGGAACGAAGTGTAGAGCGGGGTGAAACCGAAGCGCAGGACTCCGGGACGGCGGAAATCGCCGACGACGCCGCGCGCGCCCAGCTCCCTCATCACCGGCTCCGCCCGCTCCGCCGGGTCGCACAGCAGGGAGATCTGGCTGCCGCGCCGCGCGTGTTCGACCGGGGTCACCGAACGCACCGAGAGCCCCCCGCCCGCCGAGCCGACCACCGAACCGCCTGCCGAGGCGGCCGGCCCGTGGGCGGCGACGCAGCGCAGGAAGAAGTCGGTGAGCGCCAGCGACTTGGCCCGTACGTCCTCGATCCGCACCCCCTCCCAGACGCCGAGCGCCGTCTCCAGCGCGGCCATGGACAGGATGTCCGGGGTGCCCACCCGGCCGCGGACCGCGCCGTTCGCGGGCTCGTAGTCGGGCGCCATCGCGAACGGGTCGGCGTGCGAATTCCAGCCGGGCAGCGGGGAGTCGAACCGCTCCTGGAGTCCGTCGCGTACATAGAGGAAGGCGGGCGCCCCGGGGCCGCCGTTGAGGAACTTGTAGGTGCACCCCACCGCGAAGTCCACGCCGTGCGCGTCCACTCCCACCGGCAGCGCACCGGCGCTGTGGCACAGGTCCCAGACCGCCAGGGCGCCCGCCGCGTGCACGGCGGCCGTCAGGGCGGGCAGGTCGTGGAGGGCGCCGGTGCGGTAGTCGACGTGGTTGAGCAGCACGGCCGCCGTGCGGGGGCCCACCGCGGCGGGCACGTCCTCGGGCGCGAGGGCGCGCAGCGTGCAGCCGGTGAGCCGCGCAGCGGACCCGGCGATGTAGCCGTCGGTGGGGAAGGTGGCCGCGTCGACGAGAAGTTCGTCGCGTACCGGGTCGTCCTGCCTCGCGATCCGCACCGCGCCGACCACTGCCTTGAGGACGTTCACGCTGGTCGAGTCGGAGACGACGACCTGTCCCGGTGCCGCGCCGATGAGCGGCGCCACCAGCGCGCCGACCCGCTCCGGCATGGTCCACCAGCCGGACTCCTCCCAGGACCTGATCTGCAACCGGCCCCACTCCCGGGAGACGACGTCCGCGAGCCGTCCCTCGACGGCCTTGGGCAGCGCACCGAGGGAGTTGCCGTCGAGATAGACGGTGGCCGGGTCGAGCACGAAGTGCTCACGCAGCTGGGCCAGGGGGTCGGCGGCGTCCCGGGCGAGGGCTTCCTCGGCCAGTTCCTCGGCCAGTCCGTCGGCAGGCAACGCTGCGGGGTCCGCGGTGGGGTCAGACATGGCTGCGCGCCGTCCACAGCTCGGGGAAGACCTGCTTGGCGGCCCGCTTCTCCAGCCAGGCGACCCCGGCCGAGCCGCCGGTACCGACCTTGGACCCCATCGCCCTGCGGGTCGCCACGAGGTGGTCGTTGCGCCATCGCCAGACCAGCTCGGCGACCTCGGTCAGCGCCTCGCCGAGCCGGTGTGCCGCGGAGCCCGGGTCGCCCTCGTAGACGCGTACCCATACGGCTTCGACGCCCGGGTCGGGCTCGTATTTGCGGGCGACGTCCCGGCGCAGCACCTCTTCGGGCACGTCCTCCCCCTGCCGGGCGAGGAAGCGCAGCGCCTCGTCGTAGAGGCTCGGTTCGTGGAGCGCCTTCTCCAGTTCGGCGTGCACCCGGGGCGATCCGCGGTGCGGCACCAGCATGGAGGCGGACTTGTCGCCCAGCAGGAACTCCAGCCGCCGGTACATCGCGGACTGGAAGCCGGAACCCTCGCCCAGCGCCGAACGGTAGGCGTTGAACTGGGCCGGGGTCAGATGCGCCAGCGGCTCCCAGGAGGCGTTGAGCGAGATGAGCTCGTAGGTGGACCGCTTCAGGGCCGCCAGCGCGCCCTCGATGTCGTCCTGCCGCAGCCGGGTCGCCGCCGTCTGCCACTCGTGCACGATGACGGTGAACCACAACTCCATGACCTGGGTGGTGACGAGGAACGCCATCTCTCCGGGGTCGTCGGAGAGCGGGTCCTGGAGGTGGGTGAGGACGTCGGCGCGGACGTAGTCCTCGTACGGTGTGGTGCCCGCGAAATCCAGTACCGGGGCATCGGGGTCGTGTGACATCGCTGTCTCCACTCGCTGTGCTTCCGGGTAGCGGTCCGCTCCTTCCAGATAGACATCGGAGCCCCGGTCCCCTCGGGCCCCTGGGGGCCCACCGGCATCATGCGCGCTGTGCGGCGGCGGCGGCAAGGTCACCCCGCCTCGAAGCGGGTGCCCTCACCACCGCCGTACACCCACCGGTCATCGGACGCCGGTCACCGGGCACCGGGCGCCGGGCGCCGGTACCAGTGCCGGCAGCCGGCTCAGCCCAGGGTCGCGGCAGCCGTCGGTGAGCTCTCCTTCAGGAAGGAGGAGCACCGCTCGTACTCATCGTGCTCCCCGATCGCCTGGGCCGCACGCGCGAGGGCGTGCAGGGCGCGCAGGAAGCCACGGTTCGGCTCGTGCTCGAAGGGCACGGGCCCGTGCCCCTTCCAGCCGTTGCGGCGCAGCGCGTCCAGCCCGCGGTGGTAGCCGGTGCGCGCGTAGGCGTACGACTCGACGACGCGGCCCGCCTCGAACGCGTCGTCGGCGAGCTGTGCCCACGCCAGCGACGAGGTGGGGTGCTGTGCGGCGACCTCGGCGGGTGCCGTCCCGGCGGCGAGCAGCTCGCGGGGCCCGGGATCGTCGGGAAGGTGGGTCGGGGGCGGACCCCCGAGCAGGTTTTCGTGAATGGCCATGACTCCCAGTGTGCCTGTACGGACCGACGTCCTGGCGTCTCCCCCGGGGTCAGGGCGCCGCCTGCCCCGGTAGGCCCCGCCCGGCGGCCCCCGCAGGCTCCCGCGGGGCGAACAGCCGCTGGAAGAACTGGATCAGCGGCCCGATGGTCAGCGCGTGGACCACCGTGCCGATACCGACGGCACCGCCCAGCACAAAACCCGTGACCAGGACGGTGACCTCCAGCACCGTCCGCACCAGCCGGGTGGAGCGGCCGGTGACCCGGCACAGCCCCGTCATCAGACCGTCCCGGGGTCCGGGTCCGAAGCGGGCGGCGATGTACAGGCCGGTCGCGGCTCCGTTGAGCACCACGGCGACCAGGAACAGCGGGACCCGGACGAGCAGCGGTTGCGGCGTGGGGGTCAGCGCCAAGGTGGCGTCCATCGACAGGCCGACCAGCAGCACGTTGGAGACGGTGCCCAGGCCGGGTCTCACCCGCAGCGGCACCCACAGCAGCAGCACGGCGGCGGAGGCCAGGACCACGACGGTGCCGATGCTCAGCCCGGTGTGCTCCGCGACGCCCTGGTGGAAGACGTCCCAGGAGTTGAGGCCGAGCCCGGCGCGCAGTTGCAGGGCGACGCTCGCGCCGAAGAGGACCAGCCCCGCGTAGAGCTGGGTGAGCCGGCGCGGGACGTTGCCCTGTGCCAGGCCGAGGGCGTCGCGGAGCCCGGCGGCGCTGCGGAAGGGGCGCGAGGAGGGGTCCACGCCCCCATCGTGGCGTGGCCGCGCCCGGACGAGGCGGGGAACGCCCGGCCCGGCCGGTGGCAACCACGCAAAAGCAGCCATGTCCCAGCGGCCTCTGGTACCGCCTCCCTGCTTTCCCGTCACCTGCGCTCCGCCCCACCAGGCACGCCTGCCCGGAGCAGGCTCCCGGCGTCCCGCACACGATGACGGAGATGAGTCTGCCGTACCCGCCCGGGATGGCGTGATTCTTACCGTATGGACTTATCCAACGGGGACAGTGGCGAGCGCCGCCCGGCACCACGGGAAGCGGCGTGGCACTGGTTCGAGGAGTTTCTGTGCCGGCCGCACGGCCGGCTCGGGCGGGACGGCCAGGTCTGCCCGTTCGTCGGCCCGGCGATGGAGGCGGAGACGCTGCGGGTGGCGGAGTGGGAGGTCGGGCCGGAGCCGGACGTGGCGGATCTGGTGGCGCTGGTGCACCGGATGGTCGACACCTTCCAGCAGATGGAATGGCCGATCCGCAACCGCACACTGCACGCCTTCGTCGTCGTCCTCACCGGCCTGGACGCGGCTGCGCTGCCGCTGCTGGACGAGGCACACCGCAGGGTCAAGCCGGAGCTGGTGCGCCGCTATCTGATGCTCGGTCAGTTCCATCCGGCGTGCGACGAGCGCGCGGCCCGCAACCCGGGCCTGCGGGTCTCGCGGGCGCCGGTACCGCTGTTCGCCCTGCGGCACATGGCCTTCCACGACGTACTGTTCCTGGACGACGACGAGGAGTGGTTCGGCGCCTACCACGCACGGTTCGGCCGCCGGTACGCCTCGGTGACGATGCCCGACCGGCTGTTCGCCGACCGGTACGCACGCGCCTGCGAGAAGTGGCTTGCGGGGTGCGGCGCGTGACGGCTGCGAACCACAGCGGCGACGGCGACACCGGGGGCGACGGCAACTACGGCGGCGGCCACGGCTGCGAGCCGGGCGGCAAGGGCAGCGATGCCGAGCGGGCCCGACTGGCGGCGCTGCGCGACGGCGAGCCCCTGGTGGAGTTCGCGGGCGGCTCGACCCCGTACATCGACTACCAGTCCATCGACGTTCTCCTCTCCCTCCAGCAGCCCCGCTCCGACGCCCCCGCCGAGCTGCCCTTCTACGTCCTGGGTCAGGTCAAGGAGCTGCTGTTCAAGCTCCTGTACGAGGAGCTGGTGCGGGTGCGGTCGCTGCTGGCCGAGGACGAGGTGTGGCAGGCGACCTGGGTGCTGCGCCGCGTGCAGCGGGAGGCCGGGCTGCTGTGTTCGACCTGGGACGTGCTGGGCTCCCTCGCACCCACCGAGTTCAACGCCTTCCGCGACAGCCTGGGGCAGGCCTCGGGCCTCCAGTCGTACATGTACCGGATGGTGGAGTACGTCCTCGGCAACAAGGACCCCCGGCTCGCCCGCCCGCATCTGGGCGTCCCCGGGGTGGCCGAGCAGGTGCGCCGGGCGCTGGAGGAGCCCAGCGTGTACGACGCGGCCCTGGCGCTGCTCGCCCGGCGCGGCGCCCCGCTCCCCGCGACGGCGCTGGAGCGCGACTGGTCGCAGCCCTACGCGCCGAGCGACGCGGCCGAGCGGGCGTGGGCGCAGGTGTACGCCAAGGGCGGCGCCCCGGGCGGGGGCCCCTCCCGGCCGGAGTCCGGAGGGGAGCTGTTCTGGCTCGCCGAGGCGCTGGCGGACGTGGCCGAGGCGATGTGCCGCTGGCGGTCCCTGCATCTGCTCACCGTCGAACGGATCATCGGCACCAAGCCCGGCACGGGCGGCACGCACGGGGTGGCCTGGCTGCGCCGTGTGAGCGAGCACCGGTTCTTCCCCGACCTGTGGGCGGCGCGGGGACGGCTATGAGGGCGCGAGGACATCAGGCGGCGGAGGATTCCAAGGGGGCGCAGATGACGACGACGCAGCCGGAAACACACGGGCACCACAACGGCCACCAGGCCGCATACCAGGACGTGTACCCAAAGGTCCGCCAGGAGGAGGCCGTCGAGCTGAGCACCGTCCGCCAGCTGGACGCGGCGGACCCGCTCGCCGCCTTCCGCACCCGCTTCGCCCCCACACCCGACGGGTTGGTCTTCCTCAACGGGGCCTCCCTCGGCCGCCTCCCCGCGGCCACCGCCGACGCCACCGACGCACTGGTGCGCGGCGAGTGGGGAGACCGGCTGGCCGAGGCCCGCACCCAGTGGCTCGACCTGCCGCAGCGGGTCGGGGACGAGTTGGCCGCCACGGTGCTGGGCGCCAGGCCCGGCGAGGTGGTGGCCTCCGACTGCACCAGCGTCAACCTCTACAAGCTCGGCGCCGCCGCACTCCGTGACCGGCCGGGGGCCGTGGTGCTGGACGACGACAACTTCCCCACCGACCAGTACGTACTGACCGGGCTCGCCGAGGAGTACGGCCGCGAGGCGCGCGTCGTGCGCACCGACCCGGACCGCGGACCGCAGCTCGACCAGCTCCGGCTGGCCGTCGAGGGTGGGGCCGCGCTGGTGTCGCTGTCACTGGTCTCGCACCGCTCGGGCGCACTGGCCGACATGCGCGCCGTCCAGGAGATCGCCCACGCGGCCGGAGCGCTGGTGCTGTGGGATCTCAGCCACGCGGTGGGGGCGCTGCCGCTGCGGCTGACGGCGGACGGCGCGGACCTGGCGGTGGGCTCCACCTACAAGCATCTGTGCGGCGGGCCCGGCGCCCCCGCGCTGCTGTACGTCCGCGAGGAGCTGCACGGCAGGCTCACCCAGCCCGTGCAGGGCTGGTACGGGCACCGCGAACAGCTCGCCATGCGCACCGACTTCTACCCCGACCCCAGCATCCGCCGCTTCCTCACCGGCTCCCCGCCCGTCCTCTCGCTCGCCGCCCTCCGGCCCGCGGTACGGCTGCTGGGCGAGGCGGGCCCGGCGCGGATGCGTGCCAAGAGCACCGCGCTGACCGGTCTGTTCCAACGGCTCGCCGCCGAACTGCTGACTCCGTACGGCTTCCGCCTCGCCGGCCCGTCCGACCCCACCGAGCGCGGCGGCCACCTCACCTACGCGCACGAGCGGGCGCGGGCGCTGGTGCCGCTGATCGCCGAGCGGGCGGGCGTGCTGGTCGACTACGGCGCACACGACCGGATACGCGTCTCGCCCGCGCCGCTGTCCACCCGCTTCGAGGACGTGTACGAGGCGGTGCACCGCATCCACCGCCTGCTGAGGGAGGCGGCGGGGGACGAGCCGAGGAAGGAGCGCGCATGACCGCCGAGGAGAGCCGGACCGGCCGCCGCAGGAGAGTGCTGGTCACCGGGGCCTCACGGCCCACCGGCATCGGCGCCGCCATCGCGGCCGTGCACGCCGAACGCGGGGACGCGGTGGCCGTGCACTGCCGTGCCGACACCGCCGCGGGCGAGTCCGTCGTCGCGGGCCTGGCCGGAGACGGCCACGCACTCGTCGTCGGGGACGTGGGCGACCCGGAGCAGATCCCACGCCTCTTCGACGACGCGGTGGCCACACTCGGCGGCGTCGACGTCCTGGTCAACAACGCGGCCGTGCACATCGAGCACCCCGTCGCGACCACTCCCTGGGAGGAGTGGGAGCGGCTGTGGCGCCGCACCCTGGAGGTGAACCTGCTGGGCGCCGCCCATCTGTCCTGGTGCTTCGCACACCATCTGCTGCGGCGTCCGGAGGGGTCGCGAGGCGGCCGGCTGGTGATGGTCGGCTCCCGGGGCGGCTACCGCGGCGAGCCCGACGTACCCGCGTACGGCGCGAGCAAGGCGGGCATGCACGCGCTGGCCCAGTCGCTGGCCGTGGCGCTCGGCCCGCACCGGATCGCCGTCGCCGCCATCGCGCCCGGCTTCACCCGTACGGATCTCACCCAGCCCCTGCTGGACAGCCCCGAGGGCAAGCGCATCGTCGCCGACCACCCCATCGGCAGGATCGCGGAGCCCCGCGACGTGGCCGAGGCCGTCGCCTGGTTCACCGCCGACTCGCCGGGTTCCGAGTGGGCGACCGGCGCCGTGCTCGACCTGAACGGAGCGTCCTATCTGCACTGAGCGGGGCGCCCCCGCCCGGCAAGCGGAGAGCGTCACCGCACCAGCCGGGAGGCCACCGAGACAAACGCCTCGATGGCCTCCCGAGCCCCCCGCGCCCGGCTGAGGTACTCAGAGTGCTCCCCCGCCTCGGAGATCTCCATCGTCTGCTGGTAGGCGAGCTCGGCCGCGCGGGCGACGCTCTGGTCGTGGGTGAGCAGCTTGACCCGGTAGAGCGCCTGCCGGGTGACCGTGCGCAGCCGGTGCGCCTCGTCGCGTGCCTCCTTGTACGACTCCCCGCCCGCGTCCTCCGTCTTGCGGTACCAGCGGGTGGCCTGGCCGTGGCGGTAGTCCTCCACTGCCGCCGCGAACGCGGTGTAGGTGGCTATCCACTCCTGGCGCAGCGCCTCGGCGCGGGTGAACTCCTCGTTGCGCCGGGAGGCGAGGCGCTGGAAGACATGGGTGATCACCGATCCCAGCAGCGTGCCACCGACCGCGACGACACTTGTCCAGATGGCTTCCATGGCGGCAGTCGAACACAGGAAGCCCCCGGCGCGCCGGGGGCTTCCTGTGGATCGTGTTCTGGCTGTTGCCTCAGGCGCTGCTACTTCAGGCGGGTGCCCGTCGAGCGGAGGTTGGCGCAGGCGACCTGGACCCGGTCGGCCATGCCCTTCTCGGCGGCCTTGCCCCAGCTGCGCGGGTCGTAGACCTTCTTGTTGCCGACCTCGCCGTCGACCTTCAGCACACCGTCGTAGTTGCTGAACATGTGCGCGGCGACCGGGCGGGTGAAGGCGTACTGGGTGTCGGTGTCGAGGTTCATCTTCACCACGCCGTTCTGCAGCGCGGTGGCGATCTCCTCCTCCGTGGAGCCGGAGCCGCCGTGGAAGACGAAGTCGAACGGCCGGCTGCCCGCGGGCTTGTCGAACTTCTCCGCGACGCCCTCCTGGAGGTCCTTGAGCAGCTCGGGCCGCAGCACCACGTTGCCCGGCTTGTAGACACCGTGCACATTGCCGAAGGAGGCGGCGAGCAGGTAGCGGCCCTTGTCGCCGAGGCCGAGCGCCTCGGCGGTGCGGACGGCGTCCTCGACGGTGGTGTACAGCTCGTCGTTGATCTCGTGGGTGACGCCGTCCTCCTCGCCACCGGTCGGGGTGATCTCGACCTCAAGGATGATCTTCGCGGCGGCGGCCTCGGCCAGCAGCTCCTGGCCGATCTCCAGGTTGTCCTTGAGGGTCTCGGCGGAGCCGTCCCACATGTGGGACTGGAAGAGCGGGTTCTCACCGCGCTGCACCCGCTCGCGGGAGACCGCCAGCAGCGGGCGGACGTAGCCGTCGAGCTTGTCCTTCGGGCAGTGGTCGGTGTGCAGGGCGACGTTGACGGGGTACTTCTTCGCGACGATGTGTGCGAACTCCGCGAGCGCCACGGCGCCGCTGACCATGTCCTTGCTGTACTGCCCGCCCAGGAACTCGGCCCCGCCCGTGGAGATCTGAACGATGCCGTCGCTCTCCGCCTCGGCGAAGCCGCGGAGCGCGGCGTGCAGCGTCTGCGTCGAGGTGACGTTGATGGCGGGGTAGGCGAACTTGCCCTCCTTCGCCCTGTCGAGCATCTCGTTGTAGATCTCGGGGGTTGCGATGGGCATCAGACCGCTCCTTGGGGTGTGCGTGGTGAATCCGGCTTCGGCTCAACGGAACGACGTCATCGTCGTGCCCATCTTCCCAGACGGGGCCGGATGCTCCGGACGCGAGTATTCACAAGTTCACTAAGTGACAGGTGTGCCATAAGCGCCACATGTACTGGATGTGGCACACGCGCTGAATGTGACACGCGTGGCCAGGTGCAGGTGGTTTCACGTGAAACGACGAGCGCGGGCACGGGGACCACTGGGGGCTCACCCCAGTTCGAGGTCGTCCAAATCGAACGCGTATACGTACGGCACCCCGGCGCGTTCCATCGCGGGAGCCGCGCCGCGCTCCACGATCGTCGCCACCGCGACCACCTCGGCACCCGCCTGGCGGGCCGCCTCCACAGCGGTGAGCGGCGAGTTCCCCGTCGTCGAGGTGTCCTCGACGATCAGCACCCGGCGCCCCGCGACATCCGGGCCCTCGATCCGGCGCTGCAGCCCGTGCGCCTTGCCCGCCTTGCGGACGACGAACGCGTCGAGGTGCCGACCGCGGGCCGCGGCGGCGTGCAGCATCGACGACGCGACCGGGTCGGCCCCCAGGGTGAGGCCGCCCACCGCGTCGTAGTCCAGATGCGCCGTCGCGTCCAGCATCACCTGGCCCGCGAGCGGCGCCGACTCACCGTCCAGGGTGATCCGGCGAAGGTCGATGTAGAAGTCGGCCTCCGCTCCGGAGGAGAGCGTGACGCGGCCGTGCACCACGGCCTTGTCCTTGATCTGTCGCAGCAGCGCGGCGCGCACGTCGTCATTCATGAGGCCTCAGCCTATGCGTCCCGCGACCGTCTCCCGGCAGCCGCCTAGAGCCGCTGCCAGCTCCAGGTCGTCGTCAGCTCCAGCGGGTCGATGGGAGTCACCTGGCGCGGGTGGGAGTTGAGCCCGTTCGGGGGGCCGGACTGCGGCTCCACACAGACGGCCTCCTCCGGCTCGTCGTAGACCACGACGTACTCGGCCCGCGAGGTCATCCGCAGCGACAGCTCGGACGGCCAGGTCAGGGTGACGTCCACACCGCCCGGCATCCCGAAGCAGTCGTCCCAGGGGCCGGGCCGCGGCTCGATGCGGGTACCGGTGGGGATGTGGTCGGCGCCCCGCTCCTCCTGCCACTCGGGGGAGAAGTCGATCCGCACGTCCTCACCGCCCTGGCCGAGGTTGCGCAGGAACCACGGGTGCCAGCCGGCCTGCGCCGGGAAGGAGACGTCGAAGGTCTCGACGGCGAGCTTCAGGGTCAGCGAACCGCCGTCCTCGGCGAGCTCGACGACCTGGGTGACGCGGCCCTCCCAGGGCCAGGGGTCGGTCAGTTCATAGGTGAACGACGCCTTCGTTCCGGTGGCACCGGGCGCCTGGCGCCACACCGCGTCCCGCACGGTGCCGTGGATGGCGTGCGGCCTGTTGTTGAGCGGCAGTTGGAACATCTCACCGCCGTTGCGGAAACGTCCCTGTGCGGTGCGGCCGCACCACGGCGCCATCACGAACGACCCGTACTTCGGTCCCTGGCGCAGGAGTTCGGTGCCGCCCACCCGGAGGGAGGCGAGTCGGCACCCACGCTGGGGTTCGACCGTCACCTCTGTCCCCTGGGCGCCGAGCACGACGGACGTGGCTTCTGCGGAGGTGGGCAGATCAGTCATACAGCGACCATAACGGCGGGGTCCGCGACGCCGCCGCAAGACCCGCTGTCGGCGGTACCGCGCCACCGGTTGCGGGCGGCAGCCGAGGGCGGCACCGGTTGGCGGGGTCGCCATCTGTGGCGGACTCGCCGTCAGTGGCGGCGGCGCAGCGCCCGGCCGAGCACGACGGCGCCGGCGACCACAACGGCTGCGGCGGGCGCCGCCCAGCGCAGGGTGGCGGTCGCCGAAGCCTGCTCGGGAGCGGGGACGGGCGCGTAACGGCCGCGCGGTGGAGCGTGGTCCACCTCCTCCGCGCTGCGCCCGATCATCGTGCGCCGGGCATGGGCGGCCTCCGCGCCGAGCCCGCCCGCGTCACCGGGCGCGCCCGCGGCGACGTAGCTCTCGTCCGCCGCTTCCACCCCGTCCGCCGCGTCCGCCGCATCCGCCGCCTGGGCGGCGTCGAGTTCGGACTCGTCGTCGCGGCCCAGCGAGGAGGGCGGCACCTCCGTCTCGAACAGCGGGGTGCGGTCCGGCTCGGGCTCCGGCTCCGGGATACCGGGGATGGCCCGCTCGTTGTCGCCGGGCGCACCGATGCCGCCGGCCACCGGACCTTCGCCCGCTTCGCCCCCACCGCCGTCGGCCGCCTCCGCCTCCGGGCTGCCCGCGGGCGGCTCGTCGCGGATGCTGTCGCCGAGCGCCGCGGCGAACCGGTCGAGCAGGCGCACCCCCGCGGAGGTCGCGGTCTTCTCGTCCAACGCCGCGAGCCTGCCGGTGCCGGTGACCGTGCCCACACACACCAGTGCGGTGCCCTCGCCGTCGTCCGCGGAGCGGGGCTCGATGGTGAGCGCGAGCTCGACGGTGCCCTCCCCGCGGGCCTCGTTGCCGCTGCCGGCCACCTCCAGCCGCTCCAGCGCGTCGGGCGCCGCGGTGGCGCCGGTGCCGCCGCGCGGGGTGAGGGTGAGTGTGCCCCGGTAGGTGATGGTCGAGCCGCCGATACGTACTTTCAGGCGGCCCGGCAGCTGTTCGGTCGCCTCTTCCGGCGCCAGCTGGAACCCGGGCACGCAGCGGGCCACGCGGGCGCTGTCGGCCAGGGCGGCCCGCACAGAGCCGACGGATAGCGGTACGTACACCTCGTGCTCCATGGGTCGGAGCCTATTACTCCGCAGTCCGCCACACCTATATGACTGCGCCGCCTCTTTGCCGCCGGTCGCTCCGCGCGTGCTCGCGAGCAGGGTCAGTGGGTGTAGCGGGGGTGCATCAGGGTGGAGGGGGGCAGCCGGGGGTGCTTCCGGGCGGGGCAGGTGGGCGGCGCCGGGTGCGCGTGCCGGGCGAGCAGATGGTCCCGGTCACCGGCGGAGGGGCACGGCTCCAGTCCCACGGCGCGCAACGTGGCGTGCACCGTCCAGAAGTTGTGGCCGTACCCGGCGCCGGGCGCGCCCGCCCGCAGCGCGAACCGTCCCTCGTCGGCGAGGGTCCGCGCGGCGAGCCCGTAGAACTCCTGCGAGTACAGCTTCAGCTCGGCGGAGGCACTCGGCGGGGGCAGCGCGGAGACGATCACATCGAACCGGGCCGCGTCCGTCCGCACCCGGTCCCGCAGCCAGTCGAAGGCGTCCGCGTGGACGAAGCGGACCCGCGGATCGTCCAGCGCGCCGCCGTTCAGCGCGCGCAGGCCCGGGTCGTGCCGTGCCAGCCGTACGACACCGGGATCCGGTTCCACCACGGTGACCTGCCGGACACCGCGGGAGCGCAGCACCTCCCGCAGGGCGAGCCCGTCACCCCCGCCGATGATCAGCACACGGGCGTTCGGGCCGCCGGCCATGGCGGGGCGGACGAAGGCCCGGTGTCCGTCGCGTGCGTGCCGGCCCCGCAGCGCCAGCCTGCCGTCCCGGTAGAACCGCAGTTCGCCGGCGGCGGCCCACTCGCTGCGGGCCGCGCCGCCGGTGAGCACGAGTTCCTGGCGCGGGGTGTCGACAGCGACCCGCACCTCGCCGCCGTAGACGGCCTCCCGTGCGGCTTGCTCGAACGGGCCGACGAACGCCGTCCCCGCGAGCAGCAGGGCCAGTACGCAGCTGTTGGCCGCCAGCAGCCGCCGACGGTCCCGGGCTGTCAAGTCGTGCCGGAAGAGCCACTGCACGACCAGGCCGCCGGCCAGCACATTGACCACCCCGGTGAGCAGTCCGCCGGTCAACTCCCCGGCGAGCGGCAGCAGGAGGAAGGGGAAGGTGAGCCCGCCGACGAGCGCCCCCACGTAGTCGGCGGCGAACAGGTCGGCGAGGGCGCCGCCCGCGTCCTGTCGGCGGATCCGCTGGATGAGCGTCATCAGCAGCGGCATCTCGGCGCCGATCAGCACCCCGACGGCGAAGGAGGTGACGACCAGCGCCACCCGGGCCCCGCCCAGCCAGGCGAAGGAGGCGTACAGCGCTATCGCCGAGCCACCGCCGACCAGTGCGAGCAGCGCCTCGACATAGCCGAAGCCCGCGGCGGCGTGACAGCGCAATCGCTTGGCCAGCAGCGAGCCGACGCCCATCGCGAAGACCATGACGGAGAGCACCACGGACGCCTGGGTGACGGAGTCGCCGACCAGGCAGGAGGCCACGGCGACGAGTTCGAGCTCGTAGACGAGGCCGCAGGCGGCGCACACGAACACCGAGGCGAGGACGAAGCCGCGCCCGAACCCTGCGGGGACGGGCAGGCGCGCGCTGTCCACATAAGGCTGGGGACGGTCGATCATGAATGCACGCTACGTCACATACCGGACATGTCAGGTCACCCACACGGGGCTATTCCGCGCCGCCGGACTCTCAACGTCCGTGCTTTCTACCGGAGTTGAGCACTCCGCGTACGCGTACCCCTTGCCCCACCGCACGGGACGGCCCTTCAGGCCATGGCCGGGCCGCAGACCGGCACCGTGACCGGCCCGCCCGGCCCCGGGACACCCCCCAACCCCTCCCGCACTCTGGTGGCCACCCGGGTACGCGTCGAGACCAGGCAGCCCTCCTGCGGATAGGAGTGCCAGGTCCGCCAGCGGATCTGCCCCTCGTGCCGCTGGACGAGCAGCGCGGTGAAGGCGCTCGGCGCGCCCGGGAAGGTACCGGCGAAACCGTTGGGATGGTCCGCGACCAGCGCGAGCAACTCCTGCGCGCGGCCCGCGAACGAGCCGGGTGACAGCCTCTCGACCCGCGCCGCGAACTCGTACTCCCACTCTCCGAAACGCTTGGAGACGCCCAGCGGGAGCGGGGTGCTGCGGCCCGGCAGGCAGGCGACGGTCTCGGAGCAGCTGCCGTACTCCTCGCCGAGCAGCACCTGGTGCGAGGCGCCGAGCAGCCGCAGCTGCACGCGGGTGTCCTCCAGTTCGACGTCCATGCAGGCGAGTGCCGGCAGCGGCGCCCGGCCCAGGTCCCAGGCGAGGTCGTGCGCGCGGGTGTCGGTGTAGGCGGTCTTCAAGGTGGTGAGCATGGGTCGGCTCCGCAAACACGCAGGGAGGGTGGGCCGCCCCACCCCTCGAGCTCCCGAGCCTCCGGGCCGGGGCCGGGAGCGCTCGGGGACGACAGTTCACGATTCACCGAATCACGGAACGCGCTGCGTCCCCAGCGCTTTTACCCAGGTTCTGCGGATTTCCATCCCATAGGTATGGAAGAGGTCAAGTGTTCCCTTCCCGGCGCGGGCGCGGTCGCACACCCGACCGTGCGCACCGCGCACACCCCTCAACCGCCGCCACCACCACCCCCGCCACAGCCGCCGCCCCCGCCGCCGCCTCCGCCGCAGGAAGAGCCGGCACCACAGCCGCCACCGCTCCCCCCGGCGCAGGACGAGCCACCGCTGCCACCACCGGCCCACCAGGAGCCGCCCCCACGGCGGGGACGGGTGGACCGGCTGGGCCCCGCCGACTTGGCGAGAGCGGCGATGAACGCGAACACCGCCACCACGCCGATGAACACCAGAACTTGGGACATCTCGTTCCCCCTCGAGATCCTGGGACAGCAATGCGGCTGTCGTACAGCTGTGTTGCCGTCCGCGGCTGTAGGCGGCTCCTGCCCGGTCCCGTGGGGGCACAAAGCCGGGTTGAGGAAGATAAGAGCTTGCCGGAGGATGACGGCCATGACTGCTGGCCAAGCTGCTGTCCCGGGGACGCCGGGAGCCCGGGGTGCCTCCGGGACGGAGACCGGGCAAGGGCGTCCGCTGCTCAACCGCCGCCTCGCCGAGTTCGGCACCACGATCTTCGCCGAGATGTCCGCGCTCGCCGCCCGGACCGGCGCCATCAATCTGGGGCAGGGCTTCCCCGACACGGACGGCCCGGAGGAGATCCGGGAGGCCGCGGTGCGCGCCCTGCGGGACGGGCGCGGCAACCAGTACCCGCCGGGTCCGGGCATCCCCGAGCTGCGGGAGGCCGTGGCCGAGCACCAACTGCGCTTCTACGGCCTGCGGTACGACCCGGACACCGAGGTGCTGGTCACCGCCGGTGCCACCGAGGCCATCGCCGCCTCGCTGCTGGCCCTGGTCGAGCCCGGGGACGAGGTGATCGCGCTGGAGCCGTACTACGACTCGTACGCCGCCTCCGTCGCGATGGCGGGCGGCACCCGCGTGCCCGTCACCCTGCGCCCCCGCGACGGCGCCTACCACCTCGACCTGGACGAACTGCGCGACGCGGTCACCGACCGCACCCGGCTCATCCTCCTCAACACCCCGCACAACCCCACCGGCACCGTGCTGCGCCACGACGAGCTGGCCGCCGTCGCCGAACTGTGCGTGGAGCGCGATCTGCTCGCCGTCACCGACGAGGTCTACGAGCACCTGGTCTTCGACGGCGCGCACCACCCGCTGGCCGGCTTCCCCGGCATGCGCGAGCGCACGGTGAGCATCTCGTCGAGCGGCAAGACGTTCTCGCTGACGGGATGGAAGGTCGGCTGGGTCACCGGCACCCCAGCGCTGGTGACCGCGGTCCGCTCGGCCAAGCAGTATCTGACCTACGTCTCCGCCGGGCCCTTCCAGTACGCCGTCGCCGAGGCACTGGCGCTGCCCGACAGCTACTACACCGCGCTCCGGGAGGGCCTGCGCACCCGGCGGGACCTGCTGGCCGGCGGGCTGCGGGAGGCCGGTTTCAAGGTCTTCGACCCGGCGGGCACCTACTTCATCACCACCGACATCCGCCCGCTGGGCGCCGACGACGGCGTCGCCTTCTGCCTGGCCCTCCCCGAACGGGCCGGCGTCGTGGCCGTGCCCACCCAGGTCTTCTACGACCACGCAGCGGAAGGGGCACCGTACGTGCGCTTCGCGTTCTGCAAACAGGAGAGCGTGCTGGCCGACGCGGTGCGGCGGCTGCGCGGTGCGGCGGGCACCGGCTGACCCGCCGCCCCGCAGCGCTCGCGAGCTCCCCCGAGACCGCCCGCGACCCCCGTGCGCGGGACCCGCTCGTCCCCCGTGCTTCCCCCGGCCGCGGGTCCCGCGCTCTGCTGAGGAGTCTCCCGGCACGGGACGCTGCGCGGTACCTGACGGGTGTCAGGGGGCGCGCGGGCGGCTGCGGACAGCGCGAGGGGCCGGGCGCACCGGAAAGTGCGCCCGGCCCCTCGGGCGGGGTGCCGACGGCCTAGGCGCTGTCGCCGTCACCCTCGGAGGAGTCGATGTCCTTCTCCAGGCCGAACTGCTCCACCAGCCACTTGTCGAACTCGATGGAGGCCCGCACCCAGCTGACCGTGGACGAGACGAAGTGCTCCAGCGAGACACCCGTGCCGACGAGCATCTGCGCCTCGCCGATCAGACGGACACTGCCGTCGTCGTGGGTGTGGCTGTAGACCTTGGGCCACAGGGTGCGACGGTTCCAGTCGTCGATGGCCTCGAGGAGCTTGGGCTTGTCCTCGATGGTGTGCGGACGGTCGTAGAACGTACGGACCGAGAAGACCTGCTGCTCCGCCTCACCCCGGAACATGAAGTAGGTGCGGAACTCCTCCCACGGCGCCGCGAGGTCTCCCTCGTCGTCGACGACGTACTTCAGCTCCATCTGGTCCAGGAGCTGCTTGACGAGGTCCTGGTCGGGGATGATCGGTCCGGTGGGACCGGACTCCTCCGGCTCCTCGGGCTGGCCCCCGAAGTTCGGGATCGAGGACGGGTCGATGCTCACGTGGGTGTTCCCTTCATACGGCTCCGGCCATCCTCCCGCACCAGCCCCCCGCAATGACAACCCTGCGCCTCGCGAGTACCGGAGGGGCGCGTTTCGGCCCCTCCGGTGGCGGATCAGTCCGCCGCGGGCGCGCCCTGCGCCGAGCCCACCATCAGACCGTCCCAGCCCTCGACCCGGTCCACCCGAACGGTGTCACCGTCGCGGACCTCGCCGGCGAGGATCTCCCGCGCGAGCTGGTCGCCGATGGCGGTCTGCACCAGCCGGCGCAGCGGTCGCGCCCCGTAGGCCGGGTCGTTGCCCTCGACCGCCAGCCAGTCCAGCGCCTCGGGTGTGACATCCAGCTCCAGCCGCCGTTCGGCGAGCCGCGCCTGGAGCGCGTCCACCTGGAGCCGGGCGATCCGCCGCAGCTCGTCCCCGGCCAGCGCGGAGAAGACGACCAGGTCGTCCAGCCGGTTGAGGAACTCGGGGCGGAAGGCTGCCCGCACCGCGGCGAGCACCTGCTCGCGCTTCTCCTCCTCCTTCTCCAAGGGGTCCATCAGGAACTGGCTGCCCAGGTTGGAGGTGAGGATGAGGATGGTGTTGCGGAAGTCGACTGTGCGGCCCTGGCCGTCGGTGAGCCGGCCGTCGTCGAGGACCTGCAGCAGCACATCGAAGACCTCGTGGTGCGCCTTCTCCACCTCGTCCAGCAGGACGACGCTGTACGGGCGCCGCCGTACGGCCTCGGTGAGCTGGCCGCCCTCCTCGTAACCGACGTAGCCGGGCGGTGCGCCGACGAGTCGGGCCACGCTGTGCTTCTCGCCGTACTCGCTCATGTCGATGCGGACCATGGCCCGCTCGTCGTCGAACAGGAAGTCGGCCAGCGCCTTGGCCAGCTCCGTCTTACCGACACCGGTGGGGCCCAGGAACATGAAGGAGCCGGTGGGGCGGTCGGGATCGGCGATACCGGCCCGGCTGCGCCGCACCGCGTCGGAGACCGCCCGCACCGCCTCGGTCTGACCGATCAGCCGCTTACCGAGCTCCTCCTCCATCCGCAGCAGCTTCTGCGTCTCGCCCTCCAGCAGCCGGCCCGCCGGGATGCCGGTCCAGGAGGCGACGACATCGGCGATGTCGTCCGAGCCGACCTCCTCCTTGACCATCTTGTCGGCCTTGCCCGGCTGCCCCGCGGCAGCCTCCTTCTTGGCCTCTTCCTCCTCCTCGGTGGCGGCCGCGAGCTCCCGCTCGACGGCCGGGATCTCGCCGTACAGAAGCTTGGAGGCGGTGTCGAAGTCGCCGTCGCGCTGGGCGCGCTCCGCCTGGCCGCGCAGCTCGTCCAGCTTCTCCTTCAGCTCACCGACCCGGTTGAGGCCCTGCTTCTCCTTCTCCCAGCGTGCGGTCAGACCACGCAGCTCCTCCTCCTTGTCGGCCAGCTCGCGGCGCAGCCGCTCCAGCCGCTCCACGGAGGCCGGGTCGGTCTCCTTGTCCAGCGCCAGCTCCTCCATCCGGAGCCGGTCGACCGAGCGCTGCAGCTCGTCGATCTCGACCGGGGAGGAGTCGATCTCCATACGGAGCCGGGAGGCCGCCTCGTCCACCAGGTCGATGGCCTTGTCGGGCAGGAAGCGGGAGGTGATGTAGCGGTCCGAGAGCGCCGCGGCGGCCACCAGCGCGCTGTCGGAGATCTGCACCTTGTGGTGCGCCTCGTAGCGCCCCTTGAGCCCGCGCAGGATCGCGATGGAGTCCTCCACGGTGGGCTCGGCGACCAGCACCTGCTGGAAGCGGCGCTCCAGTGCCGCGTCCTTCTCGATCCGCTCGCGGTACTCGTCCAGCGTCGTGGCGCCGACCATCCGCAGCTCACCGCGGGCCAGCATCGGCTTGAGCATGTTGCCCGCGTCCATGGCGGAGTCGCCGCCCGCCCCGGCGCCGACGACGGTGTGCAGCTCGTCGATGAAGGTGATGATCTGCCCGTCGCTCTCCTTGATCTCGGAGAGCACCGTCTTGAGCCGTTCCTCGAACTCGCCGCGGTACTTGGCGCCCGCCACCATGGCGCCCAGATCGAGGGCGACCAGCCGCTTGTTGCGCAGCGACTCGGGCACATCGCCCTTCACCACACGCTGCGCCAGTCCCTCGACGACGGCCGTCTTGCCCACACCGGGCTCGCCGATGAGAACGGGGTTGTTCTTCGTACGACGGGAGAGCACCTGCACCACACGGCGGATCTCCTGGTCCCGGCCGATGACCGGGTCCAGCTTGCCGTCCCGGGCCGCGGCGGTCAGATCGGTGCCGAACTTCTCCAGGGCCTTGTAGGTGCCCTCCGGGTCCGGGTCGGTGATGCGCCTGCTGCCGCGCTGCGCGTTGAAGGCGTCCAGCAGCTTCTTCTCGTCGGCGCCCTGCTGCTTGAGCAGCTCACCGCTGGCTCCGCCCTTGGCGGCCAGCGCGATCAGCAGATGCTCGGTGGACACGAAGCTGTCGCCGAGGTCCTTGGCACGCTGTGCGGCGTCCGCGATGACGGCGAGCAGATCGCGGTCGGCCTGCGGCCGGCTGACGGTCTGGCCCTGCACCGTGGGAAGCGCCGCGAGCTGCCGCTCGGCGCCCGAGCGCAGCGCCGCCTGGTCGGCCTCGACGGCGGCGATCAGGTCCTGGATGTTCTCGTTGTCCTCGCCCGTGAGCAGGGCGAGGAGCAGATGGGCGGGGGTGATGTCGGGGTGGCCGTCGCTCACCGCGCGGTCGTTGGCCGCGCTGATGGCGTCCCGGCTCTTGTTGGTCAGCTCCGCGTCCACTTCTCCTGCGCTCCTCCTCCTGTGCTGTCTGCAGGCGCCCCGGGCACCTGGGTGCCCCAGCGGTGCCCGCGCCCCGGAAATGGCGCTTGCTACCTACAGCATGCAACAAGTTGAGTCTATTCCGCTCAACCCAAAAACGTCTACGATCCTTCTTAGTTCCCGGCCGCTTCCGGCCCCGGGTACCCGCCCAACGAGCCGCACCGCAGCGGCATTTGGAGCTGACAGAAGTGAAAATTGGCATTGCTGGCACCCACCGTGTCGCCACGGTGATGCTCACCTCCGGCGCCGTACTGACGACGGGCGCGCTGGCCGCCCCGGCCGCCACGGCGTCGCCGGCCACCGTCGCCGCCGCGAAGAAGCCGTCCATCACCGCCAAGGGCGGCTATGTGATGAACAGCGGCACAGGCAGGAGCCTCTACACCAAGGCCGCCGACACCCGGCGTTCCACCGGCTCCACCACCAAGATCATGACGGCCCGGGTGGTGCTGGCGCACAAGAACCTCAACCTCTCCCGCAAGGTCACCATCCGGAAGGCCTACAGCGACTACATCGTCCGCAACACCGCCTCCTCGGCACGACTGATCGTCGGCGACAAGGTCACCGTCCGCCAGCTGCTCTACGGTCTGATGCTGCCGTCGGGCTGCGACGCCGCCTACGCGCTCGCCGACACCTTCGGCAAGGGCAGCACCCGCAAGGCACGGGTGAAGTCCTTCATCGGCAAGATGAACTCCACCGCAAAGAGCCTCGGGCTGAAGAACACCCACTTCGACTCGTTCGACGGCATCGGCAAGGGCCGCAACTACTCCACCCCGCGCGACCTGACGAAGCTCACCCGCGACGCGATGCGCAATTCCACCTTCCGCTCGATCGTGAAGACCCGCTCCACCAAGCAGAAGACGGTCACCAAGAGCGGCGGCTACCGGTACATGAACTGGCGGAACACCAATCCGCTGCTGGGCAGCTACTCGGGCGCACTCGGCGTCAAGACCGGCTCGGGTCCCGAGGCCAAGTACTGCCTGGTGTTCGCCGCCAAGCGCGGCGGCAAAACGGTGATCGGCACCGTTTTGGCCTCATCCTCCGCGGCCAAACGCACGACCGACGCCAAGAAGCTTCTCTCTTACGGCTTCAATAAGTAAGCCTGTTGTGGGCAGCTGTTCCGCAGGGCGTGGGGGCACCTCGGGCGGACCGAGTGCCCGCAAGCGGGTGAAAGCTGCCCACAACCGGGGTTCCGGGGGGTTACTCCCTCGGTTTGGGGCGCCAGACGACCAGGGCGCTGGAGGAGCGCACATCCTCGTACGGCACCAGATCGCGCCGATACGAGGCATGCACCTGCGCCTCGCGCTGCTGCATCGCCGCCGCGGCGCCCTCGACCGCGGCGGACAGCTCGGCAACCCGCTGCTGCAGCGCCGCGACCTGGTTCTCCAGTTCGATGATGCGCTTGATCCCGGCGAGGTTGATGCCCTCGTCCTGGCTGAGCCGCTGCACCTCGCGCAACTGCTCGATGTCCCGCGCCGAGTAGCGGCGGCCCCGCCCGGGTGTGCGGTCGGGCGAGACCAGGCCCAGCCGGTCGTACTGCCGCAGGGTCTGCGGGTGCAGCCCCGAGAGCTGGGCGGCGACCGAGATGACGTAGACAGGAGATTCGTCCGTCAGCTCGTACGCCGCGGAGCGCCCAGCCGCGAATCGTCTGCGTCCGTCCCGGCCGTCCACCTCAGTCTCCCTTCGCTGCCTTGAACAACGCGGCCCGCGGATCCTCACCCGCCGTCGCGTCCCGGTAGGACTCCAGGGAGTCCTTCGCCTTGTCGTCCAAATTCTTGGGCACCGCGACCTCCACTGTCACCAGTAGGTCGCCACGGGTTCCGTCCTTGCGGACAGCCCCCTTGCCCCGGGCCCGCATGGTGCGCCCGGACGGCGTACCCGCCGGGACCTTGAGGGTGACGGGTGGACCGCCGAGCGTGGGGACCTTCACTTCACCACCGAGTGCGGCCTCGGGGAAGGTGACCGGCACGGTGACCGTGAGATTGTCACCCTTGCGCCCGAAGACCGGGTGCTTGTCGACGTGCACGACCACGTACAGATCACCGTTGGGTCCGCCCCGCTCGCCCGGGGCGCCCTTGCCGCGCAGCCGGATGCGCTGCCCGTCGGTGACGCCCGCGGGGATGCGGACCTGCATCGTGCGCGAACTGGTCGCCCGTCCGGAGCCCTTGCAGACCTCGCACGGGTCCTGTGCGATCAGACCGCGCCCCTTGCAGTCCACGCACGGGTCGGTCAGCGAGAAGCCGCCACCGGTGCCGCGCGAGACCTGCCCGGTGCCCACGCAGGTGGGGCACACCCGCGGGGTGCCGTTCTTGTCCCCCGTACCGGCGCACTCCTTGCACGCGGCGCTGGAGGACATCCGCAGCGGGACCGTGGCCCCGTCGACCGCCTCGGTGAAGCTGAGCGTCACCTCGGACTCGATGTCCTGACCGCGCCTGGGCTGGGTACGGGTCCCGGCGCCGCCGCGGTTGAACAGGCCGCCGAAGACGTCGCCCAGCCCGCCGCCGAAGCCGCCGGGCGAGCCGGCACCGCCGCCCTGGCCGCCGCCGAACAGGTCGCCCAGGTCGAAGTTGAACGTTCCGGCACCACCGGGCCCGCCCGGTCCGCCGCCGGGCCGGAAGCCTCCGTTGCCGAAGAGGGTGCGCGCCTCGTCGTACTCCTTGCGCCGCTTGGGGTCGCCGAGCACGTCGTACGCCTCGGAGGCGTCCTTGAAGCGCTCCTCGGCCTTGGGGTCACCGGCGTTGGCGTCGGGGTGGTTCTCCCGGGCCAGCTTGCGGTACGCCTTCTTGATCTCGGCTTCGGTTGCGTCCTTGGGGACGCCGAGGACCTTGTAGTAGTCCTTCTCGATGAAGTCCTTGGTACTCATCCTCGACGTCCCTCCTCCCGTACGCGGTCAGCCCTCGTCCGGGCCACCGTTCTCCTCTTCAGCCGCCGACGCCTCGGCACCGGCCTCACCCTTGCCGCCCGTACCGCCTGCGGCACCGGGCTGCGGCTCGGCGACCCCGACCCGTGCGGGACGGATGGTCCGCTCGCCGATTCGGTACCCGGGCTGGAGGATCTGCACGCACGTCGTCTCCGTGACATCCGGAGAGTAGGAGTGCATCAGCGCCTCGTGGACCGTCGGGTCGAAGGGCTCGCCCTCCTTGCCGAACTGCATCAGCCCCATCTTGGCCGCGACCATCTCCAGCGACTCGGCGACCGACTTGAAGCCGCCCACCAGCTCGCCGTGGTCCCGGGCCCGGCCGATGTCGTCCAGCACCGGCAGCAGCTCGGTGAGCAGGTTCGCGACGGCGATCTCCTTGACCGCCGCACGGTCCCGCTCGACCCGGCGGCGGTAGTTCTGGAACTCCGCCTGGAGCCGCTGCAGATCCTGGGTGCGCTCGTTGAGCGCCGTCCGCACGGCCTCCAGCTCGCCGCCCTGTCCGCCTTCGGCGGCCTCGCCCTGCTCCGGGCCGGCGCCTTCCGCTTCCTGCGTCTCCTGGGTGCTCACTTCGGCCTCACTGCGCTGCGCTTCCCCGGCCGGCGCCCCGGGCGCCGCCTCCTGCTCGGAGGCGGCGGCCCGGTCGGCATCGGTCAGCTCACCGGCGTCGGCGGGAACGTCAGGCTCCTTGCCGAAGCCCGCGGTCTCCTCCGTCACGCCGCACCGTCCTTCGGCTTCTGGTCCTCGTCGACGATCTCGGCGTCCACGACGTCGTCGTCGCCGGCGGCACCGCCCTCGGGCTTGCCCGCGCCCGCGCCTGCCGCGCCGGCACCGGCCTCGGCGCCGCCCTGGGCCTGCTGGGCCTCGGCGTAGAGGGCCTGGCCCAGCTTCTGGCTGGTGGCCGCGACCTTCTCGGAGGCCTCGCGGATCGCCGCGGTGTCGTCGCCCTTGAGCTTCTCCTTCAGGTCCTCGAGGGAGGTCTCGACCTCCGACTTGGTGTCGGCCGGGACCTTCTCCTCGTTGTCCTTGAGGAACTTCTCCGTGGTGTAGACCAGCTGCTCGGCCTGGTTCCGCGTCTCGGCGGCCTCACGGCGCTTGTGGTCCTCCTCGGCGTACTGCTCCGCCTCGCGCATCATGCGCTCGATGTCTTCCTTCGGAAGGCTGGAGCCGCCGGTGACCTGCATCTTCTGTTCCTTGCCTGTGCCCAGGTCCTTGGCGGAGACATGCATGATTCCGTTGGCGTCGATGTCGAAGGTGACCTCGATCTGCGGCACGTTGCGCGGCGCCGGGGGCAGACCCGTCAGCTCGAACATGCCGAGCTTCTTGTTGTACGCCGCGATCTCCCGCTCACCCTGGAAGACCTGGATCTGCACGGAGGGCTGGTTGTCCTCGGCCGTGGTGAAGGTCTCCGAGCGCTTGGTCGGGATCGTGGTGTTGCGCTCGATCAGCTTGGTCATGATGCCGCCCTTGGTCTCGATACCCAGGGACAGCGGAGTGACGTCCAGCAGCAGGACGTCCTTGACCTCACCCTTGAGCACACCCGCCTGCAGCGACGCACCGATGGCCACGACCTCGTCCGGGTTCACACCCTTGTTGGCGTCCTTGCCGCCGGTCAGCTCCTTGACCAGCTCGGCGACGGCCGGCATCCGGGTGGAGCCACCGACGAGCACCACGTGGTCGATCTCGGACAGCTGGATGCCCGCGTCCTTGATCACGTTGTGGAACGGCGTCTTGCAGCGCTCCAGCAGGTCCTGGGTGAGCTGCTGGAACTGCGCGCGGGTCAGCTTCTCGTCGAGGTGCAGCGGGCCCTCGGCGGAGGCGGTGATGTACGGCAGGTTGATCGTCGTCTCGGTGGACGAGGACAGCTCGATCTTCGCCTTCTCGGCCGCCTCGCGGAGGCGCTGGAGAGCCATCTTGTCCTTGGCCAGGTCCACGCCGTGGCCGGACTGGAACTGCTTGACCAGGTAGTCGACGATCCGCTGGTCCCAGTCGTCACCACCGAGGTGGTTGTCGCCGTTGGTCGCCTTGACCTCGACGACACCGTCGCCGATCTCCAGCAGCGAGACGTCGAAGGTACCGCCACCGAGGTCGAAGACCAGGATGGTCTGGTCCTCCTTCTCCAGCCCGTAGGCGAGGGCGGCGGCGGTCGGCTCGTTGACGATCCGCAGCACGTTCAGGCCCGCGATCTCGCCGGCCTCCTTGGTGGCCTGCCGCTCGGCGTCGTTGAAGTAGGCCGGCACGGTGATGACCGCGTCGGCGACCTTCTCGCCCAGGTACGACTCGGCGTCCCGCTTCAGCTTCTGCAGCACGAACGCGCTGATCTGCTGCGGGTTGAATTCCTTGTCGTCGATACCGATCTTCCAGTCGGTACCCATGTGCCGCTTGACCGACCGGATGGTCCGGTCGACGTTGGTGACCGCCTGGCGCTTGGCCACCTCGCCGACGAGGACTTCGCCGTTCTTCGCGAAGGCCACGACGGACGGCGTGGTCCTGGCGCCCTCGGCGTTGGTGATGACGGTGGGCTCACCGCCTTCGAGAACACTGACGACGGAGTTCGTCGTACCCAGGTCGATGCCGACCGCACGAGCCATTTCGGGTTCCTCCAGCTTGGTCTTGAGTGAAGCTGACTCAAGAGTGCACGACCGGGGAAATTGCGTCAAGAAGACTGAGTCAGGGGGACTCAAGGTGTGTGATTACAGTACGCGCATGGACGCCTGCGGCCGGACAGGGAGCCCTCTGCGGCGGGGGCGACGCAAATCACCGGGGCGCGCGGTACAGCCGACCGCGACAAGTGGGTAGTCTCGTACGGACTGGATAAGTTACTGCTTAGTAAACGCCGCCTCCGTGCTCCGAGGAGCCGCTATGCAACTCGCCGCGATCGTCGTCACGCTGCTGCTCACCGCGGTCGGCGTTGCGCTGTTCGCCCGCGCCATCGCGCAGATCTACCGCTTCGTCAAACTGGGACAGCCACTCCCGGCCGGCACGCGGAAGGACAGCCCGAAGCAGCGAACGGCCACCCTGGTCAAGGAGTTCCTCGGGCATACGAAGATGAACAAGTGGGGCGTCGTCGGCGTCGCCCACTGGTTCGTGGCGATCGGCTTCCTCACCCTGCCCCCGACGATCGTCAACGCCTACGGCCAGCTCTTCCAGGCCGACTGGACGCTGCCGGTCATCGGCGGCTGGCTGCCGTACGAGATGTACATCGAGTTCATCGGCCTCGCCACCACCGTCGGCATCGCCGTCCTCATGGTGATCCGGCTGCTGAGCCTGCCCTCCCGCGCGGGACGCAAGTCCCGCTTCGCCGGCTCCAAGGCATGGCAGGGCTACTTCGTCGAATACATCATCTTCGTCATCGGCCTCGCCATCCTGATGCTGCGCGGCCTCGAAGGCGCGCTCCACCACGTGGACAGCTACGACCCGGCCTACTTCGTCTCGTATCCGCTGGTCGCGGCATACAACGGGCTGGACGTCAGCACGCTGCAGAACCTCGTCTACTTCTGGGCGCTGATCAAGCTGGGCACCACCATGATCTGGATGATCACGGTCGGCCTGAACACCAACATGGGCGTGGCCTGGCACCGCTTCCTGGCCTTCTTCAACATCTGGTTCAAGCGGGACGCCAAGGGCGGCGCCGCGCTGGGCGAGCTCCAGCCGATGATGTCCGGCGGCAAGGTCATCGACTTCGAGACGGCCCTCGACGACGCCGACGGTGAGGACGCGGAGGAGGTCCGCTTCGGCGCCTCCCAGGTCGAGGACTTCTCCTGGAAGGGCATCCTCGACTTCTCCACCTGCACCGAGTGCGGTCGCTGCCAGTCGCAGTGCCCCGCCTGGAATACCGGCAAGCCGCTGTCGCCGAAGCTGCTGATCATGTCGCTGCGCGACCACGCCCACGCCAAGGCGCCCTATCTGCTGGCCGGCGGCGGCAAGACCATGGAGGGCGAGGAGAAGGCCACCGAGGAGCAGCTGAAGGACGTTCCGCGCAGCGCGCTGGACGAGGCCGAGCGCCCGCTGGTCGGCACCGCCGAGGACGGGCCGAACGGGCTGGGCGGCGTCATCGACCCGGACGTGCTGTGGTCCTGCACCACCTGCGGCGCCTGTGTGGAGCAGTGCCCCGTCGACATCGAGCACGTCGACCACATCGTCGACATGCGCCGCTACCAGGTCATGATCGAGAGCGCGTTCCCCTCCGAGGCCGGGACGATGCTCAAGAACCTGGAGAAGAAGGGCAACCCCTGGGGCCTGGCCAAGAAGCAGCGGCTGGAGTGGACCAAGGAGCTGCAGAAGGAGACCGGCTTCGAGGTGCCCATCGTCGGCAAGACGATCGAGGACCTCACCGAGGTCGAGTACCTGTACTGGGTCGGCTGCGCGGGCGCCCTGGAGGACCGCGCCAAGAAGACCACCAAGGCCTTCGCGGAGCTGCTGCACATCGCGGGCGTCAACTTCGCCATCATGGGCGGCGACGAGAAGTGCACCGGCGACTCGGCCCGCCGACTGGGCAACGAGTTCCTCTTCCAGCAGCTGGGCGAGGAGAACGTCGGCACGCTCAACGCGGCGTTCGGCGAGGACGACGACGATGACGCCACGAAGAAGCCGAAGTCCGCGAAGAAGATCGTCGCGACCTGCCCGCACTGCTTCAACACGCTCGCCAACGAGTACCCGCAGCTGGGCGGCCACTACGAGGTCATCCACCACACCCAGCTGCTGCAGCACCTCATCGACGAGGGCAAGCTGGTGCCGGTCACCCCGGTCGAGGGGCTGATCACCTACCACGACCCGTGCTACCTGGGCCGCCACAACAAGGTCTACACGCCGCCGCGCGAGATCATCGGCCGGGTGCCCGGACTGCGGAACGAGGAGATGCACCGGCACAAGGAGCGCGGCTTCTGCTGCGGCGCCGGCGGCGCCCGCATGTGGATGGAGGAGCGCATCGGCAAGCGGATCAACAACGAGCGCGTCGACGAGGCGCTGTCGCTCAACCCGGACATCGTCTCGACGGCCTGCCCGTTCTGCCTCGTCATGCTGACCGACTCGGTCAACGGCAAGAAGGCCGCTGCCGAAGGTGACTCCGCCACCGGCACCAAGCCGAAGGAGAACCTGCAGGTCGTGGACGTGGCCCAGCTGCTGCTGGACTCCGTGAAGACGCCCGGCGAGCCGCCGGCCTCGGACGGCGAGACGGAAAAGGACCCGGAACCGGAACCCGACCCGGAACCGGAACCACAGCCCGCGAAGTAGCCGACCGGCTTCCGCTCCGGCCCTCCGGTCCGCCCGTCCCGGCCGGGGGCGGGCCGGCCAGGGGGCGGCCGGGAAGGGTGCGCGGCCTGCCCCGTGGGGTGGGCCCGGCGCCGGACGGGACCCGGCCAGAGGGACGGCCCTGGCCCCACCCGGAGCCGGAGCCCGTGAAGTAGCCCCGGGCCCCCGGTCCGGCCCCGCCCCGTGGGGCGCAACCGGCCATGCCCCGGACGGGTGGCCACGGCCCGTGTGGCGAACCCGGCCCTGACCCCGCCCGGAGCCACGGCCCACGAATCAGCCACGGCCCCCCGGGCCCGGCCGGAGGGGCGGGCCCGGCGCGCGCTTCCCGGCCGTGGTCCGGAAGGGTGGTTTCGATCTGCCCGGTCCTGCCCGGTCCGGGCTTCCGGATGGCTTGATCCGAGTGCTTTCCAGCTTTCACGATGGCCGGTCCCGTGTGCGCGGGGCCGGCCATTGCGCGTTTTCCGGCAAGTCGTGGTCAAATGCGATCAGTTAAAGCACCACACGAGCCAAACCGTGGTCGCGGTATACCCATTGCAGCGTGCCGGGCCTAGCCTCCTAACCGCGCTCACGCACGCGGAGCGGAGCGGCTGGAAAGGCGAGGAGGAGCACCAGGTGGCGGACCGTGAGGCCCCGGGTCCTACGGCCCAGGACGGACCGGCCGAAAGCGACCGGCCCCCGGGCCCCGAGCCGAGTGCGGCCACCCGGAACCGGCCCACCGTCCGGGAGGGCGTCCCATGCTGACCCCCGAGCTGCTGTGCCGCCTCCGCTTCACCCTCCGCGACCTGCCCAGACTGCGCGCCGAGGTCGAGGCGCGGGCCGCCTCGGCCGGGTTGAACGAGCCGCGCAGGGGCGAGTTCGTCGTCGCGGTCGACGCCGTGGCCACCAACGCCGTCGAGCACGCGGGCGGCGGCGGCCAGCTGGTGCTGCGGCATCTCGGTGACGAGCTGGAGTGCCAGGTCGCCGACTCCGGCCCCGGCTTCACCGAGGACGTCATCCCCGAACTGCTGCCCGGCCTGGACGGTGCGACCAGCGGGCGCGGCCTGTGGCTGGCCAAGCTGGTGACCGACCGGCTCACCGTCGCCGACGCGGCCGGCCAGGGCTCCGTCGTCACCTTCGCCGTCCGCCTCCGGGGGGAGTGAGCCCTCCTCCTCGGTGAGGTCCGGGCAGTGCCGTCTCCACCCGAGGTGGGGGCCGCGCCATCGGTTTCCCCTAGGGGATGTCACAGGTCAGCAGCGATGTCCGGCCATCTCAGCCGGCTGTGGCGCGCCGGGGCCGCGGAACACGGTACGTTCGATCGCGTGGCTGGTTTCAGGAGCGGACGCGGCCGGGACTCCCGGGGCGCGCAGCAGCATGGGCAGTACCCTCAGCACCCGTCGGGTCCGCCGTACCCGCAGCCGGGCCCCGGAGCGGGCCCCGGCCCGTGGCAGGGCGGCGGTCCCGTGCAGGGCGGCGGTCCGGGGCACGGCGAACCGGAGTACTTCGGTGACCCGCAGCCGCGCTACGGGGCACCGCAGGGACCGGCACCGCACGGCGGGCAGCCCGGCGCCCCGCAGGGCTGGCACGGGCAGGACCCGTACGCCAACAACCCGGGCCACACCCAGTCGTTCAGCATCCACGATCCGTACGGCCCCGAGGGCGGTCCCGGTCCGTACGGGCCCGACGGCGGGCCCGGCCCGCAGGACGGCTACGGGTACACCGACGGCGCCATGTACCACGCGGGCGACGCGCCCGCGCCGCCGTCCGGTCCACGGCTGCACTGGAAGCAGCTGCTGAGCGGCGTCGTCCTGCGGCCGAACGCCACGTTCTGGCAGATGCGGGACTACGCGGTGTGGGGCCCCGCGCTGATCGTCGCGTTCATCTACGGGCTGCTCGCGGTCTTCGGCCTCGACCAGGCCCGCGAGGACGTCCTCAACACGACGCTCTCGCAGGCCGTCCCGTACGTACTGATCACCGGCGTCGCCGTGGTGATCGCCGGGCTGATCATGGGCGCCGTCACCCACACCCTGGCCCGCCAGTTCGGCGGCAACGGCTCCTGGCAGCCCACGGTCGGGCTCGCCATGTTGATCATGTCCCTGACGGACGCGCCGCGGTTGCTGTTCGCCCTCTTCCTGGGCGGGACCGCGCCTCTGGTGCAGATCATCGGGTGGGCGACCTGGGTGCTCGCCGGCGTCCTGTTCACCTCGATGGTCAGCCGCTCCCACGATCTGCCCTGGCAGAAGGCGCTGGGCGCCTCCGCCATCCAACTGCTGGCCCTGCTCTTCCTGATCAAACTGGGCACGCTGTAGGCGACCGGCTCGCCGGGTCACCGGCTCAACCGGTGGGCCGAGTCACCGGCTCAACCGGTCGGCCGGGTGACCGGGGCGGCCCAGGGCCGCCCCGGCGCAATCCGACTCCTCAGCCGGCGAACCGCTGCGCCGCCGACCCGTCGCACGCGGCCAGCTTCGCCCGTGCCTCGGCGCCGGGCAGCGTCACGCACAACCCCGTGTCCGAGGCCGGCCGAATGGTCGACCCGTCGCGTACGAACTGCTGCGCCGCGGCCCCGGAGCAGTTGCCGAGCTCCAGCCCGGCACCGTCCTTGACGCCGCCCTCACTCTGTACGCACCTGTCGTGCGTCTGCCCCGCGTAGAGGGCCTTGCCCTCCGCGTCGTACCACCACTGCTGGTTGCGCTTGTCCGCCCCGCAGGCCCAGCCCCGCACATCGGTACCGACGGCGCTGGCGGCGCCGTCCGCGTCCAGGCAGCTGCCGGTGCCCGCGTTGCGCAGCGGCTTGAAGACGTCGTCCCAGGCGAGCTGGTAGAGCTTCGGCTGACCGGCACCGACGGGGTCCGCACAGGAGGCTTCCCGTACGCCCTGCTGCCCGGCCTGGTACATCTTGGTGAAGCACGTGGCGAACGCGCCGTGGCCTCGTTCGTTCGGGTGGAAGGACTGCCGTACGGAGTTGGAGTCGGGCGGGAACGGATTGCTGAGGTCCACATACAGCCCGCGCGCCCAGGGGTTCTCCATGCACACCTCGTGCCCGTGGAAGAGGCGGGATGCGTCCAGATAGCTGACGCCGGTACGCGCTGCGGCCTGCCGGATGCCCTTCTCGAACTTCGACACCGCCGTGTTGCGGCCCCACGCGGCGTCACTGGTGTAACCGACACAGCCACCGATGAGCTTGCCGGGGAACTTGGGGTTGTCCTTGATGTCGGGGCCGATGGGGCTGGGGTAGGCCATCAGGACGAGCTGGTAGTCGCCGTCGGCGTAACCGGCGTCCCGCATCACCGTCCTGAGGTCGCCCACGGTGCGCTCCACCTTGGGCACGAGCCCGTCGATACGGGCCTGCCAGCCGGGGTCGTACTTCGGCTCGCACGGTCCCTGGAACGTCAGATAGCGGGTGACGCAGTCGGTCATCACCGGCCCGAACTGCAGATCGTCGTTGGCCCCGACGACGAGCATGATCTGCTTCAACCGCGTGTTGCGCGCCTTGATGGCGAGGCTGTCGCTCTGCACGAGTTCGTCGGCGTACTGCTTGGTGCCGCCGATCCGGATGTTCTCGGTGCTCGCGCCGGAGCAGGCGACGTTGTACGTCACATCCGCGGCCACACCCGTACGGTGGACAGCCGCATCGGGCGACCTGTGGCACCAGTTGTCCGGCCCGTCGGTGCCCGGCTCGTACGTGCCGACGCCCTCGCCGGAGATCTCGCTGTCACCGAGCGAGATGAGACTCGTCTTGCGGTCCGCCATGGGCCGCACATCGGGGCTGCCGTAGAGCTTGCGGGCCTCCTCGGCCCGGATCTTCTCCAGCTCCGGCGACAGCGGCGTACTCACACTGCCGCCCGCCCTCGCCCCGGCCCCGGCCTTCGTCCCGGCCCCGCTCCCGGGCACGGCCGCCGCCGCACCCGCACCCCCACACACCATGAGCAGAGCTGCCGCGAGCGCTGTCGCGGATCTCGTACGCGCCGTACGCGTACGCGCCATACGCGCCATCAGGTGGTCTCCCTACGGCCGGCAACGGTTGTTACCAGCGGTACCTACCCGCAGGTACCGGAGAAGGGAACCACCCGTGCGGGGATCGGGCGGCGAACGCCGCCCGGCGCTCAAACCTCGACACCCCAGCCACGTCACCGCGTTGACGCTCCCGGCCCCGCTCGCGGACCGGGCCCGTACCGCTCCGGGACCACCCGGAGACCACTCTCAGGCGTCGAGAACCTGACCCTCACGGCGGACAACAGGCGGCTCGACGGACCAAGGAAAGTTGATCCACCGGTCGGTCCGCTTCCAGACGTAGTCGCACTTCACCAGCGAGTGCGACTTCTCGTAGACCACCGCACTACGCGCCTCGGCCACATGCTCGGCGCAGAAGTCCTGCACCAGTTTCAGCGTCTTACCGGTGTCGGCGACATCGTCGGCGATGAGCACCTTCTTACGGCTCAGGTCGACGACATTGGGCACGGGAGGCAGCATCACCGGCATGGCGAGGGTCTCCCCCACGCCGGTGTAGAACTCCACATTCATCACATGCAGGTTCTTCACGTCGAGCGCGTAACCGAGCCCACCCGCCACGAAGAGGCCGCCCCGGGCGATCGAGAGGATGATGTCCGGCTCGTATCCGTCGTCGGCCACCCGCTGCGCCAGCTCCCGGATGGCCTGCCCGAAGAGGCTGTACGTCAGATTCTCGCGCTCGTCACTCACGTCACTCACCGGCAGCCCTCTTCGCTCTCTCTCATCTTTCTCTCCCGCCGCCCTCTCGTCCTCTCTCGCGCCGCTCAGCGGCTCCGCGGCTCAGACGTGGGTGCGGTGGAAGTTCTGGTACGAACGGGACGGCGTGGGCCCGCGCTGGTTCTGGTAGCGGGAGCCGTACTGCGCCGACCCGTACGGAAACTCCGCGGGGGACGTCAGCCGGAACATGCACAGCTGGCCGATCTTCATACCGGGCCACAGCTTCATGGGCAGCGTCGCGACGTTCGACAGTTCGAGAGTCACATGTCCGGAGAACCCCGGGTCGATGAAGCCGGCAGTCGAATGCGTCAGCAACCCCAGCCGCCCCAGCGAGCTCTTCCCCTCCAGCCGCGAGGCCACATCCTCCGGCAGCGAGACAACCTCGTACGTGGACGCCAGCACGAACTCCCCGGGGTGCAGGATGAACGGATCGTCGCCCTCGGCCTCGATCAGCCGCGTCAGATCCGCCTGCTCCACGGCGGGGTCGATGTGCGGGTACCGGTGGTTCTCGAACACCCGGAAATACCGGTCCAGCCGTACATCAATACTGGAAGGCTGCACCATGGCCGGATCGTAGGGATCGATCCGCACCCGACCGGCATCGATCTCGGCCCGGATGTCCTTGTCTGAGAGAAGCACGGGCCGAGACTACGCGCACGAAGCGGGGCCGGCCCAATCGGACCGGCCCCGCGACGATGAGGACTCCACGAAGGGACGCCCGGCGGATACGCCCGCTCACTCCCCGTCGATCAACCCTTCCGCTGCCGCCCCACGGGCACCGCCTGCCGCAGCCTGCCGCACCGGGGACAGCGCAACAGCCGCCCGGGCCCGATCCGGGAGGATCCGAGCTGCTGCATCGGGAACGTCGAGGTGCTGAACACGTGCCCCTCGGCACACCGGACGACGGTGGTTTCCATCGCTTCCCTCTCCCCAGTCACGTGGATGCGTGGACGACAAAAGCCACGTTAGGGGATGAGTCAGACGCCCCGACGCCCGGCACTCCGCCCCCACCGTACGCCCCCCAACTCGCTTGCCCGCCACCCCCGAACGCCCCCGGAAACAGCAAAAAGACCCAGGCCATATGCGGCCAGGGTCTCCCATGAGGTAGAGTGTCCGACGACGAGCCACCCCACCCTCGGCTCCTCGCGGGCGTAGTTTAATGGTAGAACATGAGCTTCCCAAGCTCAGAGCGCGGGTTCGATTCCCGTCGCCCGCTCCAATGTGAACCCCCAGGCCAGCGGCCCGGGGGTTGTTTGTTGTCTGGACCAGTTCAGGCACCTTGCACCAGATGCGCACCAGAAGGCGGCTCGCCGTCGTAGGTGCCGTCGTTGGCGTCTTTGCTGGTGGCCTTCTGCCGCTCGGCACGCACCAGCTTGTCCAGCCCGGCGGCGACCTCGGTCTGACGGTCGTCGTCGGAGTGCTGATAGATCAGCGCGGCCCGCTCGGACGACTGGCCGGCTCGGACCATCGTGTCCTTGAGGGTGGCCCCGGAACGAGTGGACAGGGTGTGCCCGGTGTGACGAAGGTCGTAGAACCGGAAGTCGTCCGGGAGCCCGGCCTTCTTCCGCGCCTTACGCCACTTCCGCCCGAAGGTGGAACGGCGGAACGCACCACCCCGCTCCCCCACGAACAGAAGCCCGTCTGGCTCCTTCTCGGCGAACCAGGCGAGATGCCGTTCGAGGTCCTTCTTCATGAAGCCGGGGAAGACGAGGAACCGCTTCCCGGCCTCTGACTTGGTCTCGCCGGGCGCACGGTGGCCGGTGCACAGCTCAGGCTCAGCGGTCCGAATCCAGACGCCGACCCGATCGAGGTCCACATCCGGACGGCGCAGTGCGGCCTGTTCCTCCGGCCGCGCCGGACCGTACGCGGCGATGTAGACCATGAGGCGCCAGCGCGGCCCCATGGCGTCCGCAATGGCGTCCACCTGGGCGACGGTGGCGACGCGCCGTTCGGCTGCCCTCTCCTTCCCCGCTCCCTTGATGCGGCACGGTTGCGGCGGATCAGTTCGTCATCGACGGCCGTCTCCATGATGGCCTTCAGCAGCCGGTAGGACTTGGCCACCGTGGTCTTGGCGCCGGTCGTCTTGAGCCGTTCCGTTCGCCAGGCGCGGACGCGGGGCGGGGTGATCTCGTCCAGGTCGTACGCCTCGAAGGTCGGGAGGAGGTGCAGGCGGAGCAGCCGCCGGTACAGCTCCTCAGTGGTGGGCGCGAGGTCCCTTTGGTCGAGCCATTCGAGGGCGTACTCCTCGAAGTTCACCGCCCCGGCGTCCGGGTCGCGCCAGTCGCCCCGAGTCAGGTCCGCTTCGATCTGCGAGAGCCAGATTTCCGCCTCCTTCTTCGTCGCGAAGGTCTGCGGTGCCCTGTGCTCCTGCCCGGACTGGTCCAGGTAGCTCGCGGTCCAGCGCCCCGACCGGTACTGACGGACGGCACCGAAGCGGCGACGAGAACCCTTCTTGTTCCCCATCAGGCAGCCTTCCGGTAGCGAGAACGTCGGGGACGGAGCGGCTGGACTGTGTGCGCTTCGATGTACGCGGCCAGCGCGCTCTCCGGGATGCGGACGTGACGGCCGACCTTGACGAAGGTGATGCGGCGTTCCGCGATGAGACGGCGCGGGAAGCGCGGTGTGGTGCCGAGGACTTCAGCGACCTGATCGACGCTGAGGTACCGGTCCGTCATCGGGCGTCGTCTCCTTCCAGAGTGTGGGTGTTGGAGGTGTCCGCGAGGGAGGCGGACAGCCATTGCTCGGTTGGGGTGAGGCCAGTTCCGGCGTAGATCCAGTGGGCGAGGACGAGCGTCGTCGTCTCGTCTGCGTCGTCCACAGGGTGTGGGTTGTCTCCGCGTGCGATGGCCGCTTGGAGGCGTTGCCACTCCGCGCGGGCGGTGCGGAGGGCGCCGAGGGTGGTGGAGTAGCGGCGGGTTTTGGTGGAGAAGTGGCCCCGGAAGCCGAGCATGTGTGCCCAGGCGCGTAGGCGGAGGTGTGCAAGGTGTTTGCGGGCGCCGAGGGCCCAGGCGGTGCGGATGAGGCGTTCGGCGTGCGGGGGCAGGTTGAGGGTTGCCAGCTCGGCGATGAAGCGCAGGCGGCGGTCCAGAGTGCCCGTCGCTGTCTCCGCGCCCTTGGTGGCGTACTTGGCGATGTAGGCAGCAACGGCGCGGTCAGTCAGGGTCTGGCCGCCGTCGAGGGCGGGGCCGTGGATGGTGCGGATGTCGAGCTGGCGGCCGAAGGCGAACGTGTGCGTGTGGCCGTCGAGGCTCGGACCGGGCACGACCGCCCGGGAGGCGGCGGCGCGGATGGCGTCGGTCAGCAGCTCGACGGACGCCCAGTGCGGGGGGCGGGACTCGCCACCGGCCGGGCCGTCGAGGCGGATGACGGCATGGAAGTGCACCACTCCGCGCTTCTGGTACTCCGCGACCTTCGCGAAGGACACCCGGGCACGCTCCGGCAGCTCCCGTTGGGTCAGGCCCGCGCGGCGTGCGATCTCGCGTCGGAGGTGGATCGTGAAGCGGCGCCAGAGCATGCCCGCGTGGGCGTTCCAGAGCACCGCGGATTCGTAGTCGTACCGTTCCGGGTCCAGCGGCGTACCCAGTGCCGAATCATCGGCGGCGTGGCGGCGTCCGCAGCGGCAGGGGCGGGTGCCGGGCCGGTTGTGGACCGGGCCGAAGCTCGGCGCCGTGAAGGTCGCGAAGACACGCGGATGCATCGTGACCTCTTCCGGAGTGCCTTTGCCGCCGCGCAGACCAGCGGTAATGAGGTGGAAGGTGTCGCGGCGGTATGTCTCGGCGCAGGCCGGGCAGCGAGTGTTACGGCGGTTGCCGCAGCGGACCAGGAGGTCACCGGCGGGCAGGTCGTTGGAGTTGAGGCGGCGCAGGGCGGGGCCGATTTCGCCGGTGGTGGTGTCTACTCGGTGTTGGGTGCGGTGGCCGGTCAGGCGGATGGGGTGGGTGCAGCCGCCCAGGCCGGAGAGCTGGCGGAGGATACCGGGCAGGGTGCCGGTTGCGGCGAGGTTTGCCAGCTCTGCGAGCGGGGCGGGGGTGGTGCGCGCGATGATGGTGCTTCTCCTTCTCTGACTTACGAGTGCGGGAAGGGGCCGGGCTGCCGGGGCGGTGGATGCTTGGCGGTATCGAGGCCGCCCCGGTGGCCACTCAGCGGTGGTGAACGCCGCCGCTGCGGGAGCCGAGGAGCGAGCGCAGGACCAGCGCGGCCACGGCAACGGAAACGGCTGTCACGGCGACAGCGGCCAAGAGCGCGACGACGACCACACCACCGACAACCACGGCCGCAACGGCCCCCGAGCTGACCGAGGGCAGCGAGCGCTGCGGCGGCGTGGTGACAGGTGCGGAGTGCTGGCAGTCGCAAGCAGGAACGTGCGCGTGCTGGGCAGTCGTCGGCAGGTTCGGGGTGGGTGTCTGGGGGAGCTGGGGGCGCAGGAACATCGATTGCTTTCCTTTCAGTCGTCGTTGCCGTTGACGGTCTCGACTCCGGTGCGGGTGCCGTTGTCGATGGCGGGGGCGAGGAAGGTGTCGGCGAGGTAGAAGCCGAACAGGGCGATCACGACGACGAGCCAGACGCGGACGCCGAGGAACTTCACGGCGCCCCACACCAGCAGGCCCAGAACGACGACCAGGGGCAGGTTCAAGGTCACGGGAAGCTCTCCTTCAGCGGACGGGGCAGCGGTGGGTGCGTGCGGCCAGCTCGGCGGCGGCGCGCGAGTCGTAGTCAGCGGAGAAGCCGCAGCGCGGGGCGGTACAGGCGGCGGTGTGTTTCTCCCGGCCACGGCCGTCGTTGGCGGTGCCGACCTGCACGGGGCCGATGCGGATCACGGAGCGGAAGCGGCGATTGAGCGGCATGGCGGGTTCTCCTGTTCGGTCAGGTGAGCTGGGCTGCGATCTGGTCGGCGAGGGGTTCAGGGACGCCGAGGCGAGCGCGGAGCGTGGCGGTGTCGATGGGGGTGCCGGTGCGCGACTGGTGGGCGTCGGCGATCTTGCGGGCGTGCTGGATGAGGGCAGCCGGTACCGGGGTGCGCGGCTCCGCGGGCGTCGTCTAGGCAGCAGAAGGCGATGACTCGACAGCGGGTTCGGCCTCGGGTTCGTCAGCTGTCTTCCGCGCCGGTGTCTCGTTGCTGTGGGCGAGGAGCGTTCCGCCGAGGAAGGCCAGCGCAGGCCAACCGGCGACGAGGATGCGCAGCCAGTCGGGAACGTCGCCCAGGTCGAGGAGTCCGGCCGTGGCGACGTTGGCGCCCAGGGAGGCGGCGAGGGCGACGAGGAACCAGCACCAGCCCGCAGCGCGGTCCCGCCCGGAGCGCAGCCGACGCCAGGCAGCGACCAACAGCAGATCGACCGAGACCGGGTAGGCCCACGCCTTCCAGCCGTCCTGTCCAGCGGCCGAGGCCAGGTCGTGCAGGTGGGCGAAGGACAGCGCGGCAGCGATGACGGCCTCCACGAGCACGGCGTCTACGCGGGAGAGTCGGGCGCGCATGGGTGGCACCTCCTTTCTGTTTTCGGCATGGGAGGGGTAGGGAGTTGGCGCGAGACGGACGCGCCGGCCGAATCGGAGAGCGGTGAGGTCAGGCGGTAGCGGTGGGCCGGAACGGCTTGAGCGCGGGCAGTTCGGGCACCAGGTGCGCGGTGCGCTCACAGCGAGCGGCAGCGTCGGCCAGGGAGAGATACGGGGTGCGGATGCGGAACCAGCCGCCGGAGGTGTCGCCGACGACGGCCAGCCCGGGGCGTTCGGGGGCGATTGTGCAGGCGGCGCCGACTGCTTCGGTGGCGATATCGCCGAGAGCCATCTTGGCCGAGGGTTCGTCGTTCACGCGGTGGCATACGCGGCCGGAGAGCTGGGCTCGCAACATCGTTGCGCCCTTGCCCAGTTCGGCCCCGAAGCGTTGCCCGCACACCTCCAGGTAGATCCCGGCGGCGCGGCCGAGCTGGGCGAGCCGGATGAGCTGGGTGACCATCTCGTCCCGACGTTCCTCATCCTTCCTGCTGGCGACGAGAAACAGTTCCGCGACCTCGTCGACGAACAGCACGATCGACACCGGCCGTTCGCTCTCGGGCAGGCCCCACACGTCCGAGGTGATCTCCTCGTTGGGCGTAGACGGGGCGATCCCCTGGCGAGCCCGGATGAGGTCGTATCGGTCCTCCATCTCCCGGACGAGGACGGGCAACAGTTCGGCAGCCTCAGCCGGTTCGGTCGCCAACGCGGACAGCCGAGGAGCGAAGGGCGCCAGCTCGACCCCCCGCTTGCAGTCGATACCGGCCAACGCGACCGGCATTCCGGCAAGGCCGGTGATCAGGTGCCGCAGGTACATCGACTTTCCCGACAGCGTGGCGCCGAGCACCAGTTCATGCGGAATGGCGCGGTAGTCGCGGACGAAGGCGGTTGCGTCCTCCCGCAGCGCCACCGGCACCCGCAGGAACCCACCGCCCGCCTTACGCGGCATCCGTGCGCGTCGCAGGACGTCGAAGCCGACCAGCCGCAACTCGACCACACCGGGCATGACCGGCTCGACATAGACGCCATGAACGCCCCAGGCATGCCGCAGCCGCTCAGCAGAGGCAGCTATGTCGGCCGGCTCCTGCCCCGGCGCGAGCCGCAGACGTATCCGCAGGCCGGTCGAGGTCGGCCGCAGCAGGCCCCGACGAGGAGGCACCGGCCGCACCTCACGACGAGTCGCAGCCCGCACAGCCAACGCCCGCAGACGGGAAGGCGGCACCGTCAGCCCGCACGAATCCATGACCGACCCGTACGAGCCCACCAGGCGTGCAGCCGAAGCAGGCATGCCCACCGTCGACCAGTAGGCGGCCGGGTGCCGGGCCCGGAGGTAGGCGGCACCGGCACCCAGACCGGCCGCGGGACCGCCCTACCTCCATCAGCGTCATCAGCTCGGACACGGTCAGGCCCCCACACCCGCCGGAACGGCACCCGGGGCGACGGCGGCGGCGCGGTAGGCGATGCCGTGCCGCTGCTGCCCGTTGAACACCGAGTCCCACGGCCGAGCCACCAGACCCGGCAGGGAGACCGGGGAACCGAGGGCGAGCCCGTCCGTCACGCCGCTCTCGGGAACGGTCACGTGGATCAGCGAGGACTCACCTTCATCGATGTAGACGACGCCGACCTTCATCAGCGTCTCGCCGCTCACTGCGTCCTTGGCGACTTCCCCGGTCTGCCGGTCCCGGACCTTGGGCGCGGGCGCCTCGGTCAGAAGGATGGTTGCGGAAGTGGTCTCAACTCGAATGGTGCGCAAGGTCGTTTCTCCTTGTCCGTACGCCGGAGCAATGAGAGCTAGTCGTCTAGACAAGGTCACGGATGGTTCGCCCCGGATGTGCTTGTTGGGATGCGGATACTCTGCCACACGTCTTGCCCACTCGTCTATATGAGTATGCCTCTCGGTGTGTACGAGTCCGCGAGAAACGACCCAGCGCCGTCATCACGGGCCCGACATGCCCTAGTTGGCGGGGAGTTGGTAGGCGAGGACGTAGGCGTCGGCGGCCATGACGGTGTCGCAGACCTCGACCGCGCGGCCCTCGGTGTCGTAGGCGGTGCGGATCAGGCTGATCACGGGGACGCCGGAGGAGAGGCGGAGCATCTTGACCTCGGCCGGGGAAGGCATCCGGGCGCGGACTTCTTCGTCGAAGTGGTCCAGGCGGTGCCCCAGCTCTGCCAGCCGGGCGTAGATGCCGCCGGGTCCGGGGTTGGGTTCGGCGATCTGCGTACCGCGCGCCAGGTCCAGGGGCAGGTACGAGACGGCGAACTCGACGGGCCGTCCGTCGAGGAGATAGCGGCGCCGCCGGGCGAGGACCTTGCGGGGCGAGCCGAGGCGCGCGGAGATGTCCGGTGCCGGCTTCTCCTCCCGTACCTCCAGGCTGTCGACCTCGGGCTTGCTTCCCGCGGCTTCCGCTTCGACGGTGAAGGCCGACTTGCCCTGATCGCGATGCCGCCGTGCGAACCGGTCCGAGGCAAGACGCCTAACCGGGGGCCGTGGTCGCACGAAGACGCCTTTACCGTGCTCGGAGGAGACCAGCCCCTCACTCTGGAGGATCGAGAGTGCGTTGCGCACGGTCATCCGGGAGACCCCGAAGTGCTCGACCAGCTCCGCTTCGGACGGCAGCTTGGCGCCCTCCTTGAAGCGCCCCTTGTCGATGGCTTCCCGGATCTGGTCGGCGATCTGCCGGAAGACGGCGCGATCACTGGTCGGGTCGAGCGCCCCGAGAACACCGGAGGACAGTGCAGCCATAACGGGTACTCCTTTGAATATCTAGACGAGCTACTGAGTTCTGTTGCTACGGTGGAGAAGCCTAGCCATCTGAGGGGACCGAGGAACGTGAGCACGGTAGAGCGCCCCCACTCCGTGAGCGTCGCAGGGGTCATCGTTGACGACGCGGGCCGAGCGCTGCTCATCCAGCGCCGCGACAACGGCCAGTGGGAGCCACCCGGCGGCGTCCTGGAACCCGGGGAGACCATCCCCGACGCGCTCCAGCGCGAGGTCCTCGAAGAGACCGGCATGAAGATCGCCCTCCCGGCGACCCTCACGGGCATCTACAAGAACATGACCGGCCTGATCGTCTCCATGGTCTTCCGCTGCGAAGCAGTAGACGGCTCCCCGACCACCGGGGAGGAGACCTACGCCCTTCGCTGGGCCACCCGCGAAGAGGTCACCCAGCTCGCCGACGAGGCATACGCGGTCCGCGTCCTGGATGCACTCGACGGGGCATCCCCGCCGGCCATCCGGGCGCACGACGGCGTGCGACTCATCTAGAACACTTCCACTACCCATAGCGGCCACCAGCATGGAGGAACTTGTATGCACGAGTATATGAGTGACTGGCGGATCTGGGAACTCACCTGCCCAGGACTCCCCGAAGAGGTCGGCCGGGCCCGCCGCTGGACCCGTGACGTCCTGCGCGACAGCCCCCACGCCGACGACGCCGCACTGATCGTGAGCGAGCTGGGCTCCAACGCGCTGATGCACTCGGCGAGCGGCAGCCCCAACGGGAGCTTCCACGTCACCCTGCACCGTTCACTCGGCACCGTCCTCCTGGCGGTCACGGACACCGGCGGCAGTACGACAAAGCCTCACGTCGAGACACCGGACGAGGACGACACCCACGGCCGGGGCCTCAGCCTCGTGACAGCACTGGCCAGCCGCGTACGCGTCAGCGGAGACGACTACGGCCGGACAGTCACCGTCGAGATGGCCGACGAGGCGAACGAATCGACCCGACTCGCACCGCCAGGCGGACACACGGCACTGCCGGCACGGAGGCCGACGCCATGACTGCCCAGCCGCTTCCCACAACGTGGGTCTACTACTGCGAGTGCTACGTCAACGAACGCCGACTCGGCACCTACGGCGCCCACAGCCCCCGCGAAGCCCTGCGCTGGGTCCGCATCAGCCTCATGATGATCGCCATGACGCTGGACGAAGAGCCCTACCGAGAGGCCCGTGCCTGGCTCGACCACGGCCAGCCAGCAGCAGCCTGCGAACTCGAACAGGGCAAGCGCCACACGCTCACCCTCAAACAGCGCACCACAGCAGCGACTTGGACAGTCAGCCCGATAGCCTGCCCGCCAGCTCGCCAGGCGCGTGCGTAACAACTTTCTCTACGACTTCAAGGCGGCCCGCTGACGCGGGCCGCGCGCGCTGGCGGCCCGTGGCCGCCGCCCGCTCCTGTCTCCGCCCCGCTCGCGACGCCCCCGGCCCACTCAGCGCGCAGCCTGGAACAGTGACCCGCTTCCCCTGTAAGAGCTACAGATCGCGTCGGCGCGCACGACTCGTGCGACCAGCGGTCACGCGCCAGTACCAGCGTGACCATGTGCGCCACGCCGGAAAGGCTCGTGGCGCGGCGCCCCGGTCTCGTCGCGGTCTGCTGGCCGGTCCCGCCATCGTCAGTTGGTCGGCCGAGGCTGCGCGAAGGCGTCTGCGGGTCAAAGACCAGAAGCCTGGAAACGTGGCTAATGACGGTGGGTGGTTGGGGGCACACATACAGGTGATCGGGAAACTTTCCCACCGTCGTGGCTAACTTTCCCACCTTGAGGTATCAGTGGCACTCGAAGAGCAAGGCTCGGGCACTGCGGGCAGGCGAGGAGCCAACTCGATCCGCCGGAGAACGTATGGGCCCCGCTCTCTGGTGCCAAGGCGGCTCGAGTACAGAGACGCTGCACGACCTGGCCTCGAAACACATCCATCAGAGATCTAGATCGCGTTCCCGCGCTCATCTCTTTGCCTACGCATCCCATCGAGGTTTAGGCCCACGAGCCCGAAGAACACAAAGAACCCAGCTGCGACGGCCAGCCACCATGCACCCCTGACCGCGTAAAGCCAGAACAGCCCTCCACCCGCGATCAGGAAGAGAATCGCAAGGAAAATGCCGTACGGATCACGTCTTTCAGAATCCTCAACCTGAATAACGTGACGAATGGTTTCGTCGATATGGGCGCGCAAATCGTCGCGAATTTCACTGTCCGCTGGTAAGAGGGCCAAGAGTTCAAGGTCAGCCTTAGCTCGATCCCGACCTTGCGCCCGGTTGTACCGGCGTTGCAGCAGAATGCCGCCCAGTCCAGCCATACCGACTACGAGTGTGGCGATCGCACTCCAGTCCACGGCATACCCCCTCGTGCCCGATCGCCCGGGAATCAGCGGGGACTCCCGGACTGTCGAGGCAATGTTGCTACGCAAACGGCTCCCAGCCAGTCTGCCTGATCAGGAGCCGCTTCCGCTGCAAACTGCGCTGAGACGGTGGGCTTGATCCCAGATGATGTAGCCACCCCAACGATGCTCAAGATCATTTAAAGATGAAGTCCGCACACGCAACGATCGCCGACAGCACCCCCACCGCGACACCCAGGGATGCGCTCATCTGCTGCCTATCCTGCATGAGCGCAGTGCGAGGGCCCTGCGACTCCCCCTCCGCTCCACGGAGCGCCTTCAACCCCTGCCACTTGTGCTCTCGGATCCAGCACCCCCGCAGGAGTCCCTGGGCATTGTTCCGGCATCGTCCCTGTCGCCCCAGGGCAATGCATCTGAGCGGAGCAGCCAATAAGAAGTAGAAGACCGACACGACGGCGACCAGGATGAGTACCTGCGGCCCAATCACGTCCGCAGCCCAGGCCAGGATCCCGAGCACGAGGATCACCACGCCCCATTGCTTCTTTAAGAATGCACCGAGTCCTCCCATGCCTCGGACTGTAAGACTCTCCGGACCAACGCGACAGAGCACACCGTGACATCCACAGCTGACATCGACGACGGCGAACGCCAGCCGCATCGAGCGTCTGTTGGAGCTCAAGCGGGCGCCGCGGCCGCCAGAGGCAGAGGCCCTACCGAACTCGAAGGCGGTTGAGCGCCAGCCCGCTTGCTGTAGGCCAATGCAGAGAACACCCGTTCCGCCTCGTGGCCAGCGCCTGGACTGCACCACGCGGCCCCGGCTGTCATCGTTCATCAGGGACGCCTGTCGGCACATGCTCCGAACTCATCAGCGGCACATGCGCGATGATGGGTCACGGACAGTACACAAGGGTGCACCTAGAGGTTCAGCTAGGGCGAGGTGGGGCAGATGGGTCGGGAGTCGTATCTACTGGAAGGACGCCGAGTGACAGTCGGCGACCTGCTGGAAGCTGGCTACCTCAAGCTGGGAGCCAAGCTGAAGTTCGAACGCCCTCGCATGGGCGAGAAGCACCACGCGGAAGTGGCGACGAACGGGAAGGTGCGACTGTCCGACGGCCAGCTCTTTCGGTCGCCATCGCGCGCTGCAATCGCAGCTGTTGGGGGAGGATCATTCGATGGCTGGCACGCCTGGACGCTCGATGACGGCAGAACTCTAGATCAACTACGCCAGCAGCTACTCGACGAAGCCGCCAAGCAAGCCGCGGAGACGCCGAGTGAAGCAGAGGTTGGGAACGAGCTGTTCACTCCAGCCGGGCGACATGCACAGCTCAAGCGCGCCCGTGAGCTGGCGGACGCAGGAATGCCTCAGACTCTTACCGTTCGCGAGTTCGTCGGATGGTGGGGCGCACTTCGGCGCGGATACCTGATCACCAAACAGATCGAAGCGGAGCTTGCCAACCACAGCCTCACCACCCTTCCAAGCTTCGAGAAAGTCCACTTCGACTCAACGGTGCAGCTCATCACCACCGCCCCAAGCGAGGAGGGCGGCGCCGGCGAGGACGCATCGCCGAGCCAGCTCACTGCCGAGAATCCTGCTCTCGATGATGAAGACGAGCCGGAGACAGGGCTGACAGTGGGCAACCTTCCGTCTGCGCTCTCCGAAGTCGTCAGCGTCCCACCTGACGCAACATACGAGCAGGCCATCACACTGATGGTCATAAACGACTATTCGCAACTTCCTGTTATCAGCGGCAGGAATCTCCGGGGCGCAGTCTCCTGGAAGTCCATCGCTCGCGCTCGGCATGCCAAGCCTGATGCAGGCTTCTCTGACGCGATCGTTCCCGCACATGAAGTCCCCTACGGCCACGATCTCATCGACATCCTGCCAGCCCTGGCAGAATTCGAATTCGTTCTCGTGAGGGATCAGACACAGAAGATCGCAGGTATCGTCACAGCCAGCGACGTAGCGGCGGCGTACGGCTCGCTCGCTAGCCCATTCTTCCTGATCGGCGAACTGGACCAACGTCTTCGCCGGATCATCATGCGAAAATTCGAGCTAACCGAAGTGCAAGACCAATGCGACCGACAAGGCCAGCGCGGTATCAGTTCATTTGATGATCTGTCGATCGGTGATTACCAGCGCGTTCTGGAAAACCCCACCCTGTGGGAGAAACTCGGCTGGCCGCTCGACCGCACGGTCTTTGGCAAGCGCCTCGGCGAGATTCGTGTCATCAGGAACGACTTGATGCACTTCAATCCAGATCCTCTCCCGGATGACACCATCCAGAAGATTCGCAATATGATCAACTTGTTGCGTGAGTATGGAGCGTGACGGAGTCGCAGGGTCGATGCCACCAACCACCCCCGCCAGTAGTTCGCAATGATGTCGTCAAGTCCGCGTGTCATACGCGTGCCAGAACGGGCGGTCAGCCCCGGTCAACTACGGCAACATGGAGGCCAACCGTGAAGACCCGCCGACCTGAAGCACGCAGGCCAGAAGCCCAACTCAGCACCACCGCCCCGTGATTCCCAAGCTCAGAGCGCGGGTTCGATTCCCGTCGCCCGCTCCAGCGCAGAGCCTCAGGCCAACGGCCCGGAGCTTGCCTGTTCTCTCGAGCACGTAGCGGCGCCGACGGGCGAGCACCTTGCGGGCGGAGCCAGGCCGGGCGGAGATGGCGGGCGTCGAGCGTTCTTCCCGTACTTCTAGGCTGTCGACTTCGGGAAGACTCCCCGCAGCTGCCACCTCCATCGTGAAGGCCGACTTGCCCTGCTCACAGTGACGCCGGGCAAAACGATCGGAAGCCAGCCGTCTTCACTGGCGGTCGCGGACGGACTAAGACACTGCGGCCGTGCTCATGCACGGTGAGTCCCTCGCTCGTCGTGGACGCTGCGGCATCGTCATTCTGGGTAGAGCCATTGGTTCGGTGACGGCGCAGCGCCAGAGGAGCGAGCAGGGTTCCTGCCGCCTGGGCCTATGTCAGCCGGCATCGCTACTGTCTTCCCTCATGACCGCGCTACTCGAACGTGAGCTCCGGGACCTCTTGGCGGAGCAATTGGACGTTCTCGAACCAGGGCTGACCCTCGTCCGATGCGAGTTTGCGCTGAGCGACCCGCGGCTCCGTACGAGGGGCTGGATCGACATCCTTGCTCGAGACCGACACGGCCTGTGGGTGATCATCGAGTTGAAGCGTGCTGCGTCCACATCGCGTGAGGCGTTGCACGAGGTCGCGAAGTACGCAGAGCTGCTCCAGCGCGACAAGCAGCTCGCGCCTGACCGCATCCGCGCCCTCATCGTGTCGACCGACTGGCGCGAACTACTCGTGCCGGTGAGCAACATGGCCCGTGACTGGAACCATGACCTTCGCGGTTACGAACTCCAGGTGTATGACAATCGGACGCTCAGCGCTGAGCGCGTCGCGCTGCTTCCACCGTCGCCTGAGCAGTACATCACGCCGGTGCATGGCATCTACCTCTACGCGAGCCCTCAAGACCGAGACCGAGGATGGAAGCACATACGGCAGATCGCTTCCGAGATCGGCGCGCCTAACCTCCTCGCTGCCGACTTCGAACGCGTCCCCGCCAAGGACAGCGTCATCGCGCACTACGGTCTGTACCTGGGTATCGGCACCGTGGAGTGGGGGAGCGCGTTGTCGGACTCCCCGGATGTAGACGGGTACGGTTCGGAGCACCCGGCCGAGTACGAGGCGCTGAGCGCAATCAACGCGCGCGTTCGCTGCGTCGAAGTCAACTCGGCTTATCCGGGGGTGCTGGGCACTCTTCTAGGCAATCCCAATTGGGAGATCACTGGGTACCGGGGCACTGGAGCGTTTGCCCCGGACAACGGGGCGTACGAGGAACGCGACTGGCTGCAGATGCTGCTTGGTCATGATCACGGGGATGGGCACTTCAAATACATCGGCTCCGCCAATCCCCGGATCACCAGCCGGTGGCGCTCTTTTGTAGGCCAGGCCATGACCAGCCTCGGTGGCAACCCCGAGTGGGAGATGCTCGTCCGGGCGTGGCTGGAGCGAGTTGCCGAGCAACCAGGCGACATCGACGTCGTCTTGTGGATTTACAACCCCTGCGACCTGATTCAGACCGTCATCTACGGATGGCCGGATGACCTCGCCCAGTGGGAACCACGAATCAAAGCCGTCGCCCGCTTCCCCGACGGCAGCCGCTCCGTCGCCCAGGGAAAGCTGTGTGCGAACAGCACCGGGGGTGCACCCGGCTTCCACCACTACGTCCACGAGGTGTACCGCGATCCGGTGAGCTGGATGACAACTCGATACGGCGGTACCACCTGGATCAGCGATCTGGATCTGGTTCGCCGCCTGGGGCTGCGCTACATGATGCTTGAGATCATCAGCGACCACCCTGGGCCGCCAGCGCCAGAAGACGAACGCGGACTCTGGCTGGTCGAGGACGGGCAGGCGGCCCGCTACTCGTCCAATGACCCAGAGTTCTCCATGGCCTGGCAGCTCAACACCCACGGCGGGAAGCTCGTGACCCTTCGAGAGTTCCTGGCGACTTATCGCTACGAAGTCAACACGCTCCGCATGGAGTACCTCAACGGCATAGACGTGAGGCGCTGACTTCGCGGGATCACGCGGTCCAAGTGCTCACTTCGTGTGCCTGGGTCACCTCCGCGGCGTGGTCGCGGCAAAGGTGCAACCCCCTGCTCGAGGTGCTTCGGGACGAAGAGGTCGATGTCCCCTACAGAAAAGCGAATCGCGGGGCTGCCTGGAGTACTCGACCGGCAACGATAGCTTCATACGGAAGGCCACAGGTTTTCGGCGGGGAGCGGTGGCTTCATGGGGAACGGTGTGGCACAGCCGTCGTGTCCGTCACACGACTACCGCACCAGATGGGCACCAGAAGGGGCGGTAAACCGCGGTCAACACGGGCCACCAGCGGAAGGCTCTAAGCCGGGTAGGCAGTCCATCCATGCAGGTCAGAACGTAAACTAACCCAATACGTACGGTGATTCCCAAGCTCAGAGCGCGGGTTCGATTCCCGTCGCCCGCTCCACGACGAAGACCCAGGTCAGCGACCTGGGTCTTGTTTGTGTCTGGGCCAGTTCAGGCACCTTGCACCAGAAGGCCCCCCCGTCGCTCTTCTCGGCGGCTCCCTCGCCTTCGTCGACCCCGAACACGGCATCGCCTTCAGCTACGCGATGAACCACATCGTCGGCGGCCCCGAGGACGTCCGTGCAACTCACTGGTCGGCGCAGTGGGCGAGTCGCCGGCATATCCCTGTTGCCCCGTCGGCGCGGCCTATTCGGGGTTCCAGGCTCCTGTGGCAGCGGTTTCTCGTGCGTAGTCGGTGAAGTCCCGCGGCTCGCGGCCCAGGGCTTGCTGCACGCCGTCGGCGAGGTGGGACCTACGGCCGTCGAAGACCTCCACCATGAGGTCTGCCAGTTGGGCGGCGAATGAGGCGGGCGTGCCGTGGTCGATCAGGGTGGCGATGAACCGCTCGGTGGTGACGGGCATGTAGTCGATCTTGCGGCTGGTCTCGTTTGCGATCTCCTCGACCGCGTCGGCGAAGGTCATCAGCCGCGGACCGGTCACGTCGTAGGTGCGGCTGGTGTGACCGGGCTCCGTCAGAGCCGCGACTGCGACGTCGGCGATGTCCTCGGCGTCGGTGAAGGGCTCCGTCACGCCTCCGACCGGCAGTGCCACCGAGCCTGCTCGGATCGCTCCGGCGACCACGTCCTCGCTGAAGTTCTGTGCGATGAAGCCCGTGCGGATGACGGTCCAATCGGTACCGGACTGCTGCACGGCCTGCTCACAGCGCATGGCTTCCTCCGCGCCGCGATCTGCCAGCAGTACGAGGTGCTGCACGCCGTTGCGGGCCGCCAAGGAGGAGAACGAACGGACTGCGGCGGCGGCACCCGGGAATGCCGCGTCCGGGATGTAGGCCACGTAGACGGATCGGACTCCGCGCAGGGCGGGCGCCCAGGTGGTCTGGTCCCGCCAATCGAAGGGTGGTTCACCCTTCCGGGAGCCGATTCTCACCGGCAGCCCCCGCGCCCGGAGTCGGGACACGATCCGGCGCCCGGTCTTGCCGGTTCCGGCAAGGACCAGGGTGAGTTGGTCTTCCATCGGCTTCTTCATGCTGCCAGTCAACGACTTGGTGCGTGGGTGGGCCATCGTTGAAAAACGCGTCTTCGTGCTCGTGCGTCTACGCTGCTGTCCATGGACCCGCTGGCGAGCCTCCTTGACGGTCTGAGAGCCAGGGGAGCCTTCGTGCAGCGGTCCATCCTCGATCCGCCGTGGTCGGTTCGGGTCCAGGACGAGGCGCTGGTGTGTGTCGTGACGGTCGTGCGGGGTGCGGCATGGGCGATTCCGCACCGGGGTGAGGCGGTACGGCTCGGCCGCGGCGATGTTGCGGTGATGAGAGGGCCGGATCCCTATACGTTCGCCGATCATCCCGAGTCACCGGTCCAGGTCGTCATCCACCCCGGCACACGGCGCACCACCCCCGGCGGGGCAGCATTGCGCGAGGACATGGAACTGGGGCCGCGGACCTGGGGCACCAGCCCGGGCGGCTCGACGACCCTGGTGATCGGCAAGTACCAAAGGCCCGACGAGGTCGGCTGGGGGCTGCTTCGGGTTCTGCCCCCGCTGTTGGTTCTCAACGCTGCCGACTGGCACTCGTCCTCACTGGGGGATGTGCTCGCCCACGAGGTCGCCAGGCAGGGCCCCGGACAGGACGCGGTGCTGGACCGGCTGGTGGATCTGCTTCTCGCCGATGTTCTGCGGACATGGTTCGCGCGTCCGGGCGAGGATCCACCAGTCTGGTACCGGGCCCACAGCGACCCGGTGATCGGCCCCGCTCTTGCGCTTCTGCACTCCGACCCGGCCCGGCCGTGGACTGTCGGTGCTCTGGCGGCCAAGGTCGGGGTCTCCCGGGCGGCGCTCGCCCGCCGGTTCATCGACCTGGTGGGTGAGCCACCGATGAAGCATCTCACCAGTTGGCGCATGAGCACTGCGGCTCGCCTCCTCCGGGAGCCGGGAAACACCCTTGAGAGTGTGGCCAGGCAGGTGGGCTATGGGAGCGCGTCCGCATTCAGCACGGCGTTCAAACGCGTGCACGGCATCAGCCCGCAGCAGTACCGTACCGGGGACTGACCAGCACTGATGAAGCTGAAAGCCATGGATGGGTGAGCATCCGGTTCGCCGTTTCCTCCCGCAGGCTGTGCTCGCGCACCCTGCGGGACGAACCTTGTCGACCTGGGAAGCCGCTGTCCTTCCGGTTGTGATCGCTCAGTTTCCGCAGGTCAGGTGGGAGGTCGGCTCTCCAGGCGAAGGGGTGGCACGTCGTGTCGTTTCTTCGGTGGAGGTACTGGTTGCCGTCGGTGAAGGGGTTGATCGAGGAGCGGGAGCTGGTCGCCCGGGAGCGGGTGGAATCGCTGCGGGATGAGGTGGACCGGCTCGTGGCCGCGTTGTGGGAGGTTGAGGCCACGCAGGGCCGCCTGGTGATCGCCAAGGAGACTGTGAGCCAGGTGCTGTCGGAGTCGGGCCGGCCTGCTGTCGCCGGCCTGCTGTCGTACAGGCCCCCGAGCCTGCCGGGCCGGCCGGGCCGAAGTCGGCCGGGGGCCGTGCGGTGACGGTGCCCGGCTCGGTGGTTCCTGTGCGGCATTCGAGCAGCAGCTGACCTCCTCGACACAACAACCGTTTCTCGTTCACGACGTGACGCCCCTTGGGGCCGCACACCGGAACGGCCAGTGACCAGCGATGAACCGGGGGCTCCACGACAGTCCCCTGTCACTCAGCGAACCCGACCGGCCAGCTCAGCCTCCCAACTACCCCCGTCTGCCCCGTGCTTCCCAACCCCGGAGCGCCGGTTCGATTTCGTTGGCCCGTTTCGACACGAACAACCCCCGGGTCGGTGGCCCGGGGGGTGTTGTTGGTCGGGCGGCTCGCCGCCCGGGGCTCATGTCGTGGGGGTGGGGTCGGGGAGGGTGAGGGCTGAGTGGGCCGGTCGTGGCTGGGCGGGGGGCATGGCGCTGAGGTTGCGCAGCATGTCGTTGCGCTGCCGCAGGGCCCGGGCGGTGGTGGGGAAGAGTGTGGCGTCGCCCTTGCCGACCTGGTCCTGGTTCGCGGTCACGAATTCCCGGGTGTCGTGTTCGTAGGCGGCGAAGCCCGCGGCGTGGTCGCGGTCGGCAAGGGAAGCGGCGAGCATGTACGCGCCGACGAGCGCGAGGCTGGAGCCCTGTCCGGTGAGGAACGAGGGCGCGTACGCGGCGTCGCCCACCAGCGCGACCTTGCCGCTGGACCAGCGGGGCATGCGGATCTGGCTGACGCCGTCGAAGAACACGTCGTCCGTGTCGCGCAGGGCGGCGAGGATGCCGGGGACCTCCCATCCCGCGTCGGAGAAGACCGCGGCGACCAGGTCCCGTTGGGCTTGTGGGTCCCGGAACACGTGGAACGGTGGTTGCGGGTGGGCGAAGTTGAGGAAGGCGTGCACTTCGTCGCTGTCTCCCACCGCGTAGAGTGCAGCGGCTTTGCCCGGGGCGTTCCACATCACGGTCTCGTGGGAGAGCCCGAAGGTGTTGGGCATGGTGAACACGGCGAAGCAGTAGCCGAGATACCGGTGGAACTGCTCTTCGGGGCCGAACAGGATCTCCCGGGTACGTGAGTGCACCCCGTCCGCACCGACCACCATGTCGAACGTGCGTCTGCTGCCCCCGCGGAAGGTGACGTCGACCCCGTGGCCGGACTGGTCGAGGCTGTCGATGGAGTCGTCGAACAAGAACTCCACGTCGTCACGGACCGCCGCGTGGAGGGCGTCGGTCAGATCGCCGCGCCGCACCTCCAGGTCCTGTCCCGCGACGCCGCCGGTGACGGTGTGCGGGCTGATCGAGGCGACCTGGCTGCCGTCCTCGTGGAGGAAGGTCAGCCGGCGCAGGTCGACGTGTGCGTCCCGCAGCCGCGGGAGGATCCCCATCCTCCGTACGACCTCGAGTGCGGTGCCGCGCACATCGATGGGGTAACCACCGCGGCGCAGGGTGCTCGCCTTCTCGACGACCGTGACCGCGAATCCGTGACGGTTCAGCCAGAACGCGAGGGCGGGCCCCGCGATGCTGGCCCCGGATATCAGGGCCGTGCGCCTCCGAGTGGTGCGGATGTCCCTCGTCCGGTCGGTACGGGTCATTGCTTGGCTCCTTTGCTCATGGTCCGGGCGACCAGCAGGGACAGCGCCGCGACGACGCCGGCGATGAGGAAGCCCGTGACGAAGGCCGATTCGGCCGGGACGTCCGATCCGGAAGGGGTTCCTGAGGTGAGGAGCACGCCACCGAGCATCCCGCCGACGGCGGAGCCCAACACGCGAGTCACCAGGATCAGGCTGGTGGCGATGCCGGTGTCACCTTCATCGACGGAAGAGGCGATGCTGGTGACCATGGCGGTGACGCACAGTCCGTTGGCAAGCGCGATCAGCGCCTTGCCGACGACGATGTGCCAGACCTCGGTGTGTGCGACTGACAGGGCGAGCAGAGCGGTGGCCATGATGACGACCGCGGCAGTGACCACGGCACGCGGGCCGAAGCGCCGCTCCCCGAGCCCACCGGCCGGCCCGGCCAGCGTCGCGACCACTGCGCCGGGCAGGAGGATGAAGCCGATCTCGGTGGCGCCGGCCCCGAAACCGTAGCCCTCGCCGGACACGTCGAGCAGCTGCGGTACGAGAAAGACCCCCATCGCGGTGCCGAGGCATATCACGAACGTCAGCACGCACGACTTCCAGATCACGGGCCGTGCCAACATGCGCAGATCGATCATCGGCGCGGTCGCACGACGCTCGACGGCTACCCATCCGGTCACGAAGGCGGCCAGCACCACGATGAGGGCGCCGAGCACGAGCGGGTGCGAGCCGGCCTCGGGCGCCATCGCGAACACGAGCATGAGCGTGACCAGTACCCCGCTCAGCAGGAGCATGCCCGGCCAGTCGATCCGGGCGTCGTCCGACCGGACCGGCGGGTCGGCCGGCATCAGCCTGTTCACCAGCAGGGTGAACCCGATGATCGCGAACGTCGGCAGTGCGAACATCCAGTGTCGGGAGAGCGCTTCCGCCACGGGCCCGGCCGACAGCAGTCCCACCATCGAGCCCCCCACGAACATCCCGCTGACCAGCCCGATGGCCACCTTCGACTCTCCCGCGGGAAGGTGTTTGCGCACCACGATGAACGACAGGGGCAGGGCGCCGATCATCGCGCCCTGTAATACCTGGCCGAGCAGCAGCACGGGCAGGTTGGGCGCCAGCGCCGACACCAGGCCACCGGCCGAGACCACCGCCATCAGCCTGATCAGGACTCGTTTTCCGCCGTAGCGGTCGCCCAGCTTGCCGGCGAGCGGTGTGACGAGCGCGCCGGTGATGGCGAGCACGATGTTGAGGAGCGCCCCTGCGGACGGACTTATGTCCAGTTCGCGTTGCAGGAGCGGAAGGGTCGGCGCCACCACCGACTCCAGGGCTCCAGTGGAGATCGCCAGCATGCCGAGAGCCCAGACAGCAGCTCTCCTCATGTGGACCGGGGGAGCCAGGGTCGTGGTCATGGACGTCCTTTCCGTCGGTGCCGGGCGAGCGGAGGTCGGCCGTATGCGCAGCGCTGCCGCCTTGTCGGCCCCCCGCGCGGACACGGCGGACACGGCAGGTACCGCAGGCACGGCGACGCAGTGGGCCCGGCGGCCACTCACGTGGGGCGTGGTGTGCGGGGTGCTGTGCGGACGGGTCCACGGCCGCCCGGCGTGCTGAGCCCGGGGAGGCAGCACCCGAGTGGCGCATGCACGGCTCCGCCGGGCGCAGCGGGTGTACGAGTACGCCCCGCCGTGGCGATACTACACTACACCGTGCAGTGTAGAACGGCTACGATGTGCCCATGCCGACCACGAAGACACTGCGCGAGGGCTCCGCGCGGAAGCGGGCCGCCATCCTCTCGGCGGCCCGGGAACTGTTCCTCGCCGACGGCTTCGACCGGTCCAGCGTCGACGCGGTCGCCGCCCGTGCCGAGGTGTCCAAGCGGACGGTCTACGACTACTTCGGCGACAAGCAGACGCTGCTGCAAGCAGTCGTCGACGCCGTCGGCCAGTCGATGATCACCACGATCCGGCGCACCCTCGACGACACCCTCACCGGCATCACCGAGGACGCCGAACTTGAGGACGCCCTGGTCACGTTCTCGATGCGGATCGCGACCGACATGCTCGGCTCGGCGGAGTACGCGACGCTGCAACGACTGGTCCGGGCGGAATCCCGCCACCTGCCGCACCGCGGCTACAACTCCATGGCCGACACCCCCGACGAGGCGCTTGCCGAGCAGTTCGCCGCCTTCGCCGCAGCCGGGCTGCTCGACGTCCCCGACCCCCGGCTCGCGGCCGACCAGTTCATCGCGCTGACCTTCGGCGTCGCGCTGGACAAGCTCGGTTCCGCGAACGCCGCGGAGGACGCCCGCGTCCGGCCACTCGTCGTCGAGGGCGTGCGGACCTTTCTCCGGGCGTACCGAACCAGGTAGGGCAGGTAGCCGCACCGGGCCGGGCGGCAAGTGACATGGGCGGTCGGCCCGACGGCGCGCCTGCTGCGGGATCTGCGGGGCCTGCGGCTGTTCGGGGCCTGCGGGTTCTCCTCAGGGGGATTCGCCGTCCCGGGCGCCTTCCCTGGCGCCGTCCCCGGTTCCTCTTGCCGCGTAGATCTGCCAGTGCTCGGTGAGGAGTTGCTCTCTCTCCTCCCGAACGGTACGCAACTCTTGTTCCACGGCGGACAATTCGTTCTTGCGTCGATCGAAGTAGTTCACGAACCTCCGCACGTCGCGGTAGTGCGCGAACGCGACGACGGAGGTGACGACGATACCGAGAACAGCGACGTAGCAGCAGGCTTCGATCAGCTTCGCCAGCTTCTCGTACTGCGGATCTCCAGGCAGCGAAAGCCAGTCGACAATTGCCACCTCGCAGCCGGCGATCAGGAAGGCGAACACGAACCAGAAAGCAGAACAGAGCTTGAGGCGCCAGTGCCGAAGGCTCCTGAGCCACTGGGAAAAGAGGCCTCGCGTCAGAAGCGAGTCCAGGTCCACGTCAAGCGCCGCCTGCCACTGTGCGTGCACAGCTTCGTCACTCGTGGGAGGGCCTGCTCGGCGTAAGCGTTCAATGTGCTCCCTGCCGAGAGAGATCCTCCTGCGTGAGTCTTCGATCAGCGTCTGTCGCACCTGGGCTTCGGCCTCGGCGCTCCGTGCGTACAGAGTGCGGATCTCCACAACCGCGACTACGAGGATCGCGGCAAGAAGCGCCGAAGTGGCAGCAGCGAAATCGTCCGACATCTCACGTTCGCCCGGGATCCTGCTGTCGATTTCCCTCCAGAGCCACTCGGAGAAGTGATCAGCGATCTGTTGCTCCCAGTTGAACAGGAAGACAACAGTGATGCAGCACAACAGTGCTGCCACCGCACCCAGCCGCCACACCGGAAACACCACGCTCCGCTCTCATCGAGTACAGGCCTCAGCCCGGGAGTGAAGATGCCCAGTGAGCGGGACGAGAACCCTGGGGCGGGAGAGCCCGGGTCGGTGGCGGCCGAGGCTGATCGTCATCGGCGCGGAGCGTGCGGAGCGTGAGCGTCGCTTGGCTGTCAGCGACTGCTCACCGCCTGGCCGGGTTCGCGGAAGCACAGGTTGGAATCCGGTTCGTGGTGGTCTGTGGCAGAAGCCGTATGCAGATGGTTCCTGCGTACAACCCTGGTGACCTCCAGGTACAACCCTGGGCCGGTCACGGTGGTCTTGCTTGCGTGAACTCTGTGCCGCACCCGGGCGCAGGGCGTTGAGTACAGGGAGATGCACAGTGCGAGTCGCTGCCATACGTCGTACCGTTCTGACCGCTTCCGCGGTCTCTTTCGCTCTTTTGGTCACCGCCTGCGGTGGCGGCGAGGAGGGCGGTGAGGACAAGAAGGCGACGGGCGGCGGCAAGTCCGAGAAGCCGGCGGCGAAGGCACTCACCGCCGCCGAGTTGGAGAAGCTCGTGGTCACCAAGGGTGACGTCAAGGGCCATGAGATCACCAAGCCGGGGAAGGACGACGTGTTCGCGCCCGACGCCGTCTCCGTCCAAAAGGCCGAGTGCAAGCCCGTCGCCCAGGTGCTGTCGGCGCTGCCTGCGGCCAAGCCGACGGCGAGCGCCCAGCGGCTGGTCGTCCACAAGGGCGATGCGGCCAAGAAGGACATGCCTTCCACGGAAGAGCTCGGGGAGATGACGGAGGAGGAGGCCAAGCAGGCGACGATCGACTCGCTCGACATCACCAAGACGCAGACCTCCCTGTGGTCCTACGACGCCGACGGCGCACAGCAGACCCTCGCGACGCTGCGCGAGGCGGGCAAGAAGTGCGCCGGGGGCTTCGCCATGACGCTCGACGGGGACAAGCAGCAGGTCACCAAGGTCACCGAGGAGAAGCTCTCCGTCGGGGACGAGGCCGTCGCCTGGACGGTCGGGACGAAGCAGGACGGAACGTCCGCCGACACCAAGGTCGTCGTCTTCCGGAAGGGCACCACGCTCGCCGGGTTCTCGTCCTTCAACATCGCCGCCGTCACCCGGGGTGAGGCCTACAAGCAGCCGACCGCCGTGATCGACGCGCAGGAGGCCAAGCTCGGCTGACCTGGCCGCCGCCGTACAGCTGCGGCAGCTAGGCCTCTTGGTGGGCGCCTCTTGGTGGACACCTCTTGGTCGCTGCCCCGGCGGGGCCCGCGCCGGTGACGGTCCGTCGGTCTGGTCGCGGGCGGGGCGGGTAACCGGGCTTCATGGGCGACATCCTCGTGGGCACGTGCGCGTGGACCGACCCGGCGCTGGTCCGCAGCGGTTGGTATCCGGTCGGGCGGCGGGATGCCGAGGGGCGGTTGCGGCACTATGCCGAGCGGTTTCCGGTCGTGGAGGTCGACGCCTCGTACTACGCGTTGCCCGGGGAGCGGAACAGCCGGCTGTGGGCGGAGCGGACGCCGGACGGGTTCGTGTTCGATGTGAAGGCGTTCTCGCTGCTCACCGGGCACCCCACCCGACGTGCGGTGATGCCGGACGGGCTGCCGGCCGATGCTCGGGACGCGGGGGTGCTGGACGAGGTATGGGCGCGGTTCACCGCCGGGATCGCGCCGTTGCGGGAGGCCGGGCGGTTGGGAAGTGTGCTGTTCCAGTTCCCGCCGTGGTTCCGGCCCGGGGCACGGGCCGAGGCGTTCCTGGCGGAGACCGCGCGGCGGACGGCGGGGTGGCCCGTGGCCGTGGAGTTCCGGCACCCCGCGTGGTGGCAGGAGGGGCAGGCCGAAGCCACGGCGGAGTTGCTGGCGCGGTACGACATGACCGCCGTCGCCGTCGACATGGTGCGGACGCTGCCGTCCTCGGTTCCGCCCGTCACCTACGTCACCGCGCCCCGGCTGTCCGTCGTACGGTTCCACGGCCGCAGCACCGCCTGGGGGACCGGGAGCAAGGAGGACCGGTTCCGGTACGTGTACGGCGACGGCGAACTCGCGGAGTGGCTGCCCCGGTTGCACGCTCTCGCCGAGCGGGTGGAGCAGTTGCATGTGCTGTTCAACAACTGCTGCGGTGACGCGGCGGTACGGGCTGCCGAGTCCATGAAGCGGCTGCTCGGTGACCCGGTCGCCCCGCGCTCCTGCGTGCGGGATACGGCCTGACGCCCATGTGCGCTCTCGGGCCGGGCCTGGCCCGTACCCGGTCGGGGACGGTGCTCCCGTTGGCGTCGCGCCGGTGCCCCCCGGCGGCGCTCGTCCGAACGGTGTCACGCGGGGCGGGTGAGGGGTTTCGGGGGGCGGGTCGAGGTGCTGCCGCCCGCGGCGCCGGAGCCGCCGGCGGAGGCCAGCACATTCTTGGCCTGGGTGTCGACGAGTCTGGTGAAGATCTGCTGGGAGTAGCCGAAGATGATGGCCCAGGAGATGATCTGCGCCGAGGAGTCGAGTGCGGTCAGTCCGGGCACGAATCCTCCGCGCATCAGCAGCAGGCCGAGTACCGCGGTCAGTGCGCCCATGGGGAGCTTGAGCAGGGCGAGGGCGAAAGGCACGTTGTACGGTTCGGCAGTTCCGCCGATACGCCTGATGGTGGCGGCCGCAGCGATTCCGGCAGCCACCAGGCCGACGAATTCGACGACCACATAGTCCGCCGGAGCGGTTGTTGCCGCGAGGCTTACATCGAGGTCTTTCGACGCCGCGTCCGGGTCCGATCGCACCGGGCAGACGACGTGGTACGCGTCTGCGCCGGAAACCCGGTCGGGCGAGAAGCACAGCGGTACGGTGTCGCTGAAGAACCACCCCAGGAGGGCGACGGCCGCCGCTCCGATCGCGAGGCATCCCGCCACCCAGCGCACGATGGTGACGAAACTGCGTACGCGGAGGGCCTTTTGAATGCGTACCTGCCGCGCCACGCTGACGGCGTCCAGCAGCGACTCGCGGGCGGACGCGGTGATGGCCTCGGGTGCTCTGGAGATTCTCTCCACCGCGATGCGGCGAGGGTCCTCGGCGTCCAGGGCCTCCCGCACCGAGGCCACCACGCCCGGCAGCATCGGTACGATCTCTTTCGGGTCGGAAAGACGCAGCAGGAGATTGTGCGCGGTGTCGACGTGGATCTGGCCCACCGCGATGTGCGAGGCGGATCTTTTTCTCCGATGCGCATGGGACAGTACGCTGCGGGCGCTGCTCAGCTCGCCCTTCGCCTTTTCCAGCAGGTCCTTCCGGTCCTCGCCGTGTGTACGGCACCGGTCTTCCAGGAGTGCTTGCAGTTCATTTGTGCGGGCAAGAAGTACCTGGCGCAGTTCCCATGGACCATGCTCTGTTTCCGAGATCGTATCGGCGTTCTCTTCCGGCCCGGGATCGCTGTCGTTTCTCATGGCGTCGATTCTTACGGCCATTCGGGGTCCGACACCTTTCGACACCCAGGAAATGGGGCGAGGACGGGGGCGGGGGCGGCTCCCCGCCACTCACTCACGGGGTCGGTTCGCTTCCGGGGCGCTGATTCCATCGGGCACGCCGCACCGGACTCCTACGATTCCGGCTCGGGTTGGCAGCGCGGGCACCACACGGTGGTGCGGCCGGCGATGCGGGACGAGCACAGCCGGGTGTCGCAGCGCGGGCACGGCGCTCCGCCCGGGGCGTCCCGGTGGCCGGTCAGCCAGTTGTCGCGCGGCGGGACGTACCCGGCGCGTACGGAGGTGCGCAGTACGCGGCGCATGGTCCGGTGCAAGGTGGCCCGCTCGTCGTCGGTGAGGGAGCCGGTGGCGCGGGAGGGATGCAGCCGGGACTGCCACAGGATCTCGTCGGCCAGCAGGTTGCCGAGCCCGGCCAGCAGCGACTGGTCGGTGAGGGCGGCCTTGAGGCGGCCGCGGCGGGAGGTGAGGGCGGCGTCGAAGTCGGCGCGGGAGACGGTCAGCGCGTCGGGGCCCTGGTCGTCGAGGCGCCGGGCGGCCTCGGGGTCGTCGGCGAGCCAGAGGCCCTTGAGTTTGCGCTGGTCACGGTAGCGGAGCTGGCGGCCACCGCCGAGGGTGAACAGCACCCGGTCGTGGCGGTGCGGCTCGTCGTCGGCGGCTGCGCACACCAGACGTCCGGTCATGCCGAAGTGCAGCAGGAGGGTGGGCCCGCCGGTGTGGGCCAGGAGCCACTTGCCGTGCCGTTCCGGTTCGGTGAACTTCCGGCCCTCCAGGTCACGGCTGAGCCGCCGCGCGCCGATGCCGTGCAGGACGCCCGCGTCGCGCACCTCGACCCGCTGGATGGTCCGGCCCTGCGCACAGTCGGCGAGGACCCGGCGGAAGCCTTCTACGTCGGGGAGTTCGGGCATGTTCGCCGCACCTCCTCCCCCTGAGCGTAGGGGCGGTCGGCAGCGGCCGCATGCGGGCGAGGGCCGCACCGGTGACGGCGGCAGCGACAGCGACACCGGCGGCGTCGCGCCTCGCCACCGGCGATGTCACATCGCGCGGTCCGCCATCCGTCCTGGACACAACGAGAGAGCGCGAGACAGCGAGCAGAAGGAGGCACCATGGCGCACGCCACTCACCTCACCGTCGTCGGCGGCGGCTTCGGCGGGCTGACCGCCGCGCTGGCCGCGGCGGAGGCCGGCGCGCAGGTCACGCTGTACGAGGCGCGCGGCACGCTCGGCGGGCGGGCGCGCACGGCCAAGGGGCCGTACCGCACCAACGAGGGGCCGCACGCGCTCTACAACGGCGGCCCGCACTGGCGCTGGCTCAAGGCGCGCGGGCTGTTGCCCCCGATGGCCCGGGTACCGGTCAGGGAGGGGCTGCGGGTGCGCTACCACCAGCAGGGTGCCCTGCGCCGCACTCCGCCGGCCGGGTTGCTGCGGCTGCGGCGCAGGCGCGGTGCCCCGGTCGGGGTGCCCTATCTGGAGTGGGCGGCCGAGCAGGTGGGGGAGGAGACGGCGCGGGCGGCGGCGTACTTCGCGGCGGTCGCCACCTTTCACCACGCGCCGGGCGAGCTGTCGGCCGCGTTCACCCACGAGCGGATGCGGCGGGCCTCGAAGTTGCCGCCCGAGGCGCACTATCCGCGCGGCGGCTGGGCAGGCTTGGTGGAGCGGATGGCCGGGCGGGCACGTGAGCTGGGCGTACGCCTCGAACTGGGAGCGCGGGTGGATGCCTCCGCGCTGGGGGAGGCGGCCCGGCGCGGCCCTGTCGTGGTGGCCACCTCGCTGGCGGCGGCCCGTGGGCTGCTGGACGACCCCGGGCTGACCTGGCCGAGCGGGCGCACGGCGCTGCTGGACCTGGCTCTGGAAGCCCGTGCGGGGGACGCCTTCGTCGTCTCGGACCTGGAAGCGCCGGGGTGGGTCGAACGGTTCACGGCGTCCGACGCCTCGCTGGCACCGGCCGGGCAGTCGCTGGTCCAGGCCCAGTTCCCGCTGGCCCCGCACGAGCCCCGGGAAGCCGGGCTCGCTCGCGGGGAGCACCTGCTCGACCTGGGCTTTCCGGGGTGGCGGGAGCGGGTCGTACGGCGTACGGAGGCGACGGCGGACGGCCGGACGGGCGCGGTGGACGTTCCGGGCACCAGCTGGCGCGACCGTCCCGCCGTGGACCAGGGGGAGGGCCGCTATCTGGTCGGCGACCAGGTGGCGGCGCCGGGCGTGCTGAGCGAGGTCTCGTTCGCCGGCGCGATCGAGGCGGTGCGGCTGGCGCTGGGAGAGCCCCGCTCCACCCGCGCCGAGACGCGGATCCGGTGATGGTCCGGTGGCCCGGTGGGCCGTCCGCCCCCTCCGGCGCGGCACTCACGGCACCCACGGCACTCGCAGCGCCCCCGGCACCCACGGCACTTGCACCGTCCCCGCACCCTTCTCAACACTGTTCACAGCACGGGCACATGACTTCCCGTATCCGTCCGGCCACATGGTGTCACTGCCCAACGTGTCGCTTTTCGCCGCTTCTTGGAAGACTTACGTCAGCTTCTCTTGTAAGTTCCTTGGAGGGTCGGCGATGTTCACCGACGAAAGCGGGGATTCGTGTCATTCGAGCAAGAATGGGCAGGGTTGGTCGCCGGGGCACAGAACCAGCAGTCCGCAAGGATGCAGTTGAACGGCGCCGGCGACAAGGGCGACGGCAAGTGGCTCCAGGTGACGCCACATGTGCTCGACGAGGCCGCCAAAAAAGTGGAGAAGGTCAGCACCGCCTTCCAAAAGGTGGACGACACTGCCATGCGGGAGATGGAACAGGTTCCCGGGTCGATGAAGGGCTTCTCCTGCGACGAGGCCTTCAAGACGTTCCAGGAGATGTGGCGCGGCCAGATGAAGCATCTGCGCAAGCAGTACGAGAACACGGCCACGGGGCTCCGCAACGTCACCGCGAAGACGCTGGAGGGGGACGTCTGGACGAAGGAGCAGGTGGAGAAGATCGCCAAGGAGCGGGAGCGGAAGGAGAATCCGCTCAAGTACCTCCTGGACCCGGACCGGAAGCCGCTGCTGTCCGACACGCCGCAATACCCGTTCTTCCAGGACCAGTACCCCCTGCTGAAGCCACCGCAGTCGGACCAGCCGGTGTACGGCCCTCCGCTGCCGACCACGCCTCCGTCGGCCGGCCCGAAGCCCTAGGGGGAGCTGAGCCATGACCAAGACTCTCGACTACCTGACGGTGCGCCATGTCAATCTCACCGCCTTGCGTGCGGCGGTGAAGGCGTGGGACAAGCTCCCCAAGGATTTCGAAGAGGTCCACACCTCCTTCGACCGCACGGTCACCAAGCCGCTGAGCACCGAGCGGAGCGGCTGGCACGGTGAGTCCCACAAGGCGGCGGTCAAGCACTTCAACGCCGTCCAGAAGCAGGTGGTGGAGGCCGCCGGCCAGGCCGAGTGGCTCGGCAAGGAGATGTCCCGGTGCCTCAAGATCATCGAGGACGCCAAGAAGGCGCTGAAGGACGTCGAGGACGTCGTGTACGAGAAACCGACGGCCGGCGCGAAGAACTATCTGAAGCTGAACACGAAGGACGGCGTCGTCTACGTCGACCCGCCCAAGGACGAGAGCCCGGGGATCACCAAGGCCTACCGCGAGACGCTCGCGGACCTCAACCATAAGATCCTCAAGGCCCTGCGCGAGGCGGCCGAGGCCGACGAGGACCTGAAGAAGGCACTGAACTTCGACCCGTACGGCAAGGGCTTCAACTCCGACACCCCGCAGCTGCAGGCCAAGAAGGACGTCGACGCCCTCTACAAGCTGGCGGGCGACAAGGACTTCAAGCGGGACCCGAAGCTGCTGTCCAAGGTCAACGGCATCCTCGCCAAGAACGACGGCAACACCTACTTCGCCGAGGAGTTCGCCACCCGCAAGGGTGCGAAGGGCGTCCTGGAACTCTGGTACAAGGCGGCGCAGCCGGACTACGAGGACGCCATGCCGCCGGACCCGAAGGATCGTCCGAAGGGGGTGGACAAGCAGCTGGCTGCCCTCCAGGACAACCTCGGCAACACCCTGGCCCTGGCCAGCCACTCCGACTCCCCGGCCATGACGAAGTGGAAGCAGGACGTCATCGACCTGGGTTACCAGCGGATGGGCGACCAGCCTCCCAACGCGGCCATGGGCACCTATCGGGCGGCCCCGCCCTACGGCTTCCAGGTGATGAGCAACCTGATGCGCACGGGCAAGTGGGACACCGGCTTCCTCAACGACTACGGCGCCGAGTTGAAGAAGGTCGACGAGAAGCCGTTCATGACGCCGGGCCCCTACTCCCACGAGGAGAAGGCCGTCCCCGAGCGCAAGTGGCTGAGCTACGGGCTCAACCCCCCGAACTACCTCAACTTCGGCGCCGAGTACGACCAGGGCCAGGACCCGTTCACCGGGTACATGGAGGCCCTCGGGCACAACGCGGAGGCCTCGACCGACTTCTTCTCGGACAAGGAGAACTTCGACTACGTCCTACGCGACCGCAAGTGGTTCCCGGACGGGGAGAGCCCCGATTCCGGACCGCACAAGGACTGGCAGGGCGGGCACGTGGCAAGGGGGCACGCTCTGGCCGCCGCGACGACGGGGCACGCCTGGGACGCCCCGCTGCCGCTCAACCCTTCCCATACCCAGGCGCAGGCGGACATCATGTCCGAGTTCATCAAGGGAGTCGCGACCAACAACGACCAGGACAAGCACATCGAGTTCGCGGACGGGATGAGTCAGGGCATGGGGCGTGCCGCGTCCGAGTACATGCCCGACATCTACCGCGGATTGCGGGACGGCGGCGGGGAAGGCCTGGAGGGGCCCAAGTGGGACGAGGGGGCCAAGGCGGCGCTCGCCGCCGAGGCCAAGCTGTACCCGATCTCCGGGGCCGTGGCCGACATGGACCACCGCGAGGCCACCCATCTCCTCTTCCGGCTCGGGCAGGACCCGGAGGCGTACGGGAACCTCATGCAGGCGCAGAAGGCTTACGCCGCCGAGGTCCTCGACCACGAGTTCAACCCGAATGTGCCCGCGGACGAGAAGTACTCACCGCCCTCGAAGGCGGAGGCGACAGCACAGGAGGTCCTCGGCACGTCGGGTGAGATCACCGGCACCATGGCGATGGCGCGGCAGGAGGCCCTGGTCGGCCCGGCTGTCATCAAGGACGCCGAGTTCGAGAAGGACTCGCTCAGCGCGCGATTGTGGGGCAACAGCACTTTCGGCGCGGGTGTGACCGCCGCCACCGCCTACGCGAAATGGTTCCCCAACCCGGTGGTCGGCGCCACCATCGGAGCACTGACCGCAGGTTACGAGGGAGCGGCGGCCAACGACATCGACAAGATGATCACGAGTACCGAAGGCATCAAGCAGGCCGAGGTCGCCAGCGCTGTCTACGACGCTGAGCGGGACAGGAACGTCAACGCGGACACCGCCATGCTGAACAAGATCAAGGAGCGGTACGGTCTCGAAGACATAGCTGTCAACGCCCTGAGCCAGACGGGCACCAAGGACGGCTTCGGCTATGCCAACGACAGCGTCAGCAGAACTGCGAGCTACCTCGACTCCATGGACCAGGTGCCGTCCCTCCCCAACTGATCGATTGATGGCTGCGATGCCCGAACGCCCCACCCGCCGAATCCGCTACGCCCTCCTCACCGTCCTCGCCGTCGCCCTGGTCGCGGCGGGGGCGGTGGCCGGGGCGCTCACCCAGCACGAGGATCCGAAGGCGCCGAAGAAGTTCTCCGAGGTGTCCGGGGATACCTGCCACACGGTGCTGCTCGGCCTGTCCGACTCGGTGCTGGACCGGGTGGTGCCCACCTCCCACTATGTGAGCGGCTGGCAGAAGGTGACCCGGAAGAAGGACCAGTACAGCTCGCTGTGCGGCATCGACGCCGACGGGAAGCGAGCGTTGCGGGTCAGCGTGCAGCAGCAGAACGTGGCCGCTCCCCTCCGCGACGCCGACCGCACCGGCCGGGAGAAGGCGGAGAAGGTCCCCGGCTTCGAGGAGAGCTGGTCGACGCGGGACGGCGCCGCCGCCGCCGTCCCCTGCACCAAGAAGAAGGACAAGGACGAGAACACCGAACTGCAGGTCGTCGTGGAGTCCTTCGCCGAGAAGGGCGAGGACGTCCGCAAGGACCTGGTGCGGATCCTCAAGGCGTCGGTCAAGACCAACCACAGCCTGGCCTGCTACTCCGCCCCCATGGAGGACGGCTCGGCCTACGACTGAGGGCCCGGCCTCCGACACTCGGAAGGCCGGCACCGGGCCGACAGTCGCAGAGAATATGGAACGCGCACACATGAACCGCCCGCTTCGTATCACCCTGCTCGCCGTCCTCGCCGTGGCCCTGGTCGCGGCGGGGGCGCTGGGTGGCGCGCTCTCCCAACGGGAGGACCGCGAGGACGCCGAGAAGTTCTCCGAGATCACGGGGGGCACCACCTGCTGGGCCTCCGAAGCGGTGGTGGACCGAGTTGTTCCCGCGTCCCACCACACGGATCGCTGGAAGCGGCTGACCAGGGAAGAGCTCAGGTACAACACCCAGTGCGGCGTCACCGTGGACGGCAAGCAGGTACTGCGGGTCTCCGTCGAACAGCACAACTCGGCGCACAAGCTCGACCGGGTCGGCACGGGCCCGGGCCACGGCCGGACCAGGAGCATCCCCGGTTACAAGCAGAGCTGGTCCTCCCAGGACGCCGCCGCCGTCGTCGTGCCCTGCACCAAGAACACGGGCGACGACAACGCCACCAACCTGTACGTCAAGGCCCAGGCCTGGCGGAAGGAGTACGGGAAGTTGCGCCAGGACATGGTGCGGATCGTCGAGCAGGCGGTCAAGGCCCATCGGGCCGCGGCCTGCAACGGTGCCCCGGCCGCCCCGGACGACCACGACTGACCGGAGCCCGGGCTTCGGAGGCCGGACTCCCCGGCCGGGGTGCGAACGCCCCCGGCCCGTCGGCCGGCCCGCTCAGCGGGGCACCACCAGGTCCGGGGTGAGGGGGAGTTGGCGGTGGCGGCGGCCGGTGGCGTGGTGGACGGCGTTGGCGATGGCCGCCGGGGTGCCGACGATGCCGATCTCGCCGATGCCCTTGCCGCCGACCGGGTTGAGGTGCGGGTCGTGCTCCTCGATCCAGTGCGCGTCGATGTCGGGGACGTCGGCGTGCGTGGGGACGTGGTAGCCGGCCAGGTCCTTCTCGACGAAACCGCCGAGCCGCGTGTCCAGCGAGCTGTGCTCGGTCAGCGCCATGCCCAGGCCCATCGTCATCCCGCCGATGAACTGGGAGCGTGCCGTGCGGGCGTTGAGGATGCGGCCCGCGGCGAAGACACCGAGCAGACGGCGCACCCGTACCTCGCCGGTGAACGCGTCCGCCGAGACCTCCGCGAAGACGGCCCCGAAGGCGTGCCGCGCGTACTCCTCCTGCGCCTGTACATCGGTGGTGGTGTCCACGGTGACGATGCTGCCGCCCGACTCCCGCAGCTCGCGGCACGCCTTGTGGACGGCCCAGCCCCAGGAGGCGGTGCCCGAGGAGCCGCCGGCCAGCGGCGCGGTGGGCAGATCGCTGCTGCCGACATCGATACGGACGGCGTCCAGCGGGACGCCGAGCTGGTCGGCGGCGATCTGGGCGAGGACGGTACGCGCCCCGGTGCCGATGTCGGTGGCGTTGACCCGTACGTGGTAGGCGGGGCCGGAGCCGTCGGCCCTCAGCGCCTGGACGGACGCCGTGGACGGGGCGACCAGTACCGGGTAGGTGGAGGCGGCCACCCCGGTGCCCAGCAGCAGATCGCCGTCCCGCCGGGTGCCGGGGCGCGGGTCGCGGCGCTCCCAGCCGAAGCGGCGAGCTCCTTCGCGCAGGCAGTCGGCGAGATGGTGGCTGCTGAACGGCTTGCCGCTGTCGGGCTCCCGCTCGGGGATGTTGCGCAGCCTCAGCTCGATCGGGTCGAGGTCGAGCGCGGTGGCCACCTCGTCCATGGCGCATTCGAGCGCGTACATGCCGGACGCGTCGCCGGGCGCGCGCATCCAGGACGGGGTGGGGACGTCCAGGGCCACGACCCGGTGGCCGGTGCGGATCCCGTCGGCGCCGTACATCACCCGGGACGGCACGGCGGCCTGCTCCACGAACTCCTTGACGGTGGAGGTGTGGGTGGTCACCTCGTGGCCGAGCGCGGCCAGCGTGCCGTCGTCGCGGGCGCCGATGCGCAGCCGCTGGATGGTGGGGGCGCGGTGGCCGACCACCGAGGGCAGCTCCCGGCGGGGCAGCATCACCTTGACGGGGCGTGAGGTGTGCTTGGCGCCCATCGCGGCGAGCACCACCGGAGGACGCGGGGTGCCCTTGGAGCCGAAGCCGCCGCCGACGTGCTCGGCGACGACGGTGATCTGCTTCGGGTCGAGACCGAACATGGTGGCCAGCGTCTCGCTCACCGGGGTGGCGCCCTGGCTGGAGTCGTAGGCGATCAGATGCCCGCCCTCCCACACGGCGGTGGCGGCGTGCGGCTCCATCGGGTGGTTGTGCAGCGGGCTGAGGGTGTAGGTGAGGTCGAGACGGTGCGGGGCCGCGGCGTACTCCGCGTCGAAGTCCCCGGTCTCCCGGTCACCGGGGTAGCCGCCGTTGGCCTGCTCCGGGTGGTAGAGCCCGGGGTGGTCGTCGGTGAGGCGGACGTCGTGCGGCTCCTCGTCGTAGCTGACGCGAACGGCCTGCGCCATCTCGCGCGCCGTCTGCAGCGTCTCGCCGACGGCCAGCGCCACGTACCAGCCGCGGTGCGGTACCCGTGGGGTCTGCAGCAGGTGCAGCGTGGGGTCGTCGGGTTCGCCGAGCCGGGGCGCGTTCTCGTGGGTGAGGACGGCGAGCGCGCCGGGCAGCGCCATGGCGTCGGCGGCGTCGACGCCGGTGACGCTGCCGTGCGGCACGGCGGCGGCCACCGGCCAGCCGTACGCGCAGTCGGGCGGGGTGTGTTCGGCGGCGTAGCGCGCCGTGCCGGTGACCTTGGCGCGGCCCTCGCGGCGCAGGGCGGGCGAGCCCAGGACGCGCTCGGTGGTGCGGTCGGTACGGGTGGTGTCGTCTACGGCCATCGTCCTCGCTCCTCTTCCCTTGTCTCGTCCCTGCGCTGTCTCGCCCCTGCGCTGGTCAGCTCCCGGCGGGGCGGTCCGGGGTCTCGGCAAGGGTGGTCAGCAGGTGGACGGCCACGTTGCGGGCCAACGGCACCTTGAAGGCGTTGTCGGACAGCGGCCGGGCCACGGCCAGCTCGGCGTCGGCGGCGCGGGCGAACGTCTCGGCGTCGGCACGGGAACCGATCAGCATCTCCTCGGCGGTACGGGCCCGCCACGGCCGGTGGGCGACGCCGCCGAACGCGAGCGCGGCGTGCCGTACGGTCCCGTCGCCGTCCAGCGCGAGGACGGCGGCGGCCGAGGCGAGCGCGAAGGCGTAGGAGGCGCGGTCGCGCGCCTTGCGGTAGGCGGCGCGTGCGCCGGGAGGCGGCGGTGGGAGGGTGACGTGCGAGATCAGCTCACCGGGCCGGAGCACCGTGTCCCGCTCCGGGGAGTCGCCGGGCAGCCGGTGGAAGTCGGCGGCGGGCACCGTCCGGTCCCCCTCCGGGCCCAGCAGCTCGACCTCGGCGTCGTAGGCGGCCAGCGCGACCGCCATGTCGGAGGGGTGGGTGGCCACGCAGTGCTCGGAGTGGCCCAGCACCGCCATGTCCCGGTTGACGCCTTCCCGGGCCGAACACCCCGCACCAGGCTCCCGCTTGTTGCAGGGAGCCGTCAGGTCCTGGAAGTAGGGGCAGCGGGTGCGCTGGAGGAGGTTGCCGCCGGTGGTGGCCAGATTCCGCAGCTGCCCGGAGGCACCGGACAGCAGGGCCTGGGCCAGTGCCGGGTAGTCGCGGCAGACGGCGGTGTGCGCCGCCAGGTCGCTGTTGCGGACGTTGGCGCCGACGCGCAGTCCGCCCTCGGGGGTGGGCTCGATGTCGTTCAGCGGCAGTTTGGAGACGTCGATGAGGTGCGCGGGCGTCTCGACGCCCAGCTTCATCAGGTCCACCAGATTGGTGCCGCCCGCCAGGAAGCGGGCGTGGGGCTGTGCCGCGAACGCGGAGACGGCCTGCTCGGGGCTGGTGGCGCGCTCGAAGGTGAAGGGTTTCACGCGGTCACCTCCTCGGTACGGCGCGAGGCGTGGTCCGTGCCGCCGCCGACGTGCTCGCGCACGTCCTCGATGGCCTCCACGATGTGCGGGTAGGCGCCGCAGCGGCACAGGTTGCCGCTCATCCGCTCGCGGATCTCGTCGCGGTCCAGCTCAGCCGGCGCCCCGGTGGCCCGCTGCAGCTCCTCCCTGCGGGTCGCGTGCGAGGGATGGCCCTCGGCGGCCTCGCAGAGCATGCCGACGCCCGAGACGATCTGGCCCGGGGTGCAGTAACCGCACTGGAAGGCGTCCCGCTCGTGGAACGCCTGCTGCAGCGGGTGCGGGCGCTCCTCGTCACCGAGCCCCTCGACGGTGGTCAGGTGCGCGCCGTCGTGGGCCACCGCCAGCAGCAGACAGCTGTTGGCGCGGCGCCCCTCCAGCAGCACCGTGCAGGCGCCGCACTGGCCGTGGTCGCAGCCCTTCTTGCTGCCGGTGAGATCGAGCTGTTCGCGCAGTACGTCCAGGAGGGTGGCGCGGTGGTCGACGGTGACGGTGTGCGCCGTGTCGTTGACGTGCAGGGTGAGGGTTGAGCTGGTGGCGGTGCGCTGGGGGATCACGGGGCGCGCCTCTCTTCGGCTCGGGACTTGTCTGCTCGGGACTTGTCTGCTCGGACCTGTGGGCTCGGGACCTGTCGGCTCGGTTCAGCGGCGTTCCAGCACGCCGCGCAGGAAGGCCGCCTGACCGGCGTGCTGCATGGTGTCGCCGAGGACGCTGACGAGACGTACCCCGAGCGAGACCGGCGGATCCCATGCGTCGTCGACGATGCGGTCGAGCGACCGGGCAGTGAGGGTGCCCAGATAGTTGAGGGTCTGCTCGTGCACCGCGTCGTGGTACTCCAGCAGCGGCTTCGGCGAGTCCACCCGGACGGCGGCCACGTCCTCGGGCGCGTGGCCGAAACCGGTGTCGTCGGAGGGCAGCGGCAGCCCGAAGCGCTCCTCGAACTTCTGTGCGTGCCAGATCTGCTCCGCACCGGCCGCGTCGGCGAGATGATCGTCCTGCACCCGGGTGAGATGCCAGATCAGCCAGCTCACACTGTTGGCCGCCGGGTCGATCTGCTCGTTGAGGTGCTTCTTCTTGATGCCCCGCAAGGCGGAGTGGACCTCGCCGTTCACGCGGGTGAAGGCGTCCGTGAGGAGGGCGGTTGTGTCCATGTTTGCGACCTTACGACCCCTTGGGTACGTCGGACATGTTTCGCCCCGCCCCTTCCTCCGAACTCGCCCGGAGGAAGGGGCGGGGACCACGTTCGCCTACCAGCGGTGCCGGCGACCGCTACCAGCGGTACCAGCGACCGCGCCGCCCGCCGACCGACGGCCGCACCAGAAAACCGAGCAGCCACAGCACGAGCACGATCACCGCGATCCACCACAGCGCCTTCAGCGCGAACCCCGCGCCGAACAGGATCAGCGCAAGCAGCAGAACGAGTAGCAACGGACCCATGTCTCTTCACCTCCACCGCCCGAGTGCCCCCACCGCCCGGCTCCAATCCGCCGGCCGGAGGCGGTCGCCCGGCGCGGGGCCGCCTCCCGCGCGGGGCCGCCCCCCACGGCCTCAGGTCGGCACGATCAGCCGGGCCTTCCCCTGCTGCGACGCGTAGTCGAGGGTCTGCCAGGTGCCGGACTGGGTGCTGGTGCCGACCGGGAAGCCGATCACCAGGCCGGAGCGGTCCACCATCCACCGGTTGCGGGCCAGATACGCGGCGTCGTCCAGCGGGTCCGCACCCAGCTCGACAATCTCCGCGAGGCGGTCCCAGGCACGGTTGACGGCGTGTCTGGCCTCCGGCGGCTGCTGATCCAGCGTGCCCGGCACGGCGACGGTCAGCCACGCGTCGGTCTCGTCGGCCAGCCACCTCAGCGCGAGGCTGTCGATACCCCGGGCGCCGCCGAGATAGAAGTGCGCGTCGCCCGCGAACGGCGCCAGATACGCGGCGAACAGCTGTGCATAGTGCGCGGGGTCGTGGTGTCCCGCCGTACGGCTACCGGTGATGGTGACGGTGCGCATCCTCATTGCCCCTGTCCCTGACTCAGCCGACTCAGTGGCTCGGACGGCCATCCCCGTGGCGATCGCTCGCAAGGCCGCTTCGCATCTTCGCACGGGGGTCCGACAGCACCCGCGGCGTCGGGCGTCCGCCGCAACGGGAGCCCCCTGGCGGCGGCCGGTGCCGGTAGCGTGGAGGTGTCCACGTGTGGGGGTGTGCGCGATGCACGAAGGGTTCGAGACCAGCATCGGTGACCGGCTCGGACGGCTCCGAACGCGACGGGGACTGACGCAGGAACAGCTGGCGGAACTGGCCGAGGTCTGCGTCGACACCGTGCGCAAACTGGAGCAGAACCGGCGTCAGACGGCGCGCATGGCGACGCTCAACCAGTTGGCGCGGGCTCTGGACGTCGACCTGTCGGTGCTGGTGGGTTCGCCCGTCACGTTCGAGGCACGGCCGGACGGCAGCGCCCCCTCGGTGCTCGCGCTCCGGCGGGCGGTGTCGCCGGTCGATGACCTGCTCGACTGCGCGGGCGGCGACACGGACGGCGAGCCGGACCGTCAGGACCCGGAGGAACCCCCGACCGTCGGCGCCCTGCGCGCCTCGCTGCGTGCGACCGAAGGAACGCGCCGCGCGGGCCGGATGAGCGAAGTGGGCTCCGTACTGCCCCAGTTGATCCGCGACGCGCGCGCCGCCGTACGCGCCTACGAGAGCAGCGACCGGGACCGCACCACCGCGTACGCGGTGCTCGCCGAGGCGTACCAGGTCGCGGCGACGACGCTGACGGCGCTGGGCAACCCGGACGCCGCGTTCACCGCGATGGAGCGCGCCACCGACGCCGCCCGCCGCGCGGGTGACCCACAGCTGGAGGCGATCGGCGCGGCGACCCTAGCCTGGGTCTTCACCAAACAGGGGCGGCTGGAGGACGCCGAGCGGGTGGCCCTCGCCCAGGCCGACCGCATCGAGCCGACCTTCCGCTCCCGGCCGATCGACCTGTCCCTGTGGGGCATCCTGCTGCTGCGCGCGGCAACAGCCCTCGTACGGCAGGGCGAACGCCACTACGACCGGGTGGACGAGCTGCTGCGCATGGCGTCGGCCGCAGCCGCCGGGATCGGGAGGGACCGGCTCGACTACGCGACCCCCTTCGGGCCCACCAACACCGCCGTGGCCAAGGTCAACTTCCAGGTGGAGATGGACCGCTGCGCACCGGCCCTCACCACCGCCCGCACCGTTCCCGACCTCGCCTCCCTCCCACCCACCTGGCGCGCCCGCTTCCATGTGGACCGCGCCCTCGCCCATGCCCGGCTCGACCAGGACGAGGCCGCCACACACGCCCTGCTCACGGCCGAGCGCGACGCCCCGGAATGGATGCGCTACCACGGCACCGCCCGCCGCCTGGTGGCAGACCTCCACACCCGCGAACGCCGCCGCACCTCCCCGCTGACGGAACTCGCCGACCGGCTGCACATCGAGCGGTAGGGCGCCACGTCCTACCTGCCCGCCGAAGTGGCACCCGGCGTCACTGGGCGCACACGCCGCGCGACCGTACGGTCATCGCTCGTACGGCGGCACCGCCCGCACGGCGCCGCACTCCGACGGACACGGAAGGCGACCATGACGCGCGCCCCGCACGACAGCAGCAGCCACCCGGAACCGGCCACCGCCTGGTCCCCGCCCACCCACGCGCCGTTCGCCCTCATGCCCGCCGGGGTGTGGTGGGACGCCGTACGGGTGCCGTACGCGCCGGGGTGGAGCGTGGTGCGGCGGCTGGGTGAGGCGTGCGGCGGCGTCATCGGCGATCCGTACCGCTCGTGGCTGTACTGGCTGGTCCCTCCCGGGAGTGAGGGGTTTCCGGCGCGGGACGGCGCGGTGCGGCTGTCGGTGGCGTGCTGGCTGCCGGTTCCGGCGCGGGAGCGCACCGGGCCGCCGGGGCCGTACTGGGCGGTACCGTACGAGCGGCTGACGGATGCGCACCGGCTCCGGGCAGCCCTCTCGCACCGGCACGGAGCGGCCCGGTGAGCGGCGGCGGCGTCGTCGGGGCCGGGTACTGCCTGCCGTGCGCCCGGTGGTGCCCGGAGACCGTGGTGGTGGCGCTCGTCCATGTGAACTCGGGGCCCGGCCGGACCGTGGCGGCGTGCCTGCCGCACGCGCGGGAGTACGCGGCGTACCCGCTGGCCCCTCAGTGGTTGCGGGACGACCTGGCGGAGGTGGACCGCCATCACTCAGCCGCGCCGCGGACCCCTGCCGCGTGGTGGGCGGCTGGCGGCGGTGCGGCGGAGCTTGCCGGTCAGGGATGTCGCGGCGGCGGTGAGGAAGACCAGCGTGTAGAGGATCTGGAGCACGATGACCAGCCGCGCTGACTGGCCGCGCGGCACGATGTCGCTGTAGCTGAGGGTGGCCAGGGTCAGCAGCGTGAAGTAGAGGGCGTCCAGGCGGGTGCGCAGCCCGCGGAACTCGCCCGGATCGTGCGAGATCACGAAGTACGCCGAGGAGAACACCAGCACCGTCAGGCACATGAGGGACACCAGTGCGACAACCGTGCCGGGCCGGTCGAACATCGCGTCCCGCATGTGCTTGAGCAGCAGTGCGGCGATGGCGGCGAGCACCACCGTGAACACCGTCCAGCTCAGCGCGGGCCGCTCGGGGCCCAGCACGCGCGCGGGCAGCAGGAAGTACGCCGCGAACAGCACCGCCACGGCGGGGCCCAGCAGCGGCCAGGCCCATGCCGACGGCTTCCTGCGCGGCCCGGCCGGCCCATCGCTCTGTGCCATGAGCCCATCGTCGCCACCGGCAGCCGGCTACGCGCCCCGGCGGGGCCCGGAAGCGTCAGCGTGCGAACGCCTCAGCGACGGTTCGCGGCCGGGGCGGCGAGACGAACAGCTAGGGGGCCAGTACGTCGAGCTCCGCCATGGCGTCCTCCGTGATGGTCCGCATTATGCGCTCGGCGCGGGCGCCGTCGCGCTCGCGGACGGCCTCGGCCACCTGGACGTGCAGGGTGACGGCCTCCTGGCGGGGGTCGCTGAACATGACGTCGTGCTGGGTGCGGCCGGTGAGAACGGCGGCGACGACATCGCCGAGGCGGGCGAACATCTCGTTACGGGAGGCGCGCAGCACGGCGCGGTGGAAGTCGATGTCGTGCACCAGATAGTTCTCGAGCTGCCCGCCGCGCGAGGTGACGACCATGCCCAGCGCGTGCTCGGTCAGCGCCGCGCACTCCTCGGGGGTGGCCTGCTCGGCGGCGAGCCGGGCCGCGACCGGTTCGACGGCCGAGCGCAGCACCGTGAGGGAGCGCAGCTGGCGGCCCCGGTCGGCGCCGGCCAGCCGCCAGGTGATGACCTGCGGGTCGTAGACGTTCCACTGCTCGGCGGGCAGCACGGTGACCCCGACCCGGCGCCGCGACTCCACCAGGTGCATGGACTCCAGCACCCGTACCGCCTCCCGCGCCACCGTGCGGGACACCTCGTAGCGGGCGGCCAGCTCTTCGGTGAGCAGAACGGTGCCCGGCGGGTACTCGCCCGCCGTGATCGCGGGACCGAGCGAGGCGAGCAGCCGGCCGTGCAGTCCGCGCTCGCGGGTCGCGCCCGCCCCCCGGCCCTGCTCCGAGCCATCCGGGCGCTGCGGGCGGTCCTCCCGGCCGGCGCCGTCGTTCTGGCTGGTCATGCGTCTCCCGAGTCCTTTTCGCCCCTCCCCGTGTGCTCGGCGAGCACCTGGGACGCTCAGCCTACGTGCTCCTCGTCACGCATATTAAGTATGACTACATGGTTTCCAACTATTGAATACGTGTGACCTATGAGGTTGAGTGTCCTCCGCGCCGAAGTCGATGAGGACGGTGAGAACGGTGCGGAATGAGCGCAGTGCAACGACCGGCCGGGAAGCGGTCGTGGTCGTCATGGGAGTGGCGGGCACCGGCAAGACCACCGTGGGGCGGCTGCTCGCCGATACGCTCGGGGTGCCCTACGCCGAGGCCGACGCCTTCCACCCGCCGGCCAACGTGGCCAAGATGTCCGCGGGTACCCCGCTCGACGACACCGACCGGGCGCCCTGGCTGGACGCGATCGGCGCCTGGGCCCACAGCCGCGAGGGGCACGGCGGAGTCGTCAGCTGCTCGGCACTCAAGCGCTCCTACCGCGACCGGCTGCGGGCCGCCGCACCCGGCGTCGTCTTCGTGCACCTGGCCGGCGACCGGGCGCTCATCGGCCGTCGGATGGCCGAGCGCGCGGGCCACTTCATGCCGGTCGCGCTGCTCGACTCGCAGTTCGCGACCCTCGAACCGCTGGCACCGGACGAGCCCGGCGTCGTCGTGGAGGTCGCCCCCGGCCCCCAGGTGGTCGCCGAGCGCGCCCTGGGCGGGCTGAAATCCCTCTCCCCCACACATACCGTCCAGTCGGTCAGTAATCACTGACCTCTCCCCCTGCCCATCCACCGCGAAGAAGGAAGAGCCGTGCGCCATCTCAGTGCCGAGATGCTGGCCGCGGGGTCGCAGCAACCGGACCCCATCACGTCCGCCGGCAACGCCCAGTTGGGGATCGCCGCCCTCGTCGGCATCGCCGTCATCGTCGTTCTCATCACCCGGTTCAAGCTGCATGCCTTCCTGGCGCTGACCGTCGGCACCCTCGCGCTGGGTGCCGTGGCGGCGGCCCCGCTCGACAAGGCCATCGAGAGCTTCACCACCGGCCTGGGGGACACCGTCGCCGGCGTCGGTGTCCTCATCGCGCTGGGCGCCATACTCGGCAAGCTGCTCGCCGACTCCGGCGGTGCCGACCAGATCGTGGACACGATCCTGGCCAGGGCGAGCAGGCGCAGCATCCCCTGGGCGATGGCGCTGATCGCGGGCATCGTCGGGCTGCCGATGTTCTTCGAGGTCGGGCTGGTACTGCTGATCCCGGTGGTCCTGCTGGTGGCCAAGCGGGGCAACTACTCGGTGATGCGCGTGGGCATTCCCGCGCTGGCCGGGCTCTCCGTGATGCACGGGCTGGTCCCCCCGCACCCCGGCCCGCTCGTCGCCATCGACGCGATGAACGCCAACCTGGGCGTGACGCTCGCCCTCGGCCTGGTCGTCGGCGTCCCCACGCTGATCGTGGCCGGACCGCTGTTCGGCAAGGTGGCCGCGCGCTGGGTCGACACCACGCCCCCGGCAGGCGTCGTACCCGAGCGCGCCACCAGCGAGCTGGACCAGCGGCCCGCGTTCGGCGCCACACTGGCGACGGTGCTGCTGCCCGTCGTGCTGATGCTCGCCAAGGCGCTCACCGACATCGTCATCGACGACCCCGAGGACACCGTGCAGCGGGTCATGGACGTCGTCGGTGACCCGATGATCGCGCTGCTGGTGGCGGTGCTGGTCGCGCTGTTCACCCTCGGTCGGGCCGCGGGCTTCACCAAGGACAGGATGTCCTCCACCGTGGCCGCCTCGTTCGGGCCGATCGCGGGCATCCTGCTGATCGTCGGCGCGGGCGGCGGCTTCAAGCAGACGCTGGTCGACGTCGGCATCGGCCAGATGATCCTCGACCTGTCCAAGGACTGGTCGATCCCGGCGCTGCTGCTCGGCTGGATCATCGCCGTCTGCATCCGGCTCGCGACCGGTTCCGCGACGGTGGCCACGGTCTCCGCGGCCGGACTCGTCGGCCCCCTCACCACCGACATGTCCACCACCGGGACCGCGCTGGTCGTCCTCGCGGTCGGAGCCGGGTCGCTCTTCTTCAGCCACGTCAACGACGCCGGATTCTGGCTGGTGAAGGAGTACTTCGGGATGAACGTCGGCCAGACGATCAAGTCCTGGTCGGTGATGGAGACGCTCATCTCCGTCGTCGCGCTGTTGCTGTTGCTGCTGCTGTCGCTGTTCTTGTAGCGCCACCGCGGGAGCAGACAGCGGTCAGGAGGGCGGCACCGTCACGGCGGGTCGCCCTCCTGGCCTTCCAGATAACGCAGGACCGCCTGGACCCGGCGGTGGGTGGCGGTGGTGCGGGGGATCTCCAGCTTGTCGAAGAGCGTGGCGGTGTGCTTCTCGACAGCCCGCTGCGAGATCTCCATCCGCGCGGCGATGGCCGCGTTGGTCAGCCCCGCGGCCATATGGGCGAGCGTCTCGTGCTCGCGCGGGGTCAGGGCCGCCAGGGTGGGGCGGGCCCGCAGCAGCCGGGAGATGACATCCGGATCCAGCGCGGTGCCCCCGCCCACCACCCGGTGCAGCGCCTCCACGAACTCGTCGACGTCCAGGACGCGGTCCTTGAGCAGATAACCGATCCCGGCCGGGCCGTCCGCCAGGAGAGTGTGCGCATAGCTGGTCTCGATGTACTGGGAGAACAGCAGGATGCCCAGCCCCGGGTGGCGGCGGCGCAGTTCGGCGGCGGCGCGCAGCCCCTCGTCGCGGTGCGTGGGCGGCATCCGGATGTCGGCCACCACGGCGTCCGGCCGGGTACGGTCCACCGCCGCCAGCAGCGCCTGGGGGTCACCGACCGCCGCCGCCACCTGGAGGCCCCGGTCGGTGAGCAGCCCGACCAGCCCCTCCCGTACGACGGCGGCGTCCTCCGCGATCACCACTTTGAGTGTCGGTACCGGCCGGCTCGTCACGTGCTGGTCTCCCCCCGGGGCGCGAACGGCAGGCGGACCGTCGCTGTGGTCGGTCCGCCGGGCGGACTGTCGAGGGACAGTGTGCCGTCCACGGTCCGCGCCCGTTCGCTCAGTCCGCGCAGCCCGGACGAGCCGCCGGGCGCGGCCGGCGCGGGTGCCGCCCCGCCCCGCCCGTCGTCCTCGACGACCAGCACCAGTACGCGGTTACGGGCCTCCCCCTCGATCCGGACGTCGAGGGTGACGTGGTCGGCCCCGGCGTGCCGTGCCGCGTTGGTCAGCAGCTCCGCCGCGCAGAAGTAGGCGAGGGTCTCCACCTCCTCGGGCGGACGCGGCCCCGCCGCCAGCGCGGAGCGCACCTCCACCCGCAGCGACGGGGACTCCATGTCGGAGCGGAGGGAGGCCAGGGCGGGCGCCAGGCCCTTGTCCAGGACCGGCGGGTGGATACCGCGTACGAGGTCGCGCAGCTCGCCCAGCGCGGTGCGGGCCGTACCGAGGGACTGCTCCACCAGCTCCCGGGCCTTCGCGGTGTCCGCCGGGGACGGCTCGGGTGCGCGCAGCGCCTCCTTGGCGCGGGTCAGCGCCATGGCGAGGGCGATGAGCCGGGCCTGCGCTCCGTCGTGCAGATCGCGTTCGATACGGCGCAGCGTGGCGGCGGAGTCCCGTACGGCCAGGGCCCGGGTCTCCTCCAGGTCCTGCACCCGGCCGGTCAGATCGCGGGGCGGCGGGGCCAGGAGGGTGCGGGCCAGCAACCGGACGAGAGCCACCAGCCGGCGCCCGGCCCAACCGGCCGCCGCCAGCAGCACGAGCCCGGCGGCGGCCACCGCCAGTGCGCGGGGCCAGGAGTCGAGCGGGACGGTGCCGGTGAGTTCGAGGCCGCGGTGCCCGTTCTGCCGTACCGCGCCGAACCACACCGGGTACGACAGCAGCACCAGCCCGTACAGCCGGACGGGCACCTGAACGGCGAGGAGGAGCACGCCGAGCGGCGCGTCGAGCACGGCGTACGCCGCGCACCGCCAGGCCGCGGCGTCGGTCGCCGCCCGCAACGGGGCCGGCCCGGGCGGCGCCGGTACGTCCTCGCCGAGCAGCCCGCGCAGCAGCGCCCGGTGGACGGCGGTCAACCCGCGCACAGCCGTCAGGACGAGCGAGAGCACCGGCGCACCCGCCCGGGTCACGCACAGCACCCCGCCGAGGGCCAGCAGCGCCAGCGCGGGGACGCCCAGCAGCGCCGGGACGACGCCGAGCACCGCGTACGCCACGGCGCGGCGGGCCGTCCGCGACGCGGGGAGGCCCAGGAGGTCGAGGGTCGCTGTCACCGTCACGAGGCAGTCATCTCACGGTCGCGGGCGACGGAGGCGGCAGGGGGACCCGACGCTCGCCGCAGGTGCCCGGGGAGCGGGGCCAGCGTCGCGGCCAGGGCCAGGGCGAGGACTCCCGCCGCGGTACCCAGCCAGGTGGTCGGCGGCAACGAGGAGAGCGGGGCTCCGGCGGCGTCGCCCAGCGGCAGCGTCACCGCGAGGGCAACGGCGGCGCCGCAGCCGAAGCCCGCGCAGGTGACCGTCGCCGCCTCCACCACCAGCATCCGCACCACCTGCCCCGTACCGGCGCCGACCGCGCGCAACAGGGCGACCTCGCGGCGGCGTTCGGCGCTCAGCAGCACCATCGTGTTGGCGGCGGCGAACGCGGCGAAGGCGGCGTAGAGGACCGTGGCGAACAGATCGACCCAGGAGGGCTCGGCGACGGACGCCAGCGCCGCCAGCTTCACCAGCGTGAACGCCACCACCAGCGCGACCGGGGTGACGGCGGAGGACAGCCGCCGGGACTCCGCGCGGGCCTGCGCGAAGGCCAGTTCGGCAGCCGCACCGCCGCCCAGCGCGCGCGGCGCCGTCACCAGCCGTACGGGGACGGCCAGCAGCCGGGCGGCCGTCCGCCCGATCGCGGGCCCCGCGAAGCCGACCCCGACCAGATGGGCGAGCAGCACCAACGGCAGGTGCTCCCCCACCTCCTCGCGCGGCCCCGCGGCCGTGATCGCGGTCAGGGCGGCGCCCCCGCACAGCGCCAACACCGCGCCGACCCCGCGTACCACCCCGGTGACCGTGATCCCGCGCCCGGCACCCGCCGAGTCGCCCAGCGCGTCCATCGGGCGGGCCCGCGCGGCACGGTGCGCGGCCAGCAGACCACCGAGCTGCGAAGTGACGACCAGGACGCCCGCCGCCGCGAGCGCGGGCGGCCACCCGACGGTGAGCGGCACCCCGTGCGGCAGCAGCCCGTGCGCGGCCATCCCGTTCCGCCACCCGTACGCCAGCACCCGGCCGAGCCCGTATCCGACCGGCAGCGCGGGCAGCGCGACCCACAGCGCCTCGATGGCGACCGTGCGCCGGATCTGCCACGGCAGCGCACCCACCGCCCGCAGCACGGCGTTCTCCCGCGCCCGAGCGGCCACGGTGAGCGCCATGACCTGTGCGATGACGAAGATCGACAGATAGACGGTCACAACGGTGAACCCCGCGCCCATGGTGCTCACCGTCTCCCGCATCTCCCCCCTCGGGATGTGGGAGGCCGTCCGGAGCATGGCGACCGACGCCGTGACGACGGTCGCGGAGAGCACGAACACCGAGAACACTCCGGTGAAGGCGCCGGGCCGCGCCCGCACGGAGGCCCGAGCGAGTCCGGTGGTCATCCGGCCGCCCCCGCCCGCCCGGCCCCCGACGCCACGGGCGCCACGGACGTTCCGGATGTCCCGGACGCCCCGGACGTCCCGGGCCGGGTGAAGGCCCGCATCCGCCGGGCGATGTGCGCGGCGGCATCGGACCGGGCCCGCACCGCCTCCCCCGCCGCGCCCGGATACTCGTCGACCAGCAGGCCGTCCGCCAGGAACAGCACCCGGTCGGCGTGGGCCGCCGCCGTCGGATCGTGGGTGACCATCAACACCGTGGCACCGAGCCCGTCCACCGACTCGCGGAGGAGGGCCAGCACCTCCTCCGCGGTGATCGAGCGCCCCGGTCGGTTCGTCGGCGCACACCACCTCCGGCTCGGTCACCAGCGCCCGGGCGAGCGCCACCCGCTGCTGCTGGCCGCCGGAGAGCTCGGCGGGCCGGTGGTGGGCGCGATCCGCGAGCCCGACCCGGGCCAGCGCCTCCCCGGCCCGGGCGCGGGCCCGGCGGGTGCCGCCGCCAGCCAGCCGCAGCGGCAGCCCCACGTTCTGCTCCGCCGTCAGGGCCGGGAGCAGATTGAAGGACTGGAAGACGAAGCCGACCCGCTCCCGGCGCAACCGCGTCAGGGCGCGGCGGCCCATCCGGGTCAGCTCCTGGCCACCGAGCCGCACGCTGCCCCCGGTGGGCCGGTCGAGTCCCACGGCGCACTGCAGCAAGGTGCTCTTGCCCGAACCGGAGGGGCCCATCACCGCCGTGAAGCTCCCCCGTGGCAGCTCCACGTCGACGCCGCGCAGCGCCTGCACGGCGCCCCTACGCCGTCCGTGACGCCGGGTGACCCCCGCCATGACCAGCGCGGCCCCGCGCCGTTCGCTCTCCGCATTCACCATGCCGCCGACGCTACAAACCTGCAGGTCAGCGGCGCGATGGAGCAGGCACCCGAACTGGCGGTTCGGATTTACCGAACCCCGCACGGGGGCTGCGCCCTGTCAGCCTGCAGACGACGGGCAGGGGCAGTCCCTCCCCAGCGCTCACAACCAACCGTTCCGGCGGAACGCGCGGTACATGGCCACGCAGGTGACGGCGATCACGACGAGGGTCAGCGGATAGCCGAGCGGCCAGTGCAGCTCGGGCATGTGGTCGAAGTTCATACCGTAGATGCCGCACACCATCGTCGGGACCGCGACGATGGCGACCCAGGCGCTGATCTTGCGCATGCCCTCGTTCTGGGCGGTGGAGACCTGCGCCAGATGCGCCTGCAGGATCGAGTCGAGGAGCGCCTCGAAGGAGGCGATCTGCTCGACGACCCGGGCCAGATGGTCGGCGACGTCCCGGAAATACTTGCGTATCTCGGCGTCGATGAGGCGGTTGGGGCGGTCGGACAGCAGCTCCAGCGGCCGCGCCAACGGCAAGGTGGCACGCTTCAGTTCGAGCAGCTCGCGCTTGAGCTGGTAGACCCTGCTGGTGCCGGAGCCGCCGCCCGCGGCGCTCCCGCCGAACGGGGCCGCGGAGGCGAAGACATCGCTCTCCAGTTCGTCGATGTCGTTCTGCACCTCGTCCGCGACCAGCAGGTAGTCGTCCACGACCCGGTCGGCGACCGCGTGCAGCACGGCTGCCGGACCCTGCGCCAGCCGCTCCGGCCGGGCCTCCAACTCCTCCCGCAGCGGGCCAAGTGAGCCGTGCCGGCCGTGCCGCACGGTGATCACGAAGTCGGCCCCGGTGAAGACGATGATCTCGCCGGTGTCCACCACCTCGCTGGTGGTGGACACCTTCTCGCGCTCCACATAGCTGACCGTCTTGAAGACGGCGAACATCATGTCGCCGCCGAACCACTCGGCCTTCGGCCGCTGATGCGGCTCCAGGGCGTTCTCCACGGCGAGCGGGTGCAGCCCGAACAGTTCGGTGATGCCCTCGAACTCGGCCTCCGTCGGCTCGTGCAGCCCGATCCAGACGAAGCCGCCCTCCTCGCCGCGCCCGCCCTTGCGGACACAGGCCAGCGCCTCCTCGACACCGCACTCCGCCATCAGCCGGGTGCCCTCGCGGTCGTAGGCGACGCAGCTCACCACGGAGGTGCCCAGCGGGGAGCGCGCCGGATGCGACAGGTCCACCACGGGGCGCGGCACACGTGGCCGCACCACCCTGCGCAGGCTGCGCACCACCGGCACCGTGGGCATGGGGGCTCCTCACGCTCCTCGTCGTTCCAACGTCTCCCCCAACTGTGCCCGGATTCCCCCACCGAATGCGCGCCCCCACGCGGCCACCGGACCGCATTCCGCACCGCATTCCGGACGGCCTCGGTCCCTCGCCCCATAACGGGAGCTACGGGATCAGGACCACCTTCCCCGTGGTTTCGCGCTGTTCCAGTGCGCGGTGGGCCCGGGCGGCTTCGGCGAGGGGGAAGGGGTGGGTGGTGTGGGTGAAGGTCCCGGCGGCGGTACGGGCGAGGGCTTCGGCACGGTGGGCGGCGTTGTGCTCGGGGTGGGCGAGCAGGGCCCCGAGGGCGTCGACATGGGTGCGGCCGTGGGCCGTAAGCTCGTCGGGGGAGGGCGTGAACTCGGTGCCGGAGATGGCGCCGTACGTCACCAGGCGACCGCCCTCGCCGAGCAGACCGTAGGCGGTGCGGGCCTTCTCGCCGCCCACCCCGTCCAGTACGGCGGTGAGGGTGCGTCCGCCGCCGGGGCCGGCCAGCCAGTCGGCGACCGTGCGCCCCCAGTCGGGGAGGTTGTAGTCGACGGCCAGGTCGGCGCCCGACTCGCGGACGGCCGCCGTCTTCGCGGGGCCCCCGGCGGCGCCGATCACCACGGCGCCCAGCGCGTGGGCGTGCTGGACCAGCAGCCGTCCGATGCCGCCCGCCGCCGAGTTGACCAGCACCACGTCCTGCGGCCCGAGCTGTGCGTGGGCGAGGACACCGACCGTGGTCGTGCCCGTCACCACCGCCGCGACGGCCACCTCGTGGGTGAGGCCGGCGGGGCGCTCCAGCACCTCCGCGACGTCGGCGACGGCCAGTTCCGCGTAGCCGCCGGGGGTGCCGCTCGCGGTGACCACCTCGCGGCCCAGCCAGTCGGGGTCGACGTCGGGCCCCACCGCGTCCACGGTGCCGGAGACCTCGCCGCCGAACACAGTCGGCAGCTCGGGCAGCGGCGGTACGAGGCCCTCGGTCACCCCGGCCCGCAGGACGGTCTCGATGGCGTGCACTCCGGCGGCGCGGACGGCGATCCGCAGCTGCCCCGGGCCGGGTTCGGGGTCGGGCAGCGTCTCATGGCGAAGGTTCTCGGCGGGGCCGAACGCGTGCAGGACGACGGCGTGCATGGTGGTGCCTTCCGGCTCGGGGCTCTCGCTGGCTGCGAGGCCCCCACCCTCCGACTTGAAGTTCACTTCAAGTCAAGGCTCAGCGGCGACCCCGCGAGAACGCGCGGACGATCTCCCGGATGACGGCACCGACCACGGCGCGGAAGAACCACCTCATGGCGTCAGCTCGCGTGCCCGCTCCTGGGTGAGGTAGGCGTCCGTGGCCTCCATGTCCTGGAGGGTGGCGGGGCGGCGGGAGAGGAAGCCGGTGCGCAGGAAGTCGTCACCGGTCAGCGCGTTGAGGTTCCAGTTCGCCACGGTGCGGGCCTTCGCGGTGAAGGTGGGCAGCGCCATCAGGTGGTAGCCGCGCGCGATGACCTGCGCCGGGAACCCGGAGAACTCGTATCCGAGCGGGCGGGCCACCGCGTCCGTACCGCCGAGATCCACGACCAGCCCCAGGTCCTTGTGCCGGTACGGCGTCATGGGCTCGCCGCGCAGCGAGGCGATCAGATTGCGGGCCATGTGCTTGCCCTGCCGGCCGGCGTGCTGCGCGGTGGGCGGGCACACGGCGCCGCCGACCTTCGTCAGATCGGGTACGGCCGCCGCGTCGCCCAGCGCGTACACGCCCGGGTGCCCCGGCACCGTGAAGTCGGCGTTGACCGCCAGCCGCCCCTTGATCGTCTCCGCGTCGAGAGTGCCGATCAGCGGGCTGGCTGCGACGCCCGCCGTCCAGATCAGGGTGCGGGAGGGCAGCACCCGGTTGTCGGTCAGGGTGATCCGCCGCTCCTCGGCCTTGGCGACGGAGACGCCCAGCGACACATCGGTCCCGCGCTCGCGCAGGATCTGCTGCGCGCGCCGCCCCAGCTTCTCCCCGAGCTCGGGCATCAGCTTCGGTGCGATGTCCAGCAGATGCCACTTGATCAGGTCGGGGTCGAGCCGCGGATAGCGCTTGGCGGCGGAGTTGGTGAGCCGCTGCAGGCAGGCGACCGTCTCGGTGCCCGCGTAGCCGCCGCCGACCACGACGAACTGCAGCCGCTCCCTGCGCTCCTGCTCGTTGGTGCTGGCCGCCGCCAGATCGAGCTGGGCGATCACATGGTCGCGTACGTAGGCGGCCTCGGCGAGCGTCTTCATCCCGCGGGCCTGCTCGTTGAGACCGGGGATGTCGAAGCTGCGGGTGACACTGCCGGGGGTGAGGATCAGCCGGTCGTAGGGCTGGTTGACGGTCTCCCCGCTGATGAGCCGGACGATGCACATACGATCGTGCGGGTCGATCCCGATGACCATGCCGGGGACGATGGAGGTCCTGCGCACCAGCCGGCGCAGCGGCGGCGCGACCGACTGCGGGGTGAGCACCCCGGCCGCGACCTGGGGGAGCAGCGGAAGGTACAGCTCGTAGCTGGCCGGGGTGACGAGAGCGATCTCCGCCTCTTCGGGCCGCAGACCGCGCTCCAGCCCGCGTGCGCACTCGACTCCGGCGAAGCCGCCGCCGACGATCAGAATTCTGGTTCGCTCCATGGCTGCACCTGCACCCGCGAGGTTGGCGTGGTTGGCGTGATGGTGGGCGTTCCGCCTGATACCCGATACGGCACTTTCGTAGCCCCTTGTCCCTCTGGTCACCCTCGCACGGGCGACCGGGGCCCGCCACCGCACGGCGCGGGCCCCGCCGGTCACCGCCGACGGGGCCCGCGCCCACGCTTGCTGCCGGTCCTCACCGTCCGACGTCGGAGCCGTCCTTCGGCCAGACGGCCACCACCGCGGGGCGGACGTACGAGCCCGGACCGTCCGGCCAGCTGGAGGCGGGCTGCTCCACCGAGGCACCGTCCACCTCACCCGGGTGCTGGACGGCGACCAGCACCCGCCGGTCCTGCACCAGCGGACCGCATGTCTCGGCACCCGTCGGGACGGTCAGGAACTGCCGGACCTCGCCGCGCCGCGAACCGGCCGTGGCCACGCCGAAGAGTCCGTCGTGCGAGCCCAGCTTGTTGCCGTCCGTGGACAGCCACAGATTGCCGAAGTCGTCGAACGTCACGTTGTCCGGGCAGGAGATCGGGCTGACCTGGTCCTTGGGGAAACCGCCGAAGTAGGTGCCCGGGTCCTCCGGGTCGCCGCAGACCAGGAAGAGCCGCCAGGAGAAGGACCGCGCCCTGGGGTCGTTGCCCCGCTCGGCGAACTCCAGCACCTGTCCGTGCTTGTTGCCGTGCCGCGGGTTGGCCTCGTCCGCCCCCGGCTTGCCCTCCTTGCCCCGGTCGGTGTTGTTGGTCAGCGCCACATAGACCCGGCCCGTGCGCGGGCTGGGCTCGATGTCCTCGGGGCGGTCCATCTTGGTGGCGCCCGCCTTGTCGGCGGCCATCCGGGTGAAGACGTACACCTCCTCGGCCGTCATGCCCTCCACGTACGACCGGTCGCCGCTGGCCAGCGGGATCCACCGGCCGGTGCCGTCGAACTCGCCGTCCTCGGGCAGCGTGCCGGTGCCGTCGATCTCCTCGGCCGGGCTTTCCCCGGTCAGCTTGGCGACATAGAGGGTGCCCTCGTCCAGCAGGGACAGGTTGTGGCGCCGGTCGGCCGCGCTGTGGCCGCGGCGCATCGTCTTCTTGGAGACGAACTTGTAGAAGTAGTCGAAGCGCTCATCGTCGCCCATGTAGACGACCGCGTGCCCGTCCCGGGACAGCCGCGGCTGGGCCGCCTCGTGCTTGAAGCGCCCCAGCGCGGTGTGCTTGCGGGGCGTGGAGTCGGGGTCGTACGGGTCCAGCTCGACCACCCAGCCGAAGCGGTGCACCTCGTTCGGCTCCTCGGTCAGGTCGAACCGCTCGTCGAACTCCTCCCAGCGCCGCTCGCTGGCGCCGCCGGTGACGCCGTAGCGCTTGAGGGTGGCGGCCCGCTCCGGGTCGGTCACCTTCTCCGCGTTGGCGAAGTACTGGTTGAAGTTCTCCTCGCCGGAGAGCACCGTGCCCCAGGGCGTGGTGCCGCCGGAACAGTTGTTGAGGGTGCCCAGCACCCGGCGCCCGCGCGGGTCGGCCTTGGTGCGCAGCAGCGGGCTGCCCGCCGCCGGGCCCGTGAGCTCGAACGGCGTGGTGGCGGTCACCCGGCGGTTGAGCGGGTGGCGGGGCACGGCGCGCAGTGCGCCCGTACGGCGCTCACCGGAGACGGCGACGACGGACAGGCCGTGCGCGGCCCAGGCGATCTCGACCTGCTCACGGGTGGGCTTCTCCGGGTCGTACCCGGCGAACATCAGCACCTCGTCGGTGTACTCGTGGTTGGCCACCAGCAGCTGGTCGGCGCCGTGGCCGCGGTGCCGCGAGGAGAGCGGCAGCAGGGTGAGGAAGTCGTTGTTGTAGCCGAACTGCCCCGCCTGCGCCTTGGCGCTCTGCCGCTCGGGGTCGAAGTCCGGCGCCCCGCGCAGAATCGGTTCGCCCCAGCGGATGACGATGTTCTGCTCGTAGCCCTTCGGCACCGTCACCTTGTCCGCGGTGTTGGGCGCGACCGGCTCGAACCGCAGCCCCTTGGCCGCCCGGCCGTGCGGCCTGCCCGGCTTGGGACCCTTGCCCGCCGGGACGGCTGCGGAGGCGGACTCGGCACCCGGACCGGCCAGCCCGGTACCCGCGGCGGCGGCGACGCCGACAACGGCACCCGCGCGCAGCACCGACCGGCGCGAGAGGGCCCGGGCGATGACGTCACCGGCGTACTCGTTCGAGCTGGTGTTGGGCACCTCGTGGAAGCAGGCGTCGCCGCAGCGGTAGCGGCAGGTCATCGCTGATCTTCCCGTGGGGTGCGAAGTGAGCAGCGGCAGCGGCTTTCGCATCGTCGTTCCTCCGGTCTGTGCGCGGTCTGCGCGGTGGGCGGTGCGCGGTCTGCGCTTGTACGCCGTACGCCGCCGTGACGCTATGGGGACGGATACGCGGGAGAACGACCTCAGCATGAATCCCGGGTGAACACGTCCCCCACCGACACCCGCCCCCACCAGGCCACCGGGCACCGCACCACCGGTGGGGGGCCGGACCTCCGGGGGCCGGTGGAATCGGGGCCCCGAGCCGTCAGGCCGCCGAGCGGCCGAGCCGCGAGCCCACCAGAACAGCCCGGGCACCGAAGCCGACGGGGCCCAGGCCACTGGGCCACCGAGCCGCGAGCCCGCCAGGCCACCGGGCCACGGGCCCACCGGGCCGACAGTCCACCGGGCCGCGAGGCCGCTAGACCACCGAGTCACCAGAGCGCAAGGCCACCGGCCACGGGAGCAACCGGGCCGCCGGAGCCGACGGGCTCCCAAGCCACGGGTCACCGGAGCCGCGAGGCCGCCTGAACAACCAGGCGACCAAGCCGCGAGGCCAGCGGTTGGCCACCAGAGCCACCGAGCCACGAGGCGATCGGGGCGATCGAGCCCCGAGGCCGCCAAGTCACCAGAGCCGCCGGGCCACCAGGCCGCTGAGGACCACTGGACCCCCGAGGCACCGGGCCACCGGGCCGCCTGGCCGCCAGGCCGCTGGGGAAACCGGGACAGCGGGCAGCAAGCCGCCAGGCCAACGAGCCGCCAGAGCCACCGGGCCGCCAGGCCGCCAGGCCGCCGAGCCGCCAGGGGCACCGGGCCGCCAGGGGCACCGGAGCAACCGAGCCACCGCAGGCCCCGAGCCGCAAGGCCGCAAGGCCGCTGCGGCGATCGAGCAGCGAGGCCGCCAAGCCACCGGGGCACCGGGCCACCAAGCCCCCGGGCCACCGACCGCAGAGCCGCCAGGCCGCCGAACCGGCAGGGCCACCAGGCCACCCGAACCGGCAGAGCCGTGGGGCCCGAGTGGGGAGGGGGCGCCCGGTAGCGGCGGGGGGGGGTTACCAGGTGGCGGGGTCGGGTTCGTCGTCGGCCTCGTGGGGTTGCTCCCCCTCGTCGTCCCACACCATCCGCATGGTCTCCGCGTGGGCGATCGTCTCGCCGATCCACTCGGGGGCGAGCGAGGTCTTCGCATAGTCGCGGGCGCACGGCAGACACGCGTACGCGCTGCCGCCTGGCCCGGAGCCCGTCTCGATGATCGCGATCAGGGCCCGGTGCCGCACCGGCAGATCGCAGCGGCAACACGTGCCCGGGTTGGGCCCCTCGGACTGCACGCTGCCACCTCCTTCGCCATCACTGTCGTCGCTCGACCGCCACATTGCACACGACGCGCCGACGCATCACCGTGCGTCGTCCCCTCGGCGGGGCGGCATCTGCCGCGGCCGACGCCCCCGTCAAGGGGCCAACGCTCCGCCCACGCCGCATCGTGCCCGCATCGAGCCCGTGATTGAGCGATCGTCGCCGTCTTCGTGCACGCATGTAGCCGTTCGATGACCGTTGTTCTTCTCCCGCGACGGCCCCCGTCAGGGGTGACCCGCGGCTCGTCTCCTTGACGCAGCGTGGCCGAGGGCTGCGGAAACGCCGGGCGGGCGGCCGGAGGGAGACAGGCGGGAAGCGGGGCTGGGAGCGGGGCGGGAAAAGGGCCGGCACCCGGCCGATAGGATTCGGGTATGGCGGCCACTGGATCAGAGCAGACGGGGCACGGGGCGTACTACGTCTCGACGCCCATTTACTACGTGAACGACGCTCCCCACCTGGGCCACGCCTATACGACCGTCGCAGGCGACGTGCTCACCCGCTGGCACCGCCAGCGCGGCGAGAAGGTGTGGTACCTCACCGGCACGGACGAGCACGGTCAGAAGATCATGCGCACGGCGGAGGCCAACGGGGTCAGTCCGCGCGAATGGTGCGACAAACTCGTCGAGGAGTCGTGGAAACCCCTCTGGGAACATCTGCGGATCGCGAATGACGACTTCATCCGCACCACGGAGAAGCGGCACACCGACCGCGTCCAGGAGTTCGTACAGGATCTGTACGACCGCGGGGAGATCTACCAGGGCGGCTACGAGGGCCCGTACTGCGTGCCCTGCGAGGAGTACAAGACCTACGGCGAACTCCTCGACGGGGAAGGGGAGTACGCGGGACAGAAGCTGTGTCCCATCCACAAGAAGCCCGTGGAGATGCTCCAGGAGGAGAACTACTTCTTCAAGCTCTCCGCCTACGGCGAGAAGCTGCTGGAGCACTACGAGGCGCACCCGGAGTTCATCCAGCCCGAGTCGGCGCGCAACGAGGTCATGCAGTTCGTCCGCCAGGGCCTGGAGGACCTGTCGATCTCCCGCTCCACCTTCGACTGGGGCGTCAAGATCCCCTGGGACGACAAGCACGTCATCTATGTGTGGATCGACGCCCTGCTCAACTACGCGACGGCCGTCGGCTACGGCTCCGACCAACGGAAGTTCGACGAGACCTTCCCCGCCGACGTCCATCTTGTCGGTAAGGACATCCTCCGCTTCCACGCGGTGATCTGGCCCGCGATGCTGATGGCCAACGGGCTGCCGCTGCCCAAGCGGGTCGTCGCCAACGGCTGGCTGATGGTCGGCGGCGAGAAGATGTCCAAGTCGAACCTGACGGGCATCTCGCCGCACGAGCTGACGGACCACTTCGGTGTGGACGCCTACCGCTGGTACTTCCTGCGCGCCATCGCCTTCGGCCAGGACGGCTCCTTCTCGTGGGAGGACTTCTCGGCCCGCTACACCAGCGAGCTCGCCAACGACTACGGCAACCTGGCCTCCCGGGTGGCCGCCATGGTCGGCAAGTACTTCGACGGCGCGCTGCCGGAGGCCACCGCACACGGCGAGGCCGAGCAGACAGTCGCCGACGGGCTGGCCAAGGCCGTCCGCGAGGCGGACGAGAGGATCGGCGAGCAGCTCGACTTCGCGGGCGGCATCGCCGCGATCTTCGACTTCATCAAGCAGGTCAACGGCTATCTCACCGAGCAGGCGCCGTGGAAGGTCGCCAAGGACACCTCCGCGGAGGCTCAGGAGCGGCTGGCCACCATCCTCTACACCGCGGCCGACTCACTGCGCGCCTGCGCGGTGCTGCTCAACGCGGTGATGCCCGACTCCAGCGCCAAGCTGTGGGAGACCCTGGGCGCCGAACCGGCGCTGGGCCCGCTCGCGGAGCAGCGCATCGCCGAGGCCGGCACCTGGGGCAAGCTCCCCGCCGGTACGACGGTCACCAAGGGCGCCGCGCTCTTCCCGCGGCTGGAGGAGACGAAATAGGGCGCCCCGCCCGGTCGTGCTTCGAGCCCCGCCCCGAGGGCGGGGCTCACGCGTTGTCATGCGGGCCGGGCGCCGTCCCCGTACAACGGGAGGCACGAGGTGTCCACGGGCCGGGTGAACGGCGCCGGGAGCGGCAGCTCCTCCCCGTACTTGCCGTGCAGAACTCCTTGGTAGACGCCGTCCCGTGGACGCGTGTACAGCGCCCAGTCACCACCCCGCGGATCAACGACCAGCAGCGTGCGCACGCCCGCTGTCGCGTACCAGCCGTTCTTGGCGGTGACGTCCTTCGCCTTCTCCGACTTGGAGATCACCTCGACGGCCAGCTCGACATCGCCCGGGTCGACAAGCCATTCGTCGTCCTCGTCCCACTCCGTGGGCAGGACGACCAGATCCGGGGTGCAGTAGTCGTCCGGGTCGTCGGGGAGGGCGATGGACGAGACCTCGTACAGATCGAGTCCGCCCGACAGCTGCGGCGCCAGCTGATGACGCAACCGCCTGATCGTTCCCGCGTGCTTGCCACGCGGGGTCGGGGACATCACGAGCTTCCCTCCCAGGATCTCCACGCGCAGTCCGGTCGCCCTCTCGATCTCCTCCGCGACCTCGCGCAGGTTGCCGGGACGGGGGCTCAGTGCGGGCACCGTCATGATCGTTCACCTCCACTCGGCGGCCGGGCAGGCTGCGTATGCCTTCACAGTATCGGGCATGCCACAGGCCCGGGTCCTGCACGAAGGACCCGGGCCTGTGGCGTTGCCAAAAAGCGCGCGCCGCGCCCTACTGCGCCGGCTTCACCTGCGGGGGCTTGCGCACCGAGAGGTGGAGCTCCCGCAGGCGGGCCTCGTCGACCTCGCTGGGGGCGCCCATCATCAGGTCGAGGGCGTTGTTGTTGAGGGGGAAGGCGATGGTCTCGCGGATGTTGGGCTCGTCCGCGAGCAGCATCACGATGCGGTCGATGCCGGGGGCGATACCGCCGTGCGGCGGGGCGCCGAAGCGGAAGGCGCGCAGCATGCCGCCGAACTCCCGCTCGACGTCCTCCTGGGAGTAGCCCGCGATCCCGAAGGCCTCGAACATGATCTCCGGCTCGTGGTTACGGATCGCGCCGGAGGACAGCTCGACGCCGTTGCAGACGATGTCGTACTGCCAGGCGAGGATGTCCAGCGGGTCCTTGGTGCGCAGCGCCTCCAGGCCGCCCTGCGGCATGGAGAACGGGTTGTGGGAGAACTCGATCTTGCCGGTCTCCTCGTCCTTCTCGAACATCGGGAAGTCCACGATCCAGCAGAACCGGAAGACGTTCTCCTCGAAGTGCCCGGCGCGCTTGGCGGCCTCGACCCGGACAGCGCCCATGATCTTGGAGACCTCGTCGAACTCGCCCGCGCCGAAGAAGACCGCGTGACCGGGGGTCAGGCCCAGCGCGTCGGTGAGCGCCTTGACGTTGTCGTCCGTGAGGAACTTGGCGATGGGGCCGGAGAGCGATCCGTCCTCGGCGACCCGCACCCAGGCCAGGCCCTTGGCACCCTGTTCGACGGCGAAGTCGCCCAGCGAGTCGAAGAACTTGCGCGGCTGCTCCGCGGTGCCCGGCACCGGCAGGGCGCGTACGTGCTTGTCGGCGAACGCCTTGAAGCCGGAGCCGGCGAAGATGTCCGAGACGTCCGTCAGCTCCAGCCGCGCGCGCAGGTCCGGCTTGTCCGAGCCGTACTTGACCATGGCCTCGCGGAAGGGGATGCGCGGGAACGGCGAGGTGACCTCGCGGCCCTCGCCCAGTTCCTGGAACAGCTCGGTCATCACCGTCTCGATGACGCCGAAGACGTCCTCCTGCTCGACGAAGCTCATCTCCATGTCGAGCTGGTAGAACTCGCCCGGCGAGCGGTCCGCGCGGGCGTCCTCGTCGCGGAAGCAGGGCGCGATCTGGAAGTAGCGGTCGAACCCGGCGATCATCAGCAGCTGCTTGAACTGCTGCGGCGCCTGCGGCAGCGCGTAGAACTTGCCGGCGTGCAGCCGGGAGGGGACCAGGAAGTCGCGGGCGCCCTCGGGCGAGGTGGCCGACAGGATCGGGGTCGCCAGCTCGTTGAAGCCCTGGGCCACCATCTTCTCGCGGATGGCGGCGATGACCTTGCTGCGCAGCATCACATTGCGGTGCATGCGCTCGCGGCGCAGGTCGAGGAAGCGGTACTCCAGGCGCCGCTCCTCGTTGACGCCGTCCTCGGCGTTGATGGTGAAGGGGATCTGCTCGGCGCCGCCCAGCACCTCGACCTGGGAGACCTCCACCTCGATCTCGCCGGTGGGCAGTTCGGGGTTGACGTTCTCCTCGCCGCGGGCGGTGACCCTGCCGTCCACCCGCAGGACGGTCTCCTTGGCCAGCGAGCTGAGCTTCTCGTTGATCTCGCTCGACTCGTCGCGGACGACGAGCTGGACGATGCCGTAGTGGTCGCGCAGATCGATGAAGAGGATGCCGCCCAGGTTCCGGCGATTGTGCAGCCAGCCGCTCAGCCGGACGTCAGTGCCGACGTCCGTGGCGCGAAGCTCGCCGCAGGTGTGGGACCGGTACCGATGCATCATTCATCCAAGTCGTTCGGCTCAGGGGTCACAGTGGAGTACCCCTCAGACTACCGCCCTGGGCCACCCTCCTTCGCCCCCGTTTCCGCAACCCCACGAACTGCGCATAAAGTGGTGCAATGCGCACCGATGACGCCCTGGCGGTCCTGGGCGCCGGGCTGTGGACCTGGGACAACGCCACAGGTCTGGTGACGCTCGATGCCCGCGCGGCCCGCCTCCTCGGGGTCGCCGACGAGGCCGCCGAGCCCGCGGATGATGCGCGTACGGACGCCCACATCACCCTGTCCGGCAGCGCGGTCCGCTCCCATCTGCACGCCGTCGACTACGTCGGCTTCCAGGGCATCGTCACCCTGGCCCTCGCGGAGGACTCCCCGGCCGAGGCGCTGCTGCGGGTGGTGGACGCCCAGGGGCAGGTGGAGCGGACCGTGCGGGTGGTCGTACGCCCGGTCCCGGCCACCCCCGGCGCCCCTCGGGCCGCCGCGCGGGGCGAGGGGGCGCCCGAGTACACCGCCGCCCTCACCGGCCTGCTCTACGAGGTGCCCGAGCCGGAGAGCGCCACCCGTCCGGACGACCAGCGGCGGCCGGCTCCCCCGGCGCACGGGCGCGGTGGCCCGGCCACGCGCGGGGCCGGAGCCCGACCGCCGACCGCCACCGGGGCCCCGGCGACCCCGGGTACCTCCCGCGGCCCGGCGGTCGAGTGGGACTGGCGGCGCAACCGGGAGGCGTTCCTGCTGGACACCGGGCGCGCACTGGCCGAGGCGTACACCACGGCCGACGTGCTGCGGGTGGCCTCGTCGCTGGCCATGCCCGGCTTCTCCCCCGAGGCGCTCGCCGTCTTCGTCGTCAGCGGCGACCAGCTCACCGTCTACGGCGCCTCGCCCGGCGCCCCGCCCCGCCCCGGTCACCCGTATGTACCCGGCGGTGGCTACGGTCCGCGGGGCAGCGGCTCCCGGCTGCATCTGACGGACGACGATCCGGCCGCCGAGGCGGTACGCACGGGCCGCGCCCGCTATCTGCACAGCCCCGACGAGTACGCGGAGCGCTTCCCGGCCGCGCGCCCCGCAGAGACCCAGCCGGGCCACGCCGCCTGGGCCTTTCTGCCGCTGACCGTCGCGGGGCGCACCATCGGCGCGTGGATGGCGGCCTTCGCCCGGCCCGTCTCCTTCACCCCCGACGAGCGGGCCGTGCTGACGACGGTGGCGCGGATGCTGGCGCAGTCGCTCTCCCGGGCCATGCTGAACGAGTCGGAGCGCGAGCTGTCGGCCCGGCTGCAGCGGGTGATGCGGCCCGCGCACAGCCCGGCCGTCCCCGGCATGGACCTGGCGGCCCGGTATGTGCCCACCGGGGGCGGACTGCAGATCGGCGGCGACTGGTACGACGTCATCCCGCTGCCCTCCGGGCGTACCGCGCTGGTCATCGGCGACGTCCAGGGCCACGACGTACGGGCGGCGGGCATCATGGGCCAGCTGCGGGTGGCGGTACGCGCCTACGCCGCCGAGGGGCACCACCCGGACGCGGTGCTCTCCCGCGCCTCCCGCTTCCTGCACGGGATGAGCGCGGGCGAGCGCGTCAACGCGCCGCCGGCCACCGCGCCGGCGGAGGCGACGCCGGACTCTCCAGGGCCGGTCGGCACCACCGCGGAGGAGGAGGCCGAGTACGCCGAGCCGCGCTTCGCCACCTGTCTTTACGTGGAGGTGGATCCCGAGACCGGTGTCCTGGACGTGGCCCGCGCCGGCCACCTCGACCCCGCGGTGCAGCTGCCGGACGGCCCGCTGCTGGTCCGCTCCACGGCGGGGGGCCTCCCGCTGGGGATCGACCCCGATACGGAGTACCCCGTCACCCGGTTGGTGCTGGAGCCGGGGGAGCGGCTGCTGATGTGCACCGACGGGCTGATCGAGACGGGCGGGCACGACCTGGAGACGGGGTGGGCGCGGCTGAGCGCGGTGGTCGAGGAGATGACCGACAGTGCCGGGCCCAGGGTCGGCGGGGGCCCGGCGCTGGAGCAGGTCGCCGACGCGCTCGTCCGGGCCGTGCAGGGCGGCTGCGACGGCGCGGCCCGGAGCACCACGGGCCCGGGGCCGCTGACCGACCGGCGCGAGGACGACATCGCACTGCTGCTGCTCTCCCGCAGCCCCACCGGGGTGGGTCCACCGGCGGCCGGCGCGCCTGTCACCACCCGGCGCACGGTGCTGACCGTCGCCCAGGCCCAGCCGGACCGGATCGCCGTCGCCCGCCACCAGTTGCACGACCTGCTGCACGACTGGGCCGATCCGGACCAGGTGGACGGCGCGGTGCTGATGCTCTCCGAGATGCTGACGAACGTGCTGGTGCACACGGACGGGGACGCGGTGCTCGTCGCGGAGATCACCCTCCCGCGGGAGGGCGGGGTGCGCACACTGCGGGTCAATGTCTCCGACTCCAGCGACGAGCTGCCGCACCGCCGTACTCCGGGCGAACTCGCCTCCTCGGGGCGCGGCTTGATGCTGCTGGGCATGCTCGCCGACCACTGGGGCGTGGACCCGCGGGGCGAGGGCAAGTGCATCTGGTTCGAGATCCACGAACAGGACCCCACAACCGCCCCCACGATGGAGCCCTCCCTCGCCCAGTGGGAACCCCTCGACACCTGACCGCGTACCCCGCGAGGGGGGCTGCGCTTGCCCACCCTGCGCCCCTGGCGCAGACTGCCCAAGCTTGCGGGGCAGCAATTCAGGGGCGCGGGGAACTGCTCCCCCAGCCTCCGGCCGGGAGGTGCCCCCACAGCCACAAAGCACCTGCAGCCTGCAAGCAACAGGCGGGGGCAGTCCCTGCTCAGAACCCCTCACGGGGCCGGGCCCGCGATGAAAGCGGCGCACCCAGCGGAGCGTCAGCCGTACATCCGCCGCATCGCGAAGTCGACCATCTCCTCGACCGCCTTGGCGTCGAAGACCACCCGGTGCTCACCTTCCATGTCGAGCACGAAGCCGTACCCCGACGGCAGCAGGTCGAGGACCTCGGCGCCGGTGATGACGAAGTACTTCGACTCCTTGCCCGCGTAGGCGCGCAGCTCCTTGAGCGTGCTGAACATCGGGATGACGGGCTGCTGGGTGTTGTGCAGGGCGAGGAAGCCGGGGGTGTCGCCGCGCGGGCAGTACACCTTGGAGGTGGAGAAGATGCCCTGGAAGTCCTCGGCGCTCATCGAGCCCGTGGTGAACGCGCGGATCGCCTCCTGGAGGGAGGGCGGGGAAGGCTCGGGGTAGAGCGGCTGCTGCGGGCCCGGCTGGCCGTACTGCGGCGCCCCCTGCTGCGCTCCGTACGGCGGAGGCGGTGCCTGGTGACCTTGCTGACCGGGGTGCGAAGCATGCCCGGCGTGCTGGTAGCCGTGCGCGCCGTGCCCCTGTCCGGGCTGCGGCCCATGGCCCTGTCCGGGAGGGGCACCGGTCTGGTCGTAACCGTACATAGCTAAGAAGAGTAACGAGTCACAGAAGGGTGGCGAGGGGTTGCTTCTTATTACCGGCGGGTAGCATCATCTATGGGACTACCGACAAGTACGAGCGAGCCACTACGGAGCCGTCGCCATGGGGCATTACAAGTCGAATCTCCGCGACATCGAGTTCAACCTCTTCGAGGTGCTCGGGCGCGACACGGTGTACGGCACCGGACCGTTCGCGGAGATGGACGTCGAGACCGCCAAGAACGTGCTGTCCGAGATCGCGCGGCTGGCCGAGAACGAGCTGGCCGCCTCCTTCGAGGACGGTGACCGCAACCCGCCGGTCTTCGACCCGGACACCAACACCGCGCCGGTGCCCGCCGCCTTCAAGAAGAGCTACCAGGCCTACATGGACGCCGAGTGGTGGCGCCTGGGCATCCCGGAGGAGATCGGCGGCACGACCGCGCCGCGCTCGCTGCTGTGGGGCTTCGCCGAGACGATCCTGGGCTCCAACCCGGCCGTGTGGATGTACGCCTCCGGCCCGGCCTTCGCCGGCGTCCTGCACGAGGAGGGCACCGAGGAGCAGCGCAAGATCGCGCAGCTGATGGCCGAGAAGCAGTGGGGCTCCACCATGGTGCTCACCGAGCCGGACGCCGGCTCGGACGTGGGCGCCGGACGCACCAAGGCCACCCAGCAGGCCGACGGCACCTGGCACATCGAGGGCGTGAAGCGCTTCATCACCTCCGGTGAGCACGACATGTCCGAGAACATCGTGCACTTCGTCCTCGCCCGCCCCGAGGGCCACGGCCCCGGCACCAAGGGGCTGTCGCTGTTCATCGTCCCCAAGTACGACTTCGACTGGGAGACCGGCGAGCTGGGCGAGCGCAACGGCGTCTACGCCACCAACGTCGAGCACAAGATGGGCCTGAAGGTCTCCAACACCTGCGAGATGACCTTCGGTGCCAACCAGCCCGCCAAGGGCTGGCTGCTGGGCGAGAAGCACGACGGCATCCGGCAGATGTTCAAGATCATCGAGTTCGCCCGGATGATGGTCGGCACCAAGGCCATCGCCACCCTGTCCACCGGCTACCTCAACGCGCTGGAGTACGCCAAGGAGCGGGTGCAGGGCGCCGACCTGGCGCAGTTCACCGACAAGACCGCGCCGCGCGTCACCATCACCCACCACCCGGACGTACGCCGCGCCCTGCTGACGCAGAAGGCGTACGCCGAGGGCATGCGCTCCCTCGTGCTGTACACCGCCGCGGTGCAGGACGAGATCCTGCTCAAGGAGCACAACGGCGAGGACGCGGACGCCGCGCGCCGCCTCAACGACCTGCTGCTGCCGATCGTGAAGGGCTACGGCTCCGAGAAGTCCTACGAGCAGCTGGCGCAGTCCCTGCAGACCCTGGGCGGCTCCGGCTATCTGCAGGAGTACCCGATCGAGCAGTACATCCGGGACGCCAAGATCGACACCCTCTACGAGGGCACCACCGCCATCCAGGGCCAGGACTTCTTCTTCCGCAAGGTCGTCCGCGACCAGGGCCAGGCGCTCACCGCGCTCTCCGAGGAGATCAAGAAGTTCCTCGCCGAGGCCCAGGGCGGCGAGGAGCTGGCCGGCTCCCGCGACCACCTCGCCAAGGCCGCCGTCGAGCTGGAGGCCATCGTCGGCACCATGCTCACCGACCTGGCCGCCACCGAGAAGGACGTCAACTCCATCTACAAGGTGGGCCTCAACACCACCCGCTTCCTGATGGCCGCGGGCGATGTCGTCATCGGCTACCTGCTGCTGCGCGGCGCCGCCGTGGCCGCCGAGAAGCTGGCGGGCGCCTCCGCCAAGGACGTCCCCTTCTACCAGGGCAAGATCGCCGCGGCGAAGTTCTTCGCCGCGAACGTGCTGCCGCAGGTCGCCGTCCAGCGCGAGCTGGCCGACGCGGTGGACCTCTCGGTCATGGAACTCGACGAGAACGCGTTCTAGATCCACGCGGCAAGCACAGCAGTGCCCCGCGCCCCGCAAGGGGCGCGGGGAACTGCGCGGCCAACCGTCGACGCAGCCGCAGAGCGACGGCGGGACAGGGGCAGCCCCTCACCGGGCGAGGCCCCACCAGGCGCACCGTAAAGTGGGGCCATGAGCACTGCCACGCCGTTCGACCGCGGTCACACCGACGGTCTGCTGTCCTTCCTCGCCGCCAGCCCCTCCCCGTACCACGCGGTGGCGAACGCGGCCGCGCGGCTGGAGAAGGCCGGTTTCCGCCAGGTCCTGGAGACCGAGGCCTGGGACGCGGCGCCCGGCGGCAGGTACGTACTGCGCGGCGGCGCGCTCATCGCGTGGTACGTCCCCGAGAACGCCACCCCCGGCACCCCCTTCCGCATCATCGGGGCCCACACCGACTCGCCCAACCTGCGCGTCAAGCCCGTCCCCGACACCGGCGCACACGGCTGGCGGCAGGTGGCCGTCGAGATCTACGGCGGCGCCCTCCTCAACACCTGGCTCGACCGCGACCTCGGTCTCAGCGGCAGGCTGACGCTCCGCGACCGCTCCACCCATCTGGTGAACGTGGACCGTGCCGTGCTGCGCGTACCGCAGCTGGCCATCCACCTCGACCGGCAGGTCAACGACGGACTCAAGCTGAACCGGCAGCGCCATATGACGCCGGTGTGGGGGCTCGGCCAGCCGCGGGAGGGCGATCTGCTGCGCTTCCTCGCCGAGGAGAGCGGGCTGTCGGCCGACGAGATCACCGGCTGGGACCTGATGGCGCACAGCGTCGAGCCCCCGGCCTATCTGGGGCGCGACCGCGAGCTGGTCGCCGGCCCCCGGATGGACAATCTGCTGTCGGTGCACGCGGGCGTCGCGGCGCTCACCGCCGTGGCGGCGCGTGGAGCCGACACGGAACTCGGCACGATCCCGGTACTGGCCGCCTTCGACCACGAGGAGAACGGCAGCCAGTCCGACACCGGCGCCGAGGGCCCGCTGCTGGGCTCGGTGCTGGAGCGCTCGGTCTACGCCCGGGGCGGCTCCTACGACGAGCGCGCCCGCGCCTGGGCGGGCACCGTCTGCCTGTCCTCCGACACCGGCCACGCCGTGCACCCCAACTACCCCGAGCGGCACGAGCCGGGCCACCACCCACTGCCCAACGGCGGTCCGATCCTCAAGGTCAACGTCAACCAGCGCTACTCCACCGACGGCAGCGGGCGCGCGCTCTTCGCCGCCGCCTGCGAGCGGGCGGGGGTGCCCTGGCAGAGCTTCGTCTCCAACAACGACGTGCCCTGCGGCACCACCATCGGCCCCATCACCGCGGCCCGGCACGGGATCACGACCGTCGACATCGGCGTGGCCATCCTCTCGATGCACTCCGCGCGGGAGTTGTGCGGCGCCGAGGACCCCTATCTGCTGGCCAACTGCCTTACGGCGTTCCTGGACGGGTGACGAACGGGCCCCGGCTGCCCGCTGATTGCCTCCCGGTGTGCCGGGTACCCGCGCTCGGTAAGCGAATGGGCTCGTCCCACGGAGCCGTTCGGCTCAATCGAGCTTGGAGGCAACACTCATGGGCATCGTCATCTGCATTGGCATGATGGCCGTGGGGGCAATCCTGGCGCTGGCAGTCAACCTCGACATCAGCGGGATCAACGTCGACCTGATGGGCATCATCCTGCTGATCGTCGGCACGATCGGGCTGTGCACCTACATCAGTATCCTCAAGCGCCGCCGCGTCCAGCCCCCGTCCCCCGGTGCGCCGGTCACCGAGGAGTACAACAGGCACCACCTGGAGTGAGCCGGAACGTCCGCCGCTCCGGGGGCCTCGGCCGTCAGCCCTCGGCCCTCTCGTCCAACCCCGCCAGCACCAGCGGCAGCCGGTCGGCGCCCCGTGCGCTCAGCCGCACCGGCACTCCCCAGTCCTGCTGGTGCATATGGCAGGCGGGGAACTCCCCCTCCTCGTCGCAGGAGGCGGCCATCGCCGAGACGTGCAGCACGCCCTCGGTACCCTCTTCGCCGCTCAGCCGGACCTCCCGGTGCAGATCGGTGCCCGTCCCCTCGCCGGCCGAGAGCAGGCCGGGCGGGGTCGAGCTGACGACCAGCCGGGTGGCGGGGCCGTAGCGGGTGTCGAGCTTCTGCCCGGCCGGCGGCTGGAAGACCACATCGAGCCGCAGCGTCCCCGCCGCCACCTCGGTGGCGGCGCGCTGCGTACGGTGCGCCACGCCCTCGACCCGTACGGCGTCCTCGGGCAGCCGCAGCCTGGTCAACCGGTGTCGCGCCGACTCGACGACGACGATCTCCGGCGCACCGCCCGCCTCCCCCGGGCCGTCGGGGGCCGGCACGGCGCCCGACGGCTCGCGCAGGTCCGTGGCCAGCGTGCTCACCTCACCCACCGCGCCGGTAGCCGGATCGTAGCGGCGCAGCGCGTGGTTGTAGGTGTCGCAGACGGCGACCGAGCCGTCGGGCAGCGCGGTGACACCCAGCGGGTGCTGGAACAGGGCCTGGTCGGCCGGGCCGTCGCGGAGGCCGAAGTCGAAGAGCCCGGTGCCCACGGCGGTCCGCACCGCGAAGGAGTCCCCGTCACACTCGACCCACCGCAGCGCACTGGTCTCGGAGTCGGCGACCCACAGCCGGCTGCCGTCCGCCGCGACGGCCAGCCCGGACGGCTGGGCGAACCACGCCTCGGCGGCGGGCCCGTCCACCAGCCCCTCGTTCGTCGTCCCCGCGGCGGCGGCCACGGTCCCGCTGACCGGGTCGTACGTCCACAGCTGGTGCACCCCGGCCATCGCGATCCACACCCGCTCGGCGAACCACGCCACATCCCACGGCGAGGAGAGCGCCACCTCCCGCGCGGGACCCTCCGTGGGGGCGCCCTGCCACCACTGTGCGCCGGTCCCCGCAACCGTCACCACCGCACCGGTGGCCGGATCGAGGCGGCGCAGCGCGTGGTTGACGGTGTCGGCGACCAGCACCGCACCGTCCGGCAGCAGCGCCAGTCCCTGCGGCTCGTTGAACCGCGCCGCCTCCGCGGCACCGTCCACCAGCCCCCGCTCACCGGCGCCGATACGCCGCAGCACGGTCTCCCCGTCCGCCGCCAGCTCCACCAGCTGGTGCCGCGTGGTGTCGGAGACCAGAAAGGTGCCCTGCGGCAGGGCCAGCACCTTGCCGGGGAAGCGCAGATCGGTGGCGACGGGCTCCGGCGGGCTGTACGGGCCCTCCCCGCGCCGCAGCGTCCCCTTGGCCTCGTGCTCCGCCTCCAGCTCGGTGACCAGCTTCTCGATCGCGTGCACATGCCCCTCACCGGCGTGCTGGGCGACGACGTACCCCTCCGGGTCGATCACCACCAGCGTCGGCCAGGCCCGCACCGCGTACTGCTTCCACGTCGCCAGCTCGGGGTCGTCCAGCACCGGGTGCGACACCCCGTACCGCTCCACGGCGTCCACCACGGCTGCGTGCTCGGCCTCGTGCACGAACTTGGGCGAGTGCACCCCGACGACGACCACCGTGTCCTGGTGCCGCTCCTCCATCTCCCGCAACTCGTCGATGACGTGCAGGCAGTTGATGCAGCAGAAGGTCCAGAAGTCGAGCACCACGATCCGGCCCCGCAGATCGGCCAGTGCCAGGTCCTTCCCGCCCGTGTTCAGCCAGCCACCCCGACCCACCAGCTCAGGCGCACGGACGCGAGCACGGCGCGGCACGGCGGATGCGGCGGCTGCAGGGGCAGGGGCAGAGGCAGCGGGGTCACTCATACCTCAAGCGTGCCACTATCCGCCGGCCGCGGGGCGCCCAGGTCCGGCGTCGGCGCCGAGGCCTTCGAGCATTCGGTCCCCGGGGCTCAGAGCACCCGGTCCTTGAGGACGGGGAAGGACTCGCGGACCTTGTCGACCTGGGAGAGGTCGAGGTCGGCGGTCACCACCGCCTCCTCGGTACCGGTGGACTCCGCCAGGACCTCGCCCCAGGGGTCGATGACGGCACTGCGGCCGGCCTGGGCGACGCCCGCGTGGCTGCCGGCCGTCCCGCAGGCCAGGACGAAGCACTGGTTCTCCACGGCGCGGGTGCGGGCGAAGAGGGTCCAGTGGTCGGCCCGCTTGGCGGGCCAGCCCGCGGGCACGACCAGGACGCGGGCGCCGTGCGGTTCGGCGTCGATCAGGGCGCGGAACAGTTCGGGGAAGCGCAGGTCGTAGCAGGTGGCCAGGCCGAGGGTGGCCTGCGGGTGCGGCACCGTGACGGGATCGGTGCCCGCGGACATCATGGTGGCTTCGCCGCGGTCGAAGCCGAAGCGGTGGACCTTGCGGTAGGTGGCGGCCAGTTCACCGGAGGGGGAGAAGACCAGCGAGGTGTTGTAGAGGGCGCCGCCCTCGGTGCCCTTCTCCACGATGGAGCCCGCGTGCAGCCATACGCCCGCGTCGCGGGCCGCCGCCGACATGGCGAGCGCCGTCGGCCCCGTGGCCGGATCCGCCTCCTCGGCCTCGGCGGCGAACCGCTCGTAGGCGAAGGCGCCGACGGGCCACAACTCGGGCAGTACCACCAAGTCGGCACCGGATTGAGCGCGTACGAGGGAAGACACCCGCTCCCGCCGGGAATCAACCGACTCGTCCGGGTCTACGTGAATCTGCAGAAGCGAAGCGCGCACCGTACCACCGTCCATGCGATCGAGGGGGGCGATTGGGCCTAGCATCGTCCCAAAAGCACTGCCGGGGTGCCCGGGCGCAGCGTAACTTGAGAGCACCCAGCATCAGCACCCTGCCCTGTCCAGCCCGCGAACGAACCGCAACGCCGAGGGGTCCCGTGACCGACCACCCAAGCCTTCAGCCCTACGTTGACGCCTGGACGCAGTCCATGGAAGCAATATCCGAGCTGGTCACTCCGCTTGTGGAAGGGGAGTGGAACGGGCGGACCGAGTGCCCGGGGTGGTCGGTCCGCGATGTGGTCTCCCACATCATCGGGATCGAGTGCGAGCTGCTGGGGGACCCCCGGCCGATCCACTCGCTGCCGCGCGACATCTACCACGTCCGGGACGAGGTCAGCCGCCATATGGAAGTTCAGGTGGATGTGCGGCGGCACCACACCGGCCCGGAGATGACCAGCGAATTCGAGTACACGCTCATCCGCCGCTCGCGGCAGTTGCGGAACGAGAAGCGTGGCCCGGAGGCCGAGGTCAGCAGCGTGCTGCCGTTCGGCCCCCGCAAACTGCCGCTGGAGCGCCAGCTGATGCTGCGCGCCTTCGACGTATGGGTGCACGAGCAGGACCTGCGGCGCGCGCTCGACAAGCCGGGCAACCTCGACTCCCCGGGCGCCCACGTGGCGCGGGACGTGTTCCTCGCCGGGCTGCCGAAGGTCGTCGCCAAGGACGCCGGGGCGCCGCCGAACAGCGCGGTGGTCTTCGATGTGAGCGGCCCGGTGGAGTTCATGCGCACCGTCCGGGTCGACCAGTCCGGCAACGGCAGCGTGGACGGCAGTGTATCGCTGGGCCCCGCCGCCACCCTCGCGATGGACTGGGAGATCTACTCCCGGCTCGCCGCGGGCCGCGTACGCGCTGAGGCTGTCGCGGAGCAGGTGAAGGTCGACGGGGACGCTGAGCTGGCCGCCGCCGTTCTGAGGCACTTTTCTGTGACGCCGTAAGCCCGTTAGGGGCGCGGGGAACTGCGCGCGCAACTGCGAACGCGCCGTTGGTCCGCAACGGAGGGACAGGGGCAGCCCCTTCCCGACTTCTGCCGACTGCGGGTCGGTTGTGGTTGGTCGCGCAGTTCCCCGCGCCCCTGAGGGGCACCCCGCGGGTCATACCGGAACGTGGACGGCCTCGACGCGGCTGGCCACAATCCGTTCGCGCTCCCGGCGCACCGCGCGCCCGCGCAGCCGGGCGAACTGCACCAGGCCGAGGGCCTGGAGGACGAAGACGCTGGCGAAGGCGATCCGGAAGTTGTCCCCCGTCAGATCGAGCAGTACGCCGACAGCGAACAGCGTCGTCATGGACGCGGTGAAGCCGCCCATGTTGACGATGCCGGAGGCGGTGCCGTGCCGCTCCGGCGGGTTGGCGGGGCGGGAGAAGTCGAAGCCGATCATGGAGCCGGGCCCGCACGCGCCGAGCACGACACACAGCAGCACCAGCAGCCACATCGGCGCCTGACCCGGCCAGGCCAGGGTCGCCGCCCACGCCGCCGCGGTGGCGGCGACGGTGCCGAGCACCAGCGGGGTGCGGGCGGCGTGGTGGCGGGCGATGACCTGCCCGTACACCAGCCCGCAGCACATGTTGGAGATCACGACGAGCGTCAGCAGCTCGCCGGCCGTCCCCTTGTCCAGCCCCTGGGCCTGCACCAGGAACGGCATGCCCCACAGCAGCAGGAAGACCATGCCAGGGAACTGGCAGGTGAAGTGCACCCACATACCGGCCCGGGTGCCCGGCTCCCGCCACGCCGCGGTGATCTGCCGCCGTACGAAGCCCGGCCCCGGGGCGCCGTCGCCGCCCTTGGGGACGGCCGGGGGCTCGAAACCCTCCGGGTGATCACGCAGGAAGAAGACCACCAGCAGCAGGACGACAAGGCCGCCCGCCGCACTGCCCGCGAACGTCGCCGTCCAGCCGAACGCCGCCAGGACCCGCGCCAGCACCAGCGTGGTGACGAGGTTGCCGGACATCCCGATCAACGCGGCGACCTGCGCTATCACCGGCCCCCGGCGCGCGGGGAACCAGCGTGCGCCCAGCCGCAGCACGGCGATGAACGTCATCGCGTCGCCGCATCCCAGCAGCGCGCGGAAGGCCAGCGCCGTCCCGTACGAGGACGAGAGGGCGAAGCCGAACTGGCCCGCGGTGAACAGCAGGATGCCGAGCAGCAGGACGCGGCGGGTCCCCCAGCGGTCCACCAGCAGGCCCACGGGTATCTGCATCCCCGCGTACACCAGCAACTGGAGGATCGAGAAGCTGGAGAGCGCGGAGGCGTTGATGTCGAAGCGGTGGGCCGCGTCGATGCCGGCGACCCCGAGGCTGGTACGGAAGGTGATGGCGACGAAGTAGACCGCGACGCCGATGCCCCACACCCACATCGCACGAGGGCCGCCCGGCGGATCACCGGGCAGCCGGACGGCCGCTGACGGTGTCGTGCTCATCGCGGATCACCGTGCCGGTCGAGGCCCCTGAGATCCTCGCCGCGCACCAGATGGCGTACGCGGCTCACATGCTGGTGCACCGCCTGCGCCGCCGCCTCGCTGTCACCCTCGCGCAGGGTGCGCAGGATGTCCGCGTGCTCGGTGATGTTCTTCGCGATCCGGTCCGGATGCGCGTGCATCACGGCGACACCCATCCGCAGTTGGCGGTCCCGGAGCTGGTCGTAGAGGCGGGTGAGGATCTGATTGCCGGTGGCCTCGACGATGGTGGCGTGGAAGCAGCGGTCGGCGGCCGAGACGGCGGCCAGGTCGCCTGCCTCGGCGTGAGCGATCTGCTCGGCCAGGGTCTCCTCCAGCCGGTCGACCAGCGCTCGGGAGACGGGGACCGCGCGGCGGACCGCGTGCTGCTCCACGAGCAGGCGGGTCTCCACGACGTCCTCGATCTCCTGTGCGGAGACCGGCAGCACCAGGGCGCCCTTCTTCGGGTACAGCCGGATGAGGCCCTCCACTTCGAGACGGAGCAGCCCTTCGCGCACCGGGGTGCGGGAGACTCCGACGGCCTCGGCGAGCTCGCCCTCGGTCAGCAGCAGGCCCCCTTCGTAGCGCCGTTCCAGTACGGCCTGCTTGACGTGGGCGTACACCCGCTCGGCGGCGGGCTGCCGCCGTACGTCCTTGGAACCTTGTGCGGTGACGGGCGTGGGGGAAGCCATGCGCACACCATAGATACAACAGGGATACGCACGGGACGGCTTCCGCCATGTGGACGGGGACGGAAACAGCACAGGGCTCCGCCCCTGGGACCGGACGGGGTCCCAGGGGCGGAGCCCACCAAGTGCGGGGGATCAGCCCCAGGTCATCAGCCTCTTGGGGCGCTCAAGGACGGCCGCGATGTCGGCCAGGACCTTGGAACCCAGCTCACCGTCGACCAGGCGGTGGTCGAAGGAGAGCGCCAGCGTGGTGACATGGCGCGGCTTGACCTTGCCCTTGTGCACCCACGGCTGCTCACGGATCTGACCGAAGGCCAGAATCGCGGACTCGCCGGGGTTGAGGATCGGCGTACCCGTGTCCACCCCGAAGACCCCGACATTGGTGATCGTCACCGTGCCCCCGCTCATCGCGGCGGGGCTGGTACGGCCCTCCCGCGCGGTGGTGACCAGCTCGCCGAGCGCGGACGCCAGTTCGGGCAGGGTCTTGTCCTGAGCGTCCTTGATGTTGGGGACGATCAGCCCACGCGGCGTGGCCGCCGCGATACCGAGATTGACGTAGTGCTTGCGGACGATCTCCTGGCGCTCCTCGTCCCAGGAGGCGTTGACCTCCGGGTTGCGGCGGATCGCCAGCAGGAACGCCTTGGCGACGAACAGCAGCGGGTTGACCCGCACCCCCGCCAGGTCCGGGTCCTGCTTGAGCTCGGAGACGAGCTTCATCGTCCGGGTGACGTCCACGGTCACGAACTCGGTGACGTGCGGCGCCGTGAACGCGCTGTCCACCATCGCCTGCGCCGTGGCCTTCCGTACGCCCTTGACGGGGATACGGGTCTCCCGGGCACCCGCACCGGCAGCGGTCGGCTCGGCCGCCGCCGCGGCCGCCGGGGCAGCCGTCGGCTCCGGTGCGATGGGGGCGGGACCGGTCTGCGGGGGAGCGGCGGCCGCGTGCACGTCGTCGCGGGTGATGATGCCGTCCGGGCCGGTCGGGGTGACGGCGCTCAGATCGACGCCCAGGTCCTTGGCCAGCTTGCGCACCGGAGGCTTGGCCAGCGGACGCGCCGCGCCGTGCCCGTTGCTGCCCGGCTCCGCGGCGGGAGCCGGAGCGGCAGGGGCCACAGCCGCAGGGGCCGAGGGCGCCTCCGGGCCGGAGGCCGGGGGAGTTCCGGTTCCGGGCGCCGGCTTGCGGGGGCGCCGCTTGGTGGAGCTGGTCCCGACGCCGTAGCCGACCAGCACGGGCTGCCGCCCCTCCGGCTCGGCCTCCGCCTCGGCCCCTGTGGCGCCGGTCTCCGTGGCGGCCCCTGTGGCGGCGGTCTCCGCGGCGGCGGTCTCCGTGGATGCGGCTGCCGCCTCCTCGGCGACCTGAGCAGCCGCGCCGGTCCCGGTCTCCATCGCGGGCTGGGCCGCGGAGGCGTCACCCGCGCCGGTGCCGGTGGCCGGGCCGCCGGTGTCGACCGTGATGATCGGGGTGCCGACGTCTACCGTCGTGCCCTCCTCGAACCGCAGCTCGTGCACGAGCCCGTTGAAGGGGATGGGCAGTTCGACCGCGGCCTTGGCCGTCTCCACCTCGCAGACGACCTGCCCGTCGGTGACGGTGTCACCGGGCCGGACGTACCACTTGAGGATCTCGGCCTCCGTCAGCCCCTCGCCCACGTCGGGCATCTTGAACTCACGGACACCGGCGGCCGTCTGCCCGGTCTGTGCGCTGTTTGTCATCGTCACGGCTCTCCTCAGTACGCCAGCGCGCGGTCGACGGCATCGAGCACCCGGTCCAGGTTCGGCAGGTACTCGTCCTCCAGCCGGGCCGGTGGGTACGGCGCGTGGAAACCGCCGACGCGCAGCACCGGTGCTTCAAGATGGTAGAAGCACCGCTCGGTGATGCGGGCCGCGATCTCCGCTCCGGTGCCGAGGAAGACCGGCGCCTCGTGGACGAGCACGAGGCGGCGGGTCTTCTCCACGGAGCGCTGCAGGGTGTCGAAGTCGATCGGGGACATCGAGCGCAGGTCCACGACCTCCAGCGAGTTGCCCTCCTCCTCGGCGGCTGCCGCCGCCTCCAGGCAGACCTTCACCATCGGGCCGTACGCGGCGAGCGTCGCCGCCGAGCCCTGGCGGGCGATCTTGGCGGAGTGCAGCGGGGCCGGGATGGCGGAGGGGTCGACCTCGCCCTTGTCCCAGTAGCGCCGCTTCGGCTCGAAGAAGATCACCGGGTCGTCGCTCTCGATGGCCTGCTGCATCATCCAGTAGGCGTCGGCCGCGTTCGAGGGAGAGACGCACTTGAGCCCGGCGACGTGCGCGAACAACGTCTCCGGCGACTCGCTGTGGTGTTCGACGGCGCCGATGCCGCCACCGTAGGGAATCCGGATGACGACCGGCAGCTTGATCTTGCCCAGCGCCCGCGCATGCATCTTGGCGAGCTGGGTGACGATCTGGTCGTAGGCGGGAAAGACGAAGCCGTCGAACTGGATCTCGACCACGGGGCGGTAGCCGCGCAGCGCGAGCCCGATCGCCGTGCCCACGATGCCCGACTCGGCGAGCGGGGTGTCGATGACGCGGTCCTCACCGAAGTCCTTCTGCAGACCGTCGGTGACCCGGAAGACGCCGCCGAGCTTGCCGACGTCCTCGCCCATGATCAGGACCTTGGGGTCGTTCTCCATCGCCGTACGCAGCGAGGCGTTGATCGCCTTGGCGACGGGAAGCTTCTGAACGGCCGCAACGGGGGCCGTACCGGTGGCGGCCATCAGCGGCCCTCCTCACGAGAGTCCGAGTCGGCGAACGAGGCGAGATACGTGGCGAACTGGGCACGCTCCTCGTCGACCAGCGCATGTCCGTCCGCGTAGACGTTCTCGAAGATCGCCATGGTGTCGGGATCGGGCATCGTACGGATCGCCTCGCGCACGTGCTGCCCCATCGCCTCGCTCTCCTCGTCGATACGGGCGAAGAAGGCGTCGTCGGCCAGACCCGCGTTCTCCAGGTGGACGCGGAGCCGCTGGATCGGGTCCTTGGCCTCCCACGCGACGCGCTCCTCGTCGGCGCGGTAGCGCGTGGGGTCGTCGGAGGTGGTGTGGGCGCCCATCCGGTAGGTGAACGCCTCGATCAGCATGGGACCCTCGCCCCCGCGGGCGCGCTCGACGGCGGCCTTGGTCACCGCGAGGCAGGCCAGCACGTCGTTGCCGTCCACCCGCACACCGGGGAAGCCGAAGCCCTGGGCGCGCTGGTAGATCGGCACCCGGGACTGGCGCTCGGTGGGCTCGGAGATCGCCCACTGGTTGTTCTGGCAGAAGAAGACGACCGGCGCGTTGTAGACGGCCGAGAACGTGAAGGCCTCGGCGACGTCGCCCTGGCTGGAGGCGCCGTCACCGAAGTAGGCGATGACCGCCGAGTCCGCGCCGTCCTTGGCCACGCCCATCGCGTACCCGGTCGCGTGCAGGACCTGGGAGCCGATGACGATCGTGTAGAGGTGGAAGTTGTTGCTGTTGGGATCCCAGCCGCCGTTGTTCACCCCGCGGAACATGCCCAACAGCATCGTCGGGTCCACGTCGCGGCACCAGGCGACGCCGTGCTCACGGTAGGTGGGGAAGACGTAGTCGTCCGCACGCAGCGCCCGGCCGGAGCCGATCTGCGCCGCCTCCTGGCCCAGCAGCGAGGCCCACAGACCGAGCTCGCCCTGCCGCTGCAGCGCGGTGGCCTCCGCGTCGAAGCGGCGGGTCAGCACCATGTCGCGGTAGAGCCCCTGGATCTCCTCGGCGCTCAGGTCGACGTCGTACTCCGGATGGGTGACGCGCTCGCCCTCCGGCGTCAGCAGCTGCACCAGCTCCGGCTCGCTCTGTCCACCGCCGCTGCCGCCCACTCCGCTGGCGGTGCCGGTGCCGGTACGGGCCTTCGCGGGGGCCTTGGCCTTGGCACCGGTCTTGGCGCCTGCCTTCGAGCCGGCTGCCTTCGAGCCGGCCGTCTTCGTCCCGCTCTTCGCGGGGCTCTTGGCAGCGCTCTTCGCCGTCGCCTTGGCGGGGGTCTTCGGTGCGGCCTTCGCGGCGGTCCCGGCCGCGGTCCCGGCCGCGGTCTTCCGGGCGCTCTTCGGCGCGGCCTTGCGGGGCTTCCCGGCGGCCTTCGCCGTGCCGTCGGCGGCGGCCGTGCCGTTCCTGGCAGCCGTGCCGCTGCCGGAAGCCTCGCCGTTCTCGGCGGCCTTGCCGCTGCCGGTGGCGGCCTGGGTGGCGCGCTTTCCTCCGGTGCCGCTGCGGCGCGCGGCGCTCCGCGCGGCAGTGCTCTCCACGGTCACGTGTGCTCCTCCGTCTGTCCGGCCCCCGGGATTGCCGGTGACCTGGGGCTCCCCCACCCACTGGCGGGGGGAGGCTCGCCCGGTCCCGTGCGGCGCACGGGGTGGGAGCGTCGCGGTCGGCACCGGGTGGTGACTGCTGTCCCGGTCGCGGCCCGCTGTCCCGACCCCGGTCGGGACGCCCCAGCCATGGCTGGCATCTCCATAGACGCACGAGGCGGCCCTGACCTGCAACTTTGCTCGGATATCCAAGTAAGAGCGAGGAAATCCAAGCAGTTGCGCAAGAAGTCGGGACATCACTGGTCACGGCCTCGCGAGCCGCGGACATCCGCACGGTAACCCGGGGTGCGGGAGCCCGGGAAGAGTGAAGGGCGGATCAATATGTGAGACTGGACAGGTGCCCGAAAACGGACGAACCCGGGTATACCTGGTCGACGATCATGAGGTCGTCCGCAGAGGCGTACGTGACATGCTCGCGGCCGACCCCGGCGTCGAGATCGCCGGCGAGGCCGCCACAGCGGCCGATGCGATCGGTGGAATCGCCGCCACCCGGCCCGACGTGGCCGTTTTGGACGTACGGCTTCCGGACGGCAGCGGCATCGAGGTCTGCCGCGAGGTGCGCTCACGCGACGAGACCGTCCGCTGTCTGATGCTCACCTCGTACGCGGACGACGAGGCGCTGCTGGCCTCCGTGGTGGCCGGTGCCTCCGGGTACGTGCTCAAGGGACTCACCAGCGGCGAGCTGGTACGGGCCGTGCACGAGGTGGCGGACGGCGCCACACTGCTGGATCCGGCCGACACCCGGCGCGTCCTGGACCGGCTGCACGGCCGGGGAACCGGCGCCCGGCAGCAGGACGGGGGCGCCCGGCAGGACCAGGACGGCAGGCTGGGTGCCCTCACCGAGCAGGAGCGCCGGATCCTGGGGCTGATCGGCGAGGGACTGACCAACCGGGCCATCGGTGAGCGGCTCCACCTCGCCGAGAAGACCGTCAAGAACTATGTCTCCGGGCTGCTGGCCAAGCTCGGCATGGAACGCCGCACCCAGGCCGCCGCCTACATCGCACGGGTCCGCGCCTCGGGCGACGATCCGCACTGAACCGGCCCGCACCACCCGGCCGGAGCCCGCCGCCCCGCCGCCGGACGCCGGCAGGGGCCTGTCAGTCGCAGAACGCGGCGCGTACGGCCTGGTAGTTGCTGCTCCACCACACGACCAGCGCCGCCGCCGCGGGGAACTGCGGATCGGCCCGTACGTCGCTCAACTGGTAGCGCCAGCGCAGCATCCAGAAGTCGTTCAGCCGCTCCCACCACACCCGGTGCACGGCGGCGGCCAACTCCTCGCGGGAGGCACCCGCACCACCCCGGTAGGCGCGCGCGAAGGCCCGCACCTTGCGCAGATCGAGCGTGCCGCCGGGACGCAGGAAGAAGATCGCCGCACCGCGCACCGCCTCCTCCGCCCGGGGATGTACCCCCAGCCGGTCCCAGTCCAGGATCGCCACCGGGCGCGGGCTGCGACCCGCGGGCGCGTAGAGCAGATTGAGCGGGTGGAAGTCCCCGTGCACCCAGCCGGTGAACCGGGCCGGAGCCGCGCCCGGCCGCTCCCCCGCGTACCGGCGCAGCAGCTCGCGGCGCTCGGTGAGCCGGTGTTCCGCCAGTTCGTCGAAGCTGTCCCGGTGCCGACGGGTCCTGATCCGCTCCAGCAGCGCACCGATCATCTCGTACGTGGCCGCCGGATCGGCGCTCTCATGACTGGTGCGCTGCGCCTCGGGCAGGGCCCGGTCCAGCCGCACATGGACCCGCCCCAGCAGCGCGCCCAGCCCTCGCGACTGGCCCGCGGTCAGCTCGCTGCCGTGCCGGTGGGTGCCCTCGATCCACGGGTGCAGGGCGAAACAGCGCCCCTCGGCCACCGCGACGGTACGCCCCTCGGCCGCAGGCACCACCGGCACCACCGGTAGCCCCAGCGCGCCCAGCCGGGCGGTGGCACTGTGCTGGCGCTCGATCCGGCCGAGCGAGGCCGGGCCGTCGAGGTGGTGTTTGAGGAAGTAGCAGCCGCGGGTGGTCGTCAGGCGATAGCCGCGGTTGAGCAGCCCGTGCGAGACCGGTGTGCACGAACGGGGCCGGCCGAGACCGTCGTACTGCCGCAGCAGAGAGTGGAGCGTGCCCTCCGTGAGGGCGGGGGAAGACGGCTGCACGGCCGCATCGTAGAGCCACGCGAGGGCTCGGCGCCGCCTCGTCAACCCCTGTGGACAACGGGTCAACACGGAGCTGACCCGCTGTCCCGACGCGTGGGGCTGCCGCGCTGTCCAGGCCCGCTGTCCGGACCTACCGGGGGACCCGCCGTCCGGACCCGCTGTCCCGACCGACGCCGGCCACCGGTTCCACCCGCCGTGCCGCCGGAGGCGGACCGCTGCCTACTCCTCGGTGCCGCTGTTGGCGCCGCCGTCTTCCGATCCGGCGTTGCCGCCCTGGTTGCCGCCGTTGCCGCCTTCGGTGTCGCCGGTGGGCGGGGACTGGCTGTTGGTCGGCTTGTTGCCGCTGCCGCCGGGGCCGGAGCCGCCCTGATTGCCGCCGCTGCCCGTCTGGCTGGGGTCACCGGTCTCGGACGGCTGGGTCTCGCTGGGCTGCGTCTGGCTCGGGAACGACTGGGACGGCTCGTCGCTCGGGGTCCAGTCCCCGTTGCCTTCCGTGGTGCCCGGCTGCTCCTCCTCGGTCTCCGTCGGGGTGGCCGACGGCTCCTTGGAGTCCTTGTGGCTCTTCGACTCGGACGTGCTCGGCCTCGTCTTGTCGGGCGTGTTGCCCTTGTCGTCGTTGGCGTTGAGGGCGAAGAAGATGCCGCCCGCTATGGCGATCACCGCCAGGAAGGCGACCAGCGCGTACCGGACGCCCTTGCCGCCACCACCACCGCGACCGCCGCGCCGGGGACCGCCGTCGAAGCCGCCGTCGTCGTCCCGGGCGCCTCCGAGCAGCGGGGCGCCCATCTGGGAGGTGTCCGAGTGCGAGGGGTGCGGACGCGCGCCGGCGTTCGGGACGCCCATCGCCGGGGTGGAGCCCCCGTGGTGCGCCGTCGGGCCGGTGTTCCACAGGCCGCCGGTGTGGCTGCCCTGCTCGTGCAGCATCTGCAGCGCGTACTGGGTGAGTCCGCGCATCTCCTCGGCCGTCTGGAACCGGTCGTCCGGATCCTTGGCCAGCGCCCGCATCACCAGGCCGTCCAGCTCCGGCGGTACGGCGTCCGAGATCTCGGACGGCAGCATCGGCTCGTCCTGGACGTGCTGGTAGACGACCGACAGCGGGGTCTCCCCGGTGAACGGGGGGCGCCGGGTCAGCAGCTCGTACAGCAGACAGCCGGTCGCATACAGGTCGGAGCGGGTGTCGACGGTCTTGCCGAGCGCCTGCTCGGGGGAGAGGTACTGCGGGGTGCCCATCACCATGCCGGTCTGCGTCATGGTGTTGGACGCGCCGTGCAGGGCGCGGGCGATACCGAAGTCCATCACCTTGACCGCGCCGCCCTGCGTGATGATCACGTTCGCGGGCTTGATGTCGCGGTGCACGATGCCGTGCTGGTGGCTGTAGGCGAGCGCGTCCAGCACCCCGGAGACGATGATCAACGCCTGGTCCGGCGGCGGCGCGTCCGCGTTCAGCAGCAGATCACGGATGGTGCTGCCCTCGACCAGCTCCATCACGATGTACGGCGTGACGTTGCCGCCGATGAACTCCTCGCCGGAGTCGTAGACCGCGACGACGGAGTGGTGGTTCAAACCCGCGACGGACTGGGCCTCGCGGGTGAAGCGCGCCTTGGAGATGGGGTCCTCGGCGAGGTCGGAGCGCAGCAGCTTGACCGCGACCGTACGGCCGAGGCGCAGGTCCTCGGCGCCGAACACCTCGGCCATGCCACCGCGGCCGAGGCGGTGCGTCAGGCGGTACCTGCCGTCGCCGACCAGGCCGTTGTTGCCCCACAATTCCGGCGAATCGGGCAGGGAGCCGCCGCCCGTCGCGTCGGGGTCCGAAGGGCCCCCGGCGGCTTGCGTCTGTGCCATCAGTCCTCGCCGTCGATTCGAATCCGCGGCATGCGCGCGCGGTGGATACTCCCCCCAAGGAGGCTACAGGCACGCGGGGGGTGGATTGGGTGGGACAAGTAGCGAAGCTACCGAAGCCAAGGCGTGGTCATCCAACAAGCTTCCGGTCCGAGGCTGCAAGTCGATCCCGGTAATCTCGCGCAGCCCCTGCACACACCCTGCGCACACCTGCTCAAAGGCACCCTCTAGGCTCGTGGAACCGTCCCGGGCGACGCTCGCGAAGGGCGTATGCGCATTCGGTCACGGAACGGGCAACGAACTTGACGTGACGGAACCCCTGGGCAAACTTGGGCCAGTATCAGGGACAAGGATCACTCAACGTACCTGCACGGGGGCAGCGCCGCCGAGGGGGAAGCAGTCAGATGAGCGACGACGGCGCACAGGCGGCCGGCAACTACTTGGGCCGCATGGTCGGCGGGGGGCGTTTCCAGCTCCGTTCACTGCTCGGCGCCGGTGGGATGGCCTCCGTCTATCTCGCCTACGACTCCGTGCTGGACCGGCAGGTCGCGGTCAAGACGCTGCACACCGAACTCGGCCGGGAGCAGTCCTTCCGCGAGCGGTTCCGCCGCGAGGCACAGTCGGTCGCCAAGCTGACCCACACCAACATCGTCTCCGTCTTCGACTCCGGCGAGGACGAGATCGACGGCGCTCTGGTGCCCTACATCGTCATGGAGTACGTCGAGGGCAAGCCGCTGCGCACGGTCCTGGACGAGGACATCGCGCAGTACGGTGCGATGCCCGCCGAGAAGGCGCTGAAGATCACCGGCGATGTGCTGGCAGCCCTCGAGGTCAGCCATGAGATGGGCCTCGTGCACCGGGACATCAAGCCCGGGAACGTGATGCTCACCAAGCGCGGCGTGGTCAAGGTCATGGACTTCGGCATCGCCCGCGCCATGCAGTCCGGTGTGACATCCATGACACAGACGGGCATGGTCGTCGGCACCCCGCAGTACCTCTCCCCGGAACAGGCCCTCGGCCGCGGGGTGGACGCCCGCTCCGACCTCTACTCGGTCGGCATCATGCTCTTCGAGCTGCTCACCGGGCGGCTGCCGTTCGACGCCGACTCGCCGCTGGCCATCGCCTACGCGCACGTCCAGGAGGAGCCGCCGACGCCCTCCTCCATCAACCAGTCCATCCCCCCGGCCGTGGACGCGCTGGTCGCCCGCACCCTGAAGAAGAACCCCAACGAGCGCTTCCCGTCCGCCGAGTCGATGCACGACGAGTGCAACCGCATCGGCGGCTCCGGAGTCGCCTCCGGGGCCTCGCCCATCATCATCAGCGGCGGTCCGCCCGCCAACAGCGGCGCGGGCGTGGGGCAGGCCGTCTTCCCACCGGTCGAGGCGGGCTCCCAGCCGCAGCACGGCGGGGTGCAGACCCCCTACCAGCCGCAGGGGCAGCCGGGGCCGTACAACAGCGGAGGGTTCGGGCCCTCCACCCCACCGCCGCCCACCCAGGCCTCCCCGGCACCCGCCCCCACCCCCGGCTACGGCTACCCGCAGTCGTCGTACGACGGCGGGGCCTCCACCCCGCCGCCCTACACGATCGGGGCCCCCGGCTCGGGTCCGGGCGGCGGCAACGGCGGCTCGGGCAAGAAGCCCTCGACCGGCGCCATGGTCGGTTACGGGCTGGCCGGCGTCGCGGTCATCGTCGCCCTGGTGTTCGTGATCATCGGGCTCACCAGCAGCGGGGACGACCCCGATCCCAAGCCCACCGCCAAGCCCAAGCCCACCCCCACCGCGGACGCCGGCGACGACGGAGGGGACAGCGGGGACGACGGCGGCTCGGACTCCGGCGGCTTCAAGGGCCCCGACAAGAGCCGCACCATCGACTCCACGAAGTGCACCGACGCCACCGAGTCCTACAGCGACAAGAGCAAGGTCATGGTCCCCGATCTGACGATCAAGGACCTCACCTCGGTGAAGGCCTGCCTGCGCGCCGCGGGGTGGAAGCTCGGTGAGGTGACCACGGAGGACGAGAACGTCTGGGGCAAGAACACCGTGCTGGAGCAGAGCCCCGACTCCCTCGACGACTTCGACCCCAAGAAGGACAAGATCGACCTGACCGTCTCCACCGGCCAGCCCGCCGACTGAGACCGGAGAGCGGCCCGTCGGCCCGATCCTGTCGGCCGCGGTCCCGCCGAAGGGGCGAGCCCCCTCCCACGAAGAGCTGTCTGCCCCCGGGCCCCGCCCGGGGGCAGCGTGCTGTTCAGTCCCGTGCCATCCGCCGCACCTCCACCACCCGGAACCGGCCGGAGACGAAGTCCCCGTCGCACAGCGTGCAGTTGGCCGCGGGATTGCCGCCCGAGCCGTGGAAATCGCTGAAGCCGGCCGTTTGATTGACGTAGACACCACCCGTCAGATTGAGCGAGAGCTGAGCGGGCTCGTCGAAGCACACCTCCTCCACCTGGCGCGCCACCTCCGCTGAGGTGGTGTACGCGGAGACCGTCATGGCGCCCTTGGCCTGCAAGGTGTTGCGCAGCAGCTCCAGCGCGTCCTCCGTGGAGCCGACGGCCACCGCGAAGGAGACCGGACCGAAGCACTCGTTCAGATACGCCGCCTCGGCCTCCGGCTTGGTGGCGTCCAGCTTGACCAGGGCGGGGGTGCGGACCGTGGCATCGGGGAACTCGGGGTTGGCCACCGCGCGGGAGGAGAGGGCCACCTCGCCCAGTGCGGGGGCCGCCTCCAGCCGCTCCCGCACCTGGTCGTTCACCAGGGCGCCCAGCAGCGCGTTGGCCCGTGCGTCGTCGCCGAGCAGCTTGTCGACCGCGCCGGCGAGGTCGGCCACCACCTCGTCGAAGGATTTGGGGCCGGACTCGGTGGTGATGCCGCCTGCCGGGATCAGCAGATTCTGCGGCGTCGTGCACATCTGGCCGCTGTAGAGGGACAGCGAGAAGGCGAGGTTGGCGAGCATGCCCTGGTAGTCGTCGGTGGAGTCGATGACGACCGTGTTGACCCCGGCCTTCTCGGTGTGCACCCGCGCCTGGCGGGCGTTGGCCTCCAGCCACTCACCGAAGGCGGAGCCCCCCGTGTAGTCGATCACGCGGATCTCCGGGCGGGTGGCCAGGTCCTTGGCGATGCCGTCGCCCTCCGCCTCGGCTGCCAGCGCCACCAGGTCAGCGTCGAAGCCGGCCTCCGCGAGCACCTCGCGGGCGATCCGGACCGTCAGGGCGAGCGGGAGCACCGCCCGTGGGTGCGGCTTGACCAGCACCGCGTTGCCGGTCGCGAGCGAGGCGAAGAAGCCGGGGAAGCCGTTCCAGGTGGGGAAGGTGTTGCAGCCGATCAGCAGGGCGATGCCGCGTCCGACCGGGGTGAACTCCTTGGTGACCCGCAGAGGTTCGCGCTTGCCCTGCGGCTTCTCCCAGTCGGTGCGCTCGGGGGTGCGCACCTGCTCCGCGTAGGCGTAGGCCACCGCTTCCATACCGCGGTCCTGCGCATGCGGGCCGCCCGCCTGGAAGGCCATCATGAAGGCCTGGCCGCTGGTGTGCATCACGGCCTGGGCGAACTCGTGGGTGCGGGCGCTGATCCGGGCCAGGATCTCCAGGCAGACCGCCGCGCGCGCCTCGGGTCCCGCCTTCCGCCAGGCCGGCAGGCCCCCGCGCATCACCGACAGCAGCGCGTCGACGGCGCCCTCGTCCGCGCGCGGGTAGGAGATGCCCAGCTCGAATCCGTACGGCGACACCTCGGTGGCCACCCATTCGCCGGAGACGGGCTGGCCGGGCAGCTCGAAGCGGCTGCCGCGCAGCGCGTCGAAGGCCGCCTTGCCCTCCTCGGCCGCCCCCTCGCCGTACGCCTTCGGGTGCTCGGGATGCGGGGTCCAGAACTCCCTGCTGCGGATCGCCTCCAGCGCGCGGTCCAGGGTGGGGCGGTGCTTGTCGATGAGCTGGGCAGTGGTCGTTCCGATGCCGGTGGTCACGCGGGACCAACTCCTCGCTGAGCTGGGACGGAATGCGGGTGGCGACGCCTTTGCCGCGGCCGCTCACCTGGTAGATACTGCTACCGAACGATCGGTCGGTGCAAGGGGGCCCGGAAACCTGTGGACAACTTCGACCGCCGCCCGGCGGACCCCGTCGGCGACCCGGCTAGCATCGGCCGCATGCCCACGGTCAAGCGCGACACCTACACGCCCGACTCGCTGCTCTCCGTCGCCGTGCGGGTGTTCAACGAGCGGGGCTACGACGGCACCTCGATGGAGCATCTGTCGCAGGCCGCCGGGATCTCCAAGTCCTCGATCTACCACCATGTACGGGGCAAGGAGGAGCTGCTGCGCCGGGGGATAAGCCGGGCGCTGGACGGACTGTTCGCGGTTCTGGAGGAGCCTCGGGCACGCGAGGGGCGCGCGGTGGAGCGGCTGGAGCACGTCACACGTCGCACCGTCGAGGTCCTGATGTCCGAGCTGCCGTATGTGACGCTCCTGCTGCGGGTGCGCGGCAACACCGAGACCGAGATCTGGGCGATGGCCCGGCGCCGCGAGTTCGACCAGCGGGTGGCCGAGCTGGTCAAGCAGGCGGCGGCCGACGGCGATCTGCGCTCCGACGTGGACGCGCGGCTCGCGACCCGGCTGCTGTTCGGCATGATCAATTCGATTGCCGAGTGGTACCGCCCCGACCGTGCCCCGCTCAACGGCGCCTCCGGCGGCAACTCCGCCGCCTCGACCGGTTCCGCCACCAGCGCCCAGGTCGCGGAGGCCGTCATCCGCACCGCCTTCGCCGGCCTGCGCACCCACTGACGCCTTCGCGGCGGCAGGAGTCTCACGGCTGCACGGCTTTTCGCGGCGGGACACTCGTGCCTTCGCGGCGCCGGGAGGCTACGGCGGCCCCGGCTCCAGGTCCGTCTCCTCGAACACCAGCAGCGTCCGGGTGCTCAGCACCTCCGGCATCGACTGGATGCGGGTGAGGACCAGATCCCGCAGCGCCCTGTTGTCGGAGGTGTGCACCAGCAGCAGCACATCGAAATCCCCGCTGACCAGCGCCATATGGGCCGCGCCCGGCAGCTCCTGGAGCTTCTCGCGGACGCTGCGCCACGAGTCCTGGACGATCTTGAGGGTGATGTACGCCGAGGCGCCGTGGCCCGCGCGCTCCTGGTCGATCCGGGCGCTGAAACCGCGAATCACCCCGTCGTCGATCAGCCGGTTGATGCGCGCGTAGGCATTGGCCCGGGAGACGTGCACACGTTCGGCGACGGAGCGGATGGAGGCCCGCCCGTCCGCGCGCAGCAACCGCAGGATGTCGCGGTCGATCGAGTCCAGCGGGCGGGCGGGAGACCGGTGCCCGGCCGGCTCCCCGACGGGCTCCGGCCCGCTGGCCATCTGTTCACCCCGCACGGTCCCTCGCCTCCCCTGGATGGACACTCTGCGGACATCGAACGGTTTTGCGGACCAGTTGTCCACAGGCGGAGGCCACCCGTAGCCAAAATGTGCCGGCGACCGAACAATCGGTAGGGGTGGCCGACTCGGTCACCGGCCCGGCCTGCCGGTGGTACGGCCATCGGCAGGCCGGTGCGCCAGGAGGCCGGTGTGTCAGGCGTACCCCGCCTGCCCGCGCCGCAGCCCACCCACGAGGAGGTGCTCGTCATGACGGTCCTAGAGCAGCCAGGTGCCTACGCCCCCGCCCCTCCCCCCTCGTGGCGCCCCCGTACGGACGCCGGGCCGCTGCTGCCCGACACCGAGCCGTACCGCGTCCTGGGGACCCGGGCGGCGGGCCGGCGGGAGGGCTCGGGCCCCGAAGCGGAGCTGCTGCGCCGGCTGTACGCGGCCGTGGTGCGCGGGCGGCGGTTCAACGAGCAGGCCACCGCGCTGACCCGGCAGGGCCGCCTGGCGGTCTATCCCTCGTCGCGGGGCCAGGAGGCGTGCCAGGTCGCCGCGGCGCTCGCGCTGCGCGAGCACGACTGGCTCTTCCCCAGCTACCGCGACACCCTCGCCGCCGTGGCACGCGGTCTGGACCCCGTGGAGGTGCTGTCCCTGCTGCGCGGCGACTGGCACCACGGCTACGACTCGCCCGGTACGCGGGTCGCGCCGCTGTGCACCCCGCTGGCCACCCAGCTGCCGCACGCGGTCGGGCTGGCCCACGCTGCCCGGCTCAAGGGGGACGAGGTGGCGGCGCTCGCGCTGGTCGGCGACGGCGGCACCAGCGAGGGCGACTTCCACGAGGCGCTCAACTTCGCCGCCGTCTGGCAGGCACCGGCCGTCTTCCTGGTGCAGAACAACGGCTTCGCGATCTCCGTGCCGCTGGCCAAGCAGACCGCGGCGCCCTCCCTGGCGCACAAGGCGGTCGGCTACGGCATGCCGGGACGGCTGGTGGACGGCAACGACGCGGTGGCGGTGCACGAGGTGCTGTGCGAGGCGCTGGACCGCGCCCGCGCGGGAGGCGGCCCCACCCTGGTGGAGGCGGTCACCTACCGGCTGGAGGCGCACACGAACGCCGACGACGCGACCCGCTACCGCACCGATGACGAGGTCGAGGCGTGGCGGGCGCACGATCCGGTGACGCTGTTGGAGCACGAGCTGCGCGGCCGCGGACTGCTGGATGAGGCGACCGTACGGGAAGCCGAGGAGGCGGCCGAGCAGCAGGCGGCGAAGCTGCGCGAGCGGATGCACCAGGACCCGTCCCTGGACCCGACCCAGCTGTTCGCGCACGTCTACGCGGAGCCGACACCGCAGCTGCGCGACCAGGCGGCTCGGCTGCGTGCCGAGCTCGCAGCGGGGGAGGAGACCCGATGAGCACAGCCACACGGCAGCCCGCGGCACAGCCGGTGGACCGCAAGCCCGCCACCATGGGGCAGGCGCTGGGCCGCGCCCTGCGGGACGCCATGGCCGACGATCCGGATGTGCACGTCTTCGGCGAGGACGTCGGCACCCTGGGGGGCGTCTTCCGGGTGACGGACGGGCTGGCCGCGCAGTTCGGTCCCGACAGGTGCACCGACACACCGTTGGCGGAGGCCGGGATCCTGGGCACGGCGGTCGGGATGGCGATGTACGGGCTGCGGCCGGTCGTGGAGATGCAGTTCGACGCGTTCGCCTATCCCGGGTTCGAGCAACTGGTCTCGCACGTCGCGCGGATGCGCAACCGCACGCGCGGCCGGATGCCGATGCCGCTGACGGTACGCGTCCCCTACGGCGGCGGCATCGGCGGCGTGGAGCACCACAGCGACTCCTCCGAGGCCTACTACATGGCCACCCCCGGACTGCACGTCGTCGCCCCGGCCACCGTCGCCGACGCCTACGGTCTGCTGCGCGCCGCCATCGCCTCCGACGACCCGGTCGTCTTCCTGGAACCGAAGCGGCTCTACTGGTCGAAGGCCGACTGGAACCCTCAGGAGCCGGACGCGGTGCCCGGCATCGGCAAGGCCGTCGTACGCCGGCGCGGCAGCTCCGCGACGCTGATCACCTACGGTCCGTCCGTACCGGTCTGTCTGGAGGCCGCCGAGGCGACGCGGGAGGACGGTGCGGAGGGCTGGGACCTGGAGGTGATCGACCTGCGCTCCCTGGTGCCGTTCGACGAGGAGACGGTCGCCGCCTCCGTACGGCGTACCGGGCGGGCAGTCGTGGTGCACGAGTCGCCCGGTTTCGCCGGTCCCGGCGGGGAGATCGCGGCCCGGATCACCGAGCGCTGCTTCCACCATCTGGAGGCGCCCGTGCTGCGCGTCGCCGGTTTCGACATCCCCTACCCGCCGCCGATGCTGGAGCAGCACCATCTGCCGGGAGTCGACCGGATCCTGGACGCCGTCGCCCGGCTCCAGTGGGAGAGCGACTACACCGAGAGCCCGGGCTCGGCCGAGGGCCGGGGCGGGGGTGTCGTGTGATGGGCGAGGTGCGCGAGTTCGCCCTGCCGGACCTGGGCGAGGGACTGACGGAGGCGACGGTCGTCAGGTGGCTGGTCGCCGTCGGTGACACCGTCCGGGTCGACGAGCCGGTCGTCGAGGTGGAGACGGCCAAGGCGCTCGTGGAGGTCCCCTGCCCCTACGCGGGGGTGGTGACCTCGCACGCCGCCGAGGAGGGCGCCGAGGTCGCCGTGGGAGCGCCGCTGGTCACCGTCGCGGTGAGCGCGGCCGACGGGACGCCCGTAGGCCGGGACCCGGATGCCGCCGGGCGGGCCACGGACGCCGCCGGGCGGGCCGAGCGATCCGGGCCCGGCCCCGCACCGGAGCCGGAGCACGTGGGCGGCTCGGGCAATGTGCTGGTCGGCTACGGGACGGCGCAGGCTCCGGGGCGGCGCCCCCGGGTCGCCCCCCGGCCACCCGGGGCGGGGGCAGGGGAGGAGCCCCGGTACGGCGCCGACCGGGGCACCCCCGCCCCCGGGGCGGGCCGAGCGGCCGCCGGGCACACCGTCCGGGGCGCGAACGGCGGCGCCGTCGGCCCCGTTCCCGTGATCTCTCCCCTGGTGCGCCGACTGGCCCGCGAACACGGCCTGGAGTTGCGCGGGATCGCGGGCAGCGGACCGGACGGGCTCATCCTGCGCGCCGACGTGGAGCGCGCCCTGCAGGCCGCACGGGAGAGCACCGCAGCCGGCACGCGGGAGGGGGCCGGCACCACGCAAAGGCCCGCCGCCCGGCGCGAGGAGCGCCGTATCCCGCTGCGCGGGATGCGCGGTACGGCGGCCGAACGGCTCTCGCGCAGCCGCGCCGAGATCCCGGACGCCAGCTGCTGGGTCGACGCGGACGCCACCGAACTCCTGGCCGCGCGCCGGGAGATGAACGCCGCCCCGGCCCACGGGCGGCCCGCGGCGCCCGTGTCGCTGCTCGCCCTGCTGGGCAGGGTGTGCACCGCTGCGCTGGCGCGCTTCCCGGAGCTGAACTCGACGGTGGACACCGGGACGCGCGAGATCGTGGTGCTGCCCGAGGTGCATCTGGGGTTCGCCGCGCAGACCGACAGAGGGCTCGTCGTCCCGGTCGTCCGCGACGCGCACACGTTGAGCGCCGAGCAGCTCACCACGGAGCTGGCCCGGCTCACCGAGGCGGCCCGTGCGGGCACTCTCACCCCGGCCGAGCTCACGGGCGGCACGTTCACCCTGAACAACTACGGCGTCTTCGGCGTGGACGGCTCGACCCCGATCATCAACCACCCTGAGGCCGCGATGCTCGGCGTCGGCCGCATCGCACGCAAGCCGTGGGTGGTCGACGACGAACTCGCCGTGCGCAGCGTCGTCCAGCTGTCCCTCACCTTCGACCACCGGGTGTGCGACGGGGGCGTCGCCGGCGGTTTCCTGCGCCATGTCGCGGACTGCGTGGAGCATCCGGCCAGACTGCTCCGTACGCTCTGAGGTGTGACGCAGGCTTCAGAACCGCCGCCGCCCGCCGCCGGGCCGCCCGACCGCCCGTACACCGCGCTCGTTCTCGCCGGTGGCGGGGCGAGGCGGCTGGGTGGGGCGGACAAACCGGCCGTCACGGTCGGCGGCAGGCCGCTGCTCGACCGCGTTCTGACGGCGTGTGCCGACGCGGCAGCCACAGTGGTGGTGGGCCCCCGCCGACCGACGTACCGCCCGGTGCTGTGGGCCCGCGAGGAGCCGCCCGGCGGTGGTCCGCTCGCGGCTGTCCAGGCGGGGCTGGACGCGCTGGCGTCGAGCGCGCGCCAGGGCGCGGCCCAGGCCGGTGCGGCGGCCGACAGCCCGGCCGTGGAACGGGACCCGGTACTCGTCGTCTCCGCGGATCTGCCCTTCCTGTCGCCGTCGGCGGTGCGTGCCCTGGTGGCCGTGCCGGACGGGTACGAAGGCACGATCGCGCACGACGGGCGCGACCAACCGCTGCTGGCCGCCTACCGCGTCGAACCGCTGCGCCGCGAACTCGCCCTGTTGCACATCGAGTACGGCACTGTGTCGAGTCTGCCGTTGCGCATGGTGCTGCAAGGGCTGATGCTGCACCGGGTGACCGCGCCCTCAGTCACCGCCGCCGCACTGGACTGCGACACCTGGGACGACATCGCCACAGCGAGGGCCCGCATCAGGGAGCATGAGACCGTGCTGGATGAATGGATCTCTGCGGTCAAGGCCGAACTCGGCGTCGAGCTCGACGTCGACACCTCAGGGCTGCTCGACCTCGCCCGGGACGCCGCACACGGTGTCGCCCGCCCCGCGGCGCCGCTCACCACCTTCCTGGTGGGTTACGCGGCGGCGCAGGCCGGCGGTTCGCCGCAGGACGTCGCGCGGGCCGCCGAGGCGGCGACCCGACTCGCCCGGCGCTGGGCCGACGAGACGGAGGCCCCGCCCGGCAACGGGACGGCGGACCCGCCCCGGAACACCCACGGCTTCGAGAACACCCACGGCTCTGAGAACACCGACCCGTCCGAGAACACCGACGACCGATGAGCGGCTCCGACGAACTCGATGAGGCCATCGCCCTCGCCAACAGCGGCCGTACCCGGCCCGAACCGCCCCCCGCACCGCGGCTGAAGCGCATCCGCCGCATCCAGTGGAGCGACAGCCCCGACAATGTCGGCAGCCCTGAGGACCCCGGAGACCCGGGCGGCCCCGGTGACGCGGTGGACGGCACAGCGCGGGCGCGGCAGGACCATCCCTCCGACCGGACGGCGGGCCCTGAAGGGCACGGCCGCCGCGGCGAAGGCGAACAGGCGGACGGCAGCGCACTGGGCGGCGGCGGCAGCGGCAGCGGCCGGGGCGGGCCCACTCCACCCGGGCACCCCGCCCAGGACCGCGGCCGGTCCCCGTACGACCCGCGGCAGCACTCCGCGCGGGCCTCGCAGCAGGAGTCGCAGCAGCAGCCGGAAAGCCCTACCCGCAGTGCGCACAAGCCGCCGCCCAGCTGGCCGGAGGCCGTCGCCGTGGCGTCCTCGGCCGCCACCGCGCTGCCCGCCGAGACCGTTCCCCTGCGGCACGCGCTGGGGCGCACTCTGGCGGCGCCGCTGCGTGCCCTGACCGATCTGCCGCCGTTCGACACCTCCGCGATGGACGGCTGGGCGGTGTCCGGGCCGGGGCCGTGGGAGCCGGCCCGTCGGCCGGACGGCACCGAGCGCCCCGGCATCCTGGCGGGCGACCGCAGCGAGCCGCCGCAGCTGGCCGACGGGGAGGCGGTCCGCATCGCGACCGGCGCCCGCATCCCGCCGGGCACCAGTGCCGTGCTGCGCTCGGAGGCGGCCGAGCGGACCGGTGCCCGGGTACGCACCGCCACTCCCCCGCAGCCCGGCACCGACATCCGCCCGCGCGGCCAGGAGTGCCGTACGGGCGACGAACTGCTCTCCTCCGGGCTGACCGTCACACCCGCCGTGCTCGGCCTGGCGGCGGCGGCCGGCTACGACGAACTGTCCGCCGTACCGCGCCCACGCACCGAGGTACTCGTCCTGGGGGACGAACTGCTGCACCGAGGTCTGCCGCACGACGGCCGCATCCGCGACGCGCTCGGACCGATGGTCGAGCCGTGGCTGACGGCCCTGGGCGCCGAGGTGACCGTCACCCGGCTGCTGGGGGACGACGCGGAAGCACTCCACGAGGCGGTGGCCACCACGACGGCCGATGTGGTCGTCACCACGGGCGGTACGGCGAGCGGGCCCGTCGACCACCTCCAGTCGACACTGCGCGACCTGGATGCCCGACTGCTGGTGCACGGTGTACGCGTCCGCCCGGGGCATCCGATGCTGCTGGCCGAACTGGGGCCCGTGGCAGCGCAGCAGAGCGCCGGAAAGCAGCCGCGGCACAGGTATCTGGTGGGGCTGCCCGGCAACCCGCTGGCGGCGCTCTCCGGGCTCGTCACGCTGGCCGCGCCGCTGCTGCGCGCGCTGGCGGGCCGCACCGGACCTCAGCCGCGGGAGGCCACGTTGGGTGCCGAGGTGTCCGGCCATCCGCAGGACACGCGACTGGTGCCCGTACGGTACGAGGGCTCCGGCATCCGGGCGCGTATCCGCCCGCTGCGGTACGCGGGCCCCGCCATGCTGCGCGGAGTGGCCTCCTGCCACGCGCTGGCCGTGGTGCCGCCCGGCGGCGGTGCGCCGGGCACGGACGTACCGGTGGTGGACCTGCCGTGGTGAAGCGCCCGAACGACCGTAGCCCGGACAACCGGCGCCGGGACGACCGGCGCCCGAACGACCGACGCCCGGACAGCCATCGGCCGGGCAGGCCCGGAAAGCGCCGCTCCTGGGCGGGCCGCGCGGGGGAGTCGCATGGTTCGGTGCTGCTGCCGCACGCCCACCTCAGCCCGCAGCGGCAGGTCGCCCGTCGGCTGCTGGCCGCACTCGTCGTCCTGTGGGTGACGGTGCTGCTGGTCTATCTGGACCGGGACGGCTATGCGGACAACGCCGACAACGACGTGTCGTTCCTGGACTGCGTCTACTACACCACCGTCACGCTCTCCACGACCGGCTACGGCGACATCACTCCGGCCTCCGACGGCGCGCGGCTGGTCAACGCTCTCGTCGTCACGCCGCTGCGCGTGCTGTTCCTGATCATCCTCATCGGCACCACGCTCGAAGCGCTGACGGACCGCACCCGTCAGCAGTGGCGCCTGAACCGCTGGAGGTCCGCGTTGCGCGACCACACTGTCGTCGTCGGATTCGGCACCAAGGGCCGCTCGGCCGTGCAGACCCTGCTGTCGACCGGATTGGGCCGCGCCCAGATCGTCGTCATCGACCCGCACTCGCAGGCCGTCAAGACGGCCACCGCGGAGGGGTTCGCCGGGATCGAGGGCGACGCGACCCGCAGCGAGGTGCTGATACGCGCCGAGGTGCAGCGGGCCAAGCAGATCGTGATCGCCCCGCAGCGGGACGACACCTCGGTGCTGGTGACGCTGACGGCACGGCAGCTCAACCCGCGCATCAACATCGTCGCTGCGGTACGGGAGGAGGAGAACGCGCCGCTGCTGCGGCAGTCGGGCGCCGACCAGGTGATCACCAGTGCCAGTGCCGCGGGCCGGCTGCTGGGCCTGGCGATGCTCAGTCCGAACGCCAGCTCGGTGATAGAAGACCTCATCCAGCAGGGCACCGGACTCGATCTCAAGGAGCGCCCCGTCACCAAGGCCGAGGCGGGGAACTCCCCGCGCGACTGCCCCGACCTGGTCGTCTCCGTCGTACGTGGTCACCGCATACTCGCCTTCGACGATCCCGAGGCCGCCACCCTGGAGCTCACCGACCGGCTGGTGGTCATCCACCGCGCCTCGCAACGGCGGCCCGAACCAGGCGCGGGGAGGGGCGAGTTGCGGTAGCGGACAGCAGCCCGCTTCTCACCCCTTCAGGTGACTGTGGTGCGCCTCGCGGGGCCGCGGCAGGGCCCAAACGTGACGATGACGCCATGGACCCGCCGCCCACCTGCCCCAACTGCCCCGAACGGCTCCTGTGGAAGGACACGCGCGAGACGGGGCCCGGCAAGGAGGACTCCTGGTTCTGGTTCTGCACGGGCTGCCACCAGGCGTATGTGCCGACCCCGGACCAGAAGCTCCGTTTCACCTACGCGGCTTGACCGGCTGCACCGGCTCGACCGGCTCGACCCGAGGCGCGGGCGGTGCGGGTAGCGTCGGCCGTATGCATGCGATCACGATTCCCGAACCCGGCGGCCCCGAGGCGCTGGTCTGGGCCGAGGTCCCGGACCCGGAGCCCGGAGAGGGCGAAGTCCTCGTCGATGTCGCGGCGAGCGCCGTCAACCGCGCCGACGTCCTGCAACGCCAGGGCTTCTACGACCCGCCGCCGGGCGCGAGCCCCTACCCCGGCCTGGAGTGTGCGGGCCGGATCTCGGCCGTCGGCCCCGGAGTGTCCGGCTGGTCGGTCGGGGACGCGGTCTGCGCGCTGCTGGGCGGTGGCGGCTACGCCGAGAAGGTCGTGGTGCCGTCCGGCCAGCTGCTGCCCGTGCCCGAGGGCGTGGACGTCACGCAGGCGGCCGGGCTGCCGGAGGTCACCTGCACGGTCTGGTCGAACGTCTTCATGGTGGCGCATCTGCGCCCCGGGGAGACACTGCTGGTGCACGGCGGCTCCAGCGGTATCGGCACCATGGCCATCCAGCTCGCCAAGTCGGTGGGCGCCCGGGTCGCGGTGACGGCGGGCACGCCGCAGAAGCTCCAGCGGTGCGCCGAACTGGGCGCCGATGTACTGATCAACTACCGCGAGCAGGACTTCGTCGAGGAGCTGCGCGCGGCGACCGACGGCGCGGGCGCCGACGTGATCCTCGACAACATGGGCGCCAAGTATCTGGAGCGGAACATCAAGGCTCTCGCGGTGAACGGCCGGCTGGCCGTCATCGGTATGCAGGGCGGCGCCAAGGGAGAGCTGAACCTGGGCGCGCTGCTGGCCAAGCGCGGGGCGGTGACGGCCACCTCGCTGCGGGCCCGGCCGCCGGCCGAGAAGGCGGCGATCGTGGCGGCCGTACGCGAACACGTATGGCCGCTGCTCTCGGACGGCCGGGTGCGCCCGGTGATCGACAGCACCGTGCCGATGCGCGAGGCGGCCCGCGCCCACCGCACGCTGGACGAGAGCACCCATATCGGCAAGATCCTGCTGACCACGGCGGGCTGAGGCCCGCACCGCGGCTCCACCCCACCCCTCGCCCGCCTGTCCCGTTCCGCGACGCGGGGGGCGGGGACCGGGGCGCTCGCTCCGTCACTCGATCCTCCTGTCCGAAATGCCGACTTTCACCCTTTATGTGACGCTGGTCTGGTCTGCGGACCATCCAGCTCGGAAGGGTCACGGTCGTGCGGCACACTCAGCGACGGAGCAGCACCCTCACCCTGTTGGCCTGCGCTTTTCTGGCTTTTCCCGCGCCTGTCGCCACCGCGGGGGACCACGCGGCACGCCAGCAGCCTCAGAAGCCCCGGGAGACCCGGGAGGCCGAAGCGGTGCCCGAGCGCACCTGGGCGCCCCTACCCGGAGCACCCGAGCCGCCCCGATCGCCCGACCACCCGCAGCTCTCCGAACTCGCCGGGCTCTCCGGGCGCTCCGGGCTCGCCGAGTCCCCGGGACTCCCCGGCAGCCCCGAGCCCCCCGAACTCCCCCAGCTCCCTGATCTCCCCGAGCTCCCCCAGGCGGGGTCGCAGCCCCCGCTGTCCGCCCCCGGACGCTCCTGGAGCCTCTCCAGCAGTTCGCTGCCCTTCCCCGACCGCCCCGGCTCCCGGGCACCCGGCGTCGGCCCCTGGCACAAGCCGCAGGTGAAGTGGGACATGCGCCAGGAGAAAGAGGACAGGGAGAAGGCCGAGCGGGAGGCCCAGCAGGAGCAGCGCGACGAGCGGGAGGCCCTGGAGCGCAAGGAGGAGCAGCGGGAGCGGCAGCGCCGGGAAGAGCGGCAGCTGGAGCAGCAAGCGCGGCAGGAGCAGCAGGAGCAGCGGCAGGGTCAGGAGGAGCGGGATCAGCAGCGGAAGCAGCAGAAGCGTGCCGAGGAGCGGCAACGGCGCGAACGGCAGGAAGCCCGCGAGGCCGACGAGGCTCGCCAAGCACGGGAAGACCGCGAGGCCCGCGAAGCACAGGAAGCCCGGGAAGCCCGGGAAGCCCGCGAAGCACAGGAGCGCAGGCAGCAGCAACGGGAGCGGCGGGAACGTGAGCGCCGGTCGGCCCAGACGCAGCAGCGGGAGAAGGAGCGCCGCGAGCGCATCCATCCCCCGAACGAGCAGTCCGGTCTGCGGCCCCCTTCCTCCTTCGGGAACCCGGTGGCTCCGCGCCCGTCCAGCCAGGCGATCGGCAAGCACGACCTGTACGCGTCCGACGAGACGGGACGGGGGGAGGCCGAGGGGCAGGGCGAACAGGTCGCAGCGCAGCCGTCCGGACAGGTGCTGCCCGTACTGCCGCTCGGAACGGGGCTGACGCTCATGGGGCTGGGGCTCGCCTTCCTCGCCCTGCGGCTGCGTCGCCACTGAGGTCCGCCCTGCTCGGCGTCGGCCGTCGGCTGGATGCAAAATGGGGGCATGACACAGCCGAGCAACGAGAAGTCGCAGGAGAGCCCGCAGGTCCTGGTCGTGGGCCCGGACGGGATGGCTCTCGGGGGTACCGGCGCCAAGGGTGGCGACGGCGAGGGCGATGAGCAGGCTGAGGTCCCCGTGACGGAAATGGTGGAACAGCCGGCGAAGGTCATGCGGATCGGCAGCATGATCAAGCAGCTGCTCGAGGAAGTGAAGGCGGCGCCGCTCGACGAGGCCAGCAGGGCGCGGCTGAAGGAGATCCACACCAGCTCGATCAAGGAGCTGGAGGACGGGCTCGCACCCGAACTGATCGAGGAGCTGGAGCGGCTCTCCCTCCCCTTCACGGAGGAGTCCACCCCCACCGACGCCGAGCTGCGCATCGCGCAGGCCCAGTTGGTCGGCTGGCTGGAGGGGCTCTTCCACGGCATCCAGACCGCGCTGTTCGCCCAGCAGATGGCGGCTCGCGCCCAGTTGGAGCAGATGCGCAGGGCGCTGCCGCCCGGTGTGGTGCCGGACGAGGGCGGTCAGCCCAACGAGGCGCATCACCGCACGGGTGGCCCCTATCTGTAGGCAGCTGCCGCAGGGCCCGGCCGTCCGTCAGCTCGGCCGGGCCAACCAGTGGTACAGCGCCATCGCCACGCTGGTGGCCAGGTTGTAGCTGGAGACCTGGGGGCGCATCGGGAGGGCCACCAGGCGGTCGGCACGGGCACGCAGCTGGTCGGAGAGCCCGCGCCGCTCCGAGCCGAAGGCCAGCATCGCCCCGGCGGGCACCGTCACCGAGCGCAGATCGGCACCCTCCGCGTCGAAGGCGAGCAGCGGACCGTCCGGCAGTTCTGCGACCGGGCGCCGCTCGACGTGTGTGGCGAAGTGCAGTCCGGCACCGGCCCGTACCGCCGCCGGGTGCCAAGGATCCACGTCACCGGTGGTGAGCACGCCGGCCGCGCCCGCACCGGCGGCCAGCCGGACGACGGCTCCCACGTTGCCGAGGTTGCGCGGATTGTCCAGGACGACGAGCGGCGCCTCCCGGTCGGGCGCCGCCGGTGAAGCGCCGATGTCCCGTAGCGCGAGCGCCGCGACTCCTGTGGGGTGCGGACGCGGCACCAGGGCACCCAGCGTCGTCCCGGGCACCTCGCGCAGCAGTCCTTCGAGCGTGCCGACCAGGTCGGGCGCCAGCTCAGCGGCCAGCGCGAGCGTGGCGCGGCGGTCGGTGGCGAGTGCGACCGGCACCCGGGCGCCGAACCGCAGCGCGTGTTTCAGCGCGTGGAAGCCGTCCAGCAGCACGCCCTCCGCCGCGTACCGCGCCCACTGGCCCTCCGCCGTCTCAGCCGTCACCCGGCCACCCTACGACCGCCAGGCGGGCCCGGACGCGGGGACCTTCGGGGCCTCGGCGGGCTGCTCGGGTGCGGGCTCGGGCGACCTGGGGCCGCCGCCGGGCATCAGGCGCCGCGCCCGGCCGCCGAGCGCGGTGGTGCGGCGGCCGAGCCACACCAGGAAGACCGTCGGGAGGAAGACCGCGTCGGCCGCGATCATCGCCAGCGAGAAGAACGGCAGTCCGAGCAGGACGGCGATGCTCAGATGCTCCAGGATCATGAAGGTCAGCAGCACGTTCTTCGCCCGCCGGTTGAGCAGGGTGAAGGGAAAAGCGACCTGGGTGGCGACGGTCCCGTAGGTGACCAGGAAGATCATCAGGCCGTTGCCCGCCAGCAGGTGGCTCAGCTCGGGCCAGGGCGTGAAGTAGTCCAGGTTCATCGGGTAGTAGACGGCTGTGCCGTCCTGCCAGCGGGTGCCCTGGATCTTGAACCAGCCCGCCGTCGAGTAGACCAGGCAGACCTCGATCATGATGACCAGCAGCACGCCGTTGTGCGCCAGGTTGGCGAGGATGTCGCACACGTCGCGCATCTCGCGCACCGCCGCGCCGCCGCGTACGGCTGCCCGGTTCACGGCCCACCACAGCCCGTGCACGGCCCACATCGCCCAGTAGAAGAGCGCCCAGCCGAGGCTGAAGCCACCGGCGACGGTGCTGCCCAGCAGTACGGCCCCGAAGACCGCCCACAGCACCACGCCCCCGGTGCCGCCGACGGTGCGCACCGGGCCGCTGCCGTCCCCGCTGCCGTCCCCGTCGGCGCCGCCGTCCCCATCGGCGCGCTTGGCCCGGCGCGCGTCCAGGGACCACACCTGCGCGCAGCGGGTGAAGACGAGGTACATCGCCATCAGATGGATGATGTTGTCCCCGCCGTCGCCCATGAAGACGCTGCGGTTCTGCAGCGAGAGCACCCCGACCATGAACAGCACGGTGGCGGCCCGGGTGTGCCAGCCGACCAGCACCGCCGCGGCAGCCGCCACGGCGACGAGGTAGACGAGCTGGAACCAGCTGTCGCTGCTGGACCACATCAGCACCGTGAAGGCGTCGTTGGTGTCGATCAGCTGCCGGGCCAGCCCCCAGGACCAGGGGCTGTCCGGACCGTAGAGCTCCTGCCGGTGCGGCCATTCGCGCAGCAGGAACAACAGCCACGCGGCGCCGAACCCGATCCGCACGATCGCCGTCTGGTACGGGCCGAGCGCCTGTGCGGTGACCCGGGACAGCCCACGCGAGACGCACCGCTCGATCCGCACCCGGGGGCCTTCCACTCCCATGTGCCGTCCCTCGTCCGTCACTTGCCGCCTCCCGGAAGGTCGGCGCTGGTGACCTGCCACCAGGGCTGCACGGCGTACCGGGGCTTCACATCGGCCCGCTCGTCACTCCACTCGGGCGGTGCGACCGGGGTGATGACGGAGCGCACCTGGATGCGCTCGACGCTGCCGCCGTTGAGTTCGGGTCCGAAGCGCAGCATCACGATGCGCTTGATGTACTGCTCGGAGAGCCGGCCGCGCAGTCCGAGGGGCTTGCCCTTCTCGTCGTGGTTGTCGACGTAGAACTCCCAGGCGCGGCGCAGTTCGTTCTGCTGGGTGTGGCTGGGGGCCGGATTGCCGTGGATGGCCTCGCCGTCCATCGCGGTGAGGTTGATCCAGCCGGTCGTCTCGGTGTCGCCGTCGGGCTTGGCGACGGTCGCCCGTGCGTGCACGGCGACGTTCTGCTGGAGAGGGTTGGGGGCGAACAGCTTCCAGTTGCGCTCGAACTCCGGGTAGACGTAGGAGTCGACGAGCTCCCCGTGCCGCTTGCTGATCGTGTTGTCCGGGGCCGTCTGCAGAAAGACCATCGCCACGTGGAACGCGATTCCGACCGTGACGACGGCCACGGATATCGCGACGAAGATCCGCGCGGGCAGCGAGAGCGCGGCGATCCCGCGCATGCCTTCCCCCCCGGGCGCCTGGTGCGCCGCTGGCTCCATGCCCTACCCCTGCTCCCCATGTTCTCCATGCCCATGACCGGGCCGGTCCGCCTCAGAGACTCTCAGAGGGTACTGGGGCCCGGGCGCCTGGCCCCGTCGGCCGGTGGTATTCGCTCTTGACAGCCCCGGAACCCGCACTCATCCTTGAACCGAACGATCGGTCGGTCGGTTGATGCCGAGGGATCAGGGGGCTTCATGACACCGGTGACATCGCCGCCGCACGGGCACGCGGCGGCTGCGGGAGCGAACGGGGCGCCCGGCGCCGACGGGCTCGACCCGGAGGCCGTGAGCGCCTTCCAGGCCGCCTTCGACACGGCCGTCGCCGCGGACGAGCGCATCGAGCCCCGGGACTGGATGCCGGACGCCTACCGCTCCACCCTCGTCCGCCAGATCGCCCAGCACGCACACTCCGAGATCATCGGAATGCAGCCGGAGGCCAACTGGATAGCCCGCGCCCCCTCGCTGCGCCGCAAGGCGATCCTGATGGCCAAGGTGCAGGACGAGGCAGGGCACGGCCTGTATCTCTACGGCGCGGCCGAAACGCTGGGCACCAGCCGCGAGGAGCTGCTCGACAAGCTGCACGCGGGCCGCCAGAAGTACTCCTCGATCTTCAACTACCCCACGCTGACCTGGGCGGACGTCGGGGCGATCGGCTGGCTGGTGGACGGCGCCGCCATCACCAACCAGGTGCCGCTGTGCCGCTGCTCCTACGGCCCCTATGCCCGCGCCATGGTCCGGATCTGCAAGGAGGAGTCCTTCCACCAGCGCCAGGGCTACGAACTGCTGCTGGCACTGACCCGGGGCACCGAGGCACAGCGTGCGATGGCACAGGACGCGGTGGACCGCTGGTGGTGGCCCTCGCTGATGATGTTCGGCCCCCCGGACGACGAGTCGGCACACAGCGCCCAGTCCATGGCGTGGAAGATCAAACGCCACTCCAACGACGAGTTGCGCCAGCGCTTCGTGGACATCTGCGTACCTCAGGCGGAGGCGCTGGGCCTCACCCTTCCCGACCCCGACCTGCGCTGGAACGAGGAGCGGGGCCACTGGGACTTCGGCGCCATCGACTGGCGGGAGTTCCGAGAGGTGCTCAAGGGCAACGGACCCTGCAACGAGCAACGGCTGGAACAGCGCCGCAGGGCACATGAGAACGGCGCCTGGGTCCGCGAGGCGGCCGCGGCCCACGCCGCCAAACAGTCGGCTCGCGCGTCCCAGGACGGCGCGTCCCGGACAGCGAGGAGTGAGCCATGAGCACCGACTGGCCCCTGTGGGAGGTCTTCGTCCGCAGCAGGCGCGGCCTCTCGCACACCCACGCGGGAAGCCTGCACGCCCCCGACGCCCAGATGGCCCTCCGCAACGCGCGGGACCTGTTCACCCGACGCAGCGAGGGCGTCTCCTTGTGGGTCGTCCCCTCCAGCGAGATCACCGCCTCCTCGCCGGACGAGAAGGACCCCTTCTTCGAGCCCGCCGCCGACAAGGCCTACCGCCACCCGACCTTCTACGAGGTCCCGGAGGGGGTGCGCAACCTGTGACGTCTACAGCACCGCCGACCCCGGCCACCCTCCCGCTCGGCGACGACGCGCTGATCCTCTCCCACCGCCTCGGCGAGTGGGCGGGCCACGCCCCGGTCCTGGAGGAGGAGGTGGCGCTGGCCAACATCGCGCTGGATCTGCTGGGCCAGGCCCGCGCGCTCTACACCGGGCTCGCGGACGTACTGGGCAGCGAGGACGAGATCGCCTTCCTACGGGAGGAGCGCGCCTTTCGCAACTGCCAGTTGGTGGAGCAGCCCAACGGGGACTTCGCCCACACCATCGTGCGGCAGCTGTTCTTCTCCACCTACCAACAGCCGCTCTACGCCCGGCTGTCCCCGGTGCTGCCCCTCGCGGCCAAGGCGGTCCGCGAGACGGCCTACCACCGCGACCACGCCGAGCAGTGGACCCTGCGGTTGGGTGATGGCACCGAGGAGAGCCACGGCCGTACGCAGCGTGCCGTCGACACGCTGTGGCGGTACACGGGTGAGCTGTTCCAGCCGATCGAGGGCCTGGAGGTGGACTGGCAGGAGCTGGCCGAGGAGTGGAGCGCAGGCGTCCGCGACGTCTTCGACCGCGCCGGGCTCACCGTCCCCGAGGGGCCACGCGAGGGCGCCTGGTCCGCCGGGGCGGGCCGCCAGGGGCTGCACACCGAACCGTTCGGCCGGCTGCTCGCCGAGATGCAGCATCTGCACCGCAGCCACCCGGGGGCGACATGGTGACCGCCTCCACCACCGCACGGGACAGCCGTGCACCGGACGGCTCCACGACGGACGGCTCCACGACGGACGGCTCCACGTCGGACGGCTCCGCGACGCAGGACGCCGCCCGGGTGGCGTCCCTCGCCGAGCTGGCCGGTTCCGTCCTCGATCCGGAGCTGCCGGTGATCACCCTCGCCGAGCTGGGGGTGCTGCGCGGGGTGGCGGAGCCGGAGCCCGGGCACGTGCTGGTCGAGCTGACCCCGACCTACACCGGCTGCCCCGCGATCGAGGCGATGGCGGCCGACATCGAGCGGGTGCTGCGCCAGGAGGCGGGCGCCGAGCAGGTCGAGGTCCGTACGGTCTTCTCCCCGCCCTGGTCGAGCGACGACATCAGCGAGGAGGGCCGCCGCAAGCTCGCGGAGCACGGTGTCGCGCCACCGCGTGCGGGAGCCGGTGCGGCCGCTCCTGTGCTGGTCGGCCTCTCCCCTACGCGCCATACGGCCTCGTCGCCGCAGCAGCCTCCCGCGCCGGAGCCGGAGCCGGTGCGCTGCCCGCACTGCGGGAGCGCGGAGACGGAGTTGCTCAGCCGGTTCTCCTCCACCGCCTGCAAGGCCCTGCGGCGCTGCACGACCTGCCGGGAGCCGTTCGACCACTTCAAGGAGGTCTGAGGGTGCCTGCCTTCCACCCGCTGCGCATCCGCTCGGTCGAGCGGCTGACCGACGACTCGGCCGCGCTCACCCTCGACGTCCCGCCCGAGCTGCGCGAGACCTTCGGCTACGCGCCCGGCCAGCACCTCACCCTGCGGCGGGTGGACGAACGCGGCGAAGAGGTCCGCCGGACCTACTCGCTGTGCGACCCGGCCCGGTCCCGCCCCGCGACGCTGCGGGTGGGGATCCGGCTGGTGGAGGGCGGCGAGTTCTCGACGTACGCGCTCAAGGAGCTGACCGAGGGCGGCACCGTCGAGGCGCTGCCCCCCATGGGCCGCTTCGTACTGGAGCCCCGCCCGGGCCGGTTCGCCGCCGTGGTGGGCGGCAGCGGCATCACGCCCGTGCTGTCCATGGCCGGCACGCTGCTGGCCCGGGAGCCCGAGACTCGCTTCTGCCTGATACGCAGCGACCGCACCACGGCCTCGACGATGTTCCTGGAGGAGGTCGCCGACCTCAAGGACCGCTGTCCCGACCGCTTCCACCTGGTGACGGCCCTCTCCCGCGAGGAGCAGCACGGCGGGCTGCCCTCCGGCCGGCTGGACGAGAAGCGGCTGACCGCGCTGCTGCCCGCTCTCCTGTCCGCGCCCGGGGTACGGGAGATGGACGGCTGGTATCTGTGCGGCCCGCTGGGGCTGGTGGAGGGCGCGGCCAAGGCGCTGCGGGTGCTGGGCGTGCCACGGGAGCGGATCCATCAGGAGATCTTCCACGCGGACGCGGCCATCGCGGCGCAGCCGCAGCCGCCGGGTGCCCGAGCGGTGTCCGGTTCCGCCACGGTGAGCGCCACTTTGAGCGGGCGTGGCGGGAGTTGGCCCGTGCGGGAGGGGGAGACCCTGCTGGAGACGGTGCTACGGAACAGGACCGACGCCCCGTACGCCTGCAAGGGCGGGGTGTGCGGCACCTGCCGGGCCCGGCTGCTGGGCGGGGAGGTCCATATGGACCGCAACTTCGCCCTGGAGCCGGAGGAGTTGGAGGCGGGGTACGTGTTGGCGTGCCAGTCGCACCCGCTCACCGAGAAGGTGGAGGTCGACTTCGACGCATGAGGGAGCTCCCGCAGCCCCCCGCAGCTCCCCCAGCCCGATGCCCGCACGCACCTGCCTCTGGCGAACTCCACCACGTCGCCCTAACCTGACGAGGCGTCAGTTCTCATTCCGTCCCACCACCCCCTTCCACTCAAGGGGCGACCCGGGGGAGAGCGCCATGGACTTCAGCTTCAGCGAAGAGCAGCAGGCGGCCCAGGAAGCCGCCGCAGCCGTCTTCTCGCAGGTGTCGCCCGACGCCGTACCGAGTCCGGCACTGACCCGGGGAGCGGTCGCCGAGGACTTCGACCGGCCGCTGTGGCAGCGGCTGGCGCGGGCCGACCTGCTCGGCCTCGCCGTGCCGCCCGAGCACGGTGGGCTGGGGCTCGACCCGGTGGCGCTGTGTCTGGTGCTGCGCGAGGCGGGCCGCGTGCTGGCGCGCGTACCGCTGCTGGAGACCAGCGCGGCAGCCTTCACCCTCGCCGCCCACGGCAGCGAGGAGTTGCGCTCCGCGCTGCTCGGGCGCATCGCGACGGGCGAGTTGGCCGTCACCGTCGCCGGACAGGGCCGCACGGGCCACGAGCCGGCCGATCACGCCGTGACGGCCCACGCGGCGCCCGGCGGGACCGGCTGGATCCTGGAGGGCGTACAGACCGCGGTGCCGTGGGCGGCGACGGCCGACCTCGCCATCGTCCCGGCGCGTACGGCCGAGGGCCGCCCGCTGCTGGCCTGCGTCTCCCCCACGGAGACCGCGGGCGTCTGTCTGGCCGAGCAGACGTCCACCAACGGTGAGCGCTACGCCGAGCTGCGGCTGGACGCGGTGCGCGTACCGCCGCACGAGGTCGTCGAAGCGCCGGAGGCACCGGGTCGACTGCACCGGCTGCTGGCCACCGGCACCTGTGCGCTTGCACTGGGCCTCGGCAGCCGGGTCCTGGAGATGACCAGCGAGTACGTCAGCCGTCGCGAGCAGTTCGGGTTCCCGATCGCCACGTTCCAGGCGGTCGCCGTCCAGGCGGCCGACCGCTACATCGACCTGCGCGCGATGGAGGCCACTCTCTGGCAGGCGGCCTGGCGGCTGGAGCCGGCCGATGTGGCGGTCGCCAAGATGTGGGCGGCCGACGGGGTACGCAGGGTGGTGCAGACGGCGCAGCATCTGCACGGCGGCATGGGCGCGGACACCGAGTATCCGCTGCACCGCTTCCACGCCTGGGCCAAACAGTGGGAGCTCTCTCATGGGTCGGCCGCAGCCCATGAGGAAGCCCTCGCGGACCTGCTGGCCACCGGTTGATTCCGCTGAGGGGGTGCCCCTGACGGGGCGCGTCCGCCTCCCCGGCCTCCGGCCTGGAGGCGCCCTCAAGGGGAAGGGCGGCTCCTAGCGCACGGATGCCGCGTCCGTGTCGCCCTCCAGGGGCCGTCCCGCGCTCTGCCAGGCGAGCATGCCGCCGTCGACGTTCACCGCGTCCACGCCCTGCTGGAGGAGGTAGGCCGCGACCTGGGCGGACCGGCCGCCGACCCGGCAGACGACGTACACCCGCTCGCCCTCGCCCAGCCGCTCGGTCAACTCGCCCTGCCGCGCGACGAACTCGCTCATCGGGATGTGCAGTGCGCCGGGAGCGCGCCCGGCGGCCCACTCGTCGTCCTCGCGTACGTCCAGCAGCAGCGCGTCGGCCGGTACGGAGGCGACGTCCGTCTGCGGCACCTGCCCGGGAAGGGCGTTCATCCTTGCTCTCCCTCTCTCAACCGGGCGAGCTCGCGCTCGCGCTCGGCCACCTGCCCGAGCAGTTGCTCGGCGATCTCTTCCAGCAGCGCGTCGGGGTCGTCGGGCGCCAGCTTCAGCATGGCTCCGATCGCGCTCTCCTCCAGCTCCGCGGCCATCTCCGCGAGCATCTCCTTGCGCTGCGCCAGCCACTCCAGCCGTGCGTACAGCTCCTCGCTACGCAGCAGTTCGGCCATGGGCTCGGGCAGCGGTCCCGCTTCCCACTCCTCGGCGAGCGCGGCGAGCGCGGGCGCGTCACCGTCCGCGTACGCCTTGTTCACCCGCACGAGAAACGCCTCCCGCCGCTCGCGCTCCGCGTCGTCCTGGGCGAGGTCGGGGTGGGCCTTGCGGACCAGGTCCCGGTAGGCCTTGCGGGCCTCCTCGCTGGGCCGTACCCGGCTCGGCGGGCTGACCGGCTGCTCGTTGAGCATCGCCTGGGCCTCGGGAAGCATGCCGTTGGAGTCGATCCAGCCGAAGAACAGCTCGTCGACCTTCGGCATCGGCAGCACGGCGCCGCGCGCCGCGTCGGCCTTGCGGATGTCCTCGGGGTCGCCGGTGCGGGCCGCGACCGCCTCCGCGATCTGCGCGTCCAGCTCGTCGAGCCGGGCGTAGACGGGGCCGAGCCGCTGGTGGTGCAGCCGGGAGAAGTTCTCCACCTCGACCCGGAAGGTCTCGACCGCGATCTCGTACTCGATCAGTGCGGCCTCCGCGGCCCGTACGGCCTTTTCGAGGCGCTCGGTACCGGGCTCTTCGCTCGCCTGCGGCCTTCCACTCGCCGGCGACTCTTCGCTCGCCTTCGGGTCTTCGCTCGCGCCCGGATCTTCGCTCGCCCGGGCGGGGGAGTTGGCGTTCATCGCCACCACCCTACGACCGCCGCGTCCCGACTCAATCCCGGAACGCCTCCGGGCAGGTGGCGGCGGACTCCGGCAGGTGGCCGTCCGCCCAGCGGGTGAGCTCGACCATGGCGGGCTTCAGCGCGTGCCCGGAGTCGGTGAGGCTGTAGCTGACCCGCAGCGGCGGGCCCTCTTCCACGGACCGGGTGACCAGGCCGAAGGAGGCCAGCTCGGTGAGCCGGTCGGAGAGCATCCGCTCGCTGATGCCCGGTACGGCACGGCGCAGCTCGGCGAAGTGACCCGGGCCGCTCATCAAGGCGGCCAGGATCAGTCCCGTCCACCGCTTTCCGAGCAGATGGAAGACGCGCGTGATGGCGCTCTCCGGCTCGGTGCAGGCCGCAGCGGCCGGGGCGCGCTCAGGCGGCAGGTCACGCCTCTCTCCAAGCTCTGACATGACACCAGGGTACTGCTCACTCGCAAGGAGGTGCAGAAAAGTAAGTGACTGTGCTACAAATAGCTACGTCGGAAAGTTCGACAACTAACGAATCCCTAGGAGCCCCGCATGGCCACCCTCCTGCACCTCGACACCTCCGTCCACCCGGACGGCGCTTCCGTCTCCCGCTCCGTCACCGCCTCCTTCCGCGAGGCATGGGAGGCCCAGCACCCGGACGGGAAGGTGATCTACCGCGACCTGAACGCCGACCCGATTCCGCATCTGCAGGGCGTCGCCGCGGCCGCCGGCTTCATACCGCCCCAGAACCACACCCCCGAGCAGGCCGCGGCCTTCGCGCTGCGCGACCAGCTGGCCACCGAGCTGGAGCAGGCGGACGCCGTGCTGATCGGCGCCCCGATGTACAACTACACGATTCCCTCGACCCTCAAGGCATGGCTCGACCACGTGATCATCATGGGTCGCACGACCGCCGCGGAGACCCCGTCGGCCGCCGGGAAGCCGGCCACGGTGGTCGCCAGCCGCGGTGGCGGTTACGGACCGGGCACTCCGCGTGAGAGCTTCGAGTTCGTGCTGCCCTACCTGGAGAAGGTGCTGGGCGCCGAGGGCTTCGGGCTGGATGTCGAGTTCATCGTGCCGGAGCTCACGCTGGCCGAGACGACGCCCGGCATGGAGCACCTCGTCGAGATGGCCAAGGCCTCCCGTACCCAGGCCCACGAAGCGGCCCAGTCCCGCGGCAAGGCCCTGGCGGCCCGCCTGGCCGCCTGATCCGGCAGCCACCCGCCGTCGGGGCGACAGCCGCTGCTGCGGCCCGACGGCGTACGGCACGACGAAGGCCCCCACCGGAACCCGGTGGGGGCCTTCTTCTTGTGCGCGAGGGGGGAGTTGAACCCCCACGTCCTTTCGGACACTGGAACCTGAATCCAGCGCGTCTGCCTATTCCGCCACCCGCGCATTGGGTGTTGTCGCTTCGCCCGGTGCGGGCGCCTGCCGACATCCAGAAGATTAGCACGCTGTCCGGGGTGGACTCACATCCGTATTCCGGCCCTCCCCCCGAGCGGCCACTCGGGCCGGACTCCGGGGGCCCGGCCGCCGGGCCGGTGCCTCCCGCCCGACGTCTTGCGCAGGTCGGCCGCCCGCTGCGGGACACTCGGTGCGGGACCCAGCGCGGGCGCTCTACTATCCATGCGAGGGTGTAGGGCGGTACGAGCGACTGTGGGCGGGGGCACGCGCGGACCACTGTGAGGGGCAACACTTGAGCACCGGGCCCCGGTGGGGAACCAGTCGTTTTCCCCGCGCGTGGATACGATCAGTAAGCAGTACCGCGGAAGCGTCGTGCCCGGAACCCGAGGACACTGGAGAGCAGGAACGGGTCCGGCACGAGGCAGGCGCCGGGCACGAAGCAGGCACTAGGTCGGAGAGCATCTGGGAAGGAGGTGCGTCGTGGGAGTACTGAAGCGGTTCGAGCAGCGACTCGAGGGTCTCGTGAACGGCACCTTCGCGAAGGTGTTCAAGTCCGAGGTGCAACCCGTGGAGATCGCGGGCGCCCTCCAGCGGGAGTGCGACAACAACGCGACGATCTGGAACCGCGAGCGGACGGTCGTCCCCAACGACTTCGTGGTCGAACTCAGCCCGCCCGACTACGAGCGGCTCAGCCCGTACTCGGGCCAGCTCGGCGATGAACTCGCCAGCATGGTGCGGGACTACGCCAAGCAGCAGCGCTACACGTTCATGGGCCCGATCAAGGTCCATCTGGAGAAGGCCGACGACCTCGACACCGGTCTGTACCGGGTGCGCAGCCGCACCCTGGCCTCCAGCACCTCCCAGCAGCAGCCCCCGCACGGGGGCCCGGCCGCGGCAGGCCCCGGGCCCGGCGGCGCCGGATACCCTCCGCGCCCCGCCGCCGCGCCGCCCGCCCCCACGGCCCCGCCCTCCTACGCGCCGGGCCCTGCGGGTTCCGCCGGCCCGCTGCCGGGCACCGAGACCCGGCGCTGGGTGGAGATCAACGGCAACCGCCACCAGATCTCCGGCCCGACACTGGTCCTCGGCCGCAGCACGGAGGCCGACGTGCGGATCGACGACCCGGGGGTCTCGCGTCGGCACTGCGAGATCCGCGCGGGAAGCCCCTCCTCGATCCAGGATCTGGGCTCCACAAACGGCATCGTGGTAGACGGACAGCACACCACGCGCGCTACGCTCCGCGACGGCTCACGCATCGTCGTGGGCAGTACCACGATCATTTACCGGCAAGCCGAAGGGTGAAGCGGGGGCAATGTCAGAGCTGACCCTCACGGTCATGCGGTTGGGGTTTCTCGCCGTACTGTGGCTGTTCGTCATCGTGTCCATCCAGGTCATCCGAAGTGACCTGTTCGGCACCAGGGTGACGCAGCGCACGGCGCGGCGTGCCGAAGCACAGCGACCCCCGCAGCGACCCCAGCCCCAGCAGCCCCCGCAGGGCGGCGGCAGGCGCGGGCGCGGGCGGAACGCCCCCACCAAGCTGGTCGTCACCGAGGGGTCGCTCACCGGCACCACCGTGGCCCTCCAGGGCCAGACCATCACCCTGGGCCGCGCGCACGACTCCACGATCGTGCTGGACGACGACTACGCGTCCAGCCGGCATGCCAGGATCTACCCGGACCGTGACGGAAAGTGGATCGTCGAGGATCTCGGGTCGACCAACGGCACCTATCTCGATCGGACCCGGCTCACCACACCGACGCCGATCCCGCTCGAAGCGCCGATCCGTATCGGCAAGACGGTCATCGAGCTGCGGAAGTAGTACCGACATGACGACCGGAGGGTGGGCACCGTGCGGATGTACCCGGAGCCGACGGGCGAGGTGCGCATGAGCCTGTCACTGCGCTTTGCCGCCGGATCACACGACGGCATGATCCGCGAGCACAACGAGGACTCCGGCTACGCCGGTCCCCGGCTGCTCGCGGTCGCCGACGGCATGGGCGGCCAGGCCGCCGGCGAGGTCGCCTCCTCCGAGGTGATCTCCGCGATGGTCCAGCTCGACGAGGACATCCCCGGCTCGGACATCCTCACCTCCCTCGGTACGACGGTGCAGCGCGCCAACGACCAGCTGCGCGTCATGGTCGAGGAGGACCCGCAGCTGGAGGGCATGGGCACGACGCTGACGGCGCTGCTGTGGACGGGCCAGCGGCTCGGATTGGTGCACGTCGGCGACTCCCGCGCCTATCTGCTGCGGGACGGCCAGCTCACCCAGATCACCCAGGACCACACCTGGGTGCAGCGGCTGGTGGACGAGGGCCGGATCACCGAGGAAGAGGCCACCACCCACCCGCAGCGCTCGCTGCTGATGCGGGCGCTGGGCAGCGGTGACCATGTGGAACCGGACCTGTCGATCCGCGAGGTGCGCGCGGGGGACCGCTATCTGCTGTGCTCGGACGGGCTCTCGGCGGTCGTCTCGCACCAGACGATCGAGGAGACGCTGGCCGGCTACCACGGCCCGCAGGACACCGTGCAGGAGCTGATCCAGCTCGCGCTGCGCGGCGGCGGCCCCGACAACATCACCTGCATCGTCGCCGATGTGCTGGACGTGGACACCCTCGGCCCCGAGGACACCCTGCACGGCCAGCTCAACGACACCCCTGTCATCGTCGGCGCGGTCGCCGAGAGCCAGCAGCCGCTGGGCGGCGACGGCGCCGCCCGCAGCACCCCCGCGGCCCGCGCCGCCGAGCTGGGGCGCGGCGGCGCGGTGCCGCCGCAGGGCCGATCCGGCGCCCCCGAGGGGTTCGGTCCCCCCACCGCCGACCCGGCGGCCCCGCCCGCCGGCACGTTCGGCCCCTACACGGACGAGGACTTCGCCAAGCCCGGCAAGGGCAAGGGCAGGTGGGTCAAGCGCTCGCTGTGGATCGCGCTGGCGCTGGCCGTGGCCGGCGGCGGGCTGTACGGGGGCTACCGGTGGACGCAGACGCAGTTCTACGTCGGCGCCAACGAGGACCATGTCGCCCTCTACCGGGGCATCAACCAGGAGTTGGCGGGCGTCAAGCTGCACAAGGTCGACGAGGACCACCCCGAGATCGAACTCAAGTACCTGCCCGGCTTCCAGCGCAAGGAGCTGCGCGAGACGATCGCGATGGGCAGCCGGGACGAGGCCCGCAGCAAGCTCGACGAGCTGGGCGAGCAGGCCAAGGTCTGCGAGATCGTCGCCAAGGAGAAGAAGCAGCCCAAGGACCCCGGGGACAAGGCCGACAAGGGCACCGGCGGGAGCAAGGACTCCGAGAAGCAGCGCAAGGACGAGCAGAACGCGCCCGGTGACGCGGCCACCAACGGCGGCACCGGCACCGGCACCGCCGGTACGGGCACGGGTACCGCCGGCGTCGGCGAGGCCACCGCCGGGGTGGGTACCGCCACCCACGCCGCCTTCACCTCCGGCTCCACCAACGACACGACTGCCGCCGCCTCCAGCACTCCCTCGCCGAGCCCCGAGCTCTCGGAGAAGCAGCAGGAGCTGGCCAAGCAGTGCACCGGGCCGTAGGGGGCGGCACAAGGCAATGAGCAACCTCACCACCACGGGCAGTAACACCACAGTGTCCTCGGGCGGACTGCCGAGCCGCCGCAACACCGAGCTGGCCATGCTCGTCTTCGCGGTGCTCGTCCCCGTCTTCGCGTACGCCAACGTGGGTCTGGCCATCAACGGCGAGCTGCCCTCCGGCATGCTCGGCTACGGCTGCGGGCTGGTGCTGCTGGCGGGCGTCGGCCACCTGGTGGTGCGCCGGTACGCGCCCTACGCCGACCCGCTGCTGCTGCCGCTGGCCACCATGCTCAACGGGCTGGGCCTGGTGCTGATCTGGCGGCTGGACCAGTCCGAGCGGCTGCGACAGCGTGCCGAGAGCGCCTTCGGGGCCTTCTCGCCGGACGCCCCCAAGCAGCTCCTCTACTCGGCGATCGGGCTGGCGCTGTTCGTGGCGATCCTGCTGTTCCTCAAGGACCACCGGGTGCTGCAGCGCTACACCTACATCTCCATGGCCGTCGGTCTGGTGCTGCTGGTCCTGCCCATGTTCTTCCCGGCCCGCAACGGCGCCAGGATCTGGGTGGACCTGGGCTTCATCAACCTCCAGCCCGGCGAGTTCGTGAAGATCATCCTCGCGGTCTTCTTCGCCGGCTATCTGATGGTGAAACGGGACGCGCTGGCGCTGGCCTCACGGCGCTTCATGGGGATGTATCTGCCGCGCGGCCGGGACCTGGGGCCGATCCTCGTCATCTGGGCGCTGAGCCTGATGATCCTGGTCTTCGAGACCGACCTGGGCACCTCGCTGCTCTTCTTCGGCCTCTTCGTGATCATGCTCTACGTCGCCACCGAGCGCACGAGCTGGATCGTCTTCGGTCTGCTCCTGTCGGCCGGCGGTGCCGCTGTCGTGGCCACGTTCGAGCCGCATGTGCAAGAGCGCGTCCAGGCGTGGCTGCACCCCTTCTCCGAAGAGGTCATCCAGTCCACCGGAAGCGACCAGATCGCCCAGTCGCTGTGGGCGTTCGGCTCCGGCGGGGTGCTCGGCACCGGCTGGGGCCAGGGCAACTCCGACCTGATCGGCTTCGCCGCCAACTCCGACTTCATCCTCGCCACGGTCGGCGAAGAACTCGGCCTGACCGGCATGATGGCGGTCCTCCTCATCTACGGGCTGATCGTCGAGCGCGGGGTACGCATCTCACTCGCCGCCCGTGACCCGTTCGGCAAGCTGCTGGCCGTCGGCCTCTCGGGCGCCTTCGGGCTCCAGGTCTTCGTCGTCGCGGGCGGCGTGATGGGCCTGATCCCGCTGACCGGTATGACCATGCCGTTCCTGGCCTCCGGCGGCTCCTCGGTGCTCGCCAACTGGGCACTGATCGGCATTCTGCTCAGGATCAGCGACACCGCCCGCCGCCCGGCGCCCGCACCCGCCCCCTCACCCGATGCCGAAATGACCCAGGTGGTCCGACCGTGAACAAGCCCCTGCGCCGAATCGCGATCTTCTGCGGTCTGTTGGTCCTGGCCCTGCTCGTACGGAGCAACTGGCTGCAGTTCGTCCAGGCCGACGAGCTCAAGAACGACCCGAAGAACAGACGCGTCGACATCGCCCGCTACGCCCAGCCGCGCGGCAACATCATCGTCGACGGCAAGGCGGTCACCGGCTCGACCGTCGTCAACGGCACCGACTTCAAGTACAAGCGCACCTACAAGAACGGCAAGCTGTGGTCGCCGGTCACCGGCTACGCCTCCCAGCGGATCGGCGCGAACCAGCTGGAGAAGCTCTACGACCCGTTCCTGACCGGCGACGACGACCGGCTGTTCTTCAACCGCACCATCGACATGATCACCGGCAAGCAGCAGAAGGGCGGCAACGTCGTCACCACGCTGAACGCCAAGGCGCAGAAGGCCGCCTACGACGGACTCGGTGACAAGAAGGGCGCGGTCGCGGCGATCAACCCGAAGACCGGCGCCATCCTCGCGCTGGCCAACAAGCCCTCCTACGACCCGTCCACGTTCGCCGGGGTCAGCGGCAAGGACGGTGAGCGGTTCAAGAAGCTGGACGACGACGAGGACCAGCCGATGCTCAACCGGGCGCTGCGGCAGACCTACCCGCCCGGCTCGACGTTCAAGGTCGTCACCGCGGCGGCGGGGCTGGAGAGCGGTGAGTACGACCTCGACCAGAAGACCGACACCGAGGACCCGTACCGGCTGCCGCAGACCACCAAGGACCTGGGCAACGAGGGCAACAACCCGGCCTGCAAGAACGCGTCCGTCCGAGTCGCGCTGCAGTGGTCCTGCAACACCGTCTTCGCCAAGATGAGCGACCAGCTCGGCAACGACGAGATGATCAAGATGGCCGAGAAGTTCGGCTTCGAGAAGGACGTCAAGGGCGGCACGCTGGACCCGGACCTGGACACCCCGGTGCGGCCCGCGAAGAGCATCTACCCCGAGGACAACCGCCCCCAGAACGCCATGGCGGGCATCGGTCAGGCGTCCAACCGCGCCACCCCGCTGCAGATGGCCATGGTCGCCGCGGCCGTGGCCAACGACGGCAAGCTGATGAAGCCCTACATGGTGGACCAGCTCGTGGCCCCGAACCTGAACGTGGTCGAGCAGACCAAGCCCAAGGAGCTGAGCCGGCCGGTATCGGCGGAGAACGCGCAGAAGCTCCAGTCGGCCATGGAGACGGTCGTGGAGAAGGGCACCGGAACGGCGGGCAAGATCCCCGGCGTCACGGTGGGTGGCAAGACCGGTACGGCACAGCACGGCGAGAACAACAAGGACAACCCGTACGCCTGGTTCATCTCGTACGCGAAGACGAGTGACGGGTCTCCCGTCGCCGTCGCTGTCGTGGTGGAGAGTTCCGACACACTCCGCAGCGACATCGCGGGCGGCAAGCTGGCAGCCCCGATCGCCAAGAGCGTGATGGAGGCCGTCCTCGACGGAAAGCAGTGACGCACACCAGCGCAGCCTCGGGTGAGCCCGGTCACCACGGCCACACCAGGCACGCACCCTGTGGCGGGTACCGTATGCCGAGCAGCACACCGCCGTGTCGCGCGCCGCACATTCCACGCGCGGCGGCACGGAAGACCGGAGAGGGCTGGAGACTATGGAAGAGCCGCGTCGCCTAGGCGGCCGGTACGAGCTGGGCTCGGTGCTCGGCCGCGGAGGCATGGCCGAGGTCTACCTCGCCCAGGACACCCGGCTGGGCCGTACGGTCGCGGTCAAGACGCTCCGCGTCGACCTCGCCCGCGATCCGTCGTTCCAAGCCCGCTTCCGCCGCGAAGCCCAGTCGGCCGCCTCGCTCAACCACCCGGCGATCGTCGCGGTGTACGACACGGGCGAGGACTACGTGGACGGGGTCTCCATCCCGTACATCGTCATGGAGTACGTGGACGGCTCCACGCTGCGTGAGCTGCTGCACTCCGGGCGCAAGCTGCTGCCCGAGCGGGCGATGGAGATGTGCGTCGGCATCCTCCAGGCCCTGGAGTACAGCCACCGCAACGGCATCGTCCACCGCGACATCAAGCCCGCCAACGTGATGCTGACCCGCAACGGCCAGGTCAAGGTCATGGACTTCGGCATCGCGCGCGCCATGGGCGACTCCGGCATGACGATGACCCAGACGGCCGCCGTGATCGGCACCGCCCAGTACCTCTCCCCCGAGCAGGCCAAGGGCGAGACCGTCGACTCCCGCTCCGACCTGTACTCCACCGGCTGCCTGCTGTACGAGCTGCTGACCGTACGGCCGCCCTTCGTCGGTGACTCCCCGGTCGCCGTCGCCTACCAGCACGTACGGGAGGAGCCGCAGCCGCCCAGCGCCTTCGACCCCGAGATCGCGCCCGCCATGGACGCGATCGTGATGAAGGCACTCGTCAAGGACCCGGACTACCGGTACCAGAGCGCCGACGAGATGCGCGCCGACATCGAGGCGTGCCTGGACGGCCAACCGGTCGCCGCCACCGCCATGGGCGCGGGCGGCTACCCCGAGGACCAGCCCACCACGGCGCTGCGCGCGCAGGAGCCGCAGACCTCCATGCTGCCGCCGATGCGCCCGGACGACGGCGGCTACTACGACGAGCAGCGCAGCCGCCGCAAGGGCAAGAATCCACTGTCCACCATCCTGCTGGCGCTCGCCGTGATCCTGGTGCTCGTCGGTGCGATCTTCGTCGGCAAGGCCCTGCTCGACTCCCCGAACAACGACGTCGACGTGCCCAACGTCACGGGGCTGTCCGCCTCGGAGGCGGAGGAGCAGCTCGGCAACTCCGGGCTGAAGGCCGCCAAGGGCGACAGCGTCTACTGCGACGAGAAGAAGGGCACCGTCTGCAAGACGGACCCCGGAGTCGGCGAGAGCGTCGAGCCCGACAGCACCGTCAGCCTGATCATGTCCAAGGGGCCCCGCGACAAGGCTCCCCGCAGCATCCCGGACGTCACCGGTGACGTCTACGCCGACGCCAAGCAGAAGCTCAACGAGGCGGGCTTCAAGGTCTCCAAGAAGCAGCAGGAGTCCGAGGAGCAGCAGGCCGGTACGGTCCTCAGCCAGGACCCCGGCGCCGGCGAGAAGGCCAAGAAGGGCTCCACGGTCACGCTGACCGTCGCCACCGAGTCCCGGCCGACCGTGCCCAACGTCGTCGACACCCCCTTCGACCAGGCCAAGACCCAGCTCGAAGCGCTCGGCTTCAAGGTCTCCAAGACCGAACAGGACGACGAGACCAAGGCCGCCGGCACGGTCATCAAGCAGAACCCGGGCCCCGGCAAGCAGCCCGAGGGCACCACGATCAATCTGACCGTCGCCAAGGCGCCCGACGACGCGCCCGCCACCGTGCCGGACGTCACCAACCAGAAGCTCAAGGACGCCAAGAAGGCCCTTCAGGACGCCGGTTTCACCATCGGCACCATCCGGGGCCCGCAGGGCGGCGACGCGGTGGTCGTCACCACCAACCCGCCGCCCAACACGCAGGGCAAGAAGGGCGACAAGGTCGACATCATGACCCGCCCGGGCGGAGGGAACGGCGGCAACGGTGGCAACGGCGGCGGAGACGACGACGACGGCGGTCTCTTCGGCGGCAACTGGGGCCACTGACGCGGCAAGCGGCGGCCGGGGCCACTCCGCCGGTGGCCTCGGCCCCGCGCGTTCGCCGGTGGCCTCAGCCCCGCCCGGCCGGAGTGCCGACTCTCACTTCAGCTCGGCGGGGGGTGTGCGGTCCTCGTCGACGTCTTCGGTGCGGACGAGTTCGCCCCAGACGATGTAGCGGTACTTCGAGGTGTAGACGGGAGTGCACGTCGTCAGCGTGATGTAGCGGCCACGCTGCTTCTTGCCCGAACCCTTCGGGATCGGGTCCAGCACGTCGACGTTGTACTTCGACGTCTGCGGCAGGGTCTTGAACACCTTGTAGACGTACCAGGTGTTCTTGGTCTCGAAGACGACCGGATCGCCCTCGTCGATCTTGTCGATGTTGTGGAACTTCGCACCGTGCCCGTCGCGGTGCGCGGCCAGCGCGAAGTTGCCCGACTGGTCCTGCGGGAGGCCCGACTTCACCGGCTCCGTGTAGTAGCCCGCGATGCCCTGGTTGAGCTCCTTGGGGTCCGTACCCTTCTTCACCAATATGTCGTCGGACGACATGGACGGCGCGTGCAGGAAGCCGATGCCGTCCCGGGTGTCCAGATTCCCCGGGCCGCGGTCGGCGGCCCAGTGCTCGCGGACCTTGTCGCTCTCCTTCTTCGCCTGCCGGTCGGCGAGGACGTTCGTCCACCACAGCGAGTAGACGACGAACAGGGCGAGCACCAGCCCCGCCGTGATGAGGAGTTCACCGAAGACGCCGACGGCAACGGCTATCGGCCCCCGCCGGGACGCGGGCCTTCCCTCCGCCGCGGAGTCCGGGGCACCCCCCGCGGAGGGCTCCGCGTCTGAGGCTTGCCTCGCCTGTGAGCTGTGCTCTGCCTCCGAGGCGTGCTCTGCCTCCGAGCCGGGGTCCGCCTCCGAGGCGTGGGGCGGCTCGGAGGTTCGGTTGGTGTTCGCCTCCGCTTCGGCCGAAGTGGTCTCCGTCTTGTCGACGGCCTCCCCCGCGGAAGCGTCCCGCTTGCCCTCGCTCACCTGTAGCCGCCTCCGCCGCTGTTTCGCTGGTCGTCACGCCGGGCTCCGCCCATCGGCCGTCAGTCGACGAGCGCGTCCGGCTTGCCCTTGCTGCGCGGACGTTCATCCACCATTTTGCCCCAGACGATCAGACGGTACTTCGAGGTGAATTCGGGGGTGCAGGTGGTCAGTGTGATGTAGCGACCGGGCTCGGTGAAGCCCGACTTCGGCGGTACCGGGTCGATCACCCCCGTATCGGACGGGGAGGTGGACGGGAGTTGGCGCGTCACCTTGTACGTGTAGAACTTCGACTGCGTCTCGACGACGACCTCGTCCCCGGCCTCCAGTCTGTTGATGTAGCGGAACGGTTCGCCGTGGGTGTTGCGGTGCCCGGCGAGCGCGAAGTTGCCCTTCTTGTCCCACGGCATGGCGGTCTTCAACGGCTTCTCGGCGTAGTGGCCGACCATGCCCCTGTCGAGGACCTTCGTCTTGGAGACGCCCTGGGCGATGGGTGCGGTGACGTCGATCCTGGGGATGTGGATGATCGCGAAGCCCTCGCCGGGCTTGAAGGCTCCGGCCTTGCGCTCGGGGTCCGGGCCGGCGCCGGGCTTGTGATCGTCCCACTGCTTCTGGAGCTTGTCGGTGGCACCGCCCGCCTGTTGGTCGGCGAGGACGTTCGTCCACCACAGCTGGTAGGCGACGAACAGCAGCATCAGCACGCCGCAGGTGATGAACACCTCGCCGATGGCCCGGCTGGCGATGATGCCGGGGCCGGGTCGCAGCGCACGCGCCGCCCTGCGCGCCTCCAACCGCGTGGGCCCCGGCGGGCGTTCGATACGCGACCGGGTGCGGGGCGGCTCGATGCCCTTCCGGCGCGCCAGCTCCTCCAGGTGCGGCCGCCGCAGCCCCACGGTGCTGCGGTCCTCCTCGGGCCCGGTGGCGGCCCCGGCACCCGGCCCGGTGGCGGGGCCGTGCGGTCCGGGGCCGCTCGCCGGTGCGTGCGGCTCGTGCCGGGGCTCCCCCGCGAGTTTCTGCGGCACCGCCTGCCGCTGCTGCGGCCGGGCGGGCTCCGCGGGCTGCACGGGCGGTGTCGGCTGCGCGTACGGCTCGTACGGGGCCGCCCCGTACCAGGCGGGCTCCCGGTCCGCCTCCGCCGCGTACGGGGCGTCAGCCGCCGTCTGCGGCCCGGGCTGCGCCGCAGACGCCGACGGCTGCGGCTCGGGCGGTTGCTGCCCCGGCAGCGGATCGTTGAGCGGGTCGGCGAGGGCGTCTACGGCCGCACGGTACGGGTCGTACTCCGGGTCGTTCCCGGAGCCGCCGGCCCCCCTGCCGTCACCGTGGCCCGTGGTCACCCGGTGACCGTCCCCAGACCGGCTCCGCGCGGCACCCCCAGCCCCGCGGAGCGCTCCACGGCCCCGGCGTCCCCGCACCGCACCAGCCAGTTGGCCAGCATCCGGTGGCCGCCCTCGGTGAGGACGGACTCGGGGTGGAACTGGACTCCCTCGACGGGCAGCTCGCGGTGGCGCAGCCCCATCACCAGGTCGGCGCCGTCCACTGCCTCACCGCCGGGTGCCGTCCAGGCGGTGACCTCCAGTTCGGCCGGGAGCGTGCCCCGTACGGCCAGCGAGTGGTAGCGGGTGGCGGTGAAGGGGGAGGGCAGTCCGGCGAAGACGCCCGCGCCCTCGTGGGAGACGACCGAGGTCTTGCCGTGCAGCAGTTCGGGGGCCCGGCCGACGACGCCGCCGTAGGCGACGGCCATCGACTGCATGCCCAGGCAGACGCCGAAGACCGGGATCTCGCGGGCCGCACAGTGCCGCACCATGTCGATGCAGACACCGGCCTCCTCCGGTGCGCCGGGGCCGGGGGAGAGGAGCACGCCGTCGAACCCGTCCTCGGCGTGACGCGTTTCGACCTCGTCGTTGCGGACCACCTCGCAGGTGGCGCCGAGCTGGTAGAGGTACTGGACGAGGTTGAAGACGAAGCTGTCGTAGTTGTCGACGACCAGGATGCGCGCGCTCACACCGCACCCCCGGCGATCTCGGCGACGGAACCGGCCGCACCGACGGAGCCGGCCGCACCGTCCACCGTCACATCGTTGAACGGCAGCAGCGGTTCCGCCCACGGAAAGACGTACTGGAACAGCAGAAAGACAACTCCGACCACCAGCACCAGCGAAATCAGTGCACGTACGTACACGTTGCCCGGCAGATGCCGCCAGATCCAGCCGTACATCCCGCGATGCCGTCCTCTCTCCTCCCGCGCCACATCGGGCACGCGTGCCGTTCGGCCCACCCAAAGAGTACGGCGTCAGAGTACGGCGTCAGCGGGTGAGCGCGTCCGGCTTCCCCTCGGTCGCGGGCCGGGTGGCGTCCAGCCGCGCCCAGGCGATCAGCCGGTGGCTGCTGCCCCACTCCGGATCGCAGGTGGTGAGGGTCAGATAGCGGCCGGGCCGGTCGAACGGGGTGGCGGCCTTGTTCACCGGCGCGGGCACGGGATCGAGCACTCCTGTGTCACCGGGAAGGGTGCGATAGGGGCGCCGGGTGAGGGTGTAGGTGTACCAGGTGTCGCCGTCCGTGACGAAGACGTGGTCGCCGGGGCGCAGCTTCGGGAAGTCCTTGAAGGGGTCGCCGTAGGTTCGGCGGTGTCCGGCGACGGCGAAGTTGCCCCGCTGTCCCGGTCCGGCGGTGCGGGAGTAGTGGCCGAGGCCCTTGCGCAGGGTCGCGGCGCGGGTGTTCTCCAGGACGGGGCGGGACCAGTCGCGGCCGAAGCGGGGGATGTACATCACGGCGAAGGACTTCCCGTCCCGGAATGCCTGCCCCGCCGAGCTGCGGCCGCGCGGATCCGCCCCGCTGCCGACACCCTCCCGGGGCTGTCCTTCGCCGTCGTCCCGGCCGCTGCCCGGGCTCGGGTCCGCGCCGCCCGCCTTCCCCGCGGGGCCGCCCTCACCTCGTACGGAACCGGACGACCACTCCTTCTGGAGCCGGGCGATCTCGTCGTCGGAGGCGTTGTCGGCCCGCACTCCCGTCCAGTACAGGAGGTGGACGACGAAGAGCACGATCAGGATGCCGACGGTGATGCACAGCTCGCTGAGGATTCGTACGACCGCTCGTAACGCCACGCCGTCCCACTCCCCGCACGGTCACGGTCACTCCAAGGGCTTGGCCTGCCGGAGATCCACTGTGCCCGAGTAGCCGGGAAGAGTCAGTGCCTTGTGCTCCTCGACTTTCCAGCCGAGGCCGTAGGCGTCCACGTATTCGAGGTAGTTGCGGATGGCCGGGGCCTTGTCGAGCGCGGTGCGCAGCTGCTCCCGGTCGCCGACGGCGCTGACCTTGTAGGGCGGGGAGTAGACGCGGCCCTGCAGGATGAGGGTGTTGCCGACGCAGCGCACGGCGCTGGTGGAGATCAGCCGCTGGTCCATCACCTTGATGCCCTTCGCCCCGCCCTGCCAGAGGGCGTTGACGACGGCCTGCAGATCCTGCTGGTGGATGACCAGGTCGTTGGGTTCGGGGTCGGGCAACCCGGGGACCTTGGCGGTGGCGTTGCTGGGGGCGTCGTCGAGGGTGACGCTCAGCCCCTGGCCGGAGATCTTCTTGAGGCCCGCCAGTTTCTCCAGCTCACCGAGCTTGCGGTCCTGGTCCCGGGTGCTGCCGTCGTCGCGCCGGGCGAGCCTGTCGACCTGGCGGCGGAGGGCCGCGGCCTGGCTGTCGAGCTCCGCGTTCTGTCTACTGCGCTCCTGGATGAGGTCGGAGAGCCGCAACATGGAACCGTCGCTGCGGATGTTCGTCCCTTGCGCAGTGTTGAAACTGACCCAGAAGATGAGGCCTGCGAGGGCGAAGACGCCTATGGCGGCCAGCCGTGCAGGCCGGATCAACGATCTGGTCACCGTACCCTTGTCTCCCTCCGCCCTGGGAAAGCACTACGCTAACGGACCACCGTCCCCGTGGGCCGTACGGCGGTCAGCAGAGCATCGACAGGAGAGTCTCTCGTGCCGAAGTCACGTACCCGGAAGAAAGCGGACTTCACGCCCCCGCCGGAGAAGAAGGCCACGACCATCGACCTGCGTGGAGGCGGCGGCCGCCGTTGGGTCGCCCCCCTGATGCTGGCGCTGTTCGGCATCGGCCTCGCCTGGATCGTGGTGTTCTACGTCACCGACACCTCGCTTCCCATCGAGTCGCTGGGTGACTGGAACATCCTGGTCGGGTTCGGCTTCATCGCAGCCGGCTTCGTCGTCTCCACCCAGTGGAAATAAGAGTTATCCACAGGCTGATCCACAGCCTTGGAAAACTCACAAGATCTGTGGATAACTTTCGGGGTGTTGACGCCGGTGTGACCGCACGCCCGGTGCGGTCGGCCCTGGTCGGCCGAGGAATCGCAAGGGAAACGCACACCTGAGCGAAGGTGGCCCCGTACGGGCCACGCCATGCACAAGATTCGGTACCCGCTGTGGACAACCCGGGTCCGGGCCCCTTTCCGAGCACCGGAAAGGGGACTCGCAGCCCGGTTGTCCACCGGGCTGCGAACGCCCTCGGCCGAGCCGCAGCGGTCCGCACCGGGGCACGCCTCAGGCGCAGCCGGAGCCAGCTCGGCCGAGCTGCATCGTGCGCCGCTCAGCCGAGTTGCATCGTGCGCACCACGATCAGCACCACGACGACCGCCAGCAGCAGCCCGAAGGCGCCGTACTGCACCAGCGCCCTCCTCTCGCGGGGCGCGTGCACCATCGCGTAGGCCAGCAGCACGCCCATGACCAGGCCGCCGACGTGCGCCTCCCAGGCGATGTTCTTCCAGGTGAAGGTGAAGACCAGGTTGATCGCCAGCAGGATGAGGATCGGCCGCATGTCGTAGCGCAGCCGCCGCATCAGCACGGCCGTCGCACCGAACAGGCCGAAGATCGCACCGGACGCGCCCAGCGACGCCTGCTGCGGCGCCACCAGGAGAAAGGTGAGCGCACCGCCGCCGAGCCCGGAGAGCAGATACAGGCCCAGGAAGCGCACCCGGCCCAGCGCCGCCTCCAGCGGCGGACCCAGGAACCACAGGCCGAGCATGTTCATCGCGATGTGCCAGAACTCCTGGTGCAGGAACATCGAGGTCAGCAGCCGGTACCACTGCCCCTCGGCGACGCCCTCCACCGGCCCGTACGGCTCGGTCACCGCCTGCCCGAACAGCAGCAGCTGATCCAGCAACCGGTCGCCGACCGAGAGCACCGCGATGAAGACGGCGACGTTGAGGCCCAGCAGCACCTTGGTGACCAGCCGGGGATCCTCCGTGACACGCCCGCCCGCTACCGTCCTGGGCCGATTCGCGTCCGGACGGTGTCCGGTCCCCGAACCCGACCGGACGCACTCGGGGCACTGGAACCCGACGGAGGCCGTCACCATGCACTCCGGGCAGATGGGTCGCTCGCACCGCGTGCACGAGATGCCGGTCTCCCGGTCGGGATGCCGGTAGCAATGTCTCGGCGCCCGCCCTTCGGCCCCGCCCCCGGGTTGTCCCTCCTGCTCCACGCTCACCCCTCCAGTGTCCCGTACGCACCCGCCCCACCCGCCCTGAATACGGACGGGTGGGGCGTGCGGTTCCCCGCCGATCGGCTCACTGCCGCTCGACGAGGGCCTGCTGCCGCTCGATGAGTCCTACTGGCGCTCGATGACGACGGACTCCAGCACGACGTCCTGCAGCGGGCGGTCGGTGCGGGGGTTGGTCTGCGTACCGCTGATCGCGTCGACCACCTCCTGGCCGGCCTTGTCGGCGACCTCGCCGAAGATGGTGTGCTTGCCCGTCAGCCAGTTCGTCGCGCCGACGGTGATGAAGAACTGCGAGCCGTTGGTGCCGGGCCCCGCGTTGGCCATGGCCAGCAGGTACGGCTTGGTGAAGGCCAGCTCGGGGTGGATCTCGTCGCCGAACTCGTATCCGGGTCCACCGGTGCCGTTGCCCAGCGGGTCCCCGCCCTGGATCATGAAGCCACTGATCACCCGGTGGAAGACGGTGCCGTCGTAGAGCTTGGCGGTGGTCTTCTCACCCGTCTCGGGGTGCGTCCATTCGCGGGAGCCCTCGGCGAGCTCGACGAAGTTCTTGACCGTCTTCGGCGCGTGGTTCGGGAAGAGCTGAACGCGGATGTCGCCGTGGTTGGTCTTCAGGGTGGCGTGGAGTTGCTCAGCCACGATCTACCTTCCATCTGTCTGCATTGACTCCCCCGATCCTCCCACGGACGCTGGACGGCAATGGCTGACCCGGATGCCCGACCGGGGGATGCCGGGCAGAGCATAGGCAGGCATGATCTTCGAAACAGGTGGAAAAACGACTTCCTGTCCTCCGTTGTCGGAGAGACTGACCTGAGTCATGAGCCACCGAGGAGGAGGAACCGTGACCGCCAAGGAAAGCGTGCGCGCTGCGACCGGCACGGCCAAGGAGAGCGTGCGCCACGCCGCGGAGGTGGTGAAGCCCCACGCGGGGCAAGCCAAGGACACCGCGGCGCGCTACGCCCATGAGGCGAGTGCGCGGCTCGGGCCGAAGGTCTCCAAGGCCGCCGAGCAGGCCCGCCACTCCGCCCGCGAAGGATACGAACACTACGTCGGCCCCCGGGTCGCGCAGGCTCGTGACGCCCTCCCTCCCGAGGTCGAGGTGGCGGCGGGCCGCGCCGCCGAGCGCACCCGCAAGGCCGCCCGCCAGGCGGCGGCCTACGCGGGGCCGCGCATCGAGAGCGCCGTGACGGAGGCCCGTGCCGCCACCGGCCCGGCCCGGGAGGAAGCGGCGCAGCGCGGGGCGGCCGCCGTGGCCGCGCTGCGCGGTCAGGTGACGGTCGAGGAGATCGAGAAGCTCTCGCGGCGCCGCCGCAGGCGCTCCCGCACCGGCCGGTTCGTCTGGCGTGCGGGCCTGGTCGGCCTCGTGGCGGGCGGCGCCTATCTCGCCTGGCGCTGGTGGGACCGGCAGGCGAACCCGGACTGGCTGGTCGAGCCGCCGGCCGCGACGGAGGTCGGCGACCGGGCGTCACTCTCCAGCGTGAACGGCTCCCCCGCCCGGAGCGGCGACGACACCGCGCTCGACCCGGAGGTCCAGGCCAAGCAGGACGACGCGGAGTCCGAGGACGGCGACAAGAAGAAGTAGCCGCCGCCCGGAGCGGTGGCGGCAGCGGTGACGCCAGGGGGCGGGAGACTCAGCTCTCCCGCCCCCTGACCGTGGCCTCGCCGTCCGCCGCGCCGTCCGCCGCCTGCCGCGGGCCGTCCGGTGACGGCACCGGAGTCAGTACGTCGTCCAGCCCTGTGATCCGCAGCAGCCGCAGCACCCGCGGGTCGGCGCACACCATCGTGAAACTTCCGCCGCTGGCCAGCACCCGGGAGCGGATGTCCACGAGGAGGGCCAGGCCGCTGCAGTCGATGAAGGTGACGGGCCGCAGGTCGGCGACGAGCTGCGGGGCGGGGGCCGTGGTCAGGGCGTACAGCTGGGGTGTGGTGTCCAGCACCACCGCGAGGTCGATCTCGCCCTGCAGTTCGACCACGGTACGGCCGTGCTCCGTGCGGGTCAGCACCGTGCCCGCGGGGCCCTCTTCCTCCTCCCCGTCCCACACCTCGTCCCCGGCCGCCCACGCCTCGTCCCCGCACAAGGGCGCGTCTCCGCCCGAGGGCACGCCCCCGAGCGAGGGCTCGTGCCCGGTCCTGGGCTCGTCAGCGGTGACGCAGGGCTCCTCTCGTTCGGTGGAGGACAGCCTGCGGCCGCTCTCGTCCGGGTGCGGTGCCATCGGTGCCCTCACGTATGACCTTGTGACCGTAGGAGTCCGGGAAATCGGCCCGTAAGCATAGGCAGGGCCTCTGGGGGTGGCGCTGCGCCACCCCTGCATCGTCACTCGAACGAGTGTAAAACCCTAATTCAGCTTGCGAGTTGGCGCTTCACTCTCACGAGTTCTCCTCATCCAGCAGAAACCCCGAAGTGGGCGACTACCGGTCGGCCCGGCGTGAAGACTGGACCTGTGCAGCAGCAGAACATCCCTGAGGAAACAACCTCCTTCGTCGGCAGGGCGCCCGAGCTGGCTCAGCTGACCGGAGCACTCGGGAAACAGCGGCTGGTGACCCTGGTGGGCGGAGCCGGAGTCGGGAAGTCCCGGCTCGCCCTGCACGCCCTGCACACCCAGGCAGCGAGCCCGCGCCAGGAGTACACCAACATCTACTGGGCCGACCTGTGGCCGCTGCGTGGCGACGATCTGCTCGCCGCCACGGTGGCCGACGCCCTCGGCCTCTCCGACCACACCCCCCGCATACCGCTGGACGCGCTGTGCGGCTGGGTGGCCGACCGCTCGGTGCTCCTCGTACTCGACTCGTGCGAACACCTGGTGCCGTACTGCCGCCATCTGATCGGCGAGTTGCTCACCGCCTGCCCGAACCTGACGGTGCTGACCACCAGCCGGGAGCCACTGGGCGCGGTCCGCGAGACCGTACTGCCCGTACCGCCGCTCGCCCCCGCCACCGAGGCCGTGACCCTCTTCCGGCAGCGCGCCGAAAGCGTCGGCAGACCCGTGCGCGAGGCCCGTGACCGACGGCTGGCGGCGCGACTGTGCGCCCGGCTGGACGGGGTGCCGCTCGCCCTGGAACTGGCCGCGGCGCAATTGCGCCATCACACGCTCGCCGAGACGGCCGACCGCATCCGCTCCGGGCTCGATCTGCCCGACGCCCCTGGACACCCCCGCCCCTGCGACAGCCCCCGGCGACCCGCACGGCACAGCGCCCTGCGGACAGCGGTGGGCTGGAGCCACGAGCTGTGCCGGCCCACCGAGCGGCTGCTGTGGGCCCGGCTGACCGTCTTCCCCGCGAGCTTCGACGCCGACCTCGCCGAACAGGTCTGCACCGGCGGGCCGCTGAACCCCAGGGAGCTGCGCACCTGCCTGGCCGCACTGGTGCACAAGTCGGTCGTCATGGCCGAGGGCGACCGCTTCCGGCTGCTGGACACCATCCGCGAGTACGGCCGGATGTGGCTGCGGGAACTGGGCGAGACCGAGCACCTCGCCGCCCGGCACGCCGCCGCGGTCCTGGAGCTGTCCCGGATGGCCCGCACCGAGTGGCTCGGAGCGCGCCAGCAGTGGTGGTACGGGCGGCTGGAGCAGCTCTACCACGATGTGCGGGAGGCGCTGCGGTTCCTGCTGGACTCCGACCCGGCGGCAGCCCTGGAGCTGGCCGGGAACGTGGCGTTCTTCTGGGTGTGCTGCGGCCACCTGTACGAGACCCACCACTACCTGGAGCTGGCGCTGGACTGCACCGACGGGTCGAGCGAGGCGCGGGCGCAGGGCATCTGGTCACTGGGGCTGGCCCGGCTGCTGCAGGGGGACCAGGAAGCGGGCCGTACGTTCGCCGAGCTGACCAGGCGGTCGGCCATCGCGGCGGGGGACAAGGAGCGGCTGTTCCAGGCCGCCCACCTGGAGGGTCTCACCGCGCTGCTGTTCGGCCGCCCACTTGCGGCCCTGGCGGCGGCGGAGACGGCACTGCGCGACGCCGGCACCTGTCAGGAGCCCACCTTCGGCAGCACCCTGTGCCGGCTGCTGCGGGTCTGCGCGCTCACCGCCGCCGGCCGGCTCAAGGAGGCCCGCCGCGACGCGGAAGTGCTGCGCCAGGAGTGCGTGCGGCTCGGGGAACTGTGGACCCGCTCCTACACCGACTACCAGCTGGCGCTGATCGCGCTGTTGGAGAACCGCGTCTGCGCGGCCGGTGCGCACGCACGGGACATGCTCCGCGCCAAGCAGCGCATCCGCGACCGCATGGGCATCGCGCTGGGGCTGGAGCTGCTGGCCACGGCCTGGGCCCTGCAGGGCGAGCCGGAACGTGCCGCCCTCGCGTACGGCGCCGGCGCCCAGCACTGGCAGATGGTGGGGCACCCGCAGCGCGGCACCCCCGAAATGGCCCCGCTGCGCGAGGAGGGCCAGGCGGCTGCCCGGGCCCGGCTCGGCGACGCCGGGTACGAGGCGCTCTTCCACAAGGCGCTGCACGCCGACCGCGACCAGGCACTGGCCTGGGTCACCGACCCGGACCCGGACCCGCCCCTGGAAGAGCCCCCATGAAAGGGACGAGGTGGCGTGGGACCGCACGGAGCACGGGCTCGTGGCCCCGGTCGCCCCGTTCACACCGCTGGAGCTGATGACCCGGCTGTCGGAGCACAGGAACCGCAACACCGTCCACACACAGTTCGCCCGGAACCAGGCTCTGTCCCCCGTGAGAGCTACGCATAAGTGTCCACCGCGTGGTGACGATTTCGGGCCGCCGAGTCCATAGCGTGCTGTGCAGCCGCAGCCGCTCGAACCCACCGGTGACGACGCCTCATGGCGCCGCGGGCGGCGTCTGGTGCGGTGCGGCGTCCACTGCTGCTCGCCGCAGGTGCGCCACTGCGTGATGCGGCTGTCTTCACGTCGATTCCCAGTAATTCCTTGTGCCAGGAGACACCATGACCCGCCTCACCACCCTCAAGGCTCCCGCTGTGATCGCGCTCTGCTGCTCTGTGGGCGGTATCGCACTCGTCGGTTGCGACGACTCGTCGAATGCGGACGCCAAGCCCTCCGAAAGCTCCTCCGCGGAGAGGAAAGCCGCCGACGCCGAGGGAAAGCTGCTGACCGGGACGGAGAAGATCACGGTGGCCGGCCACTCGGTGAACGTGTCCTGCTCGGGTACGCCGGCCGACGACAGGCCCGTCATCGTCCTGCTGTCCGGAGGCGGCGACGATCTCAAGAAGATGGCCGGTCTCCAGAAGACCTTGAGCAAGAAGGACCGCGTCTGTTCCTACGACCGGCTCGGCCAGGGGGCCAGCGACAAGCCGTCGGGTCCGCAGACCTTCAAGAGCACCGGGAAGATCCTCACCGGCGTGCTCCACCAGGTCGCCGGTGACCGCCCGGTCGTCCTGGCGGGCCACTCCCTGGGTGGCATCATCGCCGCCCGCTACGCACCCGACCACCAGGACAAGGTCAAGGGACTGGCCCTGCTGGACGCCACCTCGCCGACGAACACCGCCGATGTCACCCACGCCATTCCCGCCTCCGCCACCGGCGAAGCAGCGAAACTGCGCGCGCAGTCCCTCGCGATCTTCAAGGGCAAGAACCCGGAGCAGCTGCGGATACCTGACGGGGAGGTCCGCGCCGCCGGGGACATCCCGGTCGCGGTGGTCAAGCATGGGAAGCCGTACCTCGCGGCCGTCCCCGAGTACGGGCCGGCCCTGGAGCGGTCCTGGACCCAGGGCCAGCGCGAGTGGCTCAAGCTCTCCGGCAACAGCCGGCTGAGCGTCGCCGAGAAGAGCGGGCACTACATCTACGTCGATCAGCCCGATGTCGCCGTCAAGGCCGTTCAGCGCGTCGCCGCGCAGGCCACCACGCGCTGAACCGGAGGTGGACCTTCGCCGTCGGTCCGCCGCGGGTCCGGCTGATGGTGTGGTGTCAGGCGTCTTCGGGATCCAGCTCGAACCGGAAATAGATGGTCAGCCAGTAGGGCTCGTCCTCGTCGTGCAGGTAATCCCAGGACACGTCCACCAGGAAGACGTCTTGCTCCCCCACCCACTCATGGGCCTTCCTGAAGACTTCCGCGGCGGTTGTCCCATGGAAGAGCTTCCTGGCGATGGGATGCACCCCGGTCTCGGCGTCCGAATCGTCGAAACCCTCCGGAACTTCCAGGCAGAGGTCGGGATCGAGCTCCATGGGACACCACTTTCCAGTCGGTTTGCTGCTACGGGTCGGCGGAGACCGGCCCTGTGGGCACGACGCCCGGTAGGACAGCCACACACCCGGACGGGTTGCTTCCGCCGAACAACGGCGGGCAGTGGCGGACAACGGCGACGAACGCCGACGAACGGCGACCATGGGCAGTACAGCGGCGAGGTGCCGCATCCGGTGGAACGGCCCGCGGTCCTTTGAACGACACGGCTCAGGTCACCAGTCCTCGGCGGTAGGCGTAGACGACCGCCTGGACGCGGTCGCGGAGTTCGAGTTTGCCGAGGATGCGTGACACGAAGGTCTTGACGGTCTCCTGGCTGATCACCAGGGAGGCGGCGATCTCGCTGTTGGAGAGTCCGTCGGCGATGAGGCGGAGGACCTCCAACTCCCGGGGCGTCAGCGGAATGTCGTCCGGAGTGCCACCGACGGGCCGGATACGGGAGGCGTACGTGCCCACGAGCCGGCGCGTCACCTCAGGATCCAGCAGTGCCGCACCCGTGGCGACGGTGCGGATCCCGTGCAGCAGCTGGGCCGGCGGTGCGTCCTTGAGCAGAAACCCGCTCGCACCCGCGCGCAGCGCCTCATAGACGTACTTGTCCAGGTTGAACGTCGTCACCACGAGCACCTTGACGGGGTCGGGCACCCCGGCGCCGGCGATCAGGCGGGTGGCCTCGATACCGTCGAGCACCGGCATACGGACGTCCATCACCACGATGTCCGGGCGCAGTCGGTCGACCAGCTGGACGGCGGCCTGTCCGTCCGCACACTCGCCCGCCACCGTGAGGTCGGGTTGCGCGTCGATGATCGTCACCAGTCCGGTACGGACCAGCACTTGGTCGTCGCAGACCAGAACCCGGATCGGTGCGGTCACGACGCGCCGCCTCCCGTCGGCACCGGTATCCGTGCCCGCACGACGAAGCCGCCGCCCGTGCGCGGACCGGCGCTGAAGTCTCCGTCCAGCACGGACACCCGCTCGCGGAGCCCGGCAAGGCCCCGCCCACTCCCGCCTGTGGCCGCCCCCGTGGTTCCGTTCCGCGGCGGGCCGGAACCGTCGGTGTGCACCTCCACAGCGATGTCCCTCGCACCGTGGCGCACCCGAACCGATGTGCGGTCGCCGTCCGCGTACTTGAGGGCGTTCGTCAGGGCCTCCTGAACGACCCGGTAGGCCACGAGTTCGGCGCTGCCGGTCGACTCCGCCGGTGTGCCCTCCTCGGTGAAGTCCACCGGATGCCCGGCCCGCCGTGTCTGCTCCACGAGGCCGAGGAATCCATCGACGGGCGGCTCCCCGGACCCAGCCCCGGACCCGGCGCCGACCCCGGACCCGTCCCCGGTGCCGTGGCCGGGGTTGAGCAGGTCGAGCAGATGGCGGAGGTCGGTCAGGGCCCGTCGGCCGGTGTCGGTGACGCTGGCCAGTGACTGGTCCAGGCGGTCGGGTGCGGCAGTCAGACAGCGTGCCGCCTCGGTCTGCACCACCATCGCCGTCACATGGTGGGTCACCACGTCGTGAAGCTCCGCCGCGATGCGGGCGCGCTCGGCGGCGCGGGTTTCCTCGGCGACGCGACGGCGGCGTTCGGCCTCCGCGGCGCGGGTGGAGCGCAGCCACGCCCCGATCCCCCATACGAAGGCCGTCGCCAGGTAGAACGTCGCGTAGCCGTCCAGCCCCTCGGTCCCACCGAGCCGGTCGAACGCGAACACCAGCGCCGCATACGCCGTGGAGAGGACGAGCACGGTGACGCGACGGTGCCGCCCCAGGTGGGCCCCCGCGCTCAGCAGCGCGACGGAGAATCCGGTGCCCGCAAGCGAGTGGTAGCCGCGGAGCTGATCGGCGACGAAGCCGAGCGACGCCAGGGCGAGGCACACCAGCGGCCACCGCCGCCGCACGGCGAGCGGGAGGGATTCGAGGGCGACCGCGGCCACGGCCAGTGCGTCGAAGGAGCGGTGCGGCAGACCGCCGAGCTGGGTCCCGTGGCTGTGCAGCGCCGGCACGAACGACGTGGCGAGAAGCAGCAGCGCGAGGGGAAGATCCCGGACCGTGGGGTCCAGTCGGCGCCACAGCTCCGCCCCCCTCCGAAGCCCCACGCGCCTCCGAAGACTGATCACCGAGAAAGTGTAGTGACGGCGTCAACCGCCGACGTCGACCGTCTCCTCCGTCCGCAGCCGGTGGAACCCGTCCCGGGTGCGCCTCGTCTCAACAACCAGTCGGCTTGCCGCACCGTCCTTCCGGAGGTCATATGCGGGTCAGGTCAGCGCGCCCCGTCGAACTGGTCGTTGCGGCTGCCCTGGCCACCGCCCTGCTGATGGCCACCGGCTGCGGCAGCCGGCAGCCGGATGGCGGCGGCGAATCGCAGGAGCGGGACCACCGCGCACGGCAGGTCGCAGCAGCCTGGGACGGGTCAGCTGCAGCCGCCGCATGGCGCTCCGGCTACCACCCTTTGGGTGAGGTGACCCAGCTGCCACAGGGCGGCCTTCGAGGCAAGGCCGACAAACAGGCCTACCGGGCCCGAAGCTTCGTTCTGCGGGGCCAACTGCCGGGCAACGGGAGGAAGGACGGCCGGGTGACCTGGCGCGGGGATGGTTCGCTCACCCGGCCGCTGTTGGCGGCGAAGGAGGCGTACAAAACCCTGACGCCCCACCACACCGAGCCGCACCTGACCGTGACCGGGGCAAGGCTGGGCGCAATGAGCGTGACCACCAGCCGTGGCCCGGCGGTGGTCCCGGCCTGGCTGTTCAACCTGGAGGGCTACGACTCTCCGCTGAAACAGCCCGCTGTCACCCCGTCGAAACTCCCCAGGTCGCCGATCGAACGGACCACCGACGTCCCCGGACACCCGGTGAGACAGTTGCTCGCACTCTCCCCCGACGGGCGGTCGGTGACCGTGGCTGCCCAGCACGGCGCCTGCGACAAGGGGGTCGTGGTGGACGTACTGGAAACACGCGGCAGTGTGGTGCTGTCGGGCTCCGTGAAGCCCGACAAGGACCGCAAGCCTGGCGACCTGTGCACCAAAGAGGCAATCTTCGAGCGGGTCACGGTGAAACTGCAACGAGCCGTGGGCAATCGCCCTCTGCTCGACGCGCTCACCGGCCGACCCATCCCTTACAGGCCGCCGCTCGGGCTCCAGCCGAGCCGGAGCTGAGCCAGGACCAGGAAAGTCCCGGCCCGTGCCACGGGTTCCGCGAACCGGCCTTGCCCGCTCCGCGCGTGCTTCCCCGAAAGCCCTGCTCACAGCGGCTCTCTCCGCCTTCGCGACCTCACCCCGCCGGCCCGCAGCAGCACGGTGCAGCTCGCGCGCCGTCGCTTTTCTCCCGCTTTGTGATCGATGCCACGGTGCGCACCGTACGGCAGTCCGGCGTCGGCACCGTGTCGCCCTACGAACACGAAGGGGCCGTCCGGCCCGCATTCCTGCAGGCCGGACGGCCCCTCATGACGTGGAGCCAAGGGGAGTCGAACCCCTGACATCTGCCATGCAAAGACAGCGCTCTACCAACTGAGCTATGGCCCCGTCGGGCACCAGGGTACCGGCTCCGGCGGGCGAATTCCGACCGGGTATCGCCCCGCCCCTGTCACCGTCCGTAGGATGCACCGCAAGTTCGCGCGAGCGAAGTGAAACAGGGCAGCCCAGGGGAGACGCCATGGACGCAGCAGCACAGGACCCGACAGCGAAGGCGCGCGAGCTCCAGAGTCAGTGGTACGGCGAGCCGTTGGGGACTCTCTTCCGTCGGCTGATCGAGGATCTGGGACTCAACCAGGCACGCCTCGCGACGGTGCTGGGACTGTCCGCTCCTATGCTTTCGCAGCTCATGAGCGGGCAGCGGGCAAAGATCGGGAACCCGGCCGTCGTCCAGCGCGTCCAGGCCCTCCAGGAGCTGGCCGCCGAGGTGGCGCGCGGCGATGTCAGCGCGGCGGACGCGACGAACCGGATGGACGAGATCCGACGCACCGCGGGCGGCAGTGTGCTCAACAACACCGCCCAGACCTCCTCCTCCGGCGCCTCCCAGACCCCCGTCAAGCGCGTCGTACGCGAGATCCAGGCCCTGCTGCGCTCGGTCTCGGACGCCGCCGACATCATCGAGGCGTCGAACGCGCTCGCCCCCTCCCACCCGGAGCTGGCAGAGTTCCTCCGGGTCTACGGTGCGGGCCGCACCGCGGACGCCGTCAAGCACTACGAGGCGCACCAGAGCTGATCAGCACGGGACGCACGGAGCGGAAGCCGCGGAAGCAGGGGGCAGGCGCAGCACCATGGGAGAGATCTTCGCCGGCAGGTACGAGCTGATCGATCCGATCGGTCGCGGCGGCGTCGGCATGGTCTGGCGCGCCTGGGACCACCGGCGCAAGCGGTACGTGGCCGCCAAGGTGCTCCAGCAGTCCGACGCCCACACTCTGCTGCGCTTCGTGCGCGAGCAGTCGCTGCGCATCGACCACCCGCATGTGCTGGCCCCGGCGAGCTGGGCGGCCGACGACGAGAAGGTCCTGTTCACCATGGCCCTGGTCCGGGGCGGGTCGCTGGCCCATCTCGTGGGCGACTACGGGCCGTTGCCTCCCACGTTCGTGTGCACCTTGCTCGACCAGTTGCTCTCCGGTCTGGCCGCCGTGCACGCCGAGAACGTGGTGCACCGGGACATCAAACCGGCGAACATCCTGCTGGAACCCACCGGCACCGGCCGCCCGCACCTGCGGCTGTCGGACTTCGGGATCTCCGTACGCAAGGGCGAGCCCCGCCTGACCGAGACCGACTACGTCGTCGGTACGCCCGGTTACTTCGCGCCCGAGCAGCTGCTGAACGCCGAGGCCGACTTCCCCTCCGACCTGTACGCGGTCGGACTGGTGGGGCTCTATCTGCTCACCGGCCGGAAACCGGACTCGCAGGAGCTGTTCGAGCAGTACGAGAACGGTGTGCCCGCCGCTCCCGAGGGGGTGCCCGAACCGCTGTGGCAGGTGCTGGGCCAGCTGCTGCAGCCCGACCCCGCCGCGCGCTTCCGCACCGCGACAGGCGCGCGCAAGGCACTGCTGGGCGCGGTGGAGCTGCTGGACGGGGACGCGACGGTGGAGCAGGAGACGGTCGAGGTCTTCGATCATCTCGGCCCGCTGCCGGAGGGCTTCGGCCCGGACGGTCCGCTGGACGGTGCCTCCCCGCCGGACAGGGACGCCCCCGCATCGACCGCCGGCCCCGGCCTGCCGCAGGCGCCGCCGCAACCGTCCGACACCGGGAGCTTCCCGCTGCGACCACCCGCACCGACGCCCACGCCCGCGCCTGCCGCTTCCGTGGCCACCGCCGGGGCCGCCACCGGGGCCGCCGCTCCGCCACCGGTTGCGCCGTCACTGCCGGCGTCCGCGCAGCCGAGCACGCCGCCGACCCCCACGTCCCGGCAGCCCGACCCGTACCCGCCCGTCGCGGGCGGCGGGGGGCCGGCCCATCCCTACCCGGCGTACCAGCCCCTCCGGCCCCCGGCCGGGCAGCCCGCCGCCCCGGCTGCTCCCGTACGCAGGCCCGGCCCCCCGCCGAAGGTCGCCATACCGGTGCTGGTGGTCGCTCTGGCCTGCCTGGTCGCGGGCGTCTGGGCCCTCACCGTCGCCGGTTAGCCGCCCGCCGTGCCGAACCGTTCCGCCAGAGGCGACCGGGGGGCACAGCGGGGCGGCGGGTTCACCGCTGGGGGCGGTCCCACGGCTGGGCCGCGGGTGGCACCGGCGCCTGTGCCGGCATCTGCACCGGCACCTGCGCAGGCAGCTGCGCCTTCGCGCTGCGTCGGGCCAGCAGCAGCCACGCGGCGAGTACGAGCAGCAGCGCGGTGCCCGCGCCGACGCCGACCCACCCGAACGTCCGCAGCGTCGCGTTGTCGTCGGCCTGGGCCTCGGTCAGGCCCTTCTCGGCCATCTCCCGGTCCTGGCCGTCGACCCCGAACCCCGCCGCAGCGGCGTCCCCGTCGTAGGACGGAGCGGGCCTGGGGTGCCCCTTGACGGCGATCCGCAGGGTGACAGGGGTGCCGTCGGGGAACGGCTTGACCATGTCCGGGCCGACGGTGACGGCCACGTAGTACCAGCCGGCGAAGCGGGTCCCGGAGACGGTGTCGAGGTCGAGGAAGCGGTTCTCGTAGCGGACCGGGTTGCTGTACCGGTCGAACTCGGCGCCGTCCCCGTCGTAGCTTCGGAAGTCCTCGTTGTAGAGGGGGGAGCGCGCCGGGTTGTAGACGTTCATCCGGAAGCCGTGGGGCAGGAACGTGCTGCCGGTGTCGTCCTGCCGCGCCGAGTTGGGCACCTCCACGCGCGCGTACAGCCGCTGACCCCAGTCGACGGGCACCCGGAAGTAGCGGGTCTCGCCCGGCCGCAGGCGGTCCTTCCAGACACCGTCGCCGAGCGCGCGTGCGTCGTTGAAGCCGGTGCCGCCCTTGCGGGTCCGCGCCGCCGACGAGGGCACCGCCGGGCGGGTGTTGTTGTCGTCGGTCTCCTCCTCGGCGCCCGGCCGCGGGGCGGGGACGGCGCCCTTGAGCCCGGGCTCCTCCATGACCGACAGCTCCAGCGGCCATGAGCTCGGGTCGGAGTTGTCGCCCTCCTCGCGGACGACGTGCACGAGGTAGGGGCCCTTGGTGCGGCAGGTCTCGCCGGCGGGGTCGCCCATCAGCCGGGCGGCGTGGGCGGAGAGCGGGAAGGCGGTGTCGCCGGAGCCCTTGGTCGTGCCCTGGTCGCAGCGGTCGCCGTCGGTGTTCTGCAGCGTCACCTTCAGACCGTCCCGGAAGGTGATCCTGGTGCCGGGGTCCGGGATCCCGGTGGCGGTGATGTGGACGTCGGAGGAGGCGTCCAGGTCGAGGGCGTAGTACTTCTCCTCGCCCGGCTCGATGCGGTCGGTGAAAAGACCGGGCGCCACCTTGGGCGCGTCCGCGCTGCTGGAGGTGCCGGTCACCTTCTTGGCGTCCTCGGCCGTCCGGTAGGGGCGCGGTTCGCCCGCCGCCCACGCGCCCGGCGCTGCCGCGCCCAGGGCCGCCGCAGTCACACACAGCACGGCCGACAGCGCGCCCGCACGGCCCCTGAGCCGGTAGTTGTGCCGAGTCACCACGTTCCACCCCTCGTCGCGTTCACGCTCCGGACCCTGGCACGGCGGTGCAGCGCGTACCAGACCCCTCCTGCCAGCAGCAGCACGGCCGCGGCTCCGCCGCCCGCCGACACGGCCGGGTGCGGGCCGGAGTCCCCCGCCTGCTTCCCGTCCCCGCCACCGCCGCCGGTACCGGTACCGGCGGTGGCGGCGCCGTCGGCCGCTGCCTGCGCACCGGCGAACGGGGCGTCGTGCTCGGGCCCCTGCTTCGCCCGGCCCTTGACGTCGACGCGCAGCACGACACGGACGGCGGCGTTGTCGGCGATCCGGGCGGCTCCGGCGCCCAGCGTGACGGCGATGTAGTACTCGCCGCCGCGCCGCACGGGCTGCACGAAGCTCGACGGCTCCGCCCGGTTCTGCCAGGAGACGGGCACCGTACCCTGCGACACCTTCACCGGGTCACCCCGGTAGGGCCGCCGCGCGGTGAACTCCGGCCCGTCGCCGATCGGCAGCCGCCCGGGTGCGTACAGCCGGGTCCGCACGTACGAGAAAGAGGCGCCGTTCTTTCGGCGCTCCGGCTCGTTGGCGAACTCCACGTCGTAGCGCAGCTGCTGGTTCCAGCCCACCGGGACCCGGTACCAGCGGGTCTGGGCGGGCACCAGGGTGTCGCGCCAGACGCCCTTCTTCAGTTTCTCGGCGTCGTTGAAGCCGGTGCCGCCCTCGATGTCCCTGGGCGTTCCGGTCGGCAGCGTGGCGTCCTTGCCGCCACCCCGGTACCCGGTCTCCGCGCGGGCCGGCGTCGCCCCCGCGGGCAGCGGCCGCTCGGTGCCGAGCCGCAGCTCCACGGGCCAGCGCGCCCGGTCGGAGCCCTCGGCGGTCTCGCGGGTCAGCTCGAAGGTGAACCGGCCCGGCCGGTCGCAGTCGCGGCTGCCGTCCTTGCCGGGGATGCGGCTGACGGCCGCGGTGACCGGGGTGCCGCCCTCGTCCTGTTCGAACCAGGACCGGTCGCTGCCGCAGCTGCTGCCGTCGGCGCTGCGCAGCGTCAGCTCCAGCCCGTCCAGCCGGCCCACCCGCGACCCGGGCTGCGGGACGCCCGTGGCGGCGAAGTCCACGGCCTTCGCCGCCGCTGCGCCGTCCAGCTCGGTGGCGTACCAGCGGGTCTCGCCGGGCCCGATGGTGTCCAGGTACTGGCCGGGGGCGCGCAGCGTGGGGGCGTCGGCGGAGGAGCGGCTCCCGGCGACCCGCTCGCCCTCGAAGCGGTAGCCGTCGGCCGACTGCCGGCCGGCGCGTTCGAGTTCGCGGGCCAGGTCGTCGGCCTTCGGGGCGTCGTAGTACGTGCCGTGCCCGGCCCGGGCGATGCACTCCAGCTGCTCGCGGGCCTTGCCCCGCACCTGGAAGCCGATGGCGTCGATCCGCAGATCGAGCCCGTCCCTGGACAGCTCCTCGGCGACCTCGCAGGGCTTCGGCGTCCCGCAGGTGTCCTCGCCGTCGGAGACCAGCACGATGGTGCGGCGGCCGAACCCGTTCTCCGGCGCCTCGGGCAGGTCGGCGGCGGCCTTCCGCAGGGAGTGGCCGATGGGCGTCTCGCCCCTGGGCCGCACCTTCGCGACGGCCTTCTTGATGCGTTCCCGCTCCAGCGGCCCGACGGGTTCGGCGAGCCGGGTGTCGGTGCAGCTGTCGGTCTTGTCGGCACCGTAGACACGCAGCCCGGTCGGGTAGGCGTCGGGCAGGCTGTCGACGAGCGTGCCGACCGCCTTGCGCGCGGACTGCATCCGGGTCCGCCCCGAGTCGTCCCGCTCCGCCATGGAGCCCGAGGAGTCCAGCACGATCTCCAGCGAGTTCCGGGCGAGCGGGTCGGTGCCCGGGTCGGCCGGGGCCGCTACGGCGGGGTGGGTGGCGGCCCCCGCCAGGAGCCCGGTGATCAGGGCGAGCAGCGCCCCGCCCGTCACCCCTACGGCCAGGCGGTTTCGCACTGGTGGCATACCTTCGTCCCCCTCGGACCTCTGCTCGGTCTCCAGCTCGCCTGCGGCAGCTTTGCTTGAGCACGGTATTGCTTTGCAGGAGCAAGCAACAAGGGGGAATGTGTCACGGTACGGCAACAGCGCTCCCGCTGTACGCCGTCCTGCCCCCGCACCGCCCGCCACCCCGAAATCCCGCAGAACAGGGGCTGATTCAGGGCTTCCACCGCTGGCGGTCCGCTCACTCAGGGACGCCGACCATGACGGAGGCCCCGGTCGCCATGGGCGGCCGGGGCCTCTCGTTCACTGTTCGCTGGGGTTACACACCCGAACCTGCGGGCACGGAGTCGGTCGCCTCCGTCCACAGATCCTGCTCGGCGCGGTCCGCCTGGATCTGGCGGTACACGAGGAGACCGCCGATGGCGGCCAGTGCGACCAGGAAAAGCTTCTTCACCGCGCTACCTCGTCCTTCATAGACATTGGGACCTCTCTGGCGGCCGATGATACCCAACAGCCTCCCCGTACAGCCGGGTCGGCCCGGCGGCGCCCCGACGTGCCGTCTGCGGTTTTCCGGGCCGGACGCCGAGGTGCGGCACAGACCACCGCCGACGCCGCCTCACGCGGTCCGCGAGCGCTTCTTCCGCTTCGCACTGGAACGCTCCTCCAGCTGGATCTCCCGCTCGGCGCCGGGCACACCCTCGCCCAGCTGCCGGCCGCGCTCCCGCTCGGAGTTGAACTCGGCACCCAGCACGATGGCCAGATTGGTGATCCACAGCCACACCAGGAAGACCACGACCCCACCCAGCGTGCCGTACGTCTTGTTGTACGACCCGAAGTTCGCCACGTAGAACGCGAACCCCACCGAGGCGATCAGCCACACCAGCAGCGCCAGCGCGGCACCGGGCAGCACCGAGGTGAAACCACGGATGCGCACATTGGGCGAGGCGTAGTACAGCACCGCGATGATCAGGATGACCACGAGCACCATCACCGGCCATTTGGCCCAGTTCCACGCGGTCACCGCCGCGTCCCCGGCGCCCAGCGCGTCCCCGGCCTTCTTCGCCAGCGGCCCGCTGATCACCAGCGCGATCAGCACCAGCGCCTGGAGCAGCACCGCGATCAGCGTCACCAGCAGCTGCACGGGCCGCAGCTTGAAGACGGAGCGGCCCTCCTCCACCTCGTAGATCACGTTCGAGGCGCGGATGAAGGCTCCGACGTACCCGGAGGCCGTCCACAGCGCACCCAGAGCGCCGACGATCAGCAGCACGGTGGGGGTGCCGGAGCCGGAGGCCATGGACTCGATCGGCTTCTTGAACGTGTCGACGGCGGACGCCGGGCCGATCGAGCTGACCAGGTCGTTCAAGGTACTGATGATCTTCTTCGGGCTCATCACCAGGCTGACCAGCGAGAGCAGCGCGATCAGCGCGGGGAAGATCGACAACACCGAGTAGTAGGTGAGCGCCGCGGCCGTGTCGGAGAGGTTGTCCTCCTTGAACTCGGTCAGGGTGCGCTTGAGCGTCTGCCCGAGGGTGCCGCTGCGCGCGTGCGGTGGCCCCTCGGGCCGCCGGCCGGACGTCTTCTCCCGTTCGGGATCCCGCACGGCCGCGGGCTCTGGCTTCTCTGGCTCCCTCTCGGGCCCGCGCTCCGGTTCGTGCTCGGGGGCGCGCCCGGGCTCCTGCCCGTGCTCAGGCTCGTTCTCGGGCCGCGGCCCGGGATCGGGACCGGTCATCACAGCACTCCGCTCGCCGAGGAGGCGCTCGTCGGCGCCGACGGTCAGGACGCGCTACCGGTACCAGGGCCCGCAGTGGCGCAAACGTCGGCGGCGCCGGCGGGCCGGGACCGGGGCGGGCCGGCGGCTCGACGGCCGTGGCCCGCCCCGTCACTCCCCCATCCCTCGGGCGGCGCTCAGCGGACGTCCACGCAGTCGCCCTTCGAGGTGACCGACGGCGTGGTCGAGGTACCGGCGAAGGAGTAGCGCCAGCAGGTGTCCTTGCCCGCGGTACGGGTGGTCTTGACCTTCCCGGCGGACGAACCGCTGCCGCTGGTGTACGACTTGAGCGTGGCGTAGCTGCCGCCGCTCATCGGACGCGACTGGAGCTTCACCGCCTGCTTGGTGTAGCCCGCGTACTTGGAGGTGTCCCAGTTGGCCCGGGAGAGGTAGCCGGAGATGGTGATCGTCCGGCCCTTCTTCACCGGCTCCGGGGAAGCGTTCACGGTGAGCTTGGAGTAGCGCTTCATCGCGAACGTCTTCGCGACGTCCCGGTCCACCCAGTCCGCGTCGTTGCCCTGCGCGATGACCGCTACCTTCCAGGTGCCCGCAGCCGCGTTGAACAGATCCACCTGCGGGTCGATGGTGAAGGTCTGCTTGCAGGTGGCGGTGGTGGCCGAGGTCACCGTACAGGTGGCCTCGTCCTCGTTCGCCAGGACACCGGTATCGATGTCGTCCACGCTCGAACCGTGCCACAGCACGGAATCGGCCCAGGCGACACCGGAGTCGTCGGTCACCTTGTAGGAGACCGTCACCGTCTTGGTCTTGGTGGTGCCGAGCACCACGTCCTTGCCACCGTTGACCACGACGTCGGAGACCGTCGTGTCGCCGTAGCCGTCGTCGGGCGTGGTGGCGCGCATCCCGAACGGGGCGGCCTCACGCTGCGTGGAGGCGGCCTTGCGCACGTCGGCGTCGTGGGCGGCGCGGACCGCCGCACCCGCGTCCTTCGCCGGCGCCTCGGCAGCGAGGGCGGCCGGTATCGCGAGAGCGGACAGAGCCAGGGCACCGCTCACGGCGGCGGCAGTGGCACGCATACGCATGTGTTTCCCCAAGTGGAGAAGGGGCCCCGCGAGCCGGCTGCTCGTGGAAGGGCCCAAGTTTCGAAGGAGTCTGTTGACTCGGGGAAGGAGATCCTCGAAAGCCCCAGAAGGTTGCACGACAGTCGAGAAAGAGAGCTCTTTGCGGACAAGGACTCTTTTGTCTCCATCAGCAGCACCACACTCGCCCGCCACCCACCGTCACCGGGAACCACACACGGCACGCAGAAGGCCCGGTCCCTCTTCCGAGGGGCCGGGCCTTCCGTTCTTGCGTTTTGCCACTGTGCGGCTACCAGGACTTGAACCTGGGGCCTCTTCCTTATCAGGGAAGCGCTCTAACCGTCTGAGCTATAGCCGCGCGCTGCACAGAAAGGTTAGCGCACTTCAGCCGTGGTCCCAAATCGGTTCCACGGGGGCCCGGGGACGGCTCCCGCGGACCGGGGCGGGGCGCCTACTCGTCCTCGGCCAGCGTCAGCTCGACGCCGCCGACGAAGCCGGCCGAGAGGTTGTAGATGAAGGCACCCAGGGTGGCCAGCGCGGTGGCCAGCACCACGTTGATCACCGCGATGAGCGAGGTGAAGAGCAGGACGCGGGGCAGCGAGAGGAAGGTCTCCAGATCGAAACCGCCGTTGCCCTCGGCGCTGGTGGCCTCGCTGACGGTGCCGCCCAGGGTGGAGAAGACGCCCATCGCGTCCATCACCATCCACAGCACGGCGACCGCCACGACGGTGCACACCCCCAGCGCGACGGCCAGCAGGAAGCTGACCTTCATCACCGACCAGGGGTCGGCCTTCGCCACCCGCAGCCGGGCCTTGCGCGTCCGCGGAACCGTACGCGCCCCGGTGCGGGGCTTGCGTACGGCTTCCGGACCCGGCTCCGGCCGACCCGACCGCCCCGCCTGCCCGGGATCCGGCGACGGATAGGCCTGCGGCGGCCGGTGCGGCTGCTGCTCGGGCTGCGGCTGGGCCGGGGACGGGGGCTTCGCCTGCGGCTGAGCCTTCGGCTGCGGCTGAGCACCACTCACGCCCTGCTCCTAGTTGTCCTAGTCGTCGTCCGGGTCGGGCGCGTCCTGCTGCTCCCCCTCTTCGGGGATACCCGCCGCGGCCTCCACTTCCTCGGCCTCTCGACCGGCTTCGGCGTTACGTGCGACGCCGACAACCGCGTCCTTCTTGCCCAGGTTGATCAGTTGAACGCCCATGGTGTCACGGCCGGTCTCCCGCACCTCGTTGACCCGCGTACGGATCACACCGCCGCCGAGCGTGATGGCGAGGATCTCATCGGTCTCCTCGACCACCAGCGCGCCGACCAGTGACCCCCGGTCCTCCACGATCTTGGCGGCCTTGATGCCGAGACCGCCGCGTCCCTGGACCCGGTACTCGTCCACGTTGGTCCGCTTCGCGTACCCGCCGTCGGTCGCCGTGAACACGAACGTACCCGCCCGCACGACATTCATCGAGAGGAGTTCGTCGTCTTCGCGGAAACTCATCCCCTTGACACCGGAGGTGGCCCGGCCCATCGGACGCAGCGCCTCGTCGGTTGCGGTGAAGCGGATCGACTGCGCCTTCTTGCTGACCAGCAGCAGATCGTCGTCGGGAGAGACCAACTCGGCGCCGATCAGCTCGTCGTCGCGGCCGTCATCCATCTCGCGGAGGTTGATGGCGATGACGCCGCCGGAGCGGGGCGAGTCGTAGTCCTTCAGCGGCGTCTTCTTGACCAGGCCGGACTTGGTGGCCAGCACCAGATAGGGGGCCGCCTCGTAGTCCCGGATGGCGAGGATCTCGGCAATCTGCTCATCCGGTTGGAAGGCCAGCAGATTCGCCACATGCTGGCCGCGCGCGTCCCGCCCGGCGTCCGGCAACTCGTACGCCTTGGCCCGGTAGACGCGGCCCTTGTTGGTGAAGAACAGCAGCCAGTGGTGGGTGGTGGAGACGAAGAAGTGGTCGACGATGTCGTCTTCCTTCAACTTCGTGCCGCGCACCCCCTTGCCGCCGCGCTTCTGGGCCCGGTAGTCGTCCGTCTTGGTGCGCTTGACGTAGCCGCCACGGGTGATCGTGACGACGATGTCCTCCTCGGCGATCAGGTCCTCGATGGACATGTCGCCCTCGAAGGGGATCAGCTTGGTACGCCGGTCGTCGCCGAACTTGTCGACGATCGCGCGCAGCTCCTCGCCGATGATCTGACGCTGCCGCTCCGGGGAGGCGAGGATCGCGTTGTACTCGTTGATCTTCGCCTGCAGCTCGTCGTGCTCGGCGGTGATCTTCTGCCGCTCCAGTGCGGCCAGCCGGCGCAGCTGCATCTCCAGGATCGCGTTGGCCTGGATCTCGTCGATCGTCAGCAGCCCCATCAGCCCCTCGCGGGCCTCATCGACGGTCTGGCTGCGCCGGATCAGCGCGATGACCTCGTCGATCGCGTCCAGCGCCTTGAGCAGCCCGCGCAGGATGTGGGCGCGCTCCTCGGCCTTGCGCAGCCGGAAGCGGGTGCGGCGCACGATGACATCGATCTGGTGCGCGACCCAGTGCCGGATGAAGGCGTCCAGCGACAGGGTGCGCGGCACGCCTTCGACCAGTGCCAGCATGTTGGCACCGAAGTTGGTCTGCAGATCGGTGTGCTTGTAGAGGTTGTTGAGGACGACCTTGGCGACCGCGTCCCGCTTCAGGACGATGACGAGCCGCTGGCCCGTACGCGAGGACGTCTCGTCGCGGACGTCGGCGATGCCGCCGATCCGGCCGTCCTTGACCAGGTCGGCGATCTTCAGCGCGAGGTTGTCCGGGTTGACCTGGTAGGGCAGCTCGGTGACGACCAGGCACTGGCGGCCCTGGATCTCCTCGACCTCCACCACGGCCCGCATGGTGATCGAACCGCGCCCGGTGCGGTAGGCCTCCTCGATGCCCCTACGGCCCACGACCAGCGCGCCGCTGGGGAAGTCCGGGCCCTTGATCCGCTCGATGAGGGCATCCAGCAGTTCCTCGTTGGAGGCCTCGGGGTGGTCGAGGTACCACTGCGCACCGGCGGCCACCTCCCGCAGGTTGTGCGGAGGGATGTTGGTCGCCATACCGACGGCGATACCGGCCGAACCGTTGATCAGCAGGTTGGGGAAGCGGGACGGCAGGACCGTCGGCTCCTGGTTGCGGCCGTCGTAGTTGTCCTGGAAGTCGACGGTCTCCTCGTCGATGTCCCGGAGCATCTCCATGGCCAGCGGGGCCATCTTGCACTCGGTGTACCGCATGGCCGCCGCCGGGTCGTTGCCCGGCGAGCCGAAGTTGCCGTTGGAGTCCACCAGCGGCATCCGCATCGACCACGGCTGCGCCAGCCGCACCAGTGCGTCGTAGATGGAGGTGTCACCGTGCGGGTGGTAGGTGCCCATGACGTCGCCGACGACGCGGGCGCACTTGTAGTAGCCCTTCTCGGGGCGGTAGCCGCCGTCGTACATCGCGTACAGCACCCGGCGGTGCACCGGCTTGAGGCCGTCGCGGATGTCGGGCAGCGCCCGGCTCACGATCACGCTCATCGCGTAGTCGAGGTAGGAGCGCTGCATCTCCGTCTCGAGGCTGACGGGCTCGACGCGGGCACCCGCCTCGGTGTCCACCAGCGCGCTGTCGGGCGCGGGGGCGTTCTCGGGCGTCGGCTCTGGGGTGGTGGGGATCTCGTCGGCCATGCTCAGATCAGGTCCTTGGGGTATGCGCGGCAGTCGCGCGTTACGGCGAAAACTTTCCCGCCGCAACGGCGACAAGCCACGGCGGAGAGGGTCCGGCGGCTGTCAAACCGACTCGGCCGGCGCGTTCGGCTCATGGGGCAGCCGCCTAAATGTCCAGGAACCGGACATCCTTGGCATTGCGCTGGATGAACGAGCGGCGGGCCTCGACGTCCTCGCCCATGAGGATGGAGAACAGGTCGTCGGCGGCCGCGGCGTCGTCCAGGGTCACCTGGCGCAGGACACGGTGCTCGATGTCCATGGTGGTGACCCGCAGCTCGTCCGCGTTCATCTCGCCCAGGCCCTTGAAGCGCTGCACCGAGTCGTCCCTGATGCGCTTGCCCTGCTCGCGGCCGAGCTGGATGAGGCTGTCGCGCTCGGGGTCGGAGTAGGCGTACTGGTACTCGTCCCGGCTCCACTTGATCTTGTACAGCGGCGGCTGGGACAGGAAGACGTGACCGGCCTCCACCAGCGGCCGCATGAAGCGGAAGAGCAGGGTGAGCAGCAGGGTGTTGATGTGCTGGCCGTCGACATCGGCGTCCGCCATCAAGATGATCTTGTGATAGCGGAGCTTCTCGATGTCGAAGTCCTCGTGCACGCCCGTGCCGAACGCCGAGATCAGCGCCTGCACCTCGGCGTTCTGCAGGACCTTGTCGATCCGTGCCTTCTCGACGTTCAGGATCTTGCCGCGGATCGGCAGGATGGCCTGGTACTCGGGGTCACGGCCGGACTTGGCCGAACCGCCCGCCGAGTCGCCCTCCACGATGAAGATCTCGCACTTGACCGGGTCGTTGGACTGGCAGTCCGAGAGCTTGCCCGGCAGCGAAGCCGTCTCCAGCAGCCCCTTGCGCCGCGTCAGATCCCGCGCCTTGCGCGCGGCGACCCGCGCCGTGGCCGCCTGGATGCCCTTGCGGATGATGTCCGCGGCCTCGTTCGGGTTCCGGTCGAGCCAGTCGGTCAGCTGCTCGTGGACGATCTTCTGGACGAACGTCTTGGCCTCGGTGTTGCCCAGCTTCGTCTTCGTCTGGCCCTCGAACTGCGGCTCGCCGAGCTTGACGGAGATGATCGCGGTCAGACCCTCGCGGATGTCCTCACCCGTGAGGTTGTCGTCCTTCTCGCGCAGCAGCTTGCGGTCGCGCGCGTACCGGTTGATCAGCCCCGTCAGCGCGGCCCGGAAACCCTCCTCATGGGTGCCGCCCTCATGGGTGTGGATGGTGTTGGCGAAGGAGTAGACACCCTCGCTGTACTGGCTGTTCCACTGCATCGCGATCTCGACCGAGAGCATCCGCTCGGTGTCCTCCGACTCGAAGGAGATCACGCTGTCGTGGACCAGTTCACCCTTACGGGAGTTGAGATAGCGGACGAAGTCCGCGATACCGCCCTCGTAGTGGTACCGGACGGTGTTGGGGTTGCCGTCCTCGTCGACGTGCCCCTCGCGCTCGTCGGTCAGCGAGATGGTCAGCCCCTTGTTGAGGAACGCCATCTCCTGGAAGCGCCGCGACAGCGTCTCGAAGGAGTAGTCCGTCGTCTCGAAGATGTCGCTGTCCGCCCAGAACGTGACCACGGTGCCGGTCTCGTCCGTGGCCTCGTTCCGCGACAGCGGAGCCGTCGGCGCACCCAGCTTGTAGTCCTGCGTCCAGCGGTAGCCGTCGGTCTTGACCTCGACGGCGACCTTGGTGGACAGCGCGTTGACGACGGAGACACCGACGCCGTGCAGACCGCCGGAGACGGCGTACCCGCCGCCGCCGAACTTGCCGCCCGCGTGCAGCACGGTGAGCACGACCTCGACGGCCGGCTTCCCCTCGGACGGGATGATGCCCACCGGGATACCGCGTCCGTTGTCGGTGACCCGGACGCCACCGTCGGCGAGCAGCACCACCTCGATGGTGTCCGCGTGCCCGGCGAGCGCCTCGTCGACGGAGTTGTCGACCACCTCGTACACAAGGTGATGAAGGCCACGCTCACCGGTCGACCCGATGTACATGCCGGGCCGTTTGCGAACCGCGTCCAGTCCCTCCAGGACCGTGATCGCGCTCGCGTCGTACGACGGCACCTCGGTGCCGGCGCCCGCCTGCTGCGCGGACGCGGAAGCGCCGCCGCCCGCGGGGTCGGGCACGGCGGCACCGTCTTCAGCTACCCGTTCGGGGGTCACCTCCGCGGACTGCGGCGGAGTCGTCTTGTCGTTCTCGTTGAGATCGCCGGAATCGGCCACGAAGCGCCCTTTCTGGCACAGCACAGGCCGTCTCCAGGGCAAGGCGGAGCGGCTGCGTCGTTCGACATGTTCCGCAACGGTGCGGTAGTCCCCCAGTGTACCGGTGGCCGCGACACGAGTGGGGGTTTGCCGGTGCCTGAGTCCACATGTGGCGCCCTGAACTGGCGTCCGTCGACTCCCCATATCTGGACCGGGGGGCCAAGAGCCTCACAGTGGCACTGAGCGCTTCGATCCGTCTCCGGCTGTCCCGGCCCGCACACACACCGCGACCGAAGGGCTCCCAGCCTCACCCGTACGTGTCGCCCGGACCCTTGCTACCGGGTGCCCGCAGCGGTCCGTACCCCTTGCGCGGGGCCTCAGGACCCCGCACCTTGATCATCCGTACGGTGCCCTGGCCGAGGTCCTCGTTCAGCCGCGCCACCAGCCTCGGCGCCAGCAGCCGCAGCTGCGTCGCCCACGCCGTCGAGTCGCACCGCACCAGCAGCGTGCGCTCCTGTTCGTCGTACCGCTGCGGCTCGCAGTGCTGCGCCACCTCCGGCCCCACCAGCTGCGGCCAGCGCCCCATCACCCCGCCGACCGCCGCCGGGGTCTCCCAGCCCCGCTCCGCGATCAGCCTGCTGACGGCGGCGCCCAGCGGCAGCGGGTCCCGACCGTCGCGCCGGGCGCCCGAACGCAGCCCACCGCCCCGGCGGGCCTGCCGACGCTGCTGCGCCTCGGCCCCCCGCGCCCGCGCCTGCTCCTTGGCCGCACGCAGCGCGACCCGCGCCAGATCCACACCACTGGTCGCGGGCGGCTTCTGCGGCTCCCGCTCGGCCGGGGTGTCCTCCTGCCCGGACCCGGGATCGCTCACAGCCCGGTCACCTCCCCGTCCGCAACCGAGAACCGCGTCCCCGCCAGCACATCCGGCACATCGTCCGGCACCGCGGCGGTCACCAGCACCTGCTCGGCGGGTGCCACCAGCTCCGCGAGCCGGGTACGCCGTCTGGTGTCCAGCTCGGCGAAGACGTCGTCCAGGATCAGCACCGGCTCGTGCCCCTCGCTCTTGAGCAGCTCGTACGCGGCCAGCCGCAGCGCCAGCGCGTACGACCACGACTCGCCATGGCTGGCGTACCCCTTCGCGGGCAGCTCCCCCAGCCGCAGCAGCACATCGTCGCGATGCGGGCCGACCAGCGTCACGCCGCGCTCGATCTCCTGCTTACGGGCCTCGCCCAGCGCCGCGACCAGCCCCGCGTACAGCTCCTGCGTATAGCTCCCGCCCGCGGCCTGCGGCAGGGCCGCGCCGGACACCGGACCCCGGTACTCGAACGCGACCGGCCCGCCGCCCGGCGCCAGCCGCTCGTACGCCTTGTCAGCCAGCGGGCCCAGCACCGCCAGCAGATCCAGCCGCTGCGCCAGCAACTCCGCCCCCGCCCGCGCCAGATGCTGGTCCCACACGTCCAGCGTCGACAGATCCACGCCCCGACCGCCGTGCCGCCGCGCCATGGCTGCCGACTTCAGCAGGCTGTTGCGCTGCTTGAGCACCCGCTCGTAGTCCGAGCGCACCCCCGCCATCCGCGGGGCGCGGGCCGTCACCAACTCGTCCACGAACCGGCGCCGCTCACCAGGGTCGCCCTTGACCAGCGTCAGGTCCTCGGGCGCGAACAGCACCGTCCGCAGGATGCCCAGCACATCGCGCGGCCGCACCTGCGACGAGCGGTTGATCCGCGCCCGGTTGGCCCGGCCCGGATTCAGCTCCAGCTCGATCAGCTGCTCGCGCTCTCCCTGCCGCACCTGTGCACGCACGACGGCGCGCTCGGCGCCCTGCCGCACCAGCGGCGCGTCCGCCGACACCCGGTGGCTGCCCAGCGTGGCGAGATAGCCGACGGCCTCGACCAGATTCGTCTTGCCCTGGCCGTTCGGCCCGACAAACGCCGTCACGCCCGGACCGAGCGGCACCTCGGCCCGGGCGTACGAGCGGAAATCAGCGAGCGAGAGATGCGTGACGTGCATCGCCTGGCCGTCAGCCTCCGGTGGGCGGAGTGACGTCGGCCCCCGGGGCGTCGGCGCCCGGCTCCCCGGACTTCTCCGCGGCCGTCACCGCGTGCCCACCGAACTGGTTGCGCAACGCGGCGATCATCTTCATCTGCGGAGAGTCCTCCTGCCGGGAGGAGAACCGTGCGAACAGCGAAGCGGTGATCGCCGGCAGCGGCACCGCCTTGTCGATCGCGGCCTCCACCGTCCAGCGGCCCTCGCCCGAGTCCGCCGCGTAGCCGCGCAGCGCGTCCAGGTGCTCGTCGCTGTCCAGCGCCTTGACCGCCAGGTCCAGCAGCCAGGAGCGGATGACGGTGCCCTCCTGCCAGGAGCGGAAGACCTCGCGTACATCGGTCACCGAGTCGGCGGCCTCCAGCAGCTCCCAGCCCTCGGCGAAGGACTGCATCATCGCGTACTCGATGCCGTTGTGGACCATCTTGGCGAAGTGGCCGGCGCCGACCTTGCCCGCGTGGACGGAGCCGAACTCGCCCTCGGGCTTGAGCGCGTCGAAGATCGGCTGCACCTTCGCCACGTCCTCGGCCGAGCCGCCGTACATCAGCGCGTAGCCGTTCTCCAGGCCCCACACCCCACCGGAGACACCGCAGTCGACGAAGCCGACGCCCTTGGCCTTCAGCTCGTCGGCGTGCTTCTCGTCGTCGGTCCAGCGCGAGTTCCCGCCGTCGACCACCAGGTCACCGGGGGAGAGCAGCTCGCCGAGCTCGTCGATGGTCGACTGGGTGGCCGAACCCGCCGGCACCATCACCCACACCACGCGCGGCGCACTGAGCGACTCGACCAGTTCCTTGAGGCTGCCCACGTCGGCGACGTCCGGGTTCCGGTCATACCCGATGACCGTGTGGCCCCCGCGGCGGATGCGCTCACGCATGTTGCCGCCCATCTTCCCGAGACCGACCAGACCGAGCTCCATCACTGCCCCTTAGCTGTGCTTCTCACGTTGTCGCAGTTTCGTTCGCATTCGACCCTACGCCCAGCCGAATACGACCTCAGCCGGAGAGCCGGACGGGCATGATCAGGTACTTGTAGGCCTCGTCGGCCTCGGCGTCCTTGGCCGGCCGGCCGCTGAGCAGAGCCGGCTTGGTCGAGGTCGTGAACGACAGCTGCGCCACCGGCGAGTCGATGGCGCTCAGCCCCTCCAGCAGGAAGCCGGGGTTGAAGGCGATCGAGATGTCGTCGCCCTCCAGATCGGCGTCGACCCTCTCCACAGCCTGTGCATCGTCGCTGGAACCGGCCTCCAGGGTGAGCACCCCCTGCTCGAAGCTGAGCCGCACCGGGGTGTTGCGCTCGGCCACCAGTGCCACGCGCTTGACGGCCTCCACGAACGGCGCCGTCTCGATCACCGCCACGGAGTTGAACTCCGTCGGGAACAGCGTGCGGTACTTCGGCAGGTCGCCCTCCAGCAGCCGCGTCGTCGTCCGCCGCCCGGCGCCCTCGAAACCGATCAGCCCCTCACCGGAGCCGGAGCCGGACAGTGCCAGCGTCACGCTGTCGCCACCGCTGAGCGACTTCGCGGTCTCCAGCAGCGTCTTGGCGGGCACCAGGGCCACCGCCGAGGCGTCCGGGGTCTCCGGCTTCCACAGGAACTCGCGCACCGCGAAGCGGTACCGGTCGGTGGAGGCCAGCGTGACGGTGTCGCCCTCGATCTCGATCCGCACACCCGTCAGCACCGGCAGCGTGTCGTCCCGCCCGGCCGCGATGGCGACCTGCTGGGCAGCGGCGGCGAAGACCTCGCCGGGGACGGTGCCGGTGGCCGACGGCATCTCCGGCAGCGCCGGGTACTCCTCCACCGGCAGGGTGTGCAGGGTGAAGCGGGAGGAGCCGCACACGACGGTCGCCCGTACACCGTCTGTGGAGATCTCCACCGGGCGGTTGGGGAGGGCGCGGCAGATGTCGGCCAGCAGCCGGCCGGAGACCAGCACCGTGCCGTCCTCCTCGACCTCCGCCTCGACCGAGACCCGCGCCGAGACCTCGTAGTCGAAGCCGGAGAGGCTCAGGGTGCCGTCGTCCGCCTTCAACAGCAGGCCCGCGAGCACGGGCACCGGCGGGCGGGCGGGGAGGCTCTTGGCCGTCCAGGCCACCGCCTCCGCGAGCACATCGCGTTCAACCCGGATCTTCACGTTCAGCCGCCTCCTGCTGCTGCCTCTGCTCGTGCTTTGCCGGGCACCAGTCTGACGCACCGGACTGACAGCAGGTGCGGGCGCGGGTCAAGTCGACGCGATCCGGGTCGGGACCCGCGGCGCCGAGTTGTGCACAGCCCCCACTTCGAAGCGATTCCCGGGCTCTCTAGGTGTCGTCGTAGTAGTAGGGCTTGTGGAAACGGTGGAAAAGCACGTTTCCGCAGCTCAGGCCGGGATTTTTGTCCACCGCGCCTGTGGGTGGACCCGTGGAGGAAGCGGGGTTCTCTGTGGACGGCGAAAAGTTCTGCACACCCCGCCCACAGGCAGGGGTGGTTTCCCCACAGCCGCGCCCACAGTTTTCCCCGCCTTTCCCACAGCCCAAACCTCGGCCTCGATGTGACGGCTTTCACTCGGACCGGTGAGCGGGCGCGTTGCGTTGCCGAACAGTGGACAGCTCTGTGGAGAAGTGGCCGATCACTGGGGAAAAGAACCCCCATCCTGTGGGCGGCCGGTGGACAAGCCGCGGACCGTGCCGGCGCCCGAGCCGCCCTCCACATGCTGTGGACGCCGGGCGCCCACAAGTACACAGCCGAGTGACCTCGGCAAACCACCCTCCGACCGGGCCCGCTGTGGATGCCCTTGGGACAACGGGAAAGGTCCCCAGGGTGTGGAAGCGGTAAACCGCCGATTGCTGTGGACCGGGGCGCTCCGCGCCACCTGATTCGAACAGCCGGCACCCCCTCAGGGGCGCGGGGCTGTGTTCAATGTGCGGCTCCGCCGTGTGGGCGCGACAAGCCTGGGGCACCTCCGGGCCGGAGGCTGGGGGAACACCGGCAGCCTGCAACGCACAGCAAGGGGCGCCCCCTGCCCACGACCTGGGCAGGGGGCGCCCCAGAGTGCGCTCAGCCGTTCTTGATGCGGTTGGTCAGCTCGGTGACCTGGTTGTAGATGGAGCGCCGCTCCGCCATGAGAGCGCGGATCTTCCGGTCGGCGTGCATCACCGTCGTATGGTCGCGGCCGCCGAACTGGCCGCCGATCTTGGGGAGCGAGAGATCCGTCAGCTCCCGGCACAGATACATGGCGATCTGGCGTGCCGTGACCAGGACGCGGCTGCGCGAGGACCCGCACAGGTCGTCCACCGTCAGCCCGAAGTAGTCGGCCGTCGCGGCCATGATGGCGGGCGCGGTGATCTCCGGAGTGGCGTCCTCACCACCCGGGATCAGGTCCTTCAGCACGATCTCGGTCAGCCCGAGGTCGACCGGCTGCCGGTTGAGGCTGGCGAAGGCGGTCACCCGGATCAGGGCGCCCTCCAGCTCCCGGATGTTGCGCGAGATACGGGAGGCGATGAACTCCAGCACCTCCGGCGGCGCGTTCAACTGCTCCTGCACCGCTTTCTTGCGGAGGATCGCGATACGCGTCTCCAGCTCGGGCGGCTGGACGTCGGTGATCAGGCCCCACTCGAAGCGGTTGCGCAGCCGGTCCTCCAGCGTCTCCAGGGCCTTGGGCGGCCGGTCGCTGGAGAGGACGATCTGCTTGTTGGCGTTGTGCAGGGTGTTGAAGGTGTGGAAGAACTCCTCCTGCGTCGACTCCTTGTCCGCCAGGAACTGGACGTCGTCGACGAGCAGGATGTCCATGTCGCGGTAGCGCTTGCGGAACGCGTCCGCCTTGCCGTCGCGGATGGAGTTGATGAACTCGTTGGTGAACTCCTCCGAGCTGACGTAGCGCACCCGCGTGCCCGGGTAGAGGCTGCGCGCGTAGTGCCCGATCGCATGCAGCAGATGCGTTTTGCCGAGCCCGGACTCGCCGTAGATGAACAGCGGGTTGTACGCCTTGGCGGGCGCCTCTGCCACGGCGACGGCCGCCGCGTGCGCGAAGCGGTTCGAGGCGCCGATCACGAAGGTGTCGAAGAGGTACTTCGGGTTCAGCCGTGCCGTCGGCTCCCCCGGGCCCGTGGCCGGCGCGGGCTGCGCCGCCAGCGGACCCGGCGCACCGCTGGGCGCCGGAAGCTGCGCCGGGCTGTCGTAGTGCGGGGCGGGCGGCCGGCCCTGGGGCGGTACCTGCGGACGGGGGCGCTGCTGGTGCTGCGGCGCCTGCTGGTGCTGCTGTTCGTACGGCTCGAACGTCTGCTGGTCGTAGCCCTGGCTGCCCTGGCCGGTCTGGTAGCCCTGGCCGCCGTCGTAGTTCTGCCCGTGCTCGTAGCTCTGGCCGCCGCGTTCGTAGCCCTGGCCACCGGCGCGTTCGTAGCCCTGACCGGGGTCGTAGCCGCCGCCCTGCTGGTCGTAGCTCTGCTGCTCGTAGGACTGCTGCTGGTCGTACGGCTGCTGCTGGCGCTCGTAGGGCTGGCGCGACTGGTGCTGCTGCGGGGGGTACGGCTCGCGCGGCTGCTGCCAGGACGACGGCGCGGCCCCCGGGCCGCCGGGACCTCCGGGGGCTCCGGGGGCTCCGGGGGCTCCGGAGCCCCCGGAGGGGAGGGTGTTGTGGGGGTAGTCCGTCGGGTAGGCCGAGCGGGCGCCGGGGATGTCGCGGTTCTCGTACTGCTCGAACCGGTCCTGCTCGTACCTGTCCTCGCCGTACCGCTCCTGCTCGTAACGCTCCTGGTGCGCGTGCGGGTGGCCCTGCGACTGGCCGGGCGGCTGGCCCTGGGGCTGGCCTTGGGGTTGGCCCTGCGACTGGGGCGTCTGCTGGTGCTGAGGTGGCTGGTGCTGCTGCGGGGACTGCTGTCCCTGATGCTGCTGCGGCTGTGAGGGCTGCTGCTGCTCGGGGGGCTGCGTGGGCGAGGGAATGGCGGGGGCCGGGGCCTCGGGGGCCGGGCCCGTCACCGTGATCGCGAGCCGGATGGGCTGCTGGCACTCCCGGCTGAGCGCCTCGGTGATCAGCGGCGAGAGCCGGCCCTCCAGGACACCCTTCGCGTACTCGTTCGGGACGCCCAGCAGCGCCGTGCCCGAGACGAGGACAAGGGGCTGGCAGTCCCGCAGCCAGCGCTGGTCCTTCGCCTCGACACCCTGCCCCTCGCGCAGGAGCTGGTCCAGCACCCGTGGCCACACTGCGGCAAGATCGGCAGGTAGGTCAGCCACGGGGCACGCTCTCTCACTCGCTGGGTGACGGGTCACTCGCTGTGTGACGGTCGTCCGGTGATCGACCAGATCCCACGAATGCATGGTTCTCGGGACGGTCGGGAAGGAAAGGAAGTTCGGCCACGGTAGTCACGCGGACCTGCCCCGTTCAAGTCGTTGTCCACAGGCTGTGCACGAGTGCAGTAGCCGGGCAGCGGGCGGTTCGTCGTCGGGCAACCGCAGGGCGGCGGCCGGGGCCCCGTCGGTGCTGGTTTGACCGGATGGCGCGGGCCCGCGTACCGTAACCAGGTCGAGTGTCGACGGCTGCTGCCGCCTGCCTCCGATGGGCAAGATCACCCGGTGTTCCCGGACGATCATGAAGCGGTGCACACTCGGGCGTTGCGAGCTACTCGTGGGCGCACGGTGACAGCCGGTCGACTCCCCACACCCAGTCCCACGGTGACCGTGGGGCACGAAGCATCTCTGGAGCCCCCGAGTGAGCAAGCGCACCTTCCAGCCGAACACCCGCCGCCGCGCGAAGACCCACGGCTTCCGGCTGCGCATGCGGACCCGCGCCGGCCGCGCGATCATCGCGAACCGCCGCAGCAAGGGTCGCGCCCGCCTGTCGGCCTGAGCAGCCTGACCACAGGTCCATGACGTGCTGCCTACCGAGAACCGGCTGAGGCGGCGCGAGGACTTCGCGGCCGCGGTACGCCGAGGACGCAGGGCCGGTCGCCCGCTCCTCGTCGTACATCTACGCAGCCGAACGGACCCGCATGCGTCGGGGGGAGAGGTTCCCCCGGTGCGTGCGGGTTTCGTCGTGAGCAAGGCCGTCGGTAACGCGGTGGTCCGTAACCGTGTGAAGCGGCGGTTGCGGCATCTGCTACGGGACCGCCTGTCCCAGCTGCCCCCCGGTAGCCTGGTGGTCGTACGGGCGCAACCCGGTGCGGCGGACGCGGACCATGTGGAACTGGCCCGAGAGCTGGATGCCGCGCTGCGGAAGCTGCTCAAAGGGTCCCCTCGCTCAGCTGCCTCGGGGGACAGCCCCCGGGATCCCGGCCGCGAACCGGGAGGGAGAGCTCAGTGAAGTACCCGCTGCTGTGGTTGATCAAGCTGTACCAGTGGACCGTCAGTCCGATGCTCGGTCCGGTGTGCCGGTACTACCCGTCGTGCTCGCACTACGGCTACACGGCCATCGACCGCCATGGCGCCGTGAAGGGGACGGCGCTGACGGCCTGGCGCATTCTGCGCTGCAATCCGTGGTCGCCCGGTGGCGTCGACCATGTCCCCGCCCGGAAGCACCCGGTATGGCACCAGCGGATCCGCTCCCGCTGGCAGCAGCACCGGACCCAGTCCAACGCCCAAGGAGCCTGATACGTGGACACGATCCTGAGTCCTCTCTATACCGCTGTCTCCTGGATCATTGTCCAGTTCCATTCGCTGTTCAGCCTGGTCTTTGACGAGGACAGCGGCTGGGCCTGGGGTCTGTCCATCTTCTGCCTGGTGGTGCTGATCCGGATCTGCCTGATCCCGCTCTTCGTGAAGCAGATCAAGTCGACCCGGAACATGCAGGCGCTCCAGCCGAAGATGAAGGCGATCCAGGAGCGCTACAAGAGCGACAAGCAGCGCCAGAGCGAAGAGATGATGAAGCTCTACAAGGAGACGGGCACCAACCCGCTCTCCAGCTGCCTGCCGATCCTGGCGCAGTCGCCCTTCTTCATCGCCCTCTTCCAGGTGCTCAACCACATCGCCAACGACAAGGCGGTGGGTGTACTCACCGGTGACCAGGTCGACAGCGCGCGTAACGCCACCATCTTCGGCGCGCCGATCGCCGCGAAGTTCATGGACAGCGCCGGCGACGTGGCCAGCCTGGGGGACGCCTCGCTGACCACCGTCCGCATCGTCACGGTCATCATGATCGTCCTGATGTCGGCGTCGCAGTTCTACACGCAGCGCCAGCTGATGACCAAGAACGTCGACCTGACGGTGAAGACGCCGTTCATGCAGCAGCAGAAGATGCTGATGTACGTCTTCCCCATCATGTTCGCCGTCTTCGGTATCAACTTCCCCGTCGGTGTCCTCATCTACTGGCTGACCACCAACGTGTGGACGATGGGCCAGCAGATGTACGTCATCAAGCGCAACCCGACCCCCGGCTCGCGTGCCTTCGAGGAGCGCCAGGAGAAGCTGCGCGCCAAGGGCAAGCTCAAGGAGGACCCGAAGGAGGTCGAGGCGCGTGAGGCCGCCGAGGCCGCCCGGGTCCGGCGGCAGCAGCCGAAGCGGCAGCCCAAGGCGAAGCGCCAGAGCGGTGGCTCCGTCGCCACGAAGGACGACTCCGCCTCCGCAGCCACGTCCCTGCAGAAGACGGGCCCCAAGGGCAACCAGAAGCAGGGCGGCCAGTCCGGCCAGAAGAGCACTGGGCAGAAGGGCGCCGGCCAGAAGCAGGGCGGCGGGTCGAAGGCGGCAGGCCAGGCCAAGTCGGGCCAGCAGCAGAAGTCGGGCCAGAAGAAGTCCGGTCAGCGCAAGGGCCCGCAGCGTCCCAAGCACCCCTCCAAGAAGTGAGCACCGAAGGAGTCCCCGCCGTGACGGACACCACTGTCCCAGAAGGCACCGAAGCCGACACCGACACCCTGACCCGCCTCGAACAGGAGGGTGAGATCGCGGCCGACTACCTCGAGGGACTTCTCGATATCGCCGATCTGGACGGCGACATCGACATGGACGTCGAGGCCGATCGCGCCGCGGTGTCGGTGATCAGTGAGGGCTCGTCCCGCGATCTGCAGAAGCTGGTCGGCAGGGACGGGGAGGTCCTGGAGGCCCTCCAGGAGCTGACCCGGCTGGCGGTGCACCGGGAGACCGGTGACCGCAGCAGGCTGATGCTCGACATCGCCGGTTTCCGGGCCCGCAAGCGGGAGGAGCTGGCGGAGCTCGGCGACAAGGCGGCGCAGGAGGCGAAGAGCAGCGGCGAGCCGGTGAAGCTGCGCCCGATGACGCCCTTCGAGCGCAAGGTCGTACACGATGCGGTGAAGTCCGCCGGACTGCGCAGCGAGTCCGAGGGCGAGGAGCCGCAGCGCTGCGTGGTCGTCCTCCCGTGACACAGCGGTCGGGGGAGCCCCCGGAGGAGCAGGCGGTACTTCCGCCCGCACCGGAGGCGGCGCACAAGGCGTTCGGTGACAGCCTGCCTGCTGTCGAGCGGTATGCGGAGCTGCTGGCCGATGCCGGGGTACGGCGTGGACTGCTCGGTCCGCGCGAGGTGCCCCGGCTGTGGGAGCGGCACCTGCTGAACTGCGTGGTGCTGTCCGAGGTGGTGCCCGAGGGCGTCACGGTCTGCGATGTCGGTTCGGGGGCCGGGCTGCCGGGCATCCCGCTGGCGCTGGTCCGGCCGGATCTGGAGATCACGCTGCTGGAGCCGCTGCTGCGGCGGACGACCTTCCTCCAGGAGGTCGTGGAACTGCTCGGCCTCGACCATGTGACGGTGCTGCGAGGCCGTGCCGAGGAGATGCTGGGCACGCTGACGCCCGTCCATGTGGTGACGGCCCGTGCGGTGGCGCCGCTGGACCGGCTGGCCGGCTGGGGCGTCCCGCTGCTGCGGCCGTACGGCGAGATGGTGGCGCTCAAGGGCGACACCGCCGAGGACGAGGTCCGTGCCGCACGGGACGCGCTGCACAAGTTGGGTGTCGTGGAGACGACGGTGGAGCAGATCGGCCGTGAGCTGGTGGATCCGCCCTCGACGGTCGTCCGGGCGCGGGTCGGCGAGAGCCCCGGAGGGGTGCGCTTCGCGGCCCGGCGCGTCAAGGCGGAGAAGGCAGCCCGTGCGAGCGGTCGCTCGACGCGGGGTGGCCGGCGTCGGCGTTGAGATGCCGGGAGTGACCGAGCAGCGTTGAGGCGTCGGCCCGGTGGGTCGCCCGGTCGGCGCTGAAACGCTGATTCGGTTACTCCATAAAAACGCTTAAGGCCCCGCGGAGCGGAGTGTCGCGGCGGACACCGTCCGGTGCGTGTGCATCGTGTTTCACGTGAAACGCCGCTCTCTGTTGCACGGAATCATCAATCGAGGTCGCGCTGCCGCCAGTGCGCGCGGCCAGACCGCCCCTGAGCCCCGCTCTGAAGTGGAGTTGTCCACAACTGAGCGGGGCTCGCTGGTTCACGGGACCGAAAGCATGGGAGGCTCTGTTCATAGCGAGCCTGATGTTGAGGAGAGTGAACCGTTGCGGTCCGACGCCAACATCGCGGGACCGATGGCCGACCCGGTCCCCGGTCCCCGCACAGAACCAGGGGATACCAGCGCGGGTGGGGTCGCTCCCCGCGGTGACGCGGCACGTGAGACGCCACCGCCCATGGATGACACACCGATCGGTCGAGCGGCCCAGCAGGCGGTCGAGGCGATGAATCGAGCCGGGGAGGGCCTGCCCCGCCCCGCTCAGACCCGGATCATGGTCGTCGCCAACCAGAAGGGCGGCGTCGGCAAGACCACCACGACGGTGAACCTCGCCGCCTCACTGGCCTTGCACGGGGGCCGGGTTCTGGTCGTCGACCTCGATCCACAGGGCAACGCCTCCACTGCACTGGGAGTCGACCACCACGCCGAGGTTCCATCGATCTACGACGTTCTGGTGGAGAGCAAACCGCTCTCGGAAGTCGTCCAGCCGGTGCCGGACGTGGAGGGGCTCTTCTGCGCGCCAGCGACCATCGATCTCGCCGGTGCGGAGATCGAACTCGTGTCGCTGGTCGCGCGGGAGAGCCGCCTTCAGCGGGCCATCGAGGCGTACGAGCAGCCGTTGGACTACATCCTCATCGACTGCCCGCCCTCCCTGGGGCTGCTGACGGTCAACGCCCTTGTGGCCGGTGCCGAGGTGCTGATCCCTATTCAGTGCGAGTACTACGCGCTGGAGGGGCTCGGCCAACTGCTGCGCAACGTCGAACTGGTGCGGGGGCATCTCAACCCGCGGCTGCACGTCTCGACCATCATCCTCACCATGTACGACGGCCGGACCCGACTGGCGTCGCAGGTGGCGGAGGAGGTGCGAGGGCACTTCGGCAAGGAGGTCCTGCGTACCAACATCCCGCGGTCGGTGCGCATTTCGGAGGCGCCCAGCTATGGGCAGACGGTCCTCACCTATGACCCCGGCTCCAGCGGTTCGCTCTCCTATCTGGAGGCGGCGCGGGAAATCGCCATGCGAGATCCGCATGTTGAGCAGGCGCAGCAAGCGCAGCAGCAGCTCCAGGCTCAGCAGATCCAGGCAGAAAACGTACACACGCAACATGTGCAGGCGCATCAAGCGCAAGTACCGCAAGCACTGCAATCACAAGAACAGCAAGCACAGGCGCAACAGCACGGCAGCATGGCGGAGGGGACTCAGTGAGCGAGCGACGTAGGGGTCTGGGGCGGGGGCTCGGAGCACTGATCCCGGCGGCTCCAACGGGGACGGATTCTGCTGATGTCGCGGAGAGCGAGCAGCAGAGGCCGAACATGTCCGGGGGCTCCACCTCCCCCACTGCCGTTCCCGTCATCGCTCCCGAGCAGGGGATGCGGGGGGTGGCAGCAGCCAAGGTTGCCGCGCTCTCCCAACGGGAGAACGAGGACGAGGCGGCAGGAGACGCTGTTTCACGTGAAACGGCTCCTGCGGCTGCGGAGGACGAACTTCCCGGGGAGGCCGGGGGTGCGTTCTTCGCGGAGGTGCCGGTCGATGCCATCACCCCGAACCCGCGGCAGCCCCGTGAGGTCTTCGACGAGGATGCGCTCGCCGAACTGGTCACTTCCATCAAGGAAGTTGGCCTTCTGCAGCCGGTGGTGGTCCGGGAGCTCACGCCGGGCAGCTTTGAGCTCATCATGGGTGAGCGCCGCTGGCGTGCCTGTCGCGAGGCGGGGCTGGAGCAGATTCCGGCGATCGTCCGGGCCACCGAGGACGAGAAACTCCTTCTCGACGCGCTCCTGGAGAACCTGCATCGGGCGCAGCTCAACCCACTGGAAGAGGCGGCTGCCTACGACCAGCTTCTGAAGGACTTCAACTGCACCCACGATGAGCTGGCCGACCGTATCGGGCGCTCCCGACCGCAGGTGTCCAACACACTGCGGTTGCTGCGGCTCTCTCCGGCTGTGCAGCGTCGGGTGGCTGCCGGCGTGCTCTCGGCCGGACATGCGCGGGCGCTGCTGTCGGTCGAGGACGGGGACGAGCAGGACAAGCTCGCCCACCGCATCGTGGCCGAGGGCCTTTCGGTGCGTGCGGTGGAGGAGATCGTCACGCTGATGGGCGGCAAGCCGAAGGGCAGCACCAAGCCCAAGGGCCCCCGGGCCGGTGCTCGGGTCTCCCCCGCGCTGGACCACCTGGCCGGGCGGCTCTCAGATCGCTTCGAAACCCGGGTGAAGGTCGATCTCGGCCAGAAGAAGGGCAAGATCGTGGTCGAGTTCGCCTCCATGGAGGACTTGGAGCGCATCCTGGGGCAGCTCGCCCCGGGAGAGGGCCGGGTCCTGGAGCAGAAACTCGCCGAGGGAGACGGCGGCGAGGACGTCGATCCTGCCGAGAGCTGAACCCTGCCCCTCTGGAAGCAGCTGTCCTCCTGGAGGGCTGCCCCCTCGAAGGGCTGAACTGCTGGCAGCGGGAAGTCCTCGAAGACTCGGCTTCGTAGAGCCACAACAGAAGAAACTCACCGACGAGCTGTCGCCCCATGGATACGATGTCTGTCATGGGGCGACAGCTCGTTCCGCTCACGCTGGACAATCTCCCGGACCTTCCGAAGCGCTGCCGTGGCTGCGTCTTCTGGGAGTTGGACCCGGTCAGCGGTGAGGAAGCGAAGAGGTCGGGGCGGCCGGATCTGGAGAAGGAAGCCTGGATCTCGGCTGTGCTGCTGGAGTGGGGTTCCTGCGGCCGGGTCGTCTACGTCGACGACGTAGCGGTCGGCTATGTGCTCTACGCGCCCCCCGCATATGTGCCGCGCTCCTTCGCCTTCCCCACCAGCCCGGTCTCCCCGGATGCGGTGCAGCTGATGACAGCCTTTCTGCTGCCGGAGTTCCAGGGGCAGGGGCTCGGGAGGGTGATGGTGCAGACGGTGGCGAAGGATCTGCTGCAGCGGGGGTTCAAGGCGATAGAAGCCTTCGCGGACACGCAGTGGGTGGAGCCGGCCTGTCTGCTTCCAGCCGACCATCTGCTCGCTGTGGGCTTCAAAACTGTCCGCCCGCATCCCCGCCATCCCCGGCTGCGGTTGGAGCTGCGCTCCACCGTCTCGTGGCGCCATGACATGGAGCGGGCGCTGGACCAGTTGCTGGGCAAGGTCCATAGCAAGGAGCCGGCGCTTCGGCCGCTGTGATACCGGGTGCGGTCTTCGTGGCCGACTGGTACCGGCTGCCGACTGATACGCCGAGAACGACTGAGGGGCGCCGTTTCACGTGAAACAGCGCCCCTCAGGGATGGTGAAGCGGTCTTCAGCCGATGAAGTCCGCGAGGTCCTTCTCGATGGCGGCCTTCGGCTTGGCGCCGACGATGGTCTTCACGACCTCGCCGCCCTGGTAGACGTTCATGGTCGGGATCGACATGATGCCGTACTTGGCAGCGACGCCCGGGTTCTCATCGATGTTGAGCTTGACCACCGTCAACTTGTCGGCGTGCTCGGAGGCGATGGCTTCCAGCGACGGGGCGATCTGACGGCACGGACCGCACCAGGCTGCCCAGAAGTCGACCAGCACGGGCTTGTCGCTCTTCAGGACGACGTCGTCGAAGTCGGCGTCGGTCGCGGTCACGGTGGCACCGGCCATGGTGCTTCTCCTCATTCTCTGTGTACTGCGGGTGGGTGGGAGCCGGCGGGGGACGGGCCGGCCCCCTCGATGACTGGGGCCGTCAGACCGCTGCGGCGGTCTTCTCCGGCTCCGGGGTCTCCTCGGTGGCCACGTCGGTGAGCGCGGCCAGGTAGCGCTCGGCGTCCAGCGCCGCGGAGCAGCCGGTGCCCGCCGCGGTGATGGCCTGGCGGTAGGTGTGGTCCACCACATCGCCGGCTGCGAAGACCCCGGGCACATTGGTGCGGGTGGAGGGGGCGTCCACCTTGAGGTAGCCGTCCTCGTCCAGGGTCAGCTGGTCCTTGAACAGCTCCACACGCGGGTCGTGGCCGATGGCGACGAACAGGCCCGTCACATCCAGCTCGCGCGTCTCGCCGTTCTGGGTGTCGCGCAGCGTGAGGCCGGACAGCTTGCCGTCCTTGCTGTGGATCTCGGCGACCTCGCTGTCCCACGCGAAGGAGATCTTCGGGTCGGCGAAGGCACGCTCCTGCATCGCCTTGGAGGCGCGCAGTGTGTCCCGGCGGTGGATCACGGTGACCGAGGCCGCGAAGCGGGAGAGGAACGTGGCCTCCTCCATGGCGGTGTCGCCACCACCCACGACGGCGATGTGCTGCTCACGGAAGAAGAAGCCGTCACAGGTGGCGCAGTAGGAGACACCGCGACCGGAGAGCTCCTCCTCCAGCGGCAGACCCAGCGTGCGGTGCTGCGAGCCGGTGGAGACGATCACGGTCCGGGCACGGTGCACGGTGCCGTTGGAGTCTGTGACGCTCTTCACCGGGCCGGACAGATCGACAGCCGTGACGTCGTCCGGGACCAGCTCGGCGCCGAAGCGCTCGGCCTGGGCGCGCATGTTGTCCATGAGTTCCGGGCCCATGATGCCCTCCTGGAACCCGGGGAAGTTCTCGACCTCAGTGGTGTTCATCAGCGCCCCGCCTGCGGTGACGGAGCCCTCGAACACCAACGGCTTCAGCGACGCGCGGGCGGTGTAGAGCGCAGCCGTGTATCCGGCTGGGCCCGAGCCGATGATGATGACGTTACGGACGTCGCTCACGGGAGTCTTCCTTGTCTGCCGACTGCTTCCGGGATCTTCTGCCGAGGCTTGCACCCCGTCCAACGGATCCTACGGGGCAGACATTCCCGTGCCCGCGTCCCCGTGTCACCCGCGCGGGTAGGTCCCCTTGAACAGCACTTTCCCGGGTGCGGGCGGGTCGGCGCTGATACAGGAGGGGTCCACCAGATAGGCGTCCACCAGCTTCGGGTTGCCACCCTGGTGCGGCAGGACGACCAGATAGCCGGTGCGGTTCTCGAAGAGGGCATCGGGAGCAACGGCCAGCGGAGTCTCCGTACGGTTGATCCCGTCGCGTACGCAGGACGGTACGGACTGTCCGCCGCCGAGGGTGTCGTCGCGGAGCGTGTTGTCGTCGCTGCTGGGACTCTGCTTGGTGTCGACCGAGGGGGAGTCGCTGGGCGGTGCGGAGTTGCCGGGGGGCTTCTGCGAGGGGGACGGTGATCCTTCGCCCGAAAGCAGCCGCTGGACCCGCTTGCGCAGTTGCTGGTCGTCGCTGCTGCCGCCGGCATCCGTATCCGTGGAGGACGTGGAGCTCGGCGGATCCTTTGGGGCATGCTTGCCGGTCGCCGACTGCGCGGTCTCCGAACTCACCTCGCCGGGGGCCGGTTTGGTGAGCTCCCGCACGGTGATTCCGCCGAGCGTGAGTGCCGCCACGGAAGCCGCCGCGACAAGCAGCACCGTCCGCTTCCGGCGTCGCACATTGAGGGGGACGGGGGTGGCTGTTTCACGTGAAACCGGGTCTGCGGTCGGCTCCGATGCAGGTTCGACGGAAGGATCGGCAGCCGTTTCACGTGAAACGGCACCGCCCCGCGTACCGGTCCTGCTGTCCGGAGCGGCCTTGTCGCCAGGAGCGGCCTCGTTGTCCGGAGCTGTCTCGTCGTCCGAAGCTGCCTCTTCGGACGGAGCGGTTTCGGCTTCCTCCGGTGCTGTCGCCGACAGCAGCGCCTCCGCCGCGAGGGCCGCGTCGATGCGGTTCGCCACGTCCTCCGGCATGGGGGCGGGGCCGGGCAGGGCGCCGAGCGTCTCGCGGATCTCCTCCAGCGAGGCGTACACGTCGGCACACAGCTCGCACTCGACAAGGTGGGCGCGAAGGTCCGCCTGGCGCTCGACGGGCAGGATCCCCTCGCTGAGCGCGGAGATCTCGGGTACCTCCGGGTGCTCGCCGTGCGGGAAAGGGGTGGATGTGGAGGTCATGCCTGTCCCCCTCCTTTCACGGCCCCGGAGCCAGTGGTGTCCTGCTGGGCATTCCGCGCGGTCTTCGGCGGTACCCCTCTTGGTGGTGGGACGGATGCTCCCGAGGACGGGTTCCGTTCGGTGCTGCTGCCACCGTCCGCACTGCCCTTGTTCGGGCTGCTGCTCCTGTTCGTACCGCTGCCCCTGTCCGGGGCGGCGTCGCCGTTCGGGCCGCCGTCGCCGTCCCTGCGTAGGTGGGAGACGAGTGGGAGCAGCCGGGCGCGGCCACGGGCGCAGCGGCTCTTGACGGTACCCACGGCCACCTCCAGCACTTCGGCGGCCTCGGCGACGGGGTAACCCTGCATGTCGACCAGCACGAGCGCGGCCCGCTGCTCGACCGGCAGCTCGGAGAGGGCGGAGACCACCTGCCGCTGTACATCCTGGCGCTCGACGGGCGCGGCCGCGGACTCCTGCGGTTCCAGCAGCTGCTCCATGCGCTCGGTGTCGTCGGTGAGCGTCGAGCGGCGGGAGGCGGCCTTGCGGGCACGGTCCAGACAGGCGTTGACCGTGATGCGGTGCAGCCAGGTGGTGACGGCGGACTGGCCGCGGAAGGTGCGTGCGGCCCGGTAGGCGGAGATGAGGGCGTCCTGCACGGCGTCGGCGGCCTCCTCACGGTCTCCGAGCGTCCGCAGCGCCACGGCCCACAGGCGGTCCCGATGGCGACGGACGAGTTCGCCGAACGCATCCGGATCGCCCGCCACATGGCGGGCGAGCAGTTCCTTGTCGTCCGGCCCGGCTATCGCACCGGGCGCGTCCTCGCTCGCCATCAGCCCCTCCCCTCACCCTGCCGCGCCCAGGTCGGAAGCGGCGCCCGCGGCCTCAACTGAGGACCTGGACCTCCGTGACGCGACCACGGTAGTTGCCCTCGTCGGTGAGTGGGAGCTTGGTGAGCCACAGCAGTACGTAGCGGGTCTTGATGGGCTTCTTCGCCTTCAGCGTGAGGTGGGCGCCGGAGCCGTTGGCGACCTTGCTGAAGCTGCCCAGTGAGGAGGGCATGTTGGTGACGCTCTTCGGTGCCGCCAGGAAGCTCGCGGAGGTCTTGCCGATGAAGTCGACCTTGAGCTGGCTGACCTGCCGGGTCTTCCCCAGGTCGAGGATGAGGCCGGCGCCCGACTTGAGGTTGCCGAACGTGGCGTGTCCCAGGTACTTGTCCGTGAGCCAGTAGGTGTTCGGCTTGCCGTCCACGGCGTCGCCGGCCCGCTCCGGCTTCTCCCGGCCGTCCGAGCTCTCCGGGTCGAAGTCCTGTACGTCCTCGACCTTGACGGGCTTGCCGGTCTGCGCCGGCTTGTCCTCGCCCTTCGCCTGCTTGACGGGCTTCTTGGTGATCGGCTCGCCCTTGAGCAGCGCGTCGGCGACCTGCCAGCTGCCCAGCCCGAGCGCGGCGATCAGGAGCGCGGAGACTCCCCACTTGAGGACCTTGCCGGTACGCCCCGGCAGCGTGGGCGGGGCCGGGGGCTCCGCTCCCGCCCTGGCGGCCGGAGTGCCGGGGGCCGCGCCACCAGGTCCGCCCGGTCCCGCGTAGCCGCCCTTCTGGTAGCCGTTGTGCTGGTACGCCGGAGGGGCGGAGAAGGCCGGCTCCGGCGGACGGATGCGGGGCAGCGCGGAGACCGCCTTGGACAGCTCCTCCGGGGTGGTGCAGGGCTGCTCCTGCCGGGAAGCGGTGGCGCCGTCGTTGACCAGGGCGCGCATGGCCAGCGTGGACAGCCCGCGGTGGACGCCCGCCCGCAGCTGCTCGGGGGCCACCAGGGCACCGATGTCCAGCGAGCCGACTCCGGGCAGCCCGTGTGCGCCCTCCTCGTACGGCCAGCGCTGGGTGAGCGCCGCGTACAGCAGCGCGCCGATCGCCTCGGTGTCGTCCCGCTGCGGATGGTCGCTGGTGACGCCGCGCAGGGCGGCGTTCACGGCGAGCCCACGGATGCGGTACTGGCCCATGCCGGTGCGGAGCACACAGGACGGCGTCAGCCGCAGATGTGCGAGCCCCTCACGGTGCGCGGCGGCCAGTGCCTGGGCGAGCTGGCTGACGAGCTGGTAGGCCTCGTGCGGTTCCAGCGCGCCCGCGGCGAGCAGCTCGTTGAGCGGGACGGCGTCGGGCAGCCACTCGTGGACGACGTAGACCAGGTCGTCCTCCTCGACCGCGTCGAGGACCTGCACGAACCGGGGGTCGCCGAGCAGAGCGGCCGAGCGTGCCGCGGCGAGCACCTGCCGGGCCCGGGCGTGCCCTGCGGGCAGCACATGGACCCCGACGGCGCGGCGGAGCTTCTCGTCGACGGCACGCCAGCTGCTGAAGCCGTCGAGGCGGGTGACGCACTCTTCGAGGCGATAGCGCCGGGCGAGCTTGTGACCGCTGTGCAGCTCCGGCACCCGCCCCTCGGCGGGCTCCTTGGCGCTGTTCTTCTGCTCGTCCCTCGGGTCGTCCTTTGGGCCGCTCTTGGTCTTCGCCGCCGCCTTGCCCGCGGTTTCTTCGGCCGCAGTGTCAACCTCGGCAGCGGTTACGGCGTCTGGTTCGGTACCGGCTTCGTCGGCGGAGGTCTCGGCGGCGGACGTCTCTTCGGGGCCCGCAGGGTCCGCGGGGCCCGCGGGGTCTGCAGGGGAGGCGGCGGAGGTCTCAGCGGCGTCGGGGCCCGGTTCCGGGGCCGATTCCGAGGCGGCTCCCGGGTCTGCTGGGCCCGCTTCCGGGTCGGCGGGATCCGGCTCGGCGGCGCTGGTCCCTTCGGGGGACTCCGCGCCGGACGTGGCACCGGGGGATTCCGTCAGAGGTGCGGCGTCGGAGGGGTGGGTGGAGGCCTCCTTGTGCGGGGAAGCCCCGGCGTCGTGACTGTGTCCGTTCGTCGCGTCCGTCGCACCGTCGCCCGTGGCCCCGTCCTGCTGGGCGGTCAGCGGTTCGTCGTTCGCACCGCTGGTCTCGGCCACGCCGACAGCGGCTGTGCTCCGTTCCGCCACCGTCGTTCCTGCCTCCCCATCCGTTGTGGCCGTTTTCCTGGAAACGGCCAAAAACATTGTGCCTACACCTCGCCGCTATGCACGACACGCGGGGGCGAATGATGGTTGTATACGCCGGTTTCCGGCCGGGTTTTTCATCGGCCGAGCCTGGCGCGGACCATGCCGAGCATCGCCGTCATCTCCTCGATGCGCATGCGCTTCGCCGCTAGGACGAAAACCGCGCCCAAAACGATCCCTCCACCGACGAGGGCGGCGATCGAGCCGAGGGTGCCGACACCCAGCGCATGGGTGATGCCCCAGGCCGCGGCGCCCGCGGCGATGGTGGCCGGGACGCTGGCACCCGCCAGCCTGGTGTACGTACGGATCACATGCCGCCCGTCCAGATCGCCGCCCAGCCGGTTGCGGAGCCGGCGCCAGGCGATGCCGACACCGATGATGTAGGCGAGCCCGTAGGAGGCGGCCATCCCCACGACTGCCCAGCGGGCGGGAAGCAGCAGGAAGCACAGGGCGGAGGCGGCGGCGTTGACGGCGGCCACTATCACCGTGTTGAAGAACGGGGTGCGGGTGTCCTCGTAGGCGTAGAAGGCGCGCAGCACGACGTACTGCACCGAGTACGGGATCAGGCCGAGGCCGAAGGCCATCAGCATGTATCCCATGGAACGGGCCGCGTCCTCGCCCGCCGAGCCGTAGATCATGGTGCACATCGGGATGCCGAGCGCCACGAAGCCGAAGGCGATCGGGACGATGGCGACGGCCGAGTTGCGCAGCCCCTGGGAGATGTCGTCGCGCACCGCGCCGGTGTCACCGTCGGCGGCGGAGCGGGAGAGGCGGGGCAGCAGCGCCGCCATCACCGAGACGGTGATGATCGACTGCGGCATGGTCCAGATGAGCTGGGCGTTGGAGTAGGCGATGTAACCGGTGCCGGAGTGGCCGTCCTGGGCGGCGGTGGTGCCTGCCCAGGTGGACAGCTGGGAGACGACCAGTACGCCGGCCTGGTTGGCGAGCACGAACAGGATGGTCCACTTGGCCAGCTTGGCCGCCTTGCCCAGGCCGTGGCCGCGCCAATCGAAGCGGGGCCGGATACGGAACCCGGCGGCCCGCAGATAGGGGATCATCGCCAGCGCCTGGACGACCAGGCCCAGCAGGGTGCCGATGCCCAGCAGCCGTACGCCCTCGGGGGGGATGGTGTTGACGGTCAGGTCCGAGGTGTCGGCGGTGCCGTACACCCACAGAAACATGCTGATCGTCGTGATGATGACGATGTTGTTGAGGACCGGGGTCCACATCATGGCGCCGAAGCGGCCCCGCGCGTTGAGTACCTGGCCCATCACCACGTGGATGCCCATGAAGAAGATCGAGGGCAGGCAGTAGCGCACGAAGGTGGTGGTGACCTCGTTGGCGGCCGGGTTCTCGGCGAGCTTGACCGACATCAGCCGCACCAGCAGCGGTGCGGCGAAGACGGCGGCCACGGCCAGTCCGCCCAGGATCACGGCGACCAGCGTCAGCAGCCGGTTCGCATACGCCTGCCCACCGTCCTCGTCGTCCTTCATGGACCGGACGAGCTGCGGGACGAAGACGGAGTTGAGGCCGCCGCCGACGGTGAGGATGTAGAGCATCGTCGGAAGCGTGATGGCGAGCTGGTAGCTGTCACCGAGGGCCGAGGCGCCGAGCGCGGCGACGATCATCGCGGAGCGGACGAATCCGGTGAGCCGGGAGACCATCGTGCCCGCGGCCATGATGGCGCTGGACTTGAGGAGCCCTCCCCCGCCGCCGGTCTTGGCGGGCGCGGCGGCATCCCCTGCTGCTGGCGGGGCCGCCCTGGGAGCGACGGTGCCGAGGTTGACCGTCTGCGCGGAAGGCTCTTCGGCGGCGCCGGGCGCCCCGGGCTCGGGCGGGTAGGGCTGCGGCGGCTGGGTGGCTTCGGGGTGGAACGGAGGCTGCTGGCCATGGCCGGGCCCCTGGCCCTGGTTCCGGCCCTGGGGCGGGCCCTGGTACGGGGCCGGGGGCGGGCCGGTCTGCTGGGGCGGGGGCGGGGGCGGTGGCGAGTGAGGGTGCTGCGGTGGGGCGTGGCCCTGGTCGCGGTAGAGGTGCGCGAAGGCGTCGGCCGGCGCCGGCGACGGCTGTGGCGCCTGCGGGGACTGTGGCGCCTGCCCTCCCTGAGGCGCCTGCCCTCCCTGGTAGGCCTGCCCTCCCGGGTACGGCCGGCCCCCTTGGTACGGCTGGCTCTCCTGGTACGACTGGCCCTGGTACGGCTGCCCGCCCTGCTGGGGCTGCCCGCCCTGCTGGGGCTGCCCGCCCTGCTGGGGCTGCCCGCCCTGCTGGGGCTGCCCGCCCTGCTGGGGGTGCCGGTCGGGGAAAGGCTGCTGCTCCTGGTAGGGCTGCCGGTCGGGGGAAGGCTGCCAGGCGTGCGGGCCCTGGGCCGAGGGATCGCGCTCGTCGTACGGGTCGGGCCCGTACGCGTCCGGCACGTACGCGTCTTCCGGCTGGCCAGAGCCGTCACCGGGGGTCCGGCCCCGGTCGCCGCCATACGGCGCGTTCATCTTCGCTACCTACCCCTGCCCCTGCTCGCCCGGATGAGTCAACGGTCCACTTTCTCACCCGCGGCCGGGGGGTTGTCGCTTTCCCGTTCGGTGTCGTCCCCGTCACCGTGCGCGGCGTCCAGGACTCCTGCTGCCTCCCCGGTGGCGGTGGCCCCCGGCGCGTCGCCATCCGACCTGTCCTTCTCGGAGGCGTTCTCGAAGGCCTTCTCGGAAGCGTCCTCGGGGTCGTTCTCCGGGGCGTTCTCGGAGGCATCCGCCGAGGCGTCGTCGGAGCCGTCCGTGTCCCCGTCCGCGTCCGGCTGCTCCAGCGGTGCGTCCGGGTCGGGGGCCGGGCCGGAGCGCTTGCGCTGGGTGTACATCCGGATACCGGCCAGCACGATCAGCAGCACGCCGCCCGCGATCACCAGGAGCACGGTCGAGGTGATGGAGGTCACGTTGACCTGGAACTTCATCACCTTGCCGTAGCGGTCGCCGTCCTGGGTGTAGAGCTGGGCGTACACATAGGCGCGGCCGTTGTTCTTGGCGGTGGTGTCGAACTTGAGGGTCTGGGTGTGCTCCCCGTCGACCTTGACCCGCTTGGGGTCGCCCACATCCAGGCCGACCCGGCTGGAGCTCAGCTCCAGGACGAGCCCGTCCACGCCCTGGGCGAGGTTGTTCTGGACGGTGACCGGGATGGTGGCCTCGCGCCCGGAGAGGGTGATGTCCGACTTCTTGATGAGCTTGACCGCGCCGCGCAGTTCCAGCAGGTACTCCTCCACGTTGTCGCGGTAGCCCCGTGCGGCGCGGCGCTCGCCCCGCCAGGCGTTGGAGACCTCACGGTCTATGGCGGTGGTGAAGGGTGGCATGACGCGGTCGGCCTTGCTGAGGATCTGGGTGAAGTCCTCCAGCCCGTCCTTGGTCTTCCGTACCTGCTCGAAGGCGGCGGTGGGCAGCTCCGTCTTGCGCAGCGAGGAGGGGTAGGCGGAGGGGGCGGGCATCTTGCGCCGTGCGCCGGGGTCCGGCTTGGCCTTGGCGGCGTCGGCCAGGCTGCTGGTCTCGGCCCAGCCACTGCGGCCGAGTGCCTTGATGCCGGCCGCCATGGCCTGGGCCTGGGAGACGCTGGGCATGCGCTGCGGGGCGACGACGACGCTGCGGGTGCGGGAGGGAACCTGCCGGGCGAGCGCGAGGGACTGGGCGGTGAACCGCTGGACGGCCAGCGAGGAGGCTCCGGCGCGGGAGAGGTCGCCCTCGAAAGCGGTGGACAGCGGTGCGTCGGCGACCAGTGCGGTGTTGCCGCTGCCGATGGGGCGGGCGGCGGTGGGGCTGTAGGAGAGTCCGTGCTCGCGCACGCTGTCGCTGCGGGCGATGACGTTGTGTGCGCCCGCCGAGGTGGCGACGTCCACGATGGAGGAGTCCACGGCGCCCTTGTAGGGCCAGGCGAAGTCGGTGCTCGGTTTCACGTGGAGCACCACCTCGACCGTCTCCCTGGCCAGCCTGGTGGCCTGGCCCAGCGAGCTGAGCGCCCCGCGGACCTGTGTGCCGCGGTGGGCGAGCGAGGCCAGATCGGGGTCGGCGAACGGGAGGGCGACGACCTCCTTGCCGTCGACGGCCTCCTGGAGCTCGGCCAGCCACTGCTTGGCGTACTCCTGGCCCTTTCCTGCGACGGTGTCGTCCGGACCGCCGCCCGGCTTGTGCACCCGGTAGCGGCCCGCCATCATGTCGACGCTCGCGAGCAGATCGGGGTCGATGACCCAGGTGACGTTCAGGTCCTTGCCGAGCTCCAGCATCTGCTGGAGGCGGCCGCCGGGTGCCAGTTCCTTGGCGAGCGTGTCATCGCGGAAGACCGGGGTCTGCTGCCTGTCGGACTGGGTGCGCGCTGTGACGTGCGGAGTGGAGATCAGCGGCCACAGATAGGTGAACCGGGTCCGGTGGTCGGACGCCTCCTCCTGCCAGGGCAGGAAGGTACGGCCCATGCCGAGGATCTGGTCGTAGGGGCGGCTGCGGGTCTGCCCGGTGAGGGAGACGCCGAGCTGGTGGACGCCGTCGGTGCTCAGGCGGAGGTCGCTGACGGGGATCTTGAGCGTGAAGGAGCGGGTGACCCCGGAGGCGAGACCGCTGAGCTTCGCGCCGTGGTCGCCGGGGACCTCGGTGCCGTCGGCGCCGGGGAGATAACCCTTGCGGCGCGCGGCCTGCTCGATGCCGCTGCGGGAGGTGAGGGTGGGCCCGATGCGCGGGGTCAGGCGCAGCCGGGTCAGCGTCGTGTTGCTGGTGTTGGTGACGGTGCCGCTCAAGGTGAGGGTGTCGCCCTGCTCCGGGACGGAGGGGGTGACCTCGTTGAGGGAGATCCGTGCGCTGCGGGAGCCGGTGCCGGTGCGGGCCGACTCCTTCGCCGACGCCTTCGCCGGTGCTGCGGCCTGGGGGGCGGTGCCCGCAGGCGCCACGGAGGCGGCGGAAGCCGCGGGAGCCGCGGAAGCTGCCGTGGGGAGCACCCCTGTCAGCACGGGAAAGGCGGCGAGGAAGAGCACCGCGGCCCGTCGCCTCCAGCGGTTCGTCCCCCTTGGGCCAGCCGTTCCCCTTGGACCAGGGGGAGCCTGGCTCTCAGCCGCCTCGGCCACGCGCACGTCCATCCCGTCGTCGGTCGTCGTCCCGTTCGCCTGATGGTAACGATGCCTGGAGGGTGGAAGTGCCGCGCCGTCCACCACATGATCACCCGGCGTCGTATCGGCCTGGTAACCGTCGGCGCCGTGCCCCGGTGGGCGGGAGCCGGAACGGGGGCGCCTCGGGGCGGGGTGGCAACGTAACCTGTGCTGTTGTGCCGAACGCCAAGAGTGACAGCCAGGACCAGCCCACCGCCGTGCCCGGGGAGCCCGTAGTGGACCGACCGGCAGCCGAGCAGCTCAGTGAGGTGCAGCGGCGCGCCGTGAGCGAGCTGCTGCGGGTCTCACCGGTGGCGGACGAGCTAGCGCGCCGTTTCCGGGAGGCGGGTTTCCGTCTCGCTCTGGTCGGTGGATCGGTACGGGACGCACTGCTGGGCCGGCTCGGCAACGATCTGGACTTCACCACCGACGCGCGGCCCGAGGATGTGCTCACGATCGTGCGGCCCTGGGCGGATGCGGTTTGGGAGGTGGGCATCGCCTTCGGCACCGTGGGGATCAAGAAATCCGACTTTGTCCTCGAAGTGACGACGTATCGGTCGGAGGTCTACGACCGCACCTCCCGCAAGCCCGAGGTCTCCTACGGCGAGACCATTGAGGAAGACCTCGTCCGCCGTGATTTCACGGTGAACGCGATGGCCGTCGCCCTGCCGGAGAAGCAGTTCGTCGACCCGCACGGGGGACTGGAGGACCTGGCCGCCCGCCGGCTGCGTACGCCGGGCACCCCGCAGTCGTCCTTCTCCGACGATCCGCTGCGGATGATGCGTGCCGCGCGCTTCGCTGCTCAGCTCGACTTCGAGATCGCGCCGGAGGTCGTGGCCGCCATGAAGGAGATGGCGGGCCGGATGGAGATCGTCTCTGCGGAGCGGGTCCGGGACGAGCTGAACAAGCTGCTCGTCTCCCCGAACCCGCGCAAGGGGCTGCGGTTGCTGGTGGAGACCGGGCTCGCCGATCGGGTGCTGCCGGAGCTGCCCGCCCTGCGGCTGGAGCGCGACGAGCACCACCGGCACAAGGACGTCTACGAGCACTCGCTGACCGTGCTGGACCAGGCGATCGACCTGGAGGAGGACGGTCCCGATCTGACGCTGCGACTGGCGGCGCTGCTGCACGACATCGGCAAGCCGAGGACGCGGCGGTTCGAGAAGGACGGCCGGGTCTCCTTCCACCACCACGAGGTGGTGGGCGCCAAGATGACCAAGAAGCGGATGGCCGCGCTGAAGTACCCGGGGGAGATGATCAAGGACGTCTCGCGGCTGGTCGAGCTGCATCTGCGCTTCCACGGCTATGGCACGGGCGAGTGGACCGACTCGGCCGTGCGCCGCTATGTACGGGACGCCGGTCCGCTGCTGAGCCGGCTGCACAAGCTGACCCGCTCGGACTGCACCACCCGGAACAAGCGGAAGGCGCAGGCGCTCTCCCGCGCGTACGACAGCCTGGAGGAGCGCATCGCGCGGCTCCAGGAGCAGGAGGAGCTGGATGCCCTCCGGCCCGACCTGGACGGCAACGAGATCATGCAGGAGCTGGGTGTGCGGCCGGGCCCCGTGGTGGGGCGGGCCTACAAGCATCTGCTGGAGCTGCGACTGGAGCATGGACCGCTGGGCCGCGACGCGGCCGTCGCGGAGCTCAAGAAGTGGTGGGCCCAGCAGGAGGACGGCCGCCAGAAGGGCTGACCCGGTCCGTTCCACCGCGCTTCGTTTCACGTGAAACACGGAAGAGCGCGGCGGCGATGGCCGCATACAGCACCGCCACCCCGACCACGATGACCGTGGAGCGCCCGTCCGGCGGCAGAATGACGGCGGCCACTCCGGCAGCGCCGACGTAGGCGACGTTGTAGAGCATGTCGTAGAGGGAGAAGACCCGTCCACGAAAGGCGTCGTCGACGGAGATCTGTACGGCGGTGTCCGTGGCGATCTTTCCGGCCTGGGTGACGAGCGCCAGCACGAAGGCGGCCAGCAGTATCGGCACGGGCTGGAAGGACAGCCCCAGCGCGGGTTCCAGCACCGCGGCGACGGCCGCGCACAGTGCCATCCAGCCGAAGATGCCGACCCGCCGCACCGCCGAGGGCGTGATGACGGCGGCGACGAAGAAGCCCAGTCCCGACAGGCCCAGTGCGACCCCCAGCAGCTGCAGCCCGCCTTCGGTCCGGTTGCTCCCGCTCCATGCGTACCGGGCCAGCATCAGCACCGTGACCGTCAGCGCGCCGTAGCAGAACCGCATCAGTGCGGAGGCGGTCAGCGCATAGGCCGCCGTCGGGCGCGCACGGAGATGGCGCAGCCCGGCCAGCAGCCCCCGCGCGGTGCCGGCAACGGCGACCAGCACGCGGGGTTGCACCTCGGTGGGATCGGGGCCGAGCAGATCCTTGCCCATCCGCAGGGAGGCGAGGCCGGCCAGCAGATAGACCGCGGCCCCCGTCAGCAGCACGAGGGCATCCGCCTCGCGTCCCGTACCGGGGGCGAGATAGCGCACCACGAAGGCCACACCGCCGCCGAGGGTCGCAGCCAGCGTTCCCGCTGTCGGGGAGAGGGAGTTGGCGATGACAAGGCGCTCAGCGTCCACGACGCGGGGCAGCGCGGCCGAGAGCCCGGCGAGGACGAAGCGGTTGATCGCGGTGACGGTGAGCGCCGAGAGGTAGACCAGCCACTCGGGGACGGCCCCGAAGACGAGCGCGGCGGTGGCCGCAGCCAGCGCGGTGCGCAGGAGGTTGCCGAGGAAGAGAACCTGCCGCCGCCGCCAGCGGTCCAGCAGGACACCGACGAACGGTCCCAGGAGGGAGTAGGGCAGCAGCAGCACCGCCATCGCGGAGGCGATGGCGGCGGGGGAGGTCTCCTTCTCGGGGGAGAAGACTACGTATGCGGCCAGCGCGACCTGATAGATGCCGTCGGCGTGCTGAGAGAGCAGCCGGACCGTCAGCAGCTTCCGGAAGTCCGGAAAACGGAGCAGGGTGCGCAGGTCGCGGGCGACGGACATGGGGACAGCCTCACACAGTCGAAACGGAGTCCGGCGGTTTCACGTGAAACGGCGATGTTCGCCTCGCCCGTCGCCCTGTCTCACTCCCGCAGTGTCGCGCCCCAGCGCACGGCAGCTCGCTGCGCAGCGCCGGAAGAGCGCTGAGGTGCCGGCCGGTGGGCGAGGGAGCTCAGGGTGAACGCGTCGGGGGCCCGGTCCAGTACGCCGCCCCCGGGGTCGTCGGAGCCGTCGTCCCTGCGGACCGGGTCATGCTCGGGCCGCAGCACATCGCGCACCACCATGGCGCACAGATACGCCGTGCCGAGCAGGTGCGCGGCGATGACCAGTTGATAGCCGTCCTCGGGGAGCCCCTGGTGCTTGTCGGAGCCGGTGTAGGCGAGATACATCCAGATGCCGAGGAAGTAGAGCGCCTCGCAGCTCTGCCAGATGAGGAAGTCACGCCACCGGGGGCGGGCCAGCGCCGCCAGCGGGATCAGCCACAGCACATACTGCGGCGAGTAGACCTTGTTGGTCAGCACGAACAGCGCGACCACCAGGAAGGCGAGCTGGGCGAACCGGGGGCGGCGGGGCGCGCACAGCGCGAGCGCGGCGACGCCCGCACAGCCCAGAACCATCAGGAGAGTGGCATAGATATTGGCGTCATCGAACGTACGTCCGGTTCGCTGCTGGATGATCAGCCACAGTGAACCGAAGTCCACCGGCCGCTCCTGACTGAAGGTGTAGAACTTCGCCCAGCCGTCCCAGGACAGCAGCATCACCGGTACGTTCACCACGGCCCACGAGGCGGCGGCTCCCCCGGCCGCCCGGCCGAAGGCCCCCCAGCGTCCCGCCCGCCAGCACAGCACCAGCAGCGGGCCGAGCAGCAGCACGGGGTAGAGCTTCGCCGCCGTCGCCAGACCGAGCAGCACGCCCGCGGCCAACGGCCGCGAGCGGGCCCACAGCAGCATCCCCACCGCCGTCATCGCGACGGCCAGCAGATCCCAGTTGATGGTCGCCGTCAGCGCCAGCCCCGGCGCCAGTGCGACGAGCATGCCGTCCCAGGGGCGGTTGTGGTGCGTACGGACCACGCAGACGATCAGCACGGCGAGACAGACCATCAGCATGCCCGCGTTGATCACCCAGTAGAGCTGCTCGTCCTGCCGCAGCGAGTCCCCGCCGACCGTGAGCTTGGCCGCGATCTGCATGAACACCCCGGTCAGCACCGGGTATTCGAGGTACTCCATTCCGCCGGAGATCCGGTCGGGGATGCGGTCGAGATAGGGCACGAGCCCGTCGGCGAAGCCCCGGCCGTTGTAGAGGTGGGGGATGTCGGAGTAGCAGGCGTGGACGTACTGCGAGGTCTGTCCGGAGAACCAGGCACCGTCCAGGCACGGCAGCTTCTGCAGCATGCCGAGCGCGTACATCCCCAGCGCGACCGCCACCACGACGCGGACCGGGGTCCACCAGCCCGTCCCTTCCACGGCGCGCCGTCCCGCCGGGCCGCCGGCCACTTCGCTCGCGGCTGTCGCCACCTCGTCGTGGTCCGTGGGGCGGACGACGGGACGCGCGGCGGGTGGCCGGCCGGGTTGCGGAGCGGGAGTCCGTGCGGTGGGGGCGCTCGTCATGGACTTCATCCTGCCGCACACCGCCCATGACAACGGCCCCCGGCTCGGAGTCCGAGCCGGGGGCCGTTGTCATGGGCCGTTGTCGTAGGCCTTTGGAACCGGGCCGTTCGGGCGAGGGCCCTCGGGCCCTCGGCCCTCCCGTCAGGTCGCGGCCCTCCCGTCAAGGCCAGGGCCCTCCCGTCAGGTCAGGGACCGTGCCGTCCCCTCACTCTCTTCGGCTGCCGGCGGGGCCACCGAAGATCCCACCGGAGTCGTTGTCGCCGGTGTCGCCGGTATCACCCGTGTCACCGCCCGGTCCTCCGCCCGGGCCGTCCGTTCCGCCGTTGCCGTTGCCACCGTTGTTGTTCCCGCCGTTGTCCTGGTCGTCGTCACACCTCGGATCGAGCGGAGGGCAGGACGAGTTCGACGAGGACGGGGAGTTCGACGGCGATTCCGAGGGCTCGTCGGACGGCGTCTCGCTGGGCTTCTCGGACGGGGACGGCGGTGCCGAGGTCTCGGTCGGTGTCGGATCGGGGCTCGCGCCGTCGCCGTAGACCTTCTCGCCGATCGGCTCCGGCACCGGGAAGTCCTTGACCTCGGTGCCCTTCAGGGCCTCCTTCATGTACTTCGTCCAGATCTCGGCCGGGAAGGAGGCGCCGTGGATGGACTTCTGGCCGCCCACGCCATACATCTTCAGGAACTTCTGCGACTTGGCCTTGTCGTCGACCCGCCACATGCCGACCGAGGTGGACAGCTGCGGGGTGTAGCCGGTGAACCAGGCCGACCTGTTGTCGTCCGTGGTACCCGTCTTGCCCGCCGCCGGGCGGCCCAGGGCCCTCGCCGTGGTACCGGTGCCCTTCTGGACCACGGTCTCCAGCATGTTGGTGATGTTGTCGGCGACCGGCCGGTCGAAGGCCGGCTTGGTCTGCTTCTTGTGCTGGTACTCGACCTTGCCCTTCCGCTCGACCTTGGTGACCGAGTAGGGCTCGGCGTGCGTACCGCTGGTGGCGAAGGTGCCGTAGGCGCTGGCCATCCGGATGGCGCTCGGCGCCGAGGTGCCGAGGGAGAAGGTGGGGGTGGTCTTGGCGAGGCTGTCCTCGTTGACGCCCGCGTCCAGTGACGCCTGCTTCACCTTGTCGAGGCCGACGTCCATGCCCAGCTGGATGAAGGGGGTGTTCACCGAGAACTGCATGGCCGTCCGCAGGGTGATCATCCCGCGGCTCTCATTGCCGTCGTTCCTCTGGTGCCACTCCTTGCCGTCCTTGTCGTGCCAGACGCTGCCGTCGTAGTTCCGGAGTTTCACCTTGTTGTCGCCGTTGTAGATGCTCTTCGGCGAGACCTTGGTGCGCATGTCCGGGCCCTGCACCTCCGGGCCGTCCGGATCGCGCACCCCGTCCCGCATCGCCGCGGCCATCACGAACGGCTTGAACGTGGAGCCCACCTGGACACCGGTGTAGTCGGCGTTGTTCCTGAAGTGCGTGGTCGCGTCGGCGCCGCCGTAGATGGCCTCGATCGCGCCGTCATGCGGCCGTACGGAGGCCCCGCCGAACTGCACATACTTGTCGACATCGCGCTTGTCCGGGTCGATGTTCTCCTTCCGGACCTGCTCGACGGTCTTCCGCAGCTTGGTCACCTTCTTCTTGTCGAAGGTGGTGTGGATGCGGTAGCCGCCCTGCTTGAGCTGGCGCTCGGAGATGCCGCTGCCGGTGGAGTCGTTGGTGATGTAGTTGTTCGCCAGGTCCACCAGATAGCCGATCTGCCCCTTGAGCTGGGTCGACTTCTTCGGGTCCTTGGGCATCGGGAAGCCCTTGTCCTTGATCGCGTCGCGGGTGGACTTCTTCATCTTGCCGATGGCCACCTCGCGGTCCAGCGTCCAGGACCAGCGGGCCTCGGCCCGCTTGCGGTTCTTCTCCGGGGTGGCGGCCGAGCCGACACCGCCCGCCGGGTCGTAGAGGTTCGGCCCGTTCAGCGTGGCGGCCAGGAAGGCGCTCTGACTGGCGCTGAGCTGATTCGCGTCCACCCGGTAGTAGGCCTGCGCCGCGGCCTGGATGCCGTAGGCGCCGCGCCCGTAGTAGCCGGTGTTGAGATAGCCGGCGAGGATGTCCTTCTTCTCCATCTTCGCGCCGACCTTGACGGAGATCAGCAGCTCCTTGGCCTTACGCGCGATGGTCTGCGACTGATCCAGGTAGGTGTTCTTCACATACTGCTGGGTGATGGTGGAGCCGGACTGGGTCTCACCGCCCATCGCCATCCGGCCTATCGCCCGCGCGATACCCATCGGGTCGACGCCGCTGTCCTGGTAGAAGGACTCGTTCTCGGCGGCGATGACGGCCCACTGCATGGACTCGGGGATCTCGTTGATGCCGACGATCTGCCGGTTGTGGTCACCACCGCCGGCGACCACCATCTGGGTGCCGTCTTTCCAGTAGTAGACGTTCTTCTCCTGCTTGGCGGCCAGCTTCGGGTTCGGGATGTCCACGAGAGCCAGGGCGATCCCCGCCAGGCCCACCATCAGCGCGAAGAAGCCGAAGCACAGTCCCGTGACCAGCTTCCAGGACGGGATCCAGCGCCGTACGCCGTACTTGCCCGCGCGTGGGTAGTCGATGAAGCGCTTGCGCTCGGGTGCCCCGCGCCCGCGGCCCCGGCCGCCGCCACCGCGGCGGCCGCCCTGTGCGCCGGCCGCCGCCGCGGCGGCGCGCCGTCGTCCGCCGCCCTGTGCGGCTCTCCTGGCCTCCGCGCGGCCACCGTGTCCGGGCGCGCCCGACTCCGACCGGTGGCCTTGCGCAGCTCGGCGGCCGTACCCGTCGGGGCCCGGTGTGGAGGGCGGTGCCTGCCCGCCCCCGCGCGATGCTGCGCGACGACCGGGCGACGGTGGCGGCTGCGCCGCACGACGGCCGCGCCCCTGCGGCGGCTTTCGACGGTTTCCGCTCATTGGAACAGCTACTCCTCGGGCAGGCGGCCCTTGCGCCTGAAGGTGGCAGTTGGCATCTGGTCCCCCCGAGTGCGCCGGGATGGAAGGACCAGGCCCGGGCGCACTGCACCGGGGACGAGGACGCTCACTCGCATCGCATGGTTCCCGGTGGTCTGCACAGCGGACAGACTACGCAGCTCCAAAACCTTCCTTAGGCCGTATTCGCCTCAATCGACGCAAAGGTACTGCGGTGAATCGGTGATGTGAGTCCCTTCACCGACCCCCCTCTTGTCGCTTCCGAAGCAGCGTTCTATCGTCGAGATGTATCGAGTCGATACATCAGAGCGAGACACGTGCAACGACCCGCGCAGAGCCACGTGCCAAGACATGTGCGGGACGAGCGGTAGTGGACGGAGGTGGGCGACGATGAGCAGGCGCTCAGGCGTTCTCGAGTTCGCCGTACTCGGTCTGCTGCGCGAGTCACCGATGCACGGGTACGAGCTGCGCAAGCGGCTCAACACCTCGCTCGGCGTCTTCCGTGCCTTCAGCTACGGCTCGCTCTACCCATGCCTCAAAGCGCTGGTACAGCGCGGCTGGCTGGTGGAGGAGCCGAGCGGGCAGCCGGAGGAGCAGCAGCCCGCACGCGCACAGGCGGCACCGCTCGCCGGGCGCCGGGCGAAGATCGTCTACCGGCTGACGGCCGAGGGCAAGGAGCACTTCGAGGACCTCCTCTCCCAGACGGGTCCCGACACCTGGGAGGACGAGCACTTCGGCGTCCGCTTCGCGTTCTTCGGCCAGACCTCGCGCGATGTCCGCATGCGTGTGCTGGAAGGACGCCGCAGCCGGCTGGAGGAGCGGCTCGCGAAGATGCGCGCCTCTCTCGCCCGTACGCGCGAGCGCCTCGACGACTACACGCTCGAACTGCAGCGCCACGGGATGGAATCCGTGGAGCGCGAGGTCCGCTGGCTCAGCGAACTCATCGAGAGCGAGCGGAACGGGACCGAGCGTTCGGGGCGCCCGGCGCGGGAGACCGGTCCGGACCGTCCAGCGCCGGGTCCGTCCGACAACACCGACACATGAGGCCGCGTTCCGTCGCGCGCCTCAGCGAGTACACACAGGGAGCAACCGGAATGGGTTCGGTTCGCGTAGCCATCGCCGGCGTGGGCAACTGCGCCGCATCGCTGGTCCAGGGCGTCGAGTACTACAAGGACGCCGACCCGGACGCCAGGGTGCCGGGTCTGATGCACGTCCAGTTCGGCGACTACCACGTGCGCGACATCGAGTTCGTCGCCGCCTTCGACGTCGACGGCAAGAAGGTGGGCCTCGACCTGGCCGACGCCATCGGCGCCAGCGAGAACAACACCATCAAGATCTGCGACGTGCCGCCCACCGGCATCTCCGTGCAGCGCGGCCACACCTACGACGGTCTGGGCAAGTACTACCGGGAGACCATCGAGGAGTCCGACGCCGCCCCCGTCGACGTCGTTCAGGCGCTCAAGGACTCCCAGGCCGACGTCCTGGTGTGCTACCTGCCCGTCGGCTCCCAGTCGGCCGTCGAGTTCTACGCGCAGTGCGCCATCGACGCCGGGGTCGCCTTCGTCAACGCGCTGCCCGTCTTCATCGCGGGCACCAAGGAGTGGGCGGACAAGTTCACCGCCGCCGGTGTGCCGATCGTCGGTGACGACATCAAGTCGCAGGTCGGCGCCACCATCACCCACCGTGTGATGGCCAAGCTGTTCGAGGACCGCGGTGTGATCCTGGACCGCACGATGCAGCTGAACGTCGGCGGCAACATGGACTTCAAGAACATGCTGGAGCGGGAGCGGCTGGAGTCCAAGAAGATCTCCAAGACGCAGGCCGTCACCTCGCAGATCCCCGACCGGGACCTGGGCGCCGACAATGTGCACATCGGTCCCTCGGACTTCGTCGCCTGGCTCGACGACCGCAAGTGGGCCTACGTGCGGCTGGAGGGGCGCGCCTTCGGTGACGTTCCGCTGAACCTCGAGTACAAGCTGGAGGTGTGGGACTCGCCCAACTCGGCGGGTGTCATCATCGACGCGCTGCGTGCCGCGAAGATCGCCAAGGACCGCGGTATCGGCGGCCCGATCCTGTCCGCGTCGTCGTACTTCATGAAGTCGCCGCCGGTGCAGTACTTCGACGACGTCGCGCGCCAGAACGTGCAGGACTTCATCGAGGGCAAGGCCGAGCGCTGAGCGCTGGCCGCTGCGGCTTAGCCGATGAAGGGGCCCGGGGATTCGTCCCCGGGCCCCTCAGTTCGCCAGGAAGGGGCTGCCCCTGGCGGTGTGTCGCGGGCTGCGGGCGCGTCGTGGCTGGTCGCGCCGTTCCCCGCGCCCCCTTCGGGGCTCTCAGCGATCCACCGTGCGGTCCACCGTCGTGGTCGTGTGGCGCAGGATCGCCGTCAGCTCCTCGCCCACGTGCGGCTCGTGGGCGTCCGAGGGGACGAAGAGGATGGAGACCTGCATGTGCGGGGGCTCCGCGAACCAGCGCTGCTTGCCGGCCCAGACGAACGGGGAGAGGTTGCGGTTGACGGTGGCCAGGCCCGCGCGGGCCACACCCTTGGCGCGGGGCGTGATGCCGTGCAGCGCCTTGGGGGACTCCAGGCCCACACCGTGCGAGGTGCCGCCCGCGACGACGACCAGCCAGCCGTCGCCCGACGCCTTGGCCTGTCGGTAGCCGAACCGCTCACCCTTGGCGATCCGGGTGACGTCCAGGATGGCGCCGCGGTACTCGGTGGCGGCGTGGTCGCCCAGCCACAGCCGGGTGCCGATCCGGGCCCGGAAGCGGGTCTGCGGGAACTGCTGCTGGAGGACGGCGAACTCCTCCGGCTTCAGATGGCTGACGAACATCGTCTCCAGCGGCAGCCGCGCCGCCCGCAGCCGGTCCATCCAGCCGATGACCTCCTCGACCGCGTCCGAGCCGTCGGCCCGGTCCAGGGGCAGATGGATGGCGAAGCCCTCCAGGCGGACCTCGTCGATGGCGGCGTGCAGCCGCGGCAGGTCCTGCTCGGTGACACCGTGCCGCTTCATGCTGCTCATCACCTCGATGACGACCCGGGCGCCGCGCATGAGGCCCACGCCCTCCACCGAGGAGACCGAGCGGATGGCCCGGTCGGGCAGCGGCACCGGCTCCTCGTCCTTGCGGAACGGGGTGAGCACCAGCAGGTCGCCGCCGAACAGGTCCTTGGTGCGGGCCGCCTCGTAGGTCGTACCGACGGCCAGTATGTCGGCCCCGAACTTGGTGGCCTCGTCCGCCAGACGCTCGTGGCCGAAGCCGTAGCCGTTGCCCTTGCAGACCGGAACGATGCCCGGGAACTGCTGAATCACCGTCTGCTGGTGCGCCCGCCAGCGATCGGTGTCGACATAGAGGGAGAGCGCCATGGCCGGTACGGAACCTTTCTGGTGGGGTCTCGGGATGTCAGGCGTTTCAGCGCGTGTCTGGCGCGGGGTGCGCGTCAGCGTCGCGACATATACATGTCGAGCGCCTTGTGCAGCAGCTTGTTGAGCGGGAAGTCCCACTCACCGAGGTACTCGGCCGCCTGCCCACCGGTGCCGACCTTGAACTGGATCAGGCCGAACAGGTGGTCGTTCTCGTCCAGGGAGTCGCTGATGCCGCGCAGGTCGTACACGCTCGCACCCAGTGCGTAGGCGTCCTGGAGCATCCGCCACTGCATCGCGTTGGAGGGCCGCACCTCGCGCTTGTGGTTGGCCGAGGCGCCGTAGGAGTACCAGACGTGACCGCCGACGACGAGCATCGTGGCGGCCGAGATGCGCTCGCCCTCGTGCTCGGCGAAGTACAGCCGCATCCGCTGCGGGTCCTCGGCGTTCAGGACGTTCCACATCCGCTGGAAGTACGCCTTGGGGCGGGGCCGGAACTTGTCGCGCTCGGCGGTGATCTCGTACAGCCGCTGCCACTCGTCCAGGTCGTACGGGTTGGCCATGTTGCCCTGGACCACCTGCACGCCGGCCTTGTCGGCCTTCTTGATGTTGCGGCGCCACAGCTGGTTGAAGCTCTTGTGCACGTCCTCCAGGGAGCGGCCCTCCAGCGGGACCTGGAAGACATAGCGCGGCTGTACGTCGCCGAAGCCCGCGCCGCCGTCCTCGCCCTGCTGCCAGCCCATCTTGCGCAGCTTGTCGGCGACCTCGAAGGCGCGCGGCTCGATATGGGTGGCCTCGATGTCCCGCAGCCGCTTGACGTCCTGGTCCTGGATGCCCTTCTTGATGGCAGCCGCGTCCCAGCGCCGGATCACCACGGGCGGGCCCATCTTCACGGAGAAGGCGCCCTGCTTCTTGAGGTGGTCGAGCATCGGGCGCAGCCACTCGTCCAGGTTGGGCGCGTACCAGTTGATCACCGGGCCCTCGGGCAGGTAGGCGAGGTAGCGCTTGACCTTCGGCAGCTGCCGGTAGAGCACCAGCCCGGCCCCCACCATCTGACCCGTGCGCTCGTCGAACCAGCCCAGGTTCTCCGCGCGCCACTCGTTCTTGACGTCCGCCCAGGCGGGCACCTGACAGTGGCTTGCCGACGGCAGGCTCTGGATATACGCCAGATGCTGCTCTCGGCTGACGGTCCTCAGGGTCAGGCTCATGGCGGGACGCTCCTCCGGCGAACTGACTGATGCTCGCCGGAAGCCTACTGTGCCCCGCAACGCCCCGTTCGGCCCAGGGGCAGGCCCGGTGAGGCGGTTCCGCGCCCCGCCCCCCGGGCTGCCGTGGTGGCCGCGCTACGGCACGAGACCGCCGTGCGCCACACCCAGATAGAAGCCGACCGCCGCGGCACCGAGCCCGATGATCGTGACGAAGCGTTCACCCGTGGTCGCCGAGATGTACTGGCCCCAGGCTCCGGTGAGGATCCCGGCCAGGCCCGTCCACGAGCCGAGTACATGCAGCCCCGGCCACCACGCGGAGATCACGGCGACCAGCCCCAGCAGCATGGTGACGGCCGCGAAGGAGTTCTCCACGGGATGCCGCTTGCCGTCGGAGTTCAGGTAGGAGAGAGGATGGTTCCAGCGCACTGCCTGTGCCATGTACGGCACCTCCCGACACAGCTCCTGACAGTGTGACGCGGCCCCTGGCGGGTGACGCGGCTCCTGACGGAGCGCGACGCGAACTGTAACGCCGCTCACATCTGTGGTGTCCAGATTGCTCCGGGTTGCCCCCGGATTTCAACCGGAAGGCCGCAGCCAGGTAGGCTGGCCCGTCTGCGCCCCTATGGGTGCGGAAACGCATCACGACCCTCCTGCCACGGAACGACCGTGGCCGCTGAGTCCAGAGGAGGTGGGTTCCACATGCGTCACTACGAGGTGATGGTCATCCTCGACCCCGATCTGGAGGAGCGCGCTGTCTCCCCCCTGATCGAGAGCTTCCTTTCCGTCGTCCGCGAGGGCGACGGCAAGGTCGAGAAGGTCGACACCTGGGGCCGTCGTCGTCTCTCCTACGAGATCAACAAGAAGCCCGAGGGCATCTACTCGGTCATCGACCTGCAGGCCGAGCCCGCTGTGGTCAAGGAGCTCGACCGGCAGATGAACCTCAACGAGTCCGTGCTGCGGACCAAGGTCCTCCGCCCGTCGACCCACTGAGGCCGACTCCCGAGTAGCCCCGAACACCGGGCATCACGCACCACAGCTCCACCGAGCACCACCAGGCACCACAGCAGCCAGCAGCACGCCGAGAGGTTCACCCATGGCAGGCGAGACCGTCATCACGGTCGTCGGCAATCTCGTCGACGACCCCGAGCTGCGCTTCACCCCCTCCGGTGCGGCGGTCGCGAAGTTCCGTGTCGCGTCCACCCCCCGCACCTTCGACCGGCAGACCAACGAGTGGAAGGACGGCGAGAGCCTGTTCCTGACCTGCTCGGTCTGGCGGCAGGCGGCGGAGAACGTCGCCGAGTCCCTCACCAAGGGCACCCGCGTCATCGTGCAGGGCCGCCTCAAGCAGCGCTCGTACGAGGACCGTGAGGGGATCAAGCGCACGGTCTACGAGCTGGACGTCGACGAGGTCGGCGCCAGCCTCCGCAACGCCACGGCCAAGGTCACCAAGACCACGGGCCGCGGCGGTCAGGGCGGCGGCTTCGGCGGTGGCGGCGGCCAGGGCGGCGCCTGGGGCAGTGCCCCTGGTGGACCTGGCGGTCCTGGTGGTCCTGGCGGCCAGCAGGGCGGCGGCGCCCCCGGGGGCGACCCGTGGGCCACGGGCGCTCCGGCCGGTGGCGGCCAGGGTGGCGGTGGCGGCTGGGGCGGTGGCCCCGGCGGCAACGGTGGCGGCTACTCGGACGAGCCACCCTTCTGAGCAAAACTCATAGGAGTAGAGACATGGCGAAGCCGCCTGCTCGCAAGCCGAAGAAGAAGGTTTGCGTGTTCTGCAAGGAGAAGATCTCCTACGTCGACTACAAGGACACGAACCTGCTGCGGAAGTTCATTTCCGACCGCGGCAAGATCCGTGCCCGCCGGGTCACCGGCAACTGCACCCAGCACCAGCGCGACGTCGCCACGGCTGTCAAGAACAGCCGTGAGATGGCGCTGCTGCCCTACACCTCGACCGCGCGCTAAGGGAAGGGTGACCACATCATGAAGATCATCCTGACCAATGAGGTCTCCGGCCTCGGTGCCGCCGGCGATGTCGTCGAGGTGAAGGACGGCTACGCCCGCAACTACCTGGTCCCGCGCGGTTTCGCGATCCGCTGGACCAAGGGTGGCGAGAAGGACGTCGAGCAGATCCGCCGCGCCCGCAAGATCCGCGAGATCGCGACGATCGAGCAGGCCAACGAGGTCAAGTCGCAGCTCGAGGGCCTGCGCGTCGGCCTCAAGGTGCGGGCCGGGGAGCAGGGCCGGCTGTTCGGCTCCGTCACCCCGGCGGACATCGCCGAGGCCATCAAGGCCTCGGGCGGCCCAGACGTGGACAAGCGCCGCATCGAGGTGGGCTCGCCCATCAAGTCGCTCGGCGCCCACCAGGTCACCGTGCGGCTGTACGCCGATGTGACCGCCACGGTCGACGTCGACGTCGCGGCCGGCTGACACCGCGCTCGGCCTGAGCCGATGAGAGGGCGTACCCCGTGAGGGGTGCGCCCTCCGTCATTCGTGGGCTTCGCCCCCGTGGCGCTCGGGCAGTCTGCTCCCCCAGCCTCCGGCCGGGAGGTGCCCCCAGGGGCGCAAGGTGGGCAAGCGCGGCACCGTGCGCCGGGTACGTTGCAGTCTGTGGAGCCGTCGTTGCCAGCTCACGCGCGCACCGCGCCCGTCACCGCCCACCGTCCCGAGCGGGCCCGCAGGGCGAGGGTCACCAGCCGGGTGCCCATCATCAGCCCGGCGATGGTCCACCACAGCGCCGTGAGCCCGCCGCCCAGCGCCGGCACCGCCAAGGCCACCGGAGCGAAGGCGGCCAGCGTCACCAGCATGGCGCCCGCCAGATAGGGCCCGTCACCGGCTCCCATCAGCACGCCGTCGAGCACGAACACCACCCCGGCGATGGGCTGGGTGACGGCGACGACCAGCAGCACCGGCGTCAACTGGTCGATCACGGACTGGTCCGTGGTGAAGATCGGCATGAACAGCGGCCGTACCAGTGCGACCAGTGCCCCCAGCACCGCCCCGGACACCACGCCCCACAGCACCATCCTGCGGCACGCCGCCTTCGCCCCCGCCACGTCGGAGGCGCCGAGGTAGCGGCCGATGATGGCCTGCCCCGCGATGGCGATGGCGTCCAGGGCGAAGGCCAGCAGCGACCACAGGGTCAAGGTGATCTGATGGGCCGCGATGTCGGCGTCCCCCAACCGGGCCGCTACCGCCGTGGCGATCATCAGCACGGCACGCAGCGAGAGCGTACGGACCAGCAACGGCACTCCGGCCCGTCCGCTGGCGCGGATTCCGGCGAGGTCGGGCCGCAAGGTGGCGCCGTGCCGTCGCGCTGCCCGCACCACGACGGTCAGATAGACGGCAGCCATGCCCCACTGGGCGAGCACCGTTCCCCAGGCGGAGCCCGCGATACCGAGCCCGGCGCCGTAGACGAGCAGCGCGTTGAGCGCGGCGTTGGCACTGAACCCGCCGACGGCGACGTACAGCGGGGTCTTGGTGTCCTGGAGCCCGCGCAGCACACCGGTCGCGGCGAGGACGACGAGCATGGCGGGGATGCCGAGCGCGCTGATCCGCAGATAGGTGGTGCCGTACGGGGCGGCGGTCGCGGAGGCGCCGAACGCGTCGACGAGCCAGGGCGCTGTCGGCACCACAGTGGCGATGACCAGAGCGCCGAGGATGAGCGCGAGCCAGATGCCGTCCAGCCCTTGGCGGAGTGCGGCGGGCAGATCTCCGGCACCGAGCCGCCGGGCGACGGCGGCGGTGGTGGCGTAGGCGAGGAAGACGAAGATGTTGACGCCGGTCTGGAGGAGCGCCGCGGCGACGCCGAGTCCGGCGAGCTGGGGAGTGCCGAGATGTCCGACGATGGCGCTGTCGGCCATCACGAAGAGGGGTTCCGCGACGAGCGCGCCGAAGGCGGGGAGGGCGAGCGCGATGATCTCACGGTCGTGGCGTCGCACGGCGGTGCGCCCGGTCGGGGAAGCGGGGTTCATAGGTTCGATCCAAACATCCACAGGTAATGAGTGCAAGGGTCGTATGACGCTTACTTGACCGTGTACGCGGCAGGCTTGAACACCCTGGGTGATCCTCCCGGGGAGAGAGTGGAGAAGTTTTTTCCCCGCACAGCTCGTGGACGGTAAAGTTGCAGGTCAGACGTGCAGTGGGCGGAGGAGGCAACAGTAATCCACAGCGCTGTCCCCCGACTCGTGCACAGCTTTCGGCAGCTTCTCCACAGGTTGGCCCCGACTGTCCACACCACCCTGTGGATAAGGTGATTGGCTGAACCGTGCGGGCCGCCTACGGTGTACCAGCGTCCGTCCTCCCGTTCCCCCTTCTTCACCGTCGCACCGACGCGCCGTAACCCGGGCCGGGCGGCTCGATTGCCAGCGTTTGTCAGTGCTGTGCCGTAAGACTGTGGCGTACGACGGGACCTGTTGGGAGGACCGGTGGGAGGAGGCGAGGCGGGGTGACACAGCAGCCCGAACACGTGGAAGACCCCTGGGCCGCCGACCTCGCCGCCGAGGAAGGATTCCCGGTCACGGCGCAGGCGCCCCAGCGCCGCAACGGCTCCGGCAACGGGCGTGGCAACGGATACGGCAACGGCTCCCGCAGCGGCCCCGGCGGTGACCGCTCCGCACCGGCCCTCCCCGAGCAGCACGAGCGCGGCCCCGAGGGCCCCGCCGGCGGGTTCGAACGCGTCCCCCCGCAGGACCTGGAGGCGGAGAAGTCCGTCCTCGGCGGCATGCTGCTGTCCAAGGACGCCATTGCCGATGTCGTCGAGGTCCTCAAGGGCAACGACTTCTACCGGCCCGCGCACGAGACGGTCTACCAGGCCATCCTCGACCTCTACGCCAAGGGCGAGCCCGCCGACCCCATCACCGTCACCGCCGAACTGACCCGCCGCGGGGAGATCGCCCGCGTCGGTGGCCCCGGGTACGTCCAGTCACTCGTCCAGGCGGTCCCCACGGCCGCGAACGCCGAGTACTACGCGGAGATCGTCCACGAGCGGGCCATCCTCCGCAGGCTGGTCGAGGCAGGCACCCGCATCACTCAAATGGGTTATGCAGCCGACGGCGACGTGGACGACATCGTCAACGGCGCCCAGGCGGAGATCTACGCCGTCACCGAGCAGCGCACCTCCGAGGACTACCTACCGCTCGGCGACATCATGGAGGGCGCCCTCGACGAGATCGAGGCCATCGGCTCCCGCAGCGGCCAGATGACCGGTGTCCCCACCGGCTTCACCGACCTCGACTCGCTCACCAACGGGCTGCACCCCGGCCAGATGATCGTCATCGCCGCCCGTCCTGCTATGGGCAAGGCCTTGGCGCTGGACACCCCGCTGCCCACGCCGGACGGGTGGACGACGATGGGGGAGGTCCAGGTCGGGGACGAGCTGCTCGACGCACACGGCAAGCCGACCAGGGTCACGGCGGCGACCGACGTCATGACGGACCGCGACTGCTACGAGGTAACGTTCGACGACGGCACCAACGTTGTCGCGGACGCCGAGCACCAGTGGCTGACCGACACCCGCGCCGCACGCCGTGCCGCACAAGAAGCAGCCGCGAAGGGCGACGGGAGAACTCCACGCGTCCTCCCGTCGGTGAGGACCACCCGGGAAATCGCCGATACGCTGCGCTGCCGAACGGCCGACGCCCGGCTCAACCACTCGGTGCGCAACGCGGCGCCCCTGGACCTTCCCGAACAGGACCTCCCCCTCGCGCCGTACCTGCTGGGTGCGTGGCTCGGTGACGGCCACTCCGCCGCCGCCCGCATCACCACGGTCGACCCGGAAGTGCTGCTCAACATCGAGGCCGAGGGGTACCTCACCTCGCCCGTGGGCGAGGCGACGGCGACCTACGGAATCCAACTGGCCGAGCCCCGCCGACGCCCGGCCGAGCGGGTGTGTGTCGTCTGCGGCAGGTCATTCCTCCCCGAGCTCCCACACGTCAGAAGCTGCGGACGCTCCTGTGGCGGCCGGGCACGGTTCGTCTCACCACCGGAGCCGACGACGAACTGTGCCGACTGCGGAAAGCCGTGCCACTCCGCCATGTCCCCTCCGCGCTGCGGAGACTGCTCGCGCACCAAGGGCAGTGTCCAGGCGATCCTCCGTTCCCTGACCGTGCTGGGGAACAAGCACATTCCCCAGAGCTACCTGCGGGCCTCTCAGGCGCAGCGCCGAGCGCTGCTGGCCGGGCTTCTGGACACGGACGGCACCGCGGACAGCACCGGATCCGTCAGCTTCGCCGTGACCAACCGGCGACTGGCCGAGGACTTCCGGGAGCTGGTCGTGAGCCTCGGCTACCGCTGCGGATGGTCGACGCGTCGCGTGCGTGGCCGCAACAACGAGACGTCAACTTCGTACGAAGTCACGTTCACCACGCCCGACGATGTCTTCCGGCTGGAACGCAAGCGGTTGGCGCACAAGGAACGCGGCCGGGACAGCTACCCCCGCACGCCCACCCGGTTCATCACTTCTGTGCGGCCCGTGGCGAGCGTGCCCGTGCGCTGCGTCCAGGTGGACAACGCGGACCATTTGTACCTCGCCACGAGGTCCATGATCCCCACACACAATTCCACCCTCGCTCTGGATTTCGCCCGGGCCTGCTCCATCAAACACGCCATGCCCAGCGTCATCTTCTCGCTGGAGATGGGCCGCAACGAGATCGCGATGCGGCTGCTGTCCGCCGAGGCCAGAGTGGCCCTGCACCATATGCGGTCCGGGTCCATGACGGACGAGGACTGGACGCGGCTGGCGCGGCAGATGCCGCAGGTCACCGACGCCCCCCTCTACATCGACGACTCGCCGAACCTGTCGATGATGGAGATCCGCGCCAAGTGCCGCCGCCTCAAGCAGCGCAACGACCTCCAGATGATCGTCATCGACTACCTCCAGCTGATGCAGACGGGCGGCTCCCGCCGCCCCGAGAGCCGCCAGCAGGAGGTCTCGGAGATGTCCCGTAACCTCAAGCTGCTGGCCAAGGAGTTGGAAGTCCCGGTCATCGCCCTCTCCCAGCTCAACCGCGGCCCCGAACAGCGCACGGACAAGAAGCCGATGGTGTCGGACTTGCGCGAGTCCGGCTGCCTCACGGCTTCCACCCGGGTGCTGCGCGCCGACACCGGCGCGGAGGTGACGATGGGCGAGCTGCTGGAAAGCGGCGAGCGGAACATTCCCGTCTGGTCCGTGGACGAGCAGCTGCGTCTCGTACCCAGGACGATGACGCATGTCTTCCCCAGTGGGGTGAAGGAGGTCTTCCGGCTGAAGCTGGCCTCCGGCCGGGAGATCGAGGCCACCGCCAACCATCCGTTCCTCACGTACGACGGGTGGAAGCCGCTGGGCGAGCTGCCGGTGGGCGCTCGGCTGGCGGTCCCGCGCAGGCTCGAGGCCCCGCAGCGAACCGCGCCCTGGCCGGAGGCGGAGATCGTCATGTTGGCCCATCTGCTGGGCGACGGATGCGTGGCGCCACGCCAGCCGGTGCACTACACGAGCAACGACGAGGCGAACCTGAACGCCGTCGAGGACGCCGCGGCGCACTTCGGAATCGAGCCGCGGCGGGTGAGCCAGGAAAGCTGGTGGCACGTCCACCTGCCGTCGCCGCATCACCTGACGCACGGTCGCCGTAACCCGGTGGCGGCGTGGCTGGACGGCATGGGGCTTTACGGCAAGCGGGCCCACGAGAAGTTCGTCCCGCCCGAGGTCTTCGGGCTGCCGGACGCGCAGGTGCGGCTGTTCCTCCGTCACTTGTGGGCGACGGACGGTTCGGTCACCGTCTCGGCGGCTTCGGGGGCCGTGCGGATCTGCTACGCGACGACCAGTGAGCGTCTTGCCCGGGACCTCCAGCATCTGCTGCTGAGGACCGACATCCGGGCCAGAGTTCGGGCTGTCGGCAACGACAGGGGCCATCCGCAGTGGACGGTCGACGTTTCAGGCGTGGAGGATCAGAAGCGCTTCCTCGAAGAGATCGGCGTTCACGGTGCGCGGGCCAAGCACGTTGTCGCAGCAGAGGAGCGGCTGCGCGAGGTGAAGGCGAACACCAACCTCGACACCGTGCCGCGCGACATCTGGGACACCGTTCGCGCGGTGCTGCGGGAGCAATCGGTCACGACGCGAGCGTTCCAGGCCGCTCCGGGCACGAAGTACTGCGGCAGCGCCCTGTACAAGTCTGCTCCGAGCCGGGCGCGGCTCTCCCGGGTGGCAGACGTTTTCTCGGACGCCGGGCTGGAGATGCTCGCCACCAGCGATGTGTTCTGGGACGAGGTCGTTTCCATCGAAACGGTCGGAGAGCAAGAGGTCTACGACGCCACGGTTCTCGGCACCCACAATTTCGTCGCCAACGGAATCCATGTCCACAACTCCATCGAGCAGGACGCGGACATGGTGATCCTGCTGCACCGCGAGGACGCCTACGAGAAGGAGTCCCCCCGCGCGGGCGAGGCCGACCTGATCGTCGCCAAGCACCGCAACGGCCCCACCGCCACCATCACGGTCGCCTTCCAGGGCCACTACTCCCGCTTCGTGGACATGGCGCAGACCTGACCTGTAGGTGTAGGGCCCAGGATTTCGCGGCACAGTCTCCGCCGCACTGGCACCAGGTTGGCACTTGTGCCAACAGGTCGAAGAGGTCGGCTGAGGCGGTACGCATGGCAGCGCGTGGTATCGCCCGCGGACCGATGACTGCTCCACGAGCCGCGTTCCTCGGCGTACCTCGGCCGCACCAGGCGGCGTCCTGCATCCCACCACAGCAGCCTGCTGGCCATTGGTGCTCGCAGACGCGGGTTCCCAAAGCCGCCGGCACTGCGGTCAGGGCCGCAGTCGCCCGCCCCTCCCGAAACGCAGTCGGAGCCGCTCCACGCAGCACCGAGGTCACAGGTTGGCAGCGCCTAGCACTCCAGCCATAGACCGTGATCTTGTTGCTGGACTGCAGTGGAGAGGGGACAGCGGTCAGTCGTCGACGAGATCGAGCTGGGCAGCACAGGCGTCCGCTACTCGAGTCCTTCGAGACGGCGGGCATCTTTGATCTCGCTGATCCTGGCAGCCGTCATCGGGGTCCACTCCCTCCTGTCTGCAGCGGCACGGAGGGCTTCTCCAACCTCGCTGAGCTTCACGGAGGACAACACGCCCGCCCGCTCGATCAGGTCGTCCCGGGACACGGTGGTCAGCCATGTGCACGGAGTAAAGCCTGGACGGGGGAACGCGAACCGCAGCACGCCTTCGAAGGGCACTCCTTCCGGGGCTCCTACGGCCACTTCAACGCCCAGGCCGCTGATATCGACGCCCGCTGGCGCAACGACCTGCATCGCCTGAAACCCGGATGACTCCTCGTCCGAGAGCAGCACGACCGGGCGTCGCTCATCGAAGTCGACCCACCAGACTTCACCGCGTTGCATGTGTCCTCCTGGCACGAGACGGCGGGCGAACGCTGCGTGCCCCCTGCGGGACATGGAAGGGATGCGGCCCCGTCTGCCCACGTCGTGACCGAGGGGCGGTGAGGACGGGCGCGGCCACCGTTGATCATCGGCGTGGGAAAACTGAAGATCATGCGGTGGTCGCGAGTCACAGCGTAGACCCTGCCCGCTGGCAGGCGGCGTTCGAGGTCCCGGACAGCGGGCCGGTTCGCGCGGGTTGAATCCCGGCGTCGGGCGCGGGAGTTGGTGCTGGGCTGCTGTCGGAACTGCCGCGCGAGAACTGCTGAAGCATCGCCGAGTGAGCCGGGCAGGCCAGTCGCATGGAATGCAGCACCTGCTCGGTCGGGCTAAGTGGGATGCCGACACCGTGCGCGATGACGTGCGCGAGTACGTGCTGCCTGCTCGTCGTTCGGCCCGTGCACGGTGCAGCCCACCGGCTCGGCTGGTCCGACTGGCGACGCCGCCATCAGGCCCGAGCCCAGGTCGGCCATTACGGCCGCCAAGCCGCGAATCAGACCTGAAGATCACGATCTACGGCTGGAGTGCTGGTGAAGTGATCCGTCTCACAGCTCACTCCGTTCTGTCACAGCCGCCGATGGCGCGGTGACTTAAGGCCGAGCACCTGAAAACGGAGGAGGCACCATGACGGGGAACATGCATGTGGTCGTGATCGGTGGCGGATATGCGGGCGTGATGGCCGCGAACCGGCTGACGCAGCGCGACGACGTGACCGTGACGCTGGTCAACCCGCGCCCGGACCTTGTCCACCGGGTCCGCCTGCACCAGCTGGTGGGCGGGTCCGACGACGCGGTCGTCGCCTACCAGGACGTGCTGTCCGAGCGCGTCCGGCTGGTGGTCGACACGGTGACCCGGATCGACGCGGCCGGGCGCAGCGTGCCGCTGGCGGTCGGCGGCACGCTCGACTACGACTACCTGATCTACGCCGTGGGCAGCGGCAGCGCCGAACCGGGCGTGCCCGGAGCCGCTGAGTTCGCCTACCCGATCGCCACCCTGGAGGAGGCCCAGCGGCTCCGGGCGACCCTCGACGCCACGCCTGCGGCGGCCCCCGTGACGGTGGTCGGCGCCGGTCCTACCGGCATCGAGACCGCCGCCGAGCTGGCGGATGCCGGTCGCCGGGTGACCCTGGTCTGTGGCGGCGTGCTCGGCCCGTACCTGCACACGCGGGGCCGACGCTCGGTCGCCAAGCGACTGGCCAAGCTCGGTGTGACGGTGATCGACGGCTCGGATGCGAAGGTGACGGCCGTGTCCCGCGACACCGTGCGGCTCGCCGACAGCCGTGAGCTGCTGAGCGAGGTCACCGTGTGGACCGTGGGCTTCGGCGTTCCCGACCTGGCCGCGCGCAGCGGGCTGAGCACCGACGCCGTGGGCCGGCTGCTCACGGACGAGACGCTGACGAGCGTGGACGACGCGCGGATCCTCGCGGCCGGGGACTCGGCGGCACCGTCGAACCAGCCGCTGCGGATGAGCTGCCTGAACGCCACGCCGCTGGGCGCGCGGGCCGCCGACACCGTGCTCAGCCGACTCGCGGGCAAGCAGCCGGAGACCATCCACCAGGGGTTCTACGCCCAGTGCATCAGCCTCGGCCGGAGCGCCGGCATTTACCAGTTCGCCAACCGGTCGGACGTCGCCGTGTGGCTGCACGTCGACGAAGGCATGGGCGCCAGGATCAAGGAACTGGTCTGCAAGAGCATCCCCGGCCACCTGTCCGGAGAGGCGCACAAGCCCGGTTCGTTCCGCCTGCACCGCGCACCGGGAGGCGTCGCCAAGCGCCGACGGCTACTGCAGGCCAACGGCGCACGCCAGACCGAGGCACCGACCGCTCCCGGCCGGGCGGCCTGACCGGTGCCTGTCTCGAGGGGCTTGCTGTGAACGCACGCGAACGCGGTCGGCCGCCAAGGCCGACCGCGAAGGACGAGGAGAGTGACGAGTGTTGAGCGACGACGCCACCGAACCGGTGACCGAAACGTTCCTCGCCCACCGCAACCTGCTCTTCACCGTTGCCTACGAGGTGCTCGGATCGGCGGCCGACGCCGAGGACGTCCTCCAGGAGACCTGGCTGCAATGGGCCAAGGCCGACCGGGGGCAGGTGCGCGACCAGCGCGCCTTCCTGGTGCGGATCACCACTCGCCAGGCGCTCAACCGGCTGCGTACCGTGAAGCGTCGCCGGGAGGCGTACGTCGGCCCCTGGCTGCCCGAACCACTGATCACCGCGCCGGACGTGGCCGAGGACGTCGAACTCGCCGAGAGCGTGTCGATGGCCCTGATGCTGGTCCTGGAGACGCTGTCACCGACCGAGCGGGCCGTCTTCGTGCTGCGCGAGGTCTTCGACATCGGCTACGAAGAGATCGCCGCCGCCGTCGACAAGAGCCCCGCGGCCGTCCGCCAGATCGCCCACCGCGCACGCCGGCACGTCGACGCCCGGCGCCCCCGCCAGATGGTCTCCTCGAACGAGGGCCAGGCGGTCCTGGAGTCCTTCCGGCGTGCCGTGGAGACCGGGGACCCGCAGGCCCTCCTCGACGTGCTCGCCCCCGAGGTCGTCCTGATGAGCGACGGCGGCGGCCTCAAGCACGCCGCACAGCGGCCGGTGACCGGCGCCGAGCGCGTGGCCCGGATGTTCGCCGGCGGCATCGGCAAGGTCGAAGGCATGTTCACCACCGAACCGACCCTGGTCAACGGCCACCCGGCCCTGCTCGTGCGCATGGGCGGCGAGATCGACGGTGTCATGGCGATCAGTGTCGAGGACGGCCTCATCACCGGCCTCTACTACGTCCGCAACCCCGAGAAACTCTCGCACGTCACGTCCGCGACCCCGCTCACCCTGCGCTGAACACCAGCAGCCCCGACGAGCGGAGGCCAGCCCTCTTCGCCAAGGGGCCCCAGGGAGATGCCCGATGAGCCTTGAGAGCAAGCGAAAGAGAGAAGTCATGAAGGCAGTGCGCTACCACTCCTACGGCGGCAGCGACGTCCTCATCTACGAGGAGGCGGATCGGCCGGTGGCGGGTGAGGGCGAGGTAGTGGTGCTGGTGGCCGGCACCTCGTACAACGACGCGGACTCGGGCCTGCGCGCGGGACTGCGGCAGGACTTGCTGCCCCTGGCCTTCCCGCACATACCGGGCCTCGACCTGGCCGGAGTCATCACCGAGGTCGGCGAGGGCGTGCCCGACTGGAGCGTGGGGGACACGGTGGTCGCGCTTCTGCCGGCGGACGCGCCCGGCGCGGCAGCTGAATACGTTGCCGCCCCCGCCGAGGCGCTGGCCCCCGCGCCCCGCACCGTCGATCTGGCCGACGCCGCTGCCCTGCCGCTGGTCGGGCTGACGGCCTGGCAGGCCCTGTTCGAAAACGCCGACCTCAAGCCCGGACAGAGCATCCTGATCAACGGAGCGGGCAGCGCGGTGGGCGGCTACGCCGTCCAACTCGCCGTGCAGACCGGTGCGACCGTGACTGCGACCGCGGGTGCGCGCAGCCGCGACCGGATCCGCTCCTACGGCGCGGACCGGATCGTCGAATATGCCGTGACGCCGGTGGTGCAGGTGCTGGCCGGTCAGCACTTCGACGTGGTGCTGCAGCTGGCTCCCGCAGGCCCCGAGGAGAACGCGCGGCTGGTGGACCTGGTCGCCGACGGCGGAGCCTTCGTCAGCGTCACCACCCCCGGCCCGCCGGATACCGGGCGCGGGGTGCGCACGGTGCACGTGTTCGCGCGCAGCGACGCCACCCAGCTCGCCGAGCTGGTGGCCCGCGTCGACGCTGGAGAGCTGGCGATCGAGGTGGCCGAGCGGCTGCCACTGGTCGACCTTCCCGCGGTCCATGCCCGCGCCGCTGGCCGGTTCGCTCGGATCGCCGAGCTGGCCGCCCAGGTCGAGGGCGGAGACCTGGCCGAGCGACTGCGTGCCGACCAGGCCGTGGTCCGCGCCCCGGCCGCTGCCGGAGAACTGGTCGGCAAGACCGTCCTGATCCCCATGTCGTCGGCCAGCGACACTCCCCGCCACTGAGCCCACAGCCCGCCGAGTCAACTCCCTTGCTCGCCGATTCCATCCGGCTCGGTCGAGACCATGAGGAAGTGCCACGTTCGTGAGACTGAGCGCTGTGCCACCGACCTGAGACAGCAAAAGTACCGCCGGTCAGCGAGTACAGCCTGTGCCACGGAACGCGAGACCCCACCCTCACCGGAGCAGCCCGAGACCTCGGCATCCACCAGTCGGCTTGGTGACCCAGGTCAACCATCTCGAAGCGGACCTCGGGCAGCTCCTGCTCGAACGAGCCGAACGCGGCAGAGCCATGAAGCTGACCCGCTTCGGAAAGCGCGTTGTAACGGCAGCCCGGAAGATCCCGGCCCGGGACGGACCTGTTGCCTCGGCGCTGGAGTGCAACAGCAGAGGGGAGAAGGTGGCGCTGAACAAGAAGGGTTCCCGGCGCACAGCCGTTGACGGGATCGAATACCGCTGGCGGATCCGCAGGAAGCCCTCCTACATGCAGGGACTCTGCTGGACGCCGATGACCTATGCGGTCGAGGCGGTCAGCAGTCAGCCGGGCACGCCCCTGATCATCACTAGCGGCCAGGCCCATCCCAGCAACTGGGTGGGCGTCGAAACGGAGCCCATTCGTCCAGCTCACGTCGCTATCAGCATTCGAGAGGCACGAGAGCAAGGCTGGGATCCAGCCTGGGCCGGTTCTCCGTTCCAGCTCGACCGATCCGCAGGATTCATCGCTCAACCATGAGACAAGCGCAGTAGCACGGCGCATCTGGCTCGGCATCATGGCTCGGTGACCACATGGATGCGCTGTTACTGGGACGAGGAAGACACCTGGTTCTACTTCGAGGTCGACGCCGAGGGCTGGGTGACCCGGCAGGTCGAACTCGAAGGACCTGAGCTGATCCCGGTCGCAGCTGCCTCCCTCGCCGAGTGGCAGCGGGCCCGCGACGCAGGCCACCTCGATGAGTACGACAGCAGGTTCGGGGTCACAGCCGAACTGCCCGTTTCGGAATGGGAAGGCCACGACCCCGAACAACTCACCTTTGAGGAGTTCGAGGAAGCCTGGGCTTGTGCCCGTCGGCAGATCATGTCTCGGCTCATCTGACCTCTCGGCGCCGCGGAGGCTTCTTGGGATCATTTCGACATGATCCCGACCCTTCCCCGCACTGTCCGAGCCGTCAACACCGCTCAGCTCCTGGACCTGGCCCAGGAGGCCGCCGTACACAGCTTCAGCCAGCGTCTCCCGGTCGACTGGCTCCAGGAGCACCTCGTCCCAGAGGCGACGCACTACCTGTTCCCGACGCTCGTGCAGCGGCTCACACACCGGCCCGAGACGCCGCTGCAGTGGAGCGATACGGACTGAGGCGACGAGAAGTACCGCGCCCGATGAACCTCTGCCCCCTGCGGTACGTGCTCGATGTCGGCTCTTGTCGTGTCGGTCCGCGATTCACCATTGCGCCCTCAGCGATGAGGGGGCTGTGTGGCTTTCCAGTCGTGACGGGGCTCGGCATAGTGCTCTCATGACCGTCGGGTTCGGTGGGGAAGTGGCCGAGTACTACGCGAAGTTCCGGCGGGGCTATCCCGAGCAAGTGCTCGACTTCGTCCAGGACTACTTCTTGCTGACACCGGAGGACAGCGTTCTGGACCTCGGATGCGGTACAGGGCAGCTCGCCCTCCCGCTCGCCCCCCGAGTCCGATCAGTGATCGGGATGGATCCCGAGCCGGACATGCTTCGCCTCGCTCATGAAGCGGCCGGCCGGCGTGGTGTCCGCAACGCCGTCTGGGTGCTCGGTGCCGACACCGACGTCCCAGCTCTCGGAACACTGCTGGGTCACGAGCCTTCCCTGGCGATGACCGTCGTCGGCCAGGCTCTCCACTGGATGCGGCACGAAGAACTCTTCCGGGACCTGCTTCCCCTGTTCCGCGCAGGCGGAGGCATCGCCGTGATCGCTAACGGGACACCGCTGTGGCTGCAGGACACCGCCTGGTCCCGTGCCCTGCGCAGCTGCCTGGAGCAGCACTTCGGGACAGAACTGACCGCATCCTGCGGAACTGCCGATCAGGACCGGATCCGGTATGCACAGGCCCTTGAAGACGCCGGCTTTTCGGACGTGCGGAGCACGACGGTCTCCTACCCCGACGAGCTGACCTTTCAGCAGGTCATCGGCGGTCTCTACTCCGCCATCCCCGCAGAGCAACTCCCGGGGGCCGAGCAGCGGCCGGCGTTCGAGTACGGCATCCGGAAGGCATTGCCGCACGCGGAGCCCTTCCCCGAGCAGGTCCACGTCTCCGTACTCGTCGGCCGGACTGTCTGACTGGACGCCCGCTGTGCCCGACCGAGGAAATGGCACGCTGCTGAGACAGGAGTCGAGCGACCAGGGCTGAGCTTCCAGCTCCCGAGATACCGGGCGGTTCAGGGCGTGACCGTGTCCGGGAACCGGCGCTGTGTACGGCCGGCGACGAGGAGTTGGTGGAGGCGTTCGAGTGCGGCGATGAGGGCGGCTCGCTCTGTGTCGTCCGCTCCGGCCAGCGCATTGGTCAGGGCCTTGTCGGCGCGTTCGGCCCGGCGCTGTTGGCCGGCGGCGCGGATGGGCTCGGTCACGTCGACCAGCGTTCTGCGTCCGTCGGAGGGGTCGGCTGCGGTGGTGACCCAGCTGCGGCCGACGAGGGCCCGCACGCTGGTGGAGACGCGGCTTTGGGCCAGGCCGGTGCGCTTGGCGATGTCGCCTACGGCACTGCGGCCGTTCAAGAAGAGGTCTTGGAGGACCAGGAATTCGCCGGGGGCGAGATCGGGTGCGTCGGAACCCATGTCGGCGAGGGCGATCTCGGCCAGGCGGCGGCCGAGCTGGTACAGGTCGCTCATCTCCATCTCCCCAAGGTACATCTCCTTTGATGTATCCCCAACATATGCATCTTGACAGATCCATCTCTAGAGATACATCATCCGAGATGTAAACGGCGAGCCCGCACCACTGGAGAGACACCGTGAGCCTCAGCGACTACCTGCTCTACACCGGCGTGTTCATCGCGATACTCGCCACCCAGCTCGGCACACGGCGTCCGGACGCCAGGCGGCTGCTGCTGCCCGTGGGAATCGTCGCGGGCGTCGGTTTCAAGTACCTCAAGGAGATCCCCCCGGGGAGCACGGCCCATCTGATCGAGGCGGCCGGGCTCGCGGCCGGCCTGCTGTTCGGTCTGGCCTCGATCGCCCTGATCCAGGTCCACCGCGATCCGGCAGACTCCCGCCTGGTCACCGTCGCAGGCTGGCCCTACGCCGCACTGTGGACGGCCGCGATGGCCCTGCGCCTCGGCTTCGCCTACGGCTCGACCCACTGGTTCACCCACGCCCTCACGACATTCTCGATCCAGCACCAGGTTCCGGCCGCCACCTACGGCACCGCCTTCGTCCTCATGGTGCTGGCCATGATCACCGTCCGAACCGCCGGCGTCCTCATCCGTGCCCGCCTCGCAGGCGCCACCGTCGACTTCGGAGCGCCGGCCATCGCTCGACGTTTCGCCCGCTGAGCACCCCGGCCGGTCCGCGGATGCTCCGCCACCGGGATCGGGTGTCCACCCCGCTCCGTTTCCTCTTCCCACCGGCGATGTCCACCGCGTGCCCAGTAGGACACGGCGTCTCCGCCCGGAGATCCGCATTGCGAGTAGGGGGTTGTCCAACCGGTTGTGCGGAGCAGTATTTTCTGCCCTCACCCAGGGGCCGCTACGGTCCCCGATTTATGGAGCAGATATTTCCGACGGCCGAGAAAATGGCGGCTGCTTTGCGTGCCGGTGAAGTGACCTCGGCGGAACTGACCGATGAGGCGATTGCCCGTATCGAGCGGGACGACAAGGCGATCAATGCTGTCTGTGTGCCGGACTTCGACCGTGCACGGGCCGCCGCGCGCCGCGCCGACCAGGCGCGTCTTCATGGCGAGGACAGGCCGCTGCTCGGCATTCCGGTAACGGTGAAGGAGTCGTACAACGTCGTGGGAATGCCCACGACGTGGGGCCTGCCGCAACACCGGGACCATGTGCCGGCCGAGGACGCGGTACAGGTCTCGCGGCTCAAGGCCGCAGGCGCGGTGGTGCTCGGCAAAACCAATGTGCCTTTGGGACTGCAAGATATCCAGAGCTTCAACGAGATCTACGGCATCACCAACAATCCGTGGGATCACGCTCGCACGCCGGGCGGATCCTCCGGTGGATCAGCGGCGGCCCTGGCGTCCGGATTCTGCGCGCTGTCCATCGGCTCCGACCTCGCCGGTTCGCTGCGTACCCCCGCGCATTTCTGCGGCATCCATGCGCACAAGCCGACACTCGGACTGGCGGCAACCCGCGGCATGGTGGCGCCGCCGGCGCCGCCACTGCCGGTCGAACTCGACCTCGCCGTCGTCGGTCCGATGGCGCGCAGTGCCCGGGACCTCACGCTCCTGCTCGACGTCATGGCCGGACCGGACCCGCTGACGTTCGGTGTGGCGCACGACTTGACGCTGCCGCCCGCGCGTCACGAGCGGCTCGGCGACTTCCGGGTCCTGGTCGTCGACGAGCATCCGCTGATTCCGACCGGGTCCGCCGTGCGGGCGGGCGTGAACCGGGTGGCCGACGCGCTTGTCGACGGTGGCGCCCACGTCGAACGGCACAGTCCGCTGCTGCCCGATCTGACCGAAGCCGCGACGCTCTACACGCAGTTGCTGTTCTCGGGCTCCGTCGCGCGTTTTCCCGTCGAAGCGTACGAGCAGTTGCGGTCGCGCGCCGCCGGACTGAGCGCGGACGACCGGAGTCTCGATGCGGCGCGGCTGCGCGGCATGGTGCTCAGCCACCGTGACTGGATCGAGGTGAACAACCGGCGCGAGCTCCACCGCCATGGCTGGCGGCAGCTCTTCGCGGAGTTCGACGCCGTGGTGTGTCCCATCACGCCCACTCCCGCGTTCCCGCACGACCACAACCCCGATCCCAGAGAACGCCGGATCGACATCGACGGCGTCGAGCACCCGTATTTCGACCAGCTGGTCTGGGCCGGTGTGGCCACCATGCCCGGTCTGCCCGCCACCGCCGTACCCACGGGCCGGTCTCCCGAGGGTCTGCCGGTGGGAGTGCAGCTCATCGGCCCGATGTTCGAGGACCGCACCCCACTTCGGCTGGCCGAACTACTTGAGGACGAGATCGGCGGCTTCCAGCCGCCGAAGTAGGGCGTACGCCTTCGTTTAGCAGGCGTGCCGCGTGCCGCGACAGGGGCAGCGTCAGGTTTCCTCGGGTGCGTGAGCAGCGTGTCTCTCGGCGAAGGCCAGGAGAAGCGCTGCGGTGCGCGGCGGGTCCTCCAGGATGGGCGTGTGACCGCTGCCGGGCAGCAGCTCGATCTGCGCTTTTGGAACGACGCGGTAGTCGGCTGCGGACGAGGGGCGCCATCTGTGGTCCTGGTCGCCGAAGATCACCTGGAGCGGCTTGCCGAGAGTTGCAAGCCGTTCCGGGAGGGGCTGCTGATTCAGATAGGCGATGGAGGCCTGCATTGCGGCGGCCACCGAGTGGTAGGTCATACCGCGCAGTTCGTCGACGAGGTCTTGTGGGACGTGGAAGCCCTCGCGGAAGCCGGTGCTCGCGAACCGGCGGATCTGGTCGTCGGTCGGCGGCCACTGCGCGGGGTCGAACGCGGTGGTCTCCGGTGCGATGAAGGCGTCCATGCCGGGGCCGGTGTTGATGAGCGCGAGCGCGGTCACCAGGTCGGGGCGTTGCTCGGCGAGAGCGGTGGCCGGGTAGCCGCCGCTGGAGTGACCGACGACCATGGCGTGCTCGACGCGGAGCCGGTCCAGTGCCGTGCCGAGCGTGCGGGCCTGTTCGGGGATCTCGTAGCCGCGGCCGACCGGTTCGGCCGAGCGGCCGTGCCCCGGCAGGTCGATCCGGACGACGCGGTGGGACGTGGTCAGCAGCGGAACCAGCGCGTTCCACGAACGGTTCGAGGTGGCGGTCCCGTGGATGAGCAGGAGGGCGGGGGCGTCACGGGGGCCGTCCTGGCAGACGTGGATGTCGCCGTGTTCCAGGCGGAGGGTCGAATCCTCGGTGGCGCGGGTGTCACCGTCGACATGCGGGTTCCTGTCGCAAGGAGTCATGGGCCCACTGTTGCCGTCGGTGCGCGGCTGTGGCTTGGACGAATGTTCCCTCCTCGTGCTGCGCAGCATCGGGACATGGGGGCCACTACGAGCGAGCGGGACGGACCCCGTGCGTGGGATGTCGCACGCCCGCAGCGGGCCGGCAGGGTGGCCGGTGTCGACATGGCCGGATTCCGGGCCCCGGGCCCGCTCGTCGGTGACCTACGGGTGGTGCCGCGCCCGAGCGGCGCGGTAGGTCCGCCCACGGGCAGCTCACTCGGTGACGGGCAGGCACTCGGTGAGCAGGTCGACGATGTCGCGCCAGGCTCGTTGCGCGTGTTGCGGGTGGTGGTCGACGCCCGGGACCACGGCCTGGTCGACCGGCGGGTGGTGGAAGGCGTGCAGGGCCCCGCCGTAGACCACGAGGCGCCAGTCGACGCCCGCGGCCTGCATCTCGGCGGCGAAGGCGTCGCGTTGCGCGGGCGGCATGATGGGGTCTTCGGACCCGACCCCGGCCCATACGGGGCAGCGGATGCGCGCCGCCTCGCCCGGTCGGCCCGTGGTCAGCGCGTTGACCGTCCCGATGGCCCGCAGGTCGACGCCGTCGCGCCCGAGTTCCAGCGCGACCGCGCCCCCGGTGCCGTAGCCGATGGCGCCGATCCGGTCGGGGTCGGTCCGCGGTTCGGCACGCAGCACGTCGAGTGCCGCGTGGCCGATGTCCCGCAGCCGGTCGGGGTCGGCGAGCAGCGGGGTCACGCGCGCCAGCATCTCCTGCGGGTCGGTGAACCAGCGCCCGCCGTGGAGGTCGAAGGCCAGTGCCACATAACCCAGTTCGGCGAGGGCGTCCGCCCGGCGGCGCTGGAAGTCGTTGAGGCCCGGCCCCTCGGGCCCGATCAGGACCGCGGGCCGGCGGCCTGCACCTGCGGGGAGCGCGAGGTGCCCCTTCATCGTCAGGCCGTCGGCCGGGTAGGTGACCGTGCGCGTGGTGATCGTCGTCATGCGATCGGACTGTAGTGAGCGGCGGGTCCGGTCGGGCCGGTCTTCACCGTCGGCGGAAAGTCTTCACCGTCGGCGAAACAGTGCAGGCAGGAACCACCGATTCCGCAGGCGCAGTCGGTTGCCCCCCTCGCCCGAGAGTCCATCCGGCTCATCCGGGCTAGACGGCCGTGAAGCCGCCGTCGGCGGCGACCACGGCTCCGGTGACGAAGCCGGCGCGTGGTGAGACCAGAAAGCACAGGACTTCGGCGATCTCTTCGGGCTGTGCCACGCGGCCCAGGGGCTGCGCGTCCGCGAAGGACGCCAGATACGCGCGGCTGTCGGAGCGGATCGTGTCGAGGAAGTCGGTCTCGACGACGCCTGCGGCAACGATGTTGGCGCGGATGCCCAGTGGTCCGCCCTCGACGGCGAGCACCTTGGTCAGTTGGGCCAGAGCGCCCTTCGACGCGCTGTAGGCGGCGCCTTCGGGCAGGGCGACGGTGCAGGTGTAGGAGCCGGTGCTGACGATGGCTCCGCCGCCGCGGGCCTGCATGGCCCGGAAGGCTTCGCGGGCGCAGAAGAAGGAGCCGCGGGCGTTGACTGCCAGCACGGCGTCCCAGTCCTCGGCGGTGGTCTCGGTGACGGGCTTGTTCAGGGTGCGTCCGGCGTTGTTCACCAGGATGTCCAGTCCGCCGAATTCGTCGACGGCCGACTGCACCGCGCGGGTGGCGGTCTCTTCCCGGGTGATGTCCCCTCTCATCGCGAGGACGCCGGGCATCTCGTGGGGCAGGTCTTCGATGTCGGGGCGCAGGTCGACGGCGACGACGCGGGCGCCGCGGGCGGTCAGGAGAGCCACCGTCTCCTTGCCCACGCCGCGCGCGGCCCCGGTGACGAGGGCGACTTTTCCGGCGAACTCGGCGGTTTCGGTGGACGGCGAAGTGGCAGATGTCATGGTCATGGTGGTGTTTCCTGGGGAACGGGAGCACCGGCGCTCCGATGCCGCCGAGCGGGCCGGTGCGGCAGGGCGGTGCGGGCGTCGCGGTGGGCGTGGTGGGTGTCGTACGGTCCGGCTGCTCGCTCAGTGCGCGGTGAGCCCGCCGTCGACCACGAGCTCGGAGCCGGTGACGAAGGAGGAGTCGTCGCAGGCGAGGAAGAGGATCGCGGGCGCGATCTCGTCGGCGCGGCCGGCCCGGCGCATGGGGGTACGACGGATGTCCGGCTGCTGGTCGCCCTGGTCGTCCAGGATCTCCTGGATCATCGGCGTGGCGATCACCCCGGGATGCACCGAGTTGACCCGCACTCCCTGCCGGGCGTACTCGACCGCGGCGGTCTTGCTCAACAGGCGCACCGCGCCCTTGGACGCCTGGTAGGCCGCGGCCGCGCCGCTTCCCACCAGGCCGAGCACCGACGACGTGTTGATCACCGAAGCGTTGCCGCTCGCGCGCAGGAGCGGCATCGCCGCCTTCATGCCGAGCCAGGTGCCCTTCTGGTTCACATCGATGACGCGGTTCCAGGCCTCCTCCCGGGTGTCCTCGATGCCCGGCCAGTCCACGATGCCGGCGAGGTTCACCAGGATGTCCAGCGCTCCGAACCGGTCGCGGACGAGAGTGATCACCTCCTCCCACTCCCGCGCGGAGGAGACGTCGAGGCGGGCGGTGACGACCTGCACGCTCGGGCACCCGAGTGCCTCGATCCGATGCGCCAGCTCCCGCAGAGGGGCTTCGGCGACATCGGTCAGTACGATCCGGGCACCTTCTCGGGCGAAGAGCTCGGCGGTCGCGGTGCCGAGGCCCCCGGTTGCACCGGTGATCAGCGCGACCTTGCCGGCGAGTCGTTGTCCTGTCATGGAAGGGTTCTCGTTTCTCGTTGCTGCTGACTGCTGCTGGCTTCCGCTGACTGCTGCGGCACGGCGACTTGTGCTCCCGGTGGAGCACGAGGTGCTCGTGGTAGAGCTGCGCCGCGGTCCCGGCCATGGCGGACCCTCTACCGATCGGTGCGGTCCTGTCCGGCTCCGAACGAGTCTGCGCAGGTCGGCGGCGAGCGACCAGGACGTGTGCTGCCTGGGTGCGACACACCCCGGCAGCACCTCGGGCGGGCGCCTAGCCTGAACACATGGACGACAACCACCTGGGAGACTTCCTGCGCGCCCGCCGCGCCGGTCTGCGGCCGGAGGAGGTCGGCATGGTGAGCTACGGGGCCCGCAGGGTGGCCGGGCTGCGCCGCGAGGAGGTCGCCGTCCTGGCCGGGATGAACGCCGACTACTACACCCGTCTGGAACAGGGCCGCGAGCGCAACCCCTCACCCCAGGTGCTCGAAGCGCTCAGCAGCGCACTGCACCTCGACGCGGACGCCCGGGCGCATCTGTTCCGGCTGGCCGGGACCGTGCCGAGCGACCGCAGCGTCGAGCGCGCCGCCGAGCGGGTCGCTCCCGCGCTGCGCCAGTTGCTGGACGGCTATCCGCACACCCCGGCGTTCGTCATGAGCCGAACGCTGGACATCCTCGCCACCAACGCCCTGGCCGACGCCCTCTACGCCCCGTTCGAGCCGGCGGACAACCTGGCCCGGATGACCTTCCTCGACCCGGCGGGCCGCCACTTCTACGCGGACTGGGACCGGGCGGCCCGGGCGGCCGTCGCCAATCTGCGCCAGGCGGCGGGCTTCGACCCGGACAACCCACGGCTGCGCGAACTCGTCCGCACCCTGACCGGGCACAGCGCGGACTTCACCCGCCTGTGGAACGCCCACACCGTGCGCGGCAAGACGCAGGAAGCCAAGCGACTCGTCCACCCGGACGTCGGCCCTCTCACCCTCACCTACCAGGCCTTCGACGTACGCGACGCCCCCGGCCAGCAGCTGGTCATCTACCACGCCGAACCGGGCGGCCCCAGCGCCGAGGCCCTCCACCTCCTCGGCTCCGTCCACGCCACCCGGCGGCAGGCCGACCCCTGGCCCCGCCGCGGGTGAGGCGGCGCACTGGCGCACCCGGCCCGCCCGGCGCACCCGCGTGCCCGGCGATCGGCGGCAACGGCACGCGTCGCCGGTTTTGCTGTTCCCGCAAGCAGCTTTGCGTCCTGCCCGTCCCGGGGGCAGCTTGGTGGTCACCCGCCGGACCGGCGACGGGCCATCGACCACTACCGAGGCAGGACACATGGACGAACAGTTCTGGGACGAGAAGTACCGCAGCAGCGACCAGGTCTTCAGCGGCGCTCCCAACGGGGTGCTCGTCACCGAGGCGACCGACCTGCCGGCCGGACAGGCGCTCGACGTCGGGTGCGGTGAAGGCGCCGACGCGCTCTGGCTGGCCCGGCGCGGCTGGCAGGTCACCGCGATCGACATCTCCCGCACCGCCCTGCGACGGGCGGCCGCCGCCGGGGCCGACTTCGCGGACCGGGTGACGTGGACCCATATGGACCTGACCGCCACCTCACCCCCGGCCGCCTCCTTCGACCTGGTGTCCGCCCACTACCTCCCGCTCCGGCAGCAGCCGGACCATGCCGCGCTGCGCGGTCTGCTGGACGCCGTGGCCCCCGGCGGGACCCTGCTCTTCGCCGGCCACGACCTCGCCGACCTGCCCCCGCGTTCGGAACTGGGCCTCGACCCCGCCGACTTCTACCAGCCCGACGACGTCGCCGGCCTCCTCGACCACGACTGGGCCGTCCTGATCAACGAGACCCGCCCCCGGACCAGCCCGGCGCCCGCGGGCACGCACCACAGGCACGACGTCGTGCTGCGGGCCCGACGCCTGCGGTGACCGGCGGTCCGACGGCACCCGCGCCGCGCTGGGAACAGCGGTGGGTAACTGCCTTGTGACACGGTCGACAGGGGTCGTTGTCAGTGGGGTGGGGCATGCTTGCGGACATGAGTGTGGATGCGGTCGGGGTTTCCGGTGTGGGCGTGGGTGCTTCGGAGTTGGGCCGGATCGAGGGGGCGTTGCGGGCGTCCTGGGGCGCGGACACCTGTGCCCCGGACGAGCTGGCGCGCGCGGGCTGGAGTCCGGCGAACCCCGCGTGGGGGCAGTGCGATGTGACGGCGCTGGTGGTGCACGACCTGCTGGGCGGGGAACTGATGTGCGGGGAGGTGTACGCGGTGAACGGCGAGCGGCAGGGCTTCCACTGGTGGAACAGGCTGCCGGACGGCTCCGAGGTCGATCTCACCGGTGACCAGTTCCGCGCCGGTCAGGTCGTCATGGAAGGCGTCTCCGTGCCCCGCCCGATGGGTCACTCGCTGCGCAGAGCCGCGGAGTACGCGCTGCTGCGCGGGCGGGTGTGGGAGCGGCTGGGGCTCCGGTCGGCGGGTGCGGCCGGGGGCGCGTGCGGTCCCGGTCCCCGGAGCGGGGCGGCCGTCAGGGGTGCGGCGACACCCTGCCGAGGTCCGCGCGGCGCCGGCTGAGGCGCGGAACGCCTCCTCGGCCCGGCCGAGGGGGCACACGCCGCCGCCGATCGGCCCTCAGGCCAGCGGCATCTTGAAGCCGAGGTGCGACGCCTGGAAGCCCAGGCGCTCGTAGAAGCGGTGTGCGTCGACGCGGGTGGCGTCGGAGGTGAGCTGCACCAGAACACACTCCTGGCGCCGGGATTCGGCGATGGCCCACTCGATGAGCCGGGTGCCCAGACCGCTGCCGCGGAAATCGGCGTGGATGCGTACGGCCTCGATGAGGGCGCGGGCGGCTCCCCGGCGGGACAGCCCCGGGACGACCGTGAGCTGCAGCGTGCCGGCCGTCCTGCCGCCGAGTTCCGCGATGACGAGGTGCTGGTTGGGGTCGGCGTCGATCCGGTCGAACGCGGCGCGGTACGGGGCGAGATCGGACGGCGTCTCACGGGTCGCGCCGAGCGCGTCGTCGGCGAGCATGGCGACGATCTCGGGGATGTCCTCGGCGGTCGCCCGGCGGACGCTGAACTCCTCGGCGGGCGGCTCGGCGGCGGAGGTCGCCGCGCCGGTGGAAGGCGTGGTCATCCTCCGAACCCTACGCCCTGTGGTCACGGCCACAGCGGCGCGGGCACGCTGCGCGCGGTCCCGGCCGGGAAGGTCGATCCGGGTGCTCGACGGTGGGTCCACGCGTTCGGTGGGGCCGGGCTCCGTCAGGCCGTTCGCTCGGCGGGGGCGAGGGTACGGACGGCCGCGGCCAGCGGGGCGAGCTCCGGACGGGCCTCCGCCGCGGTCAGCGCTTCGCGGAGGGCGGCGTCGTGCGTGGGGCGGGCCGCGTCCAGCAGCGCGTGGCCCTCTTCGGTCACGTCCGTGTAGATGCCGCGCCGGTCGTCGGGGCACAGGTACCGGCGCAGCAGCCCCCGGTCCTCCAGCCGCGTGACCAGTCGTGTCGTCGCGCTCTGGCTGAGGACCACGGCGTCGGCGAGCTGATGCATACGGAAGTGGCCGCCGTCCCCGTCGTGCTGCTCGCTCAACACGTCCAGCAGCGAGAACTCACGCACGCTGAGCTCGTGCGCGGCCTGCAGCGCTCGTTCGATGTGTGCCTCGATGCGGCCGTGCAGCGCGGAGAGCGCGCACCAGCCGTGCGCAAGACCGGGGTCGGCACGACGAGACATCGAGGGCTCCTCCTCCTGGCGGCTCCGCCCCGCGCGGGGGCGGATTTCCAGGCTAGGACATATCGGCGGTAGCCCGCGTCGGCGCATGCTCCGTGCCCGCAATCAACGGCCGGGTCGATCGGTCCGGCCACCGGCGGCGGACGGCTGTGGTGGGCGGTGGGGAGCGGGAGCGCGGCGGCGTCCCCGCCTCGTCATCCCCCACGGCTTCAGCACCGAGACGACCGTCATGAACGTGTAGGCGCCCAGCGAGACGACCGGTGGGACCACCAACTCGTACGGCAGGACCGGGCGCCCGGCGAGGACATCGGCAACCGTGCTGTCGATCCGTACGCGGAAGGCGAGGATGCTCGCCGACGCCGCCGCCAGGGTGAGCCAGAACTTGATCCAGACCCACCAGTGGCGTGCCAGCCCCCACCTGGTGCCCAGGGACAGCAGCACTCCGCTGACCAGGGTGGCCAGGGCGAGCGGGCCGAGCAGCCAGTCCCCGAAGACCTTCATGGAGCGGTACGCCGCCTCGGCCACCGCGCCGGAGTCGGTGAGGGCAGCGGTGAGGCCGAGCGCGAGCAGGCACAGCGTCATGCCCAGCCAGCCGGCCGAGGCGCAGACATGGAGCGCGAGGGTGCCTCTGCGGGCACGTCGGGAGAGTTGCCGCATGCTCCCGACTGTGCCGTCGGCCGTGGCGTACGGCGTCCGACGGCGGGAGTATCCGCGACTGCTCGATGCCGAGTACGTGAACGCGTGCATACGGCGGTACGCACCCCGGCCGTACGATCGCGGGTATGCATCGGGTTCAGCATGCGACCGCGCGATCCGCGCCGGGCCGGCCCCGCCCCCGGCTCCACCTCTTCGACCTCGACGGCACGCTGCTGTACGGATCGGCGGCCTCCGTGGAGATATCCCAGCAACTCGGCGTCGAGAAGGAGATCCAAGAGCTCGAACGGGCCTTTGCGGAACGGAAACTGACACCCCCGCAGTTCGCGCTGCGGGCATGCACGCTGTGGTCGGCGCTCAACGAGGAGATCGTGGCCGCCGCCTTCGCCGGAGCGCCGTGGCTGGCGGGTATCCGCGAGGTGTGGTCCCGGATCAGGGCGAACGGGGAGCGGTGCGCCGTGATTTCGCTCTCGCCGGATTTCTTTGTACGGCGACTACTGGATTGGGGGGCCGACGTTACCCACGGTTCACGGTGGCCGGAGGTTCCGCGTGTAATTCCGAACGGAAGTACGAAGTATCCGATGCGTCCCCTCGACCCGGACGGGATTCTTTCACCGTCGTCAAAAGTCAAGATCGCGAAGGAGCTGTGCGCCCAATTCGGGGTCCGGGCCGAGGACTGCGTGGCGTACGGGGACTCCCTCTCCGACGCCGAACTGTTCGCCGCCGTCCCGGTCTCCGTGGCGGTCAACGCCGACGAGCACGTCCGCTCCCTCGCCTCGTACCACTACACCGGCCGTGATCTCCGGGACGCCTACGGGCTGGTCCCCGACGCACGGTAATTCATGTTCCCGTTCCGAATGGCGGAATTCATCGGAACCAGGAACAGGGGTTGTGGCGTGAAGGCTTCACGGTATGGTCGGGTCCCTCCCGCATCGTGCTGTAAGGACAGCAAAGGTTTCTTCACTCGATGCGTGCAGGGGGCGGTTCACCGGAACATTCGGAACGCGGATGTGCACAGAACGTCCGGAAGAGGTACGAGGCGAGGCGAGCATGACCACCATGTCGGGCAGCGACGGTGCGTCCGCCGCTGGCAACGGCGGACGGGGATGGTTCACCCCGGCGTCCGACGCCGAAGCCGCGGAGCGCCCCGCGCCAGGCGCACTGGACGCGACACCGACCCCGCAGGGCCGCACCGGGACGGCCGCAGCTGAGCCGGGACCGGAGCGCAGGGCGGAAGCGGAACCGCAAGCGGAAGCGGCGCCGAGGGCCGAAGCGGCACCGGACCCGGCTGCGAGCCCGGCCCCGGCTGCGAGCCCGGTCCCGGCCGCGGGCTCGGCACCGGCTGCGGGTCCCGCCCCGGCTCCCGCCACCGGACCGCTCGCCGACTCCGAGTTGATCCGGACGTCCATGGACGAGCTCGAACGTTCCGCCGACGCGGCGACCGCGTACTTCTACGCGCTGCTGTTCGTCCAGTACCCGCATCTGCGGGAGATGTTCCCGGCCGCCATGGACAACCAGCGGGACCGGCTCTTCCGCGCCCTGCTGACCGCCGTACGCCTCTACGACGACGGCAAACTCCTCGGCGACTACCTCGCCAACCTGGGCCGCGGCCACCGCAAGTACGGCACCCTGCCCACCCACTACCCGGCCGTCGGCGAGTGTCTGATGGCGGCGATCGCGCGCTACGCCCCCAACAGCTGGGGCCCGCGCACCGAGGCGGCCTGGGTGCGTGCCTACACCGCGATCTCCCAGACGATGATCGACGCGGCGGCCGAGGACGAGCGCCGGGCACCGGCCTGGTGGGACGCGGAGATCGTCTCGCACGAACTCCGCACCCCGGAGATAGCCGTGCTCACCGTCCGCCCGGACCAGCCGTATCCGTTCCGCGCCGGGCAGTACACCAGCCTGGAGACCCCTTGGTGGCCCCGGGTGTGGCGGCACTACTCCTTCGCCTCGGCCCCCCGCCCCGACGGGCTGCTGACCTTCCACGTCAAGTCCGTGCCCGCCGGGTGGGTCTCCACCGCGCTGGTGCAGCGCGCCCGCCCCGGTGACGTGCTGCGGCTCGGCCCGCCGGCCGGCTCGATGGTCGTCGACCACCGCGCCGACAGCGGTCTGCTGTGCCTGGGCGGCGGTACCGGTATCGCTCCCATCAAGGCGCTGGTCGAGGATGTGGCCGGTCAGGGCCGACCACGCCCGGTCGAGGTCTTCTACGGTGCTCGCACCAGCCACGACCTCTACGACCTGGAGACCATGCTGCGCCTGAAGGAGCGCCACCGCTGGCTGTCCGTACGGCCGGTGGTCGCGGCGGGCGCGGCGCAGGCCGCCGCCGAGGCGCTTGCGGGCGAGCTTCCGGACGCGGTACGCAGATACGGCCCCTGGTCCGCGTACGACGGCTATCTGTCCGGACCGCCCGGAATGATCAGAACCGGAGTCGAGACGTTGGTCGGGCTCGGCATCCCCACACATCGCATACGCCACGATTCCCTCGACGAACTGGTCGCGCAGGGGGTCTGAGTGGTGGGGTGTGCGGATCGTGGCTGTCGAGGACCGGCCGGCTGAGGAAAGGGACGAGTGGCGGCGTTGAATGACGCGAACGGAAACGGCGGCGGGGCCGCTGGGCACATAGCGGGCACGGACCACGGCCCGCCGCGGCAGCGGTTGCCCGGCAGCGACGGGGAACACGCGCTGCAGCAGCGGATCGGCTCGGACGGTCGCGCCAACCGGTTCTACCAGGACCAGGTGCTCGACCATCTGAACGAACGGATGCGGGAGTTCACCCGGCAGCAGGAGATGTTCTTCCTCGCCACCGCCGACCGCCACGGCGAGTGCGACAACAGCTTCCGCGCCGGACCGCCCGGATTCCTGCGGGTGCTGGACGAGCGGACGCTGGTCTTCCCCGAGTACCGCGGCAACGGCGTGCACGCCAGCCTCGGCAACATTCAGGAGAACCCCCATGTGGGGCTCCTGCTCATCGACTTCCTCCGCGCCCGGATCGGACTGCACATCAACGGCCGCGCCGAGGTGCTGGACGACGCCGAACTGCGCCCCTGGGTCCCGGACCTGCCGCAGGACCCGGTACCGGGGCGGCGGGCCGTGCTGTGGGTCCGGGTCGAGGTGGAGGAGGCGTACATCCACTGCGCCAAGCACATCCCCCATCTCCAGAAGGCCCCGCGCCGCCCGGCGCGCGAGTGGGGCACCGACGACTACAAGCGCAAGGGCGGCGACTTCTTCGGTGCCGCCCGCGACGCCCGTGAGGCCCGCCGCGATGCTGCGGCCTCGGACGAAAAGGCCCCGAGCACATCGGCGCCCAGCACATCGGCCGCCGGCACATCGGCCGCCAGCGCATCGGCGCCGACTCCGCGGATCCCGAGCCCTCGGGCCGCGGAGGCTCCGGCTCCGAAAACTTCGGCCCCCGGTGGTGCGGACGAGGTCGAAGGCGGCAGGGTCGAGGAGACCCTCACTCTCGCGGCGCCGCCGCTGCCGTCCACGCCCGCCTTGCCGCCCGTGCCCGGCACGCCGCCCGTACCCGGCACACCGCCCGTGACCGTCGAACCGCCCGTGCCGGGGACCGAGCCGGCGCACGCGCAACTCACGGCCGCGGAACCCGCTGTGCGCCCCGATCCCTCCGACGAGCGGGAGCAGGCGGCGGAGCCCGAGCAGGCAGCGAGGACCGCCTCCGGCTCCGGGGCCGGGCCCGCGCCGCTGCCGCGGCGGCGGCATGCCGCCGCGTCGGCCGCCGTTCCCGCCGCGTCCTCGGCGGTCTCCGCCGCGATGTCGGCACGCTCCGGGAACGGGGGGACCGTCGAGCACGCCCGGGACATCTCCGCCTGGCGGCTGGAGGCCGAACGGGCACTGGCCGAGGCGCAGCGCCGGGGCCGGAGCGCCGAGCCGCAGGACGCTCCCGAACCCGCCCCGTTCCAGGGCTGGTTCGGGTAGCGGCAGCCGACGGGCGGCGCGCCTGGGCGGGCGGTGCGGTGCTCAGCCCAGATCAGGCGCGAGCAGGGACCGGACGCCCTCGATGTTGGCGGCGAGATAGGCCTGCAGCGACGGCGGTACGACCTCCACCGAGGTGACGCCCTCCGGGGTGAAGGGCAGCCGTACGATCTCGTACTCCCCCTGCGGCTCCTCCACTTCGGGCCCGTGCCGTAGGCGGGGGTTGAGGGAGACGAGTCGGCACACGAAGAAGTGCTGAACCTTCACTCCACCCGGTGTCTCCTCAGGATCACTCACCGTGTCCACGAAGGCGGGCACCACATCGGTGATCTCGGCCCCCAACTCCTCGGCCACCTCGCGGTGCAGGGCGTCCACCACGGTCCGGTCGACATCGGGTTCGACGCCGCCTCCCGGGGTGATCCAGTACGGCTCCTGACCGGGCTTGGTGCGCTTGATGAGGATCAGCTCCGCGGGTCGGCCCCGGCCGTTCCCGGGCGCGAGGAGGATGGCGCGGGCAGTCCGCTTGACCACGGGACGTTCGACGAACATGCAGGAGGTCTGGCCCACATCGCCCCGGGCCAAACCCTCCGCTTTCGTCACCGTGAGTGGCGGGCCATTAAATCTCCCGATAAGTCCATACCGATAAGTGATTGGACACTGACGTTGAGTCAACTACTCTTGTCGTCTGCGCTGCTTCGCGCGTAGAGCCGGGCGGTTCGTGGCAAGAGGGGGGAGCCACGAACCGCCCTTCACACGCTGTGCGGTCGGCACCGGGCGGACAGTCCTGTGCCGACAGCACAGCGGCTGTCGGCACAGGAACTCATCGCACTGTCGGGCTCACTCCGCCATCGGCAGGTACACCCGGTTGCCGGCTGCAGCGAACTCGCGGGACTTGTCCGCCATTCCGGCCTCGACCTCCTCCATCGTCGCCCCGTGCTGCTCGCGGATCTCCTGGGAGATCTTCATGCTGCAGAACTTCGGGCCGCACATGGAGCAGAAGTGCGCGGTCTTGGCGGGCTCGGCCGGCAGCGTCTCGTCGTGGAAGGAGCGGGCCGTGTCCGGATCGAGGGCCAGGTTGAACTGGTCCTCCCAGCGGAACTCGAAGCGGGCGTCGGACAGGGCGTCGTCCCAGTCCTGCGCTCCCGGGTGGCCCTTGGCCACGTCGGCGGCGTGGGCGGCGATCTTGTAGGTGATCACGCCGGTTTTCACATCGTCCTTGTCCGGCAGCCCCAGATGTTCCTTCGGGGTGACGTAGCAGAGCATCGCCGTGCCCCACCAGCCGATCATCGCCGCGCCGATGCCGCTGGTGATGTGGTCGTAGGCGGGGGCGATGTCCGTGGTGAGGGGGCCCAGTGTGTAGAACGGGGCCTCCTCGCAGACCTCCTGCTGGCGGTCGACGTTCTCCTTGATCTTGTGCATGGGCACATGGCCCGGGCCCTCGATCATGGTCTGCACGTCGTGTGCCTTGGCGATCCGGTTCAGTTCGCCCAGGGTGTCCAACTCGGCCATCTGCGCGGTGTCGTTGGCGTCCGCGATCGAGCCGGGCCGCAGCCCGTCGCCGAGCGAGAACGTCACGTCGTACGCGCGCAGGATCTCGCACAACTCGCTGAAGTGCTCGTACAGGAAGCTCTCCTTGTGGTGCGCCAGGCACCAGGCCGCCATGATCGAGCCGCCGCGCGAGACGATGCCGGTCTTGCGGCGCGCCGTCAGCGGGACGTAGCGCAGCAGCACACCGGCGTGCACCGTCATGTAGTCGACGCCCTGCTCGCACTGTTCGAGGACGGTGTCCTTGTACACCTCCCAGGACAGCTCCTCCGCCTTGCCGTCCACCTTCTCCAGCGCCTGGTAGAGCGGCACCGTGCCGATGGGCACGGGGGAGTTGCGCAGCACCCACTCGCGGGTGGTGTGGATGTTGCGGCCGGTCGAGAGGTCCATCACGGTGTCGGCGCCCCAGCGGGTCGCCCACGTCATCTTCTCGACCTCCTCCTCGATGGAGGAGGTGACGGCGGAGTTGCCGATGTTGGCGTTCACCTTCACCAGGAAGTTCTTCCCGATGATCATGGGCTCGGTCTCGGGGTGGTTCACATTGGCGGGCAGTACGGCGCGGCCCGCCGCGATCTCGTCCCGGACGAACTCGGGCGCCAGGTTCTCGCGGAGCGCGACGTACTCCATCTCCGCGGTGATCTCGCCCCGCTTGGCGTACGCGAGTTGGGTGACGGCCGTACCGTTGCGGCCGCGGCGCGGCTGGCGCGGACGGCCCGGGAAGACCGCGTCCAGGCCTGCCAGATCGGCCTGGTTGCCGCGGACCAGTCCGCCTCGCGGGCTGGTGTGCTTGATGCCGTCGTCCTCGGGCCGCAGCTCCCGGCCCGCGTACTCCTCGGTGTCTCCCCTCTGGATGATCCAGTTCTCGCGCAGCGGTGCCAGCCCGCGGCGCACGTCGGTTTCGATGTCGGGGTCGGTGTACGGCCCGGAGGTGTCGTAGAGCGTCACGTCCGTGCCGTTGGTGAGATGCACCCGTCGGACGGGGACCCGGATGTCCGGGCGTGTTCCTTGCAGATATCCCTTGTGCGAGCCGATGGCCTTCTCGGCCCCGGTGTCCGACGCGTAGTCGGCGCGCGCGTGTGCATCCTGCGTGGTCATGAGACCCACTCCCTACGCCGGCATTACCCGGTAACAGGTTCGGCGGTCGGCGCAGCCGTTTCCGTGGTTCACGGAGGTCAGCGCCCTCTCAGCCCCGTGCTCGGAGCTCCCGCGATGTGCAAAGGCGTCTCTACGCTAACGGCACACCGCCCGCACTGAACACCCCGCATGGCCGTTCTTGCGATGATCGGGCGGTGACCCACTCCAATGTCCCCGGTCCCGCGCATCCGCCGGATCCCGCTTCCGGCCACGGCCACGCACCCGGCCATGACCACGGCCAGGCCCACGGTGTGGCGCATGGCCAGGCCCACGGCCATGTGCACGCGCACGCTCACGCACACGGGCACGGGCCCGCAGCACCCGTCTCCCGGCATTTGCGGAAGGTCATCGCGGCCGTGCTCGTGCCGTTCGCGGTGGCGGTGTTGACGGGGCTGGTGGTGCTGTGGCCGGGAGGCGCCCCGGGCCACGGACACGACCACTCCGGTGTCGGTTTCGACCGGCCGACCTTCGACGCGAAAGTCGTGGAACTGGCCGAGGTGGACTGCGACAAGGTCAACGTCCAGCAACCACCCCCCTCCTCGGGCGGCGGCGCGCAGTCCCCGGGCGGCACACCGCGGGACGGCGAGCACGGACCGTGCCACAAGGCGACGGTGGAGGTCACCGAGGGCAAGGACAAGGGCCATACCTTCACCGAGGTGGTGCCGCCGGACTCCACCCGCACCTACTCCGTCGGTCAGGGCGTCGTCGTCGGGTACTCCGAGAAAGCGCCGCGCAAGCTCCAGTACAGCGTTGTCGACACCGACCGCGATCTGCCGATGGTGCTGCTCGCCGGCGTCTTCGCGCTCGTGGTGGTGCTGGTGGGCCGGCTGCGCGGGGTGCTGGCGCTGGTGGGCCTGATCATCAGCTTCGCCGTACTGACGCTGTTCATCCTGCCCGCGATACTGCAGGGCTCCAATCCGCTGGTGGTCGCGGTGGTCGGGGGCAGCGCCATCATGCTGGCCACGCTGTATCTGTGCCACGGCCTGTCGGCCCGTACCTCGGTGGCGGTGCTGGGGACCCTGGTGTCGCTGCTGCTGATCGGGGTGCTCGGCTCGCTGTTCATCGGCTGGGCGCAGCTGACGGGCAACACCGACGATCAGACCAGCCTGGTGCACGGGCTGTACCCCGGCATCGAGATCCGGGGGCTGCTGCTGGCGGGTGTGCTGATCGGCTCGCTCGGCGTGCTCGACGATGTGACGGTCACCCAGACCTCGGCCGTCTGGGAACTGCGGGAGGCCGATCCGGGGGCGAGCTGGCGGCGGATCTACCGCTCCGCCATGCGGATCGGACGCGATCACATCGCGTCCGTGGTCAACACTCTGGTACTGGCCTACGCGGGTGCGGCGCTACCGCTGCTGCTGCTCTTCTCGATCGCGCGCAGCGATGTGACGATGGTCGCCACGAGTGAGGTGGTCGCCGAGGAGATCATACGTACGCTCGTCGGCTCGATCGGTCTGGTGGCCTCGGTCCCGGTCACCACCCTGCTGGCCGCGCTGGTCGTCTCCGCCGACCGGAGCCGTCCCCAGGAGGCCGCCCCGCGTGTGGAGGGTGGTGCCCCGCCCGGTGCCCCGGCCGGCCCCCCGCCGAGCATCCCGGCCCCCTCCTCCGGCGGCCCGGCAGCGGCTCGCCGCCCGGCCATCGGTGCCCGCGGCAGGCGCCGCAAGCCGAAATGAGGGGTCACTCCGGGCCCGCGCCGCCTGCCGCGGACATCAGGGGCGGCGCGGGGCGCGAGAGGGTCACCAATCGCTGCGGCCGGAGGCGCCGGCCTTGAAGCGGCGGACGAGGTAGACGACGCCGCCGACCAGGGCGACGAAGACCAGCACCTTGAACAGCAGACCGACCAGGAAGCCGACCACGCTGGCGATCAGGCCGCCGAAGACGACCAGCGCGATCACCGGTATCACGATCCATGTGACCCACCACGGCAGGCCGGAGAGGGTGCCTTTCGCGTCCATGACTGTGTGCTCCGTATCCGAGAGTTTTGAAGGCTTTGTGCCCTCTGGCCCCGATGCTAGGCCGCACCGCAAGCCGACGGGGCGGCCCGGGCCCCGGTCCTCCCCTGAAACCGACCCTGAGGCGACCCTGACGGCCGGGGGAGCACGGAGCACGCCGCGAGGCCGGCTCAGCCCTCGGGGGGCGAGAAGACCACCAGGACGCGCAGGTCCTCGGAGATGTGGTGGAACTTGTGCGCCACCCCGGCCGGTACGTAGACGACGCTGCCCCGCGCCACGTGCGTGGTCTCCTCCCCGACGGTGATCGAGCCGCGCCCGCTGACGACGAAGTAGATCTCGTCCTGGGCGTGCGGCTGCTGCCGGTCGGCGGCGCCCGCGTCCAGTGCGTAGAGGCCGGCCGACATGTTGCGCTCGTGCAGGAACCGCAGGTACGCGCCGTCGTTCACGGCGCGCTCCGCCTCCAGTTCCTCCAGCCGGAATGCCTTCACCGCTGTCCCCTCTCCCTGACCGGGCGCCTGTTCTGCAACGATCTGAGTATGAACTTCCTCATCAAGACGCTGGCCAACGCAGCAGCCCTTGCCGTGGCGACCTGGCTGCTCAGCGATATCGAGCTGACCGGCGGCTCCGGAGGTGAGAAGGCGCTGACCCTGCTGGTCGTCGCCCTGATCTTCGGCGTCGTCAACGTCGTGGTCAAGCCGATCGTGAAGCTGCTCTCGCTACCGCTGCTGGTGCTCACGCTCGGGCTCTTCACCCTGGTGATCAACGCGCTGATGCTGATGCTGACCTCCTGGGTGGCGGACAAGCTGGACGTGAGCTTCCACGTGGACGGCTTCGGTACCGCCTTCCTCGGCGGCCTGATCATCTCGATCGTCGCCTGGGCCCTGCACATGGCACTCGACCGGGACCGGGACTGACGGCGCATGTACCACGTGTGCTTCGTGTGTACGGGCAACATCTGCCGCTCCCCCATGGCCGAGGCCGTCTTCCGCGCGCAGGTGCGGGACGCGGGTCTGGACGGGCTGGTGGAGGTCAGCAGCGCCGGCACCGGGAGCTGGCACCTGGGCGACCCGGCCGATCCCCGTACGGCCGCCGTACTGGACACCGCCGGTTACCCGCTCCGGCACATCGCGCGGCTGTTCGAGCCGGACTGGTTCGACCGGCATGATCTCGTCGTAGCGCTCGACGAGGGCCACGCCGCCGAACTGCGGGCCATGGCGCGCAACACGGCCGAGGCCGCGAAGGTGCGGCTGCTGCGCTCCTACGACCCCGAGGCCGACCCGGACGAGCTGAGCGTGCCCGACCCCTACTACGGCGGCGCGGCCGGCTTCGAGGTGTGCCTGACCATGGTGGAGGCCGCCGTCCCGGGGCTGCTGTCGGAGGTCTCGGCCGCCGTCGCGGCCCGGGAGGCGGGCTGATGGGCGGGGCGGCCGGGCCCGGCGCCGGCGGTGGGGCCACCGCCGGACCGCCACGGCCCGTCGCCCGCACGGCCGAACTGCTCGGCCTCCCGGCACGGGCCGCCACCCCGGTCGGCGGCGGCTCGATCTGCGACGCGTACCAGGTACTGCTGTCCCACGACCCGGCCGGCGCACCGGGCGGCGCGGGCCGCCCGGCCGATGCGGGCGGTGCCCGAGGCGCCGCTCCCGCGGGCGAGGACCCGCCCGGTGTCGTCTTCGCCAAGGCGCTGGACGCCGCGCCCGCCGACTTCTTCGCCGCCGAGGCCGCCGGGCTCGCGCGGCTGCGCGCCACCGGAGCCGTCCATGTTCCCCGGGTGTACGCGGCCGAGCGGGACGTGCTCGTCCTGCAGTGGGTGGAGCCGGGCGCCCCCGACCGGTCCGCCGCCGAACGGTTCGGCCGCCAGCTGGCCGCGCTGCACGAGAGCCCGGCCCCGTCCTGGGGCACCCCCGGCGAGCCCTGCTACCTCGGGCCGCTGCCGCTGACCTCGCCGCCCCGGCCGGTCGCCGACCCGGCAGCCTGGCCCCGCTTCCACACCGAGCACCGGCTGCTGCCGCTGCTGCGCGCCACCGTGGACAGCGCCCACATCGGGCCGAGGGACGCGCGGGACATCGAGCGGCTGTGCGAGCGGCTGGACGACGAGGCGGTCATGGGCCCTCCGCAGCCGCCCGCCGTCATCCACGGCGACCTGTGGTCGGGCAATGTGCACTGGGCGGCGGACGGCCGGGCCGTGCTGATCGACCCGGCGGCACAGGGCGGCCACCCGGAGACGGACCTGGCGATGCTCCAACTGTTCGGCTGCCCCGAGCTGCCCCGCATCCTCGCCGCGTACGAGGAGGTGCGCCCGCTGCCCGGCCGCCAGGCCCGCGTACCGCTGCACCAGCTCCAGCACCTCCTCGTCCATGCCGTGCTCTTCGGCGGGGGTTACGGTGCGCAGAGCGGCGCCGCCGCGCGCGCCGCCCTCGGGTGAGCAGAACAACCGTGTCGCCGCCGTCGAAGACGCGGCACACACTGTGGGAGACAGCATGACCGCATCGGACGATCCGCCACTGACCGGTCCCCGGCTCGACCACGGGCCGGCGAACGACGCCGACGGCACCCGCGTGGTACGTGCCGGGCTGCCCGCCGAGGAGCCGTACGAGCCACCGCTGCCCGGCCCGGTCTTCGCCGCCCACTACCACCTGCCCGGCGAGGTGGAAGGCGCGCCGTACGCCTACGGGCGGGACGCCAACCCGACCTGGTCGCGGCTGGAGCGGGCGCTGGCCGAACTGGAGGCGCCGGGCGATCCGGACGCCGAGGTGATCGCTTTCTCCTCCGGGATGGGCGCGATCTCCGCCGTACTGCTCTCCCAGGTCCGGCCGGGCCAGACGGTGGTACTGCCCTCGGACGGCTACAACCTGCTGGCCGCGCTCCGCGAGCGGCTGGAGGGCTTCGGCGTGCGGGTGCGGACGGCGCCGACGAGCGGCGGCGCCCAGCGCGCCGAGCTGGACGGGGCGAGCCTGCTGTGGCTGGAGACGCCCTCCAACCCGGGGCTCGACGTGTGCGACATCCGCGAGTTGGCGGACGCGGCACACGAGCGGGGCGCGCTGGTGGCGGTCGACAACACCCTGGCCACCCCGCTGGGGCAGCGCCCCCTCCTGCTGGGCGCCGACATCTCGGTGGCCAGCGGCACCAAGGCGCTGACCGGGCACGGCGATGTGCTCCTCGGCTACGTCGCCACCCGGAACGCCCAGGTCGCGGCCGCGGCACGGGCCTGGCGCAAGACGGTCGGCGCGATTCCCGGGCCGATGGAGGCGTGGCTGGCGCACCGTTCGCTGGCGACGCTCGATGTCCGTACCCAGCGCCAGGCGGGCAACGCGCTGGCCGTCGCCGAGGCGCTCGCCGCCCGCCCGGAGGTGCGCGACGTCCGCCACCCGGGGCTGCCCGACGACCCCGCACACCCACTGGCGGCCCGTCAGATGAGCCGCTACGGCTGTGTCGTCTCCTTCACCCTGCCCGACCAGGCATATGCCAACCGGTTCCTGGCCCGGCTGCGGCTGGTGAGCGACGCCACCAGCTTCGGCGGGGTCCGCTCGACCGCCGAACGCCGCGGCCGCTGGGGCGGCGACGCGGTGCCGGACGGCTTCGTCCGGATGTCGGTCGGTGTGGAGGACAGCGCGGACCTGGTGACGGACATCCGCCGTGCCCTGGACGAGGCTGCCGGCTGAGCCGACCGGTACGGCTAGGCGGTGGGGGTCTCCGGGCCGCCGTACTCGGGGCTGGAGTAGTCGGGGCTGGAGAAGCGCGGGGGACGGGAGTGCGCCTCTTCCGTCGTCTCGGAGGCGGGACGGCTGGAGAACCCGGGGTGCGAGTAGCCCAGCCGACTGCCCGGCGTCGGTGAGACATAGGCCGTCGGGGCCCGCTCCGGGCCGCTCGGATCGGCCAGCGCCTCCTGGAGGAACGGCACGATGCCGCGCTCCAGCAGCGCCTCCCGCCAGGCGGCGCGGGCCAGCGCCACCTCTTCCGCCAGGCGGCTGCCGCCCGGATCGCCGCGGCGCCCACCCGGGCCCGGGGCCCGGATGGAACTGGCGCCGTTGCGCAGCGCCGCGAACAGCAGACCGGCCATGGCCACCAGGATTCCGGCGGCCGCGAACGCGGCGAACACCCAGCCCGCGCTGCGGATCGGGCCCGCGACGGCGGGTTCGGGGGAGAGCAGTCGCAGCGCGTACCCCAGCAGCAGGAAGATGACGGCGGCCGTGGCCGCCAGCACAGGGGCGAGCACCGAGACGACCGCGACCAGCCCGGCGCCGGACGCCTCGGCGAGGGTCTCGCCGCCCATCGCGCCGACCAGCTTCTCGCTGACGCTGCTGCCGCCCTGGCCAGGTCCGCGCACCTCGGCGGCGCCGTTCCCGTTCCCGGAGCCGCCGTGCGCGCCGGTGCCCGAGACGGAAGGGGCGTTCTCCGGGCGGCGCAGCTCCTCGCGCAGCCGTACGAAGTGCTGGTACTCGGCCTCGGCGCAGGCAGCTATCGCGGTCGCGGCGCTGAGCGCCATCGTGCGCAACTGCTCGGCGTTCAGCCGTTGCCCGACGGCCGCCAGGTCGGGGCGGCGATGGGCGGTTCGCAGTGCCTCGTCGAGGACCCGCTCGAACTCGGGCCGGTCCTCGCGCAGCAGGTGCGGAGCGCTGTTCATGTGCATCCCCCGATGCTCCGTAGGGCCCAGGCGGCCGGTCGAGGGCGGGGCAGGTCAGCAGGCGGACAACTCGCCTCGGCAAGCCGATGGTAGAGCCGTTCGGGCGCTGCCTGACAGAGAGTTTCCAGAATTGACCCGCTACAGCTATGCCCCCCAGCCGATCATTTCTGGGAAAACACCTGCCCGGATATCCGCGCGCGAATCAGAAGCGGTGTGGAACCGTGCTCCGCGCGCCCCCGTCCGCGCCTCACCCGCACGGTGCCCACGCCCCGTCTTCACACCACCCGCCGCCCCGCTCGCCGTCGCGTCCGCGTCCTGTGGCGCGGGGTCACTGCACCAACGGGAGCTGAGCGATGAGGAGCTTTCCGGCCATCGTCACACCGCCGTCCATGGCGACGGCCAGCCCGTCGGCGTACACGTGCGGGCCGGTGACATCGGGTGCGCTCTCGCCGTCCTCGCTGTCGACCTCGCCCAGCAGATACGGGATCGGGCTGTGCCCGTGCACGATCCGCTTGCCGCCGAAGGTCTCCAGCAGCTCCCGTACGGCAGCCGGGCCCGCGGTCTCCTCGCGGAAGGCGAAGCGCTTGGTGAACTTGCGGAACAGCTCCCAGGTCTCCTCCGCGTCGTTGCGCTGGAGGGCCTCGGTGATCGCGTCGTTGACGTCCTCGATCGTGTCGCCGTAGTCCAGGTAGCACGTCGCGTCGGAGTGCACCAGCAGATGGTTGTCGGCCAGCGCGATGGCGTCCAGCCGCGACATCCACTGCACATGGTGGTCGGCCAGCCGCTCCATGTCGCTGCGCTGGCCGCCGTTGAGCAGCCAGGCGGCCTGGAACGAGGCCGTGCCGGCGCCGGAGTTGACCGGAGTCTCCCCGAACCGTTTCGCGCCGAGCAGCAGCAGCTCGTGGTTGCCCATCAGCGCCTTGCAGTACCCGCCGGCCGCCGCGGCCTCGGCGGAGAGCTGCATGACGAGCTCGATGACGCCGACCCCGTCCGGGCCCCGGTCGGTGAAGTCACCCAGGAACCACAGCCGCGCGTTGCCCGCGATCCAGTGGCCGTCCGCGTCGATGATCCCGAACTGGCGGAGCGCCGTACGCAGTTCGTCGAGGTAGCCGTGTACGTCCCCGACGACGTAGAGCGGGCCCTCCCCGTCGTTGACCGTCCCGGCCGGTACCGGTACGTCCACCATCGTCGGCTCCGGCCCCTCGCTGCTTCCCGCGGCGGCCACGGCCCCGAGCACGGGCAGGTCGCGGGCGGTCGGCGTGTACTCCTCGGGCGGGCCGTCCTGGCCGGCCCCGACCGCCGCCGAGCCCGCCTCCCCGGGCTCGCCCGTCCCGTCCCCACCCGGCACGGGGCCGTTCGGTACGGAGGCGTCCGGTGTCCGCCCGGTCGCGGTGCGGGGGTCGGTGTGCGCGGGGGCCGGTGCGCCCGGTACCGCCGACGGCTCGGCCGACGAGCGGACCGCACGCGGGTCGGGCCGCCCGCCCGGGTATCCACGCGTGCCGTCGCCGGTCAGCGGGGCGGCGGACGGGGCCGGTCGGGTGAGCGCCGCTTTCGGTCCTTCCTCCACGGCCGGCTGCGGTGGGACGCGGCTGCCGAGCGGCACCGGAACGTCCTGCGCCGTGCCGGACAACGCCGGGGCGGTACCCGCGCCGTGCGTCGTCGTCCCGCCGTGCCATACGTCGGGTCCCTGACCGGCCCCCTGAGTCATCGACCCCTCCACCATCGCGCCGCCGCCGTGCACCGCAGGCCTCCCCCTTCCGTGGGGCCCCAGTCGCTGGTCTTTCGGCCGGGGTGCCGCCCCAGATCGGGAGCCGGTCCCGGTGTCGTCCTCCCCCGGCCTTCGGCCGGGGGTGCCCCCAATCATAGGAACGCAGGTCGCGGCTTGTGACGCACCTGGGGGCGCGCATTTGGCGAGGGGGCCCGACCCGGTGGGAATTCCTCCTGAATTCTCCGCTGACGTACCTTACGGAATCCGCACTCGGGCAACGGCCCGGCCACGCCACTCACTCGGTCGTGGGGGCGCGGGGCGCGCTCACCGTCGTCCGGGCGCCGTCGCGTTGGGAGGATGTGCGGACGATCAGCTCGGTGGGCATCACCCGGTGGACGGGGCGTGCCGGGGCCAGCCCCTCGATGACGTCGATCAGCAGTTGGACGACGGCGTTGCCGATCCGGCCGGGCTTCAGCGACAGCGTGGTGATGGGCGGGGCCGTGGTGGCGTAGGCGGGGGATTCGCTGCAGCACACCAGCAGCAGGTCCTCCGGCACCCGCAGTCCGTAGCGGCGCGCAGCGGCCAGCAGATCGGTGCCGTTGGGGTCGAAGAGCCCGTACACCGCGTCGGGGCGGTCCGGTCTGGCGAGCAGCCGGTCGGCGGCGACGGCGCCCGCGCACGGGTCGTGTGCGGGGTAGCGCTCGTAGACCGGTTCCTGGCCGACCCGCTCGCACCAGTCCAGATAGGCGCTGGTCGACAGCCGGGTGTAGGTGTCGGTGGTGGTGCCGGTCAGCAGCCCGATACGGCGGGCTCCGGACGCGGCGAGATGGTCGAGGATGCCGTGGACGGCCGCCTCGTGGTCGTTGTCGACCCAGGCGGCCACCGGGAGGGAGTCGCTGGGGCGGCCGTCGGAGACGACGGGCAGTCCGGAGCGGAGCAACTCGCTGACGATGGGGTCCTGGGCCGAGGGGTCGACCACCACGGTGCCGTCGAGCGCGACGTTCGACCACACGTCCGGGCCGCCCGCTCCGGCCGGCCCGCGCCGGGCCGGTGCGGGCAGGATGACCAGCGCATAGCCGCGGGCCAGCGCGGCCGAGGTGGCGGCTGCCGCCATCTCGGCGAAGTAGGCGAACTCCGTGAAGGTGAACGGTTCTTCGCCGTATGTCGTCACGGTCAGGCCGATCAGGCCCGATTTTCCCGTGCGCAGCGTTCGCGCGGCGGCCGACGGGCGGTAGCCCAGCCGCTCTGCGACCTCGCGGACGTGGCTGCGCGTCGCGTCCGGGAGGCGGCCCTTTCCATTGAGGGCGTCGGAGACAGTCGTGATGGAGACACCGGCTGCGGCGGCGACATCCCTGATGCCCGCCCGCCCGTTCAGCCGGGCCCCGCCGCGCGGCGAGGGGCACCTACCGGCCACGGACGGGGGTACGGAGGCCGATGTCCGACCCGCCTGCTGCTTCTCTGCTGCTGTCATGGCGAGCCGATCGTAGGCCCGCAGGATGCTGACGGCGGGGACTGTTCGAGAGCCGGGTGGAGGCACGATTCTGCAGGAGCCACTCGCGCCGACGACCATGAAAACCCCAGCTCGCGAGGGGGTGTCCACCGTTTGCCGGGCTGTGGGGGGTGGGCTGCTGCGGTGCGGGGGCGAGGTGGCGGACAGGTCGCAACTCACCTTCACGAGCGACGCGCGCCACCGCGCCCGCCACCAGCGCGCGGAGCGGCCCGGCGCACGCAGGCGCGTGCGTGGGAGCGCGTGGCGGGAGCGCACGTATGCGTGCCCCGGGGCTCGGAACGGGGTTCCGAGCGGGTTCCGGAGCGGGTCCCGAGCGGGGGCCGGAGTCCCCCGGCTCGCCGGTCGTCGGGAGGCCGCACTCCGTTCGGCGCGGCTCCGTCCCGGTCGGGCTCTACGCCGTGCGGGTGAATCCTCATAAGGTGAAGAGCATTGGCGGCGTGCGGTACGCGGCTGCGCGAGGTCCAGGGTGACGACGGAGGAGGAGCAGCGGTGAGTGACAAGAGCGAGCGGAGTGCGGGTGGCCCGCGGCTGCGCGAGGTGCTGGAGGACATTCCCAGCTACAAGCCGGGGCGCCCGGCCGCTGCCGGCGGTCCCGTCTCCTACAAGCTGTCGTCGAACGAGAACCCCTACCCGCCGCTGCCCGGGGTGCTGGAGTCGGTGACGTCTGCCGCGGCGTCCTTCAACCGCTACCCGGACCTGGCCTGCACGGAACTGTACGCACAGCTGGCCGAGCATTTCGGGGTGCCCGCCGCGCATCTGGCGACCGGCACCGGCTCGGTCGGCGTGGCCCAGCAGCTGCTCCAGGCGACCGCCGGGCCCGGTGACGAGGTGATCTACGCCTGGCGCTCCTTCGAGGCCTACCCGATCATCACCCAGATCTCCGGCGCGGCCTCGGTGCGGGTGCCGCTGACCGGGGGCGCGGAGTCGGAGGCGCACGATCTGGACGCGATGGCGGACGCGATCACCGATCGCACCCGTCTCGTCTTCGTCTGCAATCCCAACAACCCCACGGGTGCCGCCCTCCCCGGCGCGGAGCTGGAGCGCTTCTTGGACCGGGTGCCCGACGAGGTGCTGGTGGTGCTGGACGAGGCGTACCGCGAGTTCGTCCGGGACGAGCGGATGGTCGACGGGCTGGAGCTGTACCGCGACCGGCCGAACGTGTGTGTGCTGCGGACCTTCTCCAAGGCGTACGGTCTGGCCGGGCTGCGGGTCGGCTTCGCGGTCGCCCACGAGCCGGTGGCCGCGGCGCTGCGGAAGACCGCCGTCCCGTTCGGTGTGAGCCAGCTCGCACAGGAGGCCGCCATCGCCTCGCTGCGCAGCGAGGACGCACTGCAGGAGCGGGTCGAGGCGCTTGTGAAAGAGCGCACACGCGTGCTCGCCGAGCTGCGGGGCCAGGGCTGGACGGTGCCCGAATCGCAGGCCAACTTCGTCTGGCTGCGGCTGGGTGAGCGCACCTCGGCCTTCGCGGAGCGCGCGGAGGAGGCCGGCGTCACGGTCCGCCCCTTCGCGGGCGAGGGCGTGCGGGTGACCATCGGGGAGACCGCGGCCAACGACATCTTTTTGCAGGTCGCAGCGGCTTTCCGCAAGGAGGCCTGACCCCCTTCGGCCGTGGGCGCCCGGTCCGCCGCGTGGGCGGGCGGGGCGCCCACCGGTCGCGGGGACCCCCTGACATGTCCGAAATCGTCGCGTCGTACGCTAGGCCTTGTGAATGTGAACGCATTCACGAGAGCTCGCCCGAACGGGGGCGCTGCCTGAAGGAGAGAGCGACGTGAACCTTGCGTTGGCGCCGGAGACACTGGCGCGCTGGCAGTTCGGCATCACGACCGTCTACCACTTCCTCTTCGTCCCGCTGACGATCTCGCTGGCCACCCTCACCGCGGTGCTCCAGACGGCGTGGGTGCGGACGAACAAGGAGAAGTACCTCAAGGCGACCCGCTTCTGGGGCAAGCTCTTCCTGATCAACATCGCCATGGGTGTGGTCACCGGCATCGTGCAGGAGTTCCAGTTCGGGATGAACTGGTCGGCCTACTCCCGCTTCGTCGGGGACATATTCGGCGCGCCGCTCGCCTTCGAGGCGCTGATCGCGTTCTTCATGGAGTCGACGTTCATCGGGCTGTGGATCTTCGGCCGGGACAAGCTGCCGAAGAAGCTGCATCTGGCGACGATCTGGCTGGTCGCCTTCGGCACCATCGCCTCGGCGTACTTCATCCTGGCCGCGAACTCCTGGATGCAGCACCCGGTCGGCTACCGCATCAACGAGGAGACCGGCCGTGCCGAGATGACCGATTTCTTCGGGATCCTGTTCCAGAACACCGCGCTGGCGCAGTTCTTCCACACCATGACGGCGGCCTTCCTCACCGGCGCCGCGTTCATGGTCGGCATATCCGCGTACCACCTGCTCCGCAAGAAGCACATACCCGTGATGCGCAGCTCCCTGCGGCTCGGGCTGATCACCCTGGTGGCCGCCGGACTGCTCACCGTCGTCAGCGGCGACCGGCTCGGCAAGATCATGTACGAGCAGCAGCCGATGAAGATGGCCTCGGCCGAGGCGCTGTGGGAGACCCAGGCGCCGGCCCCGTTCTCCGTCTTCTCCTACGGCGACGTCGACAAGGGCCACAACAAGGTCGCCATCGAGATCCCCGGCGTGCTCTCCTTCCTCGCGCACGACAACTTCCACGAGGCCGTCCCCGGCATCAACGACACCAACGCGCAGCTGCGGGAGAAGTACAAGGCCGGCACCGGCCTGGACGACTACCGGCCCAACATCCCCGTCGCCTACTGGTCGTTCCGCTGGATGATCGGCTTCGGAATGGCCTCCTTCACGCTCGGTGCCGTCGGCCTCTACCTCACCCGCCGCCGGTTCTGGCTGGCCGAGCGGCTGCGGACCGGCGAGGACGAGATGCCGCGGCTCGCCCTGACCAGGAACCGCGAGCTCAACCCGCGGCTGGGCACCTGGTACTGGCGGCTGTCCGTCCTCACCCTCGGCTTCCCGCTGATCGCCAACGCCTGGGGCTGGATCTTCACCGAGACGGGCCGTCAGCCCTGGGTGGTCTACGGCGTACTGCCCACCTCGGCCGCCGTCTCCCCCAGCGTCTCCCAGGTCGAGGTCCTCACCTCCCTGATCGTCTTCACCTCGCTGTACGCGCTGCTCGCCGTGATCGAGGTCCGGCTGCTGGTCAAGTACGTCAAGGCCGGGTCGCCCGAACTGACCGAGGCCGACCTCAATCCGCCCACCCGGATCGGCGGCGGCTCCGCGGGCGCCGATGCCGACGCCGACGCCGAAGACCGGCCGATGGCCTTCTCGTACTGAGCTCTCACCACAGACAGGGGCGCTGAGCAATGCAACTGACCGACGTCTGGTTCGTCGTCATAGCCGTCCTGTGGATCGGCTACTTCTTCCTGGAGGGCTTCGACTTCGGGGTCGGCATCCTCACCAAGCTGCTCGCCCGGGACCGGGCCGAGCGGCGGGTACTGATCAACACCATCGGACCGGTCTGGGACGGCAACGAGGTGTGGCTGCTCAGCGCGGGCGGCGCCACCTTCGCCGCGTTCCCCGAGTGGTACGCCACCCTCTTCTCCGGCTTCTACCTGCCGCTGCTGGTCATCCTCGTCTGCCTGATCGTGCGCGGTGTCGCCTTCGAGTACCGTGCCAAGCGCCCGGAGGAGCGCTGGCAGCGCAACTGGGAGCACGCGATCTTCTGGACGTCGCTGATCACCGCGTTCCTGTGGGGTGTGGCCTTCGCCAACATCGTCCGGGGCGTCAAGATCGACGCGGAGATGGAGTACGTCGGCGGCCTGACCGACCTGTTCAACCCGTACGCGCTGCTGGGCGGCCTGGTCACCCTGACCCTCTTCACCTTCCACGGCGCCGTCTTCACCGCGCTCAAGACCCTCGGCGACATCCGGACCCGCGCCCGCCGGCTGGCCACCGGAGTGGGCGCCGCCGCCGCCGTGCTCGCCGTCGTCTTCCTGCTGTGGACGCAGGCCGACCGGGGAGACACGGCCTCGCTGGTGGCGACGGTGGTCGCGGCCGTGGCGCTGCTCGCCGCGCTCGGCACCAACCTCGCGGGCCGCGAGGGCTGGTCGTTCACCTTCTCCGGGCTGGCCATCGTGGCCGCCGTGGCGATGCTCTTCCTCTCCCTCTTCCCCGACGTCATGCCCTCGACGCTGAACGAGGAGTGGAGCCTCACCGTCACCAACGCGGCCTCCACCCCCTACACGCTGAAGATCATGACCTGGTGCGCGGCCATCGCCACCCCCGTCGTCCTGCTCTACCAGGGCTGGACCTACTGGGTGTTCCGTAAGCGCATCGGCACCCACCACCTCGCCCCCTCCGGCGGGCACTGAGCCGTGCGTCGAGCGGAGGTGAACCGTCCATGAAGCCCGTCGACCCGCGGTTGCTGCGGTACGCCCGCGCCACGCGCGTCTTCCTCGTCGCGGCCGTAGCCCTCGGACTCGCCGGGGCCGGACTCGTCGTCGCCCAGGCCGTGCTGCTCGCCGATGTGATCGTCGGCGCCTACCGGCACGGCGAGTTCGAGCGTGGCGCCCTCCTGCTGCTGGCGGCCGTCTCGCTCGCGCGGGGCCTGGTCTCCTGGCTGACCGAGCTGGCCGCGCACCGGTCCGGGGCCGCCGTCAAGTCGCAGCTGCGCCTGAGGCTGCTGGAGCGGGCCACCACGCTCGGCCCCGGCTTCCTGACCACTCAGCGCACCGGCGAGCTGACCACCCTCGCCACCCGGGGCATCGACGCGCTCGACGACTACTTCGCCCGCTATCTGCCCCAACTGGGCCTCGCCGTCGTGGTGCCCGTCGCGGTACTGGCCCGTATCGTGACCGCCGACTGGATCTCGGCCGCCATCATCGTCGTCACCCTGCCGCTGATCCCGGTGTTCATGGCGCTCATCGGCTGGGCCACCCAGTCGCGCATGGACCGGCAGTGGAAGCTGCTCGCCCGGCTGTCCGGCCACTTCCTCGACGTCGTCGCCGGGCTGCCGACGTTGAAGGTCTTCGGCCGCGCCAAGGCCCAGGCCGACAACATCCGCACCATCACCGCCGACTACCGCCGCGCCACCCTGCGCACGCTGCGCCTGGCGTTCCTCTCGTCGTTCGCGCTGGAACTGCTGGCGACCATCTCCGTCGCCATCGTCGCCGTCAGCATCGGCACCCGGCTCGTCCACGGCGACCTCGACCTGCACACCGGGCTCATGGTGCTCATCCTCGCCCCCGAGGCCTATCTGCCGCTGCGCCAGGTGGGCACCCACTACCACGCCGCCGCCGAAGGGCTCGCCGCCGCGGAGTCCGTCTTCGACGTCCTGGAGCGCCCGGCGCCCACCCGCGGCCATGACCGGGTGGACATCCGGGAGGCCCCACTGACGCTGGAGGGGGTCGCCGTACGGCACGAGGGCCGCACCGGGTGGTCGCTCCCGCCGACGGACCTGGTGATCCGGCCTGGTGAGACGGTCGCCCTGACCGGTCCCTCCGGCGGCGGCAAGTCCACGCTGCTGTCGGTGCTGCTGGGCTTCACCCCGGCGACCCGGGGGCGGGTGCTGGTCGGCGGGGTGCCGCTGTCCTCGCTCGACCCCGCGGCCTGGCACCGACAGATCGCCTGGGTGCCGCAGCACCCCTATCTCTTCGCGGGAACCGTCGCCGACAACGTGCGCCTCGCGCGTCCCGACGCCGACCGGGGCGCCGTCGCCCGCGCCCTCGCCGACGCCGGGGCGCCGGATCTCGACCCGGAGCTGGAGCTGGGGGAGTCCGGTGCCGGGCTGTCCGCGGGGCAGCGCCGCCGCGTCGCGCTGGCGCGGGCCTTCCTCGCCGACCGGCCCCTCGTCCTGCTGGACGAGCCCACGGCGGCCCTGGACGGCGGCACGGAGGCGGCAGTGCTGACCGCCGTCCGCCGTCTGACCAGGACCAAGACGGTGGTGTTGGTGACCCACCGCCCGGCGCTGCTGGCGGCGGCCGACCGGGTGCTCACCCTGTCTCCACCGGTCTCGGCCGCGGAGCCGCCCGACGCCGGGAGCGGCAGCGGGCGAACCCCCGGCCGGAGCCCGGGGGAGTACCGGGGCAGCGCGCAGCCGCCGGCCGGCCCGCAGCACGACACCGCCGTGAGCGCCGCCACGACCCGGAGCCCCGGGGCGGGGGCGGGCGCCACCATCGCGCGGAGCCCGCTCGCCCGGGTGCGGGCCGACGGCCGGGGGGCGGGCCTGGGCCGCAGGTTCGGCCTGGCCCTCGCCCTGGGGGCGCTCGCGCTGGCCAGTGCGGTCGGCCTCATGGCCACCTCGGGGTGGCTGATATCGCGGGCCGCCCAACAGCCCCCGATCCTCTATCTCATGGTGGCGGTCACCGCGACCCGGGCCTTCGGTATCGGTCGCGCCGTCTTCCGCTACGCGGAGCGCCTCGTCTCGCACGATGCCGCCCTCCGCGTCCTGGCGGCCCTCCGCGTCACCGTCTACCGACGTCTGGAGCGCCTGGCCCCGGCGGGACTCAAGCACAAGGCGCGCGGTGACCTCCTCACCCGTCTCGTCGCCGATGTGGACGCGCTCCAGGACTACTTCCTGCGCTGGCTGCTCCCGGCGACAGTCGCCGCAACGGTCGGCGTGGTGACTGTGGCCTTCACCGCATGGCTCCTGCCCGCCGCCGGCGCGGCCCTCGCCGTGGGGCTGGCGGTGGCGGGCGTCGCCGTCCCGGCCCTCACGGCGGTGCTCTCGCGCCGCACCGAGCGCCGACTCGCCCCTGCCCGCGCCGACCTGGCGGTCCGTACGGTGGACCTGCTCACCGGGACCGCGTCCGGTGAACTCCCGGTCTCCGGCGCGCTCGCCGCCCGCCGCGCCGAGGTGACGGCGGCCGACGCCGCGCTGACCCGGATCGCGGCCCGCTCCGCCTCCCGTACGGCGCTGGCGTCCGGGCTGAGCACCCTCGCCGCCGGTCTGACGGTGACGGTGGCGGCCTGGGCGGGTGCGCGCGCCACCACGGGTGGTGCGCTGGACGGCCTGCTGCTGGCCACGGTCGTCCTCACGCCGCTCGCCGTGTTCGAGGTCGTCACGCCGCTGCCGCAGGCGGTGCAGTTCCGGCAGCGGGTACGGCGCTCGGCGGAGCGGGTGCACGAGGTGCTGGACGCGCCCGCACCCGTCCAGGAGCCGGCGGCCCCCCGGCCGCTGCCGGCCGACCCCTTCCCCCTCCGCGTCCGCGGACTGACCGTCCGCTATCCGGACGCTCCGGTCGAGGCGCCGCCCGCCCTCCTCGGCTTCGACCTGGACCTGATGCCGGGCCACCGGGTGGCCGTGGTCGGCGCTTCGGGCTCCGGCAAGACGACCCTCGCCAACGCGCTGCTGCGCTTCGTGGACCCGCGGCACGGCTCCTACACCTTCGGCGCGGCCCCGGCCGTCTCCGCGTTCGACATCCCCACCGACACCGTCCGACAGCAGATCGGCCTCTGCGCCCAGGACGCCCACCTGTTCGACAGCTCGCTCCGGGAGAACCTCCGGCTGGCCCTCCCCCGGCCCCGGGCCGAGCAGCTCCCCACGACGGCGACGGAGTCCCGGATGCACGCGGCCCTCGCCGCCGCCCGGCTCGACGACTGGGTGGCCACCCTGCCGGACGGCCTGGACACCCTCGTCGGTGAGCACGGCGCCAAGCTCTCCGGGGGCCAGCGGCAGCGCCTGGCGCTGGCCCGCGCGCTCCTCGCGGACTTCCCCGTCCTCGTCCTGGACGAGCCCGCCGAGCACCTCGATCTGCCCACCGCCGACGCGCTGACCGCCGATCTGCTGGCGGCGACGGAGGGCCGCACCACCGTGCTGATCACCCACCGGCTCCAGGGTCTGGCAGCGGTGGACGAGATCGTCGTGCTCGACCACGGACGCCCGGTCGAACGCGGCAGTTACCACGAACTCGCCCATGCCGACGGCCCGTTCGCGGCCATGCTGGCCCGCGAGCGCGCGGCGGCGCACGCCGTTGCGGTGCCCTGACCGACCGGCCCGCCTACCGCGCCCGCTCGGTCGCGCTGCGCTCGACGCAGAACTCGTTGCCCTCCGGATCGGCGAGTGTCACCCACCCCAGGCCCTCCGGGGTGCGGTGGTCGGCGACGAGGGTGGCGCCCAGCGCCAGAATGCGCTCGACCTCCTCGTCCCGGGTGCGGTCCTGCGGCTGGAGGTCGAGGTGCACCCGGTTCTTGACGGTCTTGGCGTCGGTGACGTTGACGAACAGCAACGCCGAACCGGGCGCCTCCACCAGCGCTTCGGGATCGCCGGGCCGGTCGTCCTCGGAGAGGGACCCGTCCAGCACCGTGGCCCAGAAGCTGCCGAGCCGGTAGGCGTCGTGGCAGTCGAACGTGAGGTGGCGCACCACAGAAGACATACGACGAACTATCGGCCACCCGGCCCCGTCGGTCCATCGTGTTTCGCCACCGTCCGCGAACGGTGGCCGCGAGGATGGGACTCGGTGCCCACGGCGACGGTGTTCGCGGCGACGATCGCGAGTACGGCTAGCCAGGAGACCGGCGGCAGATGCTGCCCGAGCGCCACCAGACCGATCAGCGCCGCGGCCACCGGGCTCACACTCATGAAGACGCCGAAGAAGTGGGCCGGGACACGGCGCAGCGCCAGCAGGTCGGACAGGAACGGAACGGCGGAGGAGAGCACTCCGGCCGCCAGGGCACAGCCCACCGCGCCGGGGGTGGGCCGGTGGTGCAGCAGTGCGGCGAGGCCGATCGGCAGATACAGCGCTCCCGAGACCAGCGCCGCCGCGGCCGAGCCCTGCGCCCCGGGCAGCCGCTCTCCCACCGTGCGGTTGAGCAGGATGTAGCAGCCCCAGCAGACGGCCGCCAGCAGGGCGAGCGCGATACCGAGGTAGTCGGTGCTCGGCTCGGGGCGCACCAGGACGACCACCGCGGCCGCGGCGACCACCGCGCACCCCAGGTGCAGTCGGCGCCGCGAACCGGCCAGCGCGACGGTCAGCGGGCCGAGGAACTCCAGCGTGACCGCGAGGCCGAGACCGATCCGGTCGATGGCCGAGTACAGCGCCAGGTTCATGGCCGCGAACACCACGGCCAGCCCGAGCACGGGCCGCCACTGGGCGGCCGTGAACGCGGCGAGCCGCGGTCGGCCGGCGGCCAGCAGCAGCACGGCGGCCACCCACTGGCGTACCGCCACCACCCCCACCGGGCCCATCGCCGGGAAGGCGAGGGAGGCGATGGCCGCGCCGGACTGGCTGGAGACGCTGCTGGCCAGCATCAACGCCAGCCCGGTCCACCGGCTCCGACCGGTGGCGCGGGCCGTCTCGGCGGCGGGGGCTGAGTGACGCGCGGGAGCGCCGGGCAGTGCCATGCCCGCACTGTCCACCGCGCCCGTACATACGCAAAATGCATCTGTGGAGCCATCGATACGCCGGCCGTATGGATGGCGTATGAATGGGTGTGTGGGTGGCCGTACGGACGTGGGCGTATGAATGGGACCTCGGAGCTGGAGCTGCGCCAGTTGCGCTGCCTGGTCGCGATCGTCGACACCGGCAGCTTCACCGACGCCGCCCTCGAACTCGGCGTCTCCCAGGCGTCGGTCAGCCGCACCCTGCGGTCGTTGGAGCAACTGCTCGGCGTGCGGCTGCTGCACCGCACCAGCCGCACCGTCAGCACCACCACCGCAGGGGTGGAGGTCCTGGTCCGCGCCCGCCAGCTGCTCGCGGAGGCCGACAACCTGGTGCGCGCGGCCACCACGGGGCACACCCGGCTCCGCCTCGGCCACGCCTGGGCCTCCCTGGGACGGCACACCACCGAGTTCCAGCGCCGCTGGGCCGAGCGCCACCCCGACATCGAGCTGCAGCTGATCCGGCACAACAGCCCGACCGGCGGACTGGCCGAGGGCGTGTGCGACCTGGCCATCGTCCGCACCGCCGTCGACCGGCACCGCTATGCCCACACCGTCCTCGGTGACGAGCGCCGCTGTCTGGCTCTGGCCTCCGACGACCCCTGGGCCAAGCGCCGCAGCATCCGGCTGGAGGAGGTCCGGCAGCGCACCGTCGTGGTGGACCGGCGCACCGGCACCACCACCCTCGACCTGTGGCCGGCGGACGCCCGCCCGGCCATCGAGTACACCCAGGACATCGACGACTGGCTCGCCGCCATCGCGGGCGGTCGCTGTGTCGGCGTCACCCCCGAGGCGACCAGCACCCAGTACCGCCGGGTGGGCATCACCTACCGCCCCCTCCGCGACGCCGCCCCGGTCCCCGTCCAGCTCATCTGGCAACCCCACGACCCCCACCCGGCCACCCACGCGGCGGCCGCCCTCCTCACCGACCTCTACCGCGAACGCCGGCGGCGCTGAGCCGGTGCTCGCCGTCCGGGTCAGGGCGGTGCGGCGAGGGCCGGCCGCCCCGTCAGGGCGTGCAGGCCGCCGCTATCGACACACTGTTCTCGTACAGATGGTGCCGGGTGATCCGGCCGTTCTCGACGGTGAGACGCAGCGCGAAGGGGCCCGCGAAGGACTTGCCCGTCGCGCGGACGGTTCCTGACAGCTGCCCCGTCAAAACGGCGTCGGCGCCGTCGACGAGGAAGGTGTCCACAGACGCGTGGGCGTCCTCCGCCACGGTGTGCTCGGCCAGCTCGGCGGACTGGGCGGCGCACTCGGCAGCGGTGGAGCGGGGCCGGATCCACGGGACCACGGGGTTCTCGGCGAGCTGCCAGTCGACCTCGTCGGCGAACAGCGCGGTGAGCCCCTCGGTGTCCCCGGCGAGGCGGAGGGTGAGGAACTTCTCGACGGTGGCGCGGGTGGCGTCCGCTGTGGTGGTTGTCATGGGCCCCAGCCTGCCGGGCTGCCCGCAGTGCGTCGATTACGCCGGAGGTAAGGGCCGCAGGTGGGCGAGGGCCGCCGGAGGGGCCCGGGAGAAGCTGCCGAGGGGCGGCACCGTCCGACCGGTCAGAGGAAGCTTTCGATGATGGTGGCCACGCCGTCGTCCTCGTTGGACGCCGTGGTGTGGGTGGTGCTGAGAAGGACCTCCGGGTGGGCGTTGGCCATGGCGTAGGAGGTGCCGGCCCAGGTGAGCATGGCCAGGTCGTTGGGCATGTCGCCGAAGGCGACGACCTCTTCCGGGCTGATGCCGCGCTCTTCGCAGGCGAGGGCGAGGGTGCTGGCCTTGCTGACGCCGCGGCCCGAGATCTCCAGCAGGGCGCTGGGGCTGGACCGGGTGAACTCGGCGTGGGAGCCGGCGGCCGTGCGGCCGAGGGCGAGGAACTCGTCGGGGTCGCCCACCGGATGGTGGGCGAGGAGTTTCACGATGGGCTCGGCGCGGTGGCCCTCGTCCCCGTCGGCCAGCAGCTCGTCGACGGGTGCGTAGGAGACGCCGGGGTCCTGGGGGAAGGAGGGGTACGCGGGCTCGTAGTGGATGCCCCCGGTGCGCTCGACGGCGAAGCTGACGCCGGGCGCCGCGGTACGCAGGGCCTGGACGACGGCGAGCGCGTCCCGCCGTGCGAGCTCCCGTACCCGGATCACCCGGCGGCCCGCGTGCAGGTCGACGATGGCCGCGCCGTTGGCGCAGATGGCCAGCCCGTGGCCGTGTACGTGCTCGCTGACGACATCCATCCAGCGGGCGGGGCGGCCGGTGACGAAGAACACCTCGATCCCGGCGGACTCCGCCGCGGCGAGGGCCGCGATGGTGCGGTCGGAGACCGTCTTGTCGTTCCGCAGCAGGGTGCCGTCCAGATCGGTGGCGATCAGCCGGGGCGCGGTGCGCCTGCCGGGCGACGGCCGGTTCTGCGGGGACCGGGAGACCAAGGGGGCGGACGTACGAGTCGGATGAGTCACGAGCACTATCTTCCCGCATATGCCTGAACAAGCGTGCGAAGCTCCGCCCATATGAGAGGTGGATGAGAGCACAACGCGAGGGCCAGGGGGCACGCGAGCGCACGGAAGGGGCGCACGGGGTGGAGTGAGCACCCCCTCAGTCCGGTCGCGGCTGCATGATCAGAGCAGGTCAGAACGGTCTTATCGTCCTCTCACCCACCAAACAGGCACAATCGAAGAAAGCGCCTCATGAGTGCTGTGCTTCCACACCACAGCTTCCGCGCGACAGCTTCCGCACCTCGGGAAGGAGCGGCCGTCATGGCCCGTCACTCGCGCTACGTCGCAGACCGTGGTCTGACCACACGGATGGTCACCACCATGTTCCTGATCGGCCTGCTCTACGTCGTCCTCGTCGGCGTCCTGGTGGCGGTGCTGGGCAACGCCTGGCCCATCGTGCTGGTGATCGCGGGCGCGCTGTTCATCGCCCAGTTCTGGTTCAGCGACAAGATCGCCGCCTTCAGCATGGGGGCTCGCGAGGTCACCCCGCAGCAGGCACCGGAGCTGCACGGCGCGGTCGACCGGCTGTGCGCTCTCGCCGACATGCCCAAGCCGCGGGTCGCCATCGCCGACAGCGACGTGCCCAACGCGTTCGCCACCGGCCGTAACCAGAAGAACGCCCTGGTGTGCGCGACCACCGGACTGATGCGTCGCCTGGAGCGGGACGAACTCGAAGGGGTGCTCTCCCACGAGCTGTCGCACGTCGCACACCGCGACGTCGCCGTCATGACGATCGCCTCGTTCCTCGGTGTGCTGGCGGGGATCATGACCCGGATGGCCCTGTGGGGCGGTATCGGCCGCAGCGCCGGCCGGGACAACAACGGGGTGGGACTGCTCCTGCTGCTCGTTCCGCTGGTCAGCGCGGTGGTCTACGTGATCAGCTTCCTGCTCACCCGGCTGCTGTCCCGCTACCGCGAACTGTCCGCCGACCGTGCCGGCGCCCTGCTGACCGGACGCCCCTCCAGCCTCGCCTCGGCCCTCACCAAGATCAGCGGCGACATGGCCCGCATCCCCACCCGGGACCTGCGCAAGGCCGAGCCGTACAACGCGTTCTTCTTCGTGCCCGCCTTCTCCGGCGAGAGCCTCGCCTCGCTCTTCTCCTCGCACCCGAAGCTGGACAAGCGGCTCGACCAGCTCAGCCGGATATCCGCCCAGCTCGGGCAGTGAGCCCGCCGCCGGACGACATCCGAGCCGCCGACGACCATCCGAGCCGCCGACCACATCCGAGCCGCCGGACGACATTCGAAGGGAGACGGCCCGTGGGCTTTCTGGACGTGCTCCTCGGCCGCAGCAAGCCCAAGCGGCCCGACCTCGACCAGCTCTTCGCGCTGCCCGCCGCCGCGCTGACCCTCCAGGCAGGGACCGCGTTCGAGCCGACCGGTGTCGGCGCCGTGTGCTTCGCCAGCGTTGAGGGCGGCGCCTTCACCCGGCTGCGGCGGGACGTACGGGAGCTGCTGGACGCGGACACCGCGCGGGGCGGAATCCCCGTCGAGTTCGACCAGGACTCCTACGGCTACACATGGCTCACCGCGCGCCAGCCGCCCGACGACATGGCGGCGCTCGTCAACGACCTGCACGCCGTCAACACCCTCCTCGCCGAGGGCGGATTCGGTCCGCAACTGCTCTGCTCGCTCGTGTCCTTCCGACAGGAGGGATCGGGCGCCTCACTCGCCCTGATCTACCTCTACAAGCGCGGCACCTTCTACCCCTTCGCCCCGCTGTCCGGCGGCACCGAGAAGCGGGACAACGGCCTGGAGCTCCAAGTCCGAGGCCTGCTGGCCGACGACCTCGCGGTGGAGGAGGACCTCAGCCGCTGGTTCCCCGTCTGGGGCGCCCCGGGACTGTGATTCCGGGTCCCCAGGTGGCCCTGCGACCTTGCGACACCGCGGCCCTGCGATCCCCTTGGCAACCCCTGCCGGTGAGCGGCGCATTCCGCTCTGGCAGGATCATCCGCCAAAGCAATGGTCCGGTTGTATGGGCGAGCCGCCCCGGCCGGGCGCGGGGAGCTTCAACGGGGAGAGTGAGGAAAAACATGCGTACGTGGACTCGTGCTGTTCCGGCGGTGGCCGGAGCGTTGGTGCTCGCCGTGGCACTGACCGGCTGCAACGACTCGGACGGCTCGGGGAAGAGGAAGGGCAGCTCCGGCTCGCACTCCGACTCCGACTCCGGTTCGGACTCCGGTTCCGACTCGTCCGGCGGCAAGACGACCTTCAGCCTGGGCGAGGCCAGCCCGGTGCAGAAGAGCGACACGAAGGAGTCCAAGGGCGCCACGTACACGGTCACACCGACCAAGGTGCAGACCGGGACGAAGGCCGACATGGACAACTCCGGCCTCAAGAAGGACAAGGAAGACGGTCCGCAGATCCCCGTGTACGTCTGGTCGACGATCTCCCACAAGAGCGGCAAGACCATGGAACTCGGCGACATGGACGACGACCTGGTCGTCAAGACGGACAAGGGCAAGCGCACCAAGGCCCTCATCGTGATCATGGGTGAGGCCAAGTGGCCCAACTGCCCCGCGGTGGACACCGACAAGAAGCTGAACGCGGGCGACTCGGAGAAGATCTGCTCCGCCTTCCTCATCCCCGAGGGCCAGAAGGCCGCAGCGGTCGAACTGAGCCGGGGCTTCTACAAGGACCCGCTGGAGTGGCCGGTCAAGAACTGACCAGGTTCCCAACCCCAGGTCCCGGGGCGCCGCCGGTGACACCGGAGCTCCGCGGACGGTCGACAAGTGCGCGTACCCGCATACGGGTACGCGCACTTGCTGTTTCGCGGGCGCGGACGCGGACGCGGGCGCGGGCGCGGGTTCGGGCGCGGGTTCGGGCGCGCTCGCGGGTTCCTGGGACGGGCCGAGGGGCCGACGGCCGACGGGCCCGGGGCACATCCGCTGTCGGCGAACCCCGGTCCGCTGTCGGCGAATTGGTCTGGGCGTTCGCGTCGCACGGTGCTTGGGTGACCGAATGGAGACCTTGGTTCTGGGCGGAACAGCGTGGGTGGGCCGGGAGCTGTCGCGGCAGGCGATCGAGCGCGGCCACCGGGTGACGTGCCTGGCGCGCGGCGAGAGCGGAGACGTGGCCGAGGGTGCGACGCTGGTCGCCGCCGACCGGCGCGACCCCACAGCGTACGCACCCTTGCTCGACCGCACCTGGGACGCCGTCCTGGAGGTGTCGTGGCAGCCGGGCTTCGTACGCGGGGCGCTCGACGCACTGGGAGCCAGGGCCCGGCACTGGGTGTATGTCTCCTCCGGCAACGTCTACGCCTCCCATGCGGCGGTGGACACGGACGAGACCGCCGCTCTGCTCGCCCCGACCGACCGGGACGAGACCGACAGGTCGCTGTACGGCGAGGCGAAGGTCGCCTGCGAGCAGGCGGCGTCGACCGCCGTGGGCGACCGCCTGCTGATCGCCCGCGCCGGGCTCATCGGCGGGCCGGGGGACGTCAGCGGACGTACGGGCTACTGGGTCGCCCGGGCCGCCCGCGATCCGCACGGGCCGATGCTGGTACCCGACACCCCGGCCCTTCCGACCCAGGTCGTCGACGTACGGGACCTCGCAGCCTGGCTGCTCGACGCCGCCGAGAAGCGCACCACCGGCACCTACAACGCCGTCGGGCCTGTCCTCCCCTTTGCGGAGTGGATCGAGCTGTCCCGCGCCGTGGCCGGGCACACCGGTCCGGTGGTCGCCGCCGACTCGGACTGGCTGCTCGCACAGCAGGTGGCCCAGTACATGGGCCCGGAGTCGCTGCCGATGTGGCTGGTGGAGCCCGGTTGGGAGGGCTTCTCCGCCCGGAACGGATCGGCGGCGCGCGCCGCCGGGCTCCACCACCGGCCGCGCCGGGACATGCTGGCCGACACACTGCGCTGGGAGCGCGAACAGGGCCTCGACCGCCCCCGCCGAGCCGGCCTCGGCGCCGAGCGCGAACGTGAACTGCTCGCGGCGCTGTGCTGAGGTGGCCGGACGCTGATGGCGCCGGACCGGTCGGTGATGGCGACGGGCCGGGGCCGTTGGCGCGACGCCGTCGGCGTGGTGGGCTGCGCTGGTCGGCTGCGGCTTAGCATGACGCCATGGCGAAGACGGCGACGATCTACCACAACACGCGCTGCGGTACGTCCAGGAAGGTCCTGTCCCTCTTGGAGGACGCGGACTACGACATCGAGATCGTGGAGTATCTGAAGACCCCACCGGACGCGGCCACCCTGCGGCAGCTGATCACCGATGCGGGAGTGGGCGTACGGGACGCCGTACGGACGAAGGAGGCCGAGTACAAGGAACTCGGCCTCGACCGGCCGGATGTGACCGACGACGAGCTGATCACGGCCATGACCGAGCACCCGGCCCTGATCCAGCGCCCGTTCGTGGTGACGGACAAGGGCACCCGCCTGGCCCGCCCGGTCGAGGTCGCCGAAGAGGTGCTGTGAGTCCGGCCCCTGCGCTGTCCGCGACAGCGCAGGGGTGGCCGGTACCCCCGCCTCGGCTCATGGACGAGGGCGGACCACGTTCTAGGGTGACGGGCATGGACACTGCGGGTACCGGAGCGGCAAGCGGGGCGGCAACCGGGCCCACGGCTGAGGCCCTGGCCGAGGAGCGGGCGCGGGTGGACGCGTTCCGCGCCCGGATAGCCGCCCCCGCGCTGATCGACGTCCACACGCACTTCATGCCCGAGCGACTGCTGGCGAAGGTGTGGGCGTACTTCGACGCAGCCGGACCGCTGGTCGGGCGGCAGTGGCCGATCAGCTACCGCACCGACGAGCAGCGGCGGTTGGAAGCTCTCCGCGGCTTCGGCGTACGCGCGTTCACCGCGATGCTCTACCCCCACAAGCCGGGCATGGCCCGCTCCCTCAACGACTGGGCGGCCGACTTCGCGGCCCGTACGCCCGACTGCCTGCACACCGCCACCTTCCACGCCGAACCCGGCGCGGCCGACGACGTGCGCCGCGCACTCGACCAGGGGGCCCGCATCTTCAAGTGCCATCTGCAGGTCGGCGGATTCGACCCGCGCGACCCGCAACTGGACGAGGTGTGGGGGCTGCTCGCCGAGGCGCGCGTACCGGTCGTGACGCACTGCGGCTCGGGGCCCGTACCCGGAGCGTTCACAGGTCCGGGTCCGATCGGCGCCGTACTCGACCGGCACCCAGGGCTGCGGCTGGTCGTCGCCCACCTCGGGATGCCGGAGTACACCGACTTCCTCGTGCTGACCGAGCGCCACGCGGCGGTCATGCTGGACACCACGATGGCCTTCACCCACTTCGTCGAGGAGAGCACGCCCTTCCCCCGGGAGGCCCTGCCCCGGCTGGCCGCGCTCGGCGACCGCGTACTGCTGGGCACCGACTTCCCCAACATCCCGTACACCTACGCCGATGCCCTGGAGTCGCTGGAAGAGCGGACCGGGCTCGGAGCGCAGTGGCTGCGGGCCGTCTGCCACGACAACGCGGCCCGCCTCTTCGACCTGTCCTGAGGCCCTTCCGGATCAACCCGGCAGGGAGTTCAGCCAGCGGGGGAGACCGTAGGCCAGGGGGACGACCTCCTTGTAGGACAGCTCGTCGTCCAACGTCACCACCAGTCGGCAGAACGGCGGGTACCAGGTCCTCTTCAGATGGGCGCGCCTGTCGAAAACGGCCTCCAAGAAGCCCGGCGTCGCCTCGCGCGGCAGATCGTGGAAGGTCACCCCGTCGATCGTGATGTGCGCATCGCCCTCTTCGAAGAGCTGAACGACGATCTTCGGGGTGCGCGGCGCCCCGTCGGCGCTCTCCGTCGCGGGGATCTCCAGCAGAGCCTCGTGCGGCAGAGATCCGTCCTCGTCGGTGACGGCGAACGCCCCGGCCGCCGTACGCCGCGACGACTCGTCGGCACCGATGGCATGCTCCACCGAGACCGGGAGCCCCCGGCGCTCCGCCAGTGCGCTGAGCACGGAGACGGCCGACTCGGTGCTGTGGATCTGCGGCGGCATACGGTGCGGATGACGGATATGTTCCATACCACCGAGCATGCCCGCTCCCGCGGCGGATCGCCCAGCGGGTCCGCACACCAGAACGACCGGCGCCCGAACCGTCAGCCTCAGGCGCCCAGGCCCCGACCCACCGGCGGCAAGCGATCAGCGTGTGCGGCCGGCGCGAGCCGCGTCCATGGGGTCGGCCGGTCCATGAGGGCGGAGGTCCATGAGGCGGGGCCGGTCCATGAGGCGGGGCGATGACCGTACGCCTAAGCTCGGGGGTATGCGTCTGAGCACCGTGATCCTCCCTGTCCGCCGCTGGTCCGAGGGCGGACGGGAGATGTGGCGACGGGCCGAGGAACTGGGCTTCCACGCCGCGTACACCTACGACCACCTCTCGTGGCGGGTGCCGTTCCGCGACGGCCCCTGGTTCGGTGCCGTACCCACCCTCACCGCCGCCGCTGCCGCCACCTCCCGGCTGCGACTCGGCACGATGGTGACCTCGCCGAACTTCCGGCACCCCGTTCCGCTCGCCAAGGAACTGCTCACCCTCGACGACATCAGCGACGGCCGCGTCACCCTGGGTATCGGCGCCGGCGGGTCCGGCTTCGACGCGACGGCCCTGGGACGGCACCCGTGGACCCGCCGGGAACGCGCCGACCGCTTCGCCGAGTTCGTTCCGCTGCTCGACCGGCTGCTCACCGAGGACGAGGTCACGGCCGAGGGCACCTACTACGCCGCCCACGAGGCGCGCGGCCTCCCCGGCTGTGTGCAGCGGCCCCGACTGCCGTTCACCGTCGCCGCGACCGGCCCGCGAGGGCTGCGACTGGCCGCCCGCCACGGGCAGGCATGGCTGACCACCGGCGACCCGGCCGCCAACGAGACCGGCACGCCCGCCGACTCGCTGGCGGCCCTCGCCCGCCAGACGGAGGCCCTGGAGAAGGCGTGCGCCGACACCGGTCGCGACACGCACACCCTCGGCCGCACCCTGCTGACCGGCTTCACACCCGACCGCCCGCTGGAGTCGCTCGACGCCTTCGTGGACTTCGCCGGGCGCCTGGCCACCCTCGGCTTCGACGAGGTCGTCCTCCACTGGCCCCTCCCCGGTACCCGCTTCGCGGCCGACGAGCGGGTCTTCGAACGCGTGGCCACCGAGGCCCCCGCCCAACTGGGCAACTGAGCCGGCCGGGGAAGAGCCGGCCGGGGGCAGCGGTACCATCGGTCGGCCGACCGGCCCACGCGATAATGGGGCATTCCTAGCCGTAGCGTTCGATACGGAACCGGACCTCGGCCGCCGGCACATTGCGGGTATGGCCGACCGACCAGGCGGCGCCCTGTGCGCCGGTGCCCGGAATGCTCGCGACGTCGCGCACATACGCGTCGACCCCGTCGGCCGCGCCCCGCTCCCCGGCCCACTCCGTACCGTCCCAGCGCAGATAGTGCGCGGAACTGTCGTCCCAGAAGTCCCACCCCCCGATCAGTCCGGGCCGCCCACCGCCGGTGCCCTCCGTCCCCGTACCGTTCCCTGTGATGGCGTTCAGCGAGCCGATCTTGAACGGCAGGGTGTCACCGTCCACGCGTGTCCACTCCGTGCCGTCGTAACGGGCCAGCACCACGGACGGCGGCTTGCCGGGCGGCCCGCCGACGCCGAACGCCGCGCCGACCGCCCACAGCTCGTCCTCCCCCACGGGAAGCAGATCGTTGACGCCCAGCCGGATACCGGTCAGCGGCGGCAGCACCGTCCAGGAGCCGTGGCCTGCGGCACGCTCGTCCCAGCGCGCGAGGTCCCAGCCGACCGTGTGCACACCTCCGGACGGCGAAACCCGTACCCGCCACGGGGCGTCCGGAGACGTCGCACCCGGAATGGGCGGCGTCCACGTCCACTTGGTGCCGTCGAAGCGCAGCAGCTTGGGCCGCCCCTCGTGCTGGCCCGTGACCCACGCCCTGCCGTCACCGACGGCCGCCACCCAGGTCAGCACGGTGGCCGGATCGTCGTCGCCCGGATACCGCACCTGCCGCCATGTGCTGCCGTCCCAGCGCAGCAGGCGGTCGGCGCCGTCCCTGTCCTGACCGACCGCCCAGGCTGCGTCCGGCGACGCCCCGCTCACCGCACGCAGCGAGCCGTTGAGACCCAGGTGCCCCACCTCCGTGTGCGCCCACGCCGTCCCGTCCCAGCACAGCGCCAGCGGACCGCCGCCCGTGCCCTGCCCCGGCAGGCCTTGCTCGCCCACCGCCCAGGCCAGGTCCGCGCTCGCGGCGGAAACCGACAGCAACCGGGAGGCCGGGGCGGCGGCCGGGGCCGGTGTCAGCCGCCATCCCGCCCGCGCCGTCGTACCCGTGGTCGCGGGGCTGGTGGCGTTCGCCGTCGCCGCGACCGCACTGCTGGGCTGCACGGCTAACCCCGCCAAGCCCGTGGCGGCGGCACCGGCAAGGAAGACGCGTCTTCGCATGATGTGCTCCCCTCGTGTCGTTTCGGTCCTCCACACGCTGGTCCGCCCGCCCACCGTCGGCAAGACACGAGCGTGAGCAATCACGCGGTCGGCCCCCTCTCGACCGTCGCTTTACGCCCGGCCCTGCCGCCCCCCGCTCCGCTGGGCGGTCATCCGGTCCATCGCTCGTGCCCGCACCTCCCGTTCAGCCGCTGCCGTGATGAACTCCGGCACCTGTTCCTCGCCCACCAACTCCCGTACGGCCTCCACCGTTTCCGCCGGCAGCCGTATCTGCTCGCTCCGGCTCGCGCCGTCCGGTACGGCGGCGGACGGTGCGGCGGCTGCCGAGCGGAGGTGGTCGCGGAGGTTGCGGGCCGCGAACTTCTGCATGGCCCGGGCGAGTTCGGCCTCCACCGTCTGCTGGGCCAGCGGACGGAGTCTGCGCACCAGGTCGGCTGCCTCGGAGGCGTCCCCGTCGGACAGGTGGCCGCCCAGATAGCGGACGAAGACGTGTTCGTTGGTGAAGTCCAGGAAGCGGGCCGCTATGTGCTCCACCTGGCCGCGCAGCTCCCGCAGTTGCTCGGTGATGGCCAGCAGCGGCACCCCGGCCTTGTGCAGCTCTGCCGCCACCGACAGCTCCTGGGGGCTGGGAACCCGGAACTCGCCCTCCCGACCCGGCAGCGGCTCCAGCACCCCGAGGGCCACCGCCTCGGAGACCGCCGCCTCGTCGTGCTCACCTCCGAACAGCTCGTCCAGCTCGGCTCGGGTGATCCGGCCCGACTCCTCGTCGGTCCACGGCCCGTCCACCTCCGCGACCAGGCCCAGCACCCCGCCCAGTCCCCGGCCCTCGTCCCACGCCTGGAGCAGTTCCTTTATCGACGCCAGCGTGTAGCCGCGCTCCAGTAGATCGGCGATCTGCCGCAGCCGCGCCAGATGCGAGTCGTCGTACACATTGGCGCGTCCGCGCCGCTCCGGCTTCGGCAGCAGGCCCTTGTCCTGGTAGGCGCGGATCGTGCGCACCGTCGCACCGCTGCGGTGCGCGAGATCCTCGATGCGGTACTCGGGGAGGCGATACTCCGGCTCGGTCGCCGAAGCCGACGCCGGCCCTGATGGCTGAGGGGGCGGAGGCATGGTTGCGGTCTCCTTCTGAACAGCTGGCACGGTGCACTGCGGCGCGGGTGGCCCGCCGCCGGTCGCCGACGGCCGAGACGGACCGGCCGAGGTGGACCAGTGGACTAGGTGGGCGGTTGGATGCGGGCGATGCCGCGCAGGACTCGCGGGGCGAAGCGGGACATCAGCCGCATCCCGCGGGCTTCGGGTGTCACCGGTACCACGGCCTGGTTGCGGACGACGGCCCGCACAATGGCCTCCGCGACCTTCTCCGGCGGATAGTTCCGTATTCCGTACAGCCGGGAGGTGCGGCGCCTGCGGCGCTGCTGCTCCACCTCGTCCACCCCGGCGAAGTGGGCGGTACCGGCGATGTTGGTGTTGACGAAGCCGGGGCAGACAGCTGTCACGCCGATGCCCTGGCCCGCCAGCTCGGCGCGCAGGCACTCGCTGAGCATCAGCACGGCGGCCTTGGAGGTGCTGTAGGCGGGCAGTGCCCGGGAGGGTTGATAGGCGGCGGCGGAGGCGGTGTTGACGATATGACCGCCCTGGCCGCGTTCGGCCATCTGGCGCCCGAAGAGCCGGCAGCCGTGGATGACGCCCCACAGATTCACATCCAGCGTCCGCTTCCAGTCCTCGGTGGTGGTCTCCAGGAAGGCGCCCGCCATGCCGATGCCCGCGTTGTTGACCAGCACGTCCACCGTGCCGTACTCGGCGGCCACTTTTTCGGCCAGCTTCTCCATCGCCTGCTCGTCCGCCACGTCGACCGTTTCCGCCCACGCCTGGGGTGCGCCCACCAGTCGGGCCAGCTCCGCGGTGCGGGCGGCGCTGTCCGCGTCGCGGTCGACGGCGATCACCCTGGCTCCGGCTTCCGCGAACGAGAAGGCCGTCGCCCTGCCGATGCCGCTGCCGGCTCCGGTCACCAGTACCAGCTGCCCGGCGAACCTGTCCGCGTACCTGCCGGTGGCCGTGGGCTCCCGGGCGGGCAACCCCGGTTCGTTGCCGGAGACGAACTCGGTGATCCAGCCGGCCAGCTGGTCGGGCCTGGTGCGCGGCACCCAGTGTTTGGCGGGAAGGGTGCGCCGGGTGAGCCGTGGGGCCCACAGTTCCAGCTCGTCGTAGAGGTGCTCACTCAAGAAGGCGTCCTGGGTGGGCGTGATGAGCTGGACCGGAGCGTGGGCGTAGCAGTCGGTGCGCGGGCGGCGCAGCCGAGCCCGGACGTTGTCGCGGTAGAGCCAGGCGCCGTGCGCCGCGTCCTGGGGCAGGGACGCGGTCGGATAGCTGCCGCCCGGCACCTTCTCGGTCAGTTCCAGGAGGCGGGGCCAGCGCTTGCCGAGCGGGCCCCGCCACGCCAGCTCGGGCAGCACCGGGGTGTGCAGTGCGTACACGTACCAGGACTTGGCACCCTGGCCGAGCAGTTGGGCGGCCCGGCGTGGTGTCGGCCGGGACATCCGCTTTTTGATCCAGTGGCCGAAGTGGTCCAGCGAAGGGCCGGAGATCGAGGTGAACGAGGCGATCCTGCCCTCCGTACGGCGTACCGTCGTGAACTCCCAGCCCTGCACCGAGCCCCAGTCGTGCCCCACCAGGTGCACCGGCTCGTCCGGGCTGACCGCGTCGGCGACCGCCAGGAAGTCGTCGGTGAGCTTCTCCAGGGTGAAGCCGCCGCGCAGCGGCTGGGGCGCCGTCGACCTGCCGCAGCCCCGCACGTCGTAGAGCACCACATGGAAGCGGTCCTCGAGCCGGTGCGCCACCTGGGACCAGACCTCCTTGCTGTCCGGATAGCCGTGCAGCAGCATCACCGTCGGCCGCGTGGCGTCGCCCAGTTCGGCGACGCACAGCTCGATCCCTCCGGTGGCGACCCGGCGCTCCCGCGCGCCATGCAGCAAGCCGCCCCCCATCGGCGTCCCGCCCGGCGCGGTGCCGTCCGTCTTCGCGCTCATACCGCCTGTGCCTCCTTCTGCCGGCGCCGCACATGCGGCAGATCGTCGTCCAGCCAGAACGCGCTCTCCTCGGGGTCCCGGGAGTCGGTGACGACCAGGATCTCCTCGAATTTCGCGCCCGTGCCGCGGAACCCCAGATGCGGCTCCACCGCCCACAGCCCGGGTTGCGGCGGGTGGTCCGAGAAGCGGTACGGACTCCACAGGGGCGACCAGCCGTCCCGGTGCCCGTGCAGCGCGTCCCGTGCGAGCCCGCGCAGCGCATTGGTGCCGAAGCCGAGGACCGTGGGCGACCAGCGGCGCTCCGGAACACGGTCGACCTTGTGCGCGATGACGCCGAAGGGGTAGGCGCGGTGCCGGTTCGCATACCCCTGGGTGACCATCAGCCGCTCCACGTCCTCGTAGATCTCCCGCAGCGAGCGCCGCTCCCGGACGCCGTTGAGGATCAGCTCGCGGTGCTCCAGCAGGTCGGCCATCAGCCGCTCGTGCACCGGGTCGAGTCCCAGGCAGCCGGAGTAGCCGATGTCGGAGGTGCAGCCTCCCAGGATCGGCGCCAGGTCGAGGATGAAGGGCATCCCCGGCTCCAGCTTCCGGTCGGTGGGGAAGAACTGGAGCGGGAGCTTGAAGCCGGTGAATGCCGTGCGGTCCCCGAACCAGGCGAAGGGCAGATGGAACCAGTCCCGAACACCGCGTTCGCGCAGCCACTCGCGCTGCATCCGGGCGGCGTCCCGCTCGGTCACCCCCGGCTTCAGGCGGGCGGCCACCGACTCCGCGCAGGCGTAGGCCAGTTGCTGTACTTCTTGGAACCTCCGCAGGTCGGCGGAGGAATAACCGATCGTCGCCGCGCGCATCGCCGGCCTTCCGTCCGTGGGTGATCGTCGATATCGGTGCGTTGGTCGTCCTCGAACCGGGGGCGGTCCTCGGCAGGGTGCGGTCCGTCGCCACGCTGTGCCGGTGCGTGAGCAACTTGACACCGATGAATGTGACATCGACCCGTGGCGGGGTCAAGGGGCCCTCCCAGCCTGTGGATAACTCCGGATCATGGTCTTCGCCGACGCCCGACGCCCGACGCCCGACGCCCCGCGTCCGCCCGACCCGCGTCCGCCCGGCCCGTCCCCTACGGGGTCCTCCGACCTGAGGGGGACCGACCCAAGCACCTGAGAGGTATGCGGCCGGTGCGGAAACCGGCGCCGCGTCTGACGCGGACGCGACGATCGGCTCATAGCGTCGAAGCGTGACTGTGATCGCGATCGAAAGCCTCAGCAAGCGGTTCCCGCGGGTGACCGCCCTGGACCGGCTGACCGTCGGCATCGAGCCGGGGGTCACCGGCCTGGTGGGCGCCAACGGAGCCGGAAAGTCCACCCTCATCAAGATCCTGCTCGGGCTGTCCCCCGCCAGCGAAGGCACCGCGTCCGTGCTCGGCATGGATGTGGCCACCCAGGGCGGCGCGATCCGGGAGCGGGTGGGGTACATGCCCGAGCACGACTGTCTGCCTCCGGACGTGTCCGCCACCGAGTTCGTCGTCCACATGGCGCGCATGTCGGGGCTGCCGGCGACCGCGGCTCGGGAGCGCACCGCCGACACGCTGCGCCACGTCGGCCTCTACGAGGAGCGCTACCGGCCGATGGGCGGTTACTCGACGGGCATGAAGCAGCGCGTCAAGCTCGCGCAGGCGCTCGTGCACGACCCACGGCTCGTGCTCCTCGACGAGCCGACCAACGGACTCGACCCCGTAGGCCGCGACGAGATGCTCGGCCTGATCCGCCGCGTGCACACCGATTTCGGGATCTCCGTGCTGGTGACCTCGCACCTGCTGGGCGAGTTGGAGCGCACCAGCGACCACATCGTCGTCATCGACGGCGGCAAGCTGCTGCGCTCCTCCTCCACCGCCGAGTTCACCCAGCGCACCGCAGTGCTGGCCGTCGAGGTCACCGACACCGACGAACACCCCGACGGCACCGCGGCTCTGCGTACCGCCCTTCGGAAGGCCGGGCTGGTTCCGCACGAGCCGGCACCCGACAGCGCCATGGCACCAGGCGCCGGGCATTTGGTCACCCTCGACATCGGCGGTGAGGCCCAGGGCGCGGACGAATCGGTCTTCGACACCGTGCGGGACACCGCGGCCGAGCTCGGCCTGGGGCTGGTCCGCATGGAGCAGCGCAGGCACCAGATCTCCGAGGTCTTCACGGAAAGGAGCGCCGGCGATGTCGCCTGACCGCACCCCCGCGCACCCCACGACCGCCCCCGCGCACGGCCAGGCCACCACTGCCGGACGCGGCCAGGACGTCATCCACAACATCGGCTACCGCGGTTACGAGGGCCCCCGGCTGGGCCGCTCCTACGCCCGGCGTGCCCTGTTCACCCAGTCGCTGCGCGGCTCCTACGGGCTGGGTCGCTCGGCGAAGTCCAAGGTGCTGCCGATGCTGCTGTTCGCGGCGGTGTGCGTACCGGCCGCCATCCTGGTGGCGGTCGCGGCCCTCACCAAGAGCAAGGAGCTGGAGGTCGGATACGCGGAGTACGTGCTGCTGATGCAGCCGTTGCTGGGCATCTATCTGGCCGCTGCCGCACCACAGGCCATCTCCATGGACCTGCGCTTCAAGACGACGCCGCTCTACTTCTCCCGCCCCATGGAGCGCAGCGACTACGTGGCCGCCAAGTACGCGGCCCTCTCCGCGGCGCTCTTCCTGTTCACTGCCGTGCCCGTACTGATCATGTACGTCGGCGCCCTGCTGGTGAAGCTCGACTTCGGCGACCAGACCAAGGGAGCAGTCCAAGGCCTCGTCTTCTGCGCACTGTTCGCCCTGCTGCACGCCGCCATCGCCGCCTGGATCGCCGCGCTCACCCCGCGGCGCGGCTTCGGCATCGCCGCCATCATCGTCGCGATCACGGTGCCGTACTTCCTCATCACGGCGCTCCAGGGGATCGCCCTCACCTCCGACAACAGCGGTGCCATCGGCTGGCTCGGGCTGGGGTCGCCCGGGACGCTGCTGGACGGCATCCAGAGCAGGTTCCTGGACGGCCGCTCCGGCTTCCCGGACGCGCAGACCCTCACCGGTACCCAGGGCGCCGTCTATCTCGTCGTCTTCGTCGCGCTGGTCGCCTGCTTCTACGCCCTCCTGCTGCGCCGCTACCGAAAGGCCGGGCTGTGACCTCCCGCCCGTCGCCCGCCACCACCCTGCGAAGGATAGGGCTGCGCCCATGAGCACTCTTTCTATCGACCGCGTCTCCCGCTGGTTCGGAAACGTCGTCGCGGTCAACGACATCACCATGGACATCGGCCCCGGGGTCACCGGCCTCCTCGGCCCCAACGGTGCCGGCAAATCCACGCTCATCCACATGATGGGCGGCTTCCTGGCACCCTCCAACGGCACCGTCTCCCTGGAGCCCTCGCCCGGTCCCGAGGGCAGGCCGACGGTGGCGGCGCCGATCTGGCGCAACGAGGACTCCTACCGGCACATCGGCCTGGTCCCCGAACGCGAGGGGATGTACGACTTCCTCACGGGCCACGAGTTCGTCCTGGCCAACGCCGAACTGCACGGCCTGCCCGATCCGCGCGCAGCGGCTGCCGAGGCTCTTTCGACGGTCGAGATGGAGTACGCGCAGGACCGGCGTATCTCCACCTACTCCAAGGGCATGCGACAGCGCGTGAAAATGGCCTCCGCACTGGTGCACCATCCCTCGGTGCTGCTGCTGGACGAGCCGTTCAACGGGATGGACCCGCGCCAGCGCATGCACCTGATGGAACTGCTGCGCAAGATGGGCGACGAGGGCCGCACCGTGCTGTTCTCCTCGCACATCCTGGAGGAGGTCGAACAGCTCGCCTCCCACATCGAGGTCATCGTCGCCGGGCGGCACGCCGCCAGTGGTGACTTCCGCAAGATCCGCCGTCTGATGACCGACCGCCCGCACCGCTATCTGGTGCGCTCCAGCGACGACCGGCGGCTGGCCGCCGCGCTCATCGCGGACTCCTCCACGGCGGGTATCGAGGTGGACAAGGCCGAGGAGGCGCTGCGCATCCAGGCCGTCGACTTCACCCGCTTCACCACGCTGCTGCCCCGCATCGCACGGGAGCACGGCATCCGGCTCTACACCGTCTCGCCCTCCGACGAGTCCCTGGAGAGCGTCTTCTCGTACCTCGTCGCGGCCTGAGCGGCGGAAAGGAGCTGACCAGATGTACAACCCGACGGTCGCGCGGCTCACCTATCGCGCGCTACTCGGCCGCCGTCGTGCGCTCATCCTGTGTGCGCTGCCGGCACTGCTGCTCGTCGTGGCCGTCGCCGTACGCGCCATGAACGGCGCCGACGACGCGGTCACCAGCGAACTGCTGGGCGGCTTCGCGCTCGCCACGCTGGTGCCGCTGATCGGTGTGATCGCCGGCACGGGCGCCATCGGACCCGAGATCGACGACGGATCGGTCGTCTATCTGCTCTCCAAGCCGGTCTCCCGCACCTCTGTCATCGTCACCAAGCTGGTGGTCGCCACCGGTACGACAGCCGTGTTCTCGGCTGTGCCGGTGCTCGTTGCCGGCTTCGTCCTGAACGGCAACAGCCAGCAGATCGCCGTCGCCTACGCACTCGCCGCGGTGGTCGCCTCCATCGCCTACAGCGCACTGTTCCTGCTGCTGGGCACGGTCAGCAGGCACGCCGTCGTCATCGGTCTGGTGTACGCGCTGATCTGGGAGGCGCTCATCGGCAGCCTGGTGCCGGGCGCCAAGACGCTCAGCGTGCAGCAGTGGGCCCTCGCGCTCGCCGAGAAGGTCGCGGGCAGCGGCGCGGACGTCAGTTCGTCGGTGGGGCTTCCCGCGGCGCTGGTGCTCATCGTGGTCGTCACGGTGGGCGGCACCCTCTTCGCGGGGCAGAAGCTGCGCACGCTGACGCTGGCGGGGGAGGAGTAGGCCGCACCGGACGGGAGGACAGAAGCGGGTGGGCGCGAGCATTCGCTCCCACCCGCTGGACGTTGCGTCGGTTCCGGCTCGACGCCATCCCCTCGGTGCGCCGTAGCACTCAGTGGGCCGTACCGCCGATCCTGCGGTCCCTGCCCGCACCCAGACCCAGCAGCACCAGACCAGCGCACACGCACAGCAGCAGCACGATCGGCACCGTCCAGCCGCCGGTCACCTGATGCACCGCACCCAGCACCACAGGGCCGGCGGCAGCCAGCAGATAGCCCCACGTCTGCGCCATGCCGGACAGCCGTGCCGCAGTGTGCGCGTCACCGGAGCGCAGCACCATCAGCGTGAGCGCCATGCCGAGCGCACCGCCCTGACCCAGCCCCAGCAGTGTCGCCCACAACCAGGCGCCGGCCACCGGAGCCACCAGCAGCCCCGCGATTCCGGCAGCCATGAACAGTGCCACTGTCGTGCACAGCAGTCGCTGTCTGCGCATCCGCCCGGCCAGCGTCGGCACCACGAACGAACCGCCCATCTGCACCAGCGTGCTGAACGCGAAGACCAGCCCGGCGCTCGCCCTGCTCATCCCGTGGTCGGTGAAGACGGTCGGCAGCCAGGCGATGGTCACGTACGCGATCAACGACTGCGAGCCCATGAACAGCGTGATCTGCCAGGCCAGCGCGGACCGGGTCAGTCGGGCCGCCGATCCGTGCGCCGAAGCCGATCCGTGCGCCGGAGCGGGGCCGGGGGCCGGTACGGCAGCGGCCTGGCCGTGCCGCACTCCGCGCCGTGAGAGGAGGGCCTGGGGCAGCCAGACGCAGGCCGCGAGCGCGGCCAGCAGCGCCCAGGAGACCAGTGAACCGCGCCAGCCGCCCAGCGCGTGCTCCAGCGGCACGGCAGCGGCGGCCGAGACGGTCGCGCCCAGGATCATCGCGGTCGAGTAGAGGGCCGTCATACCGGCCGCCTTCTCCGGGAAGTCCCGCTTGATCAGGCCGGGCATCAGCACGTTCAGCAGCGCGATGCCCGAACCGACCACCGCGCATCCCGCGAACAGCGCGACCATCGGCGGTGCGATGCGCAGCGCTATCCCGCCCGCCAGCAGCAGGAGCGCACCGAGCAGCACGGTCTCGGTGCCCCACCGGCGCGCCAGCTTCGGGGCGAGCGGTGAGACGACGCCCATGAAGATCAGCGGAATCGTGGTGACCAGGCTGCTGAGCGTCGACGTCATACCGAAGTCGTCGCTGATCTCCCCCAGGACGGGCGAGACACCGGCGAGCGCGGCACGCATGTTGAGCGAGGCGAGGACGATGCCGACGAGCAGCAGCAGTGGATGCGACCGCAGCCTTCTCCGCGCAGCCGCCACGGAGGGTGCGGGCGCCAGATCCTCCTCGGCGTCGATCAGTTCGACCTTGAGAAGCTCCTCGGTGGAGAGCCCTTCCTCGGAAGACGAGGGGCGCGGGGACGGGGGCATGAAGGTGGTGCCTTTCTCGACGAACAGGGTGGTGCGAGGGACGGGCGAGGGCTCAGCCGCCGCTCGGCGAGCCGGCCGCACTGCCGGCCTCCCCGGGCAGTCCTGCGTCTCCGGGCTGTGCGCTCTCGCCGTCGCCGGTGCCCAGCAGTGCCTCCACGGCCCGCTTCGGCTTGGCGAGCAGCGCTCTCGCGGCGCGTTCGGCGGTCTGCGGATCGCCGGTCGCGATGGCGTCCACGAGGTCGTGGTGGTCGGTCTCGTGGATCCGGGGCATGTGGTGGTCGTGCAGCGAGGCGACCAGTGCGTCCCGCACCGAGCTGCTGAACCAGGCGTACGTCGCACTCAGCGCTGCGTTGTGCGCGGCGTCCACGACGGCGATGTGGAACTCGATGTCGTGCTCCGCGTACAGCTCGTACTGCCCGTGCGTGGGCCGGCCCTGGCTGTCGCGGAAGGCCGCCTGTGCGGCGAGCGCGGCGCGCATCCGCTCCAGGTCCGCGGGCTGGTGCCGGAGAGCCGCCAGGCGGGCGCCCTCGGCCTCCAGGGCGATCCGCAGCTCCAGCACGTCCCGTACGTCGGCGCGCTGCACCCCTCGGACGATCTCGCCGGGGTCGGCGGTGGCCACGACGAAGGTGCCCTCGCCCTGCCGTGAGCGCAGCATTCCGGCGTGCACCAGCACGCGGACCGCCTCACGGACGGTGTTCCGCCCGACCTGGAGCTGCTCGGCCAGTGCGTGCTCCGTCGGAATGCGCTCGCCGACCGGCCACTCGCCCGCTGCGAGCTGAGCCCGCAGTTCACCGACGACGGTGTCGACGAGCGACTGCCGTCCCGCAGCCCGCAGTGCCATGTCTACCGCTCCTTCAGCCCTTCAGTGCCCTCCCGGGATATTCGCCCGGTTGCCCAGTCATCCTACAACTCTCTCGGACGGCACTCTCAGCAGGTGGAAGGAGCTCAGCTGACGGAAGGCTCCCGGCTGTCAGCAGACGGAGGTGAGGGCGCGCAGCAGTGCTCCGGTGTGCAGGCTGTCGAAATGCCGTTCCCGAGCCGCACGGGTGCCGCGCGTCGCAAGCTGTGCGGCGCACGACGGGTGGTCGCGCGCCGGGGCAGCCGCAGCCAGCGCGTTCAGCAGGCGGCTGGTCAGCCGGTCCAGCGCGGGCCGCACCTGTATGGCCAGGTCCGGCTGCTCGGTGGGGCGCTCGGCCGGGTGCGCCGCCCAGCGGGCGTGCAGGCCGCGCTGGACCCGCTTCCCGGCCGCCATCTGGTCGCGGAAGACCGCCTCGGCCCAGCGGGCGCCCAGACCGTGCTCGGCGGACTGCTTCGCCACGTCCTCCAGCACCGCACGCTCACGTACCGGGTCGTCGATCGGTTTCCCCGTCCCGTACTTCGCGGCGGCCACGACATCCGCCAGTGCCAGCCGCTCGGCGGAGACATCGGCGACCAGGTCCGGACCGGTGGCCAGGTGCGGGTGCTCGACCGCCGCTGTCGGCCCCGCCGGGGTGCCGAACGCGAGTGCGGCAGCGCACACAGCGGCTGCCACCACACGGGCCCCGCTCTTCACCACCGCGCTCCTCGCTCTGTGCCGCACGCGGCAGCGCTGCCGGCGCCGCACCAGTAGACGCCGCACCAGTATCTGTCGGGCGGTGCCCCGGCCCGGTACGACAAGCCGGGACACCCCCTGCATCTCCCTTTCTCGGGGAGCCGTTCGGAGAACCGCTCATCCCGAGAGACGGCTCAGGACTCCATGCGCGACTCCGGGGGAGTCGGACCGGCGCCCACGGCGCGGACGACACCTCGTAGTTCCTCGCGCATGGCGCGCATGTCCTCGCCCATGTCGGCGAGCCGCTGACTCATCGCGCACACCACCTGCTCGGTGCGCTCCGTGCGGCGTTCGGTCTCCGCCAGCCGGTGGTCCATGCGTTCGACCCGCGTGGAGATGCGGCCGATGACCGGTGCCAGCTCCTGCAGTACGGTGCCGAGTTCGGCATCGGCCGCCTCCAGGTTGCCGACCCGGCGGTCGAGCGACCCGTAACCGGCAGCCAGGGTGCGGACCGTCTGCCGCAGCTCTTCCGCCGACTGCCGCACCGCCTCCACCCCGGGGTGAGCACGGGCGACCTCCTCGACGTCGAGGAGGTACGCACGGACCCGCTGAGCGACCGCACTGTCGCGCAGCAGCAACGCCACATTGAGGACGGCACGGCGGCTGAAGACGGTGAGCCCACTGCGCCGCTGTGGATAACCGCTGCCCGGCTCGGATGAGACTGACAACGTGTCGGTCTGATATGCGTGCAGGTCAGCGCCTCGCAGGACAGTCATTCCGTTGTTGATGAGCTCTTCGCGGTGCCGTTCGGTGAGCTTTTCCACAGTCTTCACGGGCACTTCGAAGTAGTTGGCCACATCCCGGGTGGTGGCCTGTGCAGCGCCTGTGGAAAACGCCAACGCCTTCACCTTGTCGAGGACTTCGACCCTGTGCGTCATACCGGAGCGCGCACTGCGCGACTCCAAAAGAACGGAATCGGTGTACATGGCAGACCCTCCTGGGCCCTGGTTTTCGGACATGTCTGGGGAGACCCCGATCACCTGGGGGTCGTCAGGTGTCCGTATCCAGGAGCCAGGAGCGGAGATCAGCTCATGTCTTCCCCGTACTGCACCACCGGCAGGAGCCCTCGATGCCCTCCTTCGGGCGACTCCCGACCGGCCACCACCACTTCACACACTCTCGACGTCACGCTCGCCAGTCGTCTCCGCGCAAGGAGTACAACGATGCGACAGTCGTACGGTTACGCGAATCGGGTGGTGCGGGAGTTCTCCTCCCGCACCACCCGGCCTCGCCCCGTATCGCCGAACTGGCCCTCAGCCGCGACCGGCGCCGGTGTCCCACAGGTTGAACCGGAACAGCCCCTGTGGGTCGTACTCGGCCTTCAGGTGCGCCAGCCGCGCAGCCACCTCGTCCGCGTACGCGGCCCGTGCGGTGCCCTGGTCCTGCGGGCCGTGCAGGAAGTTGGTGCTCCGCCCGAGCGCCCGGTCACCCACCGGAGCCAGCACCCGTTCGTGCAGGGCGCGCACCACGTCCTCGCCCGGGTCCGACACCGGGGAGAGCACGTACAGCAGGTAGCCCGCGTCCCGGTAGGACACCGCGTTCGGCACCTGCGGCGCACGGGAGAAGGCTCCGCCCAGATGGCGCATGCTCAGCACGCACATCGCCTCGGCCGACGGCCCGGCAGCTGTCAGAACGGACCGCAGCGCACTGTCGCTCAGCCCCTCGGGGCCCAGCAGCACGTTGGCGCTGCGGTAGGAGTGCGGTGTGTCCGGCTCGCTGAAGACCGACGCGCACTCCTCGTACGGCAGCTCCCGCACTTCGTCCACCAGGAGCGAGCCGATGTCCCGCAGCGGCTCCACCAGTCGTTCACCCTCGTCCCGCGACCCGCTGAAGGCGAGATGCACCTGGGCCAGATAGCGGCCCCGCAAAGGCGCGGGAACGCCGGGCACGTCCGGCATCGGCAGCAGTGTCACCGCGGAGGTCAGCTCGTCGGGTACCGACTCCGTCCATTTCTGCCAGACCCGCAGCACCTCTTCCGCGACCAGGCCCCCGTCGAAGACGAGCCGTCCGCCGAAGATGCGTTCCACCGGCACGAGCTCGATCTCCAGCCCGGTCACGACTCCGAGACCGCCGCCGCCCCCGCGCAGTCCCCAGAACAGTTCCGGGTCGCTCCGGGCCGTCACCTGGCGCAGCCGGGCGTCGGCCGTCACGATGTCGATGCGCCGGACGTGGTCCGCGGCGTAGCCGAACTCCCGCCCCAGCAGCCCCACGCCGCCGCCCAGCGCGTACGAGACGACACCGACGCCCGGGGCCGAGCCGTTGACCGGTGCCAGTCCGTGCCGCGCCGCCTGCGCCACCAGGTCGCCCGCGCGGACGCCCGCCTGGATCCAGGCGGTACGTGCTGTCGGGTCGATCCGGACGTCCGTCATGTGACGCGTGCTCACCAACACGCCCCCGCGCGCCGGTGCGCCCAGGCCGTGCCCGGTCGCCTGTACGGCCAGCGGCAGCCCGTGCTGCCGAGCGTGGTCGACCGCCGCCCGTACGTCCTGGGGTGTGCGCGCCGCGACGACCACGTCAGGGCGGTGCCCGTCCCCGGTCTGGAAACCGGCGCACTCCTGCTCGTACTGCTCGTCCCCGGGGACGAGGACACTGCCGCGCACCGCGTCACGCAGCGCACCCGGTGCCGCTGCCCGTGCCCCGTCCGACTTCCCCGCCATGCTGCTGTCTCCTGTGCTCGTACGATCCGTTCCTGATCCGGCTCACTGCTGTGCCGCGTCAGGTCCCTGCCACTGCGGGTCCCGCCCCAGCCAGGCGGCGAGCTGGGTACTGGTGTCGGCACCCTCCGGGGCCTGCCGCGCCTCGGCGAAGGGCAACTGCTCCCGATCGTTCGCGGGCAGCGCCTGCCGTGCGGTGCCCAGTGCGAACCGGGCCACCTCCTCGTCCAGCTCGCCCGTCCAGCCGATGGCCCGTGCCAGGTCCCAGGTGTGGCCGACCGTCTCCATCACCGAGCCCGCGAGGGCGATCCGGCCCGGCATCCGGCCCCAGGGCACCGTGACGACGGAGTCCATGACCTCGTCGCCCTCCCAGGCGCTGATCATCTGCTTGCGGCTGTCCTCGTAGAGTTCCGGCCACTGCTCGGCAGCTACGTCGGCCGTCCACTCGGGCACGTCGGGGCCCTTGCCCTCGCTGCCCTCGGGGACGGTCGCGATCCTGCGCGCGGCGCTGACCAGGTGGCCGAGCAGGTCCCGTACGTCGTACTCGGCGCACGGCGTGGGGTTGTCGAGCTGCTCGGGCCGGACGGCGGCGATCAGCGTGACCAACTGTGCGCTGGCGCGGGCGTACAGGGGACGGGGGTCGGGGATCTCGGGCGTGCTGTTCACAGTCACTCCTCGGTGCGCGGCAGGCTCCGGCTGTACGGAGCCGCTGGTGGCTTCGACTGAGGAGAGTGTGCCGGGAAAACTTGACATATTCCGTCAACTTTTCTGGTGCACTGTGGACGAGTGAAATCCGACCGCCTGCTGGCCATCCTGTTGCTCCTCCAGACGCGCGGGCGCGTCCCCGCGGACGAGCTGGCGGCGGAGCTGGAAGTCTCCACGCGGACCATCTACCGGGACGTGGAGGCACTGTCGGCCGCCGGGGTGCCCGTGTACGCGGAACGCGGGCGGCACGGTGGCATCACACTGCTGCCCGGCTATCGCACCGATGTGAGCGGCCTGACCAGCGACGAGGCCCGCGCGCTGTTCATCCTGGCCGCACAGGGCGCGCACTCGGCACTGGGGCTCGACAGTGCGCTGGTTTCCGCGCTCCGCAAGGTGATGGCCGCGCTTCCCGCCCCGCACCGCCCGGTCGCCGAACTGACCAGCCGTCGCATCCTCGTCGACCCCGACCGGTGGCTGAACGGGCCCCGCGCCGAGGTCGAACTGGAAGTGCTGCACACCGCCGTCTTCACCGACCGCAGGCTGCGGCTCCGCTACCGGCACAGCGGCGAGAGCCGGCTGCGCTCCTACACAGTCGATCCGTACGGCCTCGTCAGCAAAGCCGGCGTCTGGTACCTGGTCGCCGACCGGCGCCGCTCCCCCGCCCTCTTCCGTGTCGACCGGATCGCCTCGGCGAGTGTGCTGGAGGAGCAGGTACGGCGCCGCGACGGGGCGGAACTCGCCGACGTCTGGCAGACGCTGCGCCGCCGCGTCGAGGACCGGCCCAGACGGGTGCTGGTGACCGCACGGGTGCACCGCTCCCGGTTCGACATGTTCACCCGGATCGTCGGGCCGACCCTGATCGGAACACTCGGCCAGGAGGAGAGGCAGGAGGGACAGGAGGAATGGGTCACTGTCCGCCTCGCCTTCTCCGTCCTCGCCGGTGTCGCGATGCTTCTCCAGTTCGGCCCCTGGGTGGAGGTTCTCGATCCTCCCGAGGCCATCGATCTCCTCCTGCTCCGCGCCGACGAGGTGGCGGCGCTGTACCGGCCGCGGGGCGGCTCCGCAGCGCCCTACGAGCCCGAGGAGTGAACCGGCCGCCGGGCGTCACCCTCTACATGCCCGGCAGCGCCCAGCACGCCCCCGGCGGCAACCTCGTCCCCGTCAGCGTCCGCCTGCCCGGGTCCGTCCGCCTGCCCGGCTGCTGCTTCATGCCCGGACGGGCGTCCGGGCTCGGCCGGGTGGTGCTCGGTCGCCGCCCGGCCCCGTACGAACAGCAGTACGGCGACCCCGGCCACCAGTGCGGTGACTCCGCAGATCACGAAGATCCGGTCGAGGCCGGCTGCGAACGCCTCCCTCGTGAGCTGCGTCGGCACCCCGACCTCCCTGGCGCGTCCACCGCCTGCGGCCTCGGCCGCCGCCGACGGCACCCCGTGGCCGGTCAGCACCTCGTGCACCCGGGAGGCGAAGACAGTGCCGAGTACGGCGATCCCGAGGGCGTAGCCCAGCTGACGGAAGGTGTTCACCGCGCCGCTGGCGACTCCCGCCCGCTCGGGCGGTACGGCCCCCAGGGCCGCGGAGATCAGCACGGTGAGCGCCATTCCCACGCCGATCCCGATCAGTACGAATCCGGGCAGCAGCGCCGTCCAGGAGGAACCCGGTGCCACCAGCGTCTCGGCCAGTGCCCCGAGACCGATCACCAGGACGCCGACACCCAGCGGGTACTGCGGTCGCATCCGCTGCAGCCGTCCCCCGAAGACGCTCGCGACCAGGAAGGAGACAACCGCCATCGACAGTGCGGCCAGCCCGGCGCGCAGGGGGCTCATACCCAGCACCGACTGCATCCACAGTGCGCTGTAGACGAAGTGGGCGAACGCCGCGGCCTGCGTCAGCAGCGCGGTCCCCATGAGGACGGCGAAGGAGCGGTTGCGCAGCAGTGCGAGGTCCAGCAGCGGTGCCGGGCCCGATCGCTCACCCCGCGCGTGTGCCGCGCCGCGCACGTGTTCCACCAGTACGAACCCCGCCCCGGTGGCCATGGCCCCCAGCAGGGCCCAGACCGCCAGGCGGTCGCTCCACCCCGCGTCGCCGCCGCGCACCAGTCCGTACGTCAGCGCGGTGGCGCTCAGTGTGAACAGCACGGCACCCGCCCAGTCGACCCGCGCACCTGCCCGCCGGGGAGCGCGGGACTCGCGCACCGTGCGGAAGGTGATCCACAGGGCCACCAGTGTCAGCGGCACGTTGACGAAGAAGATGGCGCGCCAGTTGACGTACTCGGTCAGCACCCCGCCCAGCGCCAGCCCGCACCCGGCCGCCGCTCCGTTGACGGCTCCCCATACGCCGAACGCGACTCCTCGGTCCCGGCCCTGGTAGGTGGCCGTGATCAGCGGGGCGTTCGCCGCGAAGACCGCGGCCGCTCCCGCGCCCTGGACCGCCCGCGCCGCGATCAATGTGCCGGCGTCCGGCGCGAGCCCGCACGCCAGTGACGCCAGCCCGAACAGCGCCAGCCCGCAGACGAAGACCCGGCGTCTGCCGTGCAGGTCGGCCAGCGAGCCGGTCACCAGCAGCAGTGCGGCCAGTGCGACGGCATAGATGTCCACGACCCACTGCAGGGAGGTGAACGAGGCGTCCAGTGAGGTGGCCATCCGGGGCAGTGCGGTGTTCACGATGGTCACGTCGATCAGCAGCATGAACGCACCGAGGGACAGACCGGCCAGCGGCCACCACTTGCCGTGTTGTGTGTGCTTGTCACTCATGCCGCCAGATTCCGAGTCCTGCTCCCTGTGCCCCAGCCGGCGGCGGAAAGACGGAGCATTTCGACATCATGTACCGTTCCGACGGTGCGAACCGACATCCGTCACCATGCCGGCAGGAACGCCAGGACGCTCCCGCCCCCGGACGACCTCGACCGGCAGATCGCACACGCGCTGCAACTCGACGGCCGGGCCGCCTTCTCCCACATCGCCGAGGTCCTGGGCGTCTCCGACCAGACGGTTGCCCGCCGCTGGGCCAAGCTGCGTGCCGGCCGCAGCATGCGGGTCCTGGGCCTCACGGAGCCGATGGTGCTGGGCGAGACCGTGTGGCTCGTCCGCGTCTCGACCACCCCCGACGCCGCCGTCCCGCTGGCCGAGGCCCTGGCACGCCGTACGGACACCGCGTGGGTGGGGCTGATGGCGGGCGGTACGGAGGTCAGCGCGGTCGCCCGGTCGAGCACCGAATGGTCGCGGGAGGGAGGCGGCGAGGCGCTGCTGCTGCGCGAACTGCCGCGTACGCCTCGCTTGCTCGCCGTACACGCCTACTGTCAGCTGCACCAGTACTTCGGCGGCGCCAAGGGGCTCATCCTCAAGTCCGGGATGCTCTCACCCGCACAGGTCGCGCAGCTCTCCCCGCCCGAGCCCGTCCCGCCCGACGAGCCGGTCCAGCTCACCGCCGACGACCACAAGCTGCTCACCGCCCTCGCGCAGGACGGCCGCACACCGGTGCCCGACCTGGCGGCCGCGACCGGCTGGTCGCTCTCGACGGTGCGGCGGCGGATGGCGGAGCTGCGTGCCACCGGAACGCTCTACTTCGACGTCGACTACGGACCGCACCTCTTCGACCAGGGGCTGCGGGCGGCCGTGTGGCTTTCCGTACGGCCCTCCGAGCTGCACGCGACCGGTCAGGCGCTGGCCGCGCATCCGGAGGTGGCGTTCGCCTGCGCGACCACGGGACCCGCCAATGTGTTCCTGACGGTCGTCTGCCGGGACGCGGCGGCGCTGTACGCCTATGTGACCGGGCCGCTGGCCCGGCTGCCGGGCGTACGGGACTTCGAGACGTACCCGATGGTCCGCAGCCTGAAGGGGCCAGGGCCCTTCGTGAGCGGCTTGCACTGACCCTGCGGGGCCCGCGAGGGCTGCCGGATCACTGGGCGGCGGCCAGCCGCTCCAGCACCAGCGCGATACCGTCCTCGTCGTTGGAGGCGGTCACCTCGTCGGCGACGGTCAGCAGCTCCTCGTGTGCGTTCTCCATGGCGACGCCCCGACCGGCCCAGGCGAACATGGGGAGGTCGTTGGGCATGTCGCCGAAGGCGATGGTCTCCGCGGCGCGGATCTTGAGTCGGCGGGCCGCCAGGGCGAGCCCTTTGGCCTTGGTGAGGCCCAGCGGCAGCAGTTCGACGATGCCTTCGCCGGCCATCACCACACCCACCAGGTCGCCGACGGCGGCACGTGCGGCCTTCGCCAACTCGTCGTCGTCCAGTTGCCCGTGCTGGATGTACAGCTTGTTCAGCGGTTGCCGCCAGATGGTCTCGCGGTTCTCGAACGGAACGTAGGGCAGCGGCCCGTCGTGGACGCGGTAGCCCGGCCCCGCCAGCACCTCACCGTCCACACCGTCGCGGGAGGCGGCCACCGCGACGGTGCCGACCTCCTTCTCCAGTCGCAGGAGTGCCTGTTCGGCGACCCGCCTGTCGAGTGTGACGGACGTCAGCAGCCGACCGGAACCCGCGTCGTAGACCTGGGCGCCCTGTGCGCACACCGCCAGCCCGCGGTAGCCGAGGTTCGCCAGTATCTGCTTCGTCCACGGCACCGCCCGCCCTGTGACGACGATGTGGGCGGCACCCCGCGCGGTGGCGGCGTCCAGCGCGGCACGGGTGCGCTCGGAGACGGTGTCGTCGGAGCGCAGCAGTGTGCCGTCCAGATCGGTGGCGATCAGCCGGTACGGAAACGCTGCCGGGCCGGAAGAGCCGGACGGGACGGCCGGTGACGCGCTCACTTGGCGACCGGCTCCAGCGCCTCACGGCCGCCCAGGTACGGCCGTAGCACCGGCGGCACCCACACCGAGCCGTCCTCCTGCTGGTGGTTCTCCAGCAGCGCCACGATGGTGCGCGGTACGGCGCACAGCGTGCCGTTCAGCGTCGCCAGCGGCTTCACCCGCTTGCCGTCGCGCATCCGGATCGACAGCCGGCGCGACTGGAACTCGGTGCAGTCCGAGGTGGAGGTCAGCTCGCGGTACTTGCCCTGGGTGGGGATCCACGCCTCGCAGTCGAACTTGCGCGCCGCCGAGGACCCCAGGTCGCCGGTGGCCACATCGATCACCTGGAACGGCAGCTCCAGGCTCGTCAGCCACTGCTTCTCCCACTGGAGCAGCCTGCGGTGCTCGGCCTGGGACTCCTCGGGGTCGATGTAGGAGAACATCTCCACCTTGTCGAACTGGTGGACGCGGAAGATGCCCCGGGTGTCCTTGCCGTAGGAGCCGGCCTCGCGCCGGAAGCAGGGCGAGAAGGCGGCGTAGCGCAGCGGCAGCCGGTCGGCTTCGATGATCTCGTCCATGTGATACCCCGCCAGCGCCACCTCCGAGGTGCCCACGAGGTACATGTCGTCCTTGTCCAGGCGGTAGACGTCCTGCGCGGCCTGGCCCAGGAAGCCGGTGCCTTCCATCGCCTGCGGCTTGACCAGCGCGGGCGTCAGCATCGGCGTGAAACCCGCCTCGGTCGCCTGCGCGACGGCCGCGTTGACCAGGGCGAGCTCCAGCAGCGCCCCGACGCCGGTGAGGAAGTAGAAGCGCGAGCCCGACACCTTGGCACCGCGCTCGACGTCGATGGCGCCGAGTTTCTGGCCCAGCTCCAGGTGGTCCTTGGGCTCGAAGCCCTCGGCTGCGAAGTCGCGGGGCGTGCCGATGGTCTCCAGGACGGTGAAGTCCTCCTCGCCGCCGACCGGCACATCCGGGTGCACCAGGTTGCTGAGCCGGCTCAGCAACCGCTGGGTCTCGGCCGCGGCCTCGTCCTGCTCCGCGTCGGCGGCCTTCACCGCGCTCGCCAGCTCCCCGGCGCGGCGCAGCAGCTCCGCCTTCTCATCGCCCTCCGCCTTGGGGATGAGCTTGCCGAGCTGCTTCTGCTCGGAGCGGAGTTCGTCGAAGCGGACGCTTGAGGACCTGCGCCGTTCATCGGCGGAGAGCACCGCGTCGACGAGGTCGACGTCCTCTCCACGGGCGCGCTGGGAGGCGCGCGCACGGTCGGGGTCCTCACGGAGCAGGCGAAGGTCAATCACCCCGCCAGGGTACCGGTGGCCTCGGAGGGCGCTCGATTCGATATCGCTTTGCAGTGTTTTGTCCGAATTGAGCGTTTTGCAGCTCCGGAAAAAATACTGTTCTCTGGGTTTCTCGTTCTTCCGGTTTTCCGGATTTCCGTGAGCGTCGTACCGGGCCCGGCCGATCCCGCCGGGTCGCGTGGACTGGGCGCACTCGCGGGGGAGTTGAGCAGGGGCTCAACGGCACTTATCCACAGCTGTGGCAGACGCCGGTCGAGTTTTCCACAGGGGGAGAAGTGGTGCTGTGGAAATGAGGGACTTCCGTTCCGGCATCTGTTCGGGCGGCGCAGAATTCCCGGGATAAACCAGAAATACCCACTCAATCGAGGGGGATTGACTCACCCCAAAGAGTTGATCACTGGAATTGTGGTGACGGGGTAGGAGCTGAGGGCTGTGGAGGGAGATGCGGTCTGCATGCCGCTTTGTCGACTGAGTCCGTTTTCCCTGTCGACTTGTGCACAGGTCGCCACCCACCCCTGTGGATAACTTTGCCGAGCCTGTGCACGACGCCCACCCGGCCCCCGACCGACCCCCAACCCGGCCCCCGGCCGGCCCCCACCTGGCCCCCGACAGTCCTCCGGCGTCTCAGTCCCGCCCGTCCAGACACCGCGACAGCCAGTCCGCCGACGCCACGAAGTCCTCGTCCGCCGTGCCCGAGCGCACAGTCGGCGGCTGCTCGTCGGCGCGCGGATACGAGCCCAAAAATCGCACCGCACGGCAGGAGCGCTTCAGCCCCATCAGCACATCCCCGACCCTGCGGTCCTGCACATGACCTTCGCAGTCCACCGAGAAGCAGTACTGCCCGATGCCCTCACCCGTGGGCCGCGACTCGATCCGCATCATGTTGACGCCGCGGGAGGCGTACTCGTGCAGCACCTCCAGCAGCGCACCCGGCTGGTCCCCACGCAGCCAGAAGACGACCGAGGTCTTGTCGGCGCCCGTCGGCGCGGCCGGCCGTCCCGGCTGGCCCAGCAGCACGAACCGGGTCGTGGCGTTCTCCGCGTCGTGGATCCCGGTGACCAGCGGCTCCAGACCATAGGTGGCGGCAGCGAACTCACCCGCGAAGGCGGCGTCGTAACGGCCCTCCTGCACCAGCCGGGCACCGTCCGCGTTGGAGGCCGCCGACTCCCACAGCGCGTCCGGCAGATGCTCCGCCAGCCAGTTGCGCACCTGCGGCTGCGCGACCGGATGCCCGGTGACCGTCTTGACCTCCTCCAGCGGCGTGCCGGGCCGTACCAGCAGCGCGAAAGCGATGGGCAGCAGCACCTCACGGTAGATCATCAACCGTCGGCCGCCGGCCAGCTCGTCCAGAGTGGCGGTGACACCGCCCTCCACCGAGTTCTCGATCGGCACGAACGCCGCCTGCGCCTCCCCGTTCCGTACGGCGTCCAGGGCCGCCGGGACCGACACCATCGGGGTGAGCTGGCGGGTGGCGGCCTCGGGAAGGGTGTGCAGCGCGGCTTCGGTGAAGGTTCCCTCGGGGCCGAGGTAGGTGTAGCGGCTCGCAGGTGACATGCCGCCACGGTAGTCGCGCAGGGACCGCACCGGGCGCCGGTCTCAGCCTTCGAGCAGCCGCTGCCCCACGTACTCGCCCTTGAGCGGACCGCCCGGCACGGCGAACAGCCCACTCGCCTCGTGTCGCAGGAAGCGCGAGAGCGCGTCCCCCCGGTCGAGCTTGCGCTGGACGGGCACGAAGCCGCGCAGCGGGTCGGCCTGCCAGGCCAGGAAGAGCAGCCCGGCGTCCGGCGCACCGTCGTCCCGGAAGCCGTCGTGGAAGGAGAACGGACGGCGCAGCATCGTCGCTCCACCGTTGCTCTGCGGAGCCGTCACCCGGATGTGTGCGTTCCCGGCGATCAGCGGCTGCCCGTCCCGGCCGAGCTTGTCCAGATCCGGGTCGGTGTGCTCGTGGCCGCCCGACAGCGGTGCTCCGTCGGACTTGCGGCGCCCTATGACCTTCTCCTGCTCGTGCAGCGAACGCTCGTCCCACTCGTCCAGCAGCATCCGGATACGCCGCTGCACCACATAGGAGCCACCGGCCATCCAGGAGGGCTCACCGGAGGCCGGAACGAAGATCTTCTCGGCGTCCTGCTTGTCGTCCGGATCGGGGTTGTTGGTGCCGTCCACCTGGCCCATCAGATTGCGCACCGTACGGGGTCGGTCGGTGGCACCGGGAGAGCGGTTGAAGCCGGTCATCTGCCAGCGCACCCGCGCGGTGCCCGCCGCCTCGCGCTGCAGGGCGCGCAGCGCGTGGAAGGCGACCAGCGCGTCGTCGGCGCCGATCTGCACCCACAGGTCGCCGTCCGAGCGCTTCTTGTCCAGCGCGTCCGCCGAGAAGTCCGGCAGCGGCGCGAGCTGCGTCGGCAGCCGGTCCTCCAGTCCGGTGCGGGTGAAGAACGTACGGCCGAAGCCGAACGTGACGGTCAGCGACGACGGTCCGGCGTCCAGTGCGATCCCGGTGTCCCGCTCGCCGTCCCTGGGCGGCTCGCCCGCCATCATCCGCCGAGCCGCGTCGGACCAGCGGCGCAGCAGTGCCGCGGCCTGCTTGCGGCCGGAGTCCGCGGCGAGGTCGAAGGCGAGCAGGTGTCCGTGCGCCTGCGCGGGCGTCGCGATGCCGGCCTGGTGCGTGCCGTGGAACGGCACGGTGGTGGACCCCAGCGTGCTCAGCGCGGTGGGCGGCTCCTCCTGGGCCGCCGAGTGCGCCCACGCGCCGCCCGCACCGCCCAGCGCCAGTCCCGCGGCGCCCGCAGCCGAGGCGGTGCCCAGCAGTCGACGGCGCGACAGCCGCACCGCCGCGGGGCGCTGCCCGCCCCGCGCGTCGGAGCCGCTGCCGGTCGCCGAGCCGCCGCTGCCGGTCTTCGCGGCGCCGTCCGCGCTCTTCGCGGTGCTCCGCGCGCTCTGCGTGTTCTTCGTGTTCTTCGGGCGGTTCGGGCTGTTCGTGCTCATGTCGTCGCTCGGTTCCGGCTCAGCCGATGGTGGCGGTGGTGGTCTTGGTGACCTGGTCGATGTCGGAAGTGCGAACGGTGATCGCGACCTTCCATTTTCCGGCCATGGGCAGCTGCAGCCCGGTGGCCTTCCAGTGGCCCTTCTCGCGCTCCACCGGTTTCAGCGGCACCGACAGCGGGCCGATGTCCTTGGCGGGCAGGGTGAAGGCGACCTTCACCTCGGGCGCCTCGACCGGCTTGCCGCTGGGGCCGGTCGTGCGCAGCTCCAGGCTGTTGTCTCCGCTGCTGCCCGGGTCGATCTCCAGCTCGGCGGTGCCCTTGCCGTCGGGGCCTCCGGTGTCGAACGGCACCTTCACATCCACCGGTCCACCGGGTGCGTTCCGTGCGGCGTCGGTCGCTGCGCGCACCTGCTCCTCGGTGCGGCCCGGTTCGGTGCCGGTCAGGGCCGTGGTGACCGCCAGCAGCACGACGGCGACGGCCGCCTCGGTCAGCACCGAGCGGCGCAGCCCGCTGCGCTGCGGGTCGGCCTCCCGCTCTTGACGTTCTCTCGCCGCGTCGGCGGCGGCCCGCTGCCGTGCCAGCTGTGCGGCGCGCACCGGATCGATGGTCCCGACCTGCTGGCCGGCCGGGGCCTCGGGGGCGCTCCGGGCGGACGTTCGGGCAGTGACGCCTTCCGGGCTGCGCCTTGCCGGCACGGTCGTCCCCCGGGCGGAAGCGGAAGCCGCTGCCGGAGATTCGGTCAACCGGGTCGTCCACCGTCGGGAGAACCAGCCCACGGACACCAGCACGCCGACCAGCAGGACCTTCACCATCAGCAACTGTCCGTACGAAGTGCCCGTCAGCGCACTCCAGGACCCCACCTGGCGCCACGACTGGTACAGCCCCGTCGCGGCCAGCACGGTCACACAGGTGAACGCCAGCCGCGAGAACCGCCGCACTGTCGTACCCGTGGGAGCAGGGCCCCAGCGCAGCAGGCAGAACAGCGCGGCGAGGCCGCCCAGCCACAGCGCGACCGCGAGCAGATGCAGCACGTCGACCGGCATCGCCACTCCGGCCTGGATACCGGTGGAGGCGTGTTCGGCCATCGCCCATGTCGCCGCGAGACCGGCCGCCACCACCGTGCCGCCCACGGACAGCCCGTAGCGCAGATCCCGCCGCTGCCGTGCGGCCTCCTGATGTGCTGCCTCCTCCCCGCCGCTGCGCGCGTACGCGCCGAAGAGCACCGAGACGAACAGCGCGGCCGCCGCGAGCAGCAGCAGCCGGGAGACCAGCGCGGCGCCCGGCTTGGTGGCCACCACGTCCTGGAGCGCGCCCAGGTCGAGGACATCGGCGAACCGTCCCGAACCGGTGTAGGGGCCGCGCAGCAGCAACAGCGCCAGCGTCGACGCCGCCAGAGTGGTCCAGCCGGTCACCGTCAGCCGCTGCACCGCCCGGGAGGAAGCCGCGCGCGGCGAGCACACCAGCACGAACGCAGCACCGCCGATCAGCAGCACGAAGCCCGCGTAGGCGGCGTACCGGCCGACCCCGTAGAGGGCACCCACCGTCCCGCCGCCCGCGTCCTTGTCCTGCTGCGGCACTGTCGCGCTCGTCTTGGACGGCTTGCCCACGGAGAAGGTGAACGCGCCCGAGACAGGGTGGCTGTCCGCGGAGACGGCCTGCCAGGCGACCGTGTAGGTGCCCTTGCCGAGCCCCGGCTTCAGCGAGACGGCGCGCTGCACCTTCCCCGCCGTGCCGGTGTCCCGGACCTTCCGGGTGTCGACCCGCTGCCCACGTGGGTCCAGCACCCGGATGGCACCGTCCGACATGGCCACGCCCTCGGAGAAGTCCAGCGTGACCTGCTCAGGCGCGCCGCGCACCACCGAGCCCTTCGCGGGATCGCTGCCCGTCAGCGCGGCGTGCGCCCCGGCCGGTCCCGCGGTCGCCAGCACTCCCAGCAGCGCGACGGCACCCGTGACGAGGGCGAGCAGCGCCCGGGTGGCGGTCGAGCGGGGAGCGGCCGAACGGGGAGCGGTTGCCGAACGGGGAGCGACGGAGCGGCCGACGGCGCGGTGGACAGCCGCGCGGAAGGGGACTCGGGTGGTGGACGGCACGCCTGCGAACCTCACTTCTTCGGTGTGTAGTTCGTCGCTTCGACGGGAGCCTTGACCGTGACGGCACCGGACCGCTCGAAGTGCAGTACGAAGGTGACCGTCTGGCCCTTGGCCGGCTTGCGCTCCAACTCCATGAGCATCAGGTGGTTGCCGCCGCGCTCCAGCCGGAGCGTGCCGTGGGCGGGCACGCGCAGGGACTTCACCTGCTGCATCTGCTGCTCGACGGTCTTGTGCATCTCCACCTTCCCCGCGACGTCGCTGGAGACGGAGGTCAGCTTGTCGGCCTGGCCGCCCCCGTTCCGTACGGTGAGGAAGCCGCCGGCCATCTCCTTCGTCGGCGGCTGCGGCACATAGGCGCCGCTGACCTTCAACTCGGGCCGGCCGTCGCTCTTGGTGGTGCTGTCCTTGTCGTCGGAGGACGAGCAGGCCCCCAGGGCGAGCACGAGCACCGCGCCGGTCGCCACGGCGGCGAGCGGACGGCGGTCGCTGCGGTTGCGGGGCCGGGCGCCGGGGCCGCCGGCGGCGAGGCGCCGGGCGGTCACGGGTTCTTCCCCTCGATGAGCTTGGGCAGGTCCTTCTCCAGGATCTCCGGCCCGGTGTTCTTCTCGGTGTACACGACGTGCGCCTTGTCGTCCTTGGGGGAGAAGACCAGCAGCTGGGCACCGTGGGTGGAGACGATGTCGCCGTTCTTCTTCTTGTACGAGGGCTGGACGCTGACGCCCACGGCACGCGCGCCCGCCTGGATGGTGTCGAAGTCGCCGGTCAGCCCGATGAAGGACGGGTCCTGGCCGTCCAGCCACTCCCCGAGCTCCTTGGGGGTGTCCCGCTTCGGGTCGGTGGTGACGAAGACGACCCGCAGCTTCTTCTGCTGCTCCTTGGGCAGCTTGGACTTGGCCATCGAGATGTTGCTCATGGTCAGCGGGCAGATGTCCGGGCAGTGGGTGTAGCCGAAGTACAGCAGGGTGGGGTGGCCCTTGGTCTCCTTGATCAGGTCGTAGCTCTTGCCGTGTGTGTCGGTGAGCTCCAGATCCGGCTTGGCGAAGGGCTGGTCGAGGACCGTTCCGCCCTTCTTCTCCGGCTTCTCGACCGTCGCCGGCTTGTCGGTGGCCTTGTCGCCGCCGGAGTCGGAGCCGCAGCCCGCCAGGGCGAGTGCGGCGGCCGTGGCGACGGCGGCGGCAGCGGCCTTTCTCATGGTGCGCATAGTGCTTGTCCGCATCGTGCAGTAGGGATCGTGCAGGGAGTGAGGGGCGGTGTGAGGGCGGTGGTGCGGGCGGGCGGCTGACGCCGGACCGCACCACCGCGAAGGAAGGTACGGCCCCGGGTCAGGCGGCGCGGCGGCGCCCCGCCAGGACACCGAAGGCGACGCCGGCGACACCGACGACGATGCCCACCACGCCCAGTACGCGCGCGGTGGTGTCGGAGGTGGACGCCGAGTCGCTGTCGGCGGCAGCCGCGGTCTTCTCGGTGCCCTTGGCGTCGTCCGCCGAGGAACCGGTGGCGGCGGCGCCGTCTCCGGAGTCGTCCGCGGTGAGCTTCAGTACGGGCGCCGGGTTCTCCGGCTCGGCCGCGCCTTCCTCGGGCTCCTCGATCCACCGGACGACATCGTCGTTGTCGTAGGTCTGCAGAGCCTTGAAGACCAACTGGTCCGCATCCTTCGGCAGTTGCCCCATGGAGACGGGGAACTGCTGGAACTGGCCCGGCTCGACCTTCCCGCCGCTCCAGGTGACCTTGGAGACGGCTTCGGTGATCTTCTCGCCGTGCATCTCGATCGGCTTGTCCAGCTTCTTCTTGTCGACCTTGATGTCCCAGCCGGGCACCGGCTGCGGCATCACGGAGGCCAGCGGATGATCCGTCGGGAAGGTGACCTCCAGCTTCACGGTGGAGGAGTCGTCCTTCTCGTTCGGCACCTTGAAGTTGACGGTGCTGTAGCCGCCCTTGGCCGCCTCCTTCGGGTCGACGCTGACGTGCGCCGAAGCGGGCCCCGCGACCAGCAGGACGGTACCGGCGGCGAGCGCGCAGGCGGTGGCGGCGCGGCGGTTGACGATCTTCATGAGCATGCTCCTGAGTGCCCTGTCGGCACAGGGCGAGTGAGACGAGTGACATGGCACGCCGGAGGCGGACGCGCGGGCGCGCGGCGGCCCGCACGGCGCCGCTGCCATCGCTGCGCCCCCACGTCCCCTTGAGCGAAGGGGAGGAGCCGGGGCAACTCGGTCTCAGCGAGCGTCGTGAGTTCGTCAGGCCGCGAGCGCGAAGGCGTCCGCCTGCTGCGCGGGCGGTCCGCGGCGGTGGACGGAGTGCTGGAGCAGCAGCGGCCGGGGCGCCGTCTCGTCGTCCGGCCGGTCGAGGCGGACCCGCACCACAGCCCGGGGCAGCAGCCCGGTGTGCAGCGCCCGGACGAGGGCCAGGGCGGTACGCAGGGCGAGCGCGGCCACCAGTTCCTCCGCCGCCGCAGCGGCGTCCGCCGACAGTCGCACCAGCCGCCACAGCGCGGCCTCGCCCCGCCGCAGCATCCAGCCGAGCAGCAGCGCGGCGCACAGGTGTCCGAGCAGCATCGGAATCTCGCACATGCCTGCCGCCGCCCGTGCGGCTTCGCGCAGGCAGTCGAGCGGGGAGTCGGGGAAGGGCGCCGCGGCGGCGGCCTGGTGTCCGGCGTGCGCGGCATGCTCGGCCGCACCACCCGCGCCGGTGCCCCCGGAGGTGGCCGTCTGCGGATCGAGGCCGGCGCGGACGACGACACGCCGCGCCTCGGCGTCGCTCATACCCGCCGCGCTGTCGTTGCACAGCAGCTTCCCGGCGAGCGCCTGCAGCCCTCCCGAGTCCGGACCCGAACCGGCACCGACGGCGGAGCCGGCTGCCGCCGTCGAATGCTGCCCACCGGCGCCCATCGAGAACACCAGGTGCAGAACGACCTGTCCCAGCGCGAGGAGCCCCGCGATGCCCGGCAGCGAGCGTTCCCGCCCGGCCAGCGCGACGGCGACGACGAAGACACAGCCGAAGCCCAGCGCGAGCGTGCCGAACGGCAGCACGGTGTCGGCGGCCAGTAGATGCCCCGCGGCGGACACGGTGACACAGACCGCGGCGAACACCGCGGCCCGTAGCAGTCTCAGATCCGCACCGGCAGTCATGGCCGCGCCATCATCTCACCGGCCTCCCAGCCCGCACACGGCAGGGCCACAACTGCTCCACCAGCACTCGACCGCCGTACTGGCGCACCGCGTCAGGTTGGCCGGTGCCCTCCGTCATCCAGGGGGCGCGCACCCCGCGTCGCGCTTCCGCCGCACCCGCACGCAGTGCCCCCGAGCTGCACATGGAGCTGCCCTCTTCCGCCGTACGGGGGTCATCGTGACGGCACCGCGTAGTGCTGGAACGCGCAGGCAATAGGTAATCCTGTGTCGAGCCGCATGGAGGGTGAGCATGAGCAGCCTGTGGTGGTCTCTCCGGCTACGGCGCGAAGCCGCCAGTGTGCCGCTCGCGCGGCAGCTCCTGCTGAGCTCGATGGCCTCGGCCGGAGCCGATCCGGACGTGGCCTACGACATGTGCCTCGCTCTGTCCGAGGCGTGCGCGAACGCGATCGAGCACGGCAGCACTGCGGGTGACATGGTCGGTGCGTACCGGGTCTCCGCGTATCTGGAGGGCAACCGTTGCCGTATCGAGGTGGCGGACACCGGGCCGGGTTTCCCCGCTGGCTACAGCCCGGCCCGCTGCCCGAACGAGGCGGAGAGCGGACGGGGCCTGTACCTGATCGAGTCACTGGCCGACCACGTACGGTTCCGCAACCGGCCGGGGCACGGCGGTGCGGTCGTCAGCTTCGACAAGGTTCTGGCCCGCCGCGACGGGCACCTCATGACAGCGTCCTGACGCTCCCCGAACGCCGCCGCTCGGAACGGTGCATGGCGTCCCACACCGCTCCGGCGCCGGGGGCAGCCTCATGCCTCCGCTGCAGCCGGTGGCGGCGGGGCCGGGTTCCGGTAGCGCAGCAGCAGCATGGCCGCGTCGTCGTGCAGCGGGGAGCGCACATGCTCCTGGATGTCCTGCCGTACGGCCTCCAGCGCGGCTTCCGGGTCGGGGTCCTTGAGCAGATGGGCCCGGTGGTCGAGCGGGTAGAAGAGGTTGTCGGGGTCGCGGGCCTCGGTGACGCCGTCGGTGTACAGCAGCAGTTGGTCTCCCGGGGCGAACCGCACCTCGTGCGGGCGCGGCGATTCGCTCCCGTGCAGGCCCAGCCCCAGCGGCAGGGAGCGCTGCGGCGGCTCGGCGAAGTACACACTGCCGTCCTGCCGGACCGCCAGTGGCGCCGGGTGCCCGAAATTCAGCAGTGTCGCACTGGTGGAGTGCGTGCCGTGCGGCACCTCGGCGAGCACCGCCGTCACGAACTTCTCTCCCAGCAGATGCCGGTCCAGGGCGCGCTCCAGGCGTGCGCCGACGGCCGGCAGGTCCGGTTCGTCGTAGGCGGCCTCGCGGAAGGCGCCCACCACCACTGCTGCCGTCTCCACCGCCTCCAGGCCCTTGCCCTGGACGTCACCGATGATGACGCGGACGCCGTTCGGCGAGGTGACCACCTCGTACAGGTCACCACCGATCCGTGCCTCGGCGACGGCCGAGGTGTAGGAGACGGCGACCCGCAGCTGCCCGGCGCTGCGCGGCACCGGGCGCAGCAGCACCCGCTGCGCGGCCTCCGCGATGGAACGCACGTTGGCCAGTTCGGCCTCGCGCTTCTGCCGCATCGCGGTCGCCAGCAGCGCCGCGATGGACACGCCCGCAACGGAGATCAGCGTCGCGTTGCCGCGCCGCTCGCCGAACTGTTCGTTGTAGAGGCTCAGCGCGATCGACAGCGCCATCGCCAGCGCGCCGACCAGTGCGGTGCGCCGCTTGCCACCGGTCAGACCGGCGAAGGCGGGCCCCAGCGCCATCATCGGCTGCAGCCCGATCTTGGGCCCGGCCGTCAGGTCGACGGCACCGACGATGCCCATGGCGAGGAAGGGAAACGCGGACAGCAGTCCGGTCCGCAACCGGGAGACCAAAGCGTGCTCTCTTCCTGAGGGTGACTTCGCTCAGCAGGCTCGTGCCGTGACGTCGTCTCCCGTCCTCGCCGCTGTGCTCGAACAGTTGTGACCTGCCGCCGGGCTCAGCCCCGCAGCTTCGCCATCCAGCTCTCCACGTCGGAACTGCTGCGCGGCAGTGCGGCGGAGAGGTTCCGGTTGCCGTCCTCGGTCACCAGGATGTCGTCCTCGATGCGCACCCCGATACCGCGGTACTCCTCGGGCACCGTCTCGTCGTCCGCCTGGAAGTACAGCCCGGGCTCCACCGTCAGGCACATGCCCGGCTCCAGTGTGCCCTCGGCGTACGTCTCCCGCCGGGCGACCGCGCAGTCGTGCACGTCCATGCCGAGCATGTGGCCGGTGCCGTGCAGCGTCCAGCGCCGCTGGAGGCCCAGCTCCAGCACGCGCTCGACCGGGCCCTCCACCAGGCCCCATTCGACCAGCTTGGTGGCGAGGACGCGCTGTGCCGCGTTGTGGAAGTCGAGGTACTTGGCGCCCGGCTTGACGGCGGCGATGCCCGCCTCCTGCGCCTCGTACACCGCGTCGTAGATCTTGCGCTGCAGCTCGGTGAAGCGGCCGTTGACGGGCAGGGTGCGGGTGACGTCGGCGGTGTAGAGGGTGTGCGTCTCCACGCCCGCGTCGAGCAGCAGCAGCTCGCCCGAACGCACCGGTCCGTCGTTGCGCATCCAGTGCAGTGTGGTGGCGTGCGGTCCGGCCGCGCAGATGGAGCCGTAGCCGACGTCGTTGCCCTCCACCCGGGCGCGCAGGAAGAACGTGCCTTCGATGTAGCGCTCGGAGGTGGCCTCGGCCTTGTCGAGGGAGCGTACGACGTCCTCGAAGCCGCGCACGGTCGAGTCGACGGCCTTCTGCAGCTCGCCGATCTCGAACCCGTCCTTGACCAGTCGCATTTCGGACAGGAAGCTCCGCAGCTCCTCGTCGCGCTCGGCGGTGACCTGGTCCGCCAGAGCGGCCTCGATCCCGGCGTCGTGGCCCCGCACGACCCGGACCGGGCCGCTCGCCCCGCGGAGCAGATCGGCGACCGTCCGCACATCGGCGCAGGGCAGGCCGTAGAGCTTCTCGCTCTCGGTGAGGCTGTGCCGGCGGCCGACCCACAGCTCACCCTGGCTGTCCAGCCAGAACTCGCCGTTCTCCCGGTCGGAGCGGGGCAGGAGGTAGAGCGTGGCGGTGTGGCCCTGCGCACCCGTGGGCTCCAGGACGAGCACACCGTCCTCCGTCTGGTTGCCGGAGAGGTAGGCGTATTCGACGGACGACCTGAAGGGGTACTCGGTGTCGTTGGACCGGGTCTTGAGGTTGCCCGCGGGGATGACCAGACGCTCGCCCGGGAAGCGCGCCGACAGCCGCTCGCGCCGCTCGGCGAGCTCGGCGGCCTGCGCGATCGGCTGCAGATCGTGCAGCTCGGTGTCTCCCCAGCCGGACTTCATGTTCTCCGCCAGCTCATCGGAGACGCCCGTGTACAGGCCGTTCTTCCGCTGCTTGATCGGCTGTTCGTCAGCGGCGTCTGCCACGTCTGCCTCCTCTTCGACGGATAAAACCACCTTCCATCGTATGGGTGGGGCGCGACTGGTCCACAGCTGTACGAATGTGATGTTCGGCTGTACGAACGTGATGTTCGGCGGGTGCCGCTTCGGATGCCCGCGTAGGGGAAGGGGCGGACAAAAGACCGGCGGGCGGTGCGCTCAGAAGCGGGCGGCCAGCAGGACGACGTCCTCGGGGTGGTCCGGCAGGTCGGCCAGCGGTCCGGGCAGCACCGTGCGCAGCACATGGTCGACGAGGGCGTCCGGGTCCTCCCGGGCCGCTCGCGGGGCCGCGGCGGCGGCCGAGCGCAGCCGGGCGAAGGCGCGGTCCATGGAGTGGCCGGTGCGGTGCAGCAGTCCGTCCGTGTAGCACAGAAGCGTTTCGCCTTCCTGCAGCACGATCTCGGCGCTCGGCGCCTCCCAGCAGGCCAGCATTCCCAGCGGCGCCGAGACGGCAGTCTCCACCGGCTCGATGCGCCGGGGGCCGACGATCAGCGGCGCGCAGTGCCCCGCTCCGGCCAGCAGAACCTTGCGGGTGGCGGGCTCGGCGTAGGCGAACAGCGCCGTCGCCGAGCAGGACGGTTCGGTCAGCCGCAGCAGCAGTTCCAGGTCGGACAGGACGGCGACGGGGTCCTCGCCCTCCATCACCGCATACGCGCGCAGGGAGGCCCGCAACCGCCCCATGGCGGCCACCGCGGCCGGGCCGCTGCCTGTGACACCGCCCACCGCGAGCCCCACGGCCCGGTCGGGCAACGGCAGCGCGTCGTACCAGTCCCCGCCGCCGCACCGGCCCGTACGGTGCCGCACCGCCAGCGACACACCGGGGACCCGGGGCAGCGTGCTGGGCAGCAGCTCCTCGCCGAGCGTGGCCATGTCGGCGCGGGTGCGGGCGAGTTCCCCCAGGCGGGCGCAGTGCTCGGTGGCGTGCCGCAGGTAGCTGCCGAGGAGCTCCCGCTGGCGGGGCGTCGGTTCGCCGGGCTCGTCGTAGAGCCAGACGGCGGCCCCCAGCCGGGTGCCGCACTCGGTGGTCAGCGGTACGGCGTAGGTGGCCGCGTAGCCGAGCCGGGCCGCGACCTCCCGGTGCCGGGGGGCGAGGTCCTGGTCGGCGGCGATGTCGGGGCAGGCGATGCCGGGCGCCGGGGCGGGTGCCGCCGGCGTGTCGGGCGTGGTCGGCAGCGCGTCGGGGGCGTCCGGCGCTGCGCTCCCGGCGACGCCGGTGTCATCCAGCCAGGCCGCCACGTCCGTCCGGTCTTCCGGGTCCGAAAGGCCCCCTGACGGGTTCGTCCGGTCCGGCCGGTTCCGCTCACCGCAGGCGGGGGCCGCGTCGAGGATGCGCGCGTACGCGGCGGAAGAGCGCGGGACGGTCTCGATCTGGCCCAGGTCGGCGCGGGCGAGGCCGAGACCGATGGTGCGTTCGGGGGCGCGGCCCGGAGTGGTGGAGGGCTCACTTCCGGGGTCGGTGCCGGGTTCGAGCGCGATCATGCCCCGGGGGGCGCCCAGCAGCGCGGAACCGGCGCGCAGGGTCTCGCGCAGCGCTGTGTCGAGGCTCTTGGTGCGCACAAGGCGCGTGGTCAGGTCGTGGAGCGAGGAGAGGTCGCAGATCCGGTTGCGGTCGGCCAGCGCGCTTTCGGTGTCCGTGGGCGCGGCCCGGGCCGACGGGTCCGCCGCCGTCGGATCGGCCGGGGCGGCGGCCGACGCCGTGGTGGCCGCGGAGCCCGAAGCTGTCGTGGACGCCGTGGGTGCCGCAGCGGAGGAGCCCGCTGCGGTTGTCGAGGTGCTCGAGGAAACCGCCGGTTGGATTCCAGCCACTTTCGGCAGGTGCGGGGAGGTCATGGGCGGCGGCTCAGGCTGCGGGTGAACTGTCCCAATAGCATCGCAAACCCCCATGTCATGCTGCTCCGCTATCAATGCCACTACATCTACACATGCCATTGGGGCATGTCCAGCACGTGCGCTGCAGTGCCGAGAATGTCCGGGGAGCGGGCCCACCTCACGGGGGCAGGCCGAGGTGTGGAAAGATTGGCGGAAAATCGCCCACGTGGCGTGCATACTGCTGTCGACTGAGGCCATTCGGCAGCGCGTTGGCACCGCCGTTGCGGGTACGGAACCCTGTGGGGAGTCATGGCGTCCTAGGGAGCAGCGGGCCCCGCCCCGCCCGCTTCTTGCGGGAGGGCACCAGTCGCAGGATTGCACCAGGCAGCACAGGCGCGGTACGAGCGGATTCTGGGGGGACCTCCTGGCTGCGGCCGGGCAGGTTCTCGGCGAGCAACGAGCAAGTACGAGCAGCATCGGCGCAGGTGGCAGTCCACAGCACGAACGCCATGCGTGCGCCACCCCCCGCCACGTTCCACGCTCGGACCGCACCATGATGCGCTGTTCGGCACGCACGGTCACCAAAGCTACACGTGGTGGATTGAGCTAGAGATCGGTCGGTACGGCCAGTTGGCGATGTTTGCTGTGTTTGCGTAGTAGCCGTTGTTCGGCGTTCACGGAAAGGAACGAGCGCTCATGCGCGAGATCCTCGGAAGGCGACGCTCCCTCCGGGCCTGGGCGCAGCTCCAGGGCCGACGGCTCTGGGCGCGGTCCGGACGGTACAACCACAGGTCATCGACGCGGAGCACGGCGCTGACTGCGGCCGGCGAGTGGCGGTGGCCGGTGGTACCCGGTGCCGCACTCGCGTCCGAGGGGACCCGAGGCGCGGCCGCCACCTGCGCGTGTCCCGACCCCGAGTGCGTGGTGCCGGGCGCACATCCGTTCGAACCCGTGCTGCTGGCCGCCACCACGGACCCGACGATGGTGCGCTGGTGGTGGGAGAACCGCCCGGACGCTCCCGTCATCCTCGCGACCGGAGGCTCCGCGCCCTGCGCGCTGAGCCTGCCGGCCGTCGCCGGGGCACGCGCGCTCGCGACGTTCGACCGCACCGGCGTCCGCGTCGGCCCGGTGATCGCCACGCCGACCCGTTTCTCCGTCCTGGTCGAGCCGTACGCCCTCGAAGAGCTCGGCGACCTGCTGTACGCCCAGGACTGGGTGCCCAGTTCGCTGCGGTTCCACGGTGACGGCGGCTACGTCGCGCTGCCCGGCTCGCTCACGGGTGCGGGCAAGGTCCGCTGGGAGCGGGAGCCCGAGCGCGGCGGCGAGGGGCGGCCGTGGCTGCCCCGGATGGAGACGCTGCTCGACGTCCTGGTCGAGGAGAGCGCGGCGACGCCGGGCAACGGGAGTCGGCTGGCCTACTGAGGCCGGCCCGCCGCCCCGGCGCCGGCCCACCCGGTGTCGGTCCCCGGCGCCGGACCACTGGGGCGGGGCAGGCTCGCGTTCACCCGTACGGGTAGGAGCCGACCGGAGTTATGGGGAAATCGGGACGCTGGTCGCACCGGCGGCCCCTTGACCCCGATATGTTCACCTCATCAGTCGGCCCGGTCCTCTCCCTCCTTCTCGTACGTGTCCCAGGTGGGTCCCTCATGCACCAGCCGCAAGAGCGCTCCTCCCGGCTCCGTGTGGTCACGCTCGCCAGTACGGTGGCGCTCGCCGTCGCACTGCCGCTGGCGGCGGCGGTGGCGGGGCAGGATGCCCGACTGGCGGCCGAGGCGTTCCGGGCCGCACAGCCCCGGCACAGCGACGACCACGCCCGCAGGGTCCACGACTCCCGGAGCCACGAATCCGGCGGTCACGAAACCGGCACGCGCTCTCCCGGCAGCGACTCCTGGACCGGCCACCCTTTTGAGCGCAGTCCGTCCGGGAGTCAGACCTCCGAGGACCGCCCGGGCAGGAGAGGACATCCGGCCTCCTCCTGCGGGCTGGAAATCGTCTCGCCCGAAGGGGTGGCGGCGCGCGCCTGCGTGTTGACGGAGGGCGGTGACAGCTGGGCCCGCGCGTACTACCGCAACCCCACCGGTGACCGGCTGCCCGTCGTTCTCACCCTGCATGGCCCCGATGGCTCGCTGGCCCGCGCGCACTGCACCCTGCGCGGCGATGGCGATCCAGGCATGTGTGAGACCCCTCGCGGCCGTAGTGCGAAGGCCACGGCGGGCAAGGACACGTACACGGCGGTGGCCGACGTTTCGTCAGCTGACGGGCGGAGAGTGCTGCGGGCCGAGAGCGACCGGCGACGCCACTGAGGCGGTAACTGGCCGAGCCGTGACGGGAGTTGACTGTGTGTCGCGAGGCCCCTCCGGAGCCGGGCACAAAAGAACCCGGTCGCTGGCGACGGGGGATGCACCAGCGACCGGGCTCTTAGAACGGTAACAAGAGATCGGCGGTTAGCAAATTCGATCGCCCAGATCCGGACGTCGATTTACCTGCGAGTAGGGCAAGTTGGGGTGCCAGTGTGACCGGAGTCACGGGCACGAGTCCTTCGCAAACCCCTCGCCGAATCCGCCGACAGCCTTCAGCTGAGGGTCACCTGACGGTTGGTGAGACCGTTGCGCGCCCTGCGCTCGTCCGCCGTCAGCGGAGCCGTCACCGCCAGCGCCTCGGCCAGCCGCTCGGCGAACGCGGCGGCGGGCTTCTCGCAGTCCTCCGACCTCATGCCCGACGGAAGGTCCCACACCGGCACGGTCAGGCCGTGGGCGCGGAAGGAGCCCACCAGCCGGGAGCCGTCGCCGTTGCCGGAGGCGTCACCCGGCTCGCCCAGCGCCGAGCCACCGGCCGCGTGCAGCCGTGCGAGGGCGTCCAGCAGCTGCTCCTCGGGGTGGGTCATCACCCAGCGCAGATGGTTCTTCTCGGGCGCCTCGCACCAGTAGGCGCCCTCCACACCCGAGAGCCGGGCCGTGGGGATCGCGGCCTCGTTGGCGCTCTCCAGCGAGGCGGCCACCTCACCGGCCGGCTGCTCGTCACCGTCCAGCCAGAACTCGAACCCCGAGTGCACCTGAGGGACGAACGGCGCGTCCAGGTCCAACAGGTCCTGGAGCCGGGGGCCGTCCGGCGCTGCCCGTCCCGCGTCGACGGGGGTGCCCGGCTCGGCGGCCAGCGCCCGGATCAGCGTGTCCGCCAGGTCGCGGCTGATGTCGCCGGACGCCGTGTCGTTCTGCAGCCCCAGCAGGACCTCACCGGTCTCGCGGCGCAGCGCGGGCCACGCCATCGGCAGCACCGTCGCGAGCGTCACTGCGGGGACGCCCTCGGGCAGCCCGTCCTTGAGCGTGAGACGCGCCGTGGCCGCCGGCACGAGCTCGCGCATCGCGACCCAGTCGCTCTCGTTCGGCAGCCCCTCGAACGGGCGGCGCACCAGTTCGGTGGCCGCCTGCGCGGCTGCCCTGCCGTGGCACGCCTTGTAGCGGCGGCCCGAACCGCAGGGGCACGGCTGCCGGGCTCCCACCACCGGGTAGCTTCCGGCGTCTGCCGCGCCCGCGGAGGTTCCGGCGGGCGCCGCGGCGGCTGTCTGGGGTCGGCGCTTCTTGGCCATACGAGCGGTTCTCCAGGTATGCGGCGGTGTGTGGGCGCCGCGATCCTAGTAGCTGTACGGTGCGCGTCGCTCCCTGTGCGGTGTGCTCCCCGCCGGCGGCCTCTCTCCTGCCGGGCGGTGGCCCGACCCCCGCCGTGTCCGTCGGCTACTTGAGCTCTTCCACCGAGGCGAGGTCGAATCCGCCGTTCGGTCCGCCGCTTCCGGCCCCGAGGTCGCCGTCCAGTTCGCCCTCGAAACCGTTGAGGCTCGCGGCGACCCGGCCGCTGAACGAGCTGTCCGGCCGCAGCACGGCCCAGACCGTCACCCCGGGTGGCTCGTTCGCGCTGGTGTCCGGCTCGGAGCGCACGCCCCAGTCGCGGGCGAGGGCGGAGATGATGGCGAGCCCTCTGCCGCCGCGTGCGGTGACGGAGGGCTTGGCCGGAAGTGGGCGGGTCGGACCGCCACCGTCCGTGACGGCGATGGTCACCTCACCCCGTGCATCCCTGCGCCACGACGCTCTGACGGTGTTGACCGGATTGCTCGCGCCGCCCGTGCCGTTCGCGCCGCCCGGTTCCTCGTGCAGGGGGCGTGCGTGTCGGCACGCGTTGCTGAGCAGTTCGGAAAGAATCAAGATCGCATCATCGACTACCGTTTCGGGCGCGCCACACGCGTGGAGTTCCTCGCGCATCCTGCGCCGCGCGGCGCGTACACCCGACGGACCATGGGGCACGGCCATGGTCGACGAAGTAGGCACCTCCTGTGCCACCACCAACGCCACCCCCGAGACCTCCTTTGCCCCACGCCATCCGGATGAATGCCCCAGCAGAGTGCGGCGGAAACCGGCCACCCCGCTTCTCTTGACGCACTCGCGTGTCTGCAATAAGCGCCGAGTGCGCCGGTGTACTCCGTTCCCCGGACGGCTCCCCGCCCGCCGGGGGCTTCGGCCTCACGAGTGCCGGGGGACTTCGGCGTCACGAGTGCCGGCGGACTTCGCTTCCGCGTACGGGGGTTTCAGCGCGCGTACGGGGGCTTCAGCGCCCGAGTTGGGCGCGGACCTGGCGGGGGCGGTTCGTGATGATCGCGTCCACGCCGAGCCGTACGCACAGCTCGACGTCCTCCGGCTCGTCGACCGTCCACACGTGCACCTCGTTGCCCGCGCGGTGCGCCCGCGCCACGTACTCCGGATGGGCGCGCAGGATGCGGATGCTCGGACCGGCGATGCGCACCCCGTGCGGCAGCCGGCCGTCGCGATGGCGGGGAAGGAGGAACTGCATCAAATAGACCGTCGGAATGTGCGGCGCGGCGGTGCGCACGCGCTGCAGGGAGCGCGCGGAGAAGCTCATGACGCGCACGGGTGTGCGAAGTCGGTGCCGGTCGAGGAGCTCCAGCAACCGCTCCTCCACCCGACCCGCCCAGCGGGTGGGGTGCTTGGTCTCGATGGCCAGTTCGACGGGGCGGGGCGCCTCGGCCACGAGGGTGAGCAGCCGGTCCAGGGTGAGGACGGAGGTGCGCTCGGGGTCCGCCGTACCAGGGTCCCCGGCGGATCCGGAACCTCCCGGCGCCCTCCCGAGGGCCCCCGATTCCCCGGCAGCGGTCGGCCTCGACGGCGTGCCCCGCCCAGGTGCCGCGACCGGCTCCGCCGTTCCGGCGCCTTCCGTGGTCCATGCGCGTTCCGCCGTTCCGGCGCGGGCGTCGGTCCGGTCGGTGTCCAGCGCGCTGTCCGGGGACTCGTACGGGTCGGCGTGCCGGTCCATCCACGAGCCGAAGTCGAGCGCGGCCAGGTCGGCGAGCTCCAGCGCCGAGACGGCACCGCGCCCGTTGGAGGTGCGGTTGACCCTGCGGTCGTGGACGCAGACGAGATGGCCGTCCGCGGTGAGCCGTACGTCGCACTCCAGGCCGTCGGCGCCTTCCTCGATGGCACGGCGGTAGGCGGCCAGCGTGTGTTCCGGTGCCGCCATGGAGGCACCGCGGTGGGCGATGACGGACGGGGGGCGGTCGAGACGGTGGCGCGACCCGGCGTCGATCTCGTTGCTCACCGGGTTATCGTGCCACCGCTCGGGGTGGGCACGCTGTGCAGGGCTCTACGGAGAGCTGCGCGGCCCCGTCCGCCGGCCGCCCGCTGCTGCCGCCGCCGGTCGGCTCCCGTCGGCGCTTTCGCTGCGGTCCGCTGCGGTCCGCTGCCGGTGCCGTCCTCCGGGGCTGTGGTTGCCGAAGGTTGCCGAGGTTGCCGAGGGGCGGTCCGGGCTGGGCGCGCCTAGGCTGGTTGCTGTGATCACGGTGTACAGGAGTGCGAGTGGTGGGGCGTGTGGGTGACGTCGCACCAACGGCGGCTCGTGCGCGCCCGACAGCGACCGGTGACCCTGACAGTGAGGGGAAATCCGGGGGTTCTGTCCGGTGTTGCTCCGATGTAAGGAAGAGGACGCGGACGCTCAGCGTCGGCTTACGCCCGTCTGACGTGTGATGGGAAAAGCTGTCCACGGATACCCGCATACGTGAACACACCCAGCCAGCCCTGCGATGTCGTGTACCTGATGAGGAGTGAGCTGTGAGCACCGAGAACGAGGGCGCTGCCGTGACGCCTGCGGCGGGGCCGGGTCCCACGCCCCCGGCGCCGGCCCGGGCCCCGTCAACCGGCGCCCCGACGAGCCGCGAGGACGGCGACTTCTCGCTGCCCTCCCCTGACTCATCCGCCTCCCCCTCCACCTCGACCGACGCCGCCCCTGCCGCCGCTCCGGCCGCCACTGCGACCGTCGCCGACCGTACGCAGAATGGTCCGGACGTCCAGGACACGGTCGTATCGCCGAGGGAGCCCGCGGGGGACACGCTGGTGCAGTCGCCCCAGGGCGGTACAGGCGCGGCGCCCAGGGAGCCGGAGAGCACGGGGCCGGAGAGCACGGGTGAGGAGCCGACGGTCGTCGCACCGCCGCAGCCCCCGTCGGCACCGGCCGCCCCCGCCGTGTCCGATGCCCCACCCGCCCCAGGGACACCGCCCGCCTCCGGTGCTCCGGCCGTCGCGACGACGGACCCGGGCGGGCCGGGGCGGTCCGGTGACGACGCCGGCGCCGGGTCGGGTGCGGGCGCGGGGCCGGGTGACGGCGGCACGGGACACTCCGGCGGCTGGGGCCAGGACGGCGCGGGCAACCAGACGCCGCCGCCTCCGCCCCCGCCCCCGTACGGCGGTGGCCCCGGCGGTCCGGCAGGCCCCGGCGGTCCGGCGGGGCCCGGTGGCCCGGGCGGCGGCGGGATGCCGCCGTACGACCCCTGGGGGATGCCGGCAGGCCCGTCCGGCCCCGGGCCGGACGGCAGGAAGCGCCGCAGCGGGCTGCTCGTCGGCGTCCTCGTCGCCGCGCTGGTCGCGGGCGGCATCGGCGGTGGAATCGGCTTCTGGGCGGCCGACCGCAGCGACGGCGGTTCGACGACGATCAGCTCCTCCGCCGACCCGGAGAAGCTGAACCGCTCGCCCAGGTCGGTCGCGGGGATAGCCGCCAAGGCGCTGCCGAGCGTCGTGACGATCCGCTCCTCGGGCGGCGGCGAAGAGGGCACCGGCACCGGCTTCGTCTTCGACAAGGAAGGCCACATCCTCACCAACAACCACGTGGTGGCCAACGGTGCGCAGGGCGGCAAGCTGACGGCGACCTTCTCCGACGGCAAGAAGTACGACGCACACGTCGTCGGCAAGGCGCAGGGCTACGACGTCGCCGTGCTCAAACTGAGCGGCGCCGGCGACCGGAAGCTGGACCCGCTGCCGATCGCCGACTCCAACGAAGTGGCCGTCGGTGACGCGACGATCGCCATCGGCGCCCCGTTCGGCCTCTCGGGCACGGTCACCACCGGCATCGTCAGCGCGAAGAACCGTCCGGTGGCCTCCAGCGACGGCCAGGGCAGCCAGGCGTCGTACATGAGTGCGCTGCAGACGGACGCCTCGATCAACCCCGGCAACTCGGGCGGCCCGCTGCTGAACGCCCAGGGCGCGGTCATCGGTGTCAATTCGGCGATCCAGCCGGGCGGTGGCGGCGGCGGTCTCGAAGGCGGCCAGTCCGGCAGCGTCGGCCTGGGCTTCGCGATCCCCTCCAACCAGGCCAAGCGTGTGGCGGAGCAGCTCATCAAGACCGGTCAGCCCGTCTACCCGGTGATCGGCGCGACCGTGCAGCTGGGCGGCGGCGGCAAGGGCGCCGTCATCTCCAACACCGGCGAGGGCGGTTCCGAGCCGATCACCCCGGGCGGCCCCGCGGACAAGGCGGGCCTCAAGCCCGGCGATGTCATCACCAAGCTCGACGACACGTTGATCGACAGCGGTCCCACCCTCATCGGCACCATCTGGACCCACAAACCGGGCGAAGAGGTCGAACTCACCTATGAGCGCGACGGCAAGGAGAAGACCGTCGAGGTGACCCTCGGCTCCCGCAAGGGCGACGACTGACCACACGCTAGGCTGTCCCCGCGCCGTCAGCAGACGACGCGGGGAGGCGTGCCCGAGCGGCCGAAGGGAGCGGTCTTGAAAACCGTAGAGGTGGCAACACCTCCGTGGGTTCAAATCCCACCGCCTCCGCACTGACGGTAAAGCCGCAGGTGAAAGGGGTGCCGCGCACTGCGCGACACCCCTTCGTCATTCGAACAGTCTCACGATTTCTCGCCGGTGTCTCATGTTCGGTCAGTTCGTGTCCCCCAGGCGTGCCCCAGGGAGAGCGGCGAGCTGCGGCTATTCGTCCTGGTCAGGGGGCTGTTCTTCCTCGTCTGGTGGCGGTGGAAGCTCGCCCAGGGCCTTGTCGATCAGTTCGTTCGAGTGGTCCTGTCGGCCTGTGAGGATCTTCGCGTAGACGCGGTAGAGGACGGCGAGGCTGTGGCCGGCCCTTCGGGCTACCTCCGTCGGCTCTACGCCTGCTGTGATCCACAAGGACACTCCGGCATGACGCAGGGAGTACGGGACTTCAGCGAGAGGCGTTTTGGCGTCCTCCGGGCTGAGGACTTCGTGCCGGGCCTTGTGCCAGACCTCGCAGTATTCAGTGAGCGGACGCGTCCGCCGCGGGCGGCACGGAAGACGCGGCCGTCATCTGCGGCGCCATAGGTGTCGAGGTGTCCTCGGAGCAAGGCGACCAGTACAGGAGGATGGGCACCGGACGGGTTGTCTTTCGCGCGCGTTCAGGCGGGTACACGCTTCCAGGCGCTCTTTCTCGAGCCCAACGGTCGCTACATAGCCGACCGTGAGCGAGAGGAGGGCTACCCCGAAGGGCAGTTGTCGGCCTTGACGGCGCTGAACATCGCGATCCTCAAAGAGCGCGTCGTCGGAGAGCTGTCCGAAGAAGCGGCTGGCCGTGTGGAGATCGGCGTTTATGACGAGCCGATCCGGTTCAACCTCACCCTGATCGACAAGCAGATGTGCGTCGCCCAGCCGTATCTCCCGGAGACCCGGGGCGTCGATTCGCCGGTCTTCCTGGTGCGCAAGCGCCGAGCGGTCGGTGGCCTTTACTCGACCTTTGACCAGATCTTCACCAGCATGTGGGAAAGGCGGACCACCGAATGACCGACCTCGCCGCGCTTCTCGAAGTCGCCGACCGAGCCGTCGACCAGGCCGCCGAGCTGGTGACCACCATGTCGCTCGGCAAGGTCACCGCGAAGGGTGACCGGGACACCGTCTCGGAGATCGACCTTGCGGTCGAAGAGAAGCTGCGGACCTTCTTGCTCGCCGAGACGCCGGAGATCGGCTTTCTTGGAGAGGAGCACGGCGCCAGCAATGAGGCGGGTGGCGCCCTCACTTGGTCCTTGGGCCCTGTCGACAGCACCGCGAACTTGGTCAACGGCATGCCGTTGTGCGGGGTCTCGCTGGGGTTGGTCGAGGGGAACCGCTCGGTGCTGGGCGTGATCGACCTTCCGTTCCTGGGCGAGCGCTACCGGGGTGCGGCAGGACAGGGGGCCTTCCGCGGCGAGGAGCGAATCTCTCCTCGCCGCACTACGTCACTGAAGGACGCCATCGTCGCCATCGGCGACTACGCCGTCGGCCACAACGCGGAGAACCGCAACGCCCCCCGTCTCGCGCTGACCAACCTCCTGGCCACCCGCGCCATGCGCGTCCGCATGCTCGGTTCCGCAGCAACCGACCTTGCCTGGGTTGCCGCAGACCGCCTTGATGCCTCGATCGCCTTGAGCAATCACCTGTGGGATACGGCAGCGGGAACGGCAATCGCCAGGGAGGCCGGCGCCAGGGTGGTGGACTGGGACGGGACGCCTCACACGGCGATGTCGACGGCGACAGTGGTGTGTGCGCCGAGTATCGCCGATGAGGTTGCCCGGATTGTGAAAGCCGCGCACGAGGAAGGCTTTGAACTATTCTGATACCAGCACTTCACTATGATATTTGGTGAGCGAGCTTCCGAAGCTGAGGCGACGACATTCAGGTGGACGGGCGGCAGAATCTTCCATGTTGTCTCCGTTGCGCTCAACTCGCGGGATGCATGAGCACTGTTCCCTTCCTCTAATGAACAAGAGGATGGGTGGAGAGTGCTCGACCCATGGCTGGGTCGCAGTCTATTCAGATAGCTTTAGCTGGATAGGTCGAGGGGTGATTTCACCTCGCTGGAGGCGAAGCGCCTTCACTGGCCTCTTTGCGACCCACGCATTCCAAGCCTTGATGTATAGGCCGATTTGACTTCTAGTGTCAGTTCGTCGTCGCGATGCTCCTCCACGCAATTGGTTCATTACCTTGATGAGCGCTAGCCGAGGGTCCGTGGGGCCCAAATTAGCACCAGAGGCTAGCCCTCCTAGCCATTCGCCGGTAGGTGTGTCTGGTGCAGCTTCAGTAGTCAGAAAGTAACCGACAGCGCCAGCAGTGGGGATCATTCCCAGGTTTTGGCAAAGCTGTCGACCTACACGAGCGGCGATTCGAAACTCTTCCTGTTGAGCATCGAACAATTCCAGTAGCCGCATGTTGGTGATGCGCGAGCTAGACCCTACCCACGAGCCTGAGGGTGAGGTCTTCATGAGGTGGATATGACGTACCGTTGAGGCGAGGAGAGTCGGGTCACGTTCATTCTTCAGTGACAAAACATCGCCGCCGCTGCGCCTTTTTCCTGTATCGAGAACTGAGAAGGTGTCGGCTGGGATGTTCTCGAAAACGAGCATTTTCACGGGAATCCCGGCCATCACGATGGCCTTGAGTCGATGCTGGCCATCCAACAATTGGCCATCTTCTACCGAGCCATTCAACGCAATGCCTTGGTGTGTGAGTTGGAAATTTCCTGCCTTGATCTCTGCGGAAAGCTGGGCCACGAGCGCTCGATCTGTTGGTCGATTGGCCTGATTCCGACCGAGGAGGTCTTTCGCGAGTTCAGGAGTTACCAACATGAGTCGAGGTGTGTATGCATCTAGTTCGTTTGAGGCGTTGTGAATCACGACGACCATATTGACGGTAACTGTGCTCTGAGTAGTCCTCGTGCCAGGGTTCTTCCACTGAAAGAGTGACGTGTTGGATGTCATGTAACTGGACCAAATGGAGCAAAATAGGAAATTGAGAGGTTGCATCAAGGGGCTGCTTGACCCCCAGTGTGCTGCTCCTCGCTTCGGGGTCAGTGCCTTTGGATTGCTTGACACCAATAGTTCGTCATCAGTCCAACTGCTGCTGCATAGGGGCTGGCGGATCCAGGCCGATGTGAACGGGAGCTGGGCCGGGTAGTGAGCATCGAGCGTGGACGCGCCATCTCGGAGGGGTTGAAGAAGGTGCTCCGGGGACGTTCCGCTAGGGGTTGGCGCTTCCGCTGTCATGGTGCGAGCCCAAAGGCGCCTTGGCCTCAACGGGCCTTCGTAGGGCTCTCTCCCCCTTATGTCCCCCAAGTTCCTCCCCAGGCGCCTGCGCTTCACCATCCACCCAGGTCAACGCGCCGCACCCCCGTGGCCCATGACCCTCTTGAAAACCGTAGAGGTGGCAACACCTCCGTGGGTTCAAATCCCACCGCCTCCGCACATGCGGTAGCACCGCAGGAGCACTGCGGGCAGCGCGAACGCCGCAACAGCAGCAAAAGAAACAGCAGCAGTAGCAGCAAAGAAGCAGCAGAG
>NZ_JAFFZM010000019.1 GCF_017676345.1 Streptomyces smyrnaeus | reverse complement strand
CCCGCGGCGGGAAGCCGGCTCACCCGGCGGCGGTGCCGCCGGAGTCCGCCTCCGTGGCGGCGTGCAGACTCATCGGGCCGTAGACGGTGGTGCCGTCCTCCTGGAGGGTCACCTGATCGGTTCCGCCCTCCAGCAGCTCCCGCCACACCTCCCCGATCCACGACTCGGCATCCGACTGGGTGGAGAACTCCTCGGGCTGCACGGCCGGCTCCGTCTCCGTACCGTCGGCCTTCTCGAACCGCCACGTCCACGCCATCAGTGCCTCCGTAAGATCGCCGGTTGCTCCCGGAAGCGTAGTCCCCTGTGCGCGCGCGGCGGCAGGTCACGAGACGATCAGAGGGTGGAACTGACTCTGCTCGGCACCGGCGAGCCCGCCGGTCTCCCCCGCTCCGACTGCCCCTGCGCCCGCTGCGCCGCCGCCGTCGGCCACGAGGCACGGGCCGCGACGGCACTCCTGGTGGACAGCACCCTGCTGCTCGACCTGACGCCCGGGCCCGCCTTCGCCGCCGCGCGGGCCGGCCGGTCGCTCAGCGGCGTACGGCAGGTACTGCTGTCCCATCCGCACGACGGGCCCGCGCTGGAGGTGCCCGCCGGGCTGCCGGCGCCCGTGCGGGTGCCGGACCGGCAGGAGCTGGCACTGATCAGCGGGCACCGGGTGCGGGCGCTGGCGCTGGACTCCCCGGGCACCGGCTACCTGGTGACCGGGCCGGACGGGGAGCGGCTGCTGTATCTGCCACCCGGTGCCGCTCTCGCCGGGACCGGCAGCGGGACGGGGCCCGGCGGCCCGTACGACGTGGTGCTGCTGGACGTGGGCCGGCGCCCCGACGCGCTGGCCCGGCTGCGGGAGGCGGGACTGGTGGGGGCGGCCACGGACGTGCTCGCCGTCCATCTGGGGCACGACCTGCCGCCGGGCCCGGAACTGCACCGGCGGCTGGCCGCGGCCGGCGCGCGGGCGGTGCCGGACGGTACGTCACTGACCGTCGGCGAGTTCCACGGCGGGGTGGACGTCTCGCAGCTCCCGCGCCGGACGCTGGTGCTGGGCGGGGCGCGCTCGGGCAAGTCGGTGGAGGCCGAGCGGCGGCTGGCCGCGTTCCCCGGGGTGGTGTACGTGGCCACCGGCGGCAGCCGCGACGGGGATGCGGAGTGGGCCGCCCGGGTGGCCCGGCACCGCGAGCGGCGGCCCGCCTCCTGGCGTACCGAGGAGACCTGTGACCTGGTGCCGCTGCTGGAGCGGGACGGGCCACCACTGCTGATCGACTGCCTGGCACTGTGGCTCACCCACACCATGGACGAGGTGGGGGCGTGGGACGACACCCGGTGGGAACGGGGCGGTGCCGCCGAGCTGGCCACCCGGGTACGGACGCTGGTGGAGGCCGTACGGCACACGCCGCGGCAGCTGGTGGCCGTCAGCAACGAGGTGGGGTCGGGCGTGGTGCCCGCGACCCCGGCCGGACGGCGGTTCCGGGACGAACTGGGCAGACTCAACGCGGCGTTCGCTGCGGAGTGCGAGCATGTACTGCTGACGGTCGCGGGCGTGGCGCTGCCACTGCGGTGACAGGGAGCGGACTGCCCAAGCTTGCGGGGGCGGCCAACAAGGGACGCGGGGAACTGCGCGACCAGCCGGAAACAACCCGCAGCCTGCAACGCACGGCAAGGGGCAACCCCTCTCCAGCAAGGCGCCCAACCCAGGCGCATGGCACTGACGTACGCTCAGCGAGCATGAGCGACCGCAGCCTGGATCTGGACGACTTCTCCGACCTCATCGAGCGACCGCACGGCGGTCTGCGCCGGGAAGCCGAAGAACGGCGGGCGCTGACCGGGCTGCCCCCGCGGGCCCTGGGACGGCTGGAGGACGTCGGCGAGTGGCTCGGCTCCGCACAGGCCCGGGTGCCGGTGCGGCCGATCACCGACCCGCGCCTGGTGGTCTTCGCCGGTGACCACGGCGTCGCCGAACTCGGCGTCTCCACCCGGCCGGCGGGCACCGCCAAGGAGCTCGTCCGCGAGCTGCTGGACGGCGCCTCCCCCGCTGCCGTACTGGCGCGGCGCTTCGACGTACCGGTGCGCGTGGTCGACATGGCGCTCGACTGCGACCCGGGCGAACTCCCCGCCGAGGTGACACGGCACCGGGTGCGCCGCTCGTCCGGGCGGCTGGACATCGAGGACACGCTGACCCCCGAGGAGGCCGAAGCGGCGTTCCGCGCGGGCATGGCCGTCGCCGACGAGGAGGCCGACGCCGGCACCGACCTGGTGGTGCTCGGCGATCTGAGCGTCGGCGGCACCACTGCGGCCGGGATTCTGGTCGCCGCGCTGTGCGGCACGGACGCCTCGGTGGTCACCGGACGCGGCGGAGGCGGCATCGACGACCTGACGTGGATGCGCAAGTGCGCCGCCATCCGGGATGGTCTGCGCCGGGCCCGGCCCGTCCTCGGCGACCAGCTGGAGCTGCTGGCGACGGTGGGCGGCGCCGATCTGACGGCCATGACGGGGTTCCTGCTGCAGTCCGCGGTCCGGCACACACCGGTCATCCTGGACGGCGTGGTGTCCGCGGCGTGCGCGCTGGTCGGCCAGCGGGTGGCCTTCCGCGCCCCGGACTGGTGGCTGGCCGGCCAGGCGGGCGGCGAACCGGCCCAGGCCAAGGCCCTGGACCGGCTGGCCGCCGATCCGCTGCTGGAGCAGGGCGTCGAGGTCGGTGGCGGCACCGGAGCGCTGCTGGCCCTCCCCCTGGTGCGGGCGGCGGCCGCGCTGGCGGCCGAACTCCCGGTCCGCGAGGGCCCGGAGGCCGAGGCGGACGCGGAACCGGCGGGTGGGGCGGGAGTCGTGGACGCCACCTGACCCCGCCCGGGGGCGTCGGCCGGGGCCGTACGGGCCGCGGGTAGCCTGCTCGGCCATGGACTCCTCCTCGCCCGCGGAACCCGCGCAGCCCGCGGACACCGCCCCGGCCTCCGCGGTGGAGGGGCTGCGGTTCGCGTTCGGCACGCTGACCGTGCTGCCGGTGGGCGTCGAGCGGTGGGACAGGGCCGCCGCGCGGGCGGGCATGGTGTGCGCGCCCGTGGTCGGGCTGGTGGTGGGGCTGCTCTCCGCCGCCGTGGCTGCCGTACTGCTGGCCTGCGGGGCCTCCGCACTGCTCGCCGGGGTCGCGGCCGTCGCGGTCCCCGCGGTGCTGACCCGGGGGTTGCACCTGGACGGACTCGCCGATGTCGCCGACGGGCTGGGCAGCGGCAAGCCCGCCGAGGAGGCGCTGCGGGTGATGAAGCGGTCCGACATCGGGCCGTTCGGCGTGGTGACACTGGTGTTCGTCCTGTTGGGGCAGGTGGCCGCGCTCGCCGCGCTGTACGGCCAGGGGTGGGCCACCGGGGCCGCCGGAACCGTCGCCTCCGCCGTGGTGGCGCGGGGTGCCCTCACCCTCGCCTCCCGGCAGGGCGTGCCCGCCGCGCGGCCCGAGGGACTGGGGGCCGCTGTCGCGGGCACCGTGCCGCGGGGCGCCGCGCTGGGCACCGTGCTGGGCGTCGCGGGCTGCTGTGCGGCGCTGGCCGGCTGCGCGGGACCGGCAGCAGGCGTCGCCGGTTCCGTGATCGGTGCCGTGCTCGGGCTGGGCGCCGCGGAGGCGCTGTTGCGACGGTGTGTGCGGCGGTTCGGAGGTGTGACCGGGGATGTCTTCGGTGCGGTGGCCGAGGTCGCGGCAAGCTGCACGCTCGTCGCGCTGACGGTCCTGTGAGCCCTGTGAGCCCGCAGGTCACCCTTCCGTGACCGCGCCCGTACCGCGATCGTCCCGCTCCCGTCGGGTACTTCGCCCCCGCCGGAGGTTGTGCGGGAAATGTGCGGAGCGGGAGAAAGGGGACCGGGCATACGATGCCCGGAGCGTCCGAACCGGAGGCAGCTCGCGCTCCGGAGCCATGTCCAGGAAGAAGGTCTCTCCCACGTGTCTGCACTGACTCTCAGCTCCTCGTCCGCGGCGACGCTGCGCGCGGACGCCGTCGTCGTAGGTGTCGCGAAGAACGGTTCCTCCGGCAAGGCGGGCCGGGCGGCCAAGGCGGCCGTCGTCCTGGCTCCCGGCGCGGAGGCCGTGGACAAGGCGTACGGCGGAAAGCTGGCCGCGACGCTCGAGACGCTCGGCGCGAGCGGCGGCGAGGGCGAGGTCACCAAGTTGCCGGCGCCGGCGAGCGGCGTGAAGGCCCCCCTCGTGGTGGCGGTCGGGCTGGGCGAGGTGGCCGGCGGACAGGAGCCCTACGACGCCGAGGTGCTGCGCCGTGCGGCGGGCGCCGCCGCACGCGCGCTGGCGGGCAGCAAGAAGGCCGCGTTCGCGCTGCCCGTCGAGGACGCCGAGGCGGTCGCCGCGATCGCCGAGGGCGCGCTGCTGGGCGCGTACTCCTTCACCGCCTACCGGGGCAAGGACAACGGCGGCAAGGACGGCGGCAAGCAGGACGGCAAGAGCTCCAAGGACGCCTCCGCGCCGCTGGCGGAGATCGCGCTGGTCGGCGCCAAGCCGCGGGACAAGGCGCACAAGGCCGCCGTGGACCGCGCGCTGGTGGTCGCCGAGGAGGTGCACCGCGCGCGTGACCTGATCAACACCCCGGCCAACGGGCTGGACCCCAAGACCTTCGCGTCCGAGGCCCGCTCCGCGGCCAAGAACTTCGGTCTGACGTTCGAGGTGCTGGACGAGAAGGCGCTGGCCAAGGGGGGTTACGGCGGCATCCTGGGCGTCGGCAACGGCTCGGCCCAGCCGCCGCGGCTGGTCCGCATCGGCTGGTCGCACCCGAAGGCGAAGAAGTCCCTGGCGCTGGTCGGCAAGGGCATCACCTACGACTCGGGCGGCATCTCGCTCAAGCCGGCCGGCCACAACGAGACGATGAAGTGCGACATGAGCGGCGCGGCGGCCGTCTTCGCCGCCGTGGTCGCGGCGGCCCGGCTGGGGCTGCGGGCCAATGTGACCGGCTGGCTGGCGCTGGCCGAGAACATGCCGTCCGGCTCGGCCACTCGTCCGGGTGATGTGCTGACCATGTACAACGGCAAGACGGTGGAGGTCCTCAACACCGACGCCGAGGGCCGGCTGGTGCTGGCGGACGCGCTGACCCGCGCGAGCGAGGAGGAGCCGGACGCGATCGTGGACGTGGCGACGCTGACCGGCGCGATGGTGCTGGCCCTGGGCAACCGCACCTTCGGGATCATGGCGAACGACGACGAGTTCCGTACCGCGCTGCACGAGGCGGCCGAGGAGGCGGGCGAGGACGCCTGGCCGATGCCGCTGCCGGGACACCTGCGCAAGAGCTTCGACTCCCCCGTCGCCGACATCGCCAACATCGGTGAGCGGATGGGCGGCGGCCTGCTGGCCGGGCTCTTCCTGAAGGAGTTCGTCCCCGAGGGCACGCCCTGGGCGCACCTGGACATCGCGGGCCCCGCCTTCAACGAGTCCGGCCCCTTCGGTTACACCCCCAAGGGCGGGACGGGCTCGGCGGTGCGGACGCTGGTCCGGCTCGTGGAGCGCACGGTCGAGGGCGACTGACCGGGGGGTGGGGCTTCGCCTTGCGAAGCCCCACACCCCTCGGACCGACCGCCGAAGGCACCCCGCTCCCCGCTTTCCGGCAACAAGTGCAAAGATGGGTCACTGGCAGGACAGGGCCCCGCACGGCTTGACAGAAGCCGGAAGCGATGAAAAGGGCCGAGCAGACAAAAGCGGCCGAACCTCAAGCCGCCCGGTCGCAGGAGACCGGCTACGGCGTACCCATGCATGGAGGACGTGACGTGGCGAACGACGCCAGCACCGTTTTCGACCTAGTGATCCTCGGAGGCGGTAGCGGCGGTTATGCCGCTGCCCTTCGCGCCGCACAGCTCGGTCTGGATGTCGCCCTCATCGAGAAGGACAAGCTGGGCGGTACCTGCCTGCACCGGGGCTGCATCCCCACCAAGGCGCTGCTGCACGCCGGCGAGGTGGCCGACCAGTCCCGGGAGAGCGCCGAGTTCGGCGTCAAGACCTCGTTCGAGGGCATCGACATGGCCGGTGTCCACAAGTACAAGGACGGTGTGATCTCCGGCCTCTACAAGGGCCTGCAGGGGCTGGTCGCCTCCCGCAAGGTCACCTATGTGGAGGGCGAGGGCCGGCTGTCCTCCCCCACTTCCGTCGATGTCAACGGCCGGCGTTACGAGGGCCGCCACATCCTGCTGGCGACCGGCTCGGTGCCGAAGTCGCTGCCGGGTCTGACCATCGACCACGAGCGGATCATCAGCTCCGACGACGCGCTGGTCATGGACCGGGTGCCGAAGTCCGCGATCATCCTGGGCGGCGGCGTCATCGGCGTCGAGTTCGCCTCCGTGTGGAAGTCCTTCGGCGCGGACGTCACCGTCGTCGAGGGCCTCAAGCACCTGGTGCCGGCCGAGGACGAGAACAGCTCCAAGCTGCTGGAGCGGGCCTTCCGCAAGCGCGGCATCAAGTTCAACCTGGGCACCTTCTTCGACAAGGCCGAGTACACCGGCGACGGCGTCAAGGTCACGCTGGCGGACGGCAAGGAGTTCGAGGCCGAGGTGCTGCTGGTCGCCATCGGCCGCGGCCCGGTCTCCCAGGGCCTGGGCTACGAGGAGGCCGGGGTCGCCATGGACCGCGGTTTCGTCACGGTGGACGAGTACTGCCGCACCAGCGTTCCGACGATCTCCGCCGTCGGTGACCTGATCCCCACCCTCCAGCTCGCCCACGTGGGCTTCGCCGAGGGCATCCTGGTCGCGGAGCGGCTGGCCGGGCTCAACCCGGTGCCGGTGGACTACGCCGGTGTGCCGCGCGTGACCTACTGCAACCCGGAGGTGGCCTCGGTCGGCCTCACCGAGGAGCAGGCCAAGGAGCGGTACGGTGCCGACAAGGTGGTCACGCTCAAGTACAACCTCGCGGGCAACGGCAAGAGCAAGATCCTGAAGACGGCGGGCGAGGTGAAGCTCGTACAGGTGCGCGACGGCGCCGTGGTCGGCGTCCACATGGTCGGTGACCGCATGGGTGAGCAGGTGGCCGAGGCCCAGCTCATCTACAACTGGGAGGCGCTGCCGGCCGAGGTGGCCCAGCTCATCCACGCCCACCCGACGCAGACCGAGGCGCTCGGCGAGGCGCACCTGGCGCTGGCCGGCAAGCCGCTGCACTCCCACGACTGACCGCCGGGTTCCAGTCAGGGCGCGACCCATCCGCACAGTTTTGTAAGGAGCAACAGAAACCATGGCGGTTTCCGTAACCCTGCCGGCGCTCGGCGAGAGCGTGACCGAGGGCACCGTCACCCGCTGGCTGAAGGCCGAGGGTGAGCACATCGAGGCCGACGAGCCGCTGCTCGAGGTCTCCACCGACAAGGTCGACACCGAGATCCCGGCGCCCGCTTCCGGGACCATCTCCTCCATCAAGGTCGCCGAGGACGAGACGGTGGAGGTCGGCGCCGAGCTGGCCGTCATCGACGACGGCTCCGGCGCTCCGGCCGCTGCCGCACCGGCCGCCGAGACCGCGGCCGAGCCGGCCGCCGCGCCTGCCGCGCAGCAGCCCGCACAGGCCGAGGCCCCGGCCGCACCGGCCCAGCCCGAGCCCGCCGCCGCGGCCCCCTCCGGCGGTGGCGCGGCCGAGGGCACCGGCACCGACGTGGTGCTGCCCGCGCTGGGCGAGTCCGTCACCGAGGGCACCGTCACCCGCTGGCTCAAGCAGGTCGGTGACGAGGTCGAGGCGGACGAGCCGCTGCTGGAGGTCTCCACCGACAAGGTCGACACCGAGATCCCCGCCCCGACCGCCGGCACCCTGCTGGAGATCACCGTCGGCGAGGACGAGACGGCCGAGGTCGGCGCCAAGCTGGCCGTCATCGGTGCGGCCGGTGCCGCTCCCGCCGCCGCGGCCCCGGCGCCGTCCGCCCCGGGCAAGCCCGCCGAGGCGGCTCCGCAGCCCGCACAGGAGGCCCCGCAGGCTCCGGCGGCCCCGGCGCAGCCCGCCGCGCCGCAGACGCCCGCCGAGCCCTCACAGGCCCAGCCGGCGCCCGCCCAGCCGGCCGCGCCCGCCCAGCCCGCTCCGGCGCAGCCCGCTCCCCCAGCGGCACAGGCACCCGCGGCCCCGGCCGCTCCGGCCCAGACCCCGGCTCCGGCACCGGCGCCGGAGAGCGACGGCGCCTATGTGACCCCGCTGGTGCGCAAGCTGGCGGCCGAGCAGGGCGTGGACCTCTCCTCGGTGCGGGGCACCGGCGTGGGCGGCCGGATCCGCAAGCAGGACGTCATCGAGGCGGCCGAGGCGAAGAAGGCCCAGGCCCCGGCCCCGGCCGCTGCCGCGCCCTCCGCCGCCCCGAAGTCGCCGAAGCTGGAGCCGTCGCCGCTGCGCGGCCAGACGGTGAAGATGCCGCGGATCCGCAAGCTGATCGCCGACAACATGATGAAGGCGCTGCACAGCCAGGCGCAGCTGTCCACGGTCGTCGAGGTGGACGTCACCCGCATCATGCAGCTGCGGGCCCGCGCGAAGGACTCCTTCGCGGCGCGGGAGGGCGTCAAGCTCTCGCCGATGCCGTTCTTCGTGCAGGCGGCGGCCGAGGCGCTGAAGGCCCACCCGGCCGTCAACGCCCGGCTGAACGACGACGGCACCATCACCTACCACGACGTCGAGAACATCGGCATCGCGGTGGACTCGGAGAAGGGCCTGATGGTCCCGGTCATCAAGGAGGCCGGGAACCTCAACCTGGCGGGCATCGCCCGCAAGACCGCCGAGCTGGCCAAGAAGGTCCGCGAGGGCGGGCTGGGCCCGGACGACATGTCCGGCGGCACGTTCACGATCAGCAACACCGGCTCGCGCGGTGCGCTGTTCGACACCATCATCGTGAACTACCCGCAGGTCGCCGAGCTGGGCATCGGTGCCACCGTGCGCCGCCCGATGGTCGTCAACCACCCGGACCTGGGCGAGACCATCGCGATCCGCGACATGGTCTACCTGACCCTGTCCTACGACCACCAGCTCGTGGACGGCGCCGACGCCGCCCGCTACCTCAACGACGTCAAGGCCCGTCTGGAGGCCGGCGAGTTCGAGGGCGAGCTGGGGCTGTAAGCCTCCCGGCAACCGCGCAGAACGGTGCCCCCGCCACAGCTGTGGCGGGGGCACCGTCGCGTCCGGGCGTCGAGCGCCGGTGACGGATTCCTCACCGAATGCAGTGGCACTCGGTGCCGGGGCAGGTCGTATCGTCTAGGGGCCCCACCACCTCGCTGCGAGGAGTGTCTTCATGACCCCGCCCGTCGTCCAGTCGCTGCGCGAGCAGATCCGCGAGCATCTTGTGGAGGGGATCGTCAGCGGACGGTGGAAGCCCGGGGAGCGGATCGTCGAGCGGCGGATCGCGGTGGAGCTGGAGGTCTCCCAGACCCCGGTGCGAGAGGCGCTGCGGGAGCTGGAGACGCTGCGGCTGATCGAGTCGGCGCCGAACAAGGGCGTGCGGGTGCGGGAGCTGTCGGCGGCGGATCTGGAGGAGATCTACCCGGTGCGCGCCGGGCTGGAGCAGATCGCCGCGGAGCTGGCGGTGCCCCGGCTGGCGGGGGATGTGACGGCGCTGCGGCCGCATGTGGCGGCGCTGTACGAGGCCGACCGGCGCGGGGACGGCGAAGCCCAGGTGCGGCACACCGTGGCCTTCCACCGGGAACTGGTGCGCGCCGCGGGCAACAGCGTGCTGCTGCACACCTGGGAGGGGCTGGGGATCGAGGTGTGGACGGCGCTGTCGATCCGCTGGCTGGGTACGGTGCAGCAGTCGTACGCGGAGGAGCATGAAGCTGTTATGGCCGCGATCCAGCGATGTGACCCGAACATCGGCCTCCTGGTGAAGGAGCACGTGCTGGGTTGCGCCCCGGCGCCCCGGGACTGAGCGCCCCGACAGGGGCGCGGGGAACTGCTCCCCCAGCCTCCGGCCGGGAGGTACCCCCAACAACCGCGGAGCACCCGCACTCGGCAACGGACCCCGGGCGCGACGGCGAGCTTCCGGCATGCGGTGCCAGATTTCGCGGCACGGAATGCCAATTTCGCCATGACCTTTGATCGATCATCGATCAGAGGCGTACAGTCCCTTCGTTGGGTGCCCCCTGTCCTGCCCGTCAGGGTTCACAACACCCACCCGCACAACCGCCCTCCCGACCCGTTTGGAGGGGCCTACACGTCCGGAAGGTGGCCACCATGCCCGATCCCGTACGCCCGCCGTATCCGAGTGAGCTGGACCAGCTCCCGGACCGTGATCCGCAGGAGACCGGCGAGTGGCGCGAGTCGCTCGACGCCGTCGCGGCACACGCGGGCGACGAACGAGCCGCGTACCTGGTGCGTCGTACCGTGGAGCACGCCCAGCACAGCGGCCTGGCCGTACCGGCCCTGCTGGAGACGGAGTACGTCAACACCATCCCGACCTCGGCCGAGCCCGCCTTTCCGGGCGACGAGGCGATGGAGTCCCGCATCACCGCATGGAACCGCTGGAACGCGGCGGCCATGGTCACCCGCGGCAGCCGCCAGGGCCTCGGCGGCCATATAGCGACGTTCGCCTCGGCGGCCTGGCTGTACGAGACGGGCTTCGAGCACTTCTTCAAGGGCAAGGAGGGCGACGGCGGCCACAGCTCGGGCGACCAGCTGTACGTCCAGGGCCACGCCTCCCCCGGCATCTACGCCCGTGCCTTCCTCGACGGGCGGCTCACCGAGGCCCACCTCGACCGCTTCCGCCAGGAGGCGGGCGGCGACGGGCTGCCGTCCTACCCGCATCCGCGCCGGCTGCCGTGGCTGTGGGAGTTCCCCACCGTCTCCATGGGCCTGGGCCCGATCTCGGCGATCTACCAGGCGCGGTTCAACCGCTATCTGACCCACCGGGGCATCAAGGACACCTCCGCCTCGCACGTGTGGGCCTTCCTCGGCGACGGCGAGATGGACGAGCCGGAGTCGACCGCCGCCCTCGCACTGGCCGGTCGCGAGCAGCTGGACAACCTCACCTTCGTCATCAACTGCAATCTGCAGCGCCTCGACGGCCCGGTACGCGCCAACTTCAAGATCGTGCAGGAGCTGGAGACCCAGTTCCGCGCCGCCGGCTGGAACGTCGTCAAGTCGCTGTGGGGCAGCGCCTGGGACGAGGTGTTCGCGCTGGACACCACCGGCGCGCTGACCCGCCGGCTGCGGGAGGTCCCGGACGCGCAGTTCCAGACCTACGCCACCCGCGACGCGGCCTACATCCGCGAGCACTTCTTCGGCGCCTCCCCCGCCCTCGTCGAGATCGGCAAACTGCTGACCGACGACAAGATCACCGAGCTGTTCAAGACCTCCCGCGCCGGCCACGAGCCGCGCAAGGTCTACGCGGCGTACAAGGCGGCCGTCGAGCACAAGGGCGCCCCCACGGTGATCCTGGCGCAGACCGTCAAGGGCTGGACGCTGGGTCCGGGCTTCGAGTCCCGCAACGCCAACCACCAGATGAAGAAGCTCACCGGCAAGGAGTTCCGCGCCATGCGGGACCTGCTGGAGCTGCCCATCCCGGACAGCAAGCTGGACGACGAGCTGGTGCCGTACGTGCACCCGGGCCCCGACTCGCCCGAGGTGCGCTATCTGCAGGAGCGGCGCGCCGAGCTGGGCGGGCCGGCGCCGGCCCGCAAGGTGCACCCGGTGGGTCTGCCCTCCCCCGCCGACAAGCCGTTCGACGTGCTGAAGAAGGGCTCCGGCTCGCAGGAGATCGCCACCACCATGGCGTTCGTCCGGCTGGTCAAGGACCTGATGCGGGACAAGGAGACCGGCAAGCGCTGGGTGCCGATCGTCCCGGACGAGGCGCGCACGTTCGGCATGGAGTCGCTGTTCCCGTCGGCCGGTATCTACTCGCCGCTCGGCCAGCAGTACGACCCGGTCGACCGCGACCAGCTGCTGTACTACAAGGAGGCCAAGGACGGCCAGATCCTCAACGAGGGGATCACCGAGGCCGGTTCGCTGGCGGACTTCACCGCGGCGGCCACCTCGTACGCCACGCACGGCGAGCCGATGATCCCGTTCTACATCTTCTACTCGATGTTCGGGTTCCAGCGCACCGCCGACCAGTTCTGGGCGCTCGCCGACCAGCTCGGCCGCGGTTTCGTCATCGGTGCCACGGCCGGCCGTACGACCATGACCGGTGAGGGCCTGCAGCACGCCGACGGCCACTCGCATCTGCTGGCCTCCACCAACCCGGCGGTCATCTCCTACGACCCGGCGTTCGCCTACGAGGTCGGCGTCATCGTCAAGGAGGGCCTGCGCCGGATGTACGGGCCGGACGCGGCGGCGCAGGAGAACGTCTTCTACTACCTGACGGTCTACAACGAGACCAAGGTGCAGCCGCCCATGCCCGAGGGCGAGGGCGTCGAGGAAGGCATCCTCAAGGGCCTCTACCGCTTCAAGGAGGCGGAGGCCGCCTCCGCGGACACCCCCCGTATCCAGCTGCTCTCCTCCGGAACGGCGATCCACTGGGTGCTGGAGGCCCAGCGCATCCTCGCCGAGGAGTGGGGCGTGGCCGCCGATGTGTGGTCGGCACCGTCCTGGACGGAGCTGCGGCGTGAGGCCATGGAGTGCGACGCGGCCGCGCTGCGCGGCGAGGAGCGGGTGCCGTACGTGACCCGCGCGCTGGAGGGAGCACCGGGCCCGGTGCTGGCCGTCAGCGACTGGATGCGGGCCGTTCCCGACCAGATCAGCCAGTGGGTCGAGCAGGACTGGGCGTCGCTGGGGACGGACGGGTTCGGACTCTCCGACACCCGGGAGGCCGCGCGCCGCTACTTCGGCGTCGACGCCGAGTCCGTCGTCGTGGCCGCCCTGTCGCGGCTCGCACGGCGCGGCGAGGTCAAGGCGGAGGATGTCCGCCGGGCCGCCGAGAAGTACGGTCTCGCCTAGGCGCTCGCCTACGCTTCGCGGGGTTCGCCCACGCGGAGACGCGCCATCGGGGCTCGGGTCGTTGCCCGAGCCCCGACGTGTTGTGGCTGAGCGCAAAGTTCCCCGCGCCCTTCGGGCGCGGGGAACTTTGCTGTGCGGGCCGGCTACTCCGCCGGGTGCTTGCGCAAGCGGAGGATGGCGGCGACCAGGCCGCCCCAGACGATGAGGATGGCCGCGGTCATCATCACGATGGCTCCGGTGGACATCAGCGCACCTCCTCCCGCTCGGCCTCGTCCTCGACGGGCGCGTCCCGCCAGGGGATCAGCGAGATCAGGACGCCCACCAGCAGGGCCCCGATCGCCACGCCCCAGCCGGCCCAGGCCAGGAACGAGCCGGGGTAGCCGCCGTAGTTCTCGTCGAACTCCTTGCGCAGGCTGTCGACCATCATCCAGCCGAGCACCAGCGGGGTGATGACCCCCAGGCACACCCGCCACCAGGTTCCCAGCCGCACCGCGGAGGTCTCGTCGGCGTGGGCCTGGAAGGGCCGCAGACGGCGCACCACCCAGGCCATGATGACCAGGAAGACGAGCGCGGCGAGCGCGATACCGTACTGGTTGATGAAGTGGTCGGCCGCGTCCAGCAGCGACAGGCCCGCATCCGTGGGGAAGAGGAGCAGCGAGACGACCGCCACCAGCCCGCCGACGGTCCACACGGCGGGCACCCGGCGCATGCCGGTGCGGTCCTGCACGGCCGAGATGACGACCTGGACGATGCTGACCAGCGAGGTGAGGCCGGCGATGGCCAGCGAGACGAAGAAGATGACGCCGAACGCCGCGCCCAGCGGCATCTGGGAGATGACGGCGGGGAAGGCGATGAAGGCCAGCCCCACGCCTTCGCTGACGACGTCACCGACGGCCACGCCGTTGGCCTGGGCCATGAAGCCGAGGGTGGCGAAGACGCCGATGCCGGCGAGGATCTCGAAGGAGCTGTTGGCGAAGCCCGCCACCAGCGCCGAACCGGTCAGGTCGGCACGGCGCCCCAGGTAGGAGGCGTAGGTGACCATGATGCCGAAGCCGATGGAGAGCGAGAAGAAGATCTGCCCGTAGGCGGCGACCCAGACGCTGCCGTCGGTCAGCGCGCCCCAGTCCGGGGAGAACAGCGCGTCCAGGCCCTTGGCCGCGCCGTCCAGTGTCACGGCGCGCACGACCAGGATGAGGAAGAAGAACACCAGGGCCGGGATGAAGACCTTGTTGGCCCGCTCGATACCGCGGCGGACACCCAGCGCGAGGATGGCCAGCACGACGATCCATACGGCCAGCAGGGGCCAGAAGACGTTGCCGACGAAGGAGCTGGGCAGCCCGGGCTCGCTTCCCGCGTGCAGGAAGTCCCCGGCGAAGAACTTCTCGGGGTCCTTGCCCCAGTCCTTGCCGAAGGAGAATCCGGCGTACCGGACCGCCCAGGCGACGATCACGGCGTAGTAGGAGGCGATGACGAAGCAGATCGCGACCTGCCACCAGCCGATGACCTCGGCGGGGCGGGAGATCTGCCGGAAGGCGGCCGGCGGTGACTTGCGGTACTTCCTGCCGACGGTGTATTCGAGGATGAGCAGCGGGAGCCCTGCGGTGAGCAGAGCGACGAGATACGGCAGCAGAAAGGCTCCGCCACCGTTCTTGTACGCCTCCGCGGGGAAGCGCCAGATGTTTCCCAACCCGACGGCGGAGCCGATGGCCGCCATCAGGAATCCGGCCCGCGAGCCCCACTGTTCGCGCTGTTCGCGAGTTTGCTGAGACATGACCGTTTCCTAGTTCGCTGTATAACGGGCGGAACGTTAACAGCGGGCCACGGCCCACGGGAGGGGTATTCAGCATGCGGGCAGCCCGGCTGATCAAGATGGTGCTGCTGCTCCAGGCGCGGCGGGAGATGACCGGTGCTCAGCTCGCAGCCGAACTGGAGGTCTCCGAGCGTACTGTCTCACGCGATGTGCAGGCGCTCTCCGAGGCGGGCGTGCCGGTGTACGCCGACCGGGGCCGCGCCGGCGGCTACCGGCTCGTCGGCGGCTACCGCACCCGGCTGACCGGCATGGGCCGCACCGAGGCGGAGGCGCTGTTCCTGTCGGGGGTGCCCTCGGCCCTGCGGGACCTGGGCTTGGACGACGCGGCCTCGGCGGCGAAGCTGAAGGTCTCGGCGGCGCTCGATCCCACCCTGCGCGATGTGCACGACAGCACGGCGCAGCGCTTCCATCTGGATGCCCCGGGCTGGTGGCAGGCGCCCGAGACGCCGCCGCTGCTGCCCGTGCTGGCCGACGCCGTCTGGTCGGACCGCAGGGCCGCCGTCCGCTACCGCCGCCGGGACGAGCGGGGCGGCGGCGAGGTGGAGCGGGACCTGGAGCCCTACGGCCTGGTGCTGAAGGCGGGGCAGTGGTATCTGGCGGCCCGCGTCCCGGCGGACGCCCAGCATCCGCTCCGCAGCCGGTGGAGGGTCTACCGCGTCGACCGGTTCACCGAGGTCACCGTCCGCGACGAGCGCTTCGACCGCGACACCGAATTCGAGCTGGCCGCGTTCTGGGCGCAGCAGGCGGCGGCCTTCGCCCGCTCCCTCCTCAGGGAGCAGGTGACGCTGCGGCTGACGGAGCTCGGAGCCCGTCGGCTGCGCCACGTCATCGACCGGAACGCGGCCGACGAGGCGCTGGCGGGCGGCACCGTCGACGAGCAGGGCCGTACGACGGTGACGCTGCGGGTGGAGAGCGAGGAGGTGGGCTACGGCCAGCTCCTCGCCCTCGGCCCGGAGTGCGAGGTGCTGGCGCCGCCGCCGCTGCGGCAGCGCTTCGCGGACGCGGCACGGCGGGCGGCGGCGCTGTACGCGTAAGAGTCCGGGGGCGCGGATCAGCGGTAGCCGGAGACGTCGGCGGGCTTGCCCGCGAACTGGACGTCCATGATGTAACGCCAGGCGTCCGGCGCCGAGCCGTCCACGTCGGTGAAACCGTAGACCTTGGCGAGACCGCCGCTGGAGAGCGACTGCCCGTTCCAGCGGGCCACCTCCGGGTCGGCGGCGAGCGCGGCCACGGCGCGGCCGATGAAGACCGGGGTCTCGGAGATGGCGAAGTGCGGGTCGGTGGCGCAGCCGTCGCGCCAGTTCTCCTCGGTCACCTTGAAGTGGGTGTCGAGCATGGTCTCCGAGCGCAGCCACCCCGGGGTCAGACAGACCACGGTGGTGCCGTATTCGTCGGTCTCCTGGGCCAGCGCACGGGCCATCCGCAGCGGTGCCGCCTTGGCCAGGTCGTAGTAGACCGGCTCCCGGTAGCCCTGGTTGGACTCCTCGGTGCCGTCGGTGATCTCGATCAGCAGTCCGCCCGGCCGCCGGATCAGCAGCGGCAGGGCGTGACTGCTGGTGATCAGGTGGCTGTCGATGCCGAGCCGCAGCACGCGCAGCCCCTCGTCCAGATCGTGCTCCCACAGCTTCTTGCTGAATCCGACGAGGTGGTCGCCGCCCCACAGGTCGTTGACGAGGACGTCGAGGCGGCCCTGTTCGCGGTCGATGCGGGCGATCAGGTCGCGCACCTGTGCGGGGTCGAGGTGGTCGACAGCGACCGCGTGGGCACTGCCCGAGTTCTCCCTTCCAGCCTCGCTCGCCAGTTCGGCCGTCTCCTCGATGGTCTCGCTCGTCCGGCCGACCTCGCTGGCCCTGGCCCGGGTGGTCCGGCCGGTCGCGTAGACGGTGGCTCCGGCGCGGCACAGTTCGACGGCCATGGCGCGGCCCGCTCCCCGGGTGGCGCCCGCGACCAGCGCGACCTTGCCTGCCAGCGGCCCTGTGGAGCTGCTCGGTTCCTGCACCTGTTCCTCCTTGCTGCTGTTCCGGTTCGGTGGAAGGACACGCTGGCAGCGATACCGGACAACCGCTGTCGGGTATCGAATACGGAATGCCGTGTGGCTCATGTCTCATAACGACACAGCCGCATCTGGCGCACTCCGCGTGCGTTGTGGGCTTCCAGGCCCGATGCTGAGGGCGTGATGGACGAGACGGAGTTCTGGGAGCTGATCGACTCCACCCGGCAGGAGGCCGACGGCGACCCCCCGGAACAGGCGGATCTGCTGGTCGAGCGGCTCACCCAGCTCGACCCCGACGCGGTGACGTACTTCGCCCGCCACTTCGAGTCGCGCTACAGCCGGGCCTACCAGTGGGACCTGTGGGCCGCTGCCTGGATCCTGCTGGACGGTGCGAGCGACGACGCGTTCGACTCCTTCCGCTGCTGGCTGATCGGCCAGGGCCGGGAGGTCTTCGAGGGCGCGGCGCACGACGCCGACGCCCTGGCCGAACTGCTGGACGACTTCGACGAGGAGCTGGACGGCGACGGCGAGGAGCTGGGCTTCGCAGCCGACGAGGCGTACGAACAGCTGACCGGTACGGTCCTGCCCGACCTGGGGCTGCCGGAGGCACCGGCGGAGCCCGAGGGCGTCTCCTTGGACATGGAGGACCCGGCGGCGCTGGCCGACCGGCTGCCCCGGCTGTGGAGCCGCTTCCGGGGCGAGTGAGCCCTGCTCCCACCGGCCGGTTCGCCCCCGGCCGCACCGCTTCACCCTTTGCCGCGACCCTGGGGACGGCGAGAGCGACGGGGGCGCGTACGTGCTCGCGCGGATGGGTCAGGATGGGCGCATGCGTATCGCGGTCACCGGCTCCACGGGACTCATCGGCTCGGCACTGACCCGCTCGCTGCGGGCGGACGGACACGACGTGCTGCGGCTCGTACGGCGGCCCGCCGCCGCGGCCGACGAGGTGCGGTGGGACCCGAAGGGCGGGCGGGTGGACACGGCGGGACTCGCCGGTTGCGAGGCCGTCGTCCACCTGGCGGGCGCGGGCGTGGGCGAACGCCGCTGGACGGAGAGCTACAAGCGCGAACTGCGCGACAGCAGGGTGCTGGGCACCCGCACCCTCGCCGGTGCCCTCGCCGGACTGGACACCCCGCCCCGCACTCTGATCGTCGGCACCGCGATCGGCTACTACGGCGACACCGGTCAACGGGCCGTCGACGAGAGCGCCGGTCCCGGTACCGGGTTCCTGACCGAGCTGTGTCAGGACTGGGAGGCCGCGGCCAGGGCGGCGCCTCAGGCCGGGATCCGCACGGTGTACGGCCGCACCGGGCTGGTCGTCGCCCGCGGCGGCGGCGCGTGGGGGCGGCTGTTCCCCCTCTTCAAGGCGGGGCTCGGAGGGCGGCTGGGCGACGGCCGCCAGTTCTGGAGCCACATCGCGCTGCACGACCATGTGGCGGCGCTGCGGTTCCTGCTGGCTCACGAGTCGCTGAGCGGCCCGGTGAACCTCACCGCGCCGGAGCCGGCCACCAACCGGGAGGTCACCGCCGCCATGGGCCGTGTGCTGCGCCGCCCCGCCCCCTTCGCGGTTCCCGCGCCCGCCTTGCGGGTCGTCCTGGGCGAGTTCGCCCAGGACGTGCTGGGCAGCCAGCGGGTGCTGCCCCGTCGCCTGCTGGACGCGGGCTTCCGCTTCGCCTTCCCCACCGTCACCGACGCCATCCGCGCCGCCCTTTGACCCGCCGGCCCCGGACGGGCCACCGGGCCTCCACCGGACCTCCACCGGACCTCCGCCGCCGGGACCCGGTGGCCGTCCCGCAGGCGCGGCACCCCCGGTGCATGCATCCGGGCGCCCCCCGCGCGACGTACCGCGAACGCGATCACACACCAACGCTCGAACACGGGTATGAGCCGAGCGCGCTGGGGCATCAGGACGACAGCCGGAGCCCACAGCGGCACACGGACCCACCAAGACGGACACAGGGCGACACCGGAACACACGCGTTCACCGCGCACAGCACCAACGCGACAGCAGCGAAGGCCAACCCCATCAGACCAGCACGCGCGTCGACGTCGGGAGGACACGTGCTGACCAGCAGCGCACAAGCAGGCACCCGAACAGCCACTGGCGGCGAGGAGGTGGAAGCCGTCGGCAGAGGCCGAAGCGCCGATGTGGTGATCGTCGGTGCGGGACTGGCCGGGCTGGCCGCCGCACACCGGCTGACCGGCGCGGGGATGCGCGTCCTCGTCCTGGAGGCGGCGCCGCGCGTCGGGGGGCGGCTGCGCACCGATCACCTCGACGGGTACCGGCTCGACCGCAGTCCCGGGGTGCTCAGCCTGGACCGGGACGCGGACGCGTTCGCGCGGCTGCCCGCCCTGGACACCCTCGCGCTGCGCCCGTTCACCCCGGGTGCGCTGCTGCACTCGGAGGGCCGCACCCACCGCGTGGCGGCCCCGGCGGCGGAGCGCACCGCTCCCCCGGCGCGGGCAGGCCGCACGGCCCTGCTCGACCGGCGCACGAGGGGCGCAGGAAGCACGCGGGGCGCACTGACAGCTCTCACCACGGCTCGTGCGCTCACCGGCGCGCGGAGCCGCGCCGACATGTCGGACGCGCTGGGCCTGGTGCGGCTCCGCGCTTCTCTCGGCCGGTTCGCCGCGGTACCGCCCCAGGGTCTGCTCTCGAGGCCCGAACTGCCCACCTGCCAGGCGCTGTCGGCCCGCGGTCTGCCTTCCCGGCCGACGGAGACGCTGGTGCGCCCGCTGCTGACGGCGCTGCTGTCGGACCCGGCGCTGACGACCTCCAGCCGCGTCGCCGACCTGACCCTGCGCGGCTTCGCACGCGGCGGGCTGGGCGTACCGGCGGGCGGGCAGGCCACGGTGCCCGAGCTGCTGGCCGCCGCGCTGCCGCCGGGCACGGTACGTACGGGGGTACGGGTCACCTCGGTCAGCACCCATGCCGTCGAGACCGCGGAGCACGGCACGTTCGGGTGCGAGGCGGTGCTGGTGGCCACCGGTGCGCGCTCGGCCGCCACGCTGCTGCCCGGACTGCGGGTGCCGCAGTTCCACCCGGTGACCGTCCTGCACCACACCCTGGAGGGTCCGCTCCCGGCGGGTGCGAGCGGACCGTCGTTCACCGTCTGCGCCGAACGGGACGGCGCGGAGACCGACCCGGTCAGTCACACCTGGGTGGCCTCGGCGGTGGACCCCTCGCGCGCGGCGCCCGGCCGGACGCTCATCACCTCCGTCGTGCTGGGCGAGCGGGCGGCCGAGCCGCCCGCCGCGCTGGACAAAGCCGCGCGCGAGCAACTCGCGGGCGTCTACGGCACATCGACGGACCGCTGGGAACTGCTGGCCGCCTACCACGACCCGGACGCGGTGCCCGCGATGCCCGCGCCGCACGATCCGCGGCGACCGGTGCGGGTGCTGTCGGGACTGTACGTCTGCGGGGAGCACCGGGACACCAGCACGCCGCGCGGGGCGCTGAGTTCTGCGGAGCGGGCGACGGAGCAGATCCTGCGGGACTTCGGGCGTCCGGTCCCGGATGCGCGGGAGGTGGGCGAGACCTCGCCGCAGGAGTCGTCGCACAGCTCTGGACAGGCCTCGCAAGAGACCGCCGCTTAATCGAACAAAGATCCCGAACTCCCCGGTGACCAGCGGGTTTTGTCAGTGGGGCGGGGTAGAATAGGGGTAGTTTCCAGCAAGCGCACCGACGTCGTGAGGAGACCGTCGATGACTGCTGTCCGTTCCCGTACCTCTCGTTCGCACTCCCGCCCCACCACCCGCGCCCAGCACCAGCAGCAGCACCTGCCGAAGATGTCCACGCTGCCCGTGCTGCCCAAGAAACCGCTCCCGGCCGGCCTGCCGCGCGAGTGGTACGAGACGCACAACCGCCGGCTCAAAGCCATGCGGATCGCCATAGCGCTGCTCGACACCGGGGTCTACACAGCGGCACAGGCCCGCAACCGCACCATCCGGACGACGGCGCAGCGTATCGGCGTGCACCCGCCGTCGCTCACCACCTGCCGCCTGGTGCGCTCCCTGCTGCCGTAGCGCGGCTCGAAAGGGGGCAGCGGAAAAACAGTGGCGTCATGAGCAAAGCTCCTTTACGGTCCTGACAGCATATGCGGTCGGATGAACCCTGAAGGAGCCCTCATGGCGGCAGGCAAGGGACGCGCCGAGGCCACGGCACTGGCAGCAGCCGCGATCACGGTGGTGCTGTGGGCCTCGGCATTCGTCTCCATACGCAGCGCCGGCGAACACTACGCGCCCGGCGCCCTGGCGCTGGGACGGCTCGGGGCCGGTGCCCTCGTGCTGTGCGCCGTGCTGCTCATCCGCCGCGAGGGGCTCCCGCCCAAGGAGGCCTGGCCCGGCATCGTCACCTCGGGCCTGCTGTGGTTCGGCGGCTACATGGTCGCGCTCAACTGGGGTGAACGCCTCGTGGACGCGGGCACGGCCGCCATGCTCGTCAACATCGGGCCCATCCTGATGGCGCTGCTGGGCGGCTGGCTGCTCAAGGAGGGCTTCCCCCGCCGGCTGCTGGCCGGGATGGCGGTCTCCTTCGCGGGTGCCGTGGTGGTCGGCCTGTCGGTCTCCGAGGGCGGCGACTCCTCGCCCCTGGGGGTGGCGCTGTGTGTGCTGGCAGCCGTCACCTACGCCGTCGGAGTCGTCAGCCAGAAGCCGGCGCTGCGCCACGCCTCGCCGCTCCAGGTCACCACTTTCGGCTGCCTGACCGGCTTCGTGGCCTGCCTGCCCTTCTCCGGGCAGCTGGCCTCCCAGGTGGCCGACGCACCGCTGTCGGCCACCCTCAACACCGTCTATCTGGGCGTCTTCCCCACCGCGCTGGCCTTCTCCACCTGGGCCTACGCCCTCTCCCGCACCACCGCGGGACGGATGGGCTCCACAACGTACGTCGTCCCCTTCCTCGTCGTGCTGATGTCCTGGCTCTTCCTGGACGAGGTGCCCGGCTGGCTCACCCTGGCAGGAGGTCTGCTGTGCCTGGCGGGGGTGGCGGTCTCCCGCTCCGGCGGCCGGACACCCCGACCCCCGCGGACGCGCACCGTGGCTACCTCGGCACCGGCCGGGCAGCCGACGTCCCCAACCCCTTCGGCCCGTCGAACGGCCAGGTAGGCAGGAAGTGGCGGCGCAGATCTGCCTCCGTGTAGCGGCGGCAGTCGCGGTGCCACACCAGAATGCCCGCCATCCAGTTCTCCAACTCCCGCACATAGCCGTCCAGCGCGGCGCGGCCCGCCTCGTCCAGCGCGAAGTCGTCGTAGAGCACCGGGAACTCGTGCGCGGCCACGTGCTGGAACTGCCGCATCCGGGACTTCATCAGATCGTCGACGATACGCAGCGCCGTGGGGTAGTCGCAGTCGAAGAAGTCCCGGACGACCAGCAGCCCGTTGTGGATCTCGCCCTCGAACTCGATCTCCTTCTGGTAGGAGAAGACGTCGTTGAGCAGACAGGCGTAGTCGGCGGCGGCGTTCTCCAGCGACTTCATCGGACCGCTGCGGTAGATCTCCTCCGGGATGGTGTCCGGTTGGGCGAGCCTGCACAGACTCATGGTCAGATCCGAGCCGAAGGTCCGCCGGCGCATCTCCACGTAGTCGACCGGATCCGGGATGCGGTTCTGCGCCTGGTTGTCCAGCTCCCACAGCCAGCTGTCGGCCATGACCTCGATGGCGGTACGGAAACGGCGGCGCTTGGCCGGGCTCATCGGACCGGCCGTCCGCACCCACAGATCGGCCAGTGAGCGCTCCAGCGGACTCGTCGGCGGCGGGGGTGGTTCGCCGTCGACGGGCATGAACAACGACAGCCGCCGGGTGCACGCCTTGGCACCCGCCAGATCGCGGGTGCGGCCGAAGCGGACCGGATAGTAGTCGTCGCCCCAGGTGCCCCAGGCCAGCCAGGCGGAGGCCAGATCGAGTTCGTCGGCCGTCGCGTCCGGGTGCAGACCGGCGGCGCACAGCGGCAGATCGTTGTCCCGCATCAGCTCCTCGTCCCACACCCGCCCGCCGGGCACGTCCGGCTGCGGCTCCAGCAGCCCCATCGCACGCGCCCACTCGACCACCCGCTCCCGGGCGCCGCCCAGGTGCGGACTGAGCCGGTGCTCGAAGGGCATCTCGAAGTCGGGCAGCAGCGAGGGCCCGGTGCGCTCGTGCGGTACATGGCTGAAGGAGCGGGTACGCCGCACCTGCGCCCGGGTGTGCGGGCGCAGCACCTCGGCGGCCGAGGTGCCGATACCGGCCGGGACGAACGGCAGCCGCACCGGTCCGGCCGCGTCGGCTCCCCCGCCGTTCATGTAGCGGCTGGAGCGCATGTGCCACTCGTGACCACCGGACTGCCAGTCCTGCAGCCCCTTGGCATAGGCGGCGATATCGGCGCAGGCGGCCGGATCCAGGCCCTCCTCGACGCAGAGCGCGGGCACTTCGGCCAGTGCGGTGTGCTCGAACTGCTGGAGGCGGGAGGTGAGCAGATCGTTGACGGCGTCGGCGGCCTCCTGGGTGGTGCACTCCAGGAACGTCTCCAGGACGAGCACGCCGTTGGACAGCTCGCCCTCCTCCCGCGTCTCCCGCTCGTAGGAGAACAGGTCGTTGCGCAGATGGACCGCGTCGGAGAAGGTGTCGCGCAGTACGCACAGCGGACGGGAGCCGGCCACGGACGCGGGCACCTCGGCGTGTGCCGCGAACTCCACCAGCCCGGCCGACCACGGCGCACCGCCGACCTTGCGCCGCATCTCGATGTACTCGACCGGGTTCGGCACCCGCCCGATGTTGATGTTGGACAGCTCCCACAGCGACTCGTTGAGCAGGTTCTCGGTGCTGACGGCGAACCGCGCGCGCCAGTCGGCCGACATCGAGGGGACCGTCCTGGCCCACAGGTCGGCCAGCCCCGCCTCGACGGGGTTGGTGGGCGGGGGGACGGTCGCGGAGTCGGCCAGCGGCATGAACAGCGGCAGTCGGTCCAGATACGCCTTGCCGCCCGCCCGGTCCTGGGTGCGCTTGAACATCTCCAGGAAGTGGTCGTCGAAGAAGAAGACCCACACGTACCAGTCGGTGACCAGCTCCAGGTCCTCGGCGGTGGCGTCGGGGTGGGTGTAGGCGCACAGCAGCGCGTAGTCGTGCGCGTCCAGGTCGGCGGTCTCCCAGACCCCGGACCCCTCCAGCATCCCCATCTGCCGTGCCCACTCCCGGGAATGGGCCCGCGCCTGGTCGACGTGCGGGTTGAGACGGGCGGGGTAGGGCACGTAGAAGTCGGGCAGTTCGAAGGGTTGCGACAACGTCTTGGTATCCCCACAGCTCGTCGAATCGGTGCTGCCTTTGCCTACCCGGGGCGGAGCGATGAGCATCCTTTTTCACCCGGACGTGGGACCCGCCCTGTTACCGAGCTGTCGAACAAAATCCGTGGTGCGGGGCGATGTTGGACTGCTAGGTTCGCGATCGTGGCGAAGCTGAATCAGATCATCGCAGTGGAGAAGGGCGTCAAGTCCAAGGTGGCCCAGGACCTGGCGCAGGCGCAGCACGGGCTGGCGAAGCCGCAGATGCTGGCCGGGATCTCGCGTACGTACCAGCCCAAGGACGAAGAGGGCGAGCAGCTTCCGCCGGAGTCGACGCGGGTCCAGGTCAAGGCCGAGGATGTGCTGAAGGAAACGGCGAAGATCCTGACCCGGCTGTTCGATGTGACGGCGACGAAGGACTGGGCGAACCTCACGGCTCGCGCGGATGTCGTCGTCGACGGGCACACGGTCCTGTCCCAGGTGCCGGTCTCCTATCTGCTGTTCCTGGAGAAGCAGTTGGGCGAGCTCGGCTCGTTCCTGCGGAAGCTGCCGGTGCTGGACGGCGCCGAGGCGTGGGAGAAGGACCCCTCCACGGACTGGTGGAAGACCGAGCAGGTCCGCACCGTCCGCACCAAGAAGGTGCCGCGCAACCATGTGAAGGCGGAGGCCACGGAGAAGCACCCGGCCCAGGTCGAGGTGTACTACGAGGACATCCCGGTCGGTTACTGGACCACCGTCAAGTACTCCGGCGCCCTGCCCGCCCGGCGGATCAACGAACTGCTGGAGCGGCTGGACAAACTGGCCGCGGCGGTGAAGTTCGCCCGCGAGGAGGCCAACGGGACCGAGGTGAGCGACCAGCGCATCGGGGACGCCGTCTTCGGCTACCTGTTCGCCTGAGGCGCGAAGGCGCCGATGCCGATGCCGACGCCGGCACAACAACCGAAGACTCCCCGGGCCGGGGTTTCGACGACTTCGGCCCGGGGTGCGCCAGGAGCGCAAAGCTGAAGCTGAAGCTGATGTGTGAACCCCCGGCGGCCCTGCCAGAGCCAGGGTGCCGGTCAAACTCAACCTCTCGCTCCACGCTCAGCATCGCCGTTCATCGTCCGGCAACCGGGGCGGTGACGACCTCGAGACGCCGGTTCGAACCCGGCCGGCGGTTCCACATGCCGCCGTGGTGGAGTGGCTCCACGCGAGGACATCGCCGAACGATCCGCCCATGAACCGCTTGGACGTGCGAACGAACGGCACCCAGGACCCCGGGGCCGGGCAAAGCCCCGGGGTCCCTTTTGTCACCTCTCCCCCGTTCCTGCCGTCTGCCGCCCGCGTGGTACGTTGCAGCCGCCAGTCAAACCCTTGAACGGGTCAGGGAATCCGGTGTGAATCCGGAGCTGACGCGCAGCGGTATGGGACTGGGGCGTGCACGAGGCCACTGGGGACCTCCTCCCTGGGAAGGCGCACGCTCCCACAGTCCCGAGCCCGAAGACCTGCTGGCACCCGCGCCCGGACAGCCCCGGGCGTGGTGGCACGCCGGGCCCCGCGACTGGGCCTTACGACGGAGAAGGATCAGCTGGCCATGCGCCGACCGCGCCGTATCCACGCACCTGTGCCGGGCCTCGCCCCGGCGCTCGTCCTGGGCACCGCCCACTGCGGCGCGGCCTCCGCGACCGAGGCGTCCGGCGAGGGAGCGGCGCCCGGCCGCCCCCGGCAGCACCCGGAAGTGCCGCAGCCGACCGAGGGCTGCCCCGCGCCCGAGAAGGCAGCACGCCCTCCGCGTGCGCCCGGGCTCGCCAAGTGAGGCCGGAACACGGTGACGAGGCAGTCGTCCCCGGCAGCGGGACCGCACCCGCCCCACGGGGCCGCACCCCGTGCCCCCGACCGTGGCGAGGTGCACGGGGTGCCGCTCGTGCCCGCCGACGACGACGCCTTGAGGAGACACCCATGACCTGTCCGGGATCGGCCGCGCCGCGCCGCACCCGCCGCGCGGCGCTCGCCTCGCTGCTGCTGATATCCCTCACCGCCTGTGCGGGCGGCGCCGGCGCCGAGGACACGGAGACCGGCAGCTTTGCGAAGGGGTTTCCGTACACGGTCGACAACTGCGGGGTGAAGACCACCTTCACCGGGCCGCCCCGGCGCGCTGTGGCCATGAACCAGCACACCACCGAGATCCTGCTGGCGCTCGGCCTGCAGGACCGGATGGCCGGCACCGCCTATCTCGACGACCGGATCCTGCCCCGCTACGCCAAGGCGTACCGCGACATCAAGGTGCTGGCCAAGAAGTACCCGTCCAAGGAGACGCTGCTGGCCGCCAACCCGGACTTCGTCTACGGCGGTTACGTCAGCGCCTTCGACAAGACGGAGGGCCGCGAGCGCGCGGCCCTGGCGGACAGCGGCATCAAGACCCGCCTCAACGTGGAGAGCTGTACCAAGGACGTCGGCATCGCCACCCTGCACCGGGAGATCCGCGAGCTCGGCCGCACCTTCGGCGTGCCCGACCGCGCCGAGGCACTGATCAAGAAGCAGGACCGGCAACTGGCGGACACCGCCGAGCGGCTGAAGGGCGTCGAGCGCACTCCGGTGTTCGTCTACGACAGCGGTGAGAGCGCCGCCTTCACGGCGGGAGGTACGGGCATCGGCAACGAGATCCTGCGCCGGGCCGGTGGCCGCAACGTCTTCGCGGATGTCGACAAGAACTTCGCCGACGTCTCCTGGGAGAAGGTCGTGCAGCGCAAGCCCGAGGTCGTGGTGATCTACGACTACGGCGGCACGACCGTCGCCCAGAAGAAGAAGCGGCTGCTGAACGACCCGGCGCTGGCCGACGTGCCGGCCATCGAGCACAAGCGCTTCGCCGTGCTGCCGCTCTCCTCGGCCGTCCTGGGGCCGCGGGTACCGGACGCGGTGGACAAGCTGGCCCGCCAGTTGCACCCGGACCGCGACGGCGCGGAGTAGCGCCGTGCCCATCGGTTCACGAACGCGGTGCACGCTGGTGGCCACGGCGCTCGTCGCCGTACTCGTCGCCGGGGCGCTGGCCGGGCTGGCGCTGGGCTCGGCGCGCATCCCCCTGGGCGAGGTGCTGGCGGCGCTGACGGGCCGCTCGCAGCCGGGTCCGTTCGCCACGATCGTGCTGGATGTGCGGCTGCCGCGGGTGCTGCTGGCGGCGGTCGTGGGAGCGGGACTCGCCCTGGTCGGCACGGTGTTGCAGGCCCTGGTGCGCAACCCGCTGGCGGACCCGTATCTGCTGGGGATCTCCTCCGGCGCCTCCACGGGTGCCGTCGTGGTCGTCGTGCTCGGCGTCGGCGCGCTCTCGATGCAGATGGGCGCCTTCGCCGGGGCGATGCTCGCGCTCGTCGTCGTGTACGCGATGGCGCGGCGCGGTGGAACGTCGGCGACCCTGACGACGGGACGGCTGGTACTGGCGGGAGTGGCGGTGCAGTACGTGCTGTCCGCACTGACGAGCCTGCTGCTGGTGACCTCCGCGGAGAAGGAGCATCTGCGGGCCATCCTCTTCTGGACCCTGGGCGGTCTGGGCCAGGCCCGGTGGCAGACCCTGCTGCTGCCCGCGCTGGTGCTGGCCGCCGGTCTCCTCCTGCTGCTGGCGCTGGCCAGGCCGCTGGACCTGCTGCTGGCCGGGGAGGAGGGCGCCATGGTCCTCGGCCTGGACACCGGGCGCTTCCGCGCGGCGGTGTTCGTCCTGGCGTCCCTGGTGACGGCGGTGCTGGTGACGGTGAGCGGCGCGATCGGCTTCGTCGGGCTGATGGTGCCGCACGCCGCACGGATGGCGGTCGGCGCCGGCCACCGCGCGCTGCTGCCGGTCGCGGCACTGGGCGGGGCCGCCTTCCTCGTCCTGGCCGACCTGGCGGCACGTACCGTCGCCGCGCCCGAGGAGATCCCGGTCGGCGTGCTGACGGCGCTCACCGGCGGGCCGTTCTTCCTGTGGATGCTGCGGCGTTCGCAGCGCACCGAGGGGGTTGCCGGGTGAGCGGGGCGTGCGCGCTGCGCGCCGAGGAGGTGTCCTACGAGGTGGCCGGGGGGCGCGCCCTGCTCGACGGGGTGACGCTGGAGGCCGGGCCCGGCCAGACCGTCGGCGTGGTGGGCCCCAACGGCAGCGGCAAGACCACGCTGCTGCGGTGCGTCTACGGGACGCTGCGGCCCACCGGCGGGCGGATCACTCTCGACGGCGACGACACGGCGGCGCTGAGCGTCAAGGCGCGGGCCCGCCGGGTGGCAGCCGTACCGCAGGACGCGGGCGGCGGATTCGGGCTGACCGTACGGCAGGTGGTGGCGATGGGCCGCTCCCCGCACAAGCGGTTCTGGGAGAGCGACACGGCGCAGGACGCCGCGCGGGTCGCCACCGCGCTGGAGCGCACGGGTGCCGCGGAGCTGGCCGGGCGGCCCTTCGACGAGTTGTCCGGCGGTGAGCGGCAGCGGGTGGTGGTGGCACGCGCCCTGGTGCAGGAGCCCGCGCTGCTCGTGCTGGACGAACCGACTAACCACCTGGATGTGCGCTACCAGTGGGAGCTGCTGGCGCTGGTGCGGGACCTGCCCGCCACCGGCCTGCTGGCCCTGCACGACCTCAACCTCGCCGCGTACTTCTGCGACCGGCTGTACGTACTGGAGGCAGGGCGGGTGGTGGCGCACGGGACGCCGGAAGAGGTACTGACCCCGGCGCTGTTCGCCCAGGTGTACGGGGTGCGGGCCGAGGTGGGCGTCCACCCGGAGACCGGCGCGCCGACCGTGGTGTACCTGCCGCCGAAGAAGGGGGTGCGGGATGGGCGGCCCGCATGAGCGGAAGCCGGATTCGGCGCCGGAGTCGGATCCGAGGTCCGAGCCGGAGCCGGAACCCGAGCCCGAGCCGCTGGAGGAGTTGACGGCGCTGACCGCCCTCACGGATCTCGCCTCCGCGTACGGCCCGCGCTACCACATGCTGCCGGGTGATCCACCCGCCGCCGAGCGGGAGGCGGACGGGTGGCTGGCCGCCGACCGCCTCCCGGACCCGGACTCCGCCGAGCTACGACGACTGCTGACCGCCGAATGGGAGGGCAGCGGCCATCGCACGGCACACGCGGCCGCGCTCACGTTGATCGCCGTGTACGCGGGACGGGTGACGGCGGCCGCGATGCTCGGCTGGGTGCTCGACGGCCGCGTATGGGACGTACGGCCGCACAATGTGCTGGTACGGCCGGGCCGGCACGGCATCGCGGGCGTGCGGCCGCGGGTGCCGCGGCTGCTCGCGGCTCCCGCCGAGGACCGCGGGGCCACGCTGGCCGCCCTCCACGAGGCCGTGCTCGACACCCATCTGCTGCCGCTCGCCGCCGCGCTGCACCGCGCTACCCGTGCCGGGCTGCGGCAGTTGCACGGCGGAGTGGCCCACGGCTGCGCCACCGCATTGAGTTCCGCCGGGTTGAGCGCCGCCGCGCCCCGCCCCGTCGGCGTACTGGCCCGGCGCTGGGCGGAGTTCATCGGCCCGCGCCCCCAGCTCGCCCGGCTCGGCGAGCTGGCCGAGGTCACCCGCACCGACGGCACCGACCGGCTGTGCTATCTACGCAACACCTGCTGCCTCTACTACACCAGCGCGGAGGCGGTCCGCTGCGCGAGCTGCTGCCTGACGCCACGCGCCGAGCGACTGCGGAGCTACGCGGCACGCTGAGCCCGCACACCGCCGGGCAGCACCGATGGCTCACCGCAGGGCGCCGATGGCTCCGCTCACCACAGCTCGGTGCTGTGGCCTGCGACGAGTGCGCGGACGCGGGCGAGCACCTCCTCGGCGGGGAGCGGGCCGAGACGACGGCCGTCGCGCAGCCGCAGCGCGAGTCGGCCGTCTGCGGCCTCGCGCGGGCCGATCACCGCCTGGTACGGCACCAGACGCGCTTCCCGTACCCGCGCGCCCAGGCTGCCGCGTTCCGGTGCCGACGCCGCGGCCCGCAAACCGGCGTCCGCACAGCGCCGCACGAACGCCTCGGCCTCGGGAACCTCCGCCTCGGACACCGGGAGCACGGTGAGCTGGGTGGGAGCAAGCCATGCCGGGAACGCGCCGCCGTGCACCTCGATCAGCTGGGCCACGGCACGCTCGACGCTGCCGATCACGGCCCGGTGCACCATGACGGGCCGGTGTTTGCTGCCGTCCGCGCCGATGTAGTGCAGATCGAACCGCTCGGGCTGGTGGAGGTCGACCTGGACGGTCGAGAGGGTCGCTTCCCTGCCCGCCGCGTCGGCGAGCTGCACATCGATCTTCGGCCCGTAGAAGGCGGCCTCGCCCTCGACCGCCTCGTACGGCAGCCCGGACCCGTCCAGCACCTCGGTCAGCAGTGCGGTGGCCCGCCGCCACTTGTCGGGCGCCGCCACGTACTTGCCGTCCGGGGCCGGGAGGGACAGCCGGTAGCGGGCGGCCTCGATACCGAGTGCCCGGTAGGCGGCACGGATCAGCTCCAGCGCGGCCCGCGCCTCGGCGGCCACCTGGTCGAGGGTGCAGAAGATGTGCGCGTCGTTGAGCTGGATGGCCCGCACCCGGGTCAGTCCGCCGAGCACGCCCGAGCGCTCGGACCGGTACATGGCGCCCAGCTCCGCCATCCGCAGCGGCAGCTCGCGGTAACTGTGCGAGCGGGACCGGTAGATGACCGCGTGGTGCGGGCACAGACTGGGCCTCAGCACGAGCTGCTCGCCGCCCGGTGCCTCCAGGGGAGGGAACATGTCGTCGGCGTAGTGCGCCCAGTGCCCGGACAGTTCGTACAACTCCCGCTTCCCGAGCACGGGCGAGTACACGTGCTGGTAGCCCGCCCGGCGCTCCGCGTCGCGTACGTACTCCTCCAGCGCGTGCCGGACGGTGGCCCCGTCCGGCAGCCAGTAGGGCAGACCGGCCCCGATCAGCGGATCGGTGCCGAAGAGGCCCAGCTCGCGGCCGAGCGAGCGGTGGTCGTGGTGGGCGGCGGTCATACGGTTCTCCCTCTCGGACGCGGGCGGGCGCCTCAGGGAGCGGACGACGAAGCCCCGGGCGCTCGGCCCGGGGCTTCGGTGATACGTCAGATACGTCGATCAGCGCGCCGGGACCGGATCCGGCGTCGTCGTCCTGGCACTGCGTACGGCGCGCTGCTGCATGCCAGGGAACGTAGCAGAGGGGCGGGAGCGCGTCGCGGGGTTTTCCGCGCCCGGGTGCCCACTCCCCCACTGGAGCGGGTCCGCTCCCGCCTCAGGGAGCGGCCGAAGAGGGCAGCCACCGCCGGACGGCCTCGGCGACCTCGTCGATACGGCCGTTGAAGGCGATGGCGGCACCGGGAGCGTGCCGGTGGACCAGATTGACGACCTGCTCGAAGAAGGTCAGTTCGCCCTTCACCCGGATACCGCCGCCGATGACCACGACGTCCCAGTCGCGCTCGCTCAGCGCGGCCACGAAGACGGACTCGGACCCGGCCGGGTCGTCGGCGGCGACCTGGACCGAGGACACCTCCACGGACTGCTCCCGCAGGCGGGTCAGTTGCTGGTCGAGGGTCGCGAGCAGGGCGTCCCCGTCCACGTCCGGAACCGTGTACGGGTCGAAGCCGAGAACGAGGACAGCAGCCATACCCCCAAGGACGCGGCGGAGCCCCGGCACGTTGCCTCTCACGGGCCGCCCGCACATTGCCTCTCACCGGTCCCGCACACTGCTCTCACGGGCCCCCGACGGTGCCGGCCGGGGCGGTGGATAGCATCGCGGCACTGCACGGAGCGCGTGAGCAGTCGAGTCAGGTACGGGGGAGCTCGTGTTCGGAATCGTCAGGCCCTGCAGGCACCGGCTGTCCGAGGGGCTCAGGGCCGAGTGGATGGCGCATCTGTGCGGGCTCTGCCTCGCACTGCGGGGCGACCACGGCCAGTTCGCCAGGGTGGCGACGAACTACGACGGGCTGCTCGTCTCCGTACTGACCGACGCCCAGACCGGCACGGCCGACGCCCGGCGCCGCACCGCGGGCCCGTGCCCGCTGCGCGGGATGCGCACCGCCTCCGTCGCACAGGGCGAGGGAGCCCGGCTGGCGGCCTCGGTGTCCCTCGTCCTGGCCTCGGCGAAGATACGGGACCACATCGCCGACCGGGACGGCCTGCTGCGGCGGCGTCCGGTCGCGGCAGCCGCCCGCCGGATAGCCGCCGGCTGGGACCGGGCCGGTGCCCGCACCGCCGGCGCGCTCGGCTTCGAGGTCTCCGCCCTGGTGGACGCCGTGGACCGGCAGACCGACGTGGAGCGCGCCGCGGGCCCCGGAACCCCGCTGACGGCCGTCACCGAGCCCACCGAGACGGCGACGGCAGCAGCCTTCGCACACACCGCGACGCTCGCGGGCAAACCGGGCAACGCGGCCCCGCTCGCCGAGGTGGGGCGGCTGTTCGGACGCCTCGCACACCTGCTGGACGCGGTCGAGGACCGGGTCACGGACGCCGCCGAGAACGCCTGGAACCCCATCACCGCCACCGGCGCCTCCCGCACCGAGACCCGCCGGCTGTGCGACGACGCGGTCCGCGGCATCCGACTGGCACTGCGGGACGTCGACTTCGCCGATCCGCGGCTGGCACACGTCCTGCTGGTGCACGAGTTGCCGCGCGCCGTGGACCGCGCGTTCACCACGACGACCTGCGCACACACCGGCGCCGACCCCTCCGGCAACCCCTACCAGCAGCAGCCGTACGGGCAGACGCCGCAGGGCCGCCCTCCGTACGGGCAGGCCCCGCAAAGCCTCAACGGCCCCGCGAATCCCTACGCGGGGGAGGGCGGCAGCCGGCTGCCGCCCGGCGACGGTGACGGTGACGGCGGCCAGGGCGGTGGCGGCTGGGGCGGCAACCCCGGCGGCCACAGCCCCCATCCCCCCAACCGACGCCCCCCACGCGGCTTCCTCGCCGGCTGCGCGGCCTTCGTCGGCCTCTGCTGCACCTGCCAACTGTGCTGCGCCTCGGAGTACGAGGGCCCCTGGTCCCGCAAGAAGCGCGAGGGCCTGTGCTCGAACTGCTGCGATTGCTGCGACTGCTGCAATTGCGACGGCTGCGACTGCAGCTGCGGCTGCTGCGACTGCTGACACGAGCCCGGACGGCTCGCGTCAGCAGTGGTGCGGCCTCGCGGGTCCGCGCGCTACACCGCCGCGAGTCCGCGCGGCAGATCGGCGGCGGCGAACCCCGTGGGGCCGGTGTAGCTCGACGGCATGCATACCACGGGTCGTGCGGGGGACGACTTTTCACGGAACACGGTTATGCGCGCACCGGCGGTGTCGAACGGGGTGAGCAGCGGGGTATGAAACCCGGATTCCGCCTGGCGGGCGACGGGTTCCATGGTCCGGACCTCCGAGGCGTCCGAAATCGGAGGCAAGGGCATTGCGAACATGCGAATGAGGCTCTTTTCCGTGGAAGAGTGGGATGTCAGCGCGATTCGCGCAGGAAAGTGCACAGTAGACGTTGATGCAGAAGTGATCAAGCGCTCAGCGCCCTGAGGGTCGCCTACTCGCGTAGATCTTGTGCACGGCGTAACCGCTGCTTTATGCGGATCGCTTCCGTCGGGTCGAGCTGCTCGAATATGCCAATGGAACTTTCCCAGAGCATTATCGCCTGATCCGGACGGTCACAGGCCAAATGCAGTTCGGCCAGCGCGTCCTTGGCGCGTGCCTCTTCCTCCGGGGACTGGATCCTGGTGGCCAGCCCCAGCGCCTCTTCGAGGTCCCGGTGGGCAGCGGCGTGATCCTGGAGGTGGTGTTCGGCGGTGCCGAGTCCGCGTAGCGCCTGGGCCTCCTCGAGACCTGCGCCGATACCGCGTGCCAACGTCAGGGAGATCCGGTGCTGTTCGAGGGAGTCCGCGTAGCGGCCCGCCTTGCGGAGCGCGTCTCCGAGCGCGATACGGGTGATGGTCTCGTACCGCCGGTTGCCGAGGCGCTGGAAGGAGGAGAGCGCTTTTCCGTACAGGTCCAGCGCTTCGTCCAGCTCTTCGGGGACGGCCAGGGTGTTGCCCAGGTTCAACTGTGCCATGGCCTGTTCCGAGCGGCTGCACGACTCCGTCGCAATCATCAGCGAACGCGAGAAGAATTGGCGTGCCGATGAGATGTCACCGGTGTGCAGATGAACTTCGGCGAGATTGTTGAGAGCCTGGGCCTCTCCTCTGGCGTCCCCTATCTCACGGAATGCCAGGAGCGCTTCCTGGAAATAGCGGAATGCGGCAGTGCTGTCCCCCAGATGGAGATGGGCGATCCCCATGTTGTTGGTGCTGCGTGCCACGTGCCAGTGTTCTCCTGAACGAAGCCTTATTTCGAGTGCCTCGCGCTGAACTTCGAGCATCGCGCGGTATTCCCCGCGATGCCAGTGGAGTATTCCGAGTTGGTGGAGCGCCTCCGCTGCGCACTCGGCGTCGTCTGCGGCGCGGGCCACGGCCAGGGCCCTGCTGCCTGCGGCAGCAGCCTGGTCGTAGCGCCCGGTGTGTCCGTGGGCGCTGCTGAGGTCGATGAGGGCCAGCGCTTCGGCCCGGTCGGCGCGCTGCTGGTGCCAGTACTGTGCCGCGTGCCGGTGCATGAGTTCCGCATCGTCCCACAGCCCCTCGGTGTCCAGGAACGTCCCGAGCACGTGCGCGAGCTCGGCGGCTTTGCGTGCCGAGCCGTGGGTGCGTGCATAGTCCTCGGCGGCGAGCAGTGCAGGGGTCTCGTCGAGCAGCCAGCTTCTGGCTTCGTGGTCGTCGCGGAAGACCGGGATGTGGTCGGAGGGCAGTCCGGGGGCGATGTCGATGCGTGTGCGCCTGGGGTGCACCAGCAGATCCGCGCGGAGTGCGGCGGCGAGACAGAAGTCGACCAGCCGTTCCAATGCGGCGGTTTCCTCCTCGCGGTCCCTACGGGCGAGCGTGAGGGCGTACTCGCCGAGCAGGTCATGAAAACGGTAGCGCTCGGGTTCCGGCTCGGTCAGCAGGCTGGAGTCGAGCAGGGCCTCGACCAGCGGCTCGGCCTCGGCGACCGGTACACCGATCAGGGCTGCGGCCGCATGGGAGCCGAAGCCGGTCCCGAAGTGCAGGCCCAGCCGGCGAAAGGCGGCCTGCTGTCGGCGGGTCAGCGTCCTGTAGGACAACTCGAATGCCCGGTCGATACCGGAGTCCCGGTCCCGAATCTCCCGCAGCCTGCTGTGGCTCTGTGCCAGTCTCCGCAGGAGATGGCGTGTGGTCCAGGACGGCCGGGAACGCAGCCGCCCGGCGGCGAGTTCGATCGCCAGCGGCAGGCGTCCGCAGACGTCCACGATGTGCGCCACCTCGTCACCGTCCCGGGCACGCTCGGGGCCGACGAGCCGGGTGAACAGCGCGACGGCGTCCGGGGCCGACAGTACGTCCACGAAGAGCGAGCGGACACCGGGCAGACCACTCAGCCGCTGACGGCTGGTGAGGAGCACGAGGGAGGGCGACCCCAGTGGCAGGAGGGGGCGTATCTGCTCCGCGCCGGCCACGTCGTCGAGCACGACCACGGCGCGCCGGTCCTGCAGCAGGCTGCGCCACAAGGTGGTGCGCTCCTCCAGGCTGTGCGGTATCCCCTTGGACGGCAGGCCGAGGGTCCGCAGCAGTGAGGCCAGCGCCGAGGACGGTGTCAGGGGCCGACGTCTCGCGGAGTGCGCCCGCAGGTCGACGTAGAGCTGCCCGTCCGGGTAGGCATGGGCCAGCTTCCGAGCAGCGTGGAAGGCCAGCAGTGATTTCCCGATGCCCGCCATGCCGGAGATGCTCTGCAGGGCGATGACCGTTCCCTCGGGTGGGGGCTCCTGCAACGCTGCGAGTTCGCCCTCGCGTCCGACCAGGTCGGCGTGTGCCGGGAGATTGTTGAGAGCATGCGGAGGCGCGGGGTCGCTCGCCGACGACGGGAGGAAGGCACTCACCGGCGCCTGGCGCAGGATCAATCCGTGCAGTTCGCTGAAGGCTGTGCCCGGATCCACCCCGAGCTCGTTCCGGAGAAGTTTCCGGACGTGCTCGTACACGCGCAGGGCGTCCGCCTGTCTGCCGCAACCGTAGTACGCCACCATCAGCCGGCCCGCGAGCGTCTCGTTGGTCGGTTGCTGTTCGAGCAGGGGCGGCAGGTAGGTCGCGGGTCCCGTGAAGTCCCCGGCCCGCAGTTCGAGGTCCGCCTGGTCGACCCGCGCGGCGAGGCGTGCGGCCTCCAGCGCGGCACGGACCTCCTCGGCCCAGGCTCCGGTCAGTCCTGCCAGCGGCTCCCCGCGCCAGAGCGTTTCGGCTTCCCGCAAAGCGGCCAGGGCCTCTGTCCCGGAGGTGTCGCGCACGGAGCGGGCATGCGAGGTGAGGCGGTGGAAGCGGTGCAGGTCGATGAAGTCGGGTGCGATGTCGAGAGCGTAGGTGTGGGCGCGTTGGACCAAGGGGACGCGGTCGGCCGCCTGCCGGAAGCGGCGGCGCAGTCTGGCGACGTACACATGCAGACCGGACTGGGGTTTGGCCGGAAGATCTTCACCCCAGAGGCGCCGAATGAGGGCTTCGGTCGAGACCGCCTTCCCCACATCGACAGCGAGCGCGGCGAGGAGGGCGCGTTCCTTGGCCGACCCGAGGGGGTCGAGCAGGCCGTCCACCCGCAGGCCGACCGGCCCCAGGAGAAGGATCTCGAAGTCCACCAGCTCGCCCTTCGCCGGTTCGACTCGTTCGCCTTTGCCAGATGATGACTTTTCTTTGATCGAGGATGACAGGTTCCCTTGGGCTTTACCAGAGCGGTTTTCTTGATCGGGCCTCTTGGCCGAAACCTTCCACTTCTCGCCGCATGCCGTCTTAATCGGCATGGCTTAGTCGCAGACTGAGCGGGTAACACTCGATTCGGGCAGGAGCCGATTACTTCCTTCTGGAAAATGCGGGGGCCGGGATGCGATCGATCACCGTCTCACGGCTGGCCACGGCGTTGACCGGCGCTGTCCGTGAACCGCTGCTCTGGAGTGGCCTGTCGGAGATCGTGAGCGGGATGGCCGAGGCGCCCGAGGACGATCTGCCCCGGGCCATGGTCGCAGCCGAAATGGAACCGGACAGTCGGCAGAATGCAATTGCATTTGCCGAAGCGCTGCTCGCCCAAGCCGAAGCTCGGTCCGGATTCTTGCCGGTGCTGCGCGTTTGGCTGCTCCAATACGAACGCTTCGTCAGCGGCACGGGCGGTGGGAGCGCGTCGGAATCATCGAACGCCGTGGAAAGCACGCAGCTGTCCGGCACCGTGATCCAGGCACGCGAGATCCACGGAAACGTACAGGTGCAGACGGAGCCGCCGCCGCGCCCGCCGGTACCGCACCAACTCCTTCCGGTCCCCGCCGACTTCGTCGACAGACAGGACGATCTCACCGCACTCGAACGGATCCGGACCGAGCACCGAGGAGATTCCGCGCTGATCGTGGCGGTGACCGGACCTGCCGGCGTGGGGAAGACCGTGCTGGTCTCCCGCTGGTTGAAACTCCTCACGCCGGCCTTTCCCGACGGCCAGCTCTACGCCGACATGACCGGCTACTCCCTCAGCGGCGCACAGCGCCCGAGCGACGTTCTGGACAGGCTGCTGCGGGCGCTCGGCTGTCGGCAAGTGCCGGCCGAGCTCGCGGAGAAGGCGGCCCTGTGGCGCTCGCTGACCGCCGGAAGACAGGTGGCGCTGATGGTGGACAACGCACTCAGCGCCGCCCAGGTCAGACCTCTACTGCCCGGTGGTGGCAGCAGCCTGGTGGCCGTCGTCAGTCGGAGGCGTCTCATGGGACTGGGGATCGACGGCGCGGCCTTCCACACGCTCGACGTGCTCGGGGCCGAAGAGTCGGTGGAGTTGCTCAGTCGCCGGATCGGGAACCAGCGGGCCAGGGACGAGCCCTCCTCTGTTCGCCAAGTGGCCGCCCTGTGTGCCGGACTGCCCTTGGCCGTGTGCGTGGCTGCCGCACGCATGGCGGCCCGGCCACAGCAGAGCGTGGCCGCTGTGGTCGGTGCGATGACGGAGAAGACCCGGCCTCTGGAGGCCTTCCGACTGGACGGGGACCGGGTGGTGGAGGCGGCATTGGACGAGTCCTACCGGGCGCTGGAGCCGGAGGTGGCGCGTGTCTACCGACAGCTCGGCGTCCTTCCCGTCGACGTCTTCTGCCTCCACGCGTCCGCAGCGGCCTGCGCCACCGACGTGTCGTCGATGGGGGACCTGGTGGAGGAACTGATCGAGGCCAGCCTCCTGGAGGAACTGGGCCCGCATCCCGCCACAGGGCAGCCCAGATACCGCCTGCACGACCTCATCCGCCTGCACGCGGCCCACCGGGCCGCGCAGGAGGAACCGGACACGGCCTCGGTCGACACCGAGCGGCGCTTTGTCGACTGGTACCTGGCCACCGCCACAGCCGCACGCACGCTGCTGTCGCCCAGCCACCGCCGGCTCCGGAGGGACTACGCCTTCCCGCCACCCGCCACGTCCGACTTCGAGGAGGCGGAGACAGCTTGGGACTGGATGCACAGCGAGGGGCCGCACCTGATGCAACTGGTGCGGCTCGCCGCGGAACGGGGCTGGGACGCGGTCTGTTGGCAGCTTGTCGACTCCATGCAGCCCTGGTTCTTGCGTGCACGCCCCTACGACCTTTGGGTCGAGTCGCACCAGCTCGGCCTGGCCGCGGCGCGGCGGGCAGGCCATTCCGAGGGTGTCAGCCGGATGCTCACCACCGGTGGTAGCGGAATGTACAACGCGGGCCGCCTCGATGACGCTCTCGACTGGTTCACCCAGGCTCTGCGGGACGCACGTGAACGGGGCGACCGCCGAGCGGAGGCGCAGGCCCTGCACGGTCTGGGGCAGACCCACCGGCTGGCCGACAGACTGCAGCAAGCAGCAGCTCTGTTCACAGAAGCGCTCGATATCCGCTCGGACATCGGCTATCGGCGAGGTGCGGCGCTCTCGCGTCTGTGCCTCGGTGACGTCGCCCTCGCCGCCGACCGGCCGGACGAGGCCCGGCTCTGTCTCGGTCGGGCGAGGGCGGAACTGCTGGCCGTGCAGGACAGATACGACGCAGCGCGGGCGCTGGCCTTTCTGGGCCGCGCCCACGCGCACCCTTCCTTGCGGGGGTACGCCGAGGCCGTGCGTTTGCTGAGCACGGCGCTCGGCGAGTTCCGTTCGGCGGGCTCGGTGCACTGGCAAGCCCGTGTCCTGGAGATGCTGGGAGAGACCGCGCAGGAACAGGGGGCCCTCGAGACCGCCCGGCGTCGCTTCGCGGACTCCCTCGCCCTCTACGAGCCCGTCAGTCCGGTCGATGCACGACGTCTGAAAGAGCATCTCCACAAGATCGGTTGGGGAAGCCCCCGGGAGTGAGCCGCCGCAAGGAAGGCGCCGAACCGGCCTGGCGGGATCCCCAGGGCCAGCCAACCATGCAGTGCCGAGGCGAGCCGTCGGTGCTCTGCTGCCGACATCTCGTGGCTCACTGTCAGTTCGAACTGTCGCCCGCCTCTGCACAAGGTCGAACAGATAGTCTGCCGTCCGGAGGCGTCCGCCCTGCGAAGAGTGACGCAAATGCAGCCCGGGTAGTTGCTCAGCAGGCCCTCCTGGCAATGCCGGTCGCTCCCGTACAGCACGTCGGCGCACTGGCGCGCTCGGTCATCGGCACGCAGGTCGAGATCCACGCACACGCAGTCGTCGTCGAAGGGTACCGGCGCATACCGGTGAACATCGGTCACGGCAGGGCTCCCAGCCGATCACAGCTGTGCGGTTGCCCCAACACCTCCAACGGCGGCGGCAGCGGAAGCGGGTGCGTCGCCGCAGGACAGGCCGGCTGGCCAAGGCCCATGACGCGGTAGATCAGGCGCCGGAAGTTCTGGTTGAAGCGCCCGGGTTCGGAGGAGATCCCGGTGGCGATACGGGCATAGTCCGCCCGGTTGTACTCGGCTGCCGAGTAGGCGAGTTGTTCACCCAGGGGGTGTGCCGACGAGAGCGCCGGTGCCGTCAACGCGAGTTCGACACCCGGAGAGGCCGGGTTCGCGTCCCGGTGCGGAAAGTGGGTCATGAGAATCGGCGCGTGCGTCATCGTGCCGTACAGCGTCACGGACCCGTAGTCGCCGATGAGCCAGTCGGCAGCGATCAGCGGCTGGCGCCAGTCCGCTTCCGGGGGCAGTAGGGTGAACCCCGCCTGGCCGCACCCTGCCAGCCAGGCGCGTACCTGCCAGGCGCCGTAGCGCGACCAGACGTTGGGATGGACGAGCACCGCCACCCGGAACTCGTCCCGCGGGAGTTCGGCCAGCAGTCGAGGGAGGAGCGCACCGATCCGGTTGAAGGACGAGGTGTACCCCCACGTCGACGTGACGAGCACCAGCTTCTGACCGTCGGCCAGCCCCAGGGCCTTCCGGTAGCTCTCCCGCAGGGGCAGGCTCCGGCGGATGCGGTCGTAGCAGGGGTCACCGGCCACCTCGGCGATCGGAAGCGCCTGCGGGCACCAGCGCTCCAGTGCCGCGAGGTCGTCCCGGTGGGGCAGCGCGACCGCCTTGGGCACGACCTTGCCCTTCCAGGTCAGATACCCCCTCCCGGTGATTCCGCCGGGAGCCCGGGGCTCCCCTGGGCCGACCTCGGCCGTGCGGGCAAGCTTCAGGTGACCTGCTCCGTGCGAGACCCGCACCAGAGGGGCCCGCAACTGTTCCGTCCCCCGTGAGCCTGCGGCCAGTGCCAGATCGAACTCTGTCCGCACGGCGTCCTTCCAGCTCATCACGGCCGCGCCCATCGACCGCAAGAAACGCCTCACGCCGGCGTTGAAGGCGTGCGGGGCGACCGTGAAGGTCACCTCGAGCCGCAGATCGGATTCCAGCAGCGGCAGCAGATCCTGCAGCCGCTTGCCGTACACCTCGGTGTGCACGACGACCAGCACCTTCTTGCCCTCCGGCAGCGTGGCCCAGATGTCGGCCGGCTGCCGTGAGGACGTCGTACTGCGAATGTCCAACACGGACATGCTCTCCCCCATATCATCGTCGACCGGAGCGGGAAGAGACATGCCCGACGCTGAAGGCGGAAGCCTTGCAACGGCCTTGCCGGATCCTTGCAACCGCCTCAGCCGATGCGGGCGGCCGCTCCCAGAAGGCACAGGGCTCCGGAACATGTGCGGACTACCTGTGACACCGCTGGGCACCCGGCTCGCAGGAGCGACCGGGGAGGGGCGATGGACGCGACCGTTCCGCGGGGCCGCAAACGGGGCGGCGAGAGCAGGGTGCGGTGGGCGGTACCGGGCAGGGCGCGGGCTTCGGACCGGGCCAGAGCAACAGCTCGGCCGGTGCTGAACGGCGCGGCACGAGCCGGGTTCCTGGGGCGCGGGTTCAGCTATCTGCTGGTCGGCGCGCTGGCGGTGCAGGTCGCGTTCGCCGACGGGCAGCGAGGTGGCGGGCAGGCCGACCGCGGCGGGGCGCTGCGGGAGGTGGCGGGGCGTCCGTTCGGCGCGTTCATGCTGTGGGCGCTGGGGCTGGCGTTGGCCGGAATGGCGCTGTGGCGGCTCTCCGAGGCGGTCTGGGGTGCGGCCGAGCCGGGCGGCCACAAGCCCCGCAAGCGCCTCGCTTCGGGGGCGCGCGGGCTCTTCTACGTAGGCGTCGCGTATTCGGTGCTGGCCTTCGCCGCCGGGGACAAGGGCAGCGGCAGCGGCGCGTCCGACAGGCGGTCGCGCGATGTGACGGCCGAGTTGCTCGGCCTGCCCGCAGGGCAGTGGGTGGTCGGTGTCGGGGCCGGTGCAGTGGTGGTCGCCGGGCTGGTGATGGCCTGCCGTGCGGCGCTGCGCAAGTACCACGACCAGCTGAGGATGGGTCGGTTGTCCGAGAGGCAGCGGAAGTTCGTCGACGTCACCGGCGTTCTGGGCGGTCTCGCCCGCGGGCTGGTGTTCGCGACCGTCGGCGCCTTCCTCGCCCGCGCCGCGCTCACCTACGACCCGGAGCGCGCCAAGGGGCTGGACGACACGCTGCGTTCCTTCACCCGGACCCCGGCGGGGCCGTGGCTGCTGGTGGCCGTGGCGGCGGGGCTCCTTCTCTTCGGTCTCTTCTCGTTCGCGGTGGCGCGCTGGCGCAGAACCTGAAGCCGCAAGCACAAGCAGCAGGGCCCGGGAGCGGTCGATAGGTCGATACCGCTCCCGGGCCCCTCCATACGCGCAGTGCTGCGTCAGCGCGTCAGCGAAGCCGGCGCGTCAGCGCGTCAGCGAAGCCAGCGCCTCGTTGAAGGTCTTCGACGGGCGCATCACGGCCGCCGCCTTCTCGGGGGAAGGCTGGTAGTAGCCGCCGATGTCGACCGGCGAGCCCTGGACGGCCAGCAGTTCGTCGACGATCGTCTGCTCCTGCTCGGCCAGCGTCTTGGCGAGGCCGGAGAACGCCTGTGCGAGCTGCGTGTCCTGCGTCTGCTCCGCCAGCTCCTGCGCCCAGTACAGCGCGAGGTAGAAGTGGCTGCCGCGGTTGTCGATGCTGCCGAGCTTGCGGCTGGGCGACTTGTTCTCGTTCAGCAGCGTGCCCGTGGCGCGGTCGAGGGTGTCCGCGAGGATCTGGGCGCGCGGGTTGCCCGCCTTGTGCGCCAGGTGCTCGAAGCTGACGGCCAGCGCCAGGAACTCGCCCAGGCTGTCCCAGCGCAGGTAGTTCTCCTTGACGAGCTGCTGCACATGCTTGGGGGCCGAACCGCCCGCGCCCGTCTCGAACAGCCCGCCACCGTTGATCAGCGGCACCACGGAGAGCATCTTGGCGCTGGTGCCCAGCTCCATGATCGGGAACAGGTCGGTGAGGTAGTCGCGCAGCACGTTGCCGGTGACGGAGATGGTGTTCTCGCCGCGGCGGATGCGCTCCAGGGAGAACTTCATCGCGTCGGCCGGGGACATGATCTCGATCTGCAGACCCTCGGTGTCGTGCAGCGGCAGGTACTCGCGGACCTTCCTGATCAGGTTCCGGTCGTGGGCGCGGGTCTCGTCCAGCCAGAAGACGGCCGGGTCGCCGGTGGCACGGGCGCGGGTGACGGCCAGCTTGACCCAGTCCTGGATCGGTACGTCCTTGGTCTGGCACATCCGGAAGATGTCGCCCTCGCCGACGGCCTGCTCCAGCACCAGCTCGCCCGCGCCGTCCAGGACGCGGACCGTGCCGGTCGCCGGAATCTCGAAGGTCTTGTCGTGGCTGCCGTACTCCTCGGCCTTCTGCGCCATCAGACCGACGTTCGGTACCGAGCCCATGGTGGCCGGGTCGAAGGCGCCGTTGGCGCGGCAGTCGTCGATGACGGCCTGGTAGATGCCCGCGTAGCTGCTGTCGGGGATGACCGCGAGGGCGTCCTGCTCCTGGTCGTCCTTGTTCCACATGTGGCCCGAGGTACGGATCATCGCGGGCATGGAGGCGTCCACGATGACGTCGCTGGGCACGTGCAGGTTGCTGATACCGCGGTGCGAGTCGACCATCGCCAGGTCCGGGCCCTGGGCCAGCTCGGCGTCGAAGGACGCCTTGATCTTGTCGCCCTCCGGCAGCGACTCCAGGCCCTTGAAGATGCCGCCCAGACCGTCGTTCGGGGTCAGACCGGCCGCGGCGAGCTTGTCGCCGTAGGTGGCGAACGTCTTCGGGAAGAAGGCGCGGACCGTGTGACCGAAGATGATCGGGTCGGACACCTTCATCATCGTCGCCTTCAGGTGCACCGAGAACAGCACACCCTCCGCCTTGGCCCGCTCGACCTGCGCGGACAGGAACTCGCGCAGCGCGGCCACCCGCATGACGGCGGCGTCGACGACCTCGCCCGCCTGCACCGGGACCGACTCGCGCAGCACGGTGGTCGAGCCGTCGTCACCGTGCAGCTCGATCCGCAGCGCACCGTCCTCGGCCAGTACGACGGACTTCTCGGTGGAGCGGAAGTCGTCCTGGGTCATGTGGGCGACGTTGGACTTGGAATCGGCGCGCCACTCGCCCATCCGGTGCGGGTTGTTCCTGGCGTAGTTCTTGACGGAGGCCGGGGCGCGGCGGTCGGAGTTTCCCTCGCGCAGGACCGGGTTGACGGCGCTGCCCTTGACCTTGTCGTAGCGGGCGCGCACCTCCCGCTCCTCGTCGGTCTGCGGGTCGTCCGGGTAGTCCGGCAGCGCGTAGCCCTTCTCCTGCAGCTCCGCGATGGCGGCCTTGAGCTGCGGGATGGACGCCGAGATGTTCGGCAGCTTGATGATGTTGGCTTGCGGGGTCTTGGCCAGCTCACCGAGCTGCGCGAGGGCGTCCTCGATGCGCTGGTTCTCCTCCAGGCGCTCGGGGAAGCTGGCGATGATCCGGCCGGCCAGGGAGATGTCGCGGCTCTCGACGGCGACACCGGCCGTCGAGGCGTAGGCCTCGACCACGGGCAGGAACGAATACGTCGCCAGGGCCGGGGCCTCGTCAGTGTGCGTATAGATGATGGTCGAGTCAGTCACCGCTACTCCGCTTCGCGTCTACATCGTCTCGATATCAAGATATCCCGTGGGGCGCCCTCACGGTAAAGCGGCCCGCGCTTGCGGGACGCGCTGGCGTTCCGGCTTGCCGGGCGCCCGTGCGGACGCGGTGGTCCGGGGCGCCGTGGTCCGGGGCCGGCGTGCGGCACGGGTACCCGCAGCCACCCTGGGGCTGCACCGACGCTCGCCCGGCTTACAGGCCGCACCCGGCGGCGAGCCGGGCCGGGCCGGGTCGGCCCGAGCCGGTCCGGGCCGAGCACTGGCCCCAGCGCAGCAGGCCCACGGTTCGGCTACTCCCGGAGGGGTAACGCGCCGGTCCTCCTTCCGATGGATGCTCCCCATACCCCCCGCCCGTACCGTGGTCGGCATCTGGCAACCGACTGGCGGGGAGGGGCACGGCATGCTTCTGATCGAAGTCTTCACACCCAAGGGCGCCTTGAGTGAGGAGGAGCGGCAGGAGCTGGGGAAGCGGCTCATCGACACCCTCATGGTCGAGGACGACAGTCACGCCATCGAAATCCTCGACGCCCAGCGCACAATCACACAGGTCCTTGTGCACGAGCCCGCCGCCTGGGTACTCGGCGTACGGCCGGCGGCGGACCCCGCGGACCCGCCGCGCTACCTGGTGCGGGTCACCGTTCCGGGTTCATGGCGCAAGGAGATGAGCGAGTACACCGTGCAGATCGTCACGGATGTGCTGGCCGAGACCGAGCGCCGCGCGGGGCGGGACCCGGAGCGGCTGCGGCGCGAACCGCACGCCGTGATCCTCGTGGACGGCATCTCGGAGGGCGGCATCGGCATCCACGGAAAGGCCATGAGCAGCCTGGACCTCACGGAGTTCGTCTCCCGTCCGTACCGGGACGCCACCGCCGGCCGCCCGGCGGCGAGCCCTGCGCCGGACGCCGCACAGAAGTCCGCACCCGAGTCCGCATCCGAATCCGTGTCCGAGCACGAGTCCGCGCAGGACGACGCGGAGAGGGACCCTTCGCAGCAGCCATCGCCATCGCAGCGCAAGCTGATCGATCCGATCTGCGGGATGAGCGTGGACCTCGACGACCGCCCTCTCACCCTGGTGCATGAAGGGGTCCTGTACGGCTTCTGCCACGGCTTGTGCCGACGGGCCTTCGCGGACGAGCACGGACTCCCGCTCGGCAAGCAGGAGCCGAGCCCTTCCTGACGCCGACAGACTGCGGCTGCGGACGGACTACGGCACGGCGAAGGCAATCGCACGGGCACCGGCACCAGCACCGCCACCGGCACAGTGCCGGTACGCGCACCGGCATCGATGCCCGCCGAACCGTCGGCCCGGCGGGATCGGTCGGTTCCTCAGGCCAGCGGGGCCGGGAAGGTCGGGTACTCCGCCCCGGAGACGTGCTGGACGACGCGGATGACCTGGCAGGAGTAGCCGAACTCGTTGTCGTACCACAGGTAGAGAATCGCGTTGTCGCCCTCGACCTTGGTGGCGCCGGCGTCGACGATCGAGGCGTGGCGCGAGCCGATGAAGTCGTTGGAGACCGCGTCGGGGGCGCTGGTGAAGTCGATCTGCCGCTTGAGTGGCGAGGTCAAAGAGACGTCCCGGAGGTGGTCGAGCACTTCTTCGCGGGTGGTCTCGCGTGCGAGCTGCAGATTGAGGATGGCGATCGAGACGTCCGGTACGGGGACGCGGATCGAGCTGCCGGTGATCTTCGCCTTGAGGTCGGGCAGCGCCTTGGCGACGGCGGAGGCGGCTCCGGTCTCGGTGATGACCATGTTGAGCGGCGCCGAACGGCCACGACGGTCCGACTTGTGGTAATTGTCCAGCAGGTTCTGGTCGTTGGTGAACGAGTGGACGGTCTCCACATGGCCGCGCAGCACACCGTACTCGTCCGCCATCGCCTTCAGCGGCGGGACGATGGCGTTGGTGGTGCAGGACGCGCAGGAGATGATGCGCTCGTCCGGCTTGACCATGTCGTGGTTGACGCCGTGCACCACGTTGGGCACGTCGCCCTTGCCCGGCGCGGTCAGGATCACCTTGTCCACACCGGGACGCAGGTGCTTGGACAGCCCCTCGCGGTCCCGCCACCTGCCGGTGTTGTCGATGAGGATGGCGTCCTTGATGCCGTAGGCGGTGTAGTCCACCGTCGTCGGATCGTCGGAGTAGATCACCTTGATCTCGTTGCCGTTGGCGACGATCGTGCTGTTCGCCTCGTCGACGGTGATGGTGCCCTGGAACTGGCCGTGGATCGAGTCACGGCGCAGCAGTGAGGCACGCTTGACGAGATCCTGACCGGCGCCCTTGCGGACGACGATGGCGCGCAGCCGCAGTCCGTTCCCGGAACCGGCCTTCTCGATCAGCAGCCGGGCGAGGAGCCGGCCGATACGGCCGAAACCGTAGAGCACGACATCCCGGGACGCGCTGCGGTCGATCTTGTCGGCACCCGTCGCACCGGCCACGGCCTGCGCCGTGAACTCCTCCACCGACAGGCCGCGGTCGTCGGCCTTGTACGTCGCGGCCAGCATGCCGATGTCGATCTGGGAGGGGCCGAGATCGAGCGTGGTGAGGGCCTGCAGGAACGGCAGCGTCTCGGTGACGGACAGCTCCGCCCCGGCTATCTGCCGGGCGAACCGGTGGGCCTTGAGGATGCTGATCACCGACTTGTTCACCAGGGAGCGGCTGTGCAGCAGGACCGTGACGTCCCGCTCCCGGTGCAGCTTCCCGATGATCGGGATCATCGACTCCGCGATTTCCTCGCGGTGCTTCCAGTTGGTGAACACGTCGTCGTTGACAGTCACAGATTTATCTTTCGAGCTAGGCGGTGCTCATATGCTAACCCGCACCTCGAGGGCGATACGAACGGCCATACGAACAGCCCCGTAGGCGGCCACGCGGAGCGGGAGGATGCGGGTGAACGGGGGCGACCAGGAATCCTGATTCGACATCCTTCTATCTTGACACCCTTCGATGCAGCGTCCAGCCTTGTATTCAGAGGCATCGAAACAGGGCTCCCGGGTCCGATCCCCGGCCCCCCGACCCGACCTTCCGTTCCCTCCCCTGCCCCGCCCTGCCGTGAGGAGCGCACCATGAGTGAGACGAACGAACTGCGCGAGACCGTCCGTCGGCGGTACGCCGCCGCAGCCGTGCAGGTTGCCGAGGGGAACGCCGGGTGCTGCGGCCCGGAGACAGTGGAGATCGACGACACCTTCGGTGGGGCTCTCTACGCCCCCGACCAGCGCGATGACCTTCCCGTCGAGGCGGTCGCCGCATCTTTGGGCTGCGGCAACCCCACCGCTGTCGCCGAGCTCCACGAGGGAGAGCACGTCCTGGACCTCGGCTCCGGCGGCGGCATCGACGTCCTCCTCTCGGCCCGCCGTGTCGGCCCCACCGGCAAGGCGTACGGGCTCGACATGACCGAGGAGATGCTCGCCCTCGCGCTGGCCAACAAGGAGAAGGCAGGCGCCACCAATGTCGAGTTCCTCAAGGGCACCATCGAGGCCGTCCCGCTTCCCGCGCACACCATCGACGTCATCATTTCCAACTGCGTCATCAACCTCTCCACGGACAAGCCCGCCGTCTTCAGCGAGGCCTTCCGCGTCCTGCGCCCGGGCGGCCGTATCGGCGTGTCCGACGTCGTCGCGGAGGACCGCCTGAACCCCGAACAGCGGGCCGAACGAGGCGACTACGTCGGCTGCATCGCCGGAGCCCTCTCGTTCACCGAATACCGGCAGGGCCTCGAGGCGGCCGGGTTCACGTCCATCGACATCACACCGACCCACCAGGTCGCCGACGGCATGCACTCCGCCGTCGTACGCGCGACGAAGCCGGCCACCACAGCAGCGGAGCCGGCAACCAGCCCCCGCTGACGCGGATCCCGGTGAGTCGCCACGCGCCCGGCAACGCCAGGTGAGGGTGGGAAGGGTGGGACGAGGCCAGCACGGGGATCCAACGGCCTGCAGTCCCGGGCGTTCCCATCCCGGGTGAATCGTGCTTGCCTGGACGTCGGGGCACTCGCCCGGAAGCCGAAGACCCGGGACACCGTCGGCAGGTCGCCCGGTCGGCCAGTCGCCCGACGGCCGGTTCGGCCAGGGCACGCCGCTGTGGGCGCACAGTATGGGGGAACGCCGGTGCTTTCGTGGGCAATCCGTGAGTCGGCCGAAGAACGCAGTGAGTTGTGGTCCGATGCGGTTGCGCGACGACAGGACCGGCGACGAGCGGCTGGAGCGATTCTTTGGACGGAGCCCGGGACATTTTCGCGATCCCACTGGAGGACGAGGCGTACCTGGTCTACGCACCGCTGCACGGTGTCGCCTTCGCCGCCACGAAGGGCCTGGTAGGTGCGCTTCCCGGCGTGCTGGCCGGTGAGAGCAGCGGAGACGGTGGGAGCGGCGAAGACGGCGGAAGCGCCGGAGACGGCGGCAGCCGCGAAGTCGGCAAGGGTGGTGGAGGCGGCAAAGGCGGCGGAGGCGATGAGGAGAACGAGGGAAGCGTGGCGGCGTTCGCCCGAGAGGCCGGGCTGCTGAGAACTCCTCCCTCGCCCGTCACACACCGCCGGGGCGCTCCGTCACCGACCGAGGTGACGCTCTTTCTGACGACGGCGTGCAATCTGCGCTGCACCTACTGCTACGCCTCGGCGGGCGACACCCCCGCCACCTACATGACGATGGATGTCGCCAAGCGGGGCATCGACTTCGTCATCGACAACGCCAGGCGCGCGGGGGCGCCGTACGCCGGGGTGAACTACCACGGTGGCGGGGAGCCGAGCGTCCACTGGAACCTCATGACCGAGTCGCTGGCATACGCCCGGGAACGGGCCGGGGACCTCGCTGTCATCGCGGCCTCCGCGGGGAACGGCGTATTCACCGACCGGCAGATCGACTGGATGATCGCCAACCTCGACGGCGGCATGAGCCTGTCGTTCGACGGCCTGCCCGAGGTGCACGACAAGCATCGGCCGACCGCTCAGGGCAAAGGGTCCAGCCCTCGCGTCATGCGCACCATGAAGCGCTTCACCGAAGCGGGCTATCCCTACGCGGTACGGCTGACCGTCACGGCCGAACAGATCCCGCTCCTGCCGGACTCCATCGAGTTCATCCTGTCGAACTTCACCCCCAAGCGCGTACAAGTGGAACCCGCCTACCAGTTGGGACGGCACGAGGGGGAACCGGACGCCGAGACCGAGGATTTCATCGCCGCATACCGGGAGGCCCAGGTACGCGCCGCCCGCTTCGGCCACGAACTGATCTACAGCGCGGCCCGGGTGGGGACGCTCACCAATCACTTCTGCGGCGTCACCCAGGACAACTTCTGCCTGAGTCCCTCGGGAAACGTGTCGGCGTGCTTCGAGGCGTTCTCCGAGGAGAACGAGTTCGCGGACATCTTTTTCTACGGTTCGTCGGGGCCCGGGCCGGACGGCTACACGTTCGACATGGACGCGCTCGACCGGCTGCGCGGCCTGGGCGTCGAGCACCGCTCCTTCTGCGACGGGTGCTTCGCCAAGTGGAACTGCGCGGGCGACTGCTACCACAAGTCCCTGTCCGCCAACGGACGCGGCGAATTCGCCGGATCGCAGCGCTGCCACATCACCCGGGAGCTGGTGAAGGACCAGCTCCTCACCCGCATCGCGACATCGGGCGGCCTCATCTGGCGCGACGGCCACGACGGCGAGCCCTGCGCCCTTCACGGAGGCCGTGATGAATGACGTCATGCTGCCCTGGCCGGAGCCGAGGCGACCGGGAAAGGCCGGAGCCGAGCAGCCGCAGCCCGCCCCGCACTACGAGATCCAACGGGTGAACGCCGACGGCTCCACCGGGCCTGTCGAAGTCCTGCCCATCACCCGGCCGCCCTGGGCGGCGAAGTCGGGGCGGCGCGGCTTCCTCGGCGCCGGCATCGCCTCGTCGGTCGCCGCGGCCCTCCTGCTCAGCGGGTGCGGCGACGACGACTCCAAGTCCCCGTCCCCCTCCCCCAGCGACTCCGGCAGCGGATCCCCCTCCCCCACCGACTCGACCCCCTCCTCCCCGTCGCCCACCGAGACGGATTCGCCGACCCCCTCCTCGAGGCCGCCGTCCTCCGCCCCGCCGACGTCTCCGGCGTATCCGACACAACCGGCACCCTCCGACCGCTATCCCGATCCGGTCGATCCCACGTACGGCACCACCGGAGGCACGACGGTCGGGGGCGGCAGCGGGGGCACGATCTGCACCTGCAACAAGGTCTGTACGTGCATCCCGGTCTGCCAGGCCCACGAACTGCTGCACGTCGATCCGGTCGTACGGCGGATGGCCGAGACCGTCGTTGTCGCCATGGGCACGCGCGAGCTCCCGTATCTGCGATGGGCCGCCCAGGAAGCACCCGGCGCGCTGCGTACGCGCATCGAAGCCCTCATCGAGGAGTTGCGCGCCGGGCGCCGGCTGACCCCGGCCGACCTGGCCGATCCCGGCTGCGAGCCCTATCTGACCTCCGGCAACCCCGTCATCGCCATGATGGCCGCCCAGGTGCTCGCTCTCCGCGCCCTGCTCGGGGCGGGACTGAGCGGCGCCACAGCGGAGCGCGCGGCGCAGGCACTGACCACCGGCCATGCCCTCCACCTCGACCGCGCCCCCGCCTGGAGCCGCTGACCCGCCCGCCCCGCGTCCGCTGTGATGCTGGATGCCGCGCGGGTCGCCGGCTTCAGGAGAGGAGACTGCGAACGAGCGAGCGACATCAGGGCGAGTCACCGTCCGGCCGGCCCTCGCGACCGGGTTCTGCGGGGTCCGGGTGGGCGGGGTTGGTGCCGGTGTCGATGAGGATCTGCTCGGCCGCGGAGATGTTGTCGGCCCGCACCGCCTGGGCCATCGCGGCCCGGGCCGCCTCGGGCGTCGCCTGCGGGGGAACGACCAGGAGGGAGAAATGATCCCGGTCGCCCCGGGTGATGAGGACGGTGTCGTCGCCGACCGGGAAGGCGTCGAGGTGCACGACACGGTCGTCGATGACCAGTCGTGTCGGCAGTTCCTCCCACGCACTGGCGTCCAGACCGACCCGGGTGATCGGCCCGAGACGCCGACTCAACTCGGTGATCAGACGCGGTAGTTCGGCAGCGATGTCATGAGAGCGCGGCCACCATGCACCGTCGAGGATCCCCTCACGGAGCCGTGTCGTCTCCAGCCTCAGCAGCGCTGTCCCGGGCTTCACCGAATGGTGGAGCCCGCCCGGCACGGGCCGCGGGGGGTGTGGGGTGTCGGAGTCGGCCATGGTGGGTTCCCTCGGGGCTCGACATCTTCGCCGGACAGCCCGTGGGCCTGCGAGCTTGTGAGCTTGGGACAGAACCACTGGGGTCGCCGCCGCGAAATCTTCCAGGTGTTCAACCGTACCCGGCTGCCGGGCCGCAGGCTCGTCCGCAAGGCCGGGTGCAGCCGCATCCGCGAGACATCGGTGGCCGCGGGACATCAGTGGCCGCGAGACATTCGGTCCGGCCCATGGACCGGAGTAGTGTGGAGCTACCGGAAGTACTTCGCACATCGGCTCCCGTGCCGGTGCCGCTCCCGGCGAGCAACAACGCCGGAGCTCGAAGACGAGCCCGGAGTCAGGCGCGCGCGATGACCGCGACCACCGACCGCACGACCACCGACCCCTCGACCACTGATGAGCGCGTGTCCCCGCCACCGGTCCGCCTGGCACTGACCCCCGCGAACGCGCCTCCGGGACTGCTCGACGGCGCCTGGTGGCCGCGGTCCCGGGATCTCTTCCGCGAGTTGCCCACCCTGACAGCCAGGCTGGACGTGTGCTGGGGCCGGATCACCCGTGTCACGGTGAATCCGACGCACTGGCCGGTGATCCCGCGGAAGGTGCCCGTCGCCGGGCACACGGTGGGCGTCGGCTGGTTCAGTAAAGAGCAGGACCCACACAAACTGATACTGCTCTCCTACACCGCCGACCGTGGACGCTGGGATCTGCTGGTGATCCCGCCGGAAACCACTGCGGCCTCCGCCGACCGGCTGATGTCCGCCGCAGCCGTCCCGGGGAGTCTCCTCACCGCCCGCATGCTGATGGACGACGAGCACAGGATCCGCGACGCCGCCGAGGATCGGGGCCGGACAGCGGAGTGGGACGCCGAGGGCGGGGCCGCGCCCCCGCCCGGGCACTCGACCGGGCTCCGGGCCTCCGCCACCTTGGAGAGGTGAGAGCAATGGACGCTCTTGTCACCGTTGCCGTGGTCATCGCGATGATCGCTCTGGGAGTTCTGCTGATCCACCGGCTCAACGCCCAGCACGACCAGCGGATCGCGGCTTTCCGCTACGGCGCCGCACTGCCGGTGCGCCGCAGCCGACGCCGGAAGCGCCGCCGACCGGCCGACAGCGCCGCCGGACATCACGACGGAAACCGCGAGTGACCCTTACCCTTCCTGACCAGGGCGCGCCTGATCACGGCATGTCCGGCCGGGACGCGTCCACCAGGGCGTGGGCGCTGCACCGACGCGCACGGCCCCGATACAGCACACGGTTCCTCCGGCCCCACATCAGCCGGAGGAACGCCGCTGACTCCCCGTGTCAGCCAGAAACAAGGGAAACGATGAAACCAGCAGAACCCGTGCCCTCGGCCGGACACGCCGAGGTCCGTATCGTCGCGGCGTCCCCGGAGACGGCACGTCAGGTGGCGGAGGTTCTCCGACGCTGCTTCGATTCCACGGAGCAACGCAGCTACCCCGTCGGCCAGGAGGGCGGCACACGTCTCCACCTCACGGTGGACACCACCCGTGCCGCCGAACCCGCCCGCTCCTGGCTGCTGACCAGCGAGGGCTCGGACGACAACCGAACGCAGTCGGACGAGTGACACCGGACAGCGGGCGCAGATCAGCACTGCGCGGTCGAGAACCACCCGGCAGAGAACCGGGCCGACCTGCGTTTCAGGCGTTTCAGGAGAATGTGCGGTGCGAGGGGCCATGTCCGACCACCCGGTAGGCGGCCGCGAGCCTCTACCGGGCTTGGGCGGGTTGCCCGCGCGCAGGTGCTGAGGTCGTGCGTGCAGGAGGAGGCGTTCGCGGAGGAGGCTCCATCGGCGCTGGCCCTAGCCGCGCATGCCGCTCCCGCGCTCGGACATCCGCGCTGCCCTCCCCGTATGGAATATGGCCTCGACCGACGTCCTGAGGGCCACCACCCCAGACAGAGGTGATGGCCCTCAGGGCTTACCTGAACGACAAGCCGTGCAGCTGTGCTGCTACGCGTTCGGTACGCAAGGGACGGAATGTCAGCCGGGACCAATGAGAAACAGCAGGTACCGGTGCCGCCGGTCACAGCGAGTTCTCCGGGCTCCGCCCAGGTCGCCCGCTCCCGCCCTTTAGATGTCGAAGTACAGCTCGAACTCGTGGGGGTGGGGGCGGAGCTGCATGGGGGCGATTTCGTTGGTGCGCTTGTAGTCGATCCAGGTCTCGATCAGGTCGGAGGTGAAGACACCGCCGGCCTGGAGGTACTCGTTGTCGTCCTCGAGGGCTTCCAGGACGGCGGGGAGGGAGGTGGGGACCTGGGGGACGTCGGCGTGCTCTTCGGGGGCGAGCTCGTAGAGGTCCTTGTCGATCGGCTCGGCGGGCTCGATCTTGTTCTTGATGCCGTCCAGGCCTGCCAGGAGGAGGGCGGAGAAGGCCAGGTAGGGGTTGGACGAGGGGTCCGGGGCGCGGAACTCGACGCGCTTGGCCTTCGGGTTGGAGCCGGTGATCGGGATGCGCATGGCGGCCGAGCGGTTGCGCTGCGAGTAGACCAGGTTGACCGGGGCCTCGAAGCCGGGGACCAGGCGGTGGTAGGAGTTCACCGTCGGGTTGGTGAAGGCCAGCAGCGAGGGGGCGTGGCGCAGGATGCCGCCGATGTAGTAGCGGGCGGTGTCCGAGAGGCCCGCGTAGCCCTGCTCGTCGTAGAAGAGCGGGTCGCCGCTGGACCACAGGGACTGGTGGACGTGCATGCCGGAGCCGTTGTCGCCGAAGATCGGCTTGGGCATGAAGGTGGCGGTCTTGCCGTTGCGCCAGGCCGTGTTCTTGACGATGTACTTGAACAGCATCAGGTCGTCGGCCGCGGCCAGCAGCGTGTTGAACTTGTAGTTGATCTCCGCCTGGCCCGCGGTGCCCACCTCGTGGTGCTGGCGCTCGACCTGGAGGCCGGCGCGGCCCAGTTCGAGGGAGATCTCGGCGCGCAGGTCGGCGAAGTGGTCGATGGGCGGGGCCGGGAAGTAGCCGCCCTTGTAGCGGACCTTGTAGCCGCGGTTGCCGCCGACCTCGACGGCGCCGGTGTTCCAGGCGCCCGCCTCGGAGTCGATGTGGTAGTAGCCGGCGTTCGCCTTCGTCTCGAAGCGGACGTCGTCGAAGACGTAGAACTCCGCCTCCGGGCCGAAGAACGCGGTGTCGGCGATACCGGAGGAGGCGAGGTAGGCCTCGGCCTTCTTGGCCACGTTCCGCGGGTCACGGCTGTACTGCTCGCCGGTGATCGGGTCGTGGATGAAGAAGTTGATGTTGAGGTGCTTCTCGGAGCGGAACGGGTCCAGACGCGCGGTCGACAGGTCCGGGACCAGGGCCATGTCGGACTCGTGGATGGCCTGGAAGCCGCGGATCGAGGAGCCGTCGAACATCAGGCTCTCGGCCGGGTCGAAGGACTCCGCCGGTACGGCGAAGTGCTGCATGACGCCGGGCAGGTCGCAGAACCGGACGTCGATGAATTTGACGTCGTTGTCCGCGATGTACTTCTTGGCCTCGTCGGCGTTCTGGAACATCCATCCTCCTAGTCCCGCCGCGTCGGGACGGGCTTGCTCCGGCTCCGGGTGCGAGCACGAGGGCTCCGCACGCCTGGTGGCCGACCTTAGGCAGGGGCCATTTCTCCAGCATGACCCATCTGTTTCGCCGATGTTAACCACCAGGCTGAGCAGGCAGCGTTTAACCGTACGGAGTCCGACCGTTACTTTCAGCTCGCCGGGAGGGCGATGGGGTGGTGGGGTGATGGGTGGTGGGTGCTGCCGCTCGGTACGTGTTTCCGGCACGCGGTCGGCTCTTGGGTCGGGGCCGGGGCCGGGGCCTGAGGCCCGGCGCCGGGCCCGGCAGGGGCACGCGACGTGCGGAAACGTACGGCGTACGGCATTCGATGTACGCCGTACAGGAGCCCGCCGGGCGCCGGTGCAACGGGGCCGGTTCCCCAGGGAAACCGGCGCGATACCGTTGTCGGGTGGACAACAGGGAAGCAATCGGGTCGTGGCTGTCAGGACCGCGCGCCGCGGCAGAGGAGATGGGGGCCGATTTCGGCCATCGCGGCAAGCGGCTCGGCCTCCCCGAGGACGGCCCCGGAGCCATCGCGCCGGTCGGGCGTCGGGTCGGTGCGCTCTTCATCGACTGGGCGCTCTCGGCCCTCATCGCCTACGGGCTGCTGGCGGGACGCCGCCTGGAGGCCACCAACAACTGGGCGCTGGTCGTCTTCCTCGTGATGAGCCTACTGACCGTCGGCACCATCGGCTCCACGCCGGGCAAGCGGCTGCTGAGGCTGCGCGTGGTCTCGCTCGACGGGCTGGGCAAGCTGCCGGTGTGGCGCACGGCGGTGCGCACGGTGCTGCTGGGCCTCGCCATCCCCGCGCTCGTCTGGGACCGCGACAACCGTGGCCTGCACGACCGGCTCTCCGGCTCCGTGCAGGTACGGATCTGAGCGAAGCGCCGCCGACACAACAGGGTCGCCGACACAACAGGGTGGGGCTCCCGCCGCGGGAACCCCACCCTGCTCGTTCTTCCCCTGCTCGTTCTTCGAGCCTTCAGCGGCCCTGCGGGCCCTTGGGGAGCTTCATACCCTTGGGCATCGGGCCCTTCGGGATCGGCATGTTGCTCATGAGGTCACCGAGCGCCCGGAGCCGGTCGTTGATCTGAGTGACCTCGGAGCCCTGCAGCGTACGGGGCAGCTTCAGGATCTTGACGCGCAGCTTCTTCAGCTCGACCTGGTCCTCGCCGGTGCCGACGACCAGCGTGTGGACCGGTACGTCGCCGACGACGCGGTTCATCTTCTTCTTCTCGGACGCCAGCAGTCCACGCAGCCGGTTCGAGTTGCCCTCGCCCACGAGCACGATGCCCGCCTTGCCGACCGCGCGGTGGACGACGTCCTGGCTGCGGTTCATCGCCACGGCCGGGGTGACCTGCCAGCCGCGCCCGATGTTCTCCAGCACAGCCGCCGCCGCGCCCGGCTGGCCCTCCATCTGCCCGAACGCCGCCCGCTCCGCGCGGCGCCCGAAGACGATCGCGCACGCCAGCAGGGCCAGCAGCACGCCGACGATGCCCAGGTAGACCGGGTGACCGATCAGAAAGCCGATCGCGAGGAGTACACCGAAGGTGACAAGCCCCACGCCGGCCAGGATCCAACCGATCTTCCGGTCCACGCGCCGGGTCATCTTGTACGTCTGAGCGATCTGCTTGAGCCGCCCAGGATTCTCGGTGTTGTCCTTCCTCGCCATGCGGTGAAGTTTACGTGGGAGGGCGGGCGGTCCGCTGCGCGGCCGGGGGTACGGGGGTCGCCCCCGGAAGACACCAGCACGTGGGAGGGCGGGCGGCCCGCCGCGCGGCCGGGGGTACGGGGGTCGCCCCCGGAAGACACCAGCACGTGGCAGGGCGGGCGGCCCGCCGCGCGGCCGGGGGTACGAGGTACGGGGTACGGCAGTCGCCCCGGCCGCGACCGCGGTCAGCCCTGGGATGTCAGCCGGGGCGGGCGGCGGTCCGACGCGGCGTTCAGTACGGTTTCCGCCTCGCGCCGGGCACGGGCCCGGCGGCGGTCCTCAAGGACCGCCGTCCACGCGTTGCGCCGGGCGACCCGCTGCCCGTTGCTGAAGAAAAGATGTTCGAGACCTTCCAGTGCCCACAGGGTGGTCCGCACTGTCCCCTCCGTCAGTCATCCGTCTGAACCGGGCGCCCCTGTCGCACGGCGTGCGGCCGTGCGCACATGCGCAGTATGTGGTTTCAGCGTTACGCATTGGTGTTACCAGGCGATGACCGCAGGGTCAAAGTCCACGAAAGCCAGTGCGGCGAAGCTCACTTCGAGGGAGCCGTGCGGCGTCGCCGCCCGCCCCCGGTCGGCCCACCGTCCCACGCGGGCCGACCGGGACAGAACAGGACGGGACGGAATGGCCGCCGCCTCAACCGCCGGTGCCTCGGTCGGGGGCGCCGCCTGAGGCGCCAGCGGCTCGGCCGCCGGAGGCTCAGGCGGCGGAGGTCGTGCCCGTCTGCCGGGCCTCGACGGCCTGCTGGTAGAGGCGCCCGGCGCGGTACGAGGAGCGGACGAGCGGGCCGGACATGACGCCCGCGTAGCCGATCTCGTCGGCCTCCTGCTTCAGCTCGACGAACTCCTGCGGCTTCACCCAGCGCTCGACGGGGTGATGCCTGGGGGTGGGGCGCAGGTACTGGGTGATGGTGATCAGCTCGGCGCCGGCCTCGTGCAGGTCGCGCAGGGCCTCGCTGATCTCCTCGCGGGTCTCGCCCAGGCCCAGGATCAGGTTGGACTTGACGACCAGTCCCGCCTCGCGGGCGCGGGTGAGGACCTCCAGGGACCGCTCGTAGCGGAAGCCGGGGCGGATGCGCTTGAAGATGCGCGGCACCGTCTCGACGTTGTGCGCCAGCACCTCGGGGCGGGAGGAGAAGACCTCGGCGAGCTGGTCGGGCTCGGCGTTGAAGTCGGGGATCAGCAGTTCGACGCCGGTGTCCGGCATCAGCCCGTGGATCTGCCGCACGGTCTCGGCGTAGAGCCAGGCGCCGCCGTCGTCGAGGTCGTCGCGGGCCACGCCGGTGATGGTCGCGTAGCGGAGCTCCATCGTGCGGACGGACTCGGCGACGCGGCGGGGCTCGTCGCGGTCGAGTTCGGCGGGCTTGCCGGTGTCGATCTGGCAGAAGTCGCAGCGGCGGGTGCACTGCTCGCCACCGATCAGGAAGGTCGCCTCGCGGTCTTCCCAGCACTCGAAGATGTTGGGGCAGCCCGCCTCCTGGCAGACCGTGTGCAGCCCCTCGCTCTTGACCAGGCTCTGGAGGGCGTTGTACTCGGGGCCCATTTTCGCCCGGGTCTTGATCCATTCGGGCTTGCGCTCGATGGGGGTCTGGCTGTTGCGGACCTCCAGGCGGAGCATCTTGCGACCGTCGGGTGCGACAGCGGACACGTCCGGCTCCCTACGTACTTTCGATTCAGCGGCGGGTATCAGCCTACGCCTGCGGATTACGGCTTTCGTACGGGCCGGAGCCCAGGAAACACCCTGGCCCGAAGGAGCCCGGGGCGCGGCCCACGGCAGCGCCCCGGGGCGGTCCCGCCGGTGGCGGCCCCGGGTGGGGCCGCACCGGCAGGACCGGCGGCGGCTCAGACCGCGCGGGGCAGCGGGGTCGCGGACTCCAGTACCTCGCGCAGGTGCTTCTCCATGAGAGGAAGCACCTCGGAGACCGGAACATTCCTGCCCAGCTCCTGCGAGAGCGAGGTGACGCCCGCATCGCGGATGCCACAGGGGACGATCCGGTCGAAACCGGTCGTGTCCGGATTGCAGTTGAACGAGAAACCGTGCATGGTCACGCCCTTGGAGACGCGAATGCCGATCTGCGCGAGCTTGCGGTCCTCACCGCGCTGGCCCGCGTTGGAGGGCGCGTACTCCGGGCCCATCAGGCGCGGGTCGTAGTCCTCCTGGTTCAGCCGGGGATCGAAGTCCAGCGCCAGCCCGGAGGAGTCGCCGCCCGGCGTGGTGTTCCCCGCGCCCCGGGCAGGCTTCTCGACGGCGTCGCCCAGCACCCATACACCGCTGCGGCCCTCGACCCGCGTCGTGGCCAGGCCGAGCTCGGCACAGGCGCGGATCATGGCCTCTTCGAGACGGCGGACGTGCGCGACGACGTCGACGGGGCGGGGCAGCTTCAGGATCGGGTATCCGACGAGCTGGCCCGGACCGTGCCAGGTGATCTTGCCTCCCCGGTCGACGTCCACCACCGGGGTGCCGTCAAGCGGGCGCTCGCTGTCCTCGGTGCGCCGCCCGGCCGTGTAGACCGGAGGGTGCTCCAGCATCAGACAGGTGTCGGGGATCTCGTCGGCGAAGCGTGCGGCGTGCACCCGCTTCTGCTCCTGCCAGGCGTCCAGGTAGTCGACGGCGTTGTCGCCGAATCCCAGGTGGACGAAGCGAAGTTCGCCCTCCACCGGACCGTCCGCCGGACCCGCCGGCCGGGGTTCTCCCATGCCTTCTCTCCTTCGTAAGCCCGCTTCGCACACCCGGGGTGGCGGGCTGCTCCACGCTCGCGCCCCCAGCCACTGTACGGCCGTCGCGCACCGTCCTCGCAGGTGGCTGCCCCCTCACACGTATGGATGAATACGCGACGAAGGGGGCGAACGATGTACGAGGGACCGTTACATTCGCGCCGTTCCAGCAGGGCGCCCCGGCGTCTGACACAAGCCGTGAGGGCAGGAGACCGTAGACCTGATGACGATGGAACGACCTGGGGAGTCCGTGAACGACGCGGCCCAGCCATCCCAGCAGCGCATCCCCAACCGCCAGCTCGCCGCCCTGATCGCCGAGGCGGGCTTCTCCAACGCGGGCCTGGCCAGGCGCGTGGACCAGCTCGGACTCGAACACGGTCTTGACCTGCGCTACGACAAGACATCGGTCACCCGGTGGCTGCGCGGCCAGCAGCCCAGAGGCACCACCCCCGCCCTGATCGCCGAGGTCTTCACCCGCCGCCTGGGGCGGCGGCTGACGGCTCAGGACCTCGGCCTCGACGCGTGCGCGCCGGTGTACGCGGGGCTGGAGTTCGCGGCGACGCCCGCCGAGGCGGTGGACATCGTCAGCGGATTGTGGCGTAAGGACTCCGGCAGCCACGCCGAGCTGCGCAAGATCGCGTTCACTCCGGCCGGGCTCGTGGTACCGAGCCGGGACTGGCTGATCGGCCGGGCGGACGAGCGGGTGGCGCGCGGCCCGGAACCGGACGGCTCGGGCGGCCCCGCAGGCCCCGGCGGCCACGGCGGCCACGGTTCGGCCGGCGGTTCGACGGGCCCCGGACACGGGCCCGGGCAGTCCGCGGTCGGCGGCGGGCTGGGCACGGCACGTGGACAGGGACCGGGGCCGGGGCACGGACACCACGGGCCGGGGCAGGGTCCCGGTCACGGCCACGGGGCCGCCGCCGGGCACCCGGGGGCGGGCGGCGCGGGGCACGGCGGTGGGCTGCGGGTCCCGGCGCAGTCCCGGCTCGGCGGCGGTGCGGGAGCGGCGAACAGGCCGCCGTCGCTGGCCGCCGCCCGGCTGGACCGGGTGGAGCGCGGCCCCGGCCAGCGGGTCTCCGGCGGTGATGTGGCGGCGCTGCGCTCGGTGTGCGAGCTCTTCCGCGCCCTGGACCACGCCTACGGGGGTGGGCATGCGCGGCAGGCCCTGGTGCGGTATCTGGAGCACGAGGCCGAGCCGATGCTGCGCGGCGTCTACGGGGAGCAGCTGGGCCGGCGGCTGTTCGCCGCCGCCGCGGATCTGACCCGGCTGGCGGGCTGGACCTCCTACGACATCGCGGCGCACGGTTTGGCGCAGCGCTATTTCGTCCAGGCGCTGCGGCTGACGCAGGCCGCCGGCGACCGCGCGTTCGGCGCCTATGTGCTGGTGACCATGAGCAGGCAGGCCGTCTATCTGGGACACGGGCGCGAGGCGGTGCAGCTGGCCCGGGTCGCCCAGCAGGGCGTGGGCACCTCGGTGCCGCCGGTGGTCCAGGCGCTGCTGCACGCCGCCGAGGCGCGCGGCCACGGGGTGCTGGGCGAGGTACGGGCCTGCACGGCGTCGCTGGCCCGCGCTGAGCGGGCGCTGGAGGCCGCCAGGCCCAGCGAGGACGTCCCCGCCTGGGCGCGGTTCTTCGACGAGGCGCAGCTGGCCGACGAGTTCGGGCACTGCCACCGGGACCTCCAGCAGTATCGTGCCGCCGCACAGCACGCCGAGCGCTCGCTCCAGCTGCGCAGCGCCGGGTTCGCCCGCAGCCGGCTGTTCTGCCGGGTGGTGCTGGCCACGGCGCGGCTGGGGCTGGGCGAGATCGAGCAGGCCTGCGCGCTGGGCGCCGAGGCGGCCCACCAGGCCGCGGAGATGCGGTCGGTGCGGGCGCACGAGTACGTACGGGACTTCGAGCGGCGGCTGGAGCCGTACCGGGACGCGGCAGCGGTGCGGCAGTACCGGGACAAGGTCTCAGCCCTGGTGTGAGCTTCGGGGAAGCTGCAGCGCGGCCGCCACGGGCAGGGTGGCGACGATGAGGACGGCCAGGACTCCGAAGGCCGCGGACAGGCTGAGGGAGAAGACCTGGGCTATGGCGCCGGTCAGCAGCGCGCCGGCGCCGTAGCCCGAGTCGAACGTCATGTTCCAGGCGGCGCTGACCGTTCCGTGGTGCTCGGGGCCGGCCCGGTGGAACATCGCCACGAGTGTGTCGTTCTGCAGCGCGCCCATGGCCAGCCCGAACGCGAGGGCTGCCACCACCGCCGCGCCGGTTCCCGGCGCCACGGCACCGCCCGCCGCCGTCCCCCCGCCGCCGACGAGGGCGAACGCCCCCGTTCCCAGCGCGCACAGGGCCGCGCACGGCGCCATGAAGCGGCCGGTGCCGCCGCGCCGGTCGCTCCACTCCCCCGCAGCCCAGCGGCCGGCTGTCAGCGCGGCGGAGAGCGTGAGCAGCGCGGCCGGGGCGGCGTGGGGTGCGAGGGCGAGCGGCAGGAAGGACATCAGGCTGCCCAGTGCGCACACGGGGGCCAGGAGCAGCAGAACGGGCACCGCCAGAAGCCGCACGGGCAGGCGGCGCACCGGGACGTGCCCGCTCCGCGAAGCCGGCGTCGAGGCGGTGTCGCCCGGCCCGGTGCCGGCCTGCGGGGCGCCCGGTACCGGGTCAGGTGCCGGGAGACGGACCCGCGAGGGGTGGTGCCCGGCGAGGACGGCGACGCCGAGCGGGGCCGCGAGCGTCCCCAGGACGGCGGAGGCCCAGAAGACCGGGACGAAGCCGAACTCCGCCACCGCCCAGACCGCGAGCGGCACCAGCGCCGCCGCCGGGAGCCCCACGGCGACGCCGTACCAGCCCACCGCCCTGCCGCGCTGTCCCGGACCGGCCAGCCGGGCGGCGAGAGCACTGCCCGCGACGGTGACCAGGCCGAAGCCCACCCCCCGGACGGCCGAGACCGCCACCGTCCAGGGAAGTGCGGCGGTGACGGGGTAGCCCAGGGTGGGCAGGCCGATCAGCAGGGCGCCCACGCACAGCACGCGCGGAGCCGGCAGCCGGCGCAGGATACGGCCGGTGACGATCTGCGTCGCCACGGTGGTCGCCATGTGCACGGCAGTGGTCGCGCCCGCTCCGCCGTGTCCGCTGCCACCGTGTTCGGCCCACAGCGGGACGACAGAAAGCATCGGCGTGGCGCTGCCGAAGGTGGCGAACGTGGCGGCGAGCAGGAGGAGGAAATGGCGGCTCGCCAGCCCGGGTGCGGTGGCCCCGGTACGAGGCCCGGCGGGCGGTGCGCCGTGGGGTGTGTCGTGGGGTGCGGAACGACTCGGGTGGGTGCGGCGGGAACGGACGCTGCTCATGTACGAGTTGTAGATCGCCGACACTCATCGAGTCCAACGAATGTTCTCGATCCAACCCATCGGCAGCACCGATCCATGCCGCTAGTCTCGGCGGGCATGGAGCTCAAACAACTGGAGACCTTCCTCGTGGTGGCACGTCACCTCCATTTCACCCGGGCCGCACGGGAGCTGGGGTACGTGCAGTCCAGTGTCACGGCGCACATCAAGGCCCTGGAGGCGGAGTTGGGCGTGGCGCTGTTCGAACGGCTGGGGCGGCGGGTGACGCTGACCGAACCCGGCCGGGAACTGTGCGGACACGCACGCGCGCTGCTCGGTCAGGCTGAGCAGGCCCGGGAGGCGGTACGAGGCGCGGGAGAGGACCCGCACCAGGTACGGGGCACCCTGCGGGTGGCCGCCCCGGAGAGCCTGTCCGCCTACCACCTGCCGCCCGTTCTCCGCGCCATGCGCACGCGGTTCCCGCTGCTGCGGCTGGCCTTCCAGCCCGCGGGGCGTGGCCCTTTGCTGGACGCCCTGGCGGAGGGCACCCTCGACGCGGGGTTCCTCCAGGAGGAGGCCGTCGACTCTCCCGGGGTGCGGGCCGAGCGGATGCGGCGCGAACCCCTCCGGCTGGTGTGCCGGCCGGAGCATCCGCTCGCCGGGAAGCCGCTGGTCTCCACCGCCGAGTTGGCGGGCGAGACCGTGCTGCTGCTGGAGCCCGGGTGCGTCCAGCGGGTGGTGATGGAACGCGAACTGAGCCGGGCGGGGCTGTCTCCGCAGACAATCGAGTTCTTCAGTCTGGAGGCGCTGCGGCGGTGTGCGGCGGCGGGGCTGGGGGTGGGCCTGGCTCCGGCGTCCTCGGTGGACGAGGAGATCGCTCGGGGTGAGCTGGCCGTACTGCCGTGGGAACACGAGCCCGTGCTGGACATCTTCTTCGTCCGCCACGCCGCCCGCGCGATGACACCCGCGGTGCGGGAGCTGGCCGGGCTGGCGCGCGAGCTGTGGTCCGAGGCGGAGCCTCGGACGTGACGGTGGTCAGGCCGGGGCCAGGGGGCGGCAGGGGATCTCCATGGTGACCATCGTGGGGCCGCCCGGCGGGCTGCTGAGGGCCAGGATGCCGTCGAACGGGCCCAGCCGGCGCTCGATACCGGCGATGCCCGAGCCCTGGGAGACGTCGGCGCCGCCCTGGCCGTCGTCGGTGACGGCTATCCGGAGCATGCCGCCCGCGTCGTCGGTGTAGTGGATGTCCAGCCAGATGTGCTCGGCCTCGGCGTGCTTGACCGCGTTGGTGAGAACCTCGCTGACCGCGAAGTAGGCGGCCGACTCGACCGGTTCCGCGAACCGGCCGGGCAGCTCGACATCGACCTCGACGGGCAGCTGCATCCGCAGGGCGAGGGCCTCCGCGGCGTCGCCCAGGCCGCGTTCGGCGAGTACGGGTGGGTGGATGCCGCGTACCAGGTCGCGTAGTTCGGTGAGTGCCTCGGCGGAGTTCTCCCTCGCCTGCGCGATCATCTGCTTGGCCTTGGCCGGGTCGTGTTCGATCAAGGCCTCGATGGTGCCCAGGCTCATCCCCATGGCGACCAGCCGGGCCTGCGCGCCGTCGTGCAGATCCCGCTCGATACGGCGCAACTCAGCGGCCGAACTGTCCACCGCGTCATGCCGCGTCTCGTACAACTGCTCCACCCGGTGGGCGAGCCGGGCGCCGCGGGTGGGGGCGAGCAGCCCCCGGGCCAGCTGGAAGTGGGCCGCGATCAGATGCGGGTTGGCGTAGAGGCCGAGCAGCAGCACGAAGCTGCCGAGAGCCGCGGACTGTGCCGCGTCGCCGAAGGTGTCCAGATGGATGAAGCCGTACCAGTAGTCGCCGGCCACGGCGCGCCATACGCCCGCGAACATCACCCAGCCCTCGATGCCGTAGCCGATCAGCGCCACCGGCAGCAGCGCCAGGACGAAGCCGAAGACGGCATCGGTGATCAGCCAGACGAAGTCCCGCCAGGTGGCCGGGTCCTTGAGCATGAGGACGCAGCATTCGACATGGCCCGTCACTCCGCGTGGGCCGGGCGGCAGCGGTCGGTACGGGGGACCGATGTGCAGGCCCGCCCATGCGCCGGCCAGCGCGCGGCGCTGGTTGGCGTGCATCCGCACGAGGTGCAGCAGCCAGGGGGTGGTGAAGACCCCCAAGCCCAGCAGCATCAGCACCATGGAGACCAGCGTCAGCAGGAACAGGGCGAGGGAGACGCCGAGGGACAGGACCATCAGCACGAGGCCGCGGGCGGTCGCCAGCAGCGCCGCGGCCGGGCTTCCCGCACGCCGCCGCTGCCGGTGCGGGGCCTGCCGCTCCGCGCCGTCGCTCCGCCCCGTCACCGTGCCCTTGGCCTCGGTCACCTTCGTCCCGCTCACTTCTCGTACCCGCTCACCACTCGCCCCCGGCTCCGTCGGTCACCATCGGCCCCCGTGCCACTTTCCGGCACTCTGCCAGTCTGCCCCCGGCGCCGGGGCCGCGCACTGGCCCGGGCTCCCGTCCAGTAGGTAGACCTAGCACCACCACGCGGCTCGCCTTTTCCTTCTCCACCAGGGGTGTTCGTGCCTCCCGGTTACGGGTGCTCGGCGGCTGTGGCCGTCGGCCCGCCGTTTCTAGCGTCGGTACTGCCCAGCACAGGCAGCTCCAGCGGCTGGAACAGGCCACCGGCGGAGCCACGGAAACGGGGAGAGCCCGATGCGCAGACCTTCGACACCCACCACCTCTCGCAGCGGAAGGGAGGTGCCCGGCCGGCCGCCCCGCCAGGGGCTCGCCGCGCGGCTCGGCGGCTGGAGCACCCGGCACCGTAAGACGGCGGTCTTCGGCTGGCTGCTCTTCGTCGTGCTCGCCGCGGTGCTCGGCGGGATGACGGGGCTGACCGAACCCACCGACAGCGAGCAGTCCGTACGGGACTCGGCGCGGGCGACCGCCATCCTGGAGGAGGCGGGGATCGACGAGCCGCCCGCCGAGTCGGTGATGGTCTCCAGCGCCGACAAGGACGGCTGGCGGGCGACCGCCAGGGAGGTCGTCCGGGCGGTCGAGGACACCGGCCGGGTCGAGAACGTCAGTGACCCCCTCCCCTCCAAGGACGGCAAGGCGGGCCTCATCGGCTTCGAGATGCGGGGTGATCCGGACTCGACCGACGAGAAGCCCATCAACGAGGTCATCGACGCGGTCGGCGAGGTCCGCGCGGCCCACAGCGGCGACGGCGTGGAGATCCACCAGTACGGCGAGGCCAGCGCCATGAAGTGGCTGAACAAGATCCTCGGTGAGGACTTCGCCAAGGCCGAGTGGACGGCCGTTCCGCTGGCACTGGGCATCCTGCTGGTGGCCTTCGGCGCGCTGGTGGCCGCACTGCTGCCGGTGGCGCTCGCGCTGACCGCGTTCCTCGCCGCGAACGGCATCCTCGCGCTGGTCTCCAGCCAGCTGCACATCGACCAGACGACCAACTCCGTGATGCTGCTGATGGGGCTCGCCGTCGGCGTCGACTACTGCCTGTTCTATCTGCGGCGGGAGCGGGACGAGCGGGCGGCCGGACGGGACGCGGACACGGCCCTGCGGATCGCCGCGGCCACCAGCGGCCGTGCCGTGCTGGTGTCGGGTGTGACGGTGATGGTGGCGATGGCGGGCATGTTCCTGTCGGGGCTGCTGCTGTTCAAGGGTTTCGCCGTCGCCACGATCCTGGTCGTCTTCATCGCGATGCTCGGCTCGGTGACCATCCTGCCCGCGCTGCTGTCCTGGCTCGGCGACCGTGTCGACAAGGGCAAGGTCCCCTTCCTGGGAGGCCGGAAGCGCGAACGTGCCGCGGGGCGGCGCAAGCCCGCGGGACGGGTCTCCGCAGCGCTGCTGCGTCCGGTGCTGGCGGCTCCGGGGCTGTTCGCCGTCCTGGCCGCTGTGGTGATGCTGGCGCTGGCCGCGCCCGCGCTCGGGATGAAGACCGAACAGCTCTCCCTCGACAAGCAGATGCCCAAGGGCACCGAACTGCGGGTCAGCGCCGAGAAGATCAGCGAGACCTTCCCCGGCGGCCCGGCACCGGCCCGCGTCGTCCTCAAGGCCGACGACATCCGCTCGGCCGGGGTCCGCGCGGCGCTCACGGACTTCGAGAAGACGGTCCGCGAGGACACCGGCCACTTCGGCCGGGGCGTGGAGACCGCCGTGCATCCGAAGCAGAACGTGGCGGTCGTCGACGTCCCCCTGGCGGGCGACGGCACCGACGAGACCTCCCTCGCCGCGCTCGACACGCTGCGCGGCACGCTGGTACCGGAGAAGCTGGCACCGGTCGCCGCCGACGGGCAGGTCTACGTCACCGGGGAGCTCGCGGGCTCCAAGGACTTCAACGACCAGCTGAAGGACGGCATCGTGCCGGTGTTCGTCTTCATCACCGTCGTCACCTTCCTGCTGATGCTCGTCTGCTTCCGCTCGGTGCCCATCGCGCTGGCCTCGATCGTTCTCAATCTGCTCTCGGTGGGTGCGGCCTACGGGGTGATGACGGCGGTCTTCCAGCACGGCTGGGGCGCCGAGCTGTTCGGGACGGAGGCGGTCGGTGCGATCGAGTCGTGGATGCCGCTGTTCGTCCTGGTCGTCCTGTTCGGTCTGTCGATGGACTACCACGTCTTCGTGGTCTCCCGGATCCGGGAGGCGAAGGACCGGGGCATGAGCACCCGGGAGGCGATCCGCGACGGGATCCGGGCCACCGCCTCGGCGGTGACCGGTGCGGCGCTCATCATGGTGGCCGTCTTCGCGGTCTTCGCGACACTGTCGATGCAGGACATGAAGCAGATGGGGGTCGGCCTGTCGGTGGCCGTCTTCCTGGACGCCACCGTGGTGCGGATGGTGCTGCTGCCCGCGGTGATGATGCTGCTGGGCGAGCGGAACTGGTATCTGCCGCGCTGGCTGCACCGGCTGCCGCGGATGGAGCACGGTGAGGCCGGCGCACCGGTCACCGCCTCGCCCTCGCCGGACGGGAGCACGCCACTGGAGGCGTGGGGTGCGGGGCCCTACGGGCGCCCGCAGCAGGGCACCGACCGGCCCTCGGAGCAGGTCCGCTGACGGATGCCGTGCGAGCGGACGGGGGCGGCGCCCTGCGGCACTTCGCAGGGTGCCGCCCCCGTTAGCGGCGTAAGGCCACCGCCGGTCGCCGCCGCCTCAGCGCTCGCCCCCCTCGGGTTGCGGCCCCGGTCGGCCGGTGATCAGGTCGGCGGCGCGCTCCGCGACGAGCAGCACGGTCACCATGGGGTTGATGGTGGGCATGGTCGGGAAGACGGAGGCGTCGACCACCCGCACCCCCTCCTGCCCGCGCAGCCGCAGCAGCGGGTCGACGACAGCCGCCGGGTCGTCGGCGGCGCCCATCCGGCAGGTGCCCGCCGGGTGGTAGACGGTGTGCGCCACGCGCCTGCCGTACTCCGACAGTTCGGCGTCCGTGCTCACCCGCAGGCCCGGGGCGATCTCCTGCTTCAGCCAGTCGCGCAGCGGTGCGGCGTTGGCCACCTCGCGGGCCAGGCGCAGCCCGTCGACGATGGTCTGTTCGTCGTGGCCGTCCGGGTCGGTGAAGTAGCGGAAGTCCAGGGCGGGATGGGTGGCCGGGTCGGAGCTGCGCAGCCACAGCCGCCCGCTGGAGCGGGCACGCGGCACGTTCGGGGTCATGCACACCCCGTGCGGGGGTGTGGGGTAGCCCAGGCGCTCGGTGTTGACGGTGAACGGCACCTGGTAGAAGTGCCACATCACATCGGGCCGCGGCTGGCTGGTGTCGCGCCGTACGAACAGTCCGGCGTCGGAGTCCATCGCGGAGTTGGGCGGCAGCGGCTCGTGGGTCTCCCACACGATCACCGACTCGGGGTGGTCGAGCAGGTTCTCCCCCACACCGGGCAGGTCGGCGCGCACCTCGATGCCGAGGGCGCGCAGCTCGTCGGCGGGGCCGATTCCGGAGAGCAGCAGCAGTCGCGGGGTGTCCACGGCCCCGGCGCACAGCAGCAGTTCGCGCTCGGCGCGTACCGTGCCCGTGCTGCCGTCGGCGTACCGCACCCGGACGCGGGTGAGCCGCCCGGCGCCGTCGGATGCCAGCTGGTAGGCCCAGGTGCGCAGTTTCAGCGTCAGATTGGGCCGCTTGTCCATGATCGGGTGGAGGTAGGCGACGGAGGCCGAGGAGCGTTTGTTGGTCTCCGGGTCGTAGGCGAGGGAGAAGAAGCCGACGCCGTCGGAGAAGGGGCGGCGGTTGAAGTCGTCGATGACGGGCACGTGCAGCGCGTCGGCGGCGGCGGTCACGAAGTCCCGGGCGATGGGGTTGCGGTCCGCCTCACCGACGGGAACGATGTTGTTGCGCAGCCGCTTGCGGTACGGCAGGACGGTCACCGGGTCCCAGCCGGCGCAGCCCATCCCCACCCACTCGTCCAAATCCTCGGGGAAGGGGAGGAAGCTGATGAGCGTGTTGTGCGAGGAGCAGCCGCCCAGCACCTTGGCCCGGGAGTGGACGATGTGCGAGTTGCCGCGGGGCTGTTCGGTGGTGGTGTAGCCGTAGTCGTACTCCGACTCCAGCAGGTTGATCCAGTTGCGCAGCCGCAGCACCTGTTCGTCGCCCACGTCGCTGGGCCCGCCCTCGATGACGCACACCCGGCAGTCGGGGTCCTCGCTCAGCCGGGCGGCCAGCACGGAGCCGGCCGTGCCCCCGCCGACGATGACGTAGTCGTAGGTGTGCTCGTCGCCGGAGCGGCTCGCGTCGTTCGCGTTCATACCGGTCGGTGTTCCTCTCCTGCCGTCTCGTGCCTCAGCCCTTGAACCAGCCGGAGGGGGCCGGTGAGAGGTTCTGGTAGATGTGTTTGGCCTCCTGGTACTCGCGCAGCCCGGTCGGCCCCAGTTCGCGGCCGATGCCCGAGCGGCCGAAGCCGCCCCACTCGGCCTGGGGTACGTACGGGTGGAAGTCGTTGATCCAGATCGTGCCGTGCCGCAGCCGGTTGGCGACCCGCTGGGCGCGGCCCGCGTCGCTCGTCCACACTCCGCCGGCCAGCCCGTAGCGGGTGTCGTTGGCCAGCTCGACGGCCTCGTCCTCGGTGCGGAACCGCTCGACGGTGACGACCGGGCCGAAGATCTCCTCCTGGACGATGCGCATCGAGCGGTCGCAGTCGGCGTAGACGGTCGGCAGCAGGAAGTACCCGTTGGCCAGTTCGGGGTCGTCCGGGCGGCGCCCGCCGGTGACCAGCCGGGCGCCCTCCTCGCGGGCGATCTCCAGATAGCTCTCCACCTTGGCGCGGTGTTCGGCCGAGCTGAGCGGCCCCGATTCGGTCATCGGCTCCAGCCCGTTGCCGAGCCGGATACCGCTGGCCCGGGCGCCCAGCGCCGCCACGAACTCGTCGTGGATGCTCTCTTGCACCAGCAGCCGCGAACCGGCCGAGCAGACCTGGCCGGAGTGGAGGAAGGCGGCGTCCAGCGCGTAGTCGACGGCGGCGGCGAAGTCCGCGTCGTCGAAGACCACATTGGGGTTCTTGCCGCCCAGCTCCAGGGCGAGGTTCTTGACGTCGGGCGCGACGCTCTCCATGATCTTCCGCCCGGTCGCCAGTCCGCCGGTGAACGAGACCAGGTCCACCTCGGGGTGGGTGGTCAGGGCGGCGCCGACGGTCGCGCCGGAGCCGAGCACCAGATTGGCGACTCCGGGCGGCGCTCCGGCCTCCGCGATCAGACGGATCATGGCGATGGTGGACAGCGGCGTCGTCTCGCTGGGCTTGAGCACGAGCGTGTTGCCGGCGGCCAGCGCGGGGGCGACCTTCCAGGACGCCTGCAGCAGCGGATAGTTCCACGGTGCGATCAGGCTGCAGACGCCGACCGGGTTGTAGACGACGCGGCTGAGCACGTCGGGGCCCACGTCGACCACCCGGCCGCCGTCCTTGCCGGCCAGCTCGGCGTAGTAGCGGAAGGCGTTCGCGACGTCCTCGATGTCGAGGCGGGCCTCGGTGAGCGTCTTGCCGGTGTCGAGGGTCTCGGTGCGGGCGATCTCCTCCTGGTCGCGGAGCAGGAGCTCGTGCACGCGGTAGAGGACGTCGGCGCGGCGCCGGGTGGGCGCCGAGGACCAGTCGGCCCGCTCGAAGGCCCGCTTGGCCGCGCGTACGGCCAGGTCGACATCGGTCTCGTCGGCCTCGTCGACCGTGGTGATCACGGAGGCGTCGAACGGGTTGATCACGTCCCGCCGCCCGCCGGCGGTGGCTTGCCGCCACTCCCCGTCGATGAACAGCTCAGCCATCGCCCGTCTCCCTCGCTCGCACCTGACCGGCGCCAAGATTGCGCCCCGGTCGCGCCGCTGGCTACGGGACGCACCGAACAAGGGCGCCTGCCCGGCGATATTCGGCACCGATGGGGCAATCCGGGCCATGCCGTCGCCGCCCCGGGGTGCCCCGGGCGCTCCGGGACGGCCGGGCGGGACCTCGTACGCTGCTCGGTATGAAGTTCGGACTGCTGGGGACAGGGCCCTGGGCGGAGCGCACTCACGGACCCGCGCTGGCCGCCCACGACGAGGTGGAGCTGGTCGGGGTGTGGGGGCGGCGCCCCGAACCCACCGGAGCGCTCGCCGCCCGGCTGGGAACCCGGCCGTACGCCGACCTCGACACGCTCCTCGCCGCCTGCGACGCGGTCGCCGTCGCGCTCCCCCCTGACGTACAGGCACCGCTCGCCGTCCGCGCGGCCGACGCCGGCTGCCATCTGCTGCTCGACAAGCCCGTCGCCACCACGCCCGACGCCGCCCGTGGCGTCGCCGAAGCGGTCGAGCGGGCCGGGGTCGGCTGCGTGGTCTTCTTCACGCTGCACTTCTGCGTCTCGACCGGCGACTGGCTGCGCGAGCAGGCCGCGGTCGACGACTGGCGGATCGGGCGCGCCGACTGGCTCTCCCCCGTCTTCGGCGGCGCCGACTCCCCGTACACCGCCTCCCCCTGGCGGCGTGAGAAGGGCGCCCTGTGGGATGTGGGTCCGCACGCGCTGTCGGTACTGCTGCCGCTGCTCGGCCCCGTCGAGGAGGTGACGGCCGCGCCCGGCGGCTTCGGAGACACCGTGCACCTCGCGCTGCGGCACACCTCGGGGGCCTCCAGCACCTGCACGCTGACCCACTCGGTGCCGCCCGCCGCCGCGGGGGTCACCGCGGAGGTGCGGGGCGCCCAAGGCGTCGCCGAGCTGCCGCTGCGCGACGAGGCACCCGCCGCCTCCTTCGCCCGCGCGGTCGACGCCCTGCTGACGGCGGCCCGCACCGGTGAGGAACACCTGTGCGGGGCACGCTTCGCGGAGACGGTCACTTCGGTGCTGCACTCGGCACAGCGGCAGTTGCCGGCCCGGTGAGGCCGCCCCGGGCGCGGACGGGCAGCGAGGCGAGGGCGAACGAGCACAGCAGCAGCGCCGTCGCCACCGCCGGCACGTACCGGACACCGGCCGCGCCGATGACGGCGCCGCCCAGCGCCCCGGCCACACCGGTGCCCAGGTAGAGGCCCGAGATGTTCAGCGCCAGAGCCGTCATCCCCGCCTCCGGCCCGGCCGCCGCCAGCACACCGGCCTGCACCGGCGGGTTGAGCCCCCAGGCGAAGACCGCCCAGCAGCCGACGACGACGGCCAGCACCACCGGGCCGCCCGCACCGCTGAAGACCAGCACCGTCGCCACCGCCAGCGTCAGCGTGTGCCCGCCGAGCACCAGCCGCAGTCCCCGGTCCGGCCCCCAGGCGTCCGTGGCGCGGCCCGCCAGCAGCGCCCCGGCGAGCCCGGCCGCGCCGACGAGGAAGAGCAGGAAGGACAGCAGCCCCCAGGAGCCGGAGGCGACCTCGGCCGTGTAGGCGCCCAAGTAGGTGTAGAACATCAGCCCACCGCTCGCCGCCAGGAACGTCACCGCCACCATGCGCAGCACGGCCGGCTCCCGCAGTGGGGCGAGGCGGCGGCGCAGCGGTGCCGGCTCCTCGCCCGGCACGGCCGGTGCGGTGGCCGCCACGCCCAGCGCGGCGACGGCGCCGACGGCGGCGATCAGCCAGAAGGTGGCCCGCCAGCCGAACGCGCCGCCGAGCCAGGAGCCGACGGGCACCCCGGTGAACAGGGCCGCGGTCATCCCCGCGGTGACGACACCGAGGTAGCGGCCCTGTGCGCCCCGAGGCGCTCCGGCGGCGGCGGTGGCGAACGCCGCCGCGGTGACGACCGCCGCGCACAGCGCCGCGACCACCCGGGCCGCCATCAGCCACCAGTAGCCCGGCGCGAGGGCCGCCGCGACGTTCGCGACGACGAAGAGCGCCAGCCCGGCGGCCGTCACCGTACGGCGGGGAAGGCGGGCGCACACCACGGCGAGCGTCGGAGCGCCGAGCGCGTAGACGACGGCGAAGACGGTCACCAACTGACCCGCCGCCGGGACGCTGACACTCAGATCGTCGGCGACCTGCGGCAGGACGCCCGCGATGATGAACTCGTCGGTGGCGGTGGCCAGCAGGGTGAGGAAGAGGACGAAGAGCCAGCCGGGCAGCCGGCTGCTCGCGGAACTGTGTGCGGTACTCATGCGGCGCACGGTAGGTAGTGACACCGGTGTCACCTGCAAGTGCGCGGCGCCGCCGGCGGGCGGGCCGGGGCTCAGCGGCCCCGGCCCGCCTCCGACTCCTCCGCGCGGCGCAGGACCTCGTCCAGCGAGGTGGCCGGATCGGCGGCACGGAGCCGGGCGATGCGGGCGACCAGCCGGGAGCGGTACCGGTCCAGCTCGGCCGCCTTCTCCTCGACCGCGGCCAGCCGTCGCTCGTACATCGCCAGGGTCTCCGCGGGGCTGTCCTGGCAGGCCATGAACTCCTCGGTCTTCATGTCCAGGCAGGGCGCCACCTGGACGATGTCCTCGGTACCGAGGCCCGCCGCGAGCAGTTCCCTGACGTTGCGGACCCGGTTGACGGCGCTCTCGTCGTACGCGCGCCACCCTTTGGCCGTCCGCCTGGACACGAGCAGTCCCTGCTGTTCGTAGTAACGGAGCGAGCGTCGGCTCGCACCCGTACGCTGCGCCAGCTCACCGATCAACATGCTCGCCCCAACGCCGCTGCGGCCCGCGTGCTTCCCGCGCCTCAGGGGCGCCGGGCGGTCAGGGTGGTGGCCCACAGCTCGGGATCGGTGGTCACGGTGACGGCGAAGCCCGCGGCCGACAGGATGCCGGCGGCGGGTTCGGCCTGGTGGGAGCTGGTCTCCGTCAGCAGGACGCCGCCGGGGGCGAGCCAGCCTGCCGCTTCGGCGGCGACGCGGCGCAGCAGGGCCAGGCCGTCGGGCCCGCCGTCGAGCGCGGGCCGCGGCTCGTGCTCGCGTGCCTCGGGCGGAAGGAGCGGTATGTCCGCGGTGGGGACGTAGGGCACGTTGGCCGTCAGCACGTCGATCCGGCCCCGCAACCGGTCGGGCAGCGCCGTGAACAGATCGCCCTCGTGGACATGGCCGCCGTTGTCGGCGAGGTTGCGTCTGGCGCACCGTACGGCGGCCGGGTCGAGGTCCGCCGCATGGAGTTCGCCGCGCCCTCCCAGGGCGGCGAGCAGGGCAGCGCCGACCGCGCCCGTACCGCAGCACAGGTCGACGAGGACCAAGGTCCCCTCGGCCGGAGCCGACGCGGCTGCGCACCGTACCAGGAACTCGGTACGTCGGCGGGGCACGAAGACGCCGGGGTCGACGGCGATCCGCAGGCCCGCGAACTGCGCCCAGCCCAGTACGTGTTCGAGGGGGTGCCCGGCGACGCGCCGGGCGGTCATCTCCCACAGCTGGGCCGGTCCGCCCGCCGTCTCGCACAGCAGCCGGGCCTCGTCCTCGGCGAAGACGCAGCCCGCCGCGCGGAGCTGTTCGACCAGGTCGTCGGGAGAGAAGGGACGGGAGGGGTCAGAGGGGCGGGAGGAGTGAGAGGCAGGGGTGGTGGAGTGGGTGGGGTGGTGCATGGAAGCCCTTCCAGTGCTGGAACGCTCCCGTCGCCTGCGCCGGCCTCCGCTACCTGGTGCGGGGCCGCACGCCGCGAGGCGAGAGCGCGTTGTCTGCCGGAGCGGAAATGCGTCTCACCTCCCTGTGTCACCGCGTCGCTCGAACATCCGTTGCCGGTCGCCGCACCTTATCCCGACCGCTGCCCGAGCGCACCCGCGGGTCGGCGGGCCCGCCCACGTCTCCTTCCCTGTCTTCCCCCGTCTCGCCGGTCTCCCCGGTAGCCCCGGTCGCCCCGGTCTCGCGCCCCTCCCGGTATCCCCGAAAAGCCGTGGACACAAGGGAGTTGAGAAGATGGGATGGGCGCGTCGCAGGTCACGGGGGGGATACGTGTGTCATCTGGTGAGGTGGCCGATGCCGCAGCGGAGGGCGTCGGCGGGGCTCCGCCGAACGAAGCGCAGCCACCGAAGCGCAGACCACCGAGGCGAAGGTCATCCAAGCCCAGGTCACTCCGGCTCAGGCCACCCCGGCTCAGTTCATCGGTGCCAAGGCATCGAAGCGGAGCCCGGTGCGCCGTCCGGCCGCGCCGGGGTGGCTGAGGAGAGCGTCGCCGGCCGCCGCCCGACAGAGCAAGGCCCCGGCGCCTGCCCTGGCGCCGGGGACGGAAGAGAAAGGACAGGCTCATCAAGACCAGCCAGGACAACCTCGGAAGCAACCTCGCACGCCGCACGGTACGGAGCACCACAAGGGCCGCGCGCGCGGCGTGCGTCTCGGCCCTCTCCCTGGGTCTCGCCGCGGCGGGCACGGTCGCGTACGCGGCTCCGCAGTCGGGCACGGCCGGGGACTCGGGACACCAGACGAAGATCATCGGCGGTGAGGAGTCCACCGAGAACTACTCGTTCATCGTCTCCCTGCAAAAGCAGCGCGGCGACGACCCCGACGGCCACTACTGCGGCGGCACCCTCGTCGCGGCCGACTGGGTGCTGACGGCGGCGCACTGCGTCACCACCGCGGCCGGGGTGAACGACCCGAAGCCGTACCACGTACGGGTCGGCTCACTGGACCGCACCCGAGGCGGCGAGGTGGCCCAGGTCGACGAGTTCGTCGTCCATCCGGGCTACCAGGCGTACGAGGACGAGGGGAGCGCCCACGACCTGGCGCTCATCAAGCTGTCCTCCACGGTCTCCAAGAAGCCCGCGCCGCTGGCGTCCCGCACTCCAGCCGCCGGTGAGACCGTCAAGGCGACGGGGTGGGGCTACACCAAGGCGACGGGCAACGACCCCTCGCAGCTGCCCGTCATGCACCGCGAGGTCGAGCTGCCGGTGCTGGCTCCCGACACCCCCGAGTGCGCCTCCGGCGAGGCGGACGGGGACGCCTGGGGCATCCGGGAGGGAGACTTCTGCACCGGCAACCCGGACGGCAACGCCGGTACCTGCGGCGGCGACTCGGGGGCTCCCGCACTGACGAAGGTGAACGGCCGCTGGCAGCTGTCCGGTCTCACCAGTCGGGCCGTGGGGGACTGCGGCACCACGCCCGACATCTACCCCAGCGTCGCGGAGCACCGCGACTGGATACGCGACGTCATCGGCTGATCCGCCGCACCTGCCGCGCCAAGGGGCTCCCCGTGCCCGCCGGGCCGGACGGGGAGCCCCTCCCCAGGGAGAAACGTTCGGAAAGGACACCCGGAATGAACCGGATCGACCTGGTCACGCTCCTGGTGGAGGAGTACGACGACGCCCTGGCGTTCTACGTCGACGTCCTCGGCTTCGCCGTACGCGAGGACACCCGTCTCGACGCGCACAAGCGGTGGGTCGTGGTGGAGCCGCCCGCGCCGGGCGGTACCGGCCTGCTGCTGGCCCGCGCCGCGAACCCGGCCCAGCGGGGCCGGGTCGGGGACCAGACAGGCGGACGGGTGGGGTTCTTCCTGCGGACCCTGGACTTCGCCGCCGAGCACGCCCGTCTCACCGCGGCAGGCGTCCACTTCGAGGAGGTCCCCCGCAAGGAGCCGTACGGAACGGTCGCCGTCTTCCGGGATCCGTACGGCAACCGATGGGATCTCATCCAGGGCCGGGCGCACCCGCCGGACCCGCACGAGCTCCTCGTCCGCTACCACCGGGCGATGCTGGAGTCGGACGCCGACGCGCTGGCCGGCCTGTACGCCGTCGACGGGGTGCACGAGTTCCCGTTCGCCGTTCCGGGGCTGCCGGGCCGCTTCACCGGGCGGGAGGAGATCCGTGCGGGCCACCGCGCACTGTGGGACGGCGGCGGGGCCCGGGTGACGGAGATCCGCGACGTCGTGGTGCACCGGAGCACGGACCCACAGGTGCTGACCGCCGAGCACACGGTGGCCGGGACGCTGGAGGCCGGGGGCCGTCCGTTCCGCCTCGCTGGGCTGCTGGTGCTGCGGGTGCGCGACGGCCGTCTCGTCCATGTCCGCGACTATCTGGACGGGCTCGGGCTCGCCCGCGTGGGGGCGCCGACGGGCCGGGGTCGGGGAGAGGGTGGCCCCGACGCGATCGTCACCGCCCTGGACGAGGGCGCGGGCCGGTAGATTCACCGATAGATTCATGGCGCCCTGCCGCCATCCGGCTCAACCCGCTGCGATTTTGGAGTTTTCCGTGCGTGTCGTGATCGCCGAGGATCTTTTCCTGCTCCGGGACGGGCTCGTACGGATGCTGGAGGCCTTCGACTTCGAGATCGCCGCCGCGGTCGACAACGGACCGGAGCTGAGCCGGGCGCTGCAGGAGCTGGAGCCGGACGTGGCGGTGGTGGACGTACGGCTGCCGCCCTCGTTCACCGACGAGGGCCTGCAGTGCGCGCTGGAGGCCCGCCGCAAGCGGCCGGGGCTGCCGGTGCTGGTGCTCTCGCAGCACGTCGAGCAGTTGTACGCACGTGAGCTGCTGGCGGACGGGAACGGCGGGGTGGGCTACCTCCTCAAGGACCGGGTCTTCGACGCGGACCAGTTCGTGGACGCCGTACGCCGGGTGTCCGCCGGGGGTACGGCGATGGACCCGCAGGTCATCCAGCAGTTGTTGACGCGCCGCGCGCAGGACGAGCCGATGGCCGGTCTGACCTCCCGGGAGAAGGAGGTCATGGAGCTGATGGCGCAGGGCAGGTCGAACGCGGCCATCGCGGCGCAGCTGTTCGTCACCGAGCGGGCCGTGGCCAAGCACACCTCCAACATCTTCGGAAAGCTCGGGCTGCCGCCCTCGGACGACGACAACAGGCGGGTACTCGCCGTGCTCGCCTACCTCGACCGAGGCTGACCGCTTCGTTACCGTGCCTCCCCGTACGTGTCTTTGGTCACATACGGGCCCCATACGGGCCACCTACGGCAGGACATCCGACAGGACATCCGTCACCTGGAGGCACCCCCATGCACGAGCCGATCAGCGAGCGTGAAAGATACGACAAATCCGATCAGTCCGATCCGCGCCCGGTTCCCCCCGCGCGCTCCCCCCTCAACAGACGCGCCGTGCTGGGCACAACAGGGGCACTCGGCGCGGGTCTCGCGCTGGGCAACGGGTATCTCCCCGCCATGGCAGCGGACCGAACGGGCGGACTCCAGGAAGCACCGACCACCTCCGGGGCGAAGGCGCCCGCCACCGACGCCGCGCGGGCGGCGCTCAAGCGGCTGCTCCCCCAGCACGCCGACCAGATCACGCTCCAGCAGATCAGCGGTCCCGAACGCTTCAAGGTCACCGGCCGGGCAGGCCGCATCCGGGTCGCCGGGACCGGGCCTGTGGCGCTGCTGACGGGCGTGCACTGGTACCTCAAGTACAGCTGCGACGCCCATATCTCCTGGGCCGGCAGTCAGCTGGAGCTGCCCAAGACGCTGCCCGCGCCCCGGAAACAGCACGCGCAGCGGGCCACCGTGGCCAACCGGTTCGCGCTCAACGACACCCACGACGGCTACACCGCCCCGTACGCCGACTGGGGACACTGGGAGCGCTTCTTGGACGTCCTCGCGCTGCACGGTTTCAACGAGGTGCTGGTCACCGCGGGCCAGGAAGCCGTCTACCACCGGATGCTCCGCGACTTCGGCTACAGCGACCAGGAGGCCCGCTCCTGGATCCCGGCGCCGACCCATCAGCCGTGGTGGCTGCTGCAGAACATGGCCGAGTACGGCGGCCCCATCAGCACCGAGCTGCTGAATCGGCGCACGGCGCTGGGCAAGCGGATCGTGGGCCGGATGCGCGAGCTGGGGATGAAACCCGTGCTGCCGGGCTACTTCGGCACCGTCCCCGCCGACTTCGCCAAGCGCAACAAGGGCGGGCGGACCGTGCCGCAGGGCAAGTGGAGCGGGCTGGCCAGGCCGCCGTGGCTGGACCCGCGTACGGCGGTCTTCCGCAAGGTTGCGGCCTCCTTCTACAAGCACCAGCGGGAACTGTTCGGCGAGGTCGACCACTTCAAGATGGACCTGCTGCACGAGGGCGGCGACCCCGGTGACGTGCCGGTGCCCGAGGCGGCGCGGGCCGTGGAGAAGGCCCTGCACACCGCACGGCCCGGCGCCACCTGGGTGATTCTCGGCTGGCAGGAGAACCCGCGCCGCGACCTGCTCGACGGGCTGGCCGCCAAGGACAAGATGCTGATCGTCGACGGCCTCTCGGATCTGGACCGGGTCACCGACCGGGAGAAGGACTGGGGCGGGGTGCCGTACGCGTTCGGCACCATCCCCAACTTCGGCGGGCGCACCACCATGGGCGCCAAGACGCACATGTGGACGGAGCGCTTCACCGCCTGGCGCGACAAGCGGGGCAGCAAGCTGGCCGGCACCTGCTACATGCCCGAGGCCACCCACCGCGACGCGGCGGCACTGGAGCTGTTCAGCGAACTGGCGTGGCGGCAGCAGGCGGTCGACCGCGGCACCTGGTTCGACGGCTGGGCGAAGATCCGGTACGGGGCAGCCGACGCCAAGGCCAAGAAGGCGATGACGGCGCTGCGGGAGACCGCGTACCGCATCAGCAGCAAGGACGGGCGGCCGCACGACAGCGTCTTCGCGGCCCGCCCCAGCCTGACGGCCCGCTCCGGCGCCTACTACGCCACCCACACACCCGCCTTCGACCTGCCCGCCTTCGACGCCGCGTTCGATGCGCTGCTGGGCGTGGACGCGCGGCTGCGCGGGACCGACGCCTACCGCTACGACCTGACCGACACCGGCCGCCAGGTCCTGGCCAACCGCTCCTGGTCGCTCATCCCGCAGCTGCAGGCCGCCTACAAGAAGAAGGACGTGGCCACCTTCAAGAAGCTGGCCGCGCTGTGGCTGAAGCTGATGGAGCTGGCCGACGACATGTCCGGCGGCCACCGCGCCTTCCTGCTGGGCCCCTGGCTGGCGGCGGCCCGCGGTTCGGCCGCCTCGGCGCCGGAGCGCGCCCAGCTGGAGCGGACGGCCCGGGTGCTGGTCACCACCTGGGCCGACCGCCCCACGGCCGACGGCGGTCGGCTGGCCAACTACGCCAACCGCGACTGGCAGGGCCTGATCCGGGACTTCCACCTGCCGCAGTGGAAGGCGTTCCTCGACGATCTGCAGGACGCGCTCGAACAGCGGCGGGCACCGAAGAAGTTCGACTGGTACGCCGAGGAGGAGCCCTGGACCAAGCAGCGGAACGACTACCCCACCCGGCCGGCCGCCGACCCGTACACCACCGCCACCCGGGTCCGTGACGTCCTGGTCAAGGCGCCCTACCAGGGCTCGCTGAAGGTCTCCGCCGAGCCGCGCGCCGTCGCGCCCGGCAAGGCCAGCACCGTACGGGCCGACTTCCGCAACGAGAACGGGCTGTGCCCCACCGGAGCCGTCGACCTCGCGCTGCGCGGCCTGGACGGTGCCCGGGCGCAGGACCCCACCTCGCACCGGGCCGTCAGCCCCGGCGGCATGGCGACCGTGCGCTGGCAGTACACCACCGCCGACCGCCCACTGGCCGAGCCGCTGGAGCCGCTGGAGTACACGGTGGAGGTGGAGAACGGACCCGAGGGCCAGGAGCGGGTGACCATCGGCCAGGACGGCCGGATCTACCGCGCCGGCCCGCTGCCGGACGGCGTACGGACGGCGACGACCAACGAGGCCGTCTTCGGGCACCTCGACGGCCGCTGGGCGATCGACGGCGCCGGTGCGGACCTGTGGAAGGCCACCGCCGAGTTCGGCACCGTCTACCGGGCGCGGGCGCTGGCCGACGGCGGCACGGTGACGGTGAAGGTCGTCTCCCAGGAGAACAGCGGGCCGTGGGCCCGCGCGGGCATCGTCGTCCGCAACGACCTCTCCGCACCGGGGTCCGCCGGGTTCGTCAATCTCGCCCTCACCCCCGGCAACGGAGTCGTGCTGTCGTACGACAGCAACGGCGACGGGACCCTGGACACCTACCGGGCGGTCTCCGGGGTCAAGGCCCCGGTCCTGCTGCGGCTCTCCCGGGCCGGCGCCTCCTACAAGGGGGAGCTGTCCACCGACGACGGGAACTCGTGGCGTACGGTCTCAACCGTCGAGACTCCCGGCGCGTCAGGCAAGCAGGACACCGGACTGTTCATGTCGGCGACCAACGGCGGCAGCGGCGATCGTGCCCTCGTCGAGTTCGCGGACTGGCGGACCGGGTAGGGCGGACGGGGGAGCCAGGGTGGGGAACGCGTGGAGGACACGGAAGACGTGACGGAGGACAAGCCGCGGGCCGCGGTACAGACGCACGAGCTGATGCTGGCGCTCGTCCGGGGGCCCGCGCTCGCGGTCGTCACCCTTCCCGTGTCCATCCTGTTGTTCACGCTCTCCCTCGTCTCGATCGTGCTGCTGCCGATCGGGGTGGGCGTCGTCACCACGCCGCCCACCCAGCAGGCCGTCCGCTGGTACGCCAACCAGCGGCGCCGGCTGGTCCGCGAGTGGGGCGGACTGGAGGTGCCCGAGCCGTACCGCCCCCTGCCGCGCCGGCCGCACAGCGGCATCGTCGGCCAGGTCGAACGCTGCACGCTGCTGCTCAAGGACCCCGCCACCTGGCGGGACATGGTGTGGCTGCCGGCCGATATGACGGCCGGCTTCGTCACCGCGCTGCTGCCGCCGATGCTGCCGATCAACCACCAGCTCACCAAGGCGATGCTGGAGCCCACCCGCGAGATGCTGCTGACGCAGCGGGTGGAGCAGTTGTACGAGACGCGGCATGACGCGGTGGACAGTTCGGCCGCTGAGCTGCGCCGTATCGAGCGGGATCTGCACGACGGCGCGCAGGCCCGGCTGGTCGCCATGGGGATGAGCCTGGGCACCATCGAGGCCTTGATCGAACACGACCCGGCCAAGGCCAAGCAGATGATCGCGCAGGCGAGGGAGAACTCCGCCGAGGCACTCACCGAACTACGCGACCTGGTACGCGGCATCCACCCACCCGTACTCGCCGAACGCGGCCTGCCCGACGCGCTGCGCGCGCTGGCACTGCGGATGCCGGTCCCCGTGGAGGAGGACATCGAACTGCCGGGCCGGTTCGACGAGCCGGTGGAGACGGCCGTGTACTTCGCCGTCAGTGAGCTGCTGACCAACGCCGCCAAACACGCGGAGCCGACGAAGGTGTGGCTCGATGTGCTGTACGTCGCCGACGAATCCGCCGGGGGCGACTCCAGGATCCGGGTGACGGTCACGGACGACGGCAAGGGCGGTGCCTCCCTGGACGCCGGCTCCGGGCTGCAGGGCGTCCAGCGCCGCCTCGCCCAGTTCGACGGCGTCCTGGCGCTGAGCAGCCCGTCCGGCGGCCCCACCATGGCCACCCTCGAGGTCCCCGCCCCCCTCGCCTGAGCGCTTGTCGCCGCTCGCCACCGGCGCCCTCGGGGTGACCCGGTGACGCCCCGCCTCGTTCTGAGGGGTGTGAGTGAGGGGACCCTGGACGTCGAGCAGGCCGAACTCGCCCTCGTCGAGCACTACGGAAGACTCGTCCGGCTCGCGCACTGCGTGCTGGCCGACACCCCCCGCAAGGCGCACGCGCTGACCCGTGAGGCACTCCCCCGACGGTGCACGTCGACGGCGGCGCTGCCCCGGCCGCAGACGCGACCGGAAACGCGACAGCAGCCGGAAGGCGCACAGGACGAGGACCCGGCGTATGTCTGGCTGCGGCTTCGGGTGCTGCGTGCGGCACTGGCCCGCCCCGGGGACGGAGCCGAGGCCCGTGCCGCGTACGCGCTGCGGCATCTGGAGTCGATGGCGGACCCGGACATCCGGCGGCTGCTGCGGGCCGCCCACGTCCGGGACCCGGACGCCGCCCTCGCGCAAGCCCGCACGGGACCGGCCGACCGGCCCCCTCCGGACAGTCCGGGCAGCCCGGGCAGCCCGGACAGTCCCGAGATGCCGTGCGTCCTGTGCGGGACGCGGGAACCCCACCCCCTCGAAGTGGTACGGCGGCGCCGCCGGCGGCGGGTCGTCGGCACGGCGGTCCTCGCCGCGCTGGTGTGCGGCGGGATGCTGGGGGTGCCCGGCGACACCTGGGGGCCCGACGCCGCCGCCCGCCCCCCGCTGGTGCGGGGCACCGACGGGGAGCGCGCCCTCGACCCGGACGCGCTGGTCCGGGTGCCGCCCGGCACCTGGCGTCGGGCCTCCCGCGTGGACTTCGCCGCATGGCCGGCCCGCGGCTCCCTCACCCGCGATGAATCGTTGCTGCGCCGGGCGCTGGTCACCTGGGCCCGGCCGCGCGCCGACGTACGGGTCAGTGCGGCACCGGGCACCCCCGAGGGACCACCGCCGGGGCCGCCCCAACTGCTGTACGCGGGACGGCTGGAGGGTGCCGCCGTGGTGCTGCTGTACGACGGGCTGCGGGTGGCGCGGTACGCCGAACCCCTGGACCCCGACGACGGTTCGGCCGCGGCCAAGGACGGGGTGTCGCTGGAGCTGTCCCGTACGGCGGGTGCGCAGACGGCGGCTTCGGGGGCGCTGACCGTCACCCGGAAGGAGGGCGAGGTGCGCTATTTGACGGCGCCGTGGATCCGGCGCGCCGCCGAGGTGGACCTCCTCGACCCGGCGGACGTGGCGGGCCGTGAGCTCTCCCGCGGCGAGGACGGGGTGACCGGGCCGGTACCGCTCCCGGTCACGCAGCCGCACCACTGCGAGAGCTGGCCGGGGCTGGCGCTGACCGGCAGCCCGGGGGCGGCGTCCGCCGCGCAGCTGTACACGGATCTGGGCGAGCTGACCCCGGCGCGGCTGACGGACGGCACCGCCCGCGAGCCCGCCACCGGCGCCGCGGCCCGCGAGCGGCTGGCACGTACGGCCTGCCACCTGCCCGCGGTGCTCGACCAGGGGGTCAAGACCGTCAACTCCTGGCAGTTCGCCCGGCAGCGGTTGCCGGACGGGGACGGCGAGGCGGCGTGGGTGTGCACCCGGGCCGGTACCTGGCGGGGTACGGGGGCCAGGGTGATGACGCAGTTCCAGCCGCCGGCCCCGCCCGGACGCCCGGGGGCCGTCACCTCCCGTGCGGAGGACTCCCGCGCCTGCGGCCCGCGCGAGCGGGATGTGCTCACCGGGCTGCTGTGGAAGTCCACCCGGGGCCACTGGTACGTGCTGGCCGCGGCGGACGAGAGCGTCACCCGTCTGCGGGCGCGGGGCAAGGGCCTGGCGGACGGCCCGGCGGAGGTGACCGGCAACACGTTGGCCGTACGCGCCGAACGGGGGGCCTCGGCGCGGCTGTCGGCAACCCGCTGACCTTCGGCCCCCCCGTGACGACGCGGCCGTCAGGCGTCCCGGCGCCGCAGCACGGCCGTACCCGCCGCCACCGCGGCGAGCGCCCAGCCGACGAGCAGCAGCAGAGCGACCGACCGCCCGTAGGTGCCGTTCCCACCGAGGGCCAGGGCCTCCGAGGCACCGGCCGGGAGGAGATCGACGAGGACGTCGCCGCCGGGCAGCACATCCAGCGCCATCGGCACCAGGAACAGCAGCCCGAACAGCGCCGTGACCGTCCCCGCCGACCTGCGTACGACAGCGGCCAGCCCCACGGTCATCACGCTCAGCAAAGCGGCGTGCGTCCCGACAAGGAACACCTGGCCGCAGACGGTGGCGGCGTCGAACGTGCTCTCCTCCAGCGTCAGTGCCCCGCACACCACGGCCAAGAGGCCGCACACCAGCCCGGCCACGAAGGTGACGGCCGAGAGCAACAAGGTCTTGGCCGCCAGCAGGCGCCCTCGGCGGGGTACGCACAGCAGGGACGTCCGGACGCTCCCGGTGGCGTACTCCCCGGTGACCGAGAGCATGGCCAGGGCCGCCAGCACAAGCCCCAGGCCGTTGAGTTCGGCGATCACGGCGGGGTCGCCGGGCGAGGCGGCGGGGTCGTGCGTGAGGACCCCCGCCGCGGAGGCGATGACCCCCGTCAGCACGGCCGCCCCCAGCAGCAGGTACCAGGTCGAGCGCAGCGAGACGAGCTTCGTCCACTCCGCGGCGAGGGCGCCGCGCAGTCCCGCGCTGCGGGAGCGGGTCCCGCGCGGGGCCGCCGTGGGCGGGGCGAGGGCGGCAGCCACCGTCACACCCCCGCTTCCAGGTCGGTACGCCCTTCCTGGGCGTACTCCACGCTCTGTGACGTCAGTCGCATATAAGCCTCCTCCAACGACGCCTCGGCGGCGCGCAGTTCGTACAGGTGCACATGTCCTTCATGGGCGAGGTCGCCGACGCGTTCGAGCGGCACGCCGCTCACGGACAGCTCGTCCGGCGCCGGCCGGGCCACCTCGGCGCCCTCCCGCCTGAGCCGGTCGGCCAGCGCCGCCAGCCCGCCGTGCTGCGGGCCGCGTACGCACACGGTGCGGCCGGCGCCGGCCCCGACGACCTCCGCGGTCGGCCCGTCCGCCAGCAGCCGGCCCCGGCCGATGACCACGAGCCGGTCGGCGGTCAGCTCCATCTCGCTCATCAGATGGCTGGAGAGGAAGACGGTCCGGCCCTCGGCGGCGAGGGAGCGCAGAAGCGTGCGCACCCACAGCACTCCGTCGGGGTCGAGGCCGTTGACGGGCTCGTCCAGCAGCAGCACCTCCGGGTCGCCGAGCAGCGCACCGGCGATGCCCAGGCGCTGGGCCATTCCCAGCGAGAAGGAGCCCGCCCGCTTGCCCGCCACCTGAGTCAGACCGACCGCGTCGAGCACTTCGGGCACCCGGCGCGCGGAAATCCCGTTGCTGCGGGCCATGGCCAGCAGATGCTGCTGGGCGGTGCGCCGTGGGTGCGCGGCACGCGCGTCGAGGAGTGCGCCCACCACCCGGAGCGGATGGGCCAGCTCGGCGTACGGCGTCCCACGGATCAGCGCCGCGCCGGAGGTGGGCTCGTCCAGCCCCACCACCATGCGCATGGTGGTGGATTTGCCGGCCCCGTTGGGGCCGAGGAATCCGGTGACCTTGCCGGGTGCCACCTCCAGCGTCAGGTCGTCGACGACGGTCTTGCCGCCGTACCTCTTGGTCAGTCCGCGCAGTGTGAGCATGCCCTGGACGGTAGGCAGCGGCCGGAGCCCGGACAGTGCACGTTGGTCGTCGGCGCCACTGCACTTTCGTCAGGGGAGCGGCGCCGCCGGGCGAGCCCTGCGGGCACTGGGTTAGCGTGCTTCCGTGAGCGGGGCGAGAGCGGGGACGGGAACACGATGATCCGGGTACTGCTGGCGGACGACGAGGCGATGATCAGGGGCGGGGTGCGGGCGATCCTCGCGTCGGCCGGAGACATCGAGGTCGTGGCGGAGGCGGCCGACGGGCGGGAGGCCGTCGCGCTGACGCAGCGGCACCGCCCCGATGTGTGTCTGCTCGACATCCGGATGCCGAAGCTGGACGGGCTGCGTGCGGCGGCCGAGCTGCGGCGCACCTGCCCGGACAGCGCGGTGATGATGCTGACCACCTTCAGCGAGGACGAGTACATCGCCACCGCGCTCGGCTCCGGCGCCGCCGGTTTCGTCCTCAAGTCCGGTGATCCTAGGGAGCTGTTGGCGGGCGTACGCGCCGTCCACGAGGGCGGCGCCTACCTCTCCCCCGCCGTGGCGCGGCACGTCATCACGCACATGGCCGCCGGGCAGCTGGGCCGCCGGGCGACCGCCCAGGCCCGCACCGCCGGGCTGACTCCCCGCGAGCGGGAGGTGCTGGGCCTGGTCGGCGCCGGCCTGTCCAACGCGGACATCGCCGCCCGGCTGCACGTGGTCGAGGGCACGGTGAAGACGTACGTCAGCCAGATCCTGGCCCGTCTGGAGATGAAGAACCGCGTACAGGCCGCGATCCTCGCCTACGAGGCGGGGCTGGTGCCGTCCTCGTAGGCGAGCTTCGCGCTCCGAAGCTCCGCTCAGCCCCCGGGTGCGTGCGCCGTCGACCCCCGCACGACCAGCTCCGGCTGGAAGACGAACTCCGTCTCCGCCATCGGGCTGCCGCCCATCGGCTCCAGCAGGGCGTGGACGGCGGCGTTGGCCATGGCGCGGACCGGCTGGCGGACGGTGGTCAGTGGCGGGTCGGTGAAGGCGTTGAACTCGGAGTCGTCGTAGCCGACCACCGAGATCTGGTGCGGCACCCGCAGGCCCCGCTGCCGGGCCGCCCGTACGGCGCCCAGCGCCATCAGGTCGCTGCCGCACACGATGCCCGTACAGCCCTGGTCGATCAGCGTACCGGCCGCGGCGTGGCCGCCCTCGACGGTGAAGAGCGTGTGCTGGATACGCGGCTCGCACCCGGCCTCCCGCACCGCGCGGGTGAAGCCCGCGACCTTGCGGCGGGTGGGGACGAACCGCTCCGGGCCGACGGCCAGTCCGATGCGTTCGTGTCCCAGCTGGCGCAGATGCTCCACCGCCATCGCAGCCGCCGCCCGGTCGTCGGGCGAGACGAAAGGCGCGCTGATCCGGTCGTTGTAGCCGTTGATCAGGACGAACGGCACACCGCGCTCGGCCAGCCGGGCGTAGCGGGCCGGGTCGGCCGTCAGATCGGCGTGCAGGCCGGAGAGGAAGATGATGCCCGACACATCGCGCTCGACCAGCTGGCCGACCAGCTCGTCCTCGGTGGCGCCGCCGAGCATCCGCGTGCCCAGCACCGGCGTGAAGCCGTACCCCGACAAGGACTGCTCGATGACCTGGGCGAACGCCGGGAAGATCGGGTTGGTCAGTTCCGGGATGACCAGTCCGACCAGCCCCGCGCTGCGCTGCCGGGCGCGCGCGGGGCGCTCGTAGCCGAGGACGTCCACCGCGGCCAGCACCCGCTGCCGGGTGGTGGCGGCCACGCCCGGCCTGCCGTTCAGCACCCGGCTCGCCGTGGCCTCGCTGACCTCGGCCTGCGCGGCGATGTCGGCGAGGCGCGCGGTGAGGGCACCGGTCATCCGGCGACCCACCAGGCGGTCGTGTCGCCGGGCAGCTCGACCCCGGCCGCCGTCTCCTGCTGGTCCAGCGGACGGCTGGCCAGCAGCAGTTCCCCGGGCCGGGAGTCCAGCCGTACCGGCCGGCTGCGGGTGTTGGCCGCGCACACGAACGCGCCGCGCCGGAAGACCAGCACGCCCTCGGGCGCGGGCAGCCACTCCAGCGGTTCGCCGTCGCCCAGCTCGGGCCGCTCCCTGCGCAGCCGCAGCGCGGTGCGGTAGAGCTCCAGCGTGGAGGTGGGGTCGCCGGTCTGCGCGGCGACGGACAGGGCGCCCCAGCCGGGCGGCTGGGGCAGCCAGCTGCCGCCGCTGCCGAATCCGTAGGAACTGCCGCCGTCGGCGCTCTCCTCCTCGGCCCAGGGCAGCGGCACCCGGCAGCCGTCGCGGAGCCCGTCCTGACCGCTGGAGCGGAAGAAGGAGGGATCCTGGCGTGCCTCGTCGGGCAGTTCGGTCACCTCGGGCAGCCCCAGCTCCTCGCCCTGGTAGAGGTAGGCGGAGCCGGGCAGCGCCAGCATCAGCAGCGAGGCGGCGCGCCCCCGGCCGTGGCCGCCGCCGAGCCGGGTGCGGTGGCGCACCACGTCGTGGTTGGACAGCACCCAGGTGGCGGGTGCGCCGACGGCGCCGAGCGAGGAGAGGGAGGCGTCGATGACCTCGCGCAGCGCCGCCGCGTCCCAGCCGGTGTTGAGGTAGTGGAAGTTGAACGCCTGGTGCAGTTCGTCCTCGCGTACGTACAGCGCGGTGCGCTCGGCGCTGGGCGTCCAGGCCTCGGCGACACCGACCCGCTCCCCCGGGTACTCGTCGAGGACCTGCCGCCAGGAGCGGTAGATCTCGTGCACGCCGTCCTGGTCGAAGAACGGCAGCTCGGCGGTGCCCAGCAGCTTCAGCTGCTCCGTGCTGCCCATGTCGGGCAGCCCCGCCGCCTTGACCAGTCCGTGCGCCACATCGATACGGAAGCCGTCGACGCCCATGTCCAGCCAGAACCGCAGCACGGAGCGGAACTCGTCGCGGACGGCCGGGTGGTCCCAGTTGAAGTCGGGCTGCTCGGGCGCGAACAGATGCAGATACCACATCCCGGGGGAGCCGGGCACCTGGCTCCAGGCGGGGCCGCCGAAGACGGACTCCCAGTCGTTGGGCGGCAGTTCGCCCAGCGGCCCCTTTCCGGCCGCGAAGTGGTAGCGCTCCCGGGCCGCCGCGTCCCCCGCCAGGGCGCGTTTGAACCACTCGTGCTGGTCGGAGGAGTGGTTGGGGACGATGTCGATGATGACGCGCAGTCCGAGCGCGTGCGCGTCCCTGATGAGGGCGTCCGCGTCGTGCAGCGTCCCGAACATCGGATCGATGGCGCGGTAGTCGGCGACGTCGTACCCGGCGTCCGCCTGCGGGGAGGCGTAGAAGGGGCTGAGCCAGACCGCGTCGACACCGAGCTCGGCCAGGTGCGGCAGCCGCTGCCGTACACCGGGCAGATCGCCCATGCCGTCGCCGTTGCCGTCGGCGAAGGAGCGCGGATACACCTGGTAGATCACCGCGTCGCGCCACCAGCCGGTCGCGCCGGGCCGCGCCGACGGAACAGCCCGGGGCGCCCCCTGCGTGATGCCTTCGGCCTGGGGTGCACTGCTGTGCTGAGTCATGTCGTCCCTGAAGAGTTGAGGTGTTCGTCCGGAGCAGAGAAGCCGCCGCGCTACGCCTTGGTCGCGCCGGCGGTCAGCCCCCCGACCAGATGGCGCTGGGCGAAACCGAAGACCACGGCGGCCGGTACGGCGATGACGACGGCGGCGGCCGTCATCGAGCCCCAGTCGGAGCCGTAGCGGTTGACGAAGGTCTGCAGACCGCCCGCCAGGGTCAGGTTCTCCTCGCCGGTCATGAAGGCGGTCGCGTAGGCGACCTCCGCCCACGCGGTCACAAAGGTGTAGAAGCCGGTGACGGCGATACCGGGCTTGGCCAGCGGCAGGATCAGCCGCCAGAACGTGCCGAACGGGTTGAGCCCGTCCACCCGGCCCGACTCGTCGATGTCGACGGGAATCGTGTCGAAGAAGCCCTTCATCATCCACGCGCAGAACGGCACGGCGATGGTCAGATAGGTGATGATCAGCCCGAGCGGCTGGTTGAGCAGCCCCAGCTTCGCCATCGTGTTGTACAGCGGGACGATCAGCACGGCCATCGGGAACATCTGAGTGATCAGCAGCACCCACATCAGCGGCCGCATACCGGGAAAGCGGAACCGGCTGAGTGCGTACCCCGTGGTCGCCGCGATGAGCACCCCGATGACGGTCGTCCCGACCACGACGATCAGCGAGTTGCCGAACCAGGTGAGGAAACGGGTGTCGGCGATGACGTGCCGGTAGTTGGCGAAGGTGAAGTCCTTCACCAGCGCGGTGGTGAACGACTCGCTCTCCGGCTTGAACGAGGTCACCAGCAGCCACAGCGGCGGAAACAGCGCACACGCCGTCCCCAGCAGCAGACCCGCGTGCAGCCCGACGGAGGCGAACGGGCTTCTCTTCGTCGTCCTCATGGTTGTCACCACGCCTCTCCCTGGCGGCGCAGTGCCCGCCGATAGACCACCGTGAACAGCGAGAGCAGCAGCAGGATGAGCACACCCCAGGCTGCTGACGTGGCGAAGTCACGCGGGCTGTTGACGAACGACAGCCGGAACGCGTACGTCACCAGGATCTCCGTGGAATCCTCGGGCCCGCCCTTGGTGAGCAGGAAGATCACCGGGAACATGTTGAACGTCCAGATGGTGCTGAGCAGGATCACCGTGCTGCTCACCGAGCGCACGCCCGGCAGCGTGATGTTGCGGAACCGCTGCCAGGGGCCGGCACCGTCCATCTCGGCCGCCTCGTACAACTCCCCCGGTATCGACTGCAGCGCACCCAGCATCGCGACGATCATGAACGGGACGCCGAGCCAGACGTTCACCGCGACCACGGAGACCTTCGCCCACACCGGGTCCCCCAACCACGGCACCCCGTCGATACCCCCGCCGTCCAACACCTTGTTGAGCAGGCCGTTCTTCTCGTTGAAGAGCATCTTCCAGGCGAAGACGGAGACAAAGGCCGGGATGCCCCACGGCACGATCATCGCGACGCGGTAGAAGGAGCGGCCCTTCACCTTCCGGTTGAGCATCACCGCGAGCGTCAGCCCCAGGCCGAAGGTGAAGCCGACACATCCGACCGTCCACACCGCCGTCCAGCCCAGCCGGTCCCAGAAGACGCTGTCGGACAGGATCGCCGTGTAGTTGTCGAGACCGATGAACTCATAGGTCGCCGGGATGTGGTTGACGCCGATCGTCCGCTCCACGTTGGCTTCGTCGGCGTCGGTGAGGGAGAGGTAGATGCCGCGGGTGAGGGGGTAGCCGACGATCAGTCCGATGACCAGGGCCACCGGGGCCACCATGGCCCACGCCCACCAATGTCTCGCCGCCCAACCTGTGACCCGCCTCATCATGACCTTTCCTTCTCATGGGGGCATACCCCCCGCTCCGCGCGGGGCGCCCGCTTTGTGGGGGCACGCCCCCTGGGTTCTTCGGCTGTCGCCGAGGGGTCGTGTCGGGGGGCTCCGCCCCCCAACGGCCCCCCGCTAGGTGGGCTTCGCCCCCCTAGGACCCCCCTTCCGCAATCACAAAAGCCATTGCCTTACGTGAAGTCCCCCATCGACTTGAGGCCCCCGGTTCGGCCGGTGACGACCCTGCGGGAGCGTCGCCGGTGCGACTCCTCCCGCAAAGGAGACACCGGCAACGCATCTCGGCTCCCTCCCGCCCAGCGTTGCCGGTAACGCCGGTGCGGGCGGAGTGGCACCAACACACGACCCGCAGGGTCGTCACCGGCCGAACCATGGACAGCAACACCCAGGCGGACCCCATGTACGTCAATAGGGGGCCAAAGGTGCGGCAGGGGGGTTCTAGGGGGGCGAAGCCCACCTAGCGGGGGGCCGTTGGGGGGCGGAGCCCCCCGACACGACCCCTCGGCGGCAGCCGAAAAACCAAGGGGGCGTGCCCCCACAAAGCAGGGGGCGGGGCGAGGGCGGAGCCCTCTGTCACTGTTCGGGCGCAGAACAGTGGCAACCCGCAACCATGCGGCCAAGCCAGCGCAGCGCCCTCGTACACTCTGCGCAATGGACACCACCCTCAAGGACCCTTCCTCGGCCTTCGGCCGGGGAGACCCCTTGGTCGGCCAGGTTCTCGACGGCCGGTACCGCGTCGAGGCCCGGGTAGCGATCGGCGGCATGGCGACGGTGTACCGCGCCGTGGACACCCGCCTCGATCGTGTGCTGGCCCTGAAGGTGATGCACACCTCCTTGTCCGCGGACGACACGTTCGTGACGCGTTTCATCAGGGAGGCCAAGTCCGCCGCGCGTCTGGCGCACCCCAATGTGGTCGGTGTCTTCGACCAGGGCACGGACGGCACATATGTGTATCTGGCGATGGAGTACGTGGAGGGCTGCACCCTCCGCGATGTGCTGCGGGCCAGGGGCGCTCTGCGTCCCCGGGCGGCGCTGGACATCCTGGAGCCGGTGCTGGCGGCGCTGGGTGCCGCGCACCGCGCGGGTCTGGTGCACCGGGATGTGAAGCCCGAGAACGTGCTGATAGGGGACGACGGCCGGGTCAAGGTCGCCGATTTCGGTCTGGTCAGGGCGGTGGACAGTCAGACGTCCGCGACGACGGACTCGATCCTGGGCACGGTCTCGTATCTGGCGCCGGAGCAGATCGAGGACGGGGCGGCCACTCCGCGTACGGATCTGTACTCGTGCGGGGTGATGCTCTACGAGATGCTGACCGGCGCCAAGCCGCACTCGGGGAGTTCGCCGGCGCAGGTGCTCTATCTGCATCTGAACAAGGACATGCCGGCTCCTTCCGCTGCGGTGCCGGGGATGGCGGCGGCGCTGGACGCCCTGGTCGCACGGGCGACGGCGCGGGCGCCCGAGGAGCGGCCCGAGGACGCCGTGGCGCTGCTGTCGGAGACGCGTACGGCCCGTGCGGGGCTGTCCGACGAGGAGTTGGACGCGGTGCCGCCGCAGGCCAAGGACGGCGGTACGGGGCCGGCGGGTCCGGCCGGTGCCGAGGAGTCCTCCCCGGTGTCGGGGGATCTGGCGGCGGCAGCGGGACAGGCCGAGGTGCCGGCCTCGCAGACGGAGGCGGACACCTATGTGATTCCGCGGCCGGCGGGGGCCGGGGCCGCCGATCCGGTGCCGGACGCGGAGCCGCTGGACCGTACGGCGCTGCTGTCGGCGCCCCCGGTCGCGCCGCCCGGCGATCCGGCGGGCGGCGAGGGCTCGGGGGGCGGTGGTGCTCCGCGGCGGCGGGTGCTGCAGCCGCGCTGGTGGCTGGTGACGCTGGGCGTGCTGCTGGTCGCGCTGGTGGGTACGGGCATCTGGTACGTCAATTCCGGGCAGTTCGTGCGGACACCCGCGGTGCTGGACAAGACGCGGTCCGAGGCGACCAGGACGCTCTCGGACGCGGGGCTCGATGTCGAGGTGGATCTGGAGTACAGCGAGCGGGTCGAGCGCGGCCATGTGATCAGCACCGATCCGAAGCCGGGCGAGCGTGTCCGCAGGACGGGCAGTGTGACGCTGACCGTCTCGCGCGGCCCCCATGTGGTGAAGGTTCCCGATCTGAAGGGCACACCGCTCTCGGACGCCCGCCGGGAGCTCAAGGACGCCGGGCTGAAGCCGGGCACGGTCGAGCGGCGGTTCGACGAGGAGACCGCGCAGGGCTCGGTGATCACCAGCGACCCGGCGTCGGGCAGCAAGCGTCGGCCGGGCGCCGCGGTGGCGCTCACGGTCTCCAAGGGCGCGCCCATCGATGTGCCCGATGTGGTCGGTGACGACCAGAGCGACGCCGTGGAAGAGCTGAAGGACGAGGGGCTGAAGGTGCGTATCGCCTCCGAGCGCGTCCACTCCGAGCACGACAAGGGCACCATCGCCCGCCAGTCCCCCACCGACGGCAGCCGGGCCGCCAAGGGCGACACGGTGACGCTGACGGTCTCCAAGGGGCCCGACATGGTCGAGGTGCCCGATGTGGAGGGCAGCAGCGAGGACGAGGCCACCTCGAAGCTGGAAGAAGCGGGGTTCGAGGTGACCGTGCGTCGCATCTTCTTCGGGGACACGGTCTTCAACCAGTCTCCCGACAGCGGTGGGAAGGCGCCCCGGGGCTCGGAGGTCACGATCTGGCTCCGCTGAGCGCGGGGCTGCTGTCGTGTGCGTGGTGGGACCGTCACCGCGGGTCGCTCCATGTCCGACTTGGCGCGTATATCCCGTCACGGCCTGTGGCGCCCGATCCGGTGGGATGTGAGCCCACCCATAGGACGCACGTCACCTACGAAAGAGAGTAGTGGAAAGGAATCCACTGCTCGACCTGGAATGCAGCACCGCTCATCGCCCCGGTGCGGAACCCCCGTCAACGAATTCGGGTAGTACGTCACACCTTTGATTTCGGAAAACGGGCCCTTTAACAATTGCGGTCGTCGCACGGCGCCGAAACAGCACTCGGCGTTTCCCCCCGGCTCCCCGCCTCTGCGACGACGCCAGCGATGAAAGGTTCCGCACTTCCTCATGCCCAGCATCTCCAGCCTCAGTCTCAGCCCCAAGGCCAAGAAGATCTCGACCATCGGTCTCGGCACCGCGGGCGCCGCGGCCCTGGCTCTGACGGTCCTGCCCGGCACGGCGGCCCACGGTGACTCCGGCCAGGCCACCGCCAAGAAGATCACCGCCGACAGCGTCGCCTTCAGCTCCCACTCCTCGGTGCTGCCCGAGCACGGCAAGGACATCACCGCCGAGCAGCAGTCCCTGGTGAAGGTGCCGGCCGACGGCGAGAAGGTGGCGAGCGTCAAGGACGCCACCACCACAGCGAAGAGCTTCACCAGCACCGACGAGGTGGCCGCCGCGATACAGGCCGACGCCGAGGAGCGCGCCGCCAAGGCCGCGGCCCAGAAGAAGGCGGAGGCGGCAGCGGCGAAGGAGCGGGCGGCCAAGGCGGCGGCGAACCGCGCCGAGAAGCGCGCCGCGGCGCCCAGCTACCCGAACAACCTGGACGGCTGGATCCGTGAGGCCCGCGCCATCATGGCCAAGCACGGCATCCCCGGCTCCTACGAGGGCATCAAGCGCAACATCATCCGGGAGTCCGGCGGCAACCCGCGCGCCATCAACAACTGGGACATCAACGCCATCAACGGCGTGCCCTCCAAGGGCCTGCTCCAGGTGATCAAGCCGACCTTCGACGCCTACCACGTCGAGGGCACCTCCTGGGACCAGTACGACCCGGTCGCGAACATCGTCGCCGCCTGCAACTACGCGGCGGACCGCTACGGTTCGATGGACAACGTCAACTCGGCATACTGAGTGGTGTGACCACGAACGACACGCAGCGCATGCGCAATCCCATTGGCGGCCATGTCCCCGTAGCCGGGGGCCTGGCCGCCACTGGCATTTCCTACGCCGCCGATATCGGCGCCGAAGCACTTCAGGTTTTTGTCGCGAATCCGCGCGGCTGGGCCACACCGACCGGAAATGCGGACCAGGACGCCGCATTCCGTACCGCATGTGCGGAGCGTGGACTTCCCGCCTTTGTCCATGCTCCTTATCTGATCAATTTCGGCTCGCACACCGAGGAAACCGCCACCAGATCCGTGCTCTCGCTGCGGCATTCGCTGCGGCGCGGTCGGGACATCGGCGCGCTGGGGGTCGTCGTGCACACCGGCTCGGCGACCGGTGGCCGGTCCCGCCGCACCGCGCTCGCCCAGGCCCGCGAGTTGATGATGCCGCTGCTGGACGAGCTGTCCGACGAGGACGACCCGTGGCTGCTGCTGGAGCCGACGGCGGGGCAGGGCGCCTCGCTCTGTTCCCAAGTGCACGAGCTCGGCCCCTACTTCGAGGCACTGGAGCACCATCCCAAGCTCGGGGTCTGCCTCGACACCTGCCATGTCTTCGCGGCGGGCCACGACTTGGCCGCGCCCGGCGGGGTGGCGCGTACCCTCGATGAGCTGGTGTCGGTGGCCGGCCCCGGTCGGCTGCGGCTGATCCACGCCAACGACTCCAAGGACGTGGCGGGTGCCCACAAGGACCGGCACGCGAACATCGGCGGCGGCCATATAGGGACCGCACCGTTCGCCGAGCTGCTGGCCCACCCGCTGACCGAGGGCGTACCGCTGGTGATCGAGACCCCGGGCCGCAAGGAGGGGCACGCGGCGGACGTGGAGCTGTTGAAGAAGCTGCGGAACGGCTGACACTCCTCGGCGCACGGCATGACGGAATACCCGGGTGGGGTATAGCGTTGCGGCGGTGCGACGGCACGATCCGCTCTGCTTACAACGAGGTGTCCCATGACCCAGCACGTCCAGCACGACTCCGGAACCCACCGGCACGGCGAGCCCTACCACAGCCACGACCACGGCCACGGCCCCGTCTCCTGGTCCGTGGCCGCCAGGGCCACCCTGCACTGCCTGCTGGGCTGCGCGCTGGGCGAGATCCTCGGCATGGTGATCGGGACAGCGCTGGCCTGGCACAACGCGCCAACCATGGCGCTGGCGATCGTTCTGGCGTTCGTCTTCGGCTACAGCTTCACGATGTACGCCGTCGTACGCGCCGGCCTCGACTTCCGTACGGCGCTCAAGGTCGCCCTCGCCGCGGACACGGTCTCCATCCTGGTCATGGAGCTGGTCGACAACGGCGTGCTCCTGCTGGTCCCGGGTGCGATGGACGCTCATCTGGACACAGCACTGTTCTGGGGTGCCCTCGCGGTCGCCTTCGCCATCGCCTTCGCGGTCACCACTCCGGTCAACCGCCTGCTCATCAGCGCGGGCAAGGGCCACGCCGTGGTGCATCAGTACCACTGACGCGACGGGGGGCGGGCGGGGCGGCTACAACTCGGGGCCGTCTCCCGGCTCCTCCTGGTAGGAGTAGCGCTGCTCCTGCCAGGGGTCGCCGATGTTGTGGTAGCCCCGCTCCTCCCAGAAGCCCCGCCGGTCGGCCGTCATGTACTCGATGCCCCTGACCCACTTGGGGCCCTTCCAGGCGTACAGGTGGGGTACGACGAGGCGGACGGGGAAGCCGTGCTCGGCGGTCAGCAGCTCACCGGCCCGGTGCGTGGCGAAGACCGTGTTCTCAGCCGTGAAGTCCGCCAGCCGCAGGTTGGAGCTGAAGCCGTACTCCGCCCACACCATCACATGGGTGACATCGGGCGCGGGCGGCGCCAGCTGGAGGATCGTACGGGCGAGCACGCCGCCCCACTCGGCACCCAGCATGCTGAATTTCGCGACACAGTGCAGATCGGCGACGACGGTCCGGTACGGCAGCGCGGAGAACTCCTCGTGGTTCCAGGAGTGCTTCTCGCCGTCCGCCGTGGCGCCGAAGACCCGGAAGTCCCACCGCTCACGGCGGAACTTGGGTACGGGGCCGTAGTGGGTGACCGGCCACCCACGCTGGAGCCGCTGCCCGGGCGGAAGCTCCGGTTGCTCCCCTTCGCGGCTTTGCGGCTGACCCATGCCCCCATGGTGACAGACCCCGGCCCGTGGTCTTGACCACCCCCCGAGCGGCCGGTCGACGGCGGCGGAATCGCAGCTCACAACAGCAAATACCGGCACAGCCGGTAAGCGTGCACTTACTGGACCGAGCCGGTGGGCGGTGACAGGATGCGCGATTGCGCGCCAGCGCGCAATCTGCCCGGTACATGCGTCATGCCCCTGGAAGGAGCCCGCCACCATGCAGGGCGACCCCGAGGTCATCGAGTTCCTCAACGAACAGCTCACCGCCGAGCTGACCGCGATCAACCAGTACTTCCTGCACGCGAAGATGCAGGAGCACTACGGCTGGAACAAGCTCGCCGAGTACACCCGCGCCGAGTCGTTCGACGAGATGCGGCACGCGGAGCGGCTCACCGACCGCATCCTGTTCCTGGAGGGCCTGCCGAACTATCAGCGGCTCTTCCATGTACGGGTCGGCCAGACCCTCACCGAGATGTTCCGCGCCGACCGGCAGATCGAGGTCGAGGCGATCGACCGGCTCAAGCGCGGCGTCGAGCTGATGCGGAACAAGGGCGACATCACGTCCGCCAACATCTTCGAGGACATCCTGGCGGACGAGGAGCACCACATCGACTATCTGGACACCCAGCTCGACCTGGTCGACAAGCTGGGCGAGTCGCTGTACATCGCGCAGCAGATCGAGCAGAAGGCCCCGGACGAGACCTGAGGCCTGATCGAGGTGTGCCGCCCGCGGTGGGTTACGCCGCCACCCGCGCGGCAGCGGCCGGAGCCGGGGCCTGGGCCGCCATGGCGGCGACCTCGGCGGGTTCCGGCGTGGTAGCCGTCGAAGGCTGCTGCGTGGTGAGGGGCGACTCGCCACGGTCGAGGGCGGCCCTGCGGGGGCACTGGCCGCGTCCGAGGATGCCCTGGATACGGCGGACGCAGGAGCCGCAGTCCGTGCCCGCCTTGCTGGCGGAGGCTATCTGGCGCGGGGTGCACGCCCCCGCTGCCGCGTGCTCTTGCACCTGCTCTTCGGTGATGCCGAAGCACGAGCAGACGTACACGCGGTCACCTCCGGCTCGGTTCGGTCAGTCGTTCTGAGGTTAACCTAACCTTACCCGCCAGAGCCTGTCCACATACGTCGCTGGGGCCCGCGTCACACGGGTGATGCGGGCGCCGGCGGCATGGCCGACGGTACGGCCGGCGGTGCGCGCCGCGGCTCACGGCCGCGGCGCTTCACCCCCTGCGCGACTCACTGGTCGCGGTACATCTCCGCGACCAGGAAGGCCAGATCGAGCGACTGGCTGCGGTTGAGCCTGGGGTCGCAGGCCGTCTCGTAGCGCTGGTGCAGATCGTCGACGAAGATCTCGTCGCCACCGCCCACGCACTCGGTGACGTCGTCACCGGTCAGCTCCATATGGATGCCACCGGGGTGGGTGCCCAGGCTCTTGTGGACCTCGAAGAAGCCCTTGACCTCGTCCAGCACATCGTCGAAGCGGCGGGTCTTGTGGCCGCTGGCCGCCTCGAAGGTGTTGCCGTGCATCGGGTCGCAGACCCAGGCGACCGTGGCGCCCGAGGCGGTGACCTTCTCCACCAGCTCGGGGAGCCGGTCGCGGATCTTGTCGGCTCCCATCCGGGTGATGAAGGTGAGACGGCCCGGCTCGCGTTCCGGGTCGAGCCGCTCGATGAGGGCCAGCGCCTCCTCCGGGGTCGTCGTGGGGCCCAGCTTCACCCCGATCGGGTTGCGCACCCGGGCGGCGAACTCGATGTGCGCGCCGTCCAGCTGCCGGGTGCGCTCGCCGATCCAGACCATGTGCCCGGACACGTCGTAGAGGTTGCCGCTGCGCGAGTCGACGCGGGTGAGCGCCGACTCGTAGTCGAGCAGCAGCGCCTCGTGCGAGGAGTAGAACTCGACCGTCTTCAGCTCCTCGGGATCGGTCCCGCAGGCGTGCATGAACTTCATGGCCTGGTCGATCTCGCGGGCCAGCGCCTCGTAGCGCTGCCCGGAGGGGCTGGACCTGACGAAGTCCTGGTTCCAGGCGTGCACCTGGCGCAGATCGGCGTAGCCGCCGGTGGTGAAGGCGCGGACCAGGTTCAGCGTGGCGGAGGAGGCGTGGTACATCCGCTTCAGCCGCTCCGGGTCGGGCCTGCGCGCCTCCGGGGTGAACTCGAAGCCGTTGACCGAGTCGCCCCGGTAGGAGGGCAGCGTCACCCCGTCCCGGGTCTCGGTCGGCTTGGAGCGGGGCTTGCTGTACTGGCCGGCGATCCGGCCGACCTTGACCACGGGCACCGAGCCCGCGTACGTCAACACGGCGCCCATCTGCAGCAGCGTCTTGAGCTTGTTGCGGATGTGCTCGGCGCTGACCTGGTCGAACGCCTCGGCGCAGTCGCCGCCCTGGAGCAGGAACGCCTCACCGCGCGCAACCGATCCCAGCCGCTCCCGCAGCTGGTCGCACTCGCCCGCGAAGACGAGCGGCGGATAGGACTCGAGCTCGGCGAGTACGGTACGCAGAGCCTCTTGGTCCGGCCAGTCGGGCTGCTGTGCTGCAGGGAGGTCTCGCCAGGTGTGGGCACCGGCGTCGGTGTGGGCGTTCACAGTCACGGACCCCAGGTTACGGGTTTTCGAGGGGAACCCATCCGGGTGCCCGCCATACGAGACCGGTATCACCGGGCTCCGGGACGGTGACGGCCGTTCCCCGTCGTAGCCGGGTCCGCGGCCGACTCGTCCGCTATGGTGTGCGGCATGCACGCGCTGTCGACCATGAACTGGTGGTGGCCCGCCCGCACGGCGGCCCGCCACGACGCGCGTATGCACTGAGAGATCCAGCTACGTGCCAGGCCGCCCGAGGGGCGGCCTTTCGCGTGTCAGCGGCCGTTCCTCCCGTATCTCCGCGAAGGGACCCCGCATGCACCGCACCGCACCACAGGCATCCACACCCGCACCCGCCGCCCTTGTCGAGCGTCTGACCAGCGATGACGCGCCACCGTTCGCGCTGTTGCGCAGGCGGACGCCGGGCCGGGAGCCCGACCTCGTCGAGGTGCTCGTCGGCAGCGTGCACGAGGTGGAGCGCCTCGCCGATCTGCCTGTCGGCGGGAGCGGCGAAGGGGACGCACTGGCGCTCGTACCGTTCCGGCAACTGCGCGAGCGCGGTTTCGACGTGCGCGACGACGGCACACCGCTGTCGGTGCTGCTGCCCGACGAGCGGTACGAGCTGCCGCTGGAGGCCACGCTCGCCGCGCTGCCGGACCACCCGGTGCGTGTCGAGCAGGGCGCCTTCGACGTACCGGACGGCGCGTACGAGCAGATCGTGCGCCGGGTCGTGACGGAGGAGATCGGATCCGGTGAGGGCGCCAATTTCGTCATCCGGCGCGACTACCAGGGGCTGATCCCCGGCTTCTGCCGTGCGGACGCGCTGGCCCTGTTCGGACGGCTGCTGAGCGGTGAGCAGGGCGCCTACTGGACGTTCGTCGTCCACACGGGCGAGCGGGTACTGGTCGGCGCGAGCCCTGAAGTACACGTACGGATGACCGGCGGGACCGTGGTGATGAACCCCATCAGCGGCACCTACCGCTATCCGCCGCAGGGCCCGGACGTGGCGGGGCTGCTGGACTTCCTGGCCGACCGCAAGGAGAGCGAGGAGCTGTCCATGGTCGTCGACGAGGAGCTGAAGATGATGTGCACGGTCGGCGACGAGGGAGGGGTCGTCGTCGGGCCACGGCTGAGGGAGATGGCACATCTGGCGCACACCGAGTACGAATTGCGCGGCCGCTCCACACTGGACGTACGCGAGGTGCTGCGCGAGACGATGTTCGCCGCGACCGTGACCGGCTCCCCGGTCGAGAACGCCTGCCGCGTCATCGGGCGGCATGAGAGCGGCGGACGCGGCTACTACGCGGGGGCGCTCGCCCTGCTCGGCCACGACTCCCCCGGCGGCACGCAGACGCTGGACTCCCCCATCCTCATCCGTACCGCCGACATCGACGCGCGCAGCGGACGGCTGCGGGTACCGGTGGGTGCCACGCTCGTGCGCGCCTCCGACCCGGCGAGCGAGGTGGCGGAGACCCACGCCAAGGCGGCCGGCGTCCTCACGGCGCTGGGGGTGCGCGCGGCCGGGCCCCGTCCGCGGGGCGGTCCGCGCCCCCGGCTGGCGGACGACCCCCGGGTGCGGGCCGCGCTGGAGGGACGGCGCGCCGCGCTGGCACCGTTCTGGCTGCGGATGCGGGTCGGGCGGCCCGCCGGGACACAGGCGGCACAGGTGCTGGTCGTCGACGGCGAGGACACCTTCACCTCGATGCTGGCGCATCTGCTGGGCTCCACCGGACACCCGGTGCGGGTGCGGCGCTACGACGAACCCGGACTGGCCGAGGCAGCGCTGCGGCACGAGGGGCCCGTGGTGCTGGGCCCGGGGCCCGGTGACCCACGCGATACGGCCGACCCGAAGATGCGGCTGCTGCGCGGTCTCGCCGCCGACCTGGTACGCGCCCGGCGGCAGCCGCTGCTGGGCGTCTGCCTCGGGCACGAACTGCTCGCCGCCGAGTTGGGCCTGGAACTGGTCCGCAAGCGACGCCCCCACCAAGGGACGCAGGAGACGATCGACCTGTTCGGACGGCAGGAGACGGTCGGCTTCTACAACTCCTACACCGCGCGCTGCGACGACGAGGCCGCCGCGGAACTGGCCCTGCACGGCGTCGAACTGAGCCGCGACCCGGCCGACGGCGACGTCCACGCCCTGCGCGGGCCCGGCTTCGCCGGGGTGCAGTTCCACCCCGAGTCGGTACTGACGCTGGACGGGGTGACGGTGACGGCGCACCTGCTGGCGGCGGTGAGCGAGACAGCGGCGGGCGCCGGACACCGCTGAACGCGAGGGCGGGCGGGGGACCCCCCGAGCAGGGCTCCCCCGCGACGTCGTCAGCCGAAGAAGACGCCCGCCTCCTCGTAGAGGGCCGGGTCCACCGTCTTGAGCTTCTCGGTCGCCTTCGCGAGCGGGACGCGGACGATGTCGGTGCCGCGCAGGGCCACCATGCTGCCCCACGCCTCGTCCCGCACCGCGTCGATGGCGTGCAGGCCGAACCGGGTGGCCAGCCAGCGGTCGAACGCCGTGGGGGTGCCGCCGCGCTGGATGTGCCCGAGGACGGTGGTGCGGGCCTCCTTGCCGGTGCGCGACTCGATCTCCTTGGCCAGCCACTCGCCGACGCCCGACAGCCTCACGTGCCCGAAGGAGTCGGTGGAGCCGTCCTTGAGGACCATCTCCCCGTCCTTGGGCATCGCCCCCTCCGCGACGACCACGATCGGCGCGTAGCTCGCCTTGAAGCGGGAGGTGACCCACTCGCAGACCTGGCCGACGTCGAAGCGCTGTTCGGGGATGAGGATGCAGTTGGCGCCGCCCGCCAGTCCCGAGTGCAGGGCGATCCAGCCCGCGTGCCGCCCCATGACCTCCACCACCAGCACCCGCATATGGGACTCGGCGGTGGTGTGCAGCCGGTCGATGGCCTCGGTGGCGACGGTGACGGCCGTGTTGAAGCCGAAGGTGTAGTCCGTCGCGGACAGGTCGTTGTCGATCGTCTTGGGCACGCCGACACAGCGGATGCCGTACTCGTCCGTCAGCCGGGCCGCCACGCCCAGGGTGTCCTCGCCGCCGATCGCGACCAGCGCGTCGACCTCGTACTTGGTGAGGTTCTCCTTGATGCGCCGGACGCCGTCCTCCTCCTTGAACGGGTTGGTGCGGGAGGAGCCGAGGATGGTGCCGCCGCGCGGCAGCGTGCCGCGCACCGCCGGGATGTCGAGCCGGACCGTCTCCCCCTCCAGCGGCCCCCGCCAGCCGTCGCGGAACCCGGTGAAGTCGTAGCCGTAACGCTGGACTCCCTTACGGACGACGGCCCGCATGACCGCATTGAGACCGGGGCAGTCGCCGCCGCCGGTCAGCACTCCGACCCGCATGGGATCTCCCTTCTCCGCATGGACGCGCCTGCGTGGGCTCACGGTCGTGAGCCCACGGTGCAACATCCGTCACGCTAACGGTGATCCACGTCACACGGGATGTGGCGAGCGGCGGTTTTCCTTGGGAGAGGAGGGATTTGACGCGCGGGCCATCACTCGTACGAAGGACACGCGTACGCGGCGCCGCTCCTCTGTGGCCCTCGCCTGCTCTGGACAGGGGGTGCCGCTTTCTGCCCGTCGCAGGCTGCGGGTGCTTTGTGGCTGGTCGCGCAGTTCCCCGCGCCCCTTCGGGGCGCGTCCCTCTAGTCGTCCAGTCCGCGCTCGATCGCGTAGCGGACCAGCTCGACCCGGTTGTGCAGCTGCAGCTTCCCCAGGGTGTTCTGGACGTGGTTCTGCACGGTGCGGTGCGAGATGACGAGCCGCTCGGCGATCTGCTTGTAACCGAGCCCTTTGGCGACCAGGCGCAGCACCTCCGTCTCGCGCTCGGTCAGCTTCGGCGCCCGGGGGCCGTCGTCGGCGGCCGGCGCCGGATCGGCGGCCAGCCTGCGGTACTCGCCCAGCACCAGCCCGGCCAGCCCCGGAGTGAAGACCGGGTCGCCCAGCGCCGTACGGCGCACCGCGTCCAGCAACTCCTGCGGGCCCGCCGACTTGACCAGATAGCCCGTGGCTCCGGACTTGACCGCCTCCAGCACATCGCTGTGCTCGCCGCTGGCCGACAGCACCAGCACCCGCAGCCCGCTCTGCGGGCCCACCAGCTCGCGGCACACCTCCACCCCCGGCCTGCCCGGCAGGTTCAAATCCAGCACCAGTACGTCGGGCGAGGTGGCGCGGGCCCGGCGGATCGCCTGCTCACCGTCGCCCGCGGTGGCGACGACCTCGAACCCGGCCTCGGCCAGGTCCCGCGCGACGGCCTCCCGCCACATCGGGTGGTCGTCGACGACCATCACCCGCACGGGCTGTGCGTCAGTTGTCATGTTTCGAAACCCTCATCTCCACTTCCGTCCCCTGCCCGGGCACCGACACCAGCTCCGCCGTACCGCCCAGGTCCCGCAGCCGTCCCCGGATGGACAGCGCGACACCCATCCGGCCCTCCGCCTCCGCGTCCGCCAGCCGTCCCTCGGGGATGCCCGGGCCGTCGTCCCGCACGGTCACGATCACCGTGTCCGGCTCGTCCTCCAGCAGGATCCACGCGTGCGCCTTGCCGCCGGAACCGTCACCGGCGTGCTTGGCCACATTGTCCAGCGCGGCACCGACAGCCGCGGCCAGTTCCGTGGCCGTCCGGGCCGGCAGCAGCACCGGGGCCCCGGGCTCGGAGAAGGTGACCCCGGAGGCGGCGTACGAGGACAGCAGCGCACGGACGTCGCAAGGGGCGGTGTCGGCAGCGTCGTCGGTGGCCGTGGGCACGCCGCCGGAGGGACCGCCCCCCTCCATGGCGAGCGCCGGGCGGTGGTCACCGGCGGAAGCGGGCCCCGGCTCCGGTGCCACCCCGCTGGAGACCAGGGCGCGCAGGGCCACTTCCTGTTCCCCCGCCATCCGGCCGAGCTGGGCCGCCTCGCCGCCCAGGGCCGTACCCCGGCGCTGCACCATGGCCAGCACCTGCAGGACGCTGTCGTGGATGTCCCGGGCGAGCCGCTCACGCTCCCGGGTCGCCGCCTCGATCCGCAGGGCGCGCGCCAGGGTGCGTTCGCTGGCCCGGGCCACTTCGATGACGTAGCCGATGGCGACACTCGCCACGCACACGAGCAGCACATTGTGGAAGGTGGGGCGGGTGATGGTGCCGCGCTCGACGATGTTGGCGATCCCCACCAGTACCGAGGCGCCCGCGGCCCACCGCCAGCCACCCTTGAGCGCGAAGGCGAGGACCGGGCCGGCGACCCAGATGGACGGCAGCGTGGGCCCCACCCGGTCGTGGCCGTCCACCAGCGGTGACAGCAGGATGCCGACGACGCCCAGCGCGATGTCCGTGACGAGGAAGGGCAGCGTGCAGCGCTCGGCCGAACCGACGTGGCGCAGCGTGCCGAACGTCCAGCAGGCGAGGACCAGCAGGAAGATGCCACCGGGCACCGGCGCGCTGTACTCCTGGTGGCTCCAGGCGAAGACGCCGGCGATGTACAGGACGGCAAGGATCCGGTAGCCCGTCAGCGCCCGCCACAACGGCTGCTCGACGGACACCAACTGCGCAACCACGGTTCCCCCCACAAAACCTTCCCGCCGCGAGGGCGAGGCCCCGCACGGCGAGAGTCCGGCGGGTCCGGCGACGGCCGGACTAGGCGGCCCTGTCGCCGCCTGCCTCGTCCTTCCCGGCCCGCTTCCTTGCGGCTCCCTCGTCCTGCGCGCCGGCTTCCTCCGCCTCGGCGGCCTCCGCGATCTTCGCGGCTTTCGCGGCCTCCGCGAGCTGCCGCTTGGCCGCCGTCGCGTACATGTCCACGTACTCCTGGCCGGAGAGTTTCAGGATGGCGTACATGACCTCGTCGGTGACGGCACGCTGGATGAACCGGTCGTTGTCCATGCCCTGGTAGCGGCTGAAGTCCAGCGGGGTGCCGATCCGGATGCCCGGACGCATCAGCTTGGGCACGACCTTGCCGGGCGGCTGGATCTTCTCCGTGTCGATCATCGCCACCGGGATCACCGGCGCCCCCGAGCGCAGGGCGACCCGCGCCAGACCGCCGGGCTTGCCCCGGTAGAGGCGGCCGTCGGGCGAGCGCGTGCCCTCCGGATAGATACCGAAGAGCTCACCGCGCTCCAGCACTTCGAGCCCGCTTCTGATCGCCGCCTCGCCCGCGCCGCGTACCCCGGAGCGGTCGACCGGGAGCTGGCCGACGCCCTTGAAGAACGCGGCCGTCAGCTTGCCCTTGACCCCCGGCGAGGTGAAGTACTCGGCCTTCGCGATGAAGGTGACCTTGCGGTCGAGGACGGCGGGCAGGAAGAAGGAGTCGGAGAACGAGAGGTGATTGCTGGCGAGGATGGCGGGCCCCTGCGCCGGCACATTCTCCAGGCCCTCCACCCAGGGCCGGAACGCGAGCTTCAGCGTGCTGCCGACCGACAGCTTCATCGCGCTGTAGAACAACCTCGACCTCCTTGGTGGGACCCACCGACCCTATCCCGCCGCCGCACCCCGGGATCCCCGCCGCCGTCATCCGCCGCCGTCCGACCGCCGGGTACCCGCCGTCGCCCGAGCGGTGTGCCCCCGTAGGACCTTTGGAGACTGCCGGAGCACCGGGCGACGAATTAGGGTGGCAGCACTCCTTGCCGAGCCCGACCGCTGAGCCTCTGGAGGCCCGCCGTGCCGCCCATCCTCCCCGGAGCCGAGCCATTCCGCCGCGACGGATCAGCGACCGGTGTACTGCTCTGTCACGGCTTCACCGGCTCCCCGCAGTCCCTGCGCCCATGGGCCGAGGACCTGGCCGCGCACGGTCTGACCGTCTCCCTGCCGCTGCTGCCCGGACACGGCACCCGCTGGGAGGACCTGGCGCTGACGAGCTGGGAGGACTGGTACGCGACCGTGGACCGCGAGCTGCGGCTGCTGCGCGAACGCTGTGACGAGGTCTTCGTCTGCGGGCTGTCGATGGGCGGCGCGCTGGCGCTGCGGCTGGCCGCGCTGCACGGGGAGGCGGTGCGCGGGGTGACCGTCGTCAACCCGGCGATGACCTTCCCCCGGTTGCAGGGGTACGCCGTACCCGTCGGCCGCTTCCTCGCGCGGTCGGTGCCGGGCATCGTCGACGACATCGCCAAGGAGGGCCGGCACGAACTCGGCTACGACCGGGTGCCCACCCGGGCCGCGTACGCGCTGCGCAACTTCTTCCGCGTCGCCCAGCGCGACCTGCCGAAGGTGACGCAGCCGCTGCTGCTGCTGTGCAGCCGGACGGACCACGTGGTGCCCGCCGGCGACTCGGCGCTCGTCCTGGGCCGCGTCTCGTCCACCGATGTGACCGAGACCGTGCTGGAGCACAGTTTCCACGTCGCCACCCTCGACCACGACGCGGAGCGGATCTTCGCCGACACCCGCGGCTTCATCGACCGGCTCACCGCCGGGCAGCAGCCGGTCACCACGGTACGGAGCGCCCGTGACGGCGCGTGACCCGGACGAGGGCGAGCCCCGCGACCCGCACGAGCCCCAGGATTCCGCCGACGCCGCAGGAAGCGGATCGTCCCTGCCGCCGGAGGAGGAGGCGGCCTGGGCGGCGATCGTCGCGGCGTACGGTGAGGAGCCGGCCGAGTCCGCCGAGTCCGGCGGCGGGGACGGCGCCGCCGACGGCGTGAGCGGGGACGCCGGGGACGACGCCGCAGAGCCGGACGGCGACATGCTCACCAAGCCGCGGCCCGCGGCGGACGCGGAGCCGCCCACGCGCAGCTTCACCGTCTATGCGCCCGGAGCCGGGCCCCGCGACTGGCAGCCGGCACCGGACCCGGAGGAGAAGGGCGACGGGGAGGCGGACGACGAGGGCCACTTCGAGCCGCCCGAGCCGCCGCCGCTGCCCGAGACGGACACCACGACGAAGTTCGCCTGGCTGGCCGCGCTGGGCGGCCCGCTGCTGCTGATCGGCACCGTGCTGCTGCAGGCCGACATGGAGTGGTGGATCGTCACCCTGGGGGTCGGCGGGTTCCTCGGAGGCTTCGCCACCCTGGTGACCCGGATGCGGGACGGCCGGGACGACGACGACTGGGACGACCCGGGCCGGGGCGCCGTGGTGTGAGCCCCGGGTGGGCGGGCGAAGGCCCGCTCACCGTGCGGGGAGCCGCAGGGCCGCCAGGACGGGGAGGTGGTCGGTGGCGGCCACCAGGTCCGCCGAGGTCACACCCGGCAGCCCGCGGGGCACACCGGCGCCCAGGACCTGTACGCCCTCCCCGGCGAAGACCGCGTCGATGCGCTGCACCGGTTCGGCGGGTGTCGAGGTGTGCTCGGCGCCCCACGGCGCGAAGTCCCACGCGTCCCGCAGCCCCTCCCCCAGCAGGCCGAACGTGCGGCCGCCGGCCCGCTCGTTGACGTCCCCGGCGGCGACCGTCGCCGGGGTGCCGAGCGCGGCGGTCCGCTCCAGCAGCGCCCGGGCCTGCGAGCGCCGTTCGCGGGCCTGGAGGCTGAGGTGGAAGCTGACGACGCCCAGCCGGGCGACGGGGCCGAACCGCAGCTCGGCGGTGGCGAAGCCGCGCTGGTGCAGTCCGGGCGTACGCGGCAGCAGCACGTCCTCGGTGCGCTCGACGTGCGCACGCAGCGAGGCGAGGATCATCGGTCCGGAGGCCGTCGCACCGCCGGTGACGTAGGTGAGGCCGGTGCGGCGCGCCAGCCAGGCCGCCCGCTTGCGCCAGCGGAAGAAGCGCGGCGCCTCCTGCACGCAGACGACGTCGGGGGCGCACGCCCGGATGATCCGGACGAGCGCTTCCCGGTCGTCCCGCAGGGAACGGATGTTGTAGCTGAGCAGCCGGACGACGGCGGAGCCGTCGGGCTCGGTGCAGGAGGGCGGCAGGTCGGCGACCCGCGTGCCCTCCTCGGCTGTCCTCTCCCCCGTCATCGCGGCGGCCCCCCGGTCCGCTCAGCCCTGGCGGGCCAGGTCCGCTACGCCCACGAGACCCGCCTTGTTGCCCAGTTGGGCGGCGAGGACCTCGGCGTGCGGGCGCCAGCGGCTGCCGACCAGCCAGCGGCGGTAGGACTTGCGGATCGGGTCGAGCACCAGCTCGCCCTCGTCGGAGACGCCGCCGCCGACGATGAAGGCGCCCGGGTCGAAGAGGGAGGCGAGGTCGGCGAGACCGGCGCCCGCCCAGCGGGCGAGCTCGCGGAAGGAGTCGATGGCGACCGGGTCGCCCTGCCGGGCCGCCTCGCTGATGTGCTTGCCCCGGATGCCCTCGCTGGTGCCGTCGCCCAGCCCCAGCAGGATCGAGGCGTTGTCCGGGGTGGCGGTGGCGCGCTGCTGGGCGTAGCGCAGCAGCGCGCGCCCGGAGGCGTACTGCTCCCAGCAGCCCTGGTTGCCGCAGCCGCACAGCAGGCCGTCGGGGACCATCCGGATGTGGCCGAACTCGGCGGCCACGCCGTACCGGCCGCGGTGCAGCTTGCCGCCGATGATGGTGCCGCCGCCCAGGCCGGTGCCGATGGTGATGCAGACGACGTCCTCGTGACCGGTGCCGACGCCGAACTTGTACTCGCCCCAGGCGGCGGCGTTGGCGTCGTTCTCGATCACGACGGGCAGGTCGATGCGCTGCTCGACCTTGTCCTTGAGCGGCTCGTGCCGCCAGCTGAGGTTGGGGGTGAACAGCACGGTGGCGCGCTTGTCGTCCACGTACCCGGGGGCGCCGATCCCGACGGCCTCCACCTGGTACTCGGCGCTGGCCTGCCGTACGGCGTCCGCGATGGCGTCGATCACGGCTTCCGGGGTGTCGGGGGTGGGCACCGTGCTGGTTTCGAGAATGGTGCCTTTCTCGTCGACAACGCCAGCCGCGATCTTGGTGCCGCCGATGTCGACCCCGATTGTGAGTCCCATGTGTCCCTCGGTCATCCGAATGTGATCCCCGCCGCCGCCAACGGTACCGGAGCACTCTGCGTTACCGGGCACGGTCGGGGCAGGGCCGCGTCCTTGTCCGCGGCACCGCTCACCGCTCACCGCTCACCGCTGCGACGACGGACCACTCACCGCTGCGGCGGGAGGGCGCCGCCGCTACTTGTCGCCGGGGCCCTCGTCCCCGGCCGCGTCCGCGTCGTCGTCCGGCTCGACCGCGATGTGCTCCTCGACGGCCTGCTCGGCGACGTCCGCGTCCAGGTCCGCCGCACGGGAGAGGTCGGCGGCCTCCTCGACATCGATCCGCTCGGCGTCCTCGGCGCCGGACGGCTCGCTCCAGCGGCGCTCCGACTCGTGGACCATGGACCGGTAGGCGGCCAGCAGCTCACCGCCTGCGGCGGCCAGGTGGTCGAAGAGCTGCGGGTTGCGTTCGACGACGGGCTCGATGGTCGCCTTGGCCTGCTTGAAGAGCTGCTGCGCCACGCCCTGGGCGGTGGCCGCTCCGGCGGCACCCAGCAGCGGCTTGCCGAACTCGGCGACCTTCTCGGTGACCGCGTCCGCCAGCCGGCGCAGCTCCTCGGCGGCGTCGGTGGGCGGCGGGCCGTACTGCGCGCGGCGGCGGGCCCTCTCGGCGGCCAGGTCCTCCTCGCACGCGGTGGCCCAGGCGTCGGGGTCCGGGGCGGCAGTGCGCTCGGCGTCATCGCTCATGGCGGGCTCCTACGGGCGACGGGTGGTGGTTGTCGTTCGCCTTCCGACGTTACCCGAACGGCGGCACGGCGTTGAGGGCGAACGGCAGCCGCCGGGGCAGGCCTGCGCCCGGTCAGCCGCCCTGCCGGGCGGGCTCGGAGCCGCCCCGCTGCCCGCCGGGCCACAGGTCGGGGTCCGGGGTGAAGCGGACCCCCAGCACCCCGCCCTTGAGGCCGGCTCCGGAGACCCGGCAGCGGCGCAGCGCCGACGGCAGCGGCAGCACCCGGCGGTAGGGGCCGACGCCGACGGTCAACTCGTCACCGCGGCGTACCAGTTCCAGTTCCTCCCGCTCGGCGCCCGGCAGCGGCAGATGCCACACCAGGGTGCCGTCCCCGGCGAGCCGGTCCTCCAGCCAGCCGTAGGTGATGTCGGTGCCCGGTCCGCCCTCGGCGCCGGCGGGCGGGCGCAGGCCCTCGCCCGCCGTCCCGTCGGCGGCCACGGCGGTGCGGGCGGCGTTGGCGAGGGCTCGCAGGTCCTCGGGGCCGCGGGGGTCGCGGCCCAGGTGCGGCAGCTCGCACAGCGGGACGGACTCGGCCTCGCACTTCTCCCGCAGCGCGGCGAGCGCGGTCTGCTGCTGTCCGGCCAGCGCGGTCAGCCAGCTGTCCGAGGAGCCGGTGGGCAGCAGCCGGTTGGCGACGACGGACTCCAGCGCGAGCCCGTGCAGCCGCAGCCCGGCCCCCGCGGTGCGCAGGTCCTCGGCGGCGAGCGGGCCCGGCTCGGTGACGAGCCGGACGACCGTCGTCGGGGACTCGACGATCCGCTGCACTCCGGCCAGTTCGTCCGACCAGCGGCCGGCGGCCTCGTAGAGCCACTGGGCGGGCATGGGGGCGCCCGCGAGCTGGGCCAGCAGGGGGCGCAGGGCGCGGGCGGCCTGGCGCTCGGCGGGTACGAGCCGGCGCAGATAGCGGCGCAGCTGTTCGGGCAGTGCGAGCAGGTTGAGGCCCTCGGGCGCCGCGGGCATGTCGGCGACGACGATGTCCCAGCCGCCCCCCGGGCTCCGTCCGGTGCCGTCGTCCGCGTTCCGTCCGGTACCGCCCTGGTGGGTGGTGTGCAGGGCGCGCAGCAGTGCGAAGGTGCCGGCGCCGGGGAGTTCGGTCAGCTCGTCCTCGTCCAGCGGTACGGCACCGAGCAGATCGAGCGCGGTCCTGCCGCGCGTCTGGAGGGCGACGGCCTGCCTGCGGAACTCCTCCCCCGAGTCGATCCGCAGCAGCCACAGCCCGGCCGCACCGGCGACCGGTTCGGGCCTGCCGGGGCCCGGCTCCCGGGGCGGCTGCGGGGCCGGCTGTGCGCCTGACGCCTCGGACGGGTCCGTGCCCAGCAGCGCGGCCAGTCGGCGTGCGGGCTCCGCGCTCAGCAGCAGGGTGCGGTGGCCCTGGGCCGCGGCGGCGCAGGCCGTGGCGGCGGCCACCGTGGTGCGTCCCGCGCCGCCCGCTCCGGTGACCAGGACCGTCTGTGGGCCCGGACCGTCGGGGTGCGCCGACCCGGTGCCGGGGCCCGCCGCGCCGGTCAGTTGCCGTCCTTGGAGGCCGCGGCGCCGCCTGCCTCGACACGCTTCTTCAGCCCGTCGAGTGCGCGGTCGATGATGACCTTCTCGGCCTTGCGCTTGATCATCCCGAGCATGGGGATCTTGACGTCGACGGTGAGCTGGTACATGACTTCGGTCCGCTCCCCGCCGGCCAGCGGGGTGAGGCGGTAGACGCCGTCCAGGGAGCGCAGCATCTGGGATTTGACCAGCGACCAGCGCACCTCCTGGGGCTCCGGTTCCCCGATCCACTCGTAGGCGAGGGTGTGCTCGTCCTTGATGGCTCCGGCGTCCAGCAGCAGGCGCACCTGCTCGGCACGGCCCTGCTCGTCCCGGCCGAGGACCTCGGCCTCCTTCACCTCGCCGGCCCACTCCGGGTAGCGGGGGAAGTCGGAGATCACGTTCATCACGGCCTCGGGTGCCGCGTCAACGGTGATGCTCGAGCTGGTGTGTTCCGCCATCGCCATGGCCCTCCGATTTACCCGTGTCTGAAATGCCCGCAGTGATGTGGAACGACCGTGCGGGATACCCGCCGTGGCGCGGGGAAGCGTCTGCGGGGGAAGGCTACCGCGCGCCCGTCCGCCCCGGGGCCGCGCGGGCCACCACTCCAGCACCCAGGGCACCCCGGTCGCGTTGAAGTGGCCGACGTTGACGCACTCGGTGGCGCCTATCCGCATGCGCCGGGCCAGCGGCTGGTGGACGTGGCCGAAAAGGTGGTAGCGCGGACGCAGCGTGCGCACGGCCTCCAGCAGGTGCGGACTTCCGCGCTCGAAGCGGCGTGCGACGGTGTCGTAGCACAACTCGGGCACTTCCGGCGGAATGTGGGTGCACAGTACGTCGACCTCTCCCAGCGCGGCCACCTTCGCCGCGTAGGCCTCGTCGTCGATCTCGTAGGGGGTGCGCATCGGCGTACGCAGTCCGCCGCCGACGAAGCCGAAGCGCCATCCGCCGATCACCACCGTCTCACCGTCCAGGACGTTGACACCCGGACGCGCGTACTCGGGCCACAGGGGCGGCATGTCGACGTTGCCGTAGGTGGCGTACGTGGGCGTGGGGAACGCCGCGAACAGTTCGGCGTACTGCTTGCGCACCGCCGCCTCCATCGCCGTTTCGCGATCGAGCCCGGCCCACAGCTGCCGGGAGAGCGTGCGGGCCTCGGTGAAGCGGCGGGCCGTACGCAGGGCGACGATGCGGTCCGCGTTCTCCACGCCGAACAGGTCGGGAAAGATGCCGCGCGAGTGGTCGGCGTAGTCGAGGAAGAGGATGAGGTCTCCCAGACACAGCAGCGCGTCAGCGCCCTCGCCCGCCTTCGCGAGGTCCGCGCTGTTGCCGTGTACGTCGCTGACCACATGGACTCGCATGCGCCCACCCTAGATCGCCCCGCACACCGCGGGGAGGGCGCGCGACCCCGGGGGAGCATCCGCGCGGACATGCGGTGCCGTTCTGCTCGCCGGTGACTGAAAAGCGCCGTACGTCCGCTCTTTCCGCTCCCTCCTCCTCGCGACTTCCGTGTCCCTGAACGCCTCGACTAGGCTGCTATCAGCCATCTCCACCTGTGACGCACAAGACATCTGAGCGTCACCCTCTACCCCTGTCCCCATACCGATGGGTAACGTCCGGGCCGTCATTCTTCCAGGATCGTTCGCCGACCCTGGACCGAGCCAATGGAGGCCGACCCCCCGCGGCCCCTGTTGGCGCGCCGACGAGGAGCAGCAGTCTTGCGCGAGTACAGCCTTCCGGCCCTCTACGAAGTCCCCGCAGAGGGAAATCTGACGGACCTCATCCGCCGGAACGCGGCTCAGCACCCGGACCTCGCCGTCATGGGGCGCAAGCGCGACGGCCGGTGGGAGGACCTGACGGCTGCCGCGTTCCTCGCCGAGGTACGGCAGGCCGCCAAGGGTCTGATCGCCGCGGGCGTCGAGCCCGGCGACCGGGTGGGGCTGATGTCGCGCACCCGCTACGAGTGGACGCTGCTGGACTTCGCCATCTGGAGCGCGGGCGGCGTCACCGTGCCCGTCTACGAGACCAGCTCGCCCGAGCAGATCAGCTGGATCCTCGGCGACTCGGGCGCCGTCGCGGCCGTGGTGGAGACCGACAGCCACGCGGCGGCCGTCCACTCCGTCCGCGACCGGCTGCCCGAACTGCGCGACGTGTGGCAGATCGAGCCCGCGCCGGGCGCCGAGCAGAGCGAGGGCGCCGTCGCCCGACTCGCCGCCCTCGGCGCCGGGATCAGCGACGAGCTGGTGGAGGAGCGCAGCTCCGTCGCTGACGCCGACTCACCCGCCACCATCGTCTACACCTCCGGCACCACCGGGCGCCCCAAGGGCTGTGTCCTCACCCACCGCAGCTTCTTCGCGGAGTGCGGGAACGTGGTCGAGCGGCTGCGCCCGATGTTCCGGCCCGGCGAGGGGTCGGTGCTGCTCTTCCTGCCGGTCGCCCACGTCTTCGGCCGGCTGGTGCAGGTGGCGGCCGTGATGGCGCCGATCAAACTGGGGCATGTCTCGGACCTGAAGACCCTCACCGACGAACTCGGCTCCTTCCGGCCGACGATGGTGCTGGGCGTCCCGCGCGTCTTCGAGAAGGTCTTCAACTCCGCGCGGGCACAGGCCGTCGCGGGCGGCAAGGGCAAGATCTTCGACAAGGCCGCCGAGGTGGCCGGTGCCTACAGCCGCGCCCTGGACGACCCGGCCGGCCCCTCCCTCAAGCTGCGGATCCAGCACAAGGTCTTCGACAAGCTGGTCTACAGCAAGCTCCGCTCGGTGCTGGGCGGGCGGGCCACCCACGCCATCTCCGGCGGCGCGCCGCTGGGCTCGCGGCTGGGCCACTTCTTCCGCGGTGTCGGCTTCACCGTGCTGGAGGGGTACGGGCTCACCGAGTCCTGCGCCGCGACCGCCTTCAACCCCTACGACCGGCCCAAGATCGGTACGGTGGGGCAGCCGCTGCCCGGCTCCGTCATCCGGATCGCCGACGACGGCGAGGTCCTGCTGCACGGCGAGCACCTGTTCACCGGCTACTGGAACAACCAGCAGGCCAGCGACGAGTCCCTGGCCGACGGCTGGTTCCACACCGGCGACCTGGGCACGCTGGATGTGGACGGCTATCTGACCATCACCGGCCGCAAGAAGGAGATCCTGGTGACCGCGGGCGGCAAGAACGTCGCCCCCGCCGTCATCGAGGACCGCATCCGCGCCCACGCGCTGGTCGCCGAGTGCATGGTCGTCGGTGACGGGCGCCCCTTCGTCGGCGCCCTGCTGACCGTGGACGAGGAGTTCCTGCCCCGCTGGGCGGCCGAGCACGGCAAGGAGCACCTCGGCCACGAGCAGCTGCTGGCCGACGCCGAGCTGCTCGCCGAGCTGCAGTCCGCCGTGGACGAGGGCAACAAGGCCGTCTCCAAGGCCGAGTCGGTCCGCAAGTTCCGGGTGCTGCGGGAGCAGTTCACCGAGGACTCCGGCCATGTCACCCCCTCCCTGAAACTGAAGCGGGGCGTGGTCGCCAAGGACTTCGCCGATGAGATCGAGGCGCTGTACGCGTAGTCGCGCTGCGCCGCTGCACGGGCTCGCCGCGCTCGGCGGCCCCGCATGGACCCGCTGCAGGCTTTGGACCTACGCCGTTTTAGTCACGGGCTGCTCCCGGCTGTCGTCAGCAGTCCGCGGCTTGCTCGCGGCCTCCCGTGCCGCTCCCCGCGCCCCGGCCGGGGCCGCGAGCCGGGCCGCCAGTTCGGTGACCGCCTCGCGCGCCGCGGCCAGCGAGCGGGCGGCCTGCGGCCGGAGCGGCGCCATCCGGGGCACGTCCCCGGCCCGGGTCAGCTCGGCGGTCACGAAGTGCAGCTGCTGCGCGGGCACTCCGCGGTCGGTGAAGTACCCCCGCAGATAGGGGACCTGGAAGTCCAGGCCCGCACGCGGGGCACCGGGACCGTAACCGCCGCCACGTGCGCCGACGACCACGACATGCTTGTCCCGCAGCAGGCTGTCCCCCGTCCCGGGGTCGAGGAGGGCGCCGGGGAAACTGATGCGGTCGATCCACGCCATCAGTGCGGCGGGCACCGTCAGGTTGTACATGGGCACCCCCAGCAGCAGGACGTCCGCCGCGAGCACCTCCTCGACCAGCGGCAGCGTCGTCCGCCATACGCGCTCGTCCTCGGCGTCCCTGACCAGCGCGGCCACCTGGTCGGCCGCCACCGTGCCGTGGCGCTCCACCCAGTACCCGAAGCGGGCGTAGGCGGCCGTGACGAGAGGGACGGGCGCGGCCGCCAGGTCCCGGTAGCGGTAGCCGCACGGGATGTCGCCGTACCGCTCGCGCCAGCTGTCGGCGAACAGCGCGGTCAGCTGCCTGCTGACGGACTCGCCGGCCGGGCTCACGCTGGCGTCGAGGTGCAGCAGGGACGGCGTGGGCGCGTCGTGCTTCATGATTCGGGTCATTGTTCCTGTCACTTCTTTCCCGTCGGACACGTCGGTGAAGGTGACGGACCGCGTGAGGGAAAGGTGACCGATGGACGAGCTGACCGGGCTGGCCGGGCGATTCGAGGAGAACCGCGGCCTGCTGCTGGCCGTCTCCTACCGGATGCTCGGCTCGCTCAGCGAGGCGGAGGACGCCGTGCAGGAGGCCTGGCTGAGGCTGAGCCGTACGGACGCCGACGCCATCGACAATCTGCCCGCCTGGCTGCGTACCGTCGTCTCCCGCGTCTGTCTGGACATGCTGCGCGCCCGCGCCGCCCGCCCCGAGGAGCCGGTGGGAGGGCAGGTGCCGGAAGGCTTCCCGCAGGAGGAGGGGGACGGTCCGGAGGAGGAGGCGGTGCTGGCCGACTCGGTGGGCAGGGCGCTGCTCGTCGTCCTGGGCACGCTCGGCCCCGCCGAGCGGGTCGCGTTCGTGCTGCACGACATGTTCGCCGTGCCGTTCGAGCAGATCGCGCCGCTGGTCGAACGTTCCCCGGTCGCCACCAAGAAGCTCGCCAGCCGCGCCCGCAGCCGGGTACGGGGCACGCCTGCCCTGCCCGCCGGAGAGGTGGCCGAGCAGCGCTCGCTCGTCGAGGCGTTCCTGGCCGCCGCACGCGGCGGGGACCTGTCCGCGCTGCTCGCCGTGCTCGCGCCCGATGTGGTGCGGCGCAGCGATCCGGCCGTACTGCCCGCGGGCGCCGCCGAGCTGGTGCGGGGGGCGGACGCCGTGGCGCGGGGCACGGTGCTGCTGGCCCAGCGGTCGCGGTACGCGCAGACCGCGCTGGTGGACGGGGCCGTGGGAGCCGTCGTGGCGCCGCGCGGAAGGCTGCTGTGCGCGCTCACATTCAGCTGCGAGGCCGGCCGGATCGCGGCGTACGAGGTGATCGCGGACCCGGCGCGGCTCGCCGGTCTGGAGCTGGCGCTGCTCGATCCGCTGCCGGCCGCGGCCGGCAGCGGTTGAGCGCGGGCCGGGTTCACAGCAGTTCGCGCAGCTTCTCGGCGAGCAGGTCCCAGCGCCAGCGCTCCTCGACCCAGCGGCGGCCCCTGGCTCCCATGCGGGAGCGCAGTTCGGGGTCGCGGAGCAGTTCGACCAACCGGTCGGCCGTGAGCTCCGGGTCGCCGCCGGGGACGACCCAGCCGGTCTCGCCGGGCAGCACGGCGTCCGGCGCTCCCCCGGAGTCGCCGGCCACGACGGGCAGCCCGGTGGCGGAGGCCTCCAGATAGACGATGCCGAGCCCCTCCACGTCCAGCCCGCCGCGGCGGGTGCGGCACGGCATCGCGAAGACGTCGCCCGCGCCGTAGTGCGCGGGCAGTTCCTCCCAGCTGACCGGGCCGGTGAAGTGCACGGCGTCGGTCAGCCCCCGGGAGGCGGCCAGCTTCTCCAGCTCGGCGCGGTAGGGGCCGCCGCCGACGATCAGCAGCACCGCTTCGGGTACGGCTTCCAGCACCCGGGGCATGGCCTCGATGAGGGTGTCCTGGCCCTTGCGGCGGACGAGACGGGAGACGCAGACGACGACGGGCCGGTCGGTCAGTCCGAGCCGGGCGCGCACCGCGTCGCCGCCGGAGCCGGGGTGGAAGGTCTTCTCGTCCACGCCGGGCGGCAGCTGCGCCATCCGCGCTGCGGCCTCGCCGGTGAGGGCGCGGGCGATCCTGCGGCGGGTGTACTCACCGAGGTAGGTGAGGGTGTCGGTCTCCTCGCCGATCCGCCGCAGCAGGCTGCGGGCCGCCGGGAGCTGCGCCCAGCCCGCCTCGTGGCCGTGCGTGGTCGCCACGATCCGCTCGGCGCCCGCCTTGCGCAGTGCGGGCGCCATCAGCCCCAGCGGAGCGGCGGCGCCGAACCACACCGCGCGGCAGTCGTGCTCGCGCAGCAGCGAGACGGCACGCTTGGTCACGCGCCGAGTGGGCAGCAGCATCGTCGTACGGTCGCGGACGACCGTGAAGGGCTGCTCGGCGTCGAACGCCGCCGTGGCTTCCGCGCCCTCGGCGCCCCGCTTCCAGGTGGAGGCGTAGACGACGACCCGGTCCGGGTCCAGGCGCAGCGCCATGCTGTGCAGGAACGCCTGGATGCCGCCGGGGCGGGGCGGGAAGTCGTTGGTGACGATCAGGGTCTTGGGCATCGTCTTGGGCATCGCGGCTGACAGTACCGCGTGCCGGGACGGGCCGGGCGGGCAGAGTGTGGTGGGAAGGACAGGGGTGCGGGGCGAGGTGAACAGAGCCCGCGGTGCGGTGGTGTCCGGGCTGGTGTGGGCGGTCACCCGGGTGGTGCTGCTGCTGTACGTGTGCAAGGTCTTGACCGTGCCCGGCGGTATGGACATCACCTCCGACGTCTCGGTGATCTACCACGGCTGGTTCGACCGGCTGAGCGACGGAACGTTTCCGTCCGGTGATGTGACATGGCAGTACCCGCCCGCCGCGGCCCTGGTGATCCTCTCCCCCGGGCTGCTCACCGGGGTCGGTCTGCTCGACTACACCTCCGCGTTCTTCGCGCTCGCCTGCGCCGCCGACGCGCTGGTGTTCGGACTGCTGCTGTACGCCGTACGACAGCGCGGCCCGCGGGACGCGGAAGCCGGCACCCGGCGGCGCGCCGGGGTGTGGGCGTGGGTCGTCGGGGTGCCGCTGCTGGGGCCGACGGCGTACGCGCGCTACGACCTGATGGTCACGGCGCTCGCCGTCGCCGCGCTGCTGGCCGCCGCACGGCACCCGCGGACCGCGGGGGTGCTGGCCGGGGTGGGCGCCTTGGTGAAGGTGTGGCCGGTGCTGCTGCTGCTCGGTACGCCGCGCGGCCGGGCGACACGGATCCTCTGGCTGAGCGCCCTGGTGACCGTGGTGGTGGTGACCGCCGGCTTCGCCGCCACGATGCCGGGCGCGCTGGACTTCCTGTCCGCGCAGGGCGGCCGGGGCACCGAGGTGGAATCGGTCTCCTCGCTGGCGCTGCACGCCGCCCGGCAGTTCGGCTGGGAGGGCCAGGTGCTGCTGCGCTACGGCTCCATGGAGTTCGTGGGGCCGGGCGTGCGGACGGTGAGCAACGTGGCCGTCGTACTGACGGGCGCGGGTTTCGGCTGGCTGGTGCTGTGGCGGCTGCGGGCACGCACCTGGACCCCCGCCACCGTGGCGGACACCGCGTTCACCGCCGTGCTGGTCTTCGTCGTCACCAGCCGGGTGCTGAGCCCGCAGTACCTGGTCTGGCTGGTGGGGCTGGCGGCGGTCTGTCTGACCCTGCGGGCCAGCCGGCAGGCCCTGCCCGGCTGGTTGGTGGTCGTGGCCGCCGGACTGACCCAGTTGGAGTTCCCCGTCTGGTTCGCGGACGTGGTGGCCAGCGAGGGGAAGGGGGTGCTGGTGCTGGCCGTACGGAACGTGCTGCTGGTGGTGGCGACCGTGATCGCCGGCGTCCGGCTGTGGCGCTCCACCGTGCCCCGCGCAGCGGGAGGGACGCGCCCCGTCAGGAGCGCGTCCCTCCCCCGGAGCACCGCAGGGGTCACGGCTCCAGCTGCCGACCTGCATAGGCGCGCCAGCGGGCGGTGAATCGGTGGGTGTCGACACCGAGGACGGCTTTCAGCGCGGCGTCGGTGTCAGGGCGTTCGCCCCCGTTCCCGCGGCCCGCGCGCTCGTAGAGGGCGAGCAGTTCGTCGGTGCCCCACTCCTCGGCGATCATGCGGCAGGCCAGCCAGCCGGACTCGTAGGCGCGGGCCAGCGCGTCGGGGTCGTTGCCGAAGCGGAAGTCGTCGTCGGAGGGGAGGGCGTTGGGCAGTTTCCGGTCGGCGACCGCGCGCGCCAGCTCCGGGGCGGCCTCGCGGGGGGTCAGTCGCGAGCCGCGGTAGCCGGCCCAGTCGGCGATGCCCTCGGAGAGCCACAGCGGCGTGGCGGAGGTGGTCTGCCGGCGGGTGGCGACATGGGTCGTCTCATGGGCGAGGACGACCTGCCGTCCCTCTTCGCTGAGCAGCCCGTAGGCACGGGGGTTGACGACTATGCGGTCGGCGTCGGTCCCGGCCGCGCCGGTCGCCTCCCCGGTGGTGACGGCGGCTATGCCCGCGTATGTCCGGGAGTTCGCGTCGGGCGGGCCCAGCAGCCGGGCCATCTGCCGCGTCGAGGCGGGCGCCTCCAGCACCGTCTTGCGGGACCACGCGTTCGGCCACGTCCGGGCGACCGCGGGCACGGCGCGGTCGGCGGCGTCGGCGAGCGCCCGCAGCCCGGACCGCTGCCGCCCCACTCCCAGCACCAGGCTGTGCTCGCCCCGTACGACCGTCATGGCGCCCTGCTCCCACAGCTGGTGGTCGCTGCCGGGGGCCTCGTCGGCGAGGTGCCAGGCACCGTCACGCTGTACGAAGCGCAGCCGTTCGGTGTCGGTGGTGGTGACCCGGTCGTACCCCGCGAACCGGTAGCGCAAGGTGGCCTCGACGGTGGCGGCGCGGTCCCGCTCGGTGACCTGGCGCACGTCGTAGGACCACTCGGCCAGCGGCAGCTTCCGCAGATTGCGGAAGACCTGCCGCTGCGCGTCGCGGTGGTCGGGGGCGCCCGGATCGACGGGGGCGAGGTAGCCGTGCTCGTCCCCGCTGCGCACTGCGGCGGCCTGGCGGTCGAGGATCTGCTGGAACGGGGCGTGCTGCCGGCCGTCCGCGCGCACACAGGCGCCGAGCCCGCACAGCAGGGCGAGCGCTGCCGTACCGCTCAGCGCCCGCCCGTAGTGCATCCACTGCCACCGCTCACCCACTCCACCGAGGGTACGGGGGCGCGAAGCGGGCCGATCAGGGCCTGGTGACGGAGGAGACCGGCATCATGCCGACCGGGTCGTAGCGCACGGGGGCGCCCGGATGGGGGGCGTGCACGACCTGGCCGCCGCCCACGTACATGCCCACATGGCTGGCGTCGTCCCGGTAGATCACCAGATCGCCGGGGCGGGCCTGGCCGAGCGGGACCTGCCGGCCGGCCGAGCGCTGCGCCTGGGAGGTGCGCGGAATGGAGATGCCCGCCTGTTTGTACGCCCACTGGGTGAGCCCCGAGCAGTCGAAGGACCCCGGCCCGGCCGCACCCCACGCGTAGGGGCGCCCCAGCGCCGACTTGACGGCGGCGACGGCCGCGGCAGCCCGCTCGGAGGACGGTTCGGCGCCGCCGGGGCCCGCACCGGCCGCCTCCTTCCCGGACCGATGGCTGTTGCGGGAGGCGCGCTCCTCGGGCGAGAGCTGGTCGAGCAGCCGCCGGGCCGCGGCCAGCTTCTGCTGGACGTCCTTCTTCTGGCGCTGCAGCGTCTTTTGGAGGCCGTCGAGCTGTTCGAGCTTGTCGGACGCCTCGCTGCGCCGCTGCTCCAGATCGCGCTGGGCGGACTGGAGCCGGCGCAGCTTGAGCAGTTGGCGGCTGCTGATGCGATCGAGGGTGGCGGCCTTGTCGAGGAAGCTGTCCGGGTCGGTGGTGAGCATCAGCGCCACGGTCGGGTCGATGCCTCCCGAGCGGTACTGCGCGCCCGCGAGGGAGCCGAGGGAGTCGCGCAGCCGATTGACCTTGGCCTGGCCGCGGGCGACGCCGTCCTGGGCGTTGGACACCTGCTCGCGCAGCTTCCCGGCGCGCTCCGCCACCCCGTTGTACTTCTCCGTCGCGACTTCCGCCTGCTCGTAGAGCCGGTCGACACGGGAGTTGAGGGCGGCTGCTGACGGTTGGTCGTCGGGCTTGGCGCCCGCCGGCGCCGACGGCACGAGCGCGGCTGCCGCGCCCGCAGCGGCGGCGGACAGCACGGTGACCCGCGCTGGCCAGCCCTGCCCGGGCTGCGGGGTACGTCGAGGGGACCGGTGCGATGCCACTGGAGGAGGCGTTCCTTCCGCTAGGCGACTTGCGCCCGCAGAATGTAGCCGTGCCCTTACAGGGGACAAAGGACCGTTCGGTGCCCGTAAGTCCTGCTCCGCGCCCCGGCGTTCGCCGATCACGCAGGTCACCGGCCGGGTCCGGGGGTCATCCGCACCCGGGTGGGTTCACTCGGACGAAGGACGTTTAGCGGTCATCACACTGGCTGCTGATCGGTCAGCCCACGCGGACACCGAACTGGAAGGGCATGTTGCCCATCGACTCGAAGCGCACGTTGGCACCCGGCTTGGGGGCGTGCAGCACCTGGCCGTTGCCGGCGTAGAGGCCGATGTGGTGCAGGTCGCTGTAGAACAGCACCAGGTCGCCCGGCTTGAGCTGGCTCTGGCTGGAGATGCGGGTTCCGGCGTTGGCCTGCGCCTGGGAGGTACGCGGCAGCGAGACACCCGCCTGCTTGTACGCCCACGAGGTCAGTCCGGAGCAGTCGAAGGAGCTGGGGCCGGTGGCGCCCCACACGTAGGGGCTGCCTATCTTGCCCTTGGCGGCGGCCAGCGCGGTGGCCGCATAGCCGGAGCCGGCGGGCAGCTTGCCCAGGTCGGCGCGGTCGCTGGAGGCGCGGTCGGCGCGCTCCTGCTTCTCGGCCAGCTTCGCCTTCTCCTTGGCGGTCAGCGTGTTGAGCAGCCGCTGGGCCTCGGCGAGCTTGCCCTGGATCTCGCTCTTCTTCTTGCCGAGCTCCTCGCGGGTGCTGGCGAGGTCCTTCAGCTTGCCTGCGGCCTCCTTGCGCTGCTGCGCGAGGCTGCGCTGCTTGGCCTGGATCTTCTTGAGCGCGCTGGCCTGCTTGGTGCTCAGCTGGTCCATGGCCGAGGCCTTGTCCAGGTAGTTGTCCGGGTCGGACGAGAGGAACAGCTGCACCGACGGGTCGATACCGCCCGTACGGTACTGCGCGGTGGCCATCGAACCGAGCTTGTCGCGCATGCTGTTGAGCTCACCCTGGCCGCGGGCGACGCTGTCCTGGAGGTTCTCGACCTCCTTGGAGAGCTTGGACTGCTTCTCCTTGGCGCCGTTGTACTTCTCGGTTGCGGCCTCGGCGTCCTCGTAGAGCTTGTCGACCTTCTCCTTGACGTCCTTCTTGGAGGACTGCGGGTCGGCGTGGGCCGCCTGGGAGGTGAGCGCTACAGCCGCGGCAGCGGTCATGGTGAAGACACTGACTCGTGCGCGACTCGGCTGCTTGGGACGACGGTGGGACGCCACTGGGGCGAGCTCCTTCTTCCTCAGCCGCCTGCCGGTCTGGTCATCTCCGGCTCCGCTTCTCAGGACTGGGCGATCCCGATCGGACGGAACGAGGCGGTCCTCCGCTGCCACCCCGGATAGGTGATCAACCGAGCGAAGGTTCGCGCCTGAGGTTAGCCACGCGTAGTGATCCGATCAAATCCCTCAGGGAAAAAGGCGTCTCACAGCCGCATTCTTTACCCGGCACCCACGCACGGCGAGCACCGCCTCACACAGCGCTCATCACCCGCGCGGCACGACAGGCAGGATGTCCCTTATGTGCAAAGGAGTTGAGAACGCGCACCAGCGGGCACATCAAGGCGCATACCGGTCAGCTGCGGGCAAGTCGCTTGAGGAGAAGCACGGAAGCCACCGGCCTGGCCCCGGCCGCCGCACAGCCGTCGGCGACCTCGCGGTCGCTGGAGACCACCACGACCGCGCGGCCCGGCGGTTCGGCGCGCACCAGACGGCGGATCAACTCGTCCGCAGTCTGGCCCGGTTTGGAGAAGAGCACCCGCACCCCGCGCGGCGGGGCCAGCAGCACGGGCGCGGCCAGTTCGGCGCCGTCGAAGACACAGGTGACCTCGGCGCCCGACTGGGCCGCCAGCACGGCGAGACCGCCCAGCAGCCGCAGCCGCTGCTTCTCCAGCGGCAGCGTGGGATAGCCGGTCTTGGTGACGTTGTAGCCGTCCACCACCAGATGGGCCTGGGGCAGGGCCAGCAGCTGGTCCAGCAGCGCCGGATCGGTCTCCGAAAGCGCCCGGGCCGCCACGTCCTTGGGCGACATCCGGCCCGGCTCCACGGCGTCGACCGTATCGGCGGGACGCGTCTCGGACGGTGGGAGCGCCAGTTCGCGGCGCAGCCCCTGGGCCGCGTCGAGCACGGTGTCGAGCAGCAGGCGCACCCGCATGTCCTCCACGCTGCGGCCCTCCCGCGCGGCACGCCGCCCCGCCTCCAGCGCGGACTCCGTCTCGGCGAGGCGCGACTTGAGCCGGCGCACCTCGCTGTCGAGCGCCGCCTTCTCCGTACCGGCCGCCGAGCGCACCGCGTCCAGCTCCTCCTGGAGCTTGCGCAGCGACGCCTCACGGCGGCGCACATCGGCCTGCGCACTGCGCAGCTTGCGCTGGGTGCCGTCCAGCTCCTTGCGCAGCGCCTCCAGTTCGCGGCGGCCCCGTTCGGCCTCGTCGCGGGCGGCGCCCCTGGCCTGGGACAGCTCGTCGCGCAGCCGGGCCAGCTCGCGCTGGGCCTCCTCGCCGGCGCGCTCGGCCTGGGCCCGCTGGGCCTCCTCACCCGCCGCCGCGACCAGCTTGGCCCAGCCGGACGGCCGCAGGATGTAGGCCGCAGCCGCCACGTCCACCGGGTCGGCGGCCGGAGGCGGTGTGCCCTCGTCGAGGGCGCCCGTCAGCTCGGGCAGCTGCTCGCGTACCCGGGAGGCGATGCGCTGCCGGAAGGCGGCGTCGCTCTCCAGCGCCGCCGCCATGGCGTTCCCGCCGAACTTGGCGCGCCGCTGCGGAGTGAAGCGGGCGTACTGCCGCAGCGGGGGTGGGAGTTCGGCGATGGTCAGCCCGCCCAGGGCGTCCCCGGTGAAGGCGACCACCCGCCGCCGCACCCGCTCCGGCAGCGGCCGCTCCAGGCTCTCCTGCTCGGCGGGGTCCGGGTCCGTCCGGGCCGCCGGGCCCTCAGCCGCCGCGCGGGCAGCGGGCCCGGCTTCCTTCCCGGCAGCCGGTTCCGGCTGCCGAGGGTCGCCGCCCGTCCGTTCCTCCACCGGTCACACCTGCCGTCTCTGAGCCCTGAGCCCTACACCTGAGCGCTGGGCCGGTCCACCAGTTCGACCTGGTCCACGGCGTTGCACCATCTGCAGCGCACCGACTCGATGCTCTCACTGACCACGTCCCGCTCCTCGACCGTCGGCGCTCCGGCCAGGTCCAGATGGACGTACTCGACCACCTTGCTGGAACGGGTCACGTCGAACCGGGTGAGATTGCCGCACAGGGTGCAGCGCCAGCGCGTCTCGGCCGTCGGCGTGGGGACCGCCATCGTCTCGTCCTCTTTTCTTCGAAGGTCGAAGTCTCGAAGGTCTCGGCTGTCGATTCCGCGGAACACGTCACGGACATGCGGCGCGGGGTCACATCCCGTAAACCCTACGGCCTGGGACCGTCCGCGTGCCTCCGCGTGTGTCGAGGAGCATGCCCGGACACCGAGCGGTCCATGATCCGGTCATGGACGGCACCGACCGCGCCGACGCCGCGCACCCGGAGGGCGACGAGCCCACGCCCCGCACCGAGGCGGACCGCAGCGAGCCCCCGGGGCGCGTCGGGGCGTCCCACCGCGCGCACCCGGACCGTGCCCGGGCGGCGCGGCCCCTGATGACCTACACCCTGATCGGCTGCTGCTGCCTGGTCTTCCTGATCGGGCCGGCCTCCGGCTTCGTCCCCTCCTACGGTACGGGGCAGGCGCTCCAGGAAGCCCGGTCGGCCTACTTCAACCAGTGGGGCGTGGTGCCCCGCGCGCTGCTCAGCGGTGCCGTACGCCCGCTCACGACGCCGCTGACCGCGCTGTTCCTGCACGGCAATTGGCTGCATCTGCTCGGCAACCTGCTCTTCCTGTTCGTCTTCGGCGGCCTGGTCGAGCAGCGCATGGGGCCGGTCCGCTTCACCCTCTTCTATCTGGGCGCCGGCTATGTGGCCATGCTCTGCTACGCGGCGGCCCATCCCGCCTCGGGTGAGACGCTGGTCGGCGCCTCCGGGGCGATCTCGGCGGTACTGGGCGCCTTCCTCTATCTGCATCCGCACACCCGGGTGACCAGTGTCTTCCCCTTCCTGCTCTTCCTTCCGCTGCGCTTCCCCGCCTGGGTGGTGCTGCTGTTCTGGCTGACCCTGCAGTGGCTGTCCGCCAGGCAGGACGGCGACGGGCCCGGCGTCGCCCACCTGGCCCATGTGGTGGGTTTCACGCTGGGCTTCCTGTATGCCTGGCTCCACTACCGCCGGGCTAAAGTGACCGGGCCAACCCCGGCGTCAGAGGGAGAGACCCCACCGTGATCACTTCCATCGTCCTCATCCGGACGAGCACCGACCGCATCCCCGAGATCGCCGAGCAGATCGCCGCCATCGAGGGCGTCAGCGAGGTCTACTCCGTCACCGGTGCGCACGATCTGATCGCCATGGTCCGCGTCGCCCAGCACGACGATCTCGCCGACATCATCCCCGGCCGGATCAGCAAGGTCCCGGGCGTCGAGTCCACCGAGACGCACATCGCCTTCCGTACCTACTCCCAGCACGACCTGGAAACCGCCTTCGCCATCGGTCTCGACGCCTGACCGGGCCCGCGTCACCGGCGGCGGTGTCGATGAACGTTTCCTCATCCGCGCTTCATCACCGGGCACCGGTGGGCACGGCAGCGTGGCCCGTATGGCCTTCTCACACCGCATCGCGACCCTCACGGCCGTGGTGGCGATCCCGCTGGGCATCGCCGCCACCAGTTACGCGCTGACCGACAGCCCGGACCCGCCCGAGCCGCCCGCGAAGGTCGAGCTGGACAGCGAGAGCCCGTCCACCGGGAGCCCGCCCGCTCAGAGCCCGGACCCGTCCTCCTCCCCTTCGCAGAAGTCGCCCCGGCCGTCCGGGGACGAGACGGTCGGACCGCCCGCCACCGACGACACGAGCGACGATGACCGCAGCGAGGAAACGGACGACGGCAACGACGACGGCGGCCGGGACGACCGCGACGACTCCGGCGGCCGGGACGACGGCGGCGACGACGGCTGAGACCGCAGCCGGCGGCCCCGCGCGGCGGCCGTGGATCTCGGCCCGCGTCCGCATCCTGCTGTGGCTGCTGGCGGTCATGGCGGTGGCGCTCGGCACCGTCGCCACCACCACCAGGTCGATCCTGGTGCGGGACGTCGAACAGCGGGTGACCCGGCTGCTGGAGCAGGAGACCGGCGAGTTCGCCAACTTCGTCGAACGGGGCCAGGACCCTCGCACCGGGCGCCCCTTCACCGAGGCCAGGCGGCTGCTGAAGGTCTTCTTGGAGAGGCAGTACTCCGACCCGGACGAGGAACTGCTGGGTGTGGTGCGCGGCAAGGTGATCCGGCAGAGCCGGGACATCCCCTCCGCGCTGCCGCTGTACCAGGACAGGGCGGCGCTGCGCCGTATCACCTCGGGCGAGCGGCGCAGCGGCGTGCTGCACAGGCCGCAGGGCGAGGTGCGCTGGGCGCGCGTCGCGATCGAGCCGGGCGGCGGCTCGCCGTCGGGCACCTTCGTCGTCGCCATCCACGCCGACCGTGAACAGGCGGGGCCCGAGACGGTCTTCCGCATCCTGCTGGCCATATCCGGCGTCGCACTGCTGCTGACCTGCGGCATAGGCTGGGCCGTGGCGGGCCGCATCCTGGCTCCCGTACGGCTGGTGCGGACGACGGCGGCGCAGTTGACCGAGCAGGATCTGACCCGGCGCATCCCGGTGCGCGGCCGGGACGACATCTCGGCGCTGGCCGAGACCTTCAACGCCATGCTGGACCGGCTGGAGCGGGCCTTCGCGGCGCAGCGCCAGTTCGTGGACGACGCCGGGCACGAGCTGCGTACCCCCATCACCATCGTGCGGGGACATCTGGAGCTGATGGGGGACGGTCCGCAGGAACGGGAGGAGACCGTGCGGGTCGTCACCGACGAGCTGGACCGGATGAGCCGCATCGTGGAGGACCTAGCTCCTCGCCAAGGCCGAGCGGCCGGACTTCGTCACCCCCGAGCCGGTGGAGCTCGCCGAGCTGACGGCCGATGTCTTCGTCAAGGCGCGCGCGCTGGGCGAGCGGGCGTGGCAGCTGGCCGAGGTGGCGGAGGGCACGGTGCGGCTCGACCCGCAGCGCGTCACCCAGGCGATGGTGCAGCTCGCGCAGAACGCCGTCCAGCACACCGCCCGGGGCACGGCCGTACGCATCGGTTCGAGGCGCTGCCCCACCAGGCGCACGGTCGAGCTGTACGTCGCCGACAGCGGGCCCGGCGTCAGCGGGGCGGACGCCGAGCTGATCTTCGAACGCTTCCGCAGGGGCACCGCCCGGCGCGGCTCGCGCGGCAGCGGAGCCGGGCTCGGGCTCGCCATCGTGAAGGCCATCGCGGAGGGACATCCCTCGGGCCGGGTGGAGCTGCGGACCACGGCGGGCGGCGGGGCCACTTTCGTGCTCGTGCTGCCCGAGGCGGTGCCGGACCGGCCGGAGCAGGAGGAGGAAGAGCGATGACGCGGGTGCTGATCGTGGAGGACGAGGAGCGGATCGCCGCGTTCGTGGAGAAGGGGCTGCGCGCCAGCGGCTTCACCACGACGGTCGCCGCCGACGGGGACACCGCCTACGACTACGCCCACACCGGCGGTTTCGACCTGGTCATCCTCGACATCGGGCTGCCGGGCCGGGACGGTTTCACCGTGCTGCGGCAGCTGCGCGAGGCACGGGTGACGGTGCCGGTGATCGTGCTGACCGCGCGGGACTCGGTACGTGACACGGTCGCGGGGCTGGAGGGCGGCGCCGACGACTGGATGACCAAGCCGTTCCGCTTCGAGGAACTGCTGGCCCGGGTGCGGCTGCGGCTGCGCACGGCGGCACGGGAACCGGAGATCACCGTGCTGCGCAGCGGCGAGCTGTCACTGGACCTGCGCACCCGCCGGGCCCGTGCGGGCAGCCGGACGGTGGACCTGACGGCGCGGGAGTTCGTTCTGCTGGAGCTGTTCCTGCGCCACCCCGGACAGGTGCTGTCGCGGGAGCAGATCCTTTCGCACGTGTGGGGCTACGACTTCGACCCCGGCTCCAACATCGTGGACGTGTATGTGCGCGCCCTCCGCAAGAAGCTGGGCGCCGAGCGGGTGGAGACGGTGCGCGGGATGGGATACCGGCTGCCGTGAGCCGGGCCGGGCGGGCCGGATGAAACCGCCTTCATCAGGCGCTCATCGACGGCTCACCGCCGGGCCGAAGACTCGCAGGCATGACAGCGTCCGTCACCGGGCCGTCCGTCCGGAAGGCCCTCTCCCCCGCCACCCTCTGCGCGCTCTGCGTCGGGCTGAGCCTGTGCGCACTGCTCGCCGTCCCCGGCAACTTCCCCGGGCTGAGCGGGCAGGCGCGGCTGACCCTGGCCGTCTTCGCCCTGACGACGTGCGCATGGATCGGCACTCCGATCGACGACACCTATGTCGCGCTCGGCGGAGGGCTGGCGCTGGCCGCGACCGGGGTGATCAGCTCCGAGACGCTGTTCGGCACCCTGGGCGACGCCACGGTCTGGCTGCTGATCTGCGCGTTCGTCCTCGCGGCTGCCGTTACGCGCACGGGGCTGCCGACGCGGGCGGCCGCCTTTCTGGTCAGCGGCGCCCGATCGGTGCGGCAACTGGTCCATCTGACGACCGCGGCGCTGGTGGTGAGCGCGTTCGCGATACCCGCCACCTCGGGACGGGCGGCGCTGGCGCTGCCCGTCTTCCTCGCGCTCGCCGCCGCCCTGCGGGAACGGGCGCGGCTGGTGGTGATGCTCGCGCTGCTCTTCCCCACCGTCATCCTGCTGTCCGCGGTGGCGACGCTGATCGGCGCGGGCGCGCATCTGATCACCGTCAGCGTGCTGTGGGAGTCGACGGGGCAGCACATCGGCTTCACCCGGTGGCTGCTGCTGGGCCTGCCGCTGGCCGTCGCCTCCTCGCATCTGGCGGCCGAGGCGGTGCTGCTGACCACCACCCGGCGGGCTGATCGGCGCGAGGGGGTACGCGTCACCGTCGAGGACATCCAGCAGCACTCCACGACCCGGGTCACCGGACCGCTGTCCCCGCCCCAGGCCCGTTCGGCGCTGCTGCTGGGCACGGTCGTCGTCCTGTGGTGCGCGGAGCCGCTGCACGGGGTCTCGCCCGCGCTGGTCGCGCTGATCGGCGCCGTGGTCGCCGCCTCGCCCGCGCTGGGCACGGTCGGGCTGAAGGACGCGCTCAAGACGGTGCCGTGGTCGCTGCTGCTGTTCATGGCCGCGACGATGGCGATGGGCGTCGCCCTGTCGGCCTCGGGTGCCGCGCAGTGGCTGGTGGGCGGGTTGCCCGGGGGCGCGGCCGTACCGCCGTGGGCGTTCCTCGCGGGTGTCGTGGTGGTGAGCACGGCGGCGCATCTGCTGCTTCAGTCGCGGTCGGCGCGCTCCAGTGTGCTGGTGCCGCTCGTGGTCGCCGCGGCGGCGGGGGCGGGGGTCAACCCGGTGTCGGCCGCGCTCGCCTCCACGGCGGCGGCCGGCTTCTGCCACACGCTCCCCGCCTCGGCCAAGCCCGTGGCCCTCTTCGCCGGTCTCCCCGAGACCCCCACCTACACACCGCGCGACCTGCTGCGGCTGTCCGCCGTCCTGGCACCGCTGACGGCGCTGCTGGTCGTGGTGTTCGCCCTGGCGGTCTGGCCGCTGCTCGGCGTTCCCGTGCGCTGAGCCGCACCGCCCTTCCTCCTCCACTCTCATCCAGGAGCTTCGGATGCCGTTCCACTTCGCTCTCGCACCCGGCGGATTCAAGGAGTCCCTCTCCGCGCGGCAGGCCGCCGAGGCCATGGCTTCGGGCGTCCGCAGAGTCGCGCCAACAGCCACGCTCGACCTGATACCGCTGGTGGACGGCGGCGAGGGCACGGCCGAGGCGCTGGCCCTGGCGACCGGCGGCCGACTGGTGCACCGTGCGGCGACCGGCCCGGTCGGTGAGCCGGTGCCCACGCACTTCGCGCTCCTGGGCACGTCCGGGGCTCTCGGCACACGTCCCACCGCGGTGGTGGAGATGGCCGCGGTCGCGGGTCTCTCCCTGGTTCCGGCGGACCGCCGCGATCCGGGGGCGACGACCACGTACGGGGTCGGGGAGCTGATCCGGGCGGCGCTGGAGACCGGGGTGCGCCGGGTGATCGTCGGATGTGGCGACTCCGGCACCTCGGACGGCGGCGCCGGAGCGCTGCAGGCGCTGGGCGCGCGGCTGCTGGACGCGGACGGGGCGGAGCTGCCACCCGGCGGAGCCGCTCTGGCGCGGCTGGAGCGGATCGATCCGTCCGGTCTCGACCCCCGGCTGGCGCAGACCGAACTGCTGGCCGCCTGCAATCCGTTCAACGTGCTGTGCGGGCCCTCGGGGGTGGCCGGGGTCTTCGGGCCGCAGAAGGGCGCGACGCCCGCCCAGGTGCGGTCGCTGGCGGCGGCGCTGGAGCGGTGGGCGACGGTCCTGGCGCGGGATCTGATCCACAGCAGGGCGGCAGTCGACCTGCGCACCGGTCCCGGTACGGGCGCCTCCGGCGGCCTGGGGGCCGGTCTGGCCGCACTCGGCACCCGGCTGCTGCCCCGGTTCGAGGTGCTGCTCGACCACCTCGACCTGGATGCCCGGCTCTCCCGCGCCGACCTCGTACTGACCGCCGAGGGCTCCTTGGACCGGCAGACCGCGCGCGGCAAGGTGCCCGCCGAAGTCGCCCGCCGCGCCAAGGGGTTCGGCAAGCCGGTACTGGCGCTGGCCGGCACCCTGGGCGAGGGCGCCGAGGAGACCCGCGCCACCGGCATCGACGCCTACCGCTCCATACTCCCCGCGCCGCTCGCCCTCTCCGACGCCCTCGCACTGGCGCCTCGCCATCTGGCCGACGCCACCGAACACGCCGTCCGCATGGTGCTGCTGGGCACCCGACTCCCCGTACGGCGGCAGCTGACCGGGGCCGGTAGCGTGGGGGAATGAGCACGGGGCAGGTTGCGACGACCACACTGTGGCGGCCCACCGGGCCGGCGGAGCTGGAGCTGGTACGGGAGCTGGGGTGGCGGGCGTGGCCGCCACGGTTGCCACAGCAGCCGATCTTCTATCCGGTGCTCAACGAGGACTACGCCGTGCGGATCGCCCGGGACTGGAACGTCAAGCACGACGGGGCGGGGTATGTGACCCGGTTCGAGGTCGACACGGAGTTCCTCGCGCGCTACCCCGTCCAGCAGGCGGGCGGCGAGACCATCCTCGAACTGTGGGTCCCGGCCGAGGAGCTGGCGGAGTTCAACGCGCACATCGTCGGGACGATCGAGGTCGTGCACGAGTTCCGGTGAACCGACGCACCGGACGGGGATGGACTCTCCCTCCGTGGGAGAGTCCATTGTTGTCCCGTGAACGACGACCACCTGTTGTCCATCGGACAGTTCGCCCGCCTGGCCCGGCTCAGCGTCAAACAGCTGCGGCACTACGCCGACCTGGGCCTGCTGCCTCCCGCCCGGGTGGACCCCGCCACCGGGTACCGCTACTACCGCGCCGGTCAGGCCCGCGACGCACTGACCGTCGGGCTGCTGCGCTCCCTCGACGTGCCGTTGCCCGTCGTCGCGGAGGTGCTGCGCGGGGAGCCCGACGCCGACGGCGCGCTGGCGGCCGTACGGGACCAGCTCGACGAGGAGCTGGCCCGGCGGCAGCAGGGCCTCGCCGCGCTGGAACGGATCCTGGAGCGAGGGCTGCCCGGCTCCGACACCACCGAGGTCACCCTCCGCGAGGAGCCCCCGCAGCGGGTCGCTCTCGTACGGGACGTCGCCTCCTCGCCGTACGGCATCGGGCGGGTCACCTCGCAGTGCGTGGCCCGGCTGCTGCCACTGCTCCCGCGCGACCGCCCTCCCCGGCTCACCGGGCTCTTCCCCCTCGACATGGGCGAGCAGATCCCGATCACGATCACCGCCGCGCTGGAGGAAGGGGCCCCGGCGCCGGAGTCCGCCGCGGTCGACCTGCTGCCCGGCGGGATGTTCGCCCGCGCCACCCACCTGGGCCCGTACGCGCAGATGCCGCTGACCGCGCACGCCCTGCTGGCCTGGTGCGCAGAGCACGGCCACGACCCCGCCGGACCGCTGCGTGAGGTCTACGTCAGCGACCCCGCCACCACCCCGCCCGAGCAGCTCGTCACCTATCTGCTGGTTCCGGTGCACGAGACGCCTCAACCGAACGGAACGCTCGTATGAGGACCCATACCGCTTCCTGGTACACCGCCGCCGACGACCCCGAGTCGGCCGAGTTCGGGCCCGTGCGCGGCCTGGGAGTCACCGGGCGGGGAGAACCCGGCGGCGAGGAGTACGGAATCTGCGTACGCGCCCTGTACGCCGTCGCCGGCGCGCTGCCGGGCGCCGGGCCGGTACCGCTGGAGGGCCGGTGGTGGGTGGAGGACCCGCGCCCGCCTTTGGAGGTGGAGCGGGCGCTGTGGCGGTGGCACCTCTTCCTGCGGCTGCCGGACGAGCTGGACCCCGCGCTCGTCGATCAGGCCCGGGAAGCGGCGCGCCCCTCGGGCGCGGCAGTCGACCGGGTACAGCTGGTGACCTTCACCGAGGGCCGCTGCGTACAGCTGGTCCACCACGGGCCCTACGCCGACGAACCGGCCTCCCTCGCCCGCATGGACCGGTACATGCGGGACAACGGTCTGGTGCCGAACGGGCTGCACCACGAGATCTATCTGTCGGACGTGACGGAGACCGACCCCGCCAAAATGCGGACGCTGCTGCGCCACCCGTGCCGCCCCGCGTGAGGCGGGCCCTCGTCAGTTGGGCTGGCCCAGCAGGCGGACGGCGACGGTATTGACGTCGACGCCGGCCGGCCGGCCGAGGGCCCACACTATGGACTCGGCCACCTGGTCGGCGGTCAGCATCGGGCTGTCCGCGACACCGCCCCCGGTGACCGCGCGGCGAGCGTTCTCGGCGAGCCCGGTGACCGCCCACTTGGTCACCCCGTACAGGTTGCCGACCGTCGGGACGATGCCCGCGACGCTGCCGACCAGCACGATCCGCCCTCCCGTGACCCGCAACTGCTCCGTGGCCGCCCGGATCAGAGCCGGACTTGAGGACATTGGTGAGCGCCATGTCCCGCCAGCCCGCGGGGGCGCCATCGGTGACGGTGTCGTGGGTGGCGAACCCCGCGTTCGCAACGGCGTTGTTGAGCCGCCCGAACCGTTCGACGGTCGCGTCCACGGCGGCCTGGACCGCCATGTGGTCGCCCGCGTCACCGGCCACCGTCAGCAACACTTCGGAGCCCCCGACCTCCGCCGCGACCGCCCCAGCCGCCGCTCATCCCGACCGGTGACGGCCACCCGATGCCCGACCCCCAACAACCGCCGCGCCACCGCAGCCCCAATACCGGCAGAGCCCCTCGTAATCAGCGTGACGGGTGAGTCGTTCATGAGTCCTCCAGGACAGCGATAGGGAGCGGACTGGCACGCCGGCCCCGGACGAACGCCGGTGCCCGAACGTCCTGGCGGTTACCGCCACTTCGAGTGCGCTCCAACGCAAGTCCCGCGTACGACACCGGGAGCTCCGGACGGGCGCATGCTGCCCTCGGGCTACGCCTGCCTCGTCCGGGGCCGCCGACGCACGCGTGCTTCGGCGGTGTGTGGTGCGGTCACGATGCTGCGCTCCGGGAGGGTGCGTCCGGCCAGAGTGACGCCGCTCGCGATCCGTGAGTATCGCCCGATCGCGAGCCCGGGACCCAGACTGATGTTGTTGCCGGTCTGGACGCCGTCGCCGAGGAGTGCACCAAAGCGAGGCGTTCCGCACCGGTAGATCCCCCCAGGCGCGCGGAAGCGGATCTCGCGCTCGGGCATGGACATGTGAGGGCTCCACATGCTGATCGCAGCGACGGTGACGTTGGCGGAGAGATGCGCCTCGTCACCGACGAGGGTTCTGTTGAGGCCGATGCGGTGCCCGAGAATCGTGCCTTCCCCGAGGAATGACCGGGTGACTTCGCAGTTGAAGCCGACGCTGACTCCCGCGCTGAGTACCGAGCCGGCCCGTACGGTGGAGAACTCCCACACCCGCACGCCGGGCCCGATGATGACGTCCTCTCCGATGAGGGCTGTTCGATGGATCTCAGCGGTGGGGTGGATGCGATGCGGGTGAGGGAGCCGTGCGAGGGCTTGGCGGTGCCAGTCCTCCCACGCCGCCAGGAAATCGGCCAACTCGGCGTCATCCAGATCGGCATATGGGGTGTCGGCGAGCATCCCTGCGCTCGGTGCGGTGAGGTAGTCGCCGATACGTAGACGGGGCATGAAGGCCTCTCTTCTGTAGTCGGCTCCACCACGCGGGTCGTTAGCATCTGCGTCAGTCCCGAGGAACGGAGCGTTCATCCGTGAGTCACCCGCGTATCGGCGTCGCCATCCTGACGATGGGAAACCGGCCCGACGAGCTGATGGAACTGCTGGAGTCGGTAGCTGTGCAGGAGACGCCCGCGCAGCGGGTGGTGGTGGTCGGGAACGGAGCGCCACTGCCCACGCTCCCGGACGGGGTGACCGGCCTCGAACTGCCGGAGAATCTGGGCGTGGCCGGCGGCCGGAACGCGGCCCTTGCCCACCTGGCTGAGTTCGGGGACGTCGATGTGGTGGTGGATCTGGACGATGACGGCCTGCTGATCAGCCCGGACGTCTTCACGCGCCTGGCCGCCCTGTACGAGCGGGACGAGCGGCTGGGTATCGTCAGCTTCCGGATCTGCGACGAGCGCGGCCGTACCCAGCGGCGCCATGTGCCCCGGCTGCGGGCCGGTGACCCGATGCGCGGCGGCCTGGTCACCACCTTCCTCGGCGGTGGCCACGCCCTCTCGGCCCGGATGCTGAAGCAGACCGGCGGCTGGCCGGACGCCTTCTTCTACGCCCACGAGGAGACCGACCTGGCCTGGCGCGCCCTGGACGCGGGGTGGAAGGTGCTCTACGAGCCCGCCCTGGTGCTCCAGCACCCGTGGACCTCGCCGACCCGGCACGCGGTCTTCCACCGCATGGTCGCCCGGAACCGGGTATGGCTGGCCAAACGCCACCTGCCCGCACCGCTCGTCCCCGCCTACCTCGGCGCCTGGAGCCTCCTCACCCTGGCCCGGACCCGCTCGTGGGGCGGGCTCCGCGCCTGGCTCGGAGGCTTCACCGAGGGCGTACGAACGCCGTGTCCACCCCGGCGCCCGATGCGGTGGGCCACGGTCTGGCACATGACCCGCCTTGGCCGCCCGCCGGTGCTCTAGACGCCCGAGGCCCGCTCGGCCAGCAACCACTCCGGTACCGCACCCGGCGTCTCGCCCAACCACCGCACATAGCGGGCCACCCCGTCGGCGACGGTGATGGACGGCTTCCACCCCAGCGTTGCGGCCAGCCGGTGAGGCGAGGCGTAGCCGCCCAGTGGGTCGCCAGGAGGCATCGGCGTCTCCAGCAACCGTGTGCCGGGGAAGGGTTCCGCGATCAGGTCGGCCACAGCGCGCACACTTGTAGGCGTTCCTGTTCCGACGTTGACGGTCTCGTTGTGCGCACGCGGTGCGACCAGGCTGCGCACCGTGGCGGTGGCCACATCGTCGACGTGCACCAGATCGCGGATCTGCCGGCCTCCGCCGTGCAGGTGCAGCGGCAGCCCCAGAGCGGCGCGCACGGCGAACCAGGCGACGACCCACGAGTGACTGTTCTCCTTGACCACCTGCGGTTCTCCGTAGACGGAGAAGTAGCGCAGGCATGGGAGATACCGACCGCGCCCAGCATCAGCCGCGTCTGTGTCTCGCCCCACGCCTTCGTGCTGCCGTAGACCAAGACGGGCCGCAGCGGGGTCTCCTCGGTGAACAGCGCGGGTGCCTTTCCGTGGACGGACTCCAGCAGTTGCCGCATTGAGCGCAACTCGGCACAGCGCAGGGAGTCGTCCGGCTCGCCGTTGCCGTAGACGCTGGCGGAGGAGACGACGACGAACCGGCGCAGCCGGTCACTGGCGGCGGCAGCGTCCAGCACGGTCTGTGTGCCGGTGATATTGGCTGCGATCTCGCGATGCGGGTGGCGTGTGCAGGCCGCCACATCGGCCAGCGCTGCTGCGTGGATGATGTAGTCGGCCCCGTCAACAGCACACGCAACGGCGGCCTGATCGGTGACGCTTCCCTGGATGATGTCGGGGTTGTCGAGGCCGACGCCGAAGATGTCCCGGTAGGTGTGGGCGGGATAGGCGTCCAGCGTGCACAGCACACGGGGCTGGGCTCCCAGTTCGCGCAGTCGAGCAGTGATGCGGCTGCCGATCAACCCGGCGCCTCCCGTCACCAAGACGGTTCGCCCAGCCAGCTCTGACAGATACGTGTCGGGCATGTTGCCTCCCGTTGCGGTCGGTAGGACGCCCCACGACAGCTCGGGTAGGGCGCCCACACCGATTGAGCCTCGGCCAGGAAGTGAGCGGGAGACGCAGCTGGTGGGTGCGCACGGTCTTTGCATCCCGTGCAAAAGTGACCGCGACCGTGTTTTCCGCTCCTACGATGGGTGCTCCGGCAGCGCGACCCAGAGGGTTCCGATGCGATCGGTGATTCGCTTACCGTCCGCCTCGTCCACGAAGCACGAAGCCCCGGGCGACCTAGTCCGCCGTATCAGGCGGGAGCAGGGCGTCACGCTGGAGAAGCTGGGCGGAAGACCGGGTACTCGGCCGCGCAGCTCTCCCGTCTCGAACGCGGCATCTCGCCGATGACGGTCGATGCCCTCCGGGCCTTCGCCGACGCCCTCGGCATCCCGTCCCGGGCTCTCGGCCCGCTCCTCGACACTCTCCGACCTGGCCGACACATCGAGCCGACCGGCCCCTATCCCCGAATCCCCGTGCCTACGCTGAGGGGCAGGGAGGACGGTGAGAGTGTGAGGCGTCGGCAGTTTCTCGCAGCCAGTGCTGCCGCGGCGGCGAGCGTCGGAGCTCCACCCGTCGACTGCCCCGCGCAGGCCCATGAGGCTCAGCTGGGCGAAGTCCTCGTCGCACGACTGCGCGACGCGATGCTCGGACTTGGCAGCTCCACGCCAGTCCCGGACTCCGAGCACTTGGCCGCCGAGCTCGACCACGCGCACCGCGACTACCGCTCTTGCGGGTACACCGACCTCGCCGTACGCCTGCCACGCCTCATCAGCGCCGCCCACGCGGCCCCCGCTACGGACCACCGCGTGCTGTGCAGCAGCTATCTCCTCGCGACACGGCTCCTGATCAAGCTGGACGAACAGCAACTCGGGTGGATGGCCGCCGACCGGGCCCGACAGCTGGCGACAGTATCCGGGGACCCGATCATCGTCGCCGAGTCGGCACGCCAGCTCGCCGTCCTCGCCCGTAAAGCCGGGTGGCACGACCAAGCGCTCTCCCTCGCACTCGACGCGGCCGACGCGCCCGAACTGCGCGACGCCGGCGCACCGGGTACCGCGCTGCGAGGACTGCTCGTCCAGTCCGCCGCCTACACCGCCGCCTGGAAGGGGGACCCAGCGGGAATGCGCGAGCTCACCACCGAAGCTGCCGCCCTCGCCTCCGGCCTTGGCGACACCCGGCTGAGGGACCTGGGCGGCTTCAGCCCCGCCACCGTGCAACTCCACCTCGTCTCGGCCGAGAACAGCGTCGGGGACCCGGCCCGGGCGCTGGCAGCAGCACACACCATCGACCCCGCCGCGTTGCCCAGCACCGAGCGCCGTGCCCGCCTGTACACGGACATGGCCCATGCCCACCACCGATGGGGGCACCGGGACGCCTGCATCTCCAGCCTCCTCGTGGCCGAACGCTGCGCCCCGCAGGAGACACACGCACGCCCCGCCGTCCAATCCCTCGTCTCCGGCCTGCTCCTCTCGGGCCGCACGACACCCGACCTCCGCGGCCTCGCCTCCCGAGTCGGCGTCCTACGGGCCTAGACGCCTTCGGCCGCAGTGGCTCAGCCCGCCCGTTCGCCTCTTTCCTCGCCCTCCCCCACCCCCAACTCCCGGAGGAACGCCCGTGCCTGCCGGGGTGAGGCGGGTGGCGCTCCACACCAGGCGCTCCTCGCGTTGCGGACCGTCGCGTACGGGCAGGACGCGCACGCCGGAGAGCTGGGAGACGAAGGCGGAGGGGAGCAGGGCGATGCCCATGCCGTTGCGGACGAGGCCGACCAGGAACTCCCAGTGGGAGACCTCGAAGGCGACCTCACGGCGCAGTCCGGCCGCCGCGAAGATCTCCTCGGTCTGGGCGCGGGCATGGCTGCCGGCGGCGAAGTCGACGAAGGTCTCCTCGGCGAGCCGGGCCAGCTCCAGCGGTTCCGGCGTTCCCTCCTGTGCGAGCGGATGGTCGGGGGCGGCCATCACGACGTGGTGGTCGCGTACCAGGGTGCGGCTGCGGACACCCCTGGTGCGGAAGGCCGGGGTGACGCCGAGGAACGCCAGGTCGAGCGTGCCCCGGCGGACCTCTTCGACCAGCATCTCGCTGCGGCTGGACGTCAGGCTGATACGCACCTGCGGATAGCGGGTGTGGAAGTCGCGGAGCAGCCGTGGCAGGTCGACGGAGGCGATGGTGCTGATCGCGCCGAGGGCGAGAGTGCCGCGGATCTCGCCGGTGGCCGCCGCGACCTCGGCGGCGGCCCGCTCGGCGGCCTCCAGCGACTGCCGGGCGGCGGGCAGGAACACCTCACCGGCCGGGGTGAGCGCCACCCGCCGGCTCGTACGGTCGAACAGCCGGGCGCCCAACTCCTTCTCCAGCTTGGCGATCTGGTGGCTGAGCGCGGATTGGACGACATGGCAGCGCTCGGCGGCGCGGGTGAAGCCACCGGTCTCGGCGACGGCGACGACGTAGCGCAATTGCTGGAGTTCCATGCGCGCACCCTAGCCCCGATCGATCGCGCTGCACGATCGCTCATATGACAAGGATGTGTTGGACTCATCGATGACGTCCACCGCAGTCTGAATCCATGACCGAAACAGCCCTCGGCACCTCCTCGGCGAGACCCGCCCGTACCAGCCCGGACCCCGGTGCCGCCGCACCCGGCCGGGGCCTGCTGCTCCTGATGGCGGTCGCCACCGGACTCTCCTGCGCCGGCAACTACTTCGCCCAGCCGCTCCTCGACCTCATCTCCCGCGACCTGCATGTCGGCACCACCCTCGCGGGACTGCTGATGACCGCCTCGCAGGCCGGATACGCGCTCGGCCTGCTGCTGATCGTTCCGCTCGGGGACGTCCTGGACCGGCGCCGGCTGGCCGTGGGACTGCTGGCGGCCACCGCGCTCTTCCTCGCACTGACGGCCGCCGCCCCCAACGGCCCGCTGCTGCTGGCGGGCACCGTGGCCGTGGCACTGACCGCGGTCGGCGCACAGGTCGTCGTCGGCTACGCGGCGGCCCTCGCACCGGAGGAGGCACGCGGACGGGCGGTGGCCACCGTGATGTCCGGGGTGCTGCTGGGCGGGCTGCTCGCCCGTACCGTCTCCGGCGCGCTGGCCGGACTCGGCGGATGGCGCACCGTGTACTGGGTCAGCGCGATACCCGTCGCCGTGATGGCCGTACTGCTGCACCGGTACCTGCCGCGCGTACGGTCGACGGCCCGGCTGTCCTACCCCGCGCTGCTGCGCTCCTCCCTCGCCCTGCTGCGCCAGGAGCCGCTGCTGCGCCACCGCTCACTGCTCGGCGGCCTCTCCCTCGCCTCGTACAGCGTGCAGCTCACCGCACTCACCTTTGTGCTGGCCCGCCCGCCCTACGACTGGTCGGAGGGAGCGATCGGGCTCTTCGGGCTGCTCGGCGCCGTCGGCGTCCTGGCGATGACCTTCGCCGGGCGGCTCAACGACCGCGGTTTCGTCCAGCACGTGACCGGGTCCGGCATCGTCCTGCTCGGCGGCGGCTGGCTGCTGCTCCTGGCAGGTGAACGCTCCCTTCTGTGGCTGTCGGTGGGCATCGTCGCGCTCAACATCGGCCAGCAGGCCGTGCTCAACAGCAGCCAGACGGTGCTGTACGCGCTGCGCCCCGAAGCCCGCAACCGCCTCAACTCCGTCTTCATGACCAGCTTCTTCGTCGGCGGCGCCACCGGCTCCGCGCTGACCGCCGTGGTGTGGACCCACGCCGGATGGAGCGGCGTGTGCCTGCTGGGCGCCGGACTGGCCACCGCCGCGCTGGCGGTGTGGGGCCTGGAGCGGGTGCGGGCGAAGCACTGACCTGGCAGGTCCCACAACCGATTGCCGACCCCGCCCGGCCGGACCGGGTCTACGTCAGGCGGAATCCGGGACGCAGCGGCCGTCCTCCGTACGGTAGGTCCAGCGCGCCCCGTCACGCACCAACTCCCGGACGGCGGTGACGAACCGGTCCACGTGCTCGTCGGGCGTTCCGGCGCCGAAGCTGACACGGATCGCGTTCAGCGCGGGCGTCCCCCCGGCCGCCCCGCACTCGCCCGGGGTGTCGCCCCGCTGCCCGAGCAGGGTGCGCAGCAGCGGATGCGCGCAGAACAGACCGTCCCGGACGCCGATCCCGTACTCGGCCGAGAGCGCCGCCGCGAAGTGCGAACTGTTCCACCCCTCGACGACGAAGGAGACCACGCCGACCCGGTCGGCGTCCTCACCGAACAGCGAGAGGACCTTCACCTCGGGAAGGTCGGCCAGGCCCTTGCGGAGCCGGCCCAGCAGCTCCTCCTCGCGGGCGGCGAGACGGTCGAACCCGGCCTCGGTCAGCGCCCGGCAGGCCGAAGCGATGGCGTAGGCACCGATGACATTGGGCGAGCCCGCCTCGTGCCGCGCCTCGCTGCGCTGCCACTCCACCTCCACGGTGCCGTCGTCGGTGCGGGACACCCGGCGGCTCGCGCCGCCGCCCGCCAGATACGGCTCCGCGGCGCGCAGCCAGTCGGCGCGCCCCGCCAGCACACCCGCACCGAAGGGCGCGTACAGCTTGTGCCCGGAGAACGCCACCCAGTCCGCCTCCAGTTCCGTCAGGCTGACCCGGCGGTGCGGGGCGAGCTGCGCGGCGTCCAGTACCAGCCGCGCCCCGTGCCGGTGCGCGGCGCGGGCCAGCGCCCGCACCGGCCACACCTCGCCGGTGACGTTCGAGGCGCCCGTCACACAGACCAGCTTCGGCCCGGCGGGCGCCGCGTGCAGCGCCGACTCCAGCGTGGCGACGGCCGCTTCGGGCGAGCGCGGCGCGTCCAGATACGTCACGTCGTGCGCGCGCCACGGAAGGAGGGAGGCATGGTGCTCGGTCTCGAACACGAACACCCGGGTCCCCTCGGGCAGTGCCGCCGCCAAAAGGTTGAGGGAGTCGGTCGTGGCCCGGGTGAAGACCACCTGGTCGCCCTCACGGCAGCCGAGGAACTCGGCGACGGTGCGCCTGCTGTTCTCGAACAGCTCCGTCGACAGCTGCGAGAGGTGACCGGCGCCGCGGTGCACGCTGCCGTAGTACGGCGCATACGCCGCCACGTCGTCCCACACGCGCTGCAGCGCGGGGGCGCTCGCCGCGTAGTCCAGCGCCGCGTAGGGGGCTTCGCCCCCGGTGACGAGCGGCACCTGAACGTCGCGGCCCAGCACCGGCAGCACCTCATCGGTACGGGAGTCGACGGACACGGAGGAACAAGAGGGGGCAAAAGTGGCGGTGGGCGACATAGCGGTACTCCTGGCAAGGTGAAGGCAGTCAGCGGCAAGGGGGAATCACGGCATGGCGACACCGTTGCGGGTCGCCTGACGGCGTGACAGTGGAGGGCCGGGGCGTGGAAAAGTGCCGCCCGTCGGCCCTAGCGCATTCGCTTGCTCACAGAAGGCTCCCTCGTAGACCAGGACCCCTGGCGGAGAGGGATCCGCGCTTGCCGTAGACCTTGCTGTCCTACGGCCTGGTCATCACCCGGGGCACCCCGCCACGGACGGAGGGTTGCCGGACAGCGGGCCGGGGCCTTGGTCGCTGTCGCTCGTGACCTGCGAGGGAGTATGCCACAGCCCTCGCGGCCCCACCATCGCCCCGTCCACCATGTGGACCCCCTCCGGCTGTCGCCGCCCCTGTTGTGGGGGCACGCCCTCGCTCCGCGGGGTGCGCCGCCTGCTTTGTGGGGGCACGCACTCGCTCCGCGGGGTGCGTCGCCTGCTTTGTGGGGGCACGCCCCCTGGGTTCTTCGGCTGCCGCCGAGAGGTCGTGTCGGGGGGCTCCGCCCCCCAACGGCCCCCCGCTAGGTGGGCTTCGCCCCCCTAGGACCCCCCTGCCCCCGAATGAGCTGTCCTTTCTTTCGAGCGATCGGCGTGCTTGTTGCTGCCCCCAATTCGGCCGGTGACGACCCTGCGGGTCGAGTTGTGGTGCCACTCCGCCCGCAAAGTGTGGGGCGGCAACGCCGGGCGGGAGGGAGCCGAAAATTACGTTGCCGGTGTCTCCTTTGCGGGAGGAGTCGCACCAGCGACGCTCCCGCAGGGTCGTCACCGGCCGAATCGGGGGCAGTGACGCACAGGCGGATTGCACGTACGTCAATGGCTTGCCTGGTTGCGGAAGGGGGGTCCTAGGGGGGCGAAGCCCACCTAGCGGGGGGCCGTTGGGGGGCGGAGCCCCCCGACACGACCCCTCGGCGGCAGCCGAAGGGCAAAGGGGGCGTGCCCCCACAACAGGGGGCGGCGGCAGCCGGAGGGGGACGGGGGGCGGAGCCCCGAGGGAGAGGGCCCTCATGGGGCGGCGGGGAGACTATAGGTTGCCGCGTAGGGCCTGTTCGCGTTCGATGGCTTCGAAAAGGGCTTTGAAGTTGCCCTTGCCGAACCCCATCGACCCATGCCGCTCGATGAGTTCGAAGAAGACGGTCGGCCGGTCCTGCACCGGCTTGGTGAAGATCTGCAGCAGATAGCCGTCCTCGTCGCGGTCGACGAGAATCTTCAGCTCGCGCAGGGTCTCCACGGGCACGCGGGTCTCGCCCGCCCACTCCCCCAGTGTGTCGTAGTAGGTGTCGGGGGTGTCCAGGAACCGGACGCCGGCGGCGCGCATGCTCCGCACCGTGGAGACGATGTCGTTGGTGGCCAGTGCGATGTGTTGGACGCCTGCGCCGCCGTAGAACTCCAGGTACTCGTCGATCTGGGACTTCTTCTGGGCGACGGCGGGTTCGTTGATGGGGAACTTGACCTTGAGTGTGCCGTCGGCGACGACCTTCGACATCAGGGCGGAGTATTCGGTGGCGATGTCGTCGCCGACGAACTCCTTCATGTTGGTGAAGCCCATGACCTTGTTGTAGAACGCGACCCATTCGTTCATGCGGCCGAGTTCGACGTTGCCGACGCAGTGGTCGACGGCCTGGAAGAAGCGTCGCTCGGGGGGCTCGACGATCGGGTCCATGGCGACGTAGCCGGGCAGGTAGGGGCCGTCGTAGCCGGAGCGCTCGACGAGGGTGTGGCGGGTCTCGCCGTAGGTGGCGATGGCGGCGCGCACGATCGTGCCGTGCTCGTCCTTGGTCTCGTAGGGCTCCTCGAGGCCGCGTGCGCCGTGTTCGACGGCGTAGGCGTAGGCCGCGCGGGCGTCCGGGACCTCGATGGCGAGGTCGATGACGCCGTCTCCGTGGGCGGCGACGTGGTCGGCCAGGAAGCGGCCCCAGTCGGTGGTGGGGCGGATGACAGAGGTGAACACGAATCGGGCGGAGCCGGATTCCAGTACGTAGCTGGCCGTCTCGCGGCTGCCGTTCTCCGGGCCGGCGTAGGCCACGGCCCGCATTCCGAAGGCGGTGGAGTAGTAGTGGGCTGCCTGCTTCGCGTTGCCGACGGCGAAGACGACCGCGTCCATCCCCTTGACCGGGAAGGGGTCTGCCTGCCGTGCGGTCTGCGGGGTTGCCGCGTGGACGTTCGTTTCGGATGCAGCAGTCATGGCGGCAGCGTCTCGCCGGACCACAAGGTGCGCAATAGTTTGCGTTTTCACTGGGCAGTTTGTTCAGTGGAACACGGGAAGCAGCGGACGATGTGTGCAATCTGTGCAGCCGCTGCTCGCCCTACGCCTTCGCTCACGGAGAGGCAAGTCATGGGCATTGACCGGCTGGACGGACGGCTGCTCGAACTGCTCGCCGAGGAGCCGCGGATCGGGGTGCTGGAGCTGTCCCGGCGGCTGGGAGTCGCCCGCGGGACGGCGCAGGCGCGGCTGGACCGGCTCACCTCCGGCGGGGTCATCCGGGGCTTCGGCCCGCAGGTGGACCCGGCGGCGCTCGGCTACCCGGTGACCGCGTTCGCGACGCTGGAGATCAAGCAGGGCCAGGGCCCGGACGTACGGGCCCATCTGACGACGGTGCCCGAGGTGCTGGAGCTGCATACGACGACGGGCAGCGGCGACATGCTCTGCCGGCTGGTGGCCCGCTCGAACGCGGATCTCCAGCGGGTGATCGACCGGGTGGTCGGCATGGAGGGCATCGTCCGCGCCTCCACGGCCATCGTCATGGAGAACCCGGTGCCGCTGCGCATCGTGCCGCTGGTGCGGCAGGCCGCGCAGGACAGCGGGGCCGCCGGGTGAGCGGCGGGACGGAACGCCCCGGTTCAGCAGCTGGGGACCTTGCCGTCCGTGCGGATCTCCTTCAGCGCGTCCAGTGCGCCCTGGAGCGAGCCGACCGGCACCAGCCGCAGCCCGGAGGGGAGTTGCGCCTGCGCCTGGCCGCACTGCGTCTTGGGCAGGAGGAAGTAGGTGGCGCCGTCGCGCCGGGCCGCCTGTGTCTTGAGCGGGATGCCGCCGACGGCCCCCACCTTGCCGTTCGCGTCGATGGTGCCGGTCCCGGCGACGGTGCGGCCGCCGGTCAGCCCGTGTCCGGCGCCGTCCCCGTCGAGCTTGTCGACGATGCCGAGTGCGAAGAACAGCCCGGCGCTCGGGCCGCCGACGTCCCCCAGGCGCAGCCGTACCCGCACCTTCTCAGGCGAGCGGTGCAGCTGGCGCAGGGCCGCGGTGACGGCCTTGTGCTGGGAGTCCTCCATCTCCTCGGAGATGCGCTCCTCGGCGTCCTCGGTGTCCCCGCCACCCGGGTAGACGGCCTCGCGCGGCATCACGGCCCGGTCCTCGCGGAACCAGGCGCGCACCACGTCGGGCAGCCGCACGGTGGCTTCCGGGCGGGTCGCGGCGATGGTGACGGACAGCAGTCGCCCCTTGTCCGCGCCCTGCGTCCTGGCGCCCTCGATCGCGATGACGGGCTTGCCGTCGGTCCTGCCGAGCACATCGGCGGTCTCGCCGGGCTGGGCGAGCGAGTACGGCAGCGGGGCGAGCAGCGCCACGACGAACAGCAGGACGACGGGCAGCGCGCAGAGCGCGAGCGTACGGCGGCGGGTACGGCGCGGGCCGTCGGTTCCCGGGGCGCGGGTGCTGGATGCGGACACCCCCGCAATCTATCGAGCGGTCCACGCGGCCGTACGGACACCCCGTCCCGCCGGTGCCCGTACGGCCGCGTACCGCGGTGCGGTCGGTCACCGCAGCGCGTCGGCGACCTCGTTGGCGGCGCGGACCACGCGGTGGCCGACCTGTTCGGGCACCGTCTCGGACAGCATCACCACGCCCACGCTGCCCTCGATCCCGCTCACGCCGAGCACCGGCGCGGCGGCGCCGCTGGCGCCCGCCTCCAGTTCGCCGTGGGTGAGGACGAATCCCGCCCCGCGTTCGCTGTCGGGTCTGCGACCGGCGAGTATCGCCCGGCCCGCGGCCCCCCGGTCGAGGGGATGGCGGAAGCCCGTACGGTAGGCGACGTGGTAGTCCGTCCAGCTCGGTTCGACCACCGCCACGGCCAGTGCCTCGGTGCCGTCGACGAGGGTGAGGTGCGCGGTGGCGCCCACGTCCTCGGCCAGCGAGCGCAGCGCGGGCAGCGCCGCCTCCCGTACCAGGGGGTGGACCTGGCGTCCCAGACGCAGCACACCGAGCCCGACCCGGGCGCGTCCGCCGAGATCACGGCGGACGAGGGCGTGCTGCTCCAGGGTGGCCAGCAGCCGGTAGACCACGGTCCGGTTGACGCCGAGCTTGTTGGACAGCTCGGTGACGGTGAGGCCGTGGTCGGTGTCGGCCAGTAATTTGAGGACTCGCAGCCCTCGGTCGAGCGTCTGAGAGGTCTCCGCGGTCACGACGCCCCCCTCCCTCGGGTGAGTGACGGCAGCCGCGGGTGCGGAAGCGGTTGGCGGTCACCTCCCCCGGCCCCTGGCCTGGGTCGGTACCCCAAGCGCAGCGCTGGAGGCCGCCGGTCGCGGTGGCACTGGCAAGAGCTGTAGCGATGCAAGCTGGGCAAGCTGAGTGTCATCGAGGTAACCGGCCGCCCGTGGCGGTGTCGCCACGGGCCGTGTGTCCCGGAAACCTAGCGAGGAGCACCGCTGACCGGAAGAGTCTGTCCAGAATCCGGTCTCCGCCTGACCGCCTTCACCACAAAAATCCCGAAGGTGCGGACTCGAAATTCTTTTCGCCCGGCTATTTCATCCGGGTGGCCCACTCCCGCACTTTCGCGATGCGTGCCTCGATCTGGCTCGCGGTCGCCTCCGCGCTGGGCGGCCCCCCGCACACCCGGCGCAGCTCGTTGTGCACGACACCGTGCGGCTTGCCGCTTTGGTGCACATAGGCGCCGACCAGGCTGTTGAGCTGCTTGCGCTTCTCCAGCAGCTCCTTGTGGGTGACCACGGGACGCTTCTCGGCGGGCATCTCCAGCAGGTCGGCCTCGCCGTCGGGCCTCTTCCTGCTGTGCGCGATCTGCCGGGCCTGCCGCTTTTGCAGCAGCAGCTGCACCTGATCGGGCTCCAGCAGTCCGGGAATGCCGAGGTAGTCCTGCTCCTCCTCGCTGCCGGGGTGCGCCTGCATGCCGAACTCGGCACCGTCGTACATCACCCGGTCGAAGACCGCGTCCGAGGCCAGCGCCTCGAAGGGCAGCTGGTCCTGTTCGCCGACTTCTTCGTCCTTCTCCTGCTCGGCCTCCTTGAGCAGGTCCGCCTCCTCGGCGTACGGGTCGTCCTCGTCGCCCTTCTTCGGCTTGTCGAGGACGTGGTCGCGCTCGACCTCCATCTCGTTGGCGAAGGTCAGCAGCGTGGGGATGGTCGGGAGGAAGACGGAGGCGGTCTCGCCGCGCCGCCGGGAGCGGACGAAGCGGCCGACGGCCTGGGCGAAGAACAGCGGCGTGGAGACGGTGGTGGCGTACACCCCGACGGCCAGCCGGGGCACGTCCACGCCCTCGGAGACCATGCGGACGGCGACCATCCAGCGGTCCTCGTTATGCCGGAAGTCCTCGATGCGCTGCGAGGCGCCGGTGTCGTCGGACAGGACGACGGTCGGTTTGCTGCCGGTGAGCTCCCGCAGCAGTTTGGCGTAGGCGCGGGCCGAGTCCTGGTCGGAGGCGATGACCAGGCCGCCCGCGTCGTGCACCGATTTGCGGACCTCCGTCAGCCGGTGGTCGGCCGCGCGCAGTACGGCGGGCATCCACTCGCCGCGCGGATCGAGCGCGGTGCGCCACGCCTGGGAGATCGCGTCCTTGGTCAGCGGCTCGCCGAGTCTGGCCTCGATCTCGTCCCCGGCCTTGGTGCGCCAGCGCATGTTGCCGCTGTAGGACAGGAAGATGACGGGCCGCACGACGCCGTTGGCGAGCGCGTCGCCGTAGCCGTAGGTGTAGTCGGCGACCGACCGCCGGACGCCCTCGCCGTCCTCGGCGTACTCCACGAACGGGATCGGGTTGGTGTCGGAGCGGAACGGGGTGCCGGTCAGCGCCAGACGGCGGGTGGCGGGCTCGAACGCCTCCTGGCAGGCCTCGCCCCACGAGCGGCTGTCGCCGGCGTGGTGGATCTCGTCCAGGATCACCAGGGTCTTGCGCTGCTCGACGCGGTTGCGGTGCAGCATCGGCCGTACGCCCACGCCCGCGTAGGTGACGGCGATCCCCTGGTACTCCTTGCTCAGCGGGCCCGCGCTGTACTCCGGATCGAGCTTGATCCCCACCCGTGCCGCCGCCTCGGCCCACTGCTTCTTCAGATGCTCGGTCGGCGCGACGACGGTGACCTGCTGCACGACGTGGTGGTGCAGCAGCCACGAGGCCAGGGTGAGGGCGAACGTCGTCTTGCCGGCGCCCGGCGTCGCGACGGCGAGGAAGTCGCGCGGCTGCCGCTCCAGGTACGCGTCCATCGCCGCCTGCTGCCAGGCCCGCAGCTTGCTGGCCGTGCCCCAGGGGGCGCGGCCGGGGAAGGCGGGAGACAGATGGTGGTTGTTGCTGGGGGTGGTGGGGGTGGTAGTCACGGTCTCCGGGACGACGGGGTCAGGTACGGCGGCGGCCGACTGGGCACAACCCCGGCAACCCTACCGTCGGCCCGGCGCGTGCGGAGCAGCCCCGGGTCACTGTGACCAACCTCCCGGCAGGTCACCTGGGTTGCGCGCGGGTGAACTGGTCCGGCTTGCCGTTGTCCCAGTTGAGCGTGAGCTTCCGGCCGCCCTCGCTGACCACGGCCCGCCCGGTCAGGGTCCGGCCCCGGCAGCTGCCGCCGAGCCGCAGATCGCGGTCGATCGTCCCGGTGCAGCTGACGCCGCTGCCGGAGAACGTGTACGAGCCGCCGTTGACGGTGAAGGTGATGGCCCTGCCCTTGACGAGGTAGGGGAAGTACCAGGTCCCCTGCACACCGGCGGCCCGGCCACCGCCCCCGTGCTGCCGCTCGGAGGAGTCGGGGCCGGCTCCCGCGCCGGGCGCCCGCTCGCCGTCCGCGGTGCCCGAGCCGGTGGCGCGGCCCGGACTGCTGGAGGCGGAGGCTTCCGCGGCGCGGGCGCTGCCGTTGCCCGCCGACGAGGAGTGCGAGGACTCCGCGGAGGGGCGGGCCGAGGTCCCGGTGGCGGAGGAGGCGCCGGCGGAGGAGCTCGCCCCGGGCGGGGCGCTGTCCTTCTCCGGGCCGGGGCTTCGGCTCGCGCTGCGGTCCGGCCCGGGCTTCCGGGCCGCCTCGGGGTTCTTGCCGTCCCCTTCGCCGGCGCAGCCGGACAGGGTGAGTGCCACGACCGCGACGACACCTGCGACGAGTGGAGTTGTTCCCCGCACGAGCATTCCTGTCCTGTCCGATGGCCGACCCGGAAAAGGGGCGGCTCGCCCAAAAGGGAATTTCCCGGGGAGTTTGCCACAGCAGGCACAGCAAAACCATCACAAACGGAATGGTTTCTCCCCTTCGTCTCCGCCGGACCGGGAATACGGAAAAGCGAGCGGAAAGCAGCCGGCCGGACCCGGCACCGACCTGCCCGCCCCGGCACGGCAACCTCGCGGCAACCCGCTTGTCGGCCCAGCGCAACCCTTCACCCGTCTCGCAGGTCTCACCGGTGAATGACCAACGCCCCGGTCCCGGTCCGTCCCCGCAGGCCCAACTTCCGCTCATGACAAGGCCGCTGCGGACCGGAGCACCACCCACAGGAGGATGAGTGCGTCACCACGCAGAAGCCACCCCCACCGGCACCGTAAGCACCACCACCACCGCCACCGCCACCGCTGCCCGCGTCATCGGGCTGGCGGCCGTCCTGGTGGCCGGCTCCGCGCTCGTCGCGGGCCCGGCGAACGCGCAGACACCGGGCAAGACGACGGCCCCTGGCGCCGCAGCCATAGCCGGCGCCGCCGCGCCGAAGGCCGACTTCGACGGGGACGGGTACGCCGACACCGTCGCGGCCGCGCACAAGGCGACCGTCGGGGGCAAGCAGTACGCGGGCTATCTCACCGTCGCCTACGGCTCGGCGAAGGGAGCGAGCACCACGCACCGGCAGCTCTTCAGCGCCAACTCGGCGGGTGTGCCCGGGGAGGCCGAGGCCTACGGCAACTTCGGTCACAACACCGCCGCCCGCGACTTCGACGGTGACGGCGTCAGCGATCTGGCCGTCACCAGCAACAACGGCGTCGTCATGCTGTGGGGCGAGAAGGGCAAGGGCCTCACGAGCGCGACGCAGCTCACCGAAGCGACCGACCACATCGCCCGGCTCGTCGCGGGGGACTTCGACGGCGACGAGAAGCCCGACCTCGCCCTGGGCACCGGCGACTTCGACAAGGGCCTGAAGGTGCTCCACGGCGGCTTCACCCGGGACGGCAAGGCGGCCAGGAGCAGCGAGGTCACCACCGGCCACGAGTTCGGCCCGACATCGCTGACGGCGGGCGACATCACCGGCGACGGCGTCGACGACCTGGTCACCACCCATGCGTTCGAGGAGATGTCCGAGAGCAGCGAGTTCTTCGCGGGCTCCGAGGACGGACTCGTCAACAAGCCGCAGCACGTGACCGACGCGGAGAGCGGCGTCATCGCCGACGTCGACAAGGACGGCTTCGGCGACCTGGTGATCCGTACCGTCCCGGGCGGCGTCGTGGAGAATCTGCCCTACGACCACGGCACCCTCAAGGTCCTCTACGGCTCGGCCAAGGGCCCGGGTGCCGAGCGGACGGCCACGCTGACCCAGAACAGCGCGGGCGTCCCGGGCGTCAACGAGGAGGGTGACGAGTTCGGCAAGGCCCTGGCCGCCGGTGACGTCAACGGTGACGGCTACGCCGACATCGCCGTCGGTGTGCCCGGCGAGGACATCGGCAGCGGCGCCGGCGGCAAGAACACCGGTGCCGTCGTCCAGCTCCTGGGCGGCAAGAACGGGCTGACCGGCACCGGCGCGAAGAACTGGGACCAGGGCAGCGCGGGCGTGCCCGGCGCCGTCGAGGCGCAGGACGGCTTCGGCTCGGCGATGACCCTGGGCGACACCGACAAGGACGGCCGGGACGACCTGGCCATCGGCGCTCCGGGGGAGGACGGTGACAGCACCGCCACCGACGCGGGCGCCGTGTGGGTGCTGCGGGGTGCCTCCGGCGGCCTGACCGCTGAGGGCGTCGTGTCCTACGGGCCGAAGGCCTTGGGGGCCCCGGAGAAGGGTTCGCAGTTGGGGAGCAGTTTCGCCCGCTGACCTTCGCGGAGTGTGCCGACGCCGCCCTGGTGGATTCCTCCACCGGGGCGGCGTTCGGCTTTTCGCCGTCGGGCGGGGAATCGGCCGGGGGCGGCATGGTCGTTGTCGCCCGCGCGGTCTCCCGCGCCCCTTCGGGGTGCTCAACTGCCGGTGTTCATAAGGGCGTTGTCATGTCCTAACCACATGAGTACTGTGACGCCCCAGGCGCCTGAGCTCCATCCCCCCACCACAGGAGCAACCATGCCCCCACACACCCATGCCCGCAGGTCGCACAAGCGGACCCGCGCCACCGTCGCCGTCGGTCTCGGTGCCGTCCTCGGCTCCACCGCGCTGTTCGCCGGTGTCCAGTCGGCGACGGCCGGACCGAAGGACTCCACCCCCTCGATGAACGAGTCCTTCGAGTCGGCCGCCGAGAAGTACGACGTACCGCGCGATGTGCTGGCCGCCGTCGGTTACGGCGAGACGCACTTCGACGGCCACGACGGCAAGCCCAGCCAGGCACACGGCTTCGGCGTGATGCACCTGGTCAGCAACCCCTCCCGGCAGACGCTCGAACAGGCGGCCGAGATCACCGGCGAGTCCGTCACCGAGCTGCGCGAGGACACCGACGCCAACATCCACGGCGGAGCAGCCGTACTGCGCGCCCACGCCGACAAGCTCGGTCTGAGCGCGGCGGAGCGCAACGACGTGGACGCGTGGTACCCGGCCGTCGCCCGCTACAGCGGCGCCGAGGGAGCCGTCGCCCGGATGTACGCCGACGACGTCTACGACACCCTGGACAAGGGTGTCGGCGCCACCACACCGGACGGCGAGCGGATCGAGGTCGCCGGCCGTACCGTCCACCCCGACAAGAGCGAGGTGGACGCGTCCGGACTGGACACGAAGGCCCCGGACTACCCCGACGCCGCATGGGTGCCTGCCCATGGCGCCAACTACGCCGACGGCCGCAGCGCCAAGATCGACAAGATCGTCGTTCATGTGACGCAGGGCTCCTACGCGGGCACCATAAGCTGGTTCCAGAACCCCGACGCCAAGGTCAGCTCCCACTACGTGGTGCGCTCCAAGGACGGCCAGGTCACCCAGATGGTGCGCGACGCGAACACCGCCTACCACGCGAGAAGCGCCAACTCCTCCTCGCTGGGCATCGAGCACGAGGGGTACGTCGACGACGCCTCCTGGTTCACCGACCCGATGTACCGCTCCTCCGCGAAGCTGACCCGCCATCTGGCCGACAAGCACGGCATCCCGCTCGACCGCAAGCACATAGTCGGGCACAACGAGCTCCCCGACAACGACCACACCGACCCGGGCAAGCACTGGAACTGGGACACGTACATGAAGCTGGTCAAGGGCTGAGCAGCGCAACCGCGCCCTGACGCCCGGCCCGACGCGGCCTAGGACCAGCGGCGGAGCGGTCTCAGCAACCACGGTAGGTGTCGCCCTTCCCGGGGGGCACTTACCGTGGTGAGCATGCCAGCGACCGAGACCGGCCCCGAGCCCCTTCCGCCGCCAGACCCGGCGACGCTCCGCGCAGAGTCCGTCCTCAGCGGCACCCACCGGCCGCTGACGTTCGGCATCGTCTCCGTCGTCCTCCTCATAGCCTTCGAGGCGACCGCGGTCGGAACGGCCATGCCGCTGGCCGCCGACGAGCTGGACGGCATCTCCCTGTACGCGTACGCCTTCTCCGCGTTCTTCACCACCTCCGTCGTCGGCATGGTCGCCTCGGGCCAGTGGTGCGACCGAAGAGGGCCGCTGCCCCCACTGGCCACCGGCATCGCGCTGTTCGCCGGTGGCCTCGTGCTGTCCGGCACCGCCGCGGCCATGTGGGTCTTCGTCCTGGGCCGCGCCGTGCAGGGCGTCGGCGGCGGGCTGGTGATCGTCGCGCTGTACGTCACCGTCAGCCGGGCCTACCCCGAACGGCTGCGCCCCACCGTGATGGCCGCGTTCGCCGCGTCCTGGGTGGTGCCGTCCATCGTCGGCCCGCTGATATCCGGAACCGTCGCCGAACACCTGGGCTGGCGCTGGGTGTTCCTGGGGATACCGGCGCTGGTGGTGCTGCCGCTGCTGGTGATGCTGCCACCGCTCAAGCGCCGGGCCTCCGGGCCGCCCGAGGCAGCCGCCGGGGACGGGGGCGGGGCGGGCTCCGGAGGTGGCCGCAGAAACGTTTCCGGAGGCGGGCGGCGCATCCGGCTCGCGGTCGCCGTCGCGCTGGGCGCCGGACTGCTCCAGTACGCCGGCCAGGACCCGCGCTGGCTCGCGCTGCTGCCCGCCGCCGCCGGAGTCGCCCTGCTGGCCTTCGCCCTGCGGGTGCTGCTCCCCCGCGGAACCGTACGGGCGGCGCGCGGGCTGCCCGCCGTTGTCCTGCTGCGCGGCATCGCGGCCGGCTCCTACGTCGTCGCGGAGAGCTTCGTCCCGCTGATGCTGGTGACCCAGCGCGGGCTGTCGGTCACCCTCGCCGGACTCACCCTCGCCGCCGGGGGCGCACTGTGGGCGCTGGGCTCCTTCACCCAGTCGCGGCCCCGCTGGGAGCCGCACCGCGAACGGCTGGTGCAGACCGGGATGGCACTGGTCACCTTCGCCATCGCCTACACCCCGCTGGTGCTGGTGGAATCGGTCCCGGTATGGACACTCGCCCTCGCCATGGGCATCGGCTGCTTCGGCATGGGCCTGACCATCTCCTCGCTGAGCGTCCTGCTGCTGGGGCTCTCGGCACCCGACGAAGCCGGACGCAACTCCGCCGCCCTGCAACTGAGTGACGGCCTGTCCAATGTGCTGCTGCTCGCCCTGACCGGCACCCTCTTCGCCGCCCTCGGCGGCGGCTCCGTCTCCGTCACCGGGACCTCGGGCGCGGGGGAGCACACGGGCGCGGGCGGAGCGGACGCCGCACAGCCGGCGGCGTTCACCGCCGTCTACGCCGTCTCGGCCGTCGTCGCCCTCATGGGCGTCTGGGTGGCGGGCCGACTGCGGCCCGAGCCGGACACCGGGGCGCCCGGCGAGGCGGAGCCCCGCAGGGCCGCGCCGGCCGAAACGGAAGAGCCCGCCGGGGCAGCAGTGCAAGGGGAGTGATCCAGAAGCGGAGCCACCCGGCCTGACACACCAACCCAAAATCTGCTTATGGTTCTGCCATGTTCGACTCGCGGCACATCAAGACCTTCCACGAAGTGGTGCGCGCGGGCTCCTACTCCGCCGCGGCCCGCGCCCTGGGCTACACCCAACCGGCGATCACCCAGCAGATGAAGGCGCTGGAACGATCCGTCGGCACCCCGCTGTTCATCCGCGTCGGCCGCCGGATGCGGCTCACCGAGGCCGGGGAGGCGCTGGCGCGGCACTCCGAGGTGATCCTGGAGAGCATCAGCACCGCCCAGCAGCAGATGGAATCCCTCACCAGGCTGCAGGCCGGGAAGGTCACCGTCTGCGCCTTCCCCAGCGCGGGCGCCACCCTGGTGCCCGAGGCCCTGGCCGAACTGGCCGCCGAGCACCCCGGCATCCGCGTCCGGCTCCAGGAGGACGAGCCGCCCGAGTCGCTGCGCCGGGTGGTGCGCGGCGAGTGCGACATCACCCTCGCGTTCACCTATCCCGGCCTGCGCGAACAGGTGCCCGAGGAGCTGGTCGAGATCCCACTGCTGGAGGACCAGCTCACCGTACTGCTGCCCGTCGGCCACCCGATGGCCCGCCGCCGCGCGGTACAGCTGCGCGAACTGGCCGACGAGCGCTGGATCGCCGGCTGCCTGCGCTGCCGCGCCAACTTCCTGCACGAGTGCGCCGAACTGGGATTCGCCCCCGAGATCGCCTTCACCACCGACGACAACCTGGTGGTGCAGAGCCTGGTCGCCGAGGGGCTGGGAGTCGCCATGGTGCCGGGCCTGGTCCTCTCCTTCCTCCTCCACAAGAAGGTGACAGGACGCGCACTGGACCCCGCCTCCCGCCGCCAGGTCTCCGCCTATGTGCTCCGCGAACATCTGGAGATACCGGCGACCGCGCGCGTCCTGGACGCGCTGCGCACGGTGGCGGAACGCCGCGTGGGCTGCTGACAGCGCCCCCGGCGCCGCAACACTCATAAGCAGAACTGAGAACCTCCCCAACGAACCGTCGTTGGACGTGATAGGTGACCGCCACGACGCTGCCCGTATGACAGCGACGACGACCACTCCTTCCGCCGCCCCGACGACGCAGCGCCTGCAGGGCCTCATCGAGGACGTGCGCGAGGCCGTCGGCAGGGGGCTGCCGCCGGACGTGACCGCGTACCTGGTCGGCGAGAAGCTGACACCGCACCTGGGCGCCGACGATCTGCTGACCGACGCACAGTGCGAACCCGACCCCGAGCACTACCGCCAGCACGTGCTGCACGCCGAACGCGACGGCAGCTTCTCCGTCGTCGCCCTGGTGTGGCTGCCCGGCCAGGGCACCTCCGTCCACGACCACGTCTCCTGGTGCGTCACCGGGGTCCACCAGGGCGAGGAACACGAGCGCCGCTACCGGCTGCTGCCCGCCGAGGCCGCCGGCGGCAGCGCGCGCCTCGTCGCCACCGAGGACGTGGTCAACCCGCTGGGCGCCGTGTGCGGCTTCGCCCCGCCCGGCGACATCCACCGCGTGTGGAACGGCTGCGACACCGTCGCCGTCTCCCTGCACATCTACGGCGCCGACATCTCCCGGCTCGGCAGCAGCGTCCGCCGCGTCTACGACCTACCGGCCGACGCCTGATGGCACTCCTGGGGGACCGCGCACGGACAGCCCCGACCACGGCTCCCGCCACCGCACCCGCAAGCAAGCCGCCCGCACACAGACCGAGCCGACTGCCCGGGCTGGCCCTCGCCGCACTCGGCGTCGCAGCGGCGTCGACGGTGCATCTCCTGCTGCCCGCCGTACCGATGCTGACCGCGGCAGTGGTGCTGGGCATCGCCACCGCCCATCTGCCCGGAGCACGGGGGCTGGTCCGCGGAGCCGCCCGCCCCGGGCTGACACTGGCGGCCAAGCGGCTGATGCGGCTCGGCATCGTGCTGCTCGGACTGAAGCTCGCACTCAGCGATGTGCTGGGGCTGGGCTGGGCGACACTGGCGATGGTGGTGTGCGTCGTCGTCGCCACCTTCTTCGGCACCGTATGGCTCGGCCGCAGACTCGGCCTGCGCGGCGACCAGCCGGTGCTCATCGCGACCGGCTACTCGATCTGCGGCGCCTCCGCCATCGGCGCCGTCAGCGAGGTACGCGGCAGCGACGAGGAGGACGTCGCCACCTCCGTCGCGCTGGTGACGCTGTGCGGCACCCTGGCCATCGCCGTACTGCCCCTGCTGCAGGCCCCCCTGGGACTGGACGCCGGACAGTTCGGACGGTGGGTCGGCGCGGGCGTACACGACGTGGGCCAGGTCGTCGCCACGGCCCAGACCGCCGGCCCGGAAGCACTGGGACAAGCCGTACTGGTCAAGCTGCTGCGAGTACTGATGCTGGCGCCGCTCGTCGCGGCAATGGTGCTGACGGTGCGGCGGCGCGGGCGCTCCGCCGCCGCGGAGAAACGCCCCCCGCTGGTGCCGCTGTTCGTGGTGGGCTTCCTCGCCATGGTCGCCTTCCGCACCACCGGCCTGCTGCCGGGCGGCGCCTTGGACGGCGCCGCCCGGATCCAGGAGATCCTGCTGGCCGCCGCCCTGTTCGCCCTCGGCAGCGCCGTCCACCTGCCGTCCTTGACCCGCACCGGGTTGCGGGTCGCCGCGCTCGGTATGAGCTCCTGGCTCGTCATCGCCGGCACCGCCTACACCGGCATCCTCCTCACCTAACCCTGGGGGCTCCGCCCCCCGTCCCCCTCCGGCTGCCGCCGCCCCCGTTGTGGGGGCACGCCCCCTTGGTCTTTCGGCTGTCGCCGAGGGGTCGTGTCGGGGGGCTCCGCCCCCCAACGCCCCCCGCTAGGTGGGCTTCGCCCCCCTAGAACCCCCCTGCCGCAACCAGGCAAGCCATTGACATACATGGAATCCGCTTGCCTGTTGCTGCCCCCAATTCGGCCGGTGACGACCCTGCGGGTCGAGTGTTGGTGCCACTCCGCCCGCACCGGCGTTACCGGCAACGCCGG
>NZ_JAFFZM010000018.1 GCF_017676345.1 Streptomyces smyrnaeus | reverse complement strand
GCACCTATCATCACCACGGACGCCCGGCACCGGGCCGACGCCAAGAGCGCGCTGATCACCCTGGTGGAACACGCCCTGATGGCACGTCTGCGCTGATTCCGGTACCTCGGGGCAGCTCATGACCGGAGGCCGGGGAGGGTCAGAGGCCGGACAACCCCGCCCCTGACCGCAGGGCGAGTGGAATACGCTGGGGTCTCAGCCATTGGAACCGGCACCGAAGGACCCCCGTGCGCATCGCAAGATTCTCCCTGGACGGAACCGTAGGTTTCGGCGTCGTCGAGGGCGAGCCCTCAACCCAGGAGGGCCCTGTCCTCGACATCATCAAGGGCCATCCCTTCGCCGAGTTCGAGCGCACGGGCCAAAAGCTCCCCCTGAGCAAGGTCCGTATCCTCCCGCCCACCCTCCCGAACAAGGTGGTGGCGATCGGCAGGAACTACGCCGAGCACGCCAAGGAGCTCGGCAACGAGGTGCCCGAGATCCCCGTCACCTTCCTCAAGCCGTCCACCTCGGTGATCGGCCCGAACGACCCGATCGGCTATCCGTCCTTCTCCGAGGAGCTGCACCACGAGGCGGAGCTGGCCGTGGTGATCGGCCGGCTGTGCAAGGACGTGCCGCGCGAGCGCGCCAAGGACGTCATCCTCGGCTACACCTGCGCCAACGACATCACCGCGCGTGACGTGCAGCGTACGGAGAAGCAGTGGGCCCGCGCCAAGGGCTTCGACGGCTCCTGCCCGCTGGGCCCCTGGACGGAGACCGAGCTGGACCCCTCGGACGTCGGCATCATGTGCACCGTCAACGGTGAACAGCGCCAGCTGGGCCGTACCAGCGAGATGATCCGGCCCATCGAGGACCTGATCGTCCACATCACCCAGGCCATGACGCTGCTGCCGGGTGATGTCATCCTCACCGGCACCCCCGCGGGCGTCGGCCCCCTCAACGTCGGCGACGAGGTCGCCGTCACCATCGAAGGAATCGGCACTCTCACCAATAAGGTGATCAAGCGTGACTACTGAGTTCTCCGGACGGGGAGGGACCGCGGGCACGGACGTCCGCGTACGTTTCTGTCCCTCCCCGACCGGTAACCCCCATGTGGGTCTGGTCCGTACCGCCCTGTTCAACTGGGCGTACGCCCGGCACACCGGCGGCACCCTGGTCTTCCGCATCGAGGACACCGACGCGGCGCGCGACTCGGAGGAGTCCTACGAGCAGCTGCTGGACGCGATGCGCTGGCTGGGCCTCGACTGGGACGAGGGGCCTGAGGTGGGCGGCCCGCACGGCCCCTACCGCCAGTCCCAGCGGACGGACATCTACGCGGACGTCGCACGCAAACTGCTGGACGGCGGCTACGCCTACCCCTGCTACTGCACCGCCGAAGAGCTGGAGCAGCGCCGCGAGCAGGCCCGCAAGGAGGGCCGTCCCTCCGGCTACGACGGCCGCTGCCGGGAGCTGACCGGCGAGCAGATCGCCGCCTACGAGGCCGAGGGCCGCAGCCACGTCGTCCGCTTCCGGATGCCGGACGAGCCGATCACCTTCACCGACCTGGTGCGCGGTGAGATCACCTTCCAGCCGGAGAACGTCACCGACTACGGCATCCTGCGCACCAACGGCGCACCGCTGTACACGCTGGTCAACCCGGTCGACGACGCGCTGATGGACATCACGCACGTGCTGCGCGGCGAGGATCTGCTCTCCTCCACCCCGCGTCAGATCGCGCTGTACAAGGCGCTGATGGAGCTGGGTGTCGCCCAGCGCGTCCCACAGTTCGGGCATCTGCCGTATGTGATGGGGGAGGGCAACAAGAAGCTCTCCAAGCGCGATCCGCAGTCCTCCCTCAACCTCTACCGCGAGCGCGGCTTCCTTCCCGAGGGCCTGCTCAACTACCTCTCGCTCCTCGGCTGGTCGATCGCCGAGGACCGGGACATCTTCTCGATGGACGAGATGGTCGCCGCCTTCGACATCCACGAGGTCAACTCCAACCCGGCGCGCTTCGACCTGAAGAAGTGCGAGGCCATCAACGCCACGCACCTGCGCGAGATGCCGCTGAAGGACTTCATCGCCGCCTGCGAGCCGTGGCTGAAGGCGCCGCACGCCCCCTGGGACGAGGCGAACTTCTCCCAGCAGGCCTTCGAGGAGCTGGCCCCGCTGGCCCAGACCCGGCTCACGGTCCTGGCGGACATCACCGACAACGTCGACTTCCTCTTCCTGGACGAGCCGGTTCAGGACGAGAAGTCCTGGCAGAAGGCGATGAAGGAGGGCTCGGACGCTCTGCTGCGCACGGCCCGCGCCAAGCTGGAGAGCGCCGACTGGAGCTCTCCCGAGGCGCTGAAGGACGCCGTCCTGGCCGCCGGCGAGGAGCACGGCCTCAAGCTGGGCAAGGCCCAGGCCCCGGTCCGGGTGGCCGTCACAGGCCGCACCGTCGGCCTGCCCCTCTTCGAGTCCCTCCAGGTGCTGGGCAAGGACCGCACCTTGGCCCGTATCGACGCGGCTTTGGCCAAGCTGGGTTCCTAGCCGCCGAGGTGGGGACGGTGCCCGGAGGGAGCCCGGGAACTCGTTTTGGAGCACCGTCCCCCATCAGGTAATGTTCTTCCTGTCGCCGAACGGGGCAGGCCGCAAAGGCCGGAGCCGGGAGGCGGTCACCCAGACAAGATCCCCGCAGGGGGTTGCGTTTCGGTGGGCTATGGTGTAATTGGCAGCACGACTGATTCTGGTTCAGTTAGTCTAGGTTCGAGTCCTGGTAGCCCAGCAAGATCCGCGTTGTGGGCAGCACTGTTCACGTTCTGCGAGATCGAGCCCCCGTTGTGTAGCGGCCTAGCACGCCGCCCTCTCAAGGCGGTAGCGCCGGTTCGAATCCGGTCGGGGGTACGGATTCCGTCCGGATCATCGATCCGGGTGGGATCACAGATAGGGCCCCCGTTGTGTAGCGGCCTAGCACGCCGCCCTCTCAAGGCGGTAGCGCCGGTTCGAATCCGGTCGGGGGTACTCGATCCACCGAAGCCCCGCACTCTTGGTGCGGGGCTTCGTCGTGTGCGGCTCGGCACCGCCGGGCTCTCTCCTGGGTACGCCTCAGCCGCGGAACCGCCGCGCGGACTCCTCCGCCTGTGCCAGCCGCCGCAGGCTCAGCAGGACCGGCTCGAAGAGCACGGTCAGGGCCACGCTCGCCTCCACCTGCTCGACTTCGCCGGGCAGGCTCTCCAGCAGGTCCAGATCCGCCTCGGAGACCTGAGCCGCGATGTGTGCGTACCGCCGCAGATGACCGGCCTCACAGGGGTATCCGAGCCGCACCAGCGTGGCGACGGCGCGCACCAGCGTCTCGTAGGCGGGGCTCCCGGGCCCGAACTGGTCCCAGCCGAGGTGCTCCAGCAGGCTGCCGACCTCCTGCCGTGCCGTCCGGGTGGCGGCGTCGTCCTCCTCCTCGGGGCCGGGGCCCGGTGCGGGCCCCGGGAGTGCCCAGGTGGCGATGCCCAACCGGGAGTGCTGGTCGAGACCGGGGTCGTCCACGGCGGCCAGCACCTCGCGGGCCGTGGCCACCGGCATCCGGCCCACTTGGATGAGCGCGCGCACCAGTCGCAGCCTGTGCAGGTGTTCCTCGCCGTAGCCGGCCTGGGTCGCGCTGATCCGTTCGCCGGGAGGCAGCAGCCCCTCGCGCAGATAGAACTTGATCGTGGCGGTGGGGACACCGCTGCGTGCGCTCAGCTCGGCCAGCCGCATTCCGGGCTCCTCCCTCGGTGCTTGCTCCCTCCGGCTCCTGTGCCGTTCTTCCGCTGGCCCTTCTCGCCGGATAGTGGCACTATCCAACCATGGATAGCGCGACTATCCGACACGGTTGGCGGAACGGCCGAGGGGGTTCCATGGGCAGCAAGGTGATCGAGGGGCGCAGGACGGCGGACGCGGACGGGGAGGTGGTCGTCTTCCTCATCGGTATGCGGATCAACCGGCTGCGGGCGGTGCGCAGTTGGCTGCCCGCGCTGATGGCGATGCCCCGGATGCTGCGTGAGCTGGGGGCCGACGACTCCAGCGGTCTGATCTCGGCCCGCTACGCGGTGAGTGGTCCCCGGGAGTTCGCGGTGGTGCAGTACTGGCGCTCCACCCAGCAGCTCTTCGACTACGCGGCGGCCCAGGACAAGGCGCACCGTCCCGCCTGGGCGGCGTTCAACCGCCGGATCAGGAAGAGCCGGGGCAGCGTGGGCGTCTGGCACGAGACGTACCGCGTCCCGGCAGGCCGCTATGAGTCGGTCTACGTCGACATGCCCGCGTACGGACTCGCGTCCGCGTACGGCTCCGCCCCGGTCGCCACCCGGGGCGACCGGGCGCGTGAGCGGATGGGAAAGGCGTGACGCGGACGGTGTTGCGCGGCGGCGGCGACGATGTGACGCGGTGAAGGCGGGCGGAAGCACCGCGTACGCGCCACCTGTGGGTCCGAGCGGGCAGCTCGCGGGTGCCGGGGCGGCGGTCACCGCTCACAGGTGGCGCGTACACGCACTCCTCAGCCCGGGCGCCGCAGCGACTCGCTGAGGCGGGCGGCAGCGTCCACGATGGCCTGGGCGTGCATCCGCCCCGGGTGCCGGGTCAGACGCTCGATGGGGCCGGAGACGGACACGGCGGCCACCACACGGTTGGAAGGGCCGCGTACGGGCGCTGAGACGGACGCGACGCCCGGTTCGCGCTCGCCGATCGACTGGGCCCAGCCGCGGCGCCGTACGCCCGACAGCGCGGTGGCGGTGAAGCGGGCGCCCTGCAGGCCGCGGTGCAGCCGCTCGGGCTCCTCCCAGGCCATCAGGATCTGTGCGGCGGAGCCCGCCTTCATCGGCAGGGTGGAGCCGACCGGCACGGTGTCGCGCAGGCCGGAGAGGCGTTCGGCGGCGGCCACGCAGATGCGCATGTCGCCCTGGCGCCGGTAGAGCTGGGCGCTCTCGCCGGTCACATCGCGTAGGTGGGTGAGTACCGGGCCTGCCGCCGCGAGCAGCCGGTCCTCGCCCGCCGCCGCTGCCAGCTCGCCCAGTCGCGGGCCGAGGATGAAGCGGCCCTGCATGTCGCGGGCCACCATGCGGTGGTGCTCGAGAGCCACCGCGAGCCGGTGCGCCGTGGGGCGCGCGAGACCGGTCGCGGAGACCAGCCCGGCGAGCGTGGCCGGACCGGACTCCAGAGCGCTCAGTACCAGAGCTGCCTTGTCGAGAACGCCGACGCCGCTAGAGTTGTCCATGCGTCGATACTCACGTCTCAGAGTGTGAAACGCAAGTTCAATTTTCCCGGTGACCCGCCAACCTTGAGGGACGGCCACCGCTTATTGGGGGTCCCCCCGACCGAAGGCCGGGGGAGGAACAGGTCTCGATATGTGGTCGGCGGCGCTGCCGGCCGGAGGGAATGCGATGGGACGCACACTCGCGGAGAAGGTCTGGGACGACCATGTCGTCAGGCGTGTGGAAGGCGAGCCGGACCTTCTCTTCATCGATCTGCACCTGCTCCACGAGGTGACCAGCCCGCAGGCGTTCGACGGACTCCGCAAGGCGGGCCGGTCCGTTCGGCGCACGGATCTGACCATCGCGACCGAGGACCACAACACCCCCACCCTCGACATCGACAAGCCGATCGCCGACCCGGTCTCCCGCACCCAGTTGGAGACCCTGCGCAAGAACTGCGCGGATTTCGGGGTGCGCCTGCACCCGCTGGGCGATGTCGAACAGGGCGTCGTACACGTCGTCGGGCCGCAGCTGGGGCTGACCCAGCCCGGTATGACGGTGGTCTGCGGTGACAGCCACACCTCCACCCATGGCGCGTTCGGCGCGCTGGCCTTCGGTATCGGTACCTCCCAGGTGGAGCATGTGCTCGCCACCCAGACGCTGCCGATGGCGCCGTTCAAGACGATGGCGGTCACCGTGAACGGTGAGCTGCCCGAGGACGTCACCGCCAAGGATCTGATTCTCGCCATCATCACCAAGATCGGCACCGGTGGCGGCCAGGGCTATGTGATCGAGTACCGCGGCGAGGCCATCGAGAAGCTGTCGATGGAAGCCCGCATGACGATCTGCAATATGTCCATCGAGGCGGGCGCCCGGGCCGGGATGATCGCCCCGGACGAGACCACCTTCGCCTATGTCGAGGGCCGCGAGCACGCCCCCAAGGGCGCGGACTGGGACGAGGCCGTCGCCTACTGGAAGACGCTGCGCACCGACGAGGACGCCGTCTTCGACCACGAGGTCGTCATCGAGGCGGCCGAGCTGGCGCCGTTCGTCACCTGGGGCACCAACCCGGGCCAGGGTGCTCCGCTGTCCCACGCGGTGCCCGACCCGGCCTCCTTCGAGGACGCCAGCGCGCGGTACGCGGCCGAGAAGGCCCTGGACTACATGGGGCTGAGTGCCGGTCAGCCGCTGCGTGAGGTGAACGTCGACACCGTCTTCGTCGGCTCGTGCACCAACGGCCGTATCGAGGACCTGCGTTCGGCCGCCGCGGTGCTGGACGGCCGCAAGGTGGCCGACAGCGTGCGGATGCTGGTCGTACCCGGTTCCGTACGGGTCGCGCTGCAGGCCGTGGAGGAGGGGCTGGACAAGGTGTTCACCGCGGCGGGCGCCGAATGGCGGCACGCCGGCTGCTCGATGTGCCTGGGGATGAACCCCGACCAGCTCCAGCCGGGTGAGCGCGCCGCCTCCACCTCCAACCGCAACTTCGAGGGCCGGCAGGGCAAGGGCGGCCGCACCCATCTGGTCTCGCCGCAGGTGGCGGCCGCGACGGCGGTACTGGGCCACCTGGCCTCGCCCGCCGATCTCGCGGACGTCCGCGAGCCGGCTGTGGCCTGACGGGACGACGGACCCAGGAAGCTGAAGGGATACGAAGACATGGAAGCCTTCACCACACACACCGGCCGGGCCGTCCCGCTGCGCCGCAGCAACGTCGACACCGACCAGATCATCCCCGCCCACTGGCTCAAGAAGGTCACCCGCGACGGCTTCGAGGACGGACTGTTCGAGGCGTGGCGCAAGGACCCGGAGTTCGTGCTCAACCAGGCGGCGCACCAGGGTGCGACGGTGCTGGTCGCAGGACCGGACTTCGGCACCGGCTCCTCGCGTGAACACGCCGTCTGGGCGCTCCAGAACTACGGCTTCAAGGCCGTCATCTCCTCGCGGTTCGCCGACATCTTCCGGGGCAACTCGCTCAAGAACGGCCTGCTCACGGTGGTGCTGCCGCAGGAGACGGTGGAAGCGCTCTGGCAGCTGGCGGAGACCGATCCGGCCACCGAGATCACCGTGGACCTGGTGCGGCGCAAGGTTGTGGCGCCCGGTGTCGAGGCGGACTTCGAACTGGATGAGAACGCCCGTTGGCGGCTGCTGGAGGGGCTGGACGACATCAGCCTCACCCTGAAGAACGAGGACGCCATCGCGGAATTCGAGAAGACCCGGGCCTCCTTCAAACCGCGCACGCTGGCCGCGTGAGGGCCTGAGCAGCAGCGTCGCACCTCAGCTCGGAGCCGTCCGGCGACACTCCCGAGCACGCCACCGCGCCCCCGCCGCACCCGGCGAGGGCGCGGTGCTTTTGGTGTGTCGCAGCGGTGCTGTTGTTGCGGCACGTGTGCGCACACGCGTGCGCTGACGAATGACGTGAATTAGTCTTGACGTCGGCTCCTGTCGCACCAAGGCATAGTGCTCTTCGCGACTCGCCCGCACGACTCGCCGGGAGGTGTCAACAAAGGCTCTGCCCAGCGGAGTTGGTGCCCACACCTGGCACGTCCCCGCCCTACGCTGACCCGCTGGAAGCGACAACTCACCCCAGATGGCACAATCACCGCATGGAACGCGACGGTCAACTGGAGCTCTACGACCGACTCGCCGCCCGACTCAAGGAAGCGCACTCCCGGGTGCGCTCCCCGCAAATTCCGCAGAGCGCACGGGTGCCGCTGGCCCGGAAGCTGCTCGTCATCACCGCGGCTTCCAAACACGATCTCGCCGACGCCGAACGGCGTCTGGAGCGCCTGATGGCCGACGTCGACGAGGGGCGATTCAGTGCGGGGCGAGGGGACGTGTGCGCGGACGGAACTCCGTGACGGGCGAGTTCGTTGCGGCACAAGGGTGATTCGCCCGTTTCGTGTTTGATTTGCGGTATATATCTGCCTAACGTGCGAAAAAGCTGAACACATTCGTTCCGGCAATGTCTCCGAAGGGGAAGACGTGAACAAGGCGCAGCTCGTTGAAGCTATCCAAGATGACCTCGGTGGACGCCAGCAGGCCGCGGATGCGGTCGATGTAGTCCTGGACGCGATCGTTCGTGCGGTCGTCGCCGGTGAGCGTGTTTCGGTCACCGGCTTCGGCTCTTTCGAGAAGGTCGACCGACCGGCCCGTTACGCCCGCAACCCGCAGACCGGTGAGCGGGTCCGCGTGAAGAAGACCTCCGTGCCGCGCTTCCGCGCCGGTGCGGGCTTCAAGGACCTGGTGAGCGGGGCGAAGAAGCTCCCCAAGAACGATGTCGCGGTCAAGAAGGCCCCCAAGGGCAGCCTCTCCGGTGGCACCGCCACCAAGAAGGCCACGGCCAAGAAGGCGGGTGCCAAGAAGACGACGGCCAAGAAGACCACAGCCAAGAAGGCGGCTCCGGCGAAGAAGACCACCGCGAAGAAGGCACCGGCGAAGAAGGCTCCGGCGAAGACCACCACCGCCAAGAAGAGCACTGCCAAGAAGGCACCGGCCAAGACCACCACCACCGCCAAGAAGGCGCCGGCGCGCAAGAGCACCGCCAAGAAGGCCCCCGCGCGCAAGACGGCGGCCCGCAAGACCACCGCGAAGAAGACCACGTCGCGGCGGCGGTGAGTCCGCGTATCGCGGCACGTCCGCATGCGACCCCCACCCCGCACCCCGCACCCGGGGTCGGCGGGTGAAACGATCCCTCCCCTGGTGGCGGCGCGCCGTCACCCGTGGGCGGGGCACCTTCCGGCCGCGCGCCGGGAGCGGACCGAACGCGGCCGCAGGCCGCGACGCCAGCGCCGGGCCGGGCTCCCTCGGGGGAGCCCGGCCCGCGGCGTGTCCGCACAGGGCCCTTGCCGTACGCAGGTGGCCGGGCGGCGGCCCCGGCCCCGGCCGTCAGCGCCGAGCGCGGCCCCTCACAGCGTCTGCAGCGTCACCAGGGTGATGCGGCGGGCTTCGCCCTGACCCTCCACCTCGATACGGACCCGCTGGCCGGGCCGCAGCAGGCGGAGCCCGCCCGCGTCGAAGGCGGAGGGCTCGAAGGAAAGCGGGGTGCCGTCGTCCAGCAGAACGCTGCCGGACCGGGACGCCGGGTCGTAGGTGTACGCCGTGGCCTGCATACCGGCAGCCTAACGGCCCGGCCCCGGGAGGGACCCGGCGAGAAGTGCCGAGGTGAAACCGCCGACACCCAGCGCGAGGGCCGCGCGCAGATCCTCGGTTGTATCCACGTCCTGCCGCACGCTGGACACCTCGGCCACCGGGAGTTCCACCGCCCCGGACGCCCGGTGCCGGGCCCGGGAGGGGCCGCCGAAAGCGGGGGAGAGCGTCGCCCGCGGGAGGGCCGTCAGCACAGTTGTACCGATTTCCGCGGCGTCGGGAAGAAAAGCGCGGGAAAAACCGGAAGCCGTATTCAGTACCCGTTCCAATTCCGCCGGCCGCAGGGCCGGCAGATCGGCGTTGAGGGCGGCGACCGCCGTACCGGGCTCCACGGCACGCGCCGCAGCCGCCCCGTGCGCCAGCGCTGCGTTGAGCCCGTCGCCCGGCAGATCGGGCACCGGGCGGGCCCCCAGTGCGCGCAGTTCGCCCGCGGCCAGCGCATCGTCCGTGACAACCACCACACCGCGCACCACCCGGCACTCCAGCGCCGCGCGCACCGTGTCCTGTGCGAACGCCAGCGCGAGCTCGGGCAGCGGAGCGTACGCGGCGGCGCCCGCCAGTCGGCTCTTGGCCCGCGAGAGAGGCTTCAGCGGCACCACGAGAGTCCACGTCACGGGCGTCACATGTGGCTGCATCGGCCCCATTCTCGCCTGCTGCCCGAGCGGGGCGACGGGGGCGGGGTTACCGTGTGCCCCACAGTCGGGCACGGACAGTGTGCTCGACAGTGAGGCAGTCCGCGGCGACACTTGTGCGGTTGTCGATTCGCCCTCAGAGGAAGGGCCCCACAAGGAGCCCCCTAAGGAGATGGTGTCCGGGTGTCCCGCCAGACCGTATCCGCCCCGGGAGCAACCCCAGGACCCTCGGCCGGAAAAGCCGAGCCGAAGGGGGCGCGCAATGCCGGGGAGTGACGGTAAACGCAGGAAGATCGGCTTCTGGTACCGCTTTGCGGCGTTCCTGCTGAAACCCCCGCTGATCCTGCTCTTCAAGCGGGACTGGCGCGGAATGGAGCACATTCCGCAGGACGGCGGCTTCATCACCGTCGTCAACCACAACTCGTATCTCGACCCGCTCTCCTACGCCCACTTCCAGTACAACACCGGCCGCGTCCCGCGGTTCCTGGCGAAGGTGGGGCTGTTCAAGGGCGGCTTCGTGGGCGCCGCGATGCGCGGCACCGGGCAGATTCCGGTCTACCGCGAGTCCGCCGACGCGGTGGGCGCCTTCCGGGCCGCCGTCGAGGCCATCGAGAAGGGCGAGTGTGTCGCCTTCTACCCCGAGGGCACCCTCACCCGCGACCCGCAGATGTGGCCGATGGCCGGCAAGACCGGAGCCGCCCGGGTCGCCCTGCTGACCAGGGCGCCGGTCATCCCCGTCGCGCAGTGGGGGGCCAACCTCGCGATGCCGCCGTACGCCAAGGAGAAGAAGCTGCGACTCTTCCCGCGCAAGACGTTCATCGTGCAGGCGGGGCCGCCGTTGGACCTGTCGGCGTACTACGACCGGGAGCCCACCGCCGAGGTGCTCCGCGAGGTCACCGACGTCATGATGGACGCCGTCACCGAACAGCTCGCGGTCGTCCGTGGCGAGCCCGCGCCCGCCGAGCGGTACGACATGCGCAAGGCGGCGGTCCGCAGACGCGAGCAGCGGGCCGCCCGGGAGAACCCGGCGCGGCGGCGCGGGGTGGACGAACAGCACGAGCCGGCCGGTCAGACACCGGCCGCGGCCGAAGCGGCAGAGGGAGAGAAGAACGCGTGAGCCGGCACGACGGGCGGCAGGACGATCGGCAGGAAGAACGCCGGAGGAAGGCCGCCGTGTTCGGCACCGGCTCCTGGGGCACCGCCTTCGCGATGGTGCTCGCCGAGGCCGGGGTGGAGGTGACCTTGTGGGGCCGCCGGGCCGAGGTCGTCGAGGCGATCAACACCACGCGGCGCAACCCGGGATACCACCCCGACACCGAACTCCCCGCCCGGGTGCGGGCCACCACCGACCCCGCCGACGCGGCCCGCGACGCGGAGTTCACGGTGCTGTCCGTCCCCTCCCAGACGCTGCGCGGCAACCTGGAGTCCTGGCGCGGGCTGCTGCACCCCGGCACGGTGCTCGTCTCCCTGATGAAGGGGATCGAACTCGGCACCGCCAAGCGGATGAGCGAGGTCATCGAGGAGGTCGCCGACGTCCCCGCCGAGCGGGTCGCCGTCCTCACCGGGCCCAACCTCGCCCGCGAGATCGCCGCCCGGCAGCCTGCGGCGGCCGTCGCCGCCTGCGCGGACGAGGAGGCGGCCCGAGCGCTGCAGAGCGCCTGCCACACCCCGTACTTCCGGCCCTACACCAGCACCGACGTGGTCGGCTGCGAACTGGGCGGCGCCGTCAAGAACGTCATCGCGCTCGCCGTGGGCATCGCCGACGGCATGGGGCTGGGCGACAACTCCAAGGCGTCGCTGATCACCCGGGGGCTGGCCGAGACCACCCGGCTCGGTCTCGCCATGGGGGCCGAGGCCCACACCTTCGCCGGTCTCGCCGGGATGGGCGACCTGGTGGCCACCTGCTCCTCGCCGCTGTCCCGGAACCACACCTTCGGCACCAACCTCGGCCGGGGCATGACCCTCCAGGAGACGATCGCGGTCACCGAGCAGACCGCGGAGGGCGTCAAATCCTGCCAGTCCGTGCTGGATCTGGCCCGGCGGCACGGAGTGGAGATGCCGATCACCGAGACCGTCGTGGAGATCGTCCACCAGGGCAAGCCGCCCCATGTGGCGCTCAAGGAGCTGATGTCCCGCAGCGCCAAGCCCGAACGGGCCTGAGGCCGCCACCCGGCGGCCCGGGGCCCGGCCCCGGACGGACCCGTGCGGCGCCCGCGCGCCACGGGGCGTCCCGCATCGGCAGCGCGGCTACGACGCGGTAAAGTCCCACCGATATGAGCAGCCAGAGCCCCGCCCCCAAGCCCCGAGTCGCCGTCGTCTTCGGCGGACGCAACTCAGAGCACCAGATCTCCGTCCTCACGGCCGGCGCGGTGCTCGGCGCCATCGACCGCGACAAGTACGAGGTGCTGCCCATCGGCATCACCGCGGAAGGCCGCTGGGCGCTGGCTGCCGACGACCCGGCCCGGATGGCCATCGAGGACCGCACACTCCCCACCGTCGAGCAGCTGTCCGAGTCGGACACCGGCGGTGTGCAGCTGCCCGTCTCGCCCGGCGACCGGGAGGTCGTGCACACCGAGCCGGGCCAGGTGCCCAAGGCGCTGGGCGAGATCGATGTCGTCTTCCCCGTGCTGCACGGCCCCTACGGCGAGGACGGCACCCTGCAGGGGATGCTGGAGCTGGCAGGGGTGCCCTACGTCGGCTCGGGCGTGCTCTCCTCGGCAGTCGGCATGGACAAGGAGTACATGAAGCGGATCTTCACCTCCTTCGGACTGCCGGTCGGCCCCTACGTCACCGTCCGGCCCCGGGAGTGGGAGAACGACCCGGCGGCGGCCCGTAAGAAGATCGTCGACTTCGCCTCCGAGCACGGCTGGCCGGTCTTCATCAAGCCCGCACGCGCCGGCTCCTCCATGGGCATCACCAAGGTCGGCGACCTGGGCGGGCTGGACGAGGCCGTGGAGACCGCCCGGCGCCACGACCCGAAGATCATCGTGGAGTCGCTGCTGCGCGGGCGCGAGATCGAGTGCGGCGTCCTGGAGTTCGAGGACGGACCGCGCGCCAGCGTGCCCGCCGAGATCCCCCCGGTCAGCGACCACGACTTCTACGACTTCGAGGCCAAGTACATCGACTCGGCCTCCGGCATCGTCCCGGCTCCGCTGACCGAGGCCGAGACGGCACGGGTGCGGCAGCTGGCCGTACAGGCCTTCGAGGCCGCCTCCTGCGAGGGGCTGGTGCGGGCCGACTTCTTCCTGTGCGAGAACGGCGAGTTCGTCATCAACGAGATCAACACGATGCCGGGCTTCACCCCCATCTCGATGTACCCCCGCATGTGGCAGGAGACCGGCGTCAGCTACCCGGAGCTGGTCGACCGCCTCATCCAGTCGGCCCTGCGCCGCTCCACGGGCCTGCGGTAGCAGCGGGCCGGAGGCTGCCGCCGGGCCCGGACGCCGTCGTACCGGGCCTGAGCCGTCGTACCGGGCCTGAGCCGTCGTACGGGTCCGGACCGGCTCCGGCCGCCGGTCGGTGGGGCGCGGCGCCGGCTCAGTCCTTCCGCTGCTTCGGCACCGCGCTCTTGACCGCCCCGCTGAGGTCCGCGAGGGCCTCGACCTCCGGCTTGTAGTCGTCGGGTACGGTCAACTCGACGTAGGCGACGCGGTCGGTCGTCGTGAAGCGGTAGCCGCCGTCCTGCTTCTCCATCAGCCAGGAGACCTGGTTGACCTCCGCCGCGTCGGCGGTCGGGTTGTACTCTTCGTCACCGGGGGTGAGCCGGGCGGGCTCGGGCACGCCGCAGCGCAGCTCGATGGCCGGGTCCCCCCAGACGGCGGTGTAGTCGGAGACGGGATCGGCCTCGCCGCGCGACTGGCCGTCGACCCGCTTCGGCAGCGCGTCGTGCAGCGACCGGCACACCTTCGCGGCCCTGCCGGAGGGACTGGGCGGCGTGGGTCCCGCATCGCCGGTGACCGAACAGCCTGCCGTGACCAGCAGGGCCAGTACGACCGGTACACCCACCGCGGCAGCGGAGGCGGCAGGGACGGAACGAGGGGAAGCAGCCCGGCGTCGAATGCTCACCGGGCGAGCATACGGGGGGCCTAGAGATGGACGATGGGGCAGGTCAGAGTGCGGGTGATGCCCTCCACCTGCTGGACCTTGGCGACCACCATGCGACCGAGATCGTCCATGGTCTCCGCGCGGGCACGCACGATCACATCGTACGGACCCGTTACATCCTCGGCCTGGATCACACCGGGGATCTTGGAGACGATCTCTGCGACGGTCGAAGCCTTGCCAACTTCGGTCTGAATCAAGACGTACGCCTGTACCACGGAACCTCCACGGGGGCTACGAGGATCATGCGGGGCGAGAGAGAAACGCCACCGTACCGCGTCCCCCCTGCCGCCGGGAGACCACAGGGCCGCCCGTATGGCGGCCGGGGGCATCGGGACCGGCGGGCAGCGAAGGACGCCTCGGCGGCCGGGCCACGCATCGGACGGACACGCATCACGGGCGTGTGGACGACGCACGGGAGTGCACGATGAGCGAAGTGAGCGAAGGGGCAGCGCAATGCGGGATGTGAACGGCGGTACCGCGTCGGAACCCACGCAGCCCGCGATGGAGGCCCCCTACGGCCCCGCGCGGGGCCGGAGCAAGGGCACCGTGGGGGAGCTGGGGGAGTTCGGCCTCATCCGGGAACTGACCTCCCGACTGACCACCACCCCAGCCGTCCGGATCGGCCCGGGCGACGACGCCGCTGTGGTGGCGGCCCCGGACCGGCGTGTCGTCGCCAGTACCGACATTCTCCTGGAGGGCCGGCACTTCAGGCGGGACTGGTCGACGGCGTACGACGTGGGGCGCAAGGCCGCGGCCCAGAATCTCGCCGACATCGCCGCCATGGGCGCCGTGCCCACCGCGCTGCTGCTCGGTCTGATCGTCCCCGCCGACCTGCCCGCCAACTGGCCCACCGAGCTGATGGACGGCATCCGGGACGAGGCACAGGTCGCCGCCTCCGCCGTGGTCGGCGGCGACGTGGTGCGCGGCGACAGCATCGCCGTCTCCATCACGGCACTGGGGGACCTGCGCAACCGCGAGCCGGTCACCCGCTCCGGCGCGGGCGCCGGCGACGTCGTGGCCGTCACCGGCTGGCTGGGCTGGTCGGCCGCCGGGCACGCGGTGCTCTCCCGCGGCTTCCGCTCGCCCCGCGCCTTCGTGGAGGCGCACCGCCGCCCCGAGCCGCCGTACCACGCGGGGCCCGCGGCCGCCGGATTGGGCGCCACCGCGATGACGGACGTCAGCGACGGACTGGTGGCCGACCTCGGGCACATCGCCGAGGCCAGCAAGGTGCGGATCGACATCCGCTCGGCCGACCTCGACATCCCCGCGCAGATGGCCGACATCGGGCAGGCCGTCGGCGTCGACCCGCTCCAGTGGGTGCTCACCGGGGGAGAGGACCACGCCATCGTCGCCACCTTCCCGCGCGATCAGAAGCTCCCGGCGCGCTGGCGCGTCATCGGCGAGGTGCAAGGGGCCTCCGCACGGCCGCGCGTCACCGTGGACGGCGCCCCCTGGTCGAGGGCCGGCGGCTGGGACCACTTCTCCGACGACGGGGAGCACTGAGTACCGTCGTCACCATGGACGATGAGAACTCCCGTGCCGGCGGGCCGCCCCGCGTGCTGACCGTCGCCGGGTCCGATTCCGGCGGCGGCGCGGGCATCCAGGCCGATCTGAAGACGATGCTCGCGCTCGGCACCCACGGCATGAGCGTGATCGCCGCCGTCACCGCCCAGAACTCGCTGGGCGTGCAGGGCTATTGGGAGCTTCCGGTGGAGGCCGTACGCGCGCAGTACCGCAGCGTCGTGGACGACATCGGGGTGCAGGCCGTCAAGACGGGGATGCTCGCCTCGGCGCCGCTCGTGGAGACCGTCGCCGAACTGCTGGCCGGTACCGGGGCACCGGTGGTCGTCGACCCGGTGGGGGTCTCCAAGCACGGGGACCCGCTGCTGGCCGCCGACGCCGTGGACTCGCTGCGCGGCAAGCTGCTGCCGGTCGCCACCGTCGTCACCCCCAACCTGGACGAGGTCGCCCAGCTGACGGGTGTCCGGGTCACCGGCGAGAGCGGGCTGCGCGAGGCAGCGGCCGCCGTGCTGGCCCACGGCCCGCGCTGGGCCCTGATCAAGGGCGGGCACCTGCCCGGCGAGGCCGTCGATCTGCTCACCGACGGCACCGAGGAGCACTGGCTGCGCGCTCCGCGCCACGACAACCGGCACACGCACGGTACGGGCTGCACGCTGGCCAGCGCGCTCGCCTCGTATCTGGCCAAGGGGCTGCCGGTGCCGCAGGCCGCACGGGCCGCGAAGGAGTACACGACGGGAGCCATAGCGGCGGGCTTCCCGCTGGGCGCGGGACTGGGCCCGGTGGATCACGGATGGCGGTCGGGCGAGCGGGGCTGAGCTGCGGGGTACGCCGGAGCGTCCGGGGCACCCCCGTGCGCACAAGATCGGAGCGCCCGGGATCACACAGGTTCGGAGCACACAGGATCCGAGCACACAAAAACCGGCCCGCGTGCTGCGGGCCGGTTCTGCGTTCGGCTCTCGGCGTGAGCCGCGCTGCGTTACGTCGAGGACGTCAGCGCGACACCTTGCCGGCCTTGATGCACGAGGTGCAGGCGTTGAGGCGCTTCGGCGTCCCGCCGACCACGGCACGCACGCGCTGGATGTTCGGGTTCCAGCGACGGCGGGTGCGGCGGTGCGAGTGGGAGATGTTGTTGCCGAACTCCGGCCCCTTGCCGCAGACGTCGCAGTTCGCAGCCACGGGTCACTCCAAAGACTTCAGATGCACGTACGGTGAATCCCGGCGACGCAGGACCAGATGACCGGCTGTGCCAGGGAGATCGTTGCCTACCGGACCGAAACATCCGGATCAGGCAACCGGAGCAGCATACAACGGACGGTCTCGAACAGCGAAACCAAGGCCCTCGTCCCGGTCCCGACCTGGGATTCCGCCCGGGACCCCACTAGCCTTCCCGCAACGCAGCCGCCCCGGCCGTCCCACCGGTCGCAGCCTTCTGGAGGAGGTCCCGCAGGTGCCGCCACCGCTCGACACCGCCGCGGTACGACGCTGGTGCGCCCTCGGCCTGGAGTCGCTGCGCGCCTGCTGCGCGCGCATGGACGCCATCAACGTCTTCCCGGTCGCCGACGGTGACACCGGCACCAATCTGTGCCTCACCTTCGAGGCAGCGGTCGCCGCCCTCCCGCCCGGGGACACGGCAACCGGGAACACGGCAGCCGAGGAAGCGGCAACCGAGGAAGCGACAGCCGCTGAAGTGCTGCGGGTGATGGCGCGGGCCGCGCTGCTGGGCGCCAGGGGCAACTCCGGCACCATCCTCGCCGAGTATCTGCGCGGCATGGCGCAGGGCCTCACGGACGGCACGGACAGCGGCGGGGACGGCCAGGCGCTGGCCCGGGCGCTGCGCTGCGGGGCGAGTGCCGCGTACGCCGCTGTCGCGCACCCCGTCGAGGGCACGATGCTGACGGTGGCGGCAGCCGCAGCCGACGCCGCCGAGGCAGGCGGCGACCCCGCGGCGGCGGCGCACGAGGCGCTGGCCGCGACTCCCGGCAGGCTGGCGGCCCTGGCCCGGGCCGGCGTGGTGGACGCGGGCGGGCTGGGCCTGACCGCGCTGCTGACGGCGCTGTGGGCGGCGCTGGGCCAGCCGGTCCCGGAGGAGCCGGCGACCGGTGCGGCCGGGGCGACGACCGGTACGACCGGTGCGGCAGCCGGGGCGAGCGTCACCGGGTGCCCCGTGCCCGCGCCGGGCGCGGCAGCCCCTCCTGCCGACGGGTCGCCGCAGGCGCCTTTCCCTCCTCAGTTCGAGGTGATGTACCTCCTGGAGGCGGAGGACCCGAAGGCCGTCGGCGCGCTCCGGGCGCGACTCGACCCGCTCGGCGACTCCCTGGTCATCGGCGGCGGAGAGGGGCTGTGGAGCGTGCACATCCACGTGGCCAACGCCGGAGCCGCCGTCGAGGCGGGCCTGGCGGCAGGCCGTCCGTACCGCATCCGCATCACCCACCTGCCGACGGACGGCCACGGCACAAAGGAAGGCACCGAGGCCGGCACCGAGGAACGCTCGCGGGACGGCTCCGGAGACGACACGGGCGGCGGCTCGGTCTGGGGAGCGCGGGGCGCTGTGCGCGAAGAGGCGGTGGAGCCGACGGCGCCCGGGCCGGCTGGTCGGGGGCGGGCCGTCGTCGCCGTCGTACCGGGGGAGGGTCTGGCCGCGCTGTGCCGCCAGGCGGGCGCCGGCGTGCTGCAGGTGTCCGAGGCCGCCCGCCGGGACGCGCTGGTCGCGGCCGTACGGGCGACGGGTGCCGCGGAGGTGGCGCTGCTGCCCAACGACACCGAGCTCCACCCGGTGGCGGCGCGCGCGGCCGACGCGGTACGCGCGGCGGGCATCAGATGCGCCGTGATCCCCACCCGCGCCGCCGTTCAGGGGCTTGCGGCGCTGGCCGTGCACCAGCCCGACCGCCGCTTCGACGAGGACGTGGTCACCATGACCTCGGCGGCCGGAGCCACCCGGTACGGCGAAGTGACCGTCGCGGAGCGGCAGTCGTGGACGACAGCGGGTGTCTGCCAGGCCGGGGACGTGCTCGGACTCGTGGAGGGCGATGTCGCCCTGATCGGCAACGAGACCGTACGGGTGGCGACGGACGTGCTCGCCCGGATGCTGGCCGCCGGGGGCGAGCTGGTCACCCTCGTCCTGGGTGCGGACGCGCCCGACGGGCTGGCCGCGGCCCTGGAGCACCATGTGCGCAGCTGCCATCTCGCCGTCGACACGGTCGTCTACGAGGGACGGCAGCAGGAGGCGCAGCTGCTCATCGGCGTCGAATGACGGCCGCGTGGGGCGATATCCGGGATCCATCGGCCGACCGGACCGACCTCTCCTGGCGAGTGACACGGGCACTGTCACACGTGTCCGGCAGGATGGGACCGTGCCCTCGACTGAAACCACGCGAAGCGAACCCCTCCAGGAGCCGCTGAAGGCGCTGCTCGGCGGAAACACCGCGAAGGTGATGTCCGAGCACCTCGGGCTGCGTACGGTCGGCGATCTGCTGCACCACTACCCGCGCCGGTACGCCGAGCGCGGCGAGCTGACACGGCTGGCCGAACTGCCGCTGGACGAGCACGTCACCGTCGTCGCCCGGGTCCACGACGCGCGCGTGCACAAGTTCAACCGGGGCAAGGGCCAGCGCCTGGAGGTCACGCTCACCGACGGCAGCGGGCGGCTCCAGATCGTCTTCTTCGGCCGCTCGGTCCACTTCCACCAGCGGCAACTGCTGCCCGGCAAGCGCGGCATGTTCGCCGGCAAGGTGGGGGTCTTCAACCGCAAGCTCCAGCTGTCCCATCCGGACTACAAGCTCTTGGACGAGGACAGCGACCAGCAGGCCGTCGAACAGTTCGCCGGGGCGCTGCTGCCGTTGTACCCGGCGTGCAAGCAGCTCTCGTCCTGGAGCATCGAGCAGTCGGTCGGGATGGTGCTCAACGCGCTGCAGGCCACCGACTGGCGCGGGCTGACCGATCCGCTGCCGGACGCGCTGCGCGAGCAGCGCGGACTCGTCGACCTCCCCGAGGCGTTCGAGAAGATCCACCGGCCACGCAGCAAGGCGGACATCGCCGAGGCCCGCGCCCGGCTCAAGTGGGACGAGGCGTTCGTCCTGCAGGTCGCCCTCGCCCGGCGGCGGGCCAAGGAGACGGAACTGCCCGCGGTGCCGCGCCGCCCGGTCTCCGGCGGACTGCTGGACGCGTTCGACGCGCGACTGCCGTTCACCCTCACCGAGGGGCAGCGGGAGGTCAGTCGGGAGATCTTCGCCGACCTGGCCACCGAGCACCCCATGCACCGGCTCCTGCAGGGCGAGGTGGGATCCGGCAAGACGATGGTGGCACTGCGGGCCATGCTCACCACCGTCGACGCGGGCGGTCAGGCGGCGATGCTCGCCCCCACCGAGGTGCTGGCACAGCAGCACCACCGGTCCATCACGGAGATGATGGGCGAACTGGCGGAGGGCGGGATGCTGGGCGGCGCCGAGCAGGGCACCAAGGTGGTGCTGCTGACCGGTTCGATGGGCGCGGCGGCCCGCCGTCGCGCGCTGCTGGACCTGGCGACGGGCGAGGCGGGCATCGTCGTGGGGACCCACGCGCTGATCGAGGACAAGGTCACCTTCCACGATCTGGGCCTGGTCGTGGTGGACGAGCAGCACCGCTTCGGGGTCGAGCAGCGCGACGCGCTGCGCTCCAAGGGCAAGCAACCCCCGCACCTGCTGGTGATGACGGCGACGCCCATCCCCCGGACCGTCGCCATGACGGTCTTCGGTGACCTGGAGACCTCCGTACTCGACCAACTGCCCGCCGGACGCTCCCCGATCGCCACCCACGTCGTGCCCGTCCGGGACAAGCCGCACTTCCTCGCCCGGGCCTGGGAGCGGGTGCGCGAGGAGACCGAGGCGGGGCACCAGACGTATGTGGTCTGCCCGCGGATCGGCGATCTGGACGACGAGCCGGGAGGGCCGGCCAAGGGCGCGGGCGGGAGGCGGCGGCCCGCCGGGAACGCCGAGAGTGCCGAGGAGGTGGCCGGCCTTCTGGTGGAAGCCCCCGACGAGGGCGCCGACAGCGAGGAGAAGCGCCCGCCGCTGGCCGTCCTGGACATCGCCGAGCAGTTGGCGTCCGGTCCGCTCGCCGGTCTGCGGGTGGAGCCCCTGCACGGGCGGATGCAGCCGGAGGCGAAGGACGAGGTGATGCGGCGGTTCGCCGCGGGCGAGGTCGATGTGCTGGTGGCCACCACGGTCATCGAGGTCGGTGTGAACGTGCCCAACGCGACCGGCATGGTGATCATGGACGCGGACCGCTTCGGCGTCTCGCAGCTGCACCAGTTGCGCGGCCGCGTCGGCCGGGGCTCGGCACCGGGTCTGTGCCTGCTGGTGACGGACATGCCGCAGGAGAGCCCCGCGCGGGCCCGGCTGGAGGCGGTCGCCGCCACGCTGGACGGCTTCGAGCTGTCCCGTATCGACCTAGAACAGCGCCGGGAGGGCGATGTGCTGGGCCAGGCGCAGTCCGGGGTGCGGTCCTCGCTGCGGATGCTCGCCGTCATCGAGGACGAGGAGGTCATCGCCGAGGCCCGGGACGAGGCCACGGTCCTGGTCGCCGCCGACCCGGAGCTGGAGCAGCACCCCGAGCTGCGCACGGCGCTGGACGCCCTGCTGGACGAGGAGCGCGAGGAGTACCTCGACAAGGGCTGACGGGGCTGATGCGGACAACGGCCGATCCGGGCCCCTACCGACCCCGCCGCCGCATGGGATCCTGATGTCCGAGCACCCACCCCACACAGAGGATCCGCACCCATGACCCGCGTCATCGCCGGAGCCGCAGGCGGGCGACGGCTGGCCGTTCCGCCGGGCACCGGTACCCGCCCCACCTCCGACCGGGCCCGCGAGGGCCTGTTCTCCAGCTGGGAGTCCCAGTTGGGGGGCGCCGCCGGCTGGCAGGGCCTGCGTGTGCTGGACCTGTACGCCGGCTCCGGCGCCGTCGGACTGGAGGCGCTGTCGAGGGGCGCGGCCCGCACGCTTCTCGTCGAGGCGGATCCGCGTGCCGTGCGCACCCTCAAGGAGAACGTGCGCGCCGTCGGCCTGTCCGGTGCCGAGGTGCGCTCGGGCAAGGCCTCCCAGATCCTCGCGGGGGAGCCGCCCGAGCACCCGTTCGACCTTGTCTTTCTCGATCCTCCGTACGCGGTCACCGACGACGAACTGCGGGAGACACTCCTCACACTCCGTGCGAAGGACTGGCTGGCACCCGGTGCCTTGGCCACCGTGGAGCGCAGCACCAGGGGCGGTGATTTCCGCTGGCCGGAGGGTTTCGAGGGGCTCCGATCCCGTCGCTACGGCGAGGGAACGCTTTGGTACGGTCGCGCCGCCGCGCGGGAAGTTACTCCCGCGTCATGCTGAGATCACCTGAGGTGGGGCCCGGTGCCCGCCGTGAGGAGAGCGAGGAAGTGCCAGTGCGCCGCGCAGTCTGCCCGGGGTCCTTCGATCCCATCACCAATGGCCACCTCGACATCATCGACCGTGCCTCCCGGCTGTACGACACGGTGTACGTCGCCGTGATGATCAACAAGTCCAAGAAGGGCCTCTTCACGGTCGACGAGCGCATCGACCTGATCCGCGAGGTGACCGAGGACTTCGGAAACGTCCAGGTGGAGGCGTTCCACGGGCTGTTGGTCGACTTCTGCAAGGACCGCGACATCCCGGCCATCGTCAAGGGGCTGCGCGCCGTCAGCGACTTCGACTACGAGTTGCAGATGGCGCAGATGAACAACGGCCTCTCCGGCGTCGAGACGCTGTTCGTCCCGACCAACCCCACCTACAGCTTCCTGTCCTCCAGCCTGGTCAAGGAGGTCGCCACCTGGGGCGGCGACGTCTCCCACCTGGTGCCCGAAGCCGTCAACCGCGCACTGGCCGAACGTCTCACAACGCCCTGACCTGCCCGGATTCGTCGGCTTCCGGGAAGGAGTAACGGGCCCGCGCCCACGGGCCGTACAGTCACCTGCGTGGACGTACAGCAGAAACTCGACGAGATCGTGGCGACCGTCGACGGCGCCCGCTCGATGCCCATGTCCGCCTCCTGCGTGGTCAACCGGTCCGAGCTGCTCGCCATGCTCGAGGAAGTGCGCCAGGCCCTGCCCGGATCGCTCGCCGAGGCGCGCGAGGTGATCGGCGGTCGCGAGCAGGTCGTGGCCGAGGCCCACCAGGAGGCGCAACGCATCATCGAGGCGGCCCAGGCCGAGCGCGCCGCACTGGTGTCCGGCACCGAAGTGGCCCGGCGTGCCCAGGAGGAGGCCGACCGCATCCTCGCCGAGGCCCGCCGGGAGGCGGGCGAGATCCGGGTCGAGGCGGACGACTACGTCGACAGCAAGCTGGCCAACTTCGAGGCGGTGCTCTCCAAGACCATCGGCTCCATCGAGCGGGGCCGGGAGAAGCTGCTGGGCAGCGGGCCCGGTGCCGAGGAGTGGCACGAGGAGTACGCCCACGAGGCCCCCGAGCGCACGGGTGACCCGCGGGAGCTGCAGCGCCGCGCCGACAGCTATGTCGAGGCCCGGCTGGGCTCCGTCTCGGCGGTGCTCGCCAAGACGCTGGAGGCCGTGGGGCGGGGCCGCCTCAAGCTGCGCGGCCAGGAGCCGATCGACGAGCTGGCGGCCCATATGGCGGCGCAGGACGGCGCCGACGGCTACACGGCGCACACCAGCGACGCGGACTATCTCGCCGGGCTCGCGCACACCGAGCCGACCGCACAGGCGCCGCACGGGGAGCAGCTGCCCCAGCCGCCCGCCCAGCCGCCGCAGCCGCCGCACGTCCCCCCGCAGCCGCAGAGCCAGCCGGTCGCCGCCGACCCCTACTACGGTCAGCAGCAGCTGCCCTACGACGGCGGTCAGCAGCAGCACGATCCGTACGCGTACGCCCAGGCCCAGCAGCAGGCGCAGCAGGAGGCCTACTACGCGCAGCAGCAGCACGACCCGTACGGCTACGGTCAGCAGCAGGACGCGTACTACCAGCAGCAGCACTACCAGGCGCAGCAGCATCAGCAGCAGTCCCACGCGCAGCTGGACGAGACCAGCCTCTTCGACACCAGCATGATCGACATCGACCAGCTCAGGGCGTACGAGCAGCGGCACGGCCAGGGCGGCTGAGCCGCGAAGCCGGGCTGGGCGTCACCCGGTGCGGGTGTCACCCGGGCGCGGATTGGGTCATGGGGGAGCCGTCAAGTATCCTGTCTCTTCGGCCGCGAGTACGTGCGGCCCCAGCCCCACCCGTAGAAAGCAGGAAGCCCTGAACGCCCCCCTCGACCACCGCGCTCCTCTCGTGTTCGACACACGCGAGCTGGGGCGGCGTCCTGGTGCGATGAAGCGGCTCTCCCGCGAGGTGGAGTCCCCCGGTGACCTCGGTATCGAGTTCATCAAGGTTCCCGACGGGGCGACGATCGAGCTGGACCTCCGTCTGGAGTCGGTCATGGAAGGGGTACTCGTCACGGGTACCGCCCGTGCGCCGCTGACGGGGGAGTGCGTAAGGTGTCTGGAGCCGCTCGACCAGCGAGTCGAAGCGGACTTCCAGGAGATGTTCTCCTACCCCGACGCCGACGACCGGGGCCGCCCTGTGGCGGAGCCCGGCGACGACGAGGAGGCCGAGGACACACTCTTCCTCGAGGGCGACCTGTTCGACCTCGAACCCGTGCTGCGGGACGCGGTGGTGCTCGCACTGCCGCTGCAGCCGGTGTGCCGCGAGGACTGCCCCGGCCTGTGCCCCGAATGCGGGGCCAAGCTGGCGGACGACCCCGACCACGGGCACGAAGACGCCGTCGACATCAGGTGGGCGGCACTGCAGGGACTCGCCGAGACCATGACGGACGGCGAGAAGGAAAACGAGCCCCGCGCCGACGGGGATGACTCACAGGAGAAGTAGCCGTGGCTGTTCCGAAGCGGAAGATGTCGCGCAGCAACACGCGCCACCGCCGGTCGCAGTGGAAGGCTGCGGTCCCCACCCTGGTGAAGTGCGAGCGTTGCCGCGAGCCGAAGCAGCAGCACATCGCGTGCCCGAGCTGCGGCACCTACAACAAGCGCCAGGTCCTCGAGGTCTGATCGGCGGGTGACAGGCTTCATGTCCAACGCCGGCACTCCTCAGAACCCCGCTCCCGGGAAGGGAGGAGATTCTGCGGAGCTGGTGGACGCGGCCTCGTCCCACGCGATTCTGGAAGGGCGGCTCGGTTACCGACTGGAGTCCGCCCTTCTGGTGCGTGCACTGACGCACCGCAGCTACGCGTACGAGAACGGCGGTTTGCCCACCAACGAGCGCTTGGAGTTCCTCGGTGACTCGGTCCTCGGACTCGTCGTCACCGACACTCTCTACCGCATGCATCCGGACCTCCCGGAGGGCCAGCTCGCCAAGCTGCGGGCGGCGGTGGTCAACTCGCGTGCCCTCGCGGGTGTGGCCCGAGGTCTCGACCTGGGTGCCTTCATCCGCCTCGGCAGGGGCGAGGAGGGCACCGGCGGCCGGGACAAGGCGTCGATCCTCGCCGACACGCTGGAAGCGGTCATCGGGGCCGTCTACCTCGACCAGGGCCTGGAAGCGGCCTCCGAACTGGTGCACCGCCTGTTCGACCCGCTCATCGAGCGCTCCTCCAACCTCGGCGCCGGTCTCGACTGGAAGACGAGTCTTCAGGAGCTGACGGCCGCGGAAGGGCTCGGCGTCCCGGAATACCTGGTCTCCGAGACGGGTCCCGACCACGAGAAGACCTTCACGGCTGCTGCCCGCGTCGGTGGTGTCGCGTACGGCACCGGCACAGGACGCAGCAAGAAGGAGGCGGAGCAGCAGGCCGCCGAGACCGCTTGGCGCGCCATCTCCGCCCGCAGCGAGGCCGCGGCGGACAGTGTCCAGGCCGACAAGAGCGCGCTGACCGGGAAGGGCGCGGAGGCTGAGAAGGGGGCACCGGCCGAGAAGAGCGGTGCCGCGGGACCGTCCGCGCCGGATGCCCGGTCCAGCGAGCCCGCCGGGACCGGCGAGGGCACCACGGCGTCCCGCTGACCCCACCGCACCCCACCCGCACCCGCATCGGCCGCCCCTCCCGGGGGCGGCCGTGGTGCTGGCGGCCCCGAGCAGGCGGGGCCCTGTCCCATGAGGAGTCCCGTGCCCGAGCTGCCGGAAGTCGAGGTCGTCCGCCGCGGACTGGAACGCTGGGCCGGCGGCCGCACCATCGCGGCCGCCGAAGTGCTCCACCCCCGCGCCATCCGCCGGCACGCGGCCGGACCGCTGGACTTCGCCGCGCGGCTGGCGGGCCGGCGCATCGGGACCGCCCGGCGCCGCGGCAAGTATCTGTGGCTGCCCGTCGAGGACGGCTCCCATGCCCTCCTCGCCCACCTCGGCATGAGCGGCCAGCTCCTGATACAGCCGTCCGGCATCCCCGACGAGCGGCATCTGCGCGTGAGGTTCACCTTCGAGGACACGGACGGCGGTGAGCTGCGCTTCGTCGACCAGCGCACCTTCGGCGGGCTCTCGCTCCACCCGGCCGCCGAGGACGGGCTGCCCGATGTGATCGCGCATATCGCCCGCGACCCGCTCGACCCCGCCTTCGACGAGGCGGCCTTCCACACGGCCCTGCGCCGCCGCCGCACGACGATCAAGCGCGCCCTGCTGGACCAGTCGCTGATCAGCGGCGTGGGCAACATCTACGCCGACGAGGCGCTGTGGCGCTCCCGGCTGCACTACGACCGCCCCACGGCCACCTTGACCAGGGCGCGGACCACCGAGCTGGTCGGCCATGTGCGGGATGTGATGACCGCCGCGCTGGCCCAGGGCGGCACCAGCTTCGACAGCCTCTATGTGAACGTCAACGGCGAGTCCGGCTACTTCGAACGCTCGCTCGACGCCTATGGCCGTGAGGACGAGCCGTGCCGCCGCTGCGGCACCCCGATGCGCCGCAGCCCGTGGATGAACCGCTCCAGCTACTTCTGCCCGCGCTGCCAGCGCGCTCCCCGCCAGGGGTGAAGCCGAACGCTCCGGTTGCGGTCGGCCTCAGAAGCCGAAGTTCTGCGTCCACCAGGGGCCGCCCTCGGCGAAGTGCGCGCCGACGCCCAGCGTCCGGTAGTCGCAGTTGAGGATGTTGGCCCGATGGCCCGGGCTGCGCATCCACGAGTCCATGACCGAGCGCGCGTTGGCCTGGCCGCGCGCTATGTTCTCGCCGCCCAGATCGGCTATGCCCGCGGCCTCGGCGCGGTCCCAGGGGCTCTTGCCGTCGGGGGAGGTGTGCGAGAAGAAGCCGCGCCGCGCCATGTCCTCGCTGTAGTTGCCGGCCAGTGTGGCGAGCCGGTCGTCCGCCTTGAGCGGTCGGCAGCCCGCCTTGGCGCGCTCCTGGTTGACCAGGGCGAGGACCTCGCTCTCGGCGGCGGACTCCTGGGCGCCGGCCGCGGTGCCGCCGCCACCGGCCCGGTCCGACTCCGGCCGGCGATCGTCGCCCGAGCGGGAGCCGCGCTTGTCGTCGTGGGAGGTCTCGGGGGTCCTCGACGGCCGCTCGGAAGGGGTGGTCCTCGGCTTCTTCTCGGGGCGCGAGGTCTGCTGCGAGGGGGTCGCCCGGGGGTCGCCGCCCTTCCGGTCCTCCTCGGGGGCGGTGGTGGCGGTCCGGTCGGAGGGGGTGGCGGATATCGGTGGGGAGGCGGGATCGCCGGTGCCGTCGGCCTGTACCCGGCCGTCCCGCGGGCCGCCGAGCCCGCCGGGCGCCGGGATCAGACCCGAGGCGACGGCCACGGTCCCCATCGCGAGCGCGGCGGAGGCTCCCAGCAGTCCGGTCCGTACGGGGGTGGCCGCGCGTCTGCGGTGCCTGCTCGCGTGGTGCCGGGGCCCGGACTGCCGTTCGAAGGGCTCCGGCGCGGCGGCGGGAGTGGGGTTAGCGCGTCGATGGCGGCCCATCTGTGCTGTCCTCACATTGCTCGGCGATACGGCGTGACTCTTCCGTCCCCCTTCACGCCCGGGTGTGAGCGAGGTGTGAAGAGAGTTGCCGGGCAATGTACGGCATCCCCACGGGGCCTGATGTGCCCGCTCGGGAATTGTCCGGATACCGTGCACCCCATGGCTGCCATCAACCCGACCGACAGTACGGACGGAACGCCGCGTGAACAGCTGAGAGAACAACTGGGTGAGCAGTTGTCCGAGCAGCCTGATCCGGTGCGCCCCGAGGAGCCCGCGCGGCTGACCGCCTGGGTCCGCGGCGAGGTGCAGGGCGTCGGCTTCCGCTGGTTCACCCGCGCGGCGGCGCTGCGGATCGGCCGGCTCGTCGGCTTCGCGCTCAACCTCGGTGACGGCCGGGTCCAGATCGTGGCGGAGGGCACCCGTGCCGACTGCGAGCAGTTGCTGGAGTGGCTGCGGGGCGGTGACACGCCCGGACACGTGGACGGCGTCACGGAGATCTGGGACACCCCCAGAGGGGGGTATCGCGGCTTCGCGATCCGGTGATCCACAACGGTTGCCATTCGCGCCGTACCGTGCAAAGCTGCCGCAACGAGTGAGCGCCGTGGATCTTTCAGCCACCCCCGCGGACAGCCGTCTCCGGCGTCGGACGCCGTCGAGCCGAGGCAGGTCCGGGGGAGCGACGTGTGATCGTGTTGACCGTCAAACCATTTGGTGAGATCCTGAAACCCCGCGCACCTGAGTTGTTTGATCCAGCGAACCTTTAGTAAAAGTCCAGAGCAGACCCTCAACGGTGCGAATCCCTCACGACCCACCAAACCCACGGTCGGTCACTCAGTGTGGAGGACCATCCATCATGGCAAAGGCGCTTCTCGGTCACGTCGGCGGCTACGACCCCCGGGTGCTCGCCGAGATGCGACGGCTGCAGCAGCGTGTCCAGGACCTGGAATCCGAACTCGTACGGATGCAGGCCGAGAACGACGCTCTGTCCGCCGCCGCTCGGCACCGCGACCCGGTGTTCGAAGACATCGAGGTGAAAACGGCCGAGCCTGCGCTGACCTGATCCGCGCCCGCCGGGCAGGACGGGCTGAGCAGGACAGCCGTACTCAGAAATCTCAAGGGACGCTTCGGCGTCCCTTAGTTTTTGTCGCCTCTCGTGTGCTCGCCTTCCGCTGTTTACGGAGTGTGTGCTCACCGTGGCGCGTTTCGTTACGTCTGATCTGCCCCCGCCCCCTCCCGGTGAAACCCCCGGACAAAACCCTTCCTGTCGCTTCGGGGCCGTCGGCGCGACATCCCCGGGCCAACCTCGGTAGGGTCCGGACGCGTGCACCTCAAGAGCCTGACACTGCGGGGGTTCAAGTCCTTCGCCTCCGCCACGACGCTGCGCTTCGAGCCCGGGATCACCTGCGTCGTCGGCCCCAACGGCTCCGGCAAGTCCAACGTGGTCGACGCCCTCTCCTGGGTGATGGGCGAGCAGGGCGCCAAGTCGCTGCGCGGCGGCAAGATGGAGGACGTCATCTTCGCCGGGACCACCGGACGCCCGCCGCTGGGCCGGGCCGAGGTCTCGCTGACCATCGACAACGCCGACGGCGCGCTGCCCATCGAGTACTCCGAAGTCACCATCACCCGGATCATGTTCCGCAACGGCGGCAGCGAGTACCAGATCAACGGCGACACCTGCAGGCTGCTCGACATCCAGGAGCTGCTCTCCGACTCCGGAATCGGCCGCGAGATGCACGTCATCGTCGGCCAGGGCCAGCTCGACGGTGTACTGCACGCCGACCCGACCGGGCGCCGGGCCTTCATCGAGGAGGCGGCGGGTGTCCTCAAGCACCGCAAGCGCAAGGAGAAGGCGCTGCGGAAGCTGGACGCCATGCAGGCCAACCTGGCCCGCGTCCAGGACCTCACCGACGAGCTGCGCCGCCAGCTCAAACCGCTCGGCCGACAGGCGGCCGTGGCCCGCAAGGCGCAGGTCATCCAGGCGGATCTGCGCGACGCCCGGCTGCGGCTGCTCGCCGACGACCTCGTCTCGCTGCGCGAGGCGCTGCGCACCGAGGTGGCCGACGAGGCCGAACTCAAGCAGCGCAAACAGGCCGCGGAGACCGAGCTGAAGGAGGCGCTGCGCCGCGAGGCCGACCTGGAGCAGCAGGTCCGCACCCTCGCACCCCGGCTGGAGCGGGCCCAGCAGACCTGGTACGAGCTCTCCCAGCTGGCCGAGCGGGTGCGCGGCACCATCGGCCTGGCCGACCAGCGCGTCCAGCACGCCGCCGCGCCGCAGACCGAGGAGCGCAGGGGCCGCGACCCGGAGGAGATGGAGCGGGAGGCAGCCCGGATCCGCGAGCAGGAGGCCGAGCTGGAGGCGGCGCTGGAGGCCGCCACCACCGCGCTGGACGAGACCGTCGCACACCGGGCCGAGCTGGAGCGCAGGCTGGAGCAGGAGGAGCGCCGGTTGCGGGACGAGGCGCGTGCCCTCGCCGACCGCCGCGAAGGCCTCGAACGCCTGCGCGGCAAGGCCGGGGCCGCACGCAGCCGCGTCGCCTCGGCCCAGTCCGAGATCGACCGCCTCGCCGCCGCCCGCGACGACGCCCTCCGGCGCGCGGAACAGGCGCAGGAGGAGTACGAGGCGCTGCGCGGTGAGGTCGACGGCCTCGACGCGGGCGACGAGCAGCTGGCGGACCGCCATGAACAGGCCAAGCGTCAACTCGCCGAGGCCGAGGCCGCCTTCAGCGCCGCCCGCGACGCCTTCACCGAGGCCGAACGCGAACGCGCCGCGACCTCGGCCCGGCACGACGCCCTCGCCCTCAACCTCCGGCGCAAGGACGGCACAGCGGCGCTGCTGGCCGCCAAGGACCGCCTCACCGGTCTGCTCGGCCCGGCGGCCGAACTGCTGACCGTGACGCCGGGCCACGAGTTGCCGATAGCGGCCGCGCTGGGCGCGGCCGCCGACGCGGTGGCCGTCGCGGATCTGGCCACCGCCACCGAGGCCTTGCGGCTGCTGCGCAAGGAGGACGGCGGCCGGGCGACCTTGCTGGTGGCCGCCGATACGGGAGGCGCCCGCCCGGCAGCCGGCGACGGTACCGCGCCGGCGCCGGGCACCTCGGCGACCGCCCTGGTGTCGGCGCCGGAGCAACTCCGCCCCGCCCTGGGCCGGCTGCTCGCCGACACCGTGGTGGTCGACACCTTGGAGACGGCCGAGGAGGTCGTCAAGCGGCACCCGGGTACCACCGCGGTCACCGCCGAAGGCGACCTGCTGTCCGCGCACCGTGTCACCGGCGGCTCGGAGGGCGCGCCCTCCCTGCTGGAGGCGCAGGCAGCGGTGGACGAGGCCGCGGCCAAGCTCACCGAGCTGGAAAGCCGCTGCGAACGCCTCAAGGAGGAGCAGGCCCGGGCCAAGGAGGCCCGCAGGGCGGCGGCGGCCGAGGTCGAGGATCTGGCCCGGCGGCGCAGCAGCGCGGAGCGGGAGAAGTCCCGCGTCGCAGGCCGCGTCGGCACCCTCGAAGGCCAGGCCCGCGCGGCCCGGGGCGAGGCCGAGCGCGCCGCCGCGGCGGTCACCAAGGCGCAGGAGGCGCTCGCGAAGGCCCGTCAGGAGGCCGACGAGCTGGCCGAGAGCCTGGCCGCCGCCGAGGAGGCCCAGGAGGCGGAGGGCGCGGCCGATCCGGACACCTCCGTACGCGACCGCCTGGCCGCCGACGGCGCCAACGCGCGCCAGACCGAGATGGAGGCCCGTCTCCAGGTCCGTACGCACGAGGAGCGGGTCAAGGCGATCGCCGGCCGGGCCGACGCCCTCGACCGGGGAGCCCGCGCCGAGCGGGAGGCCCGCGCCCGTGCCGAGGAGCGCCGGGCGCGGCTGCGCCACGAGGCGGAGGTCGCACAGGCCGTGGCCGACGGCTCCCGGCAGCTGCTCGCCCATGTCGAGGCGTCGCTGCAGCGCGCCCGCGAGGAGCGGGAGGGGATCGAGCGGGCCAAGGCCGAGCGTGAGCAGGCGCTGGCCGACGAGCGCAGCCAGGGCCGGGTGCTCAAGGACGAGTTGGACAAGCTGACCGACTCGGTGCACCGGGGCGAGGTGCTCGGCGCGGAGAAGCGGATGCGCATCGAGCAGCTGGAGACCAAGGCCCTGGAGGAGCTGGGTGTGGAGCCCGCGGGGCTGATCCGGGACTACGGCCCCGATCAGTTGGTGCCGCCGTCCGTGACGGCCGAGGGCGAGGAGCCGTCCGAGGGGGGCTCCGGGGGCAGGCCGGCCGCGGCCGGGCACTCGCACAGCGAGCCGGTGCCGTTCGTCCGCGCCGAGCAGGAGAAGCGGCTCAAGGCGGCCGAGCGCGCCTACCAGAAGCTGGGGAAGATCAATCCGCTGGCGCTGGAGGAGTTCGCGGCGCTGGAGGAGCGGCACCAGTTCCTCAGCGAGCAGCTGGAGGACCTCAAGAAGACCCGCGCGGACCTCCTCCAGGTCGTCAAGGAGGTGGACGAGCGCGTCGAGCAGGTCTTCACGGAGGCGTACCACGACACGGCTCGCGAGTTCGAGGGCGTCTTCTCCCGACTCTTCCCGGGCGGCGAGGGGCGGCTGGTGCTCACCGAGCCCGACTCCATGCTGACCACGGGTGTCGATGTGGAGGCCAGGCCGCCGGGCAAGAAGGTCAAGCGGCTCTCGCTGCTCTCCGGCGGTGAGCGGTCGCTGACGGCTGTCGCGCTGCTGGTGTCGATCTTCAAGGCACGGCCCAGCCCGTTCTATGTGATGGACGAGGTCGAGGCGGCCCTCGACGACACCAATCTCCAGCGGCTCATCCGGATCATGGAGGAGCTCAAGGACAGCTCCCAACTGATCGTGATCACCCATCAGAAGCGCACGATGGAGGTCGCCGACGCGCTCTACGGCGTCTCGATGCAGGGCGACGGCGTCTCCAAGGTGATCAGCCAGCGCCTCTCCTGAGGCGGCCCGCAGCGGTCCCGGGCCGGCTCCACTCCGACTGCTTTGCTTCACAAGTCGAACGATGATCGCCTTCTGTGTGCTCTGAGTCGCAGAAGCTGACCTATTGACTTCATGAATTGAAGATTTACAGTCTGAGAGGCCACCGTTAAGTCTGAGGCCAGCGCGCTTCCCCCGCGCAGGCCCGTCTTCGACCCTTTGACGGTGGTGTCCCCGCCCGGCACTGTCGCCGGGGTACCTCAGGAGAAGAACGTGACCAGCACAGCGCAGGAAGCGCCGCAGACGCCGCAGCCGCGGCCAGGCACCGGAGCGCACACCGCGCCCCTCGGCCGTGTCGTCTTCATCACCGCCGCAGCCGCCATGGGCGGCTTCCTCTTCGGCTACGACAGCTCAGTGATCAACGGAGCGGTGGAGGCGATCCGCGGTCGCTTCGACGTCGGTTCCGCCATGCTGGCGCAGGTCATCGCCGCCGCCTTGATCGGCAGCGCGATCGGTGCCGCCGTCGCCGGCCGGATAGCCGACCGGATAGGCCGCATCCAGGTCATGCGGCTGGCCGCCGTCCTCTTCGTCGTCAGCGCCGTCGGCTCGGCCCTGCCCTTCGCGCTGTGGGACCTGGCGATGTGGCGGGTGCTGGGCGGCATCGCCATCGGTATGGCCTCCGTCATCGGCCCGGCCTACATCGCCGAGGTCTCCCCGCCCGCCTACCGCGGCCGGCTCGCCTCCTTCCAGCAGGGCGCCATCGTCCTCGGCATCGCCGTCTCGCAGCTGGTCAACTGGGGCATCCTCAACCTCGCCGACGGCAAGCAGCGCGGCGACGTCGCCGGCCTGGAGGCCTGGCAGTGGATGCTCGGCATCATGGTGATCCCCGCGGTCGGCTACTTCCTGCTCTCCTTCGCCATCCCCGAGTCCCCGCGCTTCTTGATCTCGGTCGGCCGCCAGGACAAGGCCCGCGAGGTGCTGGCCGGTGTCGAGGGCGAGCACAAGGGCATCGACGCGCGGATCGGCGAGATCGAGACGGCCATGCGCAGCGAGCACAAGTCCACCTTCCGGGACCTGCTCGGCGGTCGCTTCGGCCTGCTGCCCATCGTCTGGGTCGGTATCGGCCTGTCGGTCTTCCAGCAGCTCGTCGGCATCAACGTCGTCTTCTACTACTCCTCGACGCTGTGGCAGTCGGTGGGGATCAACCCCGAGAGCTCCTTCTTCTACTCTTTCACGACCTCGATCGTGAACATCATCGGCACCGTCATCGCCATGCTCTTCGTCGACCGGATCGGCCGGAAGCCGCTGGCGCTGATCGGCTCGGTCGGTATGACCCTCTCGCTGGCTTCGGTGGCCTGGGCGTTCTCCGCCAAGACCGGCTCCGGCGACAATGTCTCGCTGCCGGACGCACAGGGCGTCGTCGCCCTGGTCGGCGCGCACACCTTCACGCTGTTCTTCGCCCTCTCCTGGGGCGTGGTCGTCTGGGTGCTGCTCGGCGAGATCTTCCCGAACAAGATCCGCGCCGCCGCGCTCGGTGTCGCCGCCTCCGCGCAGTGGGTCGCCAACTGGGCCATCACGGCCAGCTTCCCCAGCCTGTCGGAGTGGAACCTGTCGGCCACCTACGTCGGCTACACGGTCTTCGCCCTGCTCTCCATTCCGTTCATCCTCAAGTGGGTGCCGGAGCCGAAGGGCAAGGCGTTGGAGGAGATGGGCTAGCCCCCCCGCCGCCCACTCCTCGTACGGCGCTGCCCCGGCTCCTTCGCCAGGAGCCGGGGCAGCGGGCTGTACGGGCCCCGGCCGGGGAGCGGCAGGCGTTCAGCCGTTCAGCCGTCGAGCCCCTTCAACCGGGGCATGACCTCCTCCACCAGCAGCCGCAGCGACCGCCGGCCCTCTTCCACCGGCATCCCGCCGCACAGCGGATGCAGCAGCACCTGCCGCGCCCCGGCCGGCTGCCGCTCCACCATCGCCAGGCACTCGTCCGGGGTGACGAAGCGGTAGACGCCCTCCGTGCGTAGCTCCGCCACCGTGGTGGCCTGCGCCCGCATCGCCGAGTGCACATCCGGGGTCTGCCAGGCGGCGTACCGGCGTGCCTCGTACAGGAAGTGCTCCCCCAGCTCGGCCCAGGCCCGGTCCGGGTCGTCGGTCAGATGGACGACGGGCAGCTCCGGCGGCGGCATCACACACAGCGGGGCGCCGCCCGCCGCCGCACAGCGCTCCTCGTAGTAGCGCGCGAGCTGCGGCAGGTGCGCGGGGAGGAACAGCGGCAGGCCCAGCCGCGCGGCGCGGCGTGCGGCGGGACGCGAGCTGCCGCCGACGAACAGCGGCGGATGCGGACTGCTGTACGGGCGCGGAGTGACGCGCACCGTACGGCCCCGGTAGCTGAACGGCTCGCCGGTCCAGGCGGCCAGCAGCGTCTCCAGGGCCTCGTCCTGCAGGGCGCCGCGCCGGGAGAAGTCCCGTCCCAGGGCCGCGTACTCCTCCGGGCGGTAGCCGACTCCCGCCACCGTGACCAGTCGCCCTCCGCTGGCCAGGTCGAGCACCGCGATGTCCTCCGCCAGCCGTAGCGGGTCGTACAGCGGCGCCAGGATGGCGCAGGCCGTCACGAGCGTGGTGCGCGTACGTCCCAGGAAGGCGCCCGCGAGGGCCAGCGGCGAGGGCAGCCAGCCGTCCGGCGCACCGTGGTGCTCCTCGACGATGAGAGAGGTCACACCGTGCTCGTCGGCGTAGCCGGCCATCTCCAGCGCCGCCCGGTACCGCTCCACCGGCCGCTCGGCCGACTCCGCCGGTCCCGGCGGCTGTTCGGGCTGGACGAGGTTGAAGCGGACACTTGTCGTCACGGTCACGAGGACTCCCACCCGGCAGACGGCAATGGCGAGTGCCGGACCGTAGCCCAGCGCGCGCGAAGAGGGAATGGCGGCGAAGCGTTGACGGTGGTCGATACTGGAGCCGCTATGGAAATCGTCATCCTTGTAGTAGTCATCGCTGTGATCGCGCTCGTCGCGATCAGCGGGCTGGTGGTCACCGGCCGCAGGAAGAAGGCGGCCGAGACCCAGCAGCCCGGCACCTCCGAGAGCACTACCGAAGCCCCCACCCGCACTGTCGAACCGAAGGTCGGAGAGGAGACGGAGGCCCCGCCCGAAGGGGCCCGCCGCACGATCGAGGAGGTCGGCCTTCCCGAGGCCGAGGAGGCCGAGGCACCCGCCACCGCGGAGGCGGCCACGGCCGCGCCGGAGATCGAGACCCCGGCCCCGACCGCCGGCCGGCTGGTGCGGCTGCGCGACCGGCTCTCCCGCTCCCAGAACTCCCTCGGCAAGGGCCTGCTGACCCTGCTGTCCCGGGAGCACCTGGACGAGGAGACCTGGGAGGAGGTCGAGGACACCCTGCTGACGGCCGATGTCGGCGTCGGCCCCACCCAGGAACTGGTCGAGCAGCTGCGTGAGCGGGTCAAGGTGCTCGGCACCCGTACCCCCGACGAGCTGCGCGGTCTGCTCCGCGAGGAGCTGCTCAAGCTGGTCGGCACCGACCTGGACCGCACGGTGCACACCGAGCCGGGCGCGGAGGCGGCCGCCGTCGACCGCCCGGGCGTGGTGCTCGTCGTCGGCGTCAACGGCACCGGCAAGACCACCACCACCGGCAAGCTCGCCCGGGTGCTGGTGGCCGACGGCAAGTCGGTCGTGCTCGGCGCGGCCGACACCTTCCGCGCCGCCGCCGCCGACCAGCTGGAGACCTGGGGCACCCGGGTGGGCGCCCGTACGGTCCGCGGCCCGGAGGCCGGCGACCCCGCTTCGGTCGCGTTCGACGCGGTCAAGCAGGGCACCGAGGCCGGCGCCGATGTGGTGCTGATCGACACGGCGGGCCGGCTGCACACCAAGACCGGCCTCATGGACGAGCTGGGCAAGGTCAAGCGCGTCGTCGAGAAGCAGGGTCCGGTGGACGAGGTGCTGCTGGTGCTGGACGCCACCACGGGTCAGAACGGCCTGGTGCAGGCCAGGGTCTTCGCCGAGGTCGTGGACATCACCGGCATCGTCCTCACCAAGCTGGACGGCACCGCCAAGGGCGGCATCGTCGTCGCCGTCCAGCGCGAGCTCGGCGTGCCGGTCAAGCTCGTCGGGCTCGGCGAGGGCGCCGACGATCTGGCGCCCTTCGAACCGGAGGCGTTCGTGGACGCGCTCGTCCGAGAGGCCTGAGGCCGAAGGCCGCCGTCGCGGCGGTACCCGTTCCGCCGCGACGGCGGCCCACCACGACGGTGCGCCGCAGGCGGCCGCTCGACGGCGGGGAGCCGGACGCGCGGCCGATTCACCGGACGGCGGCTGCCCGGTGGCACACGTACGCCAGCGTGCCCAGCAGCAGCCGGGCCTGCGGAGGGCGCCCCGAGGCCTCCAGGGTGGGCGGGCGCAGCCACCGCACGGCGCCCAGACCGGCGAGGTCGGACGGCGGCGCCGTGATGTGCTCGCCCTCGCCCCTGCCGCGCAGGTCGAGGCCGGCGTCGTCCCAGCCCATCCGGTAGAGCAGCTCCGGAAGTTCGGCCGCCGCGCCCGGGGCGACCAGGAACCAGGCCCGCCCGTGCGGTGTCGCGGCCACCGGACCCAGCGGTACCCCCATCCGCTCCAGCCGCACCAGTGCGCACCGGCCGACGGGCTCGGCGACCTCCAGCACATCGAAGGCGCGGCCCGTCGGGAGCAGCATGGCCGCCCCGGGAACCGCCGCCCAGGCGCGGGAGGCCTCGTCGAGGGTGGCACCCGCGGGAACCTCCAGGGAGGCGTCGAGCGGGTGGTCACCGGGGGAGGGGCAGGCGCTCGCGCCGCAGGAGCAGGCGACACGGCCGCCCGAGCGGATGGCGCGGGCGCCGGGGATCACGTCCCAGCCCCACAGGCTGGTGTACTCCGCGACAGTGGTGCACACCTGGGCGCGTTCGCGCCTGCGTGCGCCGGGCCGCAGCTCGCGGATCTCGCGGATGCCGCTGAGACCGCTGATGGCGCCGATCGTGAAGCCCATGCTCACTCCAACGGGTCCCGAATGCTTATGGTTACGGCGTCGTTGCACACAGTGACGAAGAGATGGTGGCGGTCGGACTCCTGGGCGAGGACGGGGAGATGGGGATGCCTCTCCGTGGAGTTTGCTTCCCAGGTGTCAAGTCAAGCGCCTCCGAGTGCTCCAGGGTTCATCCGAAGGGGTGGCGAATGGTGGCGATTCTGCAATTACGCTCGCCTGGGTCGTGATCGTAGGATTACTTTCGGTACACACAACGGAGAGAGCGCGGCGGCGGACTATGCCTCAGGCATGGCGGGGTCGAGGGTGCGGGCGCGCGGGGCAACGCGGACCTGCCCGCTCCTGAGCGCGTCACCAAGGCGGGATGGGGGCGTTACCAGTGGCTGAGCGAGGCCAGGCGAGCAAGAGCCCGAACGAGCGGCTGGGCTCGTGGTTCATGCGCAGTGGCTGGTCCAAGGGCGAGCTGGCCCGCCAGGTGAACCGCCGGGCACGACAGCTGGGTGCACACCACATCAGTACCGACACCTCACGGGTGCGCCGCTGGCTGGACGGCGAGCAGCCCCGGGAGCCCATCCCCCGCATCCTCTCCGAACTGTTCTCCGAGCGTTTCGGCTGCGTCGTCGCCGTGGAGGACCTCGGGCTGCGCCCCGCCCGGCAGTCCCCCGCGGCCTCCGGGGTCGACCTGCCCTGGGCCGGACCCCAGACCGTGGCGATGATCAGCGACTTCACCCGCAGCGATCTGATGCTGGGCCGCCGAGGCTTCCTGGGCACCTCGCTGTCCGTGTCCGCGGGCCCCGCCCTGATCGAGCCCATGCAGCGCTGGCTGGTGCCGGGCACCGGACCCGAAGCCGGACTGCCCGGGGAGCAGCAGGCCTCCCCGGGCGGACCCACCGTTCCCGCACCCCGGGACGGGCTGTACGGCGAGGCCGTACGCGGCGGCGGACAGGCCCCGTACCCGGGCCGTCGGCGGCAGGCGGCCGGTGCCGGTGCCGGGGGCGGCGACGAGGGTGCCGGGCGCGGCGGTGGCGGGCTGCGGCGCGGGCCGCGGCTGTCCGCACCGGAGCTGGAGCTGCTGGAGCAGACGACTCAGATGTTCCGCACCTGGGACGCACAGTGTGGGGGAGGGCTGCGCCGCAAGGCCGTCGTCGGACAGCTGCACGAGGTCACCGACCTGCTGCAGGAGCGGCCCGACGAGCCCGTCCGGCGCCGCCTGTTCCGTGTCACGGCGGAGCTGTCGGAACTGGCGGGGTGGATGAGCTACGACATCGGGCTGCAGCCCACCGCGCAGAAGTACTTCGTCCTGGCGCTGCACGCCGCCAAGGAGGCCGGTGACCGGCCCCTCGGCTCGTACGTGCTCAGCAAGATGGGCCGTCAGATGATCCATCTGGGCCGCCCCGAGGACGCGCTGGAGCTGGTGCACCTCGCGCAGTACGGCAGCCGGGAGGGCGCCACCCCCCGCACCCAGGCGATGCTCTACGCGATGGAGGCCCGCGCCTACGCCAACATGGGCCAGCCCGGCAAGTGCAAGCGCGCGGTGCGGATGGCCGAGGAGACGTTCTCCGACATCGACCCCTCGGACGCGGACCCCGACTGGATCCGGTTCTTCTCCGAGGCCGAGCTGTACGCGGAGAACGCGCACTCCTACCGCGATCTGGCCTACTCCTCCGGCCGCAGCCCCACCTACGCCTCACTGGCACGGCCGGCGATGGAACGCGCTGTCGAGCTGTTCGCGCAGGAGGCCCGTGAGGAGGAGGGCGGCGGCCATCAGCGCTCCTACGCGCTCAACCTGATCGGCATGGCCAGCGTGCACCTGCTGCAGCGCGAGCCCGAGGGATGTGTGGCGCGGGCGAGCGAGGCCCTCGGCGTCGCCAAGCGGCTGCGCTCGGAACGGGTCAACAATCGGCTGCGCCGGACCACGGCCGGTGCCGTGCGCGAGTTCGGTGAGCTCGCGGACGTGGTGCAGTTGAGCGAGCGGCTCCGCGTCGAGCTGACCGACAGCGAGGCCGTCGCGGGCTGAGCCCGGGGCCTGCGGGGCCGGCTGCACCGCGCGCCTTCAGAGTGGGCGCAGCGTACGCGCGTCACCGCGCGGAAGGTCCCGCTTCATCTGCGCGTAACACCGGCGCGCCTGTTTTCACGGTGTCGAAACACCGGGGGGCGACGGGCGAAACCGGGCTTCGGAAACCTGGCATCCAGCCCGCCCTCCCCCGGCCTCGGCCGGGAGGTGCCCACCGGCCCGCCCGCAGGGTCGCGACCCGAGGAGACGTCCACATTGAACGGCGCGGATACCACTTTCGTCTTGGTCAGCGCGTTTTTGGTGATGGTGATGACGCCTGGCCTCGCCTTCTTCTACGGCGGCATGGTCCGGGTGAAGAGCGCCTTGAACATGCTGATGATGTCCTTCATCTCGCTGGCGATCGTCAGCGTGCTGTGGGTGCTCTACGGCTACTCGCTGGCCTTCGGCCCGGACACCGGCGGTGTGATCGGGAACCTGGACTTCATCGGCCTCAAGGGGATCTCGCCCGAGTCCCTGACCGAGAAGGGCGGCATCCCGGTCTTCGCCTTCGTCCTCTTCCAGATGATGTTCGCCATCATCACGCCGGCGCTGATGAGCGGCGCCCTCGCCGACCGCGTGAAGTTCAGCGCCTGGGCCGTGTTCCTCACCCTGTGGGTGACGATCGTCTACTTCCCCGTCGCGCACTGGGTGTGGGCCGAGGGCGGCTGGCTCTACGAACTGGAAGTCATCGACTTCGCGGGCGGCACCGCCGTGCACATCAACGCGGGCATCGGGGCGCTGGCCGCCGTACTCGTCGTCGGAAAGCGCATCGGCTTCAAGAAGGACCCCATGCGGCCGCACAGCCTGCCGCTGGTGATGCTCGGCGCCGCGCTGCTGTGGTTCGGCTGGTTCGGTTTCAACGCCGGTTCCGCGCTCGCCGCCGACGGCACCGCCGCGAACATGGCGCTCAACACGCAGCTCGCGACGGGTGCCGCCATGCTGGGCTGGCTGATCTACGAGCGGGTGCGGCACGGCGCCTTCACCACGCTGGGTGCCGCCTCCGGCGCCGTCGCCGGCCTGGTGGCCATCACCCCGTCCGGTGCCGCGGTCAACGCCATGGGCGCGCTGCTGATCGGAGTCGTCGCCGGCGCGGTGTGCTCCTGGGCGGTCAGCATCAAATACAAGCTCGGGTTCGACGACTCGCTGGACGTGGTCGGCGTCCACCTGGTCGGCGGCGTCATCGGCACGCTGCTGGTCGGCTTCCTGGCCGTGGACGGGGTCGGCGGCCTCACCCAGTTCGGCAAGCAGGCACTCGGCGCCTTCTCGGTGATGGCGTTCTCCTTCGTGGTCTCCTGGCTGCTGGCCAAGCTGGTACAGGCCACGATCGGCTTCCGCGCCGACCCGGACGACGAGGCGGCCGGCGTCGACCAGGCGTTCCACGCGGAGACCGCGTACGACTTCAGCGCCGTCGGAGGCTCCTCGCTCCGCGAGAGGGGCGGGCCGTCCGCCACGCCCGGCGCGGCCCTGGATGAGACCCTGACCGCGACCGGCAGTGACCGCCACCATGACAGCAAGGTGGAGGCTTGACCTCTCCCTCAGCCGAAGCAGCGGGATTCGCCCCTCACAGGTCGAGTTTTCTGCTTCACCGACCACAGCCGACCCGAGCAAACGGCGAGGGACGGTGTGCCGCCCATCGGTCTTACACGCTCTCCACAGACGTAACTTCCCGCCAGCCCGGCGGTAGGCCCACTCGGCTTGGTTATCACCGGCCAGGCATAGCGGACACTACTTGGCCGGACTCACGCCCGCTGGGGAACGGCGAAATCCGTCCGTTCCCTCCCTCGCCTGATGGCGGGGCATCCACGGAGGACTTCCGATGAAGCTCATCACCGCGGTGATCAAGCCGTACCAGCTCGACGAGGTGAAGGAGGCGCTGCGGGCCTTCGGGGTCCAGGGCCTCACCGTCACCGAGGCCAGCGGCTACGGGCGGCAGCGCGGCCACACCGAGGTCTACCGGGGTGCCGAGTACACCGTCGACCTCGTCCCCAAGGTGCGCATCGAGGTGCTGGCCGAGGACGAGGACGCCGAACAGCTCCTGGAGATCGTCGTCAAGGCCGCACGCACCGGCAAGATCGGCGACGGAAAGGCGTGGATGGTCCCGGTCGAGACCGCCGTCCGGGTACGGACGGGCGAGCGAGGGCCGGACGCGCTGTGAGGGACGCGGCGGCGGCACGGACGGCGGCGACGGCACACGGAACGCACGGCCCGGGGGCGCCGGCGGGGGACGGTGCCCCCGGGCCCGCCGGGAGCGGGCCGGATACGGGTGACCCGGTACCCGCGGGGGGCGGCCCGGGCGAGGGCCCGGGCCGGACGGCCGAGGGGTACGCGGCGGCCCGGGTGCGGCTGCTGCAGGACACCGCGCTGTCCGGACCGGACCGCCGCCGCGCACTCGCCGGGCTCACCGACCGGTGGCTCGCCGGTCTGTTCACCGCCAAGGCGCCCACCGGGACCGCCCTGGTGGCCGTCGGCGGCTACGGCCACGGCGAGCTCTCCCCGCGCAGCGACCTCGACCTGCTCCTGCTGCACGACGGCACCACCGACACCGCGGCTCTCGCCGCCCTCGCCGACCATCTCTGGTACCCGGTGTGGGACCTCGGGCTCGCCCTCGACCACTCCGTACGCACCCTGGGCGAGGCGCGCGCCGCCGCCGAGGACGATCTCAAGGTGCAGCTCGGCCTGCTGGACGCCCGCCATGTGGCCGGCGACCAGGACCTCACGGCCCAACTGCGCACCGCCGCCCTCGCCCGATGGCGCGCCCAGGCCCGCTCCCGGCTCCCCGAACTGCGCGAGTACGCCGGTGAACGGGCCCGGCGGCACGGCGAGTTGCGCTTCCTGCTGGAGCCCGACCTGAAGGAGGCCCGCGGCGGTCTGCGGGACCTGACCGCACTGCGAGCCGTGGCCGCCTCCTGGCTCGCCGACGCCCCGCGCGAGGGACTGCGGGAGGCGCGCGACACCCTCCTCGACGTCCGCGACGCGCTGCATCTGACAACCGGCCGCGCCACCGACCGACTCGCACTCCAGGACCAGGACCAGGTCGCGACGGCGCTCGGCCTGCTGGACTCCGACACCCTGCTGCGCCGCGTCTACGAGGCCGCCGGCGCCGTCGGTTACGCGAGCGACGTGACCTGGCGCGAGGTGGAGCGGGTACTGCGGGCGCGCGGCGGCACCCCGCGCGGCACCCGGCTGCGCGGACTGCTGGGCGGCGGCAGGCGCACCGGCGGACGCCCCGGAGCCCCCGTGCGGGAGCGCACGCCCCTGGCGGAGGGCGTCGTCGAACACGAGGGCGAGGCGGCCCTCGCCCTGCACGCCCGCCCGGACCGCGACCCCGTGCTGCCGCTGCGCGCCGCTGCCGCCGCCGCCCAGGCCGGAGTCCCACTGGCGCTGCCCGCCGTACGCAAGCTGGCCCGTAGCGCCCCTCCGCTGCCCGTGCCCTGGCCCGCCGAGGCCCGTGAGGAGTTCGTCACCCTGCTCGGCGCGGGCGAGGCGACGGTCCCGGTGTGGGAGGCGATGGACGCCGCGGGCCTGATCACCCGGCTGCTGCCCGACTGGGAGCGGGTGCGCTGCCGGCCCCAGCGCAACCCCGTGCACCGCTACACCGTCGACCGGCACCTGGTGGAGACCGCCGTGCGGGCCGCAGCGCTCACCCGGCGTGTCCACCGTCCGGACCTGCTGCTGACCGGTGCGCTGCTGCACGACATCGGCAAGGGCTGGCCCGGCGACCACTCCGTCACCGGCGAGACCATCGCCGGTGACCTGGCGGCCCGTATCGGCTTCGACGCCGCCGACACCCGGACGCTGGCCACTCTCGTACGCCACCACCTGCTGCTCGTCGAGACGGCGACGCGGCGGAACCTGGACGACCCGGCCACCATCCGCTCCGTCGCCGAAGCGGTGGGCTCGCCCGGCACGCTGGAACTGCTGCACGCGCTGACGGAGGCCGACGCCCTGGCCACCGGACCGGCCGCCTGGTCCTCCTGGCGGGCGACGCTCGTGTCCGACCTCGTCTCCCGGGTGGCCGCCGTGCTGGCCGGTGAACCGGTGGCCGATCGGACAGCCGACCGGGAGCTGACGGCGGAGGGCGAACGACTGGCGATGGAGGCGTGGCGCACCGGTGGCCCCGTACTGGCGCTGCGCACCCACAAGACCGGCCACACCGGGGGAGAGGGCGCCGCCGCGGTGCCGGGCGACGGCGGTGCCGACGGCGGGCCGGAGCCCGTCGGTGTGGAGCTTTCCGTGGCGCTGCCCGAGCAGTCCGGGGTGCTCCCCGCGGTCGCCGGAGTGCTGGCCTTGCACAAGCTGACTGTCCGGGCCGCGGATCTGCGACTGGCGGAACTTCCCGCAGCACTGACGGAGGGCGGCTCGACAGCGGCGTCGGACGTCACAGCAGTGGCATCCCACGGCACGACAGTGGCGGGAGATTTCGCGGCAGCGGTGGAAGGTGGATCCGCGACTGCCGAGACCCCTCGCGTCCTGCTGCTCACCTGGCGGGTTGCCGCTCAGTACGGCTCCCTCCCACAGGCGGCGAGGCTGCGGGAAGACCTGGTGCGCGCCCTGGACGGCTCGCTGGGCCTCGCCTTGCGGCTCGCCGAGCGGGAGGCCGCCTACCGTCCGCGCCGCACGGCGATCCAGCCGCCCCCGCCACGCGCCACCGTCGCGCCGGGCGACTCCGCCGCGGCCACCGTCATCGAGGTACGGGCCCAGGATGCGCCGGGACTGCTGCACCGCATCGGCCAGGCCCTGGAGGAGGCCGGCGTCCGCGTCCGCAGCGCCCATGTGAGCACTCTGGGCGCGAACGCCGTCGACGCCTTCTACGTGACGGACGCCGCCGGGGTGCCCCTCTCCGACGTGGCGGCGGCGCGGCTCGCACAGCAGGTCGAGACCGCGCTGCGCTGAACCGGTACGGTCCGCTCCGAACGGACGGGCCGACTTCGATCCGGGCCCGGAGCCGTCCCCGATCCGGACAGGCGGGATGGCCCCGCCCGGGAGGCGGCTACCCTTGGCAGAGATTGACTCCGCCACCGACCCGAGGACCGACGAGCGCTGTGTTCGATACCCTTTCCGACCGCCTGAGTGCGACGTTCAAGAACCTCCGGGGCAAAGGGCGCCTCAGCGAGGCGGACATCGACGCCACCGCGCGCGAGATCCGTATCGCCCTGCTCGAGGCGGACGTCGCGCTCCCCGTGGTGCGCGCCTTCATCAAGCAGGTCAAGGAACGCGCGCTGGGAGCCGAGGTCTCCCAGGCGCTGAATCCGGCCCAGCAGGTCATCAAGATCGTCAACGAGGAACTGATCGGCATCCTCGGTGGCGAGACGCGGCGCCTGCGGTTCGCCAAGAACCCGCCGACCGTCATCATGCTCGCCGGTCTCCAGGGCGCGGGTAAGACCACCCTGGCGGGCAAGCTGGGCCGCTGGCTGCAGCAGCAGGGGCACACGCCGATGCTGGTCGCGGCCGACCTCCAGCGCCCGAACGCGGTCAACCAGCTGTCGGTCGTCGCCGAGCGCGCGGGCGTGGCCGTCTTCGCGCCGGAGCCGGGCAACGGGGTCGGGGACCCGGTCAAGGTCGCCAAGGACTCGATCACCCACGCGCGCGACAAGCAGCACGACGTGGTCATCGTCGACACCGCCGGCCGCCTGGGCATCGACCAGGAACTGATGCAGCAGGCCGCCGACATCCGTGACGCGGTCAGCCCGGACGAGGTCCTCTTCGTCGTCGACGCCATGATCGGTCAGGACGCGGTCACCACGGCGGAGGCCTTCCAGGAGGGCGTCGGCTTCGACGGCGTCGTACTCTCCAAGCTCGACGGCGACGCGCGCGGCGGTGCGGCCCTCTCGGTCGCGCAGGTCACCGGCAAGCAGATCATGTTCGCCTCCAACGGCGAGAAGCTGGACGACTTCGACGCCTTCCACCCCGACCGGATGGCCTCGCGCATCCTCGGGATGGGCGACATGCTCACGCTGATCGAGAAGGCGGAGCAGACCTTCAGCCAGCAAGAGGCCGAGAAGATGGCCGCCAAGCTGGCGAAGGGACCCAAGGAGTTCACGCTCGACGACTTCCTGGCCCAGATGGAGCAGGTCCGCAAGATGGGCTCGCTCTCCAAGCTGCTCGGCATGATGCCCGGCATGGGGCAGATGAAGGACCAGATCAACAACCTGGACGAGCGCGAGGTCGACCGCACCGCCGCCATCATCAAGTCGATGACCCCCGCGGAGCGCGCCGAGCCGACGATCATCAACGGCTCGCGGCGGGCCCGTATCGCCCGCGGCTCCGGGGTGGATGTCAGCGCCGTCAAGAATCTGGTGGAGCGGTTCTTCGACGCCCGCAAGATGATGTCCAAGATGGCCCAGGGCGGCGGTATGCCTGGGATGCCCGGCATGCCGGGGATGCCCGGTGGGGGCGGGGGTAAGAAGAAGGGCAAGCAGAAGAAGGCCAAGGGCAAGCGCCAGTCGGGCAACCCGATGAAGCGCAAGCAGGAGGAGCAGGCCGCGGCGGCCCGCCGGGCCCAGGCCGGCGAGGGCGGCGCCTTCGGTGTCCCGGGTGCCGGTCAGGACCCGGGCGACTTCGAGCTCCCCCAGGAGTTCAAGGACATCCTGCCCCCGAAGTGAGCGTGCCGCGGCAAAGGCGGATGATGTCGTCCATGCGCGTATACATCCGCCCCCCGCGGCCTGCCGACGAGCAGCTCTACAGTGAGGCCGTCGTCCGCTCGGCAGACCACCTTCGCCCGTGGAACCCGGTCGAGCCGGACGGCTTCCCCGATCTGCTGCGCCGCCAGGGGCCCGCGTTGCGTACCTTCCTCATCCTCGACCGCGAGGACGAGGGGCTCGTCGGCCGGGTGAACGTGGCCAACATCGTCCGGGCCCGCTTCCGCAACGGCTCGCTGGGCTACGACAGTTACGTCCCCTATGCCGGAACAGGGCGGATGACCGAGGGGCTGCGGCTGGTCGTCGACCGCTGCTTCCAGCCGGGACCCGACGGACTGGGCCTGCACCGGCTGGAGATCAACGTCCAGCCGGAGAACGAGCGCTCCCTGGCCATGGCCAAGCGGCTCGGTTTCCGGCACGAGGGGTTCTCGCCCCGGATGCTCTTCATCAACGACGCCTGGCGCGACCACGAGCGCTTCGCGCTCACCGCCGAGGAGTGGCCGGGCCTGGGCTGACGGCCCGCCCCTGCCGGCCCCTGCCCGCCCCACTGCCGGCAAGGCCGGGGCAGTCGTCAGGTACGGGCGACGACGTAGCGGAACAGGTTCGGCATCCACACGGTGCCGTCCGCGCGCAGGTGCGGATGGAGCGCCTCCACCAGCTCCTTGAGCACCTGCTCCTCGTCGGCCGCGCGGACCGCACTGTCGTACAGCCCGGTCGACAGCAGTCCGCGCACCGCGCTCTCCATGTCCGCGTATCCGAACGGGCAGGCCACCCGGCCGGACCCTTCCAGCCGCAGCCCGCCGCGCACCGCCAGCTCTTCCAGGTCGTCCCGGCCGCACCAGTCGGGCCCGGCCTCGGCCGGCCCGGCCAGCCGGTTCGCCACCCGCAGCGCGGGCGCGGCGGCGCACCGCTCCGCCGGGCCCCAGCCGGCCACCACGACGGGGACGCCGCGGCCGAGTGCCGCCCGCAGCCGTACGAGCTCGTCCGGCTGCGGCAGTGCGCCGAAAGCCGTCACCAGTGTCGGCCGCAGCCCGGTGCCCGACGTGTCGACCGCCTCCGCCGCCTCGATCTCCTCGATCGCTTCCAGGGCGGTGCCGTGGGTGAGCCGGGGCGCCTGGTCGGGCGTCCCGTCGGCGCCGGGCAGACGCTGCCCGGCGAGTTCGAGGCGGGCCGCGTCCGCGTCCGCGCCGTGTACGTCCGCGCCCCGGTCGGCCGCCAGCAGCAGCGCGAGCCCCGTGCCGCAGCCGAGACCGAGCACGCGTGTCCCCGGCCCGGTCTCCATCCGTTCGTACACCGCTTCGTAGAGCGGAACCAGCATCCGTTCCTGGATCTCCGCCCAGTCCCGCATCCTGGCCGCGCTTCCGGCGGCCGGGAGGCGGGTCCGGTGCTGGTGGTGTACGAGCGTGGGTGTCATCGCAACGCCCCAATCCGAAGATCCGTCCAGCCGTTTGGTCCCCCGAGTGGTGCTCGTGCCCCGTATGCCAGGGAACTGCGTATCCTTCCGGGAGTCCAGGGGGTGCGCCGGGTTGTCTTCCGCGCCCCCTGTGTGCGCCCCTCAACTGCCGCGCGCCGGACAGCCGCCCCAGCAGACGGATGCTCAGAACGTCTACTTCCGTCGCCCGATCCAGCAGTACGCGACAAACGTCCGTACCATCACAGGAGATCGGTCGAGGCCCGGCCGGATGTCGCGTTCCGCTCGGTGATACGTCCCGGCTTGGGGTGGCTGCGCGACTTGGGCGCAGATCTGCGTACCCGCACCCATCTCCTCGTGCATCACCGAGAACTGACTGGTACGTGCAAAATATTTGCGATGCCCCGTAATCGGAACACCGAGGCACCTCCGCTCGTTGGGAACGACGTGAGCACGACACCACCAGTTCTCGCCGCCGAGCTGGCAGCCGCCTGGGCCGACATTCAACGGCACCACCCCGAGCTGCCGGATCTGGCCGCGCCCGAATCACTCATCGGAGAGTCCTCGTCCGCCTGCGGCACCGGGCTCTCGTTCGAACGGCTGCTCCACGAGGCAGTCCACGGCATCGCCGCGGCCCGCGGCATCCGGGACACCTCACGGGCCGGCCGTTACCACAACCGCCGATTCCTGGCGATCGCCGAGGAGCTCGGCCTTGATCACCCCGAGGAGCCGCATCCCAGCAGCGGCTTCTCCCTCGTGGTGCTCACGCCCGAGACCCGACGGCGTTATCGCCCCACTATCGAGCGCCTCCAGCGGGCGCTGAAGGCGTACAGCGCGGCCACCGAGACGGATACCGGCCGCAGCTTCCGCGGGCCCGCAGCCCGGCACGGCTCCTCCGGGGGCGGTGTCCGCGTCAAGGCCGTCTGCGACTGCGGGCGCAACGTCCGCGTCGTCCCGTCCGTGCTGGCCCAGGCCCCGATCATGTGCGGAGCCTGCGGAAAGCAGTTCCGCATCCCCGTCGAGCCGACAGCGGCACCGGCGACGGCAGCCGAGCCGATGGCCGTCGGCTGACACCCCCTCGCGTTCGCGCGCCCGGGAGCCGTGCCGTGCGGCGGGCCCGGGGCGCGTGCGGGCGGACGCGTGCGGTCAGGCCTGCGGCAGGTGGGTGGGCCGGGGGCGGTTTCTGTGGGACCCGTGCGGTGTGGCATCATGGTCGGCTGAACTCGGCAGCCGCACAGGACCCCTCTCTCCTCCGGCTGACGCGTCCATTCGGACACCCGGCGCTACAACCCCACGTGGCATCCCGTCGTGTCCACCCACGTCAAGACCAGGAGACACCACACCAGTGGCAGTCAAGATCAAGCTGAAGCGTCTGGGCAAGATCCGTTCGCCTCACTACCGCATCATCGTCGCCGACTCCCGTACCCGCCGCGACGGCCGGGCCATCGAGGAGATCGGCCTGTACCACCCGGTGCAGAACCCCTCGCGCATCGAGGTCGACTCGGAGCGGGTGCAGTACTGGCTCAGCGTCGGCGCCCAGCCGACCGAGCCGGTCGAGGCCATCCTCAAGGTCACCGGTGACTGGCAGAAGTTCAAGGGCCTGCCCGCGCCGGAGCCGATGAAGGTCGCCGAGCCGAAGGCCGACAAGCGCGTTCTCTTCGAGGCCGCCGCCAAGGAGTCCGCCGACGAGCCGAAGGGTGAGGCCATCACCCCCAAGGCGAAGAAGGCCGACAAGGCTGACAAGGCCGACAAGAAGGCAGACGCCGGCGAGTCTGCCGACGCTTCGGCCACCACCGAGTCGACCGAGGCCTGAGGATGCTCGAGGAGGCCCTCGAGCACCTTGTGAAGGGCATCGTCGACCACCCCGACGAAGTGCAGATCGCGTCCCGCAACCTCCGTCGCGGGCGTGTGCTGGAGGTCCGGGTGCACCCCGACGACCTCGGCAAGGTGATCGGCCGTAACGGCCGCACCGCGCGTGCTCTGCGCACCGTCGTGGGAGCGCTCGGCGGCCGGGGTATCCGCGTCGACCTCGTCGATGTGGACCAGGTCCGCTGAAGCGCAGCATGCAGCACCGGCACGGGCCGGGGACGGCAGCCAAGCCGTCCCCGGCCCGTTGTCGCGCCCGCACCCCGGTCCGCGGGCCACACGAACCCACCGAGCACGGAACCGAGCACGGAGAAGCACAGTGCAGCTAGTCGTCGCGCGGATCGGTCGCGCCCACGGCATCAAGGGCGACGTCACGGTCGAGGTCAGGACCGACGAGCCCGAACTGCGGCTCGCCCCCGGCGCCGTGCTGGCCACCGACCCGCCCACCGTCGGGCCGCTCACCATCGCCGCCGGGCGGGTGCACAGCGGACGGCTGCTGCTGCGCTTCGAGGGGGTGAGCGACCGCACCGCCGCCGAGGCCCTGCGCAACACCCTGCTCATCGCCGAGGTCGACCCGGACGAGAGCCCCGAGGACCCCGAGGAGTTCTACGACCACCAGCTGGAGGACCTGGAGGTCGTCACGGTGGACGGCGCGGTCGTCGGCCGGATCGAGAGCGTCGCGCACCTGCCCGCGCAGGACCTGCTGGTCGTACGGCGTGAGGACGGCGGCGAGGTCCTGATCCCGTTCGTCGGCGAGATCGTCCCCGAGATCGACCTGGAGGCCCAGCGGGCCGTCGTCGACCCGCCGCCCGGTCTGCTCGGCGAGGAGTCCGAGGAGTCCGAGGAGATCGAGGAGGCCGAGGGGGCCGGAGCGGAGCACGGGCGGGAGCGCGGTCGGGACGGCGGCCAGGAGAGCTCCCGGTGAGACTCGACGTCGTCACGATCTTTCCCGAGTATCTGGAGCCGCTCAACGTCTCGCTGGTCGGCAAGGCCCGCGCGCGCGGCGTACTGGATGTCCGCATCCACGACCTGCGCAGCTGGACGTACGACCGGCACCACACCGTCGACGACACCCCCTACGGCGGCGGCCCCGGCATGGTCATGAAGCCCGAACCCTGGGGCGAGGCACTGGATACGGTCCTGGCCACGAAAGAGCCGGACCAGGAGCCGCCCGTGCTCGTCGTCCCCACCCCCAGTGGCCGCCCCTTCACCCAGGAACTGGCCGTCGAGCTGGCGGACAAGCCGTGGCTGGTGTTCACCCCGGCCCGCTACGAGGGCATCGACCGCCGCGTCGTCGACGAGTACGCCGACCGGCTGGACGTGCGCGAGGTCTCCATCGGCGACTACGTACTCGCCGGCGGCGAAGCACCCGTCCTCGTCATGGTCGAGGCCATCGCCCGGCTGCTGCCCGGAGTGCTCGGCAACGCCGCCTCCCACCAGGACGACTCGTTCGCCCCCGGCACCATGGCGAACCTGCTGGAGGGGCCCGTCTACACCAAGCCGCCCGAGTGGCGCGGCCGTGGCATCCCGGAAGTGCTGCTGAGCGGTCACCACGGCAGGATCGCCAGGTGGCGCCGCGATCAGGCGTTCGCACGCACGGTCGCCAACCGGCCCGACCTGATCGAACGCTGCGCCCCGGAAGCCCTCGACAAACACGACAGGGCGACCCTGGAGGCGCTGGGCTGGCAGCAGGGCACGGACGGCCGCTGGCACCCGGGTCCCGAGGAGGCGGCGGGTCCGGAGCAGCCGCCGGAGCCGGAGCCAGAGTCGGAGCGGGGCCTTGATCAGGACCGGCACCAGGACCGTGGCCAGGACGGTCCCGGAAAGTAGCTCCCCGTGAAGAACGGGTGGCCGATTTGGGCCGGGCGGCCGGCCCGTGGAAGAATGGGCCGCTGCCTCACCTCAGGCGCGCGACCCTGCCACAGGGGGACCGACGCCCGCCGAGAGTGGCGGCTCCTCGGATCACACCACGATTCCGTTGATGACCTGTGGCATCAGCGAAGAAAGCAGACGGACATGTCCCACCTTCTCGACAGCGTCGACTCCGCCTCCCTGCGCAAGGACGTACCGGCCTTCCGCCCGGGCGACACGGTCAACGTGCACGTCCGCGTCATCGAGGGCAACCGCTCCCGCGTCCAGCAGTTCAAGGGCGTCTGCATCCGCCGCCAGGGCTCCGGTGTGCGCGAGACCTTCACGGTCCGCAAGGTCAGCTTCAGCGTCGGCGTCGAGCGCACCTTCCCGGTGCACACCCCGATCGTCGAGAAGATCGAGGTCGTGACCCGCGGTGACGTCCGCCGCGCCAAGCTGTACTACCTGCGTGAGCTGCGCGGCAAGGCCGCCAAGATCAAGGAGAAGCGCGAGAGCTGAGCTCGCGTCCTCGGCGCCCGGCGGGCCGGTTAGGCTTCCGCTCGATGGAGACCGAGGAACAGCACGACAAACCGGAGCGCGACCGTTCTTCCGTTCCCGACCAGGGAAAGAAGGGCAGGTCGCGCTCCGTGCGTCTGGGCCTGTCGGCGGGGTCCGTACTGGTGGCGCTCTTGCTGACGAGCGCCTTCATCGTGCAACCTTTTCTGATCCCGAGCTCCTCGATGGATCCGACCCTGCGTGTCGGGGACCGGGTGCTGGTCAACAAGCTGGCCTACCGCTTCGGCGACGGTCCGCGGCGCGGGGACGTCGTGGTCTTCGACGGCACCAACTCCTTCGCGGGAGAGGCCGACCCCGACGCCAACCCGGTGGTCACGGCGCTGCGCGAGGCCGGTGCCGCGACCGGTCTGGCGCAGCCCTCCGAGACCGACTATGTGAAGCGCGTGATCGGGGTCGGCGGCGACCGCGTGCGCTGCTGCGACAAGCGGGGAAGGATCGAGGTGAACGGCCGGCCCGTGGACGAGGACTACCTGCACTCCGGCAACGCCCCCTCCGCCGTGCCCTTCGATGTACGGGTCCCCGAGGGACGCCTGTGGGTGATGGGCGACCACCGCTCCCGGTCCAGCGACTCCCGCGACCACCTCGGTGAACCCGGTGGCGGCACCGTCCCCGTGGAACGGGTGATCGGGCGCGCCGACTGGATCGGCTGGCCACCTGCCCGCATCGGCTCGGTGTCGGCGGGAGCGGGCGGCGGCCATGGCTGACCCCGAGCGCCCTGCCGGGGAGGTCGGGCACGGGGCTGCTCGGGGGCACTCCGGACCGGGTCACTCCGGATACGGGCACTCGTCACCCGGCCACCAGGGGCCCGGCGTTCCTGGCGCGGACCCGTACGGCCAGCCCTACCCGTACGCGGGGCCGAGCGACCAGCCGTACCCGTACCCGGAGCCGAGCGACACGTCGTACCCGTACACGGAGCCGTACGACTACTCCGCCCCGAACAGCTACCCGCCGCCCCACCCGTCCGGTGCCGCCCACCAGCCCCACTACTCCTCCGGGCCGTACGACCTTCCCGAGACCGAGGCGCCGCCCTCGCCTCCCGACCCCGCCGCAGCAGCGGCCGACGGAGCGGAGAGCGAAGCCGGGGGCGCGGGCGCCGAGGAATCGCCGCTGCGCCGCCCCGGACAGGGCCGGGCCGACCGCAGGCGGGCCGCCAAGCGCATCAAACGCCGCCGCAGGCTCTCCGCGACCAAGGAGATCCCGCTACTCGTCGGTGTCGCGCTGCTGATCGCGTGGGTGCTCAAGACCTTCCTCGTCCAGGCGTTCGTGATCCCCTCCGGATCCATGGAGCAGACCATCCGGATCGGGGACCGGGTGCTGGTGGACAAGCTCACCCCATGGTTCGGCTCCAAGCCGCAGCGCGGCGACGTGGTCGTCTTCCAGGACCCCGGCGGTTGGCTGGAGGACGAGAAGGAGGACCCCCAGGACCCACCGGCGGGGATCAAGCAGGGCAAGGAATTCCTGACGTTCATCGGACTGCTGCCCTCGGACGACGAGCAGGATCTGATCAAGCGGGTCGTCGGCGTCGGCGGGGACACCGTACGCTGCTGCGACAAGCAGGGCCGTATCACGGTGAACGGCGAACCGCTGAACGAGCCGTACATCCATCCGGGCAACAAACCCTCCCGGATGAAGTTCAAGGTGACCGTTCCCGTGGGACGCGTCTTTGTGATGGGTGACCACCGGGCCAACTCCGCCGACTCCCGTTACCACTTGAAGGAACCCGATCGAGGAACGATCGGGGAGGACCGAATCGTTGGCAGAGCGATTGTCATCGCTTGGCCGTTCGACCACTGGAGGCGGCTCGAGGAGCCGGAAACCTACGCTTCGGTGCCCGAACCCGGTGGCGTGGCAGCCGCCGGCTACGTGAACCGGGACAATCGAGTGGCGCAACTCCCGTTCTCCGCGGAACTTCCGCTCGTTATGGGAATGGTGGGCCTGTCCCGGTGGCGGAACAGGCGAATGCGCAGCGTGAGGAGTGGACGTGGGGGACTTGGCGGTCGGCAAGCGCTCCGGTTCCGAGTACCCGGAGGACGGACGTCCTGGTACGGACGGTACGGATGGCAGGACGGACGACGCAGGACCACCGGCCGTGGAAAGAGAGAGTGACAGTGTGACCGCCGATACTGACGGGACGGCAGCGAGCTCCGGCGCCGACGGGGACGGCCCGTGGGGCTCCGACGCGAAGCCCGGACACGAGGCGTCCGACCCGGACACCGGAGCCGACGATCGGGGTGAGAAGAAGCCGGTGAAGAAGCAGCGCGCGTTCTGGAAGGAACTGCCGATGCTCATCGGCATCGCGCTCATCCTCGCCCTGATCATCAAGACCTTCCTGGTCCAGGCGTTCTCCATTCCCTCCGACTCGATGCAGCCGACGCTCGAGCGCGGCGACCGGGTCCTGGTCGACAAGCTGACGCCGTGGTTCGGGTCCACCCCCGAGCGCGGCGAGGTCGTCGTCTTCCACGATCCGGGCGGCTGGCTCCCCGAGGCCCACGTGGAGGAGAACTTCGTCCAGACGGCGCTCAGCTTCATCGGGCTGATGCCGTCGGCCAATGAGAAGGACCTGATCAAGCGGGTCATCGCGGTCGGCGGGGACACCGTGGAGTGCAAGAAGGGCGGGAAGATCCACGTCAACGGCACCGCTTTGAACGAGTCGTCGTACATCTACCCCGGCAACACTCCTTGCGACGACAAGCCGTTCGGCCCGGTCAAGGTGCCCAAGGGCAAGCTGTGGGTGATGGGCGACCACCGCCAGGACTCCCTCGACTCCCGCTACCACCAGAACCAGCCCGGTGACGGTTTCGTTCCGGAGAAGCAGGTGGTGGGCCGGGCGATCGTCAAGGCGTGGCCGATCAACCGCTGGGGCACGCTGCCGGTGCCCGAGACCTTCGACCAGCAGGGTGTGCAGTCCCGCGCGCTGAGCGCCGCGCCCGGCGCACTCGGCCTCGCGGGCGCCGTCCCGCTGGTGCTGTGGCGGCGCCGACGGCTGGAGCTGAAGGCACGGCCCGCTCGCCCGGCGGGTTCCGCTGCTGTGGAGCAGTCCGCGTCCTCCGAGGGCTGACGGCTTCCAGTACTGCCCGGTAAGGTCGGCGGATCTGCGCCAGCGCAGACCGTCGGGGCCGCTGCGGGAGATCCGGGAGTACGGAAGTGAGCAAGGCAGAAGAACGTACCGACGAGGGCCGCAGCCGCCTGGGCAACCGACTGTCCGGAGTGGCGGTGGCCCTCGGGTGTGTCCTCTTCCTCGGCGGCTTCGTCTGGGGCGCCGTGCTCTACCAGCCGTACACGGTGCCCACCGACTCCATGGACCCGACGGTGCAGTCCGGTGCCCGGGTACTGGCCGAGCGCGTGGACGGCAACGAGGTGCGGCGCGGCGACGTCGTGGTCTTCCGGGACTCGGTGTGGGGTGCGGTGCCCATGGTCAAGCGGGTCGTGGGGGTCGGCGGCGACAAGGTGGCGTGCTGCGACCGGGACGGACGGCTCACCGTCAACGGCGAGCCCGTCGACGAGCCCTATCTGCGTGCACACGGCCGTGACGCGCAGAGCCCCTTCGAAGCCACCCGGGTACCCGAGGGCAAGCTCTTCCTGCTGGGGGACAACAGGGAGGCGTCCCTCGACTCCCGGGTGCATCTGAAGGACGCCGACCACGGCGCCGTTCCACGCTCCGCCGTCCAGGCCCGGGTCGACGCCATAGCCTGGCCCGTCGGTGCCTTCGGCATGCTGCCGAAGGCCGACGGGTTCGCCGACATGCCCGGCGGCACCTCGGATCGCGGACCGCTCCCGCTGGCGCTGACGGCCGTGATCGTGGGCGCCGTCCTGGTACTGGGCGGTGCCGCGTACGGACCGCTCGCGCGGCGCCGCGCGACTTCGGCCCGACGCCGTCCGGGGTGACGCACAATGGGGGGACGCACGGCTGAAGGGGAACATGCCATGAGCGCCGAGGACCTCGAAAAGTACGAGACCGAGATGGAGCTCAAGCTCTACAGGGAGTACAGAGACGTCGTCGGGCTGTTCAAATACGTGATCGAGACCGACCGGCGTTTCTATCTGACCAACGACTACGAGATGCAGGTCCACTCGGTACAGGGCGAGGTCTTCTTCGAGGTGTCGATGGCGGACGCCTGGGTCTGGGACATGTACAGGCCGGCCCGGTTCGTCAAACAGGTACGGGTACTCACATTCAAGGACGTGAATATCGAGGAGCTCAACAAGAGCGAACTGGACCTGCCGGAGGACTCGGGCTTCAAGGGGTAGCGCCGCCGGGCCTCACCCGGGCGAGTGACGGAGTTGTCCACAACCGCCGGGTTCTCCACAGAAAACGAGCAAGATCCCTGAGCCACCTCCGATGCCGTCACAGTCGGCGTCGGAGGTGGTGCCGTATGAACACCGGCCAAGCGCGGAGCACCGAGCTCCCTGGTAGCGAGCACCTTGGTGCCGAACGGACGAGCACGGCTCGCACAGAAGAAGAACACCGGAGCGGACAACACCCGCCGCACGAGGAAGCCCCGCACAGGGAAGCCCCGCACAGGGAAGCCCCGCATCGGGAAGCCCCGCACGGGGAGAATCCGGGCAGGGAACATCCGCGCAGGGCCCGCCCGGGCAGGAAGCGCACCGGTCACGGGCGGCGCGGTGCACAGCGCCGGGGCGCCGGGCAGCGGAGTGCGGAGCCACCGCGGACCCCGGCTCCGACCTGCGCGAAGGGAGCCCTGGGGCGGTACGGGGAAGACCTGGCGGCCCGCCGGATGCGCCAAGCGGGCATGGCGATCCTCGAACGCAACTGGCGCCGCGCGGAGGGCGAGATCGACATCATCGCCCGCGATGCGGATGCCGTGGTGATCTGCGAGGTCAAGACCCGCAGGGCCACCCCCTTCCAGGACCCCATGGAGAGTCTGCCGCCGGCGAAGACGGCCCGGCTGCGCCGACTGGCGGCGCGCTGGCTCACCGAGTGCTGGGTCGCCCGCTACGGCCGCCCGCCCACCGGCGGGGTGCGGATCGATCTGGTCGGCGTCGTACTGCCCGACCGAGGCGCCCCTGTCGTACAGCACGTACGGGGGATCGGCTGATGGGATTCGCACGTACGTGCGCGGTCGCACTGGTGGGGGTCGAGGGCGTACTGGTCGAGGTCCAGGCGGATCTGGAGCCGGGCGTCGCCGCCTTCACCCTCGTCGGACTGCCCGACAAGAGCCTGACGGAGAGCCGGGACCGGGTGCGGGCGGCGGTGGTGAACTCGGACGTCCCCTGGCCGCAGAAGAAGCTCACCGTCGGTCTCAGCCCGGCCTCGGTGCCCAAGGGCGGCAGCGGATTCGACATCGCGGTCGCCTGCGCTGTGCTCGCGGCGGCGGAACGGATCGACCCGCGGGAGATCGCCGACGTCGTGATGATCGGCGAGCTGGGACTGGACGGCAGGGTGCTGCCGGTGCGCGGAGTTCTTCCCGCCGTGCTGGCGGCGGCCGACGCGGGGTACCGGCAGGTGGTCGTCCCCGAGCAGACGGCGGCGGAGGCGGCGCTGGTCCCGGACGTTTCGGTGCTCGGAGTACGCAGCCTGCGCCAGCTGATCGCGGTGCTGACCGACGAGCCGGTCCCGGAGGAGCCCGAACGGGCCGGTGACGGTCTGCCGGACGCCGCCCGCGCCGGGCCGGCCGGACTGCCCATGGCGGCGCCGGGACTGACCGGCCTGCTGGGTGAGGAGCGCCCCGTGGACCTCGCGGATGTCGCAGGGCAGCACCATGCGCGCCGCGCCCTGGAGATCGCCGCGGCCGGACGGCACCACATCTATTTCAAAGGGCCACCGGGGGCCGGGAAGACCATGCTCGCCGAACGGCTGCCCGGGCTGCTGCCACCGCTCAGCCGGAAGGAGTCGCTGGAGGTGACGGCCGTGCACTCCGTCGCGGGCGCCCTGCCTCCGGGGCAGCCACTGGTGGCCCGGCCGCCGTACTGCGCTCCTCACCACTCGGCCACCATGGCGGCGCTCGTCGGCGGCGGCTCCGGCCTGCCCCGTCCCGGCGCCGTCTCCCTCGCTCACCACGGAGTGCTCTTTCTGGACGAGGCCGCGGAATGCGGGGCCCAGGTCCTGGATGCCATGCGGCAGCCCTTGGAGTCGGGGTACATCGTCGTGGCCCGGGCGGCGGGGATGATGCGGATGCCCGCCCGGTTCCTGCTCGCGCTGGCGGCGAATCCCTGTCCGTGCGGACGGCACGGCAGCACCGTCGGCGGATGCGAGTGCCGGCCCGCCTCGGTGCGCCGCTACCGTGCACGGCTGTCCGGCCCGCTGCTCGACCGCGTCGACCTCCGGGTCGGTGTGGAACCTCTCTCCCGCTCCGAACTGGCCGCCGTCGACGGCCGGGCCGAGTCCACCGCCGTGGTGGCCGCCCGCGTGCTGGAGGCCAGGGAGCGCGCGGCGGCGCGGTACGCCGAAACCCCGTGGAAGACCAACAGCGAGGTCCCCGGCCACGAACTGCGCACCCGCCACCCCGTCCTACCCGGCGCGCTGGCCGAAGCCGAGGACGACCTGGAACGCGGCCTGCTCACCGCGCGCGGTCTGGACCGGGTACTGCGGGTCGCCTGGACGGTCGCCGACCTCGCGGGCCACCCCCGGCCCACCCGTGACGACGTCAACTGCGCCCTGGAGCTGAGAACCGGTGTCCGCCGGGGCGCCCGGGCGCGGGAGATCCCGGTATGACGGCCGAGCACCTGCGACCGGCCGCCGGATTCCCCGGCCCCGAGGGTGCGGGAACCGCCCTGGGAGGGGCCGAGCCGGAGCGCCTGGCGCGGGCGGCGTTGACGCGGATCGCCGAGCCGGGTGACGAACTCGTCGGGCGGTGGCTCGCCACATACGGCGCCTGCGAGGTGGTGGAGGCGGTGAGCGGGAGCGGACCGCCACTCAGCGGGGCGGGGGAGCGACGGTGGGCCGGGCTGCGGCTGCGCGCGGCCCGCGCCCGGCCGCACCAGGACCTGGCCGCGATCGCCGAGCACGGTGGCCGCTTCATCTGTCCGGGGGACACCGAGTGGCCGCGTCAGCTCGACGACCTGGGCCATGCCGGACCGTTCGGGCTGTGGGTGCGGGGAGCGGCCTCGCTGCGTGTGTGGGCGCTGCGCTCGGTGGCCGTCGTCGGCGCCCGGTCCTGCACCGAGTACGGCGCGCACTGCGCGGCCGTGCTGGGCGCGGGGCTCGCCGAACGGGGCTGGACGGTGGTGTCCGGTGCCGCCTACGGCGTCGACGCCGCCGCGCATCGCGGAGCCCTGGCCGTGCGGGGGCCCACTGTCGGGGTGCTCGCGTGCGGCGTCGACGTCGCCTATCCCCCCGGCAACCAGGAGTTGATCCGCACGCTGGCGGAGCGCGGGTTGCTCGTCGCCGAGCTGCCGCCGGGGGACCATCCGACCCGCAGCCGGTTCGTGCTGCGGAACCGGGTGATCGCCGCGCTGACCCGGGGAACGGTTGTGGTGGAGGCGGCCCTGCGCAGCGGGGCGCTGGTCACGGCCCGCCGCGCCCTCGGGTTGGGCCGGCAGCTGATGGGGGTGCCCGGGCCGGTCACCTCAGGGCTCTCCCAGGGGGTGCACGAACTCCTGCGAGGTGAGGCCACTGTGGTCACCGACGTCGCCGAAGTGATCGAGCAGGTGGGCATGATGGGGGAGCTGGCTCCCGAGCGGCGCGGGCCGGCCGTGCCGCGCGACGCGCTGAGTCCCGGTGCGGCGCGGGTACTTGAAGCGCTTCCCGGGCGTGGCACGAGCGACCCCGCCCGCATCGCGTGCTCCGCGGGTGTGCCGCCGGGCGAGGCCCTCGCCCGGCTCCATGAGCTGCGGGCGCTCGGCTTCGTCGAACGCGACGGCGACCGCTGGCAGTTGACGCCGCGCCGTAAGGGGCACTCCATCGGGTGATGAGGCGGTCCTTGACCTGGGGCTATCGGGTGAAAGGCTGAGCTGTGCGCGCCCGCCGGGGCGGCATGGGCCTCGTGGGGCACCGCACCCTGGCCCCGTGCCCGGTCATCCGCACCGCGCCCGCTCCCGGCCATGCCGAGCCACCGCGGAAAGGAGCACGCCAGCGCGGAGGGGAAAGAACGTTACGTCGCACACTGCGACGCTGCGGTCACGCTACGCTCACATCATCTCCAACGAGACACACGATTCCGCACACCGACAGACCACCACTACCCAGCAGAACGGCTCAAGGCGACGTATGCCTCAGCACATCTCCGGGCCCGACCGCACAGCCGCAGCGGCCGCCGCAGCCGCACGCACCGTGGTCGATGACGACACGCCCAGGACTGCGCCCAGCTCGCTGGATGAACTCTGGCGGTCCTACAAGGCCACGGCGGACAGCAGGCTGCGCGAACAGCTCATCCTGCACTACTCGCCGCTGGTCAAATACGTCGCGGGCAGGGTGAGTGTGGGCCTGCCGCCCAACGTCGAGCAGGCCGACTTCGTCTCCTCCGGAGTCTTCGGACTCATCGACGCCATCGAGAAGTTCGACCCCTCCCGCTCGATCAAGTTCGAGACCTACGCCATCACACGCATCCGGGGCGCCATGATCGACGAACTGCGCGCCCTGGACTGGATCCCCCGCTCGGTACGGCAGAAGGCCCGTGCGGTGGAACGCGCCTACGCCACCTTGGAGGCCAGGCTCCGGCGCAGCCCTTCCGAGGCGGAGGTCGCCGAGGAGATGGGCATCGAGACGGAGGAACTGCACGGCGTCTTCAGCCAGTTGTCCCTGGCCAACGTCGTGGCCCTGGAGGAGCTGCTGCACGTCGGCGGTGACGGCGGTGACCGGCTCAGCCTGGTGGACACCCTGGAGGACACGGCCGCCGACAATCCCGTCGAGGTCGCCGAGGACCGCGAGCTGCGGCGGCTACTGGCGCGGGCCATCAACACGCTGCCCGAGCGCGAGAAGACCGTCGTGACGCTCTACTACTACGAGGGGCTCACCCTCGCCGAGATCGGCCAGGTGCTCGGCGTCACCGAGAGCAGAGTCAGCCAGATCCACACCAAATCGGTTCTGCAGCTTCGCGCCAAACTCGCCGACGCGGGCCGCTGACCGAGTCCGGTCGCCCGGGACCCGTGCAACTCTCGACCTCCTCTCCGTAAGCTGGTGGCGTGCCCAGGATTCGAGCGGCCTCCGTGGCCGAGCACCGGACGATGCAGCGCGCGGCCCTGCTGGACGCCGCCAGGTCACTGCTGTCCGAGGGCGGCACGGAAGCCCTGACCTTCCCCGCCCTCGCCCAGCGCACCGGCCTCGCGCGCTCCTCCGTCTACGAGTACTTCCGTTCCCGCGCCGCGGTCGTCGAAGAGCTGTGCGCCGTCGACTTCCCGGTGTGGGCCGCCGAGGTGGAGTCGGCGATGCAGGCGGCTGCGACGCCGGAGGGCAAGGTCGAGGCGTACGTGCGCAGGCAGCTCGCCCTGGTGGGCGACCGCCGGCACCGCGCCGTCGTGGCGATCTCCGCCGGGGAGCTGGACGCGGGGGCCCGCGAGCGGATCCGCGCCGCGCACGGCGGGCTGATCTCCATGGTCGTCGAGGCGCTCGGCGACCTCGGCCACGTCCAGCCGCGGCTCGCGGCCATGCTGCTCCAGGGCGTGGTGGACGCGGGCGTGCGCCGCATCGAGATCGGCGCCGCCGAGGACCCGGAACAGATCGCCGAGGCCGCCGTCTCCATGGCTCTGAACGGCGTCCGAGGCTGACCACGAGGCCTGGACGCCGGTCTTCTCGGCACGGCGGACGTCCGATGGCAGTGGGTTGCGCCGAGCCTCGTAGCCGTCGGTGCGCCCAGACCGCGGCCAGCGCCAGAGCGGTCGCCCCCATCCAGCCGGCCCGCTCCTCCGCAGCGCCCGCAGTGCCCGCGACGCCGGCCACCCGGAGGCGCACGCGGTCCGGGCGCTGCGGCGTGCTGTCCCCTTCCTCGTCTTGTTCCTCGTCTCCTTCGTCCCGCCCGCTGCCGGAGCAGGGCAGCGGTACGCCGTGGACCGGAAGCAGCCGTACGGGGCCGCCGAGGAGCGCGGCGGGCAGCAGGGAGAGCGGGTCGAGGTACTGCTTCCCGCGCAGCAGCCCCCAGTGCAGACAGGTGTGCGGGCAGTGACGACTGCTGACGGCCGTGCCCACCTGCTGGCCCGCCCGCACCCGGTCGCCCTTGCGTACGGAGGGCCGTAGTGGCTGATACGTCGTCCGCAGCGGAGGTCTTCCGGTGCCGCTGAGCTCGATGGACACCACCCCGCGGCCCGCCACCTCCCCCGCGAAGGAGACCCGGCCCGCCGCCACGGCCCGCACCTGTTGGCCCGGGTGGGCCGCGAGGTCGACTCCACGGTGCCCCGCGGCCCAGGGCTCGGGCGGCGGGTCCCAACCACGGGAAACCCACGGCCGCCGGGCTCCGTTCGTCCCCTCCACCGGCCAGGTCCGCCCGGCCACCGGGGCCCCGCCGTCGGGGTCCTCGCCGTCCCGGTCCTCGCCGTCCCGGTCCTCGGCGTCCCGGTGCGCGGCAACGCGCTGCTGACCTGAGCCTGCTCCCGCGCCGACGAGGGAGAGGTGATCGTCGGGTGCGGGAGGTTTCCCGGTCCCGGCCGCACCGAGCAGAGCGTCCCCTCCCACCGGCAGCCGCCAGCCCGGCAGCGCGAGCAGCAGCGCGACCAGCACCGCTCCCCAGCGGGCAGTACGCCGCACAGCCGCACCGCGCCGTCGTGGCCCGCGTGCCTCACGTGCCAGGGGAGGGCCCAGCCCGCAGCTCGCCCCATCCCCGTCCTTCAGCTGCCTGTGCTCTTCCATGCGGGAACGGTGACGCGGTTTGCCCTCCGGCGGGGATCTTGGCCAGGATCTGTGGGTAACTGCCCAGTTGTGGACAACGCCGTCACCCCTGCGAGCGGTCGCCGGGCCTTCCGTGAAACCCTCCACACCCGCTTCCGGCCCCCGCCGGGCCGCTTCCGGCTCCTGCCGAGCGGCCCCCGGCCCCCGCCGGGCGCGGCGCCCCTCGCCGGTCCCGTACACTGCTGGTGCGGCCCGGGTGACCGGGCTGACTTCGCACGCCCCGCCACCCTCACCCGGTGGCCGCGCATCTCGGTCCCAGGAAAGGCCCGGTCTCCCGGCCGGACTTCCCGGGCGGCGCGCCAGGGGCGTCAGGCAAGCGGGGGCCGTCCGGCCTTCGCTGACGACAACCGAGTAACCCAAGGAGAACGGCCATGGCCGTCGTCACGATGCGGGAGCTGCTGGAGAGCGGCGTCCACTTCGGGCACCAGACCCGCCGCTGGAACCCGAAGATGAAGCGCTTCATCTTCACCGAGCGCAACGGCATTTACATCATCGACCTGCTCCAGTCGCTGTCGTACATCGACCGCGCCTACGAGTTCGTCAAGGAGACCGTCGCGCACGGCGGCTCCATCATGTTCGTCGGCACCAAGAAGCAGGCCCAGGAGGCCATCGCCGAGCAGGCCACCCGCGTGGGCATGCCCTACGTGAACCAGCGCTGGCTCGGCGGCATGCTGACCAACTTCTCGACGGTCTACAAGCGGCTGCAGCGCCTCAAGGAGCTGGAGCAGATCGACTTCGAGGACGTGGCCGCCTCCGGCCTCACCAAGAAGGAGCTGCTGGTCCTCTCCCGCGAGAAGGCCAAGCTGGAGAAGACCCTCGGCGGTATCCGCGAGATGCAGAAGGTGCCCAGCGCCGTCTGGATCGTGGACACCAAGAAGGAGCACATCGCCGTCGGCGAGGCGCGCAAGCTCAACATCCCGGTGGTCGCGATCCTCGACACCAACTGCGACCCCGACGAGGTCGACTACAAGATCCCGGGCAACGACGACGCGATCCGCTCCGTCACCCTGCTGACCCGCGTGATCGCCGACGCCGTGGCCGAGGGCCTCATCGCCCGCTCCTCGGGCGGCTCCGGCGAAAGCAAGGGCGAGAAGGCCGCCGGTGAGCCGCTGGCCGAGTGGGAGCGTGACCTCCTGGAGGGCGAGAAGGCCGCCGAGAAGCCGGCTGCCGAGGCCGAGAAGCCCGCAGAGGCCGAGGCCGAGCCCGCCGCCGAGGCGCAGCCGGCCGCCGAGGGCGAGCAGGCGGCGGCCCCCGCCGAGCAGGGCTGACTCACGGGCCACGTGGATCACGTGGGCCCCACAGGTTCACGGTGAGACGGCGGGGGCCGAGCGCCCCCGCCGTCCAGCCGTGAGCTGAGCCGGTCCCACCGGCCCCATGTGACTCCGATCCAACCTCACCGACTTTCTCACCGACTTTCCGAGAAGAGATTCACAGACCATGGCGAACTACACCGCCGCCGACGTCAAGAAGCTCCGGGAGCTGACCGGCGCCGGCATGATGGACTGCAAGAAGGCGCTGGACGAGGCCGAGGGCAGCGTCGACAAGGCCGTGGAGATCCTGCGTGTCAAGGGCCAGAAGGGCGTCGCCAAGCGCGAGAGCCGCACGGCCGAGAACGGCGCGGTCATCGCCCGTATCGCCGACGACAACACCGCCGGCGTGCTCGTCGAGCTGAAGTGCGAGACCGACTTCGTCGCCAAGGGTGAGAAGTTCCTCGCCGTCGCCGAGGCCATCGCCGCGCACGTCGAGGCCACCTCCCCCGCCGACATCGACGCGCTCCTCTCCTCCGAGATCGAGTCCGGCAAGACCGTCCAGGCGTACGTCGACGAGGCCAACGCGAGCCTCGGCGAGAAGATCGTGCTGGACCGCTTCGCGCAGTTCTCCGGCGCGTACGTCGGCTCCTACCTGCACCGCACCAGCCCCGACCTGCCCCCGCAGGTCGGCGTGCTGGTCGAGCTGGACTCGGCGAACGAGGAGATCGCCAAGGACGTCGCGCAGCACATCGCCGCCTTCGCCCCGGCGTACCTGACCCGCGAGGACATCCCGGAGGAGACGGTCGCCAACGAGCGTCGTATCGCCGAGGAGACCGCCCGCGAGGAGGGCAAGCCGGAGCAGGCCCTGCCGAAGATCATCGAAGGCCGGGTCAACGGCTTCTTCAAGGAGAACACCCTCCTCGACCAGCCCTTCGCCAAGGACAACAAGAAGTCCGTGCAGAAGGTCCTGGAGGAGGCCGGTGTCTCGCTGAAGCGCTTCGCACGCTTCCGCGTCGGCGCCTGAGAGCCCCGTTCCTGACGCATCCCGCAGGCCGGTTCTGTTCGCCCAGAGGTGGAGCACACCCAGCACCGCGTACAGAACCGGCACGGGCCCGATAAGGTCGGGCACAGGGCAGTTGTGACGAGGAGGCCATTGCCGCAGAGGGAACCGCGAGGATCCGACGGCAATGGCCTCTTTCGTATGTGCACGAGGAGATCTCCATGACCTGCAATGACACCGGCAAAGAGAGTAAAATGCGCCGGCGCTTCCTGCTGAAGCTCTCCGGCGAGGCGTTCGCCGGCGGCGGTGGGCTCGGTGTCGACCCCGACGTCGTGCACAAGATGGCCCGGGAGATCGCCTCGGTCGTCCGCGACGGTGCCGAGATGGCCGTCGTCATCGGGGGCGGCAACTTCTTCCGCGGCGCCGAGCTCCAGCAGCGCGGTATGGACCGGGCCCGCTCCGACTACATGGGCATGCTCGGCACCGTCATGAACTGCCTGGCGCTCCAGGACTTCCTGGAGAAGGAAGGCATCGACTCGCGGGTGCAGACCGCCATCACGATGGGCCAGGTCGCCGAGCCGTACATTCCGCTGCGCGCCATCCGGCACCTGGAGAAGGGCCGCGTCGTCATCTTCGGCGCCGGTATGGGCATGCCGTACTTCTCCACCGACACCACCGCGGCCCAGCGTGCCCTGGAGATCAACGCCGAGGTGATGCTCATGGGCAAGAACGGCGTGGACGGCGTCTACGACTCGGACCCCGCGCGCAATCCGGCGGCGGAGAAGTTCGACGCGCTCGAGTACGGCGAGGTCATCACCCGCGACCTCAAGGTCGCCGACATGACCGCGATCACGCTCTGCCGCGACAACAAGTTGCCGATCCTCGTCTTCGAGCTGCTCGCCGAAGGCAATATCGCCCGCGCGGTCAAGGGTGAGAAGATCGGCACCCTGGTGAGCAACCAGGGCACCCGGGTCTGATCGTCCCGCCGACGGTCCTCGCGGGCGCGACCGGTCCGCGCCCGCCCGGTGCCGTCGGCAACACGGCGGCGTACGAACGGCACGGTACGGGGATGGACAACAGCCTGCCGGTCGGACACCGTGCAGGAATCAGGGCATCGCGGGGGCCGGGGCGGCCCGCGGGGCGGCCGTCAGCTCACAGCCCCGGATGAAGCAGTCAGGCTCATTCATCGAACCAGGAGCACGTGGTGATCGAAGAGACCCTCCTCGAAGCCGAGGAAAAGATGGAGAAGGCGGTCGTCGTCGCCAAGGAGGACTTCGCCGCTATCCGCACCGGCCGTGCGCACCCGGCGATGTTCAACAAGATCGTGGCGGAGTACTACGGCACGATGACGCCGATCAACCAGCTCGCGTCGTTCTCCGTCCCGGAGCCCCGGATGGCCGTGGTGACTCCGTTCGACAAGAGCTCGCTGCGCAACATCGAACAGGCCATCCGCGACTCGGACCTGGGCGTCAACCCGTCGAACGACGGCAATATCATCCGGGTGACGTTCCCCGAGCTGACCGAGGAGCGCCGCCGGGAGTACATCAAGGTCGCCAAGAGCAAGGGCGAGGACGCCAAGATCTCCATTCGCAGCATCCGGCGCAAGGCCAAGGAGACCATCGACAAGGCCATCAAGGACGGCGAGGTCGGTGAGGACGAGGGCCGCAGGGGCGAGAAGGAGCTCGACGACACCACCGCCAAGTACGTCACGCAGGTGGACGAGCTGCTCAAGCACAAGGAGTCCGAGCTGCTCGAAGTCTGAGCTCACCGTCTCAAGGTCCGAGGTCGAAGGCTGCAATCTGTGAACGACTCATCCTGGGGAGCGCCGCAACCGAACGCCGGGGACGCCCGGTACTGGGGTCCGCCCGAGCAGGGCTACGCCACCCCTTCGGCGCTGCCCCGCCCGGGCGATGGTCAGGTGCCCGCCCACGACGTGAGTGTCCCCGTGCACGATGTGGGGGGCGAAGCGTCGCAGACTCGGCGTATGCCCATTGTGTCCGACCCAGGGGGTCCCGCCGGCGGGGGAGACGGCCGTGACGGCCGGCACCGTCCCGAAGGCCCCGGTTTCACAGGCCCCGCCGGCCCACCCGGCGGTGCGCAGCCGTACGGCCACGACGAGCCGGAGCCCACCCCCGGGCAGCCGGCTGCCCCGTCAGCCGGTACCGCGCCGTCGGGGGAGGGCAAGAAGCGCGCGGGGCGGGATCTGCGCGCCGCGATAGGAGTCGGCCTGGGGCTCGGCGCGGTCATCCTGGCCGCGCTCTTCTTCTACAAGCCGGTCTTCCTGGGCGTGATCGTGCTGGCGGTCGTCGTCGGTCTGTGGGAGCTGACCTCGCGGCTGCGCGAGCGCAAGGGCATCCGGGCCCCGTTGGTGCCGCTGGCCCTCGGCGGCGCCGCCATGACCATCGCCGGGTACGTGCGGGGCGCGGAGGGCGCGTGGGTGGCCATGGCGCTCACGGCCCTCGCCGTCCTGGCGTGGCGGATGACGCAGCCCCCCGCCGACTATCTGCGGGATGTGACGGCAGGCCTCTTCGCCGCCTTCTACGTACCCTTCCTGGCCACCTTCGTGGCCCTGATGCTGGCCGCGGACGACGGGCCGTGGCGGGTGCTGACGTTCCTGATCCTCACCGTGGTCAGCGACACCGGCGCCTACGCGGTGGGCTGGCGCTTCGGCCGGCGGAAGCTGGCCCCCCGCATCAGCCCCGGCAAGACCCGCGAGGGGCTGATCGGCGCGGTGACCTTCGCCATGGGGGCCGGGGCGCTGTGCACCCAGTTCCTGATCGACGGGGGGAGCTGGTGGCAGGGGCTGCTGCTGGGGCTGGCGGTCTCGGTCAGCGCCACCCTGGGCGACCTGGGCGAATCGATGATGAAGCGGGACCTGGGCATCAAGGACATGGGCACCCTGCTGCCCGGACACGGCGGCATCATGGACCGCCTCGACTCCCTGCTGCCGACGGCTCCGGTGGTGTGGCTGCTGCTGGTGGTCTTCGTCGGCGCGGGCTGAAAGCGCACCGGTTACGCTGGATGGGTCTGCGTCCCCGCCGCGGCGGGGATCGTCCGGTGAGATCTCCCGGCGCAGGCATCGCCGTGCCGTTGTCCCCGTGTCCGCGGGGATCACCACCCGTGCAGCTTTGAGGAGTACCTGCTCATGTCGGGGCCTGCCCCTGGAGAACTGACGTTCGTCGCCCCGCGTGGCGCGAAGAAGCCGCCCCGTCATCTTGCCGATCTCAGCCCTCAGGAGCGCCGGGAGGCGGTCGCGGAGATCGGGGAGAAGCCCTTCCGCGCCAAGCAGCTCTCGCAGCACTACTTCTCGCGGCTGGCGCACGACCCCCAGCAGTGGACCGACATCCCGGCCGCTGCCCGCGAGAAGCTGGCGGCGGGGCTGCTGCCCGACCTGATGAACGTGGTGCGGCACATCAGCTGTGACGACGACACCACCCGCAAGACGCTGTGGCGGCTGCACGACGGGACGCTCGTGGAGTCGGTGCTGATGCGCTACCCGGACCGGGTCACCATGTGCATCAGCTCGCAGGCCGGCTGCGGGATGAACTGCCCGTTCTGCGCCACGGGCCAGGCCGGACTGGACCGGAACCTGTCCACGGCGGAGATCGTCCACCAGATCGTCGACGGTATGCGCGCCCTGCGGGACGGTGAGGTGCCCGGGGGACCGGCACGGCTGTCCAACATCGTCTTCATGGGCATGGGCGAGCCGCTGGCCAACTACAAGCGGGTGGTCGGCGCCATCAGGCGGCTGACCGACCCCGAGCCGGACGGTCTCGGGCTCTCCCAGCGCGGCATCACCGTCTCCACGGTGGGGCTCGTGCCCGCGATGCTGCGCTTCGCCGACGAGGGCTTCAAGTGCCGGCTGGCACTCTCCCTGCACGCGCCCGACGACGAGCTGCGCGACACCCTCGTCCCGGTCAACACCCGCTGGAAGGTGCGCGAGGTGCTGGACGCGGCCTGGGAGTACGCGGCCAAGTCCGGCCGCCGGGTGTCGATCGAGTACGCGCTGATCAAGGACATCAACGACCAGGCCTGGCGGGCCGACCTGCTGGGCCGGCTGCTGAAGAACAAGCGGGTGCACGTCAATCTCATCCCGCTCAACCCGACTCCCGGCTCCAAGTGGACCGCCTCCCGGCCGGAGGACGAGGCCGAGTTCGTACGGACGCTGGAGTCGCATGGTGTGCCGGTGACCGTTCGGGATACCCGGGGCCAGGAGATCGACGGTGCGTGCGGCCAGCTCGCGGCCACCGAGCGCTGACGACCCGACCGCCGACCGCCGATCACCCGACCGCTGGGGTGCGCCGACGCCCGACCGGCGTCGGGGCCTGACTGATAGTGTTCGAACGGGCCGTCCGTGCGGCCCGTGAAAACCGAACAGCCGACAGGGGAGCGCTCACAGCGCTGAGAGTGCGGCAGTACCTCCGTACGCGCCGCAGACCCTCGAACCTCGCCCGGGTCATGCCGGGTAGGAAGTCGATGCACTGATGAAGAAGCACGCGCGGCGCGCTGCTGCCGCAACCACCGCTGTCCTCACCCTCGCCCTCCTCGCCACCGCCTGCGGCGGCTCGGGCGGCAGCGGAGACGCCAAGACCGTCACCCTCGTCACCCACGACTCGTTCGCCGTCTCCAAGCCTGTTCTCAAGGACTTCGAGAAGCGCAGCGGCTACAAGGTCAAGGTGCTGCGCGGTGGTGACGCCGGAGCCGCCGTGAACCAGGCGGTGCTCAACAAGGGCAATCCTCAGGGCGACGTCTTCTTCGGCGTCGACAACACCCTGCTCTCCCGCCCCCTCGACAAGGGCGTCTTCGCGCCCTACAAGGCCAAGGGCCTCGACAAGGTGCCGCAGCGGCTGCAGGCCGACCCCGACAAGCACCGGGTCACCCCGGTCGACACCGGCGACGTGTGCGTCAACTACGACCGCAAGTGGTTCGCCGACAAGAAGCTCGACCCGCCGCGCACCCTCGATGACCTGACGAAGCCCCGCTACAAGAACCTCCTGGTGACCGAGGACGCCGCGGGCTCCTCACCCGGACTGGCGTTCCTGCTGGCGAGCGTCGCCGAGTTCGGCGAGGACGGCTGGCAGGGCTACTGGAAGAAGCTGCGCGCCAACGGCGTGGAGGTGGCGAGCAGCTGGGAGCAGGCCTACAACGACCGCTTCACCGGCTCGCGCGAGGGCAAGGGCAAGGGCGACAAGCCGCTCGTCGTCTCCTACGCCTCCAGCCCGCCCGCCGAGGTGATGGGCGTCGAGAACCCGCCCGAGAAGGCGCCGACCGGCGTCGCCAAGGGCACCTGCTTCCGGCAGACCGAGTACGCCGGGCTGCTCAGCGGCGCCGAGAACACCAAGGGCGGCAAGGCGCTGCTGGACTTCCTGCTCAGCAAGCGGTTCCAGGAGGACCTGCCGCTGCAGATGTTCGTCAACCCGGTCCGCGAGGACGCCCGGCTGCCGAAGCTGTTCTCCAAGTACGGCGAGACCGTCGACGACCCGGCCACCGTCGCCCCGAAGAAGATCGCTGAACACCGTGAGCAGTGGATCAAGACGTGGACCTCGCTCGCCGTGAAGTAGCCGCCCCGGACGCCGCGGACGCCCCTGAGGTGCCGGACGTCGCGGACCTGGTGCGCGGCCCGGCCGGGCCGGAGCCGGACGCCACCGCGGTGGCGCCCCGTTCGAGGGTCGGCTGGGTGCGGCTCGCTCTGATGGCTGTGCCGGCGGCCTTCTTCGCCGTCTTCTTCGGCTACCCGGTGGTCGCCATCGTCGGGCGCGGGCTGCGCGAGGGCGGACAGTGGCAGCTCGGCCGGATCGGGCAGGTGCTGAGCGACCCGGACATCCTCCAGGTGGTGTGGTTCACCCTCTGGCAGGCCGCCGCCTCGACAGCACTCACTCTCGCGTTGGCACTGCCGGGTGCCTATGTGTTCGCGCGGTTCGACTTTCCGGGCAAGCGGATGCTGCGCGCCGTGGTCACCGTGCCGTTCGTGCTGCCGACCGTCGTGGTCGGCTCCGCCTTTCTCGCACTGGCGGGGCGCGGGGGAGTGCTGGACGAATGGTTCGGGGTACGGCTGGACACCAGTGTGTGGGCGATCCTGCTCGCGCACGTCTTCTTCAACTACGCGGTCGTGGTGCGCACCGTGGGCGGCCTGTGGTCCCAGCTCGACCCGCGCCAGGAGGAGGCCGCACGGGTGCTGGGGGCCGGTCGCCTCACCGCCTGGCGGCGGGTCACCCTGCCGGCGCTGGCCCCCTCCGTGGCAGCTGCCGCGCTGATCGTCTTCCTTTTCACCTTCACCAGCTTCGGCGTCATCCAGGTACTGGGCGGGCCGCGCTACGCCACACTGGAGGTGGAGATCTACCGGCAGACCGCCACCTTGCTGGACCTGCCGACGGCGGCTGTGCTGACGCTCGTCCAGTTCGCCGCCGTCGCCGCGCTGCTGGCGGTGCACGCCTGGTCGCTGCGCAAGCGGGAGAGCGCGCTCAGCCTCGTCCCCGCGGAACACACCGCGCGGCGTCCCGCAGGTGCCGGCCAGTGGGTGCTGCTGTGCTCCGTGCTGGGCGTGATCCTTGTGCTGACTGTTGTGCCGCTGCTGGTGCTGGTACAGCGGGCATTCGGGGGGCCGGACGGATACGGGCTCACCTTTTTCCGCGCACTGGCGGCACAGTCCGACAGTGCGACCTTTGTCGTCGCGCCTGTCGAGGCCGTCGGCAACTCACTGGCCTACGCCGCCGTCGCGACGGTCATCGCCCTGGTGGTGGGTGGATCGGCCGCTGCCGCGCTCACTCTCCCCGATACCCGGCGCCGTCCGGGCGGAGGGGCCTTCGGGCTGGCACAGCTGGTGCGCGGTTTCGATGCGCTGCTGATGCTGCCGCTGGGCACCTCTGCCGTCACTGTCGGCTTCGGTTTCCTCGTCGCGCTGGACGAGCCTCCGCTCGATCTGCGCTCCACCTGGATCCTGGTGCCCCTCGCGCAGGCACTGGTGGGCGTGCCGTTCGTCATCCGCACCATGCTGCCGGTACTGCGCGCTGTGGACGTACGGCTGCGTGAGGCCGCTGCCGTGCTGGGCGCCTCCCCGCTGCGCGCCTGGCGGGAGGTCGACTTCCCGCTCGTGCGGCGGGCACTGGTGGTGGCCGCCGGGTTCGCCTTCACCGTCTCGCTGGGCGAGTTCGGGGCGACAGTTTTCATCGCCCGTCCGGACGCTCCCACCCTGCCGGTCGCGGTGGCCAGGATGCTGGGCCGCGCCGGGGAGTCGTACTACGGCCAGGCGATGGCCCTGAGCACCATCCTGATGCTTGTCTGCGCGGGCGTACTGCTCGCGCTGGAGCGCGTCCGAATCGACCGCCAGGGGGAGTTGTAGATGCTGCGGCTGGACGGTGTCACCGTACGCTTCGGGGAGCGGACCGCGCTGGACGCGGTCGACCTGGAGGTGGCCGCACACGAGACGGTGTGCGTACTGGGGCCGAGCGGCAGCGGGAAGTCCACCCTTTTGCGTGTCGTCGCCGGGCTGCAACAGGCCGACGCGGGACGGGTGCTGCTGTCGGGGCGGGACCAGAGCGGGGTGCCGCCGCACCGGCGGGGCGTCGGGCTGATGTTCCAGGACCACCAGCTCTTCCCCCAGCGCGATGTCGCGGGAAACGTCGCCTTCGGACCGCGCATGCACCGCACGGACCGGGCCGAGACCGGGCGCCGGGTGGCCGAACTGCTGGACCTGGTGGGACTGCCGGGCGCCGGAGGGCGCGCCGTCACCGCGCTGTCCGGCGGTGAGCAGCAGCGCGTCGCGCTCGCCCGCGCGCTGGCGCCCGAGCCGAAGCTGCTGATGCTGGACGAACCGCTGGGCCAGCTCGACCGCGGACTGCGCGAGCGCCTCGTCGTGGAGCTGCGGAGCCTCTTCCGGCGACTGGGTACGACGGTGCTCGCTGTCACGCACGACCACGGGGAGGCCTTCGCACTCGCCGACCGCGTGGTGGTCATGGAGAACGGACGCATCGCGCAGGCCGGCACCCCGCTGGAGGTCTGGCAGCGCCCCGCCTCCGCGTTCGTGGCCCGCTTCCTGGGCTTCGACAACATCACCGCGGCCACCGTCCACGGGGAGAGGGCGGCCACCGGCTGGGGCCACATCGCCGTCCCCCAGGGCACTCCCCAGGGCAGCACCCTGCTGCTCGTACGCCCCGGAGGGGTGCTGCTGCGCCCACCGGATGAGGGGCTGCGCTGCACGGTGGAGGCGCGGACGTTCCGGGGCGGGGACGCCTCCACGGTGACCGTCCTGCTGCGTCCGCACGAGGGGCCGGCCCTGGAGGCCGCCTGCACGCTGCGGGACGCTCCGGAAGAGGGCATCGAGGTGGGTGTGGTCTTCGACCCGCGCGAGGTGGTCGCACTGCACGGCGGGGACCGGGCGGACGCCGAACCGCCCACAGAGCCGGTCAGCAGCCGCTCGTAGCCGTAGGACACCGATCCGCGGTTCGGACAGCCCTCCCGGGGCCGTCCGGCGTGCCGCCTCAGTGCGGTGGGAGCGGAGTGAGCATCCCGGCCGTCGTGGCGAGTGCCGTGAACACCGCCCACAGCACGCCGGCCCGCAGCAGCGTCACAGCCCGCCCCAGCCGGCGGGGCGCCCCGATCCGGTCCAGCAGCTCCCCCAGCGGCGCACGGGCGTGCCGGGCCCGGGTGAGCGCCGCCAGCACGGCACCGGCCACACAGCATCCGGTGAGCGTCGCCGTCGCCCCCACCAGCGGGCCGGGCGCGAGCGGCGCGTCACCGGTGAGCCGCGCACGGGCGAGGGCCAACAGCGCCGCCGCAACAGCGCTGAGCGCGCCCAGCGAGCGGCCCAGCAAGGGTGCTTCGCGTACCAGTGTGCGTCCTGCCAGCAGCCGTACCGGCCCCGGCCGCAGGGCGCCCAGCAGGCGGCCGCTCAGCGCTGCCAGACCGGGACCGGTCAGCATCAGCCCGAACGCGGCGAGCAGCCACCCGGCGGCCAGCGGTGAGGTCGCCAGGTCCTCGATGCGCACTGCCCGGTCCTCGAGCCGTGCGGTGCCGGTCACGGTTGCCATCTGTGGCGCGTAGGCGGCCAGCAGCAGCCCGCCGGAAGTCAGCACGGCCCCCCACAGCAGCCCCGCTCGGCAGGAGGGTCCGGAATCGTCCCGGCGTCCGGCGAGGGTCTGCTCGGATCCGGCCGGCCCCCGGTGGCTCCGTGCCGATGTCCCAGGTTCCGCCGCCGCGCCCGCTGCCGGTGCCGGGGCGCTGGACCTGGCCCCCCAGGCGGCGGCGAGGGCGGTCAGCAGGGGAACGGTGCTCAGCAGTGTCACGACGGCGGGCGCGGGCAGCGGCTGCTCGGGAAGCGGGAGCCCGGTGGCGGCTCCCGGCAGCGTCAACCCGTGCACCGAGCCGTCGGTGCCGAAGAGACCGCCGATGTCGCCCCGTGCGGTCACCAGCAGTACCAGTGCGCTGCCCGCCAGGCCGGGGGCCGCGGCGGTGCGCGCGGCCAGCAGCGGCAGCCGGGCGGGCCCCAGCCCGGCCGCGTCCAGCCCGGAGCGGGCCTCGGGGCGCGGCTCGGTGCGTCCGAGGGCCGCGGCGAGCTGTGCGGCGACGGCGAGCGGGACCAGGCACCACAGCAGGCGCACCAGGGCGGCGGCCCGGTGGCCGGGGTGTTCCAGGGCGTAGGAGAGGGTGGCGAGCAGCAGCAGACCGATGCCTGCCGAGGCGCACAGGAGCAGCAGCCGGAGCAGGAGCGCCAGGGGCGGTGCGGTGAGTGTCAGACGGAGAGTGAGCACGCTGCCGCGCCTTCCGGTCCTGCGGATCGTGCGGCAGCGCCGCTGTGGGCGGGGGTGCGGGACCGCCGCCCGTCGGTGAGTGTGACGATGCGGTCCGCGAGCGCGGCGCCGGTCGCGTCGGAGGTGCGTGCCGCCTGGTCGAGGGTGAAGTCGTGGGAGGCCAGGAGGACGGTGATGCCGTGCGAACGGGCTGCCGCGCTGAGCGCCCGCAGCACTTGCGCGCGGTCGCTCTGGTGCAGCGGGGCGGTGGGTTCGTCGGCGAAGAGCACGGTGGGGGAGTGGACGAGGGCGCGGGCCACCGCGACGCGCTGGCGCTGTGCTTGGCGGAGCGCGTCGGGCCGCTTGCTCGCACAGTCGCCCACGTCCAGCCGGTCCAGCCAGGAGCGGGCTGCCCGGCGGGCGGCACGGTAGCCGCTGCCGTGCAGCAGGAGAGGGAGCGCGGCGTTCTCCCAGGCGGTCAGTTCGGGGACGAGGCGGGGGCTGCTGTCGATCCAGCCGAAGCGGTGCAGCCGCAGTCGCTCACGGGCGGCCCGGCCGAGGGTGTGCACAGGGGCGCTGTTGAACCAGACTTCGCCCTGTTCGGGCAGCACCTGACCGGACAGACAGCGCAGCAGTGTGGTCTTTCCGCTCCCCCGAGGGCCTGTGAGGGCGACGATCTCGCCCTCCCGGACACCGATCGAGACGCCCTGCAGCGCGGGTGAACCGTCGTAGGCGTAGTGCACTCCTCGCGCCCAGAGCACGTCGTCCGGCGGGGCGGCCATGGGGCACCTCCACTCAACATCGCGAGCCGTCATTCCCTCTGGAGGGTGAAACGAGGGGCGGTGGCATCGGTCACTGGACCGATGCCACCGCCCCTCATGCGGCCGTGCCGGGTGGCCTGCGGATTCCGGGCCCGTCGCTGCTCACAGCTGCGCCCGCGCTCTCAGCTGCGCTCACGCGTACAGCTCACCGAGGCCTACAGCTTGGTCCACGCCTCCGTCAGCACGGAGCGCAGGATCTGCTCGGCCTCGTCGAACACCTTCTGGTCGGAGATCAGCGGCGGGGCGAGCTGGACGACCGGGTCGCCACGGTCGTCGGCGCGGCAGTACAGACCGTTCTCGTACAGCGCCTTGGACAGGAAGCCGTACAGGACGCGCTCGGACTCCTCCTCCGTGAACGTCTCCTTGGTGGCCTTGTCCTTGACGAGTTCGATGCCGTAGAAGAAGCCGTTGCCGCGCACGTCGCCGACGATCGGCAGGTCGTGCAGCTTCTGGAGGGTGCTGTAGAAGTTGCCCTCGTTGTCCAGCACGTGCTGGTTGAGGCCCTCGCGTTCGAAGATGTCGAGGTTGGCCAGTGCGACGGCGGCCGAGACCGGGTGGCCGCCGAAGGTGTAGCCGTGCAGGAAGGTGTTGTCACCGTTGTAGAAGGGCTCGGCGAGGCGATCGGAGATGATCGCGGCTCCTATCGGGGAGTAGCCGGACGTCATGCCCTTGGCGCAGGTGATGATGTCGGGCACGTAGCCGAACTTGTCGCAGGCGAAGACGGTGCCCAGCCGGCCGAAGGCGCAGATGACCTCGTCGGAGACGAGCAGCACCTCGTACTTGTCGCAGATCTCGCGGACCCGCTGGAAGTATCCGGGCGGCGGCGGGAAGCAGCCGCCGGCGTTCTGCACCGGCTCCAGGAAGACCGCGGCGACGGTCTCCGGGCCCTCGAAGAGGATCTGCTGCTCGATCTGGTCGGCGGCCCAGCGGCCGAACGCCTCCGGGTCGTCGCCGTGGATCGGTGCGCGGTAGATGTTGGTGTTGGGCACCTTGTGCGCGCCGGGGACCAGCGGCTCGAAGGGTGCCTTGAGGGCCGGCAGCCCGGTGATGGCCAGGGCGCCCTGCGGGGTGCCGTGGTAGGCGACGGCCCGCGAGATGACCTTGTGCTTCATCGGGTTGCCGGTCAGCTTGTGGTACTGCTTGGCCAGCTTCCACGCCGTCTCGACCGCCTCGCCGCCGCCCGTGGTGAAGAAGACCTTGTTCAGGTCGCCGGGCGCGTGGTTCGCCAGCCGTTCGGCCAGCTCGATCGCCTTGGGGTGCGCGTAGGACCAGATGGGGAAGAAGGCGAGGTCCTGGGCCTGCTTGTTGGCGGCCTCCGCCAGCTCGGCGCGGCCGTGCCCCGCCTGGACGACGAACAGGCCCGCCAGGCCGTCGAGGTAGCGCTTGCCGTCGGTGTCGTAGATGTAGACGCCCTCGCCCCGGGCGATGGTCGGAACCGGCGCGTGCTGGTACGACGACATGCGGGTGAAGTGCATCCACAGGTGGTCGTTCGCGGTGCGGGAGAGGTCCTTGCTCCCCTGGCTGGCGTGACTGTCCTTGCTCACTGTTATCGCGTTCCCCATGTGTAGGTCTGCTTGCGCAGCTTGAGGTAGACGAAGCTCTCCGTCGACCGCACGCCCGGCAGGGTCCGGATGCGTTTGTTGATCAGTTCGAGGAGATGGTCGTCGTCGTGGCACACGATCTCGACGAGCAGGTCGAACGAGCCCGCCGCGATCACGACGTAGTCGACCTCGTCGATCTCGGCGAGCGCGTCGGCGACCGGTTCGACGTCACCGTCGACCGTGACGCCGAGCATCGCCTGGCGCATGAAGCCGACGGTGAGCGGATCCGTCACGGCGACGATCTGCATGACGCCCTGCTCCTGGAGTTTCTGGACGCGCTGGCGCACGGCCGCCTCCGACAGGCCCACGGCCTTGCCGATGGCGGCGTACGGACGTCGTCCGTCCTCCTGGAGCTGTTCGATGATTGCCAGGGACACGGCATCCAGGGATGAGGAGCCGGCTGTCTTCTTCGAGTCGCGAGCCACGGGTGCCACTGTGCATGAGACATCCTCCGTCCCGCAACCCTTGAGCGATGTAATCCGCAGCCAATCGGGCGGCTAAACACTGATTCCGTTGTTCGGTGGCGTTGGGCATATCGAAAACGTTGGTCGGCCGGTTAGGGTGGCAGTCTCACCCAATGGACAACGGAGCAGGAGGGGTGCGAAGTGACCACCGAGCTGCGTCGACTGCGCAACTACATCGACGGGGAGTTCAGGGACGCCGCTGACGGCCGGACCACCGAGGTGGTCAACCCGGCGACGGGTGAGGCGTACGCCACGGCACCGCTGTCCGGCGCCGCCGATGTCGACGCCGCGATGGCCGCCGCCGAGGCCGCCTTTCCCGCCTGGCGGGACGCCACGCCCGGGACCCGTCAGCAGGCCATCCTCAAGATCGCCGACGCCCTGGAGGCACGGGCCGACGAGCTGCTGGCCGCCGAGTGCGAGAACTGCGGCAAGCCGCTGGAGCTGACCCGGCAGGAGGAGCTGCCGATGATGCTCGACCAGATCCGCTTCTTCGCGGGCGCCGCCCGGATGCTGGACGGCAAGTCGGCCGGCGAGTACATGGAGGGCCTGACCTCCTTCGTGCGGCGCGAGCCGATCGGCGTGTGCGCCCAGGTGGCGCCGTGGAACTACCCGGCGATGATGGCCGTGTGGAAGTTCGCCCCGGCCCTCGCGGCGGGCAACACGGTCGTGCTCAAGCCCTCGGACACCACCCCGGCCTCCACGGTCTTCATGGCCGAGGTGATGGGCGAGATCCTGCCCAAGGGCGTCTTCAACGTGGTGTGCGGTGACCGGGACACCGGTCGGCTGCTCGTCGAGCACAAGACCCCGGCGATGGCCTCGATCACCGGTTCGGTGCGCGCCGGTATGGAGGTCGCGGCCAGCGGCGCCAAGGACCTCAAGCGGGTCCACCTGGAGCTGGGCGGCAAGGCCCCCTGTGTCGTCTTCGACGACGCGGACATCCCGGCGGCCGTGGAGGGCATCAGGGACGGCGGCTTCTTCAACGCCGGGCAGGACTGCACCGCCGCGACCCGCGTACTCGTCCAGGAGGGCGTCTACGAGGAGTTCGTGCAGGCCCTTGCCAAGGCCGCAGCCGAGGTGAAGACCGGCGACCTGAGCGACGAGGACTGCTTCTACGGCCCGCTGAACAACCCCACCCACCTGGAGAAGGTCGAGGGCTTCATCGACCGCCTGCCGGCCCACGCCAAGGTCGAGGCGGGCGGCGAGCGCGTGGGTGACAAGGGGTACTTCTACGCGCCGACCGTCGTCTCCGGGCTCAAGCAGGACGACGAGATCATCCAGAACGAGGTCTTCGGCCCGGTGATCACAGTCCAGAAGTTCACGGACGAGGCGCAGGCGGTCACCTGGGCCAACGACGTGGAGTACGCGCTGGCGTCGTCGGTGTGGACGACCAACCACGGCACCGCGATGCGGATGTCCAAGGCGCTGGACTTCGGCTGTGTGTGGATCAACACCCACATCCCGCTCGTCGCCGAGATGCCGCACGGCGGCTTCAAGAAGTCCGGCTACGGCAAGGACCTGTCGATGTACGGGCTGGAGGACTACACCCGCGTCAAGCACGTCATGACGGCGATGTGACCCCGCTCGCGCGGTGAGCGCCGCCCCGGTGGGCGCCGTCTCGCACCTCGGGGCCCGCACTCTGCCGCAGGGTGCGGGCCCCGTCGTACGCACACGCGATCGTCGTACGGTGCGCGGTCCCAGGCGCCTACGGTGCGCGGTCCCGGGCTCAGGACTGGTACGGGTTCCGGGGCTGCTGGCCCGCGAAGGGGTTGCCGCTGTGGGCGCCGCCCGGCTGCGGCGGCATGCCGCCCGCGCCCTGCTGCGGGCCGGGCCCGCCGGCCGGAGCGGCGCCCTGGGCCAGCAGTTGTTCGGCCGACTCCTTGGAGACCTCCGTCTGCGCTCCGCAGAAGGTGCACTGGATCGAGTGCTTCGCAGGTGCGATCGGGAAGAGCGGGATGAAGAACAGCGAGAACTTCGTCACGCGCTTGCGCAGCGGGTGCGCGGACGGGTTGCCGCAGAAGCCGCAGAGGAGGTTCAGCATCGCCAGCTGCACCAGCTTGCTGCTGGTACCGAAAATGATCACAGCGGTATCCATTCACGAGTGCGTAGACGGCGTGTACGAGCCAATCATTCGCAGGTGCCCCGCGTAAGGCACCTCATGTAACAAGCCTGCCCCAACTCCCGCGGGCGGGCGAGGACTCCAAGGCGCTCACCAGCCGGGCGATGTGATTGGTGGTGATCGCGTCGACGCCCAGTACGGCGAGCCTGCGCATGGTGCGCACCCGATCGACCGTCCAGGCGGAGACCAGTCGTCCGTCGGCGTGCGCGCGGGCGATCAGTTCCGGGGTGAGCAAACCGAAGCCGTAGTTGAGCCAGCGGGGCCGCAGTTCTTCCAGCAGGGTCGGCCGCACCGGTGCCGCACGCTCCCAGGTGAGCGCCAGCTCGGCGCCCGGCTCCGCCGCGCGCACCCGCCGCATCGCTTCCGGGCCGCCGCAGTAGTAGACGCGTTCGGCCGCGTCGGCAGCGCGCACTGCGGCGACGGTGGCCGGCACCGCCGCCGGATCCGGCAGGTCGATGAGCGTACGGACCGTGTCGGTGACGGCCAGCGCGTCGTCGAGCGAGGGCACGCCCTCGGCCAGGGCGGTCAGCCGCTCGTGGGTGAGCGCGGCGAGCGCGACCTCGTGGCCCCACAACCGCTCCAGCGTGCGGTCGTGCAGCACCACGGGGACCCCGTCACGGGTGAGCCGTACGTCGAGTTCCACGGCGTCCGCACCCGCGGCCACGGCGGCACGGAAGGAGGGCAGGGTGTTCTCCCGCGCCGCGAAGGGCGCGCCCCGGTGCGCCACCGCGGCCGGCCGCCCACGCGGAGGGCCGGCCTGTGGTGCGGCCGGAGCCGTCTCGTCGGTCACCCGGTGCGCTGCCAGGTCGCCAGATAGGTGTCGATCTCCTCGCACAGTCGCGCCTTGCCCGCCTCGTCCAGGAAGGACACCTTCACCGCGTTCCTGGCGAGCGTCGCGACGCCGGGTGCGTCCAGGCCCAGCAGCCGTGCCGCGATGCCGTACTCGGTGTTGAGGTCGGTGCCGAACATCGGCGGGTCGTCGCTGTTGACCGTCACCAGCACGCCCGACTTGGCCATCTCGCCGATGGGATGGCTCTCCAGCGTGTCCACGGCCCGGGTCGCGATGTTCGAGGTCGGGCAGACCTCCAGCGGAATGCCGCGCTCGGCCAGGTGCTCCAGCAGCCGCGGGTCCTGGACGGCGCTGGTGCCGTGGCCGATGCGCTCGGCACGCAGCGAGGTGAGCGCGTCCCAGATCGTGCCCGGCCCCGTCGTCTCGCCCGCGTGCGGGACGCTGTGCAGCCCGGCGGCCAGCGCACGGTCGAAGTAGGGCTTGAACTGCGGCCGCGGCACACCGATCTCCGGTCCGCCGAGTCCGAAGGAGATCAACCCGTCCGGTGCCAGCTCGGTGGCGATCCGGGTGGTCTCCTCCGCCGCCGCGAGTCCGGCCTCGCCGGGGATGTCGAACGTCCAGCGCAGCACCACGCCGAGCTCCCGCTCGGCGGCGCGGCGGGCGTCCTCGATGGCTTCCAGGAAGGCGCCGTCGGGAATGCCGCGGCTCACCGAGCTGTAGGGGGTGACGGTCAGCTCCGCGTACCGGATCGACTGCCGCGCCATGTCGCGGGCGATCTCGTACGTCAGCAGGCGCACGTCCTCGGCGTCCCTGATCAGATCCACGACCGACAGATAGACCTGGATGAAGTGGGCGAAGTCGGTGAAGGTGAAGTACTCCGAGAGCGCGTCGGCGTCCGCCGGCACTCCCGCCTCCGGGTGGCGGGCCGCGAGCTCGGCCACGATCCGTGGCGAGGCGGAGCCGACGTGGTGCACGTGCAGCTCCGCCTTGGGCAGCCCTGCGATGAAGGCGGCCAGATCGTCGGAAGGATGGGACAAGGGGGCCTCCGGCTGGTTGCGGGTCCGCAACATCGTAGGCGGCTGCCGCACCGAGTGATGTCCGAGCTGCCGCTTAGCATGAGGGACAGGGAACGGAGCACAGGAGGGGGGACGCGATGGACCAGGGGGCAGGGCAGATGCCGTCCGCCGGAGCGCCCGGGCACGGGGGCGCGGGCAACGGCGCCGGCCCGGGGGAGGAGAAACCGCCCCCGATACCGACCGCGCCGGACGGACCGGGCCGCTCCTACGGCGGTCGGTACACGCCGGGCCACGGCCCGCAGAGCGGCTCGGCGGGACAGGGGGCGCAGGACGGATACGGCGGCGGACCGGTCGGCTACCCCGGCTACCCCGGACATCCCGGGCCTGGAGCCACCGGCTGGACCGGGGGCTACGACGGCTACGCGGGCCAGGGCGGTTACGCGGGTCAGGGCGGCCCGGCCGGTTACGGCGGCCGGCCCGGTCACGACGGTTACGGTGCCGGGGCGTACGGGCCCTACGGGTACGGATGGCAGGGGCCGCCTCCGCCGGTCGGCAAGTCCGTGGCGGCAATGGTGGTCGGCATCGCCAGCGTGGTGCTCGTCATCACCTGCTGGGGCAGCTTCCTCGCCGTCTTCTCCTCCGTCGTCGCGCTGGTCCTGGGCGTCAGTGCCCGGCGCGGAGTGGACCGGGGCGAGCTGGGCGGCGGCGGACAGGCGACGGCCGGGTTCATCCTCGGCATCGTCGGACTCGTGCTCTCGGTGGTCATCAGCACGCTGCTGATCCTCGGGCTGACGGTCTGGTCGGACGACTCGGGGAGTGGTTCGGGCGGCGGCGGCAGCGGTGACTCCTACGATGCGCGGGGCGCGCGGGCTCCGGCGGCTCTGACGCTGTAGAGGCCGAGCCGCCGCTCCAACGCCGAGCAGCCGTACGCCAGTTGTGCCAGAGGCGGCCCTCCCGCTGGATGCGGGGAGGGCCGCCTTTCGTATGTGCCGGGCCGGAATCCGCCCTCGCGCCGCCGCGGGCTCTCCCATCGCGAGGTGAAAGCTCCGCCGGAGTATCGATTCCGTGGCGTAATCAAAAGATAACTACGGAATCCCTTGTTGGATGGTCGAACCCCTGTCAGGATCGGCTGCCAACAGTGGTCCGGGCCACGGTGCCGTGTCAGGGGAACCGTGGCCTGAGGCCGCCGGAGCACGCCGTACGCCGTAGTGGTCAGGAGTCCCGATGGTCCAGCGCTTCGATGTGTCCGAACGGTTCGCCGCGGGCGCCCAGTACGTCGCGGGCAGGCTGGGGCCCGGCACCTCCGGCCGTACGCACGCGGTCGTCGACCCGGCGACCGGCCAGGAGCTCCACACGTACGAGCTGGCCGGCGCAGCCGACGTCGACACCGCCGTGAGCGCGGCCGCCGAGGCCCTGCCCGGCTGGGCGGGTGCCACCCCCGCCGAGCGCTCCGAGGCCATGCACCGCTGGGCGGCCCGGCTGACGGAGCTGACCGACGAGTTCGTCCACGCCGAGTCGCTCCAGTGCGGCAAGCCGCTCAAGCTCTCCGCCGAGTTCGACGTCCCCGGCTCCTTCGACAACGTCGCCTTCTTCGCGGGCGCCGCCCGTCACCTCACCGGTGCGGCGGCGGCCGAGTACAGCGGCGAACACACCTCCTCCATCCGCCGGGAACCGCTCGGCGTCATCGGCTCCATCGCCCCGTGGAACTATCCGCTCCAGATGGCGGCCTGGAAGATCCTCCCGGCTGTGGCGGCAGGCAACACCATCGTCCTCAAGCCCTCCGAGCTCACCCCGCTCACCTCCCTGATGTTCGCGCAGGCCGCACACGAGGCGGGCATCCCGGCCGGTGTCATCAACATCGTCACGGGCGCGGGCCGGGACGCGGGTGAGGCGCTCGTCGCGCATCCCGGCGTCGCCATGACCTCCTTCACCGGCTCCACCGCGGTCGGCAGGCGCGTCGCCGAGATCGCCACCACGGCCTCCCGGCCCGCCAAGCGCCTCCATCTGGAACTGGGCGGCAAGGCCCCCTTCCTGGTGTTCGACGACGCCGACCTCCAGGCCGCGGCCCACGGCGCGGTTGCGGGTGCGCTGATCAACACCGGGCAGGACTGCACAGCGGCGACCCGCGCCTACGTCCAGCGCCCACTGTTCGACGCGTTCGTCTCCGCCGTCGCCGACCTCATGAGCGACGTGCGCGTCGGTGATCCGTTCGCCGACGGTACGGACCTGGGGCCGCTCATCTCCCACGCACAGCGCGACCGGGTGGCCGGTTTCGTGGACCGGGCCCGCTCCTACGCCACCGTCGTCACCGGCGGTGAGGCTCCTGGCGGGGAACTGGCCAAGGGCGCGTACTACCGGCCGACGCTCATCACCGACGCGCCGCAGGACAGCGAGGTCGTCCAGCAGGAGATCTTCGGCCCCGTCCTGGTCGTTCTCCCCTTCGACTCCGACGACGAGGGCATCGCCCTGGCCAACGACACCCCCTACGGACTCGCCGCCTCCGCCTGGAGCCGTTCCGTCTTCCGCACCGGGCGCGCCGCGCGGGAGCTCCAGGCCGGCTGTGTGTGGCTCAACGACCACATCCCGATCATCAGCGAGATGCCGCACGGCGGCTACAAGGCCTCCGGCTACGGCAAGGACATGTCCGCCTACTCCTTCGAGGAGTACACGCAGGTCAAGCACGTCATGTCGGAGACGACCGGCGTGGTGCGCAAGGACTGGCACCGCACCGTCTTCGGCGACCGCTGACAGCATCCGCCGCACCCGTCCCCTCCCTCTTCCCCCCCCCGCATTTCGCACCCCCGCACCCCTTCCCCGTTCTCCCTTCAGGAAGGCGCTCCCCATGGACCTGTACGAAGGACTGCCGGAGCCCGTCGCCAAGGCGTGGGAACGCGGTCTGACCAGTGGCCGCGCCGCGATGTCCCGGCGCAGACTGCTGCGAGCCGCCTCCCTCGCAGCGGCCGGTTCCACCCTCGCCGCCTGCGGAATCCCGCCCGCGGCGGGGAACAAGGGCGGCAACGGCCCCGAGGACACCCCCGACCACTCCCGCGAGGAGAAGGTCCTCAACTTCGCCAACTGGCCGCTCTACATCGACGTCGACGAGAAGAACAAGAAGAAGCGCCCCACGCTCGACCGCTTCGAACGCGAGAGCGGCATCAAGGTCAAGTACGTCGAGGACATCAACGACAACAACGAGTTCTACGGCAAGATCAAGCCGCAGCTCGCCGCAGGACAGGACACCGGCCGGGATCTGGTGTGCCTCTCCGACTGGATGGCGGGCCGCATCATCCGGCAGGGCTGGGCGCAGCGCCTCGACCCGGCCAACCTGCCGCACGCCGTCACCAATCTGGAGGACCGCTTCCGCGCCGCGGCCCACGACCCCGGGCGGCAGTACAGCTATCCATGGGCGGGCACCGCCTGCATCGTCGCGTACAACAAGAAGGCCACCAAGGGGAAAAAGGTCACCAGCGTCACACAGCTGCTGGAGGACGAGTCCCTCAAGGGCCGGATATCCATGCTGACGGAGATGACCGACACCATCGGTCTGACCATGCTCGACATGGGTGTGGACTCCGAACACTTCTCGGCGGACGACTTCGACGCGGCCATCGCCCGCATCCAGAAGGCCGTCGACCGCAAACAGCTCCGCCGCTTCAGCGGCAACGACTACATGGACGAGCTCAACTCCGGTGACATCGCCGCCTGTCTGGCCTGGGCCGGTGACGTGGTGCAACTCCAGATGGACAACCCCGATGTGGAGTTCGCCGTCCCGGAACGCGGCTACCTCTTCGGTACGGACGACCTGCTCGTACCCGCCAAGGCCCGGCACCGCAGCAACGCCGAGGCGCTGATCGACTACTACTACCAGCCCAAGGAAGCCGCCGAACTGGCCGCGTGGGTCAACTACATCTGCCCGGTCTCGGGCGCCCAGGCCGAGATGGAGAAGATCGACAAGGAGCTGGCCGAGGCCCCGTTGATCTTCCCCGACGCGCGGATGATCGCCAAGGGCAAGAACTTCCGGCCGATGAGCGCCAAGGAAGAAGCACGGTACGAGGAGAAGTTCTCCAAGCTCATCGGGGCCTGAGCCGCCCGAGTCCCTGCCCGCCGGGCCTGCTCCCCTCCGCCGGGACCGGCCCCGCCTCCCCGAGGACCGGCCATGACCATCACTCTTTCCGGTACAGCCAAGACCTTCGGCGACTTCACCGCCGTCCATCCGCTCGACCTGACCATCCCCGAGGGCTCGTTCTTCGCGCTGCTGGGCGCCTCCGGCTGCGGCAAGACCACCACGCTGCGCATGATCGCGGGGCTGGAGGAGCCGACGTCCGGCAGCATCCTGCTCGGCGACGACGACATCACCCACCTCCCGCCCCACAAGCGCCCCGTCAACACGGTCTTCCAGAACTACGCGCTCTTCCCGCATCTGGACGTCACCGAGAACATCGCCTTCGGGCTGCGCCGCCGCGGAGTGAAGTCGGTGAAGAAACAGGTCGAGGAGATGCTCGACCTCGTCCAGCTGGGCGACATGGCCCGCCGCAAGCCGCGCCAGCTCTCCGGCGGCCAGCAGCAGCGCGTCGCCCTCGCCCGCGCACTGATCAACCGCCCCCAGGTCCTCCTCCTCGACGAACCGCTGGGCGCCCTCGACCTCAAGCTGCGCCGCCAGATGCAGCTGGAACTCAAACGCATCCAGACGGAGGTCGGCATCACCTTCGTGCACGTCACCCACGACCAGGAAGAGGCCATGACCATGGCCGACAGCGTCGCCGTGATGTACGGCGGACGCGTCGTGCAGCTCGGAGAGCCGGCCGAGCTGTACGAGAACCCCCGCTCCACCTTCGTCGCCAACTTCCTGGGCACCTCGAACCTCATCGAGGCGGAGGTGGACTCCGAAGGCACCGACGAACCGGACGAGCTACGGGTCCATGTGGTGGGCGACGACGCCACCCTGCGGCTGCCGAGGGCCAGGTGCGCCGCCGAAGGCGTGGACGCCGGCACGAAGGTGCTGGTCGGCGTGCGCCCGGAGAAGATCTCCCTGACCCGTACCGACGGCGCGGACTCCGCTTCTCAGGGCGGCTCGGCGGACGGCCGGGCAGGCGTTCCCGAGGGCCGCAACCGGCTCACGGGACGGATCACCGACGCCAGCTACCTCGGCGTCTCGTGGCAGTACCTCGTCGAGACCCCGGCGTGCTCCGAACTCACCGTCTATGAGCAGAACGTCTCCCGCGACGACCGCCTCACGCCCGGCGCACAGGTCGTGGTGCACTGGCGGCCCGAGCACACCTTCGCGCTGGACGCGACCCAGGACGCGGCGGCCGGCGAGGAGGCCGTATGACCGCCGTGGCACCGCTCTCGCCCTCCGGGCGGCCTCCCACCGGCGCGGCCGACGAGGCCGCGTCCGGCCCGGGCAAGGAGCCGGACGGCGCGGGCACCGGAACCGGCACCAGAAGGTCGCGCCGGAGGCTGACCCCGTACTGGCTGCTGCTGCCCGCCGGGCTCTGGCTCGCGGTCTTCTTCGTCGCCCCGCTCTTCTACCAGGCGTCCACCTCCGTGCAGAGCGGCTCACTGGAGGAAGGCTTCCGCGTCACCTGGCAGTTCTCGAACTACACCGACGCGCTGGGGACCTACGGGGAGCACTTCGTCCGTTCGTTCGGCTACGCGGCCGTCGCCACAGGGCTGTGCCTGCTCATCGGCTACCCGCTCGCCTACATGATCGCCCTGCGGGCCGGCCGATGGCGCAACCTGCTGCTGGTGCTGGTGATCGCGCCGTTCTTCACCAGCTTCCTCATCCGCACCCTGGCCTGGAAGACGATCCTCTCCGACGGCGGCCCGGTCGTCGGTGCCCTCGGCTCCCTGCACGTCCTCGATGTGACCAGCTGGCTGGGGCTGACCGCGGACGACCGCGTACTGGCCACGCCGCTGGCGGTGGTCTGCGGGCTGACCTACAACTTCCTGCCCTTCATGATCCTGCCGCTCTACAGCTCGCTGGAGCGGATCGACACCTCGCTGCTCGAAGCGGCCCGCGACCTGTACGCCAAGCCCGCGACCACCTTCCGTAAGGTGACCTTCCCGCTGTCACTGCCCGGTGTGGTGGCCGGCACGCTGCTCACCTTCATCCCGGCGTCCGGCGACTACATCAACGCCCAACTGCTGGGCTCCCCCAACGAGCAGATGGTCGGCAACGCCATCCAGAAGCAGTTCCTCAACGTCCTCGACTACCCGACGGCTGCGGCGATGTCCTTCATCCTGATGGCGCTCATCCTGATCATGGTCAGCGTCTATATGCGCAAGGCCGGAACGGAGGAGCTCGTCTGATGTCCACCACCGTTCGCGTCTCCCCCCGCTCCGATTCCGCCGGCTCCGGGTCCGCCCCCGGTTCCGGTGCCGGGTCCGGCTCCTCCGGCTCCGGCGCTGGGTCCGGGTCCGGGGGACGCTCCCGGCCGTCGCCCGCGCCGGTGCGCTGGCTGCGCAGAAATGCCGTCGTCCTGGTGGGGTGCGCCGCCCTGGCGTATCTGCTGGTGCCCAACCTGGTCGTACTGGCGTTCTCCTTCAACAAGCCCGCCGGTCGCTTCAACTACGCCTGGCGCACCTTCTCGACCGACGCCTGGACCGACCCGTGCGGCGTCGCCAACCTGTGCGGCTCGCTGGGGCTCAGCCTGCGGATCGCGGTGCTGGCCACGCTCTTCGCGACCGCGTTCGGTACCTTCGCGGCCTTCGCGCTGGCCCGCTACCGCTTCCGCGGCAAGAGCACCACCAACGCGCTCATCTTCCTCCCGATGGCCATGCCCGAGGTGGTGATGGGCGCCTCGCTCGGCACCCTCTTCCTCAATACACGTGTGCAGTTCGGGTTCGTGACCATTCTGATCGCGCACGTCATGTTCTGCCTGAGCTTTGTCGTGGTCGCCGTCAAGGCGCGCGTGATGAGCATGGACCCCCGCCTCGAAGAGGCCGCTCGCGATCTGTACGCGGGGCCCTTCCAGACGTTCTGGCGCGTCACACTGCCGCTCGCCGCCCCCGGAATAGCCGCCGGCGCCATGCTCAGCTTCGCCCTGTCGTTCGACGACTTCATCATCACCCAGTTCAACGCCGGCCCCTCGACGGTGACCTTCCCCATGTTCGTCTGGGGCGCGGCACAGCGCGGGGTTCCGGTGCAGGTCAACGTGATCGGCTCGGCCATGTTCGTACTGGCGCTCGCCATCGTGCTGGGAGGGCAGATCGCGGCCAACCGCCGCAAGAAGTCGTGACCGCGCCGCCGCGCTACCACGCCACCGCGGCGGGAAGCGGACATGACGAACAGTGAAAAATGATGATGAGCCGCGATGAATGGCGAGCGGCGCAGAAGAACGACCACGAACCCCGAACCACGAACCCCGAACGAGCCCGAACCACGAAGGCGACAAGGACTGCCTGGCCGATGACCATGAGTACTGTCGTGAGTGCAACGAGGAGCCGATAACCGTGAGCGATGCCGTGGCCTCTCAAGCTGCCCTCCGCTCCCTCGCCGACGCCCGGCCCACCCCCTTCTGGCTGGACGACCCCGACCACCGCCCCGCCCCCCGCCCGGCACTCGTCGGCGACGAACAGTGCGACCTGCTGGTCGTCGGGGGCGGCTACAGCGGACTGTGGACCGCGCTGCTCGCCAAGGAGCGCGACCCCGGACGCGACGTCGTGCTCGTCGAGAGCGAGGAGGTCGGCTGGGCCGCCTCCGGGCGCAACGGCGGCTTCTGCGCGGCCTCCCTCACCCACGGCTTCGGCAACGGCCTCGCCCGCTGGCCCGACGAACTCGCCGAACTGGAGCGGCTGGGGCGGCGCAACCTGGACGCCATCGAGGAAGCTGTCGAACGCTACGGCATCGACTGCGACTTCGAACGCACCGGCGAGATCGCCGTGGCCACCGAACCCCACCATGTGGCCGAACTGGAGGAATGGGAGCAGCAGGCGCACGCCCTCGGAGTGGGGGACGGGCTGACCCTGCTGGACCGCGACGCGGTACGCGCCGAGGCCGACTCCCCGACCTTCCTGGCCGGACTCTGGGACCGTACGGGCGTGGCCATGGTCAACCCCGCACGCCTCGCCTGGGGCCTGAAGCGGGCCTGCGAACAGGCCGGTGTCCGCGTCTACGAGCACACCCCGGCCACCCGGCTGGGCGCCCGCGACGCCGAGGTCGCCGTCGCCACCCCGTACGGCCGCGTCCACGCCCAGCACATCGCGCTCGGCACCAACGCCTTCCCCTCACTGCTGCGCCGGGTGCGGCCGTACGTCGTCCCCGTCTACGACTACGCGCTGATGACCGAGCCCCTCAGCGACGAGCAGCGGGCCGCAATCGGCTGGCACAACCGCCAAGGCCTCAGCGACAACGCCAACCACTTCCACTACTTCCGCATCACCACGGACAACCGCATCCTGTGGGGCGGCTACGACGTCCTCTACCACTACGGCAGCCGCATCTCCCGCGACTACCACCAGCGCCCCGAGACCTTCGCCAAGCTCGCCCAGCACTTCTTCCGCTGCTTCCCGCAGCTCGAAGGCCTTCGCTTCACCCACACCTGGGGCGGCGCCATCGACACCTGCTCCCGCTTCTCCCCCTTCTTCGGCACCGCCATGGACGGCCGCGTCAGCTATGCGGCAGGCTTCACCGGGCTCGGCGTCGGCGCGACCCGCTTCGGCGCCGAGGTGATGCTCGACCTGCTCGCGGGCGAACGGACGGAGCGCACCGCGTTGACGATGGTGCGCAAGAAGCCGCTCCCGTTCCCCCCGGAGCCGGTGCGCTGGGCCGGAATCGGCCTCACCCAGTGGTCGCTGGCCCGCTCCGACGCCCAGGCGGGACGGCGCAATCTGTGGCTGAAGACGATGGACAAGGTCGGCCTGGGCTTCGACAGCTGACCACCACGGCCGTCCGCCCGGCGGGCAGCCGTGGTGGTCAGCTGGACAGCCGTCCGGGTCCCCGACCGGAGGCGGCGAAGGCCGCGCACAGCAGCAGCACGCTCAGACACCAGCCGGCCACCACATCCAGCGGCCAGTGGTAGCCCCGCCACACCAGCCCGAGCCCGTTGCCGAGGACGAGCACGGCAACCACCACGTACGCGGACGAGCGGGCGGCACGGGAGAGCCCGCAGTGGACGAGGAGCAGCGCGGCGCCCAGGGCCGCTGCCGTGATGGTCGCATGCCCGGAGGGGTAGAACCCTCCGCCGCCCAGCGGGCCGGTGCGATCCGTCCACGCCTTCACGGCTGAGACGAGCGGCGCCAGCAGCCCTGTCGCCAGCGCGTAGCACAGCACCGGCCACCAGGTGCGGCCCCGAGAGCGCAACAGGGACAGCGCCATCGCCACAGCGAGCAGCGGCAGGGCCACCTCCAAGTTGCCCACGTCCGCCAGCGCCTCGGCCAGGGCCCGTGGTGGAGCCGCGTCGCGCAGGGCAACGCCCAGGTCCTCGTCCCGGTCGACCAGCGCTCCTCGAACGAGAACCTGCCAGGTGCCGAGGATCAGGACGAGCACGCAGAGACAGCAGACCGCCGACAACACCGACCGGGTGCGCGGCGAGCGGGTACGCGGCGGACGGGGCGCGGGCGCGGACGTGGCCGGCCGCCCGGGAACCGGGGGGACAGTTCCAGGGCGGCCGTGTCGACCGGGTTCCCGCCGGTCCCGGGGGGTGTGGGACAAGCGGCTATCCGATCGGTGAGGAACGTGCGCGAGGGCACGACCGGGCCCGCCTTGGGGAAAGACCGGCTCGGGCCGGGATGCTGGAGGTGGCCCTCCGTGCCTCCCGGCGACTCAAGAAACCGTACGGCAGGACAGCAGGACCCGACAGGCACATTACGTACCGAACATCGCCCCCGCACACATTCTTCACCGGTACCCGCTCCTTCGCTGGTCACCGCCCACTTCGGCCCGCGATCGAGTAGCGTGCGCGCCGCTGCCGCGGCCCCACGCTACCGGCCACGGGGACACGGGAGAGGGACGCGGGAGAGGGGTGGTCGAAGTGGCGCCTGGGTGCGCCGGAAACGCGAAAGTGCGGGCAGCGGAAACGCGAAAGAGCGGGCGTCGGAACGCCCGCACTTCGGGTGACATGGACCTCGCGGGGGCTACCATCGCCCCCGCGAGGCTCCAAGGCTTGGCTCTATAAGAGCCGCGAGAGGGTCGTCACAGGCCCGAGACGGCCTCCTCCAGGACGTCGAGGCCCTCGTTGAGCAGGTCCTCACCGATGACCAGCGGCGGCAGGAAGCGCACCACGTTGCCGTAGGTGCCGGTCGTCAGCACGAGCAGGCCCTGCTGGTGGCAGGCCTTGGCGAGCGCCGCGGTGGCCTCCGGGTCGGGCTCCTTGCCGCCCGGCTTCACGAGCTCGATGGCGAGCATGGCGCCCCGGCCGCGGACGTCACCGATGATGTCGGACTTCTCCGCCAGCTTCTCCAGCCGCGGCTTCATGACCTCCTCGATGCGGCGCGCCTTGGCGGGCAGATCGAGCTCGCGCATCGTCTCGATGGAGCCGAGCGCCGCGGCGCAGGCCACCGGGTTGCCGCCGTAGGTGCCGCCCAGGCCGCCGCTGTGCGCGGAATCCATGATGTCCGCCCGGCCGGTGACGGCGGCGAGCGGCATACCGCCCGCGATGCCCTTTGCGGTGGTGATCAGGTCAGGGACCAGGCCCTCGTCCTCGCAGGCGAACCACTGGCCCGTACGGCAGAAGCCGGACTGGATCTCGTCGGCGACGAAGACGATCCCGTTGTCCTGCGCGAACTGCTGGATCCGCGGCAGGAAGCCCTTGGCCGGGACGATGAAACCGCCCTCGCCCAGCACCGGTTCGATGATGATCGCCGCGACGTTGTCCGGGCCGATCTGCTTGGTGATCTGGTCGATGGCCTGGGCCGCGGCCTCCTCGGCGCAGTTCTCCGGGCCGGTCAGCCAGCGGTAGGGGTAGGCGACCGGGACGCGGTACACCTCCGGCGCGAACGGGCCGAAGCTGTGCTTGTACGGCATGTTCTTGGAGGTGAGCGCCATCGTGAGGTTGGTGCGCCCGTGGTAGCCGTGGTCGAAGACCACGACGGCCTGACGGCCGGTGTGCGCGCGGGCGATCTTGACGGCGTTCTCCACCGCCTCGGCGCCCGAGTTGAACAGCGCGCTCTTCTTCTCGTGGTCGCCCGGCGTGACCTTGGCCAGCTCCTCACAGACCTGCACGTACGGCTCGTAGGGGACGACCATCGCACACGTGTGGGTGAAATCGTTGAGCTGCTCCGTCGCCCGGCGTACGACCGCCTCCGCGCTGTTGCCGACGGAGGTCACGGCGATACCGGAGCCGAAGTCGATGAACGAGTTGCCGTCCACGTCCTCCAGCACGCCGCCGCCCGCCCGCCGCGCGAAGACCGGCAGCACCGTCCCGATGCCGTTGGCCACCGACGCCTGCTTGCGGGCCATCAGCTCCTGCGACTTGGGCCCGGGGACGGCGGTGACGACACGCCGCTCCTGGGGGAGGGAAGGCCCTCCGGACAATTCCGTCTTTCCGGTCATAGCGCACTCCTCGGGAGGAACGGGGGTCTGGCACTTCGCAGGCTAGGGGCACGCGCACGGCCGACACATGCACCGCTCCGGAGAACTACGCCCCGCATGTTGGCCACCACGGACATACGCCCCGCCGTCCCACCCCCGACCCCGCCTGCCTTCCGCCCCATGTCGCACAACGGCAGCTCCATGTGCCTCCCGCCGGCCCCTCGCGCCCGGGGGCTCGCTCCCCCGGCCCTTCGGGGGGGCGGGGGGCCGGGCGGTCTATTCGGTCTCTTCGGGTACCTGCGGCGTCTGCTGCGCGGGCTGTCTCGTAGTGCGGGACGCGGCCATGGGCCAACTGACGTGGTCGGCCGCTAGATTGGGTGCAGGAGGGCGTCGACCCGCGAGGGCCGGCGCGTCGGGGCGTCAGGGAGCTGAGGCAGCACATGGACATGGGGCTTCCCCACCGGAAGCAGGGCACAGGCAGCACGCACCACACTGCCCCCGCCCCCACCAGTCAGCCCCCGACGCCGCACCCTCCCTCCGCGCCGTCCGCCCCGTTGCCCCCACCGCCCACTGCACCGCCCGGCGGGAGCGGCAGCATTCCTGCCCCGCGCGGCATGGAGGCCGGATCGGCGGGGCCGCCGCCCATGCCGCCGAGCGCCCCGCAGGCCGGACCCCCGCTGGCCGACTGGCTGCGACTGCCCCGCCCGGAGGCGGCCCCCGGCATCTGGCGCTGCGGCTACAAGCAACGCCCCCCGGAAGACCCCGAACGCACCCCGGCCCGCCAACTTGTCAGCGGCGCCCTGATCTCGTTCTTGATGGGCTGGCTGCTGTGGTCGCTGCTGTGGAACGGGTATTTGGGCAGCTATTGGAGGTGGCCCCTGCTTGCCGTCATGCCTGAATCTTGGCGGGAGAGGGAGGCCGACAACACGCTGTATCTTTTCGCGACCTACCTGTACAGCGGCGCAATCCTGCTGGGTCTCGCCATCTTCTTCGGCCGCATCGGTCGCTGGGACGAGCTCGCGCGGCGGGTCTGGGCGCGGGTGAAGGGGGATCGGGGGCCGCAGTCGGGTGGGTTCGTGCCGGACGAGATGGCCGCGGCGGGGCCGCAGCAGGCGCCCGTCCCCCCGCCCCACCTCGACCCCGTCCAGTGGCCCGAGCTGCGTGCCGGGGGTGCGGGTGAGGCGGCCGAGCGGTTGGCGCAGGAGTTGCTGACGGGGCGGATGACGGATGTGGACCATGCCCGTATCGACCGGGCGTGGCAGGCGGTGCGGGCCCGGCCGCAGCGGCTGGAGGCTTTCGTGGAGAGTGTGCTGGCGCAGGGGGCGGCGGCGTGCGGGCACCCGTCGGGCGCCCGGGACCTGCCGGTGCGTGCCGCGCGGCACGATCTGCCGCTGCGCCAGGTCCGTATCGGCAGGGCGGCCGACTCCGAGCGCAATCCGCACGAGTACCGGGGCGCGGGTATCGCGCTGGATCCCTCGCTGCTGGGTACGTCCGCGCTGGCGGTCGGCCCGCCGGGTACGGGCAAGACGAGCAAGTTGGCCCGCCCGGTGGTGGAGTCGTTGTGTCTGCAGGCGCTGGCCGGTCAGACAGCCGTGATCGCGGTGAGTCCGGCGGGCTCGCACTTCGTGCCCGACGACTCGTTCGATCTCGTCGTCCGGCTCGGGCACCCGGGCTCCAGTCATGATCTCGACCTCTACGGCGGTACGACAGATCCGGACGAGGCGGCCGGGATGCTGGCCGAGGCGCTGGTGGGGGATCTGGTGGCCGCGCTGCCGGGCGGCGACAGCCGGCGCGCGGCGACGTCGCTGGCCCAGCTCATCGGGCCGTTCGCCGTGGTGCACGGCCGGTTCCCCGCCGTTCCGGAGCTGCGCGAGCTGCTGGACGGCGCTCCGGGCGCCCTCGATGCGCTGCGGGAGGCGCTGCGCGCCGACGGGCGGCAGGCCCAGCTGCGCGAGCTGGACGCCTTCGAGCGGCAGTCCGGGCGGGCGGGGGACGTGGCCGCGCTGCTGGCGGACCGTATCGCGCTGCTGGACAGGCCCGCCTTCGCGGATTTCTTCCTGCCCGAGGGAAGCCCCAGCGCGGAGGGGCGGCGCCCGTTCTCGCTGCGGGCGTTGGAGCATCCGCTGCGGGTCCGTATCGATCTGCCGGAGCGGGGGCACGCGGAGGCGTCGCGCATCCTGGCCCGGCTGATCCTGGCGCAGTTCACCGAGTGCGCGGTGGCGCGCGGCGACCAGTCGCTGTTCGCCTGTCTGGTGCTGGACGACGCGGCTCAGACGATCACCCCGCAGGCGTTGCGCGGCCTTCAGCGGCTACGTTCGGTGCACGCGGGTGTCCTGCTGACGCTGCGGGCGCTGGACGACGTACCCGAGCCGCTGCGCGGTCCGCTGCTGGGTGCCGTCGGGTGCCGGATGGTGTGCGCCGGGGTCACGCCGTGGGATGCCGAGCGGTTCGCCGAGGTGTGGGGCACCGAGTGGGTGCAGACCCGTACGGTCACCAATCGCCAGCTGGTCTCGGACGAGCCCGTCACCCGCGTGCTGCACGCGGTGCGGCGGCTGGCGACGGGCAAGCATGTGACGGCCGAGTCGGTGACCGTGCGCAGCGAGCAGCGGGAGCGCTGGTCGGCCTCCGACCTGGCCAACGAGCTGCAGCCGGAGCACGCTGTGCTCTCCGTCACCACGGTCCGGGGGGAACGTACGCCGCCGATCCTGACAAAGCTGGGGGAGTGACCCCGGGCCCCGAACGGTGCCACATGTGTGAGGGACCGAATACGGGCCGACGGCTGTACGGTGAAGTGCGTTATGCCACCGACTCTTGCCACGCTCGTCCAGAACTCCGCGCTCCGCCTCTCCGTGCTCGCGGGGCACGACCGGCTGGATTCCGCCGTGCGGTGGGCGCACGCGAGTGAGCTCGCCGACCCGACGCCGTACATGGACGGCGGGGAGCTGATCCTCTTCACGGGGCTCAAGCTGGACGCGGCCGACCCCGAGACGATGCACGCCTACGTGGAGAAGCTGGTCAGCAAGGGTGTGGTGGGGCTCGGCTTCGCGGCGGGCGTGAACTACGAGGGGGTACCGCAGGCTCTTGTCGACGCCTGCCGGGGCGCGCACCTCCCGCTGCTGGAGGTGCCCAGACGCACCCCCTTCATCGCGATCAGCAAGGCGGTCTCGGCGGACATCGCCGCCGAGCAGTACCGCGCTGTGACCGCCGGGTTCGACGCGCAGCGCGAGATGACGCGCGCCGCGCTCTCCCGGGAGGGTCCCTCGGCGCTGCTGGCCAGGCTGGCCTCGCAGGTCGACGGCTGGGCCGCGCTCTACGACGCCTCCGGGTCGGTCGTCGCCACGGCTCCGGCCTGGGCGGTGCGCCGGGCGGCCCGCTTCGTCGGGGACGCCGAGCGGCTGCGGGACCGGCCCACGCCGGCCAGCGCGGTGGTCAGCGAGGCGGACAGCGGGGACGACCGCGTCGAGCTCCAGTCGATCGGCAGCGGCAGACGCGCCAAGGCGGTGCTGGCCGTCGGTACGGCGGCGCCGCTCGGCACGGCGGAGCGGTACGCCGTGAACTCGGCCATAGCCTTGCTGACCCTCACCATGGAGCGTTCGCGTGCGCTGCAGGAGGCCGAGCAGCGGCTGGGTGCGGCCGTGCTCAAGATGCTGCTCGTCGGCGAGGGCGAGCACGCGCGGGCCGTGGCGGGGCAGCTGTATGGCGGGCTGTTGGACGCTCCGATGCGGGTGATCGTCGCCGAGCCGGCGTCGGCCGCGGCGGCGCGTTTCGCGCAGGAGTCCATCGCGGCGGCACACACGTCGCAGATGGTGGGGTCCGCCGCGGCGCCGTCGGTGCCCACAGCGTCCGCGGCACGTCCGTCGTCGCAGATGCCCAGCGGCTATCTGGCGCGGGCGGGGGAGCCGTGCGGGCTGTCCGACCTGGCCGCCACGACCGGCACGTCGGCTACCGCTTCCACCACGGCCGATACGGCGCGGTCCACCGTCCCCAAGCCGACCGGGAAGCCGACCGGGAGGCCGACCGCCAAGCCGTCCGCCACGAAAGCCGGAACGGACCCGAAATCCGGAACGGACCCGAAAGCGGGAACGGGCACGAAAGCCGGTACCGGAGCGAGAGCCGGTACCGGCCAGGCCGGCGGGGCCAGATCCGCCGTGCAGGCGTCGGCCGCCGTCGGCCGGGACGGTGCGGCGGCGGTGTCCTCCCCCTCCGCCCCGACCGGGACCTCGGTGGCCTCCGGTGTCGTGGTCGGCGCGGGCGGCGGTGGCCCGCAGGCCGAGGCGTCCGACACGGGGCGGCTGAGCCGTATCGTCTGGCCGCTGGAGGAGCTGGCCGACGCGGTCGAGACGGCTGCCGCGCGGAACGGGGAGGCGGTGCTCGTGGTGCCCGACGGGGCCCGCCTGGTGGTGCTGGCCTCGGACGGCGGTGCCGCGGCGGCCGCGTGCGCGGAGTTCGCCGCGACGGCGTCCGCCGCACAACCCGGGCGGCGCCCCGGCGGGGGCGGTGACGAGGGGCTGGCGATCGGTGTCTCCGCACCTGTGGGGCTGTCCGCCGCCGCTGTCGCCTTCAAACAGGCCGACCAGGCGCTGTCCGTCGCCAGACGGCGTGGTGTGGCGCTCGTGGAGCACGAGGACGTCGCCGCCGGGTCGGTGCTGCCGCTGCTGGCCGACGACGCCGTCCGGGCCTTCGCCGACGGGTTGCTGCGCTCGCTGCGCGAGCACGACGCCAACGGCAGGGGCGATCTGGTGGCCTCGCTGCGCGCCTGGCTGTCGCGGCACGGCCAGTGGGACGCCGCCGCAGCCGAACTCGGGGTGCACCGTCACACGCTGCGCTACCGCATGCGCCGGGTGGAGGAGATCCTGGGCCGCTCTCTCGACGATCCGGACGTGCGCATGGAGCTCTGGCTGGCGCTGAAGGCGACCGGCTGAGGCCGGAAGCTGCGGCTGCCGCTGGGCGGCGGCAGCCGCCTCACCGGCGCCCGTGAGACGCCGGTACGCTGCGGAGCCCCTGCGCGGCAGCCTCGGCGCGGGCATCCCACATGTCTCCGGCCGTACGGGGACAAGCCGTACAGCGACAATCCGTAGCACCGCGCCGCGCAAGTGCTCCATCCCGGCGAAGAAGCGGGCGGGCTCCGACGCCCTACCGTGGAGCTCGAACCGAGCCACTCTCCCGCATCCGGAAGGCGATCCGCAGTGACGACAGCGACTTCTCCTCACGCATTCTGGCTCGCCGGCCGCAAGGCCACCGGCGACAGCACGCTCGATGTCACCTCGCCCTGGGACGGCAGGAACGTCGGCACCGTCAGCATCCCCACGCCCGAGCAGGTGGAGGAGGCCGTGGCCGCTGCCGCCGCGGTCGCCGACGAGTTCTCCGCCACCCCGGCGCACGTCCGCGCGGCGGCACTCGACCACATCACACGCCGTCTTGTGGAGCGCACGGACGAGATCGCGCAGCTGATCTCGGCGGAGAACGGCAAGCCCATGAAGTGGGCGCGCGGCGAGGTCGGCCGCTGCATCTCCGTCTTCCGCTGGGCGGCGGAGGAGGCCCGCCGCTTCAACGGGGGCGAGGCCCAGCGCCTCGACTCGGACGCGGGCGGCACGGGCAGGCTCGCCTTCACCCGCCGCTTCCCCTATGGCCCGGTCCTGGGCATCGCGCCGTTCAACTTCCCCCTCAACCTGTGTGCCCACAAGGTCGCCCCGGCGCTCGCGGTCGGTACGCCGATCATTCTCAAGCCCGCGCCCGCCACCCCGCTGTCCGGGCTGATCCTGGGCGAGCTGCTGGCGGAGACGGAGCTGCCGGCGGGCTCCTGGTCGGTGCTGCCGGTGCCGAACGACCAGATGCCGGGCCTGGTGCAGGACGAGCGGCTGCCGATCATCTCCTTCACGGGATCGGCGCCGGTCGGCTGGTCCATCCTGGACTCCGCGCCGCGCAAGCGCGTCACCCTGGAGCTGGGCGGCAACGGCGCGGCTGTCGTGCTGGGCGACTACTCCTCCGAGGCGGACCTGGACTGGGCCGCGCAGCGGATCGCCACCTTCTCCAACTACCAGGCGGGTCAGTCCTGCATCTCCGTGCAGCGGGTCGTCGCGGACGCCTCGGTCTACGACCGCCTGGTGCCCAAGGTGGTGGCGGCTGTCGAGGCGCTCAACACCGGTGACCCCTCGGACGAGTCCACCGACGTCGGTCCGCTGGTGAGCGAGGACGCCGCGCGCCGGGTCGAGTCCTGGATCGGCGAGGCCGTCTCCGCCGGGGCCAAGGTGCTCACGGGCGGCAAGCGGGACGGTGCGACGGTGGAGCCGACGGTCCTGGAGAACGTGCCCGCCGACACCCAGATCGGCTGCGAGGAGGTCTTCGGCCCGGTCATGTCGTTCGTGAAGGTGAACGGCGAGCAGGAGGCGTTCGCGGCCGTCAACGACTCCAAGTACGGCCTGCAGGCCGGGCTGTTCACCCACGATGTGCAGGCCGCCTTCCGTGCGCACCGCGCGCTGGAGGTCGGCGGTGTCGTCGTCGGCGACGTACCGTCCTACCGCGCCGACCAGATGCCGTACGGCGGTGTCAAGGACTCCGGTGTGGGCCGCGAGGGCGTGCGGTTCGCGATGGAGGACTACACCTACGAGCGCGTCATGGTGCTCACCGGCCTCGCGCTCTGAGCCCGGGGAAGGCCGGCCGGCTGTCCGCAGCCCCGGCCTCCCCGCTCCAGCCCTCCCTCTTCCTCAGCCCTCCCCCCAGCCCGTTCCTTCCCCCGGGCGCACTGCTGCCGGGTGTCTCGCACAGCGCACTGCTGTCGGGGCGCCCGGCAGTGGTGTTCCGGTGGCCGGACCGGACCGTCCACTCCTGGAGTTCCGTACCTACTAGTATGTACAGTGTGCTCATGAGTGGGACCGACACGGCCGGGAAACTGATCGAGGCAACCCAGGAGCTCCTGTGGGAGCGCGGTTACGTGGGGACGAGCCCCCGCGCCATCCAACAGCGGGCGGGCGCCGGTCAAGGCAGCATGTACCACCACTTCGGCGGAAAGCCCGACCTGGCGCGCGCCGCGGTGCGCAAGAGCGCGGAGGAGATGCGCGCGACGGCCGACGCGGATCTCTCCTGCGAGGGGAGCGCCCGGCAGCGCGTACGCGCCTATCTGAGCCGCGAGCGCTCGGTGCTGCGCGGCTGCCGGATCGGCGGGCTCGCCCAGGACCCGGACGTGGTCGCGGACCCCGCGCTCCGCGCCCCGCTGCAGGAGACCTTCGACTGGCTGCGGTCCCGTCTGGCGGAGGTGCTCGAAGAGGGGAAGAACGGTGGCGAGTTCGGATCGGCCTTCGACCCGGCCGGTACGGCCGCCACCGTCGTCGCCGTCGTCCAGGGCGGCTATGTGCTCGCCCGCTCGGCCGGGGATCCGGGGCCCTTCCACGAAGCGGTGGACGGCCTGCTGCGGCTTTTGGACGCCCACGCCGCCGAACCGGGCTCTCCCGCATGACGCGCGACGGGGGCCGAGCGGTACGGGCCTCTCATCAGGGCACCCGCATATCCACGCCCTCAGCGGCTGCCCCGCCGACCCGGAGTGCTGCTGTCCGTACCGTCGAAGGCGACCTGCCCGGCTCGGAGCTGGGCGTCTGCGACGCCCACGACCACCTGTTCCTGCGCAGCCCCCGGTTGCCCGGTCAGGAGCTGTCCGACGCCGAAGCCGCCGAGCAGCAGTTGCGCGCGTTCGCCGAGCACGGGGGGAGCAGCCTTGTGCAGTGGACGCCCTACGGGATGGGGCGGCGCTCCGGCGCGCTGGTGGAGCTCGCCAGGCGCACCGGAGTGCGGCTCGTCGCCGCGACAGGGCTGCACCAGGCTCAGCACTACACCGAGGAGCTGCCGTCCGATCCGGCGGAGCTGTTCGTGGAGGAGCTGACGCGCGGTGTGCGCGGTGGTGTCTGCGGCGAGCCACCGCGTGCCGGACTGATCAAGGTCGCGGGAGATTTCCACGGGCTCGGCCCGTACGCGCGGCGGACGATGGCTGCCGCGGCCGAGGCGCACCACGCGACCGGTGCGCCGATCGCGGTACACCTCGAACTGGGCACCGGGGCGACGGACGTACTGGAGCTTCTGTGCGAGCAGGGGGAGGTGCCGCCCTCCAGCGTGCTGTTGGGGCATCTGGGGCGGTGCCCGGATGTGCGGATGCAGCGCGAGGCCGCACGGTCCGGTGCGTGGCTGGTCTTCGACGGTCCCTCGCGCACTCATCACGCCACGGACTGGCGCCTGTTCGACAGTCTGAGCCGGCTGCTGGAGCAGGGCTACGGCGACCGCCTGCTGCTGGGCGGCGACACGGTCACCGCGACGGCCCGCGCGGAGACGGGGGTGCCGTACATCACGCGTGTACTGCGGCCGCGGGTCGCCCGAGAGCTGGGCGAGGCGGCGGCGCGGCAGCTCTTCGTGGACAACCCGGCTCGCGCTTTCGCCGTCCACTGGAAGAGCTGACAAAGACAGGCCGACGGGCAACACACACGGACGCGGACGACTGATCCCGAGCCGGCCTGGAAGTCGGCATGAGGGGCCCGGAAGGTCGGCATGGGGGTCCAGCAGCGCAGGACCGAGCGGTACACCACAGTGACCAGGAACAATCGACCCAGCGAGGACCATTTGATGTTCGCCTTCGCGCAGTTCAGCGATATCCACCTGGGCCAGGACCGGGGCGACGGTGGAGCCCGTGCCCGCGAGCGCGCCGAGCGCGTGCTCGCCTGTCTCGCCGGCCTGCCCGGCCAACTCGACGCCGTCCTGCTCACCGGGGACATCGCCGATCACGGTGAGGAGGCCGAATACACCCTGGCGGCAAAGCTCTTCGCCGACCACGGGGTGCTCCCGCTGATCTGCCCGGGCAACCACGACGCGCGCGGCCCCTACCGCTCCGTACTGCTGAACGGAGACGCGGCCGACGTCTCACCGGTCAACCAGGTGCACCAACTGCTGGGCGCTACGTTCTTGATGTGCGACTCCAGCGTGCCGGGCAAGGGGCACGGCTATCTCGACGACGCCACCCTCACCTGGCTCGACCAGGCGCTGGCCGGGGCGCCGGCCAACAAGCCGGCCTTCGTCTGCTTCCACCACCCGCCCGTTGCGCTGCACGGCCAGTACGTCGATCCGATCCGGCAGTTTGGCGAGGAGCGGTTGGCCGAGGTGGTCGGCAGGCACGGCCATGTGGCAGGGCTGCTGTGCGGTCACAGCCACACCCCGGCCGTGACCTCCTTCGCCGGGCTGCCGCTGGTGGCGGCGCCCGGTGTGGTCTCGACCCTGAAGATGCCCTGGGAGGGCGAGGAAGGCGGGCCCATCGACTACGGGCTGCCGCCGATGATCGCTTTCCACATCCATGACGAGGGCAGGCTGACGACCCATTTCCGCGTCGTCCCCTGAGCGCGACTACAGTGCCTGGGAATGTGATTCCGAGGTACTCGTGTGCGACTCGCGAGATCGGAAGTCCGCGCACGCGGGGCGGTAGCCCGCAGGGGAGGTGGGTCCATGCGCCTACGCGAGGAGTGGCAGCGGCGACGGATCGGCCGCACCCTGACCGTCGTCGTCGCGGTTGTCGCACTGCTGCTGTTGGTCGTCACCGTGGTGCTGATGCTCAGCGGTCACGCGGCGGCGTCGAACAGCGCCACGCCCTGAGGCTGCTTCGCGGCCACGGCCCCCCCGACCGTGACCCACCCCCGTCCCCCGGGGCGTGGCGCTCTTCCTGGTTTCCGAAGGTACGCCGCGGGCGTCCGCGGGTCGTCACCGCACGGCGGTAAGTGGAACCTGTCCTTCTGCGGTAGCCGACTGCCCATGTCGTACCACCGCGGTAGGCAGCCGGTGTCCCACACAGCGCGTCCGGTGGATGAGGGCGCCGCCGGGGGATCGCTACGCTGCGACGATGCGGAGCACGACGGCCTGGACCCGACTGCGCCACAGGGCTGAGCGCGTGCCGGCCTGGGCGTACGACAGCGCCATCGCGCTCGCCATCACCGCCGTCAGCCTGCTGCTGGGCCACGACCGGGTCCCGACGGGCTGGTCGGGTCTCGATGCCACGGGGGTGGCGCTGACCTGTGCGGTGAACCTGCCGCTCGTGGCCCGCCGCCGGATCCCGTTCACGCTGTGCCTGACGGTCCTGGCCCTTTGGACGGTGTACGTAGCGCTCGACTACTGGCCCGTCGTCAACACCCTCGGCCCCCTTCTCGCGCTCTACACCGTCGCGTCCATGCGCCCGCTGCGCGAGGCGGCGCTGTGTGCGCTGCTGCTCGCAGCAGTGTGGAACTTCGCGGGGACGACAGGTGTGGAGAGCTCCTGGGCCACCGTGCTCGGCCAGAGCGTGCTCTACACCAGCGTCATCTGCGGCTTCGGCTATCTGGCGCGCAAGTCCGCGCAGCGCAACGTCGAGCTGGCCCGGTTGACCGGCCAGCTGCGCCGCGAGCGGGCGGGGGCCGAGCGGCGCGCGGTGGCCGAGGAACGGGTCCGCATCGCCCGCGAGCTGCACGACGTGGTGGCGCACCACATGTCGGTGATATCCGTGCAGGCGGGCCTGGCCGGCTATGTCTTCGACACCGACCCGCAGACCGCGCGCGGAGCGCTCGGCACCATAGCCGACACCTCCACCGAGGCGTTGGGCGAACTCCGCCGCCTGCTGGCCGTGTTGCGGGTGGAAGGCGGCGACCGGCCGGGGGACGGCGGTCCGCGACTCGTCCAGGGCACCGACGACCAGACGGAGTTCGGGCCTGCACCAGGCCTCGACCAGCTGCCGGAACTCGCCGAACGGGTGCGCGGCGCCGGCGTCCCCGTCCGCTTCACCGTCACAGGAGAGCCCCGCTCCCTCGCGCCCGGCGCGGGCCAGTGCGCCTACCGCGTCGTCCAGGAGGCGCTCACCAATGTGCTCAAGCACGCCTATCCGGCCCAGGCGTCCGTCACCGTCGCCTACGAGCCCCGCCAGTTGACCGTGACGGTCACCGACGACGGCCGCAGGAGCGCCCAGGAGGGCCGTAGGAGCGCCGAGGAGGGCCGTACGGGCGCCGACCGCGGTCGTACGGGCGGCGAGGGTGGCCGTACCGGCAGCGGCGGCAGGAGAGGCCGCACGGACGGCGCGGGCGGTGCGGGTCGCCGGGTCCCCGCTCCGCCGGGCACTGGTGCGCCGCCTCCGGGCGGGCACGGCTTGATTGGGATGCGGGAGCGCGCCAGGATCTACGGGGGCCGGCTGCACGCCGGGCCTCGGGCGAGCGGTGGATTCGAGGTGCGGCTGATCCTCCCCGCCTGACGGCACAGAGGGGACACACACGGTGACGACCAGGGTGCTCGTCGTCGATGACCAGGTGCTCATCAGGGCGGGTGTCGCCGCTCTGTTGCGCGCCGCGCCGGACATGGAGGTGGTCGGGGAGGCGTCCGACGGTGACGAGGCCGTCCAACTCGCAGCCGAGCAGCGGCCCGACGTCATCCTGATGGACATCCGGATGCCGGGCACCAGCGGTATCACCGCCACCGAGCGCATCCTGGAGACCGCCTGCGAGCCGCTGCCCCGCATCCTGGTGCTGACCACCTTCGACCTGGACGAGTACGTCTACGCCGCGCTGCGCGCCGGGGCGTGCGGCTTCCTGCTCAAGGACACCGGGCCGCAGCGGCTGCTGGCGGCCATCGCGGCCGTCGCGGAGGGCGACACGCTGTTCTCACCGAGCGTCACCCGCCGCCTCATCGAGGCGTACGCCCCGCGGACCGACCCCGCAGGCCCGCCGCCCGAGACGCTCGACGCGCTCACCAGCCGCGAACTGGACGTGCTCCGTCTGGTGGCGGGCGGGCTGTCCAACGCGGAGATCGCCGAGACACTCGTCATCAGTGAGTCGACCGTCAAGACGCACCTCAACCGCACGATGGCCAAGCTGGACATCGGCAGCCGCGCGCAGGCCGTCGTGCTCGCCTACGAGACCGGACTGGTGACCCCGGGCGGCGGCCATGCGGACGGCTCGGGGGAGCAGCGGGTGCGGTAGGTGGGGCGCTTTCGTGCGCGGCGTCTGGTACGCCGGGGATGAATCGGGTACATACGACCGAGTAGCACCCGTCGGTAGTCGCCGGTGGCTCCCCGACGCGGGCAGCACTGAAACGGGTACGAACAGCAGACAGCCGACACGAACACCAGCCGGCCGACCCCAACAGCAGACAGCGACCAGTCGTCAGCAGCCACCGTCCGTCCCGCACCGCGTATCCGCCTCCACACCGTTTCGAGGTGAGCGAGATGACCGTCTCCGAGCGTGAAGCACGCGAAGTCGCCGAGGCAGCCCGAGAGAAGGACTGGCGCAAGCCGAGCTTCGCCAAAGAGCTGTTCCTCGGCCGCTTCCGTCTCGACCTCATCCACCCGCACCCGGAACCGGCGGCCGACGACGTCGCGCGCGGTGAGGACTTCCTGGCCAGGCTGCGCGAGTTCGCCGATGCCAAGATCGACGGCGCACTGATCGAACGCGAGTCCCGTATCCCCGACGAGGTGCTCAGCGGCCTCAAGGAGCTCGGGGCGCTCGGTATGAAGGTCGGCACCGAGTACGGCGGCCTCGGGCTCACCCAGGTCTACTACAACAAGGCGCTCGCCCTGGTCAGCTCCGCCAGCCCGGCCGTCGGGGCGCTGCTGTCCGCGCACCAGTCCATCGGTGTGCCGCAGCCGGTGAAGCTGTTCGGCAGCCAGGAGCAGAAGGACGCCTTCCTGCCCCGCTGCGCCCGTACCGACATCTCCGCGTTCCTGCTGACCGAGCCCGACGTCGGCTCCGACCCCGCCCGGCTGGCGACCACCGCCGTTCCCGAGAGCGACGGGGAAGAGTATGTGCTCGACGGGGTGAAGCTGTGGACCACCAACGGGGTCGTCGCCGACCTCCTGGTCGTCATGGCCCGCGTCCCCGAGCCCGCCGCCGACGATCCGCGCCGGGCCGACGGGCACAAGGGCGGCATCACCGCTTTCGTCGTCGAGGCCGACTCCCCGGGGATCACCGTGGAGAACCGCAACGCCTTCATGGGGCTGCGCGGCATCGAGAACGGCGTGACCCGCTTCCACCGGGTCCGGGTCCCGGCCGCCAACCGGATCGGACCCGAGGGCGCGGGGCTGAAGATCGCGCTGACCACCCTCAACACTGGTCGGCTGTCGCTGCCCGCCACCTGTGTGGGCGCCGGGAAATGGTGTCTGAAAATCGCCCGTGAGTGGTCGCAGGCGCGCGTCCAGTGGGGCAGGCCGGTCGCCAAGCACGAGGCCGTCGGCAGCAAGATCTCCTTCATCGCGGCGACGACGTTCGCCCTGGAGGCGGTGCTCGACCTGTCCTCCCAGATGGCCGACGAGCAACGCAACGACATCCGTATCGAGGCCGCACTCGCCAAGCTCTACGGCAGCGAGATGGCGTGGAAGATCGCCGACGAGCTGGTGCAGATCCGCGGCGGCCGGGGCTTCGAGACCGCCGAGTCGCTGGCGGCGCGCGGCGAACGCGGCGTTCCCGCCGAGCAGTTGCTGCGCGATCTGCGGATCAACCGCATCTTCGAGGGCTCGACCGAGATCATGCATCTGCTGATCGCCCGGGAGGCCGTGGACGCGCATCTGTCCGTCGCCGGCGACCTCATCGACCCGGACAAGCCCCTCGCCGACAAGCGCAAGGCGGCCTTGGCCGCAGGCACCTTCTACGCCAAGTGGCTGCCCAAGCTGGTCGCGGGACCGGGCCAGCTGCCGCGTACGTACGGGGAGTTCGGCACCCTCGCCGGGCATCTGCGCTACGTCGAGCGCGCGGCACGCAAGCTGGCCCGCTCCACCTTCTACGCCATGTCCCGGTGGCAGGGCCGGATGGAGACCAAGCAGGGCTTCCTCGGCCGCATCGTGGACATCGGCGCCGAACTGTTCGCGATGAGCGCCGCCTGTGTACGCGCCGAGAAGCTGTGCCGCGACGGCGCCGACGGGCAGGCCGCCCACCAACTGGCGGACGCGTTCTGTCAGCAGTCCCGCATCCGCGTCGAAGAACTGTTCGGGCGGCTGTGGAGCAACACCGACGACCTGGACCGCAAGGTCGTCCGCCAGGTCCTGGACGGCTCCTACACCTGGCTGGAGGAGGGCGTCATCGACGCGTCCACCGAGGGGCCGTGGATCGCCGACGCCACGCCGGGACCGGCCAAGAAGGAGAATGTGCACCGCCGCATCCCGTGACCGCACGCCGGCGGCGCTCCGGGCCACGCCCCCTCCCGCTCGCGCACGAGACGGCGTGAGCGGGGGCGGGGCGCGGGGGAGCCGCATGCACCCGGCCTCGCACCCGGTGCGCTGTCCGGGCGGCTGCCGGGAGCGGACACAATGGGGGCATGACCGACTCCCTCGCTGACCCGCATCTGCGCTACCCCGGCACTGAGCCTTCGGAGCCCTCCGGCAACGGCAGTGGCACGGCAGCAGCGTCGCAGACGGGCGCACCGCGCGACATCGTGATCCTCGGCTCGACGGGTTCGATCGGCACGCAGGCCGTCGACGTCGTACTGAAGAACCCCGGCCGTTTCCGGGTCACCGCGCTGGCCGCCTCGGGCGGCCGGGTCGAACTGCTGGCCGAGCAGGCGCACCGGCTGGGGGTGCGCACGGTGGCCGTGGCCCGCGAGGAAACGGTGCCCGCCCTGCGCGCGGCGCTGGGCGCGGCCTACGGCACGGCCGAACCGCTGCCCGAGCTGCTGGCCGGTCCGGACGCCGCCACGGAACTGGCCGCCTCCCCGTGCCACACGGTGCTCAACGGCATCACCGGCTCCATCGGTCTGGCCCCGACCCTGGCGGCCCTGGAGGCGGGCCGGGTACTGGCGCTGGCCAACAAGGAGTCCCTCATCGTCGGCGGCCCGCTGGTCAAGGCGGTGGCCGGGCCGGGCCAGATCGTGCCCGTCGACTCGGAGCACTCGGCGCTCTTCCAGGCCCTCATGGGCGGCACCCGCGCCGAGGTGCGCAAGCTGCTCGTCACCGCCTCGGGCGGCCCGTTCCGGGGGCGGAGCAGGGCCGAGCTCGCCGATGTGACGCCGCAGGAGGCGATGGCCCACCCCACCTGGGACATGGGGCCGGTGATCACCGTCAACTCGGCCACCCTGGTCAACAAGGGGCTGGAGGTCATCGAGGCGCATCTGCTCTACGACATTCCGTTCGAGGACATCCAGGTCGTGGTCCATCCGCAGTCCGCCGTCCACTCGATGGTGGAGTTCACGGACGGCTCCACACTCGCCCAGTGCGGCCCCCCGGACATGCGGCTGCCGATCGCGCTCGGGCTCGGCTGGCCGGAGCGGGTGCCGGACGCCGGACCCGTCTTCTCCTGGACCGAGGCGATGTCCTGGGACTTCTTCCCGCTGGACGAGGAGGCGTTCCCGTCCGTGCCGCTGGCCTGCCGGGTGGGCGCGTTGGGCGGCACGGCGCCCGCCGTCTTCAACGCGGCGAACGAGGAGTGCGTCGAGGCGTTTCTGGCCGGAAGGCTGCCGTTCACAGGCATCGTGGATACGGTGGCGGCTGTGGTCGAAGAGCACGGCACACCGGACGGAACCGGGCTGACCCTTCCCGATGTCCTGGCCGCAGAGACCTGGGCGCGCGCCCGCGCCCGTGAACTGGCGGTACGGTCCGCCACAGCAACAGCGGAGGCCCGCGCATGACGGCGTTCATGACCATCCTCGGCATAGTCGTCTTCGTCGTCGGCCTGCTCTTCTCCATCGCCTGGCACGAGCTGGGACACTTCTCGACGGCCAAGCTGTTCGGGGTCCGGGTGCCGCAGTTCATGGTGGGTTTCGGACCCACGCTGTGGTCCAAGCGCAAGGGCGAGACGGAGTACGGCATCAAGGCCGTGCCGCTCGGCGGCTACATCCGCATGATCGGCATGTTCCCGCCCGGCGACGACGGCGCCGTCCGGCAGCGCTCCTCCTCGCCGTTCCGCGGCATGATCGAGGACGCACGTGCCGCCGCCTACGAGGAGCTGCAGCCCGGCGACGAGCACCGGATGCTCTACACGCGCAAGCCGTGGAAGCGCGTCATCGTGATGTTCGCCGGGCCGTTCATGAACCTGGTGCTGGCCGTGGTGATCTTCCTGACGGTGCTGATGACCTTCGGCATCAACACCCAGACGACCACCGTCTCCACGGTCTCGGAGTGTGTGATCCCCGCTTCGGCGCAGACCGACAAGTGCCCCGAGGACGCCAAGGACTCCCCGGCCAAGGCCGCGGGCCTCAAGCCGGGTGACAAGATCGTCTCCTTCGACGGGCGGCGCGTCGAGGACTGGGGCGCCCTCCAGCAGCGCATCCGCGACACCACGGGTCCGGCCACCCTCACCGTCGAGCGGGACGGCGAGAAGCGCACGCTGCACGCCGACCTGATCAAGAACAAGGTCTCCAAGTCCGACGGCAACGGCTCCTACGTCCCCGACGAGTACGTCACCGCCGGCTTCCTCGGCTTCACCCCGGCCAGCGGCATCGTCCAGCAGTCCTTCCCGCAGGCCGTGGACCGGATGGGCGACATGATGGCCAACGGTGTCGAGGCGCTGATCGCCCTGCCGGGCAAGGTGCCCGACCTGTGGAACGCGGCCTTCGACGGCGCCGAGCGCAAACAGGACTCGCCGATGGGCGTGGTGGGTGCCGCCAGGGTGGGCGGTGAGGTCTTCTCGCTGGACATCCCGCCGAGCCAGCGGGTGGCGACGATGCTCTTCCTGGTCGCGGGCTTCAATCTGAGCCTGTTCCTGTTCAACATGCTGCCGCTGCTGCCGCTGGACGGCGGACACATCGCCGGCGCCCTGTGGGAGTCGCTGCGGCGGAATCTGGCCAAGGTCTTCCGCCGGCCGGACCCGGGCCCCTTCGACGTCGCCAAGCTGATGCCCGTCGCCTATGTGGTGGCCGGGATCTTCCTGTGCTTCACCCTTTTGGTGCTGGTGGCCGACGTGGTGAATCCGGTCAGACTCACCGGGTAGCCGGACGGCTGTTCCAGGCTGTGACGCCCGTGCGATTCCTGCACGGGCGTCACCATTTGCGGCATTCTTCGGTGAACGATGTGCTCCCTGCGAGGCCGGTGCCGTAATCTCGGATGCCTGGAGCCCGCCGAACCCGGGACTTGAACGACACCGTTGGGGTTGCACGCTGATGACAGCGATTTCGCTCGGAATGCCGGACGTTCCGGCCAAGCTCGCCGACCGCAGGGTCAGCCGGAAGATCCAGGTGGGGACGGTCGCGGTCGGGGGAGACGCGCCCGTTTCCGTGCAGTCCATGACCACGACGCGCACCGCGGACATCGGCTCGACGCTGCAGCAGATCGCCGAGCTGACGGCGTCCGGCTGCCAGATCGTCCGTGTGGCATGTCCCACACAGGACGACGCCGACGCCCTCGCCACGATCGCCCGGAAGTCGCAGATCCCGGTGATCGCCGACATCCACTTCCAGCCGAAGTACGTCTTCCAGGCCATCGACGCCGGCTGTGCCGCCGTCCGCGTCAACCCCGGCAACATCAAGCAGTTCGACGACAAGGTCAAGGAGATCGCCACCGCGGCCTCCGCCGCCGGCACCCCCATCCGCATCGGCGTCAACGCCGGCTCGCTCGACAAGCGCCTGCTGGAGAAGTACGGCAAGGCCACCCCCGAGGCGCTGGTCGAGTCCGCGCTGTGGGAGTGCTCGCTCTTCGAGGAGCACGGCTTCCGCGACATCAAGATCTCGGTCAAGCACAACGACCCGGTCGTGATGGTCAACGCCTACCGGCTGCTCGCCCAGCGCTGCGACTACCCGCTGCACCTCGGCGTCACCGAGGCCGGCCCCGCCTTCCAGGGCACCATCAAGTCGGCCGTCGCCTTCGGCGCCCTGCTCAGCGAGGGCATCGGCGACACGATCCGGGTCTCCCTCTCGGCGCCGCCCGCCGAGGAGGTCAAGGTCGGCATCCAGATCCTGGAGTCCCTCGGGCTGCGCCAGCGCGGCCTGGAGATCGTCTCCTGCCCGTCCTGCGGCCGCGCCCAGGTGGACGTCTACAAGCTCGCCGACGAGGTCACCGCCGGTCTGGAGGGCATGGACGTCCCGCTGCGCGTCGCGGTCATGGGCTGCGTCGTCAACGGTCCCGGGGAGGCCCGCGAGGCCGATCTGGGGGTCGCCTCCGGCAACGGCAAGGGCCAGATCTTCGTCAAGGGCGAGGTCATCAAGACCGTCCCCGAGTCCAAGATCGTCGAGACGCTCATCGACGAGGCCATGAAGATCGCCGAGCAGATGGAGAAGGACGGGGTCGCCTCCGGCGAGCCGGTGGTGACGACCGCGGGCTGACACCAGCCGCCGGACCAGTGCAGCGCGCCTGCACAGCACCCGCGCGACGGTGACCGCGCTGCGGCGACCGCACGGCGGCACCCGCTCGGCGGCACCGCCGCGCGGCCGGACACGGCCACGCGGCGGCGGCCTGCCGTACGCCCAGGTACAGTGCCAGGCAGATCGTTCCTTACGCCCACGGGCCGCACGGCGCCCGCGGGCCGCACGGTGAGGCACCGAGACCGTTGTTGACCACCACTTCCCTCAAGGTCGTCGAACCGGCCGAGCTGCAGGACGCGCTCGCCGTTCTGCGCCGGGAGCCGGTCAACAACGCGTTCGTCGCAGCCCGCGTGCAAAGCTCCGGGCTCGACCCCTGGCGCCTCGGCGGCGAGATGTGGGGCTGGTACGAGGACGGCCGGCTGGAGGCCCTCTGCTACAGCGGAGCCAACCTCGTTCCGCTGTGCGCGGGGCCCGAGTCCGTCCGCGCGTTCGCCGAGCGGGCCCGCCGCCAGGGCCGCCGCTGCTCGTCCATCGTCGGCCCGGCCGGCCCGACCGCCGAGCTGTGGTCCTACCTGGAGCCGCACTGGGGCCCGGCCCGTGAGGTGCGCCCCAACCAGCCGCTGCTCGTCACCGACCGGGTGCCGGGCGAGATCGCGCCCGACCCGCTGGTGCGCCGGGTCGCCAAGAGCGAGATGGACCTGGTGCTGCCCGCCTGCGTGGCCATGTTCACCGAGGAGGTCGGCATCTCCCCGCTGGCCGGTGACGGCGGGCTCGTCTACCAGGCGCGGGTCGCCGAACTGGTCAGCACCGGACGCTCCTTCGCCCGCATCGAGGACGGCCGCGTCGTCTTCAAGGCGGAGATCGGCGCCGTCACGCCCTACGCCTGTCAGATCCAGGGCGTCTGGGTGGCCCCCGAGCGGCGCGGTGAGGGTCTGTCGGAGACCGGCATGGCCGCCGTCGTCGGCTACGCCCTGCGCGACGTCGCCCCGCTGGTGAGCCTCTATGTCAACGACTACAACGCACCGGCGCGCGCCGCCTATCACCGCGTCGGCTTCCGCGAGGTCGGCGCATTCATGAGCGTGCTGTTCTGAGACCGTCGCCGGGGGGCCGCCGAGCTGCGCCGCCTCTTCGCGCGGACACGGCCGAGGAAGTAGCCTCCCCGCCATGCCGCACACAGCCGGGGGACAGCTCCCGGATCCCCGGAGAGTGGTCACCGGCCCGCTCGACCTCGCAGCCCGCGTCGACGAGGCACTCGCCGTCCAGGCCGTCGCCTTCGGGCTGACCGACGAGGAGATCGGCGTACGCAGACACATCGTGCTGCGCCATATGACCTCCCCCGGCGCGCGCGCACTGGGCGCCACCACCGAGGAGGGCCGGCTCGTCGGCTTCGTCTACGGGATGCCGAACGACCGTTCCCAGTGGTGGTCGACGGTCGTGGAGCCGTATCTGCGCCAGCAGGGCCGCGAGGGCTGGCTGGACGACGCCTTCGTCATCACGGAGCTGCATGTGCACCCCGCCTTCCAGCGCCGCGGCATCGGACGCGAGCTGATCACCCGCCTCACCGACTCCGCCGCCGAGCCCCGCTCGCTCCTGTCCGCCCTCGACCTCGACAGCCCCGCCCGCGCCCTCTACCGCAGCCTGGGCTACCACGACCTGGCCCGCCGGGTGCAGTTCCCCAGCGCCGCGCAGCCCTATGCGGTGATGGGGGCGTGGTTGCCGTTGGTGCGGGGGACTTCCGGCTGACGCGGTGACCCGTGGCCGACGTGGGGAGGCGATCTCGTTTCCGTGCCACCGGTCCGGGCCGATAGGCTCCGCATCGACGTGTTCCGTCACTCATCGCGAGTACAGCCCCGAGCAGGAGTCCCCATGGCAGCCCGTGTCCAGCGTTTGTCCCGGTCGATGCTGAAGACGCTGCGTGACGACCCGGCCGACGCGGAGACGCTCAGCCACAAGCTGCTGGTCCGCGCCGGGTACGTGCGTCGTACCGCCGCCGGGATCTGGACGTGGCTCCCGCTCGGCAAGCAGGTGCTGGATAACGTCACCCGCATCGTGCGCGAGGAGATGGACGCCATCGGCGGCCAGGAGGTGCTGCTCCCGGCGCTGCTGCCCAAGGAGCCCTACGAGGTCTCCGGCCGCTACGAGGAGTACGGCGACCTGCTGTTCCGCCTCAAGGACCGCAAGGGCGGCGACTACCTCCTCGGCCCGACCCACGAGGAGATCTTCGCGCAGGTCGTCAAGGACCAGTGCACCTCCTACAAGGACCTGCCGGTCACGCTCTACCAGATCCAGACCAAGTACCGGGACGAGGCCAGGCCGCGCTCCGGCATCCTGCGCGGCCGCGAGTTCACGATGAAGGACTCCTACTCCTTCGACGTCTCCGACGAGAGCCTGGCCGAGTCCTACGCGGCGCACCGCGTCGCCTACAAGCGCATCTTCGAGCGCCTGGGTCTGGACTACCGCATCGTGTCGGCCGTCTCGGGTGCCATGGGCGGCTCCGCGTCCGAGGAGTTCCTGGCGCCCGCCGCGGCCGGCGAGGACACCTATGTGCAGTGCCCGCAGTGCGGCTACGCGGCGAACACCGAGGCCGTCTCCGTCGCCGTGTCGCCGTCCACCGTCGAGGGGCACGACCCGGTGGAGAAGCTCGACACCCCGGACACCCCGACCATCGAGACCCTGGCCGAGCACCTGGGCGTGCCCGCCTCGGCGACGCTGAAGAACCTGCTGGTGAAGGTGGACGGCGAACTCACCGCTGTGGGTGTGCCCGGCGACCGCGAGGTGGATCTGGGCAAGCTCGGCGAGCACCTGGCACCCGCCACGGTCGAGCTGGTCACCGCCGAGGACTTCGAGGGCCGTCCGGACCTGGTCCGCGGCTATGTGGGCCCGCAGGGCGGGATGGCCGGCAAGGCGTTCCGCTACCTGGCCGACCCCCGGGTGGCGCCCGGCACCTCCTGGATCACCGGCGCCAACGAGGAGGGCAAGCACGCCCGCAACGTGGTCTGCGGCCGGGACTTCGAGGTCGACCAGTACCTCGATGTCGTCGTGGTCGAGCCGGGCGACCCCTGCCCGAGGTGCGGTGCCGGTATCGAGCTGGACCGTGCCATCGAGATCGGTCACATCTTCCAGCTGGGCCGCAAGTACGCCGACGCGTTCGAGCTGGATGTGCTCGGTCAGGACGGCAAGCCGGTCCGCGTCACGATGGGCTCCTACGGCATCGGCGTCTCCCGCGCGGTGGCGGCGCTCGCCGAGCAGCACGCCGACGAGCAGGGGCTGTGCTGGCCCCGCGAGGTGGCGCCGGCCGATGTGCACGTGGTCGCGGCGGGCAAGGCGCAGCAGACCGAGGCGGCCCTGGAGATCGCCGAGCGGCTCGGCGCGGCCGGGGTGCGGGTGTTGGTGGACGACCGTGCGAGTGTCTCCCCGGGTGTGAAGTTCACCGACGCCGAGCTGATCGGCGTGCCGACCATCCTGGTCGCGGGTCGCGGCATCAAGGACGGCCGCGTGGAGTTGAAGGACCGCCGTACGGGCGAGCGCGAGGAGCTGCCCATCGACGACGCGATCACGCGGCTCACCCAGGACTGACGGCGTCACCTGAGCCTGCCCGGCTGAGAGTCGGCAAGCAGCCGCGAAGGACAGGGCCCCGCCCCGGCGGGGCCCTACGGCGTCCCAGCCGGCGTCACAGCCAGGCGGCGAACTCCAGCAGCATCTCCGCGTCCGCCGCGCTGCCGCCCGCGTACTGCCGGCACGCGGACTCGACCGCGCGGTAGAGCGTCCACTGGCGCACCCGTTCGCGCGGGACGTCCAGTGAGTCGGCGAGCTTGTTGACGCGGCGGCGGGTGGCGGCAGCGGCGCCCGTGGATGCCATCAGGTCGTGCAGCCGGTCCCGCACCAGCCGCGCCAGGTCGTAGGCCGGCTCGCCCACCAGGGGGTCGGGTCCGACGGTCAGCCAGTGCGCCCGCTCACCGGGCTCGGAGGCGGCCAGCACGGCGCCCTGCCGGAAGTCCCCGTGCAGCAGCACCGGGTCGCCCTCGGGAGCCTCGGCCAGCATCGCCTCACGGGCCTCCAGCGCGGCGGCCACCAGTGGCTCGGCGTCCGGCGGCACCGAGGAGCGCATCAGTGCCGTCTCGGTGGCGGTGTGCTCGGCGACCGTCTCCAGACCGTGGCCGGCGGGCGGCGGCACCCACAGACGGCGCACCACCGAGACCGCCTCCAGTGTCGCCTTGGCCTCGGGGAGGGACCGCAGCGACACCTCGCAGCGCAGCCGCTCCAACAGCAGTACGCCCTCTTCCGGCGCTGCCCGCAGCACCCGTACGGCACCCAGCCCGTGCCACACGCTCAGCACCTCGTTCTCGCGGGCGGCGCGCACCGGCGCGGGGGCACCGTCAGGGGCGAGCAGCTTCAGCGCGGCCGGCGTACCGTCCGCCTGCCGCACCAGCACCACCGCACTGCTGCGCCCGCCCGGGGTCACCACCCGCTCCGGCACCAGCTCCCATCGCTCCAGCCACCGCTCCAGCAGTGCGGGCAGCCCTCGCAGCCAGTTCTGAGCCGCGGTGGCCGCGGCGGCACCCTGCTGGGCCGCCAAGGCGCGCACCAGCCGCTGCGGGGGTTCGAGGGGCAGCACGGAAGCCATTCCTCACGGGCCTTTCTTCAGCACTCTCGGAGAACGCGCGCGGTATACGCGCACGGCGGGGGTCACAGCTTGCCGGGGGCGTCGGAGCCGTTCGGTGTCCCGGAGGGGGCAGCCGGTGAGTCCCCGGCCCCCAGTTCGGTGAGGCCGGGGAAAGCCACACTGCTGCCCTTCCAGCGCACCGAGCGGACCGCGGCCTCACGCAGCGCGTCGGCGGCGGTGCGCCGTCGCGCACCCTCGCTCGCCCGCACCAGGTCCGCGTACACCCCGGCGACGCGGTCCTCCAGTTGGGCCGCGAGCCGCACGGCTGCCGCGCTGTCGGGTACGGCGAAGGGCAGCGCGTAGGCGGCGGCGGCCGGTTCCGGTTCGCCGCCGAGCGAGCGGACGGTGCGGCGCAGTGCGTCCCGGCGGGCCCGGTGCGCTTCGTAGCACTCGCGCACCTCGCTCTTGCGGTCCTCGTCGATCCGTCCGCCGACGACTCCGTACCCGTAGACGGCGGCGTGCTCGGCGCGCAACGCGGCCTGGAGGGCTGTCAGTTCCTTCATCCGTCCACCGCCCCCTGGCGGCTCGGGCTCCCGCCGCCCGCCCCGTTCCCGTCGCCGGTGCCGTTCTCGCCGGTCGCCTTCTTGCCGTGCTCGTCGAGGAGGTAGCCGTGCGCCGAGCCGCAGGCGGCCACCGACGCCAGCAGCCGGGCGACCTCGGCAGGTGCGTCGCCCAGCGACTTCGTGCGTGCGGCGGCCAGTCGCCGCTCGGCCTTGGCCAGCGCCGCGAGCGCCGCCTGCTGCGTCCTGGGCACGGACTCGGTGTCCGGGCTGGGCGGCTGCGCGGAGGGGCTGGTGCCTCCGCCCGGCTGTCCGGAGCGCGTCGGTCCGGGTGTGCGGGACGGCGACCGCGGGTCGCGCGGACTCGGCGGCTTCGACGAGGGCGCCCTGGTGCTGGACTCGCTGCCGCGCAGCACCCGCACATGGCGGGCGACCTCGTCGCGCAGGGGGCGCAGCCGTGCGGCCAGCGCCGGGTGGACCTTCGCCGTCCCGTCGTAGCGGGCCAGCAGCTGCTCGCTGTCGCGGGCGGCGCTTCCACGCAGCCGTCGCGTCGCGTCCGCGCGCTCCGCGTCCGCGCTCGCTGTCGGTTCCTCGTCCGAGCAGGCCGCGACGAGCGGCAGGGCGAAACCCGCCGAGGTGGCGCCCAGCGCGCCGGTCAGTATCGACCTGCGGCGTGGTCGTGCCGCCGCCGGCGACGGCGTGAGCGACATGTGCACTCCCTGGGTGTGGGCGAACGAACGGCCAGACGGACTGCGGCCTCGCCCGGACTTGTGACCGCAGTGGGGCGCTGGTCACGCCCCGCGAGGGTACCCGGGCTTCTTCCCCCGGCCGCCCCGGGCCACCCCTGCGCGGCCGGTCCGTACCCGGACGCCGGACAGCGCCCGGTGGCGTCGGGCGGCGGCTGCGCGGCGATACGGCCGCGCGTTCCGCGACCGGGTCGGCGCAGCCCGCCACAGACGATAGGCTTGGTCGGCGACACGCCCCTGTCACAAGGCCCCCCTACAACAGCACACGCGGCCGAGGAGTCACCCGGATGAGCACCACCCAGAGCGAGAGGCTGCGCGGACTGCTGGAACCGCTCGTCAGCAAGAGGGGGTTGGATCTCGAAGAGATCGAGGTGACCCCGGCTGGAAAACGACGCGTGCTGCGTGTCGTCGTGGACGCTGACGACGGGGTTCAGCTGGACACCTGCGCGGAGCTGAGCCGCGCCTTCTCCGAAGTGCTCGACGAGAGCGACGCGATGGGCGGCGCCCCGTACGTGCTGGAGGTCACCTCGCCGGGGGCCGACCGCCCGCTGACCGAGCTGCGGCACTATCGCCGCGCCGTCGGGCGGCTCATCAAGGCGCAGCTGACCGAGGCGGCCGGGGGCGGCGAGCTGACGGCCCGCATCACGGCGGTCGACGACGAGGGTGTCGACCTGGAGGTGCCCGGGGTCAAGGGGCGCAAGCCCACAGCCCGCAGACTCGCCTTCGACGAGATCGCCAGGGCGCGGGTCGAGATCGAGTTCAACCGCAAGGCCGCGGACAAGCCGCGGCACATGTCCGCGGCCGGCGACGCCGAAGCCGCCGAGAACGAGAACGAGGAGGAGGCGTAGCCGTGGACATCGACATGAGTGCCCTGCGTGGGCTGGTCAGGGAGAAGGAGATCTCCCTCGACCTGCTGGTCGAGGCGATCGAGTCGGCCCTCCTCATCGCGTACCACCGCACCGAGGGCAGCAGGCGGGACGCGCGCGTCGAGCTGAACCGGAAGACCGGCCACGTCACCGTGTGGGCCAAGGAGAGCTCCGAGGAGCTCGAAGAGGGCGCCGAGCCGCGGGAGTTCGACGACACCCCCACCGGTTTCGGCCGGATCGCTGCGACAACGGCCAAGCAGGTCATTCTGCAGCGGCTGCGGGACGCCGAGGAAGAGGTCACCTTCGGCGAGTACGCGGGCCGGGAGGGCGATGTCGTGGCGGGCGTGGTCCAGCAGGGCAAGGACCCCAAGAGCGTGCTGGTGGACATCGGCAAGCTGGAGGCCATCCTGCCGCCGCAGGAGCAGGTACCCGGCGAGACCTACGCGCACGGCACCCGGCTGCGCACCTATGTGGTCCGCGTCGCCAAGGGCGTGCGCGGACCGTCGGTGACCCTCTCGCGTACCCACCCCAACCTGGTCAAGAAGCTCTTCGAGCTGGAGGTCCCGGAGATCGCGGACGGCTCGGTGGAGATCTCGGCCATCGCCCGAGAGGCCGGCCACCGCACCAAGATCGCTGTCCGGTCCACCCGCTCGGGACTCAACGCCAAGGGCGCCTGCATCGGGCCCATGGGCGGCCGTGTGCGCAACGTCATGGCGGAGCTGCACGGTGAGAAGATCGACATCGTGGACTGGTCCGAGGACCCGGCCGAGCTGGTCGCGAACGCCCTGTCCCCGGCCCGGGTGAGCAAGGTGGAGATTCTCGACCTGGCGGCCCGGTCGGCGCGGGTCACCGTGCCCGACTACCAGCTGTCACTGGCGATCGGTAAGGAAGGGCAGAACGCCCGCCTCGCCGCCCGGCTCACGGGCTGGCGTATCGACATCCGCCCGGACACCGCCGAAGCGGCCGGGGACGGCCGGTCCCAGGACCGCCCCGCCGAGCAGGACTGAGTCGTAGCCGGGCCCGGAGCGGAGCCGGAGCCGGTGCCGGGTTCGGCCCGGTGGGGGTGACAGCCTGCGGCCGGATGTGCACGGCCCGGCTGCGAATGAGTAACGGCGCCCTTACCCCCCAACGGGTTTCGGGGCTTCGGGGAGGTAGACTTAACCAGTGTCTGGCCGGACGCGTGGTCGGGTGTGCCCTCAGCGGACCTGCGTGGGCTGCCGGGAGCGCACCGACAAGGATGTTCTGCTGCGAGTGGTGCTTATCGGGGGCAGCCTGATCCCCGATCTTCGCGGTAGGCTGCCCGGTCGGGGTGCTTATGTGCACTCCGTTCCGTCCTGTCTCGAGCAGGCCGTCCGGCGCCGGGCATTCAACCGGGCCTTCCGGGGTCCGGGTCCGTTCGACCTCGCGGATCTGCGGGAGCATGTGGAGCGGGAAGCACGGACAAGCACCGAAAGACCGTAAGCACAGCCCGTACGGAACCTCCGTGCGGGGAGAGGTACCTCGCGAGTGGGAAGTAGGTCGAGATTGCGATGAGCACTCGATGAGTACGCGATGAGTACGCCCATGCATCAGTAGCGAAGGTCCGGCGGACGATCCCCGGGCCGTAAGGAGCAAAGTGGCTAAGGTCCGGGTATACGAACTCGCCAAAGAACTTGGAGTGGAGAGCAAGGTCGTCATGGCCAAGCTCCAAGAGCTCGGTGAATTCGTCCGTTCGGCGTCCTCGACGATCGAGGCGCCGGTGGTCCGCAAACTGACAGACGCGTTCGACGCGGGCTCCGGCGGTGGCGCCAAGAAGTCCGCAGCGAAGCCGGCGGCGCCTAAGAAGGAAGCCGCCAAGCCCGCCGCACCCAAGCCGGGTGCGAGCGCGCCGAAGCCGGGCGCACCGAAGCCCGGTGCCCCCAAGCCGGGTCCCGAGGCCCCGGTGACCCCTGCCCCGAGCCCCGCACAGGGCGACACGGGCGGTGCCGAGGCCCCCAGGCCCGGCGCCCCGAAGCCCGGTGCCCCCAAGCCGGGGCCCGCGCAGCCCGCAGCGCCCGCGAAGCCGGACTTCCAGGCGCCGCCCGCCGCGCCGGGTGGCCCCAAGCCGAGCCAGGCGCCGCGGCCGGGCGGCCAGGCCCCGAAGCCGGGTCAGGCGCCCAAGCCGGGTCAGGCTCCCAAGCCGGGCGGCCAGGGTCAGGGCCAGGGCCGTCCGCAGGGCGGTCAGGCCCCCAAGCCGGGTGGGCGCCCCTCCGGTCCCCGTCCGGGCAACAACCCCTTCACCTCCGGTGGCTCCACCGGTATGGCCCGTCCGCAGGCGCCCCGCTCCGGCGGTGCGCCCAAGCCCGGCGCTCCCAAGCCGGGTGCGCCCAAGCCGGGCCAGGGCCAGGGCGGCGGCGCCGGTGGCCAGGCGGGTCCGCGTCCGCAGGCTCCGGGTGGCGGTCGTGCCACGCCGGGCAACATGCCGCGTCCGCAGGCCCCGCAGGGCGGCGGCCCGCGTCCGGGTGGTGCCGGCGGTAACCGGCCGAACCCGGGCATGATGCCGCAGCGTCCTGCCGCGGGCCCGCGTCCGGGTCCCGGCCGTGGCGGTCCCGGTGGTGGCGGCGGTGGCCGTCCCGGTGGCGGTGGTCGTCCCGGTGGTGGCGGCGGCTTCGCCGGTCGTCCCGGTGGTGGCGGCGGCGGTCGTCCGGGTGGTGGCGGCGGTTTCGCCGGTCGTCCCGGTGGCGGTGGCCGTCCCGGTTTCGCCGGTCGTCCGGGTGGCCCCGGCGGCCGTGGTGGCACACAGGGTGCGTTCGGCCGTCCCGGCGGTCCGGCCCGCCGTGGCCGCAAGTCGAAGCGGCAGCGGCGCCAGGAGTACGAGCAGATGCAGGCGCCGTCCGTCGGCGGTGTGATGCTGCCGCGCGGCAAGGGCGAGACCGTCCGGCTGTCGCGTGGTGCCTCGCTCACGGACTTCGCGGAGAAGATCAACGCCAACCCGGCGTCGCTGGTCCAGGTGATGTTCAACCTGGGCGAGATGGTCACCGCGACCCAGTCCGTCTCCGACGAGACGCTGCACCTCCTCGGCGAGGAGATGAACTACGTCGTCCAGATCGTCAGCCCGGAGGAGGAGGACCGCGAGCTTCTCGAGTCCTTCGACATCGAGTTCGGCGAGGACGAGGGCGGCGAGACGGCGCTCATGCCGCGTCCGCCGGTGGTGACCGTCATGGGTCACGTCGACCACGGTAAGACGAGGCTGCTGGACGCGATCCGGAAGACCAACGTCATCGAGGGCGAGGCCGGCGGCATCACCCAGCACATCGGTGCCTACCAGGCGTCGACCGAGGTGAACGACGAAGAGCGCAAGATCACCTTTATCGACACCCCTGGTCACGAGGCGTTCACCGCCATGCGTGCCCGTGGTGCCAAGTCGACCGACATCGCGATCCTGGTGGTCGCGGCCAACGACGGCGTGATGCCGCAGACCGTCGAGGCGCTCAACCACGCCAAGGCGGCCGAGGTGCCGATCGTCGTCGCGGTCAACAAGATCGACGTCGAGGGTGCCGACCCGACCAAGGTCCGCGGCCAGCTGACCGAGTACGGGCTGGTGGCCGAGGAGTACGGCGGCGACACGATGTTCGTCGACATCTCCGCGCGCCAGGGGCTCAACATCGAGGAGCTGCTGGAGGCCGTGGTCCTGACCGCGGACGCCTCGCTCGACCTGCGGGCCAACCCCGACCAGGACGCGCAGGGCATCGCGATCGAGGCCCACCTCGACCGCGGCCGAGGCGCCGTGGCCACCGTGCTGGTCCAGCGCGGCACGCTGCGGGTCGGCGACACCATGGTCGTGGGCGACGCCTACGGCCGGGTGCGCGCGATGCTCGACGACAAGGGCGAGAACATCAAGGAAGCGGGTCCCTCGACCCCCGTCCTGGTGCTCGGTCTCACCAATGTCCCGGGCGCCGGCGACAACTTCCTGGTGGTCGACGAGGACCGTACGGCCCGACAGATCGCCGAGAAGCGCGCGGCGCGCGAGCGCAACGCGGCCTTCGCCAAGCGGACCCGCCGCGTCTCCCTGGAGGACCTGGACAAGGTGCTCAAGGCAGGCGAGGTGCAGCAGCTCAACCTCATCATCAAGGGCGACGCGTCCGGTTCGGTCGAGGCCCTGGAGTCCTCGCTGCTCCAGCTCGACGTCGGCGAAGAGGTGGACCTGCGCATCCTGCACCGCGGTGTGGGTGCGGTCACCGAGACCGACATCGACCTGGCGACCGGCTCCGACGCCATCGTCATCGGCTTCAACGTCCGCGCCGAGGGGCGCGCGACGCAGCTGGCCGAGCGCGAAGGCGTGGACGTCCGCTACTACTCGGTGATCTACCAGGTCATCGAGGAGATCGAGGCGGCCCTCAAGGGCATGCTCAAGCCGGAGTACGAAGAGGTCGAGCTGGGTACGGCGGAGATCCGCGAGATCTTCCGCTCGTCCAAGCTGGGCAACATCGCGGGTGTCATCATCCGCTCCGGCGAGGTGCGCAGGAACACCAAGGCCCGCGTCATCCGGGACGGCAAGGTCGTGGCGGAGAACCTCAACATCGAGGGCCTGCGTCGCTTCAAGGACGATGTCACCGAGATCCGCGAAGGCTTCGAGGGCGGTATCAACCTCGGAAACTTCAACGACATCAAGGTCGAGGACGTCATCGCGACGTACGAGATGCGGGAGAAGCCGCGCGGCTGAGCCGCGATGAGCGCTGTCCGCGCGTAGCGCGGTCCACCGGGGACGGTGGTCGCGCGATGCGCGGGCCGGGGCCGACCGGCGGAAGATATTTCCGTCGATCGGCCCCGGCCGTTGCGTGTACGGTGCCAGTGAAGCCACGCCCCCAGCCTCCGCTGGTGGCACCCCAAGGCCCCACGGGTGGCATGACCCGCACTGTATGTACGTAGGGACGCTGTCCTTCGATCTGCTTCTCGGCGACGTGCGGTCGCTCAAGGAGAAGCGCTCCGTCGTCCGCCCCATCGTCGCCGAGCTGCAGCGCAAATATGCGGTCAGCGTCGCCGAGACGGGGGAGCAGGACCTCTTCCGCAGGGCCCATATCGGGCTGGCGGCCGTGTCCGGGGACGCGGGGCACCTCAGCGACGTGCTCGACCGCTGCGAGCGGCTGGTCGCCGCGCGTCCTGAGGTGGAACTGCTGTCCGTGCGGCGGCGGTTCCACGGCGAGGACGATGAATAGACGCACGCCGCGACACGCACCGCCGCGACAGGCGCAGCAGTGGCACAGGTGCGGCAGTGGCACAAACGCAGGGAAAACGCAGCAGCGCGTGAGCGCATGGCGCAGAGCAAGGAGACGGACCAGTGGCCGACAATGCGCGGGCGAAGAGGCTGGCGGACCTCATCCGTGAGGTGGTCGCCGAGAAGCTGCACCGAGGGATCAAGGACCCGCGGCTCGGCACACATGTGACCGTCACCGACACCAGGGTCACCGGCGACCTCAGGGAAGCGACGGTCTTCTACACCGTCTACGGCGACGAGGAGGACCGCAAGGCGGCTGCCGCGGGTCTGGAGAGCGCCAAGGGCGTGCTCCGCTCCGCCGTCGGTTCGGCGGCCGGCATCAAACACACACCCAGCCTGACGTTCGTGGCGGACGCGCTGCCGGAGTCCGCCAAGACGATCGACGAGGCGCTCGCCCGGGCCCGGGCCGCCGACGAGGAGGTCCGCAAGGCCTCCTCCGGCGCCTCGTACGCCGGTGAGCCCGACCCTTACCGCAAGCCGGGCGAGCCCGGGCTCGACGACGAGGCGGACGACGCTGACGACGCGGAAGTCTCGGATGCTTCGGCCGCCTCGGAGTCCTCGGACGGCCGGGAGAGCCCGGGCGCTGCCGGCGGCAAGGACGAGAGCGCCTGATCCGTGGCACGTAGGAGAGACAACGGCCCCGGCGGGCTGATCATCGTCGACAAGCCCGCCGGGTTCACCTCGCACGACGTGGTGGCCAAGCTGCGCGGTATGGCCCGCACCCGCCGCGTCGGCCACGCGGGGACCCTCGACCCCATGGCCACCGGTGTGCTGGTCATCGGCACCGAGCGGGCCACCCGGCTGCTCGGCCACCTCGCCCTGACGGAGAAGGAGTACGTCGCGACCGTCCGGCTCGGTCAGGAGACCGTGACGGAGGACGCCGAGGGCGAGATCACCGCGGCCCGGGGCGCCAAGGACCTCGACCGGGAGCGCGTGGACGCCGCCGTGGCCGAGCAGACCGGGCAGATCTCGCAGATCCCCTCGACCGTCAGTGCCGTCAAGGTGGACGGCAAGCGAGCCTATGCGCGGGTGCGCGAGGGAGAGGAGGTGGAGCTGGCCGCCCGGCCGGTCACCGTCTCCTCCTTCGTGGTGCACGACGTACGCGAGGAGACCGCCGAGGACGGCACACCGGTGACCGACCTGCTGGTGTCGGTGGTCTGCTCGTCCGGCACCTATGTGCGTGCGCTCGCCCGCGACGTGGGCGCAGCGCTGGGAACGGGCGGCCATCTGACCGCGCTGCGGCGCACCCGGGTCGGCCCGTACGGGCTGGACGGCGCGCACACCCTGGAACGGCTGCAGGAGCACGTGGACGCCGAAGAGCCGCTGCCCGTCCTGCCGCTGGGCGAGGCGGCTGCTGCCGCGTTCTCCCGCTGGGACGTCGACGAGGAGCAGGCGCGGCGGATCGGCAACGGCGTCCAGCTGCGGATGCCGGCGGATGCCGTCGGACGGGGCCCGGTAGCGGTGTTCGGGCCCGGAGGGCAGTTCGTCGCGCTGGTGGCGGAGCAGGGGGGTAGGGCCAAGAGCCTCGCCGTCTTCGTGTGAGGGACGGCTGCTGCCGTACCGCGAGCTCTCCTATTCCCAGGCCGGCAACGGGTCTGTCTCCGTGTGGGGGACGGGCCCGTCTTCGTGTGGGTGACATTCCGCCTGCCGTGCGGCCGACGGCGCCGTCCTCTGGTGAGTGATGCGCCGGGATATGCCTGAGCGCCGGCGCATTCACCCGGGTGGGCGGGCGCTCGGGGTGAAGCGCGGGCGCGCGCGGGGGCGCGTTCGGCGCCGGGCCTGTTGCCGCTGATCAACCCCGCTCTACGGTCGACGCGGCGGTGTGGCCGGCGCGGAGGTTCGAGCGATGTCGACGGTGTGCGGGAGACCCACGCTGGTTCGCGTCCGCGATCTGGCGGGACGGGCGCGTGGCCTCGGGTTCGTCGCCGACCGCCTCGGCACGGTGGTGACCAGCCACGAGGCGGTGGACGGCCTCAGCAGAGCCGTCCTGCACGCGCAGGGGACCACGTTCGTCGCGGAGAGCCGCGACATCACGCCGTTGCCCGAGTGGGACCTGGCGCTCATCCACACGCCTGGGCTGCCCCGAATGGAACCGCTGGTCATCGGCGGAGAGCGGCCGCACCCCGAAAACCCGGCCGTGGTGCTGACGGAGGACGGACCGCTCCCCACCACGCTGAGCGGCACCGTACCGGCCGTCTACACCTCGACCGCCCGCTACCACTCCGTCGAACGGGTGCTGCGGCTCGAACTGCCGGCAGCCGCCGCCGTCCCGCTGCGACTGTCCCGCTGGGCGTCCGGCGCCCCCGTCGCGGACTTTGCCACCGGGGCCGTCCTCGGAGTGCTGGGCACCGCGCTGCACGCCACAACTGGGCAGCCCGGCCCCTTCGCGGTGCCGCTGCACACGGCAGGTGCGTCGGCGCCCGACGGGCCGCTGGGCGTACTGCTGCGCCGCAACGGTGCCTCCGCGCCCGGCTTCGGTCCCGATCTGAACCTGGCCGGTGTACTGCGGCTGGCCGCGGCTTCCGTGGGCCCCGCGACGGAAGGCTGCGCACACGCGGTGACCCGGCCCGAAGTCGCCGAGCACTTCGACCTGTTCTCCTACAGCGGGGCCGCTGTCCTCGCGTTGGTGGGCGCTCCCGGCACCGGCCGCACCACCGAACTCGCCGCCGTCGCGGCGCGCCGGGCGCGTGCGGCGGCAGCCGCGCCGAGCGTCTGGCTGCGCGGCGCCGAACTGCGGCCGGACGACACCTGTCTCCGGGAAGCGGTCGGCCGCGCACTCGCAGCGGCGAGCGGAAGCGTGACCCCACCCTGGCAGCCGGGTGGAAGCGGGACCGTGCCTGCGGAGCTTGCCGCACCGGCTGATCCGGCGCCGACCGGTCGACCGGCAGACGGTTCGCACGATGTCGACCCCGATGCGGTCGCGCGCCTGGCAAGTGCTGCGGGACGGCCGCTGCTGATCATGCTGGACGCGCCGGAGGAGATGCCACTCCGCCTCGCGCACGCGCACACGCTGCGGCAGTGGACCGTTCGTACGGCCGACTGGCTGCGGGCTTCCGGCGCGCGGCTGGCGGTCGCCTGCCGCCCCGAGTTCTGGGACCAGGCAGCCGCGCTCTTCCCCGAGGACATGCTCTACGCACTCGCCGGTACCGAGGGCAGTGTCCGGGTGGGGCAGCTGGCGCCGCGGCAGGCCGTCCGGGTCCGGGCCGCCCACGGACTACCGGACGGTGTCCTCGCACCCCGGGACGCCGGCCACCCGCTGGCGATCCGGATGCTGGCCCAGGTGCGTGCCGCGCAAGGCGCCCTGTGCGGACGCACGCTGCCGGGCCCGCTGGACCCTCCGGTCACGCCGGGTTGCTCCGATGCGCCGGACCCTGCTGCGGATGTGGCCGAGGCGGTCGATGCGGCGCAGGTGGTCGAACCCGCCCCGGCCCGCCACGAGATCTTCTCCGCCTTCCTCGATCTGCTGTGCCTGCGCGGTGCGCAGCGCCTCGCCTGGCGAGGCGAGGAGGAGGGCGACGCCGGGCTGTTGCAGCAGTCGGCAGGAACAGCGGTCGGCGGGGCAGGGGACCCGGCTTCGGTGCGGCGCCTCGCCGCCCGGGTCGCAGGCCGGCTGCACGAGGCCGCTCGCCGCTGTCTCGCCTCCGGGCAGGGCGAGTTGAGCCGCGCCGCTTTCGACGAGCTCTTCCCCCGGCACGACGGCTGGGCGTCCGCGGTCTTGGCGGAGGGGGCGCTGGCCCCCGCAGGTGAGGGATACCGGTTCGTGGACGAGGAATTCTCCGACTGGCTGCAGGGCTGCCACCTCGATCTCGATGTGGCGCTGGACGCACTGGTGCAATACCGGGGCCCGGACGTCACCGGTACCGCACCGGTGCCCCGGCACCGCATCGGGCCGGTCGTCCAGGCGCTGCTGCTGTGCGACCGCAGGGACGGCGCGGAGGCGCTCGCCCCGCGGCTGCGCCGGTTGGCCGACGCGCTGGACGGCGCGTTGGACGGAGTCGCGGAGCCAGGCCCGGACGACGACACTCTCGACGGCGCGGAAGACAGTGCGCCGAACGGCGAGATCGTGTGGTGGGCCGCGCACCTGCTGGCCGAGACGCTGCCGCAACTGCCCGAGGTGGGCTCGTATGTGCGGGTGCTGGTAGGCCTTGCCAAGCGCGTGGCCGAGCGGCAGGACAGCGCACTGCTGCGGGACCGCTTCGGGCCCGGTTTCTGGGCCGGACTGCGGCTGGAAGCCACCGAGAAGGCGGAGCTGCTGCGCCACCTGCTGCCTGCCGACCCCCCAGCGGACCAACCGTGCGAACGGGGCCGCTGTCTGGACCTGCTGGAGGAACTCCTCACGGCCGAACCCCGCACTGTGCAACCACTGCTGTGCGAGTGGTTCAGCGACCTGCGGCCCCTGAGGCGGCGTACGGACATGGACGACCGCACAGTGCCCACTGTGGCAACCGCCGCCCAGGCGCTGCTGTACACCCACCGGCGCCGTGCGGCGGACGAGTTGACCGACGCTCTCGTCGACGCCGCACACCCGCGCGCCGACGAACTCCTGGCCGAGTTGGTACGCGACGAACTCCCCGCCATGTGCCGAGCCGTCGAACGGTGGGCGCACGAGACCCACGCCGGACGTCAGACGGCCGCCGCGGGCTACGGGGTGCTGGCGGCGCGCCGGGCCCGTACCGACGCCGACCGCAAGTTGCTGCGGTCGGCCGCGCGTGCACTGCTGCGCCGTCCCGTGCACCGGCCCGCGGACCGGACCCTGCACACCGCGGCGCTCGCCGTGCTCGTACGTGACCCGCGCAGCCGCTCCCAGCACATGGCTGCTGCCCTGCGCCGCTTCACCGAGTCGGGGGACGCCGAGCTGGCGGCCGCCCTGGGTACCGCGCTGGCCACACACCCGGAGCCGGTGCTCGCCGCCTTCCACGCGTTGCTCACCGGGCCTGCCGACCCCGCGGCGCAGTCCGAGGCCGTACGAGCTCTCGCCCGGGTGGACACCCCGGCGCTGGCCCGCCGCGCCGCGCTGCTGGTGCGCGAGCACGCCGAGCTCCGTCCCTGGCGGGCCCGCGACGACGTGGCCCGCTTCGTGGGGCGTCGCCTGCGGCACGGTCCGGGCGCTCGTGCCGTGCTGCGCCCGCTGGTGGCTGAGCTGCTGTGCGAGGAGGAACCCGTCTTCCGGGCCCGGCTGGCCGGGGCGCTCGGCGCGGGGGAGGGGCCGCTGCGCGACGAGCTGCTGGACCTCCTGCTCGCCCAGGAGAAGGACGACTCCGTCCTGGAGGCCGCGCTGGACGCCGTGGCGCGGCGCGCGATCGTCGTGCGGCCCCGGGGCACGACCGTGCCCGACGGCGACTCCGACAGTGCTTCCGGCGCTGCTTCCGGCCACGGGTCCGGCGGAGCTTCCGACTGTGGGTCCGAGGCGAGGTTCGTGCGGCGCATCGGGACGCTGATGGCCGACACGGCGCAGGGCGCGGCCTCCTTCGACCGGGCGCTCGCCGGCCTGGCCCGGGAGCTGCCCGGGTTCGCGAGGGCCCTCCGTGTCTGGGTGGCGCGGGCGCCGCAGGAGTGGACGCCGGTGCTGGGGCCTCGCGCCCGCCGGCTGTGCGACACGCTGGAGGCACAGCCACCAGGTGAAGACCTGCTGGACGCACCCGTGCTGAACGAGGACGCCCGGCGGCCCTGACCGGCGGACGGCGCCGCCCATGCGCCGACCGCCGGAGGTGGGTCCGTGCGGGCCGGGACGGCGGGGCATGGCACCCTTGGACCGGCGAGACCCGCCGACAGCACCATCGGCACAGGTACTGGCGAACTAGGTAGCGACGAGGAGCAGACGTGCAGCGCTGGCGTGGCTTGGAGGACATCCCCGAGGGCTGGGGGCGCAGCGTCGTCACCATCGGCTCGTACGACGGGGTGCACCGGGGGCACCAGCTCATCATCGGCAGGACGGTGGAGCGCGCCAGGGAGCTGGGCGTCCCCGCCGTCGTCGTCACCTTCGACCCGCACCCCAGCGAGGTCGTCCGGCCGGGCAGCCACCCCCCGCTGCTCGCACCGCACCACCGACGCGCCGAACTCATGGGCGAGCTGGGCGTGGACGCCGTCCTGGTGCTGCCCTTCACCTCCGACTTCTCCAAGCTGTCGCCCGCCGACTTCGTGGTGAAGGTGCTCGTCGACAAGCTGCACGCACGCAGCGTCGTCGAAGGCCCGAACTTCCGCTTCGGGCACAAGGCGGCCGGTACCGTCGAGTCCCTGGCCGAGCTCGGTGAGACGTACGACTACGACGTGGTCGTCGTCGACCTGTTCGAGCGTACGGAGAGCGGAGAGGCGTTCTCCTCCACGATGGCGCGGCGACTGGTGGCCGAGGGCGATGTGCGCGGCGCGAGCGAGGTGCTGGGACGACCGCACCGCGTCGAAGGGGTCGTGGTACCGGGCGCCCGGCGCGGACGCGAGCTCGGCTACCCCACGGCGAACGTCGACACGCTGCCGCACACCGCCATCCCTGCCGACGGTGTGTACGCGGGCTGGCTGAACGTCGAGGGCGAGGCGATGCCGGCCGCCCTCTCCGTGGGCACCAATCCGCAGTTCGAGGGCACCGAGCGGACCGTCGAGGCGTACGCCATCGACCGTGTCGACCTGGAGCTGTACGGGCTGCACGTAGCCGTCGACTTCCTCGAGTACATCCGGGGCCAGGAGAAGTTCGACACCCTCGAAGCACTGAAGGACCGGATGGCCCAGGACGTCGAGGAGGCCCGGCGCTCGGTGACGGCGGCGGCCGAAGGCTGAGGGAGCCGCGCACGAGGCCCCGACACGGGCAGAGCACGAGGGAGGGGCGGCGGACACTGTCCGCCGCCCCTCCCTCGTGCTGCCGCTGCTGGTACCGGTGTTACTGCTGCTGCCAGCCGCTGCCGGGCTGGGGCTGGCCCGGGTTCCCGGGGTGTCCCGGGCCCGGGTATCCGTAGCCACCGCCCGCTCCGTACGGCGGGGGCTGCTGCTGGGCATGCGGCGGGCCGGCTGCCGCGCCGGGGTGTCCGGGCTGGGCGGCCTGGCCAGGGACCCCACCCTGGCCGGGCATCGGCGGGGCGAGCTGCGGCGGCGGGTTGCCGTCCGCCGTCCACAGCCCCTGCTCCTGCTGGGCCCGTGCGAAGTCCTCGGCCACCATCGCGGACAGGTTGAAGTACGCCTCCCGTGTCCGCGGCCGCATCATGTTCAGATCCAGCTCGGCACCTGCCGACAGGTGCTCGTCGAACGGGACGGTGATCACGCCGCGGCACCGGGTCTCGAAGTGCGCCACGATGTCCTCGACCCGGATCATCTTCCCGACCTCGCGCACCCCGGAGATCACCGTGATGCTCCGCTGCACCAGCTCCGAGTAGCCGTGCGCGGCCAGCCAGTCCAGCGTCGTACTGGCGCTGCTCGCACCGTCCACCGACGGCGTGGAGATGATGATGAGCTGGTCCGCGAGATCCAGCACCCCGCGCATCGCGGAGTAGAGCAGGCCGGTGCCCGAGTCCGTCAGGATGATCGGGTACTGCCTGCCCAGGACGTCGATGACGCGCCGGTAGTCGTCGTCGTTGAACGTCGTCGAGATCGCCGGGTCGACGTCGTTGGCCAAGATCTCCAGCCCGGACGACGCCTGAGAGGTGAACCGGCGGATGTCCATGTAGCTGTTGAGGTACGGGATCGCCGTGACCAGGTCCCGGATGGTGGCTCCGGTCTCGCGCCGTACCCGGCGGCCGAGCGTGCCCGCGTCCGGGTTGGCGTCGATGGCGATCACCTTGTCCTGGCGCTCACTGGCGAGCGTCGAGCCCAGCGCCGTGGTGGTCGTCGTCTTCCCCACACCGCCCTTGAGACTGATGACGGCGATCCGGTAGCACGAGAGCACGGGAGTGCGGATCACATCCAGCTTGCGCTGCCGCTCCGCCTCCTCCTTCTTGGCACCGAACTTGAAACGCGAGCTCTTGTTGCCCGACTGGGGGCGCGGCTTCTTCTTGTTGTTGATCAGCCGGTCCGAGGACAGCTCGACCGCGGCCGTGTAGCCCAGCGGTGAGCCGGACTGGTCCACCCGGCGCGGATCCACAGCGCCCGGGTGCGGCTGGAGCGGCTGCTGCGCCTGGGCGGGCGGCAGGCCCTGGGCCGCCTGATGAGCCTGGGCCGGGGGCTGCTGCTGCGCCGGCTGCTGCGGCTGTGCTGCTCCCGGGGCCTGGGGCTGTTGGGCCTGCGCCGGCTGCTGCGCCGGTGCGGGCAGTTGTGCGGGTGGCTGACCCTGCCCCTGGGGCGGCACGCCGGGCTGCGCTGCCTGGCCGGGGTAGCCGTAACCGGGCCCGGGCTGACCGGGCTGTTGAGCTCCGGCCTGCTGCTGACCGTGCGGCGGCACGGGCCCGCTCGCCCCAGGAGGCTGGTAGGGCTGACCGGGGTGCGGCTGACCGGGCACCGGGTCGCCCGGCTGCTGCTGCGCGGGCGGCACTGCGGCGCCGTGGGGGCCGTGGGGGTGCTGCCCTGCCTGCGGGTAGCCGTAGCGGCTCTCCTGCGGCCCGCCCGGCTGCTGTCCCTGCGCCTGCTGCGGAGGTTGCCCCTGCGCCTGCTGCGGGATCTGCGGGGCCTGCGGGCTGTTCGGGGGCTGTGGGTTCTGCGGAACCTGCGGGTTCTGCGGAGCGTGCGGGTTCTGCGGAGCATGGTGGGGCTGCTGCGGCGCGTACGGTGCCGCAGGCAGCGCCTGTGCGGCTGGCGGTTGCGCCGGTGCCTGCCCCTGGTTTCCGGTCTGCTCCGGTCCTGGGCTTCCGCCCTGACCGTGCCCCTGCGGCGGATGTGCGGTCTCGTCCTGCGGCGCCGCCTCCGCACCAGGACGCGCGTCGGCGCCCTGCCATGCCGGGCCCGGCGGCGGTGCCGCAGCGGCGGGCTGGAAGTCGGGCGGCAGCGGAGGCAGCCCCTGCGCGCCCCCGATGGTGCTGCCGCTTCCCCCGGCTGGCGGGGCAGGGGAGAGCGGATGGGGCGGCACGGCGTCCCGCGGCTCCGCGTCCTGCGGCTCGGCGGCCGCCTGCGCGGGCGGGGCCTCGGCGTACCGGCGCTCGCCGGAGGGAGCCTCCAAGTCGAAGTCGTACGTGGTGGGAACCGCGTCCTGCGGCTCCTCCGCCTCGCTGGCGTCGTCCTGGCCGTCGGCGCCGCTGTCCGCGCTCTCCGGTGCCGAGATGTCCTGTGGCGGGCTCGCGGCGGGCTGGTCGCCGCCCTGCTGCTCCTTGGCGGCGTATGCGGCGATCTCCCGGCGCAGCGCGGCGGCGGAGAAGCGCATGGTGGCGCCGTCGCCGACATCGGCCGAGGTGCGCGACTCCTCGGAGGCCTCCGAGTCATCGGAGGCCTCCGAGTCAGTCGACGCCTGCGTCGGTTCAGAAGGCTCCGGTTCCGGCTCCGGCGCGCCTTCGGGTACGGCGTCCGGCTGCGACTCCGGTTCGGACGCCGCTGTGGACGGTGCGCGCCAACTCGGCGAGGCGGCACTCGACAGCTCCTCGCCGTCTCCGCGCTCGTCGTCCGGACGGTCCGCGCCGGTGCGGTCCTCGCCCACGCGGTCCGCGGCAGTGCCGAAACCGCCCGCGTCGGCGCCGAAGGAGTCAGGACCGAGGTCGTCGGCCGCGTCGGCCGTCCGCTCGTTCTCCTGCTGCGCGTCCAGCCCGCTCGCCGCGTCCACGGCGTCCTGTGGCTGTGCCCCCGAATCCGGCTCCGGTTCCGACTCCGTTTCCTCGGCCCGCGGTTCGCTGAACGGCTGGAGCGAGGGGAAGGCCGGCAGGTCGTCGGACGGGCTGCCGCTCTCCGGGGAGCCGGGCGCCTCGTGGTCGGGCCGCGGGGCAGCGGAGTCCGGTGGGGTGGACGGCGCCGACGGAGCGGCCGAACCGGCCCACCAGTCGGTGTCGTTGAACCGTGCACCACCGTAGGCCGACTCGTCTGCCGAGGGGGTCCCCTGTCCCGGCCCGGACGTCGGTGCGGGCGCGCTCGCGGGTGTCGTCTCCTGGGGCTCGGGCCTGCTGGCCGCGTCCTGCGTGTACCAGGCAGGCGGCGTGTAGTCGATGGTGAACTGGCCCGTCGACTCCGTCTCGCTCTCGGCATCCGCTTCCGCGTCGAGCTGGTCGGAGCCGGGCATGGTCCCGCGGACGCGGATCTCGTCCCGGTCGCTGCTCACAATGCCTCCTGCTGTGGTCATTCACCCCGGTTTGCCGCGCGTCCGCCCACGCGCGTCAGTCCAGCCTAATCATCGCAACTGTCGCGCGGGGAGCGCGGTCCCGCGACCGGTGGTCAGTCCAGTCGGCGCGGAGTCCCCAGCAGTCCCGACTCCGCGTCGGTCGGCTGCGTGAGCGCGTACTGCCTCTCGCGCCGTGTGCACCACAGCGTGACACCGTCGCCCAGGGTGGACAGCGCCTCCACCTCCTGCTGCGGCAACTGCATGACGCGCCCGATCTGCTGTGCCTCGTCCGGAGAGACCCGCTGAATGCCGACCAGCGACGCTCCGCGCAGCAGCCGGGGAGCGACAGGGCTCAGATACGGCAGCAGCGTCAGTACGGACTGCCACGGCATGGAGGCGACACGGCCGCGCGGCGGACGCATGCCGCAGTCCCGCACGATCAGCACCGGACTGCTCACCGTGGGGCCCATGGGCGGCACCCGCCCCACGTCGTAGAGCGTGATGCACTCCTGGCCCGCTCCTGCCGCCTGCACGAGGTTCGTCCACACCTGGGCCCGGCCGGTCTCCACCGCGACCCGTGCGCCCGCCCCGGCCAGCCGCAGCGCCAGCACCTGGGCCGTCCACAGGCCGCCGATGAGCACCACGTCGTACGGGGACGGATGGTGGAAGCCGACCACCTGGGGGCGGCCCTCCGCGTCGTTCCCGACCACCACGCCGTCGTCCCCGATGGGCAGCGACAGCGCGCCCAAGTGGTCCGCGTACACGGCGTGCTCCGTACGGCGCGGACCCAGCAGCCCTTGCGTGTAGCGGCTCGCCATCAGCGCACACCCCCCAGCGGCAGCGTCGCGAAGGCGCCGGGCAGCTGTTCGCGGTCCAGCCGCACCAGCCCGACCCGCGCCGAGCGGGCGGCCCGCTCCAGATGCCGTCGGGCCGTCGCCAGTTCGTTGTCCGAGCGGCCCGTCAGACGCACATGGCCGCTGACCGTGACCGCGCTGCGGCGAGCCGAGCGGCCCAGCGTCATGCTGAACGTCGTGGTGAACGTCGGAGCGGAGGTCAGCAGCGCCACCAGCCGTGGAAGCGGGGTGGCGGCACGGCCCAACTCCGGCCAGCGGCCGACGCCGTAGGTGGTGTGCCACCGGTCGTCGCACCGCCAGGCGCGCGTGGACTCGGCGGTGCGCCGCGCGGGCGCCGCGTCGGGTCGGCTCGCCCTGGCCGTGGCCGCCGGGCTCACACAGGCGGACGTCGCGACCGCGGCTATCAGCTCCTGCTCGTTGAGCACCGTGGCCACGAAACCGGTGCCCGTCACCCGGCTGGCCAGATGGTCCGCGGCACGCACCAGGCAGCGCTGCGCGCCCTCCAGACCGCCGCCGCGTGCCTCGACCGCCTCGGGGGACAGCTCCGGATCGAACTTCAGCGCCACCCAGGTCAGCCGCAGCGCGGGCGACCCGGTCTGCTCCTGCAGCGGCGCATAGCTGCGCCGCGCCACCGACTGGTCCGGCAGATGGGGCGCGGGAGCCGGCTGCACGTGCTGCACCACCTGGACGGACTCCAGCGCGATGCCGTCCACGTCGAGCGCGTCGTGCATCAGCTCCAGCGGCAGGGCGCGCGCGCCGAAGGCCGGGCGCAGCGCGCTGGGAGCGGCCTCGATGCGCACCAGAGCCGTCAGGAACGTGCCGTCGCCCAGCATCCCTATGGTGCGCCGCTTCTTGTCGACGTAGGCGTATGTGCGCAGCGCTGGAGCGCACTCCACCAGTGGGAGGAAGCCCGCGTCGATCCGCTCGCCCTCCTCGTCCAGCACCGTCGCGGGCGTCAGCGGCTGGCCCGCGGCGCGCCTGCGGGCCCGTAGCGCCAGCAGCGTGCTGAACCAGTCGTGGACCGAGCGGTGATGCCTGCGCATCACCGCCAGCGCCACCAGCACGGCAGCGACCACCACGCCCGGCACCAGCAGCAGCCGGTCGACGGCCGCAGCGATCAACAGCACCGCACCCGCCAGCTCCAGCAGCACCAGTTGTTGCAACTGGAACGGTCCCAGCCGGCTCGTACGCGACTCGGTCCGCAGGGCCGTCGAGGCGGGGACCCGGCCGGCGGGGCGGGAGGCCGCGGATGCGGACGCGGCGGCTCCCTGGCGCCGGGACGCACCCGGCCCGGAGCGGCTCGTGGTGCCGGCCGCACCCCGCGCCCGCGTCGCAGATCCCATCCGAGAAGGCCCCCTCATGTCCGAATTCGCCCCACTCGTTGGGGGCGTTGGGCGGGCGATCACGATACCGGAGCGGCACAAGGCAATCCCCAACCGGCATAGTAGGGGCCCGGTCCGACAATCGGCAGCGCCCGCGGGCGTCGCGCGGACCGGTGAGCGGTACCGTTCCGGGCCGGCCGGGGCCGTCACGGCCCCGAGGCCGGACGGTGCGGGGACAGCAGGGACTTCAGGGGAGCGTCTTTCACTCATGGCATCACGGCGCGACGAGCTCAATGCCTACACCTTCGCGAAGAAGCGCTTGGTGGCGGCGTTCCTCCAGCCGTCACCGACAGGCACCGAGGAGGGCGCCCCCCGCCCGCTGCGCGGCATCCTGCCCGGCATCGTCGTCGGTGTGCTGATCCTCGCCGGATTCGGCGCCTGGGGCATGTTCAAACCGAAGGCCCCCGAAGGCTGGGACACGCCCGAGGAGAAGGTCATCATCGGCTCCGAGTCGACCACCCGCTACGTGGTCCTCAAGACCGACGGCAAGGCCCAGCTCCACCCGGTGCTCAACCTCGCCTCCGCCAAACTGCTCCTCGACCCGGGCAAGGGAGAGGTCGTCAAGGTCGACGAGAAGGTCCTCGACAAGGGCGACATACCGCACGGCGCCACCCTCGGCATCCCCTACGCGCCCGACCGCCTCCCCGAGGGCAAGGAAGCGGGCGAGAAGAAGCGCTGGGCGGTCTGCGAGCGCCCCAGCCAGGGCGACCGTGCCGTGCAGAAGGCGGCCTTCGTACTGGCCGACCGCGACAAGAAGAAGGTCGAGGGCGCCAACCGGCTGCGCGGTGGCGAGCTCATCTTCGTCCAGGGCCCCGACGACCGGCTGTACGTCGTCGACAAGTCCGGCCGCAAGTACCGCATCGCGCGCGACGAGACGCTGCTGCGCGTTCTGGCGGGCAACCGTAAACCCCAGCGCGTCTCCCGCGAGTGGCTGGCCACGCTGCACACCGGCCAGAACATCTCCTTCCCGCAGGTCCCCGGGCAGATCGGCGCGGACGCCGGTGTCCCCGGTCTCGACTCGAGCACCAACCTGGTCGGCACCGTCATCCAGTCGACGTCCGGCAACCACATGCAGCACTACGTCGTGCTGTCCGGCAAGGTCCTGCAGATCAGCGACTTCATGGCGCAGCTGCTGCTCTCCTCCAAGCAGCTGCTGCCCCTCAAGCAGAACGGCGAGGCGATCAAGGTCAACGCCAGCGCCTTCTCCCCGTCCGGCACCTTCGGCGACACCCTGAAGTGGCCCGAGGAGAAGAGCTACGCCGTCAACTCCGCCAGCACCCGCTCCGGCAGCCGCAACGTCGCCTGCAACGTGCTGCGCAAGGTCGACGGCAAGAGCGGCGCCACCACGCTCACCACCTGGGTGGGCAAGGAGTTCCCCGAACAGCTCCCCGCCGGCACCTCCAGCGCCTACGTCACGCCCGGAACCGGACAGCTCTTCCGCCAGTTCAAGGGCCGCAGTCCGAACGTGGGCGGCATCTTCCTGGTGACCGACACCGGACTGCGCTACGCGATGCAGAACAACACCGACAGCGAACAGGGCGAGTCGGGTATCGGCGACGACGGCAAGAAGTCCGAGCGACAGCAGGCCGAAGGCCAGAACGCGCAGCGCAGGCTCGGCTACGAGAACGTCAAACCGGCGCCCATCCCCGCCGAATGGGCCGCGTTCCTGCCCACGGGCCCGCGGCTGTCCACCGGTGACGCACTTCAGCCGCAGGGCTCCTGAGGGTGGTGACGACGACGATGACCAGGACCACCGAGGCGAGGCGCGGCACCGGACCGCGTCGGCTGCGGGGGCTGCGCCGACTGGGCGCGATGGCGGCGGCGACAGCCGTCACAGCCTCCACCCTGACCGTCACCGCGGCCCCTCCGGCAGCCGCGGACGCCAGCACGCAGTGCAGCTTTCCCGCCAAGCCGTTCAAGGGCCGCCCCTGGTCGCTGCAGCGGGTCCTGCTCAACGAGCTGTGGCAGGACACCGATCAGGGCGCAGGTGTCCGGGTCGCCGTCATCGACACCGGCGTCGACATCGAGAACAAACAGCTCAAGGACGCCGTCGACGCCGAGGCGGGCAAGAACCTGCTCCCCAAGAAACCGAAGAAGGACGTGGAGACGGGCCGCGCCACGCCTCGCGGCAAGGCCAACGGCACCACCGACGAGGTCGGGCACGGCACCAAGGTCGCCGGCATCATCGCCGCACGCCCCGCCGACGACACCGGCTTCGTGGGACTGGCGCCGAAGGCCACGATCATTCCCATCAAGCAGAACGACGCCAACGGCAGCGGCACCGCCGCCACCCTCGCCGACTCCATCGACTACGCGGTTCAGGCCGACGCCGACATCATCAACATCTCCCAGGACACGGCCGAGGCCCTGCAGCCCGACTCCTCGCTGGAACAAGCGGTGCGGCGCGCCGTGCAGGCGGACGTCGTCGTCGTCGCCTCCGCGGGCAACGACGGCCTGGGCGGCAAGAACAAGGCAACCTACCCGGCCTCCTACCCGGGTGTCCTCGCGGTGGCCGCGTCCGACCGCAACAACGAGCGCGCCCCCTTCTCCCAGGCCGGTGACTTCGTGGACGTGGCGGCCCCCGGCGTCGACATGGTCTCCACCGTCCCCAAGGGCGGTCACTGCGTCGACAACGGCACCAGCTTCTCCGCCCCCTATGTGTCGGGCGTCGCGGCACTGCTCCGCGCCAAGCACGACGAGGGCCGCGACAAGTGGTCCCAGCAGAACATCGTCGCCCAGATCGAGCAGACCGCGGAGCGCTCCATCCCCGGCCACGACCGCCTCGTCGGCTGGGGCGTCGTCGACCCGGTGGCAGCCCTCACCGAGGACGACAAGCGCATCGAACGCCCCGTGGCCAAAGAAGGCGTCGAAACGGCCAAGAAACCCACACCGGCCAAGCTCCAGCTCGGCGAAACCGAGCAGGAACGCAACGAGCGGCTCGGAACCTACGTCCTGGTAGGAGGCGGCACCCTCGTCGCGGTCATCGCGGGCACCTCCCTGGTCTACCGCGACTGGCGCCGCCGCAAGCGCCCGGCGGCCACCCGCTGACGGTCCACCGCCCGCCGATCCGCCGGTGTCACAGGCGGCTGGTAGAAAAGAGGTATATGCCACGCGCGTGTCACACGTTACGGTCCTGCTACGAGCAACTGTCAGCAGCTTATTTGCAGTTGGAACGGGCTGCACCCAGCTACTACAGTGACGTGAGCGCTGCCCGACCGGACCACGAAGACCGTCGAGCAAGCGGATGAGAACCGGGCAGAAGGGGGGAGCCCATGGGACAGCTGGGGCCGGACGGCAAGGAGATGCCGCCACCAGTCCCGTCATCGGGGAAGGTGTCGGCGTCGTCCCCGAAGGGGGACCTGGAACGGCGTGCTGAAGCGCTGAAGAAGCTGAAAAAGCGGATCGACGGTGTCATCTCGGAACTGGACACCTCTCCTGCGGCGAAACACAAGGTCTCGTGCAGGCGCGTCACCCGGAAGTCGCTCAGCGGGGAGAGCATTCCCTACGCGGAAGCCGACGACCTCTTCGCCAAGTACAGCGAGGTGCACGAAACCCTCACACTCCTCTCCTCCAACCTCCGGGATCAGATCGACGCGACGGGTATCGCCATCAAGGGCGCCGACCGCGGCTTCGACAACCTGGAGGAGGACGAGAAGCGCCTCTTCTGGCAGATCCAGGCCCGGGTGGAGGCGACGGAGAAGAAGCTGAAGCATCCGGACGGCGAGGGTGACGCAGGGCCCAAGGACGACAAGCCCGAAGGCAAGTCCGAGAAGACCGGCCTCTGATCGGCTGGCATATGCCCGGAACCAGGAGGACGCATGGGCGGCAAGGGGAACAACGAGCCGGTTGACCCTTTCACAGGGAAGGGGTACTCGGCTGACGAGATGCCGAAAGACCCCACACTTCCGGCAGAATTCAGCCCTTTCCTTCCGCCTCCCACGACGACGCGGAAGCCCGAACTCTTCCGTGCGCCCGGCGCCGGACCCTTGGCCCCGCCGGCTGCCGGCTCGGCCGGAAACACGGACTTCGAGCCCTACCGTCTCAACCAGATGGTGGATCTCGTCGAGGACGCCTCTCCCCAGGACCTGGAGGATGTCGGCGACGCCCTGTGGGACGCCGCCCGCTCCATCAGGAAGGCCGAGGAGGAGCTGAAGACCTACTTCGACGAGGTGGAGTCGGAGTGGGAGGGCAAAACGAAAGAGGAGTTCTCCAAGTGGGCCAAGAGCCTTCGCCGGGAGACTCTCAAGCTCAGTGAGTACGCGGGAGCTGCGGGCACGCAGCTCAAGGCCGCGGGCTTCGGTCTGTCCATGGTCAAGTCGTCGATGCCGAAGCGGGACCCGGAGGAGGACAAGGTCTACGGGCCCTATCTTCCTCCCAAGATCACCAGCAAATCCAAGCCCGAGGTACGCGAGCGCGAGCAGAAGCGCCAAGAGGCCATTCAGCAGATGAACAAGCTGAGTTCCTACTACAAGGTGGCGCTCGCGAACATTCAGGTCGCGGAGAAGAACAAGCCGACGTTCGGGACGATGCCGAATGTGGGAGTGCCGCCAGTGGTACCGACATCCCCGTACGAGGGCAGCCCCTCCGGTGGCTCCGAGGGAAGCGCGGCAGTACCGGCAGCACCAGCTTCGTACGTCCCGGGAAGTGCTTCGCCCGGCAGTGCGGGGTCTGCGGCGTCCGCTCACGTACCGACGCCCGACGGAGGGGTCGGCAGGGCGGACTTGATCGATACTCCCCGAGTCCCCGAGAGCCCGGTCTACCCGGACATGTCGGTCGCCACGAACATCGACAGCGCCCCTCCCGCTCCTGTGACGCAGCCGATGGACCGCGCTCCTTCGCCGCACGTGCCTCCGGCCCCCGGTCAGCCCGGCCTGCCGCCCGGTGGTGGCCCTCCCGGCCCCGCTCCCGCTTACGTCCCGCCAGGTAGTCCGCCGCCTCCCGGCAGGGTGGGTCCCGGCGGCCCTCCCCAGCAGCGTCCGTTCGTGCCGCCGCCTACGAACACGGGTCGTACCGGGCCGACAGGCCCGAACGGCCCCGTTGGGCGCCCGGGGCCGATGAGGCCTGGACCCGTCGGCCCGATGATGCCGGGGCCGACAGCCAGGGAAGCGGGCAACAGCGGGCCGCGTGGGCTCGGTCGCCCTGGGATGATGGGGGTGCCCCCCACAACGACGGGAGGCCCGAACACTGGTGGACGTCCCGGTGTCGGTCGAGCCGCTCAACGTGGCGGGATCGTGGGCGGTACCCCGACCCAGCCGGGCCCAGGCTCGAACTCATCCGGCTCCGGTGTACCGAGGGGGACGGTCGTCGACGGACAGAACTCCTCAGCGGCTCGGCGTCCGATGGGCATGGTTCCGCCAGTAAGCGCTCTGGGTGCAGGGGGAGCAGCAGGCAACGGCGGTGGGCGGAATGCGGCGGGTCGGAGGAGAGCAACGAACCGCGATGGCATCGTCGGGGAGCCCACCAACGGTGACGCTGGACAGGACCGTGATTCGCGAGCATCCACGCCTGGAGGCGGGGGCCTGGTTATTGGAGGGGAGCCGGTCACTCCCGAAGACACCCCCCGCCAGCGGACGCGGCGCCCGGACTACTTGACAGAAGACGAACAGACCCGGCCGGGCGCACAGCGTGGCAGCGTTCCGCCAGTTATCGAGTAACCAGTGAAAATGACGATGACGACAGCATCACTGAAGCCCCGAATGAGGCGCCGTCTCTTCACTGGGCTCGCAGCAATTGGGGCTTGGACGGTTTCGCTCACCGCATTGGCACCCGTCGCTGGCGCCGACAGTGTCCAGTCTCAGCAGTGGTATCTCAAGCCGATGCAGGCTGAGAAGATGTGGAAGGTCAGTACGGGCGAGGATATCAAGGTGGCCGTTGTCGACACCGGCGTCGACGCTTCCACTCCGGCGCTTCGCGGTCGAGTCCTTCCCGGGAAAGATCTCTCTGGTGCGCCAGGCGATGAGACGCGTGACGATGTCGGGCACGGGACGACGATGGCCGAGCTCATTGCGGGTTCAGGGAAAGGCGGCACGCTGAAAGGGCTTGCCCCGAAAGCGAAAATCATCCCCATCAAGACCAACCTAAAAGGGGTTGGGGGGCCAGGCAAATTGGGCGTGGATGCCAAAGCCATCAGAGCGGCTGCTGACAGCGACGCCCAGATCATCAACATGTCTTTCGGTGGCGGAGCCAACCCGGCTTTCAAAAAGGCGCTCGACTACGCCACGAAGAAGGGCAAACTGCTACTGGCCGGCACGGGGAATGATGCCAAGAAAGGGAACCAGGAGAATTATCCCGCTGCGTATCCGAACGTAGCTGCCGTAGCGTCGATCGACAAGACCGGCAGGGTTGCTGAATCCTCCACTTACGGCAAACAGACAGACCTTTCGGGACCAGGCGAGGGGGTCCCGGTGTTGTGTGACGGAGAGAAGCAGGCATATTGCCCGCGCGGTGGTACAAGTGTTGCCACCGCCATTGCCTCCGCCTCCGCCGCCCTGATCTGGTCGCACCATCCGGACTGGACCGCGAACCAGGTTCTCCGCGTGCTGTTGAAGACAGGTGACCTGGCGGACAAGCCCAGCATTTACGTAGGTCACGGGGCCGTCCGCCCTCGCATGAATCTCCTGGAGGGCAAGGGTGATCCCGGTGATCCGGACATCAGTCCGCTCACCGGGGAGCGGACCCTCAACACCAAGTCGAAGGAGTCGGGTTCGGATGCCAAGAACTCCGGCAAGGGCTCCGGCAAGGGCGACTCGGACAAAGAGGCTGCCCCCGACAAGGTGAAGGTGGCAGACTCCAAGACCGAGGACGAGGGCGGCAGTTGGCTCCTCCCCGCCATCGGCATCGCGGCGGGTGTCATCATCCTCGGGGGGTGCGGCTTCGCGGTTGTACGTATCCGGCGGAACTAGTACGGAGCAGTTCCGCGTCTTCAAAGCGACTCGTTCAAGGATCGACGAAGGGACGGAAAGGTCATGGCCGACCAGAAACTCAGCGATGATCAACTCGATAAGAAGCAGAAGGATCTCATCGAGAAGATCGGAAGCATCAACAGCCAAGTGCGGGGGCTTCAGGGCGTCATCGACGCCATCGAAGGCCAGTGGCAGGGTATCGGCGCGCACGCCTTCGATGTGAAGCAGAACGAGATCAACAATCGAATGAAGGAAATCAACAACCTCCTGGCCTACTTCTTGGAAGGGATCCAGGCCACCCGGAAGAAGTCCGGGGCGAACGAACTCGACATCGCGCAGGCCCTCAAGGGTGTCGACGTGGTTGAGGGCGGCGGCTTGGGCACGGACGCGTCCGGACAGTCGGTGTCCAAGCTCGACATGTACTCGCCTCCGCCTGCTCGGTGAATCGGGCGCCGCATCGAAGGCGCTGCACACGGGCTTATGAGCTGAGGGTCGCGTAGGGCGACCTCAACAAGCGGCGGAACGACATGGCACTGGAGAGAAAATGCCAAAAGGGTACCAGGACGGGCTGAAAGTAACTTATGCCAGCCTGGATGAGGCGGCCACGTCCATCGAGGGCTTCGCGAAGACGCTGATGGAGGACCTGGGGGACATCCGCAAGCAGGTCGCGTCCATCTCCGAGGCGTGGGAGGGCGAGGCGCAGACCGCCTACAAGGAAGCGATGCACAAGTGGGACACGAAGAGCCAGGCTGTTCAGCAGGCTCTGACCGAGATCGTCCGGGTCATTCGGCTGGGTAGGGACGGCTACCAGGAGACCGACCTGGCGTCCGCGAGGTGGTTCCACCCCAACGGGTAGTGATACTCCCCTCCGTGCGGCGGAGCTGAGAGTCGAATGGGAGGGGTGGGCGCAGTGGCGCCCACCCCTCCCATTCGATTCGCATCCCATTCGCAGTACGGGTGCGGTAGTACGGGTGCGGCGGAGCTCGACGAAGCCGGCCCCCCTGCCGACTCAGTCCTGAGGGGCGGCTGCCCCGTTCCGTGGCGCCGGCTCCAGGTCGAACTCCCCGTCCCGCGCGCCCAGTACGAATGCCTCCCACTCGGCCGCGGTGTAGCGCAGGACGACGTCGGGTTCTTTCGAGTTGCGCATGGCGACGGCGCCGCCGGGCAGATGGGCGATCTCGACGCGTTCGTCCTCCGGGCTGCCGGGGGCGCTCTCCCAGACCGCGTCGGAGATGTCCATGGCGTACAGCTCTTCCTTTTCCTGCTGAGTACCCACAGCAGTGCTCCTTCCTCCGGCATCCGGCTTCGGAGTGTCAGCCTACGTGGACGCGGCGCTACCGTGCGCCGCGTCCACGTGTTCGGACCGGCTCAGGTCTCGTCCGGCATCCACCCCAGCTGCACCAGCGGCGTGCCGCGCTTACGGGAGACGAAGAAGCCGCGCCCCGGGGGCATGGGGCGGGGGCGGACGTTGCCCAGAAGGTCACCTTCACTCGGGTCGCCGGACAACACGACGCCCTGGGCGCCGAGTTCCTTGATGCGGGTCATGAAGGACTCGAACATCGACCGGGAGGCGCCGGCGGCGCTGCGGGCGATGATGAAGCGGACGCCGACGTCGCGGGAGAAGGGCAGGTGCTCGGTCAGAACGGCCAGCGGGTTGCCGCTGGAGGTGGCGACCAGCTCGTAGTCGTCGACGACGATGAAGATCTGCGGGCCCGTCCACCAGCTGCGGTCGCGCAGCTGCTGCGGGGTGACGTCGGAGGACGGGGCGCGGCGGTCCATCAGATCGCGGAGCGCGTTCATATGCGTCTCCATCGTGTTGGACATCGGCGCGTACTCCAGCAGATGGCTGTCGGGGATGGCGCCGAGCAGGGAGCGCCGGTAGTCGCCGACGACGATCTTCGCCTCGTCGCCCGAGTACCGCTCGGTGATCTGCTTGACGAGCAGCCGCAGCAGTGCCGTCTTGCCGGACTCGCTCTCGCCGAAGACGAGGAAGAACGGGTCGGTCTCGAAGTCGACGAAGACCGGCTCCAGGTTGTTCTCGTCGATTCCGAAGGCGACGCCGCGCTCGGGGTGTGCGCCGCCGCCGGGGAGGCGGGCGGCCGGGAGTTCCCTGGGGAGCAGCCGGACCTGGGGTGCGGGGTCGCCCTGCCAGTGGGCGCTGACGGCGTTGCACATCTCGGCGCTGGCGTCGGCGAGTTCGTCGTCTGAGCCGATGCCGTCGATGCGCGGGACGCCGGCCATGAAGTGCAGCGCGTCCATCGTCTGGCCCCGGCCGGGTACGCCGGCCGGGACGTTGGCGGCGACCTTGCGGTTGAACTCGGAGTCCATGGTGTCGCCGAGCCGCAGCTCCAGCCGGTTCATCAGCAGGTCCTTGAGGGCGGCCCGTACCTCCATGTTGCGGGCGGCCGTGATGACCAGGTGGACGCCGTAGCCGAGACCGCGGGCCGCGATGTCGTTGACGATGTCGCCCAGGCCCTCGTAGTCGTTGCGGAAGTTGCCCCAGCCGTCGATGACCAGGAACACATCGCCCCACGGCTGGTCGGTGATCTCACCGCGGGCGCGGCGCCTGCGGTAGGTCGTGATGGAGTCGATGTTGTTGGCGCGGAAGTACTCCTCGCGGCGGTTGAGGATGCCGTAGACCTCGGCGACGGTGCGTCGTACCCGCTCGGGGTCGAGGCGGGAGGCGATACCGCCCACATGCGGCAGTCCGGAGACGGCCGACATGCCGCCGCCACCGAAGTCCAGCCCGTAGAACTGCACTTCGGCGGGGGTGTGGGTGAGGGCGAACGCCGAGATCAGTGTCCGCATCAGGGTGGACTTGCCGGACTGTGGTCCGCCTACGACGAGCATGTGGCCGGCGGCGCCGGAGAAGTCCAGGTACAGCGGGTCGCGGCGCTGCTCGAACGGCTTGTCCACGAGTCCGACCGGCACGACGAGCCGCCCTTGCCGCGGATAGTCGGTGGCGGTCAGGCCGCGTCCTTCCACGGGCGCGAGCGACGGCAGGAGCTCATCCAGCGGCGAGGCGTTGTCCAGCGGCGGCAGCCACACCTGGTGGGCGGGGGTGCCCTGGCCTTCCAGGCGGCGTACGACCACGTCGAGCACCGTGTCGGCGAGCGCGTCGTCGTCGGCGCCGGTGACGGGCTGTGCGGGTACGGGCGCCGCTTCCGGGTCGGGTGCCGGGAGGGGTACTTCGGCGGCGGTGAACAGGACGGGGCGCCGGCCGGGGGCCAGCGGGCCGGTGGGCAGGTCGTTGCTGCCCGCGCGGTAGACGCCGGAGACGTAGGCGGCCTTGAAGCGGGTCATCTCGTCGGTGCCGAACTTGAGGTAGCCGGAGCCGGGCACCGAGGGCAGGTGGTAGGCGTCGGGGACGCCGAGCGCGGCACGGGACTCGGCGGCGGAGAAGGTCCGCAGACCGACCCGGTAGGAGAGGTAGGTCTCCAGTCCGCGCAGCCGGCCTTCCTCCAGGCGCTGCGAGGCCAGCAGCAGGTGCACACCCAGGGAGCGGCCGATGCGGCCGATCTGGATGAACATGTCGATGAAGTCCGGCTTGGCGGTGAGCAGCTCGCTGAACTCGTCGATGACCAGGACGAGTGAGGGGATGGGGGAGAGCGGGGCGCCGGCCGCGCGGGCCTTCTCGTAGTCGTGGATGTTGGCGTAGTTGCCGGCGTCGCGCAGCATCTCCTGGCGCCGGTTGAGCTCGCCGCGGATGGAGTCGCCCATGCGGTCGACGAGGGTCAGGTCGTCGGCGAGGTTGGTGATCACGGCGGCGACGTGCGGCATGTGTGCCATGCCGGCGAAGGTGGCACCGCCCTTGAAGTCGGCGAGGACGAAGTTCAGCGTCTCCGAGGAGTGGGTGACGGCCAGGCCGAGCACCAGGGTGCGCAGCAGTTCCGACTTGCCGGAACCGGTCGCGCCCACGCACAGCCCGTGCGGGCCCATACCGTCCTGTGCGGCCTCCTTGAGGTCGAGCATCACCGGCTGGCCGTCCTCGCCCACGCCGATGGGCACCCGCAGCCGCTCGGCCTGCGAGCGCGGTCGCCAGGTGCGGGAGACGTCCACCGAGGCGGCGTCGCCCAGATTGAGCAGGTCGGTGAACTCCAGTTTGGCCAGCAGGGGTTCGTCGCCGTCGTCGCCGGAGCCGACCCGCAGCGGTGCGAGCTGCCGGGCCACCGCTTCGGCCGCCTGGTAGGAGAGGGAGTCGGGGGTCCCGTCGTAGACCATGCCCTGGCCCGATTCGAGCCGCAGGGTGCGCGGCTGGACGACGACGGACAGGCCGCCGCGTGCCACGTCGATGTCGCCGGGGACGATCTCGACGATGGTGACCCCCTGCAGCCCCTCCTGCGCGGCCAGCAGCGAGTTGGGGAGCACCGTTGTGCCGTCCAGGACGACGACGATGTGCGGCTGCTCCAGCACCGGCTCGGCGGCGGAGCTGAACCGGGGCCGGCCCTCCAGCCGGGCGGCGAGCAGCTCCTCCAGTTCCAGGGTGTCGTTGACGATCAGCCGACGTGTCCCCGCGCCGTCGGACTGGTCCTTGGCCTGGGCGTGCGGCAGCCACTTGGCCCAGTCCCAGGCGTCGTAGGACTCGCGGCCCGCGGCGACGGCGATCACCAGGTCCTCGGGGGAGTGCGTCGCGGCGAGCGAGCAGAGCATGGCGCGCGCGGAGGCGTACACCGAGTCGGGGTCGCCGCTGACGGTCATGTGGTAGAAGGCGCGCAGCGACACGGCCATGGGGAGCCCGTCGACGGTGGCGTGGGTGTTGATGAACTGGTGCATCGCGCCGACCGTCAGCGGCTCCAGCTCGTCCACCGGTGCCGTCTCCGGGCTGATCAGCGGGGTGGCCAGCTGCTGTACACCCAGCCCGACGCGCACCTGTCCGAAGTCCACGTCGGAGGGGCGCCGCTCCCACACCCTGCTGCCCTCGGCCACCAGGGACCACAACTGGTCGGGCGCGGGGTGCAGATAGAACTGGGCGTCGCGCTGCTTGAGTGCCGTCTTGCGGACGGTGCGGCGGGTCTGGGCCAGATATCTGAGGTAGTCGCGCCGGGACTGCGCCATCTCGCCCTGGGTGCCTCGACGCATCCGGACCACCATGGCGATGACCATGGTGAGCGTCGAGAAGAGCATCAGGACGCCCATGATCTTCATCATCGGGTGCGAGTTCATGCCGGGCATGAGGAAGTACACGCTGGAGCCGCCCATGCCGAGCATCGGCAGCAACTGCATCCACATGCCCTCCTGCTGCCCCTTGGGCAGCTCGGGCGGCGGCTCCAGCCTGAGCTCTGCTTCGGGCACTTCGGGGGGCAGTGCCCGAGGCGGACGCTTGACGACGATCTGGGTCACTCGCGCACCAATTTCCCTTGCGTTCCCTTGGGTTCCCTGCGGCTAGGTTCCCTGCGTCCCTGGTGCGGAAGGGACGGTCGGTGCAGGCACCCCGTGGCGACGGTCCCCTCTGGACGGTCCCCCTCCGCGGCTGGCGATCCTAGTGGCCCGGTGAGTTGACCGGGAGCGGTAGGGTGTCGCGCGCTGCCGCGATGACCGCGGCGCTGCCCGGCGGGCTTTCTGGCTCAGCCCGGCACACCGACGCCCAGCACACTTTCGAGCAGGTGCCCAGCAGGCTCTTCGAGGGGGACACACAGGTGAGTACGACGGCTTCCGCCGCGGCCACCGGATCCGGCGGGCAGCCGGGCTCCGGCGGTGCCCGAGGTGCGGCCGGTCCGTCCGGCCGGGCGGCCGGATCGGCACTGGACACCGGCTTCTGCCGGGTGACCATCGTGGCACCGGACAGCCGGATCGACGTCGCGCTCCCCGAGGACATCCCGGTCGCCGACCTGTACCCGGAGATCCTCCGGCTCTCCGGGCAGAGCCCGGCGCAGGGCGCGCCCGTCGGCTACCACCTGGTGCGCCGCGACGGCACGGTCCTGGACAGCTCCCGCTCCTTCGCGGCCCAGCGCATCCTGGACGGCGAGGTGCTCAGCCTGCGCCCGTTCGCCGAGTCGCTGCCGCCCGCCGTCTTCGACGACGTCTCCGACGCGGTCGCCTCCGCGGTCACCCGCGACCGCCGGCTGTGGGGCGACGACATGCTGCGCGCCGCCGGACTGATCGGCGGCGGTGTGCTGCTGGCGCTGATGGCGGTGGTGCTGTGGTTCTCCGACCCGGCCGGGCACGACATGCATGGGCTGGCGGGCGTCCTGGCGGCCGTCACCGGGGTGCTGCTGCTGGCGCTGTCCGCCGTACGGGCCCGCGTCTACGACGACCGGCCGACCGCCGTCACCCTGGGCCTCGCCGCCATGCCGCACCTGATGGTCGCGGGCAGCGGCCTGCTGCCCCTGGAGGACGGGCTCGGCATCGGCAGGCTCCAGTTCCTGCTCGGCTGTGTGGCCGTGCTGCTGGGGGCGGCCATCCTGGTCGCGCTCACCCCCAACGGGGACGGCCCGTTCGTCGCCGCCGCATTCACCGCGACCATCGGCACCCTGATCACCTTCATCGCGATCGTCACCGAACTGCGTCCGGTGGAGACGGCCGCCATCTGCGCGCCCGTCGCCGTCGGTGTCCTCGCGTTCCTTCCGGGCCTCTCGACCCGCTTCGCGCGGCTGCCCATCGGCTTCGAGGCCACCCGCACCCGGATGAGCGACTACGACACCGACCCGGACGCCGCACCGCAGACGCAGGGACCGATCGACGCCGAGCGGATCGCGGCCCAGGCCCGGCGCGGCCACGAACTGCTCGTCGGCCTGGTCGGCGGTTGCGCGGCCGTGGTCGTCGTCTCCAGCGCGGTGCTCAGCTTCTCCTCCTCCGGCTGGGGGCAGCTGCTCACTCTCGCCACGGGCATCGCCATGCTGTTGCGCTCCCGCCTCTTCCGCTACACCTCACAGGTCAGCAGCTCCCTGGTCGCCGGTCTGGCGGCGCTGCTGCTGCTCGGCACCGGGCTCGCTGTGGACTTCCCCGCCGACGGTGACGCGGTGCGCACCGTGTGGCTGAGTGCTGCGCTCGCCGTCACCGCGCTGCTGGCCGTCGCCATCGGGCTGACGGTCCCCAACAAGGGCCTGACCCCCTTCTGGGGCCGGTTCCTGGAGATCCTGGAGACGTTCTTCCTGCTCACGTTGGTGCCGCTGTGCCTGGCGGTGATGAACGTCTACTCGGCGGCCCGCAGTCTCACCAGCTAGCCACTGATACTCTGTACCGGCCTCCCGAGTATCGAAGCCTCCCCTGTGAAGAAGACCAGGGGCGCTCGGCGGCATGAAACCCCGAGGAGTACGAGTGTCGTCTCTCGACGCCGCGACGAAGAAGCAGATCATCTCCGAGTTCGCCACCAAGGAGGGTGACACCGGCTCCCCCGAGGTCCAGGTGGCGCTGCTCTCCCGTCGCATCAGCGACCTGACCGAGCACCTGAAGACCCACAAGCACGACCACCACTCGCGCCGTGGCCTGCTGCTGCTGGTCGGCCAGCGCCGCCGCCTGCTGCAGTACCTCGCCAAGAAGGACATCCAGCGCTTCCGTGCGCTGGTCGAGCGCCTCGGCATCCGCCGCGGCGCGGCGGGCGCCCGCTAGTACGTGACGAAGGGAGCGGTTCCCGGACCCGGGGGCCGCTCCCTTCGCCGTATCGCAGTACGGCCGCTCCCCATATCGCAGTACGACGGCCTCTCGCGGAACGTGGAAGCTTTGTAGTCTTGTCACGCGAGACAAAGCCGTAAGACATCACTGACAGCATGAGGAGGAGCGCACCCGAGACGCCGGTCCTCGGTAGTGGCCCCCGGACCCGTGGAAACCCCGCGGAGGCACCGGGAGCTTCGATCGAAGACCGGCCCGCACCGGGAGCGCTCCTTGAGCACACAGTCCGCCGCAGACGAGCAGCGGACGCAGACGAGGAGATATTCCTGGTGGAGAACGAGACCCACTACGCCGAGGCCGTCATCGACAACGGCCCCTTCGGCACCCGCACCATCCGCTTTGAGACCGGCCGCCTCGCCAAGCAGGCCGCCGGCTCGGCCGTGGCCTACCTGGACGACGACACCATGGTGCTGTCGGCCACCACCGCCTCGAAGCAGCCCAAGGACCAGCTGGACTTCTTCCCCCTGACGGTCGACGTCGAGGAGCGGATGTACTCTGCGGGCAAGATCCCCGGCTCCTTCTTCCGTCGTGAGGGCCGCCCGTCCGAGGACGCGATCCTCACCTGCCGCCTGATCGACCGCCCGCTGCGCCCCTCCTTCAAGAAGGGCCTGCGCAACGAGATCCAGATCGTCGAGACGATCATGGCGCTCAACCCCGACCACCTCTACGACGTGGTCGCCATCAACGCCGCCTCCTGCTCCACGCAGCTGGCGGGCCTGCCCTTCTCCGGCCCGATCGGCGGCACCCGTGTCGCCCTGATCAAGGGCCAGTGGGTCGCTTTCCCGACCCACACCGAGCTGGAGGAGGCCGTCTTCGACATGGTCGTCGCGGGCCGCGTGCTGCCCGACGGCGACGTGGCCGTGATGATGGTCGAGGCCGAGGCCACCGAGAAGACCATCGAGCTGGTCAAGGGCGGGGCCGAGGCGCCGACCGAAGAGGTCGTGGCCGCCGGTCTGGACGCCGCGAAGCCGTTCATCAAGGTGCTGTGCCGGGCGCAGGCCGACCTCGCCGCGAAGGCCGCCAAGCCCACCGGCGAGTTCCCGATCTTCCTGGACTACCAGGACGACGTCCTGCAGGCGCTCAGCGAGGCCGTCCGCGACGAGCTCGCCCAGGCGCTGACCATCGCGGCCAAGCAGGAGCGCGAGAACGAGCTGGACCGCGTCAAGGCGCTCGCCGCCGAGAAGCTGCTCCCGCAGTTCGAGGGGCGCGAGAAGGAGATCTCCGCCGCCTACCGCGCGCTGACCAAGACCCTGGTGCGCGAGCGCGTCATCAAGGAGAAGAAGCGCATCGACGGCCGCGGCGTCACGGACATCCGTACGCTGGCCGCCGAGGTCGAGGCCATCCCGCGGGTGCACGGCTCGGCGCTGTTCGAGCGCGGTGAGACCCAGATCCTGGGCGTCACCACGCTGAACATGCTGCGCATGGAGCAGCAGCTGGACACCCTCTCGCCGGTGACCCGCAAGCGCTACATGCACAACTACAACTTCCCGCCCTACTCCACCGGTGAGACGGGCCGCGTCGGTTCGCCCAAGCGCCGCGAGATCGGCCACGGCGCGCTGGCCGAGCGCGCCCTGGTGCCGGTGCTGCCGACCCGCGAGGAGTTCCCGTACGCGATCCGGCAGGTCTCCGAGGCACTGGGCTCCAACGGCTCGACGTCCATGGGTTCGGTCTGCGCCTCCACCATGTCGCTGCTGAACGCCGGTGTGCCCCTCAAGGCGCCGGTCGCCGGTATCGCCATGGGCCTGATCTCCCAGGAGATCGAGGGCGAGACGCACTACGTCACCCTCACCGACATCCTCGGTGCCGAGGACGCGTTCGGTGACATGGACTTCAAGGTCGCCGGTACCAAGCAGTTCGTCACGGCTCTCCAGCTCGACACCAAGCTGGACGGCATCCCGGCCTCCGTGCTGGCCGCGGCCCTCAAGCAGGCCCGCGACGCCCGGCTGCACATCCTCGACGTGATGAACGAGGCCATCGACGTCCCGGACGAGATGTCCCCGAACGCGCCGCGGATCATCACCGTGAAGATCCCGGTGGACAAGATCGGTGAGGTCATCGGCCCCAAGGGCAAGATGATCAACCAGATCCAGGAGGACACCGGCGCCGACATCACCATCGAGGACGACGGCACCATCTACATCGGTGCCGCCGACGGTCCGGCCGCCGAGGCCGCCCGCGCCACCATCAACGGCATCGCCAACCCGACGATGCCCGAGGTCGGCGAGCGCTACCTGGGTACCGTCGTCAAGACGACCACCTTCGGCGCGTTCGTCTCGCTGCTGCCCGGCAAGGACGGTCTGCTGCACATCTCGCAGATCCGCAAGCTGGCCGGCGGCAAGCGGGTCGAGAACGTCGAGGACGTCCTCGGCGTGGGCCAGAAGGTCCAGGTCGAGATCGCCGAGATCGACCAGCGCGGCAAGCTCTCGCTGATCCCCGTCATGGACGAGTCCGAGTCCGACAGCGGCTCCGAGGCTTCCGAGGCCGGCTCGGCCGCTGCGGGTTCTGAGTCCGGCTCCGCAGACACCGAGGACGAGACCGCGAAGTGACGCGTACGTTCCGTACGACGGCCCGCCCCGCCACCCCGGCAGGGCGGGCCGTCGCCCGTACCAAGACCCGCACCCGGACCCTGATCCCGGGGCAGAACGGCGCGGGTACCGTCCGCAAGAGCGTGCTCCCCGGCGGACTCCGCGTGCTCACCGAGACCCTGCCGACGGTCCGCTCCGCGACGTTCGGCATCTGGGCGCATGTCGGCTCCCGTGACGAGACACCCGCGCTGAGTGGCGCCACCCACTATCTGGAGCACCTGCTCTTCAAGGGCACCGAGCGGCGCAGCGCGCTGGAGATCTCGGCGGCGCTGGACGCGGTGGGGGGCGAGATGAACGCGTTCACCACCAAGGAATTCACCTGCTACTACGCGCGGGTCCTGGACGCCGATCTGCCGCTGGCCATCGATGTCGTCTCCGACATGCTCACCAGCTCGGTCATCGACCCGGACGAGGTCGAGTCCGAGCGCGGCGTCATCCTCGAAGAGATCGCGATGACGGAGGACGACGCGGGCGACTGCGTGCACGACCTGTTCGCGCACACCATGTTCGGCGACACCCCGCTGGGCCGCCCCGTGCTGGGCACCGTCGACACCGTCAACGCGCTCACCCGCGACCAGGTGGCCCGCTTCTACAAGAAGCACTACGACCCCACCCGGCTGGTGGTCGCCGCCGCCGGAAACCTCTCCCACGAGAAGGTCGTACGGCAGGTGCGGGCCGCCTTCGACCGGGCGGGAGCCCTGGAACGCACCGAGGGCGCCGACCCGGTCGGCCCCCGCTCGGGCAGCCGCACCCTGCGCACCAGCGGCCGTGTCGACTTCCTCGACCGGCCGACCGAGCAGGCGCACCTGGTGCTCGGCATGCCCGGCGTCTCCCGGCACGACGAACGCCGCTGGCCGCTCGCGGTGCTCAGTACCGCGCTCGGCGGCGGTATGAGCTCCCGGCTCTTCCAGGAGATCCGCGAACGGCGCGGCCTGGCCTACAGCACGTACGCCTACACCTCCGGCTACGCCGACTGCGGCCTCTTCGGCGTCTATGTGGGCTGCCGCCCCAGCCAGGTGCCCGATGTGCTGAAGATCTGCCGTGAGGAGCTCGACAGCGTCGCACGGCACGGGCTGAGCGACGACGAGGTGCGCCGTGCCGTCGGCCAGCTGTCCGGCTCCACGGTGCTCGGTCTGGAGGACACCGGGGCGCTGATGCACCGCGTCGGCAAGAGCGAGCTGTGCTGGGGCGAGCAGATGTCCACGGACGACATGCTCGCCAAGATCTCCGCCGTCACCCCTGACGACATCCGCGAGGTCGCCCGTGACGTGCTGGACCGGCGCCCGTCGGTGGCCGCCATCGGGCGGCTCACCGACCGCCAGACCGCTCATCTCCACGAGGCCGTAGCCTGACGACTCGGGCGTCCCCCTCCTCCTCGATCACGTCTCACCACGTCTCACACGTCTCACGTAAGGAACGAGCACAATGAGCAAGCTGCGGGTAGCCGTTCTCGGCGCGAAGGGCCGCATGGGCTCCGAGGCCGTACGGGCCGTCGAGGGCGCCGACGACATGGAACTGGTCGCGGCCCTCGGCAGTGGCGACCCGCTCAGCACGCTGACCGAGGCGGGCGCACAGGTCGCCGTCGACCTCACCCGCCCGGACGTCGTCATGGCCAATGTGGAGTTCTGCCTGGCCCACGGCATCCACGCCGTCGTCGGCACCACCGGCTGGACGGACGAGCGGCTGGCGACCGTACGCGCCCAGCTGGCCCAGTCGCCCGGCACCGGCGTGCTCATCGCCCCGAACTTCGGGATCGGCGCCGTGCTGACGATGCGCTTCGCGCAGCAGGCCGCCCGCTTCTTCGAGTCCGTCGAGGTCGTCGAGCTGCACCACCCCGGCAAGGCGGACGCACCCAGCGGCACCGCCGTGCGTACCGCGCAGCTCGTCGCACAGGCCCGCGAGGCGGCGGAGCTGCCCGCCCAGCCGGACGCCACCACCACCTCACTGGAGGGCGCGCGCGGCGCCGACGTCGACGGAGTGCCCGTGCACGCGGTGCGGCTGCGGGGGCTGGTCGCGCACCAGGAGGTCCTCTTCGGCGACGAGGCCGAGACGCTCACCATCCGGCACGACTCCCTGCACCGCAGCTCGTTCATGCCCGGTGTGCTGCTCGGTGTGCGCAAGGTGCCTTCGGTGCCGGGGCTCACCTTCGGGCTCGAACACTTCCTCGACCTGGACTGACCGGACCGACGGAGCACAGCAGCATGCGCGCGAAGATCACCTACTTTCTCCTGGCCGCCGTCCTGGTCGTCTACTTCGTCCTGGTCGGCAGCAGGGGCGTGCTGCTGATCGAGCAGGGCACAGCGGTCACCATCGCCTTCGGCGTCGCCGTGCTGGTGCTGCCCTTCATCGGGGCCTGGTTCCTGTGGCACACCACGCGCTTCGCACGGCGGGCCGGACGGCTGGCGCGACAGCTGGAGGCGGAGGGCGGCCTGCCCGTGGACGAGCTGGAACGCACGCCCTCGGGCCGAATCGACCGGGCCTCGGCGGACGCGGTCTTCGCCCGGCGGCAGGCCGAGGCGGAGCAGAACCCGGACGACTGGCGCTCCTGGTTCCGGCTCGCCGTCGCCTACCACGACGCCCGCGACACCCCCCGCGCCCGCAAGGCCATGCAGCACGCGATCGCCCTGCACGAGGCCGCTCGCCGCGACTAGCGCCGCCGGCCGGCGAGCCCTGGCCGCTCACCGCGACTCGGCGGCCCAGCCTTCGATGACATCGGCCGCACGGTCGAACGCCCGCGGCCGGGAGAGGAAATCAGCATTCTGGTTGGTCAGCAGCGTACGCTCGCCGACGGCCCGCCCCGCAGGGACCAGCACCAGGGCCTGCCCCTGCACCGTGCGCGGCATCCCGAGCCACCGCACCGGCCGCTGCAGCGTACGCAGCGTGCCCACCTCGGCCCAGCGCAGCGTCGTCGTACGCAGCACCCGAACCTGACGCAGCCCGTACGAGCTGACCCACACCCCGGCGCGCAGCAGGCGCACCGCGAGGGCGATCAGCAGCAGTCCGCCGCCCGCGCATATCGCCCCGCTCGGCAGCCCGCCGGCGAGAGCGATGATCAGAGCGGAGAAGAGCACATAGGACGCGAGGAGAAGCAGCAGCGCGCCGCCGCCGACCCGCCAGGGGCCCGGGCGGTAGGGGCGCCGCCACAGATCGCGGTCGGCCTCGGCGAGGGTGACCGACTGGGCCGCGTGCACGGCGTCTTCGCGGTCGGCTGTCACAAAGGGCAGGGGCACGGCACGTCCTCGCTCGCTCACGACGGGTCTGGCACGCGGCTGCTCGCCGCAGCGGTGTGAGCGGTGACATTAGCGAGGCCCGAACGAGGCGGCCACCCCCGGGTGCCGTTGCCGGGGGTGGCCGTCGGGTCAGCGGCCCTCGGCCGCTGCCGGGGGTTCGTGCGACGGGGTCTGGTTGTCGCTGAGTGCCGGTAGGCCGAGCAGGACCGAGCCCACGAGCCCGGCGACGATGGTCAGCCCCACCAGGGCGCTGCCTGCGACCTGGCGGAAGCTGCGGCGGGCAGGGGGCGGCGGGGTGACATTGCTGCGGAACCGGTCTGCCTCGGCTATGAAGGCGAACGGAACGGATTCTCCGCGGCGGGACATGAAGGTGCGCTCCTGCGTGATCGTTCTGGGTCGGTCATGTAGCTGGGTTGGATATGAGGTGAACGTCCGGGTCGGCGTCTGAGTGCCCGCTGCCGACGGACGCATGTGAAAAATATCAACCGGGACGCAGAGCTATGTCACCGGGGTCGCGTTTCTTCCTCCCTGAGACTCGTTTGTCCTATTAAGAGTGGTCAAAGCGGACTATCCATCCGTCCCGGCTCCCGCTGTCGGACCCTCCCCGTAGGCTGGCTCCCGCTCTGGCAGACGTACGTGGAAGGACCAGCCGGTGACCGAAACCCCCGCCCCGCCCGCCCCCAGTTTCCGCAGCGACATGACGGTCGAGCTGGTCAAGCACAGCGCGTCCGACACCGATGTGCTCTGGGCGGCCCGGGTCTCCACCGCGGGCGAGCAGTCCCTGGACGAGCTGCAGAAGGACCCGGAGCGCTCCAAGGGCCTGATCAACTATCTGATGCGGGACCGCCACGGCAGCCCCTTCGAGCACAACTCGATGACCTTCTTCATCAGCGCCCCGCTCTTCGTCTTCCGGGAGTTCCACCGTCACCGCGTCGGGTGGTCCTACAACGAGGAGTCGGGCCGCTACCGGCAGCTGCAGCCCGTGTTCTACGTCCCCGACCCGTCCCGCAAGCTCGTCCAGCAGGGCCGCCCGGGCAAGTACGAATTCGTGGAAGGCACCCAGGAGCAGCACGAGCTGACGAGCCGCTCCATGGAGGAGGTCTACCGCAGGGCCTACGAGACGTACGAGGAGATGCTGGCGGCCGGCGTCGCCCGCGAGGTCGCCCGTGCGGTGCTGCCGGTGGGGCTCTACTCCTCCATGTACGCCACCTGCAACGCCCGCTCGCTGATGCACTTCCTGGGGCTGCGCACCCAGCACGAGCAGGCCAAGGTGCCCAGCTTCCCGCAGCGCGAGATCGAGATGGTGGGGGAGCTGATGGAGGAGCAGTGGGCCAAGCTGATGCCGCTGACGTACGCCGCGTTCAACGCCAACGGCCGCGTTGCACCCTGAGCCGGCCTGCCCCCGGTCGGCGGGGTGCGAGAGGTGTCCGTATTGCGACGTTTGAAGAACTTCATCTAGGGTGATTGTGCGGTCCCGGCACTGCCTGAACCCCCGAGCAGGCAGTGCCGGGGCCCTCTTCGCACTCCTCCGGAGCCGGAACCCCACCGCTTCCCCGGCAGATCCCCGCCGTATCCGCGGCCCCGAGGGAGCGTCGCGGGGTGCGCTGCGAGTAGCGTGGACCTTATGGCTCCGACCTCCACACCGCAGACGCCCTTCGGGCGGGTCCTGACCGCGATGGTCACGCCGTTCACCGCGGACGGCGCGCTCGACCTCGACGGCGCGCAGCAGCTCGCCGCCCACCTGGTGGACGCCGGCAACGACGGCCTCGTCGTCAACGGCACCACAGGTGAGTCCCCGACCACCACCGATGCGGAGAAAGCCCAGCTGGTCAAGGCGGTCGTGGAGGCCGTGGGAGACCGGGCACACGTGGTCGCCGGAGCCGGTACCAACGACACGGCACACAGCCTCGAGCTGGCCCGCGCCGCCGAGAAGGCGGGCGCACACGGCCTGCTGGCGGTGACGCCCTACTACAGCAAGCCCCCGCAGGAAGGTCTCTTCCGGCACTTCACCGCCATCGCCGACGCGACGGACCTCCCGGTGATGCTGTACGACATCCCGGGCCGCAGCGGTGTCCCGATCAACACCGAGACGTTCGTCCGGCTCGCCGAGCACCCCCGCATCGTCGCGAACAAGGACGCCAAGGGCGACCTCGGCCGTGCGAGCTGGGCCGTCGCCACCAGCGGCCTCGCCTGGTACAGCGGCGACGACATGCTCAACCTGCCGCTGCTGTCCGTCGGCGCCGTCGGCTTCGTCTCCGTGGTCGGCCACGTCGTCACGCCGGAACTGCGCGCCCTGCTGGAGGCGCACCTGAGCGGTGACGTCGCCAAGGCGACCGAGATCCACCAGAAGCTGCTCCCGGTCTTCACCGGCATGTTCCGCACCCAGGGCGTCATCACGACCAAGGCCGCGCTCGCCCGCCTGGGCCTTCCCGCGGGTCCGCTCCGCCTTCCGCTGGTCGAGCTGTCCCCGGAGGAGCTGGAGCAGCTCAAGCACGATCTCGCCCACGGCGGGGTACATCTGTAGGTCTCAGACTTCACAACTGCATACCGCCGGACAACGGCAGCAGTGCACGACAGTGCATGACCCTTCGGAACAAGCACGACACGTACGTACGACACGTGCGTCTGCGTGCGCATCATGAATATCGCGCGCCACGTGCCCAGGCGGGTGCGTGGCGCGCGTGGTAAGGAGAGTCTTTTGAGTCATCCGCATCCCGAGCTTGGCCCGCCGCCGAACCTCCCCGAGGGGGGCCTACGCGTCACCCCGCTGGGCGGCCTCGGCGAGATCGGCCGCAACATGACCGTATTCGAGTACGGCGGCAGGCTTCTGATCGTCGACTGCGGCGTCCTCTTCCCCGAGGAGGAGCAGCCCGGTATCGATCTGATCCTCCCCGACTTCACCTGTCTGAGGGACCGCCTCGACGACATCGACGGCATCGTCCTCACCCACGGCCACGAGGACCACATCGGCGGTGTCCCCTACCTCCTGCGGGAGAAGGCGGACATCCCGCTGATCGGCTCCAAGCTGACCCTCGCCCTGATCGAGGCCAAGCTCCAGGAGCACCGCATCCGGCCCTACACCCTGGAGGTCGAGGAAGGGCACCGGGAGCGCATCGGTCCCTTCGACTGCGAATTCCTCCCGGTCAACCACTCCATCCCCGACGCCCTGGCCGTCGCGATCCGCACCCCGGCCGGCATGGTCGTCCACACCGGCGACTTCAAGATGGACCAGCTGCCGATGGACGGCCGCCTCACCGACCTGCGGGCCTTCTCCCGCCTCGGCGAAGAGGGCATCGACCTGCTGCTCAGCGACTCGACCAACGCCGAGGTCCCCGGCTTCGTGCCGCCCGAGCGCGAGATCTCCGCAGTGCTGCGCCAGGTCTTCTCCAGCGCCCAGAAGCGGATCATCGTGGCCAGCTTCGCCAGCCATGTGCACCGCATCCAGCAGATCCTGGACGCCGCCCACGAACACGGCCGCCGCGTCGCCTTCGTCGGCCGCTCCATGGTTCGCAACATGGGCATCGCCCGCGATCTGGGCTACCTCCAGGTCCCGGCCGGCCTCGTCGTCGACGTCAAGACACTCGACGACCTGCCGGACGACGAGGTCGTGCTCGTCTGTACCGGCTCCCAGGGCGAGCCCATGGCCGCCCTCTCCCGGATGGCCAACCGCGACCACCAGATCCGGATCGTCCAGGGCGACACGGTGATCCTGGCGTCCTCCCTCATCCCGGGCAACGAGAACGCCGTCTACCGGGTGATCAACGGACTGACCCGCTGGGGCGCCAACGTCGTCCACAAGGGCAACGCCAAGGTCCATGTCTCCGGGCACGCCTCCGCCGGCGAGCTGCTGTACTTCTACAACATCTGCCAGCCCCGGAATCTGATGCCCGTCCACGGTGAATGGCGTCACCTGCGCGCCAACGCGGAACTGGGCGCGGCGACCGGGGTACCCCATGACCGCATCGTGATCGCCGAGGACGGCGTCGTGGTCGACCTGGTCGACGGCAAGGCCAAGATCAGCGGCAAGGTCCAGGCCGGCTATGTGTATGTCGACGGCCTCTCGGTCGGCGACGTCACCGAGTCCTCCCTCAAGGACCGGCGCATCCTCGGTGACGAGGGCATCATCTCGATCTTCGTCGTGGTCGACAGCACCACCGGCAAGATCGTGGGCGGCCCTCATCTCCAGTCCCGTGGCTCCGGCATCGACGATTCCGACTTCGCCGCGGTCATCCCGAAGCTCGATGAGGCCCTGGCCAAGTCGGCCCAGGACGGCGTCGCGGAGACCCACCAGCTGCAGCAGCTGGTGCGCCGCACGGTCGGCAAGTGGGTCTCGGACACCTACCGCCGACGCCCGATGATCCTCCCTGTGGTCGTCGAGGTCTGACCCTCCGTCGGGTCCGCGCTCGAGGCACGAGCGCGGACCCACGACGAGCGGGGCGCCTCGATTTGCCTCCGGGCGCCCCGCTCCAGTACGTTTACATCTCCACCGCATCGGGAACCCGGGCCAACTACGGTCTGAGGGCGACCGATTGCCAGGAATCCGAAATCAGCTCGGAAACGAGCCGGGAAAAGATTCTGGTAAGGTTGGAGACACCG
>NZ_JAFFZM010000017.1 GCF_017676345.1 Streptomyces smyrnaeus | reverse complement strand
CACGACCCCTCGGCGGCAGCCGAAAACGCAAGGGGGCGTGCCCCCACAACAGGGGGCGGCGGCAGCCGGAGGGGGTCAGGGGGCGGAGCCCCGAGGGAGGGGGCACTCTGGTGGGGGTGGTATTCGAATAAAGTTTCGAGAGCTGGTTTATTGTGGTGGCTCAGCATGGAGAGGGGGGGACCGAAGCAGAAGGTGAGGTGGCGGTAAGGGCGATGCCAGACTTCACACACCTGCACGTGGCCTCGGGCTTCTCCATGAGATACGGCGCCTCCCACCCCGAAACCCTCGCCGAGCGCGCCGCCGCGCGAGGCCTGGCGGCGGTCTCCCTCACCGACCGGGACACCCTCGCGGGTGCCGTCCGTTTCACGAAGGCGTGTGCCCGCAACGGAGTGCGCCCGGTGTACGGGGTCGAGCTCGCGGTCGAACAGTCGGTGGAGCGGGGTGGCGCGCGGGCCGGAGGGCGACGTCGTACACCGGTCAGAGGCGGGAGCTTTGTCGATGAATCGGCCCAGCGAGCCGTCTTCCTCGCCCGGGACGGCGCCCACGGCTGGGCCGAGCTGTGCCGGATGATCACCGCGGCGCACGCCGATGTGCAGGGCACCCATGGCAAGCCCCTCCTTCCCTGGGCGGCGCTGCGCGGTGAAGCCGTGACCGTGTTGCTGGGCGCCGACTCCGATGTCGGCCGGGCCCTCGCCGCGGGGCGCCCCGACCGTGCCGCGGCCCTCCTCGCCGGGTGGCGGGAGGTCTACGGTGACGCGCTCCGGCTCGCCGTCACCGCCTCCGGGCCGCTGCGGGAGGCCGCCAGGGCGCTGGGGCTGGCGGCCGGGGAAGGGGTCAAGCCGGTGCTGACCAACGCCGTGCGCTACGCCGATCCGGCCGCACCCGGCGACGAGGTGAACGTCGCCGATGTCCTGGATGCCGCCCGCCGCCTCGTCCCCGTCGACCCGCGCAAGGGTCTCGACAGCGGTGAGCGCTGGCTGAAGGGGCCGGGGGAGATGGCGGAGGCGGCGGAGCGGATCGCCGAGGCCGCCGGGTACGGGCCCAGCACTGCGCGCCGGCTGCTCGCTCTCACCGAGGAGACCGCGGCGGCCTGCCGGGTCGATCCGGAGGAGGATCTGGGGCTGGGGCGGGTGCACTTTCCCGAGCCCCGGCTGGCCGGGACCGGCGACCGTACGGCGGTGCGCGCCCTGCGCTCGCGCTGCGCCACCGCGATGGTCACCAAGCGCTACGACAAGGAGCCGCGGCGCTGGCGGCGGCTGGACGATGAGCTGGCCATCATCGAGGGGCTCGGTTACTCCTCGTACTTCCTGACCGTGGCGCGGATCGTCGAGGACGTGCGGGAGAGGGGGATCCGGGTCACCGCGCGGGGGTCGGGCGCCGGGTCCTTCGTCAATCATCTGCTGGGTATCGCACATGCCGATCCGGTCGAGCACGGGCTGCTGATGGAGCGGTTCCTCTCGCCACGCCGGGCAGAGCTGCCGGATATCGACATCGACGTGGAGTCGGCCCGCCGGCTGGAGGTCTACCGCGCCATTTTCGAACGCTTCGGCGAGGAGCGGGTGGCCACCGTCGCCATGCCCGAGACCTACCGGGTACGGCACGCCATTCGCGATGTGGGTGCTGCCCTGGGGCTGGATCCGGCCGAGACCGACCGGCTCGCCAAAGCGTTCCCGCACATCAGGGCGCGGGACGCGCGCGCGGCGCTGGCCGAGTTGCCGGAGTTGGAGAAGCTGCGGCAGGAGGGGGCGCCGACGGAGCACGGGGAGCGGTTCTGGGAACTGGTCGAGGCGCTGGACGGGCTGCCGCGCGGGGTGGCCATGCACCCGTGCGGGGTGCTGCTCTCGGACTCGTCGCTGCGTACCCGTACGCCCGTCGTATCCACCAGCGGTGAGGGCTTCGCGATGGCGCAGTTCGACAAGGACGACGTGGAGGACCTCGGGCTGCTCAAGCTGGATGTGCTGGGCGTACGGCTCCAGTCGGCGATGGCGCACGCGGTCGCCGAGGTGGAGCGGGCGACGGGGGAGCGGATCGAGCTGGGTGCCGTTGCGGAGGGCGACCGGGCCACCTATGAGCTGATCCGCGCGTCCGAGACGCTGGGCTGTTTCCAGATCGAGTCGCCGGGCCAGCGCGAGCTGATCGGGCGGCTCCAGCCGGAGACCTTCCACGATCTGGTGGTCGACATCTCCCTCTTCCGGCCCGGTCCGGTCGGTGCCGACATGGTCCACCCCTTCATCGAGGCCCGGCACGGGCGGCGCCGTATCCGTCATCCGCACCCGGCGCTGGAGGAGCCGCTGGCCGAGACGTACGGGGTGGCGATCTTCCATGAGCAGGTGATCCGGATCCTCTCCCGGCTGACCGGCTGCGACCGGGGCCGGGCCGACGAGGTGCGGCGGGTGCTCAAGGACGACGAGCAGCGGCCGGGCGCGAAGCTGTGGTTCGAACGGGCGGCCGCGCGGCAGGGGTTCGCGCCGGAGGTGGTCGCACACGCCTGGGAGATCGTGGAGTCCTTCGGTTCGTACGGGTTCTGCAAGGCGCACGCGGTGGCGTTCGCCGTGCCGACCTACCAGTCGGCGTGGCTGAAGGCGCATCGGCCTGCTGCTTTCTACGCCGGGCTGCTGGAGCACGATCCGGGTATGTATCCCAAGCGGCTGCTGCTGGCGGACGCGCGGCGGCGCGGGGTGCCGGTGCTGCCGCTGGATGTGAACCGGTCCGCGGTCGCTTATCGGATCGAACTGGAGTCCGATTCCGGGGTGTGGGGGCTGCGCCTCGCGCTCGCCGAGGTGCAGGGCATCAGCGAGGCCGACGCCGCCCGGATCGAGGCCGGGCAGCCCTACGACTCGCTCAGCGACTTCTGGCGCCGGGCCCGCCCCTCCCGGCCCGTGGCCGAACGCCTCGCCCAGGTCGGCGCGCTGGACGCCTTCGCACCCGGCGGCAACCGCCGTGATCTGCTGCTGCACATCGCCGAACTGCACCGTGCCCAGCGCGCGGCCGGGGCGCGCGAGGGGCAGCTGGCGCTGGGGGAGAGCCCCGGTTCCCCGGGCGGGGCCCCGCAGCAGGCCGAACCCGCCCAGCTGCCCGACCTGGACAGCGGCGAACGCCTGAGTGCCGAACTCGAGGTCCTCGGCATGGACACCTCCCGCCATCTGATGGCCGACCATGTCGCCTTCCTGCGGGAGCTGGGCGCGCACTCGGCCCGCTCCCTGCGCTCGGCCCGGCACGGTGAGACGGTGCTGATCGCGGGTGCCAAGGCCGCCACCCAGACCCCGCCGCTCGCCTCGGGCAAGCGGGTCGTCTTCACCACCCTGGACGACGGCACCGGCCTGTCCGACCTCGCCTTCTTCGAGGACTCGCACGCGGCCTGCGCCCACACCGTCTTCCACTCCTGGCTGCTGCTGGTGCGCGGCGTCGTCCAGCGGCGCGGCCCGCGCAGCCTCACCGTCGTCGGCTCCGCCGCCTGGGATCTGGCCGAACTGGTCGAACTGCGCCGCGAGGGCGGTCTGGAGGCGGTCACCGCGCGGTTGGGGGAGGAGCCGGCGCAGGGCCGGGGAGATCCCGGGCCCGGCCGCACCATCGAGGTCGCCCCCGGCTACGAGATGCACCCGTGGGCCGACCTCCGCCCCGCCGGTGAGACGGCGGGCTCCGCCAAGGCGCTCCGCAAGATGTGGCACTCCAGCATGGGGAGCGCGGGATGAACGACGGACCGGAGCACCACGCACCGGGTGAACCGCATGTGCTCTATGTGCACTTCGGCGCGCCCGAACGCTACGACGCCCTCCTCGCCCTGCTCACCGACATCACCCCCCTCGTCCAGGCCCTCCCGCCGGACGCGGCGCTCGCCGATGTCCGGGGCGCGCTGCGGTACTTCGGGCGGGACGCCGCCGAACTGGCGCGGCTCGTGCGGCTGCGCGCGCTCGCCCTGTACGGCGCCGACTGCACCGTCGGCGTCGCCGCCAGTCCGCTGCTCGCCCGGATGGCGGCGCAGGCGGGGGAGCCGGGGCAGATACGCGTGGTACGCCCCGAGGAGGCAGCCGACTTCCTCGACCGCAGACCGGTGGCCGCGCTGCACGGGGTCGGCCCGGCGACAGCGCGGACGCTGTGCGCGTACGGACTCGACAGCGTCGGCCGGCTCGCCGCCGCACCGCCCGCCACCCTCCAGCGCATCCTCGGCGCCGCGGCGGGCCGACGGCTGCACGAGCGGGCCCGGGGCATCGACCCCACCCCCGTCACTCCGACGGCACCGCCGCGCTCGGCGAGCGCGGAGCACCGCTTCGAGCGGGACGAACTGGATGCCGCACGGCGCCGCGGCGTACTGCTCACCCTCGCCGACGAGCTGGGGTTCCGGCTGCGCGCCGAGGCGCAGGTGACGCGGGCCTTGACGCTCACCGTCCGCTACGCCGACCGTTCGGCCACCACCCGCACCCGGGCGCTGGCCGAACCCACGGCGCACACTCCCGCGTTGGCCGCCGCGGCCTACGCGTTGCATGACGCGCTGGCCCTCCAACGGGCCCGGGTACGGGGGGTCGCCCTGCGTGCGGAGGAGTTGACCGCTGCCGAGTCGGCCGCGCGGCAGCTCTCGATCGACGGGAGGGAGGAGAAGGCCCGCCGCGCGGAGGCGGCTGCCGATCGCGCCCGCCGCCGCTTCGGTGCTTACGCGGCCCGCCCGGCCGGCTCGGACCCGCCGAGGGCCGCCTGAGGGGGTGCCCCTGCCCGTCGTCCACGGGCTGCGGGCGCGTCGTGGCTTGTCGCGCAGTTCCCCGCGCCCCTGACGGGGCGCGGGGAACTGCGCTGGGAAGCCCCCGCGCCGGGTATGCAATTACTCCGTGGCGCGGAACCGCCGCAGCCGCAGGCTGTTGCCGACGACGAACACCGAGGAGAACGCCATGGCCGCACCCGCGATCATCGGGTTCAGCAGGCCCGCCGCGGCGAGCGGCAGCGCGGCGACGTTGTAGGCGAAGGCCCAGAAGAGGTTGCTCTTGATGGTGCCCAGGGTCCGGCGGGAGAGCCGGATCGCGTCGGCGGCCGACCGCAGATCCCCCCGTACCAGGGTGAGGTCGCCGGCCTCGATGGCCGCATCGGTGCCGGTGCCCATCGCCAGGCCCAGATCGGCCTGGGCGAGCGCGGCCGCGTCGTTGACGCCGTCACCGACCATGGCGACCGAACGGCCCTCGTCCTGCAGCCGCTTGACCACGCCGACCTTCTCCTCGGGCAGCACCTCGGCGATCACGTCCTGGGCGGGGATGCCGACCTCGGCGGCCACCGACTCGGCGACGGCACGGTTGTCGCCGGTGAGCAGCATCGGCGTCAGGCCCAGCCCGCGCAGCCGCCGGACGGCCTCGGCGCTGCTGGGCTTGACCGCGTCGGCGACCTCGACGACGGCGCGGGCCGCACCGTCCCAGGCGACCGCGATGGCCGTACGTCCGGCCCGCTCGGCCTCCTCCTTGGCGGCTGCCAGCGGTTCGGGCAGCTCCAGCGCCCAGTCCTGAAGCAGCTTCTCGCGCCCGACCAGTACCGCGTGGCCCTCGACGACGCCCTGGACGCCGAGCCCGGGGACGTTGGCGAAGTCCTCGGGGACGGGCAGTGTGCCGTACTCCCGTTCGGCTCCCTTGGCCACGGCCTGCGCGATGGGGTGCTCGGAGGCGTTCTCCAGTGCGCCCGCCAGCCGCAGGGCCTCCTCCTGGGTGGTTCCCTCCGCCACATGCGTGGCCAGCAGTGTCATCTCGCCGGTGGTCACGGTGCCGGTCTTGTCCAGGACAACCGTGTCGGCCCTGCGGGTGGTCTCCAGCACCTCCGGGCCTTTGATCAGGATGCCGAGCTGGGCGCCGCGTCCGGTGCCGACCATCAGCGCGGTCGGGGTGGCCAGGCCCAGGGCGCAGGGGCAGGCGATGATCAGGACGGCGACGGCGGCGGTGAAGGCCGCCGTCATCCCGGCGCCGCTGACGAGCCAGAAGCCGAGGGTGGCCAGCGCGAGGACGATCACCACCGGGACGAAGACAGCCGAGATGCGGTCCGCGAGTCGCTGCGCTGCCGCCTTGCCGTTCTGCGCGTCCTCGACCAGCTTGGCCATTCGCGCCAGTTGGGTGTCGGAGCCGACCCGGGTCGCCTCGACCACCAGCCGGCCGCCCGCGTTGAGTGTGGCGCCGGTGACGCTGTCGCCGGCGGCGACCTCGACGGGTACGGACTCGCCGGTGAGCATCGAGGCGTCCACGGCGGAGCTGCCCTCGACCACGGTGCCGTCCGTCGCGATCTTCTCGCCGGGGCGGACGACGAAGCGGTCACCGACGGCCAGCTCCTCGGTGCGGATCAGCACCTCGCGCCCGTCCCGCAGGACGGTCACCTCCTTGGCACCCAGCTCCAGCAGTGCCCTGAGCGCCGCGCCCGCCTTCCGCTTGGAGCGGGCCTCGAAGTACCGCCCGGCCAGGATGAAGGCGGTGACGCCGGCGGCGGCCTCCAGATAGATGTTCCCCGCGCCGTCGCTCCGCTCGATCGACAGCTCGAAGGGGTGCGTCATCCCGGGCATGCCCGCGGTGCCGAAGAACAGCGCCCACAGGGACCAGAGCATCGCGGCCGAGGTGCCGAGCGAGATGAGGGTGTCCATGGTGGCCGCGCCGTGCCGTGCGTTCGTCCACGCGGCGCGGTGGAAGGGCCAGGCGCCCCAGACGACGACGGGCGCGGCGAGGGTGAGGGACAGCCACTGCCAGTACTCGAACTGGAGGGCCGGGATCATCGCCATCGCGATGACCGGCACCGCGAGGACCACGGAGCCGATCAGCCGCTCACGCAGGGTGCGCAGCTCGTCGCCCCTGTCGCTGTCGTCGGTGGCGCCCGGCCCGCCTTCTCCCGGCTCCGTTCCGGTGCGCCGGGGCTCGGGCGGGGTGGCCGTGTAGCCGGTGGCCTCGACGGTGGCGATCAGGTCGGCGACCTGGACGCCCTCGTCCATGTTGACCTTGGCCTTCTCCGTCGCGTAGTTGACGCTGGCTGTGACACCGGCCATGCGGTTGAGCTTCTTCTCGACGCGGGCGGCGCAGGAGGCGCAGGTCATGCCGCCGATCGCCAGCTCGACCTCGGTGCCGGGGGCCGGGCGTGCGGTGTCCGTGGTGCTCTCGGTGCTCTCGTGCGTCGCGGTCATCGTCTCTCCTCGGCGGTGCCCGGTGGAGTTCCGGGTCACAAGTGTCTCCGCACTACTGTGTCATACCCGCCAGGGGTATCGGTAGCGCCGAGGTCATGTATACCCCCTTGGGGTATCTGGCGCAAGGTTTCCGGTGATGGGTCGACCGCCAGGAAGTCCTGGAATTCGTTGTGCGCGACCACTGGTCAGCGACCTTACTCGCGCGTAAGTTGACGGCGATTCAACAGCTCCGCTCCCCCCATCTCTCACCCCACGAGGAGCCGGACATGAAGCTGAAGCCGTCAGCGCTGGCACCGCGACGCCTACGCAGATCAGCGGCCACCACCGCGGCCATGGCGGTCGCGGTGGTGGCACTGCCCGCCGCCACCCTCACCGCTCCCGCCGACGCCGCCTCTCCGGACACGGCGGTGACCAGCCGGTCGGCCGGTGGCTGGAACGACTACTCCTGCAAGCCCTCGACCGCGCACCCCCGCCCCGTCGTCCTGGTCCACGGCACCTTCGGCAACTCCGTGGACAACTGGCTGGGGCTCGCCCCCTACCTGGTCGAACGCGGCTACTGCGTCTTCTCCCTGGACTACGGACAGCTGCCGGGCAAGCCCTTCTTCCACGGCCTGGGCCCCATCGAGGACTCCGCGAAGCAGCTGGCCGCCTACGTCGATAAGGTGCTCGCCGCCACCGGCACCGAGAAGGTCGACATCGTCGGCCACTCGCAGGGCGGCATGATGCCCCGCCAGTACCTCAAGTTCCTCGGCGGCGCCCCCAAGGTGAACGCGCTCATCGGTATCGCCCCCAGCAACCACGGCACCACGCTCAGCGGTCTGGCGCGGCTCGCCGACCAGTTCCCGCCCATCGGCGACGTGGTCGACGAGATAGGCCCGGCGCTGCTCCAGCAGAAGGAGGGCTCGGACTTCCTCAAGAAACTCAACGCGGGCGGCGACACGGTGCCCGGCGTCAAGTACACCGTGATCGCCACCAGGTACGACCAGGTCGTCACGCCCTACAAGACGCAGTTCCTCGACGGCCCGAACGTGAAGAACGTGACGCTCCAGGACCTGTGCCCGCTCAACATCTCCGAGCATCTGGCCGTCGCGCTCGCCGACCGGATGGCGTGGCACGAGACGGCGAACGCGCTCGACCCGGCCCACGCCACCCCCACCACCTGCCTGTCCTGAGGCAGGGCCGGCCGCCGGGGTCTCAGCCCTCGGTGTAGATCTTCTCGCCGTACTTCGGCCCGTAGTACTCCTCCAGGAACTCCAGGGAGTCCCCGGGCCGGTCGAGGGCCTTGGCCAGCCGGGCGCGGTTCGGCAGCGCGTCCGGCTGCCAGGTCTCCGGCTGCCAGGTGCCCGAGCGCAAGAACGCCTTGGAGCAGTGGTGGAAGACCTCGTCGATCTCCACCACCAGCGCCAGCTTCGGGCGGTTGCGCCGCGCCACCATCTCGTCGAGGAACGGCGCCTCCCGCACGATCCGGGCCCGCCCGTTGATCCGGAGGGTGTCGCCGCGGCCCGGCAGGAAGAAGATGAGGCCGACATGCGGGTTGGACAGGATGTTGCGCAGCCCGTCGATGCGCTTGTTGCCCGGCCGGTCGGGGAGGGCGATCGTGCGCTCGTCCAGCACCTTGGTGAACCCGGGCGGATCACCCTTGGGGGAGACGTCGCAGCTTCCGTCGGCCGCCGAGGTGGCGACGAGGCAGAACGGCGAGTGCGCCAGCCAGTCCCGGTCCAGCTGGTGCAGTGCGGTGCGGGTCTTGGTCACCGCGTGGGAGGCCGGCTCCCCGACCAGGGCGCGCAGCTCCTCCTCGCTGGTGACCTCCACCATCGCTTCTGTCGCCGACTGTCCCGTCATGAACGCTCCGCCTCTCGGTCGCTGTGACGGCAACGAGCGTACGGCGCCGTTCTCCCCGTCGCGACGGGGAGAACGGCGCCGGCTGTGCACCCGTCAGCCGCGGGACCTGGCGGCCCGGCGGCGGGCGGTGGCGAAGAGCACCCCGGCACCGGCCGCGAGGACGGCGGCGCCGCCGACGGCGAGCGGGGCCGTGCTGTCGTCGCCGCCGGTCTCGGCGAGGTCCGCCTTCTCGGCCCCGCCGTTGGGCTCGGGCGCGTTGGGCTCCGAGCTCGTGGCCGGGTCGTCTCCCTTGGCGGCGTCGTGTGTCGTGGTGCCGTGGCCCGCGTGGTTCCCCGCGCCGTGCTGGTCGCCGCCGTGGCCGCCGTGGTCCACGGTCGACTTGTCCATGCCCGCCTCGATCTGCTTCTCGTCGGGGGTCTTGGGCTCGCTCGCGGCCGCCGGGCCGCCCTTGCCGCCGAAGGTCACGTCCGAGCAGGTGTAGAACGCCTCCGGGCTGTCCGAGCGCTGCCAGATGCTGTAGATCAGATGGCGCCCCGACTTCTTCGGCACGGTGCCGTCGATGACGTAGCTGCCGTCCTTCAGCGTCGGGTCGGTCGCCTTGGCGAACGGCTCGGACTCCAGGTCGGACCACTTGAGCGGCTTGGCCGGGTCGTAGCCGTCCTTGGTGATGTACAGCTCGAAGCTGCCCTTGTGCGGTGCCGTGGCCTTGTACTTGAAGGTGTGCTCGCCCGGCTTCATCGCCGTGGCCGGCCAGTCGGCGCGGGGCAGGTCCAGCCCCTTGTACTTGTCGCGGCCCGCGCTGCACAGCTTCCCGTCCGGGATGATCTGCCGGTGCTTGCCCGCCGCGTCGGGAATGTTGACCTCGTTCCAGTCGTAGAACGCCTGCGTCCCACTGGCGGCGACCGCGGCCTTGCACGCCGCCGACTTCGGGCTCTCGGGTCCCTCGGCGAAACAGGTGGAGACCCGGCTGACGGGGTCCTCCATGGAACCGTGCGCGGCGGCGGGGGCGGCCGTCGCCAGGGTGAGCGCGAGCGGGACGACGCCCAGTGCGACGAAACCCGCGGCCTGGCGTCCTGCGGCCGTGCGGCGAACGGTCATATGAATCGGCTCCTTGTCACGGGGACGTGGTGCCACGCGCACGTGGCAGGTGGGGGTCCGGGACGGGAGCGGGCGGCACCGCCTCCCCGCGGCCCACCGGCGAGCCCGCCCCGGCGCCCAGCACGTTAGCCACGTCGAGGGCCGAAAGACGCGCGTCACCGCCTTCTCCGGTGATCTTTAGGACTCGCTTAAGGCGCCGCTAAGCACCCGAACAGACACGGCGGCCGGAACCCCGTCCCGCCGGGCCTTCCGGCAGCGCGGGTCGTAGCGACGGTGCGGGTGCGATTCCGCACAGGGGGAACCGCGAGCTGGAGTTGTGCGTTTTTCTCCCTGAACGCCCCGCCTGGCCGTGGCCGCACGCAGCGGAGAAGGCGACGGACGCGGCGGCGATGAGCGCGAAGGGAGGGAGTGGCCGTGAATCTGCTGGATCTGCTCCTGATCTTCGCAGCGCTCGCCTACGCCGGTTCGGGATTCCGCAGGGGACTGGTCGCGGGGCTCATCTCGCTGGCCGGTTTCGTCGGGGGCGCGATCCTCGGCGTCTGGCTGCTGCCCTTCGTCCTCGACCTCTCCGAGCGGGGGACGACCACCGCCACCGTCCTGGCCCTGCTGACCGTGCTGGCGCCCGCGCTCGCCGGGCACGCGCTGGCCTCGCAGTTCGCCTGGCGGATACGCCACGCGCTCAGCCGCACCCCCGCCCGCTGGGTGGACGGAGTGGGCGGCGCCCTCGTCAACGTCGTCGCCGTGCTCGTCGTCGGCTGGGTGGCGGGCAGTGCGCTTGCCGCCTCCCCCTCGCCGGCGCTCAACCAGGCCATAAGGGGCTCCACCCTGTTGGAGGGCGTGCACGAGCGGATGCCCAGCAGCGCGGCGACCTGGTTCAACCGGGCCACCGGCGCGCTCACCACGGCGGGCTTCCCACCGGTCTTCAACCCGTTCGAGCAGGAACCCGGCGCCTCGGTGCCCCAGCCGTCCGGCGACGCCGTCACCAGGGCGGCGACGGCCGCTGCCCAGCGCAGCACCGTCAAGGTCGAGGGCGTCGCCGACGTGGACGGCGGCCGGCAGGGGCAGGAGGGCAGCGGCTTCGTCTACGCCCGCGGCCATGTGATGACCAACGCGCACGTCGTCGCCGGGGTCGAGGCGCCGACCGTCCGCGTCGGCGGCGTCGGGCGGCCGTACGAGGCGCAGGTCGTCCTCTTCGACGCCGAGAAGGACATCGCCGTCCTCAACGTGCCGGGCCTCGACGCGCCCGCGCTCCGCTTCGCCGGCGATGCCACCCGGGGCGACCAGGCCGTGGTCGCAGGTTACCCGGAGAACGGCGGCCTCGACCTGCGGGCCGCAGCCGTGGCCGCCCGCACTCCGGCGCGCGGTCAGGACATCTACGGAGGCGCGCTGACCACCCGCGACATCTACGCGATACGTTCCCAGGTGCGGCCGGGCAACTCCGGCGGCCCCCTGCTGACGCCCGGCGGCCGGGTCTACGGGGTCGTCTTCGCCCGCTCCACCACGGACGCCGGAACCGGCTACGCGCTCACCGCCGACCAGGTCCGGGACGCCGCGCGGCAGGCCGCGGACTCCACCACAGCGGTCGACACCGGGGACCGCTCGGCCTTGTGAGACCTGGCAGCCGACGCCCGCCCGACGGCTTGCGCCCCCTCACAGCGGTTTGACGCAGCGCCACTCCGTGGCGACCTCCGTGTAGCCCAGGCGCTGGTTGACGGCCAGCATGGGCGCGTTGGCCGCGTCGTTGCCGGTGAAGGCGTGGGCGTACCCCGCGGCGCGGGCCCGGCGCAGGGCGGCCAGTTTGGCCAGCCGGGCCAGCCCCCGGCCGCGGAAGGCGCGCCGGGTGCCCGTCATCCCCGACCAGTAGCGGTCCACCCCGTCGGTCTGCGCCACGCTGTACGCCGCGACCTGCCCGTCCACCAGGGCCACACTGCTCAGTTCGGCGTCCCAGTCGGGCCGTCGCCAGTTGTGCCGCAGCCACACCTCGTACGGGGTGCGGCCCACCCTCAGGTCGCCCGGCTCGTCGGCGGCGCACTCGGTGTCCGCCTCGTGCAGCGGCCGCAGCGCGTCGCCGAACTCGGCGACCCTGTGCAGGGTGACGCCCGTGGGCAGCGGATCGGGCAGTTCGGGGAGGACGGCGCGGCGCAGGTCGAGTCCGAGGAAGCGGGCCCGCCGGGAGCGGGTGTAGCCGTGACGCGCGGCGAAGCGTGCGGCGCGGCCCTCGTCGGCCACCCAGCTGTGCACCCGCCGCACGCCGAGTGCCGCCAGATACGCCTCACCCGCGGCCACCAGCGCCGATCCCACGCCCCGGCCGACCGCGCCCGGCACCACGGCCGTGTGCAGAAAGCCCTGCGGCGGCTCGGTGCCCCCGGCTACCAGCCCCGTGTCCGCGCAGCCCGCGACCGTGCCGTCCGGCCGCTCCGCGACCAGCCGGCGCAGCCGTTGGCCGACGGACGCGTGCGCCACCTCCCAGCAGAGCGTCCCCGCGGTGCAGACGAGGTAGGGAATCGTCGCGCGGCGGACCCCGGCGACGGACTCGGCGTCCCGCGGATCGTCGGTGCGGAAGGCGCGGACCGTGAGCGTCATGCCCCGGAGGCTATGCCGTGGCCCGGCGTGCCGCCTCCCGTTTCCCCGGGGTGGGGGAGAATCGGCCCGTAACCCCTCGCTCTTCGGAGGATTCGTGCCGCGGAACCCATCGAACGCCCTGCGCATCACCCTCGACGCCGACGCGCCGGAGGCGCCCTACGAGCAGGTGCGGGCGCGTATCGCCGCGCTGGCCCGTGGCGGCGAGCTGCCCACGGGCTACAAACTCCCGACCGTGCGGGGCCTGGCGGAGGAGCTGGGGCTGGCGGCGAACACGGTCGCCAAGGCGTACCGCGCGCTGGAGGCCGATGGCGTCATCGAGACCCGGGGCCGCAACGGGACCTTCGTCGCCGCGACGGGCGGTGTCACCGAGCGCGAGCTGGCCGAGGCCGCCCAGACCTTCGCGGCCCGTGCCCGGCGGCTCGGCGCCGACCAGGACGCGGCGCTGGCCGCTGCCCGGGAGGCGCTACGCGCGGCGTACGGTACGTGAGGGGTTGCCCCGCGGATCTTGTGTCCCCCTCACCTGGTCTGGTCAGCGTCTGCCTTCGTCTGGTGTTTGCAGGCTGCGGGTGTGTTGTGCTTGCGCGCGCAGTTCCCCGCGCCCCTTACGGGGCGCGGGTCCTTGCTGTGCTTGCCGGGTACGCAAGATCTGAGGGGCGCCTTTCAGAGGCGGGCCGCCGCCTTGGTGGTCGTGGTGCGGAAGGCCGCGACCGGGGCGTGCTCCAGTGTGCCCATCTCCGCCCAGCGGACCACGGTGACCTTGGCTCCCTTGCGGATCACCGCGAACATGTTCACCCCGTGCTCCGACTCCGGCGGCGCGGTGTGGACTCCGTAGATGTGGGCGCTGTCCCCCGCGTCGACGGTGCCGTAGTCGTCCCAGGACGCCGTGCTGCCGGGGTTGTTCCGCAGCCAGTCGGCCGCGCAGTTCGCCACCCGCTTCTCGAGCGCGGCCGCCAGCTTGCCGGCCGCCTTCGGAGCTTTGGTGACGACGCTGACCTGGGCGGCGTGCGTGTCGTACTCGGTGCCGAAGAGCCGGTGGTAGGTGCCGGCCTTGTCGGGGATCGCACCGTCCACACAGAACGGCTCCGGGTCCGGGAGTCCCTTGCCGACCGGGCCCGCGTACCACGGCGAGGTCTGGTGCGGGGGCAGGTCGTCGGCGGTCAGAAAACCGGGCGCCGTGGCCCGGGGCGTAGCCGGGGCCGCGGTGGCGGTCGCCGTCGCGGCGGTGAGCAGGGCGGCGGTGGCGGCCGCTGTGGTGGTGGCCGTGCCGACGATGGAGCGAGAGCGCATGAGCGGGTCCTCCCCCTGGGCGGGCTGTTGTGGGAAGAGACCCTTGAGCGCGGTCGATGGTTGTCCGGAACGGGGCCTGCCGGTCACCGGCACCGACCAGGCCCCGCCGGACCGTCACAGATACAGGCCCGAGCCCTCTCGTTCCTGGTGGGGGACGCCCGTCGGGCGCTTGCCCTTCTTGAGGGCGTACAGCTCGGCCAGCGTGGCGCCGTCCCGGCCGATGCCCTCGTCGGTGCCGAGCCAGCCGACCGCCTCCTCGCGGCTGAGCGAACCCACCTCGATCCTGGCCAGGCACCGCCCCGGCCGGACCACCGCCGGGTGCAGCCGTTCCAGATCCTCGTTGGTGGTGACGCCCACCAGCACGTTGCGACCCTGGCCGAGCAGCCCGTCGGTGAGGTTCAGCAACCGGGAGAGCGCCTGGCCCGCCGCGTACTTGGCCTCGCCGCGGATCAGCTCGTCGCAGTCCTCCAGGAGCAGCAGCCGCCAGCGTCCGGCCTCCGGGTCGGAGTCGTCCGAGCCGATGGCGATGTCCATCAGATAGCCGATGTTGTTGAACAGGTGCTCGGGGTCGAGGACGCAGTCGACCTGGCACCAGTCGCTCCACGAGCGGGCGAGCGTGCGCAGCGCCGAGGTCTTGCCGGTGCCCGGCGGGCCGTGCAGCAGCAGGAGGCGGCCGGAGATCTCGTCCGGGGTGACCTTCATCAGGTCGTCCATGGCGGTGGCCACCCGCGCCGTGTAGTTCTGCCGCACATCGGCCCACGACCCGGCGCTGATGGTGCGGGAGGTGCGGCGCGGGCCGCGCATGGGGGAGTGGTACCAGAACCCCATGGACACCTGGTCGTCCTGGGGCTCGGGTTCGTCCTCCGCGCCGTCCACGGCCTGCTTCAGCCGCGCTTCGGCCAGCTCGTCGGTGACCGCCGTGACCGTCACCTCGGCGCCGCGGTTCCAGCGGGAGACCCGTACCGTCCAGCCTTCTCCCTCGGCCAGGACCGAGCCGGAGTTGTCGTCCTTGGCCTCGCGCAGCACCTGCGCGCCCGGCGGCAGCAGGGTGCGACCCTTCTTGACGCGGTCGACGGTGTGGCTGCGCGAGTACGGCTGTTCCCCCAGGGTGAACCGGCCCAGGAAGAGGGCGTCGATGATGTCGCTGGTGGAGTCGCTGTCGTCGATCTGCAGCCGGGAGACCAGTGCCTGCTCGGGTGCGGTCGGAGCCGGGGAGGCGGCCGACGCCTCGCTCGGAGCGGGGCTCGGGGCAGGGGTGGTCGGGGGCGTCGTCGAGGTCTCGGAAGCCAGGGCCGCACTCCTGTCGTCGGGTCGGCGGTCGGTACACATGACCGCCATGTTCCGGCATGATGGCCACACTCGCACGCGGGTTTAGCGGCGCGCCACCCGCGCACCGAAAGGTGACGTCCGCCCCCTGTGTGCGCCGGTCGGCTTCCGAACTCCGACTGATGTGTCCGTATTTATGGGGTTTCCCGGGGTGCCCAGCAGGTGCCGGGACGGCGTACCGTGTTCCTCAACAGCCTTGTGGGGCAGGTGAATGCTGTGGCCGGGATACACGCATGTCGTAGTCGGGAGATAGGGTTACTCTGCCCGGGCCGGGTGCCCTCGTACGGGTGGGGAGTGACATGGAACAGATAACAGTCGGCAGCAGGGCACGTGTGCCCGCGATCAAATGCGGTACCGGCGCGACGAGTTCGCGCCTCGACCGGCACCTCTCCGTGCTCGCAGGTCCCGCCGTCCCACAGGGCGAGACGGAGGACGCGACGACGCTGATGCGTGAGATCACGCAGCGCGACGCGGTGCGGAGCCGGGCGAGCAACCGCGGTGCGCGGGTCTCGCTCTTCGCCCCGCTGCGCAAGCTGCGCCGGACGCTCTTCGGCGGGCGCGGCTGAAGGCGGCCGCCGGACTGTTCCTTCGCGGAATCCCCGCGGAATCTGCGGATCTCCGCGGACGGTCCCGGCGGCCGTTCTCCCTCCCGCTGCCCCGCTCCACCGTCCCCGCCCCACCGTCCGCGGCCCGCACCCGTCGCGGACCTCGCGTCCCGTCCCCCGCTGTGGCCGCCCCGGCTCCCGGCCCGGTTCGGCTCAGTCCGTCACGTTCTCCAGCGTGACGGAGAAGGCGAAGCGATCGCCCCGGTAGTGGATGCGCACCACGTCCACCACCCTCCCCTCCCCGTCGTAGGTCACCCCCGTGTAGTGCAGGATCGGGCTCAGCAGCGGCACCTGCAGCAGGCGGGCCGTCTCCGGATCGGCCAGCCGGGCCTCCACCGTGTCCGTGATCCTGCTGATGCGCACCCCCACCCCGTCGCGCAGCACCTTCGTCATGGGCCAGCCGCGGCGCAGGTCCGCCGGGTCGATGTGTTCGGCCACGTCCTGGCGGATGAGGTTGAGTGCCCAGTTGGTCGGCTCGCCGCTCTCCCGTTCGCAGCGCAACCTGCGGTAGGCCATCGCCTCGGACTGGCCCGGGAAGTGCTCGGCCAGATCGGCGGGCACCGGTTCCGGGCCGTGCCCCAGCAGTGTGGTGGGCTCCCCGGACTGCTGTGCCACGATCGTGTCCACCGAGCCCAGCAGCCGCACCGGCCGGGAGCGGCGTACGTCCGGCTCGATGAAGGTGCCGCGCCGCCGGTGCCGGCTGATCAGCCCTTCCGCCTCCAGTTCCTTGAGCGCCTGGCGCATGGTCAGCACGCTGACCCCGTAGTGCCCGGCCAGCTGGTCCTCGGGCGGCAGCCGGTCCGGTGCCTGTGGCGGGCGGCCCAGTATGGAGGCGCGGAGCGACTGCGAGACCTGGTACCAGAGCGGCAGCTTCCGGTTCAGCTCGACGGAATCCGGGGTGAACAGCGGCGACATGAGGGGTGCCTCCACGGGTGCGGTCGGCCCCTTGGCGGCCGGTCCCGGCCGGGCGGGTCCGGGTCCGGACCGCCGGGGGACGTCAGGACGTCAGGTGGCCGGGAAGTGGCGCTCAAGACCCTGCCACACCGCGTCGTAGTCCGGCTGCAGTTGGTCGGCACCGGCCGCCTGCGCGGTGAGCGCGATGGGCCAGCGGGTCTCGAACATGAAGGCCAGCCCGTCGTCGATCTTCTGCGGCTTCAGCTCGGCGGCCGAGGCCCGCTCGAAGGTCTCCCGGTCCGGGCCGTGCGCCGACATCATGTTGTGCAGCGAGCCGCCGCCGGGAACGAAGCCCTCCGCCTTGGCGTCGTAGGCGCCCTCGACGAGACCCATGTACTCGCTCATCACGTTCCGGTGGAAGTACGGCGGGCGGAAGGTGTCCTCGCCCACCAGCCAGCGGGGCGCGAAGACCACGAAGTCGACGCCGGCCAGTCCGGGGGTGTCCGACGGCGAGGTCAGTACGGTGAAGATCGAGGGGTCGGGGTGGTCGTAGCTGATGCTGCCCAGCACATTGAAGCGCCGCAGGTCGTAGACGTACGGCAGATGGTTGCCGTGCCAGGCGACGACATCCAGCGGCGAGTGGTCGTAGACGGCCGCCCACAGGTTGCCGCAGAACTTGTTGACCACCTCGACCGGGCCCTCCACGTCCTCGTAGGCGGCCGTGGGCGCCAGGAAGTCCCGGGCGTTGGCCAGCCCGTTGGCACCGATCGGACCGAGGTCGGGCAGGGTGAAGGGGCGGCCGTAGTTCTCGCAGACGTAGCCGCGCGCGCTCTCATCGAGCAGCTCGACGCGGAAGCGCACCCCGCGCGGAATCAGTGCCACATGGCCCGGCTCGGCGCGCAGCAGGCCGAACTCGGTACGCAGCAGCAGCCCGCCGTGCTCGGGGACGATCAGCAGTTCACCGTCGGCGTCGCTGAAGACCCGCTCGGTCATCGAGGCGTTGGCGGCGTACAGGTGCACCGCCATACCGCTGCGCTGCCGTGCGTCTCCATTGCCGCCCAGCGTCCACAGGCCCGCCAGGAAGTCGGTGCCCTGGGGGTGCCCCCTGCTCGAAGAGCTCGGGGGAGGGACGGGCAGCGGGCCCCAGCGCAGCCGGTTCGGGTCGGGGACCGTCTCGTCGAACGGTGCGCTGCGCAGCGCACCGTTGTCGGTGCGGGTGAAGCGGGGGTGGGCTGCCGAGGGGCGGATGCGGTAGAGCCACGAGCGGCGGTTGTGCGCCCGGGGCTCGGTGAACGCGCTGCCGCTCAGCTGCTCCGCGTACAGCCCCAGCGGGGCACGCTGGGGCGAGTTGCGGCCGAGGGGGAGTGCGCCCGGTTCGGCCTCGCTGCTGTGCTCGTTGCCGAATCCGGACAGGTACGTCAGGCCCGCGGCCGTCTTGCGTGCCTGCTCCGCTGTCCGGCCGGTGGATGTGCTGGTCGTGCTGGTGGTGCTGTCGGTGCCCTGGCCCATCGCCAACTCCCGCCGCATCATGGATTCCTGTGTAGGACCATAGGAATAACGGGGGGCTCCGTCAACGCACCACGCTCCGGGGCGGGTGCGCCGCGCATCCGGGGCCCCGTGCGTCACACGCGTTGCTCCGCGGTCGGCCGTGCGGTGATCCAGGGCACTTCGACGCCGTGCTGACACCTAGCTGACTCGACAGTAGGTTTGCTCCCATGAAGGCACACGACGGCATGTACATCGACGGCTCCTGGCGCCCCGCCGCGGGTACCGGGACGATCGAGGTCACCAACCCCGCCGACGGAACCCTGCTGGCCACCGTCCCCGCGGGCGGGCCCGAGGACATCGACGCGGCCGTGCGCGCCGCCCGCGCCGCGCTGCCCGGCTGGGCCGCCACCCCGCCCGCCGAACGCGCCGCGCGCCTCGGCGCACTCCAGCAGATCCTGGTGGACCGGCGCGAGGAGATCGCCGAGACCGTCACCGCCGAGCTCGGCTCGCCGCTCACCTTCTCGCGGAAGGTGCACGCCGCCGTACCGATCGCGGTCTGCGCGAGCTACGCCGAGCTCGCGGCCGAGTACGCCTTCGAGGAGAAGACGGGCAACTCACTGGTGCTGCGGGAGCCGGTCGGTGTCGTGGGTGCCATCACGCCGTGGAACTACCCGCTGCACCAGATCGTCGCCAAGGCCGCACCGGCCCTGGCCGCCGGCTGCACCATGGTGCTCAAACCGGCCGAGGACACCCCGCTGGTGGCCCAGCTGTTCGCGGAGGCCGTGCACGAGGCGGGTGTACCCGCCGGTGTCTTCAACCTCGTCACCGGGCTCGGCCCGGTCGCCGGGCAGGCGCTGGCCGAGCACGAGGGTGTCGACCTGCTCTCCTTCACCGGCTCCACCGCCGTCGGCCGCCGCATCGGCGCGCTCGCGGTCTCCGGTGTCAAGCGCGTCGCGCTCGAACTCGGCGGCAAGTCGGCCAACGTCATCCTGCCCGGCGCCGACCTGAAGAAGGCGGTCAAGGTCGGCGTGGCCAACGTGATGGCCAACTCCGGCCAGACGTGCAGCGCCTGGACCCGGATGCTGGTGGATGCCGAGCGCTACGAGGAGGCCGTACGGCTCGCCGCCGAGGCCGCCGCCAAGTACGTCGCCGGGAACCCTCTGGACGAGGCCGCCCGGGTCGGCCCCGTCGTCAACGCCAAGCAGCGCGAGCGCGTCACCGGCTACATCAGGCGCGGCCGGGAGGAGGGCGCCCGGCTCGTGGTGGGCGGGGCCGAGCCCCCCGAGGGGCAGCAGCACGGCCACTATGTGCAGCCCACCGTCTTCGCCGACGTCACCCCGGAGATGACGATTGCGCAGGAGGAGATCTTCGGGCCCGTGCTGTGCATCCTCAAGTACGAGGACACCGAGGACGCGCTGCGCATCGCCAACGACACCGTCTACGGCCTCGCGGGCGCCGTGTGGTCCGAGAACGAGGAGGAGGCCGTCGCCTTCGCCCGCCGTATGGAGACCGGGCAGGTCGACATCAACGGCGGCCGGTTCAACCCCCTGGCGCCCTTCGGCGGCTACAAGCAGTCGGGCATCGGACGGGAGTTGGGGGTCCACGGCCTGGAGGAGTACCTGCAGACCAAGTCCCTCCAGCTCTGACCGCTCCGCCGCCCACTCCGTCCCCCCGGTCCCCACGTCCCTTCCGCCCGAGGCCGTCCCCGCCCCGCACCGTCCCTTGGAGCTCCCATGGTTCGCGCCGCTGTACTGCCCGCTGTCTCGGCACCGCTTCAGGTCACCTCGATAGCCCTGCCGGACCCCGGTCCCGGACAGGTGCGGGTGCGGCTCGCCGCCGCCGGGGTCTGCCACTCCGACCTCTCCCTCGCCAACGGCACCCTGCGCCAGCCCGTACCGGCCGTCCTCGGGCACGAGGGCGCGGGCACCGTCGTCGCGGTGGGGGACGATGTGCTGGATGTCGCGCCGGGCGACCGCGTGGTGCTCAACTGGGCGCCGAGCTGCGGCGAGTGCCACTTCTGCGCCCAGCTGTCCGAGCCGTGGCTGTGCGTCCGCGCCAACGAGGCCACCACCACCCCGTACGCGAGCACCCGCAGCGGTGACGGCCTCTACCCCGGGCTGAGCGTCGCCGCCTTCGCCGAGGAGACGGTCGTCCCCCGACGCGCGGTCCTGCCGCTGCCCCCCGGGGTGCCGCTGGAGGACGCGGCGCTGCTGGGCTGCGCCATGCTCACCGGATACGGCGCGGTGCACCACAGCGCCCGGGTGCGGGTGGGGGAGTCGGTCGCGGTGTACGGCGTGGGCGGGGTGGGCCTGGCCACCCTGCAGTCGGCGCGGCTGGCGGGTGCCGGACAGATCATCGCGGTGGATGTCTCCCCGGAGAAGGAGGAGATGGCGCGGGCCGCCGGGGCGACGGACTTCGTCGTCGCCGGCGAGAAGACCGCCAAGGCCGTACGGGGGCTGACGGAGGGCGGTTTCGGCGTGGACGTGGCCATCGAGTGCGTGGGCCGCGCGGCGACCGTCCGGGCGGCCTGGGACTCCACCCGGCGCGGTGGGCGCACCACCGTCGTCGGTATCGGCGGCAAGGACGAGCAGGTCTCGTTCTCCGCGTTGGAGATCTTCCACTTCGCCCGGGAACTGCGGGGGTGCGTCTACGGGGACTCCGACCCCGCCCGGGATGTCCCGGTGCTGGCCCAGCATGTGCGGGACGGGCGGCTGGAACTCGGGTCGCTGGTGACCGAGCGGGTGGGGCTGGAGGGCGTCGGCGCCGCCTTCGACGCCATGCGGGCCGGGCGCGGTGGCCGCACCCTGGTGGTGTTCTAGGCCCTCGGCGGCGGAGCGGCGCCCCGGTGCGAACGGGGGCGGGGTGGATGGCTAAGCAGCCGCTCAGCGCACAGTAAGCTGGCCGGATGACGACGGGTGAGATCGACGAATCCTTTGGCGGCGTCACCCCGGACGCCGCCCGCCGCCTTCTCCTGGGCGCCGTCCAGGCATTCGCCCAGCGGGGTTTCCACGCCACCACCACCCGCGACATCGCCGGTCGTGCGGGGATGAGCCCGGCGGCGCTCTACATCCACTACAAGACCAAGGAAGAGCTGCTCTTCCACATCAGCAGGGTCGGCCACGAGCGCTCCGTCGCGGTGCTGGAGGAGGCCGTCGAGGGCGCGGCCGACAGCGCGGAGCGCCTCGCCCACGCCGTCCGCGCTTTCGTACGCTGGCACGCGGAGCACCACACGACCGCGCGCGTCGTCCAGTACGAGCTCGCCGCGCTGGGGGAGGAGCACCACGCGCAGATCGTGGTGCTGCGCCGCCGCAGCGAGGAGATCCTGCGCCAGGTCCTGGAGGACGGCGTGCGGGCGGGCGAGTTCGACATCCCGGACATCCGTGGTACGGCACTGGCGGTGATGTCGCTGTGCATCGACGTCGCCCGCTGGTTCAGCCCGCAGGGCCGCAGGACGCCGGACGAGATCGGCGAGCTGTACGCCGATCTCGCCCTGCGGATGGCCGGCCACCGGGCCGCCGGGGTCACCAGTAGTAGCGGCTGAGGCTCTCCGCCACGCACACCGGCTTGTCGCCGCCCTCGCGTTCCACGGTCACCTGCGCGGCGACCTGCACGCCGCCGTCGGGGGTCTCGCTGACGTCGGTCAGTGTCGCCCGGCCCCGCAGTCGGGAGCCGACGGGCACGGGAGCGGGGAAGCGCACCTTGTTGGTGCCGTAGTTGACGCCCATCTTCACGCCCTCGACCCGCATGATCTGCGGGACCAGGGCGGGCAGCAGCGAGAGCGTCAGATAGCCGTGCGCGATGGTGCTGCCGAAGGGCCCCTCGGCGGCGCGCTCCGCGTCCACATGGATCCACTGGTGGTCGTCCGTGGCATCGGCGAACAGGTCGATCCGCTTCTGGTCCACCTCCAGCCAGTCGCTGGTGCCCAGCTCCTGACCGACCGCGTCCCGCAGTTCGTCGGCCGAGGTGAAGACCCGGGGTTCCGCCATGGAAACAACCTCCCACGCAGCTGTGTCACGGAGCAGATGCCTCAGATACCGGAAGACGAGCACCGAATAAGCGGTTGCTCAGCATCTGTCACGTCAGCATGCCAGCCGCGCCGGGCAGGGCGCCACCCCGAGCCGCACCCGCACCGGAACCGCATCCGCACCCGGCACCCGAGCCGCACCCGGCACCCCGCGTCTCGTACCGGTGCATCTGGCCTCTCGTACCGGTCCCGCCCGCCCCCGGTCCCGCGCCGGAGTTCTGGCGGCCCGGCGTCAGCCCCGGGGCGGCCGTGTCAGCCCTGGGAGGGCAGCGGACTGCTGAATCCCAACCGGGAGCCGGTGGTCTGGCGGTGCGGACTGCGACTCTCGCGGCGACCGGCTCCGTCGGTACGGATCTCCGTCCGAACTCCCCGGTCGATCCGCAGGCCACGGCGTTGCGGAGGCGTGTCGAACAGGTCGTCCGTCATGGCGATCATGCGGCGCAGCACCTCGGCCAGCCGGGGGGTCGGCGGCTGGGTGGGATCGCACCGCATCAGCGATCGGCCGCCCCACGTTCTGCGGTGCCACTCGTCGAGCGCGGTGGGCTGTCTGATGCCCTTGCGCTTCTCCCGCTTGCGGCGGGCCGCGACTTCGGACTCGTAGGCGAGCCAGACCGCGCGGGCCTCCTCCAACTCCTCCAGCGCCGCGACGAGCAGTGCGGGGTCCGGTTCCCGGTCGTCGGGATGGAACCCGGCGTTCGCGCACAGGTGTTGCCAGGTGGCGCGGTGGCCGTAGGGGGCGAACCGCTCCAGGCACTTGCGCAGCGCCTGCCGTCGCTGGGACGGGTCTCTGTCTGGATCACGGACTTGTCGGGCGAGCGCTCTGAAACCGGCCAATCATCCCACCTCCGGCGGAGAGGACCCGTGTCGTCGGGGATGTGACGTACGACCCCGCTCTTCGGATCCGTCTCCGGCGATGCTTTTTCGCGCGGAGAGCGCGCACTTGCTTCGGCGTGGCGGATTACCCCGGATGTGGCCCTCTATTCCTGTAAGGGTCGGTTTCCCGCCTCAGCGGGCGCAGCCGCTTCCGGGACTGTCCACCTGTCACGCATACGCGACGCCGCGCGCCGCACACAGCAGGAGAACGAGCCTCGCCCCGTCGGCGTTCCCGCACCCGCGCCGGGAGGGGTTCCCAAGGCTCCGGGGCCGCCCCCGGGATCCTCGGGCACCCCTTCCGTAACGACATACCGACTGGTTAGTCTGCTCGGCGGGTGCGGGACCCGGCGCGGCCCTTCCGCCGCTTCGCCGGGCCACCGCCCGCACCCCGACGGGGCCGCAGGAGTACGAGCCCGGAGAGTGGGAGGCGCAGCCGATGGAGTCCTTGCGCGACAGTGCCGTCGTCGTCACCGGAGCCGGTGGTGGCATAGGGGCGGCCCTCGCCCGCAGATTCGCCGCCGAGGGCGCACGGGTCGTCGTCAACGACCTGGATCCGGACCGGGCCCGCGCGGTCGCGGAGGAGATCGGCGGCATCGCCGTCCCCGGTGACGCCGCCACCGCCGTGGCGCCCGCCCGGGAGGCGCTGGGCGGCACCGTCGACACGTTCTGCGCCAACGCGGGACTCGGCACCGAGGGCGGCCCCGAGACACCGGACGCCCGGTGGAACGCGGCCTGGGACCTCAACGTCATGGCACACGTACGCGCCGCACGTGAACTGCTGCCCGACTGGCTGCAGCGCGGCAGGGGCCGCTTCGTGTCCACCGTTTCGGCGGCCGGGTTGCTGACCATGGTCGGCTCGGCGCCCTACAGCGTCACCAAGCACGCGGCACTCGCCTTCGCCGAATGGCTGTCGGTCACCTACCGGCACCGCGGGGTGGACGTCCACGCCATCTGCCCCGAGGGCGTGCGCACCGACATGCTGGAGGCCACCGGCACGGCAGGCGATGTCGTCCTGCGGCCGGGCGCCATCGCGCCCGAAGCCGTCGCGGACGCGCTGTTCGACGCGCTCGCCGACGGGCGTTTCCTCGTGCTGCCGCACGCCACCACCCAGGGCCACTACACCGCACGCGCCACCGGCACCGACAACTGGCTGAGCGCCATGAACCACCTCCAGCAGAAGGTCGAACGCCGCGCGGGCGACGGGCAGGCGGGCGACGGGGCGCAGCACGGCACGCGGCAGGACCCGGCCGACGCGCGAGAGGGGGAGCCGGCATGACCCCGGCGACTGCCACCCGGTACGAGGACAAGCCCTGGCTCACCCAGCTCACCGAGGCCCAACGCGCCCCCGTCACGCCCCCCGAGACGGTGCTGCACGCCTTCCGCGCCGCCGCCCGCGAGGTGCCCGACCGCACCGCGCTCGGCTACTTCGACGGCAGGCTCAGCTACGCCGAGACCGACGCGCTCTCCGACGCCGTCGCGGCGCACCTCGCCGAGCGAGGCCTGCGCAAGGGCGACCGGCTCGCCCTCATGCTGCAGAACACCCCGCACTACGTGCTCGCGCTCCTCGGCGCGTGGAAGGCCGGCGCCACCGTCGTGCCCGTCAACCCGATGTACAAGGAGCGCGAGGTCGCGCACGTGCTCCAGGACGCGGAAGCCGCCGCGCTGGTGTGCGCCGACCGCGCCTGGGACCGGCTGCGCGCCACCGCGGACGACAGCGGCGTGCACACCGTACTGACGGCCTGTGAGCTCGATCTGCAGACCCGCGACGACGCCCGCGTGTTCGACTTCGAGCGGTGTGCGCCCACAGCCGGGGCGCAGGACCTGCTCGCCGTGGCGCGCAGCGGCGCGCCGGCGCCCGCCGGGCGCGAACCGGCCGGTGACGACATCGCCCTCATCAGCTACACCTCCGGTACCAGCGGCGCCCCCAAGGGCGCCATGAACACCCACGCCAACCTCGCCTACAACGCCGAACGGCAGCGTGTCGGCCACGACCTTCCGGAAGGCTCCTGCGTCTTCGCGCTGGCGCCGCTCTTCCACATCACCGGGATGGTCGTGCAGCTGTGCGGCTGCATCGTCAACAAGGGCACTCTCGCGCTGGCCTACCGCTTCGAGGCCGGAGTCGTGCTCGACGCCTTTGTGGAGCACCGGCCCGCCTACACCGTCGGCCCCTCCACCGCGTTCATGGCGCTGGCCGCGCACCCGCACGTCACCCGCGAGCACTTCGCCTCCTTCCAGCACATCTCCTCCGGCGGCGCACCGCTGCCGCCCGCGCTGGTGGAGAAGTTCCGCGCCGCTTTCGGCCCCTACATCGGCAACGGCTACGGGCTCACCGAGTGCTCGGCCCCGTGCGCCTCGGTACCACCCGGGAAACAGGCGCCGGTCGACCCGGAGTCCGGCACCCTCGCGGTGGGCGTGCCCGGTCCCGAGACGGTCGTGCGCATCCTGGACGAGGCGGGGGAACCGGTGCCCTTCAAACAGCACGGCGAGATCGCCGTACGCGGCCCGCAGGTCGTCCCCGGCTACTGGCGGCGGCCCGCGGAGACGGCCGCGGGCATGCCCGGCGGTGAACTGCGCACCGGCGACATCGGGTTCATGGACGAGGACGGCTGGCTGTACGTCGTCGACCGCAAGAAGGACATGATCAACGCCTCCGGGTTCAAGGTCTGGCCCCGCGAGGTGGAGGACGTGCTCTACGCCCACCCCGCCGTCCGCGAGGCGGCCGTGGTCGGGGTCCCGCACGAGTACCGGGGCGAGACCGTCAAGGCGTACGTCAGCCTCCGCGACGGTGCCGAGGCCGCCCCCGAGGAGCTGAGCGCCTACTGCAAGGAGCGGCTGGCCGCCTACAAGTACCCCCGTGAGGTGGAGATCCTGCGCGAGCTGCCCAAGACCACCAGTGGGAAGATCCTGCGGCGGGAACTGCGTTCCCGGTAGACGAGCGAGGACCGGAGCCGGCCCCGGGGGCACCGGTCGGTGAACGATGAGCGAGAGGCAGGTGGCGGCCATGGCGACCAGGGCCGGTGCGGGACGTCAGGCGCGTGGGGGCGAGGCGGGGGCGGCGGGTCCCGAGGGCCGCGACGACAGCCCCGCCCCCGTACCGCGGCGGCTGCTGGCGGCGGCCACCCGACTGTTCGCCGAACAGGGCTACGACCGCACCTCCGTGCAGGAGATCGTGGAGGCGGCAGGCGTCACCAAGGGCGCTCTCTACCACTACTTCGGCTCCAAGGACGATCTGCTGCACGAGATCTACGGCCGTCTGCTGAGGCTGCAGCAAGAACGCCTCGACCTGCTCGCCGAGCGCGAGGCGCCGGTCGAGGAGCGGCTGCGGCAGGCCGCCGCCGACGTCGTCGTCACCACCATCGAGAACCTCGACGACGCCATGATCTTCTTCCGCTCCATGCACCAGCTCTCGCCCGAGAAGCAGAAGCAGGTGCGCGCGGAGCGGCGCCGCTACCACGAGAGGTTCCGCGCCCTGATCGAGGAGGGGCGGCGTGCTGGGGTGTTCAGCGATGCCACGCCCGCCGATCTCGTCGTGGACTACCACTTCGGCTCCGTGCACCACCTCAGCAGCTGGTACCGCCCCGGCGGCCGGCTCAGCCCCCAGCAGGTCGCCGACCATCTGGCCGACCTGCTGCTGCGAGCACTCAGGCCGTGAGGCCGCCCGTTGCCGGGACGGGGCCGCCCTGACAGCGAGAGTCCGGCGGAAAGAACGACAAGCTCGACCACGACGTTCGGCAGAAAGGACACCCCCCGTGCAGGCATGGCGCGTCCACACCAACGGCGAACCGCGTGATGTGATGCGGCTGGAGGAGATACCCGAGCCCGAGCCCGGCCCCGGCCAGCTGCTGGTGCGGGTACGGGCCGGCAACGTCAACTACCCGGACGCGCTGCTGTGCCGGGGTGAGTACCAGGTCCGTCCTCCGCTGCCGTTCACCCCCGGTGTGGAACTGTGCGGGGAGATCGTCGGCGGCCCCCGGGCGGGGGAGCGGGTGCTGGGACAACCCGTCCTGCCCTGCGGCGCGTTCGGCGAGTCGGCCGTCATCAGCGAGGAGAGCGCCCGGTCGGCCCCCGAGGCGCTGGACGACGCGGAGGCCGCCGCGCTGCACATCGGCTACCAGACCGGATGGTTCGGCCTCCACCGGCGCGCCCGCCTGCAGAAGGACGAGACGCTGCTGGTGCACGCCGCGGCGGGCGGCGTCGGAAGCGCCGCCGTCCAGCTGGGCAAGGCCGCCGGGGCGCGGGTGCTGGGCGTCGTCGGCGGGGAGGCGAAGGCCGAGGTCGCCCGCGAGCTGGGCTGCGATGTCGTCATCGACCGGCGGAAGGACGATGTCATCGCCGCCGTGAAGGAGGCCACCGGCGGCAAGGGCGCCGACGTGGTGTACGACCCGGTGGGCGGTGACGCGTACGCCGCGTCCGCCAAGTGCGTCGCCTTCGAGGGGCGCATCGTGGTGGTGGGCTTCGCCAGCGGCGCGGTGCCCACCCCGGGGCTCAACCACGCCCTGGTGAAGAACTACGCGATCCTCGGTCTGCACTGGGGGCTGTACGCGCGGCGGGACCCCTCCGCCGTGGACCGCTGCCACGAGGAGCTGACCCGGCTCGCCGCCGAGGGCACCGTCAAGCCGCTGGTGAGCGACCGGGTGCCCCTCGCGGGGGCCGCGGACGCCGTCCAGCGGGTCTTCGACGGGGTGACCACGGGGCGCGTGGTGGTGACGGTCGCCTGACGGGGGTCCGGCGCGGGTGGTCGGCCGAGGTGTCAGCCGACCGCCCGTGCGGCGGCGCGTCCCGCCGTGCGCCCCGAGAAGAGGCAGCCGCCGAGGAAGGTGCCTTCCAGCGAGCGGTAGCCGTGCACACCGCCGCCCCCGAAGCCGGCTGCCTCGCCCGCCGCGTAGAGGCCGGGGACCGGCTCTCCCCTGCCGGAGCCGGGCCCGGAACCCGGGGAGGACTCCCCGCCGTTCGCCAGCACGCGGGAGGACAGGTCGGTCTCCAGACCGCCCAGCGTCTTACGGGTGAGGATGTTGAGGCGGACGGCGACCAGCGGGCCGGCGGACGGGTCGAGCAGGCGGTGCGGGGGCGCCACCCGGATGAGCCGGTCGCCCAGATAGCGCCGGGCGCCGTGGATCGCGGTGATCTGCAGGTCCTTGGTGAAGGGGTTGCGGATCTCTCGGTCCCTGGCGGCGATCTCCCGTCGCAGCGCGTCGGCCTCGATCAGCTTGTTCCCGGTCAGTTCGTTCATACGGCGGGCCAGTGCGGCGGGGTCGCGTTCGATCACGAAGTCGACGCCGTTGTCCATGAAGGCCTGCACCGGGCCCGGTGCGCCCGCGCGTGCCCGGCCGAGGACATCGCGGACGGAGCGCCCGGTCAGATCGGGGTTCTGCTCGGATCCGGAGAGGGTGAACTCCTTCTCGATGATCTTCTGGCTCAGTACGAACCAGGTGTAGCCGTGACCGGTGCGCATGATGTGGTCGAGGGTGCCCAGGGTGTCGAAGCCGGGGAAGAGCGGGACCGGCAGCCGCTGCCCGGTTGCGTCGAGCCACAGGGAGGAGGGGCCGGGCAGGATGCGGATGCCGTGCCGGTCCCAGATGGGGTTCCAGTTCTCGATGCCCTCGGTGTAGTGCCACATCCGGTCGCGGTTGACGATGCTGCCGCCCGCCCGCTCCGTGATGCCCAGCATCAGCCCGTCCACATGCGCCGGCACCCCGGACAGCAGCTTCTCGGGCGGAGTGCCCAGCCGCTCGGGCCAGTTGGCGCGCACCAGGTCGTGGTTGCCGCCGATGCCGCCGGAGGTGACGATCACCGCCTGGGCGCGCAGTTCGAAGCTGTCGGCCACCTCCCGGCTGCTGGCCGTACCGCGCTGCGCGTCGCTGGGCACCAGCACCTCACCGGTCACGGTGTCCAGTGATCCGGCGGTACGCGACAGCCCGGTGACACGGTGTCGGAAGCGCAGTTCGACCAGGCCCCGCGCCACCCCGGCGCGCACCCGGCGCTCGAACGGTTCGACGAGCCCAGGGCCGGTGCCCCAGGTGATGTGGAAGCGGGGCACCGAGTTGCCGTGGCCGCCCGCGTCGTAGCCGCCGCGCTCGGCCCAGCCGACGACCGGGAAGAGCTTCAGTCCCATGGAGCGCAGCCAGGCCCGCTTCTCGCCGGCGGCGAAGTCCACGTACGCCTCGGCCCAGCGGCGCGGCCAGTGGTCCTCCGGCCGGTCGAATCCGGCCGTGCCGAGCCAGTCCTGCCAGGCCAGCTCGCGGCTGTCCTTGATGCGCAGCCGGCGCTGCTCGGGGGAGTCGACGAAGAAGAGGCCGCCGAAGGACCAGTGGGCCTGGCCGCCGAGGGACTGTTCGGGCTCCTGGTCGAGGAGGATGACGCGGCGCCCGGCGTCGGCGAGTTCGGCCGTCGCGGCGAGGCCCGCGAGCCCGGCTCCGACCACGATCACATCGGCGTCGTACGCCATGCTCCCACCCTTTCGTACACCTGCACCGAGGTCTGGTGACCGGAGAGTAACCTTCGGGCCCGCCGACGGACACCCCCTGGAGCGGTCCGGCCCGGCCGTGCTGCTTGGATGGGCGTATGACGCAGCAGGGACGCTCGGCCGACGAGCTGCTGGACATCGTGGACGACCAGGACCGGGTCGTGGGGCAGCGGCTGCGCGGCGAGGTCTACGCGGAGCGACTGCGGCACCGCAGCACCTCCATCCGGGTACGGGACGCGGCGGGCCGGATCTTCGTGCACCGCCGTACCCCCACCAAGCTGATCTTCCCCGGGATGTACGACGTGGTGGTGGGCGGTGTCGTGGGTGCGGGCGAGGACTACGACACCGCGGCGCTGCGGGAGGCCGAGGAGGAGCTGGGGGTCAGCGGGCTGCCGCAGCCCGAGCGGCGGCTGAAGTTCCTCTTCGAGACGCCCGAGTTCTCCTGGTTCCTCCGGGTGTACGAGGTGGTGTGCACGCTGCCCGTCAAGCCGCAGCCCGAAGAGGTCGAGTGGTGGGACTTCCTGCCCGAGGACGAGTTGGAGCGGCGGCTGGCCGGCTGGGCGGCGGCGGGTCACGTCGTTCCGGACGGACTGGAGTGCCACCGCCGTCTCACGGCGCTGTAAGGGGCCGGTGCGGCCGGTGCCGGCGTCCCCCGGGGGGAAGAGCAGCAGGTCACCACGTACGGTTGACTCATGCTTGACCGGATCCGGGTGACTGTTCGGCTGTGGTTCGCCCCCCAGCGGCTCAGGGAGGAGGGCACCACGCCCGACTACCGCTTCTCGCTCGCCAACGAGCGCACCTTCCTCGCCTGGATCCGCACCGCGCTGGCCCTGGTCGCGGGCGGGATCGCGGTCGACCAGTTCCTCACCGACCTGCGCTGGGGCGTGCGGACGGGTATAGCCATCGTGCTGCTGGCCGGCGCGGTGCTGTGCGCCTTCCGCGCCGTCAACCACTGGGTGCGCTGCGAACGCGCCATGCGGCGCGGTGAGGATCTGCCCGCCTCGCGCTTCCCGGTGGTGCTGGCGAGCGGCACGGCGTTCGCGGCGCTGCTGGTGATCGCCGTCGTGGTGCTCGGCCTGGCGGGCCGGTGACCGGCGGGCCGACGCCGGGCGCGCCGAGCGCGGCCGAGCCGCCCCGCGATCCGGGCGCACAGCCGGAGCGGACCTGGTTGGCCTGGCGCCGTACGACGCTGACCTGCGCCGTCTCCGTGGCGCTGACGGCGCGGGTGGCGCTGGAGGACCCGTCGAGCATCGCCGTCGTGGCCGCCTGCCTCGGTGCGCTGGCCTGGGTGGCTCTGCTGCTGACCGCCCATCGGCGGATCGGCGGGCTGGCCCGGTCCCGGCCCGGGACGATGGGGGCGGCCGAAACCATGGGAACGCTGGTCTGCGTACTGGTTCTCGTCGGTGTGGGAGGGATGATGCTGCTGTGAACAGCCAGGAGGGTGTGCGGGGGCCGCTCGTCGTCGTGATGGGGGTGTCCGGGTCCGGCAAGAGCACCGTCGGCGAGTGGCTGGCCCAGGTGCTCGACCTGCCGTTCGCCGACGCGGACGACTTCCACCCCCAGCGGAACATCGAGAAGATGTCGGCCGGGACACCGCTGGACGACGCGGACCGGGCGCCGTGGCTGGAGGCGATGGCCGACTGGCTGGGCAGCCGGACCGGCAGCGGGGCCGTGCTGGTCTGCTCGGCGCTCAAGCGCCGCTACCGCGACCGGCTCCGGCAGGCGTCCGAGCAGCTGTTCTTCGTCCATCTGGACGGCTCCTACGAGCTGATCGCCGAACGGCTGGCCGGGCGCAGCGGCCACTTCATGCCGCCGAGCCTGCTGCGTTCGCAGTTCGAGGCGCTGGAGCCGCTGGGCCGGGGCGAGCGAGGGGTCACCGTCTCGGTCGCGGGCTCGCCGGACGAGACCCGCGCCGCGGTGCGCAGCGCGCTGACGCGCGCGGGGGTGTGCTGAGAGGGGGCAGGAGCCGCACCGGCCGGGTCAGGCGAGCGCGACGGCGGTCAGGATCAGTACGCCGACCGCGAGGACGACGATCAGGGCGAGGCCGGAGGGGTTGCGGTGGTTGAGGACGTAGCCGTTCCTGGAACGCTCGTCGCGTACGAACAGCGGCTCGTTGTCACCCATGGGCATGCCCCCGAGGCTAGGGCGCGACCCGTGTGCCTGTCATGGGACTTCGGGCGGAAAGCGGTGCATCGCACACCGAGCCGGATGCCAACGGGTCAATACCGGACCGAGGGGGCGGCGGGCGAAACAGGCGGCGAAAGGGAAGCGCGGCCGTGGGCGCGGCGAAAACCGGGGGCGGCGGAAACTGGGGGTGGACTCCATACCGACTAGTCGGCATGATCGGTTGCGACCGATGCCGAAGGAGCGCCCACGATGAGCGAACAGAACCCGCCCGGTCTCGATCTCGCCCGGCTTGCCGCGCATCTGGAGCGGGAGTGTCCGGGGCTGATACGAGGGCCGCTGAGCGGTGAAGTCGTCCAGGGCGGCCGCTCGAACCTGACGTACCGGGTCACGGACGGGACCGGCCGATGGGTGGTGCGGCGCCCCCCGCTGGGGCACGTACTGGCCACCGCGCACGACATGTCCCGCGAGCACCGCGTCATCAGCGCCCTGCGCAGCACCGCAGTACCGGTGCCGAAGACCCTGCTGCTGTGCGAGGACCCGGAGGTGATCGGGGCGCCGTTCTATGTGATGGAGCACGTCGACGGCACCCCGTACCGCACCGCCGACCAGCTGGCACCGCTCGGCGCCGAGCGCACCCGAGAGGTCGTACTGGCGCTGCCCGAGACGCTGGTGGCGCTGCACGACGTCGACCCGGAGGCGGTGGGGCTGGCCGGTTTCGGGCGCCCCGAGGGCTTCCTGGAGCGCCAGTTGCGGCGCTGGAACAAGCAGCTGGAGGCCTCCCGCAGCCGCGAGCTGCCCGGCATCGACGAGCTGCGCACGGCGCTCGGCGGGACGCTGCCCGACTCGCCGCGGCCCACCGTCGTGCACGGCGACTTCCGCCTCGACAACGTGCTGGTGGACGCCGACGACAAGGTGGCCGCGGTGCTCGACTGGGAGATGTCCACCCTCGGCGATCCGCTGACCGACCTGGGGCTGCTGGCGATGTACAGCGAGCGCCAGGACGTGCCCGACTCGCCGGTCAGCACCACCAGCGGGGCGCCCGGCCACCCCGAGGCGGCCGAACTGATCGAGCGCTATGCCGCGCTGTCGGGCCGCGACGTGTCCCGGATCAACTGGTACACGGCGTTCGCCTACTTCAAGCTCGCCGTGATCCTGGAGGGCATCCACTACCGCTTCACGCTCGGCCAGACCGTCGGCGCGGGCTTCGACCGGATCGGCGAGCTCGTACCGGTCTTCATCGACAACGGACTCACCATTTTGCGGAAGGGCTGAGCAGCAGATGGACTTCGCATACGACGCGCGCACCGAGGAACTGCGCGAGCGGCTGCTCGCGTTCATGGACGAGCATGTCTACCCGGCCGAGCAGATCGCCGAGGAGCAGCGCGCGGCCCAGGACTCGCCCTGGGCCACGGTGCCGGTGCAGGAGGAACTCAAGGCCACGGCGCGGAAGCTGGGGCTGTGGAATCTGTTCTTGCCCGACGAGGAGTACGGCGCCGGGCTCAGCAACCTCCAGTACGCGCCGCTGGCCGAGATCACCGGGCGCAGCCCGCAGCTCGCGCCGACCGCGCTCAACTGCGCGGCCCCCGACACCGGGAACATGGAGCTGCTGGCCCAGTTCGGCTCGCCCGAACAGCGCGAGCGGTGGCTGCGGCCCCTGCTGGCGGGCGAGATCCGCTCGGCCTTCGCGATGACCGAGCCGGAGGTGGCCTCCTCGGACGCCACCAACATCGGTACCCGCATCCGGCGGGACGGCGACTGCTACGTCATCACCGGCCGCAAGTGGTACATCTCCGGCGCCATGCATCCGGACTGCTCGGTCTTCATCGTGATGGGCAAGACCGACCCGGACGGCGAGGACGTGCGCCGTCAGCAGTCCATGGTGCTGGTCCCGCGCGACACCCCCGGCGTCGAGGTGCGCCGCGCGATGTCCGTCTACGGCTACGAGGACCACTACCACGGCGGCCACGCCGAGGTCCTCTTCCACGAGGTGCGCGTACCGGTCGCCAACCTGGTCGGTGAGGAGGGCGGCGGATTCGCCATCGCCCAGGCCCGGCTCGGGCCGGGCCGTATCCACCACTGCATGCGGCTGATCGGGATGGCCGAGCGGGCCATCGAGCTGATGTGCCGCCGGGCGCTGGACCGTACGGCCTTCGGAAAGCCGCTGGCCCGGCAGGGCGTGGTGCACGAGTGGATCGCCGACGCACGGGTCCAGGTCGAGCAGTTGCGGCTGCTGGTGCTCAAGACGGCGTGGCTGATGGACACCGTCGGCAACCGGGGCGCGCACACCGAGATCCAGGCCATCAAGATCGCGACCCCGCGCGCGGTGGTGCGGATCATCGACGACGCCGTGCAGCTGCACGGCGCCGGAGGGGTCTCGCAGGACTTCCCCCTCGCCCACCTGTGGGCGTCGGCGCGGACGCTGCGGCTGGCCGACGGACCCGACGAGGTGCACCAGCGCTCCCTGGCCCGCCGCGAGTTGAAGCGGTACGCCTGAGGGAGGGACGCGCCCCGGCAGGGGCGCGGGGAACTGCGCGAGCGGCCGGAAACGACCCGCAGTCGGCAGACGGCGGACAGGGGCAGGACGGGGCCCTACTCCGGGGCCCCCGCACTCCCGTGGCGCCGGGCCGGGCGGCGGCCCGGCGGCGGGGACGGCTCGGGCCGGGGCGGCGGGCGGCGTACCGGGCGGCTCTGCGGCGCCCCGGCCGTGAGCGTGAACGGCGCCCCGCAGTGGCACAGTTCCAGCGGCTCGCCCTCCAACAGCGTGTAGGTGGCCGTCGTCCTGCCGATCTCCACCCGCAGCCGCCGCCCCAGGGTCTGCACCGTGAAGGCCAGCCGGCTCAGCTGTTCGGGCAGCAGGGGCGAGAAGTCCAGCTCGCCGTGGCGCAGTCGCATCCCGCCGAACCCGGCGACCAGCGCGATCCAGGCGCCCGCCAGCGAGGCGATGTGCAGCCCGTCCCGGGTGTTGCTCTCCAGGTCCGCCAGGTCCATCAGCGCGGCCTCGCCCACATAGTCGTAGGCGAGCCGCAGATGGCCCACCTCGGCGGCCATCACGGCCTGGCAGCAGGCGGACAGGGAGGAGTCGCGGACGGTCATCTGCTCGTAGTAGTCGAAGGCGCGCGCCTTCTGCTCGGCGTCGAAGGCGTCGCCGCGCTTGTACAGGGCCAGCACCAGGTCCGCCTGCTTGATGACCTGCTTGCGGTACAGGTCGAAGTAGGGGAAGTGCAGCATCAGCGGGTACTGGTCGGGCCCGGTCGCGGCGAAGTCCCACATCTGATGCCCCGTGAAGCCGGCCGACTGCTCGTGGACCCCCAGCGTCTCGTTGAACGGTACGGCCACCGCGTCCGCCGCGTCGCGCCAGCCGGCCGCCTCCTCGTCGTCCACCCCCAGCGCGGTCGCCTCCCGGGGGTACCGCTCCACGGCCTCGGCGGCGGCCCGCAGGTTCTGCTGGGCCATCAGGTTGGTGTAGAGGTTGTCGTCCGCGACGGCGCTGTACTCGTCCGGCCCGGTGACCCCGTCGAAGTGGAAGGTGCCGTGGTGGTCGTGGTGGCCCAGCGAGTGCCACAGCCGGGCGGTCTCGACCAGGATCTCCACCGCCGTCTCCCGTTCGAACTCCACGTCGCCGGTGGCCGCGACATACCGGGTCACGGCGTCCGCGATGTCCGCGTTGACGTGGAAGGCGGCGGTACCGGCCGGCCAGTAGGCGGAACACTCCGAGCCGTTGATCGTCCGCCAGGGGAAGGTCGCCCCCCGCAGCCCGAGCTGGCGCGCCCTGGCGCGGGCGGCGGGCAGCGTCTCCTGCCGCCAGCGCAGCGCCTCGGCGACCGAGTCGGGTGAGGTGTAGGTCAGCACCGGCAGCACGAACTGCTCGCTGTCCCAGAAGGAGTGCCCGTCGTAACCGGAACCGGTCAGGCCCTTGGAGGGGATGGCGCGCTTCTCGGCCCGCGCGCCCGCCTGCAGGACGTGGAAGAGCGCGAAGCGCACCGCCTGCTGGATCTCCGCGTCGCCGTCCACCTCCACATCGGCGCGTGACCAGAAGTGGTCCAGAAACTCCCGCTGCTGCTCCACCAGCCCTTGCCAGCCCTTGCTGCGGGCACCGGCCAGGGCGGCGTCGACCTGGTCGCGTACGGCGGGCAGCGAGCGGACGCCGGACCAGCCGTAGGAGACCAGCTTCTCCACCCGCAGCGGTTCGCCGGGCCGCAGCTCGGCGGTGACGGTCAGCCGGGCGACGTTCTCCCCGCTCTCGCAGGCGGTGCTGGTCGAGGCCGGACCGTGCACGGTGTGGTCGGCCGCGGCGCCGACCCGCAGCCCGCTGCGATCGGTGCAGTGCACCAGGCGCAGCCGCATGTCCTGGGCGAAGTTCTCCTCCGGCAGCAGCACGTCCTGGAGCGCGGCGGCGACCCGCGGGTCCTCGCCGCTCTTCTGCGGCAGTTGTTCGTTGGCGACCAGCTCCGACTGCACGACGATCCGGACGTCGGAGTCGAGCGGCTCCACCTCGTAGGCGACGGCGGCGATGGCGCGCTGGCTGAAGGAGACCAGCCGGGTGGAGGTCACCCGTACGGTGCAGCCGGCCGGGGAACTCCACTCGCAGACCCGGCGCAGCAGCCCGGTGCGCAGATCCAGCACCCGTTCGTGGGAGCGCAGCTTGCCGTAGCGGACGTCGAACGGCTCGTCGTCCACCAGCAACCGCATGATCTTGCCGTTGGTGACGTTGATGACGGTCTGGCCGGATTCGGGGTAGCCGTAGCCCGCCTCCGCGTACGGCAGGGGGTGCAGCTCGTGCACCCCGTTGAGGTAGGTGCCGGGCAGCCCGTGCGGCTCCCCTTCGTCGAGGTTGCCGCGCCAGCCGATGTGCCCGTTGGAGAGGGCGAAGACGGATTCGCTCTGCGGCAGCACATCGAGGTTGAGCGCGCTCTCCCGCAGCGACCAGGGCTGGACGGCGTAGGACGAGTTGCTGATCACGGGCGTTCCTTCCCCGGTCGGCGCCGGCGGGTGGGGTCCTGGTCCTGCTGCGGCCGGTGCGGGTCCTGCAGCTCCCGCAGGTCCCGCACGACGGTGTCGGCGCCGTGTGCACGCAGGGCGTCGGCCTGTCCGGTGCGGTCGACCCCCACGACGTAGCGGAAGTCGCCGGCGCGGCCGGCCTCCATCCCGGCCAGTGCGTCCTCGAAGACGGCCGACTCGTCCGCGGTCACGCCCAGATCCCCGGCGGCGGCGAGAAAGGTGTCGGGGTGCGGCTTGCCGGGCAGCCGGCGCTCCTTGGCCACGACGCCGTCGATCCGGACGTCGAAGAGGTCCTCGATGCCGACCGAGACGAGGATGTCGCGGCAGTTGGCGCTGGAGGAGACCACGGCCGTCCGCAGCCCCGCGGCCCGTACCGCGCGCAGATACCGCAGCGAGCCGTCGTACGCCTCGACGCCGTCCTTGCGGATCTTCTCCAGCAGCAGCTCGTTCTTGCGGTTGCCCAGCCCGTTGACCGTCTCCCGGCCGGGCGGGTCCTCGGCGGTGCCCTCCGGCAGCTGGATACCGCGTGCGGCGAGGAAGGTGCGCACTCCGTCGGCGCGCGGGCGCCCGTCCACATACGCGTCGTACTCCGCCACCGGGTCGAAGGGGCGGAAGCCGGGGCCGTCCCGCTCGCGCAGATAGGCGTCGAACATCTCCTTCCAGGCGGCGGCGTGCACGACGGCCGTCTTGGTGAGCACACCGTCGAGATCGAACAGACATGCGCGGATGCTGTCCGGCAGACCGAGGTTCGTCATGCGTGCCGGGTCCCCTCGCCGTCCGGTCGGCATGCCTGCCGGGGTGCTTTGCCGCCCGGCTGGACGCCTGCCGGGCTCAGCCGCCCTCGCGGCGGAGCGGAACCGCCCAGGCGATACGGGTGCCCGGGCCCGCCCCTGACGCCGGGTCGGTGCCGGGCCCCTGGGTCACGGTCAGCGTTCCACCGAGCTGCTCGGCCCGGGAGCGCATATTGGCGAGCCCTCCGGTGTGTGTGCTCCCGGCGCGGTCCGCGCCGCGGCCGTCGCGGTCCCCGACGCCCACGCCGTCGTCGGTGACGGTCAGGGCGATGGCCGCGCCGACCTGCAGATCCACATCCACCCGGTGCGCCCGCGCGTGCCGCACGATGTTGCTCAGCGCCTCCGCCAGCACCGCGCTCACCTGCTCGGCCGCCTCCGGCGGCACATCCGTGTCGACGGGCCCCTCCATCCGCAGGGAAGGCAGGAAGCCGAGCCGGTCGGCCGCGTCGCTGACGGCCTTGGCCACCGTCCGGCGCAGGCTGGTGCCCGGCTCGACACCCTCACCGGAGGTGCGCAGCGCGAAGATGGTGGAACGGATGATCTTGATGGTCTCGTCGAGGTCGTCCACCGCGCGGTTCACCCGCTCCGCGGCCTCGGGCCGGTCGATGAGCCGTCCCGCGCTCTGCAGCGTCATCCCGGTGGCGAACAGCCGCTGGATGGCCAGATCGTGCAGGTCGCGGGCGATGCGGTCGCGCTCGTGCAGCAGGGTGAGCTGCTCCGACTCGGCGCGGTGCTGCGCCATCTCCAGCGCCAGGGCGGCCTGCGCGGCGAAGTCCTTGAGCAGCTCCACCTCCGTCTCGTCGAACGGCGGACGCCCCTTGAGCCGGCTCAGCCGCAGCGCGCCGGGTGCGTCCTGCTGCGCCAGCAGCGGTACGGCGACGACGGGACCGTGCTCGACCTCCCCGTCCGGAAAGGCGTGCGTACGCGGATCGTTGCCGATGTCCGCCGTCACCGCCGACTCCCCGGTGCGGGCCGCCAGCCCGGACAGGGTGTCGTCGTAGGGCACGACCACGCCCGTCTGCTCCTCGGCGAGGTCGCCGACCGCCACCACGACCCGCAGGGCGTCCGCGACGCCCTCGGTGTCCGGCAGCAGCACGCACGAGGTGTCCGACTGCGCCACCTCCAGCGCCCGCTGCGCGATCAGCCGCAGCACCTCGTCGGAGGTCGCGCCGCTCAGCAGCAGCCGGCTGATCTCGCCCAGCGCCTCCAGCCACTGCTCGCGGCGCCGGCTCTCCGCGTACAGCCTGGCGTTGTCGACGGCGATCCCGGCGGCGACGGCGAGGGTGGTGACGACCGCCTCGTCGTCGGCGTCGAAGTCGGCGCCACCGCGCTTCTGCGCCAGATAAAGGTTGCCGAAGACCTCGTCCCGCACCCGCACGGGTACGCCCAGGAAGGTGCGCATCGGCGGATGGTGCGCGGGGAAGCCGTGGCTGGCCGGGTGCGCGCTCAGATCCGTGAGCCGTAACGGCCGCGGGTCGCGGATCAGTTCGCCGAGCACCCCGTGTCCCGAGGGCAGCGGGCCGATGCGTGCGGCCTGTTCCGGCGAGACGCCCACCGGCAGGAAGGTCGACAGCCGCTGCCCTTCCCCGATGACACCCAGCGCGCCGTACTCCGCGTTGGTCAGCGCCAGCGCCGCCTCCACGATGCGGCGCAGCACCTGGGACAGCTCCAGTTCGCGCCCGACGCTGAGCACTGCTTCCAGAAGGCTGTGCATCCGGTCCTGGGTGAGCCGTGCGGCGTCCAGCCGTGTCTGGAGCTCGTCCAGCAGCTCGTCCAGCCGGAAGTGGGGCAGCTCCTCGCGGTGCTCCACCCGGTCGTTGCCCCGCCCCCGCTCCCGGTCCGGACGGTGCTGCCCCGCTCTGGCAGCCTCCGACATGCGCACCTCCGTACGCCGCACGACAGCCGGGCCCCCGCGCGACCCGGAACGGCAGTCTACGGCCGAACGGACGCCAGGTCGCCGGTCGATTCCGGCTCGACCTCGCCACTCGTACCGCCCGGTGCGGTGTCCGTACGCCCCTCGCCCGGCGGGGCGTTCCCGCCGGGCGGAGTGTGCCCGCCCGGGTGCCGGGTCGCCTTCGCCCGGTCCATCTCACGCCACTCCGGGCGCAGCCCGGTCAGGTTCGTGGTGAGGAAGTACGCGGCACCGCCGGCCAGCAGCACCGGCACCAGCCCGAACGCGGCGACCGCCGCACCGGCGAGGAGCCCGCCGAGAGGGATGCCGGACCAGGCCAGCGAGTCCCCCAGCGCGTTGACCCTGCCCCGCAACTCGCCGGGCACGCGCTCGAAGTTGAGGGCGCCCAGTATCGGGTTGAGGAAGCCGGCTCCGAAACCGCCGAGCGCGAAGACCCCCAGCACCGCCCACAGCGGTACGTCCACGGCCAGGATCAAGAACCGGGGCGCGCCCGCCAGCAGGAACCCGGCGAAGAAGACGGGACGGCGGCGCATCCGGTGCCCGATCGCGGCGGCCACCAGGCTCCCGGCGACCGCCGCGATCCCCAGCGCGCTGTTCGCCAGCCCGATCGCTCCCGGGCCGTTGCCGGACTCCCGTGCCCAGACGGGCAGCAGCAGGGTGGCGAAGGCGGCATCCAGCAGATTGGTGACGGCGACCATGGCGATCACCGTCAGCAGCAGCGGGTCACCGCGCAGGAAGCGGAAGCCCGCGCCGAGCCGGCGCCAGTAGCCCTCGGACGCCGGACGGGCGCTGCCGTCCGGGTCGTCCCGGGTGCTGCCGCGGCGGCGCGGCAGCAGGACCACGATCACGGCCGAACCCGAGGCGAAGCAGCACGCGATGGCGAACAGCGCGGTCTGCGCGCCGAGCAGCGCCACCACCGCGCCACCGGCCGCCGGGCCGACGGTCGAGGCGAGCCGCTCGGTCACCCCCGCCAGCCCGGCGGCCCGCTCCAGCGGCACCCGGGCGCGCGCCGCGGCTTCCGGGACCATGATCTCTTTCGACAGGTCGCCGGGTCCCCGGGCCGCCCCGATCACCGCGACGAGCAGGAGCAGCAGCCAGAACGAGAGCACGTCCACGAGGTGCAGCAGGCCCACGGCGGTCACCGCGAGGGCACTGAGCACATCGGTGACCCATGAGACGGTACGCGGACCGACCCGGTCGACCAGCGGGCCGGTGAACGCCTTGACCAGTACGTACGGCGCCATCTCGCACAGCGCCACCAGCCCGGTCCTGGCAGTGCTGCCGGTGGTGACCAGGACGAACCAGGGGAGCGCGATGGCCGAGATGCGGGTGCCGGTCAACGACACGGCCATCGCCGCGAGCACACCCGCCAGCGGCCGTCGGCTCCGCTCGGTCATACCGGAACCCTAGACGGCGCGGGTTCGGGCGGGACGAACGGCCCCTACTCATCCGGCCGCCCATGCCCCAGGCTTGAGGGCGTCCCGAGGAGGTCCAGTGCCGGGTTCCGACAGCCCGGGCGGCACGGCCGCCCACCCCGCCGCGCCTGTGCGCGTCTTCCTGCTCGACGATCACGAGGTGGTACGCAGAGGGCTGCGCGACCTGCTGGAAGCGGAATCCGATCTGGAGGTCGTCGGGGAGGCGGGCGACGCGGAGGAGGCGCTCACCCGCGTGCCCGCGGTACGCCCGCATGTCGCGGTGCTGGATGTACGGCTGGGCGGTGCCGAGCAGCACAGCGACCACGCGGGCATCGAGGTCTGCCGCGAACTGCGGGCCATGATGCCCGAACTGGTGTGTTTGATCCTCACGTCCTTCGACGACGACGAGGCGCTGATGGACGCGGTCATGGCGGGCGCGGCGGGCTATGTGCTCAAGCAGATCAAGGGCGCCGATCTGGTCAGCGCCATCCGCACGGTGGCGGCCGGCACCTCGCTGCTCGACCCCGGGGCGAGCGCACGCGTCATGGCGCGCGTCCGGGCCCGGGAGCACCGTACGGCCCCGCCGGAGCTGGCCCGGCTCACCCCGCGCGAGCGGGAGGTGCTCGCGCTGATCGGGGAGGGGCTGACCAACCGGCAGATCGGTGAGCGGCTGTTCCTGGCGGAGAAGACCGTGAAGAACCGGATCTCCACCATCCTCGCCAAGCTCGGCGTGGGCCGCCGCGTCCAGGCCGCCGTCATCGCCGAGCGGCTGCGCGAGAGCGGCGGCTGAGCGGGCCGGGCGCCGCCGGGCGGGGGTCGTTCAGCGCTCTCCGCGGAGGCGCTCCAGCTCGCGGCGGTCCCGTTTGGTGGGGCGTCCGGCCCCCCGCTCACGGCGGGCGACGACGGGGACCTCCACCGGGGACGGCGGCGGCGGGCTGTTGTCCTGGTAACACTCGACGGCGACCGGAGCGCCCACCCGCTTCTTGATCAGCCGCTTGACGATCACGATGCGTTCGCGCCCCGCCTGCCGCACCCGTACCTCGTCCCCCACCCGGAGGGCGTGCGCCGCCTTCACCCGCTCGCCGTTGACCTTGACGTGTCCACCGCGGGCCGCGGTCGCCGCCTGGGAGCGGGTCTTCGCCAGCCGTACGGACCAGATCCAGCTGTCGACCCGTACCGACCCCTCGTCTGCCGTCATGCTTCCGAGCCTAGGGGAGCGCGGCCCGGCCGGGGACCCGCTCGGTGCCACGAGCGGTCCCGTCACCCGGCAAAGAAGCCCCACAGGGCGGACAATACCGACATATGGATGCCTCGCCTGTGGACCCCGCGGACGGCGCCGCCACACGCGCGTCCCAGAGCGCGCTGCAAGAGCTCAACCGGGTGGCGCTGCGCACCATCGCGTGCGCCCGGCACCGTGCGCGCGTCCGGATCGCCGAGGCGGGCCCCGCCCACCCCGGCTGCTCCCCGCGCTCCGGGCACCGGCCGGACCCGGCCGACCGGCCGACGTCCGGGCCGTTCGCCTACGACGGCGCCGAAGCCCCGCCGCCCAGCGACGTGGCGGTACTGCCCGGCCTGCCGTCCTGGCTGCCCGCCGTGCTGGGTGTGCTGCGGGGCAGCTCGACGGTGCTGCGCCCGCAGTACGCCGTGGACGGCACCGTCCAGGACTTCATCGTCGTCGGGGCCAACCACTTCGAGCTGAGCGGTGTGGAGCGCGGCTCCTACGATTTCCTCGGCAAGCCGCTGTCCGAGACCCGGCCGGGGATCCGCACCAGCGGGATGTACGACGTCTACCGCGCCGCGCTGGACAGTGGCACGCCCGTCTCCAGCGACACCATCGACTACGTCGACGTCATCGACGGCGTCCTCCAGCGCGCCCGGCTGCGCGGCACCGTCACGCTGCTGCCGGACGAGGGGCTGCTGCTGACGAACTGGGAACCGGTCGGCGAGGCTAGGCTCACCCGCCGCATCCAGGAGGGCGGCCGGCTCGGCTGGGCGGAGTGGGACCTGGTCAGCGGCAGGATGCGCTGGTCGCAGGGGCTGCGCGAACTGCTGGGCCTCACGGCACCGCCACCCGAGCATGTGACCCCGGAGGGGTACTCCGAGCTGGAGCGCACGGCCCGGTCGGTGACCTCGGCCAGGGACGTGGCCGCCGACCTGTTCACCGTGGGGCGGAAGATCGAACCGGCCGAGGTGCCGGCGTTCGTCGCCGATCTGCGCACCCTGCTGGCCGGCGGCGATGTGCCCGAACACGAGCTGACCGTCCATGTCGAGGGCCGCCGGCGGCGGATCCGCTGGTTCGGCGAGGCACAGCCGGAGGGCGCCGAGGTGCCGGAGTCGCTGCTGTTCGCCGCGCGGGACATCACCGGGCAGGAGGAGCAGCTGGGGCGGGCGCTGTCCGAGGCCGAGCGGCTGCGGCAGGAGGCGGCGGCCGAGCGCCGCGTCTCCGAGACCTTCCGCAGGGCGCTCACCCCGCCGCTGGGCGTGCTCACCCCCTCGTGGCTGTCCGTGAGCGCGGCCTATGTCCCTTCCGACTCGGGCGTCGGCGGCGACTGGTACAAGTGCCGCGAGCTGCCCGACGGACGGGTGCTGCTGGCGGTCGGCGACGCCTCGGGGCACGGGGTGGACGCGGCCAGCCGGGCGGTGCAGCAGCGCTCCGCGCTGGCCGGGCTCGCCTACACCGACGAGAACGCGGCCGAGCTGACGACGGCGCTGGGCGAGGTCGTCTACTACGGCGGCCTGGAGACCACCGCGACCTGCGTGGTGGGGCACCTGCACACCGACACCCGGGTCTTCCACTGGGCCAGCGCGGGGCACCCGGCGCCGGTCCTGGTGCGGGACGGCGTGGCGCGACTGGTGGAGGCCGAGCACGGACTGATGCTGGGCGTCACCCCGGAGGCGGCCTATCCGATCAACCGCACCCAGCTGCAGGCCGGTGATCTGCTCCTGTGCTACACGGACGGGGTCATCGAACGCCGTGGCATGGACCTCGACGAGGGGGTCGCCGCTCTGCTGGCAGCCGTGCGGGAGTGCGCGGGGCGCAGCGACACGGCCCAGGCGGCCACCGAGTGCCTGGTCTCCACGCTGCTGGGCCACGAGGCGGAGGACGATGCCACGCTCCTCACGCTGTACGTGACCTGACCTGACTGTGCCCTGACCTGACTGTGCCTCTTCGGCGATGGAGCTTCTTCGACGGTGCTCAGCGGGGGTCCGCCCTGCCGCGTTCATAGCGGCGGAGCCTGCGGTAGCCGGTCAGCTCGCCGTCCGCGTCCAGCGTCATCTCGTACGAGCCGAGCATGCTGACGCTGTCCGGGATCCTGCGCAGCTCGACGACTTCGACGTGCAGCGTCCAGCTTCCGTCGTCACCTCTGACGACCGAGGAGACCGTCTCGGCCTCCAGGCCGGTCAGCTCCTCGATGGCCTCGCGTGCCGAGCGCAGGACCTGTGCGGTGCCGGGACCCTTGGCCTCCACGTCCGACTGCTTGTCACTCATGCGCGGTCCTCCTCCCTCCCCGTCCGTGCCGGGGGAGCGTCGGTGGACCGGGCGGGTGCCCGCTGCGCGGCGGAGTGAACCGGACGGAGCCGGGTACGGGTGGGGGGCCGGCGCCCGGCCGGTCAGTCCTCGCCGCGGAAGATGTGCGACTCCGGGTCCCGGTCGCCGGCCGGCGCATGCGGCCCGTAGCCCATCGGACCGTCCGGGCGGAGCACCGTCCGCGGGGCGTTGGCCGCCGGGCGGCCGGAATCCCTGGCGCTCTCGTCACGGGTGCTGGTCTTGTTCTGCTGCACGTGGGATCACCTCCGTAGTCACCTACGGAGGCGAGTCCCCACACTCCCAGGGGCGAAACGGTGACTGGGGCGTAGCGGTCACCATGTCCGAAACCGGACCAAGGAGGGGCGATGGCACACCGCCCGGACGTACTCGAACTGCTCGCGGACGATCACGCCGAGGCCGAGCGTCTCGTCGCGGCCTACGAGGCGACCCGCGACCCGGAGCGCCGCGCCGCCCTCGCCGAGCAGCTGCTGGCCGGGCTGGAACGGCACGCCCTCGCGGAAGGCCACACGCTGCACCCCGTCGTCCGCCGGCTGCTGCCCGACGGTGAGCAGATCGTCGACGCTGCCCGGCAGCGCTGGGAGGCGACGGCGGTGACCGTCCGGGAGCTCAGGGCCGCCGAGCCGGGCTCACCCGCCGCCGAGCGCCGGATGAGCGCGCTGCTCGACCAGGTGCGCGAGCACGCCGCGAGCCAGGAGGGCGAGGTCTTCGCACCGCTGCGGGAGCGGCTCCGCGGCCGGGAGCTGCGCGAGCTGGGCGCCGCGGCCTCCCGCTGGCTGCTGGACGGTGCCGGGGGCGAGTAGCCCGCCGATCGTTCTTTTCCTTTTGCCGCCTTTTTCGGCTTCCTTTTTGTCGCATATGCCCGACAAGTTGCTTTTCCGGACCGGCGGGAAGCGGAGCGCGGGGTTTGACCCTCGGTCCGAGGGCTACCCGTCCGGCGCCGCGGCACGACCGCGGGAACGAGGCGCCCCCGTTCTGCGAACTCTCCGTGTGAGCACGGGAGTTGACCGTGAAATCCAAGCCTGAGAACGGCGCCAGAGAAGCGAAGGAGGCTCTGCCTCATGACTGTCGCTCCAGCACAACAGCAAGGCGGCGGAACCGGCAATCTCTACGACGTACTGGAACTCGTCCTCGATCGCGGACTGGTGATCGACGCGTTCGTGCGGGTGTCCCTCGTCGGTATCGAGATCCTCAAGATCGACGTCCGGGTCGTGGTCGCCAGTGTGGACACGTATCTGAAGTTCGCCGAGGCCTGCAACCGCCTCGACCTGGAATCGGGCCGCAACAAGAGCCCCGGCCTGCCCGACGTGGTGGGGCAGGTCACCGAGTCCGGGGCCCAGGGAAAGACCAAGGGCGCGCTCAGCGGCGCGGCGCAGACCGTCTCGGATGCGTTCCAGCAGGCGCGTGACGAGTCCCAGGAGGGCGGCACGCGGCGACGCACCACCACCCGCAAGAAGGAGGAGCGGGAGTGAGCACCTACGTCTACGGCATCACCCGGTCCCCGGCCCCGCACCTGCGCGAAGGACTGACCGGCGTGGGCGACCCGCCCCGCCCGGTGCGGATCCTCCAGCGGGACGGCCTGGTGGCACTGGTCAGCGACGCACCCGAGGACCTGCGGCCCAAGCGCCGGGAGCTCCTCGCCCACCAGCAGGTCCTCGCGGAGGTGAACGCCGAGCGGGTGGTACTGCCCATGCGCTTCGGCAGCCTCTCGGAGGACGACGGCACGGTCGGCGAGGTGCTCGTGGAGCGGGCCGAACACTTCCTCGAACGCCTCGACACGCTCGAAGGCAAGGTCGAGTACAACATCAAGGCCAGCCACGACCAGGAGGCCGTGCTGCACGTCGTGATGGCGCAGCAGCCCGAACTGCGCGCGGAGAGCGAGGCCAACCGCGCGGCGGGCGGCGGCAGCTACGAGCAGAAGCTGGCGCTCGGTGAGAAGGTCGCCCGCGCCGTGCAGGCCCGGGAGCCCGTCGACGCGGCGCTGCTGCGCCACGCGGTGGAGCCGCTGGCCGCCGAGGTGAGCGAGGGCCCGCAGAGCGCGGGCTGGCTGACGAACCTCTCCGTCCTCGTCGACCGGGAAGCGGCCGACGAACTGCTCTCCGCCGTCGAGGAGCTGGGGAATTCCGCACCGCAGCTGGACCTGAAGGTGAACGGTCCGCTGCCGCCCTACAGCTTCGTCGAGAAGACCGACGCGTCGGCAGACGCGACGGCCGGCGTCCGGGCCGCACCGGCGGCCGGCTGACGGGCCGGTGGAGCCGGGAGGCCGACATGGGGCTGATCAGCGAACTGCTGCTGCTGCCCGCTGCCCCGGTGCGCGGCACCGCCTGGGTGCTGCGGCAGGTGCAGGCCGAGGCGGAGCGCCAGTACCGCGACCCCGCCACCGTCCAGCGCGAGCTCGCGGAGGCGGAGCGGCAGTTGCTCGCCGGCGAGATCGACGAAGACGAGTTCGACCGCCGCGAGGACGAGCTCCTCGCGCGGTTGGAGGACAGGAACCCATGGACATGAACGACAGACTGGCGATGGCGGTCGCCGTCGCGGGAGGCTACGTCCTGGGCCGGACGAGGAAGGCCAAGCTCGCCCTCGGCGTCGGCACGCTCGCGCTGGGCAAGCGGTTCGGCCAGGGCCCGCGGGCCCTGGCCCGCTCCGCGACCGCGCGGTTCGCCGAGAACCCCCAGCTCAAGGAGATGGGTGAGCAGCTGCGCAGCGATCTGCGCGGTACCGGTGAGGCGGCGACGGGCGCCCTGGTCAACCGCCAGGTCAACGCGCTGGCCGACCGGCTGCACGAGCGCGCGCTCGACATCCGCGACCAGCTCGCCGAAGCGGCCGGCCCCGCGAAGGGCCCGGCTGCCGACTCGGCGGACGATGCCACTGCGGACGATGCCATCAAGGAACGCACCACCGAGGACGCCGACGCCGCGGACGCGGCCACCGAGGACGCCGCCAGCACCGATTCCGCCGAGGGCACCGCCCGAAGCGCGGTGGGCAAGACGGCGCGCCGGGCACCGGCGAAGAAGCCCGCGGCCTCCTCCACGTCGTCCTCCCGCTCCTCGGCTTCCCCGGCCTCGAAGCGGAGCCGGCCGAAGTCCACCGCGAAGCCGGCCTCCGGCTCGAAGTCCAAGTCCGCCGCCAGGTCGACGTCCGGTTCCAAGTCGTCGGCCACCGCGAAGCCGCGGTCCCGCACGGCGAAGGCCGGCGGCTCGAAGGAGGGCCGCAGCAGTGGCTGACATCGGTACCAAGAACGGCGGCAAGCTGCTCGGCGCGGTCGACCCGGAGGCGGTGGACCGGCTCAAGGCGGCGGCGGGCGAGTTGGCCGCGGCCGAGGCGGAGAAGCTGCTCACGGGAGTGGGCCGCACCCTGGGGCGGACCACCGGCCGGCTCAACGCCGTGGCCGAGGGAAGCAGCCCCGGGTTCCAGCGGCTGGCGCTGGACAGCGGCCGGAAGCTCGTGGCGGGCAAGGGCCCGGTGCGCACCGCCGTCGAGGTGGGTGCCGGACGTCTCAAGGCGGTCAAACGCAAGAAGGGTGGCGGCCGCGGGCCCACCGTCGTCCTGGAGTACGTCGATGTGCCGGTCCCGGTCCACGATGCCTACGAGCAGTGGCCCCGGTTCCTCGATGCCATCGGAGGTGAGGAGTCCACGACCACGCGGCGCCGCGAGCGGCGCCTGGCCTGGACCTCGGAGTCGGCCACGGGCCGCGCCGAGGGCGTGGCGACCTTCCACGCGGTGACCGAGGACCTCACCCGGGTCGTACTGCTGATCGAGCACCACCCCAAGGGGCTCGCCGGGAAGTCCGGGGCCCTGTGGCGCGCCCAGGACCGCAGGGTCCGGTCCGCCCTCAAGCACTACGCCCGCCACCTCGTGCTGCTCGGCGCGGCGGACGAGTCCGGGGAAGCGGCGCAGGAGCCCGGGGAAGCGGAGTACGCCGAGGCGGGTGAGGGCTCATGACGACGCCCAGCAGGCTGCCCGAGCGCTACGACAGCGGCAGCAGCGCCAACCTCGCCGACATCCTCGAACGGGTTCTCGACAAGGGCGTGGTGATCGCGGGTGACATCCGCATCAACCTGCTCGACATCGAGCTGCTCACCATCAAGCTCCGGTTGATCGTCGCCTCCGTCGACAAGGCCAAGGAGATGGGCATCGACTGGTGGGAGACCGATCCCGCGCTCAGCTCCAACGCCCGCCGGACCGAACTGTCCGAGGAGAACGAGCGGCTGCGCCGACGCGTCGCCGAACTGGAACAGCGGAATCCGGAACGCCTGGAGGGAGAGCGCCATGAACGGTGAACTGCGGTACGTCTACGCGGTGACCGCACCCCTCGAGGCCCCGTTGCCCGACGACGTACGGGGCGTGAGCGGCTCCGTCCCGTACGTCGTCGACCACGCGGGACTGCAGGCGGTGGTCAGCAAGGTCCCCGAGGAGGAATTCGGGCAGGAGGCGCTGCACGCCCGGCTGGAGGACCTCGGTTGGCTGGAGCGGACGGCCCGCGCCCACCAGGCGGTGGTCGACGCGCTCACCGCGCTCACCTGCCCGCTTCCGCTGCGCCTGGCGACCGTCTACCGGGACGACGACGGGGTCCGGCGCGCACTGGCGGAGGGCAGCCAGGAGTTCCTGGCCACCCTCGACAGGCTGGCGGGCCGCGTCGAGTGGGGCGTGAAGGTCTACGCGCAGCGGGCGCCCGAACCGGCCCCGGCAGCGGCACCGGCCCCGACCAGCGGGCGGGAGTTCCTGCGCCGGCGCAGGCAGGAGGTCACCTCGCGGGAGAACGCGCTGCAGGAGGCCGAGGAGCTGGGCCGTGCGCTGCACGCGGCGCTCACGGCGCAGGCCGAGGACGTACGGGTGTATCCCGCGCAGAATCCGCAGCTGTCCCAGGTGTCCGGGCAGAACCTGCTCAACGCGGCCTATCTGGTGCCCCGCGAGCGGGCGGAGGAGTTCGTGGGCCGTGTGGAGCAGTTGGGCGCACACGACCCGGCCGTCCGGGTCGAGCTGACCGGCCCGTGGGCGCCGTACTCGTTCGCCGCGTCGGACGCGCCCGATGAGCGGGAGGGTGTCCATGACAGCGCCGTCTGCTGAGCCGCCCGCGCCGCGCGGGCCGGTGGCTGTCGACTCCGAGCAGCCGCTGGCCCGGCGGCAGGTCGCCCTGGTCGATCTGCTGGACCGGCTGCTGGGCACCGGAGCGGTCCTCACCGGGTCGCTCACCTTGGGGATCGCCGACGTGGACCTGGTGCGGATCGACCTGCGGGCCCTGATCAGCTCCGTCAACGCACGCGTCCCCTCGCCCTGGGAGGGAGGGCAGCCACTGTGACCCGAGCATCCGAGACGGGGACACCCGGGACAGGGGCGCGCGGGACACCGGCCTCCGCGACCCGGCGGCTCGACTTCGACCCCGACACCGTGGAGCGCGATCTGGCCGCACTGGTGCTCACCATCGTCGAGCTGCTGCGGCAACTGGTGGAGCGACAGGCCCTGCGCCGGGTGGAGGTGGGGGACCTTGACGAGGACCAGGAGGAGCGGATCGGAATGACGCTCATGCTGCTGGAGGACCGGATGGAGCTGTTGCGGGAACGGTTCGGGCTGACGCCCGAGGAGCTGAACCTGGATCTCGGCCCGCTGGGTCCCCTGCTGCCTACCGACTGATGACACCCGAAGCTGTTAGACCTCGGATATGAACGACGCGTTCTACTCTTCCCTCGGCCAGGGCTGGCCGCAGGTGGCCAACCTCGCGCTGGCTTTCCTCCTGACCTCACTGATCGGCCTGGAGCGGCGGGCCAAGAACAAGAGCGCGGGTCTGCGCACCCACGCGCTGGTGGGGCTGGGCGCCGCGCTCTTCATGCTGGTCAGCAAGTACGGCTTCGCCGATCTGATGGGCATGGAGGACATCTCCATCGATCCGTCCCGGGTCGCGGCGCAGGTCGTCTCCGGCGTCGGGTTCCTCGGCGGTGGCGTCATCTTCCTGCGCCGCGACGTGGTGCGCGGGCTGACGACGGCGGCGATCGTATGGGTCTCGGCCGCGGTCGGAATGGCCTGCGGTGCGGGGCTGCCGCTGCTGGCCGTTGCGACGGTGGCCATGCACTTCCTCACCGTCTGGGGCTTCACCAAGGTCAGCGACCGGCTGCCGGGGGCGGTGCCGGGCCATCTGCGGCTCACCTACGAGGAGGGGCGGGGTGTGTTGCGCAACGCGCTGTCGCTGTGCACGGAGCGCGGTTTCGTGGTGACCGAGACCAATGTCGAGCAGGTGGGGGAGCCGCGGCCGGAGCTGACCAAGCTCACCCTCGCGGTGTCGGGTTCCGGCTCGGTGCCGGAGCTGGTGGGCGAGCTGATGGAGGTGCCCGGGGTACTGGCGGTTAACGGGCGCGCCGTCTCCGGATCGCACGACGCGGACTGAACACGCCGCGGGCTGAACAGGACGTGGACCGAGTACGGGGCGGGGACCGCGCATGCCGTATCGCTCAGATGTTCGCTTCCCGGGTCCGGCCAGGTTTCCTTCGGTCCCCCACGGAAACCCCGAGGGTGACACCGCGAGCCGAAGGGGGCTGAGCACATGAACGCGGACGTCATCGGGACGGCCATGGACGTCGCCGCCCGTGACCATCTGGTGGGTCTGGTTCCCGGGCTCATCGGGCTGTTGATCGTGGCCGCGCTGATCGGCGCCGTCTGGCTCGGCATCCGGATCAAGAACCGCGAGCCCGAACCGCCCGAGCCCGACGAGCAGCCGCACCTGCCCGACGGTGGCCCGGTCCAGGAGGTCACGGAGAACCGCGAGCCGGACGAGATGCCCCGCGACGGGGTCCGTCGGCTGCCGCACAGCGGTGTGCACGATCAGGGCGACCGCGAGCACCACCCCGGCGAGCCGCCGACGCGCAAGAAGTGGGAGCCGGGCAAGAGCGGATCCTTCGGCAGCGGCGGCCCCGGCTGACCCCGGGTGCGCGCCGACGCCGATGGCTGCCCGATCCGGGAGAAGGCGGCGGAGGTGGCGGCCGGACAAGGCGGACGGCCACGGCAGCCAGAAGCAGATCCTGAGCGCACAGCGGCCCCGCGCTCGACCCTCTCAAGGGTGAGCGCGGGGCCGCCGTGCGCTCAGTCGTCGGGGGTGAGCAGCGCCGCGAGCGGCCCGGTGATGTCCGAGCGGGTGGGTGGGGTGGCCGCGGCGAGGGAGTGCAGCAGCAAGCCGTCGAGGACGCGGGAGAGTGCCCGGGCCGTGCGCTCGTCGGTGTGTGCGCCCAGCACCTGGCGCTCGGTCTCGGCGTACAGCAGCGCCGAGTCGCGCAGTTCGGGTCTGCGCATGGCGGCGGCCGACAGTTCGAAGGAGAGAACCAGCGCGGCGCGGTCGTCGCGCAGCAGCGTCTCCACCAGGTCGGCCAGCGCCTCCACCAGTCCGGCACGGGTGATCTGGCCCAGTTCCGCCCCCCAGGTGCGCAGCCGGCGTGCGTAGCGCTCGCTGAGCCTGCGGGTGGCCGCGTCGAGCAGCTCGTCCAGGGTGGCGAAGTAGTAGGTCGTGGAGCCGAGCGGGACGTCCGCCTCGCGGGCGACCGCGCGGTGGCTGAGCCCCGCGATGCCGTGCTCCAGCAGGATCCGCTCGGTGGCCGCCATGATCCGCTCCCGGCGCCCGGGGTCGGCCGGCCCTCGCTTGGCTCCCATCGGCACTGCCCGTCTTTCTCCGTTCCGGCGGTTTTTGTGTACCCTAGTACACAGATTTATGTACGTCCGTACACAAAATGCCCGGCACCGCGGACGCCGGGGCCGGACCGTCCCGCCGCACCACGTACGAGCGACGCCGCACGAACGCAAGAACGGAGAAACCGAGCCATGGCGCAGGACATGACCGTGAAGGCCGGCCCCCGGGAGTGGGCCGGCCTGCTGATCCTCACCCTGCCCGTGCTGCTGATCGCGATAGACCTCACGGTCCTGGGCTTCGCCGTCCCCGCGCTCAGCGAGGACCTCGCCCCCTCCAGCACCCAACTGCTGTGGCTCGTGGACATCTACTCCTTCGTGCTCGCCGGGCTGCTGGTGACCATGGGCACCCTCGGCGACCGAATAGGCAGGCGCAAGCTGCTGATGATCGGCTGCGCCGGATTCGGCGTCGCCTCCGCGCTCGCCGCCTACGCCCCCAGCGCGGGCGCGCTCATCGCGGCCCGCGTCCTGCTCGGCGTGGCGGGCGCGACGCTGATGCCCTCCACCCTCTCGCTGCTGCGCAACATGTTCCGCGACGAGCGCCAGCGGATGGTCGCCGTCGCCGCCTGGGGCTCCGCCTTCAGCGCCGGTTCGGCTCTCGGCCCCGTCGTCGGCGGGCTGCTGCTGGAGCACTTCTGGTGGGGCTCGGTCTTCCTGATCAACCTTCCGCTGGTGCTGCTCGCCCTGGCCGGGCTGCCGCTGCTGGTGCCCGAGACCAAGGACCCCAGGCCGGGCCGCTTCGACCTGCTCAGCGCGGCCCTCACCCTGCTGACGGTGCTGCCCGCCGTCTACGCCGTCAAGACGTTCGCACACGGCGACCAGCTGCGGGCCGTGCCGTTCCTCGCCGTGGGGCTGGCCTTCGGCGCCGTGTTCGTACGGCGCCAGCGCACCCTCGCCGACCCGCTCATCGACATCTCCCTCTTCCGTATCCGGCACTTCTCCGCCGCGATCGTCACCAATGTGCTCGTGATCTTCGTGATGGCCGGATCGCTCTTCTTCATCCCGCAGTTCCTGCAGCTGTCCGAGGGCCTCTCGCCGCTGCGCGGCGGAGTGATGCTGCTGCCCGGCGCCGCCCTCTCGGTCGCCTCCGGATTCTTCGCCGCCGCCGCGGCCCGGCGCACCGGCGTACGGCAGCTGATCACCGCCGGGCTGGCGACCGCGGCGCTCGGCTTCGCGGCGCTGACGGCGCTGCCGCTGGGGCACGGGGTGGCCGTCGTCGTCCTCGCCTTCTGCCTGGTGAGCCTGGGCGTGGGGACGGTGATGACGCTGACCAACAGCATGGTGCTCGCCACCGTTCCGCCCGAGCGGGCGGGCGCCGCCTCGGCCGTCTCCGAGACCGGTATCGAGCTGGGCGGCGCGCTCGGCGTCGCCGTGCTGGGCAGCGTGCTCTCCTCCGCGTACCGGATGGGCCTCGACCCGGTGGACGGGGTGCCGGCGCGGGTGCTGGACGCCGCCCGCGAGACGCTCGGCAACGCCCTGGCCGCCGCCGCGCGACTGGGCGGCGGCCCCGGCCAGGCACTGGTCGCCGAGGCCAGGTCCGCCTTCTCGCGCGGTGTCCAGATCACCGGGCTGGCCGGTGCGGCACTGCTCGCGGTCGCCGCCGTGCTGGCCTGGGTGCTGCTGCGCCCCCGGCCCGGGAAGGACGGCGGCGAGGCCGGGGTCCCCGACCGTTCCGGGCGCCCGGAGCGGGAGGCGGCCACCTCCCCGCACGGCTGAGGCCCTCTCGCGCCGCCCGAAAAAGCACCCGTCCTGGGGACAGGGCGCTGCGACGAACGGCCCAAGCCGCCCGCGTGCCGCGCCCGTGCGACGCCTCTGACGCCGCGCACGGCCGCACGATCGTGCCATGACTCAGGTCGTACGAAAGAGACGGGCAGCTGTGCCGCTGGCAGCGCTGGTGTGTGCGGCGGTGCTCGCCGCCGGCGCGCCGCAGGCCGCGGGCACCGCACCCGCCCGGGGCGCGGCCGAGGCCGCGCAGCCGCTGCCCGCCCGGATCGCCTCGCTCTACCGGGAGGCCGCAGCTGCCTCGGCTCGCTACGAGGCCGCCCACCGCAAGGCAGCAGTGCAACGGGCGGCGGTCGCCCGGGCCGCACGGGCCGTCAGCAGAGGGGAGGAGCGGCTGCGGCGGCTGCACCGGCAGCTCGGCGCGGTGGCCCGTCGGCAGTACCAGGAGGGCGGCTGGGCCCCGGCCACCCGGCTGCTGATGACCAGCACCCCGGACACCCTGCTCGACAGGCTCCGCTCGCAGCGCCAGGGCGACCTCGCCTTCCGGCGGCTGCTGCACACCACGAAGACCACCCAGCGCGACCTCGTGCGGGACCGGGAGCGCCGGCGGACCCAGCTGGGCGAACTGAAGGCCGAAACCGAGCGGCAGCGGCGCGCCAAGCGCCTCGTCGAACGGCGGCTGGCGCAGGCCAGGGAGCGGCTGCGGGAGGCACGGGAGGAACGCGCGGCACGGGCCGCAGGGCCGATCTCGCGCGCGGCGCTGCGGGCCGAGCCGGGCTCCGGGGGCTGCGCCTACAGCCCGCCGGGCGAGCGCCGGGCGGCCGGCAGCGGGAAGTGGGTGGCGCCGGTCAAGGGCTATACGCTGTCGGCGGGCTTCGCCTCCTCGGGCAAGCGCTGGTCGAACAGCCATACCGGCCAGGACTTCGCGGTGGAGGTCGGCACCCCGGTCCGGGCCGTCGGCGCGGGCACCGTCGTCAAGACGAACTGCGGCGGCCCCTTCGGCAACCACATCGTCATCAGGCACCCCAACGGCTACTACACGCAGTACGCGCATCTCTCGCGCATCCAGACCAAGCCGGGCGAGCACGTACGGGCGGGGGAGCAGATCGGCCTCTCCGGCAACACCGGCAACTCCACCGGCCCGCACCTGCACTTCGAGGTCCGGGTCACCCCCGAGGTCGGCTCGGGCATCGACCCGGTGCCGTGGCTGCGCAGCCGCGGGGTGGACGTCTGACCGCTGCGCGACGAGGTTCCGCGGGCGGGGGCTCCTGCGGCTTTCCATCGTTGGAAAACCGCACTCGTCCCAAGACGTGGCGAAAGGCCCCCGCCCGCGCCCCCGCCCGCGGTCCGGGCCCCCGCCGACAGTTCCTCACCCGTCGGGGCGGCCCAGCGTGCTCTCCCGCTCCAGGAGCCGGAAGCCCGGCCGCAGTTGCCGGGGGCCCTCAGGAGCGCCGGCCCCGCCACCGATGCGGAGCACCACCGACTCCACGGCCAGCCGGGCTATCGCCCGCTTGTCCGGCGCCACCGTCGTGAGCGACACCATGCCGTACCGGCCCTCCGTCAGATCGTCGAACCCCACCACCGCGACGTCCTGCGGCACCCGCAACCCGCGCTCGGCCAGCAGCCGCATCGCCCCGATGGCCACGAGGTCGTTGTAGGCGAAGACCGCGTCCGGTCGCTGCCCGGAGTCCAGCAGCGCCGCCATCGCCGCGGCCCCGTCCGCGCGCTCCCACCCCTCCACCCGTCCCACCAGTGCGTCGTCCGCGGCGAGCCCGGACGCCGCCAGCTCCGTCTGCCAGCCCAGCAGCCGCAGATGCGCGGGCCTGCTGGGCCGGTCGCGGCGGGCGCCCACGAAGGCGATGCGGCGCCGCCCGATGTCCAGCAGGTGCCGCACGGCGGTGCGCGCCGCCGCGACGTTGTCGATCGCGATGTGGTCGTAGGGCAGGTCGTAGCGTCGCTCGCCGATCAGCACGAGAGGCACCTCGTCGGTGCGCGCCGCCAGGTCCTCGGCCTCCAGTTCCAGCGGGTTGAGGATCAGACCGTCGATGACCCGGGTGCGGAAGCCCTGGGCGACCAGGAGTTCGCGGTCGCGGCGGCCCTGGGTGTGGTCGAGCAGCACCGTGTAGTCGTGCTCGGCGGCGGCGTCGACCACGGCTCCGGCCAGTTCGGCGAAGTAGGGGTTGCCCAGTTCGGGCACGGCGAGGGCGAGGATGCCCGTACGGCCTTTGCGCAGATGGCGGGCTGTGGGGTTGGGCCGGTAGCCGAGCACGTCGATGGCCTGCTGCACCTTGTGCCGGGTGGCGGGCGTGACGTGCTGGTACTTGTTCACCACGTTCGAGACGGTCTTGACCGAGACGCCCGCGTGCTCGGCCACGTCCTTGAGACTCACCCTCACCCGTGCCCAACTCCCCCCGTTCGCTGCCCGCTCCGTGCCCGGTTCGGCCGCTGTCGTCGCGTACCTGGACAGGGTCCGGCATGCGTGCTGTCATGCCAACTGTCCCCGTTTCCAACGTTGTACAAGCCGACGGGGCACCCACAAGGACCGCACGGAGAAGTTCCACAGGGCACAGTCCGCACCCACACGTGGCACACCTCACCCGGAGGTACCGTGAGACGCGCACAACCCTGGTCAGCGGCCGTCATCGCCGCCTCAGCCCTCCTCGCCCTCCTCGCCGTGCTCGGCGCCCCACCGGGGTCCGCCGCCACGGCCTCGGCCGCGGCACCCGCCGCCCAGCCGCCCGAGGCGCACGGCCTCAAGGGCGAGTACTGGACCCAGTCGGCGCCCGGCGCCTACGACTTCGGCACCCTCAAGGCCACCGCCTTCGACCCGGGCCTCGACTTCGACGACCTCGAACCGCGGCTGAAGGAACGTACCGGCAGCGCCGATCACGCCAGCGTCCGCTGGACCGGCCGGCTCACCCCGGAGCGGACGGGCAGCCACACCTTCCACATCACCGGGGACAACGGCTTCCGTATGTGGCTCGACGGCCGGCTCGTCATCGACCACTGGGTCCCCGACTGGGACAAGGAGCAGAACTCCGAGCCCGTCGAGCTTGCGGCGGGCAAGTCCTACGACCTCAAGGTCGAGTACTTCGAGGAGTGGGGCGGCTCCAACCTCCATGTGCGCTGGACCCCGCCCGGCGGTACGAAGACGGCCGTTCCCCGGTCGGCCTTCACCCTCCCGGACGGCTTCGACTACGACGGCCCCACCGAGGTGCACGTGCGCAAGTCCGGTCGCACGCTGGAACTCGGCTTCGCCCAGGAGCTCGCAGCGCCACCCGCCCGGCTGCGCGACCACCTCAAGGCCGTCATCGGTGGCGCCACCTGGCCGCTGGGCGAGATACGCCGCGCCCCCGACGACCCGCGTGCGCTGCTGGTCGCGCTGCCCGAACCGGTCGTGGGCCAGGGCGGCACGGCCGACGTCCGCTACGACGGAGAGGGCGGGCTGACCGGCGCCGACGACCGGCCGGTCGGTGCCTTCTGGACGTCCGGCGACAACAGGTCGCAGTACCAGCTCAAGACAGAGTGGGCCGAGGAGGTCCGCCCCGGCAACGCGCTGCCCGAGTACCCGCGCCCGCAGCTCAAGCGCGACCGGTGGCGAAACCTCAACGGTACCTGGCAGTTCGCCGCGGCCGAGAAGGGCGAGCGGCCGCCGCTGGGCCGGCACAAGAAGCTGGCCGAGAAGATCCTGGTCCCCTACCCCGTCGAGTCGCAGCTGTCCGGAGTGGAGCGCCACGAGGAACGGATGTGGTACAAGCGGTCGTTCACCGTGCCCAGGAGCTGGAAGGTGGGCGCACACGGCTCCGGCGAGCGACTGAAGCTGCACTTCGACGCCGTCGACTGGCAGGCCACCGTCTACGTCAACGGGAAGCGCGTCGCCGCGCACAAGGGCGGCTACGACCGCTTCACCGTCGATGTCACCGACGCGCTGCGCCCCGGACGGCACCAGGAACTGGTCGTCGGTGTCCACGACCCGACCGACTCCCCGGACGGCCCCAACCCGCCCGTCGGCAAACAGCGGCTCGACCCCGAGGGCATCTGGTACACGCCGTCGTCGGGGATCTGGCAGACGGTGTGGATGGAACCGGTGGCGGCCGACCACGTCGCCGACGTCAAGACCACACCCGACCTGGACGGTGAGCAGGTCGCGGTCACCGCACGCGGCGTGCGGGACGAAGTGCCCGTCACAGCGGTCGCCTACGACGGTGAGCGCGAGGTCGGCCGGGCCACCGGCAGCGGGAGCGAGCCGTTCCGGGTCCCGGTGCCCGATCCGCATCTGTGGTCGCCCGACGACCCGCACCTGTACACCCTTGAGGTGAAGGTGGGCAAGGGGCGGTCGGCGGACGTCGTCGAGAGCTACTTCGGTATGCGGGAGATCTCTGTCGAGACCGTCGACGGCAAGCGGCGCATGGTGCTCAACGGCAAACCCGTCTTCTCGATGGCCACCCTCGACCACGGCTTCTGGCCCGACGGACTGCACACGGCACCGACGGACGAAGCTCTCGCCTCCGATCTGCGCCGCCACAAGGAAATGGGCTTCAACTCGGTCCGCAAGCACATCAAGGTCGAGCCCGACCGCTGGTTCTACCACGCGGACCGACTGGGCCTGCTGGTGTGGCAGGACATGCCGTCCATGCGCTCCGACCGGAGGCCGGACAGCGCGGCGCGGACCCAGTACGAGCACGAGCTGAAACAGCTGATCCAGCAGCACGACAGCCATCCCTCGGTGATCATGTGGGTCACCTTCAACGAGGGCTGGGGCCAGTACGACCAGGCGCGGATCGCCGACTACGCGAAGGAACTCGACCCCTCGCGGCTCGTGAACAACATGAGCGGGCACAACTGCTGCGGCGCCGTCGACGGCGGCAACGGCGACGTGTCCGACGCGCACGGCTACCCCGGTGCCCAACTTCCCTCGCCGGACGGCAAGCGGGCGCTGGTGAGCGGCGAATACGGCGGGCTCGGACTCGCCGTACCCGGCCATGCCTGGCCCGTGCGGCACACCTATGTGGGCGTCGAGAAGGAGAAGTTCACCGACGAATACCTGGCCAAACTGGAGGACGTCGAGCGCTTCGCCGCCTGCGACGGCAGCAGCGGCGCCGTCTACACCCAGATCGCCGATGTGGAGGGCGAACTGAACGGGCTGCTGACCTACGACAGAAAGGTCGTCAAGCCGGATGTGGAGCGGATCGAGGCCGCGCACCGGAAACTGATCGAGGGCGCCGCCGACGGCACCCTCGCCTGCGACCGCTGAACCGACGCCGAGAGGGGCGCGCCCCGGCCGAGGGCGCGCCCCGAAGCGGCGCCGTTGACCGCACCCGCACCCCGTACCGGCGTCGGGCCGTCCCCACCGGCCCGGCAGCGGAGCCGGCTCCCGGAGCTGAGCCGGTCCCGAGCAGGCTCCGCAGCCGGAGCGCAAGGCCGATCAGGAGGCGGACAATGCCTCGGTCGGAGGCAGCCTCGCGGCCCGTACGGCGGGGTAGAAACCCGCCAGTCCGCCGATGACCAGGGTGGCCCCGACGCCGCCCGCCATCGCCCAGACCGGCACCACGGACGGCCAGCCCTGATAGGCCGCGTACCCCGTGGTGACACAGATCCCCAGCAGCACCCCACCGGCCCCGCCGAGCGCGGACAACAGCTGGGACTCGCACAGGAACTGGCTGCGGATCTGGCCCCGGGTGGCCCCCAGCGCGCGCCGCAGCCCGATCTCGGAGCGCCGCTCCAGCACCGAGATCACCATGGTGTTGGCGACACCGACCCCACCGACCAGCAGCGCCACGGCACCCAGCCCCAGCAGCAGTCCGCTGAGCGTGTCGTCGGACGCCTCCTTGGCGGCCAGCGCGTCCGACGGCCGGGAGACGGTCACCTCGTTGGGGCTCTCCGGATTGGCCGTCGCCCCCAGCAGTTCCTGCACCGCGCCGACCGACGACTCCTCCGCCCTGGTGTGCACGGTGGTCGGATAGCCGTCGAAGCCCAGATACCGGGTCGCCGCGCTCCAGCCCACCAGCGCGGTGGCGTCCAGATCGGGGGCCAACTCGTTGGGCGCCAGGATGCCCACGACGGTGAACCACCGCTCACCCAGCCATACCCGGGTGCCCGCGCCCGCGGTGTGGATGCCGAGGTGGTCGGCCGCCTCCGGTCCCAGCACCACCGCCGGATAGCGCGAGTTGGCCGCGTTCAGCCAGCGGCCCGCCGTCAGCTCGGCACCCACCGTCCGGGGCAGGTCGGTACGTGCCGCCGCGACGGAGATACCGCCGGTCTCCTCCGTGGGCATCCGGTCGGTGCGGAAGACCTTCGCGTCCGTCTTGCCCACCGCGGAGACCGACTCCACCCGCGGCATGTGGCCGATCATCTCCACCGCGCTCTTGGGCAGCCTGGCCTCCTCTCCCGAGAACGACTGCCCCGGAGTGACGGTGAGCAGATTGGTGCCCAGCGCGTCCAGTTTCCGGTTCAGGTCCTCCCTGCTGGAGGTGGAGATCCCCACCACGCCCACCATGGCGGCGATGCCGATGGCGATGCCCAGCGCCGAGAGGAACACCCGCGTCGGCCGCGAACGCAGCCCCGCACCGCCCACCCGCAGCACATCGGCAAGGCTCATCCGCGCGGCGCGTGGCGCGGCACCGCTCGAACCGTCCTTCATCGGCCGACCCCCGCCCCGGCGGCCGAGTCGTGCTCGATCCGGCCGTCCCGCAGCCGCACCTCGCGCGGCAGCGACGCGGCGATGTCCCGGTCGTGGGTGATGACGACCACCGTCGTACCCGCCCGGTGCAGCTCGTGCAGCAACTCCAGCACGGCGCTGCCCGCACGCGAGTCCAGCGCCCCTGTCGGCTCGTCCGCCAGCAGCAACGGCGGGTTGCCCAGCACCGCGCGGGCGATGGCCACCCGCTGCTTCTCCCCGCCGGACAGCTCGTGCGGCCGGTGCAGCAGCCGGTGCCCAAGCCCCACCTCGCGCAGTGCCGCCTCGGCGGCCCGCCGCCGCTCCCCGCGCGGCGCACCGCTGTAGAGCAGCCCGTCGGCGACGCTGTCCAGGGCGGGCACCCCGGGGGAGAGGTGGAACTGCTGGAAGACGAAGCCGATCGTGCGGGCGCGCAGCGCGGACAGCTCGCGGTCGGACAGCGCCGCCACGTCGTGCCCGTCGATGCGTACCGTGCCCCGGGAGGGACGGCTGAGGGTGCCCATGATGTTGAGCAGCGTCGACTTGCCCGAGCCCGACGGGCCGACGATGGCGAGGAGTTCGCCCCGTGCCACGGACAGATCGGCACCGCCGAGCGCCACCACGTCGCCGTACCGCTGCTGGACGCCGGCCAACTCCACCAGCGTGCGGGAAGCCGGCGGTGGCGGGGGCGGGGCGGGGGTCGGCGGCGCCGGGAGTGTGCGGGTCGGCGTCATCGGGGCACCCCCACGTCGAGCCCCTCCTCGATGCCCGTCCCGGACACCTCCACCTTGCCGTCGGCGAACATGCCCAGCCGCACCGGGATGCGGCGCGACCGCCCGTCCGCCCCCCTGGTCTCGACGGCGTAGCCGCCGCCGGGCTCGGCCAGCAGCGCGTTGACCGGCACCGCGAGCACGTCCTCGCGGGTCTGTGCCTTCAAGATCACGTCCACCGAGGCCGCCTGGTAGCGGCCCAGCTTCTGCTGCGAGCCGACCTTCAACTCGACGGGCAGCGTCGCCTCCTCGGCGCCCCCGTCCCCGCCGTCTTCCGAGCCCTGACCGCCGCCGGAGGTCTCCTGCCCGCCGGAGGGGGTACCGATGTCGGTCACCTCCGCCTGCGCCGTGCCGCCGTCCGGCAGTCCGATGGTCGCCTTGGTGCCCTTCTCGACCAGGCTCTCCAGCCCCGCCTCCAGCTCGACCTCCACGATCCGGTCGGTGCCCGTCCAGGTCAGTGCCTCGCCGCCGGCCAGCGCGCCCGGTGACGTCCGCTGCTCGGCGACCCGGCGCGCCCCGGAGGCGACCACGGCGTCGCCGGGAGCGACCTCACCGGTCGCCTCGCGATGCAGATCGTCCTGCCAGTCGCGGACGGCCTGCGCCGTGCCGCTGGTGAACTCCTCGTCGACGGTGAAACCGCTGTAGCCGAGCTCCGCGAGATTCTTCTCCAACGTCTCCACGTCGTCCCCCGCCACACCCGGGCGCAGCGTCCGGTAGAAGGGCTTGGAGCCGTACAGCAGCGGCACCTTGTGCTCGTCCACGCTGTAGACGGTGTCGCCCCGGGAGAGGGTGGCGCCCTCTTCCGGGAGCCAGGTGACGATCCCCGCCTCCTGACTGCTGTTCGAGTTCCCCGTGTTTCGGCCCGGCTGCTGCGCCGAGCCGCCGCCGCTGTCGCCGCCGTCGTCGGGCTGGTTGCCGGTGGCCGCCTGCTGGACGGTGGTGGGGGTGCCGAAGCCGAGCGTCCCGTCCACCGTCTCCGTACGGGTGAGCGTGGTGCGCTCCACCGGCGCCGTCTTCTGCGGTCCTGTGGCGCGGGGCGTCCCGGCGCTCTTCGCCTGCCCCGGGAACGCGCCCGTCGCGGCCACCCCGGCAGCGCCCACCGCGGTCGCCGCGGCGAGTACGAGCAGCGAGGTGCGCAGCGGGTGGCGCCCGCGGCCCGCCCCGCCGAGGGCACCGTCCGTGTCGCTGCTGTCCGTGTCCTCGGCCTTCGCCCGCCCGCCGGCCGGTTCCTGCTGCTGGGCGGTCATCGCGCGCCGCCGCCCTTCATCTGGATACCACCGCCGGGGTACTTGTCGCGGCACGCCTTCTGGGCGTCCTGGAACGCCTTGCTCCCGGGCTCGATGCCGGTGCCCGCCATGTCGAGCTGCATGACGCTGCCGTTGACCGCGGGGTCGGGGAAGTTGTCGAGCCCGTTCTCGCGCATGCAAGCGGCCCAGGCCGCGACCTTCTTGGAGTCCAGCGGCTTGCCTTTGCCGCCGTCCATCTGCGGCGCCTTGTCGCGGCACGCCTGTTCCGCCTCCTTGAAGGCGGCGGAACCACGGTCGACACCGGAGCCGCCGATGCGGACGCCACCGCCCTCCTGCTTGGGGTCGGGGAAGTCCTTGACGCCGTTGTCGCGCATGCACTGCGCATACTCCAGCGCCTTGTCGAACTGCTTTCCGGCGCCGCTCCGGGCCCCGTCGTCGCCCGCGGCCTCCTGCGCCGGGTCCTGCTCGCCCCCGCCGTCGGAGGAGTCGCCGCCGCAGCCGGTGAGCAGCGCGCCCGCCAGCAGCAACGCCGCAGCGGGGAGGGTGCGTATCAAGGATCGCTTCCGAGTGATGAACATGCGGTGAGTTGTACGCGGCGGACGGTTACACCGCGGGAACAGCCGCTGTTACGCCGCTGTTATGCCCCCTGCCGCATGCTTGCGCCATGCGGGTGCTGATCGTGGAAGACCACCGGGAGCTGGCGCTGACCGTGGCCACCGGGCTGCGCCGCGACGGCATGGCCGTCGACCTCGCCTTCGACGGGGAGGAGGCCATGGAACAGGCCACGGTCCACGACTACGACGTCATCGTGCTCGACCGCGACCTGCCCCGGCTGCACGGCGACGAGGTGTGCCGGGCCCTGAGCCGACACGGCTGCCGCGCCAGGCTGCTGATGCTGACCGCGGCATCCACCCTGGAGGACCGGGTCGAGGGCCTGGACCTGGGCGCCGACGACTACCTGGCCAAGCCGTTCGCGTTCGCCGAACTCACCGCCCGCATCCGCGCGTTGGCCCGCCGCGCCCAGCCGGCGGTACCACCGGTCCTGGTCCACAGCGACCTCACCCTCGCCCCGGCCGAGCGGCTGGCCCGCAGAGGCGGACGGAGGCTGGAGCTGTCGCCCAAGGAACTGGCCGTCCTCGAACTGCTGCTGGCCGCGCGCGGTGCGGTCGTCTCGGCCGAGGAACTGCTGGAGCGCGCCTGGGACCGGTCGGCCGACCCGTTCACCAACACGGTGAAGGTCACCGTCAGCCGGCTCCGTCGCAAGCTGGGCGATCCGCCGCTGATCGAGACGGTGCCGCATGCCGGCTACCGCATCTGAGCCCGTGCGGCAGCACCGCGGCATCCGCTGGTCGGCGCGGCTGCGGCTGACCCTGCTGTACGGCGCGCTGTTCCTGGTCTCCGGCGCCGCGCTGCTGGCCGCCACCTATCTGCTGGTGGCCCAGAGCCCCGCCACCAAGAACACCAAGATCACGGCCTGGCGGGCCGAAGGGCCCACCGGCGGGAGCGACCGGCTGCGCGGCCGGCTGGAGGACATCGTCAGCGAACGCCGCTCGGCAGAACTGCGCGTCCTGCTCACCAAGTCCGGGGTCGCGCTCGCCGGGATGACGGGGGTTTCGGTGGCGCTGGGCTGGGTGATGGCGGGCCGGGTGCTGCGCCCGGTACGGGTGATGGCGGACCGGGCACGCCGTATCTCCGAGCGCAACCTGCACGAGCGGCTCGCCGTGGCGGGGCCCGCCGACGAGCTGAAAGAGCTCGGCGACACCTTCGACGGGCTGCTGTCCCGGCTGGACGCGGCCTTCGCGGCACAGCGCCGCTTCGTGGCCAACGCCTCGCACGAGCTGCGCACCCCGCTGACCCTCCAGCGTGCCACCGTCGAGGTCGCCCTCGCCGAGCCGGACCCCGATGTGGCGACGCTGCGCCAGGTCTGTCAGCGGGTGCTGCGGGCGGGGGAGAGCCAGGAGCGGCTGATCGAGGCGCTGCTGACGCTGGCGAGCAGCGAACGCGGAATCGATCCCGCGCGCAGCGGCCCCACCGATCTGGCGGCCGTGGTGGAGACGGTGGTGCGCGAGCGGGAGGACGCGCGGATGACCGTCGCCACCCGACCGGCACCGATGTACGGCGACGCGCCGCTGGTGGAGCGGCTGGCGGCCAATCTGGTGGACAACGCCCGGCGTTACACCCCCGGCGACGGCTGGATCCATATCGCCACCGGAACCGGCGGCGGCCGTGGCTGGCTGCACATCGCCAACAGCGGGGAGCCGATACCGCGCAGCCGCATCCCCGCGCTGCTCCAGCCCTTCCAGCGGCTCGCCCCACGCGGCGCCGACGAGGGCCACGGTCTGGGGCTGTCCATCGTGGCCGCCGTCGCCCAGGCACACGGCGCCGACCTCACCACCCTCCCCGGGCCCGACGGCGGTCTGGCCGTCACCGTCACCTTCCCCGCTCCCCCCGGGGGCGCCGGGCCGTCTCGTGGTGCGGCCCGAGCGTACGCCGCCGGGCAGGGGACCGGCGGGCTTTGACGGCGACGCGGAGCGCGCCGGGCGCACTCAGGAGCGGACGGCCTCGTGCGCCCTGCTCCAATTGGCCCGGAGCCTGCGCAGATAGGAGCGGGCCGTGCGGCCCGGCCGCACCCCGCGTGCGAAGGCGAGCATGTTGCCCGCGCCCGCGTTGTATCCGAGGGCCAGCAGCTCGTCACGGGACAGACCGCTGCCCGCGCCGCCCCCGGTACCGAGCCGTGCGGCGAGGTCGTGCAGATGCCAGGCGGCGGCGCGCAGCGCGAGATCGCGGTCGTCGGGCAGCTCCTCCCAGCGGCGGGAGGCGAAGTCGCGGCCCCGCTTGGTGGCGTCGAAAGCCGCCCGGTGCATATTGGCGATGCCGAACGAGGAGCCCGGCTTGAGCCGCTGCCAGCAGCGCTCCAGCGCGGGGCCGTGCGGTTTGTACGCCTCGTTGCACAGGATCGCCATGAGCAGCTGCGGGTTGATGCCCGCCTGCTTCGCATGCTCGCGCACCTGGGCGGCGTACCGGGCCGGGTCGTACCGGACGCCCCGCCCCGCGGGGATCCGGGACGCCGCGCCCTTGCCGACCCGCGCCGTGCCCCACAGGAGGAGCACCACAAGTGGCGGCACCCACCGCCGCCACGGCCTGCCGCCTTCGGCCCCGCTCATCCGCACCTCCACCACACTGCCGTCCAGCGACACCGCTCCCGGTCTCCCGTGGTCGCGCACCGGGCCGCTTCTCGTTCTTCTTCCGATCTTCGCTGACACCGCACCGGAAGACCGGGTACCGTCCCTGCTCACCATCCGTACGATCAACGTGCGCGCGGGGGCGGTGGTGCCCGATGTGCGCGCAGTACGCGGGAGGCCGCCACGTGGACCCCACCCACGACGTACGCCCCAGACTGCGGGCGGACGCGCTGTTCATGGCGACCGACGACGGTGTTCTCCTCCAGTACCCCGAAGGCCGGTTCGTACTCAAGGGGCGTACGGCCTACCGGTGGATGTGCCGCCTCGCACCGCATCTGACCGGCGCCCACACGCTGGCCGAACTGTGCGACGGGCTGCCCGAGGAGCGCCGCGCCACCGTCACCGCGATGGTGCGTACCCTGCTGGCGCGCGGGGTGGTACGTGACGTAGGGCCCGCCGACTCCCCGCCCGGACAGGGGAGTTCACCTCTCCTTCCCGAGGCCGTCCGCGACCGCTTCGCCGACCAGCTCGCCTATCTCGACCACCAGCTCGGTCCGGGCGCGTCCACCGCCTTCGCCCGCTTCCGCGCCACCCGGGTGCTGATCGCGGGTCACGGCGCGACGGCCGAGAGCTGCGCCGTGACCCTGCTGCGCAACGGACTGCGGACCGTCTCACTCACCGGCCCGTACCGACAGCCGCCCCGCCAACTCCTCCTGGAGCGGGACGCGTTGCGCGCCGCGGGATGCGACGTCGAGGTGGAGATGCTCGCGGCGGGAGAGGACAGCGGCGGGCCCAGGGAGGCGGAGGACGCCGCGGATCTCGTCGTCGCATGCGGTACGGGGCACGGCGAGCTCGCCCGCCGCAACCGCGTGGCGCTCGACGGCGGCCCCGCACTGCTGCCACTGACGGTGCTGGACGGCACGGCTGTGCTCGGGCCGCTGGTGCACGGGCGCGGCGACGGTGATGGCGGTGACGACGGCGAGGGGACCGGCGGCGGTGGGCAGGCCGCGGGCTGCTGGCAGTGCGCCGTGCTGCGGCTCGCCGCGAACCTGGAGCCGATGGACTCCGCGGCGCTGCTGCGGGCCGTGCACACGGAGCGGTCAGCCGCCGGTCCGGCCGGCCAGCTCGACCGTATGCTCGGCACGACCCTCGCCTTCGAGGTCTTCCGGTACCGCACGGGCGCACTGCCGGCGGAGTGCACCGGCGCCCTCGTCCTCCAGGACCGCGCGACACTGGCGACCTCGCGGGAGACCTTGCTCGCCCACCCGGACTGCGCGGCGTGCGGCCGGACACCGAGTACGGCGCGGGCCGGGACGAGCGGACAGGCCGGCCCAGGAGTCGGGGACCGGACCGGCCCGGCCCGGGAGGCAGCGCTGTTCGGCGCGTACGCGGGTGTCTTCCGGCGCTACGCCGACGACACGCTGCCGCAGTCACCGGTACGCGCCGCCCGTATCGAGGTCGCGGCGCCCGGGCCGTCCGCCGTACCGCTCCGCTCCGTCACCGCGTTCGCTCTCGACACCCAGGCGGACGCCAGAACCGCGGCCCGGTACCGGGCCGCGCTGGTCTACGAGAGGCTGCTGCACGCGCACGGCCTGCCACGCGGCGCCGCGCAGTACCTCGCGGACGGGGCGGTGGAGCGGGTACCCGGCGCCGAGTTGAGCAACTGGAGCGGCCTGGGCGGCATCGGCGGCACGGTGGAGCCGGTCGGGCCCGACGAGCATGCTGCCGAAGGGCCGTGGCTGACGGCGTGGGAGTGGGAGCCGGCACAGGGCGCGTTCGATGGGCACGGCCGGACGGTCGCCGTCCCGGCGGCTGCCGTGCACCCCGGCGGGGCGGTCGATCGGGACGGCCGCTTCGAACCGGGCGGCGCCGGTGCCGGAGCGGGTGCCACCCTCGACGCGGCCGCCAGGAGAGGCTTGTTGTCCGCGCTCGCCCACCAGGGCGTCGTGGCGGCGCTGCGCGCACAAGCCGCGCCCCGGATGCTTCCGGGGCAGCCCGGGGACGCGGCTGCCGAAGAGGACTGCGGATTCCTCCTCCGCGCCGCCGCGCACCTCGACCGGCGCGTCACGCTCGTCGAACTCCCCGGCGCCGCACCCGCGCACGCCGTCGTCGCGCTCGCCGAGGACGGCCCCGGCGCCCACACCGCCGAGGCGTTCGGCTACGGCACCACCCGCGCCGAGGCCGTCACCCATGCCCTCCGCGATCTGGTCGGCACCCTGCAACTGGCGGCCCACGGCCACCAGGCGGATCTGGGCGACCCCCTGGTGCCCGGTGTCGACGCACAGGCCCTGGTCGCGATGGCGGGATGCGATGCGGGGGTGGAGTCCACCGAGGAGCCGGGCGCAGGAGAGCGCGCGGCGGCACGGGCGCCGGACGGGCGGGGGAGGGCAGCGCTGGTCGTGGTGACGACCCCTCCCGATCTGCGCGCGGGCGGTGTGGAGACCGTACGCGTACTGCTGCGCCGGTCGCGGGAGGCAGCGGAGTGAGGACCGCCACCGACAGGCTGCCGGAGGCCGACCGGCTGCGCGTCGAGCGCGCGCTGACCTCCCGTTTGCCGGACTCCACGGGGCAGCCGGTGTCCGTCCAGGTACGAATGCTGGGGACGCGCGACGCCTACACGGAGCCGGCCCGGCCGCCGCGTCCCGCACCCGGTACGACACTTGTCCCCGTCCAACTGCACGGCGGATACGCCCTGCTGGGTCCGCTCGGCCCGCCGCGGCCATCGCCGGGCCGTCCGTGCTTCCACTGCCTGGCGACCCGCTGGCAGGCCCTGCGCCCCGCCGTCGAGCGCGATGCGCTGGAGCTCCGGCCGGATGTCCGCGTCCATGCGGCGGCCCCGAACCCGTATCTGACCCCCTTCGCCCTCGACATGCTCGCCCACCTGGCGGGGGCCGCACTTGAGACCGCGACCCGGGAGGAGCCGACCGTGCCCGGCACCGGCACCGTGTACCGGCTCGCGCTCGACACCCTCCGAGTGGAGCGTGTCCGGCTGCTCGCCGACCCCGCGTGTCCCCGGTGCGGGGCGGGGGAGTGGGCGGCCCGGGGCCCGGCGCGGAGCGCCGTCCGGCTGCGGCCCGGTCTCGTCCCGCGCCCCGGCACGTCACGGCTGCTCAGCGCCGGCGAGGCCATGCCGAAGCGGGTCGCCGAAGCGCTCGCCAACCCCGTCTGCGGAGCGCTCGGCACGGGGGTACGACCGGACCGGGAGGCGGCCAACACCGCGCCGTCCGGCGGCCGCTTCGCGGTGCGCGGCACACCCCGCCTCATGGACGTCCACTGGAGCGGGCACGCCGACACCTACCGGGACAGCGCAGCTCTCGCACTGTGCGAGGGGCTGGAGCGGCTGGCCGGGCTGCGCGACGGCGGCCCCGGGCGCATCCGGGCCGCTCGTTCGGCGCTGCGCCACCCGTCCGTGGACCCTCGCGAGTGCGGACTTCCCCCGGCGGCGTTCTTCGACGGCGCGCCGCCGCACTTCGCACCCTACGACGAGGACCTGGTGCTGCCGTGGCTGTGGGGCTGGTCGCTGCGGGACGAGCGGCCGGTGCTGGTTCCCGAGCAGTTGGTGCACTACCGGCTGGCCGGTCCAGGCCCGTTCTTCGCAGCCGAGACCTCCAACGGCTGCGCGGGCGGCTCGTGCGTGGAGGAGGCCGTGCTGCACGGGCTGCTGGAGGTCGTGGAGCGGGACGCGTTCCTGGTCGCCTGGCTCGGGCGGGCCCGGCTGCCGCAGATCGCGGTGGACGACCGCCGGTCCGCCACGACACTGCACCTCGCCGACCGGATGCGGCGCGGCGGCTATCGGCTCCGGCTCCTGGACAACCGCATCGATCTGCCGGTTCCCGTCGTGACCGCCGTCGCGACCCGCGAGGACGGCGGGCCGGGGGCGCTGTGCCTGTCCTCCGCCGCCGCGCTCGACCCGGAGCGCGCCGCCGAGTCGGCCGTACGCGAGGTCGCCAGCTATCTGTCGGGCTTCCCCGAGCGCACGCTGCGGAACCTGGACCGGCTGCGCGCCATGGCGCAGGACTTCTCCCTGGTGCGTGAGCTCTCCGAGCACGCCGCGCTGTACGGCCTGCCGGAGATGGAACGGCACGCCGCGTTCCTCCTCGGGCCGGACGAGCGGTCGCGACCACCGGCCGCGGCCTTCTCGGGCCCGGCCGCGCCACCCGCCGGCGACCTGTCCGCCGCCGTGCGGCACTGCCGTGACCTGCTGGCCGCCCGGGGCTTCGACACGGTTGTCGTCGACCAGACGGGGCCCGAGCAGCGGGCGGTCGGGACGCGTGTGGTGCGGGTGCTGGTACCCGGGCTGCTCCCGCTCGACTTCGGGGCCCGGCGGCACCGGGCCCCCGGTATGGCCAGGGCCCGCACCGCGCTGCGCAGCGCCGGGCTGCGTGCCGACGATCTGACGGCGGCGGAGCTCAACCCGGCTCCGCACCCGTTCATGTGAGGGGGAAGAGGTGCCCGACAGCCGACGGCCAGGACCGGGACCGGGACCGGGCGGAGCCGACCACCGCACCCTCCCGGTGATCCGCTATCTGGACGCGGTGCTGCGGCGGGCCTCGGTGCCGATGGAGGCCGAGCCGTTCGAGCCGGACTGGGGGGACCAGCCGCGGAGCCACAAGATCTACCGCCAGGTGCCCGGCTTCCCGCTTCCCGACCAGGTGCCGCACCCTGCGGCACCACTGGCAGACGTCCTGCCTGCGCGGCCCCAAGGGCCGGGGGAGGGCTTCACCGTGCCGCTGCTCGCCGGAATGCTCCGCCACTCCTACGGTTGGCTCTCCCGCCGGCTCCAGATCACCGCCGATCCGGGCCAGGGCGGCCGGGAGGCGTACGCCCACGCCGCGTGGGCGCGCGGCAGCGCGGCGGGCGGTGGCCTGTACCCGTGCGAGATCTACTGGGTGTGCGGTCCGGGTGCGGGTCCGCTGCCCGGCGTCTACCACTACGACCAGCCCGCGCACGCCCTGCGCCGCCTGGCCGCCGGTGACGTCTCGCCCCGCGTACGCGAGGCGCTGGGCAGCGCGCCGACCGCTGGCCGCCAGTTCCTCCTCGTCACCGTCCGCTTCTGGCAGAACGCCTTCAAGTACGGGGAGTTCAGCTACCACTGCGTCACCATGGACCTCGGCTGCCTGCTGCGGACCTGGCAGACCTGGGCGGCGGCCTGCGGCATCGGGCTGTGCCCCCGCCTGTGGTACGACGAGCCGGCGCTGGACCGCCTGCTGGGCCTCGATCCGGCCACCGAGAGCGTGCTGGCGGTCGTGCCGCTGCCCTGGCGGGGCGCCACCGCGGCCAGGAGCGACGGGCCCGGCCCCTCACCGGCTCCCACGCCCCGTGTGGCCGCGCCCCTGCCCGAACGGTCCCGTACCGTCCTGCGGTTCCCCGCCGCCGAGGCGGCTCATCTGGCGGCGGCGTACGACTCGGGGCCGCCCCCGGGTCCGAGAGTGCTCGCCGAGGCCGCCGCCGCTGCGGAGCCGGCCCCGCCGGCCGACGGGCAGCCGGACGCGTCCGGGTACGCTCCCGTCCCGCTGCCCGCCCCCGCCCCGCTCGGCGCGGGCGTCGCCGAAGCGCTCACCGCCCGGCGCAGCAGCTTCGGCCGGTTCTCCGCGCACCGCCCGCTGGCGGCAGCCGAGTTGGCCGCGCTCCTGCGGGCAGCCGCCGCCGGGCGGCAGCTTTTCCCGGACGAGGACGGCGGTGAACCGCCCTCGCACTCCGCTCACGCGCTCACCCGGCTCGCCGTCTTCGTGCAGCATGTGGCCGGGACACCGGGGGGACTCCACCTGTACGACTCCGCCGCGCACGCGCTGATCCCCCTGTCCGGACCGGCCCCGCACCCCTTCCTCCAGCGGATCTACACGCTCGACAACTACAACCTCGAACAGGCCGCCGCCGTCCTGTTCGTACTGGCCCGCCCGCACGCCGTCCTGGCCGCCGCGGGGCCGCGCGGCCACAGGCTGCTCAACGCCGAGGTGGGCGCCGTCGCGCAGGCCACCTACCTGGCTGCCGCGGCCCTCGGTACGGGATGCGGTGCCGCGCTCGGGTTCGACTACGAAGCCGTCCATACGGCTCTCGCCCCGGCCGTCGGCCCGGACACCTGGCCGCTGCTTGCGCTGATGACCGGCCACGAGCGCCCCGACCGCCCCCGTTTCGACGCACCCCTCGTCCCGAACCACCCCGGCCCCCGCCACGACCTTTGCCCCAGTTCCAGCCCCAGTTCCAGCCCTCGCACGGACCGGACCGGCCGCCGATGACCGACACCCCTGCCCACCCGCTCCCCGCACCCTCATCCGCACCGTTCGCCGTCGCCCCCGACTTCGTGCTGCGCGTCGCCGGGCTTCCCACCGAGGCCCTCACACCGCTGCGCGCGCCCGGCACCGCCGCCTGGGCGCGGACGGCGCTGGAGCTGGAGGACGGGCTGGCCGCGCTGGCACCGGCGGCCGAGGACGCCCTCGCCGAGGCCGTCTCCCGCACCGCGCGGCCCGCCGACCGCCGTGCCCTGCTCGCGCTGCGCCGCGACATCCACAACGCCCGCACGCCCGCCCGCGCAACGCTGCGGGCCGCCGAGACGATGCTGCCCGCGACCGCCGCCGACTGGCTCGCGCTGCGGCATCGCTACGAGCAGCAGCTGGCCCTCGACGAGCACATCCGGGCCGACGAACTGCGCACCGCCCGCCGCCAGTTGCACGATCTGGCCGGTGACCCGGTGCTGCGCGCCGGACTCCAGGCGGCCTCCCCCTCCCTGGACGCCGCCCTCCCGGCGTACCTGGCGGCCGGTGACGAGCCGCCGAGCAGCAAGCGGAACCGGAAGGCGGAACGCGCGCTGGTGTCGTACGTCTACCGGACGGCGCTCAAGACGAGCCCTTTCAGCACCCTCACCACCCTGGCGCGCGGTCGCTTCCAGGAGTCCGGTCCGCCGCTGGGTCTCGCCCTCGCGGCCGACGCTCTCCCGCGGCCGCTGTTGCGTGCCCGCCCCAATGTGACCGCGCTCCACGAGATCGCCGTCGCGGCGCTCGGCGATCCGGCCACCCGCGCGGCCCTCCCGTTCCACGCGGTCGGCGGGTGGCGCCGCACGGGCGGCCGTATCCACTATGTGCGCCGCCGGTACCGGCCCGTCGATCCCGGCCTCGCCCTCGCCACACCGGGTGTGCTGGAGGAGGAGCCGTTCCAACTCCCCGCGGGGCCCGTTCTCGACGAGGCACTGCGGATCCTCGACGCGGCAGGGGACGCCGGTGCGACACTGCCCCAGCTCGCCGAGGCGCTGCACCGCTCCGACCCGGACGGCCGCCCCCGAGAGCGGTTGGAGGGCTACCTCGCCAAGCTGGTGGAGCTGGGCCTGCTCACCACGCCCGCCTTCGCCCTCGACATCCACCACCCCGACCCGGTCGCGGAACTTGCCGGCCGGCTGCGTACGCTCGGCCCGCTGCCGCCCACCGGCAGCGGGACCTCCCTGGCCGACCGGCTCGACCGGATACGGGAGCACGCCGACGGCTTCCCCCTCGCGCCGCTGCACGAGCGCGCCCGCCGTACCGCCGCGCTCCGTACCGAGGTGGCCGAGGCGCAGCGGGCGCTGGGCCGGGAGGCGCCGGTCGTGCCCAGGACGGCCGTCTACGAGGACGCGGTGCTGGCCGTGCCCGCCACCGCCTCCCGTCGGGCCTGGGAGGAGGGACCGCTGCCCGCGCTCGGCGACTTCGCCCGGCTGCTGCCCGCCTTCGACCTGCTGCTGCTGGACAGGCTGCTGGTCCACGCCCACTTCCGCTCCCGCTACGGGCCCGGCGGGGTCTGCGACGACGTGCCCGGTTTCGCGCACGAGCTGTACCGGGACTGCGGCAAGTGGCTCTCGGGCACCGGTACCCGCCTCGGCACGCTGGCCGCGGACGGTACCTATGTGCCGCGCGCCAACCCCTACGACGACCCGAGGGTCGCGGCGTTGAGCGCCGCCCACGAGGAGTTCGCCCGCGCGCTGCGCGCCGCGCTCGACGCCGGGAGCCCCGCCGAACCGCGGCAGCCGTCCGACGCGTCGGAGATCGTCCTGGAGACGGCGGCGCTGCACCGGGCCGCCGCAAAGCTGCCGGCCGACGGCCCCGGCCTGCCGCGCAGCTTCTCCTGCTACCTCCAGTGGGCCGGGCCCCGCCGTCCGGGTGGTCGGCCGCTCGCCGTGCTCAACTGGGCCTACTCGGGCCTCGGCCAGCCCCTCGCCCGGTTCGCCAGGTCCTTCGGGCCACAGGCCGAACAGGAGCTGACGGACGGCATCCGCGCCCGGTACGCGCGGCTGCTGCCGCCCGACGCCGTCGGCGCGGAGCTGAGCGGCGGCTACGACACCTCCAATCTGGCGCTGCGGCCCGCAGCGGCCCCCTACCGGCTGATCGGGCCCGCCGAGGCCGCGCACGGGCCCGCCGAGCGCCGACTCGCGATCGACGACCTGCGGCTGGTCGACGACGAGGACAGCGGCGAACTGCGGCTGGTGTCCCGCCGGCTGGGCAAGCGCGTCGTCCCGCTGTGGCTCGGCGGCCTGGTCCCCATGGCGCTGCCCCGTGTGCAGCGCACCCTGCTGGCGCTCTCCCCGGCCGCCATGCCGCTCGTCGCGGACCTGTGGGGCTGCCTGGAGGGGGGCGGACCGGCCCACCGTCCCCGGGTGCGGCACGGCTCGCTGGTCCTGGCCCGCCGCGCCTGGCGGTTCACCGGGCCCGAGCTGCCCGGCCCGCAGCCACCCGCCGAGACCGCGCACGGCTTCCTCGCCCGCCGCCGGTGGTGGCGTGCCGCGGGGCTGCCGGACCGGGTGATGGCCCGTACGGACACCGACCGCAAGCCGCACCCCGTGGACGCCGACAGTCCGCTGTCCCTCTCGCTGCTCGACCACCGGCTGCGCGGTGCGGGGGAGGCCGTCTTCACCGAGCTGCTGCCCGACGTCACCGAACCGGCCCTGGGCACGGGCGGCTCCACGTACGTGTCGGAGGTGTGCGTGGAACTGGACGCACCGCCACCTGCCGCCTGCCGCACACCGCACATCGGAAGGACGGACCCACAGTGACCGAAGCGACCGGCATCGACCAGGCGCGGCCTGCGGCACGGCAGCGCCGGCCCGGACCCGCCGCACCCTTGAACGCCGACGACCGCCCACCGGCCGAGCTGGGCCCCGGCGAGTGGCTGTCGGCGCACGTCTACTACGCCGGGGACCGTGACCCGCTGCTGGGCGAGTGCGTCGGCCCGCTGTTCGAGCGGCTGCGTGCCGAAGGGCTCGCCGACTGCTGCTTCTTCCTGCGCCACTGGCTGGAGGGCCCGCATGTGCGGCTGCGGGCGCGGCCGACGGGCACCGACGCGATCCCGGCGCTGACCGCTGCGATCGAGGAGGCCGTCGGCGACTTCCTGCGACGCCGCCCCTCCGTCTACGATCCCGCCGCCGATCTGACCGACGAGCAGTACCGGGAGCGGTTCCGGCTGGAGTTCTCCGACGCGCAGTGGGACGCCCGCTACGGCCCGGACACGGTGCGGATGCCGCGCCGCCCCAACGACTCACTCACCTACCTCGGGTACCAGCCGGAGTTGGAGCGGTACGGCGGCCCGGCAGGAGTGGCGCTCTCCGAGTGGCACGCCGACCGCTCCAGCAGCCTCGTCGCGAGTCTGCTGGCCTCCGCCAACACACAGGTCGGCAGCGTACGGCTGGGGCTGGCCGCCCAGCTGACGGCCACCCTCGCGCTGACGGTGCTGGGCGACACCGAGCGCACCGTGTCCTTCTTCGAGCGGCGCATGGCCGACTGGGAGCCCCTGTTCAAGGAGCGCTACGGCACCTACGCCGCCGCCTACCGACGGATGGCGGGCCCGGTGGGCGACAAGGTGGAAGCCCTGCACGCGGGAGTCCTCGGCGGCCGGCCCGACCGGCTCACCGGGTTCCTGCGCCGATGGGCCGAGCACGGTGCCGAACTGCGCGCACGCATCGACGAGGAGGCTCGGCGCGGGGCACTGGTCTTCCCCGCGGGGGACGGGACGGGCTCACCGGTGCCGGTGGACGCCGGGACCGCGCGGGCCGCGCTGCTCGCCGGGTTCGTGCACATGGGATGCAACCGGCTCGGGGTGACCGTCGGTAACGAGGACTACCTCGCCTATCTGCTGCGCCGGGCGCTCCGGGAGCGGGTCGGGCAACTGCCCGCGGATTGACCACGACCGGCCACGGCCGGCTATTGACCATGGCGAAAACTGATCACCACAATGGCGGGTGTCCGCGTAACTCGCGTACCAGACAAGGGAGTTGACACATGCTCGTAGACGAGCTGGAGGCGCTGGAAGCCGAGACCTTCGAGATCGAGGAGATCGAGGAGCCGCCGCAGGTCATCGCCAGCACGACGGCCTCGGGGCCGGCCTGCCACTGAGCCGTGCGGCAGCCGCCGCCGGGCACCGTCCGTCCGCCGTACGGCTCGGACGGTGCCCGGCGGCGAGCAGCGACGGGCGAGAAGAAGGCGAACCGTCCCAGCCGTCCGCCGGGCGTTCGCACCCCACCCACGACCGGGAAGACGGTGACCCACACGGTGACCCAGGAGAACAAGCCGCCGCGCGGCACGAGCGACATCTGGGAGGTTGCCGACCTGGTCACCCCCATGGCCGTACGCGTCGCGGCCACGCTGCGCCTCGCCGACCACATCGGGGAGGGCACCGCCCCCCTCGACCGGCTCGCCGAGCGCTCCGGCACCCCCGCACACCTGCTGGAGCGGCTGCTCCACCACCTGGTCAACGCGCGGGTGTTCACCCAGCCCGAGCCGGACGTCTACGGCCTCACCGAGCTCGGCGCACAGCTGCGCGCCGACCACCCCGGCGCTCCTCGCGACTGGCTCGACACCGGCAGCGCCTTCGGCCGCGGTGACCTCGCGCTGGTCCACCTGCTGGAGAGCATCCGCACCGGCCGGCCCGGCTACGACACCGCCTACGGCCGTTCGTTCTGGGCCGACCTGGACGCCGACGCGGAGCTTTCCGGCTCCTTCGACTCCTTGCTCGCCTCGCTGCTGGTCCCCGGCGAGACGAAGGCCGCCGCCGAGGGCTACGACTGGGGCTCGCTCGGCCATCTCGTCGATGTCGGCGGTGGTGACGCGACGCTCCTGTGCGCGCTGCTGACCGCACATCCCGAACTCGGCGCCACCCTGGTGGAGCTGCCCGGACCGGCCGCGGCGGCCCGCGCCAAGCTCGCCGAGCAGGGGCTGGAGGAGCGGTGCACCGTCCTGGAGTCCAGCTTTCTGGACCCGCTGCCCGAGGCGGCCGCCGGTGCGGGTGGCTATCTGCTCTCCGTCGTACTGCACGACTGGGACGACGTGCACGCGCTGGCCATTCTGGAACACTGCGCCCGTGCCGCCCGCCCCGGCAGCCGGGTGCTGCTGATCGAGGGGTTGCGCGACGACCCGCAGGGTGCGCGGGTCCGCTCCGAGATGGACCTGCGGATGCTCACCTACTTCTCCGGCCAGGAGCGCACCCGCGACCAGCTCGCCGCGCTCGGCGACCGCGCCGGGTTCGACCTCGGCACGGTGCGCAAGCTCAGCTACTACCGCTCCTTGGTGGAGCTCATCGCCCGCTGACCCTCCGGGAGGGCGGCGGCTCACGCGCTCACGGCTGCGCCATCGTGCGGTTCATGGCCAGGTTGGAGACCAGCAGCCCGCCGTCCACCGGGAGCCGGACACCGGTGATCCACGCGGCGTCGGCGGAGGCCAGGAAGGCCACGGCGGCGGCGATGTCGGCCGGCTCGCCGACCCGGCCGAGCGGGTAGTGGGCGCTGACGTGCTCCAGCATCCGGGCCCGGTCCCGCCACATGTCGGTGCGCACGGTGCCCGGCTCCACGAGATTGACCCGCACTCCGCGCGGCGCCGACTCGACGGCCAGCGTTCGGGTGAGGGAGGCCAGCCCCGCCTTCGCGGCGCTGTAGGCGTGGTTGCCGAAGTGCTGCTCGGCGTTGACCGAGCCGACACTCACGATGGCGCCCCGCCCTCCGGCGGCGGCCAGCAGGGGCAGCGCAGCGCGGGCGCAGCGCGCCGCCCCGTGCAGGGTGACCTCGAAGTCCTCGTACCAGGGGGCTTCTTCCCCCTCCTCGAAACGGGCCGGGTCGCGGTGGCAGGCGTAGGCGTTGTTGACCAGCACATCGAGGCCGCCGAACGCCTCGGCGGCGCGGTCGACCGCGGACCGCACCGCCGCGGCGTCCGTCACATCGCAGGGGTGGGAGTGCGCCAGACCGCCGTCGGCGCGGATGTCCTCGGCCACGTGCCGGGCGCGCTCCGGGTCCCGGTCCGTGACCAGGACCCGTGCGCCCTCCTCGGCGAGACGGCGTGCGACGGCCGCTCCGATGCCTTGCCCCGCGCCGGTCACCAGCGCCCCGTACCCGTCGAATCGTGTCATCCGATCATGGTAGAAGTCCCCTCCGAGTGGCGCTCGGCGGCCGGGGATTGTGCGGTGGCGCCCTCGTCCTCGCGCGGCGGGGTACCGGCCGCCGCGCCCGTGCGCTCGGCCGTCCTGTTGTGCTGCTCCTCCCAGGTGGAGAGGGCGAGCCCGCAGGCGTGGTCCATGTGCCGGAGCTTCTCCAGGCGCAGTTCGACCCGGCGGTCGGTGGGCAGTTCGTCCAACTGGTCCTGCAGCTTGGGCAGTCGCAGGAACGTGGCGTTACCCAGCACCGTGACCCGCAGCGGCTGTCCGGCGCCCGGGTCCTCCGTCTCCACATGGATGTGCGAGGTCTCCCAGGCGGTCTTGACCACCGCCATCAGCAGCCCCAGCAGCACCCCTTCGAACATGTTGGTGAGGACGATCGCGAGCGCGGTGACGGCCAGCACCACCGCTTCGGCCCGGTGCTGCCGCCACATCGGGCCCAGCTCGCGCAGCGGGATCAGCTTCCAGCCCGCGTGGACCAGGATGCCCGCCAGCGCGGAGAGCGGGATCATGCCCAGCGCGCCGGGGATCGCGGCGGCGAACAGCAGCAGCCATACGCCGTGCAGCACCCGGGAGGCCTTCGTCCTGGCGCCGGCCGACACATTGGCCGAGCTGCGCACGATGACGGCCGTCATCGGGAGCGCGCCCAGCACCCCGCACACCGTGTTCCCGGCGCCCTGGGCCATCAGCTCCTTGTTGTAGTCGGTACGGGGTCCGTCGTGCAGCCGGTCGACGGCGGCCGCGCTGAACAGCGACTCGGCCGAGGCGATCAGGGTGAAGGCGAGAACCGTACTGAGCATGCCGATCGAGGCCAGACCGCCGAAGTCGCCGAGCCCGGGCGGCTGGACGGCGTCCAGCAGGCCCTTGACCTCGATACGTGCGATGGGCAGGTCGAAGACCCCCGTCACGGTCGTGGCCAGCAGGACGGCGGCCAGCGGCGCCGGCAGTACCCGCGCTCCGGCCTGCCACTTCGGCCACACCAGCAGTACCAGGATCGTTCCGGCGCCGACCGCGAAGGCGGTCAGCGCGGTGCTGTCGCCCACCGTGTCCACCACCAGGCCCCCCAGGCCCAGCAGCTTGTCCGGACCGCTGCTGGGCGCCTCGGTGTCGGTGAGCGCGTACAGCTGGCCGGCTATCAGCACCAGACCGATACCGGCGAGCATGCCCTGGACGACGGAGACGGAGATCGCGCGGAACCAGCGGCCCAGCCGCAGCACGCCCATCAGCAGCTGCAGCAGTCCGGCGGCCAGCACCAGGACGCCGAGTCCGCTCAGACCGTGGGTCTGCACGGCCTCGTAGACCAGTACGGTCAGCCCGGCGGCCGGACCGCTGACCTGGAGGCTGCTGCCCGGCAGGAAGCCGGTGACCAGGCCGCCCACGATGCCGGTGACCAGGCCGAGTTCGGCCGGTACGCCGGAGGCCACCGCGATGCCCACGCACAGCGGCACGGCGACGAGGAAGACGACGAGCGAGGCCGTGAAGTCGGCCCGCAGGGTGCCGCGGCTGCGGAGCGGGTTGCTCAGCACGCCGCGGAGCGGATTCTTCTGCTTGGTCGGAGTGTTCTCCGGGTGCGACATGACGCCACCTCTCACAGTGGGAGGAACGCGTCGTAACGCGTGTCCAGTTGCAGGACATGGCCGGTGTCGATGGTGTAGAACCAGCCGCGCAGCGTCAGTTCGCCGGCGGCTTCCCGTTCCGCGACGCACGGGTATTCCCGCAGCCGGGCGAGCTGTGCCCGTACGTGGCGCTGCACGGCGGCGGCCACATCGGGCTGCTCCCGTGCGTCGTCGTCGGGTGCCAGTTCGGTGGGGGGCGGCAGCTGGGTGGTCAGCCAGCTGTGTACGGCGGGCACGGCCGCCAGGTCCTCGTTCCGCACCCGGGCGCCGACCGCGCCGCAGTGCGAGTGCCCGCACACCACGATCTCGGGTACTTCCAGCACCCGGACCGCGTACTCGATGGTGGCGGACTCGCCGCTGGGCCGGCCCGGTGCGTCGTAGGGCGGCACCGCGTTGCCCGCGGTGCGCAGTTCGAACAGCTGCCCGGGGCGGGCACCGGTGAAGACGGCGGGCTGGACCCGCGAGTCGGAGCAGGTGATGAAGAGCGCTTCGGGCGACTGGCCCTGGGCCAGCCTGCCGTAGCTTTCGCGTTCGTCGGTGCGGTCGCTTATCCGCGCGGAAAAGGCGCGTGCGTGAGGTATGAGAGAGCGCATGAGGATTACCTTGCGTTCAGATGCGTACGCAGTCTGCGTACGGAAGTCGGCGAGAAGTCGGATACACGGTCAGCGTGGGCCGGTTCCGGCTGGTCACGGACAGGCGCGCCGATACGCGGCTGCCGTCGCCGGTATCAGTGCCTCAGCACCTGGTGGAGTACGGGAATGCCGACGGATCTGCGCCACGGCATGCCGGCGCTGCCGTTCCGGGGCAGCGGGGCGCAGCGTTCGGCGGTAGGGGGGCAGGCCTGGCGGCAGTCGGCGTGCAGCGGGCGCTCGCCGGGGGCCGGCGGGTTGATCTGGTGGCGCACGGTGCGGCGCGGATGGCAGCTGTCGTTGCCGTGTTCGATCTCGCCGACCACCCGTGGCGAGAGGTTCTCGGCGGTGGTGGCGGTCGCGGGTGCGCCGCTCGGTGCCGGAGGAATACCGGCGCTGTCGACGGCCAGCAGCACGGCCAGGAGAAGGACGAAGGCGGAGACGCACGCCCGGATGGGGGTTACGCAGCGTCGCATCGTCCTCCTCTCGTTCATGGCTCCGAGCTGGGCCGATTCCATCGTCACCCACAGGGTGTGACGAACGCGAACGGGGAAGGTGAACGGGAGGTGAACTCACCAGGGAGATGCCGGGAGTTTGGCTCACGCCCTTGTATTTTCAGCCGCAACGGCCAGAAATGATCGCTGAACAAGGTCGCTCGTATGACCGATATCCGAACTCCAGACCCTCTGAGCAGGATGTCAGTCCTTGAAAGCTCCCTGCAACAAGCCTGAAACAAAGCTCCGCTGGAACAGCAGGTACACGATTGTGATCGGCAGCATGACGAGGATGGTTCCGGCGGCCAACATCGGCACATCTGTGTTGTTCTGTCCCACGAAGAATCCGAGCCCCGCCGGTGCTGTCCGCTTGGCCGCGTCCTGCATCAGCACCAGTACCAACAGGAACTGATTCCACGACCACATGAACACCAGCACCCCGAGGGTGGTCAGCGACGGCCGTGCCAGTGGCAGCAGCACCCTGACCAGGATCGTCCACGACGAGGCGCCGTCGATCCGCGCCGCCTCCACCAGCGAGGCCGGCGTGGTGCGGAAGTGGGTGCGCATCCAGAACACGCCGAACGGCATGAACAGCGCGATCTCCACCAGGATGACGCCCAGGTACGAGTCCGTCAGTCCGATCCCGCGCAGATCGAAGTAGAGCGGCACCACGATCAGTTCGACCGGGATCGTCAGCCCCGCGACGAACAGCGCCGCCACCCCGTCCCCGCCCGGCAGCCGCATCGTGCCCAGCGCGTACCCCGCCGCCCCGGCCAGCAGCAGCGTCGCCGGCACCACTCCGACAGCGATCAGCAGGCTGGAGCGCATCAAGTCGGAGAAGCCCGCGACCGTCCACGCCTGCCGGTAGTTGTCCAGGCTCCACCGCTCGGGCCACGCCATGCCCACCACCGGCTCGCCCGAGGGCTGCATGGAGGCGAGGAAGACGCTGAGGAACGGGACGACGACCGCGATCGCCAGTACGGCCAACAGCGCCTGCCCCGACCAGCGCTCCGCCCGCGACGCCGTGCTCATGGCTGCGCCCTTCCCCTGCGGGCCGGCCGGCTCACGGCTCGGACCTCTCCGGCCTCGACAGTCGGTTGACGACATAGACGATCACCAGGATCAGCAGGCTCAGCAGCACACCGAGCGCCGAGGCCAGCCCCACCTTCCCGGCGGAGAACGCCAGCCGGTAGACCAGCAGCCCCGGGACGGTCGTCTCCTCGCCCGGCCCGCCGCCGGTGGTGACGTAGACGATGTCGAAGCTGGCCAGCGCGGCCACCGTGGTCACCGTCAGCGCGACCGCCAACTCGCCGCGCAGCTGGGGGAGGGTGACCGAGACGAACTCCCGCACCGGTCCCGCACCGTCCAGCCGCGCCGCCTCGTACAACTGCGGGTCGATCTTCTGCACCCCGCTCAGGAACAGCATCATGCACAGCCCGCTGAGCACCCATGTGCCCACCAGGCCGACGGCGACCAGCGCCCAGTCGAAGTCCCCCAGCCACGCCCGCGCCCAGCCGCCGAGCCCGACACCGCCCAGCGTCTCGTTGATCAGCCCGTCCTCCCCGTACAGCCAGCGCCAGGTCACACCCACCGCGACCAGCGGCACCACCTGCGGCAGCATGAACAGCAGCCGGTAGCCGCTCATCCCGCGACGGCGGCCCTGCCCCGCCCCCGACCGGGACCGGGGCAGGGCGAGCAGCCCCGTCATCACCAGCCCCGCCAGGATCGGCAGGAAGGAGAAGAAGACGACGAGGACCAGCGCGTTGACCACCGAGCCGCGCAGCGCCGGATCGGTGAAGACCTCCCGGTAGTTGGCCAGCCCCACCCAACTGCCCAGCGTCACCCCGTCCCACTCGAACAGCGACAGATAGGCGGTGTGCAGCGCGGGCAGCACCGCGAAGGCCAGATAGACGGCGAACGCGGGGAGCACGTACAGATAGCCCCGGTAGTCGCGCCATGAGCGTGAGCGGCGGCGGGCCGTGCGGGAGGCCGGACGCTTCACGGCGCGCCCCCGTAGCGGTCCTCCCACACGTCCTGGAGCGAGTCGAGGTACGCCTCGGGCGTGGTGCGCCCCGCGATCAGCTTCTGCACCCCGGCGCGGAGCGGATCGAGCATGTCGGGCGCAGCGAAGTCCGGGAAGTGGTTCATGCCGTCGTCCGCTGTCACCCGGCGGTGTGCCCGCGCCACCTCGCCCAGTACCCCCTCGGGCACCGGCACGGCGCTTTCGTCGGGCGGCAGGAAGCCGTTGTCGCTGACGATCTTCGCGGCCTGCCGGGAGCCGAGGAAGTCGAGGAACGCCCCGGCGGCCTGCGGATGTCTCGTACGGGAGGAGATCGCGTACGAGACGCTGAACCCGGAGGAGACGGCACGGGCGCCGGGGCGCTCGCCCGGCAGCAGGAAGAAGCCCGCCTTCTTCCCCATCGCCTCGGACAGCTGCCCGGCCGCCCAGTTGCCGTTGATGAGGAAGACGCTCTCGCCCCGGGTGAAGCGGGCCGTGCTGTCGGTCTGCGTGGTGCCGTTGGCCGACTCGTCGAAGTACCCCTTGCGGCTCCACTCCACCAACTTCCGGGTGGCCGCCAGCGTCCGCCGCGTCTCGATGGTGGCTCCCGGGGCGCCCTTGACCCAGTCCCGGTAGCGCTTCGGCGGCATCGCGTTGTTGACCAGCGCCGCCCACAGATGGAGCCCGCCGGAGTCGAGCGCGCCGACACCCAGCGGCGTCATCCCGGCCTTCTTGACGGCGGCCAACTGCCGGTCGAACTCGGCCCGGGTGCGCGGCGGCCGGGTGATGCCAGCCTTCCGGGCCAGCTCCTTGTTGTAGTAGATGCCCGTCATCGACAGTCCGGCCGGCACTCCGTACAGCCGGCGCCCCGAGGCGGCCTGCGGGCCGGAGCCGGTGAGCTGGTCGAGGGCGGTGGCGGGGAACTTCTTCCGCCAGCCGTACGCGTCCCGGTAGGGCGCCAGGTCCAGGATGTCGCCGCGCGCGGCGATGTCGTCCATACCGACAGCGAACTGCGCGAGGTCGGGCGCGGTGTCCGAGGCCATGGTGAGCTTGATGCTCTTCACATAGTCGGCGAACTGCGTGTACCGCGGCTCGATGGTGATGTCGGGGTACTTCTTGTGGAACGCGGCGATGAGGGCGTCCACCATCGCGGGGGCGTCGGCGAAGGTGAGCCGGAGGGTGACCTTCCGGTCGGGGACGGCCGTGGCGGACGGCACCGCCCTGGGCCGGTCCGGGTCCGCCGCGCTCCCCGGGGTCAGCGCGCCGCACGCGGCGACCAGCATGGCGAGCAGGGCGAGCAGCACGGTGCCCGGCAGGGTGGTGCGGCGCCACGCCATGCGTACCCCCTCTCGCGCTCTCGGAGCACTCATTTCCCCCGGAGCGGTGCGGCCAACCGCGGGCGGCGCCGTTGTGTGCGGCGGCGCGTGTGCGGGCGCGCATGCGCGGTGGTCGCGCTCGCCAGGCCCCCGGCCCCCTGTGGAGCGGGCCCACGTCGGGTGCCGCGCGGCGCGCTGCCGAGGCGGGAGGGGGTTGCGGTGCCACCATGGAAGAAGGCCCCCGACGTGGAGGAAGAGATGTTCGAGCCGGACGACATCCGGGAGTGGCGCGGACACGACGTGGTGGACGAGGGCGGCAGCAAGATCGGCTCGCTGGAGTCGGTGTATGTCGACACCGGGACCGACCAGCCCTCCTTCGCCACCGTGACCGTCGGCATGCCGGGCCGTCGCCGCCGGCTCGTCTTCGTCCCGCTGGCGGGAGCCACCGTGGGGCCGGGATATCTGAAGGTCCGGTACCCCAAGAACCTGGTGAAGGACGCCCCGTCCATCGGGACCGACGATGTACTGCCGGCCGGGGACGAGCCGTCCGTCTTCGCCCACTACGAGATCGAGTACACCCCGGGCGCGGGTGGCGAGCGCCGCCTCGCGCGCCGCTGAGACGGGGAGGCCGTGATGGCGCTTTTCCTGTTCCTGGTCCTGGTGGCGATCCTGCTGGGGATCTTCGGCTCCGTCGTCGAGGGGCTGTTCTATCTGCTGATCATCGGCATCGTCGTCGCGCTGATCGCCTTTCTGTACGCGGCCTACCGCATCACGGCCCGCACCACCCGGCGCCGCCCACGCTGAACGGGCCGACGCCGGGGGGCGACGCCGGGGAGGGGGGTGGGCACGGAGCGCATCGGGTTGTGGCCGTGATGTGAATGTAAGGACAACAGCTCTTTTCGTCCTCCGGGCGCCGTGCCAACCTTCCGGCACGATCTCTGGCGCAAGGAGGGGCCCGGATGGGAGTCATCGCGCGGAGAACCGCGCTGACCGCCGCCGTCCTGGGGGCGGGCTCGGCGGCGCTCGCAGGCTGCGGGAGCCCGCTCGATCCGCGCGGGGGCGGGGGCGGCGAGATAGCGCTCACCGTCGCCACCAACGCCATCTCAGGCGGCAAGAACGCCGACGAGGCGGAGTGGATCGAGCGGTGGGTCATTCCCCGCTTCGTCGCGCGCCAGCGTGAGCAGGGCGTGGACGTCCGGGTGGACTTCCTGCCCAGCGGCGTCGACGACGAGCAGTACAAGACCAAGCTCGCACTGGATCTCAAGGCCCACGCGGGCCCCGACATCATGTCGCTGGACGGGATCTGGGTCGGGGAGTTCGCGCAGGCCGAGTACATCAAGCCGCTGCGCGAGGTCGCCGGGCCGGACGTCGCCGACTGGGCGGGCTGGCGGCAGATCAGCGCCAAGGTACGCGCGCTCGCCCGCTTCGAGGGCAAGCTCTACGGCATCCCGGCGGGCACCGACGCACGCGTTCTCTACTTCCACAAGCCGCTCTTCCGCAGGGCCCAGCTCCCCGTCGACTGGCAGCCGGGCAGCTGGCAGGACATCCTGGACGCCGCCCGCAAGCTCAAGCGCCTCCAGGGCGTCATCCCGCTGCAGATCAACGCGGGCACCGCCATGGGCGAGGCGACCACCATGCAGGGCGTGCTGCCGCTGCTCTTCGGCGCGGGCGGCCGGCTGGCCAAGGGGGACCGCTGGTACGGCGACACCCCAGAGCTCCGCGCCGTGCTCGGCTTCTACCGCGACGTCTACCGAAGCGGCCTGGGGGACCCGAAGCTGCAGCAGGAGGCCAAGGGCCGGGACAAGTCGTTCGAGCGGTTCGCGGAGGGCAGCCTCGGCATCCTCGCCGAGGGGGACTACTTCTGGCGGGACGTGATCTCGCCCGAGACCGGCATCGCCCCCATGAAGCGGCGTGACAACGATGTCGGATATGCGCTCATTCCGGCCCGCGCCCGCCATGAGGCGACCGGCGGCCGGGACCACGTCAGCCTCTCCGGGGGTGCCGTTCATGTGCTCAACCCACACACCCGCCATCCCCGGCAGGCCTTCGAACTGCTCACCGCGCTGCACTCGGCCCCCGCGCTGAAGGCCCGGCTCGGCGACGCGGCGATGATCACCGAGCGGGACGACGTCAACGACGCGGTCCTCGACAAGGACCCCATGCTCCGCTTCTGCGCCGACAAGGCGCTGCCCGTCACCACCTTCCGGCCGCCGCTGGCCGCCTACACCGCCGTCTCCCTCGCACTCCAGGAGGCGACGGCCCGGGTGGTGGCGGGCAAGAGCCCCGAAAGCGCCGCACAGGCCTACCGCAAGGAGTTGGAGGAGGTGCTCGGTGGCAGCGACCACATCATCGGCTGACCCCTCCCCGGCGGGACCCCAGGGACAGGAGACGGCCGAGAAAGGCAAGAGGCGGCAGGCACGCGAGGAACCGGAGCGCGACGCGGCGGGGCTGGGCCGACGAAGAGCCGCCGCCTTCCTCGCCCCCGCACTGCTCCTGGTCGCCCTCTTCCTCGTGCTGCCCGCCGTCTGGACGCTCTACCTGGGTGCCACCGACTACCGGCTGACCGGCATCCCCGCCATCGACCCCGCCTTCGTCGGCTTCGACAACCTCACCAAGGCCCTCGGTGACGACGGCTTCTGGCGCTCCCTGCGCCTCACCCTGGTCTTCGTGCTCGGCTCCGCCGTCATCGGCCAGGCCGGACTCGGCTTCGCGCTCGCCTGGTGGATGCGGGAGCGCACCGGCCGGCTCAGGACCACACTCGAAGTGCTGGTCATGCTCGCGTGGATCCTGCCCAGCTCGGTCGTCGCCTTCTTGTGGATCGCCTTCCTCGACCGGGACGGCGGCACCCTCAACGAGCTGCTCCGTACGCCGGGCGCGGCCTGGCTGCTGGACCACCCGATGCTGTCGATCGTCGTCTACAACATCTGGCGCGGCAGCGCCTTCTCGATGATGCTCTACAGCGCGGCCCTGGGAAATGTGCCCGCCTCCCATCTGGAGACCGCGCGGCTGGCCGGGGCCGGCGGCCTGCAGCAGCTGCGGGACGTGGTCTTCCCGCGTATCCGCGGCCACATCCTGACCAATCTGCTGCTGATCAGCCTGTGGACGTTCAACGACTTCACGCCGTTCCTCATCACCGCGGGCGGACCCGACGGAGCGACCGAGACGCTGCCCGTCCACATCTACAAGACGGCGCTGGGAAGCGGGGAGTTGGGCTACGGCGCCGCCATCTCCTTCCTGATGCTGCTGATCAACCTCGTCGTCGCGGTGATCTACCTACGGCTGCTGGGGCAGAGGAACAAGTCCGGGACGGCGGGGAAGAAGTCCCGCACGGCACGGCGGAAGGCACGCGGCAGCGGTCAGAAGGAGGCGGCGTGAGAACCGGAACCAACCCCGTGCCGGCGCTGCTGCGCGGCATCGGCGCCTACGTCCTGGTCGCGCTCGCCCTGGCGTTCTTCGCGCTGCCCATGCTGTGGCTGGCCGCCGCGCCCTTCGACGCGCACCCGGGCGTCACCGCCTCGCTGCCCGACTTCACCCTCGCCAATTTCAAGCGGCTGTGGAACAACCCCAACGCCGTCGACTCGCTGGCCAGTTCGCTGATCCTGGCGGTGGGCAGCGCGGTGCTCGTCGTCGGCCTCTCCGCGCTCGCCGCCTACGCCCTCAGCCGGGTCCGCATCCGGGGCCGGGACGGGCTGCTGTACGCGCTGCTGCTGCTGTCCTCCATCGTCACCGGCACGGCCGCGATGGTGCCGATCTTCCTGCTGGCGGCCGAACTGAACCTGGTCGACTCCTACCTCGGCGTCATCCTCGTCCTCACCGGCGGGCTCCTGCCGGCGGCCATCTTCATCCTCAAGGACTTCATGGACACCACGCCGCGCTCCTACGAGGAGTCGGCACGCGTCTTCGGCGCCTCCCCGCTGCGGGTCATGTGGGACGTCGTCGTCCCCGTCGTACGGCCCGGCCTGGCCACCGTCGGCGTCTGGACGATCGCCCAGGTGTGGGGCAACTTCCTCATTCCGTTCCTGCTGCTGCGCTCGCCCGACAAGTCGCCCGCGGCAGTGGTCATGTACACCTTCTACACCGAAGGCGGCCAGCCCGACCTGGCGCTCATCTCCACCTTCTCCCTGCTGTACTCCCTGCCGGTCGTGCTGATGTTCCTCTTCGTCAGCCGCCGCTACGGCTTCCGCTTCCACGGAGGGATCAAGGCCTGATGGCAGACATCACCCTCAACCGGCTCGCCAAGGTCTACCCCGGCGGCGTACGGGCCCTGCACGACCTGGACCTGACCGTCCGCGACGGCGAGTTCTTCGCCCTCCTGGGCCCCTCCGGCTGCGGCAAGTCCACCCTGCTGCGCACCATCGCGGGCCTGGAGGCCGCCAGCGGCGGCACCGTCCACATCGGCGACCGCGACGTCACAGCCCTGCAGCCCGGCGAGCGCGACATCGCCATGGTCTTCCAGGACTACGCCCTCTTCCCGCACATGACCGTCGAGGAGAACATCGCCTACCCCCTGAAGGTCAAGAAGGTGGGCAGGGCGGAGCGCGCGGCCAAGGCCCGCCGGACCGCCGAGGAACTCGGCCTCGGCCCGCTGGTCGAGCGCAGGCCGGGCCAACTGTCCGGCGGGCAGCAGCAGCGCGCCGCGCTGGCCCGCGCCATGGCCTGCCGTCCACGGGTCTTCCTGTTCGACGAGCCGCTGTCCAATCTGGACGCGCGGATGCGGCTGGAGGCCCGCACCTTCCTCAAGAAGCTGCAGCGGGAACTGGGCGTCACCACCGTCTTCGTCACCCACGACCAGGCCGAGGCGCTGGCCATGGCCGACCGGCTGGCCGTCATGGAGAGCGGCGAACTGCGGCAGGTCGGCACCCCGACCGAGGTCTTCCGCCGCCCGGCCAGCACCTTCGTCGCCTCGTTCATCGGGTCGACGCCGATGAATCTGGTGGACGGCGAGGTGACGGCACCCGGTGCGGTACGGGTGGCCGGCGGTGAGCTGCCGCTGCCCGACGCCGCCGCGTCCCTGACCGAGGCGGGGGAGAAGGTCGTCTACGGTATCCGCCCCGAGTATCTGAGGTGGTCCGACGTCCCGGCCGAAGGCGCCGTGGCGGGCACCGTCTCCGTCGTCGAGAACCTGGGCAGCGCCCAGTTGGTCACCCTGGAGTGCGACGGCGGGGTGAGCGTACAGGTCGTCGTCTCCGAGGACCACGAGCCGGAGCCCGGCAACCGCGGATGGGCCGTACCGCGCAACGACCGGGCGCTGCTGTACCGGGACGGAGACCTCGTCGCGGAGCACGGCACCACGGACGCCACGGTGAGCGGCCCGGCGGAAGGTCCGGGCAACGGCGTGGGAGACGGTCCGGCAGACGACGCGGAGCCGGTGCCCTCGTGACGGCGCGCGAACACACGCACCGCGGCACCTGGACGATGGAGCACCGCGCCGACGGCATACTGCGTGCGCTCCCCGTGGACGTACCCGCCGGCACGGCCGCGCTCACCCTCACGCTCAGCTACCCGCGGCGCGCCGGTGTGCTGGATCTGGGGCTCCTGGGACCCGAGGGGGAGTTCCGCGGCTGGTCGGGCGGCGCCCGCGACACCGTCACCGTGGCGGAGGAGCGGGCCACCCCCGGCTACCTTCCGGGCCCGCTCGTCCCCGGCACCTGGCAGGTCCTCCTGCGGCTGCACCGCATACCGCCGGAAGGGCTGCCGTACCAGGTACGGGCGCGGTGCGCCACGCAGCCGCCCGCCGCGCCGTCGGCCGCCACCCCGCCACCGCTCGCCCCGGCGGACCGGCGCGCCCGGCGCACGGTGCCCTCCCACGGCGGCGCGCGATGGCTGGCCGGTGACCTGCACGCCCACACCGAGCACAGCGACGGAACCCTCACCGTCGACGAACTGGCCCGCGCCGCGGCAGCCGAGGGCCTGGACTTCCTCGCCGTCACCGACCACAACACCGTCAGCCACCACCCCGCGCTGGCGGCGGCCGGCCGCCGCCAGGGCATCGGCCTGCTGCCCGGCCAGGAGGTCACCACCGATCTCGGCCACGCCAACGTCTTCGGTGACACCGGGTGGATCGACTTCCGCCGCCCGGCCGCGGACTGGCTGACCCGGGCCGAGGCCGCGGGCGGTCTGCTGTCCGTCAACCACCCGCTGGCCGACGACTGCGCCTGGGAACTCCCCTTCGCCGGACGGCGGCCCAGGCACGCCGAGCTGTGGCACCACTCCTGGGCGGACCGGCGGCACGGGGCGCCCCTCGCCTGGGCGCGGGCCTGGCGGGACGACGTCGTCCCGCTGGGCGGCAGCGACTTCCACCGGCCCGAACAGGGTCGCCCCCTCGGCACCCCCACCACCTGGGTGCTGTGCGAGGACGGCGACGTGCTGGGCGGTCTGGCCGCGGGCCGCACCGCCGTCTCGGCCGGACCGGACGCCGCCGTGCTGCTGCGCCACGGAGACGAACTCCTCGCCCTGGACGCCGACGGCACCGTCCTGGTGCGGCCGGACGGCACCCGCACGGTCGTACGGGGCAACGCCGTCAGCCTCCCGGCGGGGCAGGGCCTGCACCGACTCGAGACCCACACCTGCGAGGTGGTCGCCCTGTGCGGCTGACCCCGCAGGCCGGGGCCGCGCGCGGCGCCGGCGAGGGCCCGCACACCGAGCGGCGCGCCGGCGCGGTGTGCGCGGCCCGCCACCAGCACCCCTGTGACGGAGAGGCAGCATCCGGATGAGCGACATGGACGTCACCCAGCCGCACACGGACGAACTCGTCATCGTGCCGCACACCCACTGGGACCGGGAGTGGTATCTGCCCTTCCAGCAGTTCCGTCTGCAGCTCATCGGGCTGCTGGACGAGGTGCTGGAGCGGATGGACGACGATCCGCGCCAACGCTTCACCCTCGACGGGCAGGCCGTCGCGGTGGACGACTATCTGGAGGTGCGCCCCGAGCAGCGTGAGCGGCTGACCGCGCTGGTGAAGGCCGGCCGGCTCGCCGTGGGACCCTGGCAGATCCTGCTGGACGAGTTCCTGTGCTCGGGCGAGAACATCGTCCGCAACCTCGAGACCGGGCTGCGCCGCAGCCAGGAGATGGGCGGTGCGCTGCCCGTCGGCTATCTGCCCGACATGTTCGGGCACTGCGCGCAGCTGCCGCAGATCCTGCGCGGCGCCGGACTCGAACACGCCTGCGTGTGGCGTGGGGTGCCGGCCGCCGTGGACAGCCACGCCTTCGCCTGGACGGCACCCGACGGCACCGCCATCCGCACCGAGTATCTGGCCGCGGGCGGGTACGGCAGCGCCGCCGGACTGTTCGACGACCCCGAGAAGGTCGCCGAACGGGCCCGCGCCGTCGCGGCGAAACTCCGCCCGTGGCGCCCGGACGGCTCCCCGATGCTGGCGATGTACGGCTCGGACCACACCGCGCCCGCCGCCGACCTCGCCGATCTGCTGGAGCGCCACAACAGCCGGCACGCCGCGCGGGGCGGGGTGCGGCTGCGGCTGGCGACCATGGCCGAGTACTTCGCCGCCCAGCCCACCGATGTCGCGGGCCTGCGCACGGTCCACGGTGAACTGCGCAGCCATGCGCGGGCCAACATCCTGCCCGGCGTCTTGTCGGCACGCGCCCCGCTCAAGCAGGCCATGGCCCGCGCCGAACGCGCCGTGGAACGGTACGCGGAGCCGCTGGCCGCGCTCTGGTTCGACGGCTCGGCGCAGCGCTTCCTGGAGCTGGCCTGGCAGCGCCTCATCGAGGTCTCCTGCCACGACTCGGTCACCGGATGCGGCTGCGACGAGACGGCGCAGCAGGTCGCGGCGCGCATCGCCGAGGCCGAGCAACTGGGCCTGGCCGTACGCGACATGGTCGGCGGACAGCTCGCCTCGCACGTTCCGCACGACGCGCATCTGCTGCTCAATCCGACGCCCGCGCCGCGCACCGAGCTGGTGGAGCTGGATGTCGCCGGGGAAGGCCCGGTCCACCTCGTCGCGGCCGACGGCAGCGTCTTCCCGGCGCAGCCCGTCGCCACCGCCCCCCGGCTGCTGGCCGACGACACCGTCCCCGCCCGCCGACTGCCCGTCGTACTGGCCCGCGTCCACGGCAGCGAGCTGTACGGCCAGGAGATCACCGGCTGGCGTGTCGATCCCGCCCGGCGGCTGCTGCACTTCACCGTCGCCCGCAAGAGCGAGCTGCCCTTCGACATCGCCGAGGTCGAGGCCGCGCTGGCCGCGGCCCGGTCCGGGGCCGAGGAGGGCGGCGGGCACGGTGACGGGCACGGCGGCGAAGGGCAGGCCGCCGGGGACACCGAAGGCGACTGGCGGGTGGTCATCGAGGCGGAGCCGCGGCAGCGGGTCGCCGCGCTGGTCTCCGTACCGGCGCTGGGCCGCACCGCCGTGCGCGCCGTGCCCGGCTTCCGGCCCTCGGATGCCCCCGCGACGCCCGGCCCCGCGCACCCGGTCACCGCCGCGGACGGCGTACTGGCCAACGGCCTGCTCACCGTGGAGCTCGCCGAGGACGGCACCTTCGCCGTACGGACCGCGGAGGGGGTGGAACTGGCCGGCGCCGGCCGGGTGGTGGACGGCGGCGACCTGGGCGACACCTACAACTACGCCCCGCCCGCTCATGACGTCCTGGTGGACCGGCCGCAGGAGGTCACCGTCCGCCGGGTCGCCGAGGGGCCGCTGACCGGCGCGTACGAGGTCGAACGGCGCTACGCCTGGCTGGTGGCCGGCGACTTCGCCGGTGACGGCCGCTTGGTCGGCAGCGAGCCGACGACGGTGACCACGCGCGTCGAACTGCGGGCCGGGGAGCGGTTCGTGCGGCTGGCGGTCCGGTTCGACAACCGCAGCGACGACCACCGGGTCCGGCTGCACATCCCGCTGCCCCGCCGGGCCGAAGCCTCCTACGGCGAGGGTCAGTTCGCCGTCGTCGAGCGGGGCCTGACCGCCGAGGGCGGCTTCGGCGAGGAGCCGCTGCCGACGTTTCCCGCCTCCGCCTTCGTCGCGGCCGGTGGCGCCGCCGTGCTGCTGGAGCACGCCACCGAGTACGAACTGGTCGGTGGCGGCACCGAGTTGGCCCTGACGCTGCTGCGGCCCACCGGGCGGATGTCCCGCAACCGGCATGTGTGGCGCGACGAGCCCGCCGGCGGCGAGTTCGCCACTCCGCAGGCCCAGTGCCGGGGGCTGCGCACGGTGACCTTCGGGCTGCTGCCGTATCCGGGTGAGTGGCACCGCAGCGGGGTGCACTCGGCTGCCGAGTCCTTCCGCCATCCGCTCGCCGCTCTGCACGGTACCGCCCCCGCCGCCACCCCGCTGCCCGACGCGGCCGAGGGACTGTCCGTCGCGGGCGAGGGCGTCGTCCTCAGCTCGGTACGGCAGCGGGAAGGGCAGCTGGAGGTACGGGTCGTCGCCCAGTCCCCGCACCCGGCGGCCGTCCGGCTCGCGCTGCCCGGGCTGCGCGCCGCCGTACGGTGCGATCTGCTGGGCCGGCCGGTCGAGCAGGGTGAGCCGTCGGCGGTGTCAGGCGGGGCCGTCACGGTGCCGCTGCGGCCGTGGGAGATCGCCACCTTCCGGCTGCGGCGCTGAGGGCGGGCGCTCACGCGTCGGGGCCCCGGCCGCGTCGGCCGTCGCCCGGGAAAACAGCTGTTCGTCGGGGGTGGCCGGGGCGACCGGTTCGAGATCGGCCCGTTCGTGACCGACACCTGGCTGCTGCCGCACTTCGTGCCCAACGCCGGCCTCCGGTTGAGCACGCCGGAGGCCGTGCTCGCCTACACCGGTGACATGGGGCCGAGCCCCGACATCCCGCGGCTGGCCCGCGACGCCGATCTGCTGCTGTCGGAAGCGACCCACCTCCACCAGGTGCCGACCGCCGACGCGCCGTATCTGCTGACCGCCCGCCTGGCCGGCCGGTACGCCGTCCAGGCCGGCGCCGCCCGGCTGCTGCTCCCCCACCGTGTGGGCCGGTCCGCGAGCGCCCCCGGCGGTGTCTGAGCCGTTCGGACCGGTCCGGCCCGGTGTCCGTCAGGCCGCTGTCCGTTATGCCAGGTACGCGCCGCTATGTACCCTGAGTGGAGCACGCACGATGTCGCCACGCGGCGGGAAGGCGGACACATGGCTTCGGTCGGCGGAGTGCCCTGCTGGGTGAGTCTGATGGCCCCCGATCAACGGGCCGCCGAAGACTTCTACGGACCGGTGCTGAGCTGGACGTTCGTCTCCTCGGACGCGGGCCCCGACGCGCGGATCGCCACGGTGGACGGCCAGCCGGTGGCCGGGATCAACCAGCTGACCGCGGGCGCGGGCCCCGAGGCCGAGCGCTGGACGGTGTACTTCCATGTCGAGGACGCCGACGTGGTCGCGGAGCGGATCTCCGAGCGGGGTGCCACCGTGGCGGTGGGCCCCCTGCGGACGGGTGGCGGCCGTTCCGTCATCGCGGCCGACCGGTGGGGCGCGCCGTTCGGGCTGTGGCAGGGCGACGGGCCCGCCTCCTGGTGGGTCGGCTCGGGTCCCGCCCCCGCCTGGCTCCAGCTGCACACCTCCGACGCCTTCGCCGCCGCGGTCTTCTACGGCGAGATCTTCGACTGGATGGAGGATCCGAGCCATGGGGTCACCTATGAGGAGCAGTACGACGAGATCGTCGTCCGGGTGGACGGCCACCCGGTGGCCGGGTTGCGCGGTGGCGCGCTGGAGTCGCCGCCCGATCCGGGCATCCGGCCGCGATGGGAGCCGTACTTCCGGGTACCCGATCTTGACGCGGCGGTGAGCGCCGTGGAACGGGAGGGCGGCACGGTCGCCACCCCGCCCCGGGAGGGCCCCCTGGGGCGGACGGCGACGCTCCGTGACCCCAAGGGCGCCTCCTTCTGTCTGCTCAGCACGTAAGGAGCACACCATGCAGGAGAACGACAAGAACGGACCGATCCAGGACGACGAGGCCAAGAAGCGGCTGCGCGGCGATCTGCGCTCCAACCGCGAGGAGGCGCGGGAGATGGAGCCCTCGGGCGAGGACCAGCCCGAGCCCTACCGGGACCCGCAGGCCCTGCGCACCGGAGGCACCCCGGACGGGATGACCTCGCGCGACGTCGAGCTGCGCTCCGAGATCGCGCAGTACCTGGGCCGGCATCTGTACCCGACCGGGCGCGAGGAGGTGCTGGACGCGCTGCGCGCCGAGCACGCCCCTGACCGGCTCCTGGAGATGGCCGAGGGGCTCCCCGCCGACCAGCGCTTCACCAACGTGCAGGAGCTGGCACAGGCACTCGGGCTGCACACCGAGTCCCACCGCAGCTGACGGAGGAGGTGGGCGGGGGCTGTGCCTCCGCACCCCTCCGCGCCTCTCCGGGCCGTTCCGGGCTCCTCCGGGCCTGTCCGCGCCCCTCCGAGCCCCAGGGCCGGTGGCACGCAATACCGTGCTGGTTGGAGGGCGGTCGGCCCGCTACCTCGCTGGTGCCGGTCGGCGCCGTGCGGGACCAACCGGCTGCTGGATGCCCCTTGGGCGCACGGAGACCTACGTTCCCCTCGTCAGCGGCACATCTGTCGAGCACTGGCGAACAGGGGAGGGGCCATGCGGCCACCCGAGAAGAGCTCCGCATCCAGATCCGTACCCGGACCAGCCGGACCAGCACCCAGATCCGTACCCGTACCCGGACCCGCACCCGGTTCCGTACGCAGGGCCTCACGCCGGTCCGTACGCGTATGCCTGCTGGCCGGGCTGCTCGCGCTCGCTCCGCTCGCGGCCGGTGCCGCCCCCGCGCAGGCAACCGGTGAGGCGGCGGCCAGGGCGAGCGTGCTGCCCGCGCTCCCGGCTCCCGACTCGCACGGGCTGGCGCTCCGATCCTGGCGCGAGGTGCCCGGCTTCGGCGGGCGGCTGGGTGAGGCGACCTTCCTCACCGACGCGATCTTCCGCCCGGCCGGCCCGGGCGCTCCCTCCATCGACCCGGTGCGCAAGCCGGTGAAGGCCCGCATCCTGCTGCCCGCCGACTACGACCCGCGCCAGCAGTACCCGGTGCTGTATCTGCTGCACGGTGGGGCGGCCGATGTCGAGCAGTGGTCGAAGCCGGACGGCGGCGACATCGTCGAAACCCTGCGGGGGACCGCGTTCAACGGCATCGTCGTCATGCCGGAGGGCGGTAAGGCGGGCTGGTACAGCGACTGGCAGGGGCATACGGACGGCAACTTCGCCCCCCGGTGGGAGACCTTCCACATCCGCCGGCTGCTGCCGTGGGTGGACGCCAACTTCGCGACGCGGACCGACCGTTCGGGGCGGGCGGTGGCCGGTGCCTCGATGGGCGGGCTGGGCGCGCTGAAGTACGCGGCGGCGCATCCGGATCTCTTCTCCGCCGTCGGCGCCTTCTCCGGCGGTACGGACATCCGGCCCGCCGCCGCCCAGCAGACCGTCGGCGACTCCCTGTGGTTCTACGGTGCGGCCTTCTCCTGGACCGGACTGCTCGACGGGAAGTACCGGGTCACCGGCAGCACGTCCTACCGGATGAGCACGGTCTTCGGCCCCTCCTCGGGCTGGGCCGCCTTCAATCCGGTACAGGTCGCCGGGAGCGAGGCGTCGTACACGGCCTACGACGGCCGGCTCGCCCTGTACGCGGGGACGGGCGAGGCCGACATCCACGGCTGGAACGAGGATCTCCACCGTCCGCTCCGCAGTCGCGGGGTCGCCCACCGCTACTGCACCGGGCCCGGCGGGCACGAGATGCGGCTGTGGCGGGAGGAACTGCGCAACTTCGTCGACTACGTCTACGGCTCCCGGGCCCGCTCCTGCCCCAACGGCTGGGCGCCGCCCGCCTCCTGACCGGGCACCGGTGGATGGCCCCCGCACCCGCTCCCGGCAAGCGCCACCCGTTCGGGGGGACATGCTTACCGCGTGGGGCGGGAAGCGGGGAGCGATGAAGTTCTTCCATGACGTCGAAGGCAGGATGGAGCGCTTCTCCGGCTCCCTGTGGCGCCTGTTTGCCCGTGGGCCCGGTGAGCCGGTCGAGGTGCTCGAGGTGCTGCGCCGCGAGTGCGACGCCAAGGCGGTGATCGTGGGCCGGGATCGCACCGTGGTGCCCAACGCCTTCGAGCTGGAACTGCCGGCCGACAGCTATGCGCGGCTGGCGGGCGAGGCCGGCGCGGTCGGTGCGCGGCTCGCGTCCGAGGTGCGACGGCACGCCGCCGAGCGGCACTTCAGCTTCGCGGGGCCGGTGACCGTCCGGCTGCGGCCGCCGGACGACGATCTGGAGCCGCACCGCTACCGGATTCACAGCAGGATCACTCCCCGCCGCTGACGCCGGGCAATAAGGTTCCCCTGACACGGGGCAACAAGGTCGATCAGTGCCCACCAACGACTCGCACAGAAAAGCGCGTCGCGACCATTGACACCCCTCTCGCCCCTCCTTAGTGTCACATCGCTATTTCGAACGCGTGACGAAATATCGAACGTAGCGAACGACTTCACAGGAGCGGCTCTCGTGCGCATCACCGGTATCAGCACCCACGTGGTCGGGACGCCTTGGCGGAACCTCACCTATGTCCAGGTCCACACCGACGAAGGACTCACCGGTGTCGGCGAGACCCGGATGCTGGGCCACACCGACGCGCTGCTCGGCTATCTGCGGGAGGCGGAGGCCAACCACATCACCGGTTCCGACCCGTTCCGTACGGAGGACCTCGTACGGCGGATGAAGTACGGGGACTACGGGCGCGCGGGCGAGATCGTGATGTCCGGCATCGCCTGTGTGGAGATGGCCTGCTGGGACATCAAGGGCAAGGCGCTGGGCGTACCCGTCTGGCAGCTGCTGGGCGGCAACGTCACCGACACCGTCAAGGCGTACGCCAACGGCTGGTACACCACCGAGCGCACCCCCGAGGCCTACCACCAGGCCGCCAAGGACGTCATGGCCCGCGGCTACCGCGCGCTGAAGATCGACCCGTTCGGCACCGGGCACCTGGAGCTCTCCCACGAGGACACCCGCTACGCGGTCTCCCTCATCGAGGCGGTGCGGGACGCCATCGGCCCCGAGGCGGAACTGATGCTGGAGATGCACGGCCGCTTCGCGCCCGCCACCGCCGTGCGGCTCGCCCACGAGATGGCGCCGTTCCGGCCCGCATGGCTGGAGGAGCCGGTGCCGCCGGAGAACCTCAAGGCCCTCGCCAAGGTCGCCGACAAGGTGGACATCCCGGTGGCGACGGGGGAGCGCATCCACGACCGGATCGAGTTCCGGGAGCTGTTCGAGAGCCAGGCGGCCGACATCCTCCAGCCCGACCTCGGCCACCTCGGCGGCATCGCCGAGACCCGCAAGCTCGCGGCCACCGCCGAGACCCACTACATGCTCGTGGCCCCGCACAACGTCGGCGGCCCCGTACTGACCGCCGCCAGCCTCCAGGTGGGCTTCGCGACGCCCAACTTCAAGGTGCTGGAGCACTTCAACGACTTCGCCGACGCCGAGATCAAGAAGGTCGTCAAGGGTGCGCCCCAGGTCGACCCCGAGACCGGCTGCTTCACCCTCTCCGACGCACCGGGCCTGGGCGTCGAGCTGGACACCGACGCGGCGGCCGAGTTCCCGCAGCAGCGCGCCCACTTCGACCTGTGGGCCGAGGGCTGGGAGACCCGCAACCCCGACGGCGGCAACCGGTGAACGCGGCCCCGGACGGCACGGAATCGGCCGGCCCTGCCGTCGTACTGGACGGGCCCGGCGCCGCCCGCCTCGCTCCGCACACCCCGCGCCCGCCCGGCCCCGGAGAGGCACTGGTGCGCATCCACGCGGCCGGGATCTGCGGCAGCGACCGGGAGCTGTACCAGGGCAACCGCCCGGCACCGTACGCCCGTTACCCCGTCACGCCCGGCCACGAGTGGTCGGGCACGGTCGTCGAGGCCGGCGACGGGGTGCCGGAGGCCGTGGTGGGGCGCAAGGTGGTGGGGGAGGGGTTCCGCAACTGCCAGGTGTGCGAACGCTGCCACACCGGTGACACCACGCTGTGCACCGCCGGATACGCCGAGACCGGTTTCACCGAGCCGGGTGCCATGGCCCCCACCCTCACCCTCCCGGCCCGCCTGCTGCACCCGCTGCCCGACGAGGCGGACCTGACGGCCGCCGCGCTGCTGGAGCCCGCGGCCTGTGTCGCGGCAGCCGCGCTCCGGGCCCGGGTACGCCCCGGTGACCGGGTGGCCGTCGTCGGCGACGGAACGCTGGGGATGCTCGCCGTCCAGCTGCTGGCGCTGGGCTCACCCGCCGAGCTGCTGTTGGTCGGCGCCCGCCCGGAGCGCGCGTCGCTCGCCGCCGGGTTCGGCGCCACCGCCTACCGCCACCACCGGGAGACCGAGGGACTCGGCGGCTACGACACCGTCGTCGAGGCGGCGGGCGCGCCCGGAGCCGCCCGGCAGGCCGCCGGACTGCTGCGGCGCGGCGGACGGCTGGTACTGACCGGCATTCCGCCGGCCGGAGCCACCGAGCTCGACCCCGCCGCGCTGGTCTTCGGCCAGCTGCGGGTGGACACCGTCTTCGGGGCCCCGCCCGCCGCCTGGGCACACGCGGTGCGCACCTTCGCCGCCGGGCTGCTGGACCCGCTGCCGCTGGTCACCCACCGGCTGCCGCTGGCCGAGTTCGAGAAGGCCCTCGCGCTCGTCGCGGATGGTGATCCCGCCGTCGGCAAGGTCCTGCTGCACCCCTGAACCCCGCCCCCCGCGTGGCCTCTGTCCCGTACCGAAGGAGCCCTGTGACCACCAGCACCACCCCCCGCCTCCCCGGCGAACCCGCGCTCAGCGCGCTGGAGCTGGCCGTACCCCGGCCCGAGCCCGCCGACGCCTCCCCGCACACCTTCCCCGACGGCGGCCGCTGGCGCACCGAGGTGCCCTCCTGCGAGGGGCCCGAGGCGCTGGCCGTCGTCCTCAAGGAGTCCGCACGGCTCGATGTACCGCTGCACCGCATCAGCCAGGGCAGCGGCATCTGGATGCTCACCGACGCCGAGATCACCGAGATGGTCGAGGCGTGTGCCGAACGGGACATCGAGCTGTGCCTGTTCACCGGTCCGCGCGGCACCTGGGACACCGGCGCCGCCACCCGCACCGACTCCGGCGGCGGCGGGCTGCGGGCGCGCGGCCACAGCGCGCTCGCCGGCTGTGTGGAGGACGCGGTGCGCGCCACCGAACTGGGCGTGCGCTGCCTGCTCGTCGCCGACGAGGGCGTGCTGTGGACGCTGCACCGGGCGCGCGCCACCGGCATCCTGCCCGCCGACACCACGCTCAAGGTGTCCGCGCTGATCGGCCCGGTCAACCCCGCCTCGTACGCCGTCTACGAGCGGCTCGGCGCCGACTCGCTGAATGTGCCCAGCGATCTGACGCTCGACCACCTCACCGAGATCCGACGGGTCAGCGCGGCCCCCATGGACATGTACATCGAGGCGCCCGACGACCTCGGCGGCTATGTGCGGATGTACGAGCTGGCCGAGCTGATCCGGCGCGGCGCCCCGCTCTATCTCAAATTCGGGCTGGCCAAGGCCCCCGGCCTCTACCCGTCCGGACGGCACATGCGCGACACCGTGCTGGACACGGCGCGGGAGCGGGTGCGCCGCGGGCGGCTCGCGCTGGATCTGCTGGCCCGGCACGGCGCCGAGGGCGGGATGTCCCCGCTCGGCTCCCGACTGCCGGGCACGCTGCACCGCTTCGAGCACACCGAGCCTGGAGGGAACTGACATGCGCACCCGCAGATGCCGTATCGCCGCGTCGGCGGTGCTGGCCGCCGCGCTCACCGCCGCACTGACCTCCTGCGGTCAGGAGGCCCGCGGCGGCAGCCGCTACCAGCCCGACAAGGGCAAGGGCGGCACCATCGGCCTGGCCATGCCCACCAAGTCGTCCGAGCGGTGGATAGCCGACGGCAAGAACATGGCCAAGCAGTTCCGCAAGGCCGGGTACAAGACCGACCTGCAGTACGGGGACGACAAGGTGGAGAACCAGGTCGCCCAGATCGAGAACATGATCACCAAGGGGCACCGGCTGCTGGTCATCGCCGCCATCGACGGCTCAGCCCTCACCAATGTCCTCAAGCGGGCCGCCGACGCCAACATCCCGGTCATCTCCTACGACCGGCTCATCCTCGGCACCAAGAACGTCGACTACTACGCGTCCTTCGACAACGAGCGCGTCGGCGAACTGCAGGGCCAGTACATCCTCGACCGGCTCAAGCTGAAGAAGCCGGACAAGAGCGCGGACAAGCACTACAACATCGAGCTGTTCGCGGGCTCGCCCGACGACAACAACACCAAGTACTTCTGGAACGGCGCCATGAAGAAGCTTCGGCCCTTCATGAAGTCCGGCCAGCTCGTCGTGCGCAGCAAGCAGACGAAGATGAACCAGGCCACCACGCTGCGCTGGGACGGCGGCACGGCGCAAAAGCGCATGGACGACCTGATCAGCAAGAACTACGGCAGCACCGACGTGGACGCGGTGCTCTCGCCCTACGACGGCATCTCCATCGGCATCATCTCCGCGCTCAAGAGCGCCGGCTACGGCAGCAAGCGCCACCCGCTGCCCATCGTCACCGGGCAGGACGCCGAGCTGGCCTCGGTCAAGTCCATCGTCGCCGGACAGCAGACCCAGACCGTCTTCAAGGACACCCGTAAACTCGCCAAGCAGGCCGTGCAGATGGGCGACGCCGTACTGACCGGCAAGAAGGTGGAGGTCAACAACACCACCGACTACGACAACGGCAAGAAGGTCGTCCCCGCCTACCTGCTCAAGCCCGTCTCCGTCGACAAGACGAACACCCAGCTCCTCATCGATGAGGGCTACTTCACCAAGGGGCAGCTCAAGTGAGCCCGGCAGTCGACAGCGCGAGCGGCGCCGCCGGCTCCGACGGCGCGGAGCGGGAGCGCCCCGTCCTCGAAATGCGGGGCATCACCAAGACCTTCCCCGGTGTCAAGGCGCTCAGCGACGTCAACCTGACCGTGCGCCCCGGTGAGGTCCACGCCATCTGCGGGGAGAACGGCGCCGGGAAGTCGACGCTGATGAAGGTGCTCAGCGGCGTCCACCCGCACGGCAGCTACGAGGGGGAGATCCTCTTCCAGGGCGAGCCGGTGGCCTTCAAGGACATCCGCGCCAGCGAGCAGCGCGGCATCGTCATCATCCACCAGGAGCTGGCACTGGTGCCGTTCCTGTCCATCGCCGAGAACATCTTCCTCGGCAACGAACAGCGCGGCAGCGCGCGCGGCCTGGTGGACTGGAACGCCACCATGCGGCGGGCGGCCCAGCTGCTGCGCCGGGTGGGTCTGCGGGAGAACCCGCAGACCCCGGTGGCCGACATCGGCGTCGGCAAGCAGCAGCTGGTGGAGATCGCCAAGGCGCTGTCCAAGGAGGTGAAGCTGCTGATCCTGGACGAGCCCACCGCGGCGCTCAACGACGAGGACAGCGCCACCCTCCTGGACCTGATCCTGGAGCTGCGCGAGCAGGGCATCGCCAGCATCGTCATCTCCCACAAGCTGGGCGAGATCCGGCGCATCGCCGACACCGTCACCATCCTGCGCGACGGGCGCACCATCGAGACGCTGACCGTACGGGAGCACCCGGGCGACACTCCCGAGCTGTCCGAGGACCGCATCATCCGCGGCATGGTCGGCCGCGATCTCGACCACCGCTTCCCCGACCGCACTCCCTTCGAGGGCGAGCACAGCACGGCCCTGGAGGTGTCCGGGTGGACGGTCCGGCACCCCGTCGACCAGCAGCGCAAGGTCGTCGACGACGCCTCGCTGACGGTGCGCCGGGGCGAGATCGTGGGCATCGCCGGGCTGATGGGCGCCGGCCGTACCGAGTTGGCCATGTCCGTCTTCGGCCGCTCCTACGGGCGCTACGAGTCCGGCACCGTGCGGGTCGCGGGCCGCGAGGTACGCACCAGGACGGTGCCGGCGGCGATCGACGCGGGCATCGCCTATGTCACCGAGGACCGCAAGCAGTACGGGCTCAACCTCCTCGACACCATCAACCGCAACGTCTCGCTGGCCTCGCTGTCGGAGCTGGCGCGGTACGGCGTGGTGGACGAGCACCGGGAGAGCTCGGTCGCCGAGCGCTACCGCAAGTCCATGAACATCAAGGCCCCCACGGTCCACGAGCAGACCGGCCGGCTCTCCGGCGGCAACCAGCAGAAGGTCGTGCTCAGCAAGTGGATCCACGCCGACCCCGAGGTGCTGATCCTCGACGAGCCGACCCGGGGCATCGACGTGGGCGCCAAGTACGAGATCTACACCGTCATCGACAAACTCGCCGCGCAGGGGAAGGCCGTGCTGTTCATCTCCTCCGAACTGCCCGAGCTGCTGGGGATGTGCGACCGCATCTACACCATGGCCGAGGGCCGCCTCACCGCCGAGATCGACCGTGCGGACGCCACCCAGGAAGTCCTGATGCGCCACATGACCCGGAACAGAAGCTGAGGCCCGCCATGACCACCACGACCAAGCCCACCTCGCCCACGCCACCCGAGGACGCACCGCCCCCGGTGCAGGCCGCCGTACGGTCGGCGGGAGCCGTGCTGCTGGAGAACATGCGCGGCCATATGCGGCAGTACGGCATGCTCACCGCGCTCGTCTTCATCATCGTGCTGTTCCAGATATGGACGGACGGCACGCTGCTGCTGCCGAACAACGTCTCCAATCTGATCCAGCAGAACGGCTACATCCTCATCCTGGCCATGGGCATGATGATCGTCATCATCGCCGGTCACATCGATCTGTCCGTCGGCTCACTGGTGGCCTTCGTCGGTGCGATGTCCGCGGTGATGATGGTCAAACACGACATGCCATGGGTGCTGGCGCTGGTGCTCTCGCTGCTGATCGGCGCGGTCGCCGGGGCCTGGCAGGGCTTCTTCATCGCCTATGTCGGCATCCCGTCCTTCATCGTGACGCTGGCCGGGATGCTGCTCTTCCGCGGTCTGACGCAGATCGTGCTGGAGGGCCAGTCGCTGTCCCCCTTCCCGTCCGGCTTCCAGAACCTCGCCAAGGGCTTCATCCCCGAGATGGGCCCCTACACGCAGTACCACAACCCCACGCTGGTGATCGGCCTGGTCGCCATCGTCTTCCTGCTGCTGCGCGAACGCCGGGACCGCAAACGGCAGTTGGCCTACGAGCTGGAGGTGCTGCCCACCGGGCTGTGGATCGCCAAGTGCGTGGCCCTGGTCGCCGCCGTGGTCGCCTTCACCCTGACCCTCGCCAGCTTCCACGGCGTCCCGGTCGTCATGCTGGTGATGTGCGGCCTGCTGATCGGGCTCGGCTATGTGATGCGCAACGCCGTCGTCGGCCGCCACGTCTACGCGCTGGGCGGCAACAAGGCCGCGGCCAAGCTCTCCGGAGTCAAGGACCAGCGCGTCACCTTCCTGGTCTTCGTCAACATGGGCGTGCTTGCAGCGCTGGCCGGCTGTGTCTACGCGGCGCGGCTGAACGCGGGCACCCCGCAGGCGGGCCTCAACTTCGAGTTGGAGGCCATCGCCGCCTCCTTCATCGGTGGCGCCTCCATGAGCGGCGGCGTCGGCACCGTGATGGGCGCCGTCATCGGCGGTCTCGTGCTGGGTGTCCTCAACAACGGTATGTCCCTGGTCGGCATCGGCACCGACTACCAGCAGGTCATCAAGGGTCTGGTGCTGCTCGCCGCCGTCGGCTTCGACGTCTGGAACAAGCGCAAGGCCGGTCGTTGACCGGCAGTTGTCCCGCATGAGGGGCAGCCCCTTCATATTCGGCTTTCGCCGGGGAGGGGCTGCCCCTGGTTGTGCGTTGCGGTCTGCCGGTCGTTTGTGGCTGGGCGCGCAGTTCCCCGCGCCCCTTCGGGGCGCGGGCCCCCGTCGGGGCGTCGGTGTCAGCCCGCGAAGGGGGGTTGTGCCAGCCCCGTGCCCGCTGCTGGCAGGACCAGGAGGGAGCCGTCCTGGGGGGTGGGGGCCGCAAGGCCCACGCGGGCCGTGGTGATGTACAGATCACCGAGCCCCGCGCCGCCGAACGCACACGCCGTGGGCCGCCGGACGGGAACGGGGACCACCCGGTCCAGCACCCCCTCCGGGGTGTAGCGCCGCACCGCGGCGCCGTCCCACAGGGCCACCCACACGCAGCCGTCCGCGTCCACGGTCAGCCCGTCCGGGAATCCGGCGCCCTCCTCGACCGAGACCAGCGGGCGCCGGTCGGCGACGACGGCGCCGCCGTCGCGGACGTCGAAGACATCGATACGCCGCGTAGGAGTGTCGACGTAGTACATCAGCGTCCCGTCCGGGCTCCAGCCGGTGCCGTTGGAGACGGTGACCTCGTCGAGGGCGGTAGTGGCGGTGCCGTCCGGGGCGAGCCGCACCAGCGAGCCGCCGCCGGGCGTCTCGTCGTAGTACATCGTGCCCGCCCACAGCGCGCCGTCGGGAGCGACTGCCGCGTCGTTGCCGCGGCGGCCGGGCGCCGGATCGCGCCGCAGCCAGGAGAAGCGGCCGTCCGCCTCGTACAGCCCGACACCGTCGCGCAGATTGACGACGACTCCGCCACCCGCGCGCGGCTTGGCGGCGCCCACATGCTGTTCGGTGGCCATCACGGTGCGGTCGCCGGTCGCCGGGTCGAAGGTATGGACCCGGGAGGCGAGGATGTCCACCCAGAGCAGCCGTCCGGCCGCGGTGTCCCAGGTCGGTCCCTCACCCAGCTCGGCGGACGCGCGCAGTGCCGTCTCCACCCTCATCGCAGCCCCCTGTGGCCCAGTCTCTCGGACAGTCGTACCGCACCGCGCCGCGCCAACTCCGCCAGCTCGGCGCGGCGCTCCTCGCTCCACCGGATCAACGGTACGGAGATGGACAGCGCCGCCACCACCCGGCCCGAGCGATCGCGTACGGGCGCGGCCACACAGCTGACATCGGGGTTGGACTCGCTCTCCTCGACGGCGAACCCGCGCTCGGCGATCCGGGCCAGTTCCTCGCGCAGTGTCGCGGGGTCGGTGATGCTGTTGGACGTCATGGCGCGCAACTCGGCGTCGTCCGGCATCCGGGCGGCGAGTTCCTCGGCGGGCAGCGAGGCGAGCAGCATCTTGCCGACCGCAGTGCAGTGGGCGGGCAGCCGCCGGCCGGCGGCCGAGACCATGCGCACCGCCTGGGTGGAGTCCACCTTCGCGACGTAGATGACGTCGGTGTCCTCCAGGATCGCCACATGTACCGTCTCCTCGCAGGTCTCGGCCACCGAGCGGGCCACCTGCTGCCCCTCGGCCGCGAGGTCGAGCTGTTCGGCGTACCGGCTGCCGAGCTGGTAGGCGCGCACCCCCAGCCGGTAGTGGCCCGCCTTGCCCGGGACGGGTACCAGGTAGGAGCGGGCGGTCAGGGTGCCGACCAGTTCGTGCACCGTGGTGCGGGGCAGGCGCAGCCTGCGCACGATGTCGGGTGCCGAGAGTGTGCCGTCCCCTTCCAGGAACAGCTCCAGAATGTCGAGCGCCCGGGTCACAGCGGGCACGAGCCGTCCCATGGCCCCTCCTGTTCGAGATATCAACAATCGATCGAAGCTCCGAACAGTCTATCCGGGGCCTTGCCAGGTGTACGAGGGTGCGTCGAGGTCCACCCGGAAGGTATGACGTACGCCAACCCTGACCCTGAACCGAAGCGGACCACCGGCCTGGAGGAGGGCGGCCAGGTTCCGCCCGGCGAGACCCCGCCCGCCGAGGGCGGCCTGTCCGAGACCGGCCCACGCGAGACCCACAACCCGACCAAGGGCTGGAGCACGGTACCGGTCGTACTCATCGGGATCGTCGTCGCCGCCGTCCTCGTCTTCTTCGTGGGCTACCTCATCGGCCTGCTGTAGCCGGTGGACAGCCCTACGCGGCGACGACGGTGAACAGCGCCCCGTGCGGGTCGGCGAGGGTGGTCCGGCGGGCCTGTGCGCCCCCGGGAGCGGAGAGGGCCCTGCCGCCCCGCCGGACGGCGGCTGCCACCGTCTCGTCGGGGTTCGGCGTCCGGAAGGCGATCTCCCACCTCGGGCAGGTCTCCGGATCGGCGTCCCCAGGCCGCGCGCCGCCGCGCAGATCGGCGTACGGCCACCGGGCGCCGTCCGGCGGCCAGCCCAGCACGGCGCTGTAGAAGGCCGCCACGGCGTCCGGCTCGCAGGTGTGCAACGACAGCTCCACCGGCGCGTCCTCGGCACCGGCGCTCCACTCCGCGGGGGCCTCGCCCTGCCACAGGCCGAACGCCGCACCGCACGGATCGGAGCCCACGACCGTCCGGCCGCTCCCGGTCTCCAGCGGGCCGACGGCCACCGTGCCGCCGCACTCGGCCATCAGTTCCGAGGCCTTGTCCACGTCCTCCACCAGGAAGAACACCGTCCAGCGCACGGGCAGCCCGCGCGCCGCCGCGGCCTCGTTCAGCCCGGCCACCGGCCGGCCCGCCGCCGTGGCCACGCGGAACTCCGGGGCGAGGGCGCCCTCCTGGAAGGACCAGCCCAGCGCCCCGCCGTAGAACTCCTCGGTGGCCTGCCGGTCGTGGGTCGTCAGGCTGACCCAGCACGGCGCACCCGGTCGAACCGCCATTACGCTCCTCCTCCGCAGCCGCCACACACGCGTCGCGAGCGGCGGCCCGGTGGCCGCCGCGCAGAAGGCCCGGGTGCCCGTCCCGATCACCGGCAAACGCCGCCCACCGGGCCGGCGACTACGGTGGGTCCGCCGTGCGCTCACCCACTGCAAACAGTCTGACCTGCGAAGATGCCGTGCGGCGTGGTTTGTGTCACGGTGAAATCGGGCCCGCTGAAGACCCGGCGGCGCCACCTTTGGATCCTGTCCGGAAGCGGACTGGGGGATCGCTTCTCGCCTGTCTTACACAGCACCCATGTGAGACGTGGGAGTGAGCAGCCCATGAACACCACGCGGTTCCGCACCACCGAGGACACCGTCACCCCTGCCACCTCGACCGAGGGCAGCGACGCCCCGGGCGCGGCGGACGCTCCTGACGCCGCTGACGCCCCATACGCCGCGGAGGCCGCCGATGACACCGCGGCCGCCGCGGAGGGGACCAGCACCGTGTCCCACGCCCCTCGTCGTACCCGCCACGACGCACCCGACACCGCCGCCGACTTCGCCGAGTTGGTGAAGCTGCCCGAAGGCTGCCCCGAGCGGCAGCGGCTCCAGGACTGTGTGGTCACGGCCTGGCTGCCGATGGCGCACCGGCTCGCCCGCAAGTTCCGCAACCGCGGCGAGTCGCTGGAAGACCTCGAACAGGTCGCCGCGCTGGCCCTGGTCAAGTCCGTCGAACGCTACGACCCGGCCAGGGGCAACGCCTTCGAGACCTTCGCCATCCCGACGATCTACGGCGAGCTCAAGCGGCACTTCCGGGACAACATGTGGGAGATCCACGTCCCGCGCCGTGTCCAGGACCTGCGCAACCGGGTCCGTGCGAGCATGCGCGAACTGGAGTTGACCTGTTCCGGACGGTCACCCACCGTGGCCGAGCTGGCGGCCCACAGCGGCCTCAGCGAAGAGGACATCCTCACCGGCATGGAAGCGCTCCAGTGCTTCAACTCGCTCTCCTTGGACGCGCCCGTCTCCTCCGAGGCGGGAGGCGCGGGGGACGGCAGCGGCGACGGGGCGATCTGCCTGATGGACACCCTCAGCTCGGACGAGACCGGCTACGACCACGTGGTCGACCGCGAAGCGGTCCGGTCCTGTCTGTGCCGACTCCCCGAACGGGAGCAGCGCCTGCTCTACCTGCGCTTCTTCCGTGAGCTGACCCAGTCGCAGATCGCTCGCCGGCTGGGCGTCTCCCAGATGCACGTCTCCCGCCTCCTGGCCGCGGCCTGCCGCCGGGTGCGGGAGGAGATCGAGGAGGAGCGCGACGAGCAGGAGGCCTCCCACTCCCCGCGCGCCGCTGCCTGAGCGCGACCCGAACGGGGCGCGCGGACCCGCGCGGCGGCGCGGTGTGCCCCGCACATCGGTGACCGGACCGGCGCATCGGCGGCGGGCCGGACCCTTCGACCTGGCCGGAGGCGAGCAGACATGGCCATGGCGCGCCCGTCACCGCACCGCCCGCGAGCCGTCGCCTTCGACGTGCTGGAGACGCTGATGCGGCTCACCCCGCTGGCATCCCGCTTCGAGGAGATCGGGCAGCCGGCGGCGGCCGCCCACCCCTGGTTCCTGCGCGTGCAACGCGACTGCATGGCCCTCGCGCTCAGCGGGGACACCGCGGATTTCCTCCGCGCCGCCCGCCAGGCGCTCCGGGTGGAGAGCGGCCGGTCCGTCTCCGAGGAGGGCATCACCCATGTACTGGAGGGCATTCCCGCGCTGCCCGCGTACGACGACGCGCTCCCTGCGGTGCGCCGGCTGCGCGAAGCGGGACTGCGGACCGGCTGTCTGACGGTCGGCGACGCGGCGGTCACCCGTACCTTCCTGGAGCGCAACGACCTCGCCCCGCACATCGATCATGTCGTCACCGCGGCCGAGGCGGGCGGATGGAAGCCGGCGCCGGTGCTCTACCACGCGGCGGCCGAGCGGCTGGGTGCCTCACCCGCCGGCACGGCGGTGGTCGCGGTGCACGCCTGGGACTGCCACGGCGCCGCCCGTGCGGGCTGCGTCACCGGCTGGTGCGCCCGGCTGGAGGGCGAGCACAGCGACATGTTCGCGCAACCGCACGTGCGGGGCGAGGACTTGACGGAGGTGGCCGACAAGCTGCTCGCCCTGCCCGCCGCCCCGCCGGGGAGTTGACCGCCGTCTGTCGGGCGACCGGCCGTAGGACCGTCTCCGCAGGGGTGTCGTCGTGCGCCGGAAGGCCGGGTTCTAGCCTGTGCGCCGGCACTTCGCGCCAGTTCCCGGCCGGTTCACAGATCTGACGGAGAGACGAGAATGACGGCACTGCCGCAGCCCTTCGACGAGTCGTTCCTCGCCATGCCGCACGCGGTCTACAGCAAACTGCGCGACGAGGCCGCCGTGCACCGGGTGACGCTGCCCGACGGGGCGGACGTCTGGCTCGTCACGCGGGACCAGGACGTGCGCGCCGGTCTCGCCGACGCCCGGCTGTCCGTCAACAAGGCGCACTCCACGGGCGGTTACCAGGGCTTCGCCCTTCCGCCCGCGCTCGACGCCAACCTCCTCAACCTCGACCACGACGACCACATACGGCTGCGGCGGCTGGTCGCCCAGGGCTTCACCCCCCGCCGGGCCGAGGCGATGCGCGCCGGTATCCAGGCGGTCGCCGACCGGCTCGCCGACGGTCTCGCACAGCGGCTGGAGAGCGACGGGGTGGCCGATCTGGTGCGGGAGTTCGCCTCCGAGCTGCCGCTGACCGTCGTCTGCGACCTGTTCGAGGTCCCCGAGGCCGACCGGCGCCCGTTCGCGTCCTGGGTGGCGACGATGCTCGCGCTGGAGAGCCCGCAGCAGGTGGGCGAGGCCATCACGGCGATGCACGACTTCCTGCGCCGGCTGGTGGCACAGCGCCGGAGCGCGCCCGGCGACGATCTCCTCTCCGCGCTCATCGAGGCCCGCGACGAGGGGGAGGGGGACCGGCTCTCCGAGGACGAGCTGTGCTCCCTCGCCTTCCTCGTCCTGGGCGCGGGCATCGAGAACGTGCAGCACCTGCTGAGCGGCGGACTCCTCGCCCTGTTGCGGCATCCGCGACAGCTGGCCGCGCTGCGCGGCGACTCCTCGCTGCTGCCCGACGCGGTCGAGGAGCTGATGCGGTACGCGCATCCGAACCTGACGGCGATCCGGCGGTTTCCCACCGAGCCGGTGGAGTACGGCGGTGTGCCGATCCCGGCCGGTGACACGGTGCTGCTCTGCCTGGCCTCGGCCAACCGCGATCCGGCCCGCTACGAGGCGCCCGAGCGGCTGGACATCCGCCGCCGCGACAACGCCCACCTGGCGTTCGGCCAGGGCATGCACTACTGCCTGGGCGCCCCGCTCGCGCGGATGGAGATCGGGCTGGCCCTGGAGACGCTGCTGGCCCGCTTCCCGTCGCTGCGTCTGGCGGTGGAGCCCGACGAACTGCGCTGGCAGACCTCCTTCCGCTCGCACGCGCTGCGCGAACTGCCACTGACCGTCTGAGGGGACAGCAGCGGTGTGCCGGTGTGCCCGCCCCCGGCGCCGGAAGCTACTCCCTCCCGCGCAGATGCTCGACCGCCGTGCGCGCCGCCGCACCGATGACCGCGTCGGCCCGCGGCAGCCGCCGGTCGGCGCGGGCGGCCTGGGTGAAGACGACGGCCGTGTACGCGCGGCCGTCGGCCAGCTCGACGACTCCGGCCTCGTGCCGCATGGCACCGAATGTCCCGGTCTTCCCGTACACCGCCACCTCGTCGTACGGGAAGCCCGCCGCGAGCCGGTGCTGGAAGGGCTGCAGCCCCATGCTCCGGCGCACGAAGGCGCAGCTGTCGGGGGAGGCGGCCTCGTCCAGCCAGACGGCTCGCAGCAGACGCGCCATCTCCGCGGGAGTGGTGGCGGTCGCCCACGCGGGATCGTAGACACCGGGCGGTGCCGCCCGGTCGTTGTCGGCGATCCGGGCCAGCGCCGCGTCCACCGACTCCGCGCCGGTCCGGGCCACCAGCCGGGCCAGGGTGCCCGCCGCCCCGTCGTTCAGCCGGGTGCGGACGAGGCCCAGCGCCCGGCAGGTGTCCTCGACCGCGGTGCTGCCCACCTGGCGCAGCACCGCGTCGGCCGCCGCGTTGTCGGAGATGCTCAGCATCATGACGACCAGATCGCGCAGGGACATCGTCACCTCGTCCCGCAACTGGGAGATACCGGTGGGGCCGGGCAGCCGGTCCTGGGGCGGCAGGGTGACGCGCTGCCGCGGGTCGAGCACGCCCGCGTCCACCTGGCGGCAGTAGGCGACCGCCAGCGGCACCTTGTACACCGAGCCCATCAGCACGGTCTCGTCGGCGTCGACGGTCACCCGCGCCGTGGGCCGGCGCAGTTCGGCCACATGGAGCCAGCCGCGCACCCCGGCGTCGTCGAACAGCGCGCGGAGGGTGCGTTCGATGCCCCCGGTGGAGGCGGTTGCGGTCATCGGGAGCCCTCCCGGGCCGGACGGCCGGCCGACGCCAGCGCGTCGACCAGTACGCCGGCCGCTTCGCCCGGGTGGGCGGCGACCGGGCGCCGCGCGTCCCACACCACGCGCAGCCGCAGCGGCAGCGCCGGGGCGGCGGTCGGTTGCCGTACGACACCGTCGGCCGCGAGGGCGTCGTCGGCCGTGACCAGCACCGCCTGACCGGCGGCGACCAGTGCCAGCCCGGCACGCTCGTCCGAGACCACCACCGTCTCCATCCGCCGCCCCCGGCCCGCGAGGGCGTCCACGAACAGGTCGTACGCCGCTGGGGCTTCGGCCCGGGGCCGGACCGCGTAGGGCAGCGTGCGCGCGGCCCGTGCGGCGTTCGCCCGTCCGGCGGGATCGCCGCCCGTCCCCTCCGGGGTCAGCAGCCAGGTCGGCAGCAGCGTCACCGGGCCCGCCTCCAGACCGTGCAGCACGGCCGGGTGCCGGACGACGGCCAGGTCCAGCCGCCCCGCGGACACGTCCGTGAGCAGGGCGGCCGTCGGTGCCGTCACCACCGAGATCCGGCCGCGGGCCCCGGTCCTGACGGGCGCAGCGGACAGCGAGGCGCCGAGTGCGGGTGGCAACTCGGGCGGCAGGCCGAGCCGGAGGCGCTGCCCGTCCGCCTGTTCCCTGGCGCCGGTCTCCCGCAGTTCGGCCAGCGCGGTGAGCGCCCGGCGGGCGTGCGGGAGCAGCAGCGTGCCCTCCTCGGTGAGGGAGACCCCGCGTCCCCGGTCGAACAGCCGCACCCCCAGCAGCGCTTCCAGCCGCCGCAGCGCCTGCGAGAGGGGCGGCTGGGTGATGCCCACGCGCTGCGCGGCGTCGCCGAAGTGCCCCTCCTCCGCGAGCGCGACGAAGATTTCCAGGTGCCGCTCCGTCAGCATGCGCCCCCCATGGTCTGCGGTGATACGCCGAGCGAATCGGCGCGCGGTCGAGAGCGTATTCGACACGCGACATCCGCCGGGGTTTGACTCCCTTCCCCCGGGCCCGGGCCACGAGCAGCAGTCGACCCGCAGCAGACGCACAGCAGACGAAGGAGTACCGCCATGCCCTCTCGGCAGCCCGATTCCCACGCCGCCCCGCACCGTCCGAGCCGCCGCAGTGTGCTGCGTACCGGTGTGGCGGCCGGAGCCGTCGGTGTGACCGGGGCGTCCACGACCGCCACCTCGACCGCGGCGCCCGCCGGCCACCCGGCGCGGGACGGTGCCGGGCGGGGGCGCAGCGGTGTCCGGCTGCGCTGGCTGGGCATCGCGGGCTGGGAGATGACCTTCGACGGCCACCGGCTGCTGATCGACCCGTATCTGACCCGTCAGCGCTACACCGGCTCCGACGGCAAGGGCGACATGACCAGGAAGCTGGAGGTCGACCACCGGATCATCGACCGGGTGCTGAGCGAACACCTCACCGGGGCCCCCGAGTTCGTGCTGCTCACCCACGGCCACTGGGACCACCTCGCCGATGTCCCGCACCTCCTGGACCACCCGGCCTGGCGCGACGAGGAGATCAACGTCCTCGGCACCGAGACCCATCTGCATCTGCTCAAGGCCATGGGCGTCCCCGGCAAGGGGCGCAAGCACCGCCCGGTGGTGGTCTCCGGCGGTGAGGTGCTGCGCCACCCCCTCCAGCCGTCCGGCAGGCGGACCCGGCCCGACTACACCGTCGAGGTGGTCCGCAGCCTGCACAGCCAGCTCGGCGGCTACGGATTCGCCCCCTACGGCACCCTGACCGCCCCTCCCTCCCGGCCGCGGACGCTGGGCGATCTGGTGGAGGGCGGGACGCTGGGCTACCAGGTGACGGTGGGAGAGCGGCTGAGCGTCATGTTCCTGAGCGGAACCGCCAACTTCGCGGCCCGCGAGGTCTCCGGCGCCAGGCCGGACGTCCTGGTCCTGGGCGCCAGTGGGCACGCGGCCGTGCACGACTACTTCGAGCGCGCCGTCAGCGCGCTCGGCCGCCCCCGCGTGATCGTCCCCAGCCACCACGACGACATGGTCACGGCACTGGACGATCCGGCGGTGCACGAGACGGTGAACCGCCGCGTGGTCGACCGGCTCCAGCAGGTGGTCGGGGCCGGCGGCCACGTCGTCGACCCGCGCCACCTGGAGCCGTTCGAACTCTGACGCGCAGTCCGCAAACGACGAACAGGGCCACCCCCACCCGTCAGGCTTCCCTCTCCCGTAGCAGCGCCACATCCTTGGCGGCCTGCGCCAGCAGGGCCCGCATGGCTGCCTCCGCGGCCTGGGCGTCCCGTGCCCGTACGGCGTCCAGCACCGCGCGGTGGCTGGGCACCGGATCGAGGGGATGGTGGCCGGGGGCGTGCACCAGGCGGTCGCGGGCCGCGCGCACGGTGGAGATCACCATTTCCATCCGCTCCAGCAGTTCGTTGTGCGAGGCGGCCAGCAGAGCCCGGTGGAAGGCCAGGTCCGCCTCGACGGCCTCGGGTGCGCCGTCGGCCGCCTCGCACATGGCCTCCAGCGCCCGCTCCAGCGCCGCCAGATCGGCGTCGGTGCGGCGCTCGGCCGCCAGCCGCACGGCGGCCGGTTCCACGATGCCGCGCACCTCGTCCAGGTCGCGCAGCAGCGGCGGTCCCGTGTGCGACGCGGCGGCGGTGGCGGACTGGAACTGCCAGCGCAGCACGTCCGCGTCCAGGAGGTTCCAGTCGGTGCGCGGGCGTATGAAGGTGCCGCGCTTCTGCCGGGCGTCGACCATGCCCTTGGCCGCCAGCACCTTCAGCGACTCGCGCAAAGCGGTGAGGCTGACGCCCAGCTCGCTCCGGAGCGCCCCGAGGTCGAGGGTGGCGCCCTCACGGAGAGTGCCGCTGAGCACCCGGTGGGCGAGGGCTTCCACGGTCTGCCCGTGGACGCCACGCGGCGCGTACCCCGGCATCGGGCACCTCCTGTTGTTTCCCCTCGTCCACCCGGTGTTTCTGAGGCGTTCGAGCCGCTGTCACCCCGGCGACGACTCTACGACGCCCCTGCGACAGTCCACGATCCCGACCGGATTCCCGTCAAGGAACTATTCATAAATAACGAGTTCTTGTACGGTGCGGCGTCATCACGGTCTCCCGCTCTGCCCGGCACCCGACTCGTCGCAGGGGGCGCAGCACTCATGACGGCAGCCGACAACCGCTCAGCAACCCGCTCCGGTATCCGCACCTTCGAACCCACCCGCCTGCACTTCGGCGGCGACTACAACCCCGAGCACTGGCCCGAGGAGGTGTGGGCCGAGGACATCCGGCTGATGAAGGAGGCCGGAGTCACCATGGTCACGGCCGGGATCTTCTCCTGGGGCCTGGTCGAACAGCGGCCCGGCGCCTACGACTTCGGCTGGTTCGACCGCGTCATGGACAACCTCGGCGACGCCGGCGTCCAGGTCTGCCTCGCCACCATGACCGCCTCACCGCCGCCCTGGCTGAGCCGGCAGCATCCGGAGATCCTGCCGGAGACCGCCGAGGGGGTCCGCAAGTGGCCCGGCTCCCGGCAGCACTACTGCCCCTCCAGCCCGGTCTACCGATCCCACGCCGTCCGCCTCGTCGAACAGCTCGCCACCCGCTACGCCGACCACCCGGCCCTGGCCCTGTGGCACATCGGCAACGAGTACGGCTGCAGCAACCCGGTCTGCTACTGCGACGTGTCGGCAGCCGACTTCCGCCGCTGGCTGCGCGAGCGCTACGCAACCGTCGAAGCCCTCAACGAGGCCTGGTCGACCACCTTCTGGTCGCAGCGCTACGGCGACTTCGAGGAGGTGCTGCCGCCGCGCACCACGCCGACCCACGCCAACCCGACCCAGCAGCTGGACTACGCACGCTTCAGCGACGACGCGCTGCTGCAGTGCTATCTGGCCGAGCGCGAGGTGCTGCGCCGTATCACCCCCGAGGTGCCGGTTACCACCAACCACATGCCGCACCACAAGCCGGTCGACCCCTTCCGCTGGGCCGCGTACGAAGACGTCACGGCTTTGGACTACTACCAGGAGCCGTACGACAGCCGGACCCACATCGACGCCGCAGCCGCCTTCGACGTGACGCGCTGCGCCGGGGGAGGACGGCCGTGGCTGCTGATGGAGCAGGCACCCTCCGCCGTCAACTGGCGGGCCCGCAACAGCCCCAAGCCGCCCGGCGCCATGCGGCTGTGGAGCTGGCAGGCCGTCGCCCAGGGCGCGGACGCGGTGCTCTACTTCCAGTGGCGGCAGTCCCGGGGCGGCGCCGAGAAGTTCCACTCCGCGATGGTGCCGCACGCCGGGACCGACACCCGGACCTTCCGCGAGGTCGCCGCACTGGGCCAGGAGCTGGCCGGCCTGCCGCAGCTCGCGGGCACCCGCTGCCGGGCCGAGGTGGTGTTGCTGGCCGACTGGAACAGCTGGTGGGCGCTGGAGCAGGGCTCGCACCCGTCGTCGGCACTCAGCCACCGCGAGACGCTGCTGCGCCACTACCAGCCGCTGTTCGACGCCGGGGTGCCCTGCGACATCCTGCCGCCCGACCGCGACCTGGGCGGCTACCGGCTGGTCGTCGTCCCCAACCTGTACCTGATGAGCGAGCAGACCGCGGAGCGGCTGACGGCCTATGTACGCGGCGGCGGCCATCTGTTCGTGTCGTACTTCACCGGCATCGCCGACGAGTGCGACCGCGTCCACCTGGGCGGCTACCCGGCACCGCTGCGCGAGGTGCTGGGGCTGCGGGTGGAGGAGTTCTGGCCGCTGGACGAAGGCGCTGGCGTGTCGCTGCGCGGAGAGCTGAGCGGCCGGGCCGATCTGTGGTCCGAGGCCGTCGACCTGGAGGGGGCACGAGCCGTTGCCACCTTCGGCGACGGCGAGTTGGCCGGGCGCCCCGCGCTGACCCGGAACGCCTTCGGCACCGGCATCGCCTGGTACGCGGCCACCCGCCCGGAGCCCACCTTGATGCGCACTCTGATGGACCGGGTACGGGGCGAGGCCGGTGCCGCACCTGTGCTGGACGGGCTGCCGCCCGGGGTGCAGGCCACCGTCCGCGAGGGCGCGACCGGCCGCTTCATCTTTCTGCTCAACCATGCCGGCGCGGCCGCGACGGTGACGCTCCCGCACCCCGCGCGGAATCTCCTCGACCCCGGCGGAAAACCCACCACCAGCCTCACCCTGCCGCCCCGAGGCGTCGCAGTGCTGGGCACCCCATAAGGGGCGCGGGGAACTGCTCCCCTGGGGGCACCTCCCGGCCGGAGGCTGGGGGACTTCGGCCGGGAGGTGCCCCCACCAGCCACAGTCCACCTGTAGTCGGGCGGCATCCGTCGTGCAACGGCGGGTTGCCGCCGGCCTGGCACCGCCGAACACCGCTCACGTGCTTCTCGCCGTTGCGGCGGGAAGGGTCGGTCCCTCTGACAAGGAGGTCGGATGCCCACCCGAAGAAGACTGCTGGCGGCAACAGCTGCCGCGGCCGCAAGCCCCGCGCTGGCGGCCTGCGGCGAGCAGGCGGGCGCGGCCCGCATGACCAAGCAGGCGCGCCGCGTCCCCGGCCGGCGGGTGAACCTCGTCTTTTGGACCTGGGTCCCGCTGCAGAAGGCCGTCGCACTGTGGAACAAGCACAACCCCGACATCCACGTCACCGTGCAGACCGTCCCCGCCAACACCTCCGGCGGCTACCAGAAGATGCACGCTGCCCTCAAGGCCGGCGACCCGCCCGATCTGGCGCAGATCGAGTACTACGCGCTGCCCGAGTTCATGCTGGTTCGCGGCCTGACCGAGCTGAGCGCCTACGGCGCCGACCGGCTCAAGGACACCTACGTCGACTGGCAGTGGCAGCAGGGGGTCTTCGCGGGCCGCACCTACGCCATCCCGCAGGGGTCGGGGCCCATGGGGTTCTTCTACCGCGCCGATCTGTACGACAGGTGGGACATCCAGGTGCCCCGTACCTGGGACGCGTTCCGGCAGGCGGCCATGAAGATCAGGAAACGGAGCGGCGGCAAGTCCTACATCACTGCGTTTCCGCCCGTCAACGCCCAGTGGTTCGCCTCCTTTCCCTGGCAGCGCGGCGCACACTGGGTGCGCACCGAGGGCAACACCTGGGTCGTGGACCTGACCAGCGAGGAGACACGGCAGGTGGCCGACTTCTGGGACGGAATGGTCCGCGACAAGCTCGTCGCGCCCATCCAGGACTCGCAGAGCTCCTTCTTCAAGGGCCTGCAGACCGGTCAGATAGCCAGCTGGCTCGGCGCCCAGTGGCAGGACGCCCTCATCCGCGGCAACGCGCCCGGCACCAAGGGCAAGTGGCGGGTGGCGGAGATGCCCCAGTGGGAGCGGGGCGAGCACGCCTCGGCGAACTGGGGCGGCTCGTCGACCGCGATCCTCCAGGGGACCCGGCACCCGAGGGAGGCGCTGAAGTTCGCCCACTGGCTCAACACCGATCCCGCCAGCATCGAACTCCTGGTGGAGGCGGGGTACGGCTGGCCCTCGGTCGAGCTGGAGCTGGAGAAGTCCCCGCTGGGCAAGCCGGACCCGTTCTTCGGCGGCCAGGTCTACAACGAGGTCTTCCAGGTCTCGGACCGGAACGTGGACACCAGCTGGCGCTTCTCACCCACCACCACCCAGTCCTACGCGCACATCCAGGACAACAGCGGCCGCGTCGTCGCCGGGCACGGCACGCTCCAGGACGCGCTCGCGGATGCCCAGACCAAGTTCGTCGACGATCTCAGGGCCAAGGGCCTGGACGCGAGGAGCGCCCGATGACGCCGTCCAGTACCAGGCGGAAACCTGCCGCACGACGCCGCAGCGCGCGCCCCGACCGCAAGGCGTGGACGTTCCTCGGCCCGTTCCTCGCCGTGTATCTCTTCGCGATGATCCTGCCGATCTGCTACGCGATCTACCAGAGCCTGCTGAAGGTGGAGCGCTCAGGCCCGCTGGGACTCGGCGAGCCGAAGGTCACCTTCGCCGGGCTGGAGAACTACACGCTCGCCCTGGAACAGACCGCGTTCCTGGAGGGCTTCGGCCGGGTGCTGCTGTTCGGCGCCGTCCAGGTGCCGGTGATGCTGCTGCTGGCCCTGGTGCTCGCCCTGCTGCTCGACCAGGTGAAGGACCGCTGGGCGGGGCTGCTGCGGGCCACCTACTTCCTGCCGTACGGCATTCCCGGCGTGATCGCCACCCTGCTGTGGGGCTTCCTGTACGTGCCGGGGATCAGCCCGATCAACGATCTGCTGGCGGAGCTGGGCTTCCAGCCGGACTTCCTCGGCTACGACAGCGTGCTGTGGTCCATCGCGAACATCGTCGTGTGGGAGTTCACGGGTTACAACATGCTGATCATCGTCGCCCAGCTCAAGTCGATCCCGCAGGAGCTCTACGAGGCGGCCAGGATCGACGGCGCGGGGCCGTGGCAGGTCGCGCTGCGCATCAAACTTCCGCTGGTGCGCCCCGCGCTCATCCTCACCTGTGTCTTCTCCATCATCGGCACCATGCAGCTGTTCGCGGAGCCGCTGGTCCTCAAGAAGCTGGCGCCTGCCGTCACCAACGACTACACGCCGAACCTCAGCGCCTACTTCGACGCGTTCGCCAACGCCAACGTCTATCTGGCAGCGGCCAAGTCGGTGCTGCTGGCCGTCGCCGCGATGGTGCTGTCCTTCGGCTTCCTGTCACTGGTCGGCCGCAGCCGGAAGGAAGACCGATGACAGCTGCCCGTATGCGAACAGGACTGCGTCCTGGCCGGATCCTGCTCGTCGCGTTCCTCGCGCTGGCCGCCGGCTACTTCCTGCTGCCCGTCTACTGGCTCGCCGTCGCCGCCACCAAGTCGAACGAGAGCCTCTACGGCAGCTTCGGGCTGTGGTTCGACAACCCGCGGCTGTGGCACAACCTGAGCCAGGTCTTCACCTACAACGACCACATCTATCCGCGCTGGGCGCTCAACTCCCTGCTGTACGCGGGCGCCGGCGCGGTCCTGGCCACGCTGCTGTCGGCCGCGGCGGGCTTCGCCCTGGCCAAGTACCGCTTCCGGGGCCGCGAGGCCGTCTTCAAGTGCGTGCTCGCCGGGGTGCTGCTGCCGTCCACGGCGCTGGCGCTGCCGCTGTATCTGATGTTCAACAAGATCGGGCTGACCAACACCTACTGGGGCGTGCTCATCCCCAGCATGGTCAGCCCCTTCGGTGTCTATCTGTGCCGCATCTACGCCGAGGCCGCCGTGCCCGACAATCTGCTGGAGGCGGCACGGGTGGACGGGGCGAGTGAGGAGCGGATCTTCGGCACAGTGGTGCTGCGGCTGATGACCCCGGCGCTGGTGACGGTCTTCCTCTTCCAGTTCGTACACATCTGGAACAACTATTTCCTGCCCCTGGTCATGCTCTCCGACGACCGCAAGTATCCGATCACCCTGGGCCTGGTCACCTGGGAGCGTGCCGCCGACCGTACCGCCGAACTGACCCAGTACACCGTCGGAGGCGCGTTCGTCTCCGTCATCCCGCTGGCCGTCGCCATGCTGGTACTCCAGCGCTACTGGCGGACGGGACTGACCGAGGGAAGCGTGAAGGAGTAGCAATTGCGGATCACCAGGGTCGAGACCTTCGCCGTACCGCCCCGCTGGCTGTTCTGCCGGATCGAGACCGACAGCGGACTCGTCGGCTGGGGAGAGCCCGTGGTCGAGGGCCGGGCTCGGACCGTACGCACCGCCGTGGCCGAACTCGCCGAGCAGTTCCTGCTCGGCGCCGACCCGCTGCGGATCGAGGACCACTGGCAGCTGATGACCAAGGGCTCCTTCTACCGCGGCGGGCCCGTCCTCTCCTCCGCCGTCGCCGGTCTCGACCAGGCCCTGTGGGACATCGCGGGCAAGGCGTACGGCGCGCCCGTGCACCAGCTGCTCGGCGGCCCGGTGCGCGAGAAGGCCCGCGCCTACTGCTGGGTCGGCGGCGACGAGCCCGCCGATGTGCGCGAACAGGTGGCGGCGCAGGTCGCCGCCGGGTTCACCGCCGTCAAGATGAACGCCTCCGGGCGCACGGACCGGCTGCCCACCATCGCGGCGCTGGACGCGCTGGCGGCCCGCGCCGAGGCGGCCCGCGAGGCACTCGGGCCGGACGGTGACTTCGCCGTCGACTTCCACGGCCGCTTCTCGGTCGCCGGCGCGATCCGGGCACTGACCGTCCTGGAGCCGTACGGGCCGATGTTCGCCGAGGAGCCGGTGCTGCCCGAGTACACCCATCTGCTCGGCCGGGTGACCGCCGCGACACCGGTGCCGATCGCCACCGGAGAGCGCCTCTTCTCCCGCACCGAGGTGCTGCCGGCGCTCCAGGCCGGTATCGCCGTCGTCCAGCCCGACCTCTCGCACGCGGGCGGCCTCTCCGAAGTGCGGCGCATCGCCTCGCTCGCCGAGACCTGGGACGTGGCGGTCGCCCCGCACTGCCCGCTGGGCCCGCTCGCCCTGGCCGCCAGCCTGCAGCTGGCCTTCTGCACCCCCAACTTCCTGATTCAGGAACAGTCCATCGGCATCCACTACAACACCGGCGCCGAACTGCTCGACTACGTGGTGGACCGCGAGGTCTTCCGCTTCCACGACGGGCAGCTCCTGCGCCCCACCGGCCCCGGGCTGGGCGTGACCGTCGACGAGCGGGCTGTACGCGAGGCCGACAGCAAGGCCGAGAGCTGGCACAACCCGGTGTGGCGTCACCCGGACGGATCGTTCGCCGAGTGGTGATCACCCTGGGGAGTGGTGCTTCCACGGGCGCGGGCTGAAAACCTTCCACACTGGCAGGTGAGCGTGCAGCGTGGCCCCTGACAGATGTCAGGGGCGATATAGGATGCCCGCGGCCGAAGGGGGAGGCTGATCATGGACACGGTCATCGTTCAACTGCCGGACCAGCAGCACAGCAGTGCCGGCGACCCCGCCGAACGGCCGCGTCTGCTGCACCTGGGGCCGGGCCAGACGGCGGACTTCGGCCGCGGCGGGCCGGACGATCCGGTGCAGGTCGCCCTGTCCGATCCGGGCGTCTCCCGGTACGCGGGGCAGATCACGGCGGCCGAGGACTACTGGCGGCTGTCCAACTACAGCGGCCACGTCACCTACGTCGTCGAGAACATGGAGGGCGCCGGCGAGCACATCAAGGTCCCGCCCGGCAGGCTGGGCGCGCCGGTACCGTTCGAGTTCTCCCGCGTCGTGCTGCCCTCCCGCGACGGCGAGGTGCACTTCAAGGTGTTCGCGCCGGAGCACATGTACCTGGACGCCGGCCTCGGCGTCCGCTCCGGGGAGCCGACCCAGAGCCCGTTCGCGCTCGACCAGACCTCCAAGTACTTCCTGGTGCTGCTCGCCCTGTGCGAGCCGCGGCTGCGCGACCCCTCCAGCGGTGCCATCCCGGGCGTCAGCGAGGTACTGGAACGGCTGCGCCCGCTGGAGGGCTGCCAGGAGATGACGCGCTCCGCCGTCAACTACCACATCGAGTATCTGGCCACGGTCAAACTGCGGCTGCGCAACGACGACGGGCGCGCCGCCGGCCCCCACCACAAGCGCGCCGAACTCGTCGCGCTCGCCCTCCGCTTCGATCTGGTGCGCGAGGAACACCTGGCGCTGCTGCGTCCGGCGCGGGCCGACGGCAACGAGGGCGCGGCGCATGGCTGACGGCGCGGGCGACCGCCTCGACCTGCCTGCCGGCTACCGGGTGGGGGACTGGGAGCTGGCCGGCCCGATCGGCGCGGGCAGCTGGGGCGTCGTCCACGCGGCGCGCGGCGTGGCCGACGGGACCCGGGCCGCGGTGAAGTTCCTGCCGACCCAGCTGCTGCCGCCGGGACAGCGTGAGTCCATGGCCCAGCTGGTGCGGCGCGAGGTCCGCTTCAGCCTGGAGACCCGCCACCCGAACGTGGTGCGTACCCGCGAGGTGCTCACCGTCCACGACGCCGACCGCCCCGACCTGGACGGCGCCACCGCGCTCGTCATGGACCGCGCCGACCACAGCCTCCAGGAGCTGCTGGCCACCCGCCCCCGCGAGGGTCCGGCACCGCGCGAGGACGCCGCCCGCATCCTCGCCGGCGTCAGCGCCGGTCTCGCCCACATCCACACCCGTGGTTGGGTGCACGGCGATCTCAAGCCCGGCAACGTCCTGCTGACGGGCGACGGCGAGGTGTGGCTGGGCGACTTCGGGCTCACCGTCGAACTGGAGGGCACCCACGCCTACGTACCGCCCCTCGGCTCCCTCGACCACGTACCGCCCGAGTGGTGGTCCGACCGGGAGGGCGGGCACAGCGTGGTGCGCCCCACCGCGGACATCTGGGCGTTCGGGATCCTGGCCCACCAGGTGCTCACCGGCGGACTGCACCCCTTCCCCGGCAGCACCCCGCGGGCCCGCGCGCTGGGCGCCCAGGCGTACGCCCGCGGCAATGCCGAACTGCGGCTGGACAACAGCATCCCCGCGCGTTGGCGGGAACTGATCGCCGACTGCCTCAAGCCCGACCACGCCTCCCGCGCGGCGCTCGACGCCGAGCAGCTCGCCGCCCGGGTGAGGGAGCTGCGGGGCCCCGGCGCAGCCGGTCGCCGGCCGTTCGGCCGCGGGCGTGCGGGCCGCAGAGGGAGGCGGCCTGCGACCGGGGGCCGGGGGAGGCGTCTGACGATCGCCGCAGCCGCCGTCACCGTCCCGCTGGTGGCCGCCGGCTCGATGGTGCTGCTGCGGGACGACGACCGACGGCCGCCCTCCGCAAGCGGCGGCCCCGGCGCGGCGCCGTCCGTCGACGGCGCGATCCGCGCGGACTCCGATGTGCCCCGCAAGCTGCGCCCCGTCATCACCAAGGCGGCGCTCCAGTGCGCCGAGGAAGAGGTCACCCCCGCCTTCCTCGCCGCCATGCTGAAGGCGGAGAGCGGTTTCGACGCGAACGCCAGACGCCCCGAGACCGACGAGTACGGCATCGCCATGTGGACGCCGTCGGTCTTCAAGGGCTGGGCCAGGGACGGTGATCACGACGGTGACAAGAGCTATATGTCGCCGCCCGACGCCATCTCGGCGATGTCCCACTTCGTGTGCTGGCTCGACCAGCAGTACAAGAAGGAGGGCATGCGCGAGGACCTGCCCGCGCTGATGGCCGCCGGTTACCGCACCAGCTCCCGTACGGTGATCGAGACCGGCGGCGTCCCGGCGCGGGTGCGCTCGCACGTGGACCGCGTCGAGCGCTATCTGCGCGAGTACACCCGCTGAGCCCCCGTCCGTGGTGGACCATCCTGGGGACGGACCGGCCCTGTGGGCACCTGGCGGATGACAGGGTGCCGACCGGCGCGCGGCGGAGCGGAAAGGTGCGGCAACCATGAGCTATCCCGGTCGGCAGGCGCCGGCGGCGCCCGACCTGCACAGCCTGGACACGGCGTTGACCGCGTGCCGCGCCTGCCCGCGGCTGGTGGCGTGGCGGCAGGAGGCGGCCCACGTCAAACGCCCCGCGTTCCGCGACTGGGAGTACTGGGCCCGGCCCGTGCCCGGGTACGGACCCGCGGACGCGCGGATGCTGCTGGTCGGCCTCGCCCCGGCCGCGCACGGCGGAAACCGCACGGGGCGGATGTTCACCGGCGACCGTTCCGGCGACGCCCTGGTCGCCGCCCTCCACGACGTCGGTCTGGCCTCGCAGCCCACCTCCACCCACCGCGACGACGGACTGGAGCTGCACGGTGTGCGCTTCACCTCGCCGGTGCACTGCGCGCCGCCCGCCCACAAACCCACCCCGGCCGAGCGGGAGACCTGCCGCCCCTGGCTGGTGCGGGAGCTGGAACTGCTGCGCCCCACGGTGCGTACGGTCGTCGCGCTGGGCGCCTTCGGCTGGCAGGCCGTGCTGCCGGTGCTGGCCGCCGGCGGCCGGCAGGTGCCCCGCCCCCGCCCGGCGTTCGCGCACGGCGCCCGGGTGGAACTCCCGCCCGCCGGGCCGGACGGCGCGCCGTTGGCCCTCTACGGCTGCTACCACGTCACGCCGCGCAACACCTTCACCGGCAGGCTGAGCCCCGCCATGCTGCGGGACCTGCTGCGCACGGCAGCCCGGGAGGCGGGGCTGCCCGCACGGTGATCGGCGCGGCCGCCGTTCGGGCTACTGCGCGCCGCGCTCCGGGCGCCGGTAGGTGTCGCCCGTCATGTCCTCCAGCGCGCGCTGCTTGGTCTCCGGCAGCTTCGCGCGGACGAAGAAGAACGACAGCAGCGCGAAAGTGGCGAACGCGCCGTACAGCCAGGTCAGCCCCACCTTGTGGGTCATCGGCTCGAAGGAGAAGGTGACCAGGAAGTTGAACAGCCAGTTGGACGTGGTCCCGATGGCCAGGGCCATCGCCCGCATCCGGTTGGGGAACATCTCCGCCAGCATCACCCACATGATCGGCCCCCAGGACAGGGCGAAGAAGACGACGAAGGCGTTCGCGCCGACCAGCGCCATCGGCCCGTAGGGGTCCGGCAGTGTCACATCGTCGCCGCTGCCCTGCTGGTGCGAGAAGGCCAGCGCGGTCAGCGCCAGGGCGCAGAACATGCCGATGGAGCCGATGTTCAGCAGCCTGCGTCGGCCGGCGCGGTCGATGAACAGCATGGCGACGACGGTCATCACCACGTTGATGCCGGCCGTGATGACGGACGTGGTGAAGGAGTTGGACTCGCTGAAGCCGACCGACTTCCACAGCGTCGTCGAGTAGTAGAAGATCGCGTTGATGCCGACCAGCTGCTGGAAGGCGGCCATGATGATGCCCGCCCACACCAGCGGGTGCAGTCCGAACCGCGGGCCGCGGATGTCGCTGAAGCTGCTGCGGTGCTCCTTGCGCAGCGTGTTGCGGATCTCGTCGACCTTGGCCCGCGGGTCGCGCTCCCCGCTGACCCGGCCCAGTACCGAGGCCGCCTGGTCGTACTTGCCGGTGAGCACCAGATAGCGCGGTGACTCGGGGATCAGCAGCGCCAGCACCCCGTAGACGGCGGCCGGGACGACGCCGACCAGGAACATCCAGCGCCACGCCGGCATCCCGAACCACAGCTCGTTCGCCGAGCCGCCGGCCGCGCCCGCCAGCGTCTTGTTGGAGCTGAGCACCACCAGCTGGCCGATGGTGATGGCCAGTTGCTGGAGGGAGCCGAGCGCACCGCGCCCCGAGGCGGGAGCCACCTCGGAGATGTAGGCGGGCGCGATGACCGAGGCGATGCCGATGCCCAGGCCGCCGACCACCCGCCACAGCAGCAGGTCCGGCACGGAGAAGGCGAAGGCCGAGCCGGCCGAGCTGAGGACGAACATGCCCGAGCCGAGCAGCATCACCCTCCGCCGGCCCCATCCGTCGGCGAGCCGCCCCGCGTACCAGGCGCCGACCGCGCAGCCGAGCAGGGCGATGGAGACGACGAAACCGGACAGGAACGCGCCCAGCTCGAAGTGGCCCGAGAGCGCGCCGACGGCGCCGTTGATGACGGAGGAGTCGAATCCGAAGAGGAACCCACCGACCGCGGCGGCGATGGAGATCCCGACCGCTTTGCCGCGATGGCCGGAGTCGGTGGAGGTCGGCGAGTGCGATGCCGTCTCAGCCATGCTTGGTTTCACCCGATTCATTCGTATTTATCAGCCTGTATCGTCCCGTACTCCACCGGGAGGGGCAACGACACCCTTCCGAGGCGGGTCTCGCAGGCGGATACCACCGACCGTCCGGGGTACTCGGATCAGGATCTGATCGCCCGTCACATCGGCTGGCGCAGGTGGTGGCGGGACGCGCTGCCGCCGCCTGCCGGGAAGGCGGCGGAGACGACCGGCAAGGTGAAGCGGGAGGCCGGGAAGTCCTCAAGCCGGCGCCGCGACCGGGCGGCGGGACGGCGGGCGGTGCGCCGCTACGCCGCAGCCTCGGTGAGGGCGTCCAGTACCGGGCTGATCAGCGGATGCTCCTCCGCCCCGCGCCGTACGGCGGCGAAGACCCGCCGCGTCGGGGCGACACCCTCCACCGGGTGGACGGCGACCCCGGCGACATCGGTGCCCAGCAGCGCCGACCGCGGCACCAGCGCCACGCCCACGCCGGCGGAGGCGAGCGCCACGACGGCGCTGAAGTCGTCGGAGAAGTGCTCCATGCCCGGCTCGAAACCCGCGTGTTCACAGGCGAGCACCACCACGTCGTGGCACGGATTGCCGGGGAAGGGGCCGATCCAGGGGTCCTTGGCCAGCTCGCTCAGCGGCACCCGGTCCGCCTCCGCCAGCCGGTGGCCCTGCGGCACCACCGCGTCGAACGGCTCGGCGTACAGCGGTACCCGCGTCAGCCGGGGATCGTCCGGGCTCGGTGCCCCCCGGTATTCGACGGCCACCGCCACATCCGTCTCCCGGTCCAGCACCATCGGCAGGCTCGCATCGCCCTCCGCGTCCTGGACCCGCACCCGGATACCCGGGGCCGTACGGGACAGCCGGGCGAGCGCGGGGGCCACCACCAGGCCGATGCCGGTGGCGAAGGAGGCCAGGTCCACCCGGCCCGCCGCGCCCGAGCCGTACGCGGCCAGCTCCGCTTCCGCCCGCTCCAGCTGGGCGAGGACCTGGTTGGTGTGCGCGAGCAGGATCTCGCCGGCCGGGGTGAGCCGCACCCCCTTGGTGCCGCGTTCGACCAGCCGGTGGCCGGTCTCCTGCTCCAGCGCCGTCAGCTGCTGGGAGACGGCCGAGGGGGTCAGATAGAGCGCGGCGGCAGCGGCGGTCACCGTGCGGTGGTCGGCCACCGCACGGAGGATGTGCAGCCGCCGCGCTTCGATCACGCTTCCGATTGTCCCCCAGCCGTCTTCGTGAGCTGTGCCCGGGATGCGACAAACGCGTCGACCGCCCGGTCCACGTCCTCGGTGGAGTGCGCAGCCGACAACTGCACCCGGATCCGGGCCTGCCCCTTCGGTACGACCGGGTAGGAGAACCCGATCACATAGATCCCCCGCTCCAGCAGCAGCTCCGCCATCCGCGCCGCCTCGGCCGCGTCACCGATCATGACGGGCGCGATGGCGTGCTCGCCGGGGAGGATCGTGAAACCCTCCTCGGTCATCCGGCGGCGGAACAGCTCGGTGTTGGCCTTCAGCTGCTCGCGCAGGTCACCGGCCGACTCCAGCAGATCGAGCACCTTGAGGGAGGCCGCCGCGATCACCGGCGCCAGGGTGTTGGAGAACAGATACGGGCGCGAGCGCTGGCGCAGCAGCGCCACGATCTCGGCGCGGGCGGCCACATAGCCGCCCGAGGCACCGCCCAGCGCCTTGCCGAGGGTGCCGGTGATGATGTCCACCCGGTCCATGACGCCGTGCAGCTCCGGGGTACCGCGACCGCCCGCGCCGACGAAGCCGACCGCGTGCGAATCGTCGACCATCACCATCGCGTCGTAGCGCTCGGCCAGGTCGCAGATCTCGGACAGCGGCGCCAGATAGCCGTCCATCGAGAAGACGCCGTCGGTGACGATCAGCCGCCGCCGGGCGTCCTGCGCCTGCTTGAGCTGCTGCTCCAGATCGGCCATGTCGCGGTTGGCGTAGCGGAAGCGGCGGGCCTTGGACAGCCGGATGCCGTCGATGATCGAGGCGTGGTTGAGCGCGTCGGAGATCACCGCGTCCTGGTCGCCGAGCAGCGTCTCGAACACACCGCCGTTCGCGTCGAAGCAGGAGGAGTAGAGGATGGTGTCCTCCTGGCCCAGGAAGGCCGACAGCCGCGCCTCCAGCTCCTTGTGCACCTCCTGGGTACCGCAGATGAAGCGGACCGAGGCCATTCCGTAGCCCCAGCGGTCCAGCGCCGCGTGCGCCGCGGCGATCACCTCGGGGTGGTCGGCCAGCCCCAGGTAGTTGTTGGCGCAGAAGTTGAGGACCTCCTGCCGGTGCGGCTGCCCACCGCCCGCGGTGACCTCGACGGTGGCGGACTGCGGGGTGCCGATGACCCGCTCGGGCTTGTGCAGCCCGGCCGCGGTGATCTCGTCGAGGGTGGCGCGCAGCTCGTCGCGTACGGAGTCGAACATGCTGTCAGGTCTCCAGGGGTAGATCGGGAGGGGCTCAGCTGGTCCAGTCGAGGACGACCTTGCCGCCGCGCCCGCCGGCCGCGTCGTCGAAGGCCGCGTCGAAGTCGCGGTAGTCGTACCGGCCGGTGATCACCGGGTCGAGGTCGAGACCGCCCTCCAGCAGTACCGACATCGCGTACCAGGTCTCGAACATCTCCCGGCCGTAGATGCCCTTGAGTGTGATCATCGAGGTGACGATCCGGGCCCAGTCCACGGCGAACTCCTCGGCGGGCAGCCCGAGCATCGCGATCTTCCCGCCGTGGGTCATGTTGGCGAGCATGTCGCGCAGGGCGACCGGGTTGCCGGACATCTCCAGACCCACGTCGAAGCCCTCGCGCAGCCCCAGGGCCCGCTGACCGTCCGCGATGCTCGCGCCGGAGACGTTCAGCGCGAGCGAGGCACCGACCTTGCGCGCCAGCTCCAGGCGCTCCTCGCTGACGTCGGTGACCACGACGTTCCGGGCGCCGGCGTGCTTGGCGACCGCCACCGCCATCAGCCCGATCGGACCCGCGCCCGTGATCAGTACGTCCTCGCCGACCAGCGGGAAGGAGAGCGCGGTGTGCACGGCGTTCCCGAACGGATCGAAGATCGCCGCGATGTCCGGGTCCACCGGGGTGCGGTGCACCCACACGTTCTGCGCGGGCAGTGCCACGTACTCGGCGAAGGCGCCGTCGCGACCCACACCGAGCCCCACCGTGGCGCGGCACAGATGGCGGCGCCCGGCCAGACAGTTGCGGCACTTCCCGCAGACCAGATGGCCCTCGCCGCTCACCCGGTCGCCGGGCTCGATGTCGGTCACGTCCCGGCCGGTCTCCACGACCTCACCGGTGAACTCGTGCCCCACCACCAGCGGCGCGGACACCGCCTGCCGGGCCCAGCCGTCCCAGGCGCGGATGTGCAGATCGGTGCCGCAGATCCCGGTCCGCTCCACCTTGATCAGCACCTCACCGGGCCCGGTCTCGGGTTCCGGCACGTCGGCCAGCCACAGTCCGGGTTCGGCCTTCTCCTTGACCAGCGCCTTCACGCACGGCTCCTGTCGTCTCGCGCCACGGCAGGGCGGAGCAGGGCCGGTAGGCCCTGTGCCCTGGAACGGGGTGGGGGCGGCGTTTTGCGCGCGCACCGCCGGGACGAATGTGCCGTACGGCGCCTCCAGGGTCCATCGAGGATTTCTTAACCGCGCCCGCAGCTCCCCTTCACGCCCTCACGGCGGCCGTTCCCGCGGTCGCGAGGTCCGGTCGCGGGGCGCGGTCGCGGAGCCGATCGTTCCGCGCTATATGTGAGGTATGGGCGAGAACGACGGGCGGCTCTTCCCGCCCCTCTCCCCGATGACGGCCCGCACGGTCGACAGGACACCTCGCGCTGCCGGCCTGGCCTACGAGGCCAAGTGGGACGGCTACCGGGTGCTGCTCTTCGCCCGCGCCGACGCGCCCCACCTCCAGTCGCGCCGCGGCACCGACCTCGGCCCCGGCTTCCCCGACATCCTGCGGGCCGCCGCCGAACTGGGTGAGGAGGCCGTCTTCGACGGGGAACTGGTGGTCATCGAGGACGGTGCGGTCGACTTCGCCGCGCTCCAGGCGCGGGCCCAGCGCACCGGGCCCCGCTCGGCCGCCGCTGCCGCCGCCCACCCCGCCCACTTCATCGCCTTCGACCTGCTCCAGCTCGGCGACGAGGTGACCATGGCCCGCCCCTACCGGGAGCGGCGCGCCCTGCTGGAGGAGGTCTTCACCCGCCGCGACCTCCAGCCGCCCTGGGCGCTGTGCCCGATGACGACCGACCCGGACCGGGCCGGCGAATGGCTCGATCCGGCGTGGGCCGCGGTCGGTGTCGAGGGCATGGTCGTCAAGGGCCTGGGCCAGCCCTACCGGCCCGGCGAACGCGGCTGGCGCAAACTGCGCGCCCGCGCCACCGCCGAGGCCGTCGTCGGCGCGGTCACCGGGCCCGTCACCGCACCGGACGTGCTGCTGCTGGGCCGCTACGACGCACAGGGGGAGCTGCGCATGGTGGCGCAGAGCGCCCCCGTCACCCGCACCCTGCGCCGCCGGCTCGGACCGTTGCTCACCCCCGCCGGACCCGGCCACCCCTGGGCCGAGGCCCGCTTCCACTCGGGTTGGGGCACCCGCGACATCCTCGAACACCGCTGTGTGAGCCCCGAGCACGTCGTCGAGTTCGAGGCCGACGTCGCCTTCGACGAGGGCCGCTGGCGCCACCCCGTCCAGGCGAGGCGCATCCGCCCGGAGCTGCACCCCGAGGAGATCCCCCACTTTCCGGCCGGCGCGGCGTAGCGGGGCGCGGCTCAGGAGCGCGGGGCCGTGTCGGTCCAGGTCCGACGCGGAGCGTCCGCACAGGGAGGGGAACGCAATGCCACAGTCGCCGTCCGGGACCCGGCTCCTATGTGTGGTCCGCGCAGGCGCACGCCGTCGCGGCCGTCGCGGGTGCGGTGCCGGCCGTGCTGGGCCCCGCGCGGGGCGCTGAGAGCGAGCGGTCCGGGCCCGTCGGCCCCCGCCCTGCGGCCGGTCGGCGCCGGAGGGGCGCGTGCCCTGATCGGCGCAATTCCGCGCGCGCGGCCCGGCCATCCCGTGCAGCGTGGAGTCAGCGCCCGCAGTCAGGTCGTGTCCGGCGGGTCAGTCGAACGTCCTGGTTACGGCCATCGAAGTACCCCCAGCCTCCAGCCGGGTGGTCCCCACCGGCTCGGGCCGTCGTGGTGGCAGGAGGAAGCCCGCCGCAGCGTCGACAATGCACCCGGTAAGACAGCCGAGGGCTCCTGCGGCCGGAGGCTGGGGGAGGGAAGCTCGATCACCGCTACCACCACGTTCGGCTTGATGTGCCGGACACGGGCCAGTCGAACCGAAGGAGTTCCCATGCCTCGCTTTCCCCACCTTTCCCGCACCGCCACCACCATCGCCGCTCTCACGGTGACCGCTCTGGTCCCGCTGTGCGGGGTCGCCCAGGCCGCCCCGTCCGACGACCGGGGGACGAGTGCTTCCGCCCCGGCGCCGGCTGCCGAGTCCCCGGGCCTTCCCCGGCTGCTGAAGCTCGGCGACGGCAAGGGGCTGCTGGGCTTCGACTTCCTGGGCCTCCTCTGACACACCCGCCCTCGTTCCGCCGAACCGCTCGCCCCTCGCGGGCCGAGCGGTTCGGCCGTATCCCGACCCCGCACCCCCGTCCGGTCAGCCGAGTGCGGGCGGCTGCCAGTCGGCGTGCCGCAGCACGGCGCGCAGCGTCACCCCCGAAGGGGCGAGGCGCATCGCCGTGTTGCGCAGCGCGACGGCCACGGGATGGGACAGCTGCGCGCCCAGCCGGCCCGCCTGCCGCGCGGCGCGGGCGACCGCCTGGCTGCGGGGGCGCCGTTCGGCGTCGTAGCGGGCCAGCCCGGCACCGACGTGCGGCGCCGTGGCGAGCGCGGCGGCCAGCACGGTGGCGTCCTCCAACGCCTGGCACGCGCCCTGCCCCAGATTGGGTGTCATGGCGTGGGCCGCGTCACCGAGCAGCGCGATCCGGCCGACGGCGAAGCGGGGCAGGGGCGTGGCCAGCTCGTGGACGTCGTGGTGCAGTACGGTCTCGGGCCGGGTGGCCTCCAGCAGCTGGGGGATCGGGTCGTGCCAGCGGTCGAAGCGGCGGCGCAGTACGGCGAGGGTGTCCCGGTGGCGCAGGCCGGGCGGCGCGGTGAGGACCGCGTGCCATTCGGCCCGGCCGTCGGCGAACGCGATGTGTCCGAACTCCGCTCCGGCACCCCAGGTCAGCTCGAAGTCGGTGCCCGCGTCGACGGGCTCGTCGGTGATGGCGCGTACGACGGTCGAGCCGCTGTAGCGCGGACCGGGGTGCCGTGGGAAGAGCCGGCCGCGCGTTAGGCTGCCGATCCCGTCGGCGGCCACCACCAGGTCCGACTCCAGTACGGTGTCGCCGAGCGGCACCCGTACCCGGTCGTGGTCCGGGTCGTCCTCCACCGTCAGCACTTCCTCGCCGGTCAGCAGCGCGCCGGACGGCAGGGCGTCGCGCAGCGCCCGGTGCAGTGCGGCGCGCGGTACGCCGACGATCGGTGTGCCCAGTTCGCGCTCCAGCGCCGCACCGTCCATCCGGGCCAGCCAGCGGCCGCCCGGGGTGCGGGTGCCTCCCGTGTACTGGGCCCTGGCCGTCTCGCGTACCGGGGCGCCGACGCCGAGTGCCTCCAGCGCGCGTATGCCGTTGGCGTGCAAGGAGATGCCCGCGCCCGCGTCGTCGAGCACGGGGGCGCGCTCGACGACCGTCACCTCCCAGCCGATCCGCCGCAGTCCGATGGCGGCGGCCAATCCGCCGATGCCGCCGCCGACGACGACCGCGCAGCGTCCCATGCCGACCCCTCCTCCTTCTACAGGTGTAGAAGGAGGGTACAGAAGGGTCTCTACAGGTGTAGAAATGGGGGGTGCACAAAGAGAGCAACCGCCGCACCGTGCTCGCGGACGCGGCCGTCGAGGTACTGGCCGAGGCCGGGATGCGGGGTCTGACCCACCGTGCCGTCGACCGGGCCGCCCGGCTGCCGCCCGGCACCACCTCCGCCTACTACCGGACCCGCCAGGCCCTGTTGACCGCCCTCGTCACCCGCCTGGTCGCCCGCGACCAGGCGGAGCTGGAGGCGGCGGGGCGCCGACTGGCCGCCCCCCGCGACGCCGGCGAACTGACCGCGGCGCTGGCCGGGTTCGTGCGGCGGCGGCTGACGGGCGAGGGGCGCCGCCGCACCCTGGCCCGCTACGCGTGCACGGTCGAGAGCGTCCACCACCCCGAGCTGCGCGAGATCCTCCTGCCGCGCGAGAACGCCGCCCGAAACGTGGTGCGCGCGTTCCTGTCCGGCCACCGGGTCGCGGACGCCGAGGAGCGCACCCTCACGCTGCTGGCCTGTGTGGACGGGCTGGTATTCGACCGGCTGGTGAACGGTGGCGAGGTGCCGGACGAAGAGCTGCGCGGGCTGGTCGACGCCGCGCTGCGGTAGCCCCGGACCGCACGGCCCGTCGCCGAACCGGCACCGTCCCCCACCACTTCGCCTGGCGGACGGGCACGACGGGCACGGCGGTGGGCTCCCGGCGGCCGTCGACCCCGGCGCTTCCCCCACAGGAGCGAAGCAGCGTACCGGAGGACCGGTGCGGCTCGTTGACAGGTCGGCAGCGCTCCGAGCCGAGACCTGGGGGTCACGATGCGCGCACTGTTCCCGACCACGTTTCCGACCACGCTGGCCGCCGGAGTGCTCGCCGCATCCGCGACGTTGGGCGGCCTCGCCGTCCCGGACACCGCCGAGGCGGCCACCCGGGCGGCGGCCGACCGGGTACCCGCGAGCGCCGCCCCGGCCCAGCCGTCGGTCCGCGCCGAGGCCGACCGGCTGATGAAACTCACCTACCGGCAGTTCGCCAAGGCCCCGCACCGTCCGCCGTTCGACTGGACCACCGACGGCTGCTCCGTACCGACCGAGCAGTTCCCCTACAGCAAGGTCTTCCGTCCCGCCTGCGTCCAGCACGACTTCGGCTACCGCAACTACGGCGGCAACGGAAAGCTGAAGCTGGACCCGACCCGTGAGACGAAGAACTGGATCGACGGCCGCTTCCGCACCGAACTGCGGCGGATCTGCGACCACGAATTCGCGGACGCGCAGCGCAACCGCAACTGCCGCAACGCGGCCGAGACCTACTACCTCGGCGTCCAGATCGGCGGCGACAGCGCCTTCTTCCCGCGCTGACCCCCGCGCCCCTCCGAAGCGGCGGCCGGTGGCTCAGCCGCCGGCCACCCACTGGTCGTACGCCAACTTGCCGACCAGAGCGGCAACGGTGACCAGGAGGACGACCCGCACGAAGCCGCTGCCGCGTTTGAGTGCCATATGGGCGCCGACGAAGGCGCCGGTCATGTTGCACAAAGCCATGACAGGAGCCAGCTTCCACAGGACCGTGCCGTGCCACATGAACATGGCGAGGGCGCCGATGTTGGTGCAGACGTTGACGACCTTGGTGGTCGCCGAGGCAGTGACCATGTCCATGTTGAGCAGTGCCACCAGGGCGATGACCAGGAACGTGCCCGTGCCGGGGCCGAGCAGGCCGTCGTAGAAGCCGATACCGGCCCCCGCCACCGCGAACGCCGCGAGCACCCGGCCCCGGGTGACCACCCCGCCCGGCGCGTGACCGAAGTGCGGCCGGAGCACCACGAACGCGGCGACCGCCAGCAGCAGCACGATGATCAGCGGCCGGAGCAACGCGCTGTCCACCCCGGCGGCGAAGAACGCCCCGCCGACCGAGGCGAGGGCCGCGACAACACCCAGCCGGCACGCCAGCCGTACGTCCACCGGCGCCTTACGGGTGTAGGTCACCGCCGCGGCCGAGGTGCCCACCACGGAGACCGCCTTGTTGGTGCCCAGCGCGTACGCGGGCGGCAGTTGCGGGAAGGCGATCAGCAGGGCCGGCAGCTGCAGCAGGCCGCCGCCGCCCACGACGGCGTCGATCCAGCCGGCCAGCGCGGCCGCGGCACACAGCATCGCCGCCGCGGTGAGCGATATGTCGTACACGGATGAAGCTGTCCTTGCTGAGTGTGTGCCCCGGTTCGCCAAGAGCCGTCGGCCCGTCGCCCCGTGCGGCCGGGCGCCTCAGCATCCCAGACGAGCGGAAACCGCCGCTCACCGGGCGGCACGCTCCTGCAGCTCGCCGGTCCGGGCGGCCTTCTCGACGGTGTACTGGAGCGTGTCGTGGGTGTGCTGGGCCTCGGCCAGCAGCCGGACGGCCTCCGAGAGGAGGATGCCGTAGGGGCGGGAGGGATCGCTCAGCGGCAGGGAGGTGCCCCGGGTGTTCTCCACCAGCTCGGTACGCTTGCGCTGTGCCGCCTCGTTCGCCCGGTGCAGCTCCCGAAGCTGGTCGGCGAGCTGCCGCTCGTCGACCAGGCTGAGCTGGCGGGTGACCCCGGAGAGCGCCTCCAGCAGATCGGCGTAGTCCCGCAGGAAACCGCGGCACTCCTCGCCCTCCTCGTCCTGCGGCCACTGGTGCAGCGTCCGCGTCATCGACGTGAACTGATGGGTGACCCGCTCCAGGGCGTCGACCAGTTCGCTGTAGCCGGAGAAGTCCTCGTGCCCCCAGCGGCCGGGCAGCAGTCGCCGGGGGTTGTAGTACCTGCTCTCCACCGCCGTGTGCAGCGCCGAGCGGGCCTGGGCCACCAGCGGTCCCAGCGTCGCGGCGCGCCGCCGCCAGTGCCGGGTGCGCTCCTCGTCCATGTCTCCCTCGCGCAGCGCGGGGTGGATGTCGTCGATGAGGTCGCACAGCGAGTGCGCCAGGGCGCGGATGCTCTCCTCGGCGCCGCGGTAGCGCATCGGCGGCAGGACGGTGAGGTTGATCAGTACGCCGATCCCGCAGCCGATGCCGACCAGCACGAGGATCTGGCCGAGATGTTCGAGCCGCTGGGGAGTGCCGGTTGCCGAGACATAGGTGGAGAAGGCGAAGAACGCGGCGGTCGTCACCTGCAGGCCCTGGACGCCGAGCTGTCGCCAGCGTCCGATGATCAGTGCGATCAGCGCGACCAGGACGAAGGTGAGCAGATCGGGTCCGGCCAGGAAGCCCAGCCCGGCCTGCACCGACACCCCGGCGACCACGGCGGCCAGATAGCGCAGCGCCTGGAGCAGCGACTGGTAGATGGTCACCTGCATGATCAGTACGGCGGAGAAGGGGGCGAAGGCGGGGGTCTGCGCGTCCATCAGATTGTGGGCCACGTACCACGAGGCGGAGGCCGCCAGAGTGCTCTTGCCGATGATCTCCAGGGTGCTGCGTTCGTGCCCCGTCGATCCCTTGGCGCGCGCCAGCCACTGCTGTGCCCGCGCCCACCTGCCCTGCGCGCGCGGTGCCTGCTCGTCGTCGTGGGACACATCCGTCTCCTCGCTCATCGTGGCTCCCTCACCGCGTCATCGTCCGCCCTTGCGACGTCTCGGCGACTTCGACCGGGCAGATGTCGGAGTGCCCCGTTTCCCCACCGGTGGCGTGTGGCGGTGGTCACGGTGCCGGTTTCCGCGGGTAAGGGAACGCAGCGCGACGGCACTCGACCCGCTTCCTGTCGCCATCAGTGCTGGTGGTAGGGGTGTGCCTGTCTCGCTCCGCCCCCAGATGTTGCCAACTTGTTCATACAGGTGGCCTTCCACGAGAGCGGTGTTCTTGACAGACTCTGCCGGTCCGACGTTTCCGAACACGCCCTGTGAGGTCAGCAGACCCATGCCAGAACTCAACCGGCGCCGGTTCCTGCAGATAGCCGGCGCGACCGCGGGCTTCTCGGCCCTGACCGGCAGCATCGAGCGGGCCGCCGCCATCCCCGCGGCCCGCCGGTCCGGCACGATCGACGATGTCGAGCACATCGTCGTGCTGATGCAGGAGAACCGGTCCTTCGACCACTACTTCGGCACGCTGAAGGGCGTCCGCGGCTTCGGTGACCCGCGTCCGGCCGCTCCCACGGGCAAGCGGACGGTCTGGCAGCAGTCCGACGGCAACAAGGACGTGCTGCCCTACCACCCCGACGCCGAGAACCTGGGCATGCAGTTCATCGCGGGCCTCAACCACGACTGGGCCGGTGGTCACCAGGCGTGGCACGAGGGCAAGTACGACCAGTGGATCCCCGCCAAGGGCACCGGCACCATGGCGTATCTGACCCGGAAGGACATCCCCTTCCACTACGCGCTCGCCGACGCCTTCACCGTGTGCGACGCCTACCACTGCTCGATGATCGGGGCCACCGACCCCAACCGGTACTACATGTGGAGCGGCTACTCCGGCAACGACGGCGAGGGCGGCGGCCCCGTCCTGGGTAACGAGGAGGCCGGGTACGGCTGGACGACCTACCCGGAGCGGCTGGAGCAGGCCGGCGTCTCCTGGAAGATCTACCAGGACATCGGTGACGGCCTGGACGCCGACGGCAGCTGGGGCTGGATCGAGGACGCCTACCGGGGCAACTACGGCGACAACTCACTGCTGTACTTCAACAAGTACCGCGACGCCGAGCCCGGCGACCCGCTCTACGACAAGGCCCGCACCGGCACCGACGCCAAGAAGGGCGACGGCTTCTTCGACCACCTCAAGGCCGACGTCAAGGCGGGCAAGCTGCCGCAGATCTCCTGGATCGCGGCGCCCGAGGCCTTCACCGAGCACCCCAACTTCCCCGCAAACTACGGTGCCTGGTACATCTCCCAGGTGCTGGACGCGCTCACCTCCAACCCCGAGGTGTGGGCGAAGACGGCGCTGTTCATCACCTACGACGAGAACGACGGCTACTTCGACCACGTCGTCCCGCCCTACCCGCCGGCCTCCGCGGCCCAGGGCAGGTCCACCGTGGACACCGCGCCCGACTACTACAAGGGCGGCGTGGCCGGCTACGCGCCCGGGCCCTACGGCTTCGGCCAGCGCGTGCCCATGCTCGTCGTCTCCCCCTGGAGCACCGGCGGCTATGTGTGCTCCGAACTGTTCGATCACACCTCCCTCATCCGCTTCATGGAGCGCCGCTTCGGCGTGCACGAGCCGCACATCTCGCCCTGGCGGCGCGCCCTGTGCGGCGACCTCACCTCGGCGTTCGACTTCACCCTCAAGGATACCGACCCGGCCGACCTCCCGAACACCGACGCCTATGAGCCGCCGGACAACGAGCGGCACGACAGCTATGTGCCCAAGCCGCCGGCCAAACCGGCGCTGCCCAAGCAGGAGGCGGGCTCCCGGCCCACCCGCCCGCTGCCGTACGCACCGCTGGTGGACGGCACGGCTCGACCGGCCGACGGGAAGTTCACGCTCACCTTCAGCGGCGGCAAGTCCGCGGGCGCCTTCTTCCTGGTCACCTCGGCCAACCGCACCGACGGCCCCTGGACCTACAGCACCGGGGCGGGCGAACAGCTCTCCGACACCTGGAACACCGTCTACTCCGACGGCAGCTACGACCTGACGGCGCACGGACCGAACGGCTTCCTGCGCACCTTCAAGGGCCCCGGCAAGCAGGCGGGCCCCGAGGTGGCGGCACGCCACCTCGCCAAGAGCGGCGACATCGAGCTGACCTTGACCAACACGGGGAAGAGCGACTGCGCCCTGACGGTGACCAACGCCTACGGCGGCGCGGAGCAGACCCACAAGGTGCGCGCCGGAGCCACGGTCGTCCGCACGGTGAGCCTGCGGGAGAGCAAGCGCTGGTACGACCTGACCGTCACCTGCGACGCCCACGCCGACTGGCAGCGCCGCCTCGCCGGGCACGTCGAGACCGGTGAGGCCGGCGTCAGCGACCCGGCCACGCTGACGGACTGACGCCTCGCCGGGCCGGCACGCTTGCACCGGCACGCCCCCGGCCCCGGCACCGGCCGCCCTCACCCCGCTCCGGGGGCGGGTGGCCGGTGCCGGGGCCGCAGGAGGGGAGGGGCGAGCGGTGCGGCGTGGCCGGAGAACCGATGCGACGCCGAAGAACCGATGTGTGGCGCTCAGGTGAATCCGCCCCATTCCCTGGTGCATCCGCGACATCCCGGGCAGATGCCCGGGCATGCCAGCGAACAATTTCCTGCTCTCACCGCGCAAGGCCCAGTTGCCCGCCCTCACCCTGCTGTTGCTGCTCGCGGCCACCGAGGTCGCACCCGCCCAGGCGCTCGCCCCGCCCGTGCGGGACGCGGCGTCGGCACCCCCGCCCGCGGAGCCGGGACGCCGGACGGGGGAGGGCCCGGACAGATCCGCGGCGCCGTGCTCGACCAGGACCGGCCCGCAGCAGCGGGAGGTGGAGAGGTTCCTGGGGCGCCCGGTGGACGGCAAGCAGTCGCCGCAGGACTGCGCCGCGATCCAGCAGTTCCAGGAGCAGGAGGGCGTTCTGCCCGCCGACGGCTTCGCCTCCCCCGCCACCTACCGGGCCCTGTACGCGCGCTGGGCGGCGGCGCATCCGGAGAAACTGCTGGCGGACAAGCACTGCCCGCCGACGCAGGGGCGTGTGGCCTGCCTCGATCTGACCCACCAGGTGATGTGGCTGCTCAAGCGGCGCAAGGTCGTCGTCCGCGCGGTACCCATCCGCAGCGGGGCGCGCGGATACGAGACGCGTACCGGCCGGTTCAAGATCCAGCGGCGGGTGCGGGACGACTACTCGACCCTCTACAACCAACCGATGCCGTTCAGCCAGTACTTCAGCGGCGGCCAGGCCCTGCACGGCACCAGCAAGAACATCTACAGCCCGCCCGGATCGCACGGCTGTGTCAACCTCCGCCTCGAGGACGCGGAACGCCTGTGGAACTGGATGCGGGTCGGCGACCCCGTCCGCATCTGGGGCCGCAAACCCGCGACGTGACGCGACGCCCCGGCACGGGGCCGGACGCCGCCGCCTCATGGCTCGACGGCCAGCCGCACCCCCAGTCCGACCAGGACGGTGCCGGAGATCTGTTCCATCCGGCGCCGTACGGACTGTCGCCGAAGCACCCCCGAGACCCGTCCGGCCAGCCAGACCAGCGGGAGGTACCAGATCAGGTCCACCACGGCCCAGATCACCGAGAAGGCCAGCAGCATCGGCAGGACGGGTGCGCCCTCCGGTACGAACTGCGGCAGGAAGGAGACGGCGAACAGGCCCGCCTTGGGGTTGGCGAAGTTGGTGACCAGCCCCTGCCACAGCGCCCGCCGCTGTGACACCGGCGCCGTCCGAGCCGGTTCCCCGACCGGCTCCGGGGCGCGTCGCCGCACCCGCCACAGCGCCCGCGCTCCCATCCAGACGAGCACCGCGGCGCCGGTGATGCGTATGACGTCGTAGGCGATCTGCGAGGCCAGCAGCAGGGCCGACAGCCCGAAGGCCGCGGCAAGCCCCCACAGCAGCACACCGCACTCGTTGCCCAGCACGGTGGCCATGCCGGTGCGCCGGCCGTCGACCACCGCCCGGCGCACGATCACCACCGTGCTCGGCCCCGGAACCATGGCGATCACAAATGCCGCGCCGAAGAACGCGACGAACGAAGTCAGCATCGGGGCAGCATTGCCGAGCCTGTGGAGGACTCACAAGCCGTTTCCCGCCTCGGCCGTCCCCGGCCGCCCGTACCCGTACCCGCGCCCGTGGGGTCAGAGCAGTTGGAGGATCTCGTCGGTGAACTCGGCAGTCGTGGCGGTGCCGCCCAGGTCGGGGGTGCGCACCTCGCTCCCGGCCAGCACCGCGGCGATGGCCCCGGTGACGTCCCCGGCCGCCTCGGGGTGACCCAGGTGGTCCAGCATCAAGGCGGCCGACCAGATGGCACCCAGCGGGTTGGCGACACCCCGGCCGGCGATGTCGGGAGCGGAGCCGTGCACCGGCTCGAACATCGAGGGGAACTCGCGCTCCGGGTTGAGGTTGCCGGCCGGGGCGATGCCTATCGAGCCGACGACGGCGGCGGCCAGATCGCTGAGGATGTCGCCGAAGAGGTTGGAGGCGACCACTACGTCGAAGCGTGCCGGCTCCAGGACGAACTTGGCGGCCAGCGCGTCGATGTGCTCCTGGTCCCAGGCCACCCGCGGGTGGACGGCACCGCGTTCGGCGACCAACTCGTCCCAGAACGGCATGGTGTGCACGATGCCGTTCGACTTGGTGGCGGAGGTGAGCGTACCGCCCCGGCGCTCGGCCAGCCCGAAGGCGTAGTCCAGCACCCGGGTCACCCCCGCCCGGGTGAACACCGCCTCCTGTACGGCCATTTCCTCCGGGAAGCCACGGTTCGTCCGGCCACCGATCTCGCTGTACTCCCCCTCGACGTTCTCGCGAACGACGACGAAGTCGACCTCACCGGCGGCCGCCCCCCGCACCGGGCTGTCGATCCCCTCGAACACCCGGATCGGCCGCAGGTTGACGTACTGGCGGAAGCCGCGCCGAATGGGGATCAGCAGCCCCCACAGCGAGACATGGTCCGGGACCCCCGGGTAGCCGACCGCGCCGAGCAGAATGGCGTCCTTGTCGCGGAGGCGGTCGAGGCCGTCCTCGGGCATCATCGCGCCCTCGCGCAGATACCGTGCGCAGGACCAGTCGAAGGACTGGTAGGAGAAGCCGAAGCCATGGCGACGGCCCACGGCGTCCAGCACCTGCTGCGCCGGGGGCAGAACCTCGGCGCCGATGCCGTCGCCCGGGATCAGAGCAATGCGGTGGTCGGTCATGCGTCGATTGCAGCAACCCGCCCGCCGGGCCGTCCAAGACCCGGTTGCGATCTGCCTTATAAGCCGGCGCTATCGACCGTGTCGGCTCCGGCGGGCGTCAGACGTCGGCGTCAGACGTCGGCGCCGGGGAGGGCGGTCCTCACGAACGCGGTGGCCGCCGGGGAGAGCCGGGCGCGGCGGCTGATCAATCCGAGGTTCAGTGTCGACCGCGGCTCGATCTCCAGCACCCGGGCCCCGGTCCGTTCCGCCATGCCCCGCCACGACTCCGCGACCACTGCCAGTCCCACCCCCGCCAGCACCAGCGGAAGGATCGCCACCCGGTGCTCGGTCTCGGCCGCGATGGTGAACGCGATGCCGCGCTCGCGCAATCCGTCCACGTAGGCACGCATTCCGGTGCCCCGCTGCCCGACGATCAGCCGCTGCCCGGCCAACTCGGCGGACCGCACGGACCGCCGCTCGGCGAACGGCCCGTCGGGGGCGGTCACCAGCACGAACCGCTGTTCCCCCGCGGGGTGGGCGGTCACCTCCTTGTCCGGCAGCGCCCCGGAGGTGGCCACCAGCCCCAGTTCGGCGGAGCCCGTCCGGACCATCTCGACGGCCTCGCGGGAGGTGAAGGCCGCCTTGACGACCACCGACACCCCGGGATAGCGGCTGGTGAAGGCCCGGATCATCGTGGTCAGCGGTTCCACCGCCTGCGACGGCATGGCCGCGATGTCCAGCCGCCCCTCGCGCAGCTCGTGCACGGCGGCGACGCTCGCCCGGGCCGTCTCCAGGCTGCGCACAGCCGCTCGGGCGGGCTCGATCAGCGCCGCCCCGGACTCGGTGAGCACCGCCCGCCGGCCGATGCGGTGGAACAGTTCACTGCCCAGATCCCGCTCCAGCCCGCGAATCGCCTGCGACAGCGACGGCTGCGACACGTACAGGGCGGACGCCGCCCGGTTGAACCCGCCGTGGTCGACGATCGCGAGGAAGTACTCCAACTGCCGGATGTCCATAGGGGGCATTCTCGTTCCGCCCGTCAGGGGTGGGCGGCGAGGAACGCCCGCAGACAGTGCGCGGTCCCCTCCGGGGCCTCCTCCGGAACGTAGTGGTCGCAGGGCAGGGCCTCACCGCGTACGTCGTCGGCGTACGCGCGCCACGCGCCGAGGACGTCGTAGTGCCGGCCCACGAAACTGTGGGCGCCCCACAGCGCGAGCAGTGGAGCGGTGACGCGCCGGCCGGCCTCGGCGTCCGCGTCGTCGTGGACGAGGTCGATCGAGGCAGCCGCGCGGTAGTCCTCGCAGGAGGCGTGGACGGCCGCCGGGTCGGAGAAGCAGCGGATGTACTCGGCCAGCGCGGCTTCGCTGAACGGCCTACCGCCGTGGTGGCGTGCGCCCATCCGCGTCCGGATCCAGAACTCCGGGTCCCGGCCGATCAGGTGCTCCGGGATGCCGTGCCCGGCCGCGAGGAAGAACCAGTGGTAGTAGCCGTGCCCGAAGTCGGCGTCGGCCTGCTGGAAAGCGTGGCGGGTGGGCACGATGTCGAGGACCGCCAGCGCGGAGACGGCCTCGGGACGGTCCAGGGCGAGGCGGTGTGCGACCCGGCCGCCCCGGTCGTGCCCGACGACGGCGAACCGGGCGAAACCCAGCTGGTGCATCACGCACAGCTGGTCGTACGCCATCGCCCGCTTCGCGTAGGGCCGGTGCTCCGCGTCGGAGGGAGGCTTGTCGCTGTCCCCGTAGCCGCGCAGATCCGCCAGGACGACGGTGTGTGTGGCGGCGAGGACGGGGGCGACGTGGTGCCAGATGAGGTGGGTCTGCGGATAGCCGTGCAGCAGCAGAACCGGAGGCCCCTCTCCCGCAGTGCGCACATTGATGCGTACACCCTCGGCGTCCACGGTGTGACGGGCGAAGTCCGCCGGCAGCAGGTCACTCATGGCCCGATCCCAGCAGCGGCCCGCGAGCGCGTCCAATACCGGTAGGTGAGCACCCTTATAGGCCGCGGCTATCCGGCGGCCACGGGGACGCACGGGAGGAGGTGCGGCTGCCCGACATCGGTCACCCGTTCCCGCAGCGGCTGCGGAGAAGCTCCACACCGTCGCCCTCAAGGTCGTTGCAGTACGTCGCCCGTCCGGTCATGCCCATCACAAGTGCCGAGGTGGGGCCCGAGACCACCGGCCCGGAACCGGTCGTGAAAGGACCGTCGTCCGCGGTGAGTCGCAGTCCATCGATGCGTTTCCTGGCGACGACCACGAGGTCCGAGCCCTGGTAGTACTCGGCCACCCGTGTGACGACCTCGACCGGGTGGTGGTGGCGGATGCCCAGGGGGCGCCGGATGTCCTCCCCGTGCACGAGCGTCTCGCCCAGCATGGCGATGGCGGGCAAGGGGGGCTTGGTCGTGCTCGGGACGATGCGGCGGAACCGTTCGAGCGTCTCGGCCGGAGTCGCGCCCAACTGCTCTGCCAGCCGCATGGCAACCTGCTTGTCGAAGTCGAACCGGCAGCGGAGCACGCCCGTCAGCCAGCTCACGGCGTTGAGACTCGCGCCCGCGGTCATGTGCGCCAGTACCTCGCGCACCGTCAAACCGGTGCACAGCGACGGCGCTGCCCACTGGTCGTCGGTCAGATCCTCCAGATCCGCCGCCAGCGCCGCTCGCTCAGTGCGTATCAAGGGCCACACGCCGGTCCCGCGGCTGCGGTCCGCTGCCGGTTCCGGATCAGTCATAGGGGCAAGGTCTCCTGTCACGGTTCGCGCGCTGCGAGGCGCCTGGGCCGGACCCGGGCGGGCGTCCGGCACGGGTGTCGCGAAAGAGACTCCTGGCCCCGGGCAAAGTCATCGCCGCGAGTGACCCTTTCTTCATCTCATTCGTCTTCTTCTCACCGCGGGCTTCAACCGGGGCGTGAAGGTTGTCCGCTCATCCACCTCTGTCCCATGGGCCGGAGGCGACGAAAAGTCTCCGGGGTCGGTTCAACGAAACACTTGAATCCATGAATGACCAAGACATCGAACCGCCCGGCGCCAAGCCCACCGCCGAGGTCCGCGACGTCGCGGAAGGACCCTCCCTCGCACGGCGCCGCTGGTGGACGCTGCTGGTGGTGAGTGCGGCCCAACTGCTCGTCGTGTTGGACGGGACGATCGTGAACATCGCGCTGCCCTCCGCGCAGAGCGCGCTCGCCATGTCCGACGCGAGCCGGCAATGGGCGGTCACCGCCTATGCGCTGGCCTTCGGTGGACTGCTGCTGATCGGCGGCAGAGTCAGCAGCGCCCTCGGCCACCGGCGCACGTTCATGATCGGCCTCGTCGGCTTCGCCGCCTCCTCCGCGCTGGGCGGGGCCGCCGTGACCCCCGAACTGCTCTTCGCGGCCAGGGCCCTGCAGGGTGTCTTCGCCGCAGTACTCGCCCCGGCCGGGCTGTCCCTGTTGAGCACCACCTTCACCGAACCACGCGAACGCGGCCGGGCCTTCGGCGTGTTCGCGGCGGTCGGTGCCGCCGGATCGGCCCTGGGCCTGGTAGCCGGGGGACTGCTGACCGAGTACGCCAGCTGGCGATGGTGCCTCTACATCAACGTTCCCGTCGCGCTGCTCGCCCTGCTCGGCGCGACACGGGTGCAACCGGACCGCCCCCTGCGCGGTGACGGACCGCTCGACGTCGCCGGCGCGCTCCTCAGCGCCTCGGGCTTCGCAGCGGTGGTCTATGCCTTCAGCGAAGCTGAATCGCTCGGGTGGGACTCACCGAAGGTGCTGGCACTGCTGACCGGTGGAATCCTGCTGCTGGCCGTGTTCGCCGTCGTCGAAGTCCGAACTCCCCGCCCGCTTCTCCCGATGCGCGTGCTCCTGCACCGTGCCCGCGCCGGTGCACTCATCGCCATCACCCTGCTGTTTGTCGCCATGTTCGGCTTCTACCTGTTCATGAGCTACTACACCCAGACCGTCCTCGGCTACTCGCCGGTCCAGGCGGGCCTGGCACTGCTCATCAACGCCTTGGCCGCCCTGCTCGGCTCCACGCTCATCGCCGGGCGACTGCACGGCCGCGTCGCACCCGGAATGCTGATCCTGCCGGGCCTGCTGGCCGCTGCCGCCGGAATGTTCGTCCTGACCCGCCTGACACCGCAGAGCACGGACATCCTGCCGCAGTACCTGGCACCCGCCCTGGTACTCACCGGGCTCGGCCTCGGCTGCGTCATGCCCCCGACGGCCAGCCTGGCCACCGCGAACATGCATCCGCGGGACATCGGAGCCGCGTCGGCCGCCTACAACGCCTCCCAGCAGCTCGGAGCCGCACTCGGTACCGCACTGCTCAACACCGTCGCAGCCACCACCACGGCGTCGTACCTGGCGGCGCCGCACCACGCCACGCAGACCGCGGCATCCGTGCACGGATACACCGCCGCCCTGACAGTCGCCTTCGGCATCCTCGTCGCCACCGCGTGCATCGTCGCGCCACTCACCGCGACCCGCACCGCGCGAGAAGCCGGCACGCAAAGGTGACTGCTGCCCTCGCTCTGCCCTCGCGAAGCGGTGCTGTCGACCTTGACGCCCCGGGGCGTTGCCGAGGGTGAGGACCACACCGCGTGGCCGGGGTCCGTTCGGGCCCCGGTCACCTGCAGCCGGGGGCCAAACCGAGCCGGCGGGCGCCCTTCGGGCTCGTTGCGCAGATGCTGGTGAGGCTGCTCGCTAGCCTTCCGTTCGAAATGTCCGAAACATGCATTTAGTCTCAATGGAGAAGCGGTCGAGCGGCTGTCGGCCATGAGGCGAGGGAGAACGGGATGCCGCAGAGCACGCTGCAGGGCAAGGTCGCGGTCATCGGCGGGGGCGAGAAGAACCTGGGAGGGCTGCTGAGCAGGACCTTCGCTCAGGACGGAGCGAAGGTCGTGGTCCACTACCACACGTCGGACGACGAGGCGAAGCGGACGGTGAAGGATGTCCAGGACGCCGGAGGACAGGCCGTCTCCGTCCAGGGCGACCTGACCCGGGTCGCGGACGTACGGCGGCTGTTCGACGCGGCGAAGGACGCCTTCGGCGGAGTGGACGTCGCGGTGAACACCACCGGAATGGTGCTGCGCAAGCCGATCCTGGAGATCAGCGAGGAAGAGTACGACCGAATGTTCGGCATCAACGCCAAGGCGGGGTTCTTCTTCATCCAGGAGGCCGGACGGAACCTCAACGACCACGGCAAGATCATCAGCCTGGGCACGTCCCTGCTGGCGGCCTTCACCGACGGCTACTCCACCTACGCGGGCGGCAAGGCGCCCCTGGAGCACTTCACGCGCGCTGCGGCCAAGGAGTTCGCCGACCGGTACATCTCGGTCAACACCGTGGCACCGGGACCGATGGACACTCCCTTCTTCTACCCGCAGGAATCCCCGGAACGGGCCGAGTTCCATGCCTCGCAGGCCATGGGCAACCAGCTCACACACATCGAGGACATCGTCCCCGTGATCCGGTTCCTGGCCACCGAGGGCTGGTGGTTCACCGGCCAGACGATGTTCCCCAACGGGGGCTACACCACCCGCTGATCCGGCACCACCTCGACCGGGGCCGACCACCGTCTCCCGCACCGGCCGACACCGGCCCCGACCCCGGAACCGCCGCCGGGTCGGTCGTGAGGGGCGGTCCGCTTTCTGAGAGGCTCTTTGTGACCCTTGGAAGTGCGAGATACGGAGGCCCACCGTGTCCAAGCCCCCGCTGCCGACCGAGGCCGTGGAACTGCTGCGCCGCCCCAACCCGTGCGTCATGGCCACCTTGCGTTCGGACGGCACACCGGTCTCCACGCCCACCTGGTACGTCTGGGAGGACGGCCGTGTACTGATCAACCTCGACGAGGGCCGGGTCCGCCTCAAGCACCTGCAACGTGACCCGCGCGTGACCCTCACCGTCCTCGACGGCGACAACTGGTACACGCACGTCACCCTCATCGGACGCGTCATCGAGACGTACGACGACCAGGGGCTGGCCGACATCGACCGCATCGCCACCCACTACACCGGCAACCCCTACCCCGACCGGGTCCGCGCCCGCGTCAGCGCCTGGATCGAGGTGGACCGCTGGCACGGCTGGGGCACCCTGAAGGACAGCGACCAGGCCTCCGTGTGATCCCCACGCGGGCGGCTGCCCCGTGCCGGGCCAGCCCCGACTGAGCGTTCGGGGCCAGGGTGCTGTGTCGGGCAGCGGAGCCGGACCTGATGATCGGCGCCCGCTACGAACCCTTCGCCCGGCGCCCTCACATACGACTCGCGGCGACAGATCGGTGACCTTCTCAGTCACGACCTGCCGCCGCGTGTACGTATGTGTGTGTCGGGAGGGGGACTTGAACCCCCACGCCCTGTAAAGGGCACTAGCACCTCAAGCTAGCGCGTCTGCCATTCCGCCACCCCGACCGGGTGTGTCGCGGGGCCGGTGGGAGGCCTTGCGACGGGTTAAACCTTAGCACCCGATGAGGACTGCGATCACCCGCCCCTTGGGGTGCCGGGGTGCGGGCGGGAGGATGGGGGTCTACCTGCGAGAAGAGGAGGCAGTGTGAGTGCCGATAGCGCCGCGACCGCGAGTGCCGCTACCGCCGAGAGCGAGGTCGTCGATCTCTGCCGCGAACTGATCCGGATCGACACCAGCAATTACGGCAACAACGAGGGCCCCGGGGAGCGGGCGGCGGCGGAGTACGTCGCCGAGAAGCTGGCCGAGGTCGGGCTGGAGCCGCAGATCATCGAGTCCCGTCCGGGCCGCGCCTCGACCGTGGCACGGATCACGGGCGAGGACCCCTCCCGCCCCGCCCTGCTGATCCACGGGCACACCGACGTGGTGCCGGCCAACGCCGACGACTGGACGCGGCACCCGTTCTCCGGGGAGATCGCCGACGGCTGCGTGTGGGGGCGCGGTGCCGTCGACATGAAGGACATGGACGCGATGACGCTGGCGGTCGTGCGGGACCGGATGCGTACCGGGCGCAAGCCGCCCCGTGACATCGTGCTGGCCTTCCTGGCGGATGAGGAGGCGGGCGGCGTCTACGGGGCACGGCACCTGGTCGACAACCACGCCGACCTCTTCGAGGGGGTCACCGAGGCCATCGGTGAGGTCGGTGGGTTCTCCTTCACGGTCAACGAGGACCTGCGGCTGTATCTGATCGAGACGGCCCAGAAGGGCATGCACTGGATGCGGCTGACCGTGGACGGCACCGCCGGTCACGGGTCGATGACCAACAACGACAACGCGATCACCGAGCTGTGCGAGGCCGTGGGCCGGCTGGGCCGGCACAAGTTCCCGGTGCGGGTCACCAAGACGGTCCGCTCCTTCCTGGACGAGCTCTCCGACGCGCTCGGAATCGAGCTCGACCCCGAGGACATGGAGGAGACCCTCGCCCGGCTCGGCGGCATCGCCAAGATCATCGGCGCCACCCTGCAGAACACCGCGGCACCCACCCAGCTCGGGGCCGGCTACAAGGTCAACGTCATCCCCGGGCAGGCGACCGCTCATGTGGACGGCCGGTTCCTGCCGGGGCACGAGGAGGAGTTCCTCGCCGACCTCGACCGGCTGCTCGGTCCGCGCGTACGGCGCGAGGACGTGCACGCCGACAAGGCGCTGGAGACCACGTTCGACGGTGCGCTCGTGGAGGCCATGCAGTCCTCGCTGCGCGCGGAGGACCCCGTCGCCCGAGCCGTGCCCTACATGCTCTCGGGCGGTACCGACGCCAAGTCCTTCGACGACCTGGGCATTCGCTGCTTCGGCTTCGCGCCGCTGAAGCTGCCGCCGGAGCTCGACTTCGCGGGAATGTTCCACGGGGTGGACGAGCGGGTGCCGGTTGACGGACTCCGGTTCGGGGTTCGGGTACTGGATCGGTTCCTGGACCAGGCCTGACGCCGTGGGGCGCTGGTCGGGCCCCCGTTGATCGGATGCTGTGACCGGCGCTTTTCCGATCTGCGCCGGTGATCTGTCGCAGCCTCGCCACCGCTGTCCGTCGCAAGGGTGATGTCCCCGGAGCGATATTCGGCCGCCTGTGCGGAAGTGACCGGGACGGGTGAATGATCTAGTCAGTTCGTAGCCTGATTCCGCCATCCTCGTTACAGGGAGTGCGGTCCCCGGTTGGGACCGTATTGCCAACTAGGAGGAACAATGATCAAGAAGGTCATCGCCGCCGCGGCTGCCACCAGCGGTCTTGTGCTGGCTGGTGCGGGTATGGCCGTCGCCGACTCCGGTGCGCAGGGTGCCGCCGTGCACTCCCCGGGTGTCGTTTCCGGCAACGTCGTGCAGGTCCCGGTCCACATTCCGGTGAACGCCTGCGGCAACACGATCTCCGTGATCGGTCTGCTGAACCCCGCGTTCGGCAACACCTGCGTCAACGACTGACATCACGTCTCATCCGATCCGATCGGTGAGTACATGAGTTCTGAGCGGCCCCGGAGCACGCGCCACGCGCTCCGGGGCCCTCGGATCTTGAGGGGGCGGGACGGCGCGCGCGGGTGCGCCTCCCCCTGGCCTGTTACAGACAGCCATCACTAGGCAGGGGATTCCACAGCATGCGTCAAGGCACCAGAAAGGGCCTGATCACCATGGCCGCCGCGGGCGGCCTCCTCGCGATGTCAGGGGGGACCGCGTTCGCCGACTCGGGAGCCCAGGGCGGCAGCGCGAACTCGCCGGGGGTGCTCTCCGGCAACACGGTCCAAGCACCGGTGAACGTCACGGTGAACGTCTGCGGCAACACCGTGAACGTTGTCGGTCTGCTCAACCCGGCATCCGGCAACAGCTGCGGCAACGGCGGGCACAGCCCGCAGGGCGGGCGCGGGGCGCACGCGGACGGCTCCACCCAGGGCTCGCCCGGCGTGGGCTCGGGCAACAACGTGCAGGTCCCGGTCGATGTACCGGTGAACGTCTGCGGGAACACCGTCGATGTCGGCGGCGCGCTCAACCCCGCGCACGGCAACGGCTGTGCCAACCCGTCGAAACCCTCGGACCCGGGGCCGGTCGACCCGGGGTACCCGGAGGAGCCCGGCAATCCGGGCGAGCCCGGTGACCCGGGGGAGCCCGGTGACCCGGGCGAGCCGGGGGACCCCGGTGACCCTGGTCAGCCGGAGCAGCCGGGGGAGCCCGGCGATCCAGGTGACCCAGGCGACCCGGGGAATCCGGGTCAGCCCGGTGACCCCGGCGATCCGGGTGAGCCCGGGAAGCCCTCCGAGCCCCAGCAGCCGGGTCAGCCCGGTGACCCGGGTGACCCCGGTAGCCCCAATGAGCCCGGCAGCACCGGTGAGGTGCACGCTCCTTCCGAGCCGGAGGCCGTAGCGGCGTCCGACACGACCAAGGGCGCCGGAGCCGAGGCGCGGGACGGTGGTGAACTCGCGCACACGGGCTCCGGTGGGCTCGGCGTCGCCGCACCGCTCGGCGTGGGCATGCTCGCGGGCGGCTACGTGCTCTACCGGCGCTCCCGGGTCGCCGGCCGCCGCTGACGTACCGGGCCACCAGGCCGCCGGGCACAGCGCAGGGAGCGGTCCCGCGACAGCGGAACCGCTCCCTCGAAGCCCCTCGTCAGCGACCGATCGCAGCCGAACCGGTGACCTCGGGACCGATGGCCGCCGGACCGATGGTCACCGGGTCGGCCGTCGGGTCGGTCACCGGTCCGGCCACCGGGCTGTCACCAGGTGGGGCGCAGCTGACGGATGATGCGGCGGCGGAGACGCACCCGACGGCTCCCGTCCGGGTACAGCCGCATCCGGGCCAGTTCCCAGTGCCCGTACTCGGCATGATCGGTCAGCAGTTGGGTGGCAGCCTTGCGGGAGACGCCTCGAGGGACGTACACATCACGAAATTCGTATTCCGGCATCCTCTCTATTGTGCGGATGGACCCCGTCTGCCGATAGCGTCTGCACTATGTCTGATGCTGCGCAGCCCACCGCTGCCGACGTACGCGCCGCCGCCGAGGCGGTCAAAGCCGCGCTGGACCGGCACCTGGAGGCCGTCGAGCGCCGTGCGGGGGAGTCCCCGGCGCCTGCCGGAGCGGGCTTCGACGCCGGTGCGGCTGAGCGGGACGCCTCGTCGGCAGAGCAGTACGCCGCCGAACTCGACTCCGCCGTCTACGCCGCCTTCGACGCACTGGCCGCCGCGGGTGAGCACTACGACGAACTGCTGTACGAGGTCTATGACGAGGTCACCCCCTTCGAGATCCCCAGCAGCGAGAGCCTGCCCGCGTACACAGGGCCGGAGGTGCCCAGCGCGCTGAGCGTCCTGATCCGGCGGGACTATGTCATCTCCGAGCCGCACCGGCTGCAGGCGCAGGCCGAGCGCGTCACCGAGCTGGACCCGGAGGCGGCCGAGGACGAGCGGGTCGAGAGCGCCGCACCGGGCAACAGCGTGCACGCGGCGCTCGGCGTGCTCTTCGGCGAGTACGAGCCGGACGAGATCGCCACGCGCCACAAGGAGTTCGGCCTGGAGGAGGGCGACTCCACCCTGTGGGTCACGGCGGTGGACGAAGCCGCCGAGCCCGGCGAATGGCTGTCGGCCCCCTTCGAGCAGGCGGATCCCCAGCGCGTGATCTGCCGCTTCGACGTCAGTTCCGTCTTCGACGAGGACGAGGAGGACCTGCTCCTCGAAGCCCGCAGCGAGGACGATGACGACGAAGACGAGGAAGAGGACGAGGAACGGGACGCCGAAGGGTACGACGAGGACGAGGACGGGGAAGACGAGGACGAGGAGGACGACGACTCCGAAGGCGAGGCGTTCGACGACCTCGACGGAACCGCTCCCGCAGGCCGGCGAAGCAGGTAGCAGGAGCAGGTAGCAGGAGCAGGAGCAGGATCTGCGCGGCCCGAGGCACGGCACCGCCACGGAGAGGCGCCGCGGTCCGTGCCCCGACCACGGCCCGCCCCGCCCGGCTACGGCTCACACGTCCGTACTCCGGCTCACATGCCGGGCTCCTGCGCCGCGTCGGCCTCCGCCGCCCGCGCTGCTTCGGCCGCGCGGGCGGACTCGGTCAGGAGGGTGCGCAGCCGGGTCGTGCGCTCCCGGCCCACCACGGAGGCGACCGCGTGGGGGAGCGCGTCGCCCGCACCGTGTACGACCGACAGATGGCGCTCCGCGCGGCCGAAGGCGGTGTAGACCCACTCCCGGGTGAGCGCCCCCGTCGCGTCCCCCGGCAGCACCACGACGGCGGCGGGCCAGCGGATACCCGCTGCCTGATGGGCCGTCACCGCCCAGCCGTGCCGCACCGTTTCGGGTACGCGCTCGGGCGGGACCGTCACGCCGCGCTCGCCACAGGCCAGATGGAGGCCGCGGTCGTCGGCGGAGGTCACGGTGCCGACGCTCGTACGGCCGGGAGCCGGTGAGTAGGCGATCCGGTCGCCGGGGTCGAAGCCGCCGAAGCGACCGGGGCCGGGATTGAGCCTTTCCTTGAGGGCGGAGTTCAGCGCGCGCGTCCCCGCCGCGCCGCCGTGCCCGGGGGTGATCACCTGGGTCTCGGTGGAGGGGACACCGAGTGCGCGGGGCACCGAGTCGGCGACGAGCTGCACCGTGCGGTGCACGGCTTCCCCCGGGTCGGCCACCGGGACGATCACGACCTCCTTGCCGGGCGCCTCCACCTGGTTGAGCTCCCCGATCCCGACGCCCGAGACCAGCTCGCCCACCGGGCCCGGGTCCGGGGTACGCGAGGCGATGTGCGGGCAGTACTTGGCAGCCACCAGATCCCGGAACACCTGACCCGGGCCCGCGGCACCCAGCACGCCCGGGTCTCCGCTGAGCACCAGCCGTACTCCGTCGGGCAGCGACTCCAGCAGGCCCGCGGCCGTCTCCGCGTCGAGTTGGGGCGCGTCGCAGACGGCCAGCAGATCGACGGTGAGGGCCCCTTCGTCGTCCCGCTCCGGCCCTTCCGTACCCCCGAGGACACCGGCGACGGTGGCACTGCCTGCGCCTGCGCCCTGGTCCGGTGCGGCGTCGTCCCCCGCGTCGGCGAGGAGTCGGGCCATGCGGGCGCGGCCGTCATCCGTATGGGTGAGCGCCCAGGCGCGAAGTCCGAGCCCTCTGGCGGCCGTGACCAGCGCGGCGACCTCGGCGCGGGACGCCTCGCCGCCCGTATGGGTGACCAGCCCGCTCCCGGCCACGGCGTGGATCAGCTCCCGCGCGGAGGGGGAGGGGGCGCCCTCGGCGACTGCCGCCCACTGCTCGGCGCCGGGGGTACCGCCGCCGTGCCCGTCGTCCGCCTCCTCGCCGGCCGAAGGGGCGGAGTCGAACGTGCCGGCGATGCGGGCGAGCCCGTCGGCCAGGCTCTCTTCCGCCAGCGCGTACCGGTCCAGTCCCACCAGGACGTTGACCGGGCGTTCCACCTCCTCGCTGTCGTCCTCGTTCATGGCCGAGGGGACCGGCCCGGCGTCCAGCGCGTCCTCGAAGACGAGTACGGCGCCCGCGTCCACCGCCTCCCGTACGGCCTCGTCCGGGTCCGGCACCGCGTGCCGGGCCAGTCCCTCGGCGAGTGCGTCCGGCGTCAGCACCGTGTCGCCCCGCAGCGCCGCGCGCTCCAGCAGCCGGCCGACCAGCGCGACCGCACGGCGCGGGTCACCGGGTCCCGCTCCGTCGCCGAGCAGGGCGCGGGCGAAGCCGTCGGCCTGTTCCGGGTGCACCCCGGGGACCGCGAGGAGCTGCCACGGATCGGTCCGCAGCAGCCCGGCCGCGCCCTCACCGAGCGTCTCGACCACCGGCTGCCCCAGCGCCTCGGGCGCCCCGCCCTCCGCCAGCAGGGCCCGCACCTCGTCCGGGACGGTGACCGGCCCGGCTCCGCGCCCCGGCTGCCGCCCGCCCCGCTGGGCGGCGGAGTCCGGGGGGCCCGGGCGCCGGGGCGCCGCGCTCCCCGGCTGCTCGCCGCCCGTCCCGCGGCCCTGACCGCCGACGGCGGACTTCCCGGCACCGCCGGAGCTGCCGTCGGCTCCGGTGCTGCCGTCGGCGGTGCTTCCGGTCGGGCCGCCGGGGGCGGCAAGCCGGGCGGGCCTGGCCGGTGGCTCGGTGAAGAACGAGGCGGCGGAGCGTTCGCCGCTCTCCACCGCGCGGACGGCCGCGAGGAGTTCGGCTGCCTTGTCGTTGCTCACAGCTCGCTCCAGTCATGGTCGGGGTAGCGGTGCACGGGTGCCGAGACGTCGTCCAGCGCCGCGCGGATTTCGTCTGGAAGACTAAGGCCCTCCACTGACAGCGCCTGGGTGAGCTGCTCGGCTGTCCGTGCCCCGACGATCGGCGCCACCACGCCCGGCCGATCGCGCACCCACGCCAGTGCGACCTGGAGCGGGGGCAGGGCGAGCCCGTCGGCCGCTATGGCGACCGCGTCCACGATCCGTCCGGCGGTCTCGTCCAGGTACGGCTCGACGAACGCCGCCAGCCGCTCGGAGGCGCCGCGCGACCCGGTCGGCGGCGGGCCCGGCTGCCGGTACTTCCCGGTGAGCACGCCGCGGCCCAGCGGTGAGGACGGCAGCAGCCCGATGCCCAGGTCCCGCGCGGCGGGCAGCACCTCCCGCTCGATGCCGCGCTGGAGCAGCGAGTACTCCATCTGGGTGCTGGCCAGCGGATGCCGTACGCCCGGTGCGGCCAGCTGCCAGGTGCCCGCCTTGGCGAGCTGCCAGCCGGAGAAGTCGGACACCCCGGCGTAGCGGGCGCGCCCGCTGCTGACGGCCGTGTCCAGTGCCTGGAGCGTTTCCTCCAGCGGGGTGTACGGGTCGTAGGCGTGCACCTGCCACAGGTCCACATGGTCGGTGCCCAGCCGGTCGAGGGAGGCGTCCAGCGCGGTGAGGAGGTGGCCGCGTGAGCAGTCGATGCGGCGGTCGGGGTCGGGGATGCTGCCCGCCTTGGTGGCGACGACCAGGTCGCTTCGCGGTACGCGGTCGCGCATCAGCCGACCCAGCAGATACTCGGCCTCGCCGTCGCCGTAGACGTCGGCCGTGTCCACGAGCGTGCCGCCGGCTTCCCAGAACGCCTTGAGCTGGTCCGCGGCGTTCTGCAGGTACTGGTCGTGCTGCCCGTAGGTGTCGTGCTGACCGCCGCGTCCGGCGCGGTCGGCCTGGCCGGACGCGCCACCGCTGCGCGCCCAGCCGAGAGTGCCCAGCCCGATCCGGGATACGCGCAGGCCAGTGCGGCCGAGGTGCCTTAGCTCCATGGGCGTTGAGCGTAGTTGTGGCAGGCGTTAGAGTCCGGGGGTCAGGGACATTACTGATCAGTAAGGGAAGTGGGTGCGGGATGGGGATGCGACTGGGCATCAACCTCGGCTACTGGGGTGCCGGGATGGATGCGGACAACCTCGCCGTCGCACAGGAGGCCGACCGGCTCGGTTACGACGTGTGCTGGGCGGCCGAGGCGTACGGCTCGGACGCCGCGACCGTGCTCACCTGGGTGGCGGCCCACACCGAGCGGATCGACGTGGCCGCCGGGATCTTCCAGATCCCCGCCCGGACCCCCGCCATGACCGCGATGACGGCCGCCACCCTCGACTCGCTCTCCGGCGGCCGCTTCCGGCTCGGCCTCGGCGTCTCGGGCCCGCAGGTGTCCGAGGGCTGGTACGGGGTGAAGTTCGACAAGCCGCTCGCCCGCACCCGCGAGTACGTCGAGATCATCCGCCGCGCCATGTCCCGCGAGCGCCTGACCTACGAAGGGCAGCACTGGACGCTGCCGCTGCCCGGTGGCCCCGGAAAGCCGATCAAGCTGACCGTCCACCCGGAGCGCGAGGAGATCCCGCTCTACATCGCCGCCATCGGCCCCAAGAACCTGGAGCAGACCGGCGAGATCGCCAACGGTGTGCTGCTGGTCTTCTTCTCCCCCGAGCACGCCGAGGAGACCACCCTGCGGCACCTGCGCGCGGGCCGGGAGGCCGCGGGCAGCACGATGGAGGGCTTCGACGTGTGCCCCACCGTCCCGATGGCCGTCGGCGACGACATCGACGCGCTCGCCGACCTCTTCCGCCCCTACACCGCGCTGTACGTGGGCGGCATGGGCAGCCGCAAGCAGAACTTCTACAACCAGCTCGCCCAGCGCATGGGCTACGAGAAGGAAGCCGCCGAGATCCAGGAGAAGTACCTGGCCGGCGACAAGGAGGGCGCGGCGGCGGCGATCCCGCGTGAGCTGATCGACTCCACCACCCTGATCGGCCCCGTCGAGCGGATCGCCGACCGGATGCGCGCCTACGCGGACGCCGGGGTGACGACGCTGTCGCTGGCGCCGGCCGGGTTCTCGCTGGAGGAGCGGCTGACCAGCCTGCGTGCCGGGGTCGAGGCCCTGGAGCGGGCCGGCCTGGCCTCCTGAGGGCCATGGCGGGAGCGCCGGGCCGCCTCTCCCGGTCCCGCGCGTCGCGCTCGCGTCGCGCGGCGCCGGGCCTGTCGGCAGCGCCCGCACGAGGTGCGGCCCGCCCGTAAGGCGTAAGCCCCGGCCCCGCAGGGTGGAACGTGCCCGAGAAGTCCGCGGCCGTGGTGGGGGCTCGGGGTCAACCCCGCCACGGCCGTCACGGAGCACAACGCGGCCCCGCCCGCCCGGTTACGCGGGCGGGCGGCGCGGCTCCTGCGTTCGGCGCAGATCGGCCACTCATCTGTTGCTTGTTCGCCTAGGCGGCATTTGACTCGTTCTTTGCGGATGTCGTGCTGTACGGAACTCGTGCACGGAGGTGGCAGCGATGCTCTCGGCCAGGAGTCTGTTCCAGGAAATCCTCGACAACGACGAGTCCTTCCGGCTCTTCTGCTCCATCGCCGCCAGCGGTGAGGCCCAGGGCGGCTGGGAGAACGCTCGCATCGCCGCGCTCGTCCCCGAGTCCCAGCGCGACCTCGCGCCCAAGATCGCCCGGCACGGCGCCGACGAGGACAAGCACGGCCGCATCTTCATGGCGCTGCTGAACAAGCGCAGGCTGGAGGCGGCCGAGATCCCCGACGACACCGACTACACGATGATCCTGGAGGGCCTCGGCATCGGCCTGGCCCACGAGAAGCTGCGCCGCGACGAGCAGCTGACCGAGCACGACGTGCTCGCCTACCTCGCGCACAGCCGGGTCACCGAACAGCGTGCCGCCGAAGAGATGAACCTGCTGAAGAAGGCGGCCGGCGACCACCCGGAGCTCGGCCGCGCGGTGAAGATGATCTCCAAGGACGAGGACAACCACCTCGCCTACTGTCACGAGGAACTGCTGCGCCTCGCCCGGGCCGGTCACGCCCGCACCATCAAGGAACTGCTGCGCGAGAGCGCGCTCGCCGAGATCAAGGTCTACCGGGACGTCAGTCTGGCCGTCATGAGCCGGATGGCGCGCATCCTGGGCTGGTCGGGGGTCAAGTACGGCTTGATCGCGCTGGGCATCCACGGCAGGTACGTACAGGAGCGGTTGGGCGGCTGGCGCCGGATGGTCAGCCTCCGGATGCCCGAGCGGCGCGACGCGCTGGGCACCGGGCGGTCCGGAGCCGCCCCGGAGTACGCCTGAGCGGGTCGCCCCCGGAGCCGACCTTGGCGGGGGCCGCGGTCCCCGCGAGCCGGCACGCTAGAACCAGTCGCGGCGCTTGAAGATCCGGAACAGCACCACGCAGATGGTCACCATCAGCAGCAGCGTGGCCGGATATCCCCACACCCAGTGCAGTTCGGGCATGTGCTCGAAGTTCATGCCGTACACGCCGGCGATGGCCGTCGGCACGGCGAACATCGCCGCCCAGGCGGAGATCTTGCGCATGTCGTCGTTCTGCCGCACGCCCATCTGTGCCAGATACGCCGACAGGATGTCCGTCAGCAGCCGGTCGATTGCTTCCACCTGCTCGTTCACCCGCGACAGATGGTCGGCGACATCCCGGAAGAACAGCCGTGCGTCCTTGTGCACGAACGGCACCCCCGCGCCGGTCAGCCGGGCGACGGGGTCCGTCAGCGGCACCGTCGCCCGGCGGAACTCCAGCGCGCGGCGCTTGAACTCGTAGATGCGGTTCGCCGTGCCGGTGCCCACCCGGGCGTCCTTGGCGAACACCCCGGCCTCCAGCTCTCCGAGGGCGGTGTGCAGGGTCGCGGCGACATCCAGATACTGGTCGACCACGGTGTCGCTGACCGCGTACATCACCGCAGTGGGGCCGTGCCGCAGCACGTCCGGGGACTCCTCCAGCCGCTCGCGCACCGAGCCGAGCGGATTGGCCGCACCGTGCCGCACGGTCAGTACGAACGAGTCGCCCACGAACACCATCAGCTCGCCCGTGCTCAGCGCGTCGGCGGTCTCGTCGTAGGCCACCGGCTTGAGTACGAGGAAGAGCGAGTCCGCGTACACCTCCAGCTTCGGCCGCTGGTGGGCGTGCAGCGAGTCCTCCACGGCCAGCGGATGCAGCCCGAAGTCCCTGGTGACCTGGTCGAACTCCGCCTCCGTCGGTTCGTACAGACCGATCCACAAGAAGGTGTCGGCCGAGGACCGGGCCTCGCGCAGCGCCGCCGAGAAGTCCTGCGGGCGCTCCGTTCGGCGGCCTCGCCGGTAGAGCACACAATCGACGATCACCCCTCGCATTCTGCCGCGCCCCGGCCGTCCCACAACCGGAGAGCGCCGCCCACAGCGCCTCGCTTAGGGTTGCGGCATGCCCACGCTGATCCTCGTACGCCACGGCAGGTCCACGGCGAACACCGACGGGCTGCTGGCCGGCCGCACGCCCGGAGTCACTCTGGACGAGCGCGGTCGGCGGCAGGCGGCTGCGCTGCCCGACCGGCTCCGGGAGATTCCGCTGGCCGCCGCCGTCAGCAGCCCGCTGCGCCGCTGCCAGGAGACCCTGATGCCGCTGACCGCGGCCCGCCCCGAGCTGCCGGTGCACACCGAGGACCGCATCACCGAGTGCGACTACGGCGACTGGTCCGGCCGCAAGCTCGCCGAGCTCAACGGCGAGCCGCTGATGACCACTGTCCAGCAGCACCCCTCGGCGGCGGCCTTCCCCGGCGGCGAGTCGATGCGAGCCATGCAGGCGCGCGCCGTGGAGGCCGTACGCGACTGGAACGCGCGGATCGAGGCCGAGCACGGGGCCGACGCCGTCTACCTGATGTGCTCGCACGGCGATCTGATCAAATCGATCGTCGCGGACGCCCTCGGCATGCACCTCGACCTCTTCCAGCGGATATCCGTCGCCCCCTGCTCGGCCACGGCCATCGCCTACACGCCCCTGCGCCCCTTCGTGCTGCGGCTGGGGGACACCGGGGAGCTGGCCTCCCTCGCGCCACCGGACCGCAAGGACGAAGAGGGCGACACTGGAAGTACCGGGGAAAGTGCTGGGGAGGGCAACGCGACCGTGGGCGGAAGCGCCTGAGCACGATGATCGGAACGCACAGTAGGGTGCGGGTGTCCGAAGCCACTCAAGCCGTCGAACCCAACGGAGCAGAACGTGTCCCGTCAGGTATTTCTGTACGACCCGCCGGACCGGTTCGTAGCCGGTACCGTCGGTCTGCCTGGCCGCCGCACCTTCTTTCTCCAGGCCAGTGCAGGAGGCCGCACCACCAGCGTGGCCCTGGAGAAGGCGCAGGTCGAAGCGCTCGCCGAGCGGATCGACGAGCTGCTGGACGAGGTGGTGCGCCGCTCCGGTGGCAGCGCGCCCGTCCCCGCTGTCGCTCCCTCCGAGGTCGATGACACGGCGCCGTTGGAGACTCCGGTCGAGGAGGAGTTCCGGGTCGGCACCATGGCGCTGGCCTGGGACGGCGAGGGCGAGCGGATGGTCGTCGAGGCGCAGGCCATCGTCGAGCTGGAGCCGGGTGAGGACGAGGATCTGGCCGAGGCCGAGGAGCGGCTGCTGCAGGACGACGAGAACGGCCCTCCGATGCTCCGGGTGCGGATCAGCGGCAGCATGGCCCGTGCCTTCGCCAAGCGGGCGATGGAGGTCGTCAACGCGGGCCGCCCGCCGTGCCCCCTGTGCAGCCTGCCGCTCGACCCGGAGGGACACGTATGTCCGCGCCAGAACGGATACCGCCGGGGCGAATGAACGGCTCACGATCTGACAGGGGCACAGCACCGGCCGCCGAGGCCACCCGCGAGCTGCTCACCCGGGGCACCCTCAGGGTGCACGGGCGGATCATGGCGGCGTCCAACGCGGTGCTGTTCGGCACCGTCGAGCACGAGGACCACAGCCTGGCCTGTGTCTACAAGCCCGTCGCCGGTGAGCGTCCGCTGTGGGACTTCCCCGACGGCAACCTCGCCCAGCGGGAGGTCGCGGCCTACGAGATCTCCCGAGCCACCGGCTGGGACCTGATACCCGCCACCGTGCTGCGCGAGGGCCCGTACGGCGCGGGCATGTGCCAGGCGTGGGTGGGGGAGCTGCCGGACGCCGAAGCGGACGCCGAAGCCGGCGCGGAGCGGGCGGACGACGCCGCGGACGGGGCGGAGCCGGCGGGTGCCGCAACCGACCAGGACGAGGTGTCGGCGGCCGAGGATCCGGCGCCGGACGAGCCCGCGCCACTGCTCGCGCTGGTCGACGGTGACGAGCCCGGCGAGGGCTGGAAGGCGGTCGGCTTCGCCGATGTCAGTGACGGCCGGACGGCGCTGCTCGTACACGCCGACGACCCCAGGCTGCGGCGGCTCGCCGTGCTCGACGCGGTGATCAACAACGGTGACCGCAAGGGCGGCCATCTGCTGCCCCGGCCGGACGGCGCGCTGTACGCCATCGATCACGGCGTCACCTTCCACGTCGACGACAAGCTGCGCACCCTCCTGTGGGGATGGGCGGGCGAGGAGCTGACCGGCGAGGCCGTCGAGGCGCTGCGCCTGCTGTCGGCCGGATTGGCCGAGGGCGCCCCGCTGGCCGCACGGCTGACCGAGCTGCTGACCGAGGCCGAGGTGGAGGCCACCCGCAAGCGGGTGGAGGCGCTGCTCAGCTCCGGACGGCACCCGCTGCCCAGCGGTGAGTGGCCCGCGATCCCCTGGCCACCCGTCTAGGCCCGAACAGCGCCCATCCGGCCGGATACGGAACACCAGTCCGGGTTAGGCTCAAGGCATGCATGCCTGGCCCGCTACAGAGGTCCCCGTCCTGCCTGGACAGGGCCGCGACCTCGACATCCACGACACCGCGACCGGCGGACGGGTGACCCTCGCCCCCGGTCCTGTCGCCCGTATCTACGTGTGTGGCATCACCCCGTACGACGCCACCCACCTGGGACACGCGGCGACCTACAACGCGTTCGACCTCGTTCAGCGCGTGTGGCTCGACACCAAGCGCCAGGTTCATTACATACAGAACGTCACCGATGTGGACGACCCGCTCCTGGAGCGGGCCGTCGCGACGAACATGGACTGGACGGCCCTCGCCGAGCGTGAAACGGCGCTGTTCCGTGCGGACATGACGGCCCTTCGGATGCTGCCGCCGAAGCACTACATCGGTGCGGTGGAGTCCATTCCCCGCATCGTCCCGCTGGTCGAACGGCTGCGCGACATGGGCGCCGCCTACGAGCTCGAAGGCGACATCTACTTCTCCGTCGAGTCCGACGCCCACTTCGGCGGGGTCTCGGGCTACGACGCGGAGACGATGCGGCTGCTGTCCGCCGAGCGCGGCGGAGACCCCGAGCGCCCCGGAAAGAAGAACCCGCTCGACCCGATGCTGTGGACGGCGGCCCGCGAGGGCGAGCCGCACTGGGACGGCGGCACCCTCGGCCCCGGACGGCCCGGCTGGCACATCGAGTGTGTGGCCATCGCCCTGGAACACCTGGGCATGGGCTTCGACGTCCAGGGCGGCGGCTCCGACCTCGCCTTCCCGCACCACGAGATGGGCGCCTCCCACGCGCAGGCGCTCACCGGCGAGTTCCCCTTCGCACGCACCTATGTGCATGCCGGGATGGTCGGGCTGGACGGCGAGAAGATGTCCAAGTCCAAGGGCAACCTCGTCTTCGTCTCCCAGCTGCGGAGGGAGGGCGTCGACCCGGCCGCCATCCGGCTCGCCCTGTTGGCCCACCACTACCGCGCCGACTGGGAGTACACCGACGCGGTGCTGGAAGCGGCCAAGGAGCGCCTCGCCCGCTGGCGTTCTGCCGTCTCACGCCCCGACGGGCCGCCGGCGGAGTCCATGCTGGAGGGCGTCCGGGTAGCGCTCGCGGACGACCTGGACTCGCCCGCCGCACTGGCGGCGGTCGATGCCTGGGCGGAGGAGCAGGCGACACGGGGCGGCACCGACGAAGGCGCACCCGGACTGGTGTCCCGCACGGTGGACGCCCTGCTGGGTGTGGCGCTGTAGGAGTTTCCCGGCGCGGACTCTTCTTGCCGTCTCCCGCGCGGACCCTTCCGCCGGACGGCGAGAACTCTTCGCCACCAGCCCGGCGGTGCCGCCACACCGGCACCGCCGGGCAAGGGCCCCGCGGCGAAGGAGAGTTACTCCTCGTCCGGCTCGTCCGGCCGCGGGGGCTCCCCGCCCGGCTTGGGCGGAGGTGGTGGCGGCCCCTGGTCCCGCAGGAACGGGGGAGTACCGGGCGCGGTCCCTCCCTCGGCGGGGCCGGACCCGTCGCGGTGCCGCAGATAGCGCTCGAACTCCTTGGCGATGGCCTCTCCCGAGGCCTCCGGCAGTTCGGCGGTGTCCCGCGCCTCCTCCAGCGACTGCACGTACTCGGCGACCTCGCTGTCCTCCGCCGCCAGCTGGTCGACACCGATCTGCCAGGCCCGGGCGTCCTCCGGCAGCTCGCCCATCGGGATCCGTACGCCCAGCAGGTCCTCCAGCCGATTGAGGAGGGCCAGCGTCGCCTTCGGATTGGGCGGCTGGGAGACGTAGTGCGGCACGGCCGCCCACAGGCTGGCGGCCGGGACGCCCGCGTGGGTGCAGGCCTCCTGCAGGATGCCGACGATGCCGGTCGGGCCCTCGTACCGGGACTCCTCCAGATTCATGGTGCGGGCCACGTCCGCGTCCGAGGTCACCCCGGTGACCGGCACCGGCCGGGTGTGCGGGGTGTCGCCGAGCAGCGCGCCCAGCACGACCACCAGCTCGACCCCCAGCTCATGGGCGAAGCCCAGGATCTCGTTGCAGAACGAGCGCCACCGCATGCTCGGCTCGATGCCGCGTACCAGCACCAGGTCGCGCCGCTTCCCCTTGCCGTCGGCGTCCTCGACGCGGACGACGGACAGCCGGGTGGTGGGCCAGGTGACCTTCCGGACCCCGCCGTCCATGAAGACCTGTGGGCGGTTCACCTGGAAGTCGTAGTAGTCCTCCGCGTCCAGCGCGGCGAACACCTCGCCCTTCCACTCCCGTTCCAGGTGCTCGACCGCGGTGGAGGCCGCGTCCCCGGCGTCGTTCCACCCTTCGAACGCGGCCACCATGACTGGGTCGACCAGCTCGGGAACCCCCTCCAGCTCGATCACCCAGCGCCTCCTTAACTTGCTGTAGCCTGCCGTCGGCGATGCCGCTGCCTGCTCGGTTCGGTACGGCTGCCAGCCGTTTTCGTGCGAGGCCCAGCCTACGGCGTGACGCTGCCCGTGCCGCAGCCCCCGCACGCCCCGGATCCCCACCCGCTCTGCTGGGGGCTTCCGGGCCCGCCCGCGTTCACAGCGTCGCGCGCAGCCCCTGCTCCACGCCGGTGAGGTGCGCGGTCGACCAGGCGCGCGCCCCCTCCGTGTCGCGGGCGCGGCAGGCGGCGAGCAGCTGCCGGTGCTCGTCCAGGGCGCGGCTGACGGCGCCCTGCCGGCTCGGCCCCCGCCACACCCGGGCCCGGACGGTGGGCGCGGACAGACCGCTCAGCAGTGAACACAGTGCCCAGTTGCCGCAGGCGGCCACCAGCCGACGGTGGAACTCCAGCTCGGCTGCGGCCAGTTCCTCCGCCGACGGCTCCGGCCCCAGCGCGTCCAGCTGGTGCTCCAGCGCGTCGACCTCTTCGGCCGTGATCCGCGCGGCGGCCAGCGCCGTGGCGGCGGGTTCCAGGATGCGGCGTACCGCAAGGAGGTCCAGGGCGGCTTCGTCGCGGTGGAAGCCTGAGACGAAACTCATCGCCTCCAGCAGCGTCCGTGCGTCCAGGCTGGTCACATAGGTGCCGTCACCCTGGCGCACGTCCAGGACGCGGATCAGCGCCAGCGCGCGTACCGCCTCGCGCAGCGAGTTGCGCGACAGGCCGAGCTCGGTGGCCAACTCGCTCTCCTTGGGCAGCCGGTCACCGGGACCCAGCGCACCCGAGACGATCATCCCCTGGATCTTCTGGATCGCCTCATCGGTTACGGACACACTTCCTCCCCCTGATCTGCGATGTCCGGGTGTTGCTCATCGTGCGGCGTGCTCGCCCCAGCCGCTCCGGTAGGCCCGCCAGTCCTCTTCGGTCGCCGCGAAGTCGACATAGAGGGCGACGCCGAACCGTCGCCGCTCCGGGGCCTCGCGGCCCAGCCCCAGCCGCACCCCGCGCACGGCAGCGGCTGCCGTCTCGGCCGAGGCGTGATGGCCCAGGTCGTCCGTGTGGTAGAAGGGCAGCCCCATCAGCACGTCCACCCGCGCGGGCGCCGCCTCCAGCGCCAGAGCCGTCTGCTGCGCCACATAGCCGCCGTACAGGCTCTCCACCGGCAGCGCGGTGTCGTACGACATCACCGCGATCTGGTCCACTCGCCGCGCGACCTTGCCGAAGTACTCCTGCGACCACCACTTGCCGTGCCCGGCAACGGTGCCGGAGACGTGGTGTAGTCCGGGCAGCGGATCGATCTGGTGCGCGGCGACGGACAGCACTCCGCCCCGCGCATGGACGGCGGGGCGCAGCCGGTCCAGCAGCCGCAGATAGTCGCCGTCGTCCGAGCGCAGCGGCTCCAGGTCGAAGTGCACCCCGTCGAAGCCCGCCTCCAGCACCTGCCGGGCGCTGCCCACCACCGCGCGCCGGGCCGCGCCGTCGGCCAGTCGCAGCCCGCCGCGCTCGCCCTCCCCGTACACCAGCCGGTCACCGAGCCACGCCTGCACCCGCACCCCGGGCAGCTCCCGCTCGACCGCTTCCAGCAGCCACTCGGCGCGCGGGTAACGCTTCTCGGGAAGGGAACCGTCGTGCGCCAGCGGCCCGGTGTGCACATACAGATCGCGGATACCGGTGCCCGCCATCCGCTGCTTGAGAGCCCGCAGATCGTCCGCGTCCCGGCGCCCGTCCACCCACGCGTGGCCGAGCCATATGGCATCCCGGCCCCGGGTACGGGCGTCCGGTGACACCTCTCCGGCGTACGAGACGCGGAGCGCGGTGGCCGCGCTCGCCACCGGCAGCACGACCAGCACCACCAGCGCGAGAGCGACCCGGCCCGCGGCCCGCCGGGCCCGGGTGCGGCCGGGCATCCGCAGCCGACGCCGCCGCGCCCCGGTTCCCGTGCCCGTTCCCGCTCCCGCCCCCATGTCCGTACCCGGGCCCGTGCCCGATCCCGCGCCCGTTCCCGCCCCCGTCTCGGCTTCCATGCCGAGGACGGTGCCACGCCCCACGGCCCACCCGGGCTGCGGGAACGGGCTCGTTACGAAGTTGCCGAACTGGTGATCGCACGCACATGTGGCTGTAGCAAGGAGACAGTTCCGTAGCCGGACGGAGGACGCGGGCACGGCGGCCGAGATCGGCGGAGCCCGGCGCGGGACGAACGAGAGGGGCGCACGCCCTTGATGGCGTACGCCCCTCTTCTGTCGCACTCCGCGGGTGCGGCCGACCGCGTCAGTCGCGCCGGGCGAGCAGTTCCTCGATGCGGCCGCGTACCTCGTCGGTGTCCAGGCCGCGGATCGTCAGGGTCGTCCGGCGGCGGGCGACGTCATCCACCGTCTCGGCCCACTCGTGGTCGCGGGCGTAGACCACCTGGGCCCAGATCTCCGGGCCGTCGGGGTGGATCCGCTCGCCCAGTGCGGGGTCCTCGTTGACCAGGCGGGCGATGTCGAAGGAGAGCGAGCCGTAGTGGGTGGCCAGCTGACGGGCGGTCAGGGGGTCCATCCGCACGCCCGGCTCGCGGTCGACCAGCAGCCGGTGCGCGACCGCGTTCGGGTTGGCGATGCCGGGCAGCGGAGTGCGCCGCACCAGTTCCTTGACCGGCACGGTGTCCTCGGCGAGCGCGCCGCCGGGCAGCTTCTCCAGCTTGTTCATCACCGTGCGGCCGATGTGCCGGTAGGTGGTCCACTTGCCGCCGGCGACCGACAGCATGCCGCCCTTGCCCTCGGTGACGACGGTCTCCCGCTTGGCCGACTCCACGCCGCCGGGGCCGCCCGGCAGCACACGCAGTCCCGCGAAGGCGTACGTCATCAGGTCGCGGTCCAGGTCCGCGTCCCGTACCGAGAACGCGGCCTCGTCCAGGATCTGCTGGATGTCGGCCTCGGTCGCGCGTACGTCGGCGGGGTCGCCGGTGTACTCCTCGTCCGTGGTGCCCAGCAGCAGCTGGTCCTCCCACGGCAGGGCGAAGGTGATGCGGTACTTGTCGATGGGGGTGGCCATCGCCGCACCCCACGGCGACTTGCGCTTGAGCACCAGGTGCGCGCCCTTGGACAGCCGGATGGAGGGCGCCGCACCGCTGTCCTCCATCCTGCGCAGGTGGTCCACCCACGGGCCGGTCGCATTCAGCACCAGCCGTGCGTTGACGCCGAAATCCGTACCGTCCGTCCGGTCCCGCAGCTCGGCACCGGTGACCCGGCCGCCGGTGAAGCGCAGCCCGGTGACCTCCGCGTGGTTGAGGACGACGGCACCCGACTCGACGGCGGCGCGGACGGTCATCACGGCCATCCGCGAGTCGTTCATCTGGTGGTCGCCGTAGACCGCGACGGCCTTGAGGTTGTCGGTGCGCAGCGCCGGGTTGTCGGCGGCGGCCTTGGCGGGGGAGATGACCCGGCCCACGCCGTCACCGAAGGCGGACAGCGCGGAGTAGGCGAAGACGCCGGCACCCAGCTTGGTGGCGCCGTGCGGGCCGCCCTTGTAGACGGGCAGGTAGAAGGTGAGCGGGTTGACCAGGTGCGGGGCCACGTCCTTGGCCAGCACCCGCCGCTCGTGGTGGTTCTCCGCGACGAGCTTGACCGCGCCGGTCTGCAGATACCGCAGGCCGCCGTGCACCAGCTTCGAGGACGCGGACGAGGTGGCGCCGGCGAAGTCACCGGCGTCCACCATGGCCACCCGCAGTCCCGACTGCGCCGCATGCCAGGCCACCGAGGTGCCCAGGATGCCGCCGCCGATGACCAGGAGGTCGTACGTCGCGTTCGCGAGCAGCCCTCTGGTCTCTGCGCGGCCAGGGTTGCTGCCGGCAGTCGGGTGCGTCCCGAGGGTGGGGACGCTCTGCGAGGTGTTCATCTGACTCAGTTCTCCTCTTCGATCCAGCCCATGGTCCGCTCCACGGCCTTGAGCCAGTTCCGGTATTCCCGCTCACGCGTGTCCGCGTCCATGCGGGGGGTCCATTCCGCGGCGCGCTTCCAGTTGGCCCGCAGCTCGTCGGTGTCCGACCAGAAGCCGACGGCCAGACCGGCCGCGTACGCCGCACCGAGACAGGTGGTCTCGGCAACCATCGGACGGACGACGGGCGCGTCCGTGACGTCCGAGATGGTCTGCATCAGCAGGTTGTTGGCGGTCATACCGCCGTCCACCTTCAGCGCGGCCAGCTCGACGCCGGAGTCCTTCTGCATCGCGTCGACGATCTCCCGGGTCTGCCAGGCCGTCGCCTCCAGCACCGCGCGGGCCAGATGCGCCTTGGTGACATAGCGGGTCAGGCCCGCTATGACGCCGCGTGCGTCCGAGCGCCAGTACGGGGCGAACAGGCCGGAGAACGCCGGGACGAAGTAGGCGCCGCCGTTGTCCTCCACGGAGCTGGCCAGCGTCTCGATCTCCGCGGCGCTGTTGATCAGCCCCATCTGGTCGCGCATCCACTGCACCAGCGAACCGGTGACCGCGATGGAGCCCTCCAGCGCGAAGACCGGCTGCTGGTCACCGATGCGGTAGCCGACGGTGGTGAGCAGCCCGTTGTAGGAGTTGACCGGCTCGTGGCCGGTGTTCATCAGCAGGAACGTGCCGGTGCCGTACGTCGACTTCGCCTCGCCCTGTGCGAAGCAGGTCTGGCCGAACAGCGCCGCCTGCTGGTCGCCCAGTGCGGAGGCGACGGGCAGCCCGGCCAGCTCGCCGGTGGCCTCGCCGTACACCTCGGCCGAGGACCGGATCTCGGGCAGCACCTCCATGGGGATGCCGATGGAGGCGCAGATCTTCTCGTCCCAGGCCATGGTGTGCAGGTTCATCAGCATGGTGCGGGAGGCGTTGGTGACGTCGGTGACGTGCCTGCCCCCGTCGGGCCCACCGGTCAGGTTCCAGATGACCCACGAGTCCATGGTGCCGAAGAGGATCTCGCCTCTTTCGGCGCGCTCCCGCAGCCCCTCGACATTGTCGAGCAGCCAGCGGATCTTCGGGCCCGCGAAGTAGGACGCCAGCGGCAGCCCGGTCTCACGGCGGAACCGGTCCTGACCGACGTTGCGGCCCAGCTCCTTGCAGAGGGTGTCGGTGCGGGTGTCCTGCCAGACGATGGCGTTGTGCACCGGCCTGCCGGTCGCCTTCTCCCACAGGACGGTCGTCTCGCGCTGGTTGGTGATGCCCAGGGCCAGGACATCGCTCTTGGTGACCCCGGCCTTCTTCAGTGCGCCCGTGACCACCTGCTGGACGTTGGTCCAGATCTCGGCGGCGTCGTGCTCGACCCAGCCCGGCTTCGGCAGGATCTGTTCGTGCTCCTTCTGGTCGACCGCGACGATGCGGCCGTCCTTGTCGAAGACGATGCAGCGGCTGGAGGTGGTGCCCTGGTCGATCGCGGCGATGAAGGGCCCGCCGCCGTGCGCGGAGGCGTGGGTGCTGTGGGTGTCGCTCATGGTGTGTATGTGCTCCCTTGCGTCATCGTTGGTCGGCGGGTGACTTTGTCGCTCACGCCCATGCGAGGTTGTAGAGCCCGGCGGCGATGGCCGCGCCGGCCAGCGGACCCACCACGGGCACCCAGGCATAGCTCCAGTCGCTGCCGCCCTTGTTGGGCAGCGGCAGCACCGCGTGGATGATGCGGGGCCCGAGGTCACGCACCGGGTTGATGGCGTAGCCCGTGGGGCCACCGAGCGACAGACCGATACCGACGACGACCAGTGCGGTGATCAGGGCACCCATCCGACCGAGACCGACGGTCCCGTCGACGTCCTTGACCAGGCCCTGGGTGAGGATCGCGAAGATCAGCACGAAAGTGGCGATGACCTCGGTGAGGAAGTTCAGCAGCGGCTTGCGCACCTCGGGGGAGGTGAAGAAGACGCCGTGCACCGGACCGGGATTCGTGTCCTTCAGCTTCACGGCATCCGGGTCGTGCAGAGTGGCCTGCAGCTGGCTGTAGTAGGCGAGCCAGACCAGGACGGCTCCGATCATGGCGCCCAGCAGCTCGCTGCCCATGTAGAGGGGGACGTCGCTCCAGGGCGTGTCGCCCTTGATCGCGAGACCCAGGGTGACCGCGGGGTTGAGGTGGGCGCCGGAGGGCTGGGCGATGTAGGCGCCGGTGAGGACCGCGAACCCCCAGCCGAAGGCGATGGCGACCCAGCCGGCCTGGAATGCCTTGGAACGCTTCAGATTGACTGCGGCCACTACGCCGCCACCGAGGAGGACCAGCACCATGGTGCCGGTGACCTCACTCGTGAAGATGTCGGAGCTGGACACCCGCGACTCCTTTGTCCTTTATGTCCATAGGGGCACCTCCCGGCCGGAGGCTGGGGGAGGATGGGCGGGCCGGTCGGTGAGCGTCCGGTGTTCGACAATGTCGACCGCCGAACGGCAACTTTTCTCCTTCGTGGGGGTCTCGTCAAGAGGCTGTGACGGATGACTCCTGCCTGTCATCCTGCGGGCACGGAGCGATTGCGGCACCTTGGATCCGCCCTGGGGCGGCCAGACGGTGTGCCGGCTCGCTCCAGGGGTTCAGAACCGCTGCGCTCCCAGGTCCCGGGAGACCGCGCGCGCCGTGTCGCGTACCGCCGCGACCAGCCGGGGGATCAGCTCGTCGCCCTCGCACACCCGTTCCACGGCGCCGGTGATGCCCACCGCACCCACCGGCATCCGCCGCCGGTCGTGGATCGGCGCCGCCACCGAGGCGAGGCCGTCCCAGGTCTCCTCCACGTCCGCCGCCCAGCCGCGCGCCCGTACGGTCTCCAGCAGCTTCTCGAACCGGTCCGGCTCGGTCACCGTGCGCTCGGTGAAGGCCGGCCGCTCCCCGTCCAGCGCCTCGCTGAGTGCCACCGGGTCGTACGCGGAGAGCACCTTGCCCAGCGCCGTGCTGTGCAGCGGCTGCATCGCACCGACCTCCAGCACCTGGCGGCTGTCGTCGGGGCGGAAGACGTGGTGGACGATGAGCACCCCCTGCTGGTGGAGCACGCCCAGATAGACGCTCTCTCCGCTGGAGCGGGCCAGGTCGTCCGTCCAGACCAGGGCGCGGGCGCGCAGCTCGTGGACGTCCAGATAGCTGTTGCCCAGGCGCAGCAGCTCGGCGCCGAGCTGATAGCGGCCGGTGACCGGCTCCTGCTCCACGAAGCCCTCCTGCTGGAGGGTGCGCAGCAGCCCGTGCGCCGTACCCTTGGCAAGGTCGAGCGCGGAGGCGATCTCGGAGAGCCCGAGTCGCCGTTCACCGCCCGCCAACAGCCGTAGTACGGCCGCCGCACGCTCCAGCGACTGGATGGTCCGGGCCATCGGTCCTCCCTGACCTGCTGCCTTCGATTCGACAATGCCGAACGGTATCGCTTGATGCCGACGCGGCGGTAGTCGGGATCGAGTCGGGATCGAGCGTGGGAGTGTCCGATGGTCGGAATGTCGACCGGCACTCTTGCGTCGGCCCGCTACGCTGACCGGGTGCGCTGCCTCACTGGCGCGCAAAGCCGACAGCCGTCGCACCCCAGGGAGCTTGTTCCATGGCCTCGTCGCCGAGCAGCACGACCGTATCCTCGTCCCCCACCCGGGCCGATGCCCTCCGTCAGGCACTGGCCTCGCGTGTGGTCGTCGCCGACGGAGCGATGGGGACGATGATCCAGGCCCAGGACCCGACGCTGGAGGATTTCGAGCAGCTCGAAGGCTGCAACGAGATCCTGAACGTGACCCGCCCCGACATCATCCGCACGGTCCACCAGGAGTACTTCGCCGCCGGCGTGGACTGCGTGGAGACCAACACCTTCGGCGCCAACCACGCGGCGCTGGGGGAGTACGAGATCACCGACCGCATCTTCGAGCTGTCCGAGAAGGGCGTACGCATCGCCCGGGACGTCGCCGAGGAGTTCGAGGCCGAGGACGGCCGGATGCGCTGGGTGCTGGGCTCCATGGGCCCGGGCACCAAACTGCCGACCCTCGGCCACGCCCCGTACGCCACGCTGCGGGACGCCTACCAGCAGAACGCCGAAGGCATGATCGCGGGCGGCGCCGACGCGCTGCTGGTGGAGACCACCCAGGATCTGCTGCAGACCAAGGCCTCCGTCATCGGCGCACGCCGCGCGATGGAGGCGGTGGGTGTGAACCTGCCACTGCTGTGCTCGGTCACCGTGGAGACCACCGGCACCATGCTGCTCGGCTCCGAGATCGGCGCGGCGCTCGCGGCCCTGGAGCCGCTGGGCATCGACATGATCGGGCTGAACTGCGCGACCGGCCCCGCCGAGATGAGCGAGCACCTGCGCTATCTGGCCCAGCACGCCCGCGTCCCGCTGTCGTGCATGCCGAACGCGGGTCTGCCGGTGCTGGGCAAGGACGGCGCCAGCTACCCGCTCACCCCGCAGGAGCTGGCGGACGCGCACGACACCTTCGTCCGCGACTACGGCCTCTCCCTGGTGGGCGGCTGCTGCGGTACGACGCCCGAGCATCTGCGGCAGCTGGTGGAGCGGGTGCGCGGCCGGGAGCCGGCCGAGCGCACCCCGCAGCCCGAGCCGGCGGCGGCCTCCCTCTACCAGGCGGTCCCCTTCCGCCAGGACACCGCGTACCTGGCCATCGGGGAGCGGACCAACGCCAACGGATCCAAGAAGTTCCGCGAGGCGATGCTGGACGAGCGCTGGGAGGACTGCGTCGAGCTGGCCCGCGAGCAGATCCGCGAGGGCGCCCACATGCTCGACCTGTGTGTCGACTACGTCGGTCGGGACGGCGTGGCCGACATGGCGGAGCTGGCCGGACGGCTGGCCACGGCCTCCACGCTGCCGATCGTGCTGGATTCGACGGAGATCGCCGTCCTGCGGGCCGGACTGGAGAAGCTGGGCGGTCGCGCGGTCATCAACTCCGTCAACTACGAGGACGGCGCCGGCCCCGACTCCCGCTTCGCGAAGGTCACCGAGCTGGCGGCCGAGCACGGCGCGGCCCTCATCGCGCTGACCATCGACGAGGAGGGCCAGGCCCGCACCGCCGAACACAAGGTCGCCATTGCCGAACGCCTCATCGAGGACCTGACCGGCAACTACGGCATCCACGAGTCGGACATCCTCATCGATGTCCTCACCTTCACCATCTGCACGGGCCAGGAGGAGTCCCGCAAGGACGGCATCAACACCATCGAGGCCATCCGGCAGCTCAAGCGCAAGCACCCCGATGTGCAGACCGTCCTGGGCCTGTCGAACATCTCCTTCGGCCTCAACCCGGCCGCTCGGATCGTGCTCAACTCCGTCTTCCTCGACGAGTGTGTGAAGGCGGGTCTGGACTCCGCGATCGTGCACGCCAGCAAGATCCTGCCGATCGCTCGCTTCGAGGAGGAGCAGGTCGAGGTCGCCCGCGACCTGATCTACGACCGGCGCCGCGAGGGCTACGACCCGCTGCAGAAGCTGATGGAGCTGTTCGAGGGGGCCACCGCCAAGTCGATGAAGGCCGGCAAGGCCGAGGAACTGGCGGCCCTCCCGCTGGAGGAGCGCCTGCAGCGCCGCATCATTGACGGCGAGCGCAACGGCCTGGAGGCCGACCTGGACGAGGCGCTGGAGGAACGGCCGGCGCTCGACATCGTCAACGACACGCTGCTGGCGGGCATGAAGGTCGTCGGTGAGCTGTTCGGCTCCGGCCAGATGCAGCTGCCGTTCGTACTCCAGTCGGCCGAGGTGATGAAGGCCGCGGTGGCCTACCTCGAACCGCACATGGAGAAGAAGGCCGACGACGAGGGCAAGGGCACGATCGTGCTGGCCACCGTGCGCGGCGACGTGCACGACATCGGCAAGAACCTGGTCGACATCATCCTGTCCAACAACGGCTACGAGGTCGTCAACCTCGGTATCAAACAGCCGGTGAGCGCCATCCTGGAGGCGGCGGCCGAGCACCGCGCGGATGTGATCGGCATGTCCGGGCTGCTGGTGAAGTCCACGGTGATCATGAAGGAGAACCTGGAGGAGCTCAACCAGCGCAAGATGGCCGCCGACTTCCCGGTCATCCTCGGCGGTGCCGCGCTCACCCGGGCCTACGTCGAACAGGATCTGCACGAGATCTACGAGGGCGAGGTCCGCTACGCCAAGGACGCCTTCGAGGGGCTGAGCCTGATGGACGCCCTGATGGACGTCAAGCGCGGCGTCCCCGGCGCCAAGCTGCCCGAACTCAAGCAGCGCCGGGTGCCCAAGCGGGACCTCGACATCCCCGAACCGGAGGTCAACGACGGCTCCATCCGCTCGGACGTGGCCGTTGACAACCCCGTCCCGGAGCCGCCCTTCTGGGGCACCCGCGTCGTCAAGGGCCTCCAGCAGCAGGACTACGCCTCCTGGCTGGACGAGGGCGCGCTGTTCAAGGGCCAGTGGGGGCTCAAGGAGTCCCGCAAGGGCGACGGGCCCTCCTACGAGGAGCTGGTGGAGACCGAGGGCCGCCCGCGGCTGCGCGGCTGGCTGGAGCGGCTGCAGACGGAGAACCTGCTGGAGGCGTCCGCCGTCTACGGCTACTTTCCCTGCTACTCCAAGGGTGACGACCTGATCCTGCTGGACGAGCAGGGCAACGAGCGCACCCGCTTCACCTTCCCCCGCCAGCGGCGTGGCCGCCGGCTGTGCCTGGCCGATTTCTTCCGTCCGGAGGACTCGGGCGAGACGGACGTGGTCGGGCTGCAGGTGGTCACCGTCGGCTCCAAGATCGGCGAGAAGACCGCCGAGCTGTTCGCGGCCGACGCCTACCGCGACTATCTGGAGTTGCACGGTCTGTCGGTGCAGCTGGCCGAGGCGCTTGCCGAGTACTGGCACGCCCGGGTCCGCAGCGAGCTGGGCTTCGCGGGGGAGGACCCCGACCAGATGCAGGGCATGTTCGATCTGAAGTACCGGGGCGCGCGCTTCTCCCTGGGCTATGGCGCCTGCCCCAATCTGGAGGACCGCGCGAAGATCGCCGAACTGTTGCGGCCGGAGCGGATCGGTGTCGAGCTGTCCGAGGAGTTCCAGCTCCACCCCGAACAGTCGACCGACGCGATCGTGCTGCACCACCCCGAGGCCAAGTATTTCAACGCCCGATGAGGGTATACGTCATACACTGATCGGTCCGGTACAGGCCGGTCGTCCCCTTCGCCGGGGTTCCGCCGGAGTCCACCAGGCTCCGGCGGGATTCCACGGGAAGAGGGCGACCGGCCTTGTCGTCCCTTTGGAGTCGTCTTTCAAGGAGGTGCCACGGATGGCCGGTCCATCCCCCGCCGTCACCACTCTGACGGGTGAGGAGCCAGCGCTCCAGGCCGTGCTGCTCGACATGGACGGCACCCTGGTCGACACCGAGGACTTCTGGTGGGACGCGGAGGTCGAGGTCTTCGCCGAGCTGGGGCACGAGCTGCGCGACGAGTGGCGCACCGTGGTGGTCGGCGGGCCGATGTCGCGCAGTGCCGGCTTCCTGATCGAGGCCACGGCCGCCGACATCGGTCTGGAGGAGCTCAGCGTGCTGCTGAACGCCAAGTTCGTGGAGCGGCTGGAGCGCGGCGTCCCGCTGATGCCCGGAGCCCGGCGGCTGCTGGCGGAGCTGTCGGCGCACCGGATCCCCGCCGCGCTGGTCTCCGCCTCGCACCGCACCGTCGTCGACCGGATGCTCACCTGGATCGGGCCGGAGCACTTCGCCTTCACGGTCGCCGGGGACGAGCTGGCCAGGACCAAGCCGCATCCGGACCCGTATCTGACCGCGGCACGCCGACTGAACGCCGATCCGGCGCGCTGTGCCGTGCTGGAGGACACCGCAACCGGTGTCGCCGCCGCCGAGGCCGCCGGCTGCCATGTGGTGGCGGTGCCGTCCATCGCGCCGATCAAGCCCAAGTCCGGCCGGACCATTGTGAGTTCGCTCGAAGAAGTCGATCTCGAATTTCTGCGGTCACGGATCATGGTCGCTCGTTGAGGTGGGCGGTTCCGGCCGGTTCCCGCATTTTCGGTGGTCCGGGAAAATGTGCCGCGCCGGGCTCGGTAAACGATTTTCGAAGTGCTGGTGAACGCTGAACTCCGGTGTCCGGTGCGCGGATTGGTCCAGTGACGTTCATCACGCCGGACCCCCTCGACGGCAGGGCTGACCTGTGGTGTTGCTGGGACTCGTGGGGAAAATGTCCTTCCCTTGTGTCCGTATTGGTAGAGCGACGCGGAGATCGTTCCGACGTCCGGATAGCGGACAGGAAGCTTGTGGTCTCTGTCTGTGAAACCGGTTCCCCGACCTGCGCTTCGGAGCTGGGTGGAGGGGGCGATTAATGTCGGTGTACCGGCCATTCCTCCCCTGCAACAAACCCTGGCCGGCCGAGGAGATCGTCGACCATGAACCGTAAAACTGTGGTGCTGCCTGTGCTTGCCGCCGGGCTGCTCACGCCGATTCTCGCCGGGTGCGGGTCCGAGAAGGGCGGAAGCACCGGGGGCGATGCGATCGTCGTCGGCACGACGGACCACTTCGCGGTCAGCAAGGACGCGCCGGCCCCGTTCGATCCGGCGGCGGCGTACGACGTCGCGGCCTGGAGCGTCATGCGCAACACCTTCCAGACGCTCCTGCGCTTCCCGCGCACCGGCACCTCCCCGACGACGGACGCCGCCTCCCGGTGCGGGTTCACCGACGCGGCGAACGAGCGGTACAGCTGCACCTTGCGCAAGGACCAGACGTTCTCCAACGGGCACACCCTGGACGCCGAGGACGTCGAGTTCTCGCTGCGGCGGCTGAAGAACATCAACCACAAGGGCGGTCCCGCCGTCCTCTTCAGCAACCTCGACCGGGTCGAGGCCACCAAGAAGAACGAGGTCGTCTTCCACCTCAAGAAGCCCGACGCGACCTTCCCGTACAAGCTGACCACCCCGGCCGCGGCCATCGTGGACAGCGAGACCTACCCGGCCGACTCCCTCACCAAGGGCGACCAGCTCATCGGATCGGGGCCCTACGCGCTGGAGAGCATCGACTCCGAGTCCGCTGTCCTGGCCAAGAACCCGCACTACAGCGGCGGCCTGAAGCTGCACAACAGCAAGATCGAGATGCGCTTCTTCGACGACGCCAAGGGGATGGAGAAGGCACTCAGGGCCGGCGACATCGATGTCATGGGGCGGACCGTCTCGCCCGACCAGGTCGGCAGGCTGGACGACGCGCACGACAGCGGCATCGAACTGGTCGAGCAGCCCGGCCAGGAGATCCGCTACCTCGCCTTCGACACCGACGACAAGACGGCGGGCAAGAAGGCCGTCCGCCAGGCCATGGCCCAGCTCGTCGACCGCAAGAAGATCGTGCGGGACGCCTACGACCGCAGCACCGAGCCGCTCTACAGCATCGTGCCCGCCGGGCTGCCCGCCCACCGCAACTCGTTCTTCAACAAGTACGGCAACCCCACCAAGGCGGCGGCCGAGCGGACCCTGCGCGAGGCAGGCATCGACAAGCCGGTCAAGCTCACCCTCACCTACACCACGGACCACTACGGCGACGCCACCGCCAAGGAGTTCGACGTCCTCAAGCAGCAGCTCAACGACAGCGGGCTTTTCGACGTGCGGACCAAGGGCGTCAAGTGGGACTCCTTCCGCCCGGCGGCCACCAACGGCGAGTACCAGGTCTGGGGCTACGGCTGGTACCCGGACTTCCCCGACGCGGACAATTTCGTCGCCCCCTTCTTCGAGAAGGACAACTTCCTCGGCTCGCCGTACACCAACCACGAGATCCGCGACAAGCTCGTCCCGCAGACCCGCCGGCAGACCGAACGCTCCGCCACCACCGGCGCCTTCGGCAAGGCGCAGGACATCGTCGCCAAGGACGTGCCGATTCTCCCGCTGTGGCAGGGCAAGCAGTACCTGGCGGCCCGCGACGACATCACCGGCGTCGAGTGGGCCCTCAACTCCTCCTCGGTGCTCCAGCTGTGGGAGCTGGGCCGCGGCCAGAGCGGCTGAGACGGCGCGGGGGCGAAGCCCGACGGGGGTCTGGGGGCGCAGCCCCCAGACCTTCTCCCGCCGCAACTGGGGGTACCTCCCGGCCGAAGGCTGGGGGAGAGCAACCACCGACAAGAGAGTCCGGTGGAATCCCCGACGGCCGGCCGTCACCGGAACGGTCGGCCGACGGGCTCACGCCGAGCCGGGCCGCACCAGTCCGCTCTCGTACGCGTACACCGCGGCCTGCACCCGGTCGCGCAGCCCCAGCTTGGTCAGCACATGGCCGACATGCGTCTTGACGGTCGTCTCGCTCACGAACAGGTCCGCCGCGATCTCCGCGTTCGACAGCCCCCGCGCCACCAGCTTGAGGACCTCCACCTCACGCTCGGTCAGCTGGTGCAGCGTGTCCGGCACCGGCTCCTCGCCCGAGGGCAGCTTGCCCGCGTACTTGTCCAGCAGCCGGCGGGTGATGCTGGGCGCCAGCATCGCCTCACCCGCTGCCACCACCCGGATGGCCTGCACCAGCTCCCCGGCGGGCGCGTCCTTGAGCAGGAACCCGCTGGCCCCGGCCCGCAGCGCCTCCACCACGTACTCGTCCAGGTCGAAGGTGGTCAGCACCAGCACCTTCGCCGGGCCGTCCTTGGCCGGACCGGTGATCCGGCGGGTGGCCTCCACCCCGTCCATCCGGGGCATCCGGATGTCCATCAGGACCACGTCCGGCTGCAGCGCCCGCACCTGGTCCAGCGCCTGCAGACCGTCGCCCGCCTCACCGACCACCGCTATGTCCTGCTCGGCTTCCAGGATCATCCGGAAACCGGTGCGCAGCAGCGGCTGATCGTCGACCAGCAGTACGCGGATTGCCACGGGAACTCCTCAGGGGGACGGCAGCGGTCGCCCCATTCTCACTCAGCCCCCGAGGCCGCGGCCCGCTGCCCTTCCGACTCCGGCTCCTCCCGTGGCTCGGGCAGCCGGGGCTGGATCGTCAGCGGATAGGGCGGGGGAGTGCCGCCGAACTCCGGACAGTGCGCCTGGTGGTCACACCAGTCGCACAGCTTGCTCGGCCTGGGGCGCCAGTCGCCCGTCTCCGTCGCCCGCTCGATCGCGTCCCACAGCGCCAGCAGCTTGCGCTCGGTGGCCTGCAGATCGCGCTCGTCCGGGTCGTAGGTGAGGACGTCGCCGCTGCCCAGGAAGACCAGCTGCAGCCGGCGCGGCACCACCCCGCGCAGCCGCCACAGCACCAGGGCGTAGAACTTCATCTGGAACAGCGGGCCCTCGGCGTACTCCGGGCGCGGTGCCTTGCCCGTCTTGTAGTCGACGATCCGCACCTCGCCGGTGGGCGCCACATCCACCCGGTCGATGATCCCGCGCAGCCGCAGCCCCGAGTCCAGCCGCGCCTCCACGAACAGCTCGCGCTCCGCCGGCTCCAACCGGGTGGGGTCCTCCAGGGTGAACCACCGCTCCACCAGCGCCTCGGCGTCGGCCAGCCACTGCGCCAACCGGGCGCCGTCCGAGGTGTCCTCGGCGAACAGCTCGGCCAGCTCCGGGCGCTTGGCCAGCAGCCGCTCCCACTCCCCGGCCACCATGGCGCGCGCCCGCGGTGCGCTGCGCTCGGTGGCCGGGGCGTCGAAGAGTCTCTCCAGCACGGCGTGCACCACCGTCCCCCGGGTGGCGGCGGCAGAGGGCTTCTCCGGCAGTTTGTCGATCACCCGGAAGCGGTAGAGCAGCGGGCACTGCATGAAGTCCCCCGCCCGGGAGGGCGACAGCGAGGTCGGCGGTGTGGCCGCGCTGGTTCTCATGGGGTAAGACCCTACGGCCCACCACTGACAGCGGACACTTACCATCGACGGCAGACCCCCTCGCGTCGGATGATCGCCAACCTGAAGATGATTCGGCAGCCGCGCGGCGCAGCGGGGCCCGAGGGAAGCAGCAGAGGGGAACCCGTGGCGGACGAGGACAACGACGGGAAGCCGCCAGCCGGCGGCTCCGGCGAGGGCGACGGCCCCGACGAGCCGAACCGCCGTCGGCCGGTTCCCCGTAAACCCGTACGCCCCAACCCGCCGGGCGGCGGAATCCTGATGGGGCGTCCCTTCGGGGTCCCCGTCTACGTGGCACCGTCCTGGTTCCTCGTCGCCATCCTGATCACCTGGGTCTTCGGCGGCCAGCTCGACCGCGTGCTGCCCCATCTGGGTGTCGTCCGCTATCTGATCGCGCTCTTCTTCGCCGTCGCCTTCTACGCCTCCGTCCTCGTCCACGAGCTGGCGCACACGGTGGCAGCGCTCCGCTTCAAGCTGCCGGTGCGTCGCATCCAGCTGCAGTTCTTCGGCGGCGTCTCCGAGATCGAGAAGGAGTCCGAGACCCCGGGGCGCGAATTCGTCCTCGCGTTCGTGGGACCGCTGCTCTCCCTGGCCCTGGCCGGTGTCTTCTACGGCGCCATGCACGCGGTCGAACCCCGCAGCGTCCCCGGTGTGCTGCTGGCCGGGCTGATGTTCTCCAACCTCCTGGTCGCGGCCTTCAACCTGCTGCCCGGCCTCCCGCTGGACGGCGGCCGGATGCTGCGCGCCGTCATCTGGAAGATCACCGGCAAGCCGATGACCGGCACCGTCGCCGCCGCCTGGATCGGCCGGGCGCTGGCCGTCACCGTGCTGATCGGCCTTCCCCTGGCCACCCACGCGGGCGGCCTGGCCAGGGACGGCGTCAGCGGTACGGACTCCCTCACCGACGCGCTGCTCGCCGCGATCCTGGCCGCCATCATCTGGACCGGGGCCGGAAACAGCCTGCGGATGGCCAGGCTGCGCGAGCGCCTCCCCGAGCTGCGCGCCCGCACGCTGACCCGGCGTGCGGTCCCGGTGGAGACGGACACCCCGCTGTCCGAGGCGCTGCGCCGGGCCAACGCCGCGGGCGCCCGCGGGCTGGTCGTCGTCGACGGCAAGGGCGACCCGCTCTCGCTGGTGCGGGAGGCGGCCATCGCCTCCGTCCCCGAGCACCGCCGCCCCTGGGTCGCGGTCAGCACCCTCGCGCAGGACCTCAAGGAGGGCATGCGGGTCCCCGCCGAGCTGGCCGGGGAGGACCTGCTGGAGTGGCTGCGCGCCACCCCCGCCACCGAGTACCTGGTGGTGGAGGACACCGGCGAGATCTACGGGGTGCTGTCCACCGCCGATGTCGAGCGCGCGTTCGTGGAGGCCATGGCCAAGCGCCCGGACCAGGACGGCAGCAGGCCCGGCGGCTAACCGCACCCTGCGGACCGGCTAGGCTGTGCGTATGTCCGAACCGACCGGTGCCGCCCGCCGTCGCGGGCCCTTCAAGGTCGGGGACCAGGTCCAGCTCACCGACCCCAAGGGACGCCACTACACGATCACCCTCGAAGAGGGAAAGAGCTTCCACACCCACAAGGGAGCCTTCCCCCACGACGAGCTGATCGGTGCGCCCGAGGGGAGTGTCGTCCGTACCACCGGAAACGTCGCCTACCTCGCGCTGCGTCCACTGCTCCCCGACTATGTCCTGTCCATGCCGCGGGGAGCCGCCGTCGTCTATCCCAAGGACGCCGGACAGGTGCTCGCCATGGCCGACATCTTCCCCGGCGCACGCGTCGTCGAGGCGGGGGTCGGCTCCGGCTCGCTGAGCACCTTCCTGCTCCGCGCCATCGGCGACCAGGGCATGCTCCACTCCTACGAGCGCCGCGCCGATTTCGCCGAGATCGCCCAGCAGAACGTGGAGCGCTACTTCGGCAGCCCCCACCCGGCCTGGACGCTCACCGTCGGTGACCTCCAGGACAACCTCAGCGACCCCGACGTGGACCGCGTCATCCTCGACATGCTCGCGCCCTGGGAGTGCCTGGAGGCCGTCTCCAAGGCGCTGGTGCCCGGTGGCATCCTGTGCGCCTATGTCGCCACCACCACGCAGATGGCGCGCATGGTCGAGTCGATCCGCGAGTTCGGGACGTTCAACGAGCCGCAGGCCTGGGAGACGATGGTGCGCAACTGGCACATCGAGGGCCTCGCCGTCCGGCCCGACCATCGCATGATCGGCCACACCGGCTTCCTGCTCACGGCCCGTCGGCTGGCCGACGGCGTCGAGCCGCCCCTTCGCCGGCGCCGCCCGGCCAAGGGCGCGTACGGGGAGGACTACACCGGCCCCGGCAGCCAGTCCGGCGGCGGCCGGGCCTAGACGGCACCAGGCCTCCCCCTCTCGGCTGTTCCGGTTGAGGGGCTGCCCCTTGGAGCAGGGTGGGCAAGCGCAGCCCCCATGCCGGGTACGTGAGAGGTCCCGGGCAAGGCCCGGGACCCGAACCGGCGTGCGGGGCTGCGGCGTTGGTGCGGGGGAGGGGCCCGGGAGAAGGGGACCCCGCGGTTCCGCGGCGGTGTGACGTATGGCACGATGCGGAGCACCTCCGCCGCCGTCTCGTCCGCCAGGAGTCACCCCGAGTGACGGAACTGCCGCACACCCGCACCCGTGCCGTCCACTGGCTCGCCACTGCCGCAGCCCTCGCCGCCGTACTCGGCGGCACCGCGCTGCTCCAGCCCGCCACCGCCACCACGGCCGCAAAGGCCCCGGGCCGAGCGCCGGACCCGGCACAGGCCCGCTACCCGCTGGACTGCGGCCCGGCCGGCGCCGGGATCGACGTACTCGACAAGGCCGCGGCGGACTTCGACGGCGACAGCGCGACGGAGACCGTCGCGGTCGTCCGCTGCCGGGCGCACGGGGGCACTCCGCCCAGCGCGGTCTTCGTGCTCTCCGGCCCCGCCGAGGACCGCCGGCCGCGGATCGCCGCCACCCTCGTCGAGCAGCGGGAGGGCATGTCGGTCCGGGACCTCGCCGTGCGGGGTACCACCATCTCCGCGACCCTCCTCGGCTACTCCTCCGCCGATGTGCCGCGCTGCTGTCCCGACAAGCGGCGTACGGTCAAGTGGGAGTGGCGGGAGGGGAAGTTCGCCCTCCGTCCGGGCCCGGTGGCCGGCGGTGGCGTCAGCGTCTGACGGGCCCTCCTGAGGCGCCGCGCGAAGCCGCCGTCTCAAGTCCCGCTCGGGCCGAAACAGTGCGGCCCTTGAAGGGTGTTGAACGTCTCGACACTGCAACCGGTCACATACCCGTCGCTTTCAGATGGTTGTGGGTGGGTATTCCCAGTCCTGAGGGAGTGCGCAAGGGTGAAGATCGGACACACCCCGACCGTCTTTGTGATCTAGGGGTTTCAACCCGCACCGGCCCAGGTAGGGTCGAAGCGTCCAGCTCCCCCTGGAGGAGGTGAGGACCGTGGCAGCCCACGACGACGACACCAACCGCGGCATCCGGCCCGGTCGGGGTTCCGAAGACCCGTCCGGCCAGATCGCCTACCTTGAGCAGGAAATCGCCGTCCTGCGCCGCAAGCTCGCCGACTCTCCGCGGCACACTCGTATTCTCGAGGAGCGGATCGTCGAGCTGCAGACCAACCTGGCCGGTGTGTCCGCCCAGAACGAGCGGCTCTCCAACACGCTCCGCGAGGCACGTGACCAGATCGTCGCCCTCAAGGAAGAGGTCGACAGGCTCGCCCAGCCGCCGGCGGGCTTCGGAGTCTTCCTGCAGGCCAACGAGGACGACACGGCCGACATCTTCACCGGAGGCCGCAAGCTGAGGGTGAACGTCAGCCCCAATGTCGACCTGCAGTCCCTGCAGCGCGGCCAAGAGCTCATGCTGAACGAGGCGCTCAACGTGGTCGAGGCCATGGAGTTCGAGCGCGCGGGTGACATCGTCACCCTCAAGGAAGTGCTCGACGACGGAGAGCGAGCGCTGGTCGTCGGCCACACCGACGAGGAGCGGGTCGTACGCCTCGCCGAGCCGCTGCTGAACACCACACTGCGGGCCGGGGACGCACTGCTGCTGGAGAGCCGCTCCGGCTACGTCTTCGAGGTCGTACCCAAGAGCGAGGTCGAGGAACTGGTCCTCGAAGAGGTCCCCGACATCGACTACACCAAGATCGGTGGCCTCACCGGACAGATCGAGCAGATCAGAGACGCCGTCGAGCTCCCGTACCTGTACCCGGACCTCTTCCGGGAGCACGAACTGCGCCCGCCCAAGGGCGTCCTGCTCTACGGCCCGCCCGGCTGCGGCAAGACGCTCATCGCCAAGGCGGTGGCCAACTCGCTCGCCAAGAAGGTCGCCGAGGTCACCGGCAAGCCCCAGGGGAAGAGCTACTTCCTCAACATCAAGGGCCCCGAGCTGCTCAACAAGTACGTGGGTGAGACCGAGCGGCACATCCGGCTCGTCTTCCAGCGGGCCCGGGAGAAGGCCAGCGAGGGCACGCCCGTCATCGTCTTCTTCGACGAGATGGACTCGCTCTTCCGCACCCGTGGCTCGGGCGTGAGCTCGGACGTGGAGAACACCATCGTCCCGCAGCTGCTCTCGGAGATCGACGGTGTGGAGGGCCTGGAGAACGTCATCGTCATCGGCGCCTCGAACCGCGAGGACATGATCGACCCGGCGATCCTGCGTCCCGGCCGGCTGGACGTGAAGATCAAGATCGAGCGCCCGGACGCCGAGGCCGCCAAGGACATCTTCTCCAAGTACCTCACCCCGAACCTGCCGCTCCACGCGGACGACGTCGCCGAGCACGGTGGCAACCTGGAGGCCGCCTGCGACGCCATGATCCAGTCGGTCGTGGAGCAGATGTACGCGGAGTCGGAGGAGAACCGCTTCCTGGAGGTCACCTACGCCAACGGCGACAAGGAAGTCCTCTACTTCAAGGACTTCAACTCCGGCGCGATGATCGAGAACATCGTCGGCCGTGCCAAGAAGATGGCCATCAAGGCGTATCTGGACCACAACCAGAAGGGCCTGCGCGTCTCCCATCTGCTGTCGGCCTGCGTGGACGAGTTCAAGGAGAACGAGGACCTGCCCAACACCACCAACCCGGACGACTGGGCCCGCATCTCCGGCAAGAAGGGCGAGCGGATCGTCTACATCCGCACCCTCGTCACCGGAAAGCAGGGTGCGGACACCGGCCGGTCCATCGACACCGTCGCCAACACCGGTCAGTACCTGTAACGAGGACCGATTCCGGCTGCGGGTCCCCGCCCGGGGTACCCGCAGCCGGATCGTTTCCCGGAGCGTCAAGGAAGTCCGCAGAGTGATCTCCCCACTCCCCTCCGTGCGTCATAGGCTCTTCCCTACCGCCGCGACGCGCAGTGCGCAGGAGGGGGCCGCACACGGGACGGATGCGCAGCGGGACTTGAACGGTGGTCCACCGGCGGGCCGCCGTCAGGCAAGGAGGGAAGCATGACCGTACGGCGCGTAATGGGCATCGAGACCGAGTACGGCATTTCCGTGCCCGGCCACCCCAACGCCAATGCCATGCTCACCTCGTCCCAGGTCGTCAACGCCTATGCGGCGGCGATGCACCGGGCGCGCCGCGCCCGCTGGGACTTCGAGGAGGAGAACCCGCTGCGGGACGCCCGCGGCTTCGATCTGGCTCGCGAGTCGGCCGACGCCAGCCAGCTGACGGACGAGGACATCGGCCTGGCCAACGTCATCCTCACCAACGGAGCCCGGCTCTACGTCGACCACGCCCACCCGGAGTACAGCGCCCCCGAGGTCACCAACCCGCGGGACGCCGTGCTGTGGGACAAGGCGGGCGAGCGGATCATGGCCGAGGCCGCTGAGCGCGCGGCCGAGGTCCCCGGCACCAGCCCGATCCACCTCTACAAGAACAACACCGACAACAAGGGCGCCTCCTACGGCACGCACGAGAACTATCTGATGAAACGAGAGACCCCGTTCTCGGAGATCGTGCGGCATCTGACCCCGTTCTTCATCTCCCGGCAGGTCGTGTGCGGAGCCGGACGGGTGGGGCTGGGGCAGGACGGCAGCGAGCACGGCTTCCAGCTCAGTCAGCGCGCCGACTACTTCGAGGTCGAGGTCGGGCTGGAGACCACGCTCAAACGGCCGATCATCAACACCCGCGACGAGCCGCACGCGGACGCCGAGAAGTACCGGCGGCTGCATGTGATCATCGGGGACGCCAACCTCTCGGAGGTCTCCACCTACCTCAAGCTGGGCACGACCTCGCTGGTGCTGTCCATGATCGAGGACGGCTTCATCGCCGTCGACCTCGCCGTCGACCAGCCCGTACGCACCCTGCACCAGGTCTCGCACGACCCCACACTCGAACGGCTGATCACCCTTCGCAACGGCCGCACCCTCACGGCGGTACAGCTCCAGATGGAGTACTACGAGCTGGCCCGCAAGTACGTCGAGGAGCGCTGGGGTGCCGACGCGGACGACCAGACCCGGGATGTGCTGGCCCGCTGGGAGGACGTGCTGGGCAGGCTGGAGCGCGACCCCATGAGCCTGGCGGGGGAGCTGGACTGGGTGGCCAAGCGGGAGCTGATGGAGGGCTACCGCCGCCGTGACGGGGTCGACTGGGACGCCCCCAGGCTGCATCTGGTGGACCTGCAGTACGCGGACGTACGCCCCGACAAGGGCCTGTACAACCGTCTGGTCTCCCGCGGCAGCATGCAGCGGCTGCTGTCCGAGGAAGAGGTCAAGGAGGCCGCCTTCAAGCCTCCGGAGGACACCCGCGCCTACTTCCGCGGCCGCTGCCTGGAGCAGTACGCCGACGACGTGGCGGCCGCATCCTGGGACTCGGTCATCTTCGACCTGCCCGGCCGTGACTCTCTGCAACGGGTCCCTACCCTGGAGCCGCTGCGGGGTACCCGTAACCACGTCAAGGAGCTGCTGGACCGCTGCCGCACCGCGGAAGAGCTGGTGAAGGTGCTTTCGGGCGGCTGAATCGCGGCTATTCGGTCCGTGGTCCGGGAATCATCGAGGTGGTTGTCGGACGTTGTAACAACGAAGGAGCCGATGTCAGTCCCTGCTTGTAGGGTCTGATCTTGTACGTTCCGCGTACACCACCGAACCGAGCGGGGTGAGGGAAATGGCGACCAAGGACACCGGCGGCGGACAGCAGAAGTCCACGCGCCACACCGAGGAGACCGAGGAGCAGACCGAGGAAGCGCAGGTCTCCGAGGACCTCAAGGAGCGCCAGGAGGCGCTCTCGGACGACGTGGACTCGGTGCTGGACGAGATCGACGACGTGCTCGAGGAGAACGCCGAGGACTTCGTGCGCTCCTTCGTTCAGAAGGGTGGACAGTAGTCCACACTCTTGAACGGGTGACCGTGAACGAGGGGGAGTCGAAGCGATGAACCGCGTCGGGGAGCGGCCAGACACGCTCCTCGACGTCCGGTTCGGCGTCCGCCCGATCCGTCCCGGGTCCGCAGCAGCGTGCGGCACCGGCAGTCCGCGGAACGCAGAACGCGGAACCGGCCGAGCAGGTGGACCACGATCATGAGACGGGTAGGGTCCGGGGCGTACCGTACTCCAGCCGGGACGCCGCGCTGGGGAAGTTCAAGGACCGGGCGGGCGTCCTGGGACGTGCCGCCGCCTACGTGGAAGGAAACGTGTGGAAGCCGAAACTCGTAGCACGGGGCGTCTACCTGCTGCCTTCCTGACGCCAGGGTCGTCGTCCTTCATGGATTTCCTGTCCGACCACGCTCCGGAGCAGCTGCCGGGCAACCGGCCGCTGCCCCCCGTGGAGGGTGCCGTGCAGGCCCCGCACGGGACCACGATCGTGGCCGCGACCTTCGCCGGCGGCGTGGTGCTGGCCGGGGACCGGCGGGCGACGATGGGCAACGTCATCGCGCAGCGGGACATCGAGAAGGTGTTTCCGGCCGACGAGCACTCCGCCGTGGGGATCGCGGGCACCGCGGGCCTGGCGGTGGAGATGGTGAAGCTGTTCCAGCTGGAGCTGGAGCACTTCGAGAAGGTGGAGGGCTCCACCCTCTCCCTGGAGGGCAAGGCCAACCGCCTCTCCACGATGATCCGCGGCAATCTGGGCATGGCGATGCAGGGCCTCGCCGTGGTCCCGCTGTTCGCCGGGTTCGACCTGGACCGCGGCAAGGGCCGGATCTTCTCCTACGACGTGACGGGCGGCCGCTCCGAGGAGCCGGGCTTCGCCGGGGTCGGCTCCGGCTCGGTCTTCGCCCGCGGCTCGCTCAAGAAGCTCTACCGCGACGAGATGACCGAGGAGCAGGCCGCCACCGTGGTCCTCCAGGCGCTGTACGACGCCGCGGACGACGACTCGGCCACCGGCGGCCCCGATATGACGCGCCGGATCTACCCGGTCGTCGTGGCGATCACCGAGGACGGTTACCGCAGGCTGAGCGAGGAGGAGGTCTCGGGGCTGGCGCAGACGGTGCACGACGGCCGCCTCCGGCTGCCCAACGGGCCGCAGGCCCCCGTCTCCTAGAGCACTCATTCGGACAGGAAGGGACGGATAGCCGGTGTCGACGCCGTTCTATGTGTCACCCCAGCAGGCAATGGCGGACCGCGCCGAGTATGCCCGCAAGGGCATCGCGCGCGGGCGCAGCGTGGTCGTGTTGCAGTACGCGGACGGCATCGTTTTCGTCGCCGAGAACCCCTCTCGGGCACTGCACAAGGTCAGCGAGATCTACGACCGGATCGCCTTCGCCGCGGTCGGCAAGTACAACGAGTTCGAGAACCTGCGTATCGGCGGTGTCCGCTACGCCGATCTGCGCGGCTACACCTACGACCGCGAGGACGTCACGGCGCGTGGGCTCGCCAACGTCTACGCCCAGACGCTGGGCACCATCTTCTCCGCCAACGCGGAGAAGCCCTACGAGGTCGAGCTGATCGTCGCCGAGGTGGGCCCGGCCCCCGAGGACGACCAGATCTACCGGCTGCCGCACGACGGTTCCATCGTGGACGAGCACGGCTCGGTCGCGGTCGGCGGCAACTCGGATCAGATCGGCACCTACATGGACCAGCGGCACCGGGAGGGAATGTCGCTGGGCGAGGCGCTGAAGCTGGCCGTCGAAGCGCTCAAGCGGGACACCAACGGCAGCGAACGGTCGCTGGACGCCGAGCAGTTGGAAGTTGCCGTGCTGGACCGCGAGCGCCCCCAGCGCCGCAAGTTCAAGCGTGTCCCGGCCGGCCAGGTGGCCCGCCTCCTGGAGGAGACCCCGGCTCCGGAGAGCACGGAGGGCGACAGCGAGGGCGGCGACGAGGACAAATAGGCCCCGGACCCGGCCCGCGGCCCCGCCAGGAGGCCGCGGGCCCGGGGCCTAGGGGGAGCCGTGGAGGCCGGGAGAGGGGCAGGGGCCGGTCGACCCGCGTGCCACCAACCGCACCGGTAGCCGCACCGCCTCCACCGGCCGGCCCTCCAGGACGGACAGCAGGGCCTGCATGCCCGCCGCCCCCACCCGCTCGGCGGGCAGCCGAACGGTCGTCAACTCCGGCTCCACCGCCGTGGCCAGCGCGACATCGTCGATCCCGGTCACCGACACGTCCTGCGGTACCCGCAGCCCGAGCCGCCGTGCGGCCTTCAGGGCGCCGACCGCGAGCAGATCGTCGTCGCACACCAGTGCGGTCGGCCGGTCTTCGGGGACGTCGGCGGCACCGGCCTTTCCGGCCGTGGCCAGTATCCGCGTCGCCGCCGCCAAGCCGCCCGCCACGCTCAGCGGGCTGCGCTCGGTGCGCAGCAGCGTGGCTCCGCATGCCCGCAGCCGATCGCGCAGGGCCCGCGCCCGTACCTCGAAGGTCCAGGAGTCCACGTCGGCGGCGACATGCGCGATCCGGCGGTGGCCCAGCTCCCGCAGATGGGCCACCACCTGCCGCATGCCGTCGGCGAGGTCGACGTTGACGGTGGCGTCACAGGCGCCCTCGTCGCTGTCCAGCATCACCAGTGGCAGTCCCTCGCCGCGCAGCGCCGCGAGGGCTTCGGGGGCCATCGAGGAGGCGATGACGCCGTCGAGCGCGGTACGCGCCGAGGCGAAGGGGTCGGGAGCCGCGGTGATGCCTTCGGGTGAGGGATAGAGGACGACTCCGAAGTCGTGCGCCCCGGCGACCTCGACGGCTCCCCGGTGGACGGTGGCGAAGAAGTCGTTGGTCAGCGCGGGAACGACCAGCAGCGCGGTGCGGGTACGGCCGAGGCGCAGGGTGCGGGCCGCGAGGTTGGGCCGGTAGCCGAGCTCCCGGGCCGCGGCGCGCACGGACTCGGCGGTGCGTGCCGAGACCCTGCCCTGCCATTTGCCGCCGAGCACCAGCGAGACGGTGGCCTGTGAGACGCCCGCCGCACCGGCCACGTCATGGCCGGTGGGCCGGGTACGGCCCCGGTTCGCGGTGTCCCGGCCCGGGGCGCCGCCGCTGTTCGCGGTGCCGTTCCCGTCGCCGTCCCCGCGGCCGTTCCCGGTGTCGCTGCTGTTCCCGGTGCCGTGGTCGTCGCCGCCACGGTTCCCGGTGGCTGACGCGTGCTGTTCTGGCACGGATGACTCCTTCACCGCCGCTGCCTTGGCATGGTACGTATGACAAGGCCGTTATACGTAAAACTGAGGGAGGGGTGGGGCGGATGGCGACGGGCTACGCCGAACTGCTGCGGGCCAGACACGCGATGCGCCTGCTGGCGGGAACGCTGGTGGGCAGGCTGCCGAACGCCACGGGGCCGATCGCCATCGCGCTGTTCATCCGCGCCGAGGGCGGCAGCATGACGCTGGCGGGCGCCCTCTCGGCGGTCTACGGCCTCGCCACCGCTTTCGGCCAGCCGATGCTGGGCCGGCTGGTGGACCTGTACGGGCAGCCACGGGTGATGCTGCCGGCCGCCGTGGTCTCCGCCGCGGGCGCGGCCACGCTGGCGCTGGCGGGCATCGGCTCGCTGCCGCTGGGCTTTGCGTGCGTACTGGTCTTCGGCCTGTTCACCCCGCCCCTGGAGGGCGGGCTGCGGGCGCTGTGGCCCAGCGTGCTGCGGCGCGAGGAGCAGGTGCACAGCGCTTACGCGCTGGACGCCGTCGCCCAGGAGGTGATGTTCGCGGCCGGGCCGCTGCTGGTGACGCTGCTGGTCGCCGGGTGGAGCGAGGCGGCGGCGCTGCTGGTGGTCAACCTGCTGGGGGTGCTGGGCGCCCTCTCGGTGGTCGTCTCGCCGCCGTCCCGCCGCTGGCGCTCCTCGCCCCGGAAGCCGCACTGGCTGGGCGCGCTGCGCTCACCGGGCCTGAAGGTGCTGCTGGCCTCGTTCTTCTTCGTGGGGCTGGCGCTGGGCACCTTCGCGCTGGCCGCGGTCTCCTACGCCGACGACCACCACAACAAGCTGATCTCCACCTATCTGCTGGCGGCGCAGGGCACCGGAGCACTGGTGGGCGGGGTCGGCTACGGGGCGCGGGGCTGGCCGGGCAGCCACGAGGGGCGGCTGCGGGTGCTGGTGGGCCTGTTCGCGGCGGGCAACCTGCCGCTGGCACTGGTGCCGGACGTCCCGGTGATGGTGGTGTTCGGCGGGCTGTCCGGGCTCTTCCTGGCCCCGGCCCTGGCGTGTGCCTTCGTGGTCGTGGACCGGCACGCCCCGTCGGGGACGGTGACCGAGGCGTTCTCCTGGCTGGTGACGACGTTCGGTGTGGGGGCCGCCGCGGGTACGGCCGTGGTGGGTTCGGTCATCGAGTGGGGCGGTACGGGAACGGGGTTCGGTCTGGCCGGAGCCGGCGGTCTGGCGGCGCTGGCCGTGATCGTGGCGGCGCGGCGGTTCCTGGCACCCCCCGACGGCCCCGCAGGGGGCGAGGTGGTGGCGGGCTCGGCGGCGCCCGCGGCCGGATCCGTGGCCGCCGCGACGCCTTCCGCGGGCGCGGGGAGCGAGCCTGGGCCGGACCTTCCGCGCACCGGAACCGAACGTCGGAAACGTCTGCCAGGTGCGAAGACTGATCGGAACGGCTGCCCCGAACCCGGTTTCAGATCCTCCACGTAGGCGTAATGTTCAGGCATGGACCGCCGAATCTTCGGGCTGGAGAACGAGTACGGCGTCACGTGTACGTTCCGGGGCCAGCGCCGGCTGTCCCCCGACGAGGTGGCGCGGTACCTCTTCCGCCGTGTTGTGTCATGGGGCCGCAGCAGCAATGTGTTTCTGCGGAACGGCGCGCGCCTGTATCTGGACGTGGGCTCGCACCCGGAGTACGCCACTCCGGAGTGCGACAGCGTGACCGAGCTGGTCACTCACGACAAGTCGGGTGAGCGCATTCTCGAGGGCCTCCTTGTCGACGCGGAACGCCGCCTGCACGAGGAGGGCATCGCGGGCGACGTCTATCTCTTCAAGAACAACACCGACTCGGCCGGAAACTCCTACGGCTGTCACGAGAACTACCTCGTGGCCCGGCACGGGGAGTTCTCCCGACTGGCGGACGTACTCATTCCGTTCCTGGTGACCCGGCAGCTGGTGTGCGGCGCGGGCAAGGTGCTGCAGACCCCGCGCGGCGCCGTCTACTGCGTCAGCCAGCGTGCCGAGCACATCTGGGAGGGCGTCAGCTCCGCGACGACCCGCTCGCGCCCCATCATCAACACCCGTGACGAGCCGCACGCGGACGCCGAGCGATACCGCAGGCTGCACGTCATCGTCGGCGACTCCAACATGTCGGAGACGACGATGCTGCTCAAGGTCGGCGCCACCGACCTGGTGCTGCGCATGATCGAGGCGGGCACGGTGATGCGGGACCTGACACTGGAGAACCCGATCCGGGCGATCCGCGAGGTCAGCCACGACATCACCGGTCAGCGCAAGGTGCGGCTGGCCAGCGGCCGGGAGGCCTCCGCGCTGGAGGTCCAGCAGGAGTACTTCGACAAGGCGCTGGACTTCTGCGACCGGCGCGGCATCCGCACCGGGCGGGTCGAGCAGGTGCTGGAGCTGTGGGGGCGGGCCCTGGAGGCGGTGCGCACCCAGGAGCTGGACAAGATCAACACCGAGATCGACTGGGTGATGAAGTACCAGCTCATCGAGCGGTACCGGAACAAGAACAACATCACGATGTCGCACCCGAGGATCGCTCAGATAGACCTCGCCTACCACGACATCCACCGCCGCCGCGGTCTCTACTACCTGTTGGAGCGCAGCGGCAAGGCGGCCCGTATCTGCAACGATGTCAAGATCTTCGAGGGCAAGTCGGTGCCGCCGCAGACCACCCGCGCCCGGCTGCGCGGCGACTTCATCCGCCGCGCCCAGGAACAGCGCCGGGACTTCACCGTCGACTGGGTGCACCTCAAGCTGAACGACCAGGCGCAGCGCACGGTGCTGTGCAAGGATCCGTTCCGCTCGGTGGACGAGCGGGTGGAGAAGCTGATCGCGGGAATGTGAGCGCGGGGTGCCACCGGCGCCCCGCCGCGGCGGCGGACAGCTGCGCGGAGGGCGGTCCCGAGCTTTCGGGGCCGCCCTCCGCGGCGTCCGTCAGCGTGAGTTGACCGGTGCCGGGCGGCTTTCGTGTCGTGCGCGTCGGGCCTCTCGTTGCTGGGTCGTAGGCTGTCATGACCGCAGGACCATCCCTATACCCGCGAGTGGGACACATGTTGTATATCTCCGGGGGCCCGTCCCCCCGTACCCCCCGAGCCTTCCGGGTGCCGCGCAGTCGCAGCGCGCGCCGTATCGCCGCGCTGCTGGCCGTTCCGCTGCTCGCCGCCTCCGCGGTGGCCTGCGGCGGCGAGGACGGCTCGTCCGACGCCAAGGGCAGCCCCCCGGCGGTGAGCGGATCCTGGGGCAAGAAGCCCAAGATCGAAAAGGGCGAGGGCGACCCGCCCTCCGAGCTCAAGACGAAGGTGCTCAAGCGCGGCGACGGGCAGAAGGTGCAGAAGGGCGACGCGGTCAGCGCGCACTACGTGGGCCAGCTGTGGAACGGCAAGGAGTTCGACAGCAGCTGGAAGCGGAAGACGCCCGCCACCTTCCAGATCGGGACCGGCAAGGTCATCAAGGGCTGGGACGAGGCGCTGGTCGGCAAGAACACCGGCAGTCGCGTCGAGATCGTCGCCCCGCCGGACAAGGGATACGGCAAGAAGGGGCAGCCGCCGACGATTCCCGGCAACTCCACGCTGGTCTTCGTCGTCGACCTGGAGAAGATCGCCCCGAGCAAGATCGACGGCAAGCCGGTGGACAAGCCGCAGAACCCGCAGCTGCCCAAGGTGAGCACCAAGGTCGAGAAGAACAAGGCTCCCTCGGTCCAGATGCCCAAGGGCAAGGACTCGGCCCCCGACCAGCTGCTGAGCGAAACCGTTGTCCAGGGCGACGGCAAGAAGAAGGTCGGTGCCAACAGCACCATCCTGACCCACTTCACCGCCAAGGCCTGGAAGGGCGGCAAGCAGCTGGACGACACCTGGGCGCAGAACGGTGCGCCGCAGGAGATCCCCGTCGCCCAGATCCCGGGCTGGAAGGAAGGGCTCAAGGGGGCCCAGGCCGGCAGCCGCGTGGTGATCTCGGTGCCGCAGGACGAGTTCCCCAAGGAGCAGCGGAAGCAGTTCAAGGACGGGGTCGTCTTCTCGGTGGACGTGCTCGACGTGAAGTGACCGCTTCCGTGGCAGACTGGCGCGGTTGTCCCGCAGATACGTTCGTAGGAGCAATTTCGTGAGCATCGACAAGCCCGAGGTCGACTTCCCCGAGGGCGAGCCGCCGTCCGACCTGGAGATCCAGGACCTGTGGGAGGGCGACGGGCCCGAGGCCAAGGCCGGGGACAACGTCTCCGTGCACTACGTGGGCGTCTCCTTCTCCACGGGTGAGGAGTTCGACGCCAGCTGGAACCGCGGCAAGCCGCTGCAGTTCGAGCTCGGCGCCGGCCAGGTCATCGAGGGCTGGGACAAGGGCGTTCAGGGCATGAAGGTCGGCGGCCGCCGCCGGCTGACCATCCCCTCGCACCTCGCCTACGGCGAGCGCGGCGCGGGCGGCGGTCGGATCAAGCCCAACGAGACGCTGATCTTCGTCTGCGACCTCGTCGCGGTCTGACAGCCGCATATCACATCCAACGGGAGCCCCGCCCACCGCGGGGCTCCCGGCTTTTGCCTCCCGCCGCGGCGGCGGTACGGTCGAGGGCCCAGAACAGCATGAGAGAGGGCACGAGGAACCCATGGCGATCGCCAAGGCCGAGCGGCTGATGAATCTGGCTCTGTGCCTGCTGGGGGCCCGCCGCCCGCTCACCAAGCGCGAGCTGCGCGCGTCGATCGAGGCCTATGTCGAGGCGTACGGCTCGGGAGAGGCAGCGGCCTACGGCTCGCCGGAGGCGTCCCCGTCCGGTTCCGGGGAGGCGGGCGCGGCCTACGGCCCGGCGGCGGGGTCCACCGGCACCGAGGAGTCCTTCAGCCGGATGTTCGAGCGGGACAAGGACGACCTGCGCGAGCTGGGGCTCGTCATCGACACCGTCGAGAACCTCGACGGGGAGACCGCCTATGTCGCCCGCCGCGACAGCAACCGCCTTCCGCCCATCACCCTGGACGCCGCCGAGGCCACCGCGCTCGGGCTGGCGGCCCGCGTCTGGCAGCAGGCCCGCCTCGCCGCAGCGGCCAGCGGCGCCCTGCAGAAGCTGCACGCCGCCGGCGGTATGCCGCCCGGCACCATTCCCGAACAGGGCGGGGAGCGCCAGCTGAGCACCCTGGAGCCGCACATTCCGGCACGCGAGGCGGCATTCGAGCCGCTGATGCTGGCCTGCCGCGACCGCCGGCCCGTCGTCTTCGACTACCGCAAGTCCAACGCGGCCCGCTCCGAGAAGCGTCAGGTCGAGCCGTGGACGCTGGAGTGCTGGCGCGGGCACTGGTACCTGGCGGGCTGGGACAGGGAGCGGCAGGCCGAGCGGGTCTTCCGGCTCTCGCGGATCACCGGCCCCGTCCGCTCCCGCGCCGCCGCCTTCACCGTGCCGGTACCCGATCAGGTGACGGTGCGCGAGACCGTGGAGCGCTGGGCGGGCGAGGGCGCCACCAGCACCGCGCGGATCAGGCTGCGGTCGGGCTCGGGCTATCCGCTGCGGGCCCGGGCGCTGCGGACCTGGGAACTGGGTGACGGGTGGGAAGAGTTGGAGATCCCGTACGGGCACGGCCTGGACGCGTGGCTGGTGGAGTTCGGCCCGGACGTCGTCGTGCTGGAGCCCGCCGAACTGCGCGCGGACGTCATCGAGCGGCTGCGTGCCGTGGCACAGGGCTGAGGGAGGAGCGGCACATGGCGGTCAATGCCATCGATCAGACCCGCAGGATGCTCTCGCTGGTCACCTATCTCAAGGACCGGCCCGGTGCCCGGGTCGAGGAGGTCGCACGGGCGTTCGGGATCTCCGACGACGAGCTGATCTCCGACCTGAACGTGTTGCCGATGTGCGGCACCAGCTTCCGGGGCGGCGATCTGCTGGAGATCGACACCGACGGCGAACGCATCTGGTGGCGCAACTCGGAGGCGCTGGGTTCCGACACGGCGCAGCCGCTGCGGCTGGCCGCCGACGAGGCGACGGCGCTGCTGGTCGCGGCCCGCGCCGTGGCGACCCTGCCGGGGCTGCGGGAGAGCGACCGGGACGCGCTGCAGCGGGCCGTGGCCAAGCTGGAGACGGCGGCCGGCGAGAGCGCGGGCGCCAGCTCGCGGCTGTCGGTCACCTTCGAGTCCGAGGGCGGCGTCTTCGCCGACGTCGACCGGGCCATCGCCGAGCGGCGCCGGCTGTGGATCCGCTACTACTCGCCCGCCCGGGACGAGCTGACCGAACGCGAGGTGGACCCGATCCGGCTGTTCGCCGTCGGCCACACCTATATGGAGGCCTGGTGCCGGCTCTCGGAGGCGCGGCGCACCTTCCGGCTGGACCGGGTCGCCGAGATCAAGCTGCTGGACGAGCGCTCCGACCCGCCGCCCATAGAGCCGCGGGACCTGAGTGCCGGGCTGGTGCAGCCGGCGGCCACCGACCCTGAGGTCGTGGTGGAGGTCGGCCCCGGTGGGCGCTGGGTCGCCGAGTACTACCCGCACGACAGCGCGGAGGAGCTGCCCGACGGTGGGCTACGGATCACCCTGCGTACTCCGGACCCCGCCTCGCTGCGCCGGCTGGCGCTCCGGCTGGGCCCGGACGGCCGTATCACGGCGCCCAAGGAGCTGGCGGAGAGCGCACGGGATGCGGCGCGAAAGGCTCTTGCGGCCTACGGGGTGTAGCAGACGTGCCCCGACAGGGGCGCGGGGAACTGCTCCCCCAAGCTCTTCGAGCAGGGGGCACCCCCAAAGCCACGAGGTATCGGCAGTCGGCAGTCGGCAATCGGCGGACCGGGGCACCCCCGTGGCCGCCGCGGGAACCGGAGCGGCGCTAGGCTGCCTTCCATGCTCTGGCCGATGTTCTTTCTGGCGCTCGCGTTCTGCGGGATCGCCGTGCTCGGAGTGCTCGCCGTACGGGTGGGGCTGGAGGTGCAGCGCTTCTCCCGGGCGGTCGGTGACAGCTCCGAGCGGATCACACGGGCGGCGGAGAATCTGGAGCGGGCCGCGGTCCCGCTGGCGGCGCGGACCGGCCGGGGCGCGGGTTCGGGTGAAACGCAAGGACCGAACGAGACATAACCGACGTAAGGCCGGTCTCCAGCTTCGGATCCGGGAGCGGTAGGCTGCCAGATGCCGCATCGGCGGGCGCCGGAGCACGCAATCGGGCGGATGCACGGGGATTGCCTGGTGTTCACTCCACAGGGTTACGATCGATGTCGGCACGTCAGCACGATGCAGCCAGTCCGATTCATCCGGCAGGCACAGAAACACGCCGCCCCGGCGAGAAGGTAGTGGCACATGATCGCAGGTTTGAAGCCCATGGAGATCGTTCTGATTCTCCTTGTCATCCTGCTGCTGTTCGGCGCCAAGAAGCTCCCGGACATGGCCCGTTCGCTCGGCAAGTCGGCCCGCATCCTCAAGAGCGAAGCCAAGCAGATGAAGAAGGAAGGCTCCTCCGACACCGAGGCGGACAAGTCCGGTGAGACGCAGCAGTCGGCGCCGCGGACGATCCAGGCCGCTCCCGGCGACGTCGCGACCTCGCGCCCCGTCACCGAGCCGGCGGACCAGCCGAAGCAGAGCTGAGCGGACGGCCGCATCGCCGACCGTGCCGCCGTCCGCTCCGCGGCCCCGGCTGCGGAGTGGTGGAGCCAGCCGTATCCGACACTTCGAGACTGAGGACGAGGGTTGCTCAAGTCCGCCCGTAACCAGGGTAAACAGGAGAAGGACCCCGAGGGGCGGATGCCTCTCGCGGACCACCTGCGGGAGTTGCGCAACCGCTTGATGAAGTCGGTGCTGGCGATCCTCGTCGTCACCATCGTGGCGATGATCTACTACAAGCAGATCGCCGATTTCCTCATGCACCCCGTGCGGGAGTCGGTCGGCTGCACCAAGGGCTTCGGCGAGGCCGCCGACGAGGGCGGGACCTGCGCCGAGATCACCATCAACGGGCTGATCGCCCCGTTCACGATCATGCTGAAGGTGGCGCTGACCACCGGCGTCGTCATCGCCTCCCCGGTCTGGCTCTACCAACTGTGGGGCTTCCTCGCACCCGGCCTGCACAAGCACGAGAAGCGGTACGCGCGCTCCTTCGTCGCCGCCGGCGTGCCGCTGTTCCTCGGCGGCGCCTTCCTGGCCTATCTGATCCTGCCGAAGGCCGCCAGGACGCTGCTGGACTTCAGCCCGGACGGAGCGGGCAACCTCATCCCGCTGGACGACTTCCTCGACATCGTCACCCGGCTGGTCATCGTCTTCGGCCTCGCCTTCGAGCTGCCCCTGCTGCTGGTCCTGCTCAACATCGGCGGGGTGCTGACCGGCAAGCGGCTGCTGGGCTGGTGGCGGGGGATGGTCATCGGCATCACCGTCTTCGCCGCCGTCGCCACGCCCACCGGCGACCCGCTGACGATGATCGCGCTGGCGGCACCGATCGTGCTGCTGTACTTCGCCGCCGTCGGCATCGCCCTGTTCAACGACCGCCGCCGCAGCCGCGACAACCCCTACGCCGGGCTGGACGACGACGAGGCGTCCCCGCTGGACCACACACCGGAGGCCATCGGCGCCGGCGACTCCCTGCCCGGCCCGCGCCCGGGCGGCGAGGGCGGCTCGCAGGACGGCAGCGGTGAGAGCGGCCGGCCGCGGCCGGGCGGCTACGACGACGCCACCTGAGCGGCCCCCTGCCACGGCCGGTCCACACCGGCCGGTCGGCCCCGGCCCGAGTCGGGGATCGGCTCCATGGGCCGGTAAAGATCGTGAGAGTGTCAGAGGCGGCCGGTAGGCTCGTAGACACGATGACCGAGGATCTGTCCCCCGCGGAGCGGTATGCGGCGGCGCGTAAGCGTGCCGCCGACCAGGCCACCGCTCTCGCGCCCTTCCGTGACCTGTACGACTTCGATCTGGACCCCTTCCAGATCGAGGCGTGCCAAGCCCTCGAAGCAGGAAAGGGTGTGCTGGTCGCGGCGCCGACCGGCTCCGGCAAGACCATCGTGGGCGAGTTCGCCGTCCACCTGGCCCTCACCCAGGGCCGCAAATGCTTCTACACGACCCCGATCAAGGCGCTGTCCAACCAGAAGTTCAGCGATCTCGTCAAGCGGTACGGGGCGGCCAAGGTCGGGCTGCTGACCGGCGACAACAGCGTGAACTCCGAGGCACCCATCGTCGTGATGACGACCGAAGTGCTGCGGAACATGCTCTACGCCGGATCGAAGTCCCTGCTCGGCCTGGGCTATGTCGTCATGGACGAGGTCCACTACCTCTCGGACCGCTTCCGGGGCGCCGTCTGGGAAGAGGTGATCATCCACCTTCCCGAGTCGGTCACCATCGTCTCGCTGTCGGCCACCGTCTCCAACGCGGAGGAGTTCGGTGACTGGCTGGACACGGTGCGCGGTGACACCCAGGTGATCGTCTCCGAGGAGCGCCCGGTGCCGCTGTGGCAGCATGTGCTGGCCGGCCGCCGGATGTACGACCTGTTCGAGGAGTCCGGCGACAAGCGCGAGGTCAACCCCGACCTGGTGCGGATGGCCCGGATGGAGAACAGCCGGGTCGGCAACGGGCGCGACCGGCGCCGGGGCCGCCCCCAGCGGGAGGCCGACCGCGAGCGGGAGCGCCGCCAGCGTGCCCGGATCTGGACGCCCAGCCGGCCCGAGGTGATCGACCGGCTGGACTCGGAGGGGCTGCTCCCGGCCATCACCTTCATCTTCAGCCGCGCGGGCTGCGAGGCCGCCGTCCAGCAGTGCCTCTACTCCGGCCTGCGGCTCAACGACAACGCCGCCCGCGCCCGGGTCCGGGAGATCGTCGAGGAGCGCACCGCGGACATCCCCGACAAGGACCTGCACGTCCTGGGCTACTTCGAGTGGCTGGAGGGGCTGGAGCGGGGCATCGCCGCGCACCACGCGGGCATGCTGCCCACCTTCAAGGAGGTGGTCGAGGAGCTGTTCGTGCGCGGTCTGGTCAAGGCCGTCTTCGCCACCGAGACGCTGGCCCTGGGCATCAACATGCCGGCCCGTTCCGTGGTCCTGGAGAAGCTGGTCAAGTGGAACGGCGAGCAGCACGCCGACATCACCCCGGGTGAGTTCACGCAGCTGACCGGGCGTGCGGGGCGGCGCGGTATCGACATCGAGGGCCATGCCGTCGTGCTGTGGCAGCGCGGTATGGACCCGGGCGCGCTCGCCGGGCTCGCCGGTGCGCGTACGTATCCGCTGCGGTCGTCGTTCAAGCCGTCGTACAACATGGCGGTGAACCTCGTCTCGCAGTTCGGCAGGCACCGCTCGCGCGAGCTGCTGGAGACGTCGTTCGCGCAGTTCCAGGCGGACCGCTCGGTGGTCGGCATCTCCCGGCAGGTGCAGAAGAACGAGGAGGGCATGGCGGGCTACCACGCCTCCATGACCTGCCATCTGGGTGACTTCGAGGAGTACGCGCGGCTGCGCAGGGAGCTCAAGGACCGCGAGACGGAGCTGGCCAAACAGGGCGCCAACCAGCGCCGGGCGCAGGCAGCCGCGGCGCTGGAGAAGCTCAAGCCCGGCGATGTCATCCATGTGCCCACCGGCAAGTACGCGGGTCTGGCGCTGGTGCTGGACCCGGGGGTGAGCGGCGGACGCGGCGGCGGGCCGCGCAGGGGATACGACGGGACGGCGGGGAACGAGGGCCCGCGACCGCTGGTGCTGACGGCGCAGCGGCAGGTCAAGCGGCTGGGCGCGATCGACTTCCCGGTGCCGGTCGAGCCGCTGGAGCGGATGCGCATTCCCAAGTCGTTCAACGCGCGCAGCCCCCAGTCCCGGCGGGATCTGGCCTCCGCGCTGCGCAGCAAGGCGGGCCACTACGTGCCCGAGCGGCACCGCAAGCAGCGGTCGGCCGCCGCGGACGACCCCGAGATCGATCGGCTGCGCAAGGCCATCCGCCAGCACCCCTGCCACGGCTGCGACGAGCGTGAGGACCACGCCCGCTGGGCCGAGCGCTATCACCGGCTCAAGCGCGACACCCGCCAGCTGGAGCGGCGTATCGAGGGCCGGACGAACACGATCGCCCGGACCTTCGACCGGGTGTACGCACTCTTGTCGGAGCTCGGCTATCTCTCGGGCGACCACGTCACCGAGGACGGACGGGTGCTGGCCAGGCTCTACGGCGAGCTGGATCTGCTCGCTTCGGAGTGCCTGCGCGAGGGGGTGTGGGAGGGGCTGCCGCCCGCCGAGCTGGCCGCCTGTGTCTCCGCGCTGGTCTTCGAGGCCCGCAGCAACGACGACGCGCTGCCGCCCAAGCTGCCCGGCGGCCGGGCGCGGGCGGCACTCGGCGAGATGGTGCGGATCTGGGGGCGGTTGGACGCGCTCGAGGAGGAACACCGCATCACCGCCACCGAGGGCGTCGGCCAGCGCGAGCCGGACCTGGGCTTCGCCTGGGCCGCCTATCGCTGGGCGGACGGTCAGGGTCTCGACGAGGTGCTGCGCGAGGCCGAGATGCCCGCCGGTGACTTCGTGCGCTGGTGCAAGCAGGTCATCGATGTCCTCGGTCAGTTGGCCGCCGCGGCACCGGAGGCCGGCACGGTGCCCAGGAACGCCCGCAGGGCGATCGACGGGATGCTGCGGGGCGTGGTGGCGTACTCCAGCGTGGGGTGAGAACGCGGGCGCCCGGCCCCGACCCTCGCGGACAGCGGTGTCCGCGAGGGTTCTTGCTGTCCTCCTGTCCCTCCCGTCGCTCGCTCTGTCGTCCTGTCCGCCCCGAGGCGGTATTGACGGTCGCCGCGGCGGGCGGGATGTTCAAGCCCGCGTCAACTGCCGGGCACCGGGGCGCAGTACGGGCCCGGCAGTGTCCGTCTGGTGCGCGACCCGCGCGTATCCCGAACCCGACAGGGGGCCAAGTGCGTACGAGCAGTACCGGCAGAGCCGGATCCTTGATCCGCCGTTGGGCCTGCGCCGTGACCGCCTTCGCCGCGGTCGCGGCGCTCTCGTCCACGGCCGCCACCGCCCAGCCGGACACCGCGGCCGGGCGTGGGCACCGCGACCCGGCGGGGGACCTGCGGCTGACCCAGCTCCAGGCGATGGCCACGCACAACAGCTACCACCGCGAGACCACCTCGCACGCCGAGCAGAACCTGATGTCCCAGTACGACCCCAACTGGCAGACGCTGCTCTACAGCCACTCCACGCTCCCCGTCCAGTTCGAGCGCCAGCGCGCTCGGGGCATCGAACTGGATGTCTTCCCCGACCCCGAAGGCGGCCTGTACGCCGACCCGCTGCTGCGCAAGCGTGCCGGGCTGCCCCCGCTCGACGACCCGGAGCTGAACAAGCCCGGCTTCAAGGTGCTGCACTGGGCGGACTTCGACTACCGCTCCACCTGTGCGACCCTGCGCGGCTGTCTGCGCCAGGTCAAGAAGTGGTCCGACAGCCGGCCCGGCCATGTGGCCGTACCGATCCTGCTGGAGCTGAAGCAGACCGACCCCCGGCTGGAGGAGCAGGGCGGCGCCAAGAGCCCGCCGTGGGACACGGCGATGCTGGACGCGCTGGACAAGGAGATCCGGTCCGTCTTCCCCGACGAGGAGACCGTCACGCCGGACGACATCCGGCGCCCCGGCCGGACGCTGGAGCAGTCCGTGCTGCGCCACGGCTGGCCGAAGGTGCGGGACACCCGGGGGCAGGTCATGTTCTTCATGGACAACGACGACCAGGAGATCCAGGACGCCTACCGCGCCTCAGGACGCGAGAGTCTGCAGGGGCGTGTGCTGTTCACCGACTCCGAACCGGGGCGGCCGGACGCGGCCTTCATGAAGGTGAACGATCCCAGGGGCGCCAACAAGGCCGTCATCCGCGATCTGGTGCGGCGCGGCTTCTTCGTGCGGACCCGGTCCGATGTGCCGCTGGACCAGGCGCGGAGCGGGGACACCGGAATGCTGCGCGACGCGCTCTCGTCCGGGGCGCAGATGGTGAGCACCGATTTCCCGGTCCCCGGGCTCGCGGCCCGCTACGGGTCCGACTACGTCGCCGAGTTGCCGGGCGACCCGGACCGCGCCGTGCGCTGCAACCCCGTGACGGGGCCCCGGCACTGTCCGCGGGGCCCGTTGGAGCCTCGCTGACCTTGCCTTCCGGCCCCGCTGCCGACCGGCGGGGCCGGTTGTCCGTTCAGGCGACGGGCTGGCGCTCCTGCTCGGCCTCGACGCGTGCGTTCCACTCCTTCTTGGCGGCCTGCCAGCCGTCCTCGTCGGCGCCGAGCCGCCAGTAGCCGGAGATGGACAGCTGCTCGCGTTCGATGCCCCGCTCCAGCCGCAGATGGCCGCGGAGCTCCTTGACGAAACCGGCCTCGCCGTGGACGAAGGCGTGCACCCGTCCAGGGGGGAACTCCAGTTCGCGGACGGCCGGCACGAGGCGGGCACCCACCGGGTCGGCGCCTCGGTGCAGCCAGCGCACCCGGGCGCCGGGCGGGGCCTGAAGCGGCTGCTCCTCCTCGGGCCCGGCGACCTCGATGAGCGCCCGCACGGTGGCCCCGGCGGGCATCCGGGCCAGGGCGGCCGCGATGGCGGGAAGCGCGCTCTCGTCACCGGCCAGCAGGTGCCAGTCGGCCTCCGGGCTCGGCGCATAGGCGCCGCCCGGGCCGAGGAACCGGACTTCGTCGCCGACGGCGGCGGAGCGGGCCCACGGCCCGGCCAGCCCCTCGTCGCCGTGGACGACGAAGTCGATGGTCAGCTCCAGCGCTTCGGGGTCCCAGGCGCGGACGGTGTACGTCCGCATCGAGGGCCACTGCGCGCGCGGCAGCTCGGCACGGATCTGCGCGATGTCGAAGGGCTCCGGGTAGCGCACACCGGGGGCGGGGAACAGCAGCTTGACGTAGTGGTCGGTGTACTCGCCGGCCGGGAAGCCCGCCAGGGACTCGCCCCCGAGGACGATGCGCACCATGTGCGGCGTCAGCTGCTCGGTACGGACCACACGCGCGCGGTGCAGCTGCGGCTTGTTGCGGGCTGGACGGGCCGGGCGTTCTGGCACGGGGCCTCCCTGGACACGGGGAAACTTAGGTATACCTAAGCTAACAGACCGCGGCGGGAAAGATCAGCCCGCCATGACCTCCAGCAGCCGGCGCAGCGAGCCGCCCAGCCCCCATCGCCCGGCCAGCTCCTCCAGCCGCTCCGGGTCGCGCGGTGTCCGCGGCAGGGTGAGGTCGACATCCGGGAGGGGGAGGTCCCGGGCCACCCGCACCACGGTGGGGGCGACGTCGAGGTAGGCGGCGGCCTCCTTGAACTTCGTGCGCTGGGCGGGGGTGAGCCGGGAGACCGGGTCGGCCGCCGCGGCACGGATACCGGCCAGATCGCCGTACTCGGCCAGCAGCTTCGCGGCCGTCTTCTCGCCGACGCCGCGCACCCCCGGGAGGCCGTCGCTGGGGTCGCCGCGCAGGACGGCCAGGTCCGCGTACCCGGACCCGTCCACGCCGTACTTGGCGCGCAGTGCGGCACCGTCGTAGACGTCCAGGCTGCCGACGCCCTTGACGGGGTAGAGCACCCGTACGCCGCGCGTGTCGTCGACGAGCTGGAACAGGTCGCGGTCGCCGGTGACGACGTCGACCGGTCCGGTGGCGCGGGTCGCCAGGGTGCCGATCACATCGTCGGCCTCGTACTCCGCCACACCCAGCCGGGCCAGCCCGATCGCATCGAGGACCTGCTCGATCACCGGGATCTGCGGGCCCAGTGTGTCGGGGGTCTCCTCCTCGTCCGGGCCGTCCGCGATCTCCTCGGCGACGCGGTGCGCCTTGTAGGAGGGGATCAGCTCCACCCGCCACTGGGGGCGCCAGTCGGCGTCCATGCAGGCGACCAGCGCTGCGGGGTGGTGGTCCTGGACGAGTCTGGCGATGAAGTCGAGCAGCCCGCGCACGGCGTTGACCGGGGTCCCGTCCGGTGCGCGGACCGTCTCCGGGACGCCGAAGTACGCCCGGAAGTAGAGCGAGGCGGTGTCCAGGAGCATCAGTCGGCGGTCGTCCCCGGCATGCGCTCCGCCTGCTGCGTCGGATGTGTTCGCTGTGGTGATGGTCACGAGCCGATGATGCCGTACGGCACCGACAGGGCACGCCGGGTGGTCGCTTCGACCTGCATTCGTGCTATTTGGGTGATGTCGCCCCTTTTGGGCGCTACAAGGGTTTCGCTCCTGGTCCGGAGCTGCCCCTGGGAGGAGGGGCGGTCTGCCGTCACTCTATTGATGTAGGCTTCATCTTTCTGGTATGCGCCGTTTGCAGCGAATTACAGCGCTCCATGGCGAGGCAGGGGGGTGCCGGGGTAACTGTTGTCGAGTCAAGAGGGTGAATGTGTCCAGGCTGAGAGCCGAGCGCCTGTACAAAGTGTTCGGGAGAAGAGCCGACCAGGCAGTAGCCCAGCTGGAAGCCGGTACGGACCGCGACGAACTGCGTGCCCAGGGCACCACCGCGGCCGTGATCGATGCCTCCTTCGAGGTGCAGGAGGGGCACATATTCGTGGTCATGGGCCTCTCCGGCTCCGGTAAGTCCACGCTGCTGCGCATGCTCAACGGCCTTCTCGAACCCACGTCGGGCCGCGTCCTGTTCGACGGTGAGGACCTGACCGCACTCCGTCCGCGCGAACTGCGCCAGGTGCGGGCCCACAAGATCAGCATGGTCTTCCAGCACTTCGCGCTCTTCCCCCACCGCAGCGTGCTGGAGAACGCCGCCTACGGCCTGGAGGTGCAGGGCGTACCGCGCGAGGAGCGTGAGCGGCGCGCCACCGAGGCCCTGGAGCTGGCCGGCCTCAAGGGCTGGGAGGGCTCCTGGCCCGACGAGCTGTCCGGCGGTATGCAGCAGCGCGTCGGACTGGCCCGCGCGCTGGCCACCGACGCCGACCTGCTGCTGATGGACGAGTCCTTCAGCGCCCTGGACCCGCTCATCCGCCGCGACATGCAGGACCAGCTGCTGCAGCTGCAGAAGACCCTGCACAAGACCATCGTCTTCATCACCCACGATCTGAACGAGGCCATGCGCCTCGGCGACCGCATCGCCGTGATGCGGGACGGCCGGATCGTCCAGACAGGCACCGCCGAGGACATCCTGGTGCGGCCCGCCACCGACTACGTCGCCTCCTTCATCCAGGACGTGGACCGCTCCCGGGTGCTGACCGCGGGCGCGATCATGCGGGACGCCGAGAGCGGCGCCCCGGCCTTGGCCGACGGCGGCGTGCCCGAGGGCGCGACCACCGTCACCACCGGGACCCCGCTCGCCGAGCTGTTCACCCCGTTCGCCACCAGCGAGCAGCCGCTGGTCGTCACCGACGCCTCGGGCGCCCCCGTCGGCGTCATCGACCGCGAACGGCTGCTCACCGCGCTGGCCGAGGAGCCCCGGGTGGCACCGCCCGCCGGAGCCCGGAACGGGAACGAGGTGAGCGCACATGCCTGAGTTCCACCCCGGCAACTGGGTCGAGACCGCCGTCGACTGGCTGCAGACCCACCTCGGCTGGCTCTTCGATGTCATCAACACGGTGCTGACCGGGCTCTACGACGGGATCAACATGGTCCTGGGCGGCGCCGAGCCGCTGCTGCTGGCCGGTATCTTCGCCGTCGTCGCGTTCTGGCTGCGCGGCCTCCTCGCGGGCGTCGTCGGCTTCGCCGGATTCCTGCTGATCGACTCCTTCGGTCTGTGGGACGACGCGATGTCCACGCTGTCGCTCGTCCTGGCCGCCGCCGTCATCACCGTCGTCTTCGCGGTGCCGACCGGTATCTGGGCCGCCCGCAGCAAGTCCGTCAGCGCCGCCGTGCGCCCGGTCCTCGACGTGATGCAGACGATGCCGGCCTTCGTCTACCTCATCCCCGGCGTGATGTTCTTCTCCGTCGGCACCACTCCCGGTCTGCTGGCGACGATCATCTTCTCGATGCCGCCCGGCGTCCGGATGACCGAGCTGGGCATCAGGCAGGTCGACAGCGAGCTGGTGGAGGCCGCCGACGCGTTCGGCACCAGCCCCAAGCAGACCCTCACCCGGGTGCAGTTCCCGCTGGCCCTGCCGACGATCATGGCCGGTATCAACCAGGTCATCATGCTGGCGCTCTCGATGGTCGTCATCGCCGGTATGGCAGGTGCGCCGGGGCTCGGCGAGCGCGTCTACGCCGCCGTCACCCAGGTGCAGATCGGTCTGGGCGTCGAGTCCGGCATCGCCGTCGTCATCCTGGCCATGTATCTGGACCGGATGACCGGTGCCCTCAATGTGCGGGTCTCGCCCCTCGGCCGCCGTGCCGCGGCGAAGGCCACCGCCATGATGGGCCGGATGCGCTTCGTCCGCTACAAGCCCGGCACGGTCGTCGCGCTCTCCGGTGTCCTCGTGCTGGCGCTGGCCGCCGGCGGCCTGAACCTGGCGAGCTCGGGCTCCGACGCGCAGGCCGCGTCCGGCACCGACGTCGGCAAGGGCAAGCAGCTGAAGATGGGCTACATCCCCTGGGACGAGGGCATCGCCACCTCCTATCTGTGGAAGGAGGCGCTGGAGCAGCGCGGCTACGAGCCCAGCCTCAAGCAGCTGGACGCGGGCCCCCTCTACACCTCCCTGGCGCAGGGGCAGACCGACTTCCAGACGGACGCCTGGCTGCCCACCACGCACCAGCAGTACTGGGACAAGTACGGCTCCAAGATGGAGAAGCTGGGCGACTGGTACGGCCCGACCTCGCTGGAGCTGTCCGTGCCGTCCTACGTCAAGGGGGTCAGGTCCCTCGCGGACCTCAAGGGGCAGGGCAAGAAGTTCGACGGCAAGATCATCGGCATCGAGTCCAGCGCCGGTGAGATGAAGATCCTCAAGGACAAGGTCCTCAAGGAGTACGGCCTGGAGGGCGAGTACAAGGTCGTCTCCTCCAGCACCTCCTCCATGCTGTCGGAGCTGAAGCGCTCCATCCAGCAGAAGGAGCCGGTCGTCGTCACGCTCTGGTCCCCGCACTGGGCGTACAACAAGTACGACCTGACCAAGCTGAAGGACCCCGAGGGCGCTTTCGGAAAGGGCGAGAAGCTCTACAACGTCGGCCGGAAGGGCTTCGCCGAGGACAACCCGGTGGTGGCCCACTGGCTGAAGAACTTCCACCTGACGGAGAAGCAGCTGACCTCCCTGGAGGACAGGATCCAAAGCGCGCCCAAGGGCCAGGAGCAGCAGGCCGTCAAGGAGTGGCTGAAGGCCCGCCCCGGCTTCCTCGACAAGATGGTGCCGGTGCCCGGTGGTCAGCAGAAGCAGGGCAAGGGCGCGGGCAAGACCGTCGACATGGGCTACTTCCCCTGGGACGAGGCCATCGCCACGACCTACCTGTGGCAGAACATCCTGGAGGACCGCGGCTACAAGCCGAAGGTCAAACAGCTCGACCCGGGCCCGCTCTACACGGCGCTGTCCCAGGGCCAGCTGGACTTCCAGACGGACGCCTGGCTGCCCACCACCCATGAGCAGTACTGGCGCAAGTACAAGGACAAGCTCACCGATCTGGGCTCCTGGTACGGTCCCACGTCGCTGGAGCTGTCCGTGCCGTCCTACGTCAAGGGTGTCGACTCGCTGGCGGACCTCAAGGGCAGGAGCGAGCTGTTCGGCGGGAAGATCACCGGGATCGAGTCCAGCGCGGGCGAGATGAAGATCCTCAAGCGGGTGCTCAAGGACTACGGGCTGGACAAGGAGTACAAGGTCGTCTCCTCCAGCACCTCCTCCATGCTCTCCGCGGTGGACAAGTCGGTGAAGCAGAAGAAGCCGATCGTGGCCACCACCTGGTCGCCGCACTGGGTCTACAGCAAGTACCCGATGAACAAGCTCAAGGACCCCAAGGGCTCCTGGGGCAAGGGCGACCGGATCCATGTCACCGCCAAGAAGGGCTTCAAGAAGGAATTCCCCGAGCTGCACGGCTGGCTGAAGGACTTCAAGATGTCCGAGAAGGACCTCGGCTCCCTGGAAGCCGCCATCCAGAAGGGCGGCAAGGGGAACGAGAAGGAATCCGTCCGCACCTGGCTGGACTCCCGGCCGGGCCTGGAGGACAAGCTGGCACCGGTCGAGTGACGCCCTCCGTGTGACGGCCCGTCGCCGTCGCACCCGGCACCACGCAACCACGCAGCGGCCCCGGCACGCGCATCACACGCGCTGCCGGGGCCGCTGCGTGGTCGGCGGTCGGAAATCCATATGACGCGCCGCCGGTCACGCCCTACCGTCGTAGACGTGAACGAACGCACCTCCCGGTGCGCAGACGACGGTTACTTCTCTGGTTGAACAGGTTCGAATCCTGAACGCCGTCGTCGCATCCGATCTCGGGAGGCGTGCTCGGCACCCACCGGAGCGCCCGGTGCGTGGACGACGGATACTTCACTCACCTTGAACCGGCCGTCGTCCGTCTCATGACCTCGGGCGCTTCCGGCATGCCGCACGCCCGATTCCTCCCGGGGCGCATGCCGTTCCACGACACCGCACCGCGATTCGGGGGAATCATGAGCAAGTTCAACCGGCAGCACACGCATGCCCGTAACGCCCTGACCGTCACCCATGAGGGCGGCAAGGCCTACGTACGCGATGCCAAGTCCGAGCTGGTACTGCTCGCCGTGGTCAACATGGTCGGCGAGGACACCTTCTACGAGTCGGCCACCGAGCGCGACAACCGGTACGCGGACCTCGTGCACACCGTCGCCGTCGACGACGGGGCCTGGACGGCCCGCTTCGTGGCCTGGCTGCGCGACGAGGCGCAGATGCGCTCCGCCTCGCTGGTCGCCGCCGCGCACGCCGTGTGGGCACGACTGGCCGAGGGCAAGCACGGCGGCAACCGCGAGATCGTGGCCGCCGCCTGCCGACGCGCGGACGAGCCCGGCGAGTTCCTCGCCTACTGGACCGCCACGTTCGGCCGCGCCGTGCCCAAGCCCGTCAAGCGGGGCCTCGGGGACGCGGTGCGCCGGCTCTACACCGAGAAGGCGCTGCTGAAGTACGACACCGACAGCCACGCCTTCCGGTTCGGCGACGTACTGGAGCTGACGCACGCCGCCCCCGACCCGGACAAGCCGTGGCAGGGCGAGCTGTTCCGGCACGCGCTCGACCGCAGGCACGGCCGCGACGCACAGGTCCCCGAGGCCCTGCCGACCGTGGCGGCCCGCGCCGAGCTGATGGCCCTTCCCGTCGTCGACCGGCAGCTCGTGCCCACCCGGTCGGACGGCCCCGCCGTCCTCGCCCGTGCCGGGATGACCTGGGAGGCGCTGGCCGGTTGGCTCCAGGGCCCGATGGACGCGGCCGCCTGGGAAGCCGTACTGCCCTCGATGGGGCTGATGGCGCAGCTGCGCAACCTGCGCAACTTCGACCGCGTCGGCGTCTCGGACGAGGCGGCGCAGCAGGTCGTCGACCGGCTGCGGGACCGGGAGCAGATCGCCCGCTCGCGGCAGTTCCCGTACCGGTTCCTGTCCGCCTACCGCGCCGCGCCGTCGCTGCGCTGGGCGTACGCGCTGGAGCAGGCACTGGCCGCCTCCACCGCCAACGTCCCGCCGCTGCCCGGCCGTACGCTGCTGCTCGTCGACTCCTCGGGCTCCATGCAGGGCGCGGTCTCGGCCCGCTCCAGCGTCACGCACGCGGACGTGGGAGCGCTGTTCGGCGCCGTGCTCGCGCAGCGGGGCGAGCAGGTGGACATGTACGGGTTCGCCAACGGCCACTTCCGGCACGAGCCGGCCCGCGGTGGCTCGGTCCTCCCGAGCATCGAGGCCTTCCGCTCCCGGCTGGGGGAGGTCGGCTACGGCACCGAGACGGTGGCGGCGCTGCGCGCGACCTACGACGGGCACGACCGGGTCGTGATCATCTCGGACATGCAGGCGTTCCGCTACCCGGGGAACGGGGCACGTGGCGTCTCGGTCTCCGAGGCGGTGCCGGAGTCCGTGCCGCTGTTCGGCGTCAACACCTCCGGGTACGCGCCGTCCGCGCTGGACACCTCGCGCCCCAACCGGTACGAGATCGGGGGCTTCTCCGACAAGCTGTTCACCATGATGGCGCTGCTGAGCGAGGGGGAAGCCGCCCGGTGGCCCTGGGAGCGGGAGTGAGACCGTCCCGTGCCCGCCCCCTCCACGGGCCGGGCACGGGAGGGAGGCCTCAGCCCCGGTGAAAGGCCGGCAGCACTTCGTCCTGCCAGACGCGGAAGAACTCCTCGTGCCGGCCGCCGATCTGCTGGACGTACACCTCGTCGAACCCGGCGTCGGCGTACTGCTGCACCCGCGCGCGGTGCCGCGCCGGGTCGGGGCCGCACACCATCTGCTCGGCCACCGCCTCCCGGGGCACCAGGGAGGCGGCGGCCGCGAAGTCCTTCTGACGGGTGAGGGTGGACGGCAACTGACCCGGCAGCAGTTCGTTGGCCCACAACCGGTGGGCCGTATCCAGCCCCTCCTGCTCGCTGGGTGCCCAGCACACCTTCATCCCGCCCTGAACGGGGCGCTTCCCGCCGCCCGCCGAGCGGTAGCGCTCGACCAGTTCGGCGTCGGGTGAGGCGGTGCAGAAGGCGTCGCCGATCCGTGCGGCGAGATCGGTCGCCTTGGGGCCGAACGCGGAGACGGAGATCGGTACCGGCTCGTCCGGGACGGTGTAGAGGCGGGCTTCGTCGACCCGGTAGAAGGTGCCGCGGAAGGTGGTGCGCTTTCCCCGGTGCAGCAGCCGGATGATCTCCACGGCCTCCTCCAGCCGCTCCAGCCGCTCGCGCGCCGGCGGCCACTGGTGCCCCAGCACATGTTCGTTGAGGGCTTCGCCGCTGCCGACCCCGAGGGTGAAACGGCCCTCCATCTGCACGGCGGCGGTGGCCGCGGCGTGTGCGACGATGGCCGGGTGCATACGGAAGGTGGGACAGGTGACGGCAGTGCCCACCGGCAGGGAGGTGACCTGGGAGAGCGCTCCGATGACGGACCACACGAAGGGGCTGTTGCCCTGGGCGTCCGTCCACGGGTGGAAGTGGTCGGAGATCCACAGCCGCTGGAAGCCCGCCTCCTCGGCCATCCGCGCCTGGCGAACCAGTTCCTGTGGCCCGAATTCCTCGCACGCAAGAAAGTACCCGATGCTGACCATGCCAGGAGAGGTACCGTTTCACCTCTTACCGAAACGGATCGGTCGGATCGTCACCTCCCTGGCGTGCTGCCGTCCCGCACGCCGCGTCGCCCGGCCCAGGACCCCGTAGGGTGCTGCGTATGACTCGCCGTTCCGTCGTGTCGCTCGTCCCGTCGCTCACCGAGGCGGTGGCGGCCACCGCGCCCGAGCTGCTGGTCGGAGCGACCGACTGGTGCACACATCCGGCGGATCTTCAGGTCACCAGGGTGCGCGGCACCAAGAACCCCGACCTCGCGGCCGTCGTCGGCCTCGCTCCGGATCTCGTGCTCGCCAACGAGGAGGAGAACCGCCCCGAGGATCTGCGTGCCCTGCGCGCCGCGGGGCTGCGGGTGCTGGTGACCGAGATCCGCACACTGGAGCAGGGCTTCGGCGAACTGCACCGGGTACTGACCGAGGGCTGCGCCCTGCCGCGCCCCGCCTGGCTCGACGCGGCCGAGACCGCGTGGGCCGAGGCCCGCGCGGAGTTCGACGTCCGCGCTGTCGTACCGATCTGGCGCAAGCCGTGGATGGTGCTGGGCCGGGACACCTTCGCCGGTGCGCTGCTGGCCCACCTCGGCGTGCACAACGTCTACGCCGCACACGACGAACGCTATCCGCGCGTACCGATGGCGAAGCTGTCCGAGCGGGGCAGCGCCGAGCTGGTCGTACTGCCGGACGAGCCGTACCGCTTCACCGCCGAGGACGGACCGGAAGCATTCCCCCACACCCCTGCCGCGCTGTGCAGCGGCCGCCATCTCACCTGGTACGGGCCCTCGTTGGTAGAGGCTCCGCAGGTGCTCGCCTCCGCGGTGCGAGCAGCGCTCCGCTGACCAGCCCGGCCACGGTGCGGACGGCAGCCGTCGCCCAGGCGGCGACCAGCAGGACGTACAGCACCACCGCCAGCCAGCCGAACGCTTCGGCCCCGGTGTGCCGCCACACCGCCGCGGCCCCCGTCACACAGGTGCCGACGGGGAAGGTGAACGCCCACCAGGTCAGGGAGAACCCCATTCCCCGCCGTGCGGCCCGCCCCACCAGCGCGGCGGACAGCGCGAGCCACAGCAGGGCGAACCCGAGCACCGGCACCCCGTAGAGCACCGACAGCGACGCGAAGTCGCCGGGGGCGGCATCGGCGAGGTTGCCCAGCGCCGTCGTCGACTGCCCCAGCGGCCCGAGCACCAGGAAGAGCGTCGGTGTCATCGGCAGCGGCAGCGGGCCGTGGTGGACCAGCCGCGAGAGCACCAGCGGCAGTATCAGCAGCGTGGCCAGCAGGCTCATCCCGAACAGGGCGAAGCAGCCCAGCAGCAGCGCCTGTCCGGGCGGGCCCGCGGGCAGATGTGCCGCCAGCGGCGGGCCCAGTGCGGCGGAGACCATCGGCGCCACCACCGGCAGCAGCCACACCGGGCTCGCGCTGCCCGGCGCCACATCGTGCCGGGCGATCATCAGATACGGCACGCCGACCGCCGCCACCAGCCCCACCGCCGTCCCGGCCACCCACAGCGCCGCGCCGATAGCCACGGCCCCCGGCACCTTCAGCGCGGTCGCCCCGCCGCCGACGGCCAGCAGAGCCATCGCCAGGCAGCCCTGGAACGGGGCGACCGCGGGATCGAGCAGCTGCTCACGGGCCCGGTGGCGGTGGCGCAGCCAGTGCCCGGCGCGCGCCGCCAGCAGCACCACCAGCGCCACCGCCGCCAGCGCCCAGACGCCGGCAAGTGCGGCGTGCGGCGGGTGTTCCGGCAGCGTGGTTCCGGCGGTGGCGACGACGGCGGTGCCCATCACCGCCGCGTACCAGTTCGGGCCCAGCTCGCGCAGCCGGGCCGGACGGGCGCCGGTGTCGGTCGCCGCGGTGCCGCCGGGCGGGCCCGCCGCGATGTGCGGGTCCGGCGCGGTGGCCGGTGGGTCTGCCGGACGGACGCCGGTGGTGCGTACGGGTGCGGTCATGTCCCTACGCTCCTGTGGAACAGGGGCGGCGACCAGGGAGTATCTCCCTATGGAGGCATAAGCTGAACCTATGGCTGATGCGGAGGGTACGGGGGGTGGCCTGGCACACCGGGTGCCGGACCTGGGAGCGCTGGAGCTGCTGCTTGCCGTCGCCCGGCTCGGCAGCCTGGGGCGGGCCGCGCGCGAGACGGGCGTGAGCCAGCCCGCCGCCAGCGGCCGCATCCGCTCCATGGAACGGATGCTGGGCGTCACCCTGCTGGAGCGCTCCCCGCGCGGCTCGCGGCTGACGGCGGCCGGTGCGCTGGTCACCGACTGGGCCCGGCGCATCGTGGAGTCGGCCGAGGCCTTCGACGCGGGCGTCGGCGCGCTGCGCGACCGGCGCGACTCGCGGCTGACCGTCGCCGCCTCCATGACGATCGCCGAGTATCTGCTGCCCGGCTGGCTGATCGCGCTGCGTACCGAGCGGCCGGACACCGCCGTCTCGCTGCGCGCCGGCAACAGCGCGGCCGTGGCCCGAATGGTCCTCGACGCGGAGGCCGACCTCGGTTTCGTGGAGGGGCTGGGGGTGCCGCCCGGACTGGAGGGCACCGTCATCGCACGCGACCGGCTGCTCGTCGTCGCCGCGCCCGGCCACCCCTGGACGCGGCGCCGCGAGCCGGTGGCGCTCGCCGAACTGGCCCGAACCGGGCTGGTGCTGCGGGAGCCGGGCTCCGGTACGCGGCAGGTCCTCGACGCCGCGCTCGCCGAGCACGGCGGGCTGGCGCCGCCGCTGCTGGAACTGGCCTCCACCACCGCCGTCAAGGCGGCGGCAGTCAGCGGCGCGGGCCCGGCCGTGCTCAGCGAACTCGCGGTGGGCGAGGAACTGTCGGCGCGGCGGTTGATCGAGGTGGCGGTGGACGGCCCGGTACCGGGCCGGGCGCTGCGGGCGGTGTGGCCCCGCGGGGCCCGGCCCGCCGGACCCGCGCGTCGTCTGCTGGCTCTCACCCGCCCGAGCCGGTAGCCGCCGCGCTGACGAAGGCCCGCATCAGCCGGAGGTCCTCGCCCGCCTCGGGGTGCCATTGGACGCCGAGTACGAAGTGGTCGGCGTCCGACAGTTCGAGGGCCTCGACGGTGTCGTCCCCGGTGGCGTGGGCGGTGGCTGTGAGGCCTTCGCCGAGGGTGGCCACCGCCTGGTGGTGGTAGGTGGGCACGGAGACGGTTTCCTCGTTCTCCAGGACCTTGGCGAGCAGGGAGCCGGGGACGGGGGAGACGTCGTGGGGGCCGAAGACCCCTCGGGCCGTGCGATGGGCGTCCGCGGTGGGCAGATGCTGGACCAGGGTGCCGCCCAGGGCCACATTGAGCAGCTGCATGCCCCGGCAGACCGCCAGCAGCGGCACGCGCCGCGCCAGGGCCTCGCGGGTGAGGGCGAGCTCCCAGGCGTCGCGCGCGGGGTACGCCGGGCCGGTGCGGGGGTGACGGTCGGCGCCGTAGCGGGCCGGGTCGATGTCGGGGCCGCCCGCCGTGACCAGGCCGTCGAGGCGGGAGAGGATCTCGGCCGCTGCCGCGGGATCGTCGTCGGGCGGGAGGAGCACCGCACGGGCGCCCGCCTGCTGCGCCATGCGGTGGTAGCCCGCCGGGAGGAGGGCTGCGGGAAGGTCCCAGTCGCCCCAGCGGGCCGAGGGCTCCAGGTAGGTGGTGATGCCGATGAGGGGTGGTGCCACGGTTCTCCTTCGCCGAGGGCGCTTCGCTGTCGTTGTGCTGCGGTACGGGCTCGTCCGGCGGCGGTCCGTCAGTCCTTGAGTTCTTCCTCCGCCTTCGCCAGTGCGGCGAACTCCTCCTCGGGAGCGGCTGCCACCAGGCGGTGCCTGGAGTAGAGGGCGAAGTAGGCGATCGCCACCGCGTAGACCGCCAGCGCGATCAATGCTGCCTGCTTGTCGACCAGGAAGGTGGCCACCAGCGCCGCCAGCGCCAGGATCAGGGCGACGGAGGAGGTGAGTACGCCGCCGGGGGTGCGGTACGGACGGTCCAGATGGGGCTCGCGCTTGCGCAGCACGATGTGGGAGAGGGACATCAGGGCGTAGGAGATGGTGGCGCCGAAGACGGCGATGTTGAGCATCGTGGCGCCGTCGCCGCTGCTCGCGGCCAGCGCGAAGCCCAGCGCGCCGGGGAGCAGCAGACCGAGGTAGGGCGACTTGCGGCGGCTGGTGAGGGAGAGGAAGCGGGGCAGGTAGCCGGCCCGGGAGAGGGCGAACAGCTGACGGGAGCCCGCGAAGATGAGGGAGAAGAACGAGGCGACCAGGCCGGCCAGGCCCGCGTAGTTGACGACGCGGGAGAGCACGGTCGCCTTGCCGTCCGGCTGCAGGGCCTCGACCAGCGGGTTGCCGACGTCCTGGATGGCCGCCGAGCCGCGTGCCCCGGTGGCGGACACGAAGGTCAGCAGCGCGAGCAGCAACAGGATGCCCATCGACCAGGCCATGGCCTTCGGCAGCGTACGGGCGGGGTCGCGGGTCTCCTCGGCGGCCAGCGGCACGCCCTCGACGCCGAGGAAGAACCACATGCCGAACGGGAACGCCGCCCAGATGCCGAGCAGGCCGAACGGCAGCCAGGAGCCGGCGCCGAACGCGTCGTGGTCCACGGGGATGTCGTTCAGCGCGCTGGTGTGGAATTCGGTGAGGGCGCCGAGGACGAAGACCAGCAGCGCGGCGACGGCGACGGCGGTCACCACGAGCGAGAAGCGCAGGGCCTCGCCGACCCCCCACAGGTGGACGCCGATGAAGAGGGCGAAGCAGACCAGATAGACGGGCCAGCCGGATTCGAGTCCGAACAGCCCGAGCGATTCGATGTAGTCGCCGATGAAGCAGACGATGGCGGCCGGTGCGAGAACGTACTCGATGAGGATGGCGGTGCCGGTCAAAAAGCCGCCCCAGGGGCCCAGGGCGCGCCGTGCGAAGCCGTAACCGCCGCCTGCCGTGGGCAGGATGGCGGACAGTTCGGCCAGCGCGAAGACCATGCAGGTGTACATCAGGCCCATCAGGACGGCGGCGACGGCCAGACCGCCGAAGCCGCCCTCGGCCAGGCCGGCGTTCCAGCCGGAGTAGTCGCCGGAGACGACGTAGGCGACACCGAGCCCGGTCAGCAGCAGCGGCCCCGCGCTACCGCGCCGCAGCGCACGGCGCTCCAGATAGGCCGCGTCCTGATCGGGCCGGGGCGCCGGGATGCCGGGGGTTCCGGGGGGTCCCGGAGCGCCGCCCCGGGTGGGGGACTCGGACTGTTCGGACATGTGCCACACTCCCGCCGTCAGCCATTGGTGTGCTGGCACACCTTTGTGGCCGAAGGCAGCCGGGCGCAACCCTTGTGCATGAAGGAGCTGTAACCACAAGCGGCAATTCGGCACACAGCGGGCGGGCAGGACGGCTGGTGCCGGCCCGCCTCAGGCGAGGAAGCCCCGCAGCAGGGAGGCCGTGCCGGCGCAGTGCTCGCGGGCGATGGCCCGGGCGCCCTCGCCGTCCTGCTCCAGCACGGCGGCCACCAGCGCCGCGTGCTGCTGCTGGGCGTGCTCCAGGTTCCGCACCAGCAGCGGGATGCGGTTCAGCAGGTCGTTCAGCTTCGCTCGTACGGCGGCGTACTGCGCGGTCAGCGAGGGGGAGCCGGCCAGCTCGACCAGGGTCAGATGCAGCAGGGTGTCGTGTCTTCGGTAGTTGCCGGGCGTCGCCTCCCGGGTGGCGTCCAGCGCCTCGCGCAGCCGTGCGGACTCCGCCGCCGACAGGCCGCGGGTGGCGCACAACTCGGCGGCGCCCGCTTCCAGGACCTCGCGGAAGGCGAGGGTGTCGGCCAGGTCCGGGGCGCCTGCCGGGAGCCGCACCCGTACGGGCGCGGCGTCCTGGGATCCGCCGGTGACCGGCTGCGGGAGCACGAAGGTGCCGCCGTACCGGCCGCGCCTGCTCTCCACCACGCCCTGCTCGGCCAGCACCTTGAGCACCTCCCGCAGGGTGACCCGGCTGATACCGAGCCGTTCGGCCAGCTCCCGTTCGGCGGGCAGCCGTTCGCCCTCGGCGACCAGACCCAGCCGGACGATCTGCAGGATCTGCTCCAGCGCCTCTTCGAACCCGTTGCCCGCATGTACGGTACGCAGCACCGTGGCCAGCCTGTCCTCCTGCGGCATGGCACCCTCTCCCGTTTCGAACGACCCTCTTCCGTTTCAAAGGTCTGTACGGATACCTTATGGCTTCCGCGGACCGACAGGAGGCCCACCCGTGGCAGACCGCACACCACCGCTCGCCGTGGCCGAACTGAGGAGACTCGTCGACGCGGGCGAGATCGACACCGTCGTCCTGGCCTTCACCGATATGCAAGGACGCCTCCAGGGAAAGCGGTTCGCCGCCCCCCACTTCCTCAGCGACGTACTCGACGGCGGCACCGAGGGCTGCAACTATCTGCTCGCGGTCGACGTGGAGCTCAACACCGTCGACGGCTACGAGATGTCCTCCTGGGAGCGCGGCTACGGCGACTTCGCCATGCACGGCGACACCGCCACGCTGCGCCACCTGCCCTGGAACCCGGGCACCGCGCTGCTCACCGCGGACCTGGCCTGGCACGACGGGTCACCCGTGGTCGCCTCGCCACGGCAGATCCTCAAACGCCAGCTCGACCGGCTGGCCGAACGAGGCTGGCACGCCTACGTCGGCACCGAGCTGGAGTTCATGGTCTTCCAGGACACCTACGAGCAGGCGTGGGACAGCGCCTACCGGGGCCTGACCCCCGCCAACCAGTACAACGTCGACTACTCCATCCTCGGCACCGGACGCGTCGAGCCCCTGCTGCGCCGGATCCGCAACGAGATGGCCGCGGCCGGCATGGTCGTCGAATCGGCCAAGGGCGAGTGCAACCTGGGCCAGCACGAGATCGCCTTCCGCTACGCCGACGCGCTCACCACCTGCGACCAGCACGTCATCTACAAGACGGGTGCCAAGGAGATCGCCGCGCAGGAGGGCCGGGCGCTCACCTTCATGGCCAAGTACGACGAACGCGAGGGCAACTCCTGCCACATCCACCTCTCGCTCCGCGACGAGGAAGGCCGCGCCGTCCTCGCCGACGAACAGGGCGAGCACGGCATGGCGCCCCTGATGCGGCACTTCCTGGCCGGACAGCTCGCCGCACTGCGCGAACTCACCCTGCTGTACGCCCCGAACATCAACTCCTACAAGCGGTTCCAGCCCGGCTCCTTCGCCCCCACCGCCGTCGCCTGGGGACCCGACAACCGCACCTGCGCGCTACGGGTCATCGGCCACGGCCCCGGACACCGGCTGGAGAACCGGGTACCGGGCGGCGACGTCAACCCCTATCTGGCCGTCGCCGGGATGATCGCGGCCGGACTGCACGGCATCGACAACGAGCTGGAGCTCCCGGCCGCCTGCACCGGCAACGCCTACACCGGTGACGCCGCGCACGTACCCACCACCCTCCGGGAGGCCGCCGCGTTGTGGCAGGACAGCACACTGGCCCGGGACGCGTTCGGCAGCGACGTGGTGGACCACTACCTCAACATGGCCCGGGTCGAGCAGCGGGCCTTCGACACCGCCGTCACGGACTGGGAGCGCTACCGCTCCTTCGAACGCCTGTAAGTCTTCCGAGCGCACGTTAGGACGTCACCGCAGTGCAGCACGAGCAAGAGCAGCCCACCGGACCACCGGCCGAGAAGCTCGACATCGTCAACCCGGCGACGGAGGAGCTGATCACCACCGTCCCCGTCACCACTCCCGAAGAGGTCGACCGTGCCGTCGGCCGGGCCGCCGCGGCACAGACGCAATGGGCCGGACTGCCGCCCGCCGACCGGGCCCGGCTGCTGCGCAGGTTCGCCTCCGTCGTCGACGGGCACATCGAGGAACTCGGCGTCCTGGAGATGCGCGAGGCCGGGCACCCGCTGAGCAACGCCTGCTGGGAGGCGAGCAACGTCCGCGACCTGCTCGACTACTCCGCCGGCGGAGTCGAGCGGCTGACCGGCCGGCAGATCCCGGTCGCCGGCGGCGTCAACATCACCTTCGCCGAACCGCTGGGCGTCGTCGCCGTCATCGCGCCCTGGAACTTCCCCATGCCCATCGCCGCCTGGGGCTCCGCTCCCACGCTGGCGGCCGGGAACGCGGTACTGCTCAAGCCCGCGGAGACCACCCCGCTGACCGCGCTGCGACTGGCCGAACTGGCGCTCGAAGCCGGGCTGCCCGAGGGACTCTTCCAGGTGCTGCCCGGCGAGGGACCCGTCACCGGCAGCGCGCTGGTCGAGCACCCGCGCGTCGCCAAGGTGGTCTTCACCGGCTCCACCGCGGTCGGCAAGCGCATCATGGCCCGGTGCGCCGCCTCCGTGAAACGCGTGACGCTCGAACTCGGCGGCAAGAGCCCCAACATCATCTTCGCCGACGCCGACCTGGAGCGCGCCGCGACCGCCGCCCCCGGCTCCTTCCTCGACAACACCGGCCAGGACTGCTGCGCCCGCAGCCGCATCCTCGTCCAGCGCTCCGTCCACGACCGGTTCCTGGAACTCCTGGAGCCGGCCGTCCACGCCTTCCGCGCCGGCGACCCGGCCGAGGCCGGAACCGCGATGGGCCCCCTCGTCTCGGCCCGCCAGCGGGAGCGCGTACGCGGATACGTCCCCGAGGACGCCCCCGCGCTCATCCGCGGCAGCATCCCCGAAGGCCCCGGCTTCTGGTATCCGGCGACGGTGCTGCAGGGCACCGTGGGGGAGCGGGCCGCGGTGGAGGAGATCTTCGGCCCCGTCGCCGTCGTCATCCCCTTCGACGACGAGGAGGAGGCGGTACGGCTCGCCAATGACACCGACTACGGCCTCTCCGGCTCCATCTGGACCCGCGACAGCGCCCGCGCCCTGCGCGTCTCCCGCGCCGTCGCCGCCGGAAACCTCTCCGTCAACTCGCACAGCAGCGTGCGCTACTCCACCCCCTTCGGCGGCTACAAGCAGTCCGGACTCGGCCGCGAACTCGGCCCCGACGCCCTCGCCGCCTTCACCGAGACCAAGAACGTCTTCATCAGCACCGAGGAGAGCCAGTGAGCGTCACCGACTCCGAGACCCCCCTGTGCCGCCGCCTGGTCGGGCGTACGGCCGTCGTCACCGGCGCGGGCAGCGGCATCGGCCTCGCCACCGCCCGCCGCCTCGCCTCCGAGGGGGCCCACGTCGTCTGCGCCGACGTGGACGCCGAACGTGGGGCGGCTGCCGCCGCGGAAACCGGAGGGCTCTACGTACGGGCCGACGTCACCGACCCCGAACAGGTGGAGGCGCTCTTCCGCACCGCCGACGACACCTACGGCTCCGTCGACATCGCCTTCAACAACGCCGGAATCTCGCCGCCCGACGACGACTCGATCCTGGAGACCGGGCTGGAAGCGTGGCAGCGCGTGCAGCACACCAACCTGACCTCGGTCTACCTGTGCTGCAAGGCCGTACTGCCGTACATGCGGGCGCAGGGGCGGGGCTCCATCATCAACACCGCCTCCTTCGTGGCGGTGATGGGCGCCGCCACCTCGCAGATCAGCTACACCGCCTCCAAGGGCGGAGTACTGGCCATGTCACGGGAACTGGGAGTCCAGTTCGCCCGGGAGGGCATCCGGGTGAACGCGCTGTGCCCCGGCCCGGTCAACACCCCCCTCCTGAAGGAACTGTTCGCCAAGGACCCGGAGCGGGCGCAGCGCCGCCTGGTGCATGTCCCCGTGGGACGGTTCGCCGAGGCGGAGGAGATCGCCTCGGCGGTGGCGTTTCTCGCCAGTGATGATGCGTCGTTCGTCAACGCCGCGGAGTTCTTGGTCGACGGCGGCATCGCCGCCGCCTACGTCACCCCCCAATAAGGGGCTCCGCCCCCTGTCCCCCTCCGGCTGTCGCCGCCCCTGTTGTGGGGGCACGCCCCCTTGGTTTTTCGGCTGCCGCCGAGGGGTCGTGTCGGGGGGC
>NZ_JAFFZM010000016.1 GCF_017676345.1 Streptomyces smyrnaeus | reverse complement strand
GGACCCGGCCCGATACGGTGGCGGCATGAGCGGCCGCGCGCAGTTGATGTGGGACGAGGGCGTCATCGGCTACGACTTCGGCCGTGGCCATCCGATGGACCCGGTACGGCTCGCGCTGACGAAGCGCCTGATCGAGTCGTTGGGGGTGGAGCGCGGCCCGGACCTGAGCGTCGTGGCGGCGAAACCTGTCGGGGACTCGACGCTGCGGCTGGTGCACCGGGCGGACTACATCGACGCCGTCCGCCGTGCCTCGCTCGATCCCGCCTCCGCTGACCAGCGGTACGGCCTCGGTACCCCGGACGACCCGGCGTTCGCGGGTATGCATGAGGTCTCCGCACTGATCGCCGGGCAGTCGGTGGGCGGGGCCGAGGCGGTATGGCAGGGCAGGGCGCTGCACGCCGTGAACTTCGCCGGCGGGTTGCATCATGCGATGCCGGGGAGTGCGTCGGGTTTCTGCGTCTACAACGATCCCGCGCTCGCCATCGCACGGCTCCTGGAGCTGGGGGCCGAGCGGGTGGCCTACGTCGATCTGGATGTGCATCACGGTGACGGCGTCGAGGCGGTGTTCTGGGACGACCCCCGTGTGCTGACCATTTCGCTGCACGAGCACCCGGGCACGCTCTTTCCAGGTACCGGGTGGCCGCAGGAGTGCGGTGGCGAGGGCGCGGAGGGCAGCGCGGTGAATGTGGCGCTGCCGCCCGGAACGGGGGACGAGGGCTGGCTGCGTGCGGTGCACGCGGTGGTGCCGGAACTGCTGGAGGCCTTCGGGCCGCAGGTGCTGGTCTCGCAGCATGGTGCGGACACCCATGTCGAGGATCCGCTGGCGCACTTGGCGGTCAGCGTGGACGCCCAGCGGCTGGCGGCCGAGTCCGCGCACGAGTGGGCGCACACGTATGCGGAGGGCCGGTGGCTGGCGACCGGTGGCGGGGGCTATGCGGTGGTCGACGTGGTGCCGCGGACATGGACGCACCTGGTGGCCATCGCGGCGGGGACGCCCGTGCCGCGGGAGACCGAAGTGCCAGCCGAGTGGCTGCAGGAGGTGTACGCGCGTACGGGGCGCACCGGCGCCCAGCAGCGGATGACGGACGGGCTGGAGCCGCACTGGCGGGGCTGGGGGGCGGGGTACGACCCCGCGGACCGGCTGGACCAGGCCGTACGGGCGACCCGCCGGGCGGTGTTCCCGGCACACGGCCTGCTGCCCTGAACGTCGGCGGCTGCCCGGAGGGTTGTCGGCTGCCCTGAACGTCGGCGGCTGTGACGGTGTGGGAGCGAATGGTTCCGTAAGAGGGCCGGTTGAGGGCCGGTCGGTGTGGGGTATCGGCAGTCCCGGGACTGTTTCCCGGCGCATCGTGGTCGGTTGTGTCAGCGTGGGGGCCGGGCAACGGTGCGCTCGTCGTCGGCCCGGTGCTGTCTTCGGACCGACTCCCGGTCTACTACGTCACATTGGCCCCATCCCTGTCGTCGTCCGGATGCCTCGGCCTAGCACCGACGCAGGGCGGACGTGTCGACATAGCGATGCGATTCGGGGTACGTCAGTGCGGCTTCTCCTACGTAAGGGGGGTTGTGCTGTTCTGTGAAACCAGCGCTTGCTCAACGGTCCGTGCGCGGGGCGCGAATGTGCGCGCCCCGTGACTCTCCCGGGGGGAGCCGACAGGAGTGGCTGTTGCGCGAGCTCGTCGGCCAAGGGGCTTGCCGAAGGCGATGGTTGAGCTGTCAGTGCAGGTCAGCGCGGTAGCGGGACTCCGGGGCCGCCGGGTGCGCAGGGGGCGGCGCTCGGCGTGGGGCGGCGGGAGACAGCGGAGGGGCGAGGGCGCTCGGGCGTTCCGTCGGATGACGCTGAGCAATCCGATTACTACCGCGCGCTTACTCGCTATGTACTCAATCGAGCGTGTCTGTCACGGTAGGCGGACGATCGCTACTCCTCTTCACCACTTGCATCACGCGCCCCTAATCTGGGGAGGAGCGCACATGCGAGCAGGAGACACCGGAGGGGAAGCCGGTGCCCGACATGTGCGGAAGGTTCAGGTGTGACATGGCTGCTGACGAACGGCCGTTGAACGAGGTCGTGTTCCTGACCGTGGCGGAGGTCGCCGCGGTGATGCGAGTCTCCAAGATGACTGTGTACCGGCTGGTGCACAGCGGTCATCTGCCGGCGATCCGGGTGGGCAGGTCCTTCCGGGTGCCGGAGAAGGCTGTCCATGAGTACCTCGAGGAGTCGTACGTGGGGGTGGAGAGCGCCTAGGCCGACATCGGGTGTGATCGGTCACCGCTGCACCGGAGCCCCGGTGCCCCCTCGATTCACGACCATTCCCGCGTGGCGGGTAGGGTGGACCCATGTAGGTCGTGTGGGCTCGGACGCCCCGCACCGAGTATCGAAATGAGTTCGCCCCGCGTCCTGCGGGGGTGATTCGTGAGCGAGGGTAGTCGTGGGCTCTGTCATCAAGAAGCGGCGTAAGCGGATGGCTAAGAAGAAGCACCGCAAGCTGCTGAAGCGGACGCGAGTGCAGCGTCGCAACAAGAAGTGAGCGAGCGCACCGCACGCCACTGACCGCCGCCTTTCTCTCCGTTCAGTTCGGAGAGAAAGGCGGCGGTTCTGCTATGGATTCGCGGTATTGCCCCGAGGGGCGGCGACCGCGTCCGGGGTGTCAGGGAGGGAACGTGGGCAAGGTGGTGCTCGTCACCGGGGTGGCCAGACCGCTCGGTGGCCGTTTCGTGCGCCGTATCCAGCGTGAGCCCGATGTGAGCCGGGTGATCGGTGTGGACGCCCAGCCTCCCGTGCACGACCTCGGCGACGCGGAGTTCGTGCGGGCCGACACACGGCAGCCGGCCATCGGCAAGGTGCTGGCCGAGCACGCCGTGGACACGGTTGTCCACATGGATGTGCACGGCACCCCGCCGACGCTGGGCGGCGGCGGGCGTGGCGCGGTCAAGGAGACCAATGTCATCGGTGCCATGCAGTTGCTCGGCGCCTGTCAGAAAGCGCCCACCATCAGTCGTCTGGTGATCAAATCGACGACGAGTGTGTACGGTTCCGCGCCCCGCGACCCCGCCGTCTTCGACGAGACGACCCCTGTCAGGGACCTGCCCAGCGGCGGCTTCGCCAAGGACGCCGTCGAGGTCGAGGGCTATGTACGCGGGTTCGCGCGGCGCCGACCGGATGTCGCGGTGACCGTGCTGCGGTTCGCCCACATCCTGGGTCCCGCCGCCGAGTCGCCGCTCGCCGCCTACTTCGGGCTGCCCGTCCTGCCCACCGTCCTGGGGTACGACCCCCGGCTGCAGTTCGTGCACGACGACGACGTGATCGAGGTGCTGCGACTCGCGGCGGGCGAGCCGCGCCGGGGCACGCTCAACGCCGGGACGTTCAACATCGCCGGCGAGGGTGTGCTGCTGCTGTCGCAGTGCGCACGGCGTCTGGGGCGGCCGACTGCGCCGATGCTGCTGCCGGCGATCCGATGGAGCCGCAGTGTGCTGCGCTCGGTGGGCGCGACGGACTTCTCGCCCGAGCAGATACGGCTGCTCACCCACGGGCGGGTGGTGCACACGGCGCATGCCCGCGACGTCCTCGGGTTCACGCCGCGCCGGACGACCGCCGAGACGCTCGACGCCTTCGTACGGGAACGCGGCCCGGGCCTGCTGCCACCGCGCAGACTGGCCGAAACGGTCGACCGGTTCGTCGCGCTGCTGCCGGGGAAGCCGGGCCCGGAGGAGGTGCGCCAGGATGGCTGACGCGAAGGTCATACCCTTCGACGACGACAGGGACCGCTCGCGCGGCTCGGGAGCCTCCGGAGCCGCTGCCGGACGCGGGCCCTCGGGCGAGGGCCGCGCCGCGCGTACGGGCCGCTCCGGCGCCGCACAGCCCTCCGACACGGCCGGTTCCGCTTCCGGTTCGGGTACCGCTTCCGATCCGGGGGCGACCTCCGGCCCGGGTGCGGGGCTCGGCGGGCGGCGCAGAAGCGGCCGTACGGGCCGCCGCTCGCCTCTGACGACCGTGCCGGGGACGCAGCCGGACGCGGCTGAGGAGGCCGAGGAGCCGCCGGAGCAGGGTGGGCCCGACCGTTCGGGCCCCGGCGCCGGCCCGGAGGGGAGCGACCCGGCGGAAGGCGGCGCGGAGCCCGAGGGGCTGCTGGAGCGCGTGCTCGGTACGGACTGGGAGACCAGGGCCGCGCGCGGCCTCGCCTTCCTGCGGCGCAGGCTCACCGGCGAGTACGAGGTCGACGACTTCGGCTACGACCAGGAGCTGACCGACCAGGTGCTGATGACGCTGCTGCGCCCGGTCTTCGAGAAGTACTTCCGCGTCGAGGTGCGGGGAGTGGAGAACATACCCGCGGACGGCGCGGCGCTGGTGGTCGCCAACCACTCGGGCACGCTGCCGCTGGACGGTCTGATGCTGCAGGTCGCCGTGCACGACCACCACCCCGCCGACCGCCATCTGCGGCTGCTCGGCGCCGACCTGGTGTTCGTGCTGCCGGTCGTCAACGAGCTGGCACGCAAGGCCGGACACACGCTCGCCTGCGCGGAGGACGCCCAGACGCTGCTGGAGCGGGGGGAGGTCGTCGGTGTGATGCCGGAGGGCTTCAAGGGGTTGGGCAAGCCCTTCGCGGACCGCTACAAGCTGCAGCGGTTCGGCAGGGGCGGGTTCGTCTCCACGGCGCTGCGGGCGGGCGCGCCGATCGTGCCGTGCTCGATCGTGGGCGCCGAGGAGATCTATCCGATGGTCGGCAACTCCCGCACCCTCGCGCGGCTGCTCGGCTTCCCGTACTTCCCGATCACGCCGACCTTCCCCTGGCTCGGTCCGCTGGGGGCGGTGCCGTTGCCGACGAAGTGGACCATCCAGTTCGGCGAGCCGGTGCCCACCGACGACTATCCGCCGGAGGCGGCGGAGGATCCGATGCTGATGTTCAACCTCACCGACCAGGTGCGGGAAACGATCCAGCACACCCTGTACAAGCTGCTGGTGCGGCGGCGGTCGGTCTTCTTCTGAGCGTTTCCGGAAGCGATCCTTCCCAGCGCTCCCGTGGCTGCTCCGAACCCGTCCGCCGCCGCACCGGGCTGCCGTGGCTACCTGTTGTCGCCGCCCAGGTCGAGGCGGGGCAGCACATCGGGCACGAGGGGAGGCAGGGTCACCTTCGGCCCGCCGTCGGGGGTGGACGGGCTCTCGGAGTCGGGGCCGGAGTGCGACGGGCTGCCCTGCCTGCCGGACTCCTCGGGCGGCTCCAGCAGTCCGCCGCCGAGCAGGCCCTCGCGCTCCCGCTGCGAGTCGGACGGGGACGGCTCCTCGCTGCTCCCGTCGCGCCGCCCGGACATGCCGTCCGCGGACGGGGAACTCGGTCGGGCGGAAGGCTGCTCCTCGCCCGTACGGTCGCCGGTGCCCGGCTCGCGTTCGGACGGGGCCTCCTCCCGATCGCGGGGGAGGAGCGAGCGCAGGGGGCTCACGTCCTGGTCTATGGCGTCGAAGACGGAGCTGACCTCGTCGCTCACGTCGTGCAGCTGCACCGGCAGCCGGTCGCGCAGCCGGGACCAGCTCGCCCGGTGGTTCTTGGAGAAGCTGGACAGGGACCGGATCGGGGCGAGGTCGCCGTTCTTCCGGAAGGCGGCGCTCAGCAGCCGGTGGCCCTCGGAGGCGTCCTGCCGCATCCCGGACAGCGTCTTGCGGACCTCGACGAGCGCCTCGTGGTCCAGCCCGCCGGAGCGGTCCCGCTCCATGAGGCGGCGGGCCTCGTTCATCCGCGTCGAGGCGTGGTCCAGCAGCAGGCTGCCGCGGTCGGCGTCGTCTCCGGCCAGATCGAGCCGGAGGTCCTCCATGCCGCGCTTGAGGCCGTAGAGCGAGTCGCCGGGCAGGGCGTCCGTGCTGGCCGCCGTGGCGCCGCCGAAGGCGCTGGCGGCCACCCCGACGCTCAGGCCGCCGGCCGCGAGTCCCTTGCCCAGCCGGGACTTGGGCCGCAGCTTGCCGAGCGGCCCGAGACCGGGCGCGCGGTGTGCGCCCCGGCCGCGGGAGCCGGTGCGGGCGTCGCGCTGCTCGGGGAAGTGCGCGCCGTGCGCCGCCGTCTCGCCCTCCCCGAACGCGGCTTCCATGGCCGCGATCAGCTGGGCGCGCTGGACCGTCTTGACCTGCGGGTCCAGCGTGGGACGGGGCACCCCGCCCAGTGAGTTCGCCAGGGCGAGCAGCGACCGGTCCGCACCGTCGTCGGCCCGGTGGCTGTGCGGTGTGCCCGTCGGCGGTGTCCCTTCGCCGTTCCCTCCCCCTGGGGGCGCCTCCCAGCGGGAGCTGGGGGAGTCGGGCCGGGAGGTACCCCCGGCCGGGGACTCCTCGGGCCCTGCCTCGGCCGCCGCGCCCGCGTCGCGCTCCTGCTCGTCCAGGGCTTGGGCGAAGGCGATGGCCCGTCGGCTCGTCGGCACGGATCCGATCACCGGCGGCACCTCCTCTCGTCAGCACGGTCGGCTCCCCACCACACAGGCGTGAGCGCGGCCGACCGCGTTCACTCAGGGGTGAGTGGACCCGGGCAGCCACGGCTTCGGGGAGTCTGCAACCCCGACAACGAGCGCAAGCCACTCGGGTTACGGAGTCGGATGTCACGATGATGTGACCGGTGCTGGGCGCCGCTCGGCGGAGTGCCCGGCGGAGTGCTCGGCGGGCACTCAGCGCGCGTCGTCGGGCAGGAGTCTGGCGAGCGTGCGGACGGCGCGGTACTGGAGTGTCTTGATGGCGCCCTCGTTCTTGCCCATCACCCGGGCCGTTTCGGCCACGGACAGCCCCTGCAGAAATCGGAGCGTTACGCACTCCTGCTGTTGGGGGTTGAGCTTACGTACGGCCTCCAGCAGGGCGGCGTTGGAGAGGGATTCGAGGACCGACTCCTCCGGGGAGCGTTCGACCTCGTTGGCGTCGAGCATCTCGCCGGTGGTCACTTCGAGGCGGAAGCGGCTCGACTTGAAGTGGTCGGCGACGAGGTTCCGGGCGATGGTCACCAGCCACGCCCCGAAGTCGCGGCCCTGCCAGGTGAAGGTTCCGATGCGACGGAGGGCACGCAGAAAGGTCTCACTGGTCAGGTCCTCGGCGGTCGCCCGGCCGCCGACGCGGTAGTAGATGTAGCGGTAGACGGTGTCGCTGTACTGGTCGTACAACCTGCCGAACGCCTCGGCCTCGCCGTCCTGGGCGCGTTCGACCAGGTCCATCATCCGGCGGCTGTCGGTGTCCGAGGCGGCGGGGCGCCGTGCGGTCGCACCGGTGCCGCGGGCGCGCCTGCCGCTCGCGGTGGAGGTGCGGGAGGCGGTTGCCGCGTTCGAGCGGGCTGCCGACGGAGTCGGCGAGGAGGCCGCGGAGGCGGTGGAGGCGGCAGTGGTAGCGGCGGCGGCAGCGGAGGCGGACGACGCCGTACGGGACGAGACCGCCGGGGACGTGGCGGCTGCGGCCGGATCGGCTGCGGTGGTCAGGGCGCGGGCGGCGCGGCGGGCGAGGGCATGGCAGGGACCTGCGGGGACAGTTGAGGCTCCTGCGGGGACAGGTGCGGTTGTTGCGGCAAGGGCAGGGACGGCGTACGCGGTGGGGACGAACGCACGCAGTTGGTCGATGACTGTCGTGCGCAGCGTAGCCAGGCCCGAGGCGTCAACCCCGACGTGTGGGTACACGGGACTCCCAGAGGCAGAGCTTCCATCACGTGCAGTGCGGGACCGTTCACCCGGCGTAGGGACGGATGGGTACCGAATTGCGTCTGAGGAGAATAACGCTTCGTACAGGCTGCGCTACACCTAGTTGCCAAAAACGTCGCTTCGGTTCGTTCCGTTACGGATTGAAGCCGCATTCAGGTACGAATCGAGGACAGTTTTTGATCGTTTTCCTGGCTGAATCTGACGCCTACTTGATGTGTTCCGCCCGACCGAGCAGACCGTGACTGCCGGCCGGGAGCGCCGGGTAACACTGCTGGATTGCCCCGTCCACGGCGGCACACGCCGGACGCGCCACGGGTGTTGCCCGCCGCGGGTGCGCGGACGGCGGCCCTAGTGAGGAGGGTCAGCGGCGACGGCGCTGGACCGCGGCGGCGGCAACCGCACCGCCCGCCAGCGCGCCGACCCCGGCCGCCGCCGGGATGCCCACCTTGGCCGCCTTGCGGCCCCTGCGGTAGTCCCGCAGTCGCCAGCCCATTTCACGAGCATGCGCCCGAAGACGACTGTCAGGATTGATCGCATACGGATAACCGACAAGCGACAGCATCGGGATGTCGTTCGCCGAGTCGCTGTACGCAGCACACCTGTCCAGGTCGAGCCCCTCGGCCGCGGCCAGCGCGCGTACGGCCTCCGCCTTCGCCGGTCCGTGCAGCGGTTCGCCGACCAGCCGCCCGGTGTAGACACCGCCCACCGATTCGGCGACCGTGCCCAGCGCGCCGGTCAGCCCCAGCCGGCGCGCGATGATCGTCGCCGTCTCCACCGGCGCCGCCGTCACCAGCCACACCTTCTGTCCCGCGTCCAGATGCGCCTGCGCGAGCGCCCGGGTGCCCGGCCAGATGCGGCCCGCCATGTACTCGTCGTAGATCTCCTCGCCGATCGCCATCAGCTCCGAGACCCGGTGCCCCTTGACGATGGACAGCGCGCTCTCCCGGGCGTCCTGCATGTGGTCGGCGTTCTCGGAGCCGGCCAGCCGGAAGTACGCCTGCTGCCAGGCGAAGCGGGTCAGTTCGCGCTTCCGGAAGAACTTCCGCTTGTAGAGGCCGCGGCCGAAGTGGAAGAGGGCGGCACCCTGCATGACCGTGTTGTCCAGGTCGAAGAAGGCGGCAGCGCGCACGTCCCCCGCCACGGGGAACTCCGCCTCCCAGGCGCCCTCCGCGCCTTCCCGCCCCGCTGCCGCCAGCTCCTGCTCCTGCTTGCGCGCCGCTTCGGCGGCCGCCTCGCCTGCGAGCACGCTGCGCGCGGTCGCCGAGCGCTTGCGAGAGGTGAGCCATGCAGGAAGGGCCATGCCGCGAGCATAGCCAGTCTGTTCGGTCAGGCGGTTGCGCGTGGGTTGCCGGGGGTGTGGTGGCGGTGAACGGCCGGGGTCCGGGGGTTGCCCCCGGGGATCGCAGCGTGAGGTCAGGCGGTTGCGCGTGGGTTGCCGGGGGTGTGGTGGCGGTGAACGGCCGGGGGTGGTGGCGGTGGGCGGCCGGTCCGTCGGGGATTCGGGCTCGGCGGCGGGTGGGCTGGAGAATGGAGGGATGAAGACTGTGACCCTCATCGGAAAGCCCGGATGCCATCTGTGTGACGTGGCGCGGGACGTGGTGGTCCGGGTGTGCGACGAAGTGGGCGCCACCTGGGAGGAGAAGAACATCAACCAGGAGCCGGAGCTCTACCGCCTCTACTGGGAGCAGATCCCGGTGGTGCTGGTCGACGGTGAGCAGCACGACTTCTGGCGCGTCGACCCCGAACGTCTCCGTAGCGCGCTCACCGGGTGACGCGCCGCCGACACCCGCCGTACGTACCCGTATACGTGCCCGGCGCGTGACTCTTCCGCGGCCGCTCGAATTCCGCTCAAGGACCGCCGAGGGCGGGCTTGTCCAGTGGGAATGTGGTCAGGGTTCGAGTTCGTTTCGATTAGTATCGAGGGCGTTTTGCCGTCCGGGGGCGTATACGTGAGGAGTGTGGCCGGGTGTCCCCGTTGGTGCCTGTGGCGCCGGTCACGTTGGCCGGACAAACCGGACACAATCTTTGTGCACGCGTTCACAAAGGCATAGCCTGGGCGCGACGGAGCGGTCCGGGAGAGTGCCTCACATACGACCGCTCACCGCTTCGCGCAACCGGCAGGAGCACCGTGGCAACTGGCCGAAATCACCGTCCGGCGACGAGTCGGAGCCGAGGGATCCCCGAGGCGACCGTCGCCCGTCTTCCGCTGTATCTGCGGGCACTCACCGCGCTGTCCGAGCGCTCGGTGCCCACGGTCTCCTCGGAGGAGCTGGCCTCCGCGGCGGGCGTCAATTCGGCCAAGCTGCGCAAGGATTTCTCCTACCTGGGTTCGTACGGCACCCGCGGGGTCGGCTACGACGTCGAATATCTCGTCTACCAGATCTCCCGCGAGCTGGGCCTCACCCAGGACTGGCCGGTTGTGATCGTCGGTATCGGTAATCTCGGCGCGGCGCTCGCCAACTACGGCGGTTTCGCCTCACGCGGCTTCCGGGTGGCGGCGCTGATCGACGCCGACCCGGGTCTGGCCGGGAAGCCCGTCGCGGGCATCCCGGTCCAGCACACCGACGAGCTGGAAAAGATCATCTCCGACAACGGGGTGTCCATCGGGGTGATCGCCACCCCGGCCGGCGCGGCCCAGCAGGTGTGCGACCGGCTCGTCGCCGCCGGTATCACCTCCATCCTCAACTTCGCACCGACCGTGCTGTCCGTCCCCGAAGGGGTCGACGTACGCAAGGTCGACCTGTCGATAGAGCTGCAGATCCTCGCCTTCCACGAGCAGCGCAAGGCGGGGGAGGAGCTGGGAGCGCCTCCCGGCCGGAGACCGGGGGAGGGCCCCGAGGCGGACACGGCGCCGCCCGCCGCGCCGCCCGCCGTGGCCGTCACCAAGCGCCCTCCCGAGTCCGGAACTGACGGGGATCTGCCCGCCGTGATGCCGGCATGAGCCTGCTCGTCGTCGGCCTGAGCCACCGCAGCGCACCGGTCAGCGTGCTGGAGCGGGCGGCGCTGGCCCCGCAGGCCCGGGGGAAGTTGCTGCAGGACACCCTGGGGGCCGAGCCCGCGGCCGAGGCCGCCGTGCTCTCCACCTGCAACCGGATCGAGCTGTACGCGGACGTCGACAAGTTCCACGCCGGTGTCGCCGAGCTGTCGACGCTGCTGGCCCAGCACAGCGGAGTGGAGCTGGAGGAGCTCACTCCGTATCTGTACGTGCACTACGAGGACCGGGCCGTGCACCACCTGTTCTCGGTGGCGTGCGGGCTCGACTCGATGGTCGTGGGCGAGGGGCAGATCCTCGGCCAGATCAAGGACGCGCTGGCCGTCGCCCAGGAGCAGCACACCGCCGGGCGCCTGCTGAACGACCTGTTCCAGCAGGCCCTGCGGGTGGGCAAGCGCGCCCATTCGGAGACCGGTATCGACAAGGCCGGGCAGTCGCTGGTGACCTTCGGCCTCGAACAGCTGGCCCAGGGAGCGGCTGTCGACGCGTGGGTACGCGGACGCCGGGCGCTGGTGATCGGCGCCGGATCCATGTCCTCGCTCGCCGCGGTGACGCTGGCGCGCGCCGGTGTGGGCGAACTGGTGATCGTCAACCGGACGTTGGAGAGGGCCCAGCGGCTGGCGGAGAGCCTGGGGGCGAGGGCGTTGCCGATGGCCGCCGTCGCCGAGGAGCTGGCCTCGGCCGACGTGGTGGTGTCCTGCACCGGTGCCGCGGGCCTGGTGCTGGGCGCCGCCGAGATCGAGGGCGCGGTGCGCGGGCGCACCTCCGCCCTGGCCGTGCTCGACCTCGCCATGCCCCGCGATGTCGAAGCAGCGGTGCACCGCATCGACGGAGTGCGGCTCGTGGACATCGAGTCGCTGGCCGACGCCGAGGCGAACGCGCCGATGGCGGGGGACGTGGAAGCCGTCCGCCGCATCGTCGCCGAGGAGGTCGCCGCGTTCGGCGCCGCGCAGCGGGCGGCGACGATCACGCCGACCGTCGTGGCGCTGCGCACCATGGCCGCCGATGTCGTCGCCAGTGAGATGGCGCGGCTGGAGGGGCGGCTGCACGGTATGGACGACAAGCAGCGCGCGGAGATCACGCAGACCGTGCGCCGTGTCGTGGACAAGCTGCTGCACGCGCCGACCGTGCGCGTGAAACAGCTCGCGGGCGAGCCCGGCGGTGCCGGGTACGCCGACGCGCTGCGTGAACTCTTCGACCTCGACCCGCAGGCGGTCGCCGCTGTCAGCAATCCGGAACAGGAGCGGCAATGAACACCGACGCCACAGCCAACCCCCCACTGAGGCTGGGCACCCGCCGCAGCAAGCTCGCGATGGCGCAGTCCGGGCTGGTCGCCGAGGAGGTGCGCAGGCGCACGGGGCGGCCCGTCGAGCTGGTGGAGATCACCACGTACGGGGACATCAGCAAGGAGCAGCTCGCGCAGATCGGCGGCACCGGGGTGTTCGTCAACGCGCTGCGGGACGCGCTTGCGCGCGGTGAGATCGACTTCGCCGTGCACTCGCTGAAGGATCTGCCGACGACCCAGCCGGCGGAGTTCGCACTGGCCGCCGTGCCTGCCCGGGCCGACGCCCGGGATGTGCTGGTGGGCCGGGACGGGCTCGGTTTCGAGGCGCTGATCGGCGCCTGTGCGCCCGGCGTCGCGCGTATCGGCACGGGCTCGCCCCGCAGGATGGCGCAATTGCACGCCTGGGCGCGTACCCTCGGGGTCGAGATCGAGACCGTACCGATCCGGGGGAATATCGACACCCGGATCGGGTACGTGCGCTCCGGTGAGCTCGACGGCGTCGTGCTCGCCGCCGCCGGTCTCGAGCGCATCGGTCGCCTCGACGAGGAGGCCGCCGAACTGATCGAGCCCGACCAGGTTCTTCCCGCCCCCGGACAGGGGGCACTGGCCGTCGAGTGTGTGGCGTCCGACACGCACCTGGCCGCACAGCTCGCGGAGTTGGACGACCCGTGCACACGGGCGGCCGTCACCGCTGAGCGAACCCTGCTCGCCGCCTTGGAGGCCGGCTGCAGCGCACCTGTGGGGGCGCTGGCCGACCTGCTTGTCGAGGGGCAGGTTGTCACTGAAATGCGCCTGCGCGGCGTCGTCGGCACCACCGACGGTCGCACGCTGGTGCAGTTGTCCACCACCGGTCCCGCACCGGCGTCCGACGGCGGTTCTGCCGACCTTGCGCCCTTCGCGCGCATGGGCCAGGAACTCGCCGAGGAGATGCTCGCCAAGGGTGCGGCCGGTCTGATGGGGGAGCGAGCACTTTGAGCCCCACCGCCGCCGACAGGTCGCGCGCCGACAAGCCAGGCACAGCGCGCGCCGACAAGTCGAGCACCGCACAGAAGACGGCAGTCGTGAACAGACAGCACCTGCACGGTGCACACGGACACGTCACCTTCCTGGGTGCCGGGCCCGGAGACCCGGGGCTGCTGACGTTGCGCGCCGTCGAGGCGCTGGGGCGGGCCGACGTCCTCGTCGCCGACCCACGCGTGTACGACGTCGTACGTGCCCATACCCGTCCAGGTGTGGACACACCGCTGCAGGCCGTGACTGATGAGACGTCAACTGCCAGCGCAGCGGCCGACGATGCAGCCCTCGACCCGGGCGAGTCTGCCATAGCCGCCGCACGCGCCGGCAGGCGGGTCGTCCGTGCGGTCGCGGGGGACCCCGGGCTGGACTCGGACGCCGCCCGCGAGATGCTCGCCCTGGCCGACGAGGGCATTCCGTTCGAGGTCGTACCGGGTGTCGCCGCCGTTGTGGGCGTGCCCGCGTACGCCGGGGTGCCGCTGCGCGACGCGCAGGGCACCGACGTGCGGTTCGTGGACGCGAGCACGGCGGACGACCGGTGCTGGACCGAGCTGGGGGTCAGCGACGCGACCGTCGTCGTCTCCACCACGCTGGAGAAGGTCACCTCCGCCGCGGGTGAGCTGGTGGCCGCCGGCCGCAAGCCGGACACCCCGCTGACCGTCACCCTGGCCGGGACGACCACCCGGCAGCGCACCTTCACCGCGACGCTCGGCGGGATCACCCAGGCCCTCAAGCAGGCGAAGGTGCTGCCCTCCGCCGACGGCGGGCAGCCGGTCATAGCCGTGGTCGGTGAGCGCAGCGCCGCGGCCCAGCGCGAGCAGCTGGCCTGGTTCGAGTCCAAGCCGCTGTTCGGCTGGCAGGTCCTGGTGCCCCGCACCAAGGAGCAGGCGGCCTCCCTCTCCGACCAGCTCCGCTCCTACGGCGCCGTACCGGCCGAGGTGCCGACCATCGCCGTGGAGCCGCCGCGCACGCCGCAGCAGATGGAGCGCGCGGTCAAGGGCCTGGTGACGGGCCGCTACGAGTGGATCGCGTTCACCTCCGTCAACGCCGTCAAGGCGGTCCGCGAGAAGTTCGAGGAGTACGGGCTGGACGCGCGGGCCTTCGCCGGGATCAAGGTCGCGGCGGTGGGCGAGCAGACGGCGAACGCGCTGATCGAGTTCGGCGTCAAGCCCGACCTGGTGCCCAGCGGCGAGCAGTCGGCGGCCGGGCTGCTGGAGGACTGGCCGCCCTACGACCCGGTCTTCGACCCGATCGACCGGGTGTTCCTGCCGCGCGCCGACATCGCCACCGAGACCCTGGTGGCCGGCCTGATCGAGCTGGGCTGGGAGGTGGACGACGTGACCGCCTACCGCACGGTGCGCGCCTCGCCGCCGCCCGCCGAGACCCGGGAGGCCATCAAGGGCGGCGGGTTCGACGCGGTGCTGTTCACCTCGTCGTCCACGGTGCGGAACCTGGTCGGTATCGCGGGCAAGCCGCACAACGTCACGGTCATCGCCTGTATCGGCCCCGCCACCGCGAAGACCGCGGAGGAGCACGGGCTGCGGGTGGATGTGATGTCGCCCGAGCCGTCGGTGCACAAGCTGGCCGAGGCGCTCGCCGACTTCGGCGCCCAGCGCCGAGCCGCCGCCGTCGAGGCGGGTGAACAGGTGAAGCGGCCGAGCGAGAAGCGCCCGGCCAGGAGGAGGGCACGCACATCATGAGCACGTACGGCAGCTTCCCGGCGGCCCGGCCGAGGCGGCTGCGCTCCACGGCGGCCATCCGCCGCCTGGTCGCCGAGCACCACACCCGGCCCGCCGATCTGATCCTGCCCGCCTTCGTGCGGGAGGGCATCAGCGAGCCGGTGCCGGTGGGCTCGATGCCGGGGGTCGTGCAGCACACCCGCGACACCTTGCGCAAGGCCGCCGTGGAGGCCGTCGAGGCGGGCGTCGGCGGACTGATGCTCTTCGGCGTGCCGGACGACGCGAAGAAGGACGCCCAGGGCAGCGCGGGCACCGACCCGGAGGGCATCCTCCAGGTCGCGCTGCGCGACGTCCGGGCCGAGGTGGGCGACGAGTTGGTGCTCATGTCCGACCTGTGTCTGGACGAGTACACCGACCACGGCCACTGCGGGGTGCTGACCGCCGGCGGCCGCGTGGACAACGACGCGACGCTGGAGCGGTACGCCGAGATGGCCCGCGTACAGGCCGAGGCGGGCGCCCATGTGCTGGGCCCCAGCGGCATGATGGACGGCCAGATCGCGCACGTGCGCGCCGCGCTGGAGGAGGCCGGGCACACCGACGTGGCGGTGTTCGCCTACACCGCCAAGTACTCCTCCGCGTTCTACGGGCCCTTCCGGGAGGCCGTCGGCTCCTCGCTGCAGGGCGACCGCAAGACCTACCAGCAGGACCCGGCCAACGCCCGGGAGGCGCTGCGCGAGCTGTCGCTCGACCTCGCCGAGGGCGCGGACATGGTGATGGTCAAGCCGGGGCTGCCGTACCTGGACATCCTGCGGGACTTCGCCGAGCGGGTGGAGGTCCCCGTCGGCGTCTACCAGATCTCCGGCGAGTACGCGATGGTCGAGGCCGCCGCGGAGAAGGGGTGGATCGACCGCGAGGCGGCCATCCTGGAGACGCTGACGAGCTTCACCCGCGCCGGGGCGAACATGATCCTCACATACTGGGCGACGGAGGCCGCCGGGCTGCTGCGCGCACGGCGCTGAACCGATCCGGCAACGCAACCGGGGCGCCGTCCGCCGAGCGGACGGCGCCCCTTTTATGCGTACGGCAGGAGCCTGAGCGGCCGTGCCCGAGCAGCTGTCAGAGCCGCTCGGGGGTGCGGATGCCCAGCAGCGCCAGGCCCTGGTGGAGGACCTTGGCGGTCAGGTCGCACAGGAACAGCCGGTTCTCGGTCTGCTCCCGGGTGTCGGCCTTGAGCACCGGGCAGTTCTCGAAGAACCGGCTGTAGAGCGTGGCCAGTTCGTACAGATACGCCGTCACCTTGTGCGGCTCGTACTCGTCGGCCGCCGTCACCAGCGTGTCCCCGAACGCGTCCAGATGCAGGGCCAGCGCCCGCTCGGCCGGGGCCAGTTCCAACTCGGGGCGCGGCACCGGCTCCAGCTCGCCCGCCTTGCGGAAGATCGAGTTGACCCGCGCGTAGGCGTACTGCAGGTAGACGCTGGTGTCGCCCTGGAGGGAGACCATCCGGTCCAGGTCGAAGACGTAGTCCCGGGTCATCGAGTTGGACAGGTCCGCGTACTTGACCGCGCCGATGCCCACCTGCTGCGCCCGCTGCTGGATCTCGTCCTCGCCGACGCTCTCGTCGGCCTTCTCCCGTACGACGGCCGCCGCGCGCTCGACCGCCTCGTCCAGCAGGTCGACCAGCCGTACCGTCTCGCCCTCGCGGGTCTTGAACGGCTTGCCGTCCTTGCCCAGTACGGTGCCGAACGGCAGCTGCCGCGCCGCGCCCTCGGGCAGCCAGCCCGCGCGCTGCGCCGTCTCGAAGACCATCCGGAAGTGCAGCGACTGCCGGGCGTCCACCACGTACAGCAGGGTGTCGGCCTTCAGCTCGCCGATGCGGTTGCGGATGGCGGCCAGGTCGGTGGCCGCGTAGCCGAAGCCGCCGTTGGACTTCTGGACGATCAGCGGCGTGGGGGTGCCGTCCGGGCCCTTGACGTCCTCGAAGAACACGCACAGCGCGCCCTCGGAGCGGACGGCCACACCGGACTCCTCCAGGTCCTTGACCACCTGCTGGAGGTCGTCGTTGTAGGCGCTCTCGCCGACGATGTCCGGGTCCCGGATCTCCACGTCGAGCTGGTCGTAGACGCCCTGGAAGTACGTCTTCGACTCGTCGACGATCTTGTGCCAGAGCGCCAGCGTCTCCGGGTCGCCGCCCTGCAGCGCGGGCACCCGGTCCCGGGCGCGGGACTTGAAGTCCTCGTCGGAGTCGAACAGGGCGCGCGAGGACTTGTACAGCCGGTTGAGCCGGGCCATGGCGGCCTCACCGGCGTCCTTGGCGCCCGCCGTGTCCGACTCGTGGTCCAGCTCGTGCGGATGCTCGATCAGATACTGGATGAGCATGCCGAAGTTGGTGCCCCAGTCGCCGATGTGGTGGCGGCGGATCACCTTCTCGCCCCGGTGCTCCAGCAGGTGCACGATCGCGTCGCCGATCACGGTGGAACGCAGGTGCCCGACGTGCATCTCCTTGGCCACGTTCGGCTGCGAGTAGTCGATCACCGTGGTGCCCGGATCGTCCTTGTACGGCACGCCCAGGCGCTCGTCCCGCTGCCGCGCCACCAGGTTCTCCATGATCGCCTTGTCGGCGACGGAGATGTTGAGGAAGCCGGGGCCCGAAACCTCGATGTTGGCGATCACCGCGTTCTCGTCGTGCGCCGGCAGCGCCTCGGTGACCTTGGCGGCCAGCTCCCGCGGATTGCCCTTGAGCTGCTTGGCCAGCGCCAGCATCCCGTTGGCCTGGAAGTCCGCCCGGTCGCTGCGTCGCAGCAGCGGGTCGGCGGAGGCCGCCTCCGGCAGCGCTGCCGAGAGGGCGTCCGAGACACGCTGGTGGACCGTAGCGGCGAGAGAGGGGACCGTAGCCATGAAGTGCTGACCGTTCCGTCGGGGTGGCTGGATACGGGGCCCAGTATCCCACGCGCGCACAGGGGACCGCCGCCGAGTTCCGGGGGTGGGACAATGGGCCCGCAGGCTTGAAGAGTCCCCCGAGAAGAACGAGAAGGAAGTGCCGGACGTGGCTCAGACCACCCATGAGGCCGACTGGGTCTCCCGTATCGCCGATGAGGTCATCGCAGAGGCGGAACGTCGCGGTCTGAAAACAGTGGTCTGCGCGTCCGGACTGAGCCCCTCGGGCCCCATCCACCTGGGGAACCTGCGCGAGGTGATGGTGCCGCACCTGGTCGCCGACGAGATCAGGCGCCGGGGCGTCCCGTGCGAGCACATTCTGTCCTGGGACGACTACGACCGGTTCCGCAAGGTCCCGGCCGGTGTCGAGGGCGTGGACGAGTCCTTCAGCGAGCACATCGGCCGCCCGCTGACCGCCGTGCCCGCGCCGCCCGGCAGCCCGTACGCCAGCTGGGCCGAGCACTTCAAGGCCGCCATGGAGGCGTCCTTGCTGGAGCTGGGCGTGCAGTACCGGGGCATCAGCCAGACCGAGCAGTACACCTCGGGCGCCTACCGCGAGCAGATCCTCTTCGCGATGCGCGAGCGCGCCCGTATCGACGCCGTGCTCGACCGCTACCGGACGCTGGAGAAGGGCGCGAAGGGCGGCAAGAAGCAGCAGCAGAAGCCCGGTGCCTCCATGGACGCGGCCGAGGTCCAGGCCGCCGAGGGCTCGGGCGCCGCCGCCGAGGACGACGGCTCGGGCGCCGGATCGGGCTCCGCCTACTACCCGTACAAGCCCTACTGCACCGTCTGCGGCCGCGACCTGACCACCGTCACGGCGTACGACGACGAGACCACCGAGCTGTCCTACACCTGCCGGTGCGGGCACGGCGAAACGGTCGAGCTGCGCGACTTCCACCACGGCAAGCTGGTGTGGAAGGTCGACTGGCCGATGCGCTGGGCCTACGAGGGCGTCGTCTTCGAGCCGTCCGGCGTCGACCACCAGTCGCCCGGCTCGTCGTTCGTCGTCGGCGGACAGCTGGTCAAGGAGATCTTCGGCGGCGAGCAGCCCATCGGCCCGATGTACGCCTTCGTGGGCATCAGCGGCATGGCCAAGATGTCCTCCTCCAAGGGCGGCGTGCCCACCCCGGCCGATGCCCTCCAGATCATGGAGGCGCCGCTGCTGCGCTGGATGTACGCCCGGCGCAAGCCGAACCAGTCCTTCAAGGTCGCCTTCGACCAGGAGATCCAGCGCACCTACGACGAGTGGGACGCACTCGGCCGCAAGATCGCCGACGGCTCGGCGCAGCCCGCCGACATCGCCGCGCACACCCGCGCCTCGTCCACCGCGCTGGGCCCGCTGCCCCTCACCCCGCGCCCGCTGCCCTACCGCACGCTGGCCTCGGTCACCGACATCACCGGCGGCCACGAGGAGCAGACGCTGCGCATCCTCAGCGAGTTGGACCCGGAGCACCCGGTGCACTCGCTGGACGAGGTTCGCCCGCGGCTGGATCGCGCACAGCGCTGGATCAACACCCAGGTCCCGGCCGACCAGCGCACCCGGGTCCGCGAGGAGCCGGACACCGAGCTGCTGGCCTCGCTGGACGAGGAGCAGCGCGAGTCGCTGCGGCTGCTGCTCGACGGACTGGACGAGCACTGGTCGCTGGAGGGTCTGACCTCGCTGGTGTACGGCGTACCGAAGGTGCGGGCGGGGTTCGCGCCGGACGCGAAGCCGACGGCGGAGATGAAGGCCGCTCAGCGCAGCTTCTTCGCGCTGGTCTACCGGCTGCTGGTCGGCCGCGAGACCGGGCCCCGGCTGCCCACCCTGCTGCTGGCGGTCGGCGCGGACCGGGTGCGGAAGCTGCTCGGCGGCTGACGCCGGTCGGGTCGCCGGGCTGGGGCGGTGCTCCTCGCGGAGGGGTGCGGATGGATGGTGGTTGCGCGCGCCGTTCCCCGCGCCCCTGGTGGGGCGCTCCGCCTCAGCCCGCGAGGCCCATCTCGGTGTTGTAGCGGTCCTTGAACTCCCGCATGTACCCGCCGAGATAGGTCTCGCTCAGCAGATTGCCGTCCGCGGAGGTGACCCCGAAGCCCTCGTAGAGGGTGCGGGAGAGGAGTCGTGCCGTCGGGAACTCGCCGTGCGAGGCGACGTACTCGCGGTACGCGGAGAAGTAGAACTCCTCGCGCGGCACCCCGTCGGGTACCCCGACGGGCTCGTCACCGAGATCGGGCGCGTCGGCGTACCCCGGCGCGTCGGTGTACTCGGGCGGGTCCGCGTACCCGGCCTCCGGTTCCGGTTCCGGTTCGGCCTCCGCTTCCGGCCGGAGCGGGGCGGGTTCGATGAACAGTTCCTGTTCCCGGGCCGGGGTGGGCACGGCGAGGGTGCGGTAGCGGCCGGGGGACACGGGTACGGGGAACTCGGTGGTGGGCGGCACGGACTCCGCCGCGGTGTCGGCCTCCGGCGTCGGCGCGGCCTCCGGCACGGGCACGGCCTTGGTCAGCTGTACGGCCTCCGGCGTCGGCGCGGACTCGGGCACCGGCGCGGGCTCGGGCTCGGGCCCCGGCTCCGGTTCGGGCGTCGGCACGTGCTCGTGGGCGGGTTCGGTGCCGGTCCCGTGCGCGGTCTGATGAGGGGCCGGTTCCCGGTCGGCCACGTCCTGCCCGGCCACCGGGCCCGGCACGGCGTCCGGGTCCGCGATCGGTATCGGCTCCGGCTCCGGGAGCGCCGTCGCCCGGGGTGCCGTCCGGTGCAGCGGTACTCCGTAGCGGGTGAGTTTGAGGGGCATCAGTGCTTCGACGGGGGCTTTGCGGCGCCAGGAGCGGCCGTAGCGGGCGCGCAGTCTGGTTTCGTAGATGAGGCGGTCCTGTTCCATGCGGATCACCTCGTCGTAGTTGCGCAGTTCCCACAGTTTCATCCGTCGCCACAGGCGGAAGGTCGAGGGGAAGGCCAGCAGCCAGCGGGAGAGGCGTACGCCTTCCATGTGCTTGTCGGCGGTGATGGCGGCCACCCGTCCGGTGGCGTGCCGGGCGGCTTCGACGGTGACGACGAAGAGGACCGGGATGACCGCGTGCATGCCCACTCCGAGCGGGTCGGGCCAGGCGGCGGCGCCGTTGAAGGCGATCGTGGCGGCCGTCAGCAGCCAGGCGGTCTGGCGCAGCAGCGGGAAGGGGATGCGGATCCAGGTCAGCAGCAGGTCCAGGGCGAGCAGGACGACGATCCCCGCGTCCACGCCGATGGGGAAGAAGGGGGCGAACGCCCCGAACCCCTTCCGTTCCGCCAGATCACGGACCGCCGCATAGGAACCCGCGAAACCGATCGCCGCGATCACCATGGCACCCGCGATCACCACGGCGATGAGTATGCGGTGTATTCGGGTCAGTTGTACGCCCTGCACAGGAGTTGTCCCCCACCCTCGGAAACTGGCGGGCCCAGCCTGGCACATGTTGCGGGTGCGGATGCGCGCAGGAGCCCGGCCCCCACGGGGAGGGCCGGGCTCCGATGCGGCGGTGGAAGGCGGCGGGCGGTTACTTGATCTGCTTGACCGCTTCCTCGGCCGCCTTCTCGGCCTGCTTGTTCACCTCGTCGGCGTCGGGCTTCTTGGCGTCCTCGAAGCCCGCTCCCTCGTAGTCGACGGTGATCACCACATTGGCGGTGCGGGCGATCAGGCGCTCGGCCCGGTACTCCTCCGACTTGCCCTTGGCGTCCTTCTTCTTGGTCTCGTACGCGACCGAGACCGCGTCGTCGCCGATGCCCGAGACCTGCTTCTGCTTGGGCTTCTTGTTGTCCTTGTTGCCGGTCTTCTCCTCGACCTGCTGCTTGACGTAGTCCGCGGCCCGCTTGTCGCCGGAGCCGATCGCCGGGTCGGAGTCGAAACGCTTGAAGGAGAGGGTGAGCTGCCGGTAGTCGTACTTGTCCAGCCCGCTCCACAGGCAGCTGTTGGAGTCGTTGGTGTCACCGGTGCCGACGCGCTTGCCCGAGGCGTTGTCCGTGCCGGGCACCAGGTCCTTCACGGTCTTCTTGCCCAGGCTCTTGCACGAGTCGGGCAGCTCCTTGAACTTCGCGGGCGCCACGGTGGGGGACTTGCTCGCGGAGGCCGAGGGGCTGTCGGCCTCCTTGTCCTGGTCGGAGTCGGAGCAGCCGGCGACCAGCAGGACGGGGAGCGCCACTGCCGCACAGGCGAGCGAGTTCCTGACGGTCTTGCTCCGTCGAGGGGCGTTGCGCGGGGCGTTACGGTGCATGGTTCCTTCGCTTCCGGGGTCTTCACCAGTTGTGCCGAGCCGAAAGTGGCCGCGGTGCTGACGGCACGGTACGCGGCGCCTGGGGCGGTGTGGGCGTTTCATGGCACCTTCCACAGCGTGGGACTGCCCACAGGTGGGACTGGCCACATGGGCCGGCCGCGGCGGGAGCGGCCCGCGAGCGGGGTCTGCCGCGTAGCGGGGGAGTCCGCCGTGGTGGGAGTCGTCACAGGGCCGGACGAGGCGGGATCAGTCCTCCTCGAAACGCCCGGCGAGCTGCTCGGCGAGCTCGCGTGCCTTCTCCTGGAGTTCGTGGCTGTCGGGGATCCGGTGCTTGTCGGTCACCCACTGGTCGTACTCGACGGTGGCGATCACATTGGCCTTCCGGAAGACCAGGGTGATGTCCCGGTGCAGGCCGGAGTCCGCGGTGTGCAGGCTGTCGTCGACGTAGGCGGCGTCACCGATGTCGTCCAGGGCGCGGGGGGCCAGGTCCTCGTCCGGGGTGGGGGAGGCGCTCTCCTCGGTTTCGCCTTCCGGGTCCTGGGAGCCGCCCTTGTCGCCGCCTTCGTCCGAACTGCCCTTTTTGTTGGTGGGGGAGGCGTGGCCCTCAGGCGTCTTCCCGGACGGGCTGCCCGAGGCGGAGCCCTCGGAGGTGACGGCGATACCGGCCTTGCGCGCCTTCTTGGCGTACAGCCGCTCGGCCTGCTCGTCGTCGCTGACGGCCGGGTCGTAGGAGACCACCCGCTCGAAGTCGACGGCCAGGTGCCGGGTGCTGAGCGTGGTGGCGCTCTTCCAGCGGCAACCCACCCGCCGGTCGGTGTCGTAGGTGACGCTCGCCTCGCCCTCGTAGGGGCTGGCGCTGTCGCTGGGGGCCGGGGTGCCCTCTTCCTCGGCCGCCGCGGCACCGGGGAGCATCTCGCGCAGCTGGCTGACGGCGACCGTGCCGCACGGCTCGGGGAGGGTGTCGTACTTGCCGGGTGCCGCCGCCGAGGGTGAGGCGGAGGAGCTGCCCTGCTTGCCGTCCCCGCCGTCGTCGGGACCGGAGGAGCCGGTGCAGGCGGTGAGGGCTCCGGCCAGGGTGAGGGCCAGTGCGGCGCTGGTCGCGTACGACGCGAATGTCCCGCGCGTCGCATACCTCTTTGCCCTCCGCGGCACGGCTGGCCTCCTCGTTCGGGGTCGTCCTCCGGGTCGTCCGGGTCACCGGGATCGGGGTACGCCCCAAAGGCGTTCCGCCGACGGGGCGACGGCACATGTCTACCGCACCCGCAGCTCGGACGTCCGGTCGCCTGGCCTCTATGGTGCGCGAAGTCAGATTTTTCCGGTCCGTCACCTTTCCGGGGTTCCCCGCCCGGGCTGTCGCGTCCCGACCGACGGCTCCAACGGTTGTGCGAAACAGGGTAGTTGGGCGGGATTTCTCAGCTCGGAGAGGGGTTTTCGGCCGGACTATTTTCCTATGCGTCGGGTAGCGGCCCCCCGAACCATGGGAGCCTCCCCTACATCAGTTCGGAGCCTCCCCGATCCCTCGGAGGAAGGGGCAACAGACAAACGTGAAGCATGAGACAGAGGAGGCACCCGCCTCCAACGGGGGACTGCCCCGGGGACCGCAGACCGACCGGCTGGTGTTCGGTGTCACCGCGCTCCTCACGCTCGCCTTCGTCATCTGGGGCGCGGTCGGAACGGACTCCCTGGGCGACGTCTCGTCCGAGATGCTGAGCTGGACGATGCACAACGGAGGCTGGGCCTTCGTGCTCGCCGCCACCGGCTTCGTCGTCTTCTCGCTGTGGCTGGCCTTCAGCCGCTACGGCAGGATCACCCTCGGCAAGGAGGGGGAGGAGCCGGAGTTCAGGACGGTGTCCTGGATCGCGATGATGTTCAGCGCGGGCATGGGCATCGGTCTGATGTTCTACGGGGTCAGTGAGCCGCTGAGTCACTTCGGTGCGCCTCCGCCCGGTACCAACCCGGGCAACGACGCGGCCCGCATGGAGACCTCGCTGGCCACCACGCTCTTCCACTGGACGCTGCACCCCTGGGCGATCTACGCGGTCGTGGGCCTGGCCATCGCCTACAGCTGCTTCCGTCGGGGCCGGCGGCAGACGATCAGCGCCGTCTTCACCCCGCTCATCGGCGAGCGGTCGGCCAACGGTGGTCTCGGCAAGGTCATCGACATCCTGGCGATCTTCGCCACCCTGTTCGGCTCCGCGGCCTCGCTGGGTCTGGGCGCGCTCCAGATCGGCAGCGGCATGGAGCAGGCCGGCTGGGCGAGCAAGGTCAGCACCGGTGTGCTGGTCGCCATCATCGCCGTGCTGACCGTCGCCTTCGTGGCCTCGGCCGTCTCCGGCGTGGAGAAGGGCATCCAGTGGCTGTCCAACATCAACATGGTGCTGGCAGCGCTGCTGGTGGTCTTCCTGTTCGTCGTCGGGCCGACGATCCTGATGCTCAACATGGTCCCGACCTCGATCGGCAGTTATCTGGGGGATCTGCCCCAGATGATCGGGCGCACCGACTCCAGCAGCGGCAAGGGAGTCGCCGAGTGGCTCTCCGGCTGGACGGTCTTCTACTGGGCGTGGTGGATCTCCTGGACGCCGTTCGTGGGCATGTTCATCGCCCGGATCAGCCGGGGACGCACCATCCGCCAGTTCGTCGGCGGTGTGATCCTGGTGCCCAGCGTCGTCAGCCTCATCTGGTTCTCGATCTTCGGCGGTACCGCCATGAAGCTGCAGTCGGACGGCGTGCAGCTGGGCGACACCCAGGAGGCCCAGCTCTTCAACGTGCTGAACGAGTACCCGATCGCCAGCGTCACCGGCCTCATCGTGATGATCCTGGTCGGCATCTTCTTCGTCTCCGGTGCGGACGCCGCCTCGATCGTGATGGGCACGCTCTCCCAGAAGGGCACGCTGGAGCCCGGCCGGGGAGTCGTCATCATCTGGGGTGTCCTCACGGGCGCCGTCGGCGCGATCATGCTGATGATCGGCGGCGGTGGTGACGAAGCGCTCGAAGGGCTGAAGAACCTCACGATCCTGGTGGCGGTGCCGTTCACGATCGTGATGGTCGGACTGTGCATCGCGCTCACCAAGGATCTGCGCCGGGACCCGCTGATCATCCGTACCGAGCGGGGCGAGGAGGCCGTGGGCAGCGCGGTCGTCGCCGCCCATGAGCAGTACGGCGGCGAGTTCGAGTTCCGTATCGGCCCGGTGGACCCCGACGCCCCGAAGCTGGACGCCGAGGTGCTGGACGAGGAGGTCGCCCAGGCCGTCGCCGACGCCGCTGTCTCGGCGGAGGACTCCGGCGGCTCGGACGGCTCCGGCGACTCGGACGACGCAGGAGCGGACCGGAACAAGGGCTGAGCCTGCGGATCCTGCCCGGCTCGCGTACGACGGGCGCCCCGCCACCGCACAACACCGGTGCCGGGGCGCCCGTCGTGTGCGTCGTACACCCGGGCGCCCCCGTCACCGGGGCGCCACGCGGTGCTGTGCTACGGCCAGACCAGGCAGTAGGCCTGATGGCCCGCCTCGTGCAGGCGGTCGGAGAAGTCCTGCCAGCGGTGCAGGAGCTGGTAGACGTTGAAGGCGTCCTGCGGTCCGGCGCGGTCGGGGACCGTGGACCAGATGAAGGCCGCGGCGCCGACCGTCTCCTCCCCGACGCCGCGGAGCGGGTCCACGACCGTCATCGGGAGCTTCACCACCGCGTAGTCCGGGTGCAGGACGACGAGTTCGAGCGGCGGTACGCGGTGCAGCGGTATCCCCTCGATCCCCGTCAGCACCATCGCCGCCATCGTCTCGGGCTTGATCTTGGTGAACATGCCCTGCCCCAGCTCGTCCCCGCCCAGTTCCTCGGGGCGCATCGAGATGGGTACGCGCGCGGCCGTGGCACCGTCCGGTGCCCCGAAGTACTTGTAGGTCACCCCCACTCGGCCGCCACCCCTGCCGCTCCTGGTCTTCGCCGTGCTCCCGATGCCCGCGAGGCCGCCGCCCCGCACGATCCCGCTGCCGCTGGTGGTGCTGCCGCTCGTGGCGCCGCCCGCCGTGCCGCTCTCGGACGGTGTGCCGCCGCCCGTCGTTCCCCCGTCCCCCGTACCGCTGTTCGCGCCGCTCCCCGCCGTGGTTCCACTCTCGGCCGCAGTGCGCCTGTGGCGCCCCTGGGCTCGCTCCGGGCCAGTCTCCGAGGGGCCGGGCCCCTCTCCCAGTCCGCCACCGCGATGCATGTCACCACCCGACTGCTCATCCGGGCCGCACAGCCGTCCCCGTGCGGCCCGATCATCGTGTCAGAGACCTCCCCGCCCCGCGGAGTGTGAAACGCCCCCAGGCCCCCGCACACCGGGCTCTGACACCATGGCTTTCGTGACTTACTCGTACAGCGCCCCAGTATCGCAGTCGCTCTTCGACCGCGCCGCCGCCGTGACGCCAGGAGGCGTGAACTCCCCGGTCCGCGCCTTCCGCGGAGTGGGCGGTACGCCCCGGTTCATGGTGTCCGGTTCCGGTCCCTACCTCACGGACGCGGACGGCAGGGAGTACGTCGACCTGGTCTGCTCCTGGGGGCCGATGATCCTCGGCCACGCACACCCCGAGGTGACGGACGCCGTGCGCAGGGCCGTCGAGCGCGGCACCTCCTTCGGTACGCCCGTGGAGGACGAGGTGGCGCTCGCCGAGGAGATCGTGCACCGTATCGACCCCGTTGAGCAGGTACGACTCGTCTCCTCCGGCACCGAGGCGACCATGTCGGCGATCCGGCTGGCGCGCGGTTTCACCGGCCGTTCCAAGGTGGTGAAGTTCGCCGGGTGCTACCACGGGCACGTCGACGCGCTGCTCGCCTCGGCCGGCTCCGGCGTCGCCACCCTCGGTCTGCCGGACACCCCGGGCGTCACCGGCGCACAGGCGGGCGACACCATCGTGCTGCCGTATAACGATCTGGACGCGGTCCGCGAGGCGTTCGCCGCGTACCCCCGCGAGATCGCCTGTGTGATCACCGAGGCCTCCCCCGGCAACATGGGCATCGTTCCGCCGCTGCCCGCCGCCGACGGCAGGCCGAGCTTCAACCAGGGGCTGAAGGACCTGTGCCGGGCGGACGGCGCGCTGTTCATCTCCGACGAGGTGATGACCGGCTTCCGCGCCGGACCGCGCGGCTGGTACGGCATCGACGGCGTCACCCCGGACCTGATGACCTTCGGCAAGGTGATGGGCGGCGGCTTCCCGGCCGCCGCGTTCGGCGGCCGCAAGGACGTGATGGACCATTTGGCGCCGGCCGGCCCCGTCTACCAGGCGGGCACCCTGTCCGGGAACCCGGTCGCCACCGCCGCCGGACTGGCCCAGCTGCGGCTGCTGGCCGCCGACGACTTCGCCGCGCACGCCGTGGTGGACGCCGCCTCCCGCCAGGTGCGGCAGCTGGCCACCGAGGCGCTGAACAAGGAAGGCGTGGCGCACACGGTGCAGACGGCGGGCAGCATGTTCTCCGTCTTCTTCGGGGACTTCGGCCACGCCGGCGTCACCGACTACGCGGCGGCCCGGCGCCAGGAGTCCTTCCGCTTCACCGCCTTCTTCCACTCGATGCTCGCCCAGGGCGTCTACCTGCCGCCCTCCGGGTTCGAGGCGTGGTTCGTCTCCGCCGCGCACGACGAGCGGGCCCTGGAGCGCATCGCCGACGCGCTGCCCGCCGCAGCGCGCGCCGCGGCCGAGGCGGTGCCGGCATGAGCGAGCACATCGACCGAGCACAGGAGAGACTCGACGGCGCGGCGTTCGACGGCGGGAGCGAGGCCGCCGACAAGACCGTCACCGTCGTCCATGTGATGCGGCACGGCGAGGTCCACAACCCCGAGGGCATCCTCTACGGGCGGCTGCCCGGGTACCACCTCTCCGACCTGGGCCGCCGGATGGCCGACCGGGTCGCCGAGCACCTGGACCGCCGCGACATCACCCATGTCGTGGCCTCCCCGCTGGAGCGCGCGCAGGAGACCGCGGCGCCCATCGCCAAGACACACGGCCTGGACGTCGGCACCGATCAGCGGCTGATCGAGGCCGGGAACGTCTTCCAGGGCAAGACCTTCGGCGTCGGCGACGGGGCACTGCGCAGCCCGGAGAACTGGCGCCATCTGCGCAACCCCTTCCGGCCCTCCTGGGGCGAGCCGTACATCGATCAGGTCGTACGGATGCGGGGTGCGATCGAGAGCGCCAAGGACGCGGCGCGCGGTCACGAGGCCGTCTGCGTCAGCCACCAGCTGCCCATCTGGATCCTGCGCAGCTTCGTCGAGCACCGCAGGCTGTGGCACGACCCGCGCCGGCGCCAGTGCACGCTCGCCTCGCTGACGAGCTTCACCTTCCTCGGCGACCGCATCGTCTCCGTCGGCTACACCGAGCCGGCCCGCGATCTGGTGCCCGCCCATCTGCGGGCCGGTGCCAAGCGCCAGAAGGGCGGCGGCGCCCAGAACCGGGCCGCCGGCGCCTGATCGCTCCCGCCCGGGGCCCCGCCGCGGGTGGGCGTCGGCAAGGGGGGAGGGGGGCGCGAAAGATCCCCGACGGGCGCATGCGAAACTTTTCACATGAGCCAGACCCGCGCCTCCCGCCGCCGCACCACCCTGCTGGCCGCCGGGGTCGCCGCCGGTGCGCTGCTGCTGTCCGGCTGCGGCGACGAGCAGACCGGTTCGTCCTCCGGCGACACCAAGTTCGTGCAGGGGACGGGCCAGATCACCAAGGTCGCCAAGGACGAGCGCACCTCGGTGCCGAATCTGACCGGCCCCTCGGTCGACGGGAAGAAGCTGAAGCTCTCCGACTACAAGGGCAAGGTCATCGTGCTGAACGTCTGGGGCTCGTGGTGCAGTCCCTGCCGTGCCGAGGCACCCAACCTCGCCAAGGTCGCCCGGGACACCAAGGACGAGGGTGTCCAGTTCCTCGGCATCAACACCCGAGACCTGGACAAGGCCAACGCCAAGGCGTTCGAGCGGAACTACGACATCGACTACCCGAGCTTCTACGACCCCAGTGGCAAGCTCATCCTCAAGTTCCCCAAGAACACCCTCTCCCCGCAGGCCATCCCCTCCACCCTGATCCTCGACAAGGACGGGAAGGTCGCGGTGCGGGCCCTGAAGGAACTGAGCGAGAAGGAACTGCGCTCGGCGCTCGCCCCCCTGATCGACGCGAAGTGACCACCCCATGACCTTGCTCGCGGCCCCGCTGGCGACGGCCTCGCCGGCGACGATCCCGCTGGCGGCAGCCGGGATGAACGGCACCGTCCTCAACGGCGCGCTGCTGCTGGCCCTGCCCATCGCCCTCCTCGGCGGGCTGGTCTCCTTCTTCTCGCCGTGCGTGCTGCCGCTGGTCCCCGGCTACCTCTCCTACGTCACCGGCGTCAGCGGCACCGACCTGGCCGAGGCGCGGCGGGGACGGATGTTCCTGGGCGCCGGACTGTTCGTGCTCGGCTTCACCGCCGTCTTCGTCTCCGGCGGCGCCCTCTTCGGCGGCTTCGGCGCCACCCTCCAGGAGAACCGCGTCCTCATCTCCCGGGTGATGGGCGGCCTGACGATCCTGCTCGGACTCGCCTTCATGGGTGCGCTGGGGCCGCTGACCCGCTTCACCCAGCGGGAGCTGCGCATCCACAAGCGGCCGGCGATAGGGCTGGCCGGTGCGCCGATGCTCGGGGTGCTCTTCGGCATCGGCTGGACGCCCTGCATCGGGCCCACGCTCGCCGCCGTCCTGACGCTCTCCTCGAACCAGGCGAGCGCCGGGCGGGGCGCGCTGCTGACGGTGGCCTACTGTCTGGGCCTGGGCGTCCCGTTCGTCGTCGCCGCCGTCGCCTTCCGCCGTGCGCTGGGCGCCTTCGGCTGGGTGAAGCGGCACTACGCGTGGGTCATGCGGATCGGTGGCGGGATGCTCGTCGCCGTCGGTGTCCTGCTCGTCACAGGCATCTGGGACCGGATCGTCTACGAGATCACGGTCTGGTCGTCCGACTTCACGGTGGGGATCTGATCCATGAGCACGACCGGTAGCGGCAAGGGCGTCGCCGAGGCGGCAGCCGACCAGACCGGTGAGGCGACCGGGGCGGAGGAGCGTACGGCCGCCGCCGAGCGGGAGTCCGCCGGTGACCGGGCGGCCTCGGCCCAGCTGTCGACGGCTCCCACCGAGGAGCGGCTGAACGTTCCCTCGCTCGGCCCGCTGGGCTGGCTGCGCTGGTTCTGGCGACAGCTCACCTCGATGCGGGTGGCGCTGATCCTGCTCTTCCTGCTGTCGCTGGGGGCCATTCCCGGCTCGGTCATCCCGCAGACGCCCGTCGACGCGCTCAAGGTCGAGCGGTTCCGCGAGGAGCACACCACCCTCGCCCCGCTCTACGACAAGCTCCAGCTCTTCGACGTCTACACGTCGGTCTGGTTCTCGGCGATCTACATCCTGCTGTTCATCTCGCTGATCGGCTGCATCGTCCCGCGCACCTGGCAGTTCGTCGGCCAGCTGCGCGCCCGTCCGCCGCGCGCCCCGCGCCGGCTGGACCGGATGCCGGTCTACACGACCTGGCGCACCGAGGCGGAGCCGGACAAGGTGCTGGGGGCGGCCCGCTCGCTGCTGGGGCGCAGGCGGTTCCGTGCGCACCAGGACGGCAACGCCGTCGCCTCGGAGAAGGGGTATCTGCGCGAGGTCGGCAATCTGCTGTTCCACATCGCGCTGATCGTGCTGCTGCTGGCCTTCGCCTCGGGGCAGCTGTTCAAGTCCGAGGGCCGCAAGCTGATCGTGCAGGGCGACGGCTTCTCCAACGTCCTGACGCAGTACGACGACTTCCAGTCGGGTTCGCTGTTCAGCCCCGACATGCTCGACCCGTTCGCCTTCCGGCTGAAGAAGTTCCACGCCACCTACGAGGAGAGCGGCCCCAACAAGGGCACCCCGCGCGACTACCGCGCCGACATCGCCTACACCGAGGGCGCGAGCGGCAAGGAGAAGCACACCTCGATCAAGGTGAACCACCCGCTGCAGATCGGCTCCTCCAAGGTGTACCTGATCGCCAACGGCTATGCGCCCTCCGTCACCGTCAAGGACGGCAAGGGCAACATCGCCTACCGCGGCCCGGTGCCCTTCCTGCAGCAGGACAACAACCAGACCTCCAGCGGCGTGGTGAAGGTCACCGACTATGTGAACGCCAAGGGTCGCAAGGACCAGCTCGGTTTCCAGGGCTTCTTCGTCCCCGACTTCGAGCCGAACAGCGGCACCATGTTCTCCCAGTCGCCCAGCCTGAAGAACCCCACGATGTTCCTGACCGCCTACCACGGCAACCTGGGCGTCGACGGCGGGCCGGCCCAGAACGTGTATCAGCTGAACACCGAGAACATGACCAAGTTCAAGGACAAGGACGGCGACCCCTTCGCCAAGAAGCTCACTCCCGGCGACACCATGACCCTCCCGAACGGCGCCGGCAGCCTCACCTTCGACGGCGTCAAGAAGTGGGCCAACTTCCAGGTCTCCCACCAGGTGGGCAACGGCTGGGCGCTGGGCGGTGCCCTCACCGCCATCGCGGGGCTCGCGGGCTCGCTGTTCATCCAGCGCCGCAGGGTGTGGGTGCGGGCCTACGCGGCCGACGACGGGCGTACGGTCGTCGAGATGGCCGGGCTCGGCCGTAGCGAGTCGGCCCGCCTGCCCGACGAACTCGCCTCCCTGGCCACCGCCATGCAAGACGCGGCGCCCGTCGCGGCCGCGGACGCCGCGGAGCCTGCCGACGACGCGGAGTCCCCCGACGCCGCCGAGTCCCCCGACGCTGCGGAGTCCTCCGACCCTGCGGACACCGCCGATCCTGCTGATGCCCCCGAAGGAGCAGGCAAGTGAACCTCCTCGCAGCCGACCCCAACGAGCAGCTCGCCCAGATCAGCAACTATCTGATCTACTCGGCGATGGCCGTCTACGTACTGGCCTTCTTCGCCTACATCGCCGAATGGACGTTCGGCTCCCGCAGCAAGGTCGGCCGTACGGCCGCCGCGCTGACGAAGCAGCCCACGGCCGGGACCGCCGTTCCGGCCCAGGAGGGCGGCGCCGCCGTCCGTGCCGAGGCGAAGGGCGGCAGCACGGCGGTGCTGGAGAAGCCCGCCCCGCCGAAGATCGTCACCCGCTCCGGCAACGGTCGCCGCGGCGAGCTGCCCGACGGCCCCGGCGCGGCGGCTGGCGACGAGCAGGGCGACATGTACGGGCGGATCGCCGTCTCCCTCACGGTGCTGGCGTTCCTGCTGCACTTCGCCGGGGTGCTGACCCGCTCGCTGTCGGTGCAGCGTGCCCCCTGGGGCAACATGTACGAGTTCTCGACGGCCTTCTCGATGGTGGCCGTCGGCGCCTACCTGGGCTTCCTGCTGGCCAAGAAGAACGTCCGCTGGATCGGGCTGCCGCTGGTCACCACCGTCCTGCTGGACCTCGGCCTGGCCGTCACCGTCCTGTACACCGACAGCGACCAGCTCGTCCCCGCGCTCCACTCCTACTGGCTGTGGATCCACGTCTCGCTGGCCATCATCTGCGGCGCGCTGCTCTACCTCGGCTTCGTCGCCTCCGCGCTCTACCTGTTCCGCGACGCCTACGAGACGCATCTGCTGGCCGGCCGCAAGCCCGGGAAGCTGCGCTCCTCGATCATGGAGCGGCTGCCCTCGGCGAACTCGCTGGACAAGTTCGCCTACCGGATCAACGCGACCGTCTTCCCCTTCTGGACCTTCACCATCGTCGCGGGCGCCATCTGGGCGGGCGACGCCTGGGGTCGCTACTGGGGCTGGGACCCCAAGGAGGTCTGGTCGTTCATCACCTGGGTCGCCTACGCTTGCTACCTGCACGCGCGCGCCACAGCGGGCTGGAAGGGCCGTAAGGCGGCGTACCTCGCGCTTCTCGCCTTCGCCTGCTTCCTGTTCAACTACTACGGCGTCAACATCTTCTTCAACGGCAAGCACTCGTACGCGGGCGTCTGACACACCCGCCGATACCCGGGCGAGCGACGAAGGCGGAGCTATGAGCACCGAAAGCCGGCCGCGGGCCCTCTCCTACGACATCCCGCACGGCACCGCGCGCAGCAGCGCAGACGGTGCGGCGCACACGATCGGCTTCGAGCTGTCCTTCCCGCATCCGCTGGAGAGCGTCTGGGCGGCTGTCGCCACCCCCGCCGGGCTGCGGGGGTGGCTGGCCGCCGCCGATCCGTTCGAACCGGGCCCCGGTGGAGCTGTCACGCTGCGCTGGCTGAACCGCGGCCCGCGGGGAGCCCTGCGGGAGGGCGGCCCCGCCTCCGACGAGGGCTTCGCCACGCCCGGGAGGATCACCGCCTGGTCGCGGCGACGACTCGCCGAGTACACGGTCGACGGACGCGGCTCCTTCGGCTTCACCCTGCGCGGCACGCTCGACGACGACCGCACCCGGGTGCGCTTCCGCAACGACTTCACGGGGGACGTCGAAACGCTCCCGGCGGCCCTCGCCGACTGGCACCAGCACTTCGAACTGCTGGGCGAGGAACTGCGGGGCCGCCCGACGGACTGGTCCACCTGGACCCCGGCCCGCTTCGCGGAACTCCGCGCCGAGTACGCACTCTCTCCGAGCTGAGCTGCACCTGCCCCTGCCGCGAACTTCTGTCGCCGCAACGGCGGCACGCCCGGGTCAGCCCTCGTCGGCGTCCCGTCGATTGCGGAGCTCCTCATCAGGGCGGTCCGCGCGGGGCGGCTCCGCACGGGGCGGTTCCGCATCGGGCGGCTCCGCGCGGGGCGGCTCCGCCTCATCCGTCGGCCGGCCCCCCGCAGGGGACTCGCCCAGGGACTTGAGGAAGTCCGGGTTGTCGTCCGGTGCGACCCACCTGCGCTCATCGGCGCGCACCGCGCCGTACGGCGCGTTCCGGCGCGGGCGCCCCACCACCAACCAGGCGATGGGTCCCAGCAGAACCTGGCCGAACAGCAGGATGATGATGACCCACACCACCTTCGGCAGCTTGCGCACCTCGTTCTCCGGGGTGTTCAGGCAGTCGATGAAGGCGTAGATCCACAGGGCGAGGATCAGAAGAAAGGGCAAGAGCCTGATGATCACGCGGAACGCCCCCTGGGTGCGAGATGCCGCCGGACGGATGCGGGACGGGGGCCCGACTCGCGGGTCCCCACGGGGCCAGCGTAATGGTCCGGGACAAACCCCCGGCGCTCAGGCCGCGGACATCGGGGAGGATACTGAGGCGTATGGCATACGACGATCTCCGCTCGCTCCTGCGGGCCCTGGAGCGTGACCGCGATCTCGTACGGGTCAAGGCCGAGGTCGATCCCCGGCTGGAGGTCGGGGAAATCGTCGACCGGGTGAACAAGGCCGGTGGCCCCGCGCTGCTGTTCGAGAACGTCAAGGGCTCGGACCTGCCGCTGGCCATGAACGTCTTCGGCACCGACCGGCGCCTGCTCAAGGCGCTCGGCCTGGCCTCCTACGACGAGATCAGCGAGAAGATCGGCGGTCTGCTCAAGCCCGAGCTGCCGCAGGGCTTCGTCGGCTTCCGGGAGGCGTTCGGAAAGCTCGGCGCGATGACGCACGTACCGCCGAAGAAGGTGAAGGACGCGCCCGTCCAGGAGGTCGTCCAGCAGGGCGACGAGGTGGACCTGGACCGGCTGCCCGCGCTGTTCACCTGGCCCAAGGACGGCGGCTCGTTCTTCAACCTGGGCCTCACCCACACCAAGGACCCCGACACCGGCGTACGGAACCTGGGCCTCTACCGGCTCCAGCGGCACGACCGCCGCACCATCGGGATGCACTGGCAGATCCACAAGGACAGCCGCAACCACTACCAGGTCGCCGCCCGGCGCGGCGAGAAGCTGCCCGTCGCCATCGCCTTCGGCTGCCCGCCCGCCGTCACCTACGCGTCCACGGCCCCGCTGCCCGCCGACATCGACGAGTATCTGCTGGCGGGCTTCCTGCAGGGCAAGCGCGTCGAGATGGTCGACTGCAAGACGGTCCCGCTCCAGGTGCCCGCCGCGGCCGAGGTCGTACTGGAGGGCTGGCTGGAGCCGGGCGAGATGCGGCCGGAGGGCCCGTTCGGCGACCACACCGGCTTCTACACGCCGCAGGAGCCGTTCCCGGCGCTGACCATCGACTGTGTGACGACACGGAAGCGCCCGCTGCTGCAGTCCATCGTGGTGGGCCGGCCGCCGACCGAGGACGGGCCGCTGGGCCGGGCCACCGAGCGGTTCTTCCTGCCGCTGCTGAAGGTCGTCGTCCCCGACATCGTCGACTACCACCTGCCGGAGTCGGGCGGCTTCCACAACTGCGCGATCGTCGCCATCGACAAGCGGTACCCCAAGCATGCGCAGAAGGTCATGCACGCCATCTGGGGCGCGCACATGATGTCGCTGACCAAGCTCATCGTGATCGTGGACAAGGACTGCGATGTGCGGAACCTGCACGAGGTGTCCTGGCGGGCGCTGGGCAATGTGGACTACGCGCGTGACCTGACGGTGGTCGAGGGCCCCGTCGACCATCTCGACCACGCCTCCTACCAGCAGTTCTGGGGCGGCAAGGCGGGCATCGACGCCACCCGCAAGCTGCCCGAGGAGGGCTACACGCGCGACGGGGGCTGGCCGGAGATGGTCGAGTCGGACCCGCGGGTGGCCGAGCTGGTGAGCCGCCGCTGGAAGGAGTACGGCCTGTGAACCGCGGGTACCCCCGGCCGGAGGTCGAAAGAGGCGAACGGAGAGACGCGTGAGCAGCACAGCTGAGGGAGTGCTCGGGCCCGGTCCGGGCGCGGACATCGGCCGGGTGCGGGCCTTCCTCCGCCTGGTGGTCATCGAGCACTCGGTCTTCGCGCTGCCGTTCGCCTACATCGCCGCACTCACCGCGATGTACCGCGACAGCCGCAGCGTGCACTGGTGGCAGCTGTTCCTGGTGACCGTCGCCATGGTGGGCATGCGGACGTTCGCGATGGCCGCCAACCGGATCATCGACCGCGAGATCGACGCCCGTAACCCGCGCACCGCCGGGCGCGAGCTGGTCACCGGCGCGGTGTCCGTCCGCACGGCCTGGACGGGTGCCGTCGTCGCCCTCGTGGTCTTTGTGGGCGCCGCGGCCCTGCTCAATCCGCTGTGCCTCGCCCTGGCGCCGCTCGCCGTCCTCCCGATGGTCGTCTACCCGTACGGGAAGCGGTTCACCAACTACCCGCACGCCATCCTGGGGCTGGCCCAGGCCATCGGGCCCACCGGCGCCTGGATCGCCGTCACCGGCGCCTGGTCGTGGCACGCCGTGCTCCTCGGGCTGGCCGTGGGCATCTGGATCGGCGGCTTCGACCTGATCTACGCCTGCCAGGACGTGACGGCCGACCGCGCCAACGGGGTCAAGTCGGTGCCCGCCCGCTTCGGCACCGCGGCGGCCATCCACGCCACCCGCGCCGCCCATCTGGTCACCACGGGCCTGCTGCTCGCCTTCGGCCTGGTCACCGACGCGGGCGTCTTCTACTGGCTCGGCCTGCTGATCGTCGCGGTCGCCTTCGTCTACGAGCACACCATCGTCCGCCCCCACGACCTCTCCCGCCTCAACCGCGCCTTCTTCCAGGTCAACAGCTTCATCGGGATTGCCCTGTTCGGGTGTGCCCTGCTCGATCTGGCGGTGCGCGGATTCAGCGTCTGAGTAGCCTGCCCCCTCTACCATCGGGAGCAGGGAAGGGAGAGCGCCGTGATGAGCTCGGAGACCGACCGCCTGCACTCGCAGCTCAGCCGTCTGGAAGACCGGTTCCCGGGCTACCGGACGGAAATCGTGGGGGGCAACATCATGATGAGTCCGGTCAGGCCGTTTCACGGCGAGACGATCTTCCAGATCCAGGCAGCGCTGAGGCAGCTCGGAGGCGAGTGGCGGCCGGTCTCGGACGTCACCTTCGTCTTCGGGGACGACGATGAGCTCTGCCCGGACCTCGCCCTCGTCCCGCGGGTCGAGGCCGACCGCAACCTCAGCGCCTACTCGCCCGACCTGATCGAATTGGCTGTCGAGGTCGTCTCGCCGAGCAGCGTGCGCCACGACTACGTCGTCAAGGACCGGCTGTACGCCCAGCGCGGGATCGCGCACTATCTGATCTTCGATCCGTACCAGGCCGAGTGCACGATGCTGTGGCACCCGGGGCCGGACGGTTACCGGGGCCGGGACGTCGTCCCGTACGGCAAGCCGGTCGAGGTCGCCCTGGAGATCGGCAGGGCGAAGATCGAGACGGACGAGCTGCCCATCGACCGGGAGACCCGCATCCAGCGCCGGGACATGTGACCCCCGGCGCCGGGAGCCGCGTCAGTGCCAGGCTGGTTTGCCCGCGTCCAGGCGGCGGGGTTCGGCGGTGAGGCGGGCGGCGAGGAGGCCGCCGATCAGCCCGAAGAGGTGGCCCTGCCAGGAGATGCCGGAGTCGGTGGGCAGGACGCCCCACAGGATGGAGCCGTAGAAGACGGCGACGACCGTGCCGAGGGCGACGTCGGTGATACGGCGGTCGACGAAACCGCGGGCCAGCAGATAGCCGAAGAGGCCGAAGATCAGGCCGGAGGCACCGGCGGTGTTGCTGTGCTCCGGGGCGATCAGCCAGACACCGAGTCCGCTGACCACGACGATGATCGCGGCGACGACGAGGAAGCGCCCCACCCCGCGCAGTGCCGCCAGAAAGCCGAGGACCAGCAGCGGCAGCGTATTGGCTATCAGATGTTCGAAGCCGAAGTGCATGAAGGCGCTGGGGATCACATCCACCAGCTCACCGACGCGGCGGGGCTGTATGCCGAAGGAGTCCAGCGCGTTGCCCGACGCCTGGTCCACGGCCTCCAGCACCCACAGCAGCGCCACCCAGCCGACGATCAGCTTCCCGGCCGCCAACGCCTTGGCGCCGCCCGTGCTGCCGGTGCCCCCTGAGCCCTTCGCCATGCTCGCCTCCCTCGCGAGAGCGTCCCTGGCAGGACATGCCTCGTCACGCTCTACAACGGCGCACGGTGCGCCGACGGTTCCCGTCACCCCGGAAAACCACAACCGCCGCCCCGGAGAACCGGCAGCCGGCGAACCGTCCTGGTCTCCAGGATGCCTCAGATGCCGCCCGTGCCCAGGGCGCCGTACATCACGGCGGCCATCAGGTCCTGCGGCTTCAGCTCCCGTGCGCCGTCGGGCGCCCGCACGGTGACGGCGTCGCCGCTGCCGAAGACCATCCGCAGCGGGAGGTCCACCTTCTCGGCCCGCTTGCCGCTGAGGAACTGCCCCAGGTCGACGGTGAGGCCCGTCAGCTGGCCGCGCCGGATCTGGAGGTCGGCGCTGACGGTTTTGTCGGGCACCGTCGCGGGGTCCAGCCGGGCGCCCAGGGCCTCCAGCGCCCGCGACAGGTCGGGGGCGGCCCTGCGTGCCGGCATGGAGACCGTCACATGCTCGGCGCCGCCGTACTCGCCCGCCTTGCGGAACCGGGCGTGCTCGCCCAGGGTCTTCTCCAGGCCCTCCAGGAACTCCCGCTCGGACTCCCCGTTGAGCGCGCGGCCGGCCGCCGTCGCCCGGCTCAGGCGCTTGCTGGTCTCGTCGCTCTGCTCGGAGCCGCCCGGGCCCGCGGCTCCGCGGTCGTGCCGGCCGAACTCGCCCTTCTTCGCGCCCCTCTTCTCCTCGGCGGCGATCTGCTGCGCGGCCCGTGCGAAGTCGTCGAACGCCTCCGGGTCGATCTCCACCCACTTGCCCTTGAGCGCGTCCTTGGCCGAACCGAGCGAGGTGGGCAGGTCCTTGGCGAGGGCGACGATGGTGCGGGCGCGCTGTCGGTCCGCCGCCGAGCCGCCCGTCTGCGCGACGAGGGAGCGCAGGTTCATCCGGACGTAGAGCTTCTCCTCCACCGACTTGGCCGCCAGCACGTCCCTGCCGCCGAAGTTGAGGGCCGTCGCGAACCGGAGGCGTTCGGAGCGGCTGAGCTCCTTGAGGGGGGTCTCCTCCCGGTCAGAGCCGACGGCGAAGGTGAGTTCGCCCCGGGTCAGCAGCCGGGCCGCCTGGCGGGTCGAGGAGTCGTCCTCGGCACCCGCGGCACGCAGGAACTTCTCGGCCTCGGCCCTGTTGCCGTCCACGGAGACCAGCACGGAGGCCGCAGGCTGCTCGCCCAGCTTCTCGAAGGCGTGCTTGACCTTGAGTCCCGTGGTCACCTTCTCGGCGAGTGAGCAGCCGGTGACGGCGACGGCCAGTACGGTCACGCACGTTGCTGCCGCGGCGGTGTGGCTGGGGCGGGAGACACGCATGCCTCAGAGCGTACGCGTCCTCGCGCGCACGGACGTACGCATCGTTCCGGTGCGCGGACGAACCGGCCGGGCGGCAGCGCGCACGGCCAGGGACGTGGCCGGTCCCGGCGAGCGGCGCGAGGGTGCGTGCGGCGGCGGTGCGCGGCCGGGACGTAGGGTCGGCGGTGTGAGTGACATGGGACGGGTCCCCTGGGTCGTGGGGGTTTCCGGGGCGTCGGGTACGCCCTATGCGGCAGCGGTCCTCCGTGGGCTGCTGGACGCGGGCGAGGATGTGGACCTCATCGTGAGCCGGGCGTCCCGGCTGACGATCCTGGACGAGACCGGTCATCCCTTCCGCGACGCCCACGCGGAGGAGGACCTGCGCCGCTGGCTGGCCCGCGGCGCGGACGGCAGCCCGGACGCGTTCGATGCGGACCCGGCCCGGGTGCGGCACTGGTCGCCTGGCGATCTGGCGGCGGGACCGTCGTCCGGCTCGTACCCGGTCAAGGGCATGCTGGTGGTTCCGGCGAGTACGGCGTGCGTGGCCGGGGTGGCGCTGGGGCTGTCGAAGGACCTGCTGCAGCGCGCGGCCGGTGTGACGCTCAAGGAGCGCCGCCCGCTCGTCGTCGCGGTACGCGAGACCCCGCTCAACGGCCAGACGCTGCGGCACCTGGTGACGCTGGACGAGGCCGGTGCCGTCGTGCTCCCCGCCTCGCCCGCCTTCTACGCGGGTGCCCGGCACATCCAGGACCTGGTCGACTTCGTGGCCGGTCGGGTGCTGGACGCGGCCGGGGTGCCGCACGAGCTGTACCGGCGGTGGGAGGGGGAGCTCGGGCGCGACAGCAGTCGGGGAGCGGGAGGTACGGGGCGGGGCGGTACCGGGCCGATGCCTTAGATTCGTTCCCCGGACTTCTATGTACAGGAGGCAGCGGCATCCATGGACGCGGTGGACAGGCAGCTCATCCAGGCGCTGCGGGAGAACGGCAGAGCGTCCTACGCCGAACTGGGGCGGCTGGTGGGCCTGTCGGGCCCCAGCGTCACCGACCGGATCAACCGGCTGGAGGCCGCCGGGGTGATCACCGGCTACCGCGCGACCGTCGACGCGCCCTCCCTCGGCCTGGGGGTGACGGCGCTGATCGGCATCCAGCTCTCCGACGCCACCGACCACGAGGAGGTGGCCACCCGGCTGCGTGACCTGCAGGAGGTCGAGGACTGCTGGTTCATCGCCGGTGACGACTCGTACATGCTCAAGGTGCGCGCCGGTGACGTGGACGATCTGGAGCGCACCATCCGCCGGCTGTCGGGCACCAAGGGCGTCTCGCGGACGCGGACGACGATCGTGCTGTCGACCAAGTGGGAGAACAGGGTCGGGGAGCTGCCCGAGGAATAGCCGCGGGCGGGGCCTGGCGTAGTGTCGGGCGCGGGGATCAGGACGGACGACGGCACGACGGATGACGGACCGAGGCAGGCAGGTGGCGCGAGGAATGGACGCGGCGGACATCGAGCGGAAGGTCCGCTCCGGCGAGCGGCTGAGCCGCGAGGACGGTATCGCCCTGTACGACTGCGACGACCTGGCCTGGCTCGGCGGCCTCGCACACGAGGTGCGCGGCCGGCGCAGCGGCGACGTCGCCCACTTCGCCGCCCGCTGCCCGCAGGATGTGACGGACTTGCAAGAGGCGGTGGCGCTCGCCCCCCGGTGGGCGGCCGACGGCGTCACCGAGCTGCGGCTGGACGTCGGCACGGAGGTGGACGGCAGCGCCCTCGCGGAGGGGGTGCGCGTGCTGCGGGCGGCGCTGCCCGAGGGGCTCGCGCTGACGGCGTACGCCCTGCGCTACGGCGGCGCGGGCGCCCCCGTAGACCCGGTGGCCCTCGTCGAGCAGCTGCTGCGGCTGCGCGAACTGCAGGACGCGGCGGGCGGGTTCCACGTCGCCGTACCGCTGCTGCAGGACGGGCCGCACGGCGCGACCGGGGCCGAGGTGCTCAAGGCGTTCGCCGTCGCCCGGCTGCTGCTGGACAACGTGCCGCACCTGGCGGCCGACTGGGCGCTGCACACCGAGCAGACCGCGCAGCTCGCGCTCCAGCACGGTGCGGACGAGCTGACCGGCCGCGTCGTGGGCGATGACGTGGACGACGGGAGCGCGGCGGAGCAGGTTGCCGGTGCGCTCACCCGCGAGGAATTGCTGGCGGCGATCCGCGACGCCGGTTTCCGGCCCGTCGAGCGGGACGCCCACTACGGCGCGGTGCGCAGCCACGAGGGGCCGGACCCGCAGCGGCGCGAGTCCCCCCAGCCCATGCGGGTCTGACGTGCTTCCCCGGCCTCGGGGCTGGGGAGTCCGGCCGTGCCGGCTGGAGAATGCGCAATCTGCTGCGAAGGCGCTGTTATGTCAGCTTTCCGCGGGGTACCGCGAGCCGTATGGCAGCGAAGGCGGCAAAGGGCGCTACGGACGGTGAGCGGCCCGAGGAGGCGTACGACGCGACGCCCTTTCTCCCCGAGGCGGAGCGGCGCACGAGCGGGAACGCCGGGCTCCGGGCGCTGCGGGAAGCGGCGTCCGGGTGCCGGGGCTGCCCGTTGCACGAGAACGCGACACAGACCGTTTTCGGCACCGGTGACGCGCACGCCCGGGTCTTCCTCGTCGGGGAGCAGCCGGGCGACCAGGAGGACCGGAAGGGAGCCCCGTTCGTCGGACCTGCGGGCCGGATGCTGGACCGGGCGCTGGACGAGGTCGGCATCGACCCGGCGCAGACGTACGTCACCAACGCCGTCAAGCACTTCAAGTGGGCGCACGAGGAAGGGCGCGGGAAGCGGCGTATCCACAAGCCGCCGACGCTGCGCGAGATGACGGCCTGCGGGCCGTGGCTCGCGGCCGAGCTCGCGCTGACCGAGCCCGAGGTGCTCGTGGTCCTGGGGGCGACGGCGGGCAAGGCGCTGTTCGGTTCGTCGTTCCGGGTCACCAAGGAGCGGGGTTCCTGCACGGAGCGTGAGGTGCACGGGCGGACCGAGCTGGTCGTTCCCACGATCCACCCCTCGGCGATCTTGCGGGCGGACGACCAGGATGAGGTCTACGGCGGGTTCCTCGCCGATCTGCGGGTCGCTGCGCGGGTGCTGGAGTAGGGGTGCACCCTTTGTGTCGCTGCAGCCTGCGGGGTGGTGCTCGGCTGGGCGCGCCCACGCGGCGGAGCCGCATATCAGACACGGCCCCGTGCCCCTTCGGGGTGCGCGTAGATCACTTTTGGGACTGTGCTTGACTGGTGAAGAACCGCGAAACGCCCGAATGCATGGAGAACTCCCGTGAGCAGCAGCACTTCGCACGCGACGCTCCGCTACACAGCCATGCGGATCGGTATCTTCGTCGGCTGCCTCGTCGTCGTCGGGCTGCTGACACACTTCGGCGTCGTGCCCGCCGGGGTGGGCAAGTCGAACCCGATCTGGGTGGTGCTCCTCGCGCTCATCATCTCGGCGCCGCTCAGCTATGTGCTGCTGCGCAAGCAGCGGGCCGCCATGGCGGAGCAGATCGCGGGCGGCGTGGGCCGGGCCAAGGCGCGGCTGGCGGCCAACCAGAGCCAGGAGGACGAGGTCCAGGCCCCCCAGGCCGCGAAGCCGCAGGCCGAACCGCGGACGGGCTCCGCCTGACCGGTCCCACCTGTACGACGGCCCCTGAGCGCATGCCGGGGCGCCCGCATACCGGGCCGAGGCCCGTGTAACCCTCGTCACACCGCCGTCGATGCCCCATCGGGAATGTGCTTTCCCCGGTGGGGCGTTGAGCTTTTCCGTAACTGTCCCCCAAAGGAGAACTTTGGGTAAGCCAAAGACGGAGTGTTAGCGTGACGGCCATGACGAACGCAGCCACCACTTCCGACGCGCATCCGGCCCGGCCGGGCCTGGCGCTCGTGGCGCGGCTGCATGTCGATCTCTGCCGCTGCATGTCGGCGACCTGTCGCTGACAGCGCGGCCGGACTACCCTCCGGCGCGACCGCATCGCCGCGCGGCCGCACGCTCCTGCGACCGCCTCGTTACGCGATCTCCTGCTCGCGACGTCCCTTCCCCCAAGAGTCCGCTTCCTGACGCCCCGGAGTCTGTCCGTGTCTTCGTCCTCGTCGTCCTCGCCTTCTTCGCCGTCCGCGGCCGCCGCCGTCGGCGGTGCCGCGCCCGACAAGCGGTCCCGCATACCCAAAGTGCCGTTCTGGGCGCAGATCCTGCTCGGTCTCGTCCTCGGTGTGGTCCTCGGCTGGGCCGCGCGCAACTGGGACGTGGCCTGGCTCGGCACCACCCTCACCAAGATCGGTGAGATCTTCGTCCAGCTGCTGAAGCTGGCCGTCGCACCGCTGGTGTTCTTCGCGATCACCATCTCCATCACCAACCTGCGCAATGTGCACAACGCGGCACGGCTCGCCACCAGGACCCTGCTGTGGTTCATGGCGACCTCGCTGATCGCGGTGGCGATCGGGCTGGTCATCGGCCTGCTGACCAACCCGGGCTCCGGCACCGGGCTGTCGGCGAAGGACGCGGCCAAGCCGGACACCCAGGGCTCCTGGCTGGACTTCCTCACCGGGATCATCCCGACCGACGTGATCACGCCGTTCACCGAGCTGAAGGTGTTGCAGATCGTCTTCATGGCGGTCGTCGTCGGTATCGCCGCGCTCAAGCTGGGCGAGAAGGCCGAACCCATCCTCAATCTGGGCGAGTCCGTACTGGCGCTGCTGCAGAAGGCGCTGTGGTGGATCATCCGGCTGGCCCCGATCGGCACCATCGGCCTGATCGGCACCGCGATCAAGGACTACGGCTGGGACCTGATCGGCAGCTACGCGACCTTCACCGCCGACATCTACATCGGCTGCGCCCTGGTCCTCTTCGGCGTCTACCCGCTGCTGCTCGGCACGGTCGCCAAGGTCAACCCGATCCAGTTCTTCAAGGGCGCCTGGCCCGCCATCCAGCTGGCGTTCGTCTCCCGCTCCTCGGTGGGCACCATGCCGCTGACCCAGAAGGTCACCGAGCGGCTCGGCGTGCCGAAGGAGTACGCGTCCTTCGCGGTGCCGTTCGGCTCGACGACGAAGATGGACGGCTGCGCCTCCATCTACCCGGCCATCGCGGCGATCTTCGTGGGCGAGTTCTTCCATGTGGACATGGGCATCAAGGAGTACCTGCTGATCGTCTTCGTCTCGGTCATCGGTTCGGCCGCCACCGCGGGCCTCACCGGCGCCACCGTGATGCTGACGCTCACCCTCTCCACGCTGGGCCTGCCGCTGGAAGGCGTCGGCCTGCTGCTGGCCATCGACCCGATCCTGGACATGATGCGTACGGCCACCAACGTGGCGGGCCAAGCGGTGATCCCGGTCCTCGTCTCGGCCAAGGAGAAGATCCTGGACCGCGAGGCGTTCGCCACCGCGCGCAGCTTCTCCATCGAGGAGGCCGACGACACCGCGGCGGAGCCGCGGGTGACCGCCCCCAGGGAACCGGCCACGGCGAGCTGACCTGAAGTTTTCCCTCCGTCCCGCGTCCCGCCTCGCGCCCCCGGCCCCGCTGCCGGGGGCGCGTACGCTTGCGGGGAGCCGGAGTCGGCGGGGGAACGGGGCGCTGTCCGAGTCGGCGTCACCGGACCGGCAAGGGGGTCACGGGGCACACGGGGCGAAGGGATGGAAGCGCGTGGGGCAGAAGCGCATGCCGCGCGAGGTGAGGGAGCGCCAGATGCTGGACGCCGCGGTGGCGGCGTTCGCGCGGCAGGGGTACCAGGCCGCGTCCATGGACGACATAGCCGAGGCGGCAGGTGTCTCCAAACCGCTGGTCTATCTGTATCTCAAGTCCAAGGAAGACCTGTTCATGGCCTGCGTCCGGCGGGAGGTCGGAGCACTGGTCGCGGCCGTACGGCAGGGCACGCGGGAGCGCGGGCTCCCCGCCGACCAGCAGCTGTGGAACGGTCTGACCGCGTTCTTCACCCACACGGCGGCCCGTCCGGACGGTGTGGCGGTGCTCTACCGCGCCCGTACGCAGGGCGAGCCCTTCGCCCGCGAGGTCGCCGCGATGCGGGTGGAGGTCGTCACGATCGTAACGACGCTGCTGGGACAGGCGGCGCAGGACGCGGGGTGCGACGGCGAACTGGCCGAACGGGAGGTCTCCGGCCTGGCGCACGCGCTCGTCGGTGCGGCCGAGTCGCTTGCCGAGTGGGCCAACTCCCGTACCGGCGAGCACATCGAAGCACCCTCGGCGAAGGAGACCGCGGCGACGCTGATGAACTTCTGCTGGGCGGGCCTGGAGAATCTGATGAAGGGCGCCCGGTGGGTGCCTGGCGTGGCACCGGCCCCGCACGGCCGGTGAGGTGCGGCTTCCCGGCGTCCGGGCCGCCCCGTAGGGCGACCGTCCACATGCCGTGTGCGAGGGCGCGGGGGAAGCCGCCGGCGGGCGGCGAGCGGCGGGGCAGGGGCGTGCGGTTGGGCGGGGGGTAACGCCTCGGATCCCGGGTCGTGGCCGCACAGTTGCGCGTAGCGGCGGACCCGCTCCTGGTCCGAAGCGGTGGGCGGGAGGGAGAACCGCTCCTGCGGCAGCCGGGCTCCGGTGTACGGGCCGCGTTCGAGCGGTGCGGTGACAGCGGCCTTGGCGAGGTGGCGGGCCGGTGTGTGCGTCCGATGAAGGTGGCGACCGGCCATTCCCCGAACTCCCTCGTCTCCCGTAGCTTTACCTCTCAGTAAGGTTACCGAAGCGAAGGTTACTGCCCCGTCAGGAGTTTGGCCCAGGCACAGCTCTCCGCACCTGTGATGAAGGAGCCATCACCATGCAACCGGTGCAACTGGTCGAGCCGCACAAGAAGGTGGAGGACGGCAGGGTCCGCGAGGTCTCCGTCCCGCCGCTGGCGCCCCGGGTGACCGCCGGCTCGCTCGCCGACATCCCCTTCACCAACGCCGCCGAGGCCCCTGGCGAACCGGTCCTCGGCCGCAAGGGACGGGACGGCGCCTGGTGGGACATGGCGGCCCGCGACTTCGCCGCCGAGGTCCAGGCGATGGCCAAGGGCCTGATCGCGCTGGGGCTGCAGCCGGGGGACCGGCTGGCCATCATGGCCCGTACGACCTACGAGTGGACCCTCACCGACTTCGCCGCCTGGGCGGCGGGCCTGGTCACGGTGCCGGTCTACCCCACCTCGTCGGCCTCGCAGGCCCGGCACATCCTGCAGGACTCCCTGACCCGGGCCTGCTTCGTGGAGGACGTCGAACAGACCCGGATGCTCAGCGCCGAGCGGGGCAACCTGCCGGCGCTGGAGCATCTGTGGCAGTTCACCGCGGGCGCGGTGGGCCATGTGGTGGACGCGGGGCGGGAGATACCCGACGCGCTGGTCACGGAGCGCCGTGCACAGCTGGGTCCGCGGAACATCGCGACGCTCATCTACACCTCGGGCACCACCGGCCCGCCCAAGGGCTGCGTCCTCACCCACGGCAACTTCTTCGCCGAGGTCGACAACGCGATCGAGCTGCTGCACCCGGTCTTCAGAGCCGAACACTCCGAGCCCGCCTCGACGCTGCTGTTCCTGCCGCTGTCGCACGTGTTCGGCCGGATGGTGGCCATCGGCTGTCTGCGGGCCCGGGTCCGGCTCGCGCACGCGCCGAGCATCAGGACCGAGGACCTGCTCCCCGATCTGGCGGGCTTCGCGCCGACGTTCCTGCTGGGGATTCCGTACGTGCTGGAAAAGATCTACAACACCGGCCGGGCGAGGGCCGAGCAGATGGGCCGCGCCTCGTCCTTCGACCGGGGCGCCCGTATCGCGCAGCGGTACGGAGAGGCCGTCGAGGCGCAGGAGCACGGTTTCGGCAGCGGCCCGGGGTTCGGGCTGCGTGCCGCGCGCGGCCTCTACGACGCGCTCATCTACCGGCGGATCCGGGCGGCGCTCGGCGGGCGCTGCCGCTATGTGATCTGCGGCGGCTCCCCGCTGGGGCACCGGCTCGCGGCGTTCTTCGAGGGGGCGGGGGTCACGGTGTTCGAGGGCTACGGCCTCACCGAGACCACCGCGGCGACCACCGCCACCCCACCCCTCAAACCGCGCCTGGGCACGGTCGGCTGGCCGGTGCCGGGCACGGCGGTGCGGATCGCCGACGACGGCGAGGTGCTGATCAAGGGCGAACACGTCTTCGCCGGTTACTGGGACGCCCGTACCGGGAGCGTGACCCCGCACCGGGACGCGGAGGGGTGGATGCCCACCGGGGACCTGGGCGCGCTCGACTCGGAGGGGTATCTGAGCATCACCGGGCGCAAGAAGGACATCATCATCACCTCCGCGGGAAAGAACCTGGCGCCGGCCCCGCTGGAGGACTGGCTGCGGGCGCATCCGCTGGTCAGCCAGTGCCTGGTGATCGGTGACAACCGGCCGTACGTGACGGCGCTGGTGACGCTGGAGCCGGACGGGCTCGCGCACTGGCAGCGGATGCACAAGAAGCAGCATCTGAGCGCGGCCGAGCTGGTCGTCGACGGCGATCTGCTGCGCAGTCTCCAGCAGGCCGTGGACGAGGCCAACTCGCTGGTGTCGCGGGCCGAGTCGATCCGGCGATTCGCCGTGCTGCAGCGCGACTTCAGCGAGGAGGACGGACATCTGACGCCGTCGATGAAGCTGCGACGTGCAGCGATCGTGCGGGACTTCGCCGCGGAGATCGACAAGCTCTACGTGCGCTGAGCGGATATCCCGAGAGTCATCCTCTGGCCAACGGCGGTACCGTGACCTCAGCGCAGGCAGAGCACGGTCGGGGGACGGGGAACTCCTCCCTCGCCGGGAGGGACACGGGATGACGACACCCCCGCAGCCACCGAACCAGCCCCCGGGCCACCCTCCGGGCGGCGGTGGTTTCGGCCCCCCGTCCGGGGGTGGCTTCGGCGAGCCGCAGAACGGCGGTTTCGGCGGGCCGCCGGGCGGCGGTTACGGGCAGCCACCGGCCGGGCCCGGAGCACCGGTCGGCCCTGGAGCACCGGTCGGCCCCGGAGCACCGGGCGGGCCCGGAGCACCGTACGGCCCCGGTGGCTTCCCGGCCCCGTACGGCAGCCCGCCGCCCTCACCGAACCGCAGCAACAAGGTCGTCGGCATCGTGGTGGCCGCCGTCCTGGTCGTCGCCGTCGCGGTGGCGGGGACGTTGCTGGCCCTCTCGGGCGGTGACGACGACAAGAACGACTCCGCCGACAACAAGGCCTCCTCCGAGCAGTCCGGCTCGCCCTCCGACGAGTCCTCCGGCGAGCCCTCCGAGGAGCCTTCCGACGACGAGGAGCCGACGCCGAGCCCCAGCGAGTCGAGGACCACCTACAAGCTGAGCTTCCCCAAGACGCTGGAGGACGGCCGGTACCGGCTCCGCAAGGACCTCAGCGACTCGGTCAAGCCCGCACGGCCGGGCGAGACGGCCCATCTGGGCTCCTACTCCAACTCCTCCGACACCTCCCGCCTCCTCTACGGCGCGGCCACCGGCGAGGACTACGGAAACCCGGAGCTGTCCAAGAACCAGATGATGGACGGCATGGAGTCGGGCTCGGCCATGGAGGTGGCCGTCAAGCGCCGCGACATCACCCCGGCCGGTGGCGACCCGCTGACCTGCGAGGTGCTGGTCAAGTCGCAGGCCGGCCGGAAGCTGACGATCCCCGTCTGCGCCTGGAGCGACCCGGGCACCGCGGCCTACGTCGCCAAGGACAGCGCCGACACCTACTCGGTCGACCCGAAGAGCGTGGACCTTGAGGCCTGGGCGGAGCGCGTCAGCCGCATCCGCGACGAGGTGCGTACGCCCGCCTGACCGCCTCGCCCGCCCGAGTTGACCTCAACCTTTGTTCAAGTTGAAGACTGCTCTCGTGTCCAGCCGACGGTCGTCGGCGTGAGGAGAGTGGTTGCAATGCGTGGAATCCAGGTATCGCGCTTCGGCGGTCCCGAAGTGCTGGAGGTCGTCGAACTGCCCGACCCCGCCCCCGGCCCCGGGCAGGTGGTCATCGAGGTCGCCTACGCCGACGTGATCTTTTTGGAGACCCAGATCAGGCGGGACGGTGCCTTCTTCGACCCCGCGCTGCCGTATGTACCCGGCGGCGCGGTCGGCGGCCGGATCGACCTGCTGGGCGCGGACATCGGTGCCGCCTGGCGGGGAAGGCAGGTCGTCAGCAAGACCGCAGCGCCTGCCGCGGGCGGGTACGCGCAGCGCGCGCTCGCCCCGATCGAGACGGTCAGCGTCGTACCCGCGGGGCTCGACCTGGCCACGGCGACCGCGCTGGTGCACGACGGCCCCACCGCCGTACGGCTCTTCGACAACGCCGTCGGCGCAGGCAATCTGCGCCCCGGCGCCTGGGTGCTCGTCCTGGCGGCGGGCGGTGGGCTCGGCGCACTGCTGGTGCAGTTGGCCAAGGCCGCCGGCGCCCGGGTCGTCGCGGCTGCTCGCGGCGAACGGAAACTCGCCCTCGCCCAGCAGGAGCTGGGCGCCGACGCGGTGGTCGACTACGCGCGGCCCGACTGGCCGGACCGGGTGCGGGAGGCGGTCGGCGAAGCCGGCGTCCATGTGGTGTTCGACGGCGTGGGCGGCACCATCGGCAGCCGGGCCTTCGAGCTGGCCGCACGCGGAGCCCGCTTCTCCGCGCACGGGGCACCCTCCGGCGGCTTCGCGGAGGTCGACCCGGAGGCGGCCGAGGCCCGCGAGGTCACGCTGGCAGGTATCGAACAGGTCCAGCTGTCCCCGGCCGAGGCGAAGCCCCTGCTGGACCGCGCCCTGTCCGAGGCCGCGGCAGGCCGGCTGCGCCCGGTGGTCGGGCAGACCTTCCCGCTGGAGGACGCCGCCAAGGCGCACACCGCCATCGAGGCCCGCGAAGTGCTGGGCAAGACGCTGCTGACGGTGGGGTGAAACCCGCGCGGGGGACGGCTTCGCCCGCCCCTCCGGGGGAAGGGGGGCGGGCGAAGCGGCTTGAGGTCGGCGGTTCAGAAGGGCCTGTCGCCGACGATGGCCACCCGTTCGGCCACCCGCCGGTGCGGCGCGTAGTCGAACAGGGCGTAGTGCTGGGTGGCCCGGTTGTCCCAGAACGCGATGTCACCGGGCTGCCAGGCGAACCGCACCTGGTACTCCGGGACATGCGCCTGACGGACCAGCTCGGCCAGCAGCTGGTCGCTCTCCTCGCGCTCCATCCCCACGATGTGGGTGGTGAACGAGGTGTTCACGAACAGCATCTTGCGGCCCGTCTCCGGGTGCGTTCGCACCACCGGGTGCTCGACCGGCGGGAACTGCTCCTGCAGCTCGGCCAGCCGCTGGGCCGAGGTGAACCGTGCGAACCCGGGGATGAAGTCGTGCACCGCCGTCGCCCCGTCGATCCGCTCCCGCACATGGGACGGCAGATTGTCGTACGCGGCGGCCATGTCGGCCCACATGGTGTGCCCACCCAGCGGCGGCACCTCCCGCAGCTGCAGCACCGCACCCATCGCGGGCCGCTCACGGAAGGTGACGTCGGTGTGCCACACGTTCTCGTACGTGGGCCGCGTCGCGGCGCCCTTGTCGAAGCGGACGATCTCGTCGCTGGAGCCGCGCGCCAGCAGCGGGTTGGTCTCCAACTCGCCCCAGTGCCGCGCGAACGCGGCCTGCTGCTGCGGGGTGAGGTCGGCGCCGCGGAAGAAGAGGACCTTCCACTCCAGCAGCGCCCGGTTCAGCTCCGCACGCAGCGCGGGGCTCAGCGGCCGGGACAGATCGGCGCCCCGGATCTCCGCGCCGATGACGCGCGTCTGCGGCACGACCTCGATCAGCTCGTAGGGGCGCTCCTCCCAGCTCTCGGGGAAGGGCCGCAGAATACGCACGCCTTCGTACAGGCCGCCCTCCGGAACGCGGGCGTCACGAAGAGCGGCAGTCGTCTCAGGGATGGTGGTGCTCATGAAAGGTCCTCCAGCGGATCCGATCAACGGTGGACAATGCACCTACCGCGCCATGGCGCGGTGGCTCCGTCGCTCCCGCACGGGGAGCCGGCGTCACACCTAGAGACCGGATCGCTCGCACCCACGCCGCCACGGGACGCCGTGGCGTCCGAGCGGTGAGGTGGAGTGCGCGACCATGGGGCTCATTGTCGGATTCCCACCCTGAAACGTCAACATCGCCCAGGCCAGCCGACCGGCGCGATGGCCCGACCCGCCCACTCCGGTGCCTCCTCGACGAGGTCCGCGAGCCGCTGCTCCACCTCGTCGGGGAACGGCACGCTGCCTTCGGCCCCGACGTGCAGCGCGAACAGCTCGCTGGTGGCGACCACCTGCTCCTCGACGTTCATCTCGTGCACGAACCGGAGCTTCTTCCCGGCGACACCGAGAACACGGGTCCGCACCGCGAGCGGCGCTCCCTCCGGCACCTCACTCAGATACCGCACATGCGCCTCGACGGTGTACAGCGAACAGCCCGTGCGCTCCCGGTACGTGGGGCCCAGGCCCACAGCGTCCATCATCGCGTCGGTCGCGTGGCCGAAGACGAGGACGTAGAACGCCTCGCTCATATGGCCGTTGTAGTCGATCCACTCGGGGCGGACCGTCTGTTCGAAGGAAGGCAGCCGCGTCATCGGGCATCCCCACCCGGCAGCCGGCCGGTGGCCCGCAGCACGTCGATGACGCCCTGGTCCCGCTCGGCGACCAGTTCGGCGATGCTGCGCCCGTCGGCCGCCTCCTCGCACCCCGCGACCATCGCCTCCCGCAGGGCGGAGTCCAGCTCGGGAGCCTCCAGCCGGGTCCACGGAGACTTCAGGGACGGCCCGAAGTGGTCGAGCATATGACCCATTCCGCCTTCGCCGCCCGCCAGCGCGAACGTCAGGCACGGGCCCATGAACGCCCATCGCAGCCCCGGCCCCTCGGTGATCGAGTCGTCGATCTCCTTCACCGTCGCCTCTCCGTTGGCGACCATGTGCAGCGCCTCCCGCCACAGCGCCTCCTGCAACCGGTTGGCGATGAACCCGGGCAGCTCCCGTTCCATCGTGATCACCGACTTGCCCGCCACCTCGTAGAACCGCGACGCCCACTCGACGGCCCACTGCGCGGTGCTCCGCCCGCCGACCACCTCGACCAGCGGGATCAGATACGGCGGGTTGAACGGGTGCCCCACCAGCAGCCGCTGCGGGTCCGCGGCCTGCGTCTGCATGTCCGTCATCGGGTAGCCGGACGTGGACGAGGCGATGACGACATCCTTCGGCGTCGCCGCGTCCAGTTGTGCCAGCAGGTCCCGCTTGAGCTCCAGCTTCTCCGGCGCGCTCTCCTGGACGAACTGCGCCTGCGCACAGGCCTCTTCGAGGGCCGGCGCGACTGTGAGCCGCTCCGGCGACGCGCCTTCGGCCAACCCCAGCCGGGTGAGCGCCGGCCAGGCCGCGTCCACCAGGCGGCGCAGCTTCTCGGGGGCGTCCGGTGCGGGGTCCCACGCGGTGACGTCGTAACCGCGGGCCAGGAAATGGGCGACCCAGCCGCCGCCTATGACACCGGCGCCGACACAGGTGACCCGGCGCACCTCATCGGGAGGGAGTGCTGTTGTCATGGTGTGGGCTCCTTCGTGCTCGTGCTGTATCTCGGGGGACGGGGGACGGGGCGGGGTGGGGGTCACCGGGGCGCGAGTCCCAGCCGGGTGCGGGCCTCGGCGGGGGAGGCCACCGAGGCTCCCAGGGACTCGGTGATGGTCACGGCGCGCTCCACCAACTGCGCGTTCGTCGCCTTCACACCCCGGCTCAGATACAGGTTGTCCTCCAACCCCACCCGCACATTTCCGCCGAGCAGAATCGACTGCGCCACCCACGGCATCTGCATCCGCCCCAGCGCGAACGAGGCCCACTGCGCACCCGCCGGCAGGAAGTTGACCATCGACTGCAGCACACCCGGGTCCGCCGGGGCGCCCCACGGGATGCCCATGCACAGCTGGAAGAGGGTCGGCTCGTCCAGCAGCCCCTCGTCCCGCAGCTGCTTGGCGAACCACAGCTGCCCCGTGTCGAAGATCTCCAGCTCCGGCTTGACGCCGAGTTCCTGGATGCGCCGTGCCCCCTTGCGCAGCATCTCCGTCGTGGAGATGTACAGCTGGTCGCCGAAGTTGAGCGACCCGCAGTCCAGGGTGCAGATGTCGGGCAGCAGGTCCTCCACGTGCGGCAGCCGGTCGAGGCCGCCGACCAGGTCCGTACCCTCCAGTGCGCCCTTCTCCAGCGGCTGGTCCGCGTCGAGCACCAGATCGCCGCCCATGCCGGCGGTCAGATTGATGACGACGTCCGTACCGGTCTCCTTGATCCGCTCGACGACCTCGCGGTACAGCTTCCGGTCCCGCGAGGGGGCGCCGGTCTCGGGGTCGCGTACGTGGATGTGCACGACGGCGGCGCCCGCCTCGGCCGCCTCGACGGCCGATACGGCTATCTGCTCGGGGGTGACGGGCACATGCGGGCTGCGTCCGACGGTGTCACCGGCGCCGGTGAGGGCGGCGGTGATGATGACGTTCTCGTTCATGGGCATGGCGATACCTCCGGGAGGGGTGGGCGGAGTGGTCGGTGCTCAGTCGGTGGGCTTGGGGAGGAGCTCGGTGCGCACATACGCGCGCAGCGCCGCGTACATGTCGTCGGGGCCGGTACCGTCCTCGGCTCCGGCTGCGCTGGCCAGCACCTGGGAGGCCAGTCCGTCGACGAGCGCGGTCAGCCGCAGGGCGCTGAACTCGGGGTCGACCTCGCGGAAGACGCCCTGGGCGATACCGCGCCGGACGACGTCGGCGACGGTGGTGCGCCACTGCCGGTAGTACTCGACGTGCAGCTTTCCGATCGCGGTCGAGCGCGCGGCCTCGGCCCACAGGTCGAGCCACACCAGCCACTGCCGCCGCTGCTGCTCGGTACGAGGTGTCTGCAGGGCGAGGAGCTCGTCCAGTTCCGCGGCGGCGTCCTCGTCCGCGCCGGCCTCGGCGATCCGCGCAGCGCGGCGGGCGGTGTCCTCGTCCATGCACCAGCGCACCGCCGCCTCCAGCAGCTCGGCGCGGCCGGGGAAGTGGTAGTGGATGGCGGCGGTGCTGGTGTCGCACGCTGCGGCGATGTCGGCCACCCGGACGGCATGGAAACCGTGCTCCGCGATGAGCCGCACCGTCTCCCGCACGATCTGCAGCGGGCGTCCGGCGGCGGGAAGCGCAGTCGTCCGCGTCCCGCCGGTGGGGGGCGGCGCGACGCTCGGGGTCTTCGGCTCGTCGGACCCGGTGCTGCCGGATCCGAGCAGCCATCCGGCGTCGACCTGCCCCGCGTCGGCGATCCGCGCCAGTTCCGCGACGGTGAAGCGGCGGGTGCCGCCGAGCGAACGGGAGAGCTTGGACGGGTCCATCACGATGCGCCGGGCGAACTCCCGCTGGCTGCATCCGGCGGCCTCGACGACCTTGCGGACGCGCTCGGCGATCTCGCCCGCGCCGTCCTGGATCCTGTCGCCCGCTGTGTTCCGCATGCGGCCACCGTACGGGCACGTTGAGATAAGCGCAATGATCGGGTGGTCGCTTTGTTTGCGTTTGCGCAGGTATACCCGGTGAATCAGAGGTGATTGTGCTCCTGACTGATGCATCAGTCAGGAGCGCAACACGCTCCGGCCCTGGGCTGCCCGATCTCGTCGCCGGTGTGCCGTCAGACTTTTGGTGGATAGCGGGCCGCCAGGGCGCGGACGGCTTCGACCACGGCCTCCCGCAGTGCGGGCGGCCCCAGCACCTCCGCCTCCGCGCCCAGGCTGAGCAGATCGGAGACGGCGACCGGCAGCGACTCGACGGCCAGCTCCACCTCGGCCCACCCGTCCTCGCCCGACGGTCCCGCGCCCTCCAGCGCACGCTCGCCCGAGGTACCGAACTTCGCGACGAGCAGCCGTCGGCCCGCCGGGGAGAGCCGGAGCCGGGCCACCTCCTGGCGGAGCATCGCCTCCAGGCGCTGCGTCGACGCCTCCCAGTAGCCGGGCAGGTCGAAGCCCGCGGGCCGCTCGAAGGTCTCGTCGGCGGTGCTGACCTCCACCAGCCGGGAGATCCGGTACGTACGGACGGCGCCCTCGCCGTCCGCGTTCTGGGCCGCGGCGACCGCGACCGCGTACCAGATGCCGCCCTTGAGGACGATGCCCAGCGGGTGCAGCTCGCGCCGCACCTCGCCCTGCCAGCGCTGGTAGCGCACCTGCAGTACCCGCTGCTCCCACACCGCATCGGCGACCTGCGGCAGATACGGCACCGGGTCCGCGTCCCGGAACCAGCCCGGCGCATCCAGGTGGAACCGGTCCTGGACGCGTCGGCTGTGCTCGGCGAGCGCGTCGGGGAGCGCGGCGCGCACCTTCAGCTGGGCTGTGGTCAGTACGGCGCCGAGCCCCAGCTCCTGGGCGGGGCCCGGGAGTCCGGACAGGAAGAGGGAGCCCGCCTCGTGGCCGGTCAGCCCGGTGAGGCGGGTGCGGTACCCGTCCATCAGCCGGTAGCCGCCCGCCGGGCCGCGGTCGGCGTAGACCGGGACGCCGGAGGAGCTGAGCGCCTCGATGTCGCGGTAGACGGTGCGGACGGAGACACCCAGGTCGGCGGCGAGTTCGGGGGCCGTCATCCGGCCGCGGCCTTGCAGCAGGAGGAGCAGCGAGAGGAGCCGGTCGGCGCGCATGCCGTCATTCTCGCGGCTGGTGCGCCGTACCTGACACAGGGTGTCAGGTACGGCCGGAAGGATGCCGGTACGCCGTCGAACAGCAACCGCAGCGAAAGGCCACCTCATATGACCCAGCAGTCCACCGACGCCGTTTTCACCGTCTCGACCTGGGACGAGAAGAACGTCACCGACTCCGACCGCGGCCCGCGGCTGGCGCACGCGGCCATCGTCAACAACTACAGGGGCGGCATCGAGGCGGAGGGCACCACCTGCCAGTACCTGCTGACCTACACCGTCGGAAAGTGCGGCTCCTTCTGCGGGATGGAGCTGCTGACCGGGTCGGTCGACGGCCACGAGGGCACCTTCGCCGTCCAGCAGCAGGGCACCTTCGACGAGGAGGGCGTCATCCGCTGCACCTTCGAGGTGGTCCCGGGCTCGGGCACGGGAGAACTCTCCGGCCTGGCCGGGACGGGGTCCTACGAGGTGCGCGAGGGGGAGCAGGAGGTGAAGGTGACCTTCTCCTACGACCTCTGACGCCCTCAGAACCGGCTGTTCCCCGCGCCACCGAAGGGGCGCGGGGAACAGCGCGGCCGGCCACCGGCCACCGGCCACCGGCCACCGGCCGCCCGCAGCCCGCGAGCGGCGGGCGGGGGCACCCCCTCGGCGGAGCCTCAGGCAGGTGTGGGGGCCGAGCTCTTGCCAGGCGGTGAGGCGGCGACGGGGGAGCCGGAGCCGCCCTGCTCCTCGGGCATCTTGAGGAAGAAGGTCAGCACCATGGCGACCAGGTACAGCACCAGGAAGACGATCGTCACGCCGCCCGCTCCCACCAGCGGGAGGAACAGCGAGGCGATGGCCGGGCCCACGAAGGCGGCGCCGCCCGCGCCGAGGTTGAGGAGCGCCATCGCGCCGCCCTTGTTGTCGGGGGCCATGTTCGGGATCAGCGCGGAGATGGGCACGAAGCCGGCCAGCGTGGCGCCGTACAGCATGCCGGCGAGCACGGCGACCCAGTAGTAGTCCGGGCCCAGCCAGGTCGGTACGAAGTAGAGCACCGTCACACTGACCGCGCAGCCGAAGGCGCCGAACGTGGCGATGGTGGTGCGCCAGCCGATCTTGTCGGAGACGGCACCGAAGATCAGGTTGAAGAAGATGTTGGTGCCGTAGATGATCGCCAGCAGCTGGAGCCACTTGTCGGTGCCGAAGCCGACGTCGTCGGAGAAGATCCGCGGCAGATACACGAGCATGCCGAACTCGGGTGCGGTGTTGATGATGCGCACCAGGCAGCCGACCAGGACGCGTGGGTGGGTCCAGACGATCGAGACGCTGTTGAACAGCGACTGGCCCGTGGTCACGCCGGGGTCGGCCAGCCGTTCGCCGCCCGCCCGCCGCTTGGCGCCCACCAGTGCGACGGCGCCGCCGAGCAGGATCAGGCCGAGCGCGCTCCACAGGGTGCCCATCTCGCCGATGGCGGGGATGGTGAAGCTGGACCACAGGGAGCCGAGGGTGGGCAGGCCGCCGGTGAAGGCGAAGTAGAACCAGCCCACGGCGGTGCCCAGCCGGGCCTTCGGCGCTGTGCCGGTGATCCAGACGAGGAAGCCGAAGGCGAAGAGCGGATAGCCGAAGCCGCGGATGCCGTAGAGGATCAGCATCATCGGGTAGTTCTCGGTGCCGAGCGCGAAGACCAGGTAGAGCGCGTCGAAGACCGCCCAGATGCCCAGGCCGACCCACATCACCTTGCGCGGGCCCCACACCTCGGACAGCGCGCCGGAGAACCAGGAGGCCAGCATCACGGCGACGCCGTAGGCGGTGATGACGTAGCCGGCCTTCACATCGGTGCCCGCGCCGTGGTCGGCCATGTAGGGCGCGATGAACCCGCTCTCGACCCCGTCGCCGATCATGAACAGCAGTACGCCGATGTATCCGAGGACCAGGGGCTTCGGCAGCCCTATGCGATCGAGTAGCCCTCCGTCAGGGGCTCGGGTCGCTGGATCCGTCATCGGGGGGCCTCCGCTCTGAGGTAACCAGTTGGTGCACCGCAGATCCTCAGCCCGCCTGCGAGAAATATCAAGAGCTATGTTAAAAGTAACGGTCAAGTTCGCTACCGCGTAACAGCGCGAATCCCTCGCGTAGCCGGACCCCTGTCGCAGGAGGGGCGCTACGCCGACACGACCCGTACGTCCGTCAGCTTCCGCAGCTCCGCCACCAGCTCGTCGTCCACCGGGCCGGACAGCACCACATGGTCGAACGCGCGCACCGGGTCGAGCCGGTGCAGAGCGCTGCGGCCGACCTTGCTGTGGTCCATCAGCAGCACGCTCACCGAGCCGGCCTCCCGCATCGCGCGTTTGAGGGCGACGATCTCCTGCTCCTGGTGGTAGGTCATGGTGCCGGTGATGGCGGAGGTGGACACGACGGTCAGATCCACCGAGAAGCTTTTGATCATCTCCAGCGCGGAGAGCCCGATCCACGAGTCGTGGGTGCGCGAGTACTCGCCGCCGATCCCGATGAGCCGTACGTCCTCCACGGGCCGCAGCTCCTCGGTGATCAGCCGGTAGTTGGTGACCACGGTCAGCGGTCCCACCTGCGGCAGCAGCTTCGCGAAGGCCAGAGCGGTGGTCGAGTCGTCCAGCATCAGCGACATGCCCGGCGTCACGAACTCCAGCGCGGCCCTGGCCAGCGCCTCCTTCTCGCCGGTGTGCGCGTGCAGCCGGAAGTCCGAGCTGGACTCGAAGACGGTGGAGGGCTGGGCCGAGACTCCGCCGTGGTACTTGCGCAGGATGCCGCGATCGGCGAGTTCGGCGATGTCCCGGTGCACGGTCATCACGCTGACGCCGGTCAGCTCCGTCAGCTCGGCCACCGAGGCGTCGCCCTTGGCCAGCACGTGGTCGACGATCTGCTGCTGACGCTTCTGGCGCGTGGCGCGCGCTGCTGAATGGGCGGTCATACGGACCATCCTGCACCCCGTACGGTTCGGTTCGGCCCCCGGATCGGCGGAAGCCTCACATTGCTTGTGGTGGGCGTATCAACGCATGAGTGACAGATAACAGAAGCAGTGTTAATTTGCTGGGAGCCGAAGGTGAGGAGTTCCGGCCGTGGCCGATGCAGTGGTGTTTGACATGGACGGAGTGCTCGTCGAGAGCGAGCATCTCTGGGAGCGGCTGTGGACCGCGTTCGCCGCCGAGCGCGGCAAGCAGTGGGGGCCCGAGCAGACCAAGAGCTGCCAGGGAATGAGCGCCCCGGAATGGGCCGCCTTCCTCACCGAGTTCGCCGGCGGCGGCGACAGCGTCGCCGACACCGAGCGCACCGTCGTGGACGGCATGATCAAGGCGCTGGAGGACGGGGAGATCGAGCTGCTGCCCGGCGCCCGCGAGATGATCACCGAAGCCGCCGCGCGCGGGCCCATCGCGCTGGCCTCCTCCGCGCCGCGCCGCGTGATCGACGCCGTCCTCGCGCACCATGGAGTCGACCACCACTTCAAGGCCACCGTCTCCAGCGCAGAGGTCCCGCGCGGCAAGCCCAGCCCGGACGTCTACCTCGCGGCCGCCGACAAGCTCGGCGTCCCCGCGGCCGACTGTCTGGCGGTCGAGGACTCCAGCAACGGGCTGCGCGCCGCCGCGGCGGCCGGGATGACGGTCGTCGCCATCCCCAACCCCGGCTATCCGCCGGCCGCCGACGCACTGGCGGGCGCCGCCCACTGCGCGAGCGACCACGACGACGTACGCCGCTATCTGCTCTCCCAGCTCAAGGAAGGTGACCGGGCATGACGGACCCGACAGCTGACCCGATCAAGGTGCTGGCCTCGGGCGACCACTTCATCGCCCCCCAGTTGTTCGTCGACGCGCTCAAGGAAGCCGCCCCGGGCACCGCACTGGACTTCCGCACCCAGACCACCCCCTGGCCGCACACCCCCTTCGGGCCCGTCGGCAACGTCAAGGAGGCCAGCGGGACCGAGGACGAGCTGCTCGAAGCGCTCGGCGACGCCGAGGTGGCGCTCATCCAGATGGCGCCGTTCACCGAGCGCGTCATTCGCGAGGCCCCGAACCTCAAGCTGATCGCGGTGGCCCGCGGCGGCCCCGTCAACGTGGACGTCGAGGCCGCCACCCGCGCCGGCATCCCCGTCACCTTCACCCCCGGCCGCAATGCGGCAGCCGCCGCCGAGTTCGCGCTCGGGCTGATGCTCGCCGCGCTGCGCCGGATCCCCGCCTCCGACGCGGAGCTGAAGAAGGGCACCTGGCGCGGCGACTACTACGCCATCGAGAACGCGGGCATCGAGCTGGACGGCACCACCGTCGGGCTCGTCGGCTACGGCGCCATCGGTGCCATCGTCGCCCGGGTGCTGCGCGCCTTCGGCTCCGAGGTGCTGGTCGCCGACCCCTACGCCGACCCGGCCAAGGCGGCGGCCGACGGCGTGGAGCTGGTGGCCCTGGAAGAGCTGCTGCGCCGCAGCTCGGTCGTCAGTCTGCACGCCCGCGTCACCCCCGAGACACGGCACATGCTGAACGCCGACAACCTCAAGCTGCTCCCCAAGGGCGCGGTGCTCGTCAACTCCGCGCGCGGTGAACTCATGGACTACGGCCCGCTGCCCGCGATGCTGAAGTCCGGCCATCTGGGCGCGCTGGCCCTGGACGTGTACGACGTCGAGCCGCCGCCCGCCGACTGGCCGCTGCACCGGGCGCCCAACGTCATCACCACCCCGCACCTGGCGGGCGCCACCCGGCAGACCGCCGACCGTGCCGCGGCCATCACCGCGGCGCAGGCGGCCGCGTATCTGCGCGGCGAGCGCCCCGAGTTCGTGGTGAACCCGGAGGTGTTCGACACCACGGGAGCGGCCGGGGGAGGGCAGCAGTCATGATCGTCGGGGTCGACGTCGGCACCTCGGTCACCAAGGCCCAGCTCATCGCGCGTGACGGGCGCACCACCCCCGCGCACGAGGCCCGCAGCACGCTCTACACGCTGCCGGGCAACCGCGTCGAGCAGGACATGGACGAGGTCATCGGTACGGTCGTCACCGTCGTACGGGCCGCCGTCGCCGATGCCGCACAGCTCGACCCGAACGAGCCCGTCGAAGCCCTCGCCCTGACCGGTCAGGGCGATGGCCTGTGGCTGCGGGACGCCCGCGGCCGTCCGGTCGGCCGCGCGCTGTCGTGGATGGACGGCCGCGCGGCACCCGTCCTGGACAAGTGGGCCGCCGACGGCACGGCGCGGGAGGTCTACCGGCGCACCGGGGCCGGTATGTTCCCGGGCGCCGCCGGACCGCTCCTGGCCCACCTGGCCGAACACGAGCCCGAGCGGCTCGCCGCGGCCGACGTGGCCGGGTACTGCGTCGACGCCATCGCCCAGCGCTTCACCGGTGAACGGACGGTGGACGCCTCCGACGCCTCGGTGCCGTTCCTGGACGTGGCACGCCGCAGCTACGACGACGAGGCACTGGAGCTGTGCGGACTGGGCCGCTGGCGGGGACTGCTGGCCGAACCCGCACCGCCCGGCGCGCTGTTCGGACTGCTGCCCAAGGTGGCCGCCGAGCTGGGGCTGCCCGCCGGGCTGCCGGTGAGCGCCGGCCCGTTCGACATCCCCGCCTGCGGCTTCGGCTCGGGCCTTCAGCAGGTCGGCGAGGGCAACCTCATCGTCGGTACGACGCTGGCCTGCCAGGTGCTGAGCGACGACCCCGCACCGGGCGCGGCCGACGAGGCGGCCGGCATGGTCCTGGCCACCCCCTACGAGGGCCGGTATCTGCGGGTGATGCCCGCCATGATCGGCACCGCGGGGCTGGACTGGCTGCTGGGGATGCTCGGCGTGCGCATCGAAGAACTCGACGCGCTGCTGGCCCAGTCCCCGTACGGCGCCGCCGGAGTGACGGCCCTGCCGTTCCTGTCCACCAGCGGTGAGCGGGCCCCCTTCGTGGACGCCCGCGCCCGTGGGCGCCTGGACGGGCTCTCTCCGCTGACCGGCCGCGCCGACCTGGTCCGCGCCCTGTGCGAAGCGGTCGCCTACTCGGCCCGGCACTGCCTGGAGACCCTCGGCGTCGACGGAGCCGTCACCGCCTGCGGCGGGGGAGCCCGCTCCGGTGAATGGGGCCGCATCTTCGCCGGTGTGCTCGGGCGGGACGTGCAGGTACGCGAGGACGCCGTGGGCATCCGCGGCGCCGCTCGGGTGGCGTGGCGCGCGCTGGGCGTCGACGCCGGAAGCGCCGATGCCGCAGGCGGCGGCCGGGTCGCCCGCGCCGACGACGCGGCGGTCGCCTTCTACGAGGACGGCTACCACCGGTATCTCGACACCTTGGAAAGAGCCCGCCAGTCCTGGTGAATCCCGCCTGCTGGTGAACCCCGCCCCGCGAACCCCGCCCCCGGCCAACCCCGTCTCCTGGTGAATCCGCCCCGGCCCCTCGCGCGCCTTCCGGCACCGGGACCCGCTCCGGTCGCGGCTCGGCGCTGTCCGGTCCCAGGGCACAACGAACTGCTGGAGTCCTCCATGACCCGCGTATTCAACGACCCGGCCCGCTTCGCCGAGGACATGGTCCAAGGCTTCGTCGCGGCGCACCCCGACCACGTCCGAGCAGTCCCGGGCGGCGGCGGTGTCGTCAGGGCGCACCGCCCCGGCACCGCGAAGGTCGCCGTGCTGACCGGCGGCGGCTCCGGCCACTACCCCGCCTTCTGCGGGGTGGTCGGCAAGGGGTTCGCCGACGGATCGGTGATAGGCAACGTCTTCACCTCCCCGTCCGCCGCGCAGGCGTACTCCGTGGCGGCGGAGGCCGAGACGGGGGCAGGTGTGCTGTTCATGTTCGGCAACTACGCGGGCGACGTCATGAACTTCGGTCAGGCCGCCCAGCGGCTGACCGACGAGGGCATACCGGCCCGCTGCTTCGCCGTCACCGACGACATCGCCAGCGCCCCCGCCGCCGAGGCGGACCGGCGCCGCGGCATAGCGGGGGGCTTCACCGTCTACAAGACGGCCTCCGCAGCGGCCGAGGAGGGCGCGAGCCTTCAGGAGGTGGTCCGGGTCGCGGAGCACACCAACGCCCGTACCCGCTCGCTGGGTGTCGCGTTCGCGGGCTGCACGCTCCCGGGCCAGCGGGAGCCGCTGTTCACCGTGCCCGAGGGCAAGCTGGGCCTCGGGCTGGGCATCCACGGGGAGCCCGGCGTGCGCGAGAGCGAGCTGACGTCGGCTCAGGAGCTGGCCGGCACCCTGGTGGAGGGGCTGCTGGCCGAACGGCCCGACGAGGCCGCCGACAGCCGCCGGGTGGCGGTCCTCCTCAACGGTCTGGGCGCCACCAAGTACGAGGAGCTGTACGTCCTGTGGGCGTCCGTCGAGCGGCTGCTCACCGAGGCGGGGCTGGAGCTGATCCGTCCGGAGGTCGGTGAACTGGTCACCTCACTGGACATGGCGGGCTGCTCGCTGACCGTCACCTGGCTGGACGACGAGCTGGAACGGCTCTGGCTCGCCCCCGCCGACACCCCCGCCTTCCGCCGCGGCGGGACCGCCCCCGAAGCGACCGCCACCGGCAGGGCGGCGAGCGCACCCCGCACGGCGACGGCCGGCCGTGCGGCAGCACAGCCCGCCCTCGCGACCGGCGAGGCGATCACCGTCGGCAGCACCGCCGTACGGGCCCTCCGAGCGGCCCACACCCTGCTGCACGAGCAGGAGGAGGCCCTCGGCCGGCTCGACGCCGTCGCCGGGGACGGGGACCACGGACGCGGTATGTGCAAGGGCGTGGACGCGGCGCTCGCCGCCGCCGAGAAGGCGCAGGCCACCGAGGCCGCACCGGCCGCACTGCTCGGTGCGGCCGGGGACGCGTGGGCGGCCGAGGCGGGCGGCACCTCGGGAGCGCTGTGGGGCGCGGGGCTGCGCGCTCTCGGCTCCGCGCTCCCCGCCGACCGCGCTCCCGCGCCGACGGAACTGGCCGACGGCGCGCGGGCCGCGCTGGAGGCCGTCACCACGCTCGGCAAGGCGGAGCCGGGCGACAAGACGCTGGTCGACGCGCTCGCCCCGTTCGTGACCGCCTTCCAGGAGCGGCTGGAGGCGGGCAGTCCGCCCGCCGAGGCCCTCGGTGCCGCCGCCGATGTGGCCCGTACCGCCGCCGAGGCCACCGCCGAGCTGCGCCCGAGGCTGGGCCGGGCCCGGCCGCTCGCCGAACGCAGCATCGGCACCCCGGACCCGGGCGCCACCTCGCTGGCGATGGTCCTGGGAGCCGTGGCCGACACCGTACGACCTGCCCTCTGACCCCGTCACCAGGAGGAACGCACCATGAGCAGCACCCCCGCAGCGCCCCGGCCGTTCCGTGTCGTCGTGGGCTGCGACGACGCGGGTCTCGACTACAAGGAAGCCCTCAAGAAGGACCTGCTGGGTGACGCCCGGGTGGCCGAGGTCTTCGACGTCGGCGTCGGCGGCGACGGGGCCGGCAGTTCCGACCTCGGCAGGGCCTACCCCCATGTCGCCGTCGAGGCGGCCCGCCGGGTGGCCGACGGCGAGGCCGACCGGGCGCTGCTGGTCTGCGGCACCGGGCTGGGCGTCGCGATCAGCGCCAACAAGGTCCCCGGCATCCGGGCCGTGACCGCGCACGACAGCTACTCCGTGCAGCGCTCCGTGCTCAGCAACAACGCCCAGGTCCTGTGCTTCGGCCAGCGCGTCATCGGCCTGGAACTGGCCCGTACGCTGCTGGACGAGTGGCTGGACCAGCACTTCGACGAGGGCTCGGCCTCGGCGGCGAAGGTTGCCGCGATAGCGGGCTACGAGCAGGGCTGCTGACCGCCCGCCGGACGGCGAGCGAGCCCCCGGACGGGGCGCGGGCTCCGGACCGGAGCTTGGGCTCCGGAAGCGGGGCGCGGACAAAAGGCAGGAGCCCCCGCCGAGGCGGGGGCTCCTTGGATACTGCAGAGTCAGGGACTACTGCGCGGTGACATTCTCCGCCTGCGGGCCCTTCGGGCCCTGCGTGACATCGAACGACACCATCTGGTTCTCCTCAAGAGAGCGGAAACCGGATGCGTTGATCGCGGAGTAGTGGACGAAGACATCGGGACCGCCGCCGTCCTGGGCGATGAAACCGAAGCCCTTTTCGGCGTTGAACCACTTAACGGTTCCGGTAGCCATAAGCCCTCCTTGGGCCTATAAGGGTGTCCCTGCTCCCAGAACCCACAAAGAAGCCTGAAAACGACGAGAGCCCGCGGTCACATGCTCCGCAGGCTCTGTACTGCAAGGGAAACCAAACTGCAACTTGGCTCTGAGCCTAGCACGGTGGTGGCCGGCGCGGAAGAGTTGCGGATCATGTCCCACGACCCCGCCGAGGGACCCCGCGCGGCCGGATGCGGACCGGGGCGTACTCTCCGGAGAGTGACTGCGAAACCGAGGCATGTGCGCACCCGCCCCCGCGTCGCGCACATCCAGTTCCTCAATTGTCTGCCGCTGTACTGGGGCCTGGTCCACACCCACACCCTGCTGGACCTCGACCTGACCCGGGACACCCCCGAGAAGCTCAGCGAGATGATCATCGACGGGCGGCTCGACATGGGGCCCGTCACCCTGGTGGAGTTCCTGCGCAACGCGAACGACCTCGTCGCCCTCCCGGACATCGCGGTGGGCTGCGACGGCGACGTCATGTCGTGCGAGATCGTCTCCCGCGTCCCCCTCGACCAGCTGGACGGCGCCCGGGTGGCCCTCGGCTCGACGTCGCGCACCTCCGTCCGCCTGGCCCAGCTGCTGCTCGCGGAGCGGTACGGCGTCCAGCCGGACTACTACAGCTGCCCGCCCGACCTGGAGCGGATGATGAAGGAGGCGGACGCCGCCGTCGTCATCGGCGACGTGGGGCTGCGTGCCTATCTGCGGCAGCTGCCCGAGGAGGATCTCCAGGTGCACGATCTGGGGCGGCTGTGGAAGGAGTGGACGGGGTTGCCGTTCGTCTTCGCCGTGTGGGCCGTACGCCGCGACTTCCTGGAGCGGGCCCCGGAGACGGTGCACGAGACGCACCGGGCCTTCCTCGCCTCCCGCGATCTGGCGATGGAGCAGGTCGACCAGGTCGCCGAGCACGCCGCACGCTACGAGATCTTCGAGCCGAAGGTCCTGGAGCGGTACTTCACCACGCTCGACTTCCGGTTCGGCCCCCGGCAGCTGGAGGGCGTCGCCGAGTTCGCCCGCCGTACCGGCGCCACGACCGGTTTCCCACCCGACGTCCGGGTGGAGATGCTCCGTCCTCAGTCCCGGGACTGAACCCGGATCGAGCCCCGCAGCCGGGCCCCGCGACCGGGCCCCGGGGCACTCGGAAGATCGGCCGGACGGCCCTGGCGTAGGCTGGTCCGGCGCCGCTGTGCTGTGGTAAGCGGCGAGATGTGTCGAATGTGCGACCTTTGGAGGGACGCCACGGTGACAGCGCACGTGTCGGAAGCCGACCTGCTCTCCGCCCTCGACCGCGCCGCCACCGGTGGGCGCGTCACTCCCGAAGAGGCGCTCGACCTCTATCGGTACGCGCCCCTGCACGCGCTGGGCGCCGCCGCCGACAAGGCGCGCCGCCGCCGGTACGCGGGGACCGAGCACATCGCGACGTACATCATCGAGCGCAACATCAACTACACCAACTCGTGCGTGACGGCGTGCAAGTTCTGCGCCTTCTACGCCTCGCCCAAGAGCGACCAGGTGTGGATCCGCGACCTGGACGACATCCTGCGCCGCTGCGCGGAGACGGTGGAGCTGGGCGGCACCCAGATCATGTTCCAGGGCGGCCACCACCCGGACTTCGGGGTGGAGTACTACGAGGAGCACTTCGCCGCGATCAAGAAGGCGTTCCCGCAGCTGGTCATCCACTCCCTCGGCGCCAGCGAGGTCGAGCACATGGCGCGGATCTCCGGGGTGTCGCCGAAGGAGGCGATCGAGCGCATCCACGCGGCCGGTCTCGACTCCTTCGCGGGCGCCGGCGCCGAACTGCTGCCCGCCCGGCCCCGCAAGGCCATCGCGCCGCTCAAGGAGTCCGGGGAGCGCTGGCTGGAGATCATGGAGATCGCCCACAACCTCGGCGTGGAGTCCACCTCCACCATGTTGATGGGCACGGGCGAGACCAACGCCGAGCGCATCGAGCACCTGCGGATGATCCGCGACGTGCAGGACCGCACCGGCGGCTTCCGCGCCTTCATCCCGTACACGTACCAGCCGGAGAACAACCATCTGAAGGGGCAGACGCAGGCGACCGTCTTCGAGTACCTGCGGATGATCGCCATTGCGCGGATCTTCCTCGACAACGTCGCCCATATCCAGGGCTCCTGGCTGACCACCGGCAAGGACATCGGGCAGCTCTCGCTGCACTACGGCGCCGACGACCTCGGTTCGGTGATGCTGGAGGAGAACGTCGTCTCCTCGGCGGGTGCCAAGCACCGCTCCAACCGCATGGAGCTGATCGACCTCATCCGCAAGGCGGGCCGTGTCCCGGCGCAGCGCGCGACGACGTACGAGCACCTGGTGGTGCACGACGACCCGGCGATGGACCCGGTGGACGACAGGGCCGTCTCGCATCTGTCCTCCACCGCCATCGACGGGGGTACGGCACACCCCGAACTGGCGCTCATCGATGTGAACTGACGACTCGACGTGAACTGACGACCGGACGGACAACACCAGACGTGACGCGGGCATCCCTGGACAAGAAGCCGCACGAGGTCGCGGCCATGTTCGACGACGTGGCGGCCAAGTACGACCTCACCAACGATGTGCTCTCGCTCGGCCAGGCCCGGCTGTGGCGGCGGGCGGTCGCCGCCGCCGTGGACGCGCGCCCCGGTGAACGGGTGCTCGACCTCGCGGCGGGCACCGGAACCTCGTCGCTGCCGTTCGTTGAGGCGGGGGCCTTCACGGTGCCGTGCGACTTCTCGCTCGGCATGCTGCGCGAGGGCAAGCAGCGCCACTCCTGGATGCCGTTCACCGCCGGGGACGCGACCCGGCTCCCCTTCGCGGACGCCGCGTTCGACGCGGTGACCATCTCCTTCGGGCTGCGCAACGTCAGCGACGTGGACGCGGCGCTCGCCGAGATGCGGCGGGTCACCAAGCCCGGGGGGCGCGTGCTGATCTGCGAGTTCAGCCACCCGACCTGGGCGCCGCTGCGGACGGTCTACACCGAGTACCTGATGCGCGCGCTGCCGCCGATCGCCCGGGGGGTCAGCAGCAGCCCGGACGCCTATGTCTATCTCGCGGAGTCCATCCGCGAGTGGCCCGACCAGCCGGCGCTCGCGGGCCGGCTGCAGGAGGCGGGCTGGAGCCGGGTGGCGTGGCGCAATCTGACGGGCGGCATCGTCGCCCTGCACCGCGGCTTCCGCCCGAGGGGCTGACGCCGCACGGCGTGTGATCCGGCTCACAAACTGTCACAGTGCTCGGTGACGCGGTGTCTTGAGGCCGAACCCCTGGAAACGGAGGAGACACCATGGCCGAGAACACCGATGTCCTCGTGATCGGCGGCGGATACGCCGGCGTCATGGCCGCCAACCGTATGACGCGGCGCGACGATGTGACAGTGACGCTGGTCAACCCGCGCCCGACCTTCGTCCACCGGGTACGCCTGCACCAACTGGTGGGCGGGACCCACGAGGCGGTCGTCGACTTCCGGGACGTACTGGCCGAAGGCGTCCGCCGGATCGTCGACACCGTGACGCGGATCGACGCGGCCGGACGCAGCGTCACGCTGGCGGACGGCGGGACGGTCCGCTACGACCATCTGGTCTACGCGGTGGGCAGCGGCAGCGCCGACCCGCAGGTGCCAGGAGCGGCCGAGTTCGCCTACCCGATCGCCACCCTGGAGGACGTGCAGCGGCTGCTGCCGGTCCTCGGCTCCACTCCCGCGACGGCCCCGGTGACCGTGGTCGGAGCGGGCCCGACCGGCATCGAGACCGCCGCCGAACTGGCGGAGGCGGGCCGGGCGGTGACCCTGGTCTGCGGAGGGGAGCTCGGCCCGTATCTGCACCCCCGGGGCCGGCGCTCGGTGGCCGCGCGGCTGGCCAAGCTCGGTGTGACCGTGCTCGACGGCCCCGACACGCGGGTGACGGCGGTCAGCCGCGACGCCGTGCGGCTCAGCGGCGGCCGGGAGGTGCCGAGCCGGGTGACCGTCTGGACCGCCGGATTCGGTGTGCCCGATCTGGCCGGCCGCAGCGGGCTGAGCACCGACGCCCTGGGCCGGCTGCGTACGGACGAGACACTGACGAGCGTGGACGACGAGCGCATCGTCGCGGCCGGGGACTCGGTCGCCCCGTCGGACCGGCCGCTGCGTATGAGCTGCCAGGCCGCGATGCCGCTGGGCGCCCGGGCCGCCGACACGGTGCTCAGTCGTATCGCGGGTGAACAGCCCGCGCCCCTCAACCAGTCGTTCGCCGCCCAGTGCATCAGCCTGGGCCGACGCGACGGCATCTTCCAGTTCGCCAACCGGTCCGACGTCGCGGTGTGGCTCACCATCGACGGCCGCCCGGGCGCGAAGCTCAAGGAGGCCGTGTGCCAAGGCATCATCAAGCACATGTCGGACGAGGCGGGCAAGCCCGGCTCGTACGGCCTGCACCGTCTCCCAGGAGGCGGCAAGCGCCGACGGCTGCTGCGGGCCGAGCGCGGCGGGGCGCCCGTCACCGCTGAACGCGTGGCCTGACCGGGAGTTGCCGGCCGCCCGGTCGCCCGGCCGGCTCACGGCGGGTCCGGGCCGTACGGCCTGAGGCGACGCCCCGTGGTGCGGGGCGCCGCCTCACCTGTGCCGTCGTTCCGTCGTCGCGGTCCGGCCCGCTCGCACCGAACAGCCGGGGCGGGCGCGGCGACCGCCGACCGCCCACCGCGAGGTTCTGCCGCGGATGCACGCTCGAAAGGCCGTCGGCAACCCGGGGCGGCCGCGAAAGAGGGGGTTCGAGAGATGACCGACCACGCCACCGATCCGGCGACCGACGCGTTCGTCGCCCACCGCAATCTGCTCTTCACCGTCGCGTACGAGATGCTCGGCTCGGCGGCCGACGCCGAAGACGTCCTCCAGGAGACCTGGTTGCGATGGGCCGAGGTCGACCTGGGGCAGGTGCAGGACCAGCGCGCCTACCTGGTACGGATCACGACCCGGCAGGCGCTCAACCGGCTGCGCTCGCTGAAGCGCCGCAGGGAGGCGTACGTCGGCCAGTGGCTGCCCGAGCCGGTGCTCACCACACCGGACGTGGCCGAGGACGTCGAGCTCGCCGAGAGCGTGTCGATGGCGATGATGCTCGTCCTGGAGACGCTGTCGCCGACCGAGCGTGCCGTCTTCGTGCTGCGCGAGGCCTTCGACATCGGCTACGACGAGATCGCCGGCGCCGTCGACAAGAGTCCGGCAGCCGTCCGGCAGATCGCGCACCGCGCCCGCCGGCACGTCGATGCCCGCCGCCCTCGCCAGGCGGTCTCCCCGAGCCAGACCCGGGCGGTGGTCGAGTCGTTCCGGCAAGCGCTCAACACCGGGGACCCCCAGCATCTCCTCGACGTACTCGCCCCGCAGGTCGTTCTGTTGAGCGATGGCGGCGGCGTCAAGAAGGCCGCGCTGCATCCGGTCGTCGGAGCGCGGAAGGTCGTCCGTTTCTACTCCGGCGGCACCGCCAAGGTCGAGGGCAGGCTCACCTGCGACCCGACCGTGGTCAACGGCAACCCGGCGTTCTTCATGCGGCTGGACGGCGAAATCGAGGGCGTCATGGCCGTCCGCGTCGAGGACGGCCGTATTGCCGGCCTCTACTTCGTCCGCAATCCCGAGAAGCTGACCCACCTCGGATCCCAGACCTCTCTCACCCTGCGGTGAACCCCGGCGGCGGAGCCTCGGGAGGGCCTACGTACCTCCCGGGGGCCGCCACCGGGACCTCCCCGGGCCCGACGGCCCGATGTCCGGTTGCGCTTGGATAAATCTCCTTCACACCAGGGGCGTTCGGCGGAACGATGTACCCCGTCCCTCGTACCGTACGCACACGCGTGGTGCCCCTGTGTGCCGCGCTGGTTCGTCTTCTCCCCGAACGCCGAACGCCGAACCCGAACGCAACCGCATCGGAGCGCCATGTCGTCCCCGCCGCCGCCGTCATCGTCGCCCTGCCCGCAGTGCGGCGCCGATTCCCCCGCCGAGGCACGCTTTTGCATGTCGTGCGGCGCTCCCACGGCCCCGGCGGCAACCGAGGCACCGGCGGCACCGGCCGCACCGCCCGCGCCCGAGGCACCGCCCGCGCCTGCCGCTCCGCCCACGTATGTACCGACCGTGACCGCGCAGCCGCTCCAGCCGGCCCCGCCTGCTCAGCCCGCGTACGCGCCGCCCGCGCAGCCCGGTCATACGCCGCCTCCGCCGCCGCCTGCCGGGCCCGCCCGGCCGACGCCGTTCGGGATGTTCCTGACGCGGACCCTCAAGGGCGACTGGCTGGGGGCGCTGCGCGTCGCCGGCTGGCCACTGGCCCTGGTGTTCGTGGGAGCCTGCGTGCTCGGCATCTGGTCCAACGACGACCTCGACGACCTGGACATCGGCTGGGGCACCAGGATGCGGGTCGCACTGGCCGCGCTGCTCCAGGGCGTCGGCGGCGGGTTCGGCATCTCGGCCGATTCCGCAACCTCCACCCAGGGCGAGCGCATCGCGGGGGAGGCGGACATCTCCGGCCTTCCGCTGCTGGTGACCGCCGTATGGATCGGCGCCCTCGTCGTCGCCTCCCGCGTCGAGCGGCGCCGGCTGGCGGCGGCACCGCCTTCGGCCGGGTTCGAGGCGGCGCTGCGGATCGGCGCGCTGTGCGGCCTGGGCGGCCTCGCGCTGGGGCTGTACGCCTCTCCCTCGTACGAGGGGCTGGAGCTGGAGTCCTCGCCCGGACTCACCCTGCTGTGGACCTTCCTGCTCTCCACCTTCGTCGCGGCGCTGGTGCTGACGCGCGGTGGGGCCGACGCCTGGTCGGCCGCACGGCCCGGCCTGCGCGCGGTGGTGGGCGCGCTGCGGACGGCGGGGCTGGCACTGGTGTGCGTGCTCGCGCTGGCCTCCGTGGTGATGTTCGTGGTCCTGCTGGCCTCCGAGGACGACGTCGACGCCGGTGGCGTGTGGGCGCTGGTGGCGCTGCTGCCCAACGTCGGCGCGTTCGGCCTCGCGCTGGCCTGGGGGGCTCCCATCGATGTGAAGTGGGACATCAGCCAGTGGGACGCGGGGCGCGAGTCGTTCGGCTACGGCGAGTTGAGCGACCTGGCCCAGGGCTGGGCGGTGGTGGGCGCGCTGGCGGGCGGCCTGGTGTGCGCGCTGCTGCTGGGCACGCTGGTGGCCCGGCGCAGCGTCGACCGCCGCGAACAGCTGCTCGCGGCCGGGTTCTTCGTCCTGGGCCTGCTGCTGGTCGTCGCGGTGGCCGGGGTGGGCTTCGAGGCCCGCTTCCACGAGCCCTCCCCCGGCATCGACGGCGGTGGCGGCCTCGGGGACGACTACGGCAACGATTACGGCGGCGACTACGGGAACGACTACGACGGCGGCCACTCAGGCGGCTACGGCGGTGACTTCGGCGGCGGTGACAGCTTCTCCTCCCACGGGGAGATCGCGGCCGGTATCGCCGAGCTGCTGCTGTTCGCGCTGCTGTGGTCCTACGGCGGCACCCTGCTGGTTCCATTCCTGCGGGCCCAGTTCGGCAAGGGCGGTCCGGGTGGGACGGGCCTGGGCGGCACCGGTCTGGGCGCGGGTGCCCACGGTGCGGCGGCGTACGGCGGTCACGTGCCGGGCGGTTACGGAGCGAGTGGCTACGGGCCGGGCGGTTACGGGCCGGGGGGATACGCCCCGGTCGCCTCTGGTGCACCCGCCGCCCCTGCGACCCCGCCCGCCCCGACGGCTCCGCCCGGCTCCGCCGCTTCGCCGTTGCCGGCGCCGCCGTTCGAGCAGCCCGAGCAGCCCGAGCAGCCCGACGAGCCCGGGGCCGCCCGTCCCGCCGCAAAGGCCCCGCCCGGCCCCGAGGTCCAGGGCCCGGGCGGAGGTGGTCCCGTACCGCCGCCGCAGCGCAGGCGCGGCCTGACCTGGGCGGGACTCATCCTCGCCGCCTTCCTGGTCGGCGGCGCCGCGGCCGGGGGCGCCTTCTATCTGGCGGGCGACGACGGCAAGGGGGACAGCAAGGCGGCGTCCAAGGAGTCCGCCGAAGGCTCCGGCAACAAGTCCCCCGAGGACGAGCAGTCCACCGACGGGCCCGACGGGAGCGACACCGGGCCGAAGCCCGCACCGTCCGACGGCTCCGAGCAGAGCGACGATCCGGCCCCGGACGACGACAGCGGCCCGGACATCGGGGCGGGCGGCTCGCCGCGCACCCCGATGAGCACCGAACTGCCCGACGGTTTCACGACGAGGGACGACCCCAAGGGCTTCTCCGTGGGCGTCATGGAGGGCTGGCAGCGCCGGGCGAAAGGCACCCAGGTCGACTACGAGGCACCCACCGGCGGCGACTATCTGCGGATCGGCGTCATCGAGAACGCGGGCCAGTCCTCGTACGACAACTTCCGCAACCTGGAGAAGGGCGCCCGCAAGCGGGACGGCTACCAGCGCCTCGAACTGACGAAGAACACCTTCCGGGGACGGCCGGGGGCGCGCTGGGAGTTCGTCTACACCTCGGACGACTCGGGCCGCACCATCCACGCCATCGACCAGGCGTATGTCAGCGAGGACGGCACCGAATACAGCATCTACGTCGAGAGCCGCCACGACGAGTGGGACGCGGACCGCGAGCAGGTCTTCAGCACCGCGCTGAGCAGCTGGGACGAGAACGGCACCTGACGGCGGACGGGGAGGCGGGAGGGGAGAGGGGCCGGAACGAGGCGGCGGTCCGACGCCCGCATAGACTGGCGCGGTCAGCCCAATCAGCCAGCATGCGGGAGTCCTCGTGGCCGACCCCCAACCGAAGGCGCACTCCGAGCCCCAGGCGCAGCACCAGCCGGAGGCGACCGCTTCCGAGCGGACCGCCGATGTGATCGTCGTCGGTGCCGGGCCTGCGGGCTCCACGACGGCGTACCACCTGGCCCGCAGCGGCCTGGATGTGCTGCTGCTGGAGAAGACGGCGTTCCCACGCGAGAAGGTGTGCGGCGACGGCCTCACCCCGCGCGCCACCAAGCAGCTGGTGGCGATGGGCATCGACATCTCCGAAGAGGCGGGCTGGCTGCGCAACAAGGGCCTGCGCATCATCGGCGGCGGCCACCGCCTCCAGCTGCCGTGGCCGGAGCTGGCCAGCTACCCGGACTACGGGCTCGTCCGCAAGCGCGACGACTTCGACGAGCAGCTCGCCCGCCAGGCGCAGAAGGCGGGCGCCCGGCTGCACGAGCGCTGCAACGTCACGGAACCGATCGTCGACGAGCGGACGGGCCACCTCACCGGTGTGCACGCCAAGCTGGGTGAGGAGAAGACGCCCGTCACCTTCCACGCGCCGATCGTCGTCGCCGCGGACGGCAACTCGACCCGGCTGTCGTTGAAGATGGGCCTGCACCGCCGCGACGACCGGCCGATGGGGGTGGCCGTACGGACGTACTTCACCTCGCCCCGGCACGACGACGACTATCTGGAGTCCTGGCTGGAGCTGTGGGACCGGCGCGGTGCCGAGGACCGGCTGCTGCCCGGCTACGGCTGGATCTTCGGCATGGGCGACGGCACCTCCAACGTCGGCCTCGGCGTCCTGAACACCTCTTCCTCCTTCAAGGAGCTCGACTGGCGCGAGGTCCTCAAGGCGTGGTGCGCCTCCATGCCCGAGGAGTGGGGCTACACCCCGGACAACATGACGGGCCCGATCCGCGGCGCCGCGCTGCCCATGGCCTTCAACCGGCAGCCGCACTACACGCGCGGCCTGCTGCTGGTCGGTGACGCGGGCGGCCTGGTGAACCCGTTCAACGGGGAGGGCATCGCCTACGCCATGGAGTCCGGCGCCATCGCCGCCGAGACCATCGTCCAGGCGCACGCGCGTGCGACTCCGGCCCAGCGCGAACTCGCCCTGCGCCGCTACCCGAAGGTCCTCAAGGACACCTACGGCGGCTACTACTCGATGGGCCGCGCCTTCGTGAAGCTCATCGGCAACCCGAAGGTCATGAAGCTCGCCACCGAACGCGGCCTCTCCCACCCCGTGCTGATGCGCTTCACCCTCAAGATGCTCGCCAACCTCACCGACCCCACCGGTGGCGACGCCATGGACCGCATCATCAACGGCCTGGCCAAGGTCACGCCCCGCGCCTGACGGCTCATCGCCGGTGTTCCCTTTCCGCCGCGACGGCGAGACGCTTCAGCCGATGGCCCGGCGCCTCAGGGCCGTTGGCCGAAGGCGCCCGGGCAGGGCCGAGCGAGGGAGGGGCGATGACAGGCGACACGGGACGGGGCGGCAGACCAGGAGCGCGACGGGCGGTGCTGGCGGCCGTCTCGGCGGCACTCATGGCCACCGCGTTACCGGCGACGGCGGCGGCAGCGGAATCCGTCCCGCGGTGGACGGCGCAGCGGATGACCGGCTCCGTCGGATCCATGCACGTCGTCACCGGGACCAACAACAGGGGTCAGGTCATCGGCTGGGGCGTCACTCCCGACGCGGAGTGGCGCTCCTTCCTGTGGGACGGTGAGCGGCTGACGGCCCCGCCGACCCTTCCGGACGGCAGCGAGCCGCAGTTCCAGGCGATCAACGACCGGGGCCAGGTCGCCGGCTACGACAAGCTGGCGGACGGCAGCCGACGTGCCGTGCTCTGGAGCGCGGACGGCAGGCCGCGGGCGCTCGGGGCGACGGGGATCGTCGGCGTGCAGGACCTCAACGAGCGCGGACAGGTCCTCATCGACCGGCGACCGCACCAGCGCGATCTGCTGTGGGACGGCGAGCGGCTGCGGACGCTCACTCCACCCGGCCCGGACGAGGCCGCGGCGCCCACTCAGGGATACCAGCTCAACGACCGCGGCCAGGTCCTGGCGAACACCTACCCGCGGCTCACCCCGGCACCGCAGCCGCACCCCGAGCGGACCTTCGTGTGGCGGGACGGCGCGAGCAGCTGGGTGCCCACCCCGCCCGGCACGGGGGAGGAGGCGGTGGTCCTGCCTGCCGGGTTCACCGAGCGGGGCCTGGTGGCGGCCGAGGTGAGCGACCCGTCCGACCCCTCGGGCCACCGCCCGTACCTGGCGTGGCGGGGGAAGGTCACCCCGCTCCCGCCGCTGCCCGGCACCGGTTACCCCGCGCTCTCCCGGCGGCAGGACTCCGTCAACGAGCGTGGCGACACCGTGGGGACGGTGTACGACCCGCAGGCCGACAAGTTGCGTGCGGTGCTGTGGTCCCACGGGCGCCCGCGGGAGCTGGGCGGCGGATCGGGCGGCGACAACCGGGCGGTCGTCCTCAACGAGCGGGGGGACGTCGCCGGGTGGAGCGTGACGGCCCGCGGAGTCCCGCACGCCGTGCTGTGGCGCGACGGCCGGATGCATGTGCTCGGCACCCCGGAGGGCCATGTCTCCAGCCGCGCGGCCTTCGTGACCGACCGCGGGGAAGTCTCCGGCACCGCCACCAGCGAGCGGGGCGACGTGTACGCCTTCCTGTGGCGCAGGCGCTGAAGCTCCCGCGGCGCCGGGCAAAGGCCCGGCAGCGCCCGGTCACATGCGAGGGGCCCCGCCGCTGTGGCGGGGCCCCTCACATGTCAGGCTGCCGGCGCTGTCAGGGCTGACGGCGCTGTCGGCGCGGCGTGGCGCGGTGTCCGGTGCTCAGAGGACTCGTACCGCGCCGGTGGGCTGGTCGTAGCTCATCGGGCGCTCCACGACACCGGTGGAGGAGTTCTGGGCGCCGATGAACTTGCCGCCGCCCACGTAGACGGCCACGTGGTAGGCGCTGCCCGCGCTGCCCCAGTAGAGGATGTCGCCCGGCTGGAGGTTGTCCAGGGAGACGGGGGTGCCGGTGGTGGACTGAGGCTGCGAGGTGCGCGGCAGGTTGACGCCGACCTGCTTGAAGGCGGCCTGCGTCAGGCCCGAGCAGTCGTACGCGGAGGGGCCGGTGGCGCCCATGACGTAGGACTTGCCGACCTGGGCCCGCAGGAAGTTGAGGAGGGTGGCGACGTTGCCGCCCTGCGGCGCGGAGGCCGTGCTGGGGAGGGAGGCGCGGTCGGCGGTGCGGGAGGCGCGCTCCTTGGTCTGCTGGGCGGCCTTGCGGGCCGCCTCCGCCTTGCGCTTGGCCTCGGCCTTGCGCTTCGCCTCGGCCTCGGCCTTCTCCTTGGCCTCCTTGGCCTCCTTCTTGGCCTCGGCGGCGGCGTCCTGCTGGGCCTGCTGGAGGCTGTACTGCTCAGCGGTGTGGTGCAGGGACTCGGCCGCGAGGGTGCTGGAGTCGGCCGTGGAGAGGGCCGGCAGCTCCACCGTATCGGCCGGTGCGTTCTTGTCGGCCGCCTGGGCCGGTGCCGCCGCCGCGGTGAAGGCGATGGTGCCCATGACGCCGCCCGTCATACCCGCACGCAGCGCCGTATTCATCTTGCTGGAGCGGGGCTTTCGGTGGCTGGGTATCTGAGCTTTCGGGGACATGAGGGAATGCCTAGCAGGCTCCAATCGCTTGACTCAACAATCGTGCGATGCGCCACAGTCGCCGCGTACACGGCCACTTGAGCCCTGTGTGCGCCCCTCACGGCTCCTTCCGCGACGTGATCATTGCCCAACTACGGGGCCGTGACCACGTAGTTGTCCGCATTGCCGGAATCCCTGCTGCGCATACCACGGAGAAAAGGGGAGCGCAAAGAAGGCAGCGGCTGCCGGGAATGCGGGTGGCGCAGCTCACACTTTCCCTCGGCTCGCGAACTCAACTCTTCGTGCAAAGCGGACGTTGACCCCCTATCGCCCATCCTGCTCGGTCACGGGTCGGACTCGGCGGGGTCGCGCGGGGGTCTCGGAGCTTGTGCCGGGCTTCACAAGTGCACGATCGCCAGTGGTTCGCGCATAGCAGGTGAAACCGTCCAGCGCGAATTTGCCTGTGCAGTCACATGCTTGGTACAGCGACCCGCCTCCGACGGGTGTGAGCACGCCTGGATGTCACTTCTGGTGATCATCTCGGGGCTTTGCGTGTGAAGATTTCCGCTCATCGGATCGGATGATTGGCCGTCAGGTGGTGGAGATCACAAACCAGTTGGTGCCCCCCGTGTCGCAGATCACAGAGGGGCGGGCTTAAGATGCCTGCGAACAGGGCTTGTGAACTGCCTCACATAGGAGCGATCTTCGTGGGGGTGCACAGCGGCCCAGCGGTCTGCCGGCAGTCAGAGTCGACGCCTGGAAGGAGACGGGAGCGGTGAACGTCTACACACCAATCCTCGTACTGGGAGCGATCGCGGCCGCGTTCACGGTCTTCTCCGTGGTCGTGGCCTCGATCGTCGGCCCCAAGCGCTACAACCGGGCAAAGCTGGAGGCGTACGAGTGCGGCATCGAGCCGACGCCGCAGCCGGCCGGAGGCGGCCGCTTCCCGGTGAAGTACTACCTGACGGCGATGCTCTTCATCATCTTCGACATCGAAATCGTCTTCCTCTACCCGTGGGCCGTCCATTTCGACTCACTCGGGATGTTCGGGCTCGTCGAAATGCTGGTCTTCGTCGCCCTCATCGGTATCGCGTACGCCTACGACTGGCGGCGCGGCGGCCTGGAATGGGACTAGGGGCATAAGCAATGGGACTTGAAGAGAAGCTGCCGAGCGGGTTTCTGCTCACCACGGTCGAAAAGATGGCCGGTGCGGCACGTAAATCATCCATGTTCCCGGCGACGTTCGGGCTCGCCTGCTGCGCCATCGAGATGATGACCACCGGCGCCGGCCGATACGACCTCGCCCGGTTCGGCATGGAGGTCTTCCGCGGCTCGCCGCGCCAGGCCGACCTGATGATCGTGGCGGGCCGGGTCAGCCAGAAGATGGCGCCGGTGCTGCGGCAGGTGTACGACCAGATGCCGAACCCCAAATGGGTCATCTCCATGGGCGTGTGCGCCTCGTCCGGCGGCATGTTCAACAACTACGCCATCGTCCAGGGCGTCGACCACATCGTTCCCGTCGACATCTATCTGCCCGGCTGCCCCCCGCGTCCTGAAATGTTGCTCGATTCCATTCTCAAGCTGCACGAGAAGATTCTGAATTCAAAGCTCGGCGTCAACCAGAAGGAAGCGGCCCGCGAGGCGGAGGAGGCGGCCCTGAAGGCCGTACCGACGATCGAGATGAAGGGGCTGCTTCGATGAACAACGGAAACCCTCCCAAGGAGCCCGACCGCCCCAAGGGCCCCAACGAGAACGACCCCACCCAGCGGGGTGAGGAGTCCCTGCCCGTACCGCAGGGGGACCCGGGCGAGGTCATCGACGTCCGCCGCGGCATGTTCGGCGCCCGCAACGGCGGTGACACCTCCGGCTACGGCGGGCTGGTGCGCACCGTACGGCTGCCCGGCGCCACGCCCCGGCCGTACGGGGGATGGTTCGACGAGGTCGCCGACGAGCTGGAAGGCGCCCTGGAGGAGCAGGGGCTGGACCCCGAGCAGGTCATCGAGCGGACGGTGGTGGACCGGGGCGAGCTGACCTTCCACATCGCCCGCGAGCACCTGCCCCGCACCGCCCGCATCCTGCGCGACGACCCCGCGCTGCGCTTCGAGCTGTGCACCGGGGTCAGCGGTGTCCACTACCCGGGTGACCAGGGCCGCGAGCTGCACGCCGTCTACCACCTGCGCTCGATCACCCACAACCGGCTGATCCGCATGGAGGTCAGCGCGCCCGACGCGGACCCGCACGTGCCCTCGATCGTCGACATCTATCCGACGAACGACTGGCACGAGCGCGAGACGTACGACTTCTTCGGGCTGATCTTCGACGGTCACCCCGCCTTGACGCGGATCATAATGCCGGACGACTGGCAGGGCTTTCCGCAGCGCAAGGACTATCCGCTCGGCGGTATTCCCGTCGAGTACAAGGGCGCCCAGATTCCCGCTCCTGACCAGCGGAGGTCGTACACCTGATGTCCACAACCCACGCACCCGCAGGCATTCGGGAGACCACCGAAGGCACCGTCTACGACGTCACCGGAGGGGACTGGGACGAGCTGGCCGCGCACGCCGCCAAGAGCGACGACGAGCGGATCATCGTCAACATGGGCCCCCAGCACCCCTCCACGCACGGGGTGCTCCGGCTGATCCTGGAGATCGACGGCGAGACGGTCACCGAGGCCCGCTGCGGCATCGGCTACCTGCACACCGGCATCGAGAAGAACCTCGAGTACCGGACCTGGACCCAGGGCACCACGTTCGTCACGCGCATGGACTATCTGACGCCGTTCTTCAACGAGACGGCGTACTGCCTGGGCGTGGAGCGGCTGCTGGGCATCGAGGACGAGGTGCCCGACCGCGCCAACGTCATCCGTGTCCTGCTGATGGAGCTCAACCGGCTCTCCTCGCACCTGGTGGCCATCGCCACCGGAGGTATGGAGCTCGGCGCCACCACGGTCATGATCTTCGGCTTCCGCGACCGCGAACTGGTCCTGGACCTGTTCGAGCTGATCACCGGGCTGCGGATGAACCACGCCTACATCCGCCCCGGCGGGCTCTCCCAGGACATTCCGCCCGGGACCGTGGACGCGCTGCGCGAGTTCATCAAGAAGATGCGCAAGAACCTGCCGGAGTACGACGCGCTCGCCACCGGCAACCCGGTCTTCAAGGCCCGGCTGCAGGACATCGGCTACCTCGACCTGGCCGGATGCATGGCGCTGGGCGCCACCGGTCCGATCCTGCGCTCGGCCGGGCTGCCGCACGACCTGCGCAAGGCACAGCCCTACTGCGGCTACGACACCTACGACTTCGACGTCCCCACCGTCGACACCTGCGACTCCTACGGGCGCTTCCTGGTGCGGCTGGAGGAGATGCGCCAGTCGCTGCGGATCATCGAGCAGTGCGTGGACCGGCTGGAGCCGGGCCCGGTCATGGTCGAGGACAAGAAGATCGCCTGGCCCGCGCAGCTCGCCCTCGGCCCCGACGGGCTCGGCAACTCCCTCGACCACATCAAGAACATCATGGGCACCTCCATGGAGGCGCTGATCCACCACTTCAAGCTGGTGACCGAGGGATTCCGGGTCCCGCCGGGCGAGGCGTACGCGGCCGTCGAGTCACCCAAGGGCGAACTGGGTGTGCACGTCGTCAGTGACGGCGGCACCCGCCCCTACCGGGTGCACTTCCGCGACCCCTCCTTCACCAATCTGCAATCAATGGCGGCGATGTGCGAGGGCGGCCAGGTCGCGGACGTCATCGTCGCCGTCGCGTCCATCGACCCCGTGATGGGAGGCGTCGACCGGTGACAAGCGTCGAGATGGGCATTCCCGAGATGCCCGCGCCCGACTACCCCGCCGAGGTACGGGAGCGGCTGGAGGCGGACGCCAGGGAGATCATCGCCCGCTATCCGGACAGCCGCTCGGCGCTGCTGCCGATGCTGCACCTGGTGCAGTCCGAGGAAGGGCACGTCACCCGCACGGGGCAACGATTCTGCGCCGAGCTGCTGGAGCTGACCACGGCCGAGGTCAACGCCGTCGCGACGTTCTACTCCATGTACCGCCGCAAGGCGTCCGGCGACTACCAGGTCGGGGTCTGCACCAACACCCTGTGCGCCGTCATGGGCGGTGACGCCATCTACGCGTCGCTGCGCGAACACCTGGGGGTGGGCGACGGGGAGACCACCGAGGACGGCAAGGTCACTCTCGAACACGTCGAGTGCAACGCGGCCTGCGACTTCGCGCCGGTCGTGATGGTCAACTGGGAGTTCTTCGACAACCAGACTCCCGACAGCGCCCGCGCCCTCGTCGACGACCTGCGCGCCGGCCGCGAGGTCGCCCCCACCCGCGGCGCCCCGCTGTGCACCTTCAAGGAGACCGCTCGGGTGCTCGCGGGCTTCCCCGACGAGCGGGCCGGTGCGGTGGAAGCGTCCGGCAGCGCCGGTCACGCTTCGCTCGCCGGGCTGCGGATGGCCAAGGGAGAGAGCGCCCCTGGCGTCGTCGCCCCGCGCGGAGCGGCAACCGACGAGGAGGGGAAGTGACGACGGTGACACACGACGGCGGGCAGGACGAGACCTCTGCGCACCCGGCCGGCGGCGAGGCGGACCCGCAGAAGCTGCTGACCCCCGTGCTGTCCGCGCACTGGGACGAGTCGGACTCCTACACCCTGGCCGGCTACCGGCGGCACGGCGGCTACCGGGCGCTGCGCAAGGCGCTGGCCATGGACCCCGACGACCTGATCGCCTACGTCAAGGAAGCGGGTCTGCGCGGTCGCGGCGGCGCCGGGTTCCCCACCGGGATGAAGTGGCAGTTCATTCCGCAGGGTGACGGCAAACCGCACTATCTCGTCGTCAACGCCGACGAGTCGGAACCGGGCACCTGCAAGGACATCCCGCTCCTGTTCGCCAACCCGCACTCGCTGATCGAGGGCATCGTCATCGCCTGCCATGCGATCCGCTCCCACCACGCCTTCATCTATCTGCGCGGCGAGGTCGTGCCCGTGCTGCGCCGCCTCCACCTTGCCGTGCGCGAGGCGTACGAGGCCGGCTACCTCGGCCCGGACGCGCTCGGACCCGGCAAGGGCCTGGAACTCACCGTGCACGCGGGCGCCGGCGCCTACATCTGCGGTGAGGAGACCGCGCTCCTCGACTCGCTCGAAGGCCGCCGCGGACAGCCCCGGCTGCGCCCACCCTTTCCGGCCGTCGCCGGTCTGTACGCGTGCCCCACAGTCGTCAACAACGTCGAATCCATCGCCTCGGTTCCCGCCCTCGTCGACAAGGGCAAGGACTGGTTCCGCTCCATGGGCAGCGAGAAGTCCCCCGGCTTCACGCTCTACTCCCTCAGCGGCCATGTGGCGCGCCCCGGCCAGTACGAGGCGCCGCTGGGCATCACCCTGCGCCAGCTGCTGGACATGAGCGGCGGTATGCGACCAGGCCACCGGCTGAAGTTCTGGACACCCGGCGGCTCCTCCACGCCGCTGCTCACCGACGAGCATCTGGATGTGCCCCTCGACTACGAGGGCGTCGGCAACGCCGGCTCCATGCTCGGCACCAAGGCGCTCCAGTGCTTCGACGAGACCACCTGCGTGGTGCGGGCCGTCACCCGCTGGACCGAGTTCTACGCACACGAGTCCTGCGGCAAGTGCACCCCCTGCCGGGAGGGCACCTACTGGCTCGTCCAGCTGCTCCGCGACATCGAGGCGGGCAAGGCGGGACACGCCGATCTGGACAAGATCGCCGACATCGCCGACAACATCAACGGCAAGTCCTTCTGCGCCCTCGGTGACGGCGCCGCCTCCCCGATCTTCTCCTCGCTGCAGTACTTCCGCGACGAGTACGAAGCCCACCTCGCGGGCCGCGGCTGCCCCTTCGACCCCGAGAAGTCCACCGCGTGGGCCGATGGCCCCAGCTCCGCTCACCTGGAGGTGAACGCGTGACCGTCACCACTGCTGGCACCTCCCAAGGGGGAGGGGAGGTCGCCCCGCCCCCCGAGGACCTCGTGTCGCTGACCATCGACGGCGCCCAGATCTCCGTCCCCAAGGGCACGCTGGTCATCCGCGCCGCCGAACAGCTCGGCATCGAGATCCCCCGCTTCTGCGACCACCCCCTGCTCGATCCGGCGGGTGCCTGCCGGCAGTGCATCGTGGAGGTGGAGGGCCAGCGCAAGCCGATGGCGTCCTGCACCATCCAGTGCACCGACGGCATGGTCGTCAAGACGCATCTGACCTCTCCGGTCGCGAGCAAGGCACAGCGCGGTGTGATGGAGCTGCTGCTCATCAACCACCCGCTGGACTGCCCCGTCTGCGACAAGGGCGGCGAGTGCCCGCTGCAGAACCAGGCGATGTCCCACGGCAACGCCGACTCCCGGTTCGAGGGCAAGAAGCGCACCTTCGAAAAGCCCGTCGCCGTCTCCACCCAGGTGCTGCTGGACCGCGAACGCTGCGTGCTGTGCGCACGCTGCACCCGCTTCTCCAACCAGATCGCGGGCGACCCGATGATCGAGCTGCTGGAGCGGGGCGCGCTCCAGCAGGTCGGCACCGGCGAGGACCAGCCCTTCCAGTCGTACTTCTCCGGGAACACCATCCAGATCTGCCCGGTCGGTGCGCTCACCTCGGCCGCCTACCGGTTCCGCTCCCGCCCCTTCGACCTGGTCTCCTCGCCCGGCGTGTGCGAACACTGCGCGGGCGGCTGCGCGGTGCGCCACGACCACCGGCGCGGCAAGGTCATGCGGCGGCTGGCCGAGAACGACCCCGAGGTCAACGAGGAGTGGCTGTGCGACAAGGGCCGCTTCGCGTTCCGCTACGCGCAGCGCCCCGACCGGCTGCACACCCCGCTGGTCCGCGGCGCGGACGGCCGACTGGCGCCCGCCAGCTGGCCCGAGGCGCTGGAGGCCGCCGCACGCGGACTCGCCCCGGCGCGCGGCCGGGCCGGAGTGCTGACCGGCGGCCGGGTCACCGTCGAGGACGCCTACGCGTACGCCAAGTTCGCCCGCGTGGCGCTGCGCACCAACGACATCGACTTCCGCGCCCGGCCGCACTCGGCCGAGGAGGCCGACTTCCTCACCTCCCAGGTCGCGGGCCACGGCCGCGACCTGGACGCCTCCGGGGTCACCTACACGGCACTGGAGGCCGCGCCCGCCGTACTGCTGGCCGGGCTGGAGGCCGAGGAGGAGGCGCCCGGCGTCTTCCTGCGGCTGCGCAAGGCCTGGCGCAAGCACCAGCAGCGCACCTTCGCGCTGGCGAGCCACGCCACCCGCGGCCTGGAGAAGGCGGGCGGCACCCTGCTGCCGACCGTGCCCGGCACCGAGACCGAGTGGCTGGACGCGCTCGCGGGCGGTGTGGGGCTGGACGAGTTGGGCGCCACGGCAGCCGAGGCGCTGCGCGGCGAGGGCTCGCTGATCCTGGTCGGTGAGCGGCTGGCCACCGTGCCGGGCGCGCTGACCGCGGCCGTGAGGACCGCTGCCGCCACCGGCGCCACGCTGGTGTGGGTGCCGCGCCGCGCGGGTGAGCGCGGCGCCCTGGAGGCCGGCTGCCTGCCGGGGCTGCTGCCCGGGGCCCGGTCGGTCGACAACGCCGAGGCGCGTGCGGAGGTCGCCCGCGCCTGGGGGGTCGCCGAACTCCCCACGCAGCCGGGGCGCGACACCTCGCAGATCATCGAGGCCGCCGCCGAAGGAGAGCTGTCCGCGCTGCTCGTCGGCGGGGTCGGCGTCGAGGACCTGCCGGATCCGGCTCGCGCCCGGCAGGCGCTGGAGGCCGTCGACTTCCTGGTCAGCCTGGAGCTGCGGCCCGGCGCGGTGACCGAGCTGGCCGACGTGGTCCTTCCCATCTCCGCCGCTGTGGAGAAGTCCGGCACCTTCCTCAACTGGGAGGGCAGGGTGCGGCAGTTCGAGGCCGCGCTCAAGCCCGACCAGATGACACGCCGCCACACCCAACCCGACACCCGGGTCCTGCACATGCTCGCGGACGCGCTCGATGTCCACCTCGGGCTGCCGGACGTACGCACGGTGCGCGGCGAGATCGACCGGCTCGGCCCCGGCCGGGACGGCACCCTCACGAGTGCGGCCGTCCCCGCGGCACGCACCGCGCCGCAGCCGAAGGCGGGCGAGGCCGTGCTCTCCGGACACCGGCTGCTGCTCGACCAGGGCCGGCTCCAGGAGGGCGACGAGGCGCTGGCCGGCACCCGGCACGCCGCCCTCGCCCGGATGTCGGCCGCGACCGCCGACGAGGTCGGCGTCAAGGACGGCGATGTGCTGGCCGTCCAGGGGCCGCGCGGCCAGGTGCGGCTGCCGCTGCAGGTGACAGCGATGCCCGACCGCGTCGTATGGCTGCCGCTCAACTCGGTCGGCTCCGGCGTACCGGCCGATCTGGGCGCGCTGCCCGGCGACGTGGTGCGCGTCGCACCGGCCGCCGCCGCGCCCGAAACCACGCAGGAGGTGGGTGCATGAGCGCCACGACGCTGAGCGCGCGGACGCTGGGCTCCGGAACGCGGAGCCTGGCGGCCGAGGACCTGTCGATGTTCGGCACGGACCCCTTCTGGCTGGTCGCGTTGAAGGCGGTCTTCTGCTTCGCGTTCCTGATGGTGACGGTGCTGCTCTCGATCGTCTTCGAGCGGAAGATCGTCGGCTGGATGCAGCTGCGCGTCGGGCCCAACCGGCACGGCCCCTGGGGCATGCTCCAGTCGCTCGCCGACGGTGTGAAGCTGATGCTCAAGGAGGACATCACCGTCAAGGGCAGCGACAGACTGGTCTATCTGCTCGCTCCGATCGTCGGTGCCGTGCCCGCCTTCATGGCCATCGCGGTCATCCCGTTCGGACCCGCGGGCAACGAGGTCTCGATCTTCGGGCACCGTACGGCGATGCAGCTGACGGACATGCCCGTCGCCGTCCTCTACATCCTGGCCACCTCCTCCATCGCCGCCTACGGCGTGGTGCTGGCCGGCTGGTCCTCCGGCTCCACCTATCCGCTGCTGGGCGGGGTGCGGGCCACCGCGCAGATCGTCAGCTACGAGATCGCGATGGGGCTCAGCTTCGCCGCGGTCTTCCTCTACTCCGGCTCCATGTCCACCTCGACCATCGTCGGTGAGCAGGCGGACGGCTGGTTCGCCTATCTGCTGCCGGTCTCCTTCCTGATCTATCTGGTCTCCATGGTCGGCGAGGCGCACCGCGCGCCCTTCGACATGCCGGAGTCCGAAGGCGATCTGGTCGCGGGCTTCCAGACCGAGTACAGCTCGATCAAGTTCGCGATGTTCATGCTGACCGAGTACATCCATGTGGTGACGGTCTCCGCGCTCGCCGTCACCCTCTTCCTGGGCGGTTGGCGTGCCCCGGCACCGATCTCCACCTGGTGGGAGGGCGCCAACCACGGCTGGTGGCCGATGCTGTGGTTCGTCGCCAAGCTCGCGGTGATCATCTTCTTCTTCATCTGGATCCGCGGCACGCTGCCCCGCACCCGCTACGACCAGTTCATGAAGCTGGGCTGGAAGGTGCTCATCCCCATCGCGCTGGTGTGGCTGATGCTCGTGGCCACCGTCCGCGCCATGCGCAACGAGGGCTGGGACTACAGCGAGGTCGTCTACTGGGTGGCGGGTACCGCCCTGGTGCTGCTGCTGATCACCTTCGTCGTGGACTTCTTCCGCGGGGGCGAGGAGGAAGAGGAGGAACAGCAGCAGGGCGGACAGGCAGGCCCGCAACAGCCGTTCGATCCGATGGCGGGCGGCTACCCCGTACCGCCCCTGCCCGGGCAGACGCTGCCACCGGTGCCGCGGCGGCCCTCGCGTGCCGACCGGGACCGCGAGCGCGAGCCCGTCGGCGCCCAGGCGGGCGGATCGACCACCGCTACAGACGGAACCACCGAGAGCAAGGGGGCTGACGGTGCCTGAGAACCCCGTGGCCGGCTTCGGCGTGACCTTCAAGGACATGTTCAAGAAGCGGCTGACCGAGCAGTACCCCGAGTACAAGAAGCCGACAGCGCCCCGCTTCCACGGCCGCCACCAGCTCAACCGGCATCCGGACGGGCTGGAGAAATGCGTCGGCTGCGAGCTGTGCGCCTGGGCCTGCCCCGCCGACGCGATCTATGTCGAGGGGGCGGACAACACCGAGGAGGAGCGCTACTCGCCCGGCGAGCGCTACGGCCGCGTCTACCAGATCAACTATCTGCGCTGCATCCTGTGCGGCCTGTGCGTCGAGGCGTGCCCCACCCGGGCACTGACCATGACGAACGAGTACGAACTGGCCGACGACAGCCGCGAGTCCCTCATCTACACCAAGGAGGAGCTGCTCGCCGGCCTGGAGGACGGCATGGTCGACTCGCCGCACGCCATCTACCCGGGGATGACGGAGAAGGACTACTACCAGGGCCTGGTCACCGAGGCGGCGCCCGGCACGGTGCGGCAGACACCCACCGACACCGGGGCGCCGCAGAAGTCGGCGGACACCTTCGGCGTCGACGAACCGGCCGCCGCGGGGGACGCCACCTTCGACGCGGCGCCGTCGGGGCGTATGACGCACGGGGTCGTGACCAGCAGCGGGGAGGGCGAACGATGACCGACCTCGCCGTTCCGATGACCGATCTCGCGGCCACCGCCACCTCCACCGGCGAGGCCCTGCAGTTCTGGGTGCTGGGCACCGTCGCCGTGCTGGGCGGACTGGGCACCGTACTGATGCGCCGGGCCGTGCACAGCGCGCTGTGCCTGGCCGGAACCATGATCATCCTGGCGCTGTTCTATCTCGCCAACGGCGCCTACTTCCTGGGCGTCGTCCAGATCGTCGTCTACACCGGCGCGGTCATGATGCTGTTCCTGTTCGTGCTGATGCTCGTCGGCGTCAGCGCGGCCGACTCCCTCAAGGAGACCCTCAAGGGCCAGCGCTGGATGGCGGCCGGCTGCGGGCTCGGGCTCGGCATCCTGCTGATCGCCGGCATCGGCCAGGTCTCGGTGGGCAGCTTCAACGGACTGGCGGCGGCCAACGCCCAGGGCAACGTCCCGGCGCTCGCCTCGCTGCTGTTCACCAAGTACGTGGTCGCCTTTGAGGTCGTCGGCGCGCTGCTGACCGTCGCGGCGGTCGGCGCCACGCTGCTCACCCACCGCGAGCGCGTCGAGAAGATCAAGTCCCAGCGCGAGCAGGCCATCGAGCGGGTACGCGCCGGCAAGCAGCTGCCGCCGCTGCCCGCGCCCGGTGTCTACGCCCGCCACAACGCGGTCGACCGCCCCGCGCTGCTGCCCGACGGTTCACCCGCCGAGCTCAGCGTCAACCCCACCCTGCGCAAGCGCGGCCAGATCCGCGAGGTCAACGCCGAACAGCTGGCCCAGCTCGCCGCGATCGAGCAGCGCACCGCCGAATACCACGGCCGGTCCACCTACCCCGGCCCGAAGGACCCCGGCGAACGCGCCCTCGAACGCGACGCGGCGGCGGAGCGGTCGCAGGAGGGGACGCCGGACGACGAGGAGACGACCACCGGGCGCGGGACCGAGCGCGAGGAGGCCGCCAAGTGAGCCCGATCAACTACGTCTATCTGGCAGCGCTGCTGTTCACCATCGGCGCCGCCGGCGTCCTGATCCGGCGCAACGCCATCGTGGTGTTCATGTGCATCGAGCTGATGTTGAACGCCGCCAACCTCACGCTGGTCGCCTTCTCCCGGATGCACGGCAACCTCGACGGCCAGATCATGGCGTTCTTCGTCATGGTCGTCGCCGCCGCCGAGGTCGTGGTGGGTCTGGCGATCATCGTCATGCTCTACCGCGCCCGCCACTCGGCCTCGGTCGACGACGCCAGCCTCATGAAGCTGTAAGGGGTACGAACCAGTGGAGTCAATGATCGGACTGCTCGTCGGGGTGCCCCTGTTGGGTGCCGCCGTGCTGTTGTGCGGGGGGCGGCGCCTGGACCGTTCGGGGCACTGGCTGGGCACACTGCTGGCCGCGGCCTCCTTCGCGATCGGCGCGGTGCTGTTCTTCTCCATGCTGGGGGAGGACGCCGAGCACCGGGCCATGCACAGCAAGCTGTTCTCCTGGGTGCCGGTGGAGGGCTTCCAGGCCGATGTGGCCTTCCAGCTCGACCAGTTGTCGATGACGTTCGTCCTGCTGATCACCGGTGTGGGCACGCTCATCCACCTCTACTCGGTCGGCTACATGGAGCACGACCCGGGGCGGCGGCGCTTCTTCGGCTATCTCAACCTGTTCCTGGCGGCGATGCTGCTGCTCGTCCTCGCCGACAACTACCTGCTGCTGTACGTCGGCTGGGAGGGCGTGGGTCTCGCCTCGTATCTGCTGATCGGGTTCTGGCAGCACAAGCCGACCGCGGCCACCGCGGCGAAGAAGGCGTTCCTGGTCAACCGGGTCGGTGACGCGGGCCTGGCCATCGCCATCTTCTTGATGTTCACCACCTTCGGCACCTTCGCCTTCGCGCCCGTCCTCTCCTCCGCCGGCGAGGCGAGCGAGGGCAAGCTGACGGCGATCGGGCTGATGCTGCTGCTGGCGGCGTGCGGCAAGTCGGCGCAGGTGCCGCTGCAGTCCTGGCTCGGTGACGCGATGGAGGGTCCGACCCCGGTCTCCGCCCTCATCCACGCGGCGACGATGGTGACCGCGGGCGTCTACCTGATCACCCGCTCCGGTGCCGTCTTCAACGGCGCTCCGGACGCCCAACTGGTGGTGGTCGTCGTCGGCGCGGTCACGCTGCTGTTCGGTGCGCTCGTCGGTTGTGCGAAGGACGACATCAAGAAGGCCCTGGCGGGCTCGACCATGTCGCAGATCGGCTACATGATCCTGGCGGCGGGGCTGGGCCCGATCGGTTACGCCTTCGCCATCATGCACCTGGTCACCCACGGCTTCTTCAAGGCCGGGCTCTTCCTCGGCGCCGGTTCGGTGATGCACGGCATGAACGACGAGGTCGACATGCGGCGCTACGGCGGGCTGCGGAAGTACATGCCCGTCACCTTCGTCACGTTCGGGCTGGGCTATCTGGCCATCATCGGGTTCCCGGGTCTGTCCGGGTTCTTCTCCAAGGACCAGATCATCGAGGCCGCCTTCGCCAAGGGCGGCACCGAGGGCTGGATCCTGGGCGCGGTCACCCTGCTGGGCGCGGCGATCACCGCGTACTACATGACGCGGGTGATGCTGATGACCTTCTTCGGCGAGGAGCGCTGGCGCAAGGCGGCCACCCCCTCCCCGGACCGGCCGGATGTGGAGCCCGCAGCCGAGACGCGGGGCGAGCACGCCGAACCCCACCCGCACGAGTCCCCGAAGATCATGACGATCCCGATGATCGTGCTGGCCTTCGGTTCCGTCTTCGCGGGCGGCCTGTTCAAGGCCGGGGAGTCCTTCGTGAACTGGCTGGAGCCGGTGACCGCGTTCGAGCACGGGCACTCCCCGGTCTCGGCCGCCACGGTGACCACGGCGACGGTCGTGGCGCTGGTCATCGGGGTGGGCGCCGCCTGGTTCCAGTACGGGCGCAAGCCGGTGCCGGCCGTGGCCCCGCGCGGCAATCTGCTCACCCGCGCCGCCCGCCGCGATCTGCTGCAGGACGACTTCAACCATGTGGTGCTGGTCAGCGGCGGTACACATCTGACCCGCAGCCTGGTCTACGTCGACCACAAGGTCGTCGACGGCGCCGTCAACGGCACGGCCGCCACCTTCGGGGGTCTGTCCGGACGGCTGCGGCGGCTCCAGAACGGTTTCGCCCGCTCGTACGCGGTCTCGATGTTCGGCGGCGCGGCAGTGCTGATCGCCGCGACCCTGCTGATGAGGGCGGTCTGAGTTATGTCATTTCCCTTGCTGACGGTCACGGCAGCGCTGCCCGCCGTCGGGGCCGTTGCCACTGCCGCCGTCCCGGCGGCCAAGCGCACCGCCGCCAAGTGGCTGGCGCTGGTGTTCTCGCTGGCCACGCTGGTGCTGGCCGCCGTGGTGCTGGTCCGCTTCGACCCGGACGGCGCCCGCTACCAGCTGACCGAATCGCACGCCTGGATCTCCGACTTCGGGGTCCGCTACGAGTTGGGCGTCGACGGGATCGGCGCGGCGCTGATGGCGTTGACGGCGCTGCTGATCCCGTTCGTCATCGGCGCCGGCTGGCACGACGCCGACCCCGACCCTTCCCCAAGCTCTTCGAGCAGGGGAGACCCCAATGTCCGCGGCTCCGCCGCCGTGGACACCAGCCGCTGGCGGCCCACCCAGGGGTTCTTCGCGCTGATCCTCGCCGTCGAGGCGATGGTGCTGGTCTCCTTCGCCGCCACCGACGTCTTCCTCTTCTACATCTTCTTCGAGGCCATGCTCATCCCGATGTACTTCCTCATCGGCGGCTTCGGAGACCGGGCGCACGCGGCCGGTGAGGAGGAGGGCGCCAAGCAGCGGTCGTACGCCGCGGTGAAGTTCCTGCTCTACAACCTGGCCGGCGGGCTGATCATGCTGGCGGCCGTCATCGGGCTGTTCGTCGTCAGCTCGGACAGCCTGGGCGAGGGGACCTTCTCGCTGCCCGAGCTGCTCAGGGCGCGGGCCGACGGTGAGCTGACCATGTCGACCAGCACCGAGCGGCTGCTGTTCCTCGGCTTCTTCGTCGCCTTCGCCATCAAGGCTCCGCTGTGGCCGCTGCACACCTGGCTGCCCAACGCGATGGGGGAGGCGACGGCACCGATCGCGGTGCTCATCACGGCGGTCGTCGACAAGGTCGGCACCTTCGCGATGCTCCGCTTCTGCCTGGGCCTGTTCCCGAACGCCAGCGAGTGGGCCACTCCCGTGGTGCTCGGCCTGGCGCTGGTGAGCGTGTTGTACGGGGCGCTGCTCGCGGTCGGCCAGCGGGACATCAAGCGGCTGGTGGCGTACGCCTCCATCTCGCACTTCGGCTTCATCATCCTGGGCATCTTCGCGATGACCAGCCAGGGCCAGGGCGGCGCGACGCTCTACATGGTCTTCCACGGCATCTCGACCGCCGCTTTGATGCTGGTCGCCGGCTTCCTCATCTCCCGCCGCGGCTCGCGCCTGATCGCCGACTACGGGGGAGTGCAGAAGGTCGCCCCGGTGCTGGCGGGCACCTTCCTGGTAGGCGGCCTGGCGACGCTCTCGCTGCCCGGACTCGCCCCGTTCGTCAGCGAGTTCCTGGTGCTGGTGGGCACCTACAGCCGCTATCCGGTGGTCGGGATCATCGCCACCGCGGGCATCATCCTCGCCGCGCTGTATGTGCTGGTGCTCTACCAGCGCACGATGACGGGCCCGGTGCGCAAGCCGGAGATCGAGCGGATGCCCGACCTGAAGGTGCGGGAGCTGGCCGTGGTGGCGCCGCTGGTCGCGCTGCTGGTCCTCCTCGGCGTCTTCCCCAAGCCGCTCAGCGAGATCGTGAACCCCGCGGTGGAGCACACCCTCTCGGATGTACAGAAGAAGGACCCCAAGCCGCAGCATCCCGTCGCCGACCACGCTGATCCCTCGGCGTGGTTCGACTACAAGCCGGCTGGACACGGCGGAGGTGACCACGAGTGACCGGTATGACAGACGTGGCGTCGACGGGAGGCGGGCCGGGAGCATCCGGTATCCCCAGCCTGTGGACAGTCGCGGCCGAGGCGGGCGACAAGCTCCAGGCCCCCAGCATCGAGTACGGCAAGCTGTCCCCGGTGTTGATCGTCCTCGGTGCCGCCGCGCTCGGCGTCCTCATCGACGCCTTCGCACCGCGCAAGGTCCGCTACAGCGCCCAGCTGTTCGTCACACTGGCGGGGCTGGCCGCCGCGTTCGCCGCCGTCATCGGCCTGGCGGCGAGCGGAGTGGGCACCACCAAGGCGCAGATCGCCGGGATGGGCGCGCTCGCCATCGACGGGCCGACGCTCTTCCTGCAGGGCACCCTGCTGCTGGTGGGCATCGTGGGCGCCTTCACCTTCGCCGAGCGCAGGCTGGAGCCGGCCGCGAACGGCAGCCGGGTGGACTCCTTCGCCGCGCAGCCGGCCGCGGTGCCCGGCGGTGAGGGCGAGCAGCAGGCCGTCAAGGCGGGTTGGACGACCACCGAAGTGTTCCCGCTGCTGATGTTCGCGGTCGGCGGCATGCTGCTCTTCCCGGCCGCCAACGATCTGCTGACCCTCTTCATCGCGCTGGAGGTCTTCTCCCTTCCGCTGTATCTGCTGTGCGCGCTGGCCCGGCGCAGGCGGCTGCTGTCCCAGGAGGCGGCGGTCAAGTACTTCCTGCTGGGCGCGTTCTCCTCGGCGTTCCTGCTGTTCGGCACCGCGCTGCTGTACGGCTACGCCGGGACCGTCAACTACTCGGCCATCGCCCGCGTCGTCTCCGGTGCCGACGCCACCAGCGACCCGGTGCTGGCCGACACGACGGGCAACGACGCGCTGCTGCTGATCGGCGGCGCGCTGGTGGTGATGGGGCTGCTGTTCAAGGTCGGCGCCGTCCCCTTCCACATGTGGACCCCGGACGTGTACCAGGGCGCGCCCACGCCGGTCACCGGCTTCATGGCGGCGGCCACCAAGGTGGCGGCCTTCGGCGCGCTGCTGCGGCTGCTGTACGTGGTGCTGCCGGGGCTGCGCTGGGACTGGCGCCCGGTGATGTGGGGAGTGGCGATCCTGACGATGCTCGGGGGCGCCGTGGTGGCCATCACCCAGACGGACATCAAGCGGCTGCTGGCCTACTCCTCCATCGCGCACGCGGGCTTCCTGCTGGCGGGTGTCATCGCCACCTCCGAGGACGGCATCTCCTCGGTGCTGTTCTATCTGGGCGCCTACTCGTTCGTGACGCTGGGTGCCTTCGCGGTGGTCACACTGGTGCGGGACGCGGGGGGCGAGGCGACGCATCTGTCCAAGTGGGCGGGGCTGGGGCGGCGTTCGCCGCTACTGGCTGCCGTGTTCGCTGTCTTCTTGCTGGCATTCGCGGGTATCCCTCTAACGTCCGGTTTCGCGGGGAAGTTCGCGGTGTTCAAGGCGGCGGCCGAGGGCGGAGCGGGTGCGCTGGTCGTGGTCGGCGTGATCGCCTCGGCCATCGCGGCCTTCTTCTATCTGCGGGTCATCGTCCTGATGTTCTTCAGCGAGCCGCAGGCCGACGGGCCGAGTGTGGCCGTGCCGAGCGTCATGACGACCTCGGCCATCGCGCTCGGCGTGGTGGTCACGGTCGTGCTCGGTGTGGCGCCGCAGTACTTCCTGGATCTGGCAGGGCAAGCGGGGGTGTTCGTACGGTGACGAAGACGGTGACCATGCAACGGCCCCGGCCGGCCCGCCGTTCCGCGTCGTAGATGTCGGTCGCAATGCTCATCGGGAGGCCGCCAGAGACCCACGACCGGGCCTCTGGCGGCCTCTTGTGAGGTACCGGTGACAACAAGTGCGCTGAAACGGTAGGAATTCAAGGCATGGGTTGTGTGATTCTCCGCCGTGAGAACGGCGGTTACGAGGGGAAGCAAGGCGGGATCTTCACCGAGGGGGTCTCGGCCGAGTCGGTGGGTGCCAAGGGGCTGTGCCTGCACGTCCTGCACATCCCGGCGAACTCCCGGGGCGAGCCCCATCTGCACGCGGGACACGAGTCGGCCATATACGTGGTCAGCGGGGCGCACGAGATCTGGCACGGGGAGGACCTCTCGAACCGCGACACCCTCCACCCGGGTGACATGGTCTACGTCCCCGCGAACATGCCGCACATGCCGGTCACCGGCGAGGAGCCCGTCACCGTCGTGGTGGCGCGCACCGACCCCCGCGAACAGGAGTCGGTGCATCTGCTCTCGCCGCGCGACCCCTGAAGAGGCGGGCCCGCGGCGCGGCGTCCGCGGGCCCGGGGCTCCCGCCGCGTGAACCCGGCAGGCCCGGGGCGCGGCGCGATGCGTCACGCCCCGGGGCTCAGTTGCCGGGGTACTCCCGGACCTTGCCGGGCTCCTCGGTGATCTTCTTCAGCTTGTCCGGGAGGTCGGGCACCTCTCCCAGGTCGCCGGGGTCCGTGGGCAGCTTCGCCGGGGCCTTGGCCACCTTGGTGTAGGTGTCGGTCGCGCCGCCGTTCCAGGAGACCTGCAACGACTTGGCCGTCACCTTCTCGACCGTGCCGTTGGTGCGGTCCTCACCGGTGCCGCCGGGGCACTTGAGCACGAGCGACTTGTCGCTGCCCGAGTCCATGACCCGGCCGTTGCACATCTTCTTCTCCCGCAGCAGAGAAGCGGCGTCGCCGACGACGGTCAGTGTCAGCTTTCCGCCGTCCGCCTGCGTCGACCATACGCCGGGCAGCTCCGCCTTGCCGGCGGGCCGCTCGCTGGGAGTCGGGGTGGGCTCGGCGGACTTGTCCTGCTCCGCCTCGGCCTTCTTGTCCTTCTTGCCGTCGTCCTTGCCGTCGTCGCTGCTGCCGCAGCCGCTCACCAGGAGCGCGATCGCCGCCGCCGCGGCCATTGCCCCCGTCATCCGCGCTGACGTGCGCACTTCCCCTCCTCGATCGTCGTGCCCTGGTGATGATTTCCGCAGGGTCACGACAACCTAGCAGGGGAGTGTTGCGGGCCGGTCCCGGCCCGATGGCGGGACGGTCAGAAGGGGTCCTCGGCGGAGGGGAAGTCGGAGGGCGGCTCGGGGGCGTCGGGCAGGTTCGACTTCATCCGCTGCATCTTCAGCGTGCGGCCGTTGCTCCACGAGACGGTCATGTTCTTCCCGGAGGCGCTCTTGACGACGCCGTGGGTGTAGCCCTTCTTGCCCTCGGTGCAGCTGAGGTCGAAGGTCTTGCCGCTCAGCGTGCCTTTGCAACGCGCGGGCATGATCATGGACACGCGCTTGTCCTCGGTGACGTCGAAGACGACGGAGTCGCCCTCGACCATGGGGTGCGTGGTCCAGGACCCGGTCAGCGCGGCCGGATCGACGGAGCCCCCGCTCCCGCCGGAGCCGCCGCTGTCCTCGCCGGCGGGAGGTCCGTCGCCGCCGGGCTCGTCGTCCGGGTCGGGCCGCTTGTCGCCGGGGTCGTGAACCTCGACGCCGCTCCCGCCCGGGCTACCGCTGTTCCCGTCGTCGTCACTGCCGCAGCCGCCCACCAGCAGCGCGATCGCCGCCGCGGCGACCACCCCCGGAATCCGCGCTGACGTGCGCACGTACATCCCCCTCCGTCACTCTCTCGGCCCCCGCTGTATCGATCGACAGGGCCACGTCAAGCTAGCAGAGGAAGGGGCGATATACGGGACGTACAGGGGTGAATCGGGCGCAAGTTGGCGCTGAGTGCGAAGTGAGGCGGGGCCGTCCACAGGTCCGGCCACCGATGTCGTCGGCGCCGCCTAAGGTGGCGGGCATGCTTCAGGAGAGTGCCGAGGGGTCAGGCGGGGCGTCCGAGACGGCGACGCTGCGCGTACTGCGCAGGGTCTTCGGTTACGACGCGTTCCGCGGGCAGCAGGAAGCCGCCATCGAACACGTCACAAGCGGCGGTGACGCGGTCGTACTGATGCCGACCGGCGGCGGCAAGTCCCTCTGCTACCAGATCCCGGCACTGGTCAGACCGGGTACGGGCGTCGTGATCTCCCCCCTCATCGCCCTGATGCAGGACCAGGTGGACGCGCTGCGGGCGCTGGGCGTACGCGCCGGGTTCATCAACTCCACGCTCGACTTCGACCAGCGCCGGGTGGTGGAGGCCGAGTTCCTGGCGGGTGAGCTCGACCTGCTCTACCTCGCCCCCGAGCGGCTCCGGCTGGAGGCGACGACGGCACTCCTGGAGCGCGGCAAGGTGTCGGTCTTCGCCATCGACGAGGCGCACTGTGTCGCTCAATGGGGTCACGACTTCCGGCCCGACTACCTGAACCTGTCGATGCTCGGTGAGCGCTGGCCCGACGTGCCGCGCATCGCGCTGACCGCCACCGCCACCCGCGCCACCCACCAGGAGATCGTCCAGCGACTCGGACTGGAAGGGGCGCGGGACTTCGTCGCCAGCTTCGACCGGCCCAACATCCAGTACCGCATCGTGCCCAAGCGCGACCCGAAGAAGCAGCTGCTGCGCTTCCTCAAGGAGGAGCACCAGGGCGACGCGGGCATCGTCTACTGCCTGTCGCGGAACGCGGTCGAGCGCACCGCCGAGTTCCTGTGCGCCCAGGGCATCGAGGCGGTGCCGTACCACGCGGGCCTGGACGCGGGCACGCGTGCCGCGCACCAGTCGCGCTTCCTGCGCGAGGAGGGCCTGGTCGTGGTGGCCACCATCGCCTTCGGCATGGGCATCGACAAGCCGGACGTGCGCTTCGTCGCCCACCTGGACCTGCCCAAGTCCGTCGAGGGCTACTACCAGGAGACCGGCCGCGCCGGGCGCGACGGCCTGCCGTCGACCGCCTGGCTCGCCTACGGCCTCCAGGACGTCGTCCAGCAACGCAAGCTGATCGAGAGCGGCGAGGGCGACCCGGCCTTCCAGCGCCGGGCCCGGATGCATCTGGACGCGATGCTCTCGCTGTGCGAGACGGTGCGCTGCCGGCGCGGGCAGCTGCTCGCCTACTTCGGCCAGGAGCCGCAGGAGGGCGCCGCCGAGACCTCGTGCGGCAACTGCGACACCTGTATGACCCCGCCCGAGTCCTGGGACGGCACGGTCCCCGCGCAAAAGGTGCTCTCCACCGTCGTACGGCTCAAGCGGGAGCGCGGCCAGAAGTTCGGCTCCGGCCAGCTCGTGGACATCCTGCTGGGCCGCAAGACCGCCAAGGTCATCCAGTTCGACCACGACGCGCTGTCGGTCTTCGGGATCGGCACCGAACTGGGCGAGGCCGAATGGCGCAGCGTCATCCGCCAGTTGATCGCCCAGGGACTGCTGGAGATCGAGGGCGAGCACGGCACCCTGGTCCTCACCGAGACGAGCGGCACGGTGCTGCGCGGCGAGCGTGAGGTGCCGCTGCGCAAGGACCCGGCGCCGGTGAAGGCGCCCCGCCCGGCCGCCGCCGCGGGCTCCGGCGCGCGGGGCGGCGGGAAGGGCGCCGCCCCGGTGGACCTCCCCGAGGAGGCCCGGCCGCTCTTCGAGGCCCTGCGGGCCTGGCGTACCGAGCAGGCGCGGGAACAGGGCGTCCCGCCGTACATCGTCTTCCACGACGCCACGCTCCGCGAGATTGCCGTCCGGCGGCCCAGCACCCTTGAGGAGCTGGGCACCGTCCCAGGCGTGGGCGAGAAGAAGCTGGCGACGTATGGGGAGGGGGTGCTGGCCGCCCTCGCGGCGTGAGCCCCTCTCGGGGGCTGCGCTTGCCCACCCTGCTCCCCCAGACTCCTCCCCCAGCCTCCGGCCGGGCGGTGCCCCCAGGGAGGTACCCCCAGGGCGCAGACTGCCCAAGCTTGCGGGGTGCAATTCAGGGGCGCGGGGAACTGCGCGACCAGCCACAGCCGGGCGGCAGCCCGCGGACGACGGGCAGGAGCACCCCCTTTCCCGGCAGCAACGGGAGGGGGTGCCCCAGCGGCGCGGCCCTCACTTACGCGCTCGGCTCCACCCGCCCCCGCACCTCGCCCAGCCCGATCCGGCCCCCGCCAGGGCCCGGCGCCCAGGCGGTGAGGACGACCTCGTCGCCGTCTTCGAGGAAAGCCCGCTCGCCCTCGGGGAGGGCGAGCGGTTCGCGTCCGCCCCAGGTCAGCTCCAGCAGGGAGCCGCGCTGCTTGTGCTCCGGCCCGCTCACGGTGCCGGACGCGTACAGGTCACCCGTACGCAGCGAAGCACCGTTCACCGTCATGTGCGCCAGCTGCTGCGCCGCCGTCCAGTACATCGTGGCGAACGGCGGCTCCGCGATGACGTGCCCGTTCAGCTCCACCGTGATCCGCAGGTCGTACCCGCCCGGCTCGATCCCCTCCGCCGAGTCGTCCAGGTAGGGCAGCAGCGGGAAGTCCCGCTCCGGGGGCGGCACCCGGGCGGCGTCCAGGGCGTCCAGCGGGGTGATCCACGGCGAGACGGAGGTGGCGAACGACTTGCCCAGGAAGGGGCCGAGCGGCACGTACTCCCACGCCTGGAGATCCCGTGCCGACCAGTCGTTCAGCAGCGTCACTCCGAAGACGTGGTCGCGGAAACCGGTCAGCCCGACCGGGCTGCCCAGCTCGCTCGGGGCGCCGACGACGAAGCCGACCTCCGCCTCGATGTCCAGCCGCCGGGAGGGGCCGAAGACGGGCACCGACTCGTTCGGGGGCTTGCGCTGGCCCTGCGGGCGCACCACCGGGGTACCGGAGACGACGACGGTTCCCGCGCGCCCGTGGTAACCGATAGGCAGATGCTTCCAGTTGGGGGTGAGGGCTTCCCCGTCGGGGCGGAAGATCCGGCCGACGTTGGTGGCGTGGTGCTCGCTGGCGTAGAAGTCGACGTAGTCGGCGACCTCGAAGGGGAGGTGGAGCCGCAGGTCGGACAGTGGCAGCAGATGGCGCGCCGTGGTCGCGCGGTGCGTGTCGTCGGTCAGCCAGTCGCGCAGCTCGCTGCGCACCTCCTGCCAGACCGGCCGGCCGGCGGCCAGCAGGGGACTGAGCGAGGGCGCTCGCAGCACGTCGGCGTGGGGGGAGCCGAACGCGGCGGCGGCCGCGCCCAGGTCGAGCACGTCGTCGCCGAACCGGACACCGAGCCGGCGGTGGCCGGGCTGGTCCGGGGTGCTGAAGAGGCCGTACGGAAGGTTGTCCGGGCCGAAAAGGGCACTGTCACTCATGAGGGTCAGGTTAAGTGCCGGGCCCCTGCCCTGGCCCTACCTCTTTCCACGAAAGATCGGCCTTCGCCGACGGAGAATCCACGGCGAGCGGTTCCGGTCGGAAGCGCGGGGTCCGGACGAAGGCTTCAGCGCAGAACGCGCCCAATGCGTGACTTGCCCTCTATCCGGTATATACCGGCATGGCACGCCAAGAGTGTTCTGCTGGGCGGGCGCCGACCGTGATCGTTATGTGACCGGTTACGCTGCCACAGGAGGGTGCACTCGACAGACGGGTGACATCCGGTCGAGAAGTCGCGAAGAGAAGCTCAAAGGACGCCAACAGCCGCAACCGAGACGCCGAGCAGACAGAGCCACACCGCAGGATCCGGCGCCGCCGATCGGCGCCTCACCACCCCCCGCTACCCGTTCGTTCCACGTACGCAGACAGGAGTACCCCTCGTGACCGTCGTCGGGCCCTTCGGGCTGAGCGTGCGGGACCAGGCTCTGGAAGCCGATGTCCTGGCCGGGTTGGCGGCCGTCGAGGAGGGCCTCATCGAGGCCACCAAGAGCGACGTGCCCTTCATAACGGAGGCGGCGCAGCACCTCGTACGGGCCGGTGGCAAACGGTTTCGGCCACTGCTGGTGATGCTGGGCGCCCAGTTCGGCGATCCGCACGCGCCCGGAGTCGTCCCGGCTGCCGTGGTCGTCGAACTGACCCACCTCGCCACCCTCTACCACGACGATGTCATGGACGAGGCCGATGTGCGGCGCGGGGTGCCCAGCGCCAACGCCAACTGGGACAACTCGGTTGCCGTCCTCACCGGCGACTTCCTCTTCTCCCGCGCCTCGCACATACTGGCCGACCTCGGACCGGAAGCCGTCCGCATCCAGGCCCAGGCGTTCGAACGGCTCGTCACCGGTCAGATCATGGAGACCGCGGGCCCCGCCGACGGCCACGACGCCATCGACCACTATCTGGATGTGATCGGGGGCAAGACCGGCTCGCTGATCGCCGTCGCCGGCCGCTTCGGCGCCATGATGTCCGGCGCCGACGAGCGGACCGTCTCGGTGCTCACCCAGTACGGCGAGCGCGTCGGTGTCGCCTTCCAGCTCGCCGACGACGTCCTCGACATCGCCAGCGACGAACACGAGTCCGGCAAGACTCCCGGCACCGACCTGCGGGAGGGCATCGCCACGCTGCCGGTGCTCTACCTGCGCGCCCGTGCGGCGAGCCCGGACGCCACCCGCGAGGACCGCGAACTGTGCGCCCTGCTCGACGGTGACCTCGCCGACGACGGACGGCTCGCCGAAGCGCTGTCCGCGCTGCGCGCCCACCCCGCGCTGGAGCAGGCCCGCCGTGCGACCGTCCGGTACGCCGACGAGGCCCGCGAGATGCTGGCGCCGCTGCCCGACAACGCGGCCAAGGCCGCACTGTCCGGGCTGTGCACGGCCGTGGTGGACCGGGCGGGCTGACGAGCGCGACCGCCGTCCGGCCGCTGGGCGACCGCCGTCCGGCCGCTGGGCGACCGCCGGGCCGAGGTCCTGCCGCGGGGCCGACGTCCTGTCCCCGCGTGCTCGTCGTACCTCCGCGCGCTCCCCGCACCTCCGCGCGTTCGGGCGCACTCCCGCCCTCTTCGCCTTCGTGCCGCGCCCCCGGACCGAATCGTGCGCGCGGGGCGAACTGCGGCGGGTCCGCCAGGAGATGGCTGGAAGGGCGCGTCCCCCATGCCGATCCGCGCCGTACCAACCCGGAGGCGGAGGGACAGTCATCCCGGGGGAGTAGCGCAATGTGCCTCCGTCGGCTGACGCGCCATAGCGGGGGATTTGATGCCATGGAAGCACCCACCCCACACCGATTCGGGTGAGAATGGCGGCAAGGGGTGGACGAGTGCGACCTTTGAAGCCGCCGCCGATCACGGAGGTAGGACAGACAGATGGCACAGATCCAACCGAGGAACCCTCGGCGCAAGGCGGTCCGGTACGGCGTACCGGTCGCTGTCGCCGGGGTCGCCGCCGCGACCGTCGGCCTGGTGCCCGCGCTCGCCAGCTCCGGCGATCCTGACCTGCCGAAGGTCACGGCCGAGGAGCTGGTCGCCAAGGTGGCCAAGTCCGATGTCGACCACATGTCCGGCACGGTCAAGGTGAGCACCGATCTCGGCCTGCCCTCCCTCCCGGGAGGTGGTGGCAGCGGTGGTGGGAGCGGCGGTTTCGGAGGCGGACCGCACGGCTCCGCCGGCTCCGAGGGCCAGGACGGCGACAAGGAGCAGCCGGACGCCTCTCCGGGCAAGAAGCTTGCCGAGCTGGCCTCCGGGGAGCACACGCTCCGCTTCGCCGCCGACGGTCCCGACAAGCAGCGCCTCTCGGTGATGGAGGACGCGGCCGAGTACAGCCTCGTCCACAACGGACGCGACCTGTGGGCGTACGACAGCGGCAGCAACACGGCCTGGCACGCCAAGGCCCCCGAGGGGGCCAAGGGCTCGCACGGCAAGTCGGCCGAGCGGTGGCACGGCAAGCCGGACGCGGTCACCCCGCAGGAGGCGGCGAAGCAGGCGCTCAAGGACGTCGACAAGTCCACGTCCGTGACGGTCGACGGCACCGCGAAGGTCGCCGGCCGCGACGCCTACCAGCTGGTCGTCAAGCCCAAGGGTGCTCCGCACTCCACCGTCGAGTCGGTCCGCATAGCGGTGGACGCGGACAAGGGTCTGCCGTTGCGCTTCACCCTCACCCCGAAGGAGGGGGACAAGCCGGCGATCGATGTCGCCTACACCAAGGTGGACTTCGGCAAGCCGGACGCGAGCAGCTTCGACTTCACCCCGCCCAAGGGCACCAAGGTCACCGAGGCCGAGTCCAAGCACGGCACCGGCGACAGCGGCGAACAGGGACCGAAGGGGCCGGCCGGGCTCTCCGGCTCGGGGCTGGAGGTCGTCAACAAGTCCGCGAGCGACTGGGGCAAGGTGGCCAGGCTCGACACCGGCATGCCCGGCGGACTCGGCGGCCAGAACCCGGGCGGCGGCGACGAGCGCTCCACGAAGCTGCTGGACAGCTTCACCGACGAGGTCAAGGGCGACTTCGGCACCGGACGGGTCTTCAGCACCCGTCTGGTCAACGCTCTGATGACCGACGACGGCAAGGTCTACGTCGGCGCCGTCACCAAGGACGGCCTGGTCAAGGCCGCCAACCAGGACCAGGCAGCCAAGTAGCACCGCACCCGGCAGGGCAGTACGGAAAGGACGGCGAAGGGGGCATATGACCGAGCAGACCGCCGTGGCGGAGGACGACAGCGCGGTGATCTCGACCCACGGGCTCACCAAGCGCTACCGCGGCGGTCAGCTCGCCGTCGACGCTCTCGATCTGTCCGTCCCACGGGGCAGTGTCTTCGGCTTCCTGGGGCCCAACGGCTCGGGGAAGACCACCACCATCCGGATGTTGCTCGGCCTCATCGAGCCCACCGGCGGCACCGCCCAGCTGCTGGGCGAGCCGATGCCCGGCTCGGTGCGGCGGGTGCTGCCCAGAGTGGGCGCGCTCATCGAGGGGCCCGCGCTCTACGGCTTCCTCTCCGGTCGGGAGAACCTGCTGCGCTACGACGCGGCCGACCCCACAGCCGACCCGCGCACCCGTGCGGCCCGGGTGGACCGGGCGCTGGAACGCGTGGGGCTCTCGGCGGCCGGGGGCAAGAAGGCGCGGGCCTACTCGCTGGGTATGAAGCAGCGCCTGGGGCTGGCCGCCGCGCTGCTCCAGCCGCGCGAGCTGCTCGTCCTGGACGAGCCGACCAACGGACTCGACCCCCAGGGCATGCGGGAGATCCGCTCACTGGTGCGGGAGTTGGCCGGTGGCGGCATCACCGTGTTCCTCTCCTCCCACCTGCTGGACGAGATCGAACAGGTGTGCACCCATACGGCCGTCATGCACCAAGGCCGACTCGTCACCCAGGGAACCGTCGCCGAGATGTCGGCGGGCGCCCGGGGCAGGCTGGCCGTCACCACCCCCGACCCGGGCGAGGCCGCCCGGGTGTTGAAGGAGAACGGCGTGGCCGACCTGATCACCGACAGGGAGGAGCTGAGCGGCGATCCGCCACCCGGCGACCTCGCCGAGCTCAACGCCGCCCTCGTCCGGGCCGGAGTCCGGGTCCGCTCCTTCGGTGTGCGGCGCGCTTCGCTGGAGGACGTGTTCGTCTCACTCACCGGGGAGGGCTTCGATGTCGCGGGCTGACTCACCGGCTGAGCCGCAGACGGAATCGCGGGCTGACCCACCGGTCGGGCCGCAGACGGAATCGCGGGCTGAATCGCCGGGCGGGCCGCGTACCGCGGGACCGTTGTGGACGCTGGGGCTGTTCCGCAGCGAACTGGTCGTCACCTTCCGGCGCTGGCGCACGCTGGCGCTGCTCGCCGTGCTGGCCGCCGTCCCGATCGTGGTGGGCATCGCGGTGCGGGTCGAGACCAGCGACGGCGGGTCGATCGGCGACGGTGGGGGAGAGGGCCCGGCCTTCATCTCCCAGGTCACCAACAACGGTCTGTTCCTGGTCTTCACCTCACTGGCCGCCACCCTCCCGTTCTTCCTGCCGATGGCGATCGGTGTGGTGGCGGGGGACGCGGTGGCCGGAGAGGCCGCCGCGGGCACCCTGCGCTATCTGCTGGTCGCCCCGGCCGGCCGTACCCGGCTGCTGCTGGCGAAGCTCACCACGGTGCTGGCCTTCTGTCTGGCGGCGACCATGACGGTGGCCGTCTCGGCGCTGGTGACCGGAGCACTGCTCTTCCCCACCGGCGAGGTCACGCTGCTGTCCGGCACCACGGTCTCCTTCGGCCACGGACTGCTGCGGGCTGTGGCCATCGCCGCGGTCGTCGCCCTCAGCCTGCTCGGCCTGGCGGCGCTGGGCCTGTTCGTGTCGACCCTCACCAACAGCGGTATCGCCGCCATGGCCGCCACGGTGGGGCTGCTGATCACGGTGCAGATCCTCAACGCCATTCCGCAGCTGGACGCGTTCCACCCCTTCCTGTTCCCCAACTACTGGCTGAGCTTCGCCGATCTGCTGCGGGACCCCGTCTACTGGGACGACATCCTGAAGAACCTCGGCCTGCAGGCCCTCTACGCGGGTGTCTTCGGCTCAGCGGCCTGGGCCCGCTTCACCAACCGGGACGTGACGGCGTAGGGGCCGCTGGGGCGCGGGATGCCTCAGCGGTCGGTCGCCCCTGCCACGGGTGAGTCGGTGGCCCCTGCGGGTGGCTGGGCGACCGCGGCGGCGGCACTGGCGGTCTCCTCGCGGGCCCGCCGCGCCGCAGCCCGCAACTCCGCGCGGCCCCGGCGGGCGGTGCGAAGCGCGTCCCAGGTCAGAATCGTGAGCGCCACCCACACCAGCGCGAACCCGGCCCACCGCTCGGGCGGCATCTCCTCGTGGAAGACGGTCAGGCCGAGGACGAACATGAAGGCCGGGGCCAGATACTGCAGCAACCCGATGGTGGAGAGCGGCAGCCGTACCGCGGCGCTGCCGAAGAAGATCAGCGGCAACGCGGTCGCCACCCCGGCGCAGGCCAGAAGCAGCGCGTTGCCGAGGCCGTCGGAGGTGAAGGAGGAGTCGCCCCGCGAGCCGAGGTAGATCAGGAAGCCGAGCGCGGGCAGGAACTGCACCGCGGTCTCCGCGCTGAAGCCTTCCACGCCGTCCAGCTTGATGTGCTTCTTGATCAGCCCGTACGTCGCGAAGCTGAACGCCAGGCAGAGGGAGAGCCAGGGCAGCTTGCCGTAGGCGACGGTCATCACCACGACGGCGGTGGCACCGATGGCGACGGCGGTCCACTGGGCGATGCGCAGCCGCTCACGCAGCAGCAGGACGCCGAAGGCTATGGAGACCAGCGGGTTGATGAAGTAGCCGAGGGAGGATTCGAGCACCCGGTCGGCGCTGACGGCCCAGATGAACAGGCCCCAGTTGAGGGAGATCACCGCCGAGGCCAGCACCACCAGGCCCAGCTTCTTCGGCTCGCGCACCAGCGCGGTCACCCAGGACCAGCGGCGCATCAGCACCACGATCAGCAGCGCTGTCGGCAGCGACCAGATCATGCGGTGGGCGAGCACCTCTCCGGCGCCGATGTCGGCGAGGGCGTGCCAGTACAGGGGCAGCAGCCCCCACATCCCGTACGCCGCGAAGCCGAACAGCAGCCCCGTGCGCTGTGAACTCGGTGTCTGCATGACCCTCCCTGCCTTCTGTCCCGGATCCGTGTGCCGGCCCCTTGAAGGTAACGGGACGCGTCCCCTGTTGTCATTCCCGTTCCGAGTTATGGTCCTGTCGCCGGTCGAGCGGTGTCACGGCCTCACGCCACGCAAAGGCCCGGCACCCAGAGGGTGCCGGGCCTTGACCTCACGGCAGCGGGCCGCCGCAGGGCATCGGGCGTCCGCAGAGGCCACATCGTCGGAGGTCGGGCGTCCGCGGGGAGCGCCGTCAGCCGACGACCGTCCAGGTGTCGTTGCCGTGCAGCAGCGCGGACAGGTCGCCCTTGCCGTTCTGCTCGACCGCGCGTTCGAGCTGATCGGCCATCTCCGTGTCGTAGACCGGACGCCGAACATCGCGCAGCACACCGATGGGGGTGTGGTGCAGGGTGTCCGGGTCGGCGAGCCGGGAGAGGGCGAACGCGGTGGTCGGCGAGGCGGCATGGGCGTCGTGCACCAGAACCTCGGCCGTCCCCTCCTCGCGGACGTCCACGATGCGCAGATCGCCGGTCGCGCGGTCACGGACGACGCCCTGGGAGCCGAGACCGTCCTCGGCGGGAGCACCGAAGCGGATCGGCTCACCGTGCTCCAGCCGGATGACGGCCTCCTGCGCCTGCTCCTTGTCCTTGAGGACCTCGAAGGCGCCGTCGTTGAAGATGTTGCAGTTCTGGTAGATCTCCACCAGCGCCGAGCCCGGGTGGTCGGAGGCGGCGCGCAGCACGCTGGTGAGGTGCTTGCGGTCCGAGTCGACCGTACGGGCGACGAACGACGCCTCGGCACCCAGCGCCAGCGACACCGGGTTGAACGGCGTGTCCAACGACCCCATGGGTGTGGACTTGGTGATCTTCCCGGCCTCCGAGGTGGGGCTGTACTGGCCCTTGGTCAGCCCGTAGATCCGGTTGTTGAACAGCAGGATCTTGAGGTTCACATTGCGCCGCAGCGCATGGATCAGATGGTTGCCGCCGATGGAGAGCGCGTCCCCGTCACCGGTCACCACCCACACGCTCAGATCGCGCCGCGAGGCTGCCAGACCGGTGGCGATGGCCGGGGCGCGCCCATGGATGGAGTGCATCCCGTAGGTGTTCATGTAGTACGGGAATCGGGAGGAGCAGCCGATGCCGGAGACGAAGACGATGTTCTCCTTCGCCACCCCCAGCTCCGGCATGAAGCCCTGGACGGCCGCGAGCACGGCGTAGTCACCGCAGCCGGGGCACCAGCGCACCTCCTGGTCGGACTTGAAGTCCTTCATCGTCTGCTTGGCCACCGCCTTGGGCACCAGGGACAGTGCCTCGGACGTGGGAGCTGCGGGGGAGCCGTTGTGCTGGGCCCGGGCGGTCTCCGGAGCGAGACCGTGGGACGTCTCAGCCATGTGCGATGGCCTCCTTGAGTGCGGTCGCGAGCTGCTCGGCCTTGAAAGGCAGGCCGCGGACCTGCGTATACGACTGTGCGTCGACCAGGTATCGGGCGCGGATCAGGGTCGCGAGCTGGCCGAGGTTCATCTCGGGAATGACGACCTTGTCGTAACGCCGCAGGACCTCACCGAGATTCCGCGGGAACGGGTTGAGGTGTCGCAGATGCGCCTGTGCGATCTCGCCCCCGGCGTTGCGGATACGGCGCACGGCGGCCGTGATGGGTCCGTACGTCGATCCCCAGCCCAGTACCAGCAGCTCGGCGTTTCCGCCGGGATCGCTGACCTCCACGTCCGGCACCTCGACGCCGTCCACCTTCGCCTGGCGGGTGCGGACCATGAAGTCGTGGTTGGCCGGATCGTAGGAGATGTTGCCGGTGCCGTCCTGCTTCTCGATGCCGCCCACGCGGTGTTCGAGCCCCGGGGTGCCCGGCACCGCCCAGGGGCGGGCCAGGGTGTGCGGGTCGCGCTTGTACGGCCAGAAGACCTCGGTGCCGTCGTCCAGCTCGTGGTTGGGCCCCGAAGCGAACTGTGTCCGCAGATCGGGCAGCTCGTCCACCTCAGGGATCCGCCACGGCTCGGAGCCGTTGGCCAGATAACCGTCCGACAAGAGGAACACCGGCGTCCGGTACGTGAGAGCGATACGTGCCGCGTCCAGCGCCGCCGTGAAGCAGTCCGCCGGGGTGGCCGGCGCCACGATCGGCACCGGCGCCTCACCGTTGCGCCCGTACATCGCCTGCAGCAGATCGGCCTGCTCGGTCTTGGTCGGCAGACCGGTGGAGGGACCGCCCCGCTGGATGTCGATGATCAGCAGCGGCAGCTCCAGGGAGACGGCCAGGCCGATGGTCTCCGACTTGAGCGCCACACCGGGCCCCGAGGTCGTGGTGACCGCCAGCGAGCCGCCGAAGGCCGCGCCGAGCGCCGCACCGATACCCGCGATCTCGTCCTCCGCCTGGAAGGAGCGCACCCCGAAGTTCTTGTGCTTGCTCAGTTCGTGCAGCACATCGGAGGCCGGGGTGATCGGGTAGGAGCCGAGGAACAGCGGCAGATCCGCCTGCTGAGACGCGGCGACCAGTCCGTAGGACAGCGCGAGGTTGCCGGAGATGTTCCGGTAGGTCCCCGGCGGAAAGGCGCTGGAGGCCGGCGCGACCTCGTAGGAGACCGCGAAGTCCTCCGTCGTCTCGCCGAAGTTCCACCCGGCGCGGAACGCCGCGATGTTCGCCTCGGCCACCGTCGGCTTCTTCGCGAACTTGGACCGCAGGAACGCCTCGGTCTGCTCGGTCGGCCTGTTGTACATCCACGACAGCAGGCCCAGCGCGAACATGTTCTTCGACCGACCGGCCTCCTTGCGGCCCAGGTCGTAGTCCTTGAGCGCCTCGACCGTCAAGGTGGTCAGCGGCACGGGATGCACGCTGTAGCCGTCCAGCGAGCCGTCCTCCAGCGGGCTGGCGTCGTAGCCCACCTTCGCCATCGCCCGCTTGTTGAACTCGTCCGTGTTCACGATGATCTCGGCGCCGCGCGGCACGTCCGCGATGTTCGCCTTCAGAGCCGCCGGATTCATCGCGACCAGTACGTTGGGCGCGTCACCCGGGGTGAGGATGTCGTGATCGGCGAAGTGCAGCTGGAAGCTGGAGACGCCCGGCAGGGTGCCGGCGGGGGCACGGATCTCCGCCGGGAAGTTCGGCAGCGTCGACAGATCGTTGCCGAACGAAGCCGTCTCGGATGTGAAGCGGTCTCCGGTGAGCTGCATACCGTCGCCGGAGTCTCCCGCGAACCGGATGATGACCCGGTCCAGGCGCCGGACCTCCTTGTCCCGTCCGCTGTCCTGGCCCCCTCCGGGGCCGGACTGCCCGGCTGGGCTACTGACCTGACTGGTCACGGTGGATCGGACCTCCCTCAAGGCGGCGGCTCGCTTGCCATCGTACGTTGCTAAGGGTTGCCTTCCCCTGGCTGTTCCCATCGTGGACAGATTTCTGAGACAACTGTGCCCGCTGCCCTCGCCACGGTGCACACCGTGTCTTCCACGTTCCGCCCCTGTGCTGGAGGGCTCCTCGAAGGAGCTCGGGCCCTCGGGCCTGCTCAGGAGTCCAGATATCTGAGCACCGCGAGCACCCTGCGGTGATCCGCGTCACTCTGGGACAGTCCCAGCTTCACGAAGATGCTGCTGACGTGCTTCTCCACCGCACCGGGACTGATCATCAGCCGGCCGGCGATCGCGGAGTTCGTCCGTCCCTCCGCCATCAGTGCCAGCACCTCCCGCTCCCGCGGGGTGAGCCCGGCCAGCACATCCTGCTTCCGGCTGCGCCCCAGCAGCTGGGCCACCACCTCCGGGTCCAGCGCCGTACCGCCCGCCGCCACCCGGGCCACCGCCTCCACGAACTCCCGCACATCGGCCACCCGGTCCTTGAGCAGATACCCCACCCCTCGGCTCGACCCGGCCAGCAGCTCCGTGGCGTACTGCTCCTCCACGTACTGCGACAGCACCAGCACCCCCACCGCCGGGTGCTCCGCCCGCAGCCGTACCGCGGCCCGTACCCCCTCGTCGGTGTGCGTCGGCGGCATCCGCACATCAGCCACCACCACATCCGGGGCCTCGCCCCGGGCGACCAGCTCGCCCACCGCCTTCACCAGCGCCTCGCCGTCCCCGACCCCGGCGGCCACCTCGTACCCCCGGTCCGTCAGCAGCCGGGTCAGCCCCTCGCGCAGTAGAACGGAGTCCTCCGCGATCACCACCCGCACCCCGGCCCCCGCCGACGCCCCACGTCCGCCCTGCGGCCCGCGTGCCTCACCCGCCTCGGAACCCCCGTGTGCCCCGTCTGTCACATGCTCTCCCACGTGTTCCCCCACCTGCGCCGCCCTTGGTCCGGGCCGTCAGCATCCCAGAACGGTCACCGCCAGGGCAGCTCCGCCGTCACCGTCGTCGGCCCACCCACCGGGGAGCGAAGGGCCAGCAGCCCGTCCACTGCCTGCAGTCGGTCTGCGAGTCCGGCGAGACCGGAGCCGTCCTCGACCCGGGCACCCCCCTTGCCGTCGTCCGTCACCTGAATGAGCAGCCGCTGCTCACTGCGCCATATCTCGACCGACCCACACCGCGCCCCGCTGTGCTTGCTGATGTTCTGCAGCAGCTCGGAGACGGTGAAGTAGGCGATCCCCTCGATCGCGGCGACCGGACGCTGCTCCAGCTCCACCGTGACCGAGACCGGCAACGTGCAGCGGGCGGCCAGCGCGGAGAGCGCCGGACCCAGGCCCCGGTCCGTCAGTATCGCCGGGTGGATGCCCCGGGCCAGGTCCCGCAGCTCCTGAAGGACGAGCTTCACCTCGCCGTGCGCCCCGTCGATCACCGCAGCGACGGCCTGGGGGTCCGGTTCCGGATCGTCCAGCAGCTTCTCCTTCGCCAACCCCAGCTCCATGGCCAGCGAGACCAGGCGCGCCTGTGCACCGTCGTGCAGGTTGCGCTCGATGCGGCGCAGATCGGCTGCCGCCGTGTCCACGACCACCCCGCGGTCCGTCTCCAGCTGTGACACCCGAACCGCCAGCCGGGACGGCCCCAGCAACCCACTGACCAGCAGCTTGTCCACCTGTACCAACCCTCGTATCAGCCATGGGGTCAGCAGAATGGTCACCAGGCCGAGCGCCGAGACGAGCGTCAGGGTGAACCCCGGCTCCAGCACCACGCCGTCCTGCGAGGCGGAGACGGAGGTCAGCCCGTTGCTGCCGGCCTGCAGCGGGGGGAGGTGCACATACTCGCCGGGGGACATCCACTCCCACACGGGGAGCGTGAACATCAGCCAGCCGGCACACCAGGTCGCCACCCCTATGCCGCCGCCGAAGACCGCCCACGGCAGAAACAGCAGCGCATAGAGCAGATGCCGCCAGGAGACCCCACTGCGCAGCAGTGCCCCCATCCACGACATCAGACTGTCCGAGCGCCGCTGCGTCCGCACCGGCTCCGGCTCTCCCACCCGCAGACCCAGCAGCACCCGCGCCCTGCCCCGCTCCAGGTGCCCCAGCACTCGGCACCCGGCCAGCCCGGCTGCCAGTATCGGAAGCCCCAGCGAGGTGATCAGCAGCGCCGTGCCGAACATCAGCGCCCCGAACGCGTAACAGAAGGCGGCGGCTGCCAGCGGCAGCCCCGTGACGACGTACGCCAGCTCGTACATCGACTGCCGGGCCAGTGGAGCCCGCAGCATCACGAGCCACCACGGCCGCCGCGCAGCGGGAACCGGAGGGGCAGCAGGAGCAAGGGAAGACGCTTCGCCTGTCATGGATCCAGCATCGCCCGCGGAGGCGCCGTCGGTAATCGCGCCAGCTGGAGTCTTGATACGGGGGTTGTCCCTACCCCTGCGGCTCCCAAGATCTGCTGGCCGGGGCCCGAGGCCCACGAGGCGGCCGTGCGGAAGCCATGAGGCCGACCGTGCGGAAGTCACGGGCCCGGCCCTGTAGAAGTCACGGGCCCGGCCCTGTAGAAGTCACGAGGCTTCCGCCGCCGCGCGCTCGCGGAGCCCGCGAGTGTGACGCGGCTGTCCTCAGCGAGTCCCCCAGGGCCTACACTCCGTGCGTACAGATCGTCGAACGTACACACCGACACAGGACGGGGCAGGCGTGCCGGACTACTTCCACGGCTATGCAGTCGTCGGGCTGGTAGCCGTCGTCGGTGTGCTCTTCGTCTGCGTGGCCTTCGCCGCCGGCCGTCTGCTGCGGCCGGTGGTCCCCACCCCCGAGAAGATGCTGACGTACGAGTGCGGGGTCGACCCGGTCGGCGAGGGCTGGGCTCACACGCAGATCCGCTACTACGTCTACGCGTTCCTGTACGTCATCTTCGCCGTCGACGCGGTCTTCCTCTTCCCCTGGGCGACGGTCTTCGCCGCACCCGGCTACGGCGGGACCACGCTCGCGGAGATGTTCGTCTTCCTCGGCTTCCTGGCCGTCGGCCTGCTGTACGCGTACAAGAAGGGCGTCCTGGAATGGACGTAACGAACACCCCGACTCCCGCAGCAGCAGCGCGAGCCGAGGGACGCCCCCAGCTCGGCCTGCTCTCCCGGCTGGCGCCCGAACCGATGAAGGTGGTCCTCAACTGGGGCCGCCGCTACAGCCTCTGGGTCTTCAACTTCGGCCTGGCCTGCTGCGCCATCGAGTTCATCGCCGCCTCCATGGCACGGCACGACTTCATCCGGCTCGGCGTCATCCCCTTCGCGCCCGGCCCGAGGCAGGCCGATCTGATGGTGGTCTCCGGCACGGTCACCGACAAGATGGCCCCCGCCGTCAAACGCCTGTACGAGCAGATGCCGGAGCCCAAGTACGTCATCTCCTTCGGCGCCTGCTCCAACTGCGGCGGCCCCTACTGGGACTCGTACGCGGTCACCAAGGGCGTCGACCAGATCATTCCCGTCGACGTCTATGTGCCCGGCTGCCCGCCTCGCCCCGAGGCGCTGCTCCAGGGCGTGCTGAAGCTCCAGGAGAAGATCGCCGCCGAGTCCACCGCGGACCGCTACGCGCGAAGCGGTGCCAACGGCGCCCCCTCGGCCGCGGCCCTCACCAGCGGTCTGGTCGGCCCGCCGGAGGCCCAGCAGTCCCCGCCGCCCTCCCCCGCGCCGACGACACCGCCGGCGACGGACAAGGGCCCGGACGGTGACACCGAGGAGGACGGACGGTGACCGAGCCGCCCCAGCACCCGGGCTGGCTGCCCCGCCCGGTCGACGAACTGTTCGGTGAGGGCGCGACAGCCGAGGACGCCTTCGGGCTGCTCACTGTCGATGTGGCCGCCGACTCCTGGACCCCCGCGCTGACCGCGGCCCGCGACGAGCTGGGTTGCACCTACTTCGACTGGCTCAGTGCCGTCGACGAGCCGGGCACCGGCATCCGGATCTGCGCACATCTGGTGGCGCTGCCCGGCGCGGACACCGGAGTGCGCCGCCTGGTGCTGCGTACGACCGTCCCGCACGAGGCTCCCGCCCTGCCCACCGCCACCGGCGTCTACGCGGGCGCGGCCTGGCACGAGCGGGAGACGCACGAGATGTTCGGCGTCGACTTCCCGGGCCATCCGCACCTGCTCCCGCTGCTGCTACCCGACAGCTTCGAGGGGCATCCGCTGCGCAAGGACTTCGTGCTCGCGGCCCGCGTGGCCAAGGCGTGGCCCGGCGCGAAGGAGCCCGGCGAATCCGGGCACGGCGGCCCCAAGCGCCGCCAGATGCTCCCGCCGGGCGTCCCCGACCCCAACGAATGGGGACCCCTCAAGGGTCAGCTGCCCCCCGCGCCCACCCGTGAACGCTCCCGCCGCGCCTCCGGTGACACCCCGCGCCGCACGCGCAGCGCCAGTGCCGGCTCCGCCTCCCAGCAGGAGACGGAGGCGGCCGAGCCCACCCCGCGCAGGCCCCGCCGCGCCCGCAGCGCCAGTGCCGGGTCGGCCTCCCAGCGCGCTGCGGCGGAGCAGCCCACCCCGCAGGAGCAGCCCCCCGAGCAGGAGCCGACCGAGCCGCCGCAGCAGCCCACCCCGGAGGAGCCGGCCGCACCGCCGAAGGAAACCCCGGCCGACGAGAAGCGCGCCGCTTCGGGCGAGCGCCCGGGGAGGGAAGCTCCGAGGACGCCGCGTTCCACCGACGCTCCCTGGCACCACGCCCCTCCCGCCGACGAAGGCGCGGACGGCTCCGGTGACCGGCCGGCCGCCGACGCCCCCGACGACGGCCCGAGCGCCGCTGACGGGAGCGACCGCCCGAGCAAGGAATCGAGCGAGGAACCGAGCGAGGAATCGAGCGGCGGCCCGGGGGAGAACCGGCACGGTGAACAGGGGGACGGAGCCTGATGGACGCCCTCGATGTCACCGTCCGGATCCTCGCCGTACTGCTCGCCTTCCTCCTGCTGCCCTTGCTGGTCGGGCAGACCGAGCACAAGGTCATGGCCCATATGCAAGGGCGCGTCGGCCCGATGTACGCGGGCGGCTTCCACGGCTGGGCCCAGCTGGTTGCCGACGGAGTGAAGTTCGCGCAGAAGGAGGACGTCGTCCCCGACGGCGCCGACCGGCGCGTCTTCCAGCTCGCGCCCGCACTCGCGCTGATCCCGTATCTGCTCGTCCTGGTGGCGATCCCCGTCGCACCGGGCGGCGGTGTCGCGCAGGCGCTGGACGCCGGGATCTTCTTCGTACTGGCCGTGATGGGCGTCGGCATCCTCGGCTCGCTGATGGGCGGCTGGGCCTCGGCCAACAAGTTCTCCCTCCTCGGCGGACTGCGCACGGCGGCCCAGCTGCTGGCGTACGAGCTGCCGATGCTGCTGGCCGCCGCCTCCGTCGCCATGGCCGCCGGCACCCTCTCCCTCCCCGGCATCCTCGGGGTGTGGGAGTGGTGGTGGCTGCCGTGGCAGCTGGTGGGGGCGGTCGTCTTCTTCGTCGCCGGCCTCGCCGAGCTGCAGCGGCCCCCCTTCGACGCGCCGATTGCGGACTCGGAGATCATCTTCGGCGCCTACACCGAGTACACCGGGTTGCGCTTCGCACTGTTCCTGCTCGCCGAGTACGCGGGCATCGTCGTGCTCTCCGCGCTCACCGCCGTGCTCTTCCTCGGCGGCTGGCACGGTCCCTTCGCCGAGGGTCTGGGATGGCTGTGGATGCTGCTCAAGACCGGTGTCCTCGCCTTCGGTGTGATCTGGCTGCGGGTCAGTTATCCCCGGCTGCGCGAGGACCAGATCCAGCGGCTGGCCTGGACGGCGCTCGTCCCGCTCGCCCTCTTCCAGATCGCCCTCACCGGCGTCGTCAAGGTGGTGATGTAGCCGTGTCCCACGCCCACTTCGAGGGCACGCCCGCCGAGCGGTCCGGCGCCAGGCGCGGAGTGTTCGGCTCCGGCCTGGCCAAGGGTCTGGCCGTCACCCTCCGCACGATGACCCGGCGGTCGGTCACCGAGCACTACCCGGACGCGCAGCCCGAACTGCCGCCCCGCAGCCGGGGGGTCATCGGCCTGTTCGAGGAGAACTGCACCGTCTGCATGCTGTGCGCCCGTGAGTGCCCGGACTGGTGCATCTACATCGACTCCCACAAGGAGACGGTGCCTCCGGCCGCGCCGGGCGGACGGGAGCGCAGCCGCAACGTCCTCGACCGGTTCGCCATCGACTTCGCCCTGTGCATGTACTGCGGTATCTGCATCGAGGTGTGTCCTTTCGACGCGCTCTTCTGGTCGCCGGAGTTCGAGTACGCGGAAACCGATATCCATGAGCTGACCCACGAGCGGGACAAGCTCCGCGAGTGGATGTGGACCGTGCCCGAACCGCCGCCGCTGGACGACGCCGCCGAGGAGGCCAAGGAACTGGCCGCCGCCCGCAAGAGCGCCGACAAGGCCGCTCAGACCGCCGAGGAGCCGGGCGGGAAGCCGACGCGAGGCTCCGGCCAGGACGCACAAGGCGGTGCCGAGTGAGCGCCCTCCTCGTCCAGCCGCTCGTCGGCGGCCACACCGGGGCGGCCCCGGCCCACACCGGCCTCGCCGCCGGTCACCCCGGCTTCCTCTCACCCTCCGGGGTCGAGATCGTCTTCGTCCTCGTCGGGCTCGTCACCCTCGGAGCCGCACTGGTCACCGTGACCACCAGACAGCTCGTGCACGCCGCACTGTGGCTGGTGGTCGCGCTCGGCGGGATCGCCGTCGAGTACCTGCTGCTGACCGCCGAGTTCATCGCCTGGGTACAGGTGCTGATCTACGTCGGCTCCGTCGTCGTCCTCATCCTCTTCGGTCTCATGCTCACCAGGGCCCCCATCGGGCGCTCGCCGGACGCCGACTCCGGCAACCGCTGGATCGCGCTCGTCGTCTCCCTCGCGGCGGCGGCCACCCTCGTCACCGTCGTCGTCGACGCCTTCCGCGCCACCTGGATCGACCTGGAGGAGCGCACCGGTCCGGGCCAGGGCTCCTCCGAGGTGACCGGCACAGCACTCTTCCGGCACTGGGTGCTGCCCTTCGAGGCGCTGTCCGTCCTCCTCCTCGCCGCACTCGTCGGTGCGATCGTCCTCTCCAAGCGGAACAGCGACGCCGGCTCCGGTTCCGGCTCCCGGCCCGGCAGCACCGATTCCGTCCCCGCCAGGCGGAACAAGGCCGGTGAGAGCTGATGCACCTCGCCTATCCCGCCGTGCTCGCCGTCCTCCTCTTCTGCGTCGGCCTCTACGGCGTCCTCGCGCGCAGGAACGCCATCCTCGTCCTGATGGCCGTCGAGCTGATGCTCAACGCCGTCAACCTCAACCTCGTCGCCTTCGACGTCTGGCTCCGCGACACCCTGCACGCGGGCCAGGCGCTCACCCTCTTCACCATCGCGATCGCCGCGGCCGAGATCGGCATCGGTCTGGCGATCGTCCTGCTCGTCTACCGCAACCGCGGCAGCTCCGACATCGACAGACTCAGGGACCTCCGCGAGAGCGACGGCCCTCCAGGGGGCGACTCCAGCGGCGGTTCACGCGATGAGAAGAGTGTGGCACCCGCCACTGACAACGACGCCGGGAGCGGCTCTGACCAGCGGGTCCAGGGTCCGGCCGCAGGGAGGCGGCACGCGTGAGCACCACGACCCTCGCAGCGCTCGTCCCCGTACTCCCGGCGCTGGGCGCCCTCGCCGGGCTTCTCCTCGGCCGCCGCGCCCCGGGCTTCGTACGGCCGCTCGCGGTCCTGCCCACCCTCGCCGCCGCGGCGCTCGCCGTCACCGTCGCGGTCCGCCAGGGCGGCGGCGCCCCGGTGCGCGCGGCCACGGAGCTGGCTCCGACGGGCAACGACGCGCTGCCGATCCAACTGGCGCTCAACCTCGACGGCTTCGCCGTGCTCGTCGCCGTGCTCGTCGGCCTCGTCGCCACCTGTGTGCAGCTCTACTCCACCGGCTATCTGCGCGACGACCCGCGCTACGCCTCGTACGCCGCGCTGGTCTCGCTGTTCACCGCCGCGATGTTCCTCGTGGTCTACAGCGACGATCTGATCGTGCTGCTCGTCGGCTGGGAAGTCATGGGCATCTGCTCGTACTTCCTGGTCGGGCACTACTGGGAGACCCCGGCCGCGCGCGCCGCCTCCCTCAAGGCGTTCCTCGTCACCAAGCTGGGGGACGTGCCGTTCCTCATCGGCATCCTGGCGCTGGCGTCCGAGACGGGCAGCTTCCGCATCAGCACCGTCGTCACCCGCCTCACCTCCAGCCTCTCCGGCTTCGAACTGACACATCCCACGCTGGTCGCGCTGCTGCTGCTCGCCGGGGTCGCGGGCAAGTCGGCGCAGCTGCCGCTGCACTCCTGGCTGCCGGACGCGATGGCGGGCCCGACGCCGGTCTCCGCGCTGATCCACGCCGCCACGATGGTCGCGGCGGGCATCTACTTCGTCGCCCGGCTGCTGCCCGTCTTCACGGCCTCCACCGCGGCGCTGGTCGTCCTCGCGGTGCTGGCCGCGCTCACCATGACCGGCTCGGCGCTCGCCGCGCTCGCCCAGGACGACATCAAGCGTGTACTCGCCTACTCGACCATCAGCCAGCTCGCCTACATGGCCGCCGCACTCGCCGTCGCCGACCGCGGCGCCGCCGTCTTCCACCTGCTCACCCATGGGGCGTTCAAGGCGCTGCTCTTCCTGGCGGCCGGAGTCGTCATCCACGCCGCCGGCACCAACTCCCTGACCCTGATGGCCCGCACCGGCGGTATCGCCAAGCGGGCGCCCGACGCCTACTGGACGATGACGATCGCGCTGCTGGCGCTGGCCGCCGTGCCGCCGTTCTCCGGGTTCTTCTCCAAGGAAGCCGTGCTGGCCGCGGCCGAACACGCCGCCTTCGGTGACGCCCACGCCCCGTTCCAGGGAGCGCACGCGGCGCCCGCGGGCGCGGGCTGGATCGTCCTCGTCGCAGGCCTGGTCACCGCGCTGCTGACCGCCGCCTACGCGGCCCGGCTGTGGCTGCTGGCCTTCCGGGGAGCGCCCGCCGTGGCCCCGCTCGCGGTCAAGGGCGAGAAGGCCGCCGAACACGTACCCGAACAGGTGGCGCAGCAGGCACCCGAAACGGACCTCGCCACCCCCGGCCCCGCACACGCCCCCGACGAGCGCGATACGCACGCCCATCGGCCCGGACACGGCCATCAGCCCGGACACGCCCACCAGCCCGCGCCCGTCGTGATGACCGCCGTCCTGTGGGTGCTGGCGCTGCCGTCCCTCGTCCTGGGGCTCGCTTTTCTCGTACTGCCCGACTGGTTCGACGACGCTTCCCTCAGCCCCACCCTGACGACCTCCGTGCTCGCCACCGGTGTGGCACTGGTGGGCGGCCTCCTCACCTACGCGACCTGGCGGCACAGCAGCGCCCTCGCCGCGCTCCACCCCGAACACGACGCCGACCCGGGAGTGCTGCTGCTCGGACCGCTGCACCGGCACGCGGCAGCCGGCTTCCACCTGGACGCCCTCTACAGCACCGCTGTCGTACGCCCCGTCCAGGGCGCCGCCAGGCTGGTGCGCTTCTTGGACCGGGAGGTCGTCGACGCCTACGTGGCGGGTGCCGGGCGCGGTTCGCGGCTGCTCGGCGCGGCTGTCCGGCGCGCCCAGACGGGCAACGTGCAGACCTACCTCGGCGCCCTGCTGACGGGCTCCTTGGTGCTCGCCGTCATCGCCGTCGTGGCCGTGACCGGAAACGGAGGGGCGTGACGTGATCCCGCTCGACGAGACCGTCCTGCAGGCGCTCCTGCTCGCCGTCGTCGCCCTACCGCTGCTCGGCGCGGTCGCCGCACTGCTGCCCGCACCGCCCGGACTGCGCGGTCGCGGCCCCGACCAGGCGGTACTGCGGCACGGGGTGACGGTCACCGGCGCCGTGCTCGCCCTCACCGTCGTGCTGACGCTCGGCTTCGACCACGACCGCCCGGGCAGCATGCAGGCCGAGACGAACGTCGCCTGGATCCCCGCGCTGGGCGTACGGCTGCACTTCGGCACCGACGGCATCTCCTTGCCGCTGCTGGTCCTCACCGCACTGCTGACGTTCCTGTGCGCGCTCTACAGCTACGTCAGAATGCCGCAAGGGCCGAGCCCCAAGGCGTTCGTGGCACTGCTGCTCCTGCTGGAGTGCGGCACCCTCGCCACGTTCGCGGTGCTCGATCTGATGCTGTTCTTCCTGGCGTTCGAGATGGTGCTCATCCCGATGTACTTCCTCATCGCCCGGTGGGGCGGCGAGGGCAGGGGCCCGGCGGCCTGGAAGTTCGTCCTGTACACACTGCTCGGCTCCGTCGTGATGCTGCTCGGACTGCTGGTGCTCGGGCTGAACGCCGGCACGTTCGACATGGTGCGGCTCGCCGACGCACACGGCTCGGGTCTCGGTCACACCACCCAGCTGATCGCCGCCCTGGCCATCGGCATCGGGCTGGCCGTCAAGGCGCCCATGTGGCCGCTGCACAGCTGGCTTCCGGACGCGCACACGGCAGCACCCACCGTGGGCTCCGTCCTGCTGGCCGGCGTGCTGCTGAAAATGGGCACCTATGGCTTCGTCCGGATCCTGCTGCCCGGCGTTCCCGAGGGGGCGCACACCTTCGCGCCGTACCTGGCGGCCTTCGCCGTCGCGGGCATCATCTATGGATCGCTCGCCTGTCTCGCTCTCGCGCGCAAGGGCGCCAAGGGCGACCTCAAACGGCTGATCGCCTACTCCTCGGTCGGGCACATGGGCTTCGTGCTGCTGGGCATCGCCACGCTCACCCACACGGGTGTCAACGGTGCCCTCTATGCGAACCTCGCGCACGGCCTGATCACCGGCCTGCTGTTCTTCCTCGTCGGCGCCCTGAAGGACCGGACGGGCACCAGCGACCTGGACACGCTGGCCGGTGCCACCGGAGGCGCGCTCTACGGCAGGGCACCACGGCTGGGCGGCCTGCTCGCCTTCGGCGCAGTGGCCTCCTTGGGGCTGCCGGGACTGGCCGGGTTCTGGGGCGAGTTGCTGGCGCTGCTGGGCGCCTACCACCCGGCAGCAGGGCTCAGCAGGCCCGCCTTCATGGTGTTCCTGGTGTTCGGCGCCCTGGGCACCCTGCTGACCGCCGCCTATCTGCTCGTCGTCGTACGCCGTGTCTGCATGGGCGACCCGGCGGAGACCCGCCCGGAACGCCTCGCGACGGTCACGGACGTGCGCGGTTTCGAGTTCGCCGCCTGGACGCCCCTGGTCGTCCTCACCGTCGTCGCCGGACTGTGGCCCGGGGCCCTCCTCGGGCTCATGGACCCGGCCGTGCAGAGCCTCCTGCCAGGAGTGACCCGATGACAGCGCTCACCGCCCCACAGGGCGCGCACAGCCTCGTCCAGAGCATCGACTGGGCCGCCGTCGCGCCGCCCGCCATCGCCGCTGTCGCCGCGCTGGTCGTCCTGGTGGCCGAGTTGTTCCTGGCCGAGCGCCACAAGGGCCTGCTCGGCTGGCTGTCCGCCGCCGCGCTCGGCCTCGCGGGGCTGGCGCTCGCCCCGCTCGTCGGTGACGACCGCGCCACCTTCTGTCTCACCTCCGGGACGCGCTCCTGCAGCTACGTCGCCGACACCTTCACCCTCACCGTGCAGCTGCTCGTCCTGGGCGGTGCCTTCGTGACAGCGCTGCTGTCGATGACCGCCGTACGCCGGGAACGGCTGCCGGCGGGGGAGTTCTGGTTCCTGCTGCTCTCCTCGGCGTCCGGGGCGGCCCTGCTGCCCGCCGCACGTGACCTGGCGACACTTGTCGTGGCCCTGGAGGTCGCCTCCCTCCCGGCGTTCGCACTGGTAGGACTGCGGCGCGGCGAGCGGCTCTCGTCCGAGGCGGCGCTGAAGTTCTTCCTGTCGTCCGTCGCCGCCACAGCCGTGATGCTGCTGGGCGTCAGCTTCGTCTATGCCGCCACCGGCAGCATGCACCTGAGCACCGTCGCCGAGGCCCTGCCCGGTGTCGACAGCCGGCTGAGCACCCTCGCCGCCACAGGCGTGGCGCTCACCCTGGTCGGCTTCGCCTTCAAGACCGCTGCCGCACCGTTCCACTTCTGGGTGCCGGACACCTATGTGGGCGCACCGGTGCCGGTCGCCGCCTATCTGTCCGTCATCGGCAAGGCGGCGGGCTTCTCGGGACTGATCCTGGTCACCGTGCGGGCCTTCCCCGCGTACGCGCACGCGTGGGGCCCGGCGCTCGCGGTGCTCGCCGCACTGACCATGAGCGTCGGCAACCTGGGCGCGCTGCGCCAGCGGACCGACCGCGCACACGGGGCGGTACGCCTGCTCGCCTGGTCGTCGGTCGGACAGGCGGGCTATCTGCTCGTCCCGATCGCCGCCGCCGGCTACGCGGACGAGCCGGACCACGCGGTCGGTGCGACGCTCGCCTACGCGCTGATGTACGCCGTTGTGAACCTGGGGGCCTTCGCTGTCGTAGCCGCCCTCCAGCCGCACGGATCGGACGGCCGGCTGGACGACTACCGGGGGCTTGTCCGTACGCATCCCCTGGCCGCTGCCGCGCTGGCGTTCTTCCTGCTGTGCCTGGCCGGGCTGCCCCCGGGCATCATCGGCCTGTTCGCCAAGGTCACCGTCTTCCAGGCGGCCGTGGACGCCGGGCTCGGCTGGCTCGCCGTCGTGATGGCGTTCAACGTCGTGATCGCGCTCGTGTACTACCTCACATGGACGGCGCTGCTCTTCCGCCCCGCCGCACCGCAGCAGGCCGCCGCCGCGAGCGAGCAGCAGACCGCCGCCCCCGCCCTTCCGCGGCTCTCCGCGCCGCTGACCGCGACCGTCGCACTGACCGGGGCACTCGCCCTGGCTGCCTCCGGAGCGCCGCAGCTCGTGCTGCGGTTCGCCGGTACGGCACTCTTCTGAGCGATTCGCGCCGGGGAACGCCCGGACAACGCCGAGGGAACTGACAACGCCCACTCCCCGTTGACGCTGAGGGAGGGTCCACTGGACGGGGCTGCTGAGGGCGGAAGGTCTGCCCGGCTCAGGGCTCCGCGGCACCATCTGGAGGGCGTACCGTGCACCGCCGGCACAACGGGCTGAGGACAGCTCTGCTCCTGGGAGGGCTGTCCGCCCTCATCCTCGTCATCGGGAGCTTCTTCGGCACCACGGGCCTGGTCGTCGCGCTGCTGATCGCGCTGGGTACCAACGCCTACGCGTACTGGAACAGCGACAAGCTCGCGCTGCGCGCCATGCGTGCCCGCCCGGTCAGCGAGTTCGAGGCCCCGCAGTTGTACCGCATGGTCCGCGAGCTGTCCACGGCCGCCCGGCAGCCCATGCCGCGGCTGTACATCTCGCCCACCCAGGCGCCCAATGCCTTCGCCACCGGCCGCAATCCGCGCAACGCCGCGGTGTGCTGCACGGACGGCATCCTTCGCATACTGAACGAACGTGAGCTGCGCGGTGTCCTGGGCCACGAGCTGAGCCACGTCTACAACCGGGACATCCTCATCTCCTCCATCGCGGGCGCGCTCGCCTCGGTGGTGCTCTTCCTGGTCAACTTCGCCTGGCTGGTCCCCTTCGGGCGTTCCGACGACGACGAGGGGCCGGGCCTGGTCGGCATGTTGCTGATCATGCTGCTGGGCCCGCTCGCCGCCTCCCTCATCCAGCTGGCCGTCTCCCGCTCCCGGGAGTACGAGGCCGACGCCTCCGGCGCACAGCTCACCGGCGACCCGCTGGCGCTCGCCTCCGCCCTGCGGAAACTGGAGGCGGGTACGGCACAACTGCCGCTGCCGCCCGAGCCACGGCTGGAGACGGCGAGCCATATGATGATCGCCAACCCGTTCCGCAGGGGCGAGGGCGGCATGACGAAACTTTTCTCCACCCATCCACCGATGGCTGAGCGTGTCGCCCGGCTGGAGAAGATGGCAGGCTGGCGAGGGTGAAGACCCTCCTCAATCTGCTCTGGCTGATCTTTTCCGGCCTCTGGATGGCACTCGGCTACGTCCTGGCGGGACTCGTCTGCTGTGTGCTCATCATCACGATCCCCTGGGGCCTGGCCTGCTTCCGCATCGCCGCGTACGCCCTGTGGCCGTTCGGCCGGACCGTCGTACAGCGCCCGGACGCGGGCGCCGCGTCCGGCGCCGGGAACATCGTCTGGCTCGTCTTCGCGGGGATCTGGCTCACACTCGGACACCTCACCATGGGTGTGGCGCTCTGCGTGACCCTCATCGGCATCCCCTTCGGGCTGGCCCACTTCAAGATGGTCCCGGTCTCGCTGATGCCGCTCGGCCGCGAGATCGTGACCACCGGCGCGCCCGGGGCCTACCCGGGCTACCGCTGGTGACCACTCACCCGTCCGCACCAGTGAGCCCCACCCGTTTCCAGGGGTGAGGCCCACCCCGCCCGCCCGGCCGCGGCCCGCTCAGAAGTGCGGACCTGACAGGAGGTACGCCTCCACAGGAGTACTCCTCGGCGGGCTCCGGTCTAGCGGAAGTTCACGTACTGCAGGGCGAAGTCGAAGTCCTTGCCCTTCAGCAGGCTGATGACCTCCTGCAGGCTGTCCCGGCTCTTGGAGGTCACCCGCAGTTCGTCGCCCTGCACCTGGGCCTTGACGCCCTTGGGGCCCTCGTCCCGGATGACCTTCGCGACCTTCTTGGCGTTCTCCTGGGAGATGCCCTCCTGGAGCGACGCGGAGATGCGGTACTCCTTGCCGGAGGCCTGCGGCTCCCCGGTGTCCAGCGCCTTCAGCGAGATGCCGCGCTTGATCAGCTTGGACTGGAAGATGTCGAGCACGGCCTTCACCCGCTCCTCCGAGTTCGCCCGCATCTCGATCCGCTCGCCCGACCACGCGATGGAAGCGTCCACACCCTTGAAGTCGTAGCGCTGGGAGATCTCCTTCGCGGCCTGGTTCAGCGCGTTGTCGACCTCCTGCCGCTCGACCTTCGAGACGATGTCGAAACTGGAGTCGGCCATGGTGAGTTGGCTCCTCGTACATAGATCCGGCAGAAAACGGCCCCCGAGGGCCGTGCGCAAAGCCTAGCCACCCGCAACGGCGGTCCGGCCCTGGCCGGCGAGGGCGTCGCGCGGAGTACCTCGGGGGGCCGTGCGATGGATCACTGCGGCGGGTCGGACGCGACTGATCAATCGGGTGGCGAACCACCCCCGGCCATCGGGTATGGTTTACACCGTTGCCACGGCGCACCGCCCCGAGCGGGGTGTCGGGCAGCAATCCCAGGCGGTGTGCCCGAGCGGCCAAAGGGAGCAGACTGTAAATCTGCCGGCTCAGCCTTCCTAGGTTCGAATCCTAGCGCCGCCACAGTCGAAAGCGGCCCCCTCGCTTCAGTGCGAGGGGGCCGCTTCTGGTGTGTGACGTCAGCTGCCTTCGACCCCGGCCACCTCGTCGATCGCTTCGGGGATCGGCATGCTGCCGCCCACCAGTTCCAGGGTCAGTCCGGCGGTGCGAGGCTCGTCGAGCAGTGCCATGAGGACGGCCGCCACGTCGTCCCTGGTCACCTCGGAGCGGCCGGTCTCGGGGGCCAGGTGGACGCGGCCGGTGCCCGGGTCGTCGGTCAGGCGGCCGGGGCGCAGTACGGTCCAGTCGAGGCCGTCGCGGGCCCGCAGGTCGTCGTCGGCGGCGCCCTTGGCTCGCAGATAGTCGGCGAAGACGGGGTCCATGCCCTCGGGTGTTCCTTCGAGGGAGGCGTCGGCGCGCATCGAGGAGACCATCACATAGCGCCGTACGCCCGCCGCCTGTGCGGCGTCCGCGAACAGGACGGCTGCCTGGTGGTCGACCGTCTTCTTGCGGGCGGCGCCGCTGCCCGGTCCGGCACCGGCCGCGAAGACGGCCGCGTCGGCGCCCTCCAGATGCCGTGCGACCTCCTCGACGCTCGCCGTCTCCAGGTCGCACACGACGGGTTCGGCACCCGCCGCCAACAGGTCGCTCGCCTGTTCCGGGCGGCGCACGATGCCCGCCACTCCGTCCCCGCGCCCGGCGAGCAGCCGCTCCAGCCGCAACGCGATCTGACCGTGTCCACCAGCGATAACTGTGCGCATGCCTCGACCGTACGCCCACCGCGACGGCCATCCGCGCACCCGGCCCACGCAGGCCCCGGCCCGCGCACGGCCCGGTCCGTGCCGAGGCGGCCCGCGCAGGCGGCAGCCCTTCGGGCGGGGATCCGCGCAACCCGGCTGGTCGCCCAACCGGTCGCCCCAACCGGTCGCTCCAACGGGTTGCCCGGGCGGATCGCCCCGACCGGTCGCCCCGGCGAGCGGCAGGTGGCCCCGCCACCCGTACGTCAGCCCTGCGATTGGCGGGGCAGCCCCAACTCCCGTGCTCCGACCAGGTCGCAGTACTCCCGTACGGCGCTGGTGCGCGCCACCACGCGCCCCCGGTGGACGACGATCCGGCTGTAGGCGAGCGAGAGCGCACCGGCCAACTCGTTGCCGCGGACCGCGAGCAGTTCGGCGGGGAAGCCGGCCTCGACGCGTACCTCGGGCAGTCCCATCGCGGCGCGCGCTCGGGTGCTGACCGCTTCGTAGGCGCTGTAGGGGCGGGCCTCGCCGTGGGAGGCGAGCAGATAGGCGGCTTCCAGCGGGTCGCCCCGGCCGACCTGGTTGGCGGCGTCCCGCAGGGCTCCGCTGCCGGCGGCGACCCTGACTCCCGCCGCTGCCAGTACTCGAACGGGTGCGGTCCGGGAGGGCGCGGTGGAGGTGGGGCGCTCCAGGACGCCGCAGTTGCCCTGCGGCAGGCACACCACGGTCACCCCGGCGGCGGCCAGTTGGCCCGCGGCGCGCTGGGCGGCCTGGTGCGGCAGTCGGGCCAGGCCGCCGCACGGGCCGATGGTGACGCCGGGCCGCAGCCCGCCCACCGCCGCCGCGAGCCGGGCGAGGCGCGCCGGGTCGCCGGCGTCGGTGTGCAGGTCGACCGGGCAGCCGTGTTCGGCGGCGACCTCCAGTACCGCTTCGACGTAGCCGCCGGGGTCGGGGTCGAGGTCGGGGCAGCCACCGACGGCCGCGGCGCCCATCTTCACGGCGTCCCGCAGTATCGACAGCCCCTCGGCGCCGGCGGCGCCCGTCAGCAGCCGGGGCACGGCGACGGCGCTCAGGTCGACCAGGCCGCGCAGCGACCTGCGGGCCTGCAGCACCGCCCCCAGGGAGCGCAGTCCGGCGACGTCGCCGATGTGCACATGGGTGCGCAGCGCGGTCGCGCCCTGGCTGAGTTGGAGGAGCGCTGCTTCGGTCGTACGCCGCTGGACTTCCACCGCGGCGGGGTCGGCGGGGTCGGTGCCGTCGGTGCGGTGGTCGAGATCGGGTCGGCCGGGCGGCTCGGCTGTCAGCGCGGTGTCGTAGTGCGCATGGGGCTCGGCGGGGGCGGGGAGCAACAGATAGCCGGACAGGTCGATACGGGTGGCGCCGTCCTGTCCGGTTCCGAGGCTGCCGGCGGTGCCGACGGCCTCGATGCGTTCGCCCACCAGCCGTACGTCGACGGTGCGGCCGTCCGCGAGTCGCGCGCCGCACAGTACGAGGGAGCGTGCCGGGCGGGTGGAATGCCGGGCGGCGGCATCGCGGAAATCCCGCCCCGCCTTTCCCGGTTCCTGCGGCTCGCTGTCGGTCATCTGGCTCCCACGTCGCATCCGGGGATGAGCGTATGACGCGCCGTGAGCGGCGGCGGGGAGGAGGCGAATAGTCGTACCGGTGTGGTGCCGGAGCTGGTTGGGACGGCCATTGCGGGGTACGTGTGGAGGTACGTGCGCGGCCCGATCGGGGCGGGATCGGCGACCGGCGGCGGCGCCCAATACCGATTTCACGTTTGGCGGCGGGACGTGTAATGTCTTCATCGCTCGCCCCAATAGCTCAGTCGGCAGAGCGTCTCCATGGTAAGGAGAAGGTCAACGGTTCGATTCCGTTTTGGGGCTCTGATGTGAGAGATCTTCCGTCGGGAGGTCGCCGCATCGTGGCGGTGTAGCTCAGTCGGTAGAGCAAGCGGCTCATAATCGCTGTGTCACCGGTTCAAGTCCGGTCACCGCTACTTCACCGACAGTAGCCGGTTGTGGGGTCGGTCCTCCGATCGGCTACTCTTTCTGCGTTAAAACCCGTCCGTTCGTCAAGGAGCACTCACGTGGCTGCCACAGACGTCCGCCCGAAGATCACGCTGGCCTGCGTGGAGTGCAAGGAGCGGAACTACATTACGAAGAAGAACCGGCGCAACAACCCGGACAGGCTTGAGATGAAGAAGTTCTGCCCGCGCGACAACCGGCACACGGTGCACCGCGAGACGCGCTGATTCCTCTCATGCTCTGAGGCCGTCCCCGCTTGTCGGGGTCGGCCTCGTGCTGTGTCCGGAACCTCTGGTTCCGCTCCGGAAGCCCGAGCCGCTGGCACGGCTTCGGAATCCCGATGGCCTGGCCCGGCCGTGGACCCTGGGGACTCCTGGGTCCGGTGGGGTCCGGCCGGGCCCCAGGGGCCACGGCTCGCGAAGCCGTACCGCCGCGCAGCCGTACCGCCGTGAAACCGCCGCACTGCCGCAGGAGGCGCCGCCGATGGCACTCGATCAGTCTTTCGTCGGGCGTACGTACCCGCCCAGCAGACCGTACGAGGTCGGCAGGGAGAAGATCCGCGAGTTCGCGGAGGCCATCGGTGACGACAACCCCGCCTACCGGGACGCCGAGGCCGCCAAGGCGCTCGGTCACCCGGATGTGATCGCGCCGCCCACCTTCGTCTTCTCCGTCTCCTACCAGGAGGCGGAGAGCGTGGTGCGCGACCCGAAGCTGGGCCTGGACTACGCCCGGGTGGTCCACCGGGACCAGCAGTTCGCCTACCACCGCCCGGTCCGCGCCGGGGACGTGCTCTCGGTCACCTCCACCATCGAGTCCATCAAGTCCCTGGCGGGCAACGAGGTGCTCGACATCCGCGGTGAGGTCCAGGACGCGGAGGGGCAGCCGGTGGTGACCGTGCACACCAAGCTGGTGGCACGCGCGGTCGAAGCAGGCGGAACCGGCGGAGCGGGCGAAGCGGCCGAAGGGGAGTGACGGAGATGACAGCGCAGATCGCCTACGCCGATGTCGAGGAGGGCACTCAGCTGCCCCTCCGCACCTTTCCCGTGGACCGGGCCCGGCTGGTTCGGTACGCCGGAGCCTCCGGGGACTTCAACCCCATCCACTGGAACGAGCGCTTCGCCAAGGAAGTCGGCCTGCCGGATGTCATCGCGCACGGCATGTTCACCATGGCCGAGGCCGCGCGGGTGATCACCGACTGGACGGGTGACCCCGGTGCGCTGCTGGAGTACGGCGTGCGCTTCACCAAGCCGGTCGTGGTCCCGGACGACGGCAAGGGCGCGGTCATCGAGGTGGCGGCGAAGGTCGCCAAGAAGCTCGACGACCAGGCCCGTACGGTGCAGGTGGACCTGACGGTCACCAGTGCGGGCAGCAAGGTGCTGGGCATGTCCCGCGCCGTGGTCGCGCTCGGCTGAGGCGGGCTGCCGGACCGAGCCCGAGAAGTCCCGGACCGTGCCCTTTCGAGGACGCACTCCCAGGCCGGCCCTGAGCCGGTCCGAGCCGCTCCCGGGCCGGGGTCCCGCCCGGCCTGCGGTGGGGCGGCGCGTACGTCCCCGTACGCTGGTGTCCGTGCAGGAACTCTACGTTGACTCCGGTGTCCCTCTGGTCTCGCTCGCCCCGCTGACGACGCTGCGCCTCGGTGGGCCGGCCCAGCGGCTGGTCACGGCGACCACCGACGACGAGGTGGTCGCGGCGGTCCGCGAGGCCGACGACAGCGGCACTCCGCTGCTGATCATCGCGGGCGGCAGCAATCTCGTCATCGCGGACGAGGGCTTCGAGGGCACCGTCCTGCACATCGCGACCAGCGGTTTCTCGCTCTCCGGTACCAGCTTGGAGCTGGCGGCGGGCGAGAACTGGTCCAACGCCGTCGCGCGCACCGTGGAGGCGGGGCTGGCCGGGATCGAGTGCCTGGCCGGTATCCCGGGCTCCGCGGGCGCCACGCCGATCCAGAACGTGGGCGCGTACGGCCAGGAGGTCTCCAGCACGCTCACCGAGGTCGTCGCCTACGACCGGCGGACCCGCGAGACGGTGACCCTCACGAACGCCGAGTGCGACTTCTCCTACCGGCACAGCCGCTTCAAGGCGGACCCCGCACGCCATGTGGTGCTGCGGGTGCGCTTCGAGCTGGAGGACGCGGAGGGGCTGTCCGCGCCGATCAAGTACGGCGAGACGGCCCGCGTCCTGGGTGTCGAGCCGGGGGACCGGGTGCCGGCCGCCACCGCGCGCGAGGCCGTACTGCGGCTGCGTGCGGGGAAGGGCATGGTGCTCGACGCCGACGACCACGACACCTGGTCGGCCGGCTCCTTCTTCACCAACCCGATCCTGGACGACGCCGATTTCGCCGCCTTCGTCGACCGGGTGCGCGACCGGCTCGGGCCCCAGGTGGCGCCCCCGGCCTTTCCGGCGGGGGAGGGGCGGACGAAGACCTCGGCGGCGTGGCTCATCGACAAGGCGGGCTTCACCAAGGGGTACGGCAGCGGCCCGGCCCGGATCTCGACCAAGCACACCCTGGCGCTGACCAACCGGGGCTCGGCCACCACCGCCGACCTGCTGGTGCTGGCCCGCGAGGTGCGCGAAGGGGTGCGGGCCGCCTTCGGCATCACCCTCACCAACGAGCCGGTGATGGTCGGCTGCGCGCTGTGAGCGCTGCCGGCGGCCCTCCCCGGGGCGCCGCTCAGTTGGCCACGCCGATGATCTTCCTCTCGGTGGTCGTGTCGCCCACCATCGCCAGCATCGCGGTGGCCAGGTCGGTCCGTGTGATGCGCAGCCGACCCGGTACGGCCGTGCCCTCGCGCAGCTGCCAGTGGTCGGTGCCGGGCCGATCGGTGAGCTGCGGCGGACGTACGACGGTCCACCGCAGCGCGCTGCCGCGAATCTCCTCCTCCATCACGGCCAGGTCCGCGTAGACGTCCTTGAAGGCGCGACGCACCAAGGGCAGCACCACCGCGCGGTGCAGCCGGCCCTCGTCGTGCGGCTGGGTGCCGACCGGTGCCGCGCTGATCGCGATGTAGCGCTCCACGCCCTCGGCCTCCAGCGCGCGCAGGATGGCGCGGGTTCCGGCGGAGGCGATGCCCGCGCCCTTGTTGCCGGGGGCGCCGAGTCCCGACAGCGCCGCGTCGGCGCCGGCGACCAGGGGGCGCAACGCCTCGGGGTCGCGGACGTCGGCGGTGGCGACCTCCAGCAGGTCGTGCCGTACGGGCAGCCGACCGGGGTCGCGCACCACGGCTGTCACCTTGTGGCCGGCGTCCAGCGCCTGCCGTACCAACTGCTGTCCGGTGCCTCCGGTGGCGCCGAAGATCGTGTAGCGCATGCCGCTGTGCCTCTCCACTGAGTGGTAAGTGAGTATTCACTTACCGCTAGAGTGGGTGAATGCCCACTCACAAGTCAACCCAGCAGACGCGGCCCACCCGCGAGCGCATCCTCGACGCCGCCGCCCAACTGCTGCGCACCATCGGCCTGGCCCGCACCACCACGAAGGAGATCGCCCGGGCGGCCGGCTGCTCCGAGGCGGCGCTCTACAAGCACTTCTCCGGCAAGGAGGAGATCTTCGTACGCGTCCTGCACGACCGGCTGCCCCGCCTCAACCCGCTGCTGAACGAGCTCGCCAAGGACGCCGGGGAGCGCGGACTGGAGCGCAACCTCACCGAGGTCGCCGAGCACGCGGCCCTCTTCTACGAGCAGAGCGTTCCCATCGCGGCGTCCCTGTTCGCCGAGCCGACCCTCAAACGGCGCCACTTCGAAGGCGTACGCGAGCTCGGCGTGGGCCCCCGCACGCCGTTGATCGCCCTGGCCGCCTATCTACGGGCCGAGCGGGAACGCGGGGCCGTGCGACCGGACGCCGACGTCGACGCCGCCGCCGCCCTGCTGCTCGGCGCCTGCTCGCAGCGCGCCTTCCTCTACGACTTCGCCGACGGGGAGCGCCCCGAGCAGCCGCTGGGCGAGTTCGTACGCGGTCTTGTGAGCACCCTGCTGCACGCACTGGTCCCGGCCCGGGCCGGCGGCTCCACCGCGGGCTAGCCCGGCTCGGCCGCCAGCCAGGCGTCGATGTCGGCCAGCACCTCGTCCCGCAGGTTCTGCGGCATGGAGGCGCCCCGCACCGACTGCCGGGCCAGTTCCGCCAGCTCGGCGTCCGAGAAGCCGTGCACCCGGCGTACCAGTTCGTACTGCTCCGCCAGCCGCGAGCCGAACAGCAGCGGGTCGTCGGCGCCGAGCGCCATCGGCACGCCGGCGTCCCACAGCGTCCGGACCGGTACGTCCTCCGCCTTGTCGTAGACGCCCAGCGCCACATTGGAGGCGGGGCAGACCTCGCAGGTGACCTGCCGTTCTGCCAGCCGCGCCAGCAGCCAGGGGTCCTCGGCGGCCCGCACCCCGTGGCCGACGCGGGAGGCGCGCAGATCGTCCAGGCAGTCCCGTACGCTGCTCGGCCCGGACAACTCGCCCCCGTGCGGCGCCGCGAGCAGCCCGCCCTCCCGGGCGATGGTGAAGGCGCGGTCGAAGTCGCGCGCGAAGCCGCGCCGTTCGTCGTTGGAGAGCCCGAAACCGACGATGCCGCGGTCCCGGTAGCGCACCGCGAGCCGGGCCAGCGTACGGGCGTCCAGCGGGTGCTTCATCCGGTTCGCCGCCACCAGTACCCGGATGCCCAGCCCGGTCTGCCGGGAGGCGGACTCCACCGCGTCCAGGATGATCTCCAGCGCGGGGGTCAGACCGCCGAGCCGGGGCGCGTACGAGGTGGGATCGACCTGGATCTCCAGCCAGCGCGAACCGTCCCGTACGTCCTCCTGCGCGGCCTCCCGTACCAGCCGCTGGATGTCCTCGGGTTCCCGCAGGCACGACCGCGCCATGTCGTACAGCCGCTGGAACCGGAACCAGCCCCGCTCGTCGGTAGCCCGCAACTCGGGAGGCTCGCCCCCGCTCAGCGCGTCGGGCAGGTGCACGCCGTACTTGTCGGCCAGTTCCAGCAGCGTGGAGGGGCGCATCGACCCGGTGAAGTGCAGATGCAGATGGGCTTTCGGCAGCGTACGCAGGTCCCGCTCTCCGGAAGAGTGCAACATCCCAAGATCCTGCCGTATCCGGGCGCCGGGGAGGTAGCCGGTTCTCGTAAGGGGGTGCTCCCGAAAACGCGAGCGGGGCCCGGGCCGTGCCCGGGCCCCGCTTCGCCGAGGGAGCCGAGAGTGGGGAGGAGGTGGCGGGACGGGCCCCGCACCGGTCCCCGCGCGGCTAGCTCAGCAGCTTCTGGATCCGCGAGACGCCCTCCACCAGGTCCTCGTCGCCCAGTGCGTAGGACAGCCGCAGATAGCCGGGGGTGCCGAAGGCCTCGCCCGGTACGACCGCGACCTCGGCCTCTTCCAGGATCAGCGCGGCCAGCTCGACGGTGGTGGCGGGCCGCTTGCCGCGGATCTCCTTGCCCAGCAGCGCCTTGACCGACGGGTAGGCGTAGAACGCGCCCTCCGGCTCCGGGCAGAAGACGCCGTCGATCTCGTTGAGCATCCGCACGATGGTGCGGCGGCGCCGGTCGAACGCCTCGCGCATCGCGGCCACCGCGTCCAGATCGCCTGACACGGCGGCCAGCGCGGCGGCCTGCGAGACGTTGCTGACGTTGGAGGTGGCGTGCGACTGGAGGTTCGTCGCGGCCTTGATCACGTCCTGCGGGCCGATGAGCCAGCCGACGCGCCACCCGGTCATGGCGTACGTCTTGGCCACACCGTTGACGACCACGCACTTGTCGCGCAGCTCGGGCACGACGGCAGGCAGCGAGGTGAACTGCGCGTCGCCGTAGACCAGGTGCTCGTAGATCTCGTCGGTGAGCACCCACAGCCCGTGCTCCAGCGCCCAGCGGCCGATCTCCTCGACCTGCTCGCGCGGGTAGACGGCGCCGGTCGGGTTGGAGGGCGAGACGAACAGCAGCACCTTCGTCTTCTCGGTGCGCGCGGCCTCCAACTGGTCGACGGAGACCCGGTATCCGGTGGTCTCGTCCGCGGTCACCTCGACCGGGACGCCGCCCGCGAGCCGGATCGACTCGGGGTAGGTGGTCCAGTAGGGCGCGGGCACGATGACCTCGTCGCCCGGGTCGAGCAGCGCGGCGAACGCCTCGTAGATCGCCTGCTTGCCGCCGTTGGTGACGAGCACCTGGGACGCGTCGATCTCGTAACCGGAGTCACGGAGCGTCTTGTCGGCGAGGGCGGACTTCAGTTCGGGGAGTCCGCCCGCGGGGGAGTAGCGGTGGTTCTTCGGGTCGCGCGCCGCGTTCACGGCCGCCTCGACGATGTAGTCGGGCGTCGGGAAGTCGGGCTCGCCGGCGCCGAACCCGATCACGGGGCGCCCGGCGGCCTTCAACGCCTTGGCCTTGGCGTCCACGGCCAGCGTCGCGGACTCGGAGATCGCGCTGATACGGGCCGACAGACGTCGCTCGGACGGGGACTGTGCAGGGGGAGTCGCTGCGCTCATAGAGGCATGTTCCCAGACCCGGCAGCCGCGGGGCACGGGGGTTTGGCGGCGGCCGGATCACAGCACGCGGCGGCGGGCGGACCGCATCCTGTTCGACGCCCGGCCGCAGAGCACGTACACTCTCACGTCGTTGGCCTTCAACCGTCAGTCACAGCGTGTTCTTGCCGCGCACTCCATGCGACTGCATGGATGCGGTAGGTTGAGGGGAAGACAAAGGGTCGTAGCTCAATTGGTAGAGCACTGGTCTCCAAAACCAGCGGTTGGGGGTTCGAGTCCCTCCGGCCCTGCTACACACACCGGCTGTGTGCTTGCGTATGTATGGAACTGCACTTAATTGCACCGCCGTGCGGCCGGGCCGGACGCCGCAGGGCAACGACCCGGATCAGGTGAGGACGAGTGACGGAGATCACGGACACCACCGAGGTCCCCGAGCCCGGAGGGTCGTCCGAAGGCAAGAAGCCCCGTAAGGGCGGAAAGCGGGCGAAGAAGGGGCCGGTGGCCCGGCTCGCTCTTTTCTACCGCCAGATCGTCGCGGAGCTTCGGAAGGTCGTCTGGCCGACGCGGCAGCAGCTCTCCACGTACACGAGCGTGGTGATCGTCTTTGTCATCATCATCATCGCTTTGGTGTTCGTGATTGACTATGGGCTGACCGAAGTCATGAAACACGTCTTCGGCTGACCCTCCGCGCAGAGCCCCCTCCGCGGGGCTTTCCGCATGTTCGACCCCTTGTAGCCAGGAAGAAGCAGCCACCGTGTCTGAGCCGAACATGAACGATGCCGTCGAGCCCGCCGAGGGTGACGACACGGCGCGCGACATCGTCGAGGCAGCGGACAGCAGCGTCGACCGGGCGGAAGCCGCCGAGACCGCTGCCGGTGAGCCCGCCGAGGAGGCCGCCGTCCGCGAGGAGGGCGACGCCGAGGTCGCAGCCTCCGCCGAGGAGACCGCCGAAGCCGAGGCCGAGGAGGCCGTAGCGACAGAGGCCGAGGAAGGCGAGGGGACCGAGGAGGAGCAGGTCGACCCCGTCGCCCAGCTCCGCGAGGAGCTGCGCTTCCTGCCCGGCGAGTGGTACGTGATCCACACCTACGCCGGCTACGAGAACCGGGTGAAGACCAACCTGGAGCAGCGCGCCGTCTCGCTCAACGTCGAGGACTTCATCTTCCAGGCCGAGGTGCCGCAGGAAGAGGTCGTCCAGATCAAGAACGGCGACCGCCGCACCGTGCGGCAGAACAAGCTGCCCGGCTATGTGCTGGTCCGGATGGACCTGACCAACGAGTCGTGGGGCGTCGTGCGCAACACCCCCGGTGTCACCGGCTTCGTCGGCAACGCCTACGACCCGTACCCGCTGACCCTCGACGAGATCGTCAAGATGCTCGCCCCCGAGGCCGAGGAGAAGGCCGCCAAGGCCGCCGCGGCCGACGAGGAGGGCAAGCCGGCCGGCGGTCCGGGGCGCAAGGTGGAGGTCCAGGTCCTCGACTTCGAGGTCGGCGACTCGGTCACCGTCACCGACGGCCCGTTCGCCACCCTCCAGGCGACCATCAACGAGATCAACGCCGACTCGAAGAAGGTCAAGGGCCTCGTCGAGATCTTCGGCCGCGAGACGCCGGTCGAGCTGAGCTTCGACCAGATCCAGAAGAACTGATCCCACCCTGCCCCCACGGGCGGGAAAACCAGCTTCCGGACAGGTCAGGAAGGGCACTCGCGTCCTTCCTGACCTGCTCGGTTTCAAGCCGCGGAACGGTACGGGCTATCGTTGTGCGGTATGCCTCCGCCCGGGTGAAGGGTGGGGGAGAGTCGCAACTCACCAGGACCCGGAGAGAACATGCCTCCCAAGAAGAAGAAGGTCGCGGGGCTGATCAAGCTCCAGATCCAGGCCGGTGCAGCCAACCCGGCGCCGCCGGTCGGCCCGGCGCTGGGTCAGCACGGCGTCAACATCATGGAGTTCTGCAAGGCCTACAACGCCGCGACCGAGTCGCAGCGTGGCTGGGTGATCCCGGTGGAGATCACGGTCTACGAGGACCGCTCCTTCACCTTCATCACCAAGACGCCGCCGGCCTCCAAGATGATCCTCAAGGCCGCGGGCGTCGAGAAGGGCTCCGGCACCCCGCACACCACCAAGGTCGCCAAGATCACCCGTGACCAGGTGCGCGAGATCGCCACGACCAAGATGCCCGACCTCAACGCCAACAACCTGGACCAGGCGGAGAAGATCATCGCCGGTACCGCCCGTTCCATGGGTGTGACCGTCGAGGGCTGAGCCCCCGGCACCCGTTCCCACCCCCGTGGCAGGGCCAAGCGCTGGCCCGCACCACGACTCCATACCGTCAGGAGCAGCAGTGAAGCGCAGCAAGACACTCCGCGCAGCGGACGAGAAGATCGACAGGACGCGTCAGTACGCGCCCCTGGAGGCCGTCCGTCTCGCCAAGGAGACCTCCACGAAGAGCTTCGACGCGACCGTCGAGGTCGCCATGCGCCTGGGTGTCGACCCGCGCAAGGCCGACCAGATGGTCCGCGGCACCGTCAACCTCCCGCACGGCACCGGTAAGACCGCCCGGGTCCTGGTCTTCGCGACCGGCGACCGTGCTGCGGCGGCGGAGGCCGCTGGGGCCGACATCGTCGGCTCCGACGAGCTCATCGAGGAGGTCGCCGGCGGTCGTCTCGACTTCGACGCCGTCGTCGCCACCCCGGACCTGATGGGCAAGGTCGGCCGTCTCGGCCGGGTGCTCGGTCCGCGTGGTCTGATGCCGAACCCGAAGACCGGCACCGTCACCCCCGACGTGGCCAAGGCCGTGGGCGACATCAAGGGCGGCAAGATCGAGTTCCGCGTCGACAAGCACGCCAACCTGCACTTCATCATCGGCAAGGCGTCCTTCGACGAGCAGCAGCTCGTCGAGAACTACGCCGCCGCCCTTGAGGAGATCACCAGGCTGAAGCCCGCGGCGGCGAAGGGCCGGTACATCAAGAAGGCCTCCTTCACCACCACGATGGGCCCCGGCATCCCGGTCGACCCGAACCGCACCCGCAACCTCCTCGTCGAGGAGGACCCGGCCGCGGCCTGATCCGCGACCGGCCCGCAGGCACCGAAGGCCGGTGCCCGCCCCCTCGGGGGTGGGCACCGGCCTTCGCCGTTGTCCGTGCGGCCGGGACGTCTGTTGTCCATGCGTTCGGACGTTCGCCGTTCATGCGTCCGGACGTCTGTCGTCCGCGTGCGATCTCCGTCCGTCGCCGTGTCCTGTCGAGACCTGCCGTTCTGGGCAGTCGGCGGAACCCGTACCGGTGTGGGCTGCGTCTCCGCTGTTGCGTAAGGTGCGGGTAAAGAACGGGGGCCCTGTTCCGGGCCCGTCCAGCAACAGGGGGGCTGAGTCCCATGCGGAAGACCAGGATGGCGGCGACCGCCGCGGGTATCGCGCTGATAGCCGGGCTGACGGCGTGCGGCGGCGAGAAGGCGGACGGCGGCAACGGCAGCGGGGGCGGCGGCAAGGAGGCCAAGGGCGGCGGCTCGGCGCTGCAGGGGGCCCTGGCAGCGCTGAAGAAGGCGTCGACGGCCACGGACGAGCAGCACTCCGCCAAGGTCGAGGGCGTCAACAAGCAGACGTCCCAGGGCAGGACCATGAGCACCAGGATGAAGGGCGCCTTCGACTGGTCCGGCGGTGGAATGAAGGGTGAGGCCGATCTCACCATGGGCGGCGGTGCCCAGTCGGCGAAGGCCATCTACCTGCCCGACGCGATGTTCGTCCAGCCCGCGACCGGAGTGCCCGGCGGCAAGAAGTGGATGAAGTACGACTACGACACGCTGGCCGAGAAGGGCGGCGCCTCGGGCGCCATGCTCAAGGACCAGATGCAGAACAACAACCCGGCGCGCTCGGTCCAGCTCGTGCTGGCCTCGGGCAAGGTCAAGGCCCTGGGCACCGAGACGGTGCGGGGCAAGAAGACCACCCACTACTCCGGCACGATCTCCGTCTCCGAGCTGGCCCGGATGCAGTCGAAGGACCTCTCGGAGAAGGACCTTCAGGCCCTTGAGCAGCAGTTCAAGCAGCAGGGTCTGAAGAAGGAGAAGATCGATCTGTGGATCGATGAGAACGACCTGCTGGTGAAGAAGCACGAGGTCGCCAAGAGCACCGACGGCGCCACCGGCATCGACGCCACCAACTACTACACGGACTACGGCACCTCCGTGGAGGTGACCGCCCCGCCCGCCGGCGAGACGACGGACGCCGCGGGACTGATGACGCAGAACGGCGGCGCCCGCAGCTGACCGCCTGAGTCGGCCCGACAGCCCGACCGGCCCGGCTGAGCGCACGGGCCGGCCGGAACGGGCCCGGGACCGGATTTGCCGGTCCCGGGCCCGTTCGCGTAGTCTCCATACGAAGCCAAAGACCGCTGGTCGTCGTCGTGCGCACTCAGAGCGCCGACGGCCGAAGGATCCGCTCGCTGCGGACGACCCGCGCAGGTGATTGAGGAAGAACTCCCGAGGTGCTGCCCGCATTTCGGTCGAGTCGACGCCCCATGCGCCTGCGCTGGGGCGTTTGTCGTGTTCAGCCCCTTCCGAGCGGTCCTCATCACCCGGAAGGAGGCCGAGGCCCATGGCGAGGGAACAGGTCGCTCCCGACAAGATCGCAGCCGTCGACGAGATCACGGACAAGTTCCGTGGCTCCAACGCCGCTGTGGTCACCGCGTACACCGGACTCTCCGTGGCTCAGCTCAAGGAGCTGCGTCGTGCGCTCGGTGACAACGCTCAGTACCGAGTGGTGAAGAACACGCTGACCAAGATCGCGGCCAACGAGGCCGGGATCAACGAGCTCGACGAGTTCCTGACGGGCTCCTCGGCTGTCGCCTTCGTGACCGGTGACCCGGTCGAGGCGGCGAAGGGTCTTCGTGACTTCGCCAAGGAGAACCCCGCCCTCGTGATCAAGGGCGGCATCGTCGACGGCGCGCTGTACGGCGCCGACGACCTCAAGAAGCTCGCGGACCTCGAGTCCCGCGAGGTGCTGCTCGCCAAGCTGGCCGGTGGCATGAAGGCGTCCATGGCGAAGGCCGCGGCGACCTTCCAGGCCCCGCTCTCGAAGTTCGTCCGCACCGCGGACGCGCTTCGCAGCAAGGTCGAAGAGCAGGGCGGTGCCGACACCACGGCTCCCGCCGAGACCGAGTCCGAGTAAGGACCGTGACCGGTGGCCCGTGACAACGGGTGACCGGCAGCGACCGGTAACTCAGCGTACTCGGTCACAGCGGGCCGTAAGCCCGCCGACATATTGATCCGGCACCAGCCGACCGAAGTGGAAGGACCACAACCATGGCGAAGCTCAGCCAGGACGAACTGCTTGCCCAGTTCGAGGAGATGACCCTCATCGAGCTGTCGGACTTCGTGAAGAAGTTCGAGGAGAAGTTCGACGTCGAGGCCGCCGCCCCGGCCGCCGCCGTCGTCGCCGCCCCGGGTGCCCCGGGTGCCGCCGCCGAGGCCGAGCCCGAGCAGGACGAGTTCGACGTCATCCTGACCGGCGCCGGCGACAAGAAGATCCAGGTCATCAAGGTCGTGCGCGAGCTGACCTCGCTCGGCCTGAAGGAGGCCAAGGAGCTCGTGGACGGCACCCCGAAGCCGGTCCTCGAGAAGGTCGCCAAGGACGCCGCCGACAAGGCCAAGGAGTCCCTCGAGGGCGCCGGCGCCTCGGTCGAGGTCAAGTGACCCCGACTCGATGAGTCACCGGCTCGGCGAGCTGCCGGCCCTCTCGGCCGTCGGCTCGCGGAGTCATCGCGGTAGACCGTCGGCTACCCCGCGCGGGTAGCCGTGGTGCGAAGGGCGATCACCCAGACGGGTGGTCGCCCTTCGCCGTTGCTGGACGGTCGCGTACTGCGTGGGTGACGGCGGGTATGGTGATCTTCGTTGCTCCTGGGGGCCTTGACGAACGGCACACAGCGCGCAATTCTCGGGACGCGTCGTCACATCGATCCGAACTCCGAGGCATGGATCGGCGGCGAAGCGGGAAGTGTTGCGGCAGGCACGAGGAGCCGCAGCAGCACGTCCGCCCTGGCGTATCGAGGCCGCCGGGGACGGGGGCGGAAACGAGAAGAACAATCACAGGAGGTGGAGACCGGGGCGTGAGCCGGTTTCCCGTAATCCTTTCTGGACATCAGTGGGCCTTGTGGCTACACTGACCCTTTGCGCTGCCTATTAGCTGCCCCCTGCCCGTCACCAGGGGCACCGGTATGCGTGTAGAGAGTCCGAGCCCTCGGAAGGACCCCCTCTTGGCCGCCTCGCGCACTGCCTCGACTGCCAATTCGAACAACGGCGCCAGCACTGCCCCGCTGCGTATCTCTTTTGCGAAGATCAAGGAGCCCCTCGAGGTTCCGAACCTCCTTGCGCTCCAGACCGAGAGCTTTGACTGGCTGCTCGGCAACGACGCCTGGAAGGCTCGCGTCGAGGCCGCGCTGGACAGTGGACAGGACGTCCCCACCAAGTCCGGTCTGGAAGAGATCTTCGAGGAGATCTCCCCGATCGAGGACTTCTCCGGGTCGATGTCGCTGACCTTCCGCGACCACCGTTTCGAGCCCCCCAAGAACTCGATCGACGAGTGCAAGGAGCGCGACTTCACGTACGCCGCGCCGCTCTTCGTCACGGCTGAGTTCACCAACAACGAAACCGGTGAGATCAAGTCCCAGACGGTCTTCATGGGCGACTTCCCGCTCATGACCGACAAGGGCACCTTCGTGGTCAACGGCACCGAGCGTGTCGTCGTCACTCAGCTCGTCCGCTCGCCGGGTGTCTACTTCGACTCGACCATCGACAAGACCTCCGACAAGGACATCTACTCCGCCAAGATCATCCCGTCTCGCGGCGCCTGGCTGGAGATGGAGATCGACAAGCGCGACATGGTCGGTGTGCGCATCGACCGCAAGCGCAAGCAGTCCGTGACCGTGCTGCTCAAGGCCCTCGGCTGGACCTCCGAGCAGATCCTGGAGGAGTTCGGCCAGTACGAGTCCATGCGCGCCACCCTGGAGAAGGACCACACCCAGGGTCAGGACGACGCGCTGCTCGACATCTACCGCAAGCTGCGTCCGGGCGAGCCCCCGACCCGCGAGGCCGCGCAGACGCTGCTGGAGAACCTCTACTTCAACCCGAAGCGCTACGACCTGGCCAAGGTCGGCCGGCACAAGGTCAACAAGAAGCTCGGCGGCGACGAGCCGCTGAACTCCGGCGTGCTGACCACCGCCGACATCGTCGCCACGATCAAGTACCTGGTGAAGCTGCACGCGGGTGAGACGGAGTCCACCTCCGCCGAGGGCGACGAGATCGTCATCGAGACCGATGACATCGACCACTTCGGCAACCGCCGCCTGCGCAACGTCGGCGAGCTGATCCAGAACCAGGTCCGCACCGGTCTGGCCCGTATGGAGCGCGTCGTCCGCGAGCGGATGACCACCCAGGACGTCGAGGCGATCACGCCGCAGACGCTGATCAACATCCGGCCGGTCGTCGCCTCCATCAAGGAGTTCTTCGGCACCAGCCAGCTGTCCCAGTTCATGGACCAGACGAACCCGATCTCCGGGCTCACCCACAAGCGCCGTCTCAACGCGCTCGGCCCGGGTGGTCTGAGCCGTGAGCGGGCCGGCTTCGAGGTCCGTGACGTGCACCCCTCGCACTACGGCCGGATGTGCCCGATCGAGACGCCGGAAGGCCCGAACATCGGTCTGATCGGCTCGCTCGCCTCCTACGGGCGCGTCAACGCGTTCGGCTTCGTCGAGACGCCCTACCGCAAGGTCGTCGACGGCACCGTCACCGACGAGGTGCACTACCTCACGGCCGACGAGGAGGACCGCTTCGTGATCGCCCAGGCGAACGCTCCCCTCACCGAGGAGATGCGGTTCGCCGAGGACCGGGTGCTGGTCCGCCGCCGTGGCGGCGAGGTCGACCTGATCCCGGGCGACGACGTGGACTACATGGACGTCTCGCCGCGCCAGATGGTGTCGGTGGCCACGGCCATGATTCCGTTCCTGGAGCACGACGACGCCAACCGCGCGCTGATGGGCTCGAACATGATGCGGCAGGCCGTGCCGCTCATCAAGGCCGAGTCGCCGCTGGTCGGCACCGGCATGGAGTACCGCTGCGCGGTCGACGCCGGTGACGTCATCAAGGCCGACAAGGACGGTGTCGTCCAGGAGGTCTCCGCCGACTACATCACGGTGGCCAACGACGACGGCACGTACACCACCTACCGGGTGGCCAAGTTCACCCGCTCCAACCAGGGCACCTCCTTCAACCAGAAGGTGCTCGTGGACGAGGGCGCCCGCGTCATCGAGGGCCAGGTGCTGGCCGACGGCCCGTCCACCGACGAAGGTGAGATGGCGCTCGGCAAGAACCTGCTCGTGGCCTTCATGCCGTGGGAGGGCTACAACTACGAGGACGCGATCATCCTCAGCCAGCGGCTGGTGCAGGACGACGTCCTCTCCTCGATCCACATCGAGGAGCACGAGGTCGACGCCCGCGACACCAAGCTGGGCCCCGAGGAGATCACCCGGGACATCCCGAACGTCTCCGAGGAGGTGCTGGCCGACCTCGACGAGCGCGGCATCATCCGCATCGGCGCCGAGGTCGAGGCGGGCGACATCCTCGTCGGCAAGGTCACCCCGAAGGGTGAGACCGAGCTGACCCCCGAGGAGCGGCTGCTGCGCGCGATCTTCGGTGAGAAGGCGCGTGAGGTCCGTGACACCTCGCTGAAGGTGCCGCACGGCGAGACCGGCAAGGTCATCGGCGTCCGCGTCTTCGACCGCGAGGAGGGCGACGAGCTGCCTCCGGGCGTCAACCAGCTGGTGCGCGTCTACGTCGCGCAGAAGCGCAAGATCACCGACGGTGACAAGCTCGCGGGCCGGCACGGCAACAAGGGCGTCATCTCGAAGATCCTGCCGGTCGAGGACATGCCGTTCCTGGAGGACGGCACCCCGGTCGACGTGATCCTCAACCCGCTGGGTGTCCCCTCCCGGATGAACCCGGGCCAGGTCCTGGAGATCCACCTGGGCTGGCTGGCCTCCCAGGGCTGGAAGGTCGAGGGCTCCGAGGAGTGGATGCAGCGCCTCCAGGCGATCGGCGCGGACGACGTGGCGCCCAGGACGAACGTGGCCACGCCGGTCTTCGACGGTGCCCGTGAGGACGAGATCGCCGGTCTGTTCCAGGCCACGCTGCCGAACCGGGACGGCGACCGCATGGTCCAGCCCTCCGGCAAGGCGCAGCTGTTCGACGGCCGTTCCGGCGAGCCGTTCCCGGACCCGATCTCGGTCGGGTACATGTACATCCTCAAGCTGCACCACCTGGTCGACGACAAGCTGCACGCCCGTTCGACCGGTCCGTACTCCATGATCACCCAGCAGCCGCTGGGTGGTAAGGCCCAGTTCGGTGGCCAGCGCTTCGGTGAGATGGAGGTGTGGGCCCTGGAGGCGTACGGCGCCGCGTACGCACTGCAGGAGCTGCTCACCATCAAGTCCGACGACGTCACCGGCCGCGTGAAGGTCTACGAGGCCATCGTCAAGGGCGAGAACATCCCCGAGCCGGGCATCCCCGAGTCCTTCAAGGTGCTCATCAAGGAGATGCAGTCGCTCTGCCTCAACGTCGAGGTGCTGTCCTCGGACGGCATGTCGATCGAAATGCGCGACACCGACGAGGACGTCTTCCGCGCGGCGGAGGAGCTCGGAATCGACCTGTCCCGGCGCGAGCCGAGCAGCGTCGAAGAGGTCTGACGGAGTCGGCCGGGGCGCGCTCCCCGCGTCCCGGCCTTCCCCGCGACCCCGTTCAGACCATTGACATACGACCCTGAGAGGGATTGACGAGAGTGCTCGACGTCAACTTCTTCGACGAACTGCGAATTGGCCTTGCCACCGCTGACGACATCCGTCAGTGGTCGCACGGCGAGGTCAAGAAGCCGGAGACCATCAACTACCGCACCCTCAAGCCGGAGAAGGACGGACTCTTCTGCGAGAAGATCTTCGGCCCCACCCGGGACTGGGAGTGCTACTGCGGCAAGTACAAGCGCGTCCGCTTCAAGGGCATCATCTGCGAGCGCTGCGGCGTCGAGGTGACCCGCGCCAAGGTGCGCCGTGAGCGGATGGGCCACATCGAGCTTGCCGCTCCCGTGACCCACATCTGGTACTTCAAGGGTGTTCCCTCCCGCCTGGGCTACCTGCTCGACCTGGCGCCCAAGGACCTGGAGAAGGTCATCTACTTCGCGGCGTACATGATCACGTACGTCGACGAGGAGCGCCGCACCCGCGACCTGCCCTCCCTGGAGGCGCATGTCGGTGTGGAGCGCCAGCAGATCGAGCAGCGCCGTGACGCCGACCTCGAGGCCCGCGCCAAGAAGCAGGAGAGCGACCTGGCCGAGCTGGAGGCCGAGGGCGCCAAGGCGGACGTGCGCCGCAAGGTGCGCGAGGGCGCCGAGCGCGAGATGAAGCAGATCCGCGACCGCGCCCAGCGCGAGCTGGACCGGCTGGACGAGGTCTGGAACCGCTTCAAGAACCTCAAGGTGCAGGACCTGGAGGGCGACGAGCTGCTCTACCGCGAGCTGCGCGACCGCTTCGGGACCTACTTCGACGGCTCCATGGGCGCTGCCGCGCTGCAGAAGCGCCTGGAGACCTTCGACCTGGACGAGGAGGCCGAGCGGCTCCGCGAGATCATCCGCACCGGCAAGGGCCAGAAGAAGACCCGTGCGCTGAAGCGGCTCAAGGTCGTCTCCGCGTTCCTGCAGACCAGCAACAGCCCCAAGGGCATGGTGCTGGACTGCGTGCCGGTCATCCCGCCGGACCTGCGTCCGATGGTGCAGCTGGACGGTGGCCGCTTCGCGACCTCCGACCTGAACGACCTGTACCGCCGTGTCATCAACCGCAACAACCGCCTGAAGCGGCTTCTCGACCTCGGTGCGCCCGAGATCATCGTCAACAACGAGAAGCGGATGCTGCAGGAGGCCGTCGACGCGCTGTTCGACAACGGCCGCCGCGGCCGTCCGGTCACCGGTCCGGGCAACCGTCCGCTCAAGTCGCTGTCCGACATGCTCAAGGGCAAGCAGGGCCGCTTCCGGCAGAACCTGCTGGGTAAGCGCGTCGACTACTCGGCCCGTTCCGTGATCGTCGTCGGCCCGCAGCTCAAGCTGCACCAGTGCGGTCTGCCCAAGGCGATGGCGCTGGAGCTGTTCAAGCCGTTCGTGATGAAGCGGCTGGTGGACCTCAACCACGCGCAGAACATCAAGAGCGCCAAGCGCATGGTCGAGCGCGGCCGCACGGTCGTCTACGACGTGCTGGAAGAGGTCATCGCGGAGCACCCGGTGCTGCTCAACCGTGCACCGACGCTGCACCGCCTCGGCATCCAGGCCTTCGAGCCGCAGCTGGTCGAGGGCAAGGCCATTCAGATCCACCCGCTCGTGTGCACCGCGTTCAACGCGGACTTCGACGGTGACCAGATGGCCGTGCACCTGCCGCTGTCGGCCGAGGCCCAGGCCGAGGCCCGCATCCTGATGCTGTCCTCGAACAACATCCTCAAGCCGGCCGACGGCCGGCCGGTGACGATGCCGACGCAGGACATGGTCCTGGGTCTGTTCTTCCTCACCACGGACGAGGAGCAGCGCGTCACCAAGGGCGACGGCCGCTCGTTCAACTCCACCGCGGAAGCGATCATGGCGTTCGACGCCGGGGAGCTGTCGCTCCAGGCGAAGATCGACATCCGGTTCCCGGCCGGCACCACTCCGCCGCTGGGCTGGACCCCGCCGGCGCCCGAGGAGGGCGAGCCCGAGTGGCAGCCCGGTGACCCGTTCCGGCTGCGTACCTCCCTGGGCCGTGCGCTCTTCAACGAGCTGCTGCCCGAGGAGTACCCGTTCGTCGACTACACCGTGGGCAAGAAGCAGCTCTCCCAGATCGTCAACGACCTGGCCGAGCGCTACCCCAAGGTCGTCGTCGCGGCGGCGCTGGACAACCTGAAGTCCGCCGGTTACTACTGGGCGACCCGTTCGGGTGTGACCATCGCGATCACGGACGTCGTCGTCCCGGACGCCAAGCCGGAGATCATCGCCGGTTACGAGGCGCAGGACGAGAAGGTCCAGAAGCAGTACGAGCGCGGTCTGATCACCAAGGACGAGCGCACGCAGGAGCTCATCGCCATTTGGACCAAGGCGACCAACGAGGTCTCCGAGGCGATGAACGAGAACTTCCCGAAGACGAACCCGATCTTCATGATGGTGGACTCGGGCGCCCGAGGGAACATGATGCAGATGCGTCAGATCGCCGGTATGCGCGGTCTGGTGTCGAACGCGAAGAACGAGACCATCCCGCGGCCCATCAAGGCGTCGTTCCGCGAGGGTCTCTCCGTGCTGGAGTACTTCATCTCCACGCACGGTGCCCGTAAGGGTCTCGCCGACACCGCCCTGCGTACCGCCGACTCGGGTTACCTCACCCGTCGTCTGGTCGACGTCTCGCAGGACGTGATCATCCGCGAGGAGGACTGCGGCACCGACCGCGGCCTCAAGCTGACGATCGCCTCCAAGGGCGAGGACGGCGTGCTGCGCAAGGCGGAGGACGTCGAGACCAGCGTGTACGCGCGCTGCCTGGCCGAGGACATCGTCGTCGACGGCATGGTGCTGGCCCCGGCCGGTACCGACCTGGGCGACGTGCTCATCGACGAGCTGGTCCGGCACGGTGTGGAGACCGTCAAGACGCGGTCCATCCTCACCTGCGAGTCGCACGTGGGCACCTGCGCCATGTGCTACGGCCGCTCGTTGGCCACCGGCAAGCTGGTCGACATCGGCGAGGCCGTCGGCATCATCGCCGCCCAGTCGATCGGTGAGCCCGGCACCCAGCTGACGATGCGTACCTTCCACACCGGTGGTGTGGCCGGTGACGACATCACCCAGGGTCTGCCGCGTGTGGTCGAGCTGTTCGAGGCCCGTACGCCCAAGGGCGTCGCGCCGATCTCGGAGTCGGCCGGCCGGGTCCGGATCGAGGAGACGGAGAAGACCAAGAAGGTCGTCGTCACCCCCGACGACGGCTCGGACGAGACGTCCTACAGCGTCTCCAAGCGGGCGCGCCTGCTGGTGGGCGAGGGCGACCACGTCGCCGTCGGCCAGCGGCTGACCGTCGGTACGGAGAACCCGCACGACGTGCTCCGCATCCTCGGCCAGCGCGCGGTGCAGGTGCACCTGGTGGGCGAGGTCCAGAAGGTCTACAACTCGCAGGGTGTGTCGATCCACGACAAGCACATCGAGATCATCATTCGGCAGATGCTGCGCCGCGTGACGATCATCGAGTCCGGCGACGCCGAGCTGCTGCCCGGTGAGCTGGTGGAGCGCACCAAGTTCGAGTCGGAGAACCGGCGCGTGGTGCAGGAGGGCGGCCACCCGGCCTCCGGCCGTCCGCAGCTGATGGGCATCACCAAGGCCTCGCTGGCCACCGAGTCCTGGCTGTCGGCGGCGTCCTTCCAGGAGACGACCAGGGTGCTGACCGACGCGGCGATCAACGCCAAGTCGGACTCCCTGATCGGCCTCAAGGAGAACGTCATCATCGGTAAGCTCATCCCGGCCGGTACGGGCCTGTCCCGCTACCGCAACATCCGGGTCGAGCCCACCGAGGAGGCGAAGGCCGCGATGTACTCGGCCGTCGGTTACGACGACATCGACTACTCGCCCTTCGGCACCGGCTCCGGCCAGGCGGTTCCGCTGGAGGACTACGACTACGGGCCCTACAACGCCTGAGTCCGACGCAACGCCACGGGGCGGTCTCCCTTCACGGGGGGCCGCCCCGCGGTCGTATCCGTAGGGCTGTGAACCGGCCACGGACGGCCTGCGTCATGGATGATGGGGGGAGACGGCAAGTTCGAGCTGGGAGGTGGGGGCCGGTGGCGTTCGGACCGTGGAATCCTGGAGGTGCCCCGGGCCAGGGGTACAACCCCGGGCTCGTCTCGAAGCAGGGGCAGCCCGGGCAGCCCCCTGGCGGTGTGCCCGTGCAAAGTCAGCCGCAGATGGGGGCGATGCGCGCCTCGCACACCGACCGGGAGCGGGCGATCGACGTCCTGAAGGCCGGATTCAGCGAAGGCCGGCTGGGTCAGGAGGAGTACGAGCAGCGGCTGGCGCGGGCGTCGCAGGCGCAGACGTACGCGGACCTGAGCGTGCTCATCGCGGATCTGCCGCAGGGCCCGGTGCCCGTGCCGGTACCGGCGCCGCAGCCCACCTATCCGGTGGTGCCGCGCACCTTCTTGCCGGCGCCGCCGCCGAGCACCAACGGTTCGGCGATCGGTGCGCTGGTCTGCGGGATCCTGACGCCGATGTACGGGCTGACGGCGATCCCGGCGGTGATCCTCGGGCACAAGGCGAAGGCGGAGATCCGCAGGACCGGTGAGCAGGGGGACGGCTTTGCCACGGCCGGTCTGGTGCTGGGCTGGCTGGCCATCGGGACCGTCCTGGCGATCATCTTCGGGGTGATCGTGGCGTCGAGCTGACGGGACGGGCGGCGGCCCGTCCCGCCGGGCGGTGGCGAGCTGTCCTGTGTGCCCTTCTTCTCGCAGGTCGGGGGCGCTATGGTGGCCGGTCCATTTGTTTTGACCCCAGCCGATGAGGTAGGTACCCTCAATCTCTGTGCCTGGGGTGTCCCCTGCGCTGTTGTCCCCCGCGGATGTGGTACCCGCAACTGCGGCGACGGTGCGCGCAGCATGAGACACCGAATCTGCATGCTTCTCACCATGGAGAAGTCCTCCGCCCTCGGCGGAGATCTGCAGCCTTCGACACACCCGACCTCGTGGGTCGGGTATGGCCCAGGTTAGCTTTACCGAGACTGGCACACAGAAACCGGAGAAACGGTGCCTACGATCCAGCAGCTGGTCCGCAAGGGCCGGCAGGACAAGGTCGAGAAGAACAAGACGCCCGCACTTGAGGGCTCGCCCCAGCGTCGAGGCGTCTGCACGCGTGTGTTCACGACCACCCCGAAGAAGCCGAACTCGGCCCTGCGTAAGGTCGCCCGTGTGCGCCTGACCAGCGGGATCGAGGTGACCGCCTACATTCCGGGTGAGGGTCACAACCTGCAGGAGCACTCCATCGTGCTCGTGCGTGGTGGCCGTGTGAAGGACCTGCCGGGTGTTCGCTACAAGATCATCCGCGGCTCCCTCGACACGCAGGGCGTCAAGAACCGCAAGCAGGCTCGCAGCCGCTACGGCGCCAAGAAGGAGAAGTAAGAATGCCTCGTAAGGGCCCCGCCCCGAAGCGCCCGGTCATCATCGACCCGGTCTACGGCTCTCCTCTGGTGACCTCCCTCATCAACAAGGTGCTGCTGAACGGCAAGCGCTCCACCGCTGAGCGCATCGTCTACGGCGCCATGGAGGGGCTGCGCGAGAAGACCGGCAACGACCCGGTCATCACGCTCAAGCGTGCCCTGGAGAACGTCAAGCCGACCCTTGAGGTCCGCTCCCGTCGTGTCGGTGGCGCCACCTACCAGGTTCCGGTCGAGGTCCGCCCCGGCCGCTCCTCCACGCTCGCGCTGCGCTGGATCGTGGGGTACTCCCGCGCCCGCCGCGAGAAGACCATGACCGAGCGTCTGATGAACGAGCTGCTCGATGCCTCCAACGGGCTCGGCGCCGCCGTGAAGAAGCGCGAGGACACGCACAAGATGGCCGAGTCCAACAAGGCCTTCGCGCACTACCGCTGGTAGTCGCTACCCCCATCGAGACCGAGAGAAGACTGAAGCCTTATGGCTACCACTTCACTTGACCTTGCCAAGGTCCGCAACATCGGGATCATGGCGCACATCGACGCGGGCAAGACGACGACCACCGAGCGGATCCTTTTCTACACCGGTCGTAGCTACAAGATCGGTGAGGTCCACGACGGCGCTGCCACGATGGACTGGATGGAGCAGGAGCAGGAACGCGGCATCACCATCACGTCCGCCGCGACGACCACTCACTGGCCGCTCAACGGCGTCGACTACACCATCAACATCATCGACACCCCGGGCCACGTCGACTTCACCGTCGAGGTGGAGCGTGCGCTGCGCGTGCTCGACGGTGCCGTGACGGTGTTCGACGGTGTCGCCGGTGTGGAGCCGCAGTCCGAGACGGTGTGGCGGCAGGCCGACCGCTACGGCGTTCCGCGTATCTGCTTCGTCAACAAGCTCGACCGTACCGGCGCGGAGTTCCACCGCTGCGTCGACATGATCAGCGACCGCCTGGGTGCGATTCCGCTGGTCATGCAGCTGCCGATCGGCACCGAGGCGGACTTCAAGGGCGTCGTCGACCTGGTGTCGATGAAGGCCCTCGTCTGGTCGCCCGAGGCCAAGATGGGCGAGATGTACGACACCGTCGACATCCCGGACACCCACGCCGAGGCGGCCGAGGAGTGGCGCGGCAAGCTGCTCGAAGCCGTCGCGGAGAACGACGAAGAGATGATGGAGCTGTACCTGGAGGGCCAGGAGCCCACCGAGGAGCAGCTCATGGCGGCGATCCGCCGGGTGACCCTCGCCTCCACCGGTGGCGAGGACGTCGTCACGGTGACGCCGGTCTTCTGTGGCACCGCGTTCAAGAACAAGGGGGTGCAGCCGCTGCTCGACGCGATCGCGCGGTACCTGCCGTCCCCGCTGGACGTCGAGGCCATCGAGGGCCAGTCCCCGAAGGACGCCGAGGAGATCATCAAGCGTCGTCCCTCCGAGGAGGAGCCGATGTCGGCGCTGGCGTTCAAGATCGCCAGCGACCCGCACCTCGGCAAGCTGACCTTCCTGCGTGTCTACTCGGGTCGCCTGCACACCGGCACCCAGGTGATGAACTCGGTGAAGGGCCGCAAGGAGCGCATCGGCAAGATCTACCGGATGCACGCGAACAAGCGTGAGGAGATCGAGTCGGTGGGTGCCGGCGACATCGTCGCCGTCATGGGTCTCAAGCAGACCACCACCGGTGAGACCCTCTGCGACGCGAGCAACCCGGTGATCCTGGAGTCGATGGACTTCCCGGCCCCGGTCATCGAGGTCGCCATCGAGCCCAAGTCCAAGGGCGACCAGGAGAAGCTGGGCGTCGCGATCCAGCGGCTGGCCGAGGAGGACCCGTCCTTCCAGGTCAAGACGAACGAGGACACCGGCCAGACGATCATCGCGGGCATGGGCGAGCTGCACCTGGACGTGCTGGTCGACCGCATGAAGCGCGAGTTCAAGGTCGAGGCCAACGTCGGTAAGCCGCAGGTGGCCTACCGCGAGTCGCTCCGCAAGAAGGTCGAGAAGGTCGACTACACCCACAAGAAGCAGACCGGTGGTTCCGGTCAGTTCGCAAAGGTGCAGATCGACGTCGAGCCGCTCGAGGGCGACGGCTACGAGTTCGTCAACCAGGTCACCGGTGGCCGTATCCCGCGGGAGTACATCCCGTCCGTGGACGCGGGCTGCCAGGAGGCCATGGAGTTCGGCGTGCTGGCGGGCTACCCGCTGACCGGCGTCCGCGTGACGCTGCTCGACGGTGCCTACCACGACGTCGACTCCTCCGAGATGGCCTTCAAGATCGCCGGTTCCATGGCGTTCAAGGAGGCCGCCCGGAGGGCGAGCCCGGCCCTGCTGGAGCCGCTGATGAAGGTCGAGGTGACCACGCCCGAGGACTACATGGGCGAGGTCATCGGCGACATCAACTCGCGGCGCGGCCAGGTCCAGTCGATGGACGACCGCGGCAACGCGAAGCTCGTCACCGGTCTGGTACCGCTGTCGGAGATGTTCGGCTACGTCGGAGACCTGCGCAGCAAGACCTCCGGCCGTGCCACGTACTCCATGCAGTTCGACTCCTACGGCGAGGTTCCCCGGAGCGTCGCCGAGGAGGTCATCGCGAAGGCCAAGGGCGAGTAATCCACTCGCTCAGGGGCGAGTGAGCCACTCGTCCAGGGGCGAGCGGGACATCCGCACTCACCCCTTAGGCTGGAGCAAAGGCATTCGGGGCACTCCGGTACAGATCGCTCGGTCATCGAGCGGACTGTACCGGGGCGCTCCGGCCGCCGGCCCACCCCAAGCGAACAGGTCAAGGGCGTCCCCCTAGGGGTCCTGACCGGTTCGGTACGACCACCTGAACCCCTCCGCAAAATGTGGAGGGTGTACAGCACCAGTCCACAGGAGGACCCCAGTGGCGAAGGCGAAGTTCGAGCGGACTAAGCCGCACGTCAACATCGGCACCATCGGTCACATCGACCACGGCAAGACCACTCTTACCGCGGCGATCACCAAGGTGCTGCACGACGCGTACCCGGACCTGAACGAGGCTTCGGCCTTCGAGAACATCGACAAGGCGCCCGAGGAGCGCCAGCGCGGTATCACCATCTCCATCGCGCACGTCGAGTACCAGACGGAGAACCGTCACTACGCCCACGTCGACTGCCCGGGTCACGCGGACTACATCAAGAACATGATCACCGGTGCTGCCCAGATGGACGGCGCCATCCTCGTGGTCGCCGCCACCGACGGTCCGATGCCGCAGACCAAGGAGCACGTGCTCCTGGCCCGCCAGGTCGGCGTTCCGTACATCGTCGTCGCCCTGAACAAGGCCGACATGGTGGACGACGAGGAGATCATGGAGCTCGTCGAGCTCGAGGTCCGTGAGCTGCTCTCCGAGTACGAGTTCCCGGGCGACGAGGTTCCGGTCGTCAAGGTCTCCGCGCTCAAGGCCCTCGAGGGCGACAAGGAGTGGGGCGAGTCCGTCGTCAAGCTGATGCACGCTGTCGACGAGGCGATCCCGGCTCCGGAGCGCGACACCGACAAGCCGTTCCTCATGCCGATCGAGGACGTCTTCACGATCACCGGTCGCGGTACGGTCGTCACCGGCCGTATCGAGCGCGGTACCCTCAAGGTCAACGAGAATGTCGACATCATCGGCATCAAGGAGACCAAGACCTCGACCACCGTCACCGGTATCGAGATGTTCCGCAAGCTCCTCGACGAGGGCCAGGCCGGTGAGAACGTCGGCCTCCTGCTCCGCGGCATCAAGCGCGAGGACGTCGAGCGCGGCCAGGTCATCATCAAGCCGGGCTCGGTCACCCCGCACACGGAGTTCGAGGCGCAGGCGTACATCCTGTCGAAGGACGAGGGTGGCCGTCACACCCCGTTCTTCAACAACTACCGCCCGCAGTTCTACTTCCGCACCACCGACGTGACCGGCGTGGTGACCCTCCCCGAGGGCACCGAGATGGTCATGCCGGGCGACAACACCGAGATGAGCGTCCAGCTCATCCAGCCCGTCGCCATGGAAGAGGGCCTCAAGTTCGCCATCCGTGAGGGTGGCCGGACCGTGGGCGCCGGCCAGGTCACCAAGATCATCAAGTGACCTAGCGCGACCAGCGCGCGAACGCTCGCGCGTCGGCCTCGGCCGAGAAGAGGGCCCGTACGGCTGCGAAGCCGTACGGGCCCTCTTCGTATGCGCGCGTACGGACCCTCTTCGTATGCGCGGCTTGCGCTCGTACGATGGACGGGTCGGCGCGCACCCCTGACCGACGGGGGCGCGACCCTTTTTCCTCATACGGAGTGAACTGTGCTGCGCACCATGTTCAAGTCCAAGATCCACCGGGCCACGGTCACCCAGGCCGATCTGCACTACGTCGGGTCGGTGACCATCGACGCCGACCTGCTGGACGCCGCGGACCTGCTCCCCGGCGAGCTGGTCCACATCGTCGACATCACCAACGGCGCCCGGCTGGAGACCTACGTCATCGAGGGCGAGCGGGGGAGCGGAGTCCTCGGCATCAACGGCGCCGCCGCCCACCTCGTCCACCCCGGGGACCTGGTCATCGTCATCAGCTACGCCCAGGTGGACGACGCGGAGGCCCGTGCGATGCGGCCCCGCGTCGTCCATGTGGACGCGGAGAACCGGATCGTGGCGCTGGGCGCCGACGCGAGCGAGCCGCCGCTCGGCTCCGACGCGGAACGGCCACCGTATGCGGTGCCGCACCCCTGAACCGGGCGCGCCCCGAAGGGGCGCGGGGAGCTGCGCGAGGACCACGACTCACCCGCAGCCCGCGATGCACCGCCAGGGGCAGCCCCTCTCCGGCTAGGCGACCTCCCCGTGAAGAATTCGCTCCGCCGTGTCCACGACATCCCGCACGATCTCCGCGGTTGGCCGGACGTCACGGATGAGCCCTGCCGACTGCCCGGCCATCGGCAGGTACGCGTGGATCCGCCCCTCGCGCGCGGCCTGCATCAACTGGGGCCCGGCGAGGGCCGGATCGACACGTTCGGGGTGCTCTTCCAACTCGTCGAGGAACGGCGTACGCAGCGAGCGCGGCACGCTGTGGCAGCCGGGCCGGGAGAAGGGCGGCAGGACGCGGTCGTGCTGGGTCACTTTGACCGCGTCCCGCCCGTCCGACGCCACGATCCGCTGCTTCCACTCCTCGCTGATGTTCATCTCCGCCGAGGCGAGCAGCCGGGTGCCCAGTGCGACGCCCTGTGCGCCGAGCGCCAGTGCGGCGGCCAGCCCGCGCCCGTCGGCGATACCGCCCGCCGCGACGACGGGAACGCCCCCGGCCACATCGACCACCTGCGGCACCAGCACCATCGTGCTGACCTCCCCACCGTGTCCGCCCGCCTCGCCGCCCTGTGCGACGATCACGTCCGCCTCGGCCCGGACCGCCTGCTCCGCTTCGCGCACGTCCTGAACCTGCTGGACCCAGAGGATTCCGGCCTCGTGCGCGCGTGCCACCAGATCGGCGGGCACGCTCATATGGAAGGAGATCGCTGCGGGCCGCTCCTCGATGGTCGCCTGGAACGCCTCCTCGTTGAACGGTCGCATCGTGTGGTTCACGGCGAACGGCCGGTCGGTCAGCTGCCGCAGCCGCGTCCACTGCTCCCGGAGGGCCGGCAGCGGCCCTCCGGTGCCGACAGATCCCAGCCCGCCCGCCCGGCAGACGGCTGCCGCCACCTCCACCTCCTCGAACGGCCCGAACGGCGCGCCGATCACCGGCACGTCGATGCCGAGCGTCTCGCAGAGGGGGGTACGGAGCATGGTGGGACCTCCAGGACGTTCGTGGTCGATCCCTCGATGCTGGCGCCGCCTCTGTGGCTCGGGTCGCATTTGAGCAACCTCGGCGCCCGGACCACTCCTTCGGACGCCCGGCCTGCTGTTCAGGGGGCGTAGCGCGGGAGCCCAGCTGTGGAGACAGTCCACTCGCCGATGGTGATGTCCTCGCCGTAGACGAAGTCCTTGCGCGTGGCGTAGCGGGGGCCGGTCGGGGTGGGATGGATGTCCGACAGAACGGCTCCCTCGCCCGTGCGAGGGTCGAAGATCACGTACACCGGGATGCCGAGCAGCGGATAGTCCCGCATCTTGCCCGTCCAGTCGTTGTCCGGGTTGGACCGGGAGACGACCTCGATGGCGGCGAGGAGGCTGCGCGGATCGAACGGCCCCTCGACCTCCATGTCGGCCTCAGCGATGATCATGATGTCGGGGTGCCGAACGACGCCCTGCTGCGCGTCCTCCACATCAGGAGTGCCGGTGTGGGCGAGCAGCCCCTCCGGCATCACCTTCTCCAGACGACGACTGACGCGCGCCGCCGTGAGTTCGTGCGGTCCCCCCGGCGACATCATGTCGTGAACGATTCCTTCCCTGGTGATCTCCAGCTTGCCGGGCACGCTGCTCTGCATGCGCTCGACGATGTCCCGCATCGCTTGGTACTGAACCGCGTCGTGCTCTGCGTGGTGCGGGGTGATCGTCACGGCGCGCGCTCCCTTCTGCGGTGGACGGAGTCCGGTCCACTCATGCTAGCCGGGTACCTGGGGCTGCGCCCTGGCCGAAGGGCGGCCTGAACGGGGCGTGGTGGGGGTGGGAACCGGGGTGTGGTCGGAGGTGTTCGCGGGTCCGTCCGGTGCGGCGGTCCGGCAGTCCCGGCAGCGGCCGGGAGCGGGGGCGCGAAAGGCGCGCTCGCACTCGGGGCACTCCTGGAAGGGGTGCGGGCGGTCCGGGTGCGGGGTGGCGGGCAGGGGCGGCGGCAGCTGTGCGGTGAGTCGGTGGGCGATCAGGGCGGCCGGGCTGCGCAGTGGGCCGGACGGGAGGTTCGCGGTCAGGGCGCGGCGGACGGCCTCCGACCCGGTGCCGCGCTCCAGCCAGACCGCGACGGCGGGGGAGAGGCGGGCCACGTCCCGTTCGGAGAGCAGGAGTCGTTCGTCGTCGCGGCGCAGCGCCGCGAGGAGGGCGGTGGCGGTCGCCTGCCGTACGGGGTCGGGCGGTGCGGTGGTGCCGGGTGCGGGCGGTGTCGGTGCGGATGCCGGTGCCGGTGTTGGTGTCGGTGCCGGTGTTGGTGTCGGTGTCGGCTTCGTCTTGGGCGCCGGCTTGGAGGCTTGCAGTGGTGATGGTGGGGGCGGCGGTTGGGTGTCCGGGGCCTCCGGGTTGGCGTACGACACCGTCCGGGTGACGATCCGGCCGTCCGGTGTGCGGCGCGCGGTCCGCGCCAGATAGCCGTACGCCTCCAACTCGCGCAGGGCGGCGCCGATGCGGGCCTCGCCCTCGGGGAAGCGGGCGGTCAGCGATTTGATGTCCACCCTCGTACCGTCCGGCACGGACTGGATGTGGACGGCGAGCCCGATCGCGAGGAGGGACAGCTCGCGATGCTGGGCGAGGTGGTTGCCGACGACCGTGAAGCGTTCGCGGTGACGGAACTTGATGTGGACAACGCCGGAGCGTGGCGCGGGCGCGCTAAACTGCTGAACAGCCATCGGGAAGGGCTTTCTTCCTTGGTGGTCAGGCCCTCGATCGGGATGCCAGTCCCGGCCGGGGGCCGTCGCATGTGCGGTTGTCGTGCGGTACTCGGCTGGAGCCTATGCCAGCCAACGTGCCAAACAGCCAGCCGAGTTGGCCTCGTTCACTCGTGTGGGTGACGGGAGGTCGGTGGGGCTTGGTGAGGTGCTTCGCGGGTTCTTTTACGCCCTTGATGTCGCGGGCCACCGGGTCGCGGCGGACCGCGACCCGGTGAGTCCCGCGCCGGTTCGCAGGGGGACCTCGGCCCACACCGTCTTGCAGGGCGGCGGCCCATACGTCACGCCCCACCGTTCGCTCAACGCCGCGACGAGCAGCAGCCCGCGCCCCGACTCCGCGTCGGCGGCGGGCGGCTGGGGCGGCGACACGGCCTCCGGAGCCCGCTCGTTCCGGGTGTCCGACACTTCGACGCGGAGGAGATCAGGGGCGTCAACGGCGCGCACCCTGAGCCGGAAGCTCCGCCCCGGAACCCGGCCGTGCAGCGCGGCGTTGGCGGCCAGTTCGGCGACGACCTGCGCGGCGGACTCCGTCGGCAGCCCGCGCGAGCCGAGCTCGGCGACCGTGAGCAGGCGTGCGAGACGCGCCCCGCGCCGGGTGGGGGACAGCAGAACGGTGAAGTCCACGCCAGAGGCGAGGAGTTGAAGCGCTGGAGTAGTGGTGGTCTCGTTGGTCACGTCACTCAGCGTGGCCGGAAGTATCCGCTCTGGACAGACGAGACGAGCGCACGAGCGGAGGTTGTCCGGGGGTGCGGGCGGAATAGTACGGCTTGTACGCCGTAACCGGAGCAGTTTTACGAATTCTGTGACAAACCATCGCCAGCCGCTCCTACGGTATGCGTACCGAATGCGGACGGAGGCGGTTACGCATGGCCGAACACGACGACGAATGGGAGGCGGGGCTGGAGGACGACTCCAGCGCCGTACTCCGAGCGGTCAGCCGTCAGATCAAGCTCTGGCGCGAGGCAGCCGGAATGACGCAGCCCGAACTGGGCGCGGCTATCGGCTACGGCGAAGAGATGGTCTCCGCCGTCGAGCGCGGCAAACGGCTCCCCAAGCCGGAGTTCCTCGACGGCGCGGACCAAGCACTGGGCGCGGACGGCAAGCTCTCCGCGATGAAGGAGGACGTCAAGCAGGCCCGGTACCCGAAGAAGGTCCGCGACCTGGCCAAGTTGGAAGCGAAGGCTGTTGAGCTGGGTGCTTACGGTGACCGCAACGTCGAGGGGCTCTTGCAGACCGAGGAATATGCACGAGCCTTGTTCGTGCAGAGGCGCCCTGCGTACAGCGAGGAAGAGGTCGACCGCAACGTCGCTGCTCGCATGGCTCGGCAGCAGATTCTCGAACGACAGCCGACGCCCACGTTCACCTTCGTTCAGGAGGAGGTGACGCTGCGGAGGCCGATCGGCGGCAGGGTAGTGCTGCGTCAGCAACTCGAACACCTGCTGGAGGTTGCTCAGTTGCGCCACGTGACGATCCAGGTCATGCCAACGGCCTGTGAGGAACACGCAGGCATGATGGGTGGGCACCGGGTACTGAAATTCGCCGACGGTAAGACCCTCGGGCACACGGAAGCTCAGCTCACGAGTCGTCTGATCTCCGACCCGAAAGAGGCGCAGATCCTTGAGTTGCGGTATGGCATGCTGCGCTCACAGGCGCTCACTCCGCGTGAGTCGCTGGCCTTCATTGAGAAAGTGCTGGGAGAGACATGACGTTGAAGCTTTCCGCCGAAGACGGCTCCACGCCGAAGTGGGTGAAGAGCAGCTACAGCGGCGACGACGGCCCCGCCTGCGTCGAGGTTGCTGCGACCCCCGGCACGGTCCACGTGCGCGACTCCAAGAACAAGCCGGGCCCGCAGCTGGCCGTCACCCCGGCGACCTGGGCCACCTTCGTCTCGTACGCCGCCACCAACTGACGTGCACCCTCCCGCGCCCCCGTCTCGACAAGGCGGGGGCCGGGGATCGGTCCGTCCGTGACGTCTCACCGAGAAGGAGTGAACGGCATGCCGTTGAGGCTCGATGCGCAATGGGTCAAGAGCAGCTACAGCAGCGACGACGGTCCCGACTGCGTCGAGGTGGCATTCCCCGGCACGGTCCACGTGCGCGACTCCAAGAACGTGGCGGGCCCGCAGCTGACCGTCACGCCGACCGCCTGGGCCGCTTTCGTCTCGTACGCCGCCACCACCAACTGACGTGCACCCCTCCCGGGCCCCCGTCTCGACAAGGCGGGGGCCCGGGGTCGGTCCGTCGTAATATTTGCGGCGTGACGACGGTCCTCCCGCGCCGAGACGAGGGCCCACCGGCACCCCCTCCAAAAACGTCACCCCCTTGGCCGGTGACGTTTACCACCACCCCGCCCGCGACCGGTCCTCACCTGGCTCGACCTCTACCGGCTGCGCCAGCCGTCCACGGCATCCAGCACGGCGAATCCCCCGTCCGGCCTTCGCCATCCTCGGCAAGCATCTGGCCGTTCCAGTCCGCGAGCGGAAGAGGGCCGTCCCCAAGGCCGAGCTCGGCACTGCGATGTTCGGGAGCCCCCGGTACCCAAGGTCCCGAGGGAATCGCGGAATCGCTCATCAAAGGGCCACAGAAATCCAAGCCCCTTACGCCGAAATCAGTTCCTACGTACCCTCGTGAAAAGCAGGGCGATTCCCACCTTGATCGTCGTGCGAAACGGGGGAGGGGAAACTACGTGCGATTCTGGGTCTATTTTCGGCTGCTCGCCGCCATCGGGACCATCGGCGTGATGATGATGTGGGGCCAGCGCAGAGGTGAGGTGCTTCGGGAGATCGACCAGGACGGCTACGCGGTGTTGACGGAGCTGATGACGGGTCTCGCCATACCACTGGTGCTCTTCATGGCGCTGCTGTCCATCCCGTTCGAGGTCTATGTGCTGCGCAGGCGGCGGTCCTGGTACCACCGGGCCAGCATCGTGGTGATCGGGTTAAACGCGGTCCTCGCGGTCGGCAGTGCTACGACCTCTCCGGAGTCGGCGCTCTTCGCGGAGGAGGTGGCGGCATACAGCACCACTGACCGGGCACTTCTTGCTGCGTACCTGTTTCTCGCGTTCTACTACCTGTTCTGGAGCATGACGATCTTCACCGTAGCGGTGATCGTCCTCTTCGCAGGCGACAAGCGCGAAACGTACGAGAGGGTCGACTCTCCCAAAGCCCAGGTCGCCCTCGACGCCGGCCCGACGCTGGCCCAGGTCGGCCTGGTACTGACAGCCACCGGCAACGCCCAGGGGTACGACTGGGACAAAGGCTGGCAACAGATGATCGTCCCTTTGGGGTTCGGCGTCGTTCTGCTCGTCCTTACTCTGTTGGCCTATGCCGGGTACCGCCGCGCGCGAAGCTGATGGGTCCACGCCGATGGGGCTGTCGGGCGGCCGGTCCCTAGATCCGAGATCGGGTGGGGCGGCTGGGAGCGGATCGTGGTGGAGACGGTGACCATCCTCCGGCTTGAAACAGGCCGCTACCCACGACTGGGAGCTCGCCGCCCTCGTCGGCGGACTCACACTCAAGCGCCTGGAAGCCCCTGCCTGATGGAACGACCACCGGGTGTTGCGCCGCACCCACGGCGCCAAGCGCTATCACCATCCCTCGTCGGCGACCTGCGCTTCTCCCACGAGTCCCTCCAGACACCCGGCGATACGGACACAGGCCCTGTGCGTCGACAACGTCGAACCGGGCTACGAGACTGCCCAGGCCTACGCGCCTGGCCGGCTGGACGGCGCCGGAGGGCACGACCCCCGATACCTCGCGAGCCGGTGCCGGTTGAGGACGAGCTGTCCGAGGCGGGCCGCAGCCTCGCTGACGGACCGCTGGCTGCCGTCGGCCTACGGGCGAAGTGGACGATCGATCACGCCGGACAGGGCTGTCACGGCCCTGTCCGGTTGTTGCCGTTGCGATCTGCTCCCTGATCGGTTGACGACCACAGGAGAGCCCCGCCGACGCCGGCCAGCAGCACGGTGGCGGTCACGACCCATTTGAGGGCGTGCTCCTTGACGTCGGGGGCGGGCGGGTAGGGGCCGGCGCCGGTTGCCCAGACGAGCACCAGGGCGGTTCCCGCGACGCCGACTGTCAGCATCCAGCGCCCGACTGTGCGCCGTCCGTTGGGTCCTGTCTTAGGGAGGGGCGGCATGTGTGTGTTCTCCTTTCATCGCTGTGGCGCCGCTGCAGCGGCGTTGCAGCGGCGTTGCATGTGCTTGTGCGGTCAGTCCCCGGTGGGAGCGAACCGTTCAGCGGCTCGCACGGCGGTAGCCGATGCCCACAGCCAGGACGCAAGGACCAGTGCCAGGGTGACGGTGATCAGCAGGACGATTTGGCGCGGTGGTGTCACGGCTCCCAGGTGCTATGCCAGACGCGGACGGGGTCCTGGCTCAGCCGTTGTTCTTGATGTCCTCCACGCTCCAGAACTGGACGAGGAAGAACTCGTCCACGTCCTCCAACTCCTTTTCCCGCCCCTGCCAAGCCCGTTCGATCGGCGCGTGACTCTTTCGCAGAGGAACCGGATCGACATCGGGAGCCACGCAGAATGCGACCCGTATCCGGTACTGCCCGGGGCCGGGAAGCGAGAAGACCTCCTCGTCCAGACCGGCGGCGATGACCTCGATCCCGAGCACACCGCTGGGCATCTCGACGTCAGCCTCGTCGACCCGAGCCAAGTCCCCTTCCAACGGCGGCTCGGTACCCGGTCCCCCGGGGCCCCAGTTCTCCAGCCGCAGCCGGATGAAGGCGACGTTCGAGACCAGGTCGGGGTAGGCCATACCCCGCCGGGTCCGAAGCCAACTACCCTCCGCCGACGCGACCAGGCCATGGGCATCGGGGACAGGTGCCATGTCCACGATGCCGAAGGTGCCGTAGTCGACGGTGAGTTTCATCTCGGTGCGGTCCAAAAGCCTCATGCTTCTCCGACTCCCCACCGATGATGACCAGTTCCCCAGGTGTCCTTGGGCACACCTGGGAGGATTTTCACTTTCCGCACCTCGTGGTCGTCGACCCCGATCTCGCTGTAGATGACCACCGGCTCGTCATCCAAGTCGTGATGCCAGTGAACTCTCCAGCACTTCATCCCCGCATGGCATGCCCCTCCGAGACCGAAAACCACCGCTGTGGTCCTGTGCTGTCTCTCTTCGCCCCCACTCATTCGGAGGCCAGCATGCTTCGGGATGCGCCACATCGACCGAGTCAGCCGTCCCTGCGCGCCGCTGTCCCCGTCTCCAAGAGACCGGGACAGCGGCGTCGCACCGTGCTTGTCGCGACACTCAGTCTGTTGAAGCGCGACGCTGTCCGGCCGAGCGGCGTGGTAGATCGGCCGGTAGCGGCCGTTGTCAAGGAATTCCGAGGATCCGCTCGACGCGGGAAAGGACTTTGTTTGCGAAATTCATGGAGTCCAATTTGTCAGACTCGCTACCAAATTCGGCGATTCTTTTGCTTTGCCATTCCGAGAAGATCGGTGAAAACCACAGGAGTCGTACGAAGTCCGGGTGCAGATGCTCACCCTCCTCGATTTCGATACTTTCGAGTAGTGTGATGTATTCTTGCGCGAGCTCGGCGTCGTAGATTCCGTCCCGTAGTTTTCCGAGGACTCCGCGTTCTGGGTCCCATGCGAGGTCGAGCGCTTCAAGCGCTTCGGCTGATGAATGCTTCACGGCCAGTACCCAATGATTGCGTCTGCTGGTATGTGTCGGTGTATCAGAACTTCCTGGTCACGCATCGCATAGTAATGGAATCTGCCTTTCCCGGGAAGTCCTCCTGATATATCTGCAACTGTGCCGGGGACCTTTGACAAGTCTATTGCCACAACACCATTTGAGCCGCTGTATTTGTCGAAGGCCACGCTGGGGAGCTTGGTGGTGGAGATCCATGGGCTGTCGCGCTTACCAGCCACATGGTTGTGGGGCTCCACCTCAGTGACATCGACATCCGGGGCGCGGGCCGTCAGGCCGAGGGCGGGGTCTTCGTTCGGTGCCAACCGGCGGAAGACGACGCCAGGCATGGCGTCTTCATCTGTAGGGGGGCAAGGCCCGGGGGCGAGGCCGAGAAGATCGGTAGTGGTGTGGGGGTTCGGTACGTAAGCAGCCGGGTTTGGAGCCGGGGACAGCCCGAGAGGGTCGGGCGTCAGGTACCTGGCAGATTGAGGGTCGTAATGGCGGAAGTAGTTGTAGTGGAGGCCGGTTTCGGGGTCGTAGTACTGGCCGGGGAAGCGGAGTGGAGTGTAGGCGGTGCTGTCGGTGTGCCAGGCTGTGGTTCCCCAGAGGGTGGAGCGGGTTCGCCAGGCGATGTCGCCGTCTTCCGAGACCAGTTCCGTGGGGGTGCCGACGAGGTCGGTGACGATGGCGTAGAAGCGGGAGTCGATCTCCTGCTGAGTCGAGGCGTTGGTGAGGCGTTCCGTCTGCGACAGCGGGGTGAAGCCCTGGTGGTCCCAGGTGAGGGTGACCGGGTGGGGGAGGCTGGGGGCGACGGTTGTCTGCTCGATGAGGGTGGGGCCGTCCCAGGTGAAGGTGACAGATTCCGCCGGCTCATCGCCTGACATGCGGTGCTTGGCCGTGCGGCGGCCCAACGGGTCGTATTCGTAGCGCCAGACGGTGCCGTCCGGGGTGATGACCTGGGTGAGACGGTCTTCCGCATCCCAGGTGTAGCGCCAGGTGTCCGGTTTCTTGGAGAGGCGCGTTTTCTGACGGAGGGTGGTGCGGCCGGCGTCGTCGTATTCGTAGCGGACTTTGCCCGCCGTCTTGATCGCCGTTCCCTCATAGGTGCGGGGGCCGATTGCCTCGGGGGAGGCGTGAGTCGTCGGCCAGCTCGCCTCCGTCTGGTTGCCCGCCTCGTCGTAGGCGTAGCGCTCGGTCCAGCCTCGGGCGTGGACGGCGGTCACGCGGCCGACCGTGTCGAGGTCGAAGGCCGCGCGGCCTGCCAAAAGGTCGTCAACGCTCGTCAGACAGCCGTCGGAACGGTACACGTAGCTGCGCTGCTGAATCGTTTCTTGCGCCGATAGGCACTGAGATATCAGGAGGCCTGCTGGATCCCACACCTGGCTGAGGGTGAGGCCCCCGCCGCCGATCCGGCGTTCGGTTTCGCGGCCCGCCGCGTCGTGGGTGAAGTCGAGCGTGTGGCCGGAGGCCGTCAGCGAGGTGCGGTTGCCCGCCTCGTCGTACGTGCTGGTGGAGACGGCTCCCGTGGGGGTGACCCGGCGCGTGCGGCGGCCCAGCGCGTCGTAGGTGTGGGTGAGGGCACGGCCGTTGACCAGTTCCGTTTTGACGCGGCCCAGCTTGTCGCGCTGGTAGCGCAGTTCGGCGTCGGGGCCGACGGCCTCCACCAGGCGGCCTGCCGGGTCGTAGGCGTACGTCGTCACCGCGCCTGCCGCGTCCTTGCGGGTCGTGCGGCCCAGGGCATTTCGCTCGTAGGTGATCTCCTCGCCCAGCGGGGTGGTCCGTTTGACCAGCTCGCCCGCCGCGTTCAGCTCGTACCGCTGCGTGCGGTCGTCGAAGTCCGTCTCGGCGACCAGCCGGCCCGCGGGGTCGTAGGTGTAGTCCCACGTCAGGCCTTGCGGGTTGGTCACCCGCGTCATCCGCAGCTCGGCGTCGTAGGTGAACTCGTAGCGGACGCCGTCCGGGCCCGTGCGGGCCTCCACCATGTCGAAGTGGGTGTACTCGTAGCGGGTTTCGCCCCCGGCGGCGTCGATGTGGCGGGTGCAGTTGCCCTCGCCGTCCCACTCCCAGCGCTCCGTCGCCCCGTCGGGGGTGGTGCGGGAGGCCAGGTGGCCCTCTGGCGTCCAGGTCAGGGTCGTCTGAGCGCCCAGCGGGTCGATCACCCGGATCGGGCGGCCGAACGCGTCGCGTTCGTATCGGGTGGTCGCGCCCAACGGGTCGGTGATCTCCACCGGGAGGCCCACAGCGTTGCAGCGAACTCGCGTCGTCGCGCCGAGGGCGTCCGTCACTGCCGTCAGGTGGCCCTGGCCGACGTACGTGAAGCGCGTCGTGTGGCCTGCGGGGTCCGTCAGTGAGGTGCGGTTGCCGTGGTCGTCCCACTCCTGGCGCCAGACCGCGCCGTCGGGGTCCCTCGTGGTGACCGGCAGACCCAACTCATTGCGTTCGACAGCGACAGTTGAACCGTCCGGGCGCGTCGCCGATGCCAGGCGCCCCGCCTCGTCGTAGGTGAATGTCGTACGACGGCCCAGTGCGTCCGTGTGGGCCAGTGGGCGGTTGTACGAGTCGCGCTCGGTGCTGGTGCGGTGGCCGAGGGGGTCGATCTCGCCGACGACCAGGCCACGATCGTCGAAGAGGGTGCGGGTCGTATGACCAGCGGCGCTCGTGACCGTGGTGACTTTGTGGCCGGTCGCCTCGTCCACGCCGTCGTAGTCGATACGGACCTGCATATGGCCGGCCGTGCCGCCTTCGGCGATGACGCGGTGCAGGTTGTCGTAGACGTAGTCGTAGCGGCGGTCGTTGGTGTCGGTCCAGGCGAGGACCCGGTCCTCGTCGTCGTACTCGAATCTGAGCGGGAGACCGGAGGAGTTGACGACCTGGGTCAGATTGCCGTCCGTGTAGCCGTAGCGCAGCACTGTCGTGTCGCCGTCCGCGCCGGCGAGGGTCAGTGCTGTCACGCGGTCGCCTTCGACCGTCAGCTTCACCACATAGCCGCCGCTGTGCACGAGGCGGGAGGGAGCGCCGGTCTCCGGGTCGTACTCGAAGGTGATGCTGTTGCCGTTGCGGTCGGTGATCTGTTCGATCCGGGCCGTACCGTCCTCGGACGCGCCGCCCTCCGGGGGCGCGAAGTGCCGCACCCAGCCCGTATCGGGCTCCGTCAGCGTGTAGCCGCCGTCCGGGGTGCGTTCCAGCGGCATACGGGACGAGCCCGCCGAGGGGAGGGTGGGGACACCGGGAGCCGGATGTGCGTACGACAGCAGGCGGCCGTCCTCGGCGACGAAGACGGCACCCTCCGCGTCGACTTCCAGCCGCTGGTCCACCGTTGAGGACCACGAGGGGCCGAACCAGTGGCCCAGCCGGTAGCCGGACTCGACGCGGCGGGTGAAGGCGAGGGGCAGGGAGCCGGGCAGGGACAGGTCGGTCTGCGGCAGATACATCCGCCCCGTGGCGAGGTCGACCGGGTCGGTCCCGCCGGAGGGCGTCTCGTCGCCGTTCCGGGCGGACTCGTTCGGGCCCTTCTCCTTGAGCGCCCTGCGACTCTCCGCCGCCTCCTTCGCCACCTTTCCCGCGCGCCCCGCCTTCGTCGCCGCGCCCACGCCCTTGGTGCCCAGCAGTTCCGGGATGAGGCGGCCCAATCCCTCGGCGGGGTCCTTTTTGAAGGCGTCCAGCATGGCCTTGCCCGTGCCGACGGGGTCGTTGGCGGCGCGCATGATGCCGGTGACGGTCGAGTTGAGGTTGGTGACGTACTCGGCGGGGTGGGTGATGTTGTAGGGGTCGGTCGGGTTGACGCTGCGAACGAAGCTGACCAGCCCCGCGGTGCCCTTGACGATGCCGCCCGAGAGGTGGACGGCGTCCAGGCGCAGCCCGGTGAGGCCGTCGCCGGCCTGTTCCCAGTAGTCAGGCTTGGGCGGGGCCGCGTCGCGGGCCGCCTGGACCGCCTTCTGGGCGACGCCCGCGGCCGTGTTGCGCTGGGTGCGGGCCCGCGAGAGCTGTTCTTGGGCCTCGTCCTTCTTGTCGTCCTTGTATTTGGCGATCGCCTCGCGGGCTTGGGACTGGGCCCGCTCGACGGTGTGGGCGAAGTCCTCCAGCGCTCCGGCTGCCTTCTCGCAGGCGTCGGCGGCCTTGGACCACTTGGCGGGCTCCAGGCCGACCTTCTCCCAGAAGGCGTCGGCGGCCTTGCCCTTCAACGTGCCCTGGGGCAGCTTCTTGAGCCCCTTGGCGACGTTGTCGAACGCGGTCTGGAAGTCCTTGAGATGCTTGGCCGTGGAGCGGATCTTGCTGGGGCTGCCGAAGATCAGTTTCTTGGGGTCCTCGGTCTCGTCCAACTGGAACTCGGCCGTCTCCGCGCCCATCGCGTTCGCCGCGGAGCGGGTCTTGTCCCGCGTCCAGTCGGCGCCGCTCTCCCAGCCGATGTCGTCCATCCGGTCGGCGGTCCAGTTGCCGCCGCCCTCGACCAGGTCGCCCGCGCCCTCGACGAGGTCCTCGCCCTTCTCCTCGATGGAGTCGGGTACGAAATCCCGCCAGCCCATCAGCCCTGGCCCCCCTGCTGCTGTGCTGCCCGCTCCTCGGGTGAGGGGCCGAACCACGCGTCGCGCTTGGCCTCGACCTCTTCGTCGCTCATTCCGGTGGCGCTTTGGGCCATGTCCGTGTACATGCCGCCGCGGCCCTTGGTGGTCAGCTCACGCGCGGTGTCCTGCCAGTCCTGGCCGATGTCCTCCTTGGCCTGGCGCAGGGAGTCCATGCTGTAGTCCGGCTTGTACGGCGCCACCAAGTCGCCCCAGTCGCTGTTGACGATCTCTTCCTCGGTGGCGTGCGGGTTGCCGGTGAGCGAGTTGAGGCCGACCTTGAGCGCTCCGGCCGCGTACTGGTCCTCCTCGTGCGCCATGCCCGCCGACAGGCCGAGCTTCTGGGCCAGCGCGTTGGCGTTCTGCACCAGGGCGCGTACGCCCCACTCCCACTTCTCGCAGAAGTCCTCGAAGTCGGCCGACAGGCCGTGGTGGCCCATCTCCATCCCGGTCAGGGACAGCTCTTCGAAGCCCGCTCCCTGCAGGGACGACGTGGCCGAGCTGCCGGACTCCTTGAGTTCGTCGATGGCGCCCTTGAGTCCCTTCTCGATCAGATCGAGGGACTCCTTGTTCCACTTGATGCCGTCTGCGCTCTTGCTGTCGCCCATCAGGCGCCCTCCCCCTTGTCGGCACCGCCCACGGCCGCCTCGTCCGGGACGATGCCCGGCGCGGGCGGGAAGAGCATGGAGCCGTCCTCGTCCGCGATGTCGACGGCGACGCCCGTGGGTCCGTCGAAGGCGGGCACGACGGCGTCGAGCAGCCGGGCGCCGAGCACGGAGACGTACTCCCATTCCTGGCCGGGTGTGCCGCCGCTGCCCGGCTGAGCCGTGAACCGGGCCAGCGCCGCCTCGTCGGTGAACGCGAGGATCCAGCGCACCCCGCCGAAGGAGCGGGTCAGCAGCCGCTCGCCTTCTTCCCCCGCAGCCGCGTCCGAGCCCGCCCGCGGCACCAGTACCGCCGCGCGCCGGAACTCGCCCACCAGCGCGCCGGGGTCCCCGGTCCCCTCGCGCGTCGCGGCGATCTCTTCCCGAAGCTCCATCCCCGGTCCCCCCTCGTCGTGTGCGCTCCCCCTCGATACCGACCGGTCTTTTCACTCAAGCAGGACCCGGGGCCGTCACGCAACGCCACGCTGCGGCGCCGGTAAGTGATCTTTCCCTCATTTGCGCACGTCAGCCGGGGTGTCTGTGATAATGGGGCGGAGAGCAGATATCGGTGAATCGGTCCGTGCGTGAGGGCGGCTCGTGTGCTAGAGGGCCGATTGGCGACCGCTCTGCCCTCTATGGCACACTGTCCAGGTTGCTCGGTTGAGTGCCGATGCTGCGCGCCTCCCGCCGGGAGGACCGGAAGCGAGTCCCAGGTATTCGTCGCCTCTCATCAGGGGCGGAAGTACGGGAATCTTCCGGGAAGCGTAGGAGGGGCTTCCAACCAGGCACCCGGTGGGTTTCCTCCCCCGGCTTCTCCTCTCACGGAACCCCTGAGGTCCGCCACGGCCCTGAGGGGGCGCACTTTTGCGCGTACGCATCCGTATGAGAAGGAAGCCGACACGCCCGACCGCGTGGGTCGAGCGTCGAGTACAGGGTCGGGGGCTGTGAAGCCAACGGGGTTCCAGAGCGTTACGAGAGACAGGACTACGAAGTAGCCATGGCGGGACAGAAGATCCGCATCAGGCTCAAGGCCTACGACCACGAGGTCATCGACAACTCGGCGAAGAAGATCGTCGAGACGGTGACGCGTACTGGCGCGTCGGTCGCCGGCCCGGTGCCGCTGCCCACAGAGAAGAACGTGTACTGCGTCATCAAGTCGCCGCACAAGTACAAGGACTCGCGCGAGCACTTCGAGATGCGTACCCACAAGCGTCTGATCGACATCCTCGACCCGACCCCCAAGACCGTTGACTCGCTGATGCGCCTGGACCTTCCGGCCGGCGTCGACATCGAGATCAAGCTCTGAGGGGTGTCGTAGAGATGGCTAAGCAGATCAAGGGCGTCCTGGGCGAGAAGCTCGGCATGACCCAGGTCTGGGACGACAACAACCGCGTTGTCCCCGTGACCGTCGTCAAGGCCGGGCCGAACGTCGTGACCCAGGTCCGCACCGCAGACAGGGACGGCTACGAGGCCGTCCAGATCGCCTTCGGCGAGATCGACCCGCGCAAGGTGAACAAGCCCCTCAAGGGCCACTTCGCCAAGGCCGACGTCACCCCCCGCCGCCACCTGGTGGAACTGCGCACCTCCGACGCGTCCGAGTACACGCTCGGCCAGGAGCTGAACGCGGACACCTTCGAGGCCGGCGTCAAGGTGGATGTGACCGGCAAGTCGAAGGGCAAGGGCTTCGCCGGTGGCATGAAGCGCCACGGCTTCCACGGCGGCAAGGCCTCGCACGGTGCCCACCGTGTGCACCGCAAGCCGGGCGCCATCGGTGGCTGCGCCACCCCGGGCCGTGTCTTCAAGGGCACCCGGATGGCCGGCCGGATGGGCAACGAGCGGGTCACCACCCAGAACCTGACCGTCCACGCCGTTGACGCGGAGAAGGGCCTGCTGCTCATCAAGGGCGCAGTCCCCGGTCCGAACGGCGGCCTCGTCCTGGTCCGTACCGCGGCCAAGGGGGCTTGAGGAACCGATGAGCACCATTGACATCCTTTCGCCGGCCGGCGACAAGACCGGGACCGTCGAGCTCCCCGCGGAGATCTTCGACGCGCAGGTCAGCGTTCCGCTGATCCACCAGGTCGTCGTCGCCCAGCTGGCCGCGGCCCGCCAGGGCACGCACAAGACCAAGACCCGCGGCGAGGTCCGCGGCGGCGGCAAGAAGCCGTACCGCCAGAAGGGCACCGGGCGCGCCCGTCAGGGCTCGACCCGTGCGCCGCAGTTCGCCGGCGGTGGCGTCGTGCACGGCCCAGTGCCGCGCGACTACTCGCAGCGGACCCCGAAGAAGATGAAGGCCGCCGCGCTGCGCGGTGCCCTCTCCGACCGGGCCCGCCACGGCCGCGTCCACGTCGTCTCCGGCGTGGTCGAGGGCGAGATCTCGACCAAGGCCGCGAAGGGCCTGTTCGGCAAGATCAGCGAGCGGAAGAACCTGCTGCTGGTCGCCGAGCGCACCGACGAGGCCGCCTGGCTGTCCGCCCGCAACCTGCCCCAGGTGCACATCCTGGAGCCGGGCCAGCTCAACACCTACGACGTGCTCGTCTCGGACGACGTGGTCTTCACCCGGGCCGCGCTCGAGTCCTTCGTTGCTGGCCCGCAGGCCCACACCGAAGGGAGCGACGCCTGATGGCTACGCGACACCCGAGCATTGCCTCCAAGGCAGCGAAGGCCGCGAAGGCCGCCCGCGTCGCCAAGGCCGCCCGCCGTGCGGCCGACGGTCCGGGCCCGATTGCGCCGGCCGACCCGAGCAAGACCTTCTCCGACCCGCGCGACCTGCTGCTGCGGCCGGTCGTCTCGGAGAAGAGCTACGCGCTGCTGGACGAGAACAAGTACACGTTCATCGTCGACCCGCGTGCGAACAAGACCCAGATCAAGCAGGCCGTCGAAGAGGTCTTCTCGGTCAAGGTCGCCGGGGTCAACACGATCAACCGCCAGGGCAAGCGCAAGCGCACCCGCACCGGTTACGGCAAGCGCGCAGACACCAAGCGCGCCATCGTGACCCTTGTCGAGGGCGACCGTATCGACATCTTCGGCGGCCCGGCCTCCTGACGGGGGCCAGGTCGTTCAGAAGTCCTGAATCTTCCGAGGACTGAGAAATGGGTATCCGCAAGTACAAGCCGACGACTCCGGGCCGTCGCGGCTCATCCGTCGCCGACTTCGTCGAGATCACGCGGGACACGCCGGAGAAGTCGCTGGTCCGCCCGCTGCACAGCAAGGGCGGCCGTAACAACGCCGGTCGTGTGACTGCACGCCACCAGGGTGGTGGCCACAAGCGCGCCTACCGCGTGATCGACTTCCGTCGGCACGACAAGGACGGCGTGCCGGCGAAGGTCGCGCACATCGAGTACGACCCGAACCGCACCGCGCGTATCGCGCTGCTGCACTACGTGGACGGCGAGAAGCGCTACATCCTCGCCCCGCGCGGCATTCAGCAGGGCGACCGCGTCGAGAACGGCCAGGGCGCCGACATCAAGCCGGGCAACAACCTGCCGCTGCGCTACATCCCGGTCGGTACGACGATCCACGCGATCGAGCTGAAGCCGGGCGGCGGCGCCAAGTTCGCCCGCTCCGCCGGTGCCTCGGTGCAGCTGCTGGCCAAGGAGGGCCGGATGGCCCACCTGCGTATGCCGTCCGGTGAGATCCGGCTGGTCGACGTCCGCTGCCGCGCCACTGTCGGCGAGGTCGGCAACGCCGAGCAGTCGAACATCAACTGGGGCAAGGCCGGCCGCATGCGCTGGAAGGGCGTTCGCCCGACCGTCCGCGGTGTGGTCATGAACCCGATCGACCACCCGCACGGTGGTGGTGAGGGTCGTACCTCCGGTGGCCGCCACCCGGTTTCGCCGTGGGGTCAGAAGGAGGGGCGTACGCGCTCGCCGAAGAAGGCCAGCAACAAGTACATCGTCCGCCGCCGCAAGACGAACAAGAAGCGCTAGGAGGCGGGTTTAGATGCCGCGCAGTCTCAAGAAGGGGCCCTTCGTCGACGACCACCTCGCAAAGAAGGTGGACGCCCAGAACGACGCGGGCACCAAGAACGTCATCAAGACCTGGTCTCGCCGCTCGATGATCGTCCCGGCCATGCTGGGCCACACGATCGCGGTGCACGACGGCCGCAAGCACGTCCCGGTGTTCGTCACCGAGTCGATGGTCGGCCACAAGCTCGGCGAGTTCGCGCCGACCCGCACCTTCCGCGGCCACGTCAAGGACGACCGCAAGTCGCGTCGTCGCTGACGGGCGGGGTGTGTAGATCATGACTGACACCGAAGGGACAACCATGGAAGCCAGGGCCTCAGCGCGCTATGTGCGCGTCACGCCCATGAAGGCCCGCCGGGTGGTGGACCTTGTTCGTGGCATGAACGCCACGGAGGCTCAGGCGGTCCTGCGTTTCGCCCCGCAGGCCGCGAGCGTGCCGGTGGGCAAGGTGCTGGACAGCGCCATCGCCAACGCCGCGCACAACTACGACCACACGGACGTCGACAGCCTCTACATCTCCGAGGCCTACGTCGACGAGGGTCCGACCCTGAAGCGGTTCCGGCCGCGTGCCCAGGGCCGTGCCTACCGGATCCGTAAGCGGACGAGCCACATCACCGTGGTCGTGAGCAGCAAGGAAGGAACCCGGTAATGGGCCAGAAGGTAAACCCGCACGGGTTCCGGCTCGGCGTCACCACCGACTTCAAGTCGCGGTGGTATGCCGACAAGCTCTACAAGGACTACGTCAAGGAAGACGTCTCGATCCGCCGCATGCTCACTCAGGGCATGGAGCGGGCGGGCATCTCCAAGGTGGAGATCGAGCGCACGCGTGACCGCGTCCGTGTCGACGTCCACACCGCCCGTCCGGGCATCGTCATCGGCCGCCGCGGCGCCGAGGCGGACCGGCTGCGCGGCAACCTGGAGAAGCTCACCGGCAAGCAGATCCAGTTCAACATCCTCGAGGTGAAGAACCCCGAGACGGACGCGCAGCTCGTGGCCCAGGCGGTCGCCGAGCAGCTGTCCTCCCGGGTCTCCTTCCGCCGCGCCATGCGCAAGAGCATGCAGACGGCGATGAAGGCCGGTGCCAAGGGCATCAAGATCCAGTGCGGCGGCCGTCTCGGCGGTGCCGAGATGTCGCGCTCGGAGTTCTACCGCGAGGGCCGGGTCCCGCTGCACACGCTGCGCGCCAACGTCGACTACGGCTTCTTCGAGGCCCGTACGACCTTCGGCCGCATCGGTGTGAAGGTGTGGATCTACAAGGGCGACGTCAAGAACATCGCCGAGGTGCGCGCCGAGAACGCCGCGGCCCGTGCGGGCAACCGCCCGTCGCGCGGTGGCGGCAACGACCGTCCCCGCGGTCGGGGCGGCGAGCGCCGCGGCCGTAAGCCGCAGGGGCAGGGCCAGGGTGCCGAGACTCCCAAGCCGGAGTCCGTGACGCCCGCCGCCGCCGCGGCCGAGCCGAGCGCTTCAGGAAAGGAGAGCTGACCCATGCTGATCCCGCGCAGGGTCAAGCACCGCAAGCAGCACCACCCGAAGCGCACGGGTATGGCCAAGGGCGGTACCGAGGTCGCGTTCGGTGAGTACGGCATCCAGGCTGTGACCGGTGCCTACGTGACGAACCGGCAGATCGAGGCCGCTCGTATCTCCATGACCCGTCACATCAAGCGTGGCGGCAAGGTGTGGATCAACATCTACCCGGACCGTCCGCTGACCAAGAAGCCCGCCGAGACCCGCATGGGTTCCGGTAAGGGTTCGCCGGAGTGGTGGGTCGCGAACGTCAAGCCGGGGCGCGTGATGTTCGAGCTGTCCTACCCGAACGAGAAGATTGCTCGTGAGGCGCTCACCCGCGCTGCTCACAAGCTTCCGATGAAGTGCCGCATCGTGCGGCGCGAGGCAGGTGACGCGTGATGGCGGCCGGAACCAAGGCGTCCGAGCTGCGCGAGCTGGGCGACGAGGAGCTTGTCTCCAAGCTCCGCGAAGCCAAGGAAGAGCTGTTCAACCTCCGCTTCCAGGCGGCGACCGGGCAGCTCGAGAACCACGGCCGGCTCAAGGCCGTCCGCAAGGACATCGCCCGGATCTACACCCTGATGCGTGAGCGCGAGCTGGGCATCGAGACGGTGGAGAGCGCCTGATGAGCGAGACGAATGTGACCCAGAAGAACACTGAGCGCGGCTTCCGCAAGACCCGGCAGGGCCTTGTCGTCAGCGACAAGATGGACAAGACCGTTGTCGTCGCCGTCGAGGACCGCGTCACGCACGCGCTGTACGGCAAGGTCATCCGCCGTACCAACAAGCTCAAGGCGCACGACGAGCAGAACGCTGCCGGTGTCGGCGACCGCGTCCTCCTGATGGAGACCCGGCCGCTGTCCGCCACCAAGCGCTGGCGCATCGTCGAGATCCTCGAGAAGGCCAAGTAACTCCTTCGAGCCCGTCCCGGGCTCAAAGGTTCGTTCCGCCAGGCTCGGCAGGGATCGTCAGATCCCTGCCGGGAACCGGCAGACATACAGGAGATAGACGTGATCCAGCAGGAGTCCCGGCTTCGCGTCGCCGACAACACGGGTGCGAAGGAGATTCTCACCATCCGTGTGCTCGGCGGTTCGGGCCGGCGCTACGCGGGCATCGGTGACGTCGTCGTCGCTACCGTCAAGGACGCGATCCCCGGCGGGAACGTGAAGAAGGGCGACATCGTCAAGGCCGTCATCGTGCGCACCGTCAAGGAGCGCCGCCGCCCGGACGGCTCGTACATCCGGTTCGACGAAAACGCCGCCGTCATTCTCAAGAACGACGGCGACCCTCGCGGCACCCGCATCTTCGGCCCGGTGGGCCGCGAGCTGCGCGAGAAGAAGTTCATGAAGATCATCTCGCTCGCGCCGGAGGTGCTGTGACCATGAAGATCAAGAAGGGCGACCTGGTTCAGGTCATCACCGGTAAGGACAAGGGCAAGCAGGGCAAGGTCATCGTGGCCTACCCCCGCGAGGACCGGGTCCTGGTCGAGGGTGTCAACCGGGTCAAGAAGCACACGAAGGCCGGTCAGACGGCCCGCGGTTCGAAGACCGGCGGCATCGTGACGACCGAGGCCCCGATCCACGTCAGCAACGTTCAGCTGGTCGTGGAGAAGGACGGCAAGAAGGTCGTGACCCGCGTCGGGTACCGCTTCGACGATGACGGCAACAAGATCCGCGTTGCCAAGCGGACCGGTGAGGACATCTGATGACTGCCACCACCACCGAGGCCCCCCGCCTCAAGCAGCGCTACCGCGCCGAGATCCAGGGCAAGCTGCAGGACGAGTTCTCCTACGACAACGTCATGCGGATCCCCGGTCTGACCAAGATCGTGGTCAACATGGGTGTGGGCGACGCCGCCCGCGACTCCAAGCTGATCGAGGGTGCCATCAAGGACCTCGCCACGATCACCGGTCAGAAGCCCGCTGTGACCAAGGCCCGCAAGTCCATCGCGCAGTTCAAGCTGCGTGAGGGTCAGCCGATCGGCGCCCACGTGACGCTGCGCGGCGACCGGATGTGGGAGTTCCTGGACCGCCTGCTGTCCCTCGCACTGCCGCGTATCCGCGACTTCCGCGGTCTGTCGCCCAAGCAGTTCGACGGTCGGGGCAACTACACCTTCGGTCTCACGGAGCAGGTCATGTTCCACGAGATCGACCAGGACAAGATCGACCGGGTCCGGGGCATGGACATCACCGTGGTCACCACGGCGACCAACGACGACGAGGGCCGGGCCCTGCTTCGTCACCTCGGCTTCCCGTTCAAGGAGAACTGATCATGGCGAAGAAGGCTCTGATCTCGAAGGCCAGCCGGAAGCCGAAGTTCTCGGTGCGTGCTTACACACGCTGCCAGCGCTGCGGCCGTCCGCACTCCGTCTACCGCAAGTTCGGCCTGTGCCGCGTGTGCCTTCGCCAGATGGCGCACCGTGGCGAGCTGCCGGGCGTGACCAAGAGCTCCTGGTAATCCCACCCTCCCGGCGACCGCCGGGAGGTGCCCCCATCCGACCGACGCTCCGCAGGGGCATACGTCGGACGGCGGGAATTTGGGACCAACCAGGACTCTCGGTAAGCTGAAAAGTCGCTTACTACGCCGTAGGTCCCCCGCGACGCACCCGTCCTGTCGTCGGCCGCAAGGCCGGCGGACGGGGAGAGGGACGACGCATACAGGGAAACCCCGGCGAGAGAGGCCGAAGGCCATCACATGACCATGACCGATCCCATCGCAGACATGCTGACGCGTCTGCGTAACGCGAACTCGGCGTACCACGACACCGTGGAGATGCCGCACAGCAAGATCAAGTCGCACATCGCGGAGATCCTCCAGCAGGAGGGCTACATCACCGGCTGGAAGACCGAGGACGCCAAGGTCGGCAAGAACCTCGTTCTCGAGCTGAAGTTCGGCCCGAACCGCGAGCGCTCGATCGCCGGCATCAAGCGGATCTCGAAGCCGGGTCTGCGGGTCTACGCAAAGTCCACCAATCTGCCGAAGGTGCTCGGCGGCCTGGGCGTGGCGATCATCTCCACGTCGCACGGTCTCCTCACCGACAAGCAGGCCAGCAAGAAGGGTGTGGGCGGGGAAGTCCTCGCCTACGTCTGGTAACGGAAGGGAACGGAGGTAAAGCAATGTCGCGTATCGGCAAGCTCCCCATCCAGGTTCCCGCCGGTGTGGACGTCACCATCGATGGCCAGACGGTCGCGGTGAAGGGCCCCAAGGGCTCGCTCTCGCACACCGTTGCCGCGCCCATCGAGATCGCCAAGGGCGAGGACGGCGCGCTCGTCGTCACCCGTCCGAACGACGAGAGCCGGAACAGGGCCCTGCACGGTCTGTCCCGCACGCTGGTGGCGAACATGATCACTGGCGTGACCACCGGGTTCAGCAAGAACCTTGAGATCAGCGGTGTCGGCTACCGGGTCCAGGCCAAGGGCTCCGACCTGGAGTTCTCGCTGGGCTACAGCCACCCGATCCTGGTGGAGGCCCCCGAGGGGATCTCCTTCAAGGTCGACTCCCCGACCAAGTTCACGGTCGAGGGCATCGACAAGCAGCGGGTCGGCGAGGTCGCCGCGAAGATCCGCAAGCTGCGCAAGCCCGACCCCTACAAGGCCAAGGGCGTGAAGTACGCGGGCGAGGTCATCCGCCGCAAGGTCGGAAAGGCTGGTAAGTAAGCCATGGCATACGGCGTGAAGATCGCCAAGGGCGACGCCTACAAGCGTGCCGCCGCCAAGCGCCGTCACATCCGGATCCGCAAGAAGGTCTCGGGCACCCCCGAGCGCCCCCGTCTTGTGGTGACGCGCACCAACCGCGGGATCACCGCACAGGTGATCGACGACATCGCGGGCCACACGCTGGCCTCGGCGTCGCACCTGGACGGTTCGGTCCGCGGCGGTGAGGGTGACAAGAGCACCCAGGCCAAGCAGGTCGGCGCACTGGTCGCCGAGCGCGCCAAGGCCGCGGGTGTCGAGGCCGTCGTGTTCGACCGCGGTGGCAACAAGTACGCAGGGCGGATTGCCGCTCTGGCTGACGCCGCCCGCGAGGCCGGGCTCAAGTTCTGAGCCCCGGTTCCGTGAGCTAGCGGACAAAGAGAGAGGTAATTCCAATGGCTGGACCCCAGCGCCGCGGTGGCGGCGCCGGTGGCGGCGAGCGGCGGGACCGTAAGGGCCGGGACGGCGGCGCTGCCGCCGAGAAGACCGCGTATGTCGAGCGTGTTGTCGCCATCAACCGCGTCGCCAAGGTTGTGAAGGGTGGTCGTCGCTTCAGCTTCACCGCGCTGGTCGTGGTGGGCGACGGTGACGGCACCGTGGGTGTCGGATACGGCAAGGCCAAGGAGGTGCCGGCCGCCATCGCCAAGGGTGTTGAGGAGGCCAAGAAGCACTTCTTCAAGGTCCCGCGTATCCAGGGCACCATTCCGCACCCGATCCAGGGTGAGGAGGCAGCGGGTGTCGTGCTGCTCAAGCCGGCTTCGCCCGGTACCGGTGTGATCGCCGGTGGCCCGGTGCGTGCCGTGCTGGAGTGCGCGGGCATCCACGACGTGCTCAGCAAGTCGCTCGGCTCGTCGAACCCGATCAACATCGTGCACGCCACGCGTGCGGCTCTGCAGGGGCTTCAGCGTCCCGAGGAGATCGCCGCCCGCCGTGGTCTGCCGCTCGAGGACGTGGCCCCCGCCGCTCTGCTGCGGGCGCGTGCAGGGGTGAGCGCGTAATGGCTCGCCTGAAGATCACGCAGACCCGTTCCGTTATCGGGACCAAGCAGAACCACCGTGACACGCTGCGGACCCTCGGTCTCAAGCGCGTCAACGATGTGGCCGTCCGCGAGGCCAGCGACGTCGTTCGCGGTCAGGTGCACGCCGTGCGCCACCTCGTGACGGTCGAGGAGGTCGACTGAGATGGCGGACGACAACCCGCTGAAGGTCCACAACCTCCGTCCTGCCCCGGGCGCCAAGACCGCCAAGACCCGCGTGGGTCGTGGTGAGGCGTCCAAGGGCAAGACCGCGGGTCGTGGCACCAAGGGCACCAAGGCCCGGTACCAGGTTCCGGAGCGCTTCGAGGGTGGGCAGATGCCGCTGCACATGCGGCTGCCCAAGCTCAAGGGCTTCAACAACCCCGCCCACAAGCAGTTCCAGGTGGTCAACCTGGAGAAGCTGGCCGCGCTCTACCCGCAGGGTGGCGAGGTCACGGTGGCCGATCTGGTCGCCAAGGGCGCTGTGCGCAAGAACGAGCTGGTCAAGGTGCTCGGTGACGGCGACATCTCGGTGGCGCTGACGGTGACCGTCGACAAGGTCTCCGGCTCCGCCAAGGAGAAGATCACCGCTGCCGGCGGCACCGTCACCGAACTTCTCTGAGTTCGTTGATCAGGTGAACGACAGGCCGGGGATGTCCCAACGGGACATCCCCGGTTGGTCGTTTGCACAGCTGGTCGTTTCTCGGTGGTGCGGTCGCCGGTAAGGTGGCCACCACTTGATAACTGTCGATCCTCAAGACCGTCACCTCTCGCGCAGTAGATCGCGGGGGGCGCAGGAGGCACCGTGCTCACCGCGTTCGCCCGGGCGTTCCAGACGCCCGACCTGCGCAAGAAGCTGCTCTTCACGCTCGGCATCATGGTGCTCTTCCGTATCGGAGCGCACGTTCCCGTGCCGGGCGTCAGCTACGAGAACGTCCAAGCCTGTATGGACGAGGCCAAGGGCGCGCAGGGCCTGTTCGGCCTGGTCAACATGTTCAGCGGCGGGGCGCTGCTGCAGATCACCATCTTCGCGCTCGGGATCATGCCGTACATCACGGCGAGCATCATCCTGCAGCTGCTGGTCGTGGTCATTCCGCGCCTCGAAGCCCTGAAGAAGGAGGGGCAGGCAGGACAGGCGAAGATCACGCAGTACACGCGCTATCTGACCATCGCCCTCGCCATCCTCCAGGCGACCGGCCTGGTGGCCACCGCGCGCAGCGGCAGCCTTTTCCAGAACTGCAGCGTCGCCAGCCAGATCATCCCGGACCAGTCGATCTTCGCCACCATCGTGATGGTCATCACCATGACGGCGGGCACCGGTCTGATCATGTGGCTGGGTGAGCTGATCACCGACCGCGGTATCGGCAACGGCATGTCGATCCTGATGTTCGTCTCCATCGCGGCCGGCTTCCCCGGCGCGCTGTGGGCGATCAAGAAGCAGGGCAAGCTGGCGGACGGCTGGATCGAGTTCGGCGCCGTCATCCTCTGCGGACTGGCGATGGTCGCCCTCGTGGTCTTCGTCGAGCAGGCGCAGCGCCGTATTCCGGTGCAGTACGCGAAGCGGATGATCGGCCGACGGAGTTACGGCGGAACCTCGACCTACATTCCGCTCAAGGTCAATCAGGCGGGTGTGATTCCCGTCATCTTCGCCTCGTCGCTGCTCTACATTCCCGCCCTGATCGTCCAGTTCAGTGGCTCCCAAGCAGGCTGGGCGCAGTGGATTCAGGCGCACTTCGTGAAGGGTGATCACCCTCTCTACATTGCGACCTATTTCCTGCTGATCGTCTTCTTCGCGTTCTTCTACGTCGCCATCTCCTTCAACCCCGAAGAAGTTGCTGACAACATGAAGAAGTATGGTGGCTTCATCCCGGGCATCCGGGCTGGTCGTCCCACCGCGGAGTACCTGAGCTACGTGCTGAACCGCATCACGTGGCCCGGCTCTCTGTACCTGGGTCTGATCGCACTGGTGCCGACCGTCGCGCTGATCATGTTCAACGCCAACCAGAACTTCCCGTTCGGCGGAACGAGCATCCTGATCATCGTGGGCGTCGGTCTCGAAACCGTGAAGCAGATCGAGAGCCAGCTTCAGCAGCGCCATTACGAAGGGTTCCTCCGCTGATGCGTATCGTCCTCGTCGGGCCCCCTGGTGCGGGCAAGGGAACACAGGCGGCGTTCCTCGCCAAGAACCTCGCGATCCCCCATGTAGCCACCGGCGACCTGTTCCGCGCCAACATCAGCCAGGGCACCCCGCTCGGGCAGAAGGCGCAGGAGTACATGCGGGCCGGCCAGCTGGTACCCGACGAGGTCACCATCGGGATGGCCAAGAGCCGGCTGGAGGAGCCGGACGCCGCGGCAGGCTTCCTGCTCGACGGCTTCCCGCGGAACATCGCCCAGGCCCAGGCGCTGGACGGCTATCTGGACGAGACCGGCCAGAAGCTGGACGCGGTGCTCGACCTGGAGGTCCCCGAGGACGAGGTCGTCAAGCGGATCGCCGGACGGCGCATCTGCCGCAACGACAGCAGCCACGTCTTCCACGTCGAGTACAGCCCCGCCAAGACCGAGGGCGTCTGCGACGTGTGCGGCGGCGAGCTCTACCAGCGCGAGGACGACCGCGAGGAGACCGTGCGCAAGCGGCTGGAGGTCTACCACAGCGAGACCGAGCCGATCATCGACCACTACAAGGCGCAGGGGCTCGTGACCACCATCTCCGCGCTGGGTGCGGTCAGCGAGGTCACCGAGCGAGCGATGCGCGCCCTGGAGCGCGACTGACCGAACGCGGTGATGCGGCCCTCGTTGATGCGGCCGGACCCTGTGGCCCGGTGGCTGAGCGCCGTCGCGGCCGTACAAGGTTCCAGGAGGGGCCGGGCTGAAGCCCGGCCCCTCCTCGCATCGTCAGGGGCCCAGTCATCAGCGGGCGCCCCGAGGGGGCCGGGCCTCAGCGGCAGGGTGCCCGCAGGGGCGCGGGGAACTGCGCGACCAGCCGACAACCGGCCCGCAGCCTGCGAACGGCAGCCGGGGCACCCCCTGAGCAGAGGCGGCCCGGGGAGGGCTGGGCCTCATGGCCCGGCCGCCCCCAAGGGCTGGCAAACTGGTGGGGGTAATCATTCAGCGGCGAGGCCCCAGCGGCCGGCGAGAGGGCAAGCATGGTCGAGATCAAGACCCCGGAGCAGATCGCGAAGATGCGCGAGGCGGGGCTTGTCGTCGCCGCCATGCACGAGGCGTGCGCCAAGGTCGCCGTGCCGGGCGCGACGACCAAGGACCTGGACGAGGTCGCGGCGAAGGTGCTGGCCGACCACGGGGCGAAGCCGAACTTTCTGGGGTACGGCGGCTTCCCCGGCAACATCTGCACGTCGGTCAACGACGTCGTGGTGCACGGCATCCCCAGCAAGGACACCGTCCTCAAGGCCGGTGACCTGCTCTCCATCGACGCCGGCGCCATCATCGACGGCTGGCACGGGGACGCGGCGCTGACCGTCTTCGTGGGCGAGGGCCACTCGGCGGAGCTGCGGGAGCTCAGCCGGGTGACCCAGGAGTCCATGTGGGCCGGGATCGCCGCCATGCGCAAGGGCAACCGGCTGGTCGACATCTCCAAGGCCATCGAGAGCTACATCCGGCGGCAGCCGCGCCCGGCGGGCGGCAAGTACGGGATCATCGAGGACTACGGCGGCCACGGCATCGGCTCCCAGATGCACATGGACCCCCACCTGCTGAACTACGTCGAGCGCCGGCGGGGCAAGGGCCCGAAGCTGGTGCCGGGGATGTGCCTGGCCATCGAGCCGATGGTGAGCCTGGGGACGCCTCGTACGCACGTTCTGTCGGACGAGTGGACGGTCAAGACGAACGACGGCACCTGGTCCTCCCACTGGGAGCACTCCGTCGCACTGACCGAGCAGGGGCCGCTGGTGCTGACCGCACGGGACGGCGGTCGCGCCAAGCTGGCCGAGCTCGGCATCGAGGCCGCCCCCGACCCGCTGGGCTGAATCGGTCCTTCGATCCGAGCCCTGCGGATTAACCCCGTCGCGCAACGGGGAGACTCCCCGATTCGTCTATTCGGGGAGCGGTGTCGTAGACTGGCTCGTCGGCCCAGGTGTACCCCTATGCCTCGGGCCTCCCAGGTAGCCGATCCCGGAAGGTGAAGCGCTCAAGCATGGCCAAAAAACAAGGGGCCATCGAGATCGAGGGCACCGTCGTCGAGTCTCTCCCGAACGCGATGTTCAAGGTTGAGCTCCAGAACGGGCACCAGGTCCTCGCGCACATCAGCGGCAAGATGCGGATGCACTACATCCGTATCCTTCCCGACGACCGGGTCGTGGTGGAGCTGTCTCCTTACGACCTGACGCGCGGACGGATCGTCTACCGCTACAAGTAGATCGACAGATCGTGCCGCTTCCCGCTCCCGTGGGGAGATGGCCAGACCCGGAGAACCTCACACCATGAAGGTCAAGCCGAGCGTCAAGAAGATCTGCGACAAGTGCAAGGTGATCCGCCGCCACGGTCGGGTCATGGTCATTTGCGAGAACCTGCGCCACAAGCAGCGCCAGGGCTGACTTAACGACCTGCCTTTCGCAGTTCCTTCGCGCGACGCGAGCAACAGTCACATAAGCAGGGCCCGACACCGGTGACGGTGTCGACACCCCCGGTCGGAGGCCGGGGACCCTCCCTCAAGCTCTTCGAACAGGGGACACCCCGGTCGGAAGGCATGGAGGGATCGGCACTGCTGCAGACCTCCGACGGAATCATCAGGAGCCACATCCATGGCACGCCTCGCTGGCGTCGACCTCCCGCGCGAGAAGCGCGTCGAGGTCGCCCTCACCTACGTCTTCGGCATCGGCCGCACCCTTGCCCAGCAGACCCTGCGCGAGACCGGGGTCAACCCGGACACCCGCGTCCGGGACCTGGGCGAGGAGGAGATGGTCAAGCTCCGCGAGTACGTGGACAACAACCTTCGGGTCGAGGGTGACCTCCGCCGTGAGATCCAGGCCGACATCCGCCGCAAGGTGGAGATCGGCTGCTACGAGGGTCTGCGCCACCGGCGCGGTCTCCCGGTCCACGGCCAGCGCACCAAGACCAACGCCCGCACCCGTAAGGGCCCGCGTCGCGCCATCGCCGGCAAGAAGAAGCCGGGCAAGAAGTAGTCCGCACCGGACACGCTGCAAGCGGTCCGCGTTGTAGGACCGACCACCTCACGGGAGTTATCTCTATATGCCTCCGAAGGGCCGTACGGCCGGCGCCAAGAAGGTGCGCCGCAAGGAGAAGAAGAACGTCGCCCACGGGCACGCTCACATCAAGAGCACGTTCAACAACACCATCGTTTCGATCACCGACCCCACCGGCAATGTGATCTCCTGGGCCTCCGCCGGCCACGTCGGCTTCAAGGGCTCGCGGAAGTCGACGCCGTTCGCCGCGCAGATGGCCGCCGAGAACGCGGCGCGCCGCGCGCAGGAGCACGGCATGCGGAAGGTGGACGTCTTCGTCAAGGGTCCCGGCTCCGGCCGTGAGACCGCGATCCGCTCCCTCCAGGCCACCGGCCTCGAGGTCGGGTCCATCCAGGACGTCACCCCCACCCCGCACAACGGCTGCCGCCCGCCGAAGCGTCGCCGGGTCTGAGAACTGAAGTAGGAGATCACCACACATGGCGCGTTACACCGGGGCCGACTGCAAGCGTTGCCGTCGGGAGAAGCAGAAGCTCTTCCTCAAGGGAGCTAAGTGCGAGAGCGCGAAGTGCCCGATCGAGATCCGTCCTTACCCCCCGGGTGAGCACGGGCGCGGGCGCACCAAGGACTCCGAGTACCTGCTGCAGAAGCGCGAGAAGCAGAAGGCCGCCCGTATCTACGGCGTGCTGGAGAAGCAGTTCCGCGGGTACTTCAACGAGGCCAACCGCCAGCAGGGCAAGACGGGTGAAAACCTGCTGCGCATTCTGGAGACCCGTCTGGACAACGTCGTGTACCGGGCCGGCTTCGCCAAGTCCCGTGACCACGCACGTCAGCTGGTCAAGCACGGCCACATCGCGCTGAACGGTCGCAAGACCGACATCCCCTCGGCGCGGGTGTCCGTCAACGACATCGTCGAGGTCCGCGAGGGCTCCCGTAACCTGACCCCCTTCCAGGTGGCAGCTGCGGAGGCCGGCGACAGGACGGTCCCGGCCTGGCTGGAGGCCATCCCGTCGAAGATGCGGATTCTCGTCCACTCGATGCCCGAGCGCCAGGTGATCGACACCCAGGTGCAGGAGCAGCTGATCGTCGAGCTGTACTCGAAGTAATCGGGGCAGCTGATCGTCGAGCTGTACTCGAAGTAACGAGGTAGCTGATCTTCGGGCTGTACTCGAAGTGATCGAGTGCGTGCTCAAGAGGGGTACGGGGCGGTCTCGGCTGTGTTTCGGCCGGGCCGCCCGTACCCTTGCAGTACCGGCATCAAATAGCGGTTGCCGAAAACTGGAGGAAAACATCTCATGCTGATCGCTCAGCGTCCTTCCCTGACCGAAGAGGTCGTCGACGAGTTCCGCTCCCGGTTCGTGATCGAACCGCTGGAGCCGGGGTTCGGCTACACCCTCGGTAACTCCCTGCGTCGTACGCTCCTCTCCTCGATCCCCGGCGCTGCTGTGACCAGCATCCGGATCGACGGTGTCCTGCACGAGTTCTCGACCGTGCCGGGCGTCAAGGAGGACGTCACCGACCTGATCCTCAACATCAAGTCCCTCGTCGTCTCCTCCGAGCACGACGAGCCGGTCGTGATGTACCTGCGCAAGCAGGGCCCGGGCCTGGTCACCGCCGCGGACATCGCGCCGCCGGCCGGTGTCGAGGTGCACAACCCGGACCTGGTCCTGGCCACCCTGAACGGCAAGGGCAAGCTGGAGATGGAGCTGACCGTCGAGCGCGGTCGCGGCTACGTCTCCGCCGTGCAGAACAAGCAGGTGGGCCAGGAGATCGGCCGGATTCCGGTCGACTCCATCTACTCGCCGGTCCTCAAGGTCACCTACAAGGTCGAGGCGACCCGTGTCGAGCAGCGCACCGACTTCGACAAGCTGATCGTCGACGTCGAGACCAAGCAGGCCATGCGCCCCCGTGACGCCATGGCCTCCGCGGGCAAGACGCTGGTCGAGCTGTTCGGCCTGGCGCGCGAGCTCAACGTCGACGCCGAGGGCATCGACATGGGCCCGTCGCCGACGGACGCCGCGCTCGCGGCCGACCTGGCGCTGCCGATCGAGGAGCTGGAGCTGACCGTCCGCTCCTACAACTGCCTCAAGCGCGAGGGCATCCACTCGGTGGGCGAGCTCGTGGCCCGCTCCGAGGCGGACCTGCTGGACATCCGCAACTTCGGTGCGAAGTCCATCGACGAGGTCAAGGCCAAGCTGGCCGGTATGGGCCTGGCCCTCAAGGACAGCCCGCCCGGATTCGACCCGACCGCCGCCGCGGACGCCTTCGGCGCCGACGACGACGCGGACGCGGGTTTTGTGGAGACCGAGCAGTACTGAGCGTCTGCCCCGTACTGCTGTCGGGGAGCTGCGGGTCGGCTGTGGCTGGTGGGGGCACCTCCCGGCCGAAGGCTGGGGGAGCAGTTCCCCGCGCCCCTTCGGGGCACCCCCCTGCGCCCCTGACGGGGCGCGGGTCCGTATCCCCGGTACCTGATACGGCCGGGACTGCCGCCGGTTCCTGACACGGCCGGTGCAGTGACAACGAAGGAGAGACACCATGCCGAAGCCCACCAAGGGTCCCCGTCTGGGCGGCAGCGCCGCGCACCAGAAGGCGATGCTGGGCAACCTGGCGACCGCGCTGTTCGAGCACGGCCGCATCACGACGACCGAGGCGAAGGCCCGCCGCCTGCGTCCGGTCGCCGAGCGCCTGATCACCAAGGCGAAGAAGGGCGACCTTCACAACCGCCGCCAGGTCATGCGCACGATCCTGGACAAGAGCGTCGTCCACACGCTCTTCACCGAGATCGGCCCCCGCTACGAGAACCGTCCCGGTGGCTACACCCGCATCACCAAGATCGGCCCGCGTCGTGGGGACAACGCCCCGATGGCGGTCATCGAGCTGGTGGAGCCGCTGACGGTGCAGCAGGAGGCGGTCGGCGAGGCCGAGGCCGCCACCAAGCGTTCCGCGAAGGACGCCGCCGGTGACGAGGCCGTCGCGGACCTGAAGAAGGAGTCGGCGGACGCCGAGGCCGAGGGCGAGTCCAAGGACGCCTGACACCCCGGACGGCTGACGTACGGGTGGGCCCGTTCCCCTGGTGGGGGCGGGCCCACTCGTCGTTCGCGGGCGGGAGCGGAATGAGAGGATCGGACGGTGAGTGACACCGTGAGTGACCTGGTGCGGATTCGGTTGGACCTGGCCTACGACGGGCGGCAGTTCTCCGGGTGGGCGCGGCAGCGCGGGCAGCGGACGGTCCAGGGGGAGATCGAGGAGGCGCTGCGCGTCGTCCTGCGGCAGGAGGTGACGCCGGAGCTGACCGTCGCCGGGCGTACCGACGCGGGGGTGCACGCGCGCGGGCAGGTGGCGCACGTCGATCTGCCGGCCGGGGTGTGGGCCGAGCACGGTGAGCATCTGCTGCGCCGCCTCGCGGGCCGGTTGCCGATGGACGTGCGGGTGTGGCGGCTGAGCGAGGCGCCCCCGCACTTCGACGCGCGCTTCTCGGCGGTCTGGCGCCGCTACGCGTACCGCGTGACCGACCACCCGGGCGGCGTCGATCCGCTGCTGCGCGGCCATGTGCTGTGGCACAACTGGCCGCTGGACCTCGACGCCATGAACGAGGCGGCCCGGGGGCTGCTGGGGGAGCACGACTTCGCCGCGTACTGCAAGAAGCGCGAGGGCGCCACGACCATCCGTACGCTGCAGCGGCTGGAGTGGGTGCGCCGCCCGGACGGCGTACTGGAGGCGACGGTGCAGGCGGACGCGTTCTGCCACAACATGGTCCGCTCCCTGGTGGGAGCCATGCTCTTCGTCGGCGACGGCCACCGGCCCGCCGAGTGGCCCGCCAAGGTGCTCGCGGTGGGCGTACGGGACTCGGCCGTGCACGTCGTACGCCCGCACGGTCTCACCCTGGAGGAGGTCGCCTACCCCGCGGACTCCGAACTGGAGGCCCGCAATCTGGCCTCCCGCAACAAGCGGACGCTGCCGGGCGTGGCGACCCTGCCGTCGGGCGGCGGCGCGGGCGCCGGCTGCTGCTGAGCGAGCGGTCCCCGGTCAGCCGTCCTGACGGGCCTTCGGGGAACCGCCCTCCGGGGACTTCGCGGCCGCCTCCGACTGGTCCTTGCCGCGCTGGAGGACCCGGGCATAGGCGTAGTTGGAGCCGTCGAGGGCGGCCTGCTGCGCCTTCTTGTCGCTCGCGTCGGAGGGTTGGCCGTTGGTGCGGCCGGCGATGGTGAAGTAGGCGTAGCGGCCGAGTGAGTTGGCCGTGGTGCGGCAGGTGACCGTGCGGCAGAAGTCGGGGACGCCGCCGCCGGGGAGCGCGACCAGGTTGGGCTGGTACTCCTTCTTGACCTTCTCGGCGGTCTTGGCGTCCTTGAAGGCGGCGATGCCGACGGTAACGGCGAGGCCCTCGTTGGTGTAGGTGGCGCGGTAGAGGGCGGTGCAGTTGTTGCGGGTCAGCACCGGGCCCAGGCCCGCATGGGCGGCCTCGGCGCAGTTCTTGCTGGTGGCCGTCTTGGTGAGCTTGTAGGACCGGCCGTTGATGGTGACACGCTGGGTCGGATACAGCGTCTTGGCGCTGAGCGGCGCCTTGTCCCGCTTGACGTCGGAGATGAAGTCCCTGGGCGGCGGCGGGGGCGGCGGCTGGTCCTTGAAGGTCGGCTTCGGATCGGGGGAGGGCACGTCCTCCTCGGCGGGCAGGGACTCGGAGGGCTTGTCGGAGGCGCCCTGCGAGCCGTCCTCGTTGACGACGGCCACGGCGACGATGCCCGCGACGGCGGCGGTCGCCAGTGCTCCGCCGCCCGCCATCAGCCAACGGCGGCGCCGGGCGCGGCTGCGTTCGGCCTGTTCCGCGAGCGCCGCCCAGTCGGGTGCCGAGCCGCCGGGACTCCCGGAGTTCCAGTCCCCGGGGTCGCCACCGGAGTTCCAGTCGGGTCCGCCTTGGGAACCCCACCCGGGTCCCCCCTGCCCAAAGCTCATGGACGCATCTTATTGCGCGCGATATTCGCTTGGTTCGGGCGTGGTCAGAACGTGATGATTGCGGCCATGGGACATGTCGAGGTGGCGCATCTTGCCTACTACCTGCCGGACGGACGAGCGCTCTTCGACGACGCGTCGCTGCGGGTGGGCGAGGGCGCCTCGGTGGCGCTGGTGGGAGCCAACGGGGCGGGTAAGACGACGCTGTTGCGACTGATCGCGGGGGAGCTGAAACCGGACGGCGGGACGGTCACGGTCAGCGGCGGGCTGGGGGTGATGCCGCAGTTCGTGGGGAGCGTACGGGACGAGAGCACGGTGCGTGACCTGCTGGTCTCGGTGGCACACCCCCGCATCCGGGCTGCCGCGCAGGCCGTGGACGAGGCCGAGTACGCGGTGATGACCGTCGACGACGAGGCCGCGCAGCTGCGGTACGCGCAGGCGCTCGCCGACTGGGCCGAGGCGCGCGGGTACGAGGCGGAGACGCTGTGGGACATGTGCACGACCGCCGCGCTGGGCGTCCCCTACGAAAAGGCCCAGTGGCGGCAGGTGCGCACCCTGTCCGGGGGTGAGCAGAAGCGGCTCGTACTGGAGTCGCTGCTGCGCGGCAGTGACGAGGTGCTGCTGCTGGACGAACCCGACAACTATCTGGACGTCCCCGGCAAGCGGTGGCTGGAGGGGCGGCTGCGCGAGACGGCCAAGACGGTGCTGTTCATCTCCCACGACCGTGAACTGCTGGCCCGCGCGGCGGACCGCATCATCAGTGTGGAGCCGGGGGCCGCGGGCAGCGACGTATGGGTGCACGGGGGCGGCTTCGCGACGTACCACGAGGCGCGCAAGGAGCGGTTCGCGCGGTTCGAGGAGCTGCGGCGGCGCTGGGACGAGGAGCACGCGAAGCTCAAGCGGCTGGTCGTCATGTACAAGCAGAAGGCCGCGTTCAACTCCGACATGGCCTCCCGGCTGCAGGCGGCCCGCACCCGGCTGCAGAAGTTCGAGGAGGCCGGCCCGCCGCTGGAGCCGCCGCGCGAGCAGGACATCCGGATGCGGCTGCGCGGCGGCCGTACGGGGGTACGCGCCGTCACCTGCGAGGGGCTGGAGCTGACGGGGCTGATGCGCCCCTTCGACCTGGAGGTCTTCTACGGCGAGCGGGTCGCGGTGCTGGGCTCCAACGGCTCCGGCAAGTCCCACTTCCTGCGGCTGCTGGCGGGCGGCGAGGTCGCCCACACGGGGCACTGGAAGCTGGGGGCCCGTGTGGTGCCCGGCCATTTCGCGCAGACCCACTCCCACCCCGAGCTGGAGGGCCGCACCCTCCTGGACATCCTCTGGAAGGAGCACGCCCACGACCGCGGCGCCGCGATGTCGGCACTGCGGCGCTACGAGCTGACCCGGCAGGCCCAGCTCCCCTTCGGCCGCCTCTCCGGCGGCCAGCAGGCCCGCTTCCAGATCCTGCTGCTGGAGCTGGCGGGCGCGACCGCACTGCTGCTGGACGAGCCGACGGACAACCTGGACCTCGAGTCGGCCGAGGCCTTGCAGGAGGGGCTGGAGCGGTTCGAGGGGACGGTGATGGCGGTGACGCACGACCGCTGGTTCGCCCGTGCCTTCGATCGCTTCGTGGTGTTCGGCGCCGACGGGCGGGTCCGTGAGGTGGCAGAGCCGGTGTGGGACGAGGGCCGGGTGGCGCGGGCGCGGTGAGGGGGGCCTGGCGAGGGCTGTCTGCGGGGGCGGGGTCTCGCCTCGCCGGTCACCGCTCCGGGGCCGGGGCCGGGGCTTCTTCCACCGCTGCGGCGAGCTCGGCGAGCGTGCCGAAGTGGTGGTCGGGTGCGGTGACGGAGCGCGGCGGTGGAGTGGCGCCGGACCCGGCGCGGCCCCGGCGCCGCTCGATCCAGCACGTCGCATACCCGAGCTGCCGCGCCACTCCGATGTCGTGGTACTGGCTCTGCGCCACGTGCAGCACCTCGGAGCGCGCGATGTCGAGCGTCCCCAGCCGGCCCTGGCAGTAGGCGAACACCTGCGGATCCGGCTTGTTGACCCCGACGTCCTCGGCGGTGACCACATCGTCGAAGGGGCCCCCGAGCGTGCTGCTCATCGCCCGCGCGGCGGCGTTGTCCGCGTTGGTCACAGCGACCAGCCGGAACCGGCGGTGGAGTGCGGCCAGTGCCTCCCGGGCGTCGGGAAAGGCCGGCCACGCCGCGATGGACAGGCGCAGCGGGCTCGGCGCTCCCCGGCCGTCCAGGGCGGGCAGGCCGAGGTGGGCCGCCAGCCGCGCCGAGATCGGGTCCAGCATCTGTGTGAACGGCATCGCGGGCGTGCGCTGCTGCTGCTCGTCCTCCGCGGCGCCGAACGCCCGGAGAATCTCCTCGTCGCTCCGCTGCGAGCCGTCCGGCCCTGCCACCCGGCGGACACACTCCACGATGCCGGCCTCGAAGTCGATCAGTGTCCCGACGACATCGAAGGTCAGCGCCCGGAAGCCGAGCAGACCTTCATGCCCGCTCCCGCGCGGGCTCACGGCTCCACCACCAGTTTGCCGACGAAGTCCTTGGACACGAAGTGCTCCTGCGCGGTCGCGAGCTGGGCCAACGGGTAGCGGCCTGCCACCAGCGGACGGAACATCCCGCGCCCGACCAGGTCGACCACCGAGGCGAAGTCCTCGTGCGTGCCGAACGACGACCCGAGCAGGGTGAGCTGGCGCAGGTAGACCGTCCGCAGGTCGGTCTCGACCAGCGGTCCGGCGATGGCGCCCGCGACGACGTAGCGGCCCAGCGGAGCGAGGACCCCCAGCAGGTCGCCGAAGGACGGGCCCGCCACCACGTCGGCGACGACATCGACCTCCCCGACCCCGACGGCGGCCAGCGCGCTGGGGAGTTCGGCGTCCCGGGCGACGACCTCGTCCGCACCGAGCTCCCGGAGTGCCGCGTGCTTGGCGGCCCCGGCGACCGCCACCACCCTGGCCCCGCGGGCCTTGGCGATCTGCACGAGCGAGGTCCCCACCCCGCCGGAGGCGCCGGTCACCAGCACCGTCTCACCGGCCCGCAGTCCCGCGCGCCCGAGCATGCGCATGGCCGTGGTGGCGGCAGTCGGCAGTGTCGCCAGCTCCGCGAACGACAGGGCGTCACCGACGGAGTGCACGTTGTGCGCCGGCACGGTCACCAGCTCGGCGAAGCCTCCGTCCCGCTCGCTGCCGAGATAGTCGGTGGTGACCAGGGCCATCTCTCCGCCGTCGTAGATCATCGGATCGACCAGCACCCGCTCGCCCACCCGTGCCTCGGGCACTCCGGGGCCCACCTGGTCGATCTCCCCGGCCACGTCGGCGCCCTGGATGCGCGGGAAGCTGAACGACGACCGACGCCATCCGGTCTGCGCGTCCGGGTCGTCCGAGGATCCGTAGGCGCCCTCGCGGGTCCAGATGTCCGTGTTGTTCAGCGACGCCGCCCGCACCCGCACCCGTACTTCCCCGGGCCCCGGCACCGGATCCGGGACGTCCGCCCGGAACTCCAACGCCTCCGGTCCGCCGTAGCGCGTCAGCAGTACAGCCTTCATCGCCGCTCCTCAGGTAGACCGATCGGTCTACCCAGGAGACCAGTCGACCGCCCGGGAGTCAACCCACCGGTCCGTATAGTCGCCTCACGCCCTCGGTCCACCGCCCGCAGGTGAAAGGTGGGCGGCGGGTGAAGCCAGGCAGCGGGTGAAAGGCAGGCGTGTTCAGCCGGTCCGGCGAACGGGGGCAGGGCCGTCCCGGCTTCCGCTCCCGCCGCTGGTCCGCCCCGGGAGCAGGGGTGGAGGGGTCGTCTCCCGTTTTGACCGTGGGTGGTGCGCGCCGGTATCGTGCTGGTTCGTTGTGTGTATTGGCTTGCCTGTTCTCACGTGGGGGGCTATACACCGGCCTACCGGTCGATGACCAGCGATCGCATGCGGATGCGTCACCGCATGCGATCTTGCCTGTCGTGATCTGCCTGGTTGGCCCTGTCAGGACCCAATCACTGAAGAAGCGAAGGCTACGACCGTGCGTACGTACAGCCCCAAGCCTGGCGACATTCAGCGCCAGTGGCACGTCATCGACGCCCAGGACGTCGTCCTCGGCCGTCTGGCCTCCCAGGCCGCCACCCTTCTGCGGGGTAAGCACAAGCCCGTGTACGCGCCTCACGTCGACACCGGTGACTTCGTCATCATCATCAACGCCGACAAGGTGCACCTCTCGGGCAACAAGCGGACCCAGAAGATGGCGTACCGCCACTCCGGTTACCCGGGTGGTCTGCGTTCCGTCCGCTACGACGAGCTGCTGGACAAGAACCCGGAGAAGGCCGTCGAGAAGGCCGTCAAGGGCATGCTCCCGAAGAACTCCCTGGGCCGTCAGATGCTCTCGAAGCTGAAGGTCTACGCGGGCGACCAGCACCCTCACGGTGCGCAGCAGCCCGTGCCGTTCGAGATCAGCCAGGTCGCGCAGTAAGTCCGGCCACCCCCTACGACTGAAGAGAAGCTGAGGAGAATCGTGGCCGAGACCACCGCTGAGACCCCCGTCGAGGGCGTCGAGGAGTACACGACCGAGACCCCCGAGGCCCCGGAGGAGTACACCTCCGAGTCCCTCGCCTCCCGTTTCGGCGACCCGCAGCCGGCCGCCGGCACCGGTCGCCGCAAGAACGCCATCGCCCGCGTCCGGATCATCCCGGGCTCCGGTCAGTGGAAGATCAACGGTCGCACCCTTGAGGGCTACTTCCCGAACAAGGTGCACCAGCAGGAAGTCAACGAGCCGTTCAAGGTCCTGGAGCTGGACGACCGCTACGACGTGGTCGCCCGTATCTCCGGTGGCGGCATCTCGGGCCAGGCGGGCGCCCTGCGCCTCGGTGTGGCCCGTGCGCTGAACGAGGCGGACGTGGACAACAACCGCGGCCCGCTCAAGAAGGCCGGTTTCCTCACGCGTGACGCCCGTGCGGTCGAGCGCAAGAAGGCCGGTCTCAAGAAGGCCCGCAAGGGCACGCAGTACAGCAAGCGCTGACCCGGCGCTCGCTGGAGCGGAAAGACTGCAGTCCGGATGCCCCGTCGGCACCTCACCTCGGTGCCGGCGGGGCATCGGTCGTTCGGGCCCACCGTGCGGTGTGCGGCCCGACACCCGGTCTTGTGACGGTGGCGCACGCGCCGTCACGCTGACATCGGGGCGTATACCTGGTGTGCCGGGCCCACCCGGGCCCGCCCGGTGAATCCCCGGAGAACGCCCCCAGAACTCGGAGGAACGACTGTGGCACGACTCTTCGGTACCGACGGCGTACGTGGCGTCGCCAATGAGGGGCTGACGGCCGAGCTGGCGCTCGGGCTGTCCGTCGCGGCGGCACATGTGCTCACCGAAGCGCGGACGGGCGCCGAGGCGGCCCGGGAAGGCTCCCGGCCGGTCGCGGTCGTCGGGCGGGACCCGCGGGCCTCCGGCGAGTTCCTGGAGGCCGCCGTCGTGGCCGGGCTGGCCAGCGCCGGGGTCGATGTGCTGCGGGTGGGCGTGCTCCCGACACCCGCCGTCGCCTATCTGACCGGCTCGCTCGGTGCCGACCTGGGCGTGATGCTGTCGGCCAGCCACAACCCCATGCCGGACAACGGCATCAAGTTCTTCGCCCGCGGCGGCCACAAGCTCGCCGACGAGCTGGAGGACCGTATCGAGGCCCTCCACCGCGAGCACGCCGCCGGTGAGCCGTGGGCGCGGCCCACCGGGGCCGGGGTCGGCCGGGTCAAGGACTACGACGAGGGCTTCGACAACTACGTCGCCCACCTGGTCGGCGTGCTGCCCAACCGGCTCGACGGGCTGAAGGTCGTCATCGACGGGGCGCACGGCGCCGCGGCCCGCGTCTCGCCCGAGGCGTTCGCACGCGCCGGTGCCGACGTGATCACCATCGGGACCGACCCCGACGGCCTCAACATCAACGACGACTGCGGCTCCACCCACCTCGCCGGGCTGCGGGACGCCGTCGTACGGCACGGCGCGGACTTCGGCGTCGCGCACGACGGCGACGCCGACCGGTGCCTGGCCGTCGACGCGGCCGGGCACGAGGTCGACGGCGACCAGATCCTCGCCGTCCTCGCGTTCGCGATGAAGGAGGCCGGGCAGCTGCGCAAGGACACCGTCGTCGCGACGGTGATGTCCAACCTCGGCTTCAAGCTGGCCCTGGAGGGCGCGGGGCTCGAACTGGTGCAGACGGCGGTCGGGGACCGCTATGTGCTGGAGGAGATGAAGCGCGGCGGGTTCTCGCTCGGCGGGGAGCAGTCCGGGCATGTGATCGTGCTCGACCACGCCACGACGGGCGACGGGACCTTGACCGGGCTGATGCTGGCCGCACGGGTCGCCGCCACCGGCAAGCCGCTGGCGGAGCTGGCCGGGGTGATGGAGCGGCTGCCGCAGGTGCTGGTGAACGTGCCGGACGTGGACAAGGCTCGGGTGGGAACCGCCCCCGAGCTGGTTTCGGCCGTCGCCGAGGCGGAGCGGGAGCTGGGGGAGACCGGGCGCGTGCTGCTGCGGCCCTCCGGGACCGAGCCGCTGGTGCGGGTGATGGTGGAGGCCGCGGACATCGAGCACGCGCGGGCCGTCGCGGGGCGGCTGGCCGATGTGGTCAAGCGCGCGCTGGGCGGCTGACGCCCGCGCGCTCGGGCCTACAGCTTTCTGAGTGACAGCCGCTGCACCTTGTGGTCGGGGCCCTTGTGGAGTTGCAGGGTGGCCCGGCCACGGGTGGGGGCTATGTTCTGCCGCAGGTTGGGCTCGTTGATGGTCTGCCAGGTGGTGCGCGCGTAGGCGAGGGCCTCCTCCTCGGAGACGTCCGTGAACCGGTGGAAGTACGAGCGCGGGTCCTGGAACGCGGTCTCCCGCAGTTTCCGGAACCGCTCCAGGTACCAGCGCTCGATGTCGGCGGTACGGGCATCGACGTACACCGAGAAGTCGAAGTAGTCGGAGACGGCCAGCCGGGTGCGGCCGTCCTTGCCGGGCAGCGCGGGCTGCAGGACGTTCAGGCCCTCCACGATGAGGATGTCCGGCTGGTGCACGGTCAGCCGCTCGCCCGGGACGATGTCGTAGATCAGATGCGAGTAGACCGGTGCGGTCACCTCCGGCTTGCCCGCCTTCACGTCGGCGACGAAGCGGGTGAGCGCCCGCCGGTCGTACGACTCGGGGAAGCCCTTGCGGGACATCAGGCCCCGCCGCTCCAGCTCGGCCTTGGGCAGCAGGAAGCCGTCCGTCGTCACGCGCTCGACGCGGGGGTGCTCCGGCCACCGGGCGAGAAGCGCCTCCAGCAGCCGGGAGACGGTGGACTTGCCGACGGCGACGCTGCCCGCGACACCGATCACGAACGGGGTGCCGCGCTGCGGGGTGGGCCTGCCGGGGCGGTGCGGATCGTCGAGGAAGGTGTTGAGCGCCCTGCGCAGTCCGTGCGTGGCGCCCACATAGAGGTTCAGCAGCCGGGACAGCGGCAGATAGATGTCCCGCACTTCCTCCAGGTCGATGACGTCGCCGAGCCCACGCAGGGCCTCGACCTCGGCGGCCGTCAGGGGAAGGGGGGTGCGCTCGCGCAGGGCGCTCCACTCCGAGCGGCCGAGGTCGACGTAAGGCTTCGTGGACACGGGGCCATTCTGCGCGGGCCCCACGCAGCGCTCATCTTGGGGGGAGGCTGACCGCCGGTAACGCGAGCGCCGGCCCGGGTGCGGTTTCCATGCCGTCGCGTCGGACAATCTGCGAACAGAAGGTGTACGAGATGTGCCGATGGGGGCTATGTTCCGTCCATGTCCTCCCCCTTGAGTCGCATACGCCGCCCTCGTACCCGGCGCACCTTCGGTACCGACCCGATGGCGGGCCACGCAGGCCACGTCTACAGCGATCTGACCGACGGGCTCCCGGACGAGGACCTGACCGAGGATCTGACGGACTCGCTGGAGCTGTACGTGATGGGCAGCAAGCCGCGCTGCGAGGAGTCGGAGTACCTGGAGCTGATGGAGGACGCCATAGAGCGGATGGCGCGGGGCGAGTGAGCACGCGGGGAACGCCCTGACGTTGCGCGTACCCTCACTCCGTCGGCGACGTGCCGGCGACCGGACGGCGGGTGAGGTGTGCGGAAGTGGGACAGCGGTGATCATCGGGGTGGGAATCGACGTCGCGGAGATCGACCGCTTCGCCACCTCCCTGGCACGCACGCCCAGCATGGCGGAGCGGCTCTTCGTCGACCGCGAACTGTGGCTGCCCAGCGGCGAGCGGCGCGGGGTGGCCTCACTGGCGGCCCGGTTCGCCGCGAAAGAGGCACTGGCCAAGGCGCTGGGCGCGCCGGGCGGGCTGCGGTGGACCGACGCGGAGGTGTGCACGGCCGACTCGGGGCAGCCCTATCTGCGGGTGCGCGGCACGGTGGCGGAGCGCGCCGCCGAACTGGGGGTACGCGGCTGGCACGTCTCCCTCTCGCACGACGCGGGGGTCGCCTCGGCCGTCGTCGTCGCGGAGGGCTGAGTCGGCTGAGTCGAGGGCGCCCCTGTCTCGCCGTCGCGGGCTGCGGGTGGTCGGTGGCTGTGAGCGCAGCTCCCCGCGCCCCTGACGGGGCGGGGCGCCACACTGGGGGCATGAGGACTGGTTACGGCGTGGAGACCGTGCGTGCCGCCGAGCGGGCGCTGATGGCACGGCTGCCCGAGGGCGCGTTGATGCGGCGCGCCGCTGCCGGGCTGGCCGCGGCCTGCGGCCGGCTGCTGGGGCGGACGTACGGGACGCGGGTGGTGCTGCTCGTCGGCAGCGGTGACAACGGCGGGGACGCGCTGTACGCGGGCGCGCGACTGGCCCGGCGCGGGGCCGGGGTGACGGCGGTGCTGCTGGCGCCCGAACGGGCCCATGAGGGCGGGCTGGCCGCGCTGCGGGCCGCCGGGGGCAGGGTGCGGGTGGCGCCGGGCGCCGTGGTGGAGGGCGTCGCCGAGCCCGTCGGTGACGTCATCGCGCGGGCCGACCTGGTGGTGGACGGCATCGTCGGCATCGGCGGCAAGGGCGGACTGCGGCCCGCGGCCGTGGAGTTGGCCGACCTGGTGCGGGACGCCGGGGTGCCGGTCGTCGCCGTCGACCTGCCCAGCGGGGTGGACGCCGACACCGGCGAGGTGCCCGGCCCGGCGCTGGCCGCCGACGCGACCATCACCTTCGGCGCGTACAAGCCGGGGCTGCTGATCGACCCGGCCCGGGAGTACGCGGGCGCCGTCCGGCTGATCGACATCGGTCTGGCACCTCACCTGCCCGAAACCTGCGACGTGGAGGCTCTCCAGCACGCCGACGCGGCCCGCCTGCTGCCGAGGCCCGTGGCGGAGAGCGACAAGTACCGGCGCGGCGTCGTCGGTGTCGTGGCCGGCTCCGGGCGCTATCCCGGGGCCGCCGTACTGGCCGTCTCCGGCGCGCTGCGCAGCGGCGCGGGGGCCGTGCGGTACGTGGGGCCCGGCACGGAAGCGGTCGTCTCCCGCTACCCGGAGACGCTCGTGAGCGAGGGGCCGCCCGGGCATGCCGGGCGGGTGCAGGCCTGGGCCGTCGGCCCGGGACTGGGCGACGAACCGGCGGCGCAGCAGGCGATCGACGAGGTGCTGGCCTCCGAGGTGCCGGTGCTCGTCGACGCGGACGGGCTGCGGCTGATGGACATGGACGCAGTTCGCGCCCGTACGGCTCCCACCCTGCTGACGCCGCACGCCGGGGAGGCCGCGGCGCTGCTCGGGGTGGCCCGCGAGGAGGTCGAGGCCGAACGTCTGGCGGCGGTACGGGGGCTGGCGGAGCGGACGGGGGCCACCGTGCTGCTCAAGGGCTCCACGACGCTGGTCGCCGAGCCGTCCCGGCCCGGTGCCGCTCCTTCCCCGGTACGGGTGAACGCCACCGGGACCGGCTGGCTGGCCACGGCGGGCAGCGGCGATGTACTGACCGGGCTGGCGGGCGGTCTGCTGGCGGCCGGTCTGTCCGCCCGCGACGCCGCTTCGGCCGCCGCCTATCTGCACGGCCTCGCCGGCCGGCTCGCGGCCGACCCGCCCTCCGCGACGGATGTCTCCGCGGCACTGGCCACGGCATGGCAGGACGTGATGCGCGGTGGGTAGGGCTTGCCCCGCGGAGCTTGCGTACCCGGCGTGGGGGCTGCCCCTTCAGGGGCGCGGGGAACTGCGCGACAAGCCACAACCAACCCGCAGCCGCCGGACACGGCGCAGGGGCAGGACATCAGGCGCCCCGGGGACGACATCCGCCTGGCCTCCACCAGGTCGCCGCGGGTGTCCAGGCGCACGGTCGTCGCCCCCATCTCCAGCGCGGAGCACTCGGCGGTGGCGACCAGCAGCCCGCCGAGGCCGCCCTTGCGGGCGTGCGGGGCGACCCGGACGCGGCGGATCCCGGGTCGCAACGGCGTCCGGGCTCTCGACGGGTTCGGGGCGAACGGTCCATGTCACGCCGGCCATTGTCCGCAGGCGGGCAACCGGTTTTCCGCGCGCACCGCGCACGGCGGACGCGCTGTCAGTGGCCGGTGCCACACTCCTGACATGAGCCAACCGAGCGCCGCCGGCAGCGTGCCCTCCGCTTTCGCCGAGGAGTGGGCCAACGACCCCAGAGAGCCCCTGCCCCTGGTGGGGGACGAGCGGGAGCTGCTGACCCGCTACCTCGACCACTACCGCGAGACGCTGCTGCTCAAGTGCACGGGTGTGCCGCCCGAGTCGCTGTCGGAGCGCACCGTCCCGCCCTCCGGGCTGACCCTGCACGGGCTGTTGCGGCACCTCGCGGGGGTGGAGCGCTGGTGGTTCCGCATCCAGCTCGCGGGCGAAGCGGTGCCGTTGCTGTACTACTCGGACGACGACCCCGACCAGGACTTCGACTCCCTGGACGGGGACCCGGCCGAGGCGCTGGCCGTCTGGCGCGCCGAGTGCGCGCGCTCCCGCGAGATCGCCGCCGCCATGGAGCTGGACGGCACCGGGACCCACGCCCGCACGGGCCGCCCCGTCTCGCTGCGCCGGGTGCTCATCCACCTGCTCGCGGAGTACGCGCAGCACTGCGGCCACGCCGACCTGCTGCGCGAGCGCATCGACGGGGCGACCGGCCACTGAGGGGCCGCCCGCGGGCCGGCACCTGCGACACTGAACCGGTGAACGACGAGTACCAGCACTCCGATGGCGACTTCCGGGCCGAAGATCTCGGCAGGGCACGTGCCGAGATCGACCTCGGCGCGCTGCGGGACAACGTACGGGCGCTGCGCGGGTACGCGCCGCGTGCCGAGCTCATGGCCGTCGTCAAGTCGGACGGGTACGGGCACGGCGCGGTGCCGTGCGCCCGGGCCGCGCGGCAGGCGGGAGCCGGCTGGCTGGGCACCGCCACTCCCCAGGAGGCCATCGCGCTGCGGGACGCCGGGGACCGGGGCCGCATCCTGTGCTGGCTGTGGACGCCGGGCGGCCCGTGGCGGGAGGCGATCGAGCGGGACATCGACGTCTCGGCGAGCGGCACCTGGGCGCTGGACGAGATCGTCGCCGCGGCCCACGCCACCGGGCGCACCGCGCGGGTGCAGCTGAAGGCCGACACCGGGCTCGGCCGCAACGGCTGCCAGCCCGCCGACTGGCCCCAGCTGGTGGCGGCCGCGCGGGCCGCCGAGGCGGAGGGCGCGGTGCGGGTCACCGGCATCTGGTCGCACTTCGCCTGCGCCGACGAGCCGGGCCATCCCGCCAACGCCGCCCAGCTCGACGCCTTCCGGGAGGCCGTCGCCGTCGCCGAGCGCGCCGGGCTCGACCCCGAGGTGCGGCACCACGCGAACTCACCGGCGACGCTGACCCTGCCCCGATCCCACTTCGACCTCGTCCGTACCGGTGTCTCCGTCTACGGCCTCTCCCCGTCCCCCGAGGTGGGCTCGGCCGACAGCCTCGGTCTGCGGCCGGTGATGACGCTCAGTGCCTCGCTCGCCCTGGTCAAGCGGGTCCCCGGCGACCACGGCGTCAGCTACGGGCACACCTACATCACTCCCGGTGAGACGACCCTCGGGCTGGTGCCGCTCGGTTACGGCGACGGGTTGCCCCGGCACGCCTCCGGTACCGGTCCGGTGCTGGTGGCGGGCAAGTGGCGGACGGTCGCCGGCCGGGTGGCCATGGACCAGTTCGTCGTCGATCTCGGCGGCGACCGCGCCGCGGCGGGCGACCGCGTCGTCCTCTTCGGTCCCGGCGACCACGGTGAGCCCACCGCGGAGGACTGGGCCCGCGCCGCGGGCACCATCTCCTACGAGATCGTCACCCGGATCAGCAGCCGCGTCCCCCGGGTATACGCCAATGAGCAGGCCGACGACTGAACCGAGCGCACGAGCACGGTGTTCGGTCGCGGGAGCCGGTGACGGACGGGACCGGGGCCGGGCAGACGGACGGACGGGGGCGGTCATGGACCAGATCAGCAGGGCACAGGCGGCGGTGAACGCGGTCGCGGCGCTCGGCGCGCGGGACGCGCGGCTCCCGCAGCCGCCGCGGCACCAGGCGCAGTCCCCGCCGTACCTCCGGCACGGGCAGCAGGCGCTGGAGGCCGCCACCGCCGTTCAGACGGCCCAGAGCGCATGGCGTACGGCAGCGGCTGCCGCCGAGGGCGCGGCCGGGCAGTCCGCGCGGCCACCGGCTCCGGCGGGCGGCGCGGGCTGGACGCGCCGTGCGGGTGTCGCCGGCGCCGCCCTCGGGGTCGTCGCGGCCGGTGTCGCCCTCGAACGCCTCACGGTGCACCGTGCCGTACGCCGTAAGGCCCGGGTGGCGCTGGATGCCGCGGGCCCCTACGGCACGCTGCGCGGCACTGCGGGCCGGGCCTCGGCGGAGGACGGTACGGAGCTGTACTACGAGGTCGACGAACCGGCCGACTTCCCGCTCGACTCCGCCGACGGCGAGGCGGCCGGGTGCTGGTCGCGGCTGGTCGAGCTGTTGCGGGGCCGGGGCGGCAGGTCGGCCCCGCCGCTGACGGTGGTGTTCTCGCACGGCTACTGCCTCAACCAGGACGTGTGGCACTTCCAGCGGGCCGCGCTGCGCGGGGCCGTGCGCTGCGTCTACTGGGACCAGCGCAGCCACGGCCGCTCCGGTCGGGCCCCCGCCGGGGAGCCGGTCTCCATCGACCTGCTGGGCCGCGATCTGAAAGCCGTGCTCGACGCCGCCGCGCCCGAGGGGCCGGTGGTGCTGGTGGGGCACTCGATGGGCGGTATGACGCTGATGGCGCTGGCCGAGCAGTACCCGGAGTACGTCGCCGAGCGGGTCGCGGGCGTCGCCCTGCTGGGCACCAGCGCGGGCGGGCTCGCCGAGGTGACGTACGGGCTGCCGGCTGCCGGAGCGCGAGCCGTGCGGCGCGTGGTGCCCGGGGTGCTGCGGGCGCTGGCCGCGCAGTCGGACCTGGTCGAGCGCGGGCGCCGGATGACCGCCGACCTGTTCGCGGGGGTGGTCAAGCGCTACTCCTTCGGCAGCCCGCGCGAGGTGGACCCGGGGGTGGCGCGCTTCGCCGAGCGCCTGATCGAGTCGGTGCCGGTGGATGTGGTCGCGGAGTTCTACCCGGCCTTCGCCGAGCACGAGAAGACCGCGGCGGTGTCGGGATTCGACGGGCGGCCTGCGCTGGTGCTGGCCGGGGACCGCGATCTGCTGACGCCCAGCGAGCACAGCGAGCGGATCGCGGCGGCACTGCCGAACGCCGCGTTCGTCATCCTGGAGGCGACCGGTCACCTGGTCATGCTGGAGCGTCCCGAGCCGGTCAACGAGCACCTGGCCCGGCTGCTGACGCGTACCATCCGGACGCATGGAAGCACCGCACCACCAGCATCCTGTCCCGCCTCCACCGGCTCCGTCCGGCGCCCCTCCCGGGGGTGACGGCGCTCCCGGCGGCCTCCCCGACCGTCCCATGGGCGATTCCCCGGGCGGTGTCCGGAACGAGAGAACCGTCACCGTGCCCACCGCCGAGGCCATGCGCGAACTCGGCGTACGGCTCGCCGGGCGGTTGCGCGCCGGGGACCTCGTCCTGCTGACGGGTGAACTCGGCGCCGGGAAGACGACCTTGACGCGCGGGCTGGGCGAGGGCCTGGGCGTGCGCGGCGCGGTGACCTCGCCCACCTTCGTCATCGCCCGCGTCCACCCCTCGCTGACGGACGGCCCGCCGCTGGTGCACGTGGACGCCTATCGGCTCGGCGGCGGCCTGGAGGAGATGGAGGACCTCGATCTGGACGTCTCGCTGCCCGAGTCGGTCGTCGTCGTCGAGTGGGGCGAGGGCAGGGTCGAGGAGCTGACGGAGGAGCGGCTGCACATCGTCATCGCCCGCTCGACGGGCGAGAGCGCCCAGGCCGCCGGGGACGCCGAGCAGGCCGCCGCCGACGACGTGCGCACCGTCACGTTCCACGGCGTGGGGGAGCGCTGGGCCCGGGAGGACCTCGCAGCCCTCGGCTAGGCGCGCTCGGTGCGCCGGGGCCGTGGAGCGTGCGGCCGGGCGCTGTTCCGACATGGTGTCGGCAAGATGTTGCGCGGTCGGTGCGGCCCATGGTCCCATGGGAGGTGAGAGCGCGGTTAGGTATACCTAAGTGCCGCCGCGCCGACGCCCCTGGAGGAGCCATGACCGCACCGAAGCCGGAGCAGCGTGCGGCGCGAGCGCCGCACGTGCCTGCGCGGGACGAGGCGGCGGCCGCCGACGGAAGCGCCCCGCACGGCACCCCGCCCATGAGTGAACTGCTCGCGTCCTGCGCCGCCGCGGCCGTCGTCTCCAGGCCGCCGTCGCAGACCGAGCAGTCCGAACAGTCGGAGGAGTCGGCGGCGGCCCGCCGACGGCGTCGGCACGCCTCTTCCGGCCGCCGCTGACGCTCGCGCGGCCCCGCCGACGCCCGGGGGCGCCGACCGGGGGGGGGCGACGACGCGCTAGCGCATCACCACGACGCGGGTGCCGATGGGGGCGTGCAGCCACAGCGCCTCGCCGTCCTCGCGCTTCTCGCGGATGCCGCCCGTCTTGCGCGAGGCGTCCGGAGTCGGCGTCGAGCCGTCCAGCGCCGCGCTGAAGCCGATCGTGACGCCGTCGACGCTGGCGAACCGTACGACGTTCTCGATCGGGACGCCGTCCGAGCCCGTCACATGGGAGGCGCGCGAGGTGACCTTGTAGGTGCCCGGCTCGGGGGCGACGGTGCTGGGGAAGACCTCATAGGTCCTGGTGACCTTGCCGTCCTTGCCGACCAGCCACACCCGCTGCCGCTTCAGGGCGTAGACGATCCGGTGGCCCTGGCCGGAGGAGGTGGGCAGCGCGGTGTCCTTCTCGGCCGGGGTGCGGTTCTTCCCGTCCGAGGTGCCGGGGGAGGGCGCGGCCGTCTTCCCGGTGGAGGGTTTGCCGGCGCGGTCCTGCGCGGCCGACGCCTGGTACGCGAAGAAACCGATCACGGCGAGGGCCGCCGCCGTCAGCCCGGCCACGATCACTCCGGCGCTGCTGCCGCTGCTGCGTGCCACCGTGCGCTGCCACCTCTCGTGCCTGTGCCTGACCTCTGATTGACGGTAGCAGCAGGCGCGGCGCGGACGGCTCGCGTACGGTCGCCCCGGGCGCCTGTCCGGGCGGCCTGTCCGGGCATCGCTCGGCCAACGGCGGGTCGGGCAGCGCGGAAAGGCGGGAAGAGTGGCCGGTGGGCGACGGGAAGGGGAACTTGGAGTAACAGCCGCGCTTGTGTTCGCATGTGGCGATGACCCCCCACGGTTCATCGACAAACTCCACAACCCCCATACCGGAAGTCCCAGAACCGCAAGGCCACTCGGGCACCCCCCACCGCCCGGCCAACCCGTACGACGAACTGGCCGCGCTGGCCCCGCCGGACGTTGCCGCGCCCGGTGACCCGTACGAGGGCGGAGACCCGTACGGGGGCGGTGACCCCTACGAGGGCGGACTGCGCGGCCTCGGGCTTCGCTCGGACCACGACGAGCCCGCCTACGAGGACCGGATGCCGTATCTGCGTGCCGTACGCAGGCGCCGTCGCTCCCGCTTCTCGCGCACCGTCAAGCTCGCCATCGCCTGCTGCGCGCTGCTGGCCTTCCTCGGGGTCGGGGATCGGTGGGCCGCGCTCTACGCCGAGGACGAGGCGGCCGAGAAGGTGCAGGACTCGCTGGGCCTGCACGCCCGTCCCGAGGTGCACATCAACGGCTTCCCCTTCCTCACCCAGGTGGCGCGGGGCCGCCTGGACAATGTGGAAGTTGCCATTCCGGATGTGCCCGCGGGCCGGGTGTCGGTCGCACAGGTCAGCGGCACCGTCGACGACGTACGGATCGTCGGAGACGCCCCGTCCGCCGTCCGAGGGGCGGTGCTCGGCAGGATGAAGGGCGACGTACTGCTCGACTTCGACGACCTGGACCGCGAGCTGGGCACCTCCCAGGTGAAGTTCACCCCGGGTGGCCGCCACACCGTGCTGGCCGCCGGACGGCTGCCCGTGGCGGGCAGCGAGGTCAAGGTGCGCGCCCGCGCCCAGCTGCAGCGCACCGGCGACCGCGGCGTGGGCACCACCGTGGACGACATGCGGCTGGTCGTCCCCGAGATGTTCAGCTTCACCCCCGGCACCGGCAAGGACGCGGGACTGCGACTGTCCCGCCCGCTGGCCGAGCGCATCCAGCACGACAAGGACAAGGCACGGGCGCTGTTCGGGGTGCGCTCGATCGCCGAGCGGTTCGGCATGACGCCCGAGCACGCCCAGCAGGTCCGGCGCAGCGACCGGGAGCTGCGCCGGGTGACCGGGACACCGCGCTTCGCCGAGAAGGTGATGCGCGTCAATCTGCTGGACGTCGTCGTCCGGCATCCGCAGCTGCTGAAGAAGATGGGGATCGACCCGGCGCTGGTCGAGGCCCTCAAGAAGATCGAGGAACCCGAGCTCGCGGACAAGCTCGCCCTCCACCTCCAGCTGCCCGAGCTGCCCGGTGATGTGCGGCTGCGCGGGGTCTTCGTGGCGAAGGAGGGCATCCGCGCCGAGCTGACCGGCGTCAACGTGCCGTTCGGCGAGGCAGCCCCGAAGGAGGGGAAGTAGCCGGGCCGGAAGCGCCCCGAGCAGGGCGGCGGGCCGCACGGGTGAGGGCGGGCCGCGTGGGCGCCGTAGGCTGGTCGGGTGTTGATGCTCGCGCTGGATACCGCTACGCCTGCCGTCACCGTCGCCCTCCACGACGCGGACGGCGACCGCACGCTCGCTGCCGCCCACAAGGTCGACGCCCGCCGCCACGGTGAACTGCTGCTGCCCTGCATCGACGCGGTGCTGAGCGAGGCGGGGCGGAAACTCACCGAGGTCACCGACGTGGTGGTCGGCGTCGGCCCCGGCCCCTACACCGGGCTGCGGGTCGGACTGGCGACGGCCGAGGCGTTCGCGGCGGCACTCGGCCAGCGGGTGCACGGGGTGTGCACGCTGGACGGCATCGCGTACGCCTCCGGCCTGACGGAGCCGTTCGTGGTGGCGACGGACGCGCGCCGCAAGGAGGTGTACTGGGCCCGGTACGCCGACGCCCGTACCCGGGTGACCGACCCGGCGGTGGAGCGGCCCGCCGCGATCGAGGCCCGCGAGGAGGAGATCGGCGCGCTGCCGGCCGTCGGCGCCGGCGCGGTGCTGTACGAGTCGGTCTTCCGCGGCGTACGGCCCGATCTGCCCACCGACCAGTCGGCCACCGCCCTCGCCCGGCTCGCTGCCGAGCGGCTGGCGCACGGCGAGGAACTGCTGCCGCCCCGACCGCTGTATCTGAGGCGGCCGGACGCGCAGGTGCCCGCCAACTACAAGGTGGTCACGCCGCGGTGAAAGCCACGGACGGTCTCGCGCACGGCGGCCCCCCGCGCGACGGCGTCCCGCACCACCGCGTCACGCTGCGCGAGATGCGCTGGTGGGACATCGAGCCGGTGCTCGGACTGGAGCAGGAACTCTTCCCCGAGGACGCCTGGTCGGCGGGGATGTTCTGGTCGGAGCTGGCGCACGCGCGCGGGCCGGACGCCACCCGCCGCTATCTCGTCGCCCAGCAGGCGGACGGCTCCCTCGTCGGCTACGGCGGTCTGGCGGCCGTCGGCGGCACCGGCGACATCCAGACCATCGGAGTGCTGCCCGGCCACCGGGGCACCGGGCTCGGCTCCCGGCTGCTGCGCGCGCTGCTGCGGGCGGCCACCGACTTCGAGTGCGCCGAGGTGCTGCTGGAGGTGCGGGTGGACAACGCACCGGCGCAGCGCCTGTACGAGCGCTTCGGCTTCGTGCCCATCGGTGTCAGGCGCGGCTACTACCAGCCCGCCGGCGTGGACGCGCTGGTGATGCGGCTGGCCGACCCGGCGTCGTACGCGGGCTGCGCCGACACCCCGGGGGACGAGGCCCCCACGAACCCCCTTCCGAACACGCACCAAGGATCGAAGAGCCATGGCTGACGAACCGCTCGTTCTCGGCATCGAGACCTCCTGCGACGAGACCGGCGTCGGAATCGTGCGCGGTCACACGCTGCTGGCCGACGCCGTCGCCTCCAGCGTCGACACCCACGCGCGGTTCGGCGGGGTCGTACCGGAGATCGCCAGCCGGGCCCATCTGGAGGCGATGGTCCCCACGATCGAGCGTGCGCTGAAGGAGGCCGGGGTCGCCGCCTCGGACCTCGACGGCATCGCCGTCACCGCGGGCCCGGGGCTCGCCGGAGCGCTGCTGGTCGGTGTCTCCGCCGCCAAGGCGTACGCCTACGCGCTGGGCAAGCCGCTCTACGGCGTCAACCACCTCGCCTCGCACATCTGCGTCGACCAGCTCGAACACGGCGCCCTGCCCGAGCCGACCATGGCGCTCCTGGTCTCCGGCGGTCACTCCTCGCTGCTGCTGGCGCCCGACATCACCGCCGATGTGCGGCCGCTGGGTTCGACCATCGACGACGCGGCGGGCGAGGCGTTCGACAAGGTCGCCCGCGTGCTGAATCTCGGCTTCCCCGGCGGTCCCGTCATCGACAGGTACGCCAAGCAGGGCGACCCGGACGCCATCGCCTTCCCCCGCGGTCTGACCGGTCCGCGCGACGCCCCGTACGACTTCTCCTTCTCGGGGCTGAAGACGGCCGTGGCGCGCTGGATCGAGGCGAAGCGGAACGCGGGCGAGGAGGTGCCCGTCGCCCATGTCGCCGCCTCCTTCCAGGAGGCCGTCACCGACGTACTGACCCGCAAGGCCATCCGCGCCTGCCGCGACGAGGGCGTCGACCATCTGATGATCGGCGGCGGCGTCGCGGCCAACTCGCGGTTGCGCGCCATGGCCGAGGAGCGCTGCGCTGCCGCGGGCATCACGCTGCGGGTGCCCCGGCCGAAGCTGTGCACCGACAACGGCGCCATGGTCGCGGCCCTCGGCGCCGAGATGGTGGCCCGCAACCGGGCCGCTTCCGCCTGGGACCTGCCCGCCGACTCCTCGCTGCCGGTGACCGAACCGCACGTACCGGACCCGTCGGCGGCGGCAACGTCGGGACACTCCCACACCCACGACCACGCCCACACCCACGACCATGACCACGTGCACGAACTGAGCAGGAAGAACCTCTACTCCTGATGCCGACCGTCGCTCTGATGTGGGAGGCCAAGGCCGCACCCGGACGCGCGCCCGAACTGCTGGCCTGGGCCCGCGGCCAGGACCTGGCCCCGGCCGCCGTCCCCTGCGAACGCCGCGAGCACTTCACGGCGCCGGGCGAGCGGGTGCTGGTCATCACCTGGTGGGAGGGCGGCTACGACGCGGAGGTACCCGAACTGCCCGACCCGCCGGCCCAGCTGTCGGCCCGCCCGGTGCACAGGTGGCGGTTCGAGCGGGTGTGACCCCGCGCACCTGCACCTGTGAGGTGGGTGTGTTCACGGTGAGTTACGCGGCAGGATGGTGCGGGTCGGGAACGTTGTCGGGTGCGGGGGGCCGGAATGCGCAGGGGGGTTGCCAAGGCCGCGCGCTGGGGAGCGCGGGTCGCGGCGGTGATGCTGGTCGCCGTGGTCGGACTGGGCGGGAGCGCCGGGGCCTCCGTGGCGGACGAGAAGCCGAGGTCGACTGCCGCCTACCTCGCCGACCAGCTGCGCAAGAGCCCCGTCCACCTCTCCGACCAGCTTCCGCGCACCAATCCCCTCTCCGCCCGCCCCGCCTTCCTCAAGGAGGCGAAGCGGACCGGAGTGCCGACCTATGTGCTGGTGCTGCCCGGGTACGGAGCCGGGCGGGACGGGCTGCTGGCGGCGGTGCACGACCGGCTCGGGAAGGACGGGCTGTACCTGCTCTTCGGTGGGGACGGCGGTAGCCCGGACACGGAGACCTTCGGCGTGGACGTCCCGGCGCGGGACGCCGCCATGGCCACCACCTTCGAACTGCCCTACGACGCGGGCACGCTGGACACCTTCCGGCACTTCGTCGACGTCCTGCGCTCCGGGGAGGCGACCGAGCGGGCTGACAAGGCCGCGGCGGCCGGCCGGGCCGGCGAGGAGCCGGACAAGCTGTACACCAGCCGCACCGACCGGAAGAACCAGGGCTTCCTCACCGGCATCCTGCTGACCGGGGTGCCGGTGCTGATCGTGGCCGTCGGCTGGTACGTGCGCCGCTGGCGCGGCGGCAAGGGGCCGGGCCTGCGGCTGCTGGTGCCCGTCGCCGCCGCCGGCGCCCTCGTCATCGGCGTCGGCGCGCCGCTCGTCTTCGACGACACCCGCACCACCGGCGACCCGGTGCCGACGGCCGCCGACATGGCGGCCAGGACCGACCGGGTCGCCCGCGGGCTGCGCGCCGACCCCGTCTACCTCGACCCGCTCGCGGCAGGGACGTTGAGTCCCGCCCAGCTCGGCCGGTTGCGGGAGCGTGCGAAGCGGCTGGAGGTGCCCGTACGCCTCGTCGTCGTCCCGCTCGACACGGCGGACGAGTCGGCCGGTGACGGCGAACTCCTCGCGAAGCGGCTGCACGACCGGCTGGGCGACGACGGCGACGGCGTCTATGTGATCGCGGACGACTCCGAGAACGGCGAACTGGAAGTCGTCAACCACGGCGCCGAGCTGGACAGCGCGGCGCTGCACGACGCCACGGAGGACCTGCGCTTCGGCGAGGGCGGCGAGAGCGACGCCGGGGTGTACCAGCGGCTGGACGAGGCCCTGCGGATCGTCGACCGGCTGCCCTCCGCCCCGGCCGAGGGCCCCTATCTGGAGCCGATGGCCGCCGAGAACCCGGTCACCGAGGACGAGTTGCCCTCCCTGTACGCCGAGGACTTCGTGCCGGGGACGCTGATGGGAGTGGTGGGCGCGCTGGCAGCTCTCGGGGTGACGGCGGCCGGGCTGGGCATCGCCCGGCACATCGGCCCCGGTGTGCGATCGGCCGCCACCCGCGCGTCCGCCACCGGCACCGGCGGCGCGTCGGGCAGTACCGACCCGCAGGCCCCCGCGCGCCCGTCGACCGGCTGGCTGCGCAGAACGGCACGGCGCGAACTGGACGAGCTGAACGAGGAGTACGAGCAGCTGTCCGGGAACCTGCCGGACGCCGCGCGCACCCGGGTGTGGGACCACCTGGACGCGGCGACCCTCCTCCTCGACCAGGAGGGCGACAACCGGGTGGACGCCGACGCCGACGCACCCACCCTCGCGGCCGGGCTCGCCCTGATCCGCACCGGCCGTGCCGTACTGGCCGCCGGGGGCGGGCGCCACATCACCTCCGCCGGGACCCGGCTGTGCGTGCTCAACCCGCTGCACGGGCCCGCAACCGCCACACGGAAGCTGAAACTGCCCGGCGAGAGCGGCGGCGCGCGCTCGCGCCCGGTCTGCGCCGGCTGCCGGGCCGCGCTGGAGGAACGCGGCACGTCCACGTCCGGCTCGCGGGCCGCCCACATCGCGGGTGTCGTCGGCGCGCGGCTGCTGTGCCTGCGCGACCCCGGCGCCGCCCGCTCCGCCCCGCACGAGCCCTACCACCGGGTCCCCGGCCCCCTCGCCGCCCCGCAGGGCACCGGCCGGGACGCGGGCCCGACCGCCGACCAGATCGTCCGTCGAGTACGGGAGCAGCTAGGTGTCCACTGAGCTACGCGCCGCGCCCGGCGCCCACTTCGCCCGTCCGGCCCGGCTCCCGGCGCTCGTCCTCGCGTGCGTCGCCACCGCGCTTGCGCTGGCGCTCGGCGGGGCGGGGCGGGCCGGTGCCGCCGACGACAGGCCAGGTGACCGGATCGCCGAAGGGCTCCGCAAGTCACCGGTCTACGTCGACCCGTCGTACGCGCAGGCGTTCCCGGCGGACAAGCAGCGCAAGCTGGCCGAGAAGATCAAGGCGTCGGGCCTCCCGGTCCGGGTCGTCGTCGTCCCGTTGATCGCCGGGGACGCCTGGGGCGGCGACCCGAAGAAGATGGTCGACGTCGTTCGCTACCGGTTGGCGGAGGGGCAGTCCAAGGAAGCCGTCTATATGACCCTCAGCGAGAACGACGGCTTCCTCAACGGCTACGAGTTCCCGCGCAGAGGCAAGTACCAGGCGTTCTGGGGCGTCGCGGCCGTCGGCCACGAGGAGGGCATGAGGGACAAGAGCCTCTACGCCAAGTTCTCCCGCGCGCTGGAGATCGTGAAGTCCGGCAACGGCGACAAGGTGTACGAGAAGGCCACCGAGGATCTTGGCAGCGACCGCCCGTCCGGGAACGGCGACGGTGCCGAGGCAGAAGCCGGTGCCGAGGACGGCGATGGCGGGGGCGGTCTGTCCCCGCTCGTGCTCGGAGCGCTGATCGTCGCGGGACTCGCCGTGCTGGTCGCCGCCGGACTCGTCCACCGCACCGTGCGGGCCCGCCGCTCCAGCAGCTCGATCCGGGTGCCGTTCACCTCCCCGCGCTCGGTGTTCGCGACCGCGCGCAAGGCGGGCGTACGCGACCTGCGCAAGCGCGTACAGCGCGAACTCCTCGCCTACAACGAGGAACTGCTGGCCCACGAGCCGAGCGAGGACGGCGCCGACAGCGATCTGCTCCAGCTCTCCCTCGACGCCTACGCCGCCGCCGGCAAGGTGCTGGACGACGCCCGTGACATACCCGACCTGGCCGGCGTGCTCGCCCTCCTTGAGGAGGGACGTGACGCGCTGCGCCGGTCCGAGCCGTCCGCGTCCGCCCGTGCCGCTGCGCTGCCGCTGTGCTTCTTCCACCCGCTGCACGGCCGTGCCGCCGACCGGATCCGCTGGCGCCCGCTGGGCCGCCGCGAGTCGCTGTCCGTCGCGGCCTGCGGTGACTGCGCCGCCGCGGTGGCCGCCCGCCGCGCACCCGAAGTCCTCACCCAGACCCTCCAGGACCGCCGTGTCCCGTACTTCGAGGTGCCGCCCGAGGACAGTCTGTGGGCCGCCACCGGCTACGGCTCCCTGACCGAGGACACCCTGACCGAACGGGTGCTGCGCGGCGACTTCACCCGCGCCTCCCGCAGGCGCTGACCCCGCTCAGCCCAGCGGACGGCCCAGCAGCATACTGGGCGCGCCCGCGACCCGGGTGAGGAAGACGGTGCAGGAGCCGCCCGCCGACTTCGGGTCCAGCTTCAACTTGCGGCGCAGCTCCTCGGGCTCCACCGCCGAGCCGCGCTTCTTGACGGTGACGACACCGATGCCGCGCTCCCGCAGCAGCGCCCGCAGCTTCTTGACGTTGAAGGGCAGCACATCCGTGATCTCGTACCCGGTGGCATACGGCGTCGAGTGCGCCGCGTCCGCCGTCACATAGGCGATCGTCGCGTCGATCAGCCGCCCTGCCAGCTGCTCCGCCAGCTCGGCGACCAGATGGGCGCGGATGACCGCACCGTCCGGCTCGTAGAGGTACCGGCCCACCTCGCCCACCTCGGGATCGGGCAGCCCCCGCCCGGCCAGCGCGTCACCGGAGGGCAGCAGCGTCGCCCGGACGCCACCGGGAGCCGCCCGGCCCGCGCCGAACCACAGGACCGCCTCCTTGACGTCCCCGCCGTAGGAGACCCACTCGGCCTCCGCCCGGGCGGGCACCGCCTCGTGCGGGATGCCGGGCGCCACCTTCAAGGCGGCCAGCGGCGCGGCCCGGGCCGCCTCCACGGCCCAGCTGAGCGGCGGGGAGTACGCCTCGGGATCGAAGACGCGGCCCCGCCCGGTGCGGCGCGCCGGATCGGCGAACAGCGCGTCGAAGCCGTCGGTGGCCACCTCGATGACATCGGCGCAGCGCACCTCGACCAGGGCGCCGAGCCCCAGCGCCTCGGCGTTGGCGCGGGCCACCGCGCACGTCAGCGGCGAGCGGTCGACGGCCAGCACGCGGATGCCCTCCCGGGCCAGGGCGAGCGCGTCGGCGCCGATGCCGCAGCACAGATCCACGGCGCTGCGCACACCGAGCTCGCTCATCCGCCGGGCGCGGTGCGCCGCCACCGGGGTGCGGGTGGCCTGTTCGAGACCGTCGGCGGTGAAGTACAGGGCATGCGCCTCGGCCGGGCCGAACTTCGCCTCGGCACGGCTGCGCAGCCGGCTCTGCGCCAGGGCCGCCGAGACCAGCGCGGGCTCGTACCGCTGCCGCAGCCGCGTCGCCACGGCCAGCTCCCGCGCGGGCTCGATCCCCCGTACCTGACCCAGCAGCTCCTGTCCCTCGTCGGAGAGCAGCTGGGCGAACACCTCACGATCCACCCGGCCATTGTCCCGTGCCGCCGGGCCCTGCGGGCGGCCGGGCCGGGACGGTAGGGTCGGGCCCATGAAGTGACGACGTACGCCACGCGCCGAGGCGGTCTGCCGGCCGGTCCTGTTCCGGTGCGGGTCGCCCCTGCCCGGAGCCCGCGGTGCCCGCGCACCCGTTGCGGTTCCCCGCGCCCCTGAGAGGGCGCTGCCCGTCGTCACTTCTCACCACGAGGACGCCTGCCTCATGCCCGAGACGCCCGTTCCCGCGCCCGCCATGACGGACGCGGACTTCCTCGACCATGTCGCCGAGCGGCTGGCCCCGCTGCCCACCGTGCACGCCGTCACCCTCGGCGGCTCCCGCGCCCAGGGCACCCACGAACCAGGAGCCGACTGGGACCTCGCCGTCTACTACCGGGGTCCCTTCGACCCGGCCGCGCTGCGCGGCCTCGGCTGGCCGGGTGAGGTGTCGCAGCTCGGCGGATGGGGCGGCGGCGTTTTCAACGGCGGCGCCTGGCTGACCATCGACGGTCGGCACGTCGATGTCCACTACCGCGACCTGGACGTGGTCGAGCACGAACTCGCCGAAGCCCGGCAAGGGCGCTTCCACTGGGAGCCGCTGATGTTCCACCTCGCGGGCATCCCCAGCTACCTCGTCGTCGCCGAACTCGCCCTCAACCGGGTGCTGCGCGGCACGCTGCCCCGCCCGGAGTACCCGGAGGCGCTGCGGGCCGCGGCGCCGCCGGTGTGGCGGGAGCGCGCCGCGCTGACCCTGCGGTACGCCAAGGGCGCCCATGCGCCGCGCGGGCAGGCCACCGAGGTCGCGGGCGCGCTGGCCACCGCCGCGGCGCAGTCGGCGCACGCGGTGCTCGCGGCACGCGGCGAGTGGATCACCAATGAAAAGCGTCTCCTCACCCGGGCGGGCCTGCGCCCGCTGGACGCCCTGCTCACCGGCCTCCGCCCCACCCCGGAAGCCCTGCTCCAGGCCCTGGAGCAGGCCGAGGAATTTCTGGACGGTGCCCCATGAGGGGCGCGGGGAACTGCGCGAGTGACCAGGACGGCGCCGCGCCCGGCGGACAGCCGCAGCCCCACGGCGAATCTCCGCGGAAAGCGAGCGACGGGGCGCCCTCTCACATCGGCACGAGCCGGTGCGGCTAGCACTCGGCTGGACGCCCCGCAGGGGCGCGGGGAACTGCGCGAACAACCACGACGCCGACGCCCCCGGCGGACAGCCGCAGCCCCACGGCGAATCTCCGCCAGAGCGGGTGAGGGGGCGCCCCCTCATACCGGCACGAGCCGGTGCGGCTAGCACTCCGCTTGACCGAGTGCTAAGCCGGGCATAATCTCAACCTTGGCACTCTCCCCGTGGGAGTGCCAGCAGATCGCGACGGGCAGATCCGGCACCCGCGACGACGGATCTACCAGGTCGCCACCCCAGACATAAGCCCTCAGTTTGACGTAATGAGATCTCCGAAGGGGGAGGTCGGATCGTGACGACCGCCAGCTCCAAGGTTGCCATCAAGCCGCTCGAGGACCGCATCGTGGTCCAGCCGCTCGACGCCGAGGAGACCACGGCCTCTGGCCTGGTCATCCCGGACACCGCCAAGGAGAAGCCCCAGGAGGGCACCGTCCTGGCCGTGGGCCCGGGCCGCTTCGAGGACGGCAACCGTCTGCCGCTCGACGTGTCCGTCGGCGACATTGTGCTGTACAGCAAGTACGGCGGCACCGAGGTGAAGTACAGCGGCGAGGAATACCTCGTCCTCTCGGCCCGCGACGTTCTCGCGATCGTCGAGAAGTAATACGGCGAGAAGTAGTACGGACTACGGACGCAGTCGCTTCCCGGTGCGCAACGCACCGCCGGAAACAGCAGCGTGCAGTCGAATCGCGCCCTGGTGCCCGCTCCTCGTGCGAGGTAGCAGGGGCCAGGGCGCGGCTCGTGCGGGCCGATACGTGCGCGTACGAGACGTGCGAGACGTGTGAGAGGACACAACAGCTTCCATGGCGAAGATCCTTAAGTTCGACGAGGACGCCCGTCGCGCCCTTGAGCGCGGTGTGAACAACCTCGCCGACACCGTGAAGGTGACCATCGGCCCCAAGGGCCGCAACGTCGTCATCGACAAGAAGTTCGGCGCCCCCACCATCACCAACGACGGCGTCACGATCGCCCGCGAGGTCGAGGTCGAGGACCCGTACGAGAACCTGGGCGCCCAGCTCCTCAAGGAGGTGGCGACCAAGACCAACGACATCGCGGGTGACGGCACCACCACCGCCACGGTGCTGGCCCAGGCCCTGGTCCGCGAGGGCCTGCGCAACGTCGCCGCCGGTGCCTCCCCGGCCGCCCTGAAGAAGGGCATCGACGCCGCCGTCGGCGCGGTCTCGGACGAGCTGGTCAAGACGGCCCGCCCGATCGACTCCAAGGAGGACATCGCCTCCGTCGCCGCCCTGTCCGCGCAGGACAAGCAGGTCGGCGAGCTGATCGCCGAGGCGATGGACAAGGTCGGCAAGGACGGCGTCATCACCGTCGAGGAGTCCCAGACCTTCGGCCTGGAGCTGGACTTCACCGAGGGCATGGCCTTCGACAAGGGCTACCTCTCGCCGTACTTCGTCACCGACCAGGAGCGTATGGAGGCCGTCCTCGACGACCCGTACATCCTGATCCACCAGGGCAAGATCAGCTCCATCCAGGACCTGCTGCCGCTGCTGGAGAAGATCATGCAGGCGGGCGGCTCCAAGCCGCTGCTGATCATCGCCGAGGACGTCGAGGGCGAGGCGCTCTCCACCCTCGTCGTCAACAAGATCCGCGGCACCTTCAACGCCGTCGCCGTCAAGGCGCCCGGCTTCGGTGACCGCCGCAAGGCCATGCTGGGTGACATGGCGACGCTGACCGGCGCCACCGTCATCGCCGAGGAGGTCGGCCTCAAGCTCGACCAGGCCGGTCTCGACGTGCTGGGCAGCGCCCGCCGCGTCACCGTCACCAAGGACGACACCACGATCGTCGACGGCGCCGGCAAGTCCGAGGACGTGCAGGGCCGCGTCGCCCAGATCAAGGCCGAGATCGAGTCCACCGACTCCGACTGGGACCGCGAGAAGCTCCAGGAGCGCCTCGCCAAGCTGGCCGGCGGCGTGTGCGTCATCCGCGTCGGTGCCGCCACCGAGGTGGAGCTCAAGGAGAAGAAGCACCGCCTGGAGGACGCGATCTCCGCGACCCGCGCGGCCGTCGAGGAGGGCATCGTCTCCGGCGGCGGCTCCTCGCTCGTGCACGCGGTCAAGGTGCTGGAGGGCAACCTCGGCAAGGAGGGCGACGAGGCGACCGGTGTCGCCACCGTCCGCCGCGCCGCGGTCGAGCCGCTGCGCTGGATCGCCGAGAACGCGGGCCTGGAGGGCTACGTCATCACCGCCAAGGTCGCGGAGCTGGAGGCCGGCCAGGGCTTCAACGCCGCCACCGGTGAGTACGGCGACCTGATCAAGGCCGGCGTCATCGACCCGGTGAAGGTGACGCGCTCCGCGCTGGAGAACGCCGCCTCGATCGCCTCGCTGCTGCTGACGACCGAGACGCTGGTCGTCGAGAAGCCGGCGGAGGAGGAAGAGTCCGCCGGGGGCCACGGCCACGGCCACGGCCACGCGCACTGACGGGCGTCCGACAACGCGCAGTTCCCCGCGCCCGAAGGGGCGCGGGGAACTGCCTCCCCCAGCCTCCGGCCGGGAGGTGCCCCCACAGCTACGAACGACGCGCACTCGGCAACGCACAGCCGGACAAGCGGCGGCGACCCGTACCTACTTGGGCCCGTACTTCCGCCCCGTCGTCGACGAAGCCCGCGCCAGCACCCCGCGGGGAAGAAACTTCGAAGCCCCCAGCAGAGCCTTGTACCGCGGGTCCGGCACGGACAACGTGCGCCCTCGCGCAAGATCCCGCAGCGCCGTCTCGACCACCTGGTCGGCGTCGAGCCACATCCACTTGGGGATGTCCCCCGAATCCATCCCGGCGCGCTCGTGGAACTCCGTACGAACGAACCCGGGGCACAGCGCCAGCAGCCGTACGCCCTGACCGGCCAGATCCTTGGCCGCACCCTGGGTGAACTGGGTGACCCAGGCCTTGGAGGCCCCATAGGTCCCCCGGGGGAAGAAGGCGGCGACGGACGCGACGTTGATGACGCCACCGCGCCCCCGAAGGCACATGGACTCGGCCGCGGCGGACGTCAGCCGCAGCACCGCTTCGCAGTGCACCTTGAGCATCTTCAGCTCATCGGCGACGGGGACTTCCAGATAACGGCCCTTGTTGCCGAACCCCGCGTTGTTGACCAGTAGATCGACGGGGTGTTCGGGGTCCCGCAGCCGCTCCTCGACGGCGCGGATGCCGTCCTCCGTCGCCAGATCGGCGGTGACGACGTCGGCCTCCACGCCGTGCCGGTCGTGCAGTTCGGTCGCCTCACGCCACAGCCGGTCGGTGTTCCGTGCCGCGAGCACGAGGTGGTAGCCGCGGCTCGCGAGCCGCCGGGCGAAGGCGGCGCCGATGCCGGCGGTGGCTCCCGTGATGAGTGCAGTCGTCATACGGCCACGCTATCGGCCCCGCGCGTGGCCGGCCGCCGCGCAACCGCCGGTCCCCGCGGCGCAGGTGGCGGTGGGTCAGCCCTTCGTGCGGCGCAGCGCCTTCTCCCGTGCCAGCGGGTCCAGCGCCTCGCCGGCCGCCAGGATGCGCGGCAGCAGTCCGGGCTCCTGGGTCAGTGCGCGGAACAGAAAGCTGACCGAGACCTCGTGGTCGGGACGGTGGACGACGGTGACGGGGTCGCCCGCACGGACCTCGCCGGGCTCGACGACCCGCAGATAGGCGCCGGGCATCCGCCGGTTCATGAACCGCTTGATCCAGCCCTGCTCGCCGAGCCAGCCCGCGAACGTGCGGCAGGGGATCCGCATGGAGGAGACCTCCAGCAGCGGCCCGGTGCCCAGGGCGCCGAGCTGCCAGCGCTCGCCGATGCGGGCGTCGTCGACGTCGACACCGCGGGTGGTGAGGTTCTCGCCGAAGACGCCGTTGGGCAGCTTCCGGCCCAGCTCGCCCTCCCAGAAATCGAGTTCCTCGCGGGCGAAGGCGTAGACCGCCTGCTCCTCGCCTCCGTGGTGGCGCAGATCGCCGATGGTGTCGCCGGCCAGTCCGCTGCCGCCGGTGCCGCGGGGGCCGGGTGCGGCGACGGTGACGGCGCCCTCGACGGGCTGTTTGTCGATACCGGTCCACTGGCCCTCGGCGTCGGTGTGCTCCGAGCGGTGGGGCTTGGCGAGATTCACGGAAAGCAGCTGCATGGGCAAGAGGCTATCCGCGCTCTTCCCCAAGCCGCGAGCCTGTTTCCATGCGAGCCTCCAAGCTTGCCTTATGCACTGGTTATGCTCGAAGCATGATCGAGGCCCGTCATCTGCGTGTCCTGCGCGCGGTCGCCACCACCGGTTCGTTCTCCGCGGCAGCGCGCGAGCTGGGCTGCACCCAGCCCGCCGTCAGCCAGCAGATGAAGGCGCTGGAGGCCGCGGCGGGGACCCCGCTGCTGGTGCGTGCGGGGCGCGAGACGCGGCTGACGGAGGCGGGGGAGGCGCTGGTACGCCACGCCACGGGCATTCTGGCGGGGCTGGCGGCGGCCGAGGAGGAGGTCGCCGCGCTGGCCGGGCTGCGTGCGGGGCGGGTGCGGCTGGTCTCCTTCCCGAGCGGGAGTTCGACCCTGGTGCCCACCGCCGTCGCAGCGATGCGGGCCGACCACCCGGGCACCCGGGTGTCGCTGGTGGAGGCCGAACCGCCGCGCTCGGTGGAGATGCTGAGGGCGGGGGACTGCGAGATCGCACTGGCGTTCCGCTACGACGACGCTCCCTGGGGCGACCTCCCGGCCGGCGGCGGGAGGGACGACCTGGTGGTCCGGCCCCTGCTGACCGACCGGCTGGTGGGGCTGGTGCCCGAGGGGCACCCGTTCGCGGACGCCGAGGAGGTGGGCATCGGCACTCTCGCCGAGGAGCCGTGGATCGCGGGCTGTCCGCGCTGCCGCGGGCATCTCGTCCAGGTGTGCGAGACCGCGGGGTTCACCCCGCGTATCGACTTCGCGACCGACGACTATCCGGCGGTGGTGGGGCTGGTGGGCGCGGGACTGGGGGTCGCCGTCCTGCCGGAGCTGGCCGTGGAGTCCGTACGCCCCCGGGGGACGCGTGCTGTGCGGGTCACCCCGGCCGTGCGGCGCGAGGTGGTCGCGCTCACGCTGCCCGACCTCGCCCGGGTGCCCGCCGTCGCGCAGATGCTGGACCACCTGGCGGCGGCCGCCCGCCGATGAAGGGTCGCCCCGTCCTGTCGTTCGCGGGCTGCGGCTGGGTTGTGGCTGTGAGGACACCTCCCGGCCGGAGGCTGGGGGAGCAGGGCCGGCAAGCGCAGCCCCACGCCGGGTGCGCGGGAGGGCACAGGACCTAGCCCTCGGGAGGCGGGTCCGCAGTGGGGTGGGCGGTCACCAGCCGACTGCGGGCGCGGCCCAGCAGTTCCTCGCGCTCGTCCTCGGTGAGCCCGCCCCACACGCCGTAGGGCTCGCGCACCTGAAGAGCGTGCGCCGCGCACTCGGAGCGCACGGGGCAGCGCATGCACACCTCCTTCGCGGAAGCCTCCCGCGCGCTGCGGGCGGCGCCGCGCTCCCCCTCGGGGTGGAAGAACAGCGAACTGTCCACCCCCCGGCAGGCGGCCAGAAGCTGCCAGTCCCACAGATCCGCGTTGGGGCCAGGAAGGCGGGAGAAGTCTGCCATCGCGTCTCTCCTGAGTGCTGCTGGGGTGATCTGACACTCGTGCGTAAATATGACTCTTTCGCGAATCTAGCGAGCGATCTCGCAAAACGGAAGGAATGCATCTGAATAGGGCACTTCGGGATAGATGGTGTGGCGGCCATGGAAAAGCCGGGATGTTGCTGCTCTGTGTACGGGTGCTCACGTAGAGTGCTGATGACGGTGGCTGGAAGCCGTAACTCTTTCGGGTGACCGTCGTTGAGAGTGCGAAAGCGATTGGCTCGGAACCGGCCGGGGTGCTCACGCCCGAGGCCGTCAATCGCGCAGGTGACGATTCTCAAAGCAGCCTGGAGGCTCAAGGTGATGCGCATCAGCAGCGGAGGGCGGCCATGACATCCGTCCTCGTATGCGACGACTCCCCGCTCGCCCGAGAGGCCCTGCGCCGCGCGGTCGCGACCGTGCCCGGCGTCGAGCGTGTGACGACGGCGGCCAACGGCGAGGAAGTCCTCCGCCGCTGGGGCGCCGACCGGTCCGACCTGATCCTGATGGACGTGAGGATGCCCGGACTGGGTGGAGTGGAGACCGTACGCCGGCTGCTCTCCGCCGACCCCGGCGCCCGCATCATCATGCTGACGGTGGCCGAGGACCTCGACGGCGTCGCGCTGGCCGTCGCCGCGGGCGCACGCGGCTATCTGCACAAGGACGCGTCCCGCGCCGAACTGCGGGCGACCGTCACCCAGGCGCTGGCCGACCCCACCTGGCGGCTCGCCCCCCGGCGACTGCGCTCGGCCGAGATGGGCGCGGCGCCGACGCTCACCGCGCGCGAGATCCAGGTCCTGGAGGGCATGAGCCACGGCCGCTCCAACGCGGAGATCGGACGTGAGTTGTTTCTCTCCGAGGACACGGTCAAGACCCACGCCAGGCGGCTCTTCAAAAAACTCGGCGCCTCCGACCGCGCGCACGCGGTGGCGCTCGGCTTCCGCTGGGGCCTCGTGCGCTGATCCGGTGCCGGGCGCCCGCCTGGGGGCAGCCCCCGGCCCAGGGCCGGGGGAGGGCGGTCCACCGCCTCGAACGACTCCCTCCCGCCCGCCCGCTCGTCCGCGCCCCGCACCGGCCGCAGACGGGTGGGACGGCGGCCCCGGCCGGGTCCGGGTCCCCGCGGATTCCCCCGCGGCAGCCGGGAAATCTCGCGTGTGCCGCATGCTTGTTGTATGGAGTTCCTCGGGGACCGATCGGTCAGGCGTGAGGGGAGGGCGTGGACATGAGGGCCAGTGCGCCTGCTCATAACGCTTCGGCTCACATCTACGAGCGCGGTGCGGCGAACCGCGCGGCATCGGTGCACCATGGACCGATGCGCGACGAGGAGAACGGGCCGCAGCCCGGGGCCGCGGACGCGGCCGAGGTCGCGAAGGTCAGCAAGCTCGTCCAACGGGCGGTCGAGGGCGACCGCCAAGCCACGCACGATCTGCTCGCCCATGTCCACCCACTCGCGCTGCGCTACTGCCGTACCCGGCTGACGCGACTGCCCGGTGACGCGCGTCACTTCGTCGACGACCTCGCCCAAGAGGTCTGCATCGCGGTGCTCTGCGCACTGCCGCGCTACCGGGACACCGGAAAGCCCTTCGAGGCGTTCGTCGTCGCCATCGCCCAGCACAAGGTCGCCGATCTGCAGCGGGCCGCGATGCGCGGGCCCGGATCCACCGCCGTGCCCTCGGACGAGATGCCCGAGCGGCCCGACGACTCCCTCGGCCCGGAGGAGCGGGCGCTGCTGTCCAGCGATGCGGAATGGGCGAAGAAGCTGCTGGCCAACCTGCCCGAACACCAGCGGGAGCTGGTGCTGCTGCGGGTCGCCGTGGGGCTGACGGCCGAGGAGACGGGACAGATGCTGGGAATGTCACCCGGGGCCGTCCGCGTTGCCCAGCACCGGGCGCTCAGCAGGCTGCGGGCGCTGGCCGAGCAGTAGTTCTCCGGGTCGAGCGGGCCACGGAGGGTTGTCCACAGGCGGTCCGCTCACCCTCCCCGGGCCGATAGCATGGACATCCGGCAGGGGCAAGGACTGGGAAAGGTGTCATGACTGAGAACGTCGACGGGGTGCCCGCCAAATTCGCCACCATGGGTCTGACATACGACGACGTCCTGCTGCTGCCGGGCGAGTCGGACATGGCCCCGCAGGACATCGACACCGCGTCGTACGTCTCGCGCAACGTACGGGTCAACGTGCCGCTGCTGTCCGCCGCCATGGACAAGGTCACCGAGGGCCGGATGGCCATCGCGATGGCCCGCCAGGGCGGCGTGGGCGTGCTGCACCGCAACCTGTCGATCGAGGACCAGGCCAACCAGGTCGACCAGGTCAAGCGGTCGGAGTCCGGCATGGTCACCGACCCCATCACCATCCGCCCCGACGCCACCTTGCAGGAGGCCGACGCGCTGTGCGGCCGGTTCCGCATCAGCGGCGTCCCGGTCACCGACGCGGCCGGCAAGCTGCTGGGCATCGTCACCAACCGCGACATGGCCTTCGAGCTGGACCGCAGCCGCCAGGTGCGGGACGTGATGACCCCGATGCCGCTGGTCACCGGCGAGGTCGGCATCTCGCGCGACGCGGCCATGGAGCTGCTGCGCCGCCACAAGATCGAGAAGCTGCCGCTGGTGGACGGAGCCGGCACGCTCAAGGGCCTCATCACCGTCAAGGACTTCGTCAAGGCCGAGCAGTACCCGAACGCGGCCAAGGACGCCGAGGGACGGCTGGTCGTCGGCGCCGCCGTCGGCGTCGCGGGTGACGCGTACGACCGGGCGCAGGCGCTGATCGAGGCAGGTGTCGACTTCATCGTCGTCGACACCGCGCACGGCCACTCGCGACTCGTCGGCGACATGGTCGCCAAGATCAAGTCGAACCACCCGGGTGTCGACGTCGTCGGAGGCAACATCGCCACCCGCGACGGCGCCAAGGCACTGATCGACGCCGGGGTCGACGGCGTGAAGGTCGGGGTGGGCCCCGGCTCCATCTGCACCACCCGCGTCGTCGCCGGAATCGGCGTCCCGCAGGTCACCGCCATCTACGAGGCGTCGCTGGCCGCGCAGGAAGCGGGCGTCCCGGTCATCGGCGACGGCGGCCTGCAATACAGCGGCGACATCGCCAAGGCCCTGGTCGCCGGCGCCGACACGGTCATGCTGGGCAGCCTGCTGGCGGGCTGCGAGGAGTCGCCGGGCGAGCTGCTGTTCATCAACGGCAAGCAGTTCAAGTCCTACCGCGGCATGGGCTCGCTCGGCGCGATGCAGACCCGCGGCGACGCCAAGTCCTACTCCAAGGACCGCTACTTCCAAGAGGGCGTCAGCGGCGACGACAAGCTGATCCCCGAGGGCGTCGAGGGCCAGGTCGCCTACCGCGGACCGCTCTCCGCCGTCGTGCACCAGCTCGTCGGCGGGCTGAAGCAGTCGATGTTCTACGTCGGCGGCCGTACCGTCCCCGAGATGAAGGCCCGCGGCCGGTTCGTCCGCATCACCTCGGCCGGGCTCAAGGAGAGCCACCCGCACGATGTGCAGATGACGACCGAGGCGCCGAACTACTCGCGCCGCTGACCCTCCGAAGGGGACGGCGACGAGGGCGGCCGCCCTCGCCCGTCGCCGGGCGCGGCCCGTCGGCGATACTGGGGCGCGGCACACCAGAGTGAGAGGCAGTAGACGTGACTGAGATCGAGATCGGGCGCGGCAAGCGCGGCCGGCAGGCGTACGCCTTCGACGACATCGCCGTGGTGCCCAGCAGGCGCACCCGCGACCCGAAGGAGGTCTCGATCGCCTGGCAGATCGACGCCTACCGCTTCGAGCTGCCCTTCCTCGCCGCCCCCATGGACTCGGTCGTCTCGCCGCGCACCGCCATCCGCATCGGCGAACTCGGCGGCCTCGGTGTCCTCAACCTCGAAGGCCTGTGGACCCGCTACGAGGACCCCGAGCCGCTGCTCCAGGAGATCGCCGAGCTCGACGAGGCCACCGCCAACCGCCGTATGCAGGAGATCTACGCCGAGCCGATCAAGGAAGAGCTGATCGGCCGGCGCATCAAGGAGGTCCGCGACTCCGGCGTGGTGACGGCCGCCGCGCTGTCACCGCAGCGCACGGCACAGTTCTCCAAGGCCGTGGTCGACGCGGGCGTCGACCTGTTCGTGATCCGCGGGACCACGGTCTCCGCCGAGCACGTCTCCAGCGCCGCCGAACCGCTCAACCTCAAGCAGTTCATCTACGAGCTCGACGTCCCGGTCATCGTCGGTGGCTGCGCCACCTACACCGCGGCGCTCCACCTCATGCGCACGGGCGCCGCCGGTGTGCTGGTCGGCTTCGGCGGCGGCGCCGCGCACACGACGCGCAACGTGCTGGGCATCCAGGTGCCGATGGCGACCGCCGTCGCCGACGTCGCCGCCGCCCGCCGCGACTACATGGACGAATCCGGCGGCCGATACGTGCACGTCATCGCCGACGGCGGCGTCGGCTGGTCCGGCGACCTGCCCAAGGCCATCGCCTGCGGCGCCGACGCCGTGATGATGGGCTCGCCGCTGGCCCGGGCCAGCGACGCCCCCGGCAGGGGCCACCACTGGGGCATGGAAGCCGTGCACCTCGACGTGCCGCGTGGCCGCGTCGTCGACCTCGGAGCGGTCGGCACCATGGAGGAGGTCCTGCTGGGCCCCTCCCACACCCCGGACGGCTCGATGAACTTCTTCGGAGCGTTGCGGAGGGCCATGGCCACCACGGGGTATTCCGAACTCAAGGAGTTCCAGCGCGTCGAAGTAACCATCGCCCCCTCCCGCTAACCGCTCCGCGCGGGTTGAGCCGCCTCTCGGGCTCACCCCGTGAGGGCGGCCTCCCCCCTGTTGTGGGGGCACGCCCCCTGGGTTCTTCGGCTGCCGCCGAGGGGTCGTGTCGGGGGGCTCCGCCCCCCAACGGCCCCCCGCTAGGTGGGCTTCGCCCCCCTAGAACCCCCCTTCCGCAACCAGGCAAGCCAGTGACGTACATGGAATCCGCTTGCTTGTTGCTGCCCCCGATTCGGCCGGTGACGACCCTGCGGGTCGTGTG
>NZ_JAFFZM010000015.1 GCF_017676345.1 Streptomyces smyrnaeus | reverse complement strand
TCCGGCGGAATCAATGGCGGCCCCAGCCAGTACGTTCGGGGCCTACTTGTTGGCGGCGGCCTCTTCCGCCTTCTTCTGCAGATCGCCGAGGACCTTCTTCGGGTCCTCCTTGGCGGCCTTGCCACCGGTCTTCTTGATCTCGGCGGAGACGATGTCCCAGGACGGGTCGCCCAGCGGGTAGAACTTCGCGTTCTCCAGCTCGTCGAAGAAGGGCTTCAGGTCCTCGTGCTTGCCGTTGGACTGCATCGTCTTGAGCGCGTCCTGGGTGACCGGCGGGAAGTTGTACATCTCATCGAACTTCAGCATCTTCTTCGTGTACACGAAGTCGAGGAAGGTCTTGATCTGCTTCTGCTTGCCGCCGTCCTTGAAGGCCATCATCCAGTCGGCGACACCGAGCGTCGACTTCAGCGGGCCTTCCTTGCCGGGGATGGTGACGACGCCGTAGTCGACCTTGCCCTGCTTGGCCATCTGGACGAGGCTCGGGTGGCCGTTGAGCATGCCGACCTTGCCCGCGGCGAAGTCCGCGAAGGCTTCCTTGCGGTCGGTGGTGCCCGGGTTGGCGTACGTCAGCCCCGGCTTGACCAGGTTCTTCTGGAGCCACTCGAAGGTCTCGACGTTCTGCTTGCTGTCGATGGTGTACTTGCCGCTGTCGTCGGTGTAGCCACCGCCGTTGCCCAGCTCCCACATCATCATCTCGCCCTGGGCCTCTTCGGGGCCGAGAGGCAGTGCGTAGGGGGTGTCGGCGGCCTTGGACTTCTTTATCTTCTGGGCGGCGTCGGCCAGTTCGTCCCAGGTCTTCGGCGGGTTCTTGACGCCCGCCTTCTTGAAGACCTCCTTGTTGTAGAAGAGCACGCGGGAGGAGGAGACCCACGGGATGCCGTACTGGGTGCCGTCCACCTCGCCGGCCTTGGCGAAGGAGGGAATGAGGTTCTGCTTCGTCTTGGGCGAGAGAACGTCGTCGGCCTTGTAGAGCAGGTCGTCGGCGACCTTGTCCGCGTAACCGCCGGTCTGCAGCAGGTCCGGAACGTTTCCGCTCTGGATCATCGTCTTGACCTGCTTGTCGATGTCGTTCCAGTTGATGACCTGGACGTCGACCTTGATGTCCTTGTGCTTCTTCTCGAAGTCCTTGACGACCTGGTCCCAGTAGATCTTGGAGGCGTTGGACTTCTTGTCGCCGTAGTCGGCGGCCACCAGTTTGATGGTGTTCTTGTCCCCGGAGCCCCCGTCGTCACCGCCACAGGCGGTGACGCTCAGTGCCATGGCGAGCGCCGCGGCACCGGCCGCCACTGCTCTCTTGTTCATGTTGCTCAACCCTTCGACATCGGTGTCGACTTGCTCGCAGGTGATACGTCACTCCGGGCGCGACCCGGATCCCCCAGGCAACGTCGGGCGAGGAGAGCCCCGACTGCTTGGCGAGGTGATCCCCGTGCCGCTACGGCGCAGAGACTACTCACGGCATATTCCGCCGCACAGGTCTAGGCCACTTTCGTGGCCAACCTGAAATCACCGTCCGCCACCGCCGGTTCCCGGCGGCTCATTTGAGGGCGCCGGCGGTCAGCCCGGCCTGCACCTGACGCTGGAAGACGGCATAGACCACCAGCACCGGGACCATGGCGATGGTCAGCCCGGCGAACAGGGCGCCCCAGTCTCCCGCGTAGCCCTGGGAGACCGTCAACGCCGCCAGCCCCTGGGGCAGGACGTAGTTGTTCTCGTCCTCGTTGTTGAGCAGCAGCGGCAGCAGATACTGGTTCCACTGACCGAGGAAGTTGAAGATGCCGATGCTCACCAGCCCGGGCTTGGCCATCGGCAGCATCACCTGGAAGAAGGTCCGGGTGTGCGAGGCACCGTCGATCATCGCCGCCTCCTGGACCCCGCTGGGCAGGGTCCTGAAGAACGAGGTCAAAAAGAAGGTGGTGAACGGCAGCGAGTAGGCGATGTAGGCGATGATCAACCCCGGCCGGGTGTCCAGCAGGGACATGTTGTCCATGATCGTGAACAGCGGGATCAGCGCCAGGATCACCGGGAACATCATCCCGCCCGCGAACAACAGGAAGATGAACCTGTTGCCGGGGAAGGTGAAACGGGCGATGACGTAGGCGGCCATCGAGCCCAGCAGCATGGTGCCGGTCAGCGAGCCGGCCAGGATGACCAGGGAGTTGAACGCGTACCGGCCGATCTTCGCCTCGGTCCAGGCGTTGGCGAAGTTCTGCCAGTGGATCGAGGTGGGCAGCCCCATCGGGTCGTTGAGGAAGTCCGCCGTGGGCCGGAAGGCCGTCATCGCCACCCAGATCAGCGGCCCCGCCGCCATCACGACCCAGGCGATCAGAAAGGCGTGCGAGAAGACGTTCAGCGCGCCGCGTTCGCCGGTGCCCCCGTCCTTCCTTCCGGCGGCCCGACGGCCGGCGGCCGGCTCGGACCCGGACGTGGCGGAGGCGGTCTGCTGGTCGGTGACTGCGTCGGTGGGCATCGGTTCGGCACTCATCGCTTCCCGCTTCTCAGTACTCGATCTGGTCACGGCGTCCGATCCTCATCACGATCAGCGTGAAGATCATGCTCAGCACGAGGAGCACCACACCGATGGCCGTGGCGTAGCCGAACTGGCCTTCCCGGAACCGCTCGTAGAGGTAGACGGGGGTCACCTTCAGCGCGTGCGGCGGCACCATGATCAAAACCACCGCGAAGGCGTCCAGGGCCTGGATGCCCATGTAGACCCAGCCGGTGCGCACGGTGTCCCAGATCAGCGGCAAGGTGACCCGGAAGAAGGTGGCGGCCCGCCCGGCACCGTCCAGCAACGCGGCCTCGTAGACGTCCTTGGGGATCGCACCCATGGCGGCGGAGAAGAGCACCACGTAGAACCCGACGAAGCTCCAGGCGATCACCGCCATGGTGGAGAACAGGGCGAGCTTGTAGTCGCCGCCGAGCCAGCGCTGTTCGAGGCCCTCCAGTCCCACGGAGCCGAGCAGACCGTTGAGCAGGCCGCTCCGCGAGCTGTAGACCTGCTGCCACACCACGGCGATCAGCGCGATGGACAGCACCTGCGGGAAGAAGTAGACGATCTTGTAGATCGAGGAGCCCGCCACGCCCGAGATCGCCTGGCCCCTGCGGTGCCGTCCGCCCGCGGTGATCATGTAGGCGAAGAAGATGCCCAGCACCAGGGTGATCAGCGGAACGACGACCAGCAGCAGCAGGCTGGACTGCAGGGAGTCCCAGAACTTCTCGTCGTTCCACATCTTCACATAGTTGTCGCCGCCGACGAAGTTCGCCGAGGCACCGCCCGCCCAGTCCGTGAACGAGTAGTAGATCGCCTGGAGGAACGGGGAGATCACGAACACCGCGTAGAAGAGCAGCGGCAGGGCCAGGAAGCCCACGATGAAGCGGTACTTGTCCAGCGTCCGGTACCGGCGGTCGTTGCGCACCCGCTCCGGAGTGAACCGGGGCGGCAGGATGATGGCGAGCGCGAAGGCCGGTCCACCGCTGGTCCGCGTTCGCCCGGAAGGCTGCTTCCCGCTCGTCTGCCCGCCCGTGGCCGGCTGTGTCTCAGTCTTCACGCCGCTCCGATTCTCCCTGCGGCTCCGCCGCTGTCCGGTCGCTCAGGACTTCTTGATCTTGGTGACGTCAGGGTCCTTGGCGGTGCGGTCGGCGGCCTTCTGCATCGCGTTCATGGCCTCCTTCACCGAGGTCTCGCCGTTCATGAACTTCCCGATGACGGAGTCGAAGTCCACCCGCCACAGATCGGCGTACCACTCCTTGAAGAACGCGATCACGATGTTGTCACCGGCGGCCTTGACGGCCTGCTGCGCGCTCTTCACGCCCGGCGGCAGTTCCATGCCGTCGATGGCGCCCTTGACCACGGGCATCGAGGAGACCTCGCGGAAGAGGTTCACCGCGGCCTTCTTGCTGTACATCATCCGCATCCACTCCAGGCCGCCCTGCCGGTTCGAGGCCTTGGCCGGGATGATGTAGGGCTCACCGGGAGGGGCGTAGAGGGTGCCGAAGGGCATCGGGTCGCCCTTGTCGAAGGAGGGCGACGCGCCGACGCGCATCTCGAAGTTCTTGGGCGTGGTGTCCTTCGCCTCGTTCTCCACCCAGGAGCCGTCCGGAATGAAGACGGCCTTGCCCTTCGTCCAGGCGGTCTGCGCCTCGATGTGAGCGTTCTTGCCGTCGAAACCGGTCAGCACGTACTTCTTGGCGAGCAGTTCCTCATAGGCCTCGAAGACCTGTTTGACCGCGTCGGTCTTCCAGGCGTTCGGCTCCAGGTAATCGAAGGCGTCGAGCTGTTTGCGCCCGCCCGCCTGGCCGAACATGGAGTACATGCTGAAGAACATGTAGCGGGGGTGCCCTGCCGGGTACGTCCAGCCGTGCACGCCCTTCTTCTTGGCCTTCTTGCAGAGGGCCAGCATGTCGTCCCAGGTCTTCGGGTATTCGGTCTCCAGCCGGTCGCGGAGCATCGTGTCCGAGTACCAGATGCCGTAGACGGTCTGGGCGATGTTGAGCTGGTAGCAGGCGTCGGTGCCGAACTGGCCCATCTCCAGGACGCCGGGCACCAGGGTGTCGCGCACCTTGACGTCCGGATCGTCCCAGCTCGGGGCGTCGAGGAGTTCGGTGACATCGCTGACCTGCTTGTTCTTGACGAGCTTCGAGATCGACATCATCTCGGCGCCGGAGTTGTTGACCACGTCCGGCGGGTCGCCCTTGATGATCCGCGGCTGGACCTGGGTGGCGATGCGTTCGGTCTTCTTCTGGTCGACCTCCGCCTTCGGATACCGCTTCTCGTACATGTCACTGACGAAGCGCGCGTACTTGTCGTCGTATCCGCCGTTGAAGATATACGCCTGAAGAGCGGCGTTCTCTTTGACGCCCAACGGATTCTTGGCCGACTTCTTGCCCTTTTCGGCCTTCGTGTCCTCGTCGCCGCCCGTTGCGCAGGACGTCAGCGAGCCGAGGGCCGGCACGGCGAGCAGTCCGGCCGCGGTGGCCTTGACGACATCGCGACGGTTGACGCTGTTGGTTCCCATGCTCAAGTCCTCGCCTTCTCCAGGACTCAGGCGGTGTACCGGTCTCCCGTCAACTCGCCACCGGCGAAGGGCCCGACACCGCGGGTCAGTTCAAGCTGAGTGGTGCGGATCTTGCGGATGGTGCGCCAGTGAATCGGCGCCCGCGCGCGGGTACCGTTCGAGGTGGGACAGGTATAGTCCACTCTCCGCCACCTGGGCAAGATCGAGAACAGTTCGACCGACCATCTTTCCCGAGTTGAGACCTGTGCTGTTTTCTCCTTCTTCCGGTGTCCCCAACTGACTTGACACCGGGGGGCGGAGATACGTTACTGGTCGCTGAAATCCATAATCTGACAACGTTGTCGGCCTGCTGAGAGGTCCGTGTGCGCCGCAGCTCACCGCTCCGTCCCCGGCCAACGGTCGGATCCGGGCCGCCGGCCCGGACACACCGCAGACCACTGCCCCGGCACCGAGCAGTCCCTCGCCCCACAGCCGCCCGGCGGTACGCCCTCGCGCTCACCCTCGCGCTGCTCGCCACCACCACGGCGCAGGCGACAGCCGCCACCGCTGCCCCCGACCCCGGCACGGGCCCGCCCAACACCCGGTTCGCCTCGTCGTTCGAGCCCGACACCCCGGCACCCGACTGGCGCGACGCCGTCGAGACCCGGCCGGACGGCAGTCCGCGCGCCGACGGTGTCACCGCCCACGGCAGGCCGGGCCTGGCCACCCGCACCGGCACCGGGCCCGAATCGTCCCCCACCGCGAAGACCCGCGCGGGCTTCACCGGAACCCGCGCACTGCGCTACGCGGGCACACACACGGCACCGGGCCACGGGTACGCGTACAACAAGGTCTTCGACGTCGATGTGACCGTCACCCGCGACACCGTGCTCTCCTACCGGCTCTTTCCCGAGATGACCGGCCACGACCGCTCGTACGCCGCCACCGCAGTGGCCGTGGACCTGGCCTTCACCGACGGCAGCCACCTCAGCGAACTGCACGCCACCGACCAGCACGGCACCCGGCTGACCCCGGCCGCGCAGGGCACCGGCAAGACGCTGTACGTCAACCAGTGGAACCACATACAGGCCGCCATCGGCCGCGTCGCCGAGGGCAGGACCGTCGACCGCGTACTTCTCGGCTACGACGCGCCGAGCCGACCGGCCGACGGTACCCGCCCCTTCAGCGGCTGGCTGGACGACATCCGCCTCGCCCCGCAGCGCCCCGCCGCCCCCAAGGCACATCCGTCCGACCACGTGGTCACCACCCGCGGCACCAACTCCAGCGGCTCCTTCTCACGCGGCAACAACTTCCCCGCCACCGCGCTGCCGCACGGCTTCAACTTCTGGACGCCGGTGACCGACGCCGGCGCCAAGGACTGGCTGTACGAGTACGCGCGCAAGAACAGCGCCGACAACCTGCCGACACTGCAGGCCTTCAGCGCCAGCCATGAGCCCAGCCCGTGGATGGGCGACCGGCAGACGTTCCAGGTGATGCCCTCGGCTGCGAAGGGCGCCCCGGACGCCTCCCGCACGGCCCGCGCACTGCCCTTCCGGCACTCCGACGAGACGGCCAAGCCGCACTATTACGGCGTCACCTTCGTCAACGGGCTGCGCGCCGAGGTCACTCCGACCGACCACGCCGCGATGATGCGCTTCACCTTCCCCAAGGCGGACGCAGCCCTCCTGTTCGACAACGTCGACGACGACGCGGGGCTCACCCTGGACACCGACCGGGGCGTGGTGAGCGGCTGGTCCGACGTGAGGAGCGGGCTGTCGACCGGGGCGACGCGGATGTTCGTCCACGCCGAGTTCGACGCCCCCGTCACCGACGGCGGCAAACTGACCGGGGGCGGCAGCAAGGACGCCGCCGGCTATCTGCGCTTCGACCCCGGAGCCGACCGCACCGTCATCATGCGGATCGCCACCTCGCTGATCGGCGTCGGCCAGGCGAAGGCCAATCTGCGCGCCGAGATCCCCTCCGACCGCTCCTTCGCACAGGTCGAGAAGCGGGCGCAGCAGCGCTGGGACGATCTGCTGGGCGTCATCGAGGTCGAGGGCGCCACACCCGACCAGCTCACCACGCTCTACTCCAACCTCTACCGGCTCTACCTCTACCCCAACGCGGGCCACGAGCGGGCCGGTGGGAAGTCCCGCTACGCCAGCCCGTTCTCCCCCGCCGAGGAACCGGACACCCCCACCGAGACGGGGTCGAAGATCGTCGACGGCGAGGTGTACGTCAACAACGGTTTCTGGGACACCTACCGCACCACCTGGCCGGCCTACTCCCTGCTCAGCCCCCGGCAGGCGGGGAAGATGGCCGACGGCTTCGTGCAGCAGTACAAGGACGGCGGCTGGATCTCCCGCTGGTCCTCACCCGGCTATGCCGATCTGATGACCGGCACCTCCTCCGACGTCGCTTTCGCCGACGCGTACCTCAAGGGCGTCGACCTCGACGCGGAGGCCGCCTACGAGGCCGCCGTCAAGAACGCGACCGTCGCGCCACCCGACCCGGGCGTGGGCCGAAAGGGCATGGCCACCTCCCCCTTCGTCGGCTACACCAGCACCGACACCAAGGAGGGCATGTCCTGGGCGCTGGAGGGCTACCTGAACGACTTCGGCATCGCGAAGATGGGCAAGGCGCTGTACAAGAAGACCGGCAAGAAGCGCTACAAGGAGGAGTCGGCCTACTTCCTCCAGCGGGCCCGCAACTACGTCCATCACTTCGACAAGAAGGTCGACTTCTTCCAGGGCCGCACCGCCGACGGCTCCTGGCGGCTGTCCCCCGACGCGTACGACCCTCGTGTGTGGGGCCATGACTACACCGAGACCAACGGCTGGAACTTCGCCTTCACCGCGCCCCAGGACACCCGCGGCCTGGCCAACCTCTACGGCGGCCGGCCCGCCCTCGCCGGGAAACTGGACCGCTACTTCGCCACCCAGGAGACCGGCGAGGAAAAGTACGCGGGCAGCTACGGCGGCGTCATCCACGAGATGACCGAGGCCCGCGACGTCCGCATGGGCATGTACGGGCACAGCAACCAGCCCGCACACCACATCGCCTACATGTACGACGCGGCCGGGCAGCCGTGGAAGACCCAGGCCAAGGTCCGCGAGGTCCTCTCCCGGCTCTACGTCGGCAGCGAGATCGGCCAGGGCTACCCGGGCGACGAGGACAACGGGGAGATGTCGGCCTGGTACGTCTTCAGCGCGCTGGGCTTCTATCCGCTGGTGATGGGCTCCCCCGAGTACGCGGTCGGCTCCCCGCTGTTCACCAAGGCCACCGTCCATCTGGAGGGCGGCCGGGACCTGGTGGTCAAGGCGCCCGGGAACAGCAAGCGGAACGTCTACGTCCAGGGGCTGAAGGTCGACGGCAAGAAGTGGCACTCCACCGCGATGCCGCACAAGCTGCTGGCCGACGGCGGAACCCTGGAGTTCACCATGGGGCCGAAGCCGTCGAAGTGGGGCACGGGAGGCGACAGCGCCCCGTCGTCCATCACCCACGACGACAAGGTGCCCTCCCCGCAGGCCGACGTCAGCGAGGCCGACGACTCCCCGCTGCTGGACAACACCTCCAGCACGGCCGCCGATGTCACCTCCGCTCCCGTCCCGGTGGCCGAGGGCGCCCGCGTCACCTCCTACACCCTCACCTCCGACGACCGCGCGGCGGCGCCCGGCGGCTGGCGGCTGGAGGGGTCGCGGGACGGCAAGCGGTGGCACACGGTGGACCGGCGTACGGGCGAGACCTTCCGCTGGGACAAGCAGACCCGGGTGTTCCAGCTTCCGCACACCGCCCGCTACCGCAGCTACCGGCTGGTTGCGGCTGGGCCGAAGGCCCGGCTGGCGGAGGTGGAACTGCTGGGCAGCCGCTGAGCGCACCGCCTCCCCGGTCAGGGGCTGAGCGGCCTCCCAGGCAAGGGGTGAGTGCGCCCGCTCAGCCCCTGGCCGGGCCGCACTGCGTGACGGCTTCGCGCAGAGCCTGCCGAAAGGCCCGTACGGCGGGGTGGTGGCTGCCTCCGCGACGCACAGCGGTGATCAGTTTTCGGCAGTGCCGACCGTCCGGCAGCGGATGCAGGGGCAGCGTCGGCGCGGTGCCGTGCCACAGCAGGTCCGGCAGCATCGCAGCGGCATGGCCTCGCTCCGCGAGCCGCAGATGCAGCAGCAGATCGCTGGACTCGAAGCGCACATCGGGCTCGAACCCGGCGTCACGGCACAGGGTGACGGCACGGTGCCGGGCGGGCGTGCCCTCGGGCTCCATCACCCAGGCGCTCCCGGCGAGCGCGCGCAGCGCCTCCCTCGGGGGCTGCGAGGAGTCGAGCGCGGGGTGGGCCAACCGCACCGGGTCCTCGCACAGGTCCTCCTGCTCCAGCTCCGCCGGGCGCGGGATGGGACTGCCCGGGTACTCCTCGGACAGCACCATGTCGAAGTCGTGGGTGAGCAGCGCCGGCAGGGCCTCCTCCGGCTCCGCCTGGGTGACGTGCACCCGCAGCTGCGGGTGGGCGTCCCGGACGAGGGACAGCGCCGTCGGGATCAGTGCGAGAGCCGCGGTCTGGAAGGAGGCGATCCGCAGCGTCCCAAAGACCGCGGTGAGTGAACCGGCGAGATCCGCCTCGGCCCGCTCCAGCCGTTCGAGTACGGCCTCGACGTGATCGACCAGGATCTCCGCCTGCGCGGTGAGCCGCACCCTACGACCCACCGGCTCCAGCAGCCGCACGCCCACTTCCCTCTCCAGCTGGGAGAGTTGCTGGGAGACCGAAGAGGGGCTGTAGGAAAGGGCGGCGGCGACGGCGGCGAGCGTGCCGCGGTGCTTGAGCTCGCGCAGCAGCCGCAGTCGGTGGAGGTCGAACATCCGGGGTCCCCGCGCAGCAATGGATCGGCGCACCGATTGGGCCGATTGGTCGGTTTTTCTTACGAGTATAGTTCGAAAAGGTTTGCTGGACCGATGGGCCAGGTCGCACACAGGCTGATCCCATGAACGAGACACCCGCCTCCGACTCCCCCACCTGGTACACCAACCCCACCGCCCGCGAGTGGCGCACCACCCCGGCCCCCGCCGAGGTCCGGGCCTTCCACACCGCACTGTGCGACCACGCCCCCACGCCGTTGACCGAACTCCCCGGCCTCGCCGCCGAGATCGGCGTCGGGCGGGTCCTGGTCAAGGACGAGTCCGCCCGCCTGGGGTTGCCGGCCTTCAAAGCGCTGGGCACCTCCTGGGCGGTGCACCGGATCCTCGCGGAACGGCCCGAGGGCCCGGAGCCGGGCGCACTCACCCTGGTCACCGCGACCGACGGCAACCACGGCCGGGCGCTGGCCCGGATGGCCCGCCGCTTCGGCCGGCAGGCACACGTCTTCGTGCCCTGGGGCGTGCACCCGGCAGCAGTGGCGGCACTCTCCGCGGAAGGAGCCCGTGTCACCCAGGTCGAAGGGCCGTACGACGACGCGGTGAGCGCCGCCGCCGAGGCCGCCGCCGCACCCGACGCGGTCCTGGTCCAGGACACCGCCTGGCCCGGCTACGAGCGCATTCCCGGCTGGATCGTGGAGGGCTACTCGACGCTCTTCGCCGAGATCGACGCCCAACTCGCCGAAGCGGGCGCCCGACCGCCCGGTCTGGTGGCCGTGCCGGTCGGGGTCGGCTCACTGGCCCAGGCCGCCGTCACCCACTACCGCAGCCGCCCCTCCGGTACCGCCGCGACCGCCCTGCTGTCCGTGGAGCCCCAGGCGGCGCCCTGCGTCCTGGAGAGCCTGCACCGCCAGGAGGCCGTCACCGTCACCACCGGCGAGACCGCCATGGCCGGACTGAACTGCGGGACCCCCTCCCACCTCGCCTGGCCCCACCTGCGCGGGGGGCTGGACGCCGCCGTGGCCGTCACCGAGGACGCGGCCCGCACCGCCGCCCGCGATCTGGCGGCCCTCGGTGTCCCCGCGGGACCCTGCGGCGCCGCCTCGCTCGCCGGTGTGCGGGCCGCTCTGCGCGGACCGCGCGCCTGGGAACGGCGCGCCGCGCTGGGACTGACCGCCGGGTCCACCGTCGTCCTGCTCAGTACGGAAGGCCCCGCGGCCAACCCGCAGTTCCAGCAGGAGCGGCCGTGACCCTGGTGACCATCGCCCTGATGGGCGCCGCCACGTTCGGCCTGCGCTTCGCCTTCTTCGGCCCGCTCACCCCGCAGCGGATCTCACCGCGCCTCGAACAGGCACTCCCCCACCTGATGCCCGCCGTCCTGATGGCCCTCGTCGTGCCGGCCGTACTGCCGGCTTCGTACCTGTCCGGCGACGGTCCGACATGGCTGACGCCCGCCCTGGCCGGGGCCCTGACCGGGTTCGCGGTCGGCGCGGTGCGACGGGACAGCTTCCTGCTGGTCTTCGGCTCCGGGATGGCCGCCTTCGCGCTGACGGGCTTCCTCCTGTGAGCCGCGCCAGGGGAGTGGAAGTACGCCGCGGCCTGGTGGCGGCCCTGCCACTGGTGGTGGGTTCGGCCCCGTTCGGCCTGCTGTGCGGGGGCATGGCCCGGCAGTCGGGCCTGGGCCTCACGGAGACGCTGGCGCTCAGCGGTCTGGTCAACGCGGGCTCGGCGCAGCTGATCGGGATCGGCATGCTGTCCGCCGGCACGGCCTGGCCGCTGGTGGTGGCCACCGTGCTGGTCGTCAACGCCCGGCATCTGTTCTACTCCGCCGACCTCTCTCCCCGTTTCGCGCACCTGCCGACGCGATGGCGCGCGGCTCTGGCCTTCGGGATGACGGACGCGGTCTACGCGGTGGCTGCCGGACGGTACCGGCAACGGGGCACCGGCCGTTCCGACCGCGCCCACTGGTATGTGGTGACCGTGTCGGCCACCGTGTACGCGACGTGGCTGACGAGCACCCTGGCGGGGTGGGTCTGGGGCGAGAGCCTGCACCACCTGGACGGCCTGGGGCTGGAGTTCGCCGTCGTCGCCACCTATATCGGGCTGGTCGTCCCCTGCTTCACCTCGCCGCGTCCCCTCGTCACCGGTCTGCTGGCCGGGGCCCTGGCCCTCGCCCTGCGGCCGCTCCCCTACCAGGGAGGGCTCTTGGTGGCGACCCTGCTCGCGGTCACCGCGGCCACCTTCGGGCAGTCCCGCACCGGTCCCGGCCCCCGGGGCCGGACAGCCCCCGGAACCGCCCGGCCGTGAGGAACCGGAACCGACCGGCACCGGCACCGGCACCGCGGACGGGTGGAACCGCGGACGGGCCGCGCCCCTGCCGGGGTGCGGCCCGTCGTCGTACGACCCGAGCGGCTGATGTCAGTCGCGGATCAGCGAGCGCAGGACGTACTGGAGGATGCCGCCGTTGCGGTAGTAGTCGGCCTCGCCGGGGGTGTCGATGCGCACCGTGGCGTCGAACTCCACGCCGGTGTCCGTGGTGACCTTCACGGTGGACGGGACCTCACCGTCGTTGAGCGCGGTGATGCCCGTGATGGAGAAGGTCTCCTCACCGGTCAGCCCCAGGTCGAGGGCGGAGCCACCGGTGGGGAACTGCAGTGGCAGGACACCCATGCCGATGAGGTTCGAGCGGTGGATGCGCTCGTACGACTCGGCGATGACCGCGCGTACGCCCAGCAGCGCGGTGCCCTTGGCCGCCCAATCGCGGGAGGAGCCGGAGCCGTACTCCTTGCCCGCGAGGATGACCAGCGGGGTGCCCTGCGCCTGGTAGTTCTGCGCGGCGTCGTAGATGAAGGAGACCGGGCCGTCCGGCTGCGTGAAGTCCCGCGTGAAACCGCCCTCGGTGCCCGGCGCGATCTGGTTGCGCAGCCGGATGTTGGCGAAGGTGCCGCGGATCATGACCTCGTGGTTGCCGCGCCGCGAGCCGTAGCTGTTGAAGTCACGGCGCTCGACACCGTGCTCGGTCAGATACTTGCCCGCCGGGGTGTCGGCCTTGATGGCACCGGCCGGGGAGATGTGGTCGGTGGTGACCGAGTCGCCCAGCTTGGCCAGTACGCGGGCACCGGAGATGTCCTCGACCGGGGCCGGGTCCATGCCCATGCCCTCGAAGTACGGGGGCTTACGGACGTAGGTGGACTGCGGGTCCCACTCGAAAGTGTCGCCGGTGGGAACCGGGAGGGCCTGCCACTGGGCGTCACCGGCGAAGACGTCGGCGTAGTCCTTGGTGAACATCTCCTGGCCGATGCAGGAGGCGACGACCTCCTCGACCTCCTGCTCGGAGGGCCACAGGTCGGACAGGTGGACCGGGTTGCCGTCCTGGTCGGTACCGAGGGCCTCGGTGGTGATGTCGACCTTCATCGAGCCGGCGATGGCGTAGGCGACCACCAGCGGCGGGGACGCCAGGTAGTTCATCTTGACGTCGGGGTTGATCCGGCCCTCGAAGTTGCGGTTGCCGGACAGAACGGAGACGACGGCCAGGTCGTTCTCGTTGACGGCCTTGGAGACCTCGTCCGGCAGCGGGCCGGAGTTGCCGATGCAGGTGGTGCAGCCGTAGCCGACGAGGTTGAAGCCCAGCTTGTCCAGGTACGGGGTGAGACCGGCGCGGTCGTAGTAGTCCATGACGACCTGCGAGCCGGGGGCCAGGGTGGTCTTGACCCAGGGCTTGCGGGTCAGGCCCTTCTCCACCGCCTTCTTGGCCAGCAGCGCCGCGCCGACCATGACGTACGGGTTGGAGGTGTTGGTGCAGGAGGTGATGGCGGCGACGGCCACGGCACCGTGGTCGAGGTCGTAGGTGACCCCGTCGGGGCTGGTGACCTGGACCGGCTTGCTCGGCACGCCGTTGGAGACGGCCGGGGCGTCGGAGGCCGGGAAGGACTCCTTGCCCGCCTCGTCGGTGTCCGCCTCGGAGACGTAGTTGACCACGTCCTGGCCGAACTTGTGCGCGGCGTCGGCGAGCGCGATGCGGTCCTGCGGGCGCTTCGGGCCGGCGATGGAGGGAACGACCGTGGAGAGGTCCAGCTCCAGGTACTCGCTGTACTCCGGCTCCTGCGCGGGGTCGTGCCACAGGCCCTGCGCCTTGGCGTAGGACTCGACCAGCGCCAGCTGCTCGGAGCTGCGGCCGGTCAGCTTGAGGTAGTCGATGGTTCCCTCGTCGATCGGGAAGATCGCCGCGGTGGAACCGAACTCCGGCGACATGTTGCCGATCGTGGCGCGGTTGGCGAGCGGCACGGCGCCGACGCCCTGACCGTAGAACTCCACGAACTTGCCGACGACACCGTGCGCGCGCAGCATCTCGGTGATGGTGAGCACCAGGTCGGTGGCGGTGGTGCCGGTGGGCAGCTCACCGGTGAGCTTGAAGCCGACGACCCGCGGAATGAGCATCGAGACGGGCTGGCCCAGCATCGCGGCCTCCGCCTCGATGCCGCCGACGCCCCAGCCGAGGACACCGAGGCCGTTGACCATGGTGGTGTGCGAGTCGGTGCCCACCAGCGTGTCGGGGTAGGCCTGGCCGTTCCGGACCATGACCGTGCGGGCCAGGTGCTCGATGTTGACCTGGTGCACGATGCCGGTGCCGGGCGGGACGACCTTGAACTCGTCGAAGGCGGTCTGGCCCCAGCGCAGGAACTGGTAGCGCTCGCGGTTGCGGCCGTACTCCAGCTCGACGTTCTTCTTGAACGCGTCGGAGGTGCCGAAGGTGTCGGCGATGACGGAGTGGTCGATGACCAGCTCGGCCGGGGCCAGCGGGTTGATGCGGTTGGCGTCGCCGCCCAGTTCCTTGACCGCCTCGCGCATCGTCGCCAGGTCGACGACGCAGGGCACACCCGTGAAGTCCTGCATGATCACGCGGGCCGGCGTGAACTGGATCTCCTGGCTGGGCTGCGCCTTGGGATCCCAGTTGCCGAGCGCGCGGATGTGGTCGGCGGTGATGTTCGCGCCGTCTTCCGTGCGGAGCAGGTTCTCCAGCAGGACCTTCAGGCTGTACGGAAGCCGGGCGGAACCCTCTACTTTGTCCAGCTTGAAGATTTCGTACGACTCGTCGCCCACCTGCAGCGTGCTGCGGGCGTCGAAGCTGTTCGCCGACACGACAGTCTCCTTCAGTGCCTTGAGTGCATCGGCCGCCGGTGCGCTATGGTGAGCGGGACACGAAGTTAGGTAAGCCTTACCAATCCCTACCGACGCCAACCCGTTTCCGCCCTGCGACAGCGACCGCGACGTATGCCGTCGCCAGTTATCTCGATGTCGAGATAACTCTAATACACGACCGCCCGCCGGTCATGCCTGCCCCCGGGTGCCCACCGCGCGCCGCGCCGACACACGCACGCGCCATGGACCTGAGGCCTTCGCCTGTCCCACAGTGGAGCCGTGGCCTCCACAGACCCGCCGGCCCCCGGACCGCACGGCGCCGAAGCCCCGCACGAGCCCGCGCTGAAGCGGGCCATCGGGCCCAAGCTGCTGGTGCTGTTCGTGATCGGGGACATTCTGGGCACCGGCATCTACGCCACCACCGGCAAGGTCGCCGGCAAGGTCGGCGGAGCGCTGTGGCTGCCCTTCGCCATCGGCTTCGTCGTGGCGATGCTGACAGCGGCCTCGTACGTGGAACTGGTCGGCAAGTACCCCAAGGCCGCCGGAGCCGCGCTCTACACCCAGCGCGCCTTCAAGGTGCCCTTCCTGACGTTCATCGTCGCCTTCATGGTGATGTGCTCCGGGCTGGCCTCCGCCAGCGCCGCGGCACGGGCCTTCAGCGGGGACTACCTCGACGAACTGACGAACGGCGCCCTGCCGCCGACCCTGGTGGCGATCCTGTTCGTACTGGCGCTGGCCGGACTGACCCTGCGCGGCGTCTCGGAGTCGGTGAAGACCAACGTCGTCTTCACCGTGGTGGAGCTCACCGGTCTGACCGTCATCCTCACCGTCGGAGCCGCCGCGGTGCTCACCGGCGACGGCGAACCCTCCCGGCTGGGCGACCTGGAGACCGGCGGCACCGGCTATGCGCTGATCTCCGGAGTGCTGGGCGCCACCGCGCTGGGCTTCTTCGCATTCGTCGGGTTCGAGGACTCGGTCAACATGGCGGAGGAGACCGTGGACCCGCAGCGGACGTTTCCGCGCGGCATCTTCATCGGCGTCGCGGTCACCGGCACCGTCTACGTCCTCGTCGCCCTGATCTCCTCGCTGCTCGTACCGACCAGCACACTGGCAGGATCGAGCGGGCCGCTGCTGGAGGTGGTCAAGGCCGGCGGGGTCGACTTCCCGCACCGGCTCTTCGCCCTGATCGCCCTGTTCGCCGTCGCCAACTCCGCGCTGATCAACATCATGATGGCCTCCCGGTTGTGCTACGGCATGGCCAACGAGCGCATTCTGCCCCGCGCGATGGGCAGAGTGCTCCCCGGTCGCCGCACCCCCGTCGCCGGCATCGTCTTCGTGACGCTGATCGCCGTCGGCCTGGTGTCGACGGGCGAGATCGCCGGCCTCGGGGACACCACGTCCTTTCTGCTGCTGTGCGTGTTCGCCGTGGTGAACGTGGCGGTGCTGGTACTGCGTCGCGACCGGGTCGCACACCAGCACTTCCGCGTCCCGACCGCCCTGCCCGTACTGGGCGCCGTCACCGCACTGGTCCTGGCCGGCCCGCTGGCCGACCGCGACACCGGTGTCTACATCCGGGCGGGCATCCTGGTGCTGATCGGCATCGCCTTGTGGGGCGTCAACAAGCTGGTGCTCAGGGCACGCGGCGAGGACTGACCCGACCGGGCGAGGACCGACCCGGCCGGGGCGTAGGACGGGTCACAGGTCCGGGGCGCAGGGCCCCGCCTGCACCACATCTGGTGGGAGCGCAACCTGGCTGCGGCATTCGGGCGGTTGCCCGGGCGGCACACGCGTCTCACCACCCCCGGGTGCGTTCCTATCTCAGATCTGAGATACCGTTTCCTCTATGACCGACGACTACCTCGCACGTATCGGCCAGTTGATCCGCGACGCCCGTCAGCACCGGGGCTGGACCCAGTCGCAACTGGCGGAAGCGCTCGGCACCAGCCAGAGCGCCGTCAACCGGATCGAGCGCGGGAACCAGAACATCAGCCTTGAGATGATCGCCCGGATCTCCGAGGCGCTGGACAGCGAAATCGTGTCCCTTGGTTACTCGGGCCCGATGCATCTGCGAGTGGTGGGCGGACGGCAGCTCTCCGGCAGCATCGACGTCAAGACGAGCAAGAACGCGTGCGTGGCCCTGCTGTGCGCCTCCCTCCTCAACTCCGGCCGTACGGTGCTGCGCCGGGTCGCCCGCATCGAGGAGGTCTACCGCATCCTGGAGGTGCTCTCCTCCATCGGCGTCCGCACCCGGTGGATCAACGGAGGCGCGGATCTGGAGATCGTCCCGCCGGCCGAACTCGACCTGGACTCCATCGACCAGGAGGCGGCGCGCCGCACACGGAGCATCATCATGTTCCTCGGCCCGCTGCTGCACCGGATGGACCGCTTCCGCATCCCCTACGCGGGCGGTTGCGACCTGGGCACCCGCACGGTCGAGCCGCACATGAGCGCGCTGCGCCACTTCGGCCTGGCGGTCACCGCCACCGAGGGCATCTACCACGCCGAGGTGGAGACGGGCGTCGCACCCAAACGGCCGATCGTGCTGACCGAGCGCGGGGACACCGTCACCGAGAACGCGCTGCTGGCCGCCGCCCGGCACGACGGCGTCACGGTCATCCGCAACGCCTCGTCCAACTACATGGTCCAGGACCTGTGCTTCTTCCTGGAGCAGCTGGGCGTACGGGTCGAGGGCATCGGCTCGACGACGCTGACGGTGCACGGCGTGCCCGTCATCGACACCGATGTGGACTACTCGCCCTCCGAGGACCCGGTCGAGGCGATGAGCCTGGTCGCCGCAGCCATCGTCACCGAGTCCGAGCTGACGGTGTGCCGGGTGCCGGCCGAGTTCATGGAGATCGAACTCGCGGTCCTGGAGGAGATGGGCCTCGACTTCGACCGCAGCGCGGAGTACGCGGCCGACAACGGCCGTACCCGGCTGACGGACCTGACGGTGCGCCCCTCCAAGCTGGAGGCGCCCATCGACAAGATCCACCCGATGCCCTTCCCCGGCCTCAACATCGACAACGTCCCCTTCTTCGCCGCCATCGCCGCCTCCGCGCAGGGCAAGACCCTCATCCACGACTGGGTCTACGACAACCGCGCCATCTACCTCACCGACCTCAACCGGCTCGGCGGCAGGCTGCAGTTGCTCGACCCGCACCGGGTACTGGTCGAGGGCCCCACCCGCTGGCGCGCCGCCGAGATGATGTGCCCCCCGGCACTCCGCCCGGCCGTCGTGGTGCTGCTGGCCATGATGGCCGCGGAGGGCACCTCGGTGCTGCGGAACGTCTACGTCATCAACCGCGGCTACGAGGACCTGGCCGAACGCCTCAACGAAGTCGGCGCCCAGATCGAGACGTTCCGCGACATCTGAGGGGCGGCGGCCGCGGCTTCCCGGAGCCGTCGGCCTGCTCCAGCAAGACCGTGCCCCGTCGACGCTCCGGCGGAGCAGCCACTGCCCCGGGCTGGTGCCCAGCTGTTCGGCGAACCGCGGGCAAGGGTCCGAGTGGAAAGCCCAACACGTTCGGCGGCTCTGGGGCCATCCTGGTCGCAGTGGAGCGGCAGCACCGGGGGGACGACGGCAAACTCACATGCTTGACGTTCTGCGTTGACCCGGTCGCGCACTGCGCCTACCGGCAACAAGGCTGCGGAAGCGGCGAGTTGCAGACCCTGGCCGCACGCGGTGCGTTCCCCCTTACGGTCCCTCCCCCGGACCGAAGGGGACACGCCGCTGCCTGCGACAGCGTCACTGGAGTCGAAGGCCGATACCGCGCCACGGCCCTGTACCGCGTGTACCCGTTCAACATGTGTCGCCCCTCTGGCACGCCGACGGGGACATCGGTGGCCAACTGCCCCAACCGACACAGAACGCCTGAGTACACGTACTCAACTTCGCCTGAAACGACCCAATGGGGCACCGACCTGATCGGTTGCGAACTATAGTTATCACCGTCCTGCCGGCACCCGACCCCCGGCGGGCACACTCAACCAGCGAGAAGGTACGGGGGCAGCACGTGGTTGAGCGTTCGGCGATCCACGATGTGATCGGAGTTCCCGACCCGCATACCATCGCCGAGCCTGGGTCTTCGGCGATCAACGACTTATCCCCCGACAGTCATGGGTCGGCGCGGTTGCAGCTGGCAGGCGGGGCCAAGCCTCAGTCGGACGAGACCGGTTCGGACGGACAGACCGTCTCCGACCGGGCCGCCTGGCGCAAGGCCGCGCACGACACCGACCAGCTCAAGCGGCCCCTCAGCCAGGCCGGAATGCAAATGTTCGTCGACACGCTCGGCGTCAACATGCTCTTCGGCCTGGACGGGACCGACGGGGACTTCGAGTGTGCCGGCGTCATCGCCGATACTCTGCACAGCTCATGGGTTGAGTACGCCGACAAAGTCGCAGACCGCTGCACCCGCCTGGCCGGGAGCATGCACAACGCAGGCACCATGCAGCACAACAACGACGAAGAACGCGGCAGCGAATTCGACCGGCTCTCACACCGCTACCGCGACACCCCCGGGCGGTGAGAGACGGTGAAATGGCAGACGCTCGCCGAGCTCGACACCGAAGCCCTGGGTCGCGCCGCGGATCTCTACAAGAGTCTCTCCTCCGCAGGAGATCGCGGCAAAGACGAGCTCAACAGAAACGTTGCCCCCGGCATCCGAGGCAAGCTCGCAGGCCGCGCCGCCAATGCTGCCCTGCGTCAAGTGGGCCAGCTTGCAGACAACTTCCACTACATGCAGGGCCAGACCGGGCTGATACGCACCAACATCGACCTGCTGCAAGAAATTCTGTGCAAAGCCAAGACCAAGCTCAACCAGACCCTGCAAGAGGCCAAGCGCGAAGGTTTCACCGTCGAGTCCGACGGCTCCGTCTCCTATTCCTCCGCCGTCACGGAAGACGACGACGAAAGCAAACCCTACGGCAGTACAACCAACGGCGCCGACATCAAGAAAATGAGAGCCCGGGAGATCGCCCAGGAAATCTTCGACGCCGTCGAGCAAGCAACCGAGGCCGACAAGACATACGCCCGCGTCCTGCGGCGCCTGAAAGCAGACGACGAACTGCACGTCTCGTCCGGAGACTGGAACGACACCGCTGCCGACGCCGAAGCCTCCCGGAAAGCCGCCGCCAAAACCGGGCCCGACCTTCCCCACCCCCCCGAGGGCAGGAGCCCGAAGGAGAACAAACGGTGGTGGGACCTCCTCGACGATGAGGAAAGGGACCACTACCTCGCCCTCTACCCCGCAGAGATCGGCGCGCTCGACGGACTGCCCGCCGACATACGCGACGAAGCCAACCGCGCCGAGCTGGCCACGACCGAAGGCCGCTACGAGACCGAACTCAACCAGTTGCTGACGGAAAAACCGTCCGGCTGGAAGGACCGCAGGAACCACATCAACGAGACCCTCAAGGGTATCGAAGCCATTGAGAGCCGCTTCGACCGAACCGGCATCAAAGAGCTCCCCTCTGCATACCTGCTCGGCTTCGACCCCAAGGGCCGCGGAGACGGGCGGATCATCCTGGCCAACGGCAACCCCGACACCGCCGACCACACCGCCATCCACGTGCCCGGAACCACGGCGAAACTCTCCACCATCGACGGAGACCTGCACCGCATGGACCGCCTGTGGCGGCACTCGGCCAAAGCAGCCGGCCGCGACGCCTCGGTATCGACGATCACGTGGCTGGACTACGACGCCCCCGACATCAGCCCCGGCCACAACCCGACCCGTGGCAAGTTCGCCGACGAGGGGGCCGAACCCCTCCGGGGGTTCACCGAGGGCACCCAGGCAGCCCAGGGCGGACCGGACGCCTCGCACACCACCGTCTCCGGCCACTCCTACGGCTCCGCGGTTGTCGGCGAAGCCGCCAAGGGCCACCACCTCGCGGCCGACGACATCATGTTCCAGGGCTCTCCCGGCGTCCACGTGCGCCGTGCGGAAGACCTCGGCGTCGGCGCCGACCATGTATGGGCCGTTGCCGCCGACAATACGGTCGATGACACCATGGTGCGCCAGGGAGGACGCGCCTTCCACGGCGGCGGCCCGGACCGGGCAATACCCACCGACACGCGCTTCGGAGGCAACGTCATGGACTACGGCCCATGGAGAGGACCCATGGGGCATGGCAAGTTCTGGGACGAAAAACCCGACGGCGACCCGACGGTCAGCCTATATAACATGGCCCAGGTAGTGGCCGGTGACTACACCAACGTCACGCTCAAACAGTGACCGGACACCGGAAAGCAACCGTTGCAGCCCTACTGAGCCTGATTCCACTGAGGGGACGCTCGATCATGGACAAATCTGGCCTCAAACGGGTCGCCAAGCCGTCCAAGGTGCGCAGAAAGCTCGGATATACACCCGAGGTGCGCCCAGTGCGCCAGGCAGAAGACGAGGTCAACCAGATGTCGTCCCGGCTGGTGGATGCCATGGGCATCCCCGGTAACCCAAGTCACATTCCTGCAGCCGCCGGACCGTGTGACGCCATTGACCCGGATTTCACCACCTACTACAGAGTGGACCATCCCTGGGCACTGTGGGAAGCGGACCCGGACGATTTCGACACCGCCATGGAGAACCTACGCTCCCGACTTCCGGGCATGGGGTGGCGTATTACCAAGGACGGGCCTATGAACAGCAGGGCCCGCAATCCGGAGATCATGGCGGTACACACTACCTCCGGGCATCGTGTGGCGATCAGGGCACTGAAGACACGCTCGGGTGACCTCAAGCCACAGATGGACGTCACCCTCATCTCGCCCTGCTACCAAGCCCCGGAAGGCACCGACCTTTCCCGCGCCTGACAGGAGCCGCCACTGGGACTACCTGCGCGCCCATCCCCACGACGCGACCCGATTCACGCAGCTCAAGCGGGCGATCATCGCCACTGGTAGTCGACCAGGAACTGCTCGACCAGTTCCCTTCAGAGGGCTGGCCGGGCCCAGGAGCGCAGGGGCTGACGGGGCCGCGGCGAGACGTCACGCTCCGCCCTCTCAGTGCTCCGACGCGAAGCGCACGAACCGTCTCCAGCCCTCGCGGCCCACCGTGAACGGCTGACGGGACACATCCTTGGAGTCGCGTACGAGGACGGCCTGCTCGGCGATCGCGACCTCCACGCAGCTGTCGCCATCACTGCCGCTGTAGCTGGACTTGAACCAGGCAAGTTCCGTCATACCGCTGCTCATAGCTCTCCTCGCAGTCGCTCCAGCAAGGCCCGGGACTCCGTGGGGCTCAGGGCCTGCGAGCGCAGTGTGTCATAGCGCTGGCAGAGGAGACTTACCTCTTTCCGGTCCGAAATCAGCCGCCCGTTCCGCTGCCCTTCGGAATAGCAGAGCCGCTGCCCCGCAGGGGTCTCCAAGATCTGAACAGGCCCGTCCAGACACGCATGCAGCCCAGACTCCAGTGGAACTACCTGAAGCGTCACGTTGCGCGGAGCACTGCACTCAAGGACGTGGTCCACGAGTTCGCACATCGCCTCCGCATCGCCGAACCGTCGTCGGAACACATACTCCTCGACGATGAAGCTGAACGGCACCTTCGGTCGCTCCCGCATCATTGCCTGACGCTCCAATCGCGCGGTGAGCTGCGTCTCCATCTCCGCGTCGGTCCGCAACGGGATCGTGCCGTCAAATACCGCCCGCGCATACGCCTCCGACTGCAACAGCCCGGGCACCAGTCGGCACTCGTACGTGCACAGGCTGACCGCCTTCCGTTCCAGCCGAGCCCAGCGGCGGAACCACGCGGCGAGCCCCGCTTCGCCCCGGGTGAGGTGGCGGGCAGCATTCCGCAGGGCGCCGGTGTTGCCCAGCGCAGCCTCCGCGCGCTCCACGAACTCGTCGTCCGGCATGCGGCGTCCCAACTCGACGGACTCCACCGTGTGCTTGGAGAACCGCACGCGGGTGGCCAGTTCCGCGCGGCTGAGCCCCGCATGTTCGCGCAGCGCCTGGACGACCGCCCCGAAGGTGCGCAGACTGTCCGACGGGTGGGGTTCCCGCTCCCACTCCCCCTCCGGAACCGACCGCTCGTCGGTGTCTCCCGCTCCGTACTCGGGCCCGTCGGCGTCTTCCTCGGCGATGTCCATACCCCGCCCCTCTCCGTCCGTACCGCGACGGCTCCTCACGGCCGTCACGCTCACGACTCAGCGTGACGGCCTCCTCCGCGTACCGTCCACTCGAAGTGCCCGTACGCTCACTCCGCGTACGAAGTGCCACGCTCGCACCCATCGGGTGCCGGACGTCACGCTGGCTCCATGGACCGACCCGTTCCACAACTCGACGCCCCCGTCCGCACCTTCACTCAACTGCTCTCATCCACGCGGCGTGGTGCCCGGCTCGCCCGGCTGCTCGGCGTGGCCGAACTCCGCTCGTGGGGCGTTCCGGAGAACATTACGGAGCGTGCTGAAGTCGTCGTTGCTGAGCTCGCCGCCAACGCCGCGCTCCACGGCCGCGTGCCCGGCCGCAGCTTCCGGCTGACGCTCGCCTTCGACTCGTCGGCCACCCGCCTGCGCGTGGAGGTCACCGATGCCCGCGGGGAGCTGTGGCCGCACCTCCCGCCGCCGTCGGACACCGCACCCGATGCACTGCGCACGAGCGGGCACGGCCTGACGCTCGTCGCCGCCCTCGCCGATCGCTGGGAGACACTCCCCTATCCACCCAGTGGCAAACGTGCGGGCGGAGCTGGCCAATCAGGGCTGAAGTCTTCCGACGAACACCAGCCATCTCACGTCTGGGCCTCTCGGCCAGTGCCGCCGGATCTTCAGCCCTTGAGGGAAGCCAGGCCGCGTTTGACGTCGTCCACGTTCATGGCGGGCTGGACGGTGACCTCGGCGCCCATCTCGTTGAAGAAGGGTTCGCTGAGCGCCACGAGCTGGGAGGAGTCCTGCATGTCGAACACCATCAGACAGCTCCGGTGGCCCCGGTCCGGGGTGAAGTAGGCGGCCTCCGGCTGAAGGCGCTGCAGCAGGGATTCGAGCAGCTCGCCCATCCGGCCGCTCTCGATCAGCTCGCTGCCCTTCTCCGTGTCCAGTCTGGCCTTCAGCAACATCCGCATCGTGCGTCTCCTCGCAGGTCGGGGCGCCCGGGCTGTCGGGCGCTCCCACCCTCCCCCGAGGGGCGGCACGGCGCGACAGGGCGGCGTCCAAGCAGGTGACCGGGGCGGGGTCCGGCGTGCGGGTCGACGGGGAGTCAGGGCCGGGCGGTGCGCAGCGGGTCGTACGGCGTCAGATCCAGTCGTACGTCCGGGTCCGGCTCCCGGCCGAGGGCGAGGCGGGCGGCCACGGCGCCCGCGTACGGGCCCGCTGTCAGGCCGCCCGAGCCCAGGCCGTTGGCCACGACGAGGCCGGCCGGCCCGGGGACGGTGCCCAGCAGCGGAAGTCCGTCCGGTCCGGCCGGGCGGAAGCCGACCCTGGTCTCCAGGTGGGTGGCCGGGGCGAGGCCCGGCGCCACCGCCAGTGCCTGGTTCAGGACTTCGGCGAGGCCGGCTGCCGTGACACGGTGGTCGAAGCCGCTGCCGTCCTCGCGGGTGGCGCCGACGACGACGCGGGAGTCGTCGAAGGTGAGCAGGTAGTGGCCGGTGCCTGCCGGAAGGACGACCGGCCAGTGCGCCGTGTCGGTACCGGGCAGCCGCAGGTGGACGATCTGGCCACGCTGCGGGACGACTTCGACGCGTACCCCGACCGGATCCAGCAGCGCCCTCGACCAGGCGCCCGCGGCAGCCACCACGGCGTCCGCCCCGATCAGCTCGCCGGCCACCCGCACCCCGCGTACCCGGCCGTCGCGGGACTCGATGCCCGCTGTGCCGGCGACCGTGCGCAGTCCGTGCCGTTCGGCCGCCGCGACGAGCGCCGCGCGCAGTCTGCGGCCGTCCAACCGGGCGGCCCCGGACAGCTGCAGAGCGGTGCCGCCGAAGCCGCCGTCCTGGTGGCCGAGGGCGGGGAACAGCTGTCGGGCCTCGGTGGCGTCGACGGTGGTGACCTCGCCCGCGTGCGGGTCGGCCGCCGCGCGTGCGGTCACCCGCGCCCGCACCTGTTCGGCGCGCGCCTCGTCCGATGGGAGCAGCAGGAGGGCGCCGACCTTGCGGTAGCCGACCTCGTGCTGTCCGTCCTCGGCGAGGGCCGCGAGCAGTCCCGGGTAGTGCCCGGCGCCGGCCACGGCGAGGGGTTCCTCGTCCCGGCCGGTCCAGGGGCAGATGATGCCCGCACCGGCCGCGGTGGCGCGGCCGGTGTGCGCGGCGTCGACCAGTACGGCCTCGGCTCCCGCCCGGACCAGCTCGTACGCCGTGGCCGCGCCGACGATTCCGGCTCCGATGACGACTACCCGCACCCCGACCCTGCCTCCTCAGCCCTGCCCGGTCTTTCGCAGCAGCATTCCGCAACTGCCCGCGGCAGCCTTTCCGCCGCTCATCATGGCTTTCCGCGGCCCTTTGGAGCCCGGACCAGGATCACCACCGGCGGGTCAGGCGTCAACGCCCGGTCGGTGCTGACTTCCGCTTCGTCGGCCGAGAGCCTCCACAAGTGCCGCCGCTGCCAGGTGCAGGACCGCGACGAAGAGGGTGAGGACCAGGGCCGGGAGATGGGCGAAGGCCCCGACGAGTGCGGTCCCCGCCGCCGCGGCGGTCAACTTCAGCCCGGCGCCGAGGGTGAAGACCTGGGTGCGGGCCTCCTCGGGGGCGTGGTCGGCGCGGATGCGCAAGGTGGCCGTCAGCAGCGGACCGTCGCCCAGCCCCGCGAGGGCGAACAGCGCGACCGTCCACGGGAGCGACGGGGCGAGCGCCGCAGCCGCCAGTGCCGTCGCGGTCGCCAGCAGGCCGAGGCGGGCCAGCCGCGCCGGGGCGGGTGCGCGCCGCCACCGCGCCACCCCCAGCGAGCCGACCAGCCCGCCCACCGCGAACGCCGTCAGCAGCACCCCGCCCGCACCCGGTTCGCCCCGCTGCGCGGCCAGCAGTACGGCCGTGACGGGAAGACCGCCGACGCCGAGGAAGGCCACGCAGGTCGCCACCGTGACGGCCCGCAGCTGCGGGATGTGCCACAGGGCCCGCACCCCGATGGCGAGTTCACCGGGCCGAAGCCCTCGCCTCAGGGGCGGGTGGCGGGATGCGTCGCGGTCGGCGGCGGGGAGCCGCTGCGCCATGCAGAGGAGCGCGGCGCAGCCCGCCGAGGTCGCCAGGAGCGCTGTCGCCAGGGTCGCGGAGGTCGCGGTGGCCGCGGTGCTGACGGCGGCCGGGGCGGCGACGGCGGCGGCGTTGTAGGTGGTGGCGTCCAGGGCGTAGGCGCGGGTACGCGTTTGACCCGCGGGGACTCGGGTGGCAAGCAGGCTGGAGAGGCCACCGGTGACCATGGGCCCGACGCTGCCGCCGACCAGCGCGGCGCCGAGGGTCAGCGGCATCGGCGCCCGCCCCAGTGTCAGGCCCAGCAGGGCGATCGCCGCGCCGAAGACGGCCAGCGCGCAGCCGTGGAAGAGGCGTGGGACGCGGGCCCGTTCGGCCAGCGCGCCGACCACGGGGGCCGCCACCGCGTGCGGTGCCAGCCAGGCAGTGAGCACGAAGGCGCCCGATGCGGGGCTGCCCGTCCGCTCCACCGCGAGCAGGGCCAGCGCGATACCGACGCCCTCGTCCGCGAACCGTGCCAGGAAGGCCGTTGCCAGGTACGTCACCATCAGCGCGGCTCCCGCTCCCTCCACGCGCGTCCCGCGCGCGTAACGCATTGTTTCTATAATGCGTTACATGGAGCAGTACGGCGACCCTCATGGCGGCTCCCCCGGCCTGCGGCCCGGTCGGGGACACCTTCCGGCCGGAGCAGCCGGGGGGAGGCTGATCGACCTCGCCAACGCCGTTCGCGAGGACCCCGCGCTGCCCCGGGACGCCATGGCGGCCCTCCTCGCCCGGCACGGTGAGACGGAGCGGGAGTTGCGCGGCCTGACGGGTGGTGAAGCGGCAGCGCTGCGCCGGGCGGTCGCCCAGCTGACGGAGCGGGTGTTGACCGAGACCGACACCGACCGCGCGGCCGAGGCGCTCAACGTGTTGCTGGAGCGCTGCGCGGCCCGCCCCCGGCTGAGCAGACACGGGGGCCACCCCTGGCATCTGCACGTCGACCGGAGCGACGACGCGAGCTGGGCCGACTGGTTCACCGCGAGTGCTGCGCTGGCTCTCGCGCGGCTGTTGAGCGAGCGCGGTGGTGTTGCCTGGGGCGAGTGCGCGGCCCCGGGCTGCCGGCGGCTCTTCCTCGGGGCCGGGCCCGGTGCGCCGCAGCGTTATTGTTCGCGGGCCTGCGCCACGCGGAGCCGCGTTGCGGAGCACCGGCGCAGACAGCGCGGCGGCTGACGCGGTGAGCGCGGGTCTCAGGGCAGCACCGCGATGCCGTCCAGTTCGATCTGCGCCTCCTCGTCCCAGAGTCGGACCGCGCCGATGACCGCCATCGCGGGGTAGTCGCGGCCGGCGAGCTCGCGCCAGATGCGGCCGAGTTCGGCCGCGTGTGCCCGGTATGCGGGCACATCGGTGGTGTGGACGGTGACGCGGGCCAGATCCGCCGGTGTGCCGCCGCAGGCGGCGAGGGCGGCCAGCAGATTGGTGAGCGCGATCCGGAACTGGCCGGGGAGGCTCTGCGCGGCGATCCGCCCGTCGCCGTCGAGTGCCGTCTGACCGGCGAGGAAGACCAGCCGGGAGCCGGTGGCCGTGACCGCGTGCGAGAAGCCGCGGGGCGGGGAGAGCTCCGCGGGGTTGACCCGGTGCAGAACTCCGTCACCGTCGGATTCCGGGCTCATGGGCGCGGCACCTCCGCTTCCGTCGCGGCCCGCTCCCGGGCCTCGTGCGCTGGTGGTTCCTTGCGCAACTCCTTGTACAGCTCCTTGGCGATGAGGGAACGCTGCACCTCGCTGGCGCCCTCGTAGATGCGGGGTGCCCGCACCTCCCGGTAGAGGTGTTCGAGCAGGTGCCCGCGCTGCAGGGCGGCGGCTCCGTGGATCTGGACGGCGGAGTCGACCACGTACTGCGCCGTCTCGGTCGCCAGCAGCTTGGCCATGGCCGCGCGCCGCGCCAGGCTCCCGCCTCCACCGCCACCGCCACCGCCACCGCCACCGCCACTGTCGTACGCGCACGCCGCCGCGTACACCAGCAACCGGGCCGCCTCCGTACGGGTCGCCATCTCCGCCAACTGGTGCGAGACGGACTGCAGATCGCGCAGGGCGCCGCCGAACGCGCGGCGCCGGTCGGCGTGCGCGAGCGAGGCGTCGAGCGCGGCCTGCGCCATGCCGACGGCGAACGCGCCGACGCTGGGACGGAAGAGGTTGAGGGTGCGCATGGCCACCCCGAATCCCTCTCCCGGCTCGCCGAGAAGGTCGCTGCGGGTGACGCGTACGGCGTCGAAGGTGAGGGTGCCCAGGGCGTGCGGCGCGAGCATGTCGAGGGGCTCGCCACCGAGCCCGGCCCGGTCGGCGGGGACCAGGAACGCGGTCACGCCCCGGGAGCCGGTGGCCTTGCCGGTCGTGGCCTTCCCTGTGGTGGCCTCGCCGGTGCGGGCGAAGACGGTGTAGAAGTCCGCCCAGGGCGCGTTGGAGATCCATGTCTTGGTGCCGGTCAGCCGCCAGCCGTCCGAGCCACCGGCGCCGTCCGAGCCGCCACGGCCGGTGCCGTCCGGTTCCGCGCGCAGTGCCAGCGCGGCGGCGTCGCTGCCCGCACCCGGCTCGCTCAACGCGAATGCCGCCACGGCCCGCCCCGCGGCGACGGCCGGCAGCCAGCGGGCCCGCTGTGCGGCCGTACCCGCGTCGGCGACCGGCCCCGCGCCCAGTCCCTGGAGCGCGAGGGCCGTCTCGGCCTCCGGGCAGGAGTACGCCAACGACTCGCGCAGCAGGCACAGCTCCAGTGCGCCGACCGGACGCCATGGGGGTTCGGCAGGTACCGCGCGGGCCAGCAGCCCGAGTGCGCCGAGTTCGCGCAGCAGACCTCTGTTGACCCTTCCGGGCTCGCCCCGGGCAGCCAGCGGGGCGAGCCGGTCGGCGCCCAGGCCGCGCAGGCGCGCACACCACGCGCGCTGTTCAGGTGTCAGGGCGAACTGGCAGGTCGGTGGCGGGGTGGTGGTCATGGCGACTCCCCTCGGCCGTGGCCCAGTGCGGCCCGAAGCTCCGGGCCGTCACCTCCTGTCTATCGCGGACCATTGACTGCCGTCACCAACGCGTTACGCTCGACGCCACTCACCGTACCGCCGCGGCACCGCCGCCGTACCGGCGCGGAACTGCCGCCGTACTGCCGCCGCACCGGCGCCGCCGGCAGCGCGTGGTCCGTCGGCCGACGTGCGGAAGGCCGCCCGCGAGGGGGTAGAACGGTCATGATTCCGACTCCGTCCGCACACGTCGACACCTTCGCACGGGACCATTTGCCGCCCCGGGACCAGTGGCCCGTTCTCCTGCTGGACGACCCCGCCCTCTCGTGCGCTGCCCGCCTCAACTGCGGCGCCGAGTTGCTGGACCGCACCATCGACCGGCTGGGCGCGGACCGGCCCGCCTTCCACTCCGGCGGGCTGCCGCCGCCCGAGGGCGAGCCGCACGGAGCCCCGACACCGCGGCGCACCTGGTCGTACGGCGAACTGCGCACCACCGTCGACCGGCTGGCGCATGTGCTGACGGGCGAGTTGGGTGTGGTGCCGGGCAACCGGGTGCTGCTGCGCGGGCCGACCAGCCCGGAACTGGCCGCCTGCTGGCTGGCGGTGATGAAGGCGGGGGCCGTGGCGGTGACCGTCCTCGCGGCGCACCGGGCACGCGAGTTGGCGACCATCTGCCGACTGGCGCGGATCTCCCACGCGCTGTGCGACGCGCGGGTGGCCGACGAGTTGGCCAGGGCCGAGGTACCGGGGCTGTGTATGCGGCAGTTCGTCGCCGGTGGCGCTCCCCCGGCTTCCGACGGCGGTACTCCCACCCGGACGAGGGCCCAGGGAGGTGAGGGCGACGTGCTGCGGGTGGCGGCCTCGATGCCGGACCGGTTCGAGGCGGTCGCCACGGCGGCCGACGACGTGGCCCTCATCGCCTTCACCTCGGGCACCACCGGCAGACCCAAAGGGTGTGTGCACTTCCACCGGGACGTACTGGCCGTCGCCGACACCTTCGCCGCGCGGGTGCTGCGCCCGCGCGCCGACGACGTGTTCGCGGGGACGCCTCCGCTGGGCTTCACCTTCGGGCTGGGCGGGCTGGTGGTCTTTCCGTTGCGCGTCGGGGCCTCCGCACTGCTGGACCAGTGGAGCGGCGCGGCCCGCACGCTGGCGGTGATCGCGGCCCACCGGGTCTCGGTGCTGTTCACGGCACCGACCGCCTACCGGGCGATGCTGCCGCTGCTGGACGAGCCGGGCCCGGCCGGTCCCCGCGATCTGTCGTCGCTGCGCCGCTGCGTCTCCGCCGGTGAGCATCTGCCCGCCGCCACCTGGGAGTCCTGGTACGCGCGGACGGGGTTGCGGATCATCGACGGGATCGGGGCCACCGAGCTGCTGCACATCTTCATCTCGGCCGCCGACGAGGCGGTCCGGCCCGGCCGTACGGGAGTGCCCGTGCCCGGGTACCAGGCCCGGATCGTGGCGGAGGACGAGCGGGGGAAGCTGGTGCCGGTGCCGGACGGCACCCCGGGGCTGCTCGCGGTGCGCGACCCGGTCGGCTGCCGCTATCTGGCGGACGAGCGCCAACGCGCGTACGTACGGGAGGGCTGGAACATCACCGGGGACACCTATGTGCGCGACGCGGAGGGCTACTTCCGCTTCGTGGCGCGCGCCGACGACATGATCATCTCGGCGGGGTACAACATCTCGGGCCCCGAGGTCGAAGAAGCGCTGCTGCGCCACCCGGACGTGTGCGAGGCCGCTGTGGTGGGCTGCCCCGACGAACAGCGGGGGCAACTGGTGGTCGCGCACGTGGTGCTGGCCCCCAAGGTCGAACCGGGCAGCGGCACGGCCGAGCGGCTGCGGCGGTTCGTACGCGGGGAGCTGGCCGCGTACAAGTGCCCGCGCCGGTTCGTCTTCCCGACGGCGCTGCCGCGCACCCCCACCGGCAAGCTGCAGCGCTACCGGCTGCGGGAGCGGGCCCCGCAGCCGCAGCCGGGCGGCGGGAGGGGCGGGCGGCAGCCCTAGAGTGACAGCGTGGTTCCAAACGTGTTTCCGCAGCTCGGCGAGGCTGCTCAGGCCCCCGGTGCTCCGCAGTTGAGCAAGCCCTCACCCGGCTCCCTCATCCTCACCTTCTACGGCGCCTACGGGCGTGAGCTCCAGGCCGGAGGCACCGTCCCCGTCGCCGCCCTCATCCGGCTGCTCGGCGCCCTGGACATCGACGCGCCGGCGGTCCGCTCCGCGGTCTCCCGGCTCAAGCGGCGCGGACTGCTGACCGCGGACAGACCCGGCAGCAAAGCGGCCGGATATCGCCCCTCGCCCGCCGCCGACCAGCTCCTCGCCGACGGCGACCGCCGTATCTACAGCCGCCCCGAACCGGACGGCGACTGGCTGCTCGCCGTCTTCTCCGTGCCCGAGAGCGAACGCGACCGGCGGCATGTGCTGCGCTCCCGGTTGGCCCGGCTCGGTTTCGGCAACGCCGCACCGGGGGTGTGGATCGCGCCCTCGCACCTGGAGGAGGAGACGCGGCACGCGCTCGACCGGCTGGAACTGGCGCCCTACGTGGATCTGTTCCGCGGCCGACACACCGGTTTCACGCCGACCGCCGAGGCGGTGGCGCGCTGGTGGGACCTGGAGGCCATCGCGGAGAGCCATCGCGCCTTCCTCGCCGAGCACGAGCCGGTACTGCGCCGCTGGACACGGCGCAGCCGGGTGCCCGGTCGATCGGCGTACCGGGACTATCTGCTCGCGCTGGACGCCTGGCGGCGGCTGCCCTACGCGGACCCGGGCCTGCCGTCGGCGCTGCTGCCCGCGCGGTGGCCGGGCGAGCGCTCGGCGAAGGTGTTCGGCACCCTGCACGAGAAGCTGCGGGACGCCGGGTACGCGTACGTACGCGAGGTGTACGCGCAGACGCTCGGCCGCTGAAGGCGCGCAGGGCGCGGCGCCGGACACCGCGCCGGGCATCTCGCAGGGGCCGCCGGCTCAGCCGCGTCCGTTCCCGTCCCGCGGCGGGGCGTCGTCGGACGGCTCGTCCCACCAGCGGTCGTCCGATTCCCGCCGGTTGCCGACGATCGCGGCGAGCGGCGGGATGACCATGGCCACGACGCACATCCCGATGGCGGCGGGCACCGACCACAGCCGCACGAAGGCCCAGGCGCTGACGAACAGCACCAGGCAGATGACCATCAGCGTGAAATAGCGGCGCCGCCTGCGCGCGTACATGACTCCACCGTACGGCGGCGGCGCGCAGCCGTCAGGCCGGGCACGCGGCGAAGCGGCGGGCGAGTTTCTCCAGCGCGTCGGCGGTGGCCTCCGGGTCGGTGAGCGGGCTCAGATGGTGTGAGGTGCGCCGCAGCACCCGGTGGCCGATGGCCTCGGCGCGCATCGCGGTCTCCTCGTAGTGCGGGCTCAGCCGCAGATAGGCGGTGCGGGCGTGGTCGGGGTCGGGGACGGCGTGCGGGGCGCGCTCCTCGAAGTAGGCGAGGGGGAGCCGCGGGAGGCCGGTGCGGAAGCGCTCGCGCAGCACCGGATCGGGCACCTCGTCGATCAGCATCTGCTCGGGGAACCAGGTGTCCCAGGGCGGCAGCGAACCGTTCTCGGCCAGCTCGCGCAGTTGCCGGGCGAGCTGCGGCGGGGCCGCCTCCAGCCAGCCGGCCCCGGGGTGCGGCCACTGCGCGTCCACGTAGACCGTTCCGGCGATCCTGCGGCGCCCCTGGGTGAGGCGTTCGCGGAGCGCGGGGAGCAGCGGGCCGGCTCCGCTGTGTCCGGCCAGCACCACCGGGGCGGGGCGGGTCTCGTCCAGGGGCGCGGTCAGCGGGCCGGTCACGGCGTCCAGCAGTCTGGGGTAGTAGGGGCCCGTGCTGTCGAAGGCTCCGGCGAGGCGGGGGACGCTGACGGTCCGGCCCCGTGCGCGCAGCGCGTCGGCGACCGGCTGCCAGATGAGGTCTCCGGTCAGCGGACTGTGCACCAGTACCAGTTCGGCCTGGTTCAGAGCGGGCACATTCCTCCCCTTTCCGGCTCTCGGCGGGTGTCCGCGCTGGCTCGCCCGCACCCTCCCGGCGGCACCTTCTCCCCCGCCGGCCGGGATCGGGAACGAGACCGCTCAGCCTAGACCCGCGCCGGTGCCGAAGACCTGGGGATCACTACATACCGAGCGGTATGTGGTGGGTGCGGCCGGAGTCCGCGCTCAGAGTGAGAGCCGGGGCCTGGGGCTGTCCGTACGGCCGGTGGGAGGTCTGCGACTGCCCGCCCGGTACGGTTCCGGCCACGGCGCGCCGGGCCCCTCGTACCCCTGCTCGGCGGCGGCGTGCAGCGTCCAGTGCGGGTCGTACAGGTGCGGCCGGGCCAGCGCGCACAGATCGGCGCGCCCGGCCAGGACGAGCGAGTTGACGTCGTCCCAGGAGGAGACGGCGCCGACGGCGATGACGGGAACGCCCAGCAGATTGCGGATGCGGTCGGCGTACGGCGTCTGGTACGAACGGCCGAAGTCGGGGCGCTCGTCGGCGACGACCTGCCCGGTCGAGACATCGATCGCGTCCGCGCCGTGCTCGGCGAAGGCGGCCGCGATCCGGACCGCGTCCTCGCCCGTGGTGCCGCCCGGAGCCCAGTCGGTGGCGGATATCCGCACCGTCATGGGGCGTTCGGCGGGCCACACCTCGCGCACCGCGTCGAACACCTCCAGGGGGAAGCGCAGCCGTGCGGTCAGCGAGCCGCCCCAGCCGTCGGCGCGCCGGTTGGTCAGCGGGGAGAGGAAGCCGGACAGCAGATAGCCGTGCGCGCAGTGCAGCTCCAGCAGATCGAAGCCCGTGCGGGCGCCCCGGCGGGCCGCGGCGGCGAACTCCTCCCGCACCGCGACCATCCCCTCCCGCGTCAGCTCGCGCGGAGTCTGCCCGATCCCGGGGCGGTACGGCAGCGGGGAGGCGGCGACCAGCGGCCAGTTGCCCTCGGGCAGCGGTTCGTCGATGCCCTCCCACATGAGTCTGGTGGAGCCCTTGCGCCCGGAGTGGCCGAGCTGCAGCCCGATCGCGGCCGTCGGCGACTGCTGGTGCACGAAGTCGGTGACCCGCCGCCAGGCCGCCTCCTGCTCGTCGTTCCACAGCCCCGCGCAGCCCGGGGTGATGCGGCCCCGCTCGGAGACGCACACCATCTCCGTCATGACCAGTCCGGCTCCGCCGAGCGCCCGCGCGCCCAGGTGGACGAGGTGGAAGTCGCCGGGCACACCCTGCCGGGACTTGTACATGTCCATCGGGGAGACGACCACCCGGTTGCGCAACTCCAGCCGGCGCAGCCGGAACGGGGTGAACATGGGCGGGGTGCCGTCGGGCACCCCTGCCTCCCGTTCCGTCGCCGCGACGAACCCGGCGTCGCGCAGCCGCAGGTTGGCGTGGGTGACGCGGCGACTGCGGGTGAGCAGGTTGAAGGCGAACCGGTACGGCGGCTGGGCGGTGTACCCGGCCAGCTCCTCGAACCAGGTCAGGCTCGCGTGCGCGGCGCGCTGGGTGGACCGTACGACGGGCTTGCGCTCGGCCTCGTAGGCGGTGAGCGCGGCGGCCAGGTCGGGCTGTTCGCGCAGGCAGGCGGCGAGCGCCAGGGCGTCCTCGACGGCGAGCTTGGTGCCCGAGCCGATGGAGAAGTGCGCGGTGTGCGCGGCGTCGCCCAGCAGCACGATCTTCCCGGCGCTCCCGTGCCACCAGCGCTCGTTGACGACGGTACGGAAGGCGGTCCACTGCGAGCGGTTGCCGCGCAGGGTGTGCCCGCGCAGGGTCCCGGGGAACAACTCGGCGCACCGCTCGGCCACGGCGCGCTCGTCGAGCCGGTCCAGCCCTGCGGCCCGCCAGACCTCCTCGCGGGCCTCGACGACGGCCGTGGAGCGGTCGGGCGCATAGGGGTAGGCGTGGAGCTGGAGGATGCCGTGCCCGGTCTCGGCGATCTCGAAGCGGAAGGCGTCGAGCGCGAAGTCGGCGGCGAGCCAGATGTAGCGGCAACGGTGGGTGGTGAGGGTGGGCCGGAAGGCATCGGCGTGCGCCGTACGGGTGGCGCTGTGCACCCCGTCCGCGGCGATCACCAGATCGTGTCCGCGCGCCAGTTCGGCCGCCGGGGGCGCCTCGGTGCGAAAGCGCAGCACCACCCCGAGTTCGCGGCACCGCTGGTGCAGCACCGACAGCAGCGTACGGCGGCCGAGGGCGGCGAAGCCGTGCCCGGTGGAGGTGAGGGTGCGGCCGCGGTGGACGATCTCGATCGCGTCCCATCGCACCATGTGTGCGCCCAGGGTGGCGAAGACCTCGGGGTCGGCGTTCTCGATGCCGCCGACGGTCTCGTCGGAGAGCACCACTCCGAAGCCGAAGGTGTCGCCGGGCGCGTCCCGCTCGTAGACGGTGACGTGCCGCGCCGGGTCCAGCCGTTTGAGCAGCACCGCCGCGTACAGCCCTCCGGGGCCGCCGCCGATGACGGCCACCCGCAGCGGCCGGGCCCCTCCCGCCGTCGGACGGGCGGCAGCCGCAGCGTTCACGGCTGCCTCACCGGCCCTGCCAGTCGGGCGGCCGCTTCTCGGTGAAGGCGGCGTGGAACTCCTTGTAGTCCTCGCCGTGCATCAGCAACGCCTGGGTGGCCGCGTCGAGTTCGACCGCGCCGGACAGCGGGAGGTCCAGTTCGGCGGTGAGCAGCGCCTTGGTCTGCGCGTGGGCGAGCGCGGGGCCGTCCGCGAGCCGGCGGGCCAGGTCGTGCGCGGCCCGCGCCGTGTCGCCCTCCTCCACCAACTGGCTCAGCAGCCCGATCCGTTCGGCCTCCGCGGCACGCACCGGCTCCCCCAGCATCAGGATGCGGGTGGCGTGCCCCAGCCCGACGACGCGGGGCAGCAGATAGGCGGCGCCCATGTCGCCGCCGGACAGGCCCACCTTGGTGAACAGGAAGGCGAACCGCGCCGTGGGGTCGGCCACCCGGAAGTCCGCTGCGAGGGCCAGCACCGCGCCGGCGCCCGCCGCCACCCCGTGCACGGCGGCCACCACGGGGAACGGTGCCTCCCTGAGGGTCCGTACGACCTGCCCGGTCATCCTGTTGAAGTCCAGCAGCCGGGCGGTGTCCATCCCGAGCGTGGCGCCGATGATCTCGTCCACGTCCCCGCCCGAACAAAAGCCGCGCCCCTCCCCCGCGAGCACCAGGGCGCGGGTGCGGTGGCGGTGCGACAACTCGGCGAGCAGGTCGCGCAGATCGGCGTACGCCTCGAAGGTCAGCGCGTTGAGCTTCGCGGGCCGTGCGAGCGTGACGGTGGTGACCCCGTCCTCCTCGTCGACCCGCAGATGCCGCCACTGGGCGGTGCGCTGCGCTGATCCGGTGAACGGGCTCATTCCGCAGCCTCCGTCGCTCGGTCGGCAAACCGCAGACCGCCCGCCCGGTCGCGCGGGCCGCCACCTGCCGAACGTATCACTGTCTCCTGACTGTCGTCACGAGTGCGCGATACAGCGGGCGCGTTCGACAATCGGCGGGCGGCTCGCGGCGGGCGGCCTGCCGCGAGCGGCGAACCGACAGTCGGCTCGTCATCCGATCGAGGGAGCCCGCAGATGCGGGAACGGTTCGCCTCGCGGGACGTGCGTACGGTCGCCGACATGGGAGCGCCACAGCACGCCGGCGGAGCGGCAACCCTCGACGACCCCGGGCGGACCGTCCGGACGCCGACCGTCAGCGCGCTGCGCCTGTCCGCCTTCCGCACACTGCGCGCCCGTACCGTCCCGCTGGGTCCCGTCACGGTGGTGACCGGACCCAGCGGATGCGGCAAATCGACCGTCCTGGAGGCCTACGAGGCGCTGGCACGGCTCGGACAGGGCGGCGCACTGGAGGAAGTGTTCGGGGCACGGGTGGCGCCGCCCGGTGGCCCCTCTCCGTACGTACCGCGGGACGCCCGGCCCGACCGCCAGGGGCGGCGCGGATTCCGGCTCGGCTGCGCCGTGGCGGGCCCGGCCGGGCCGCTGCGCTTCGACGTCGCCGTGCAGGCCGAGCCCGAACTGCGGGTCGTGGGCGAGCGCTTGTCCCGTGCCACCGGTGAGACGCTGCTGGCCACGGCGCTGCGGGACCCCGCGCGGCGTGCCGTGTCGGCCACCTGCCGACTGGCGGGCGCGCCCCGGACGCTGCGGACGCCGTTCCCGGACGACCGGCTGACGCTGCCGCTGCTGCCGTTGCGGATGGCGGGGACGACGGCGGACGAGCGGGCACTGCTGGAGGCCGTCGAGCAGGTGGTCGTGGCCCTGCGTGCGGTCTTCGCCTGCGACCCGGTGCCCGGCCGGATGCGGGGGCCCGTCGCCGCGGGGGACGGCAGGCTGCGCGGCGACTGCGGAAATCTCGCCGATGTGCTGCGCCGTACGCGTGCGGAGTGCGCCACCCGGCATACGGCGCTGCTGGCCGTGGTGCGGGAGGGGTGCGCGGGGGCGGTGACGGAGCTGTACGCGGAGCCGGCCGGGCGGACCGGCAGCGGACTGGTGCGCGGCGTGCTGGAGCACGGCGGCGCCGGACCGGCCACCCCGCTGGAGTGGCTGGGCGAGGGCGAGTTGCGGTTCGTGGCGCTGGCGCTGGTGCTGCTGACGGGTCCCGGTGTGCTGTCGATGGAGACGGTGCACGAGGTGCCGGCGGCGCGGCAGGCGCTCACGGTGCTGGCGGACGGACTGGATCGGGGGCTGGACGGGCGGCAGACGGCCGAACTGCTGGCGCTGGCGGGCCGGATGGCCCGGCGCGGCCATGTGCGGCTGCTGGCGACCGGCCCGGACCAGGGGCCGCTGGCACAGGAGACCGCGCGGACGGCAGACGTGACCCTGGTAGACCTTGGGAGGTGAACGAACAGTACGACGACACACAGGCAGCCGACCGGGACGCCCGGCGCGACGGCCGGGCCGAGACCCCCCGCACGGTCGCGGGACTCCAGCAGCGCCTCGCCCGGTTCGCGGCGGCACGGGACTGGGGGCAGTACCACACCCCCAAGAACCTGTCCGCGGCGCTGAGCGTGGAGGCGGGCGAGCTGGTGGAGATCTTCCAGTGGCTGACGCCCGAGCAGTCGGCCCGGGTGATGGCGGACCCGGAGGCGGCGGCACGGGTGGAGGACGAGGTCGCCGATGTCCTCGCGTACCTCCTCCAGTTCTGCCAAGTGGTGGGTGTCGACCCCCTCGTGGCACTGGAAGCAAAGATCGAGAGGAACGAAACGCGTTTCCCGAAGCCCGGAACCGGTCACTCTATGGAGTGACGAAGTTATTCACACGAGCCTTTTATCCACGGAATTCCGAAACCTCCTGGCGGAGCTGGCCATTTGCAGTCACGCTGGGTAACGACCAGTGAGGGGTAGGCAGATGGATGCAGTCCGGCTCATCGCCGCCACGCGCCAGGCCCTCGCGCTCAGCGCGGACGTGTCCGACATCCTTGCCGAGGCCTGGCAGGCCCAGGCGCTGGCGGCGGCGGTCGGCAGCCATCTCGCGATCAGCGGCCCTCCGGCGGTGCGGTCGGAGGCACTGGGACTGAGCGAGGTGGGCGGCAGAGCCAACGGCTCCAGGAACCAGGCGCTGCGCGCGGGCGCCGTACGAGCCGCGCGGCTCTCGGTGATCGAGGACCCCCGGCGCACGCTGGACGACCTGGGCGCGCTGCTGGGCGAGGCGGGGGTCGCCCTGGTGGGTGTCGCGGTCACCGCGGAGGACGAGACGCTGTACTGGCAGTGCATGGAGGCCATCGACGCGGCGGACGAGTCGGGTGACAGGATCGCCTCGATCCTGCGCACCCTCTCCATGCGCGAGCGCGGCAGCCTGGCCTGAGGCTGCCGCGCTGGGGCCTCCCGCTCCGGGGAGGGGGTGCCCCTTGCTCGCCATTGCGGGCTGCGGGTCGCTGTGGCTGGTCGCGCAGTTCCCCGCGCCCCTGAAGGGGCACCCTCTTGCGCTTGGGCAATCTGCGCCAGGGGCGCGGAGTGGGCAAGCGCAGCCCCATTGCGGGGTACGCAAGATGTCACCCGGCCACGGGCACCGCACGCGTCAGCATGTGGGCCCGCCGCAGGCGCCCGTCGTCGGCGAAGTGACCGAAGAAGCAGACCTCGATGTCCAGTTCGCGCTTCGGGTCACGCACGTGCATCGTATAGCGGGCCGCGAGCCGGCCCTCGGCCGCAAACGCCTCATGCACCGACATCCGAAGCCCGGGCCGGCGCTTACGGATGGGGCGGGTGTGGGCGACGAGCTTCGCGCGGTCCATCCAATGGCCATCGGCGATCTGCACGATGTCCGAGGTGTGGTAGCGGTCGACGACCGCTTCGGCGTCCTCCTCGCTGCTGAGCAGATCCTCGTGGAACCCCGTGATGAAGTCGGCGATGAACCGCCCGGGGTCGTTCGTGTCGAACGGGCGCATGGGGCCTCGGCTTTCCAAGGAAGTCTTACACGCTGTATGAGTTGTAAGGTATGACCTCAGCGTTAACTTTGACAAGGTGTCAATGATGACTCCCCCACCCGCCCCCCGTACCGCCCGGAACCGCCGCGCCGACGCCCGCCGCAGCAGGGCGTCGATCCTGCAGGCCGCGATCCGGCTGCTGAACGAGCGCCCCGACGCCAGCGTGGAAGCCATCGCCACCGCGGCAGGCGTGACCCGGCAGACCGTCTACGCCCACTTCCCCGCCCGCGAGCAGCTGCTGGCGGCCGCGCTCGACCGGCTCACCGAGCAGACCGTCGCCGCCATGGCCGCCGCCGACCCGGACTCCGGACCGGCGGCGGACGCGCTGCTGCGGCTGCTCGACGCCGCCGAGCGGGCCGCCGGGGAGTATCCGGCCCTCACCCGGATGCTCAGCACCCTGCCCGCGAGCGCGCAGCAGGACGCCGAGCGCCACGTTCCGGTCGCCGAACTGCTGGAGCGCGTCGTGCGGCGCGGTCAGGCCGACGGAGAGTTCGACGACCGGCTCCCGGCGGGCTGGCTCGTGACCGCCACCATCGCCCTCGCCCACGCCGCCGACGCGGAAGCCGAAGCCGGACGACTGACCTCGCAGGAGGCCAGGGACACGCTCCGCACCAGCCTGCTCCGTCTGCTGGGGGCGACCAGGGTGCCCCGGGCGGCCGGTGCCGAGGGCACCCGCGCCGACCCCGGCGAGGGGCGCACCGGCTGAGGAGGGCACCTGGCGAAGCGGGGACGGCGGCCAGGCAGGATGGGGGCATGCGACTGCGAATCTTCACCGAGCCCCAGCAAGGGGCGGACTACGACACCCTGCTCAAGGTCGCGAAGGCCACCGAGGACCTCGGCTTCGACGCCTTCTACCGCTCCGACCACTATCTGGCCATGGGTGACTCCGACGGCCTTCCCGGTCCCACCGACGCCTGGATCACCCTGGCCGGACTCGCCCGCGAGACGAGCCGTATCCGGCTGGGCACGCTGATGACCGCGGGGACCTTCCGGCTGCCGGGGACGCTGGCGATCCAGGTCGCGCAGGTGGACGCCATGTCCGGCGGCCGGGTCGACTTCGGGCTGGGCTCCGGGTGGTACGAGGCGGAGCACACCGCCTACGGCATCCCTTTCCCCAAGGAGAAGTTCGGCCGGCTGGAGGAGCAGCTGGAGATCATCACCGGGCTGTGGCAGACCCCGACCGGCGAGAAGTTCGACTACGAGGGCACCTACTACCAGCTCAAGGACTGCCCCGCGCTGCCCAAGCCGTACCAGGAGCGGATCCCGGTCCTGGTCGGCGGCTTCGGTGCCAAGCGCACACCGCGGCTGGCGGCCCGGTACGCGGACGAGTTCAATGTGCCGTTCGGCTCGCTGGCCGACAGCGAGCGGCAGTTCGACCGGGTACGGGCCGCCGCCGAGGAGCGCGGCCGTGCCGCCTCCGAGCTGGTCTACTCCAACGCCCTGGTCGCCTGCGTCGGCAAGGACGACGCCGAGGTGGCCCGCCGCGCCGCCGCCATCGGGCGGGAGGTGGCCGAGCTGAAGGAGAACGGCCTGGCGGGCACTCCCGAGGAGGTCATCGACAAGATCGGCCGCTACGCCGAGCTGGGCAGCTCCCGGATCTATCTGCAGATCCTCGACCTGAGCGATCTGGACCATCTGGCGCTGATCGCCGACCAGGTGCAGGCCAAGCTGTCGTGACCCCCGACGCCCCGCTCCCGCTCGCCCACGCCCTCGCGGCAGGTCCCGTCCTGCTGGACGGCGGCCTCTCCAACCAGTTGGAGGCGCAGGGCAACGATCTGTCCGACGAGCTGTGGTCCGCCCGGCTGCTGGTCGAGGCACCACAGGAGATCGAGGCCGCACACGCCGCCTATGTGCGCGCCGGCGCCCGGGTGCTGATCACCGCCGGCTACCAGGCGTCCTTCGAGGGCTTCGGGCGGCGCGGGATCGGGGTGCGGGAGGCCGGGGCGCTGTTCGGGCGCAGCGTCGAGCTCGCCCGTACGGCGGCCGGCGGCGCGACCGGCGAACCCGTGTGGGTGGCGGGGTCGGTCGGCCCCTACGGTGCTGTGCTCGCCGACGGCAGCGAGTACCGCGGCCGGTACGGGCTGAGCGTCGAGGAGCTGACCGCCTTCCACCGGCCGCGTATCGAGGCACTGGTGGCGGCGGAGCCGGATGTGCTCGCGCTGGAGACGGTGCCGGACGCGGTGGAGGCCGAGGCACTGCTGCGGGCAGCGGACGGCTGCGGGGTGCCGGTGTGGCTGAGCTACACGGTGGCGGACGGCCGGACCCGTGCCGGTCAGGCGCTGGCTGAGGCCTTCGCCGTGGCGGCCGGCAATCCGCAGGTGCTCGCGGTCGGGGTCAACTGCTGTGCGGCCGACGAGGTCGGCGGGGCGCTGGAGGCGGCCGCTGCGGCATGCCCGGGTGTGCCGCTGGTCGCCTACCCGAACAGCGGCGAGGGCTGGGACGCCGGGCGCGCGGCCTGGACAGGTGCGGCATCGTTCGACGCGGCGCTCGCCGCCGAGTGGGTGGCGCACGGCGCACGGCTGATCGGCGGCTGCTGCCGGGTGGGCCCGGACGACATCGCCGCGCTGGGAGACAAGTTGCGGCAAGCCGGCTGAATACAGCGCCCCTCAGGGCGCGGGGAACTGCTCCCCCAGACTCCGTCCGGGTGGGGGTACCCCGGCCGGAGGCTTGGGGGTACCCCCAAGCCACAAACCGACCCGCAGACCGGGAACAACCGCCCGGGGCACCCCCTCCCCGCAAACCCCGTAAATCGCGGGCGTCCTCGCAAAGCGACTGACGCTCCGCGAGGATTGCCGCATGGGATTCCATGTCGACTCCGAGACCGGGCGGCTGCGCCGCGTCATCGTGCACCGGCCGGGGCTCGAACTGAAGAGGCTCACCCCGACCAACAAGGACGACCTCCTCTTCGACGACGTGCTGTGGGTGCGCCGGGCCCTCGAAGAACATGACGCGTTCGCCGACACCCTGCGCGAACTCGGCGTCGAGGTGCACCTGTTCGGCCGACTGCTCGCGGAGGTGCTCGATGTGCCCGCGGCCCGGGCCCTCGTCCTGGACCGGGTCTTCGACGAGAAGGAGTACGGCCTGCTGGCCACCGACCATCTGCGGGACTCCTTCGACCGGCTGCCGACGGCTGAGCTGGCCGAGGCGCTGATCGGGGGCATGACCAAGCGGGAGTACCTGGAGCGCTGCGCCGAACCGGCCTCCGTGCGCTTCCATGTGATGGACCCGGACGACTTCCTGCTCGCCCCGCTGCCGAACCACATCTTCACCCGCGACACCTCCGCCTGGGTCTACGACGGGGTGTGCATCAACGCGATGCGGTGGCCGGCGCGGCAGCGCGAGACCGTCCACTTCGAAGCCGTCTACCGGCACCATCCGCTCTTCACCACCTCCGAGGGGGGCGGGAGCACCTCCGGGGAGGGTGGGGCGGGCGGGGGCTTCCACACCTGGGCGGGCGGCCAGTCGGCGTACCCCGCCACCATCGAGGGCGGCGACGTGCTGGTGCTGGGCAACGGCGCCGTGCTGGTCGGGATGAGTGAGCGGACCACCCCGCAGGCCGTCGAGACGCTGGCCCACGGGCTGTTCGCGCAGGGCTCGGCGCGCTCGATCGTGGCGCTCGACATGCCCAAGCGCCGCGCCTTCATGCATCTGGACACGGTGCTGACGATGGTCGACGGGGAGACCTTCACCCAGTACGAGGGCCTGGGCATGCTCCGCTCCTACACGATCGAGCCGGGCTCGGGCCTGTCCGAGCTGAAGGTCTCCGACCACGCGCCCGAACATATGCACCGCGCCATCGCCGCCGCGCTGGGGCTGGACCGGATCCGGGTGCTGACGCCGACGCAGGACGTGCGCTCGGCGGAGCGGGAGCAGTGGGACGACGGGTGCAACGTGCTGGCCGTCGAGCCCGGTGTGGTGCTGGCGTACGACCGGAACGTGACGACCAACACCCATCTGCGGCGGCAGGGTGTCGAGGTGGTGGAGATCCCCGGTGGCGAGCTGGGGCGGGGGCGTGGCGGGCCGCGCTGTATGAGCTGCCCGGTGGAGCGCGACCCGGTCGTATAGGAATTCCGGTGACCGTATACAATTGCGGCCGCAATCGTCAGCGCGTGCAGCTAGGAGCCCTCATGGCAGCAGACCTCACAGGCCGCCACTTCCTCAAAGAGCTGGACTTCACAGCGGAGGAGTTCCGCGGCCTGGTCTCGCTCGCGGCCGAGTTGAAGGCCGAGAAGCGGGCGGGTGCCGAGCGCCCACGGCTGCCGGGGCGCCATATCGCGCTGATCTTCGAGAAGGCCTCCACCCGCACGCGCTGCGCGTTCGAGGTCGCCGCCGCCGACCAGGGGGCGCGCACCACCTATCTCGACCCCACCGGCTCGCACCTGGGCGCGAAGGAGTCCGTGAAGGACACCGCGCGGGTACTGGGCCGGATGTTCGACGGGATCCAGTACCGAGGCAGCGGACAGGAGGTCGTCGAGGAGCTGGCCGCACACGCCGGGGTGCCCGTCTACAACGGGCTGACCGACGAGTGGCACCCCACCCAGATGCTCGCCGACGTGCTCACCATGACCGAGCACGCACCGGGGGCGCCGGGGCGGGCTCCGGCCGAGCTCGCGTACGCCTACCTGGGCGACGCGCGCAACAACATGGGCAACTCCTACCTGGTCACCGGCGCGCTGCTGGGGATGGACGTGCGTATCGTGGCGCCGCGCTCGCTGTGGCCCGAGGAGTCGGTGACGGCGCGGGCACGGGAGCTGGCCGAGCGCACCGGCGCGCGGCTCACACTGACCGAGGACGTGGCGGAGGGCGTGCACGGCGCGGACTTCCTCACCACGGACGTGTGGGTCTCGATGGGCGAGCCCAAGGAGGTCTGGGACGAGCGGATCGCACTGCTGAGGCCGTACGCGGTGACCATGGACGTGCTGCGGGCGACCGGGAACCCGCAGGTGCGCTTTCTGCACTGCCTGCCCGCCTTCCACGACCTGGGCACGTCCGTGGCCCGGGAGATCCACGAGCGGCACGGGCTGACCTCCCTGGAGGTCACCGACGAGGTGTTCGAGTCGGAGCACTCGGTCGTCTTCGACCAGGCCGAGAACCGGCTGCACACGATCAAGGCCGTCATGGTGGCGACGCTGGGCTGAGGCCGCGCCGCCCGCCCCGCCGTGTGTGCATAGTCATACGGAGGAGCGCGGGATCATGCAGAATCCGCCGTTACGATGGACGCAACCTCGAAGGGTCCGGGCCACCGCCCGGGCCCTTCCCATGTGTCCCCCGTGCACGTCCGCGTGTGCACGCCACCCCTGTGCACACCCCAGCACCGCCCTGGAAGTCCCATGCCCCGCACCGGCCTGCGTCTGAAGTCCCCCGATCTGCTGGTCGCCGAATCCGGCGCCGATCTGGAGGGACACGGCCTCAAGCGCACCCTCGGCCCGTTCCAGCTGGTGTGCTTCGGCATCGGCGCGATCGTCGGCACCGGTATCTTCGTCGGCCTGTCCGACACCGTGGCCGAAGCCGGGCCCGCCGTCCTCATCTCCTTCATCCTGGCCGCGCTGACCTGCGTCTTCACCGCCTTCTCGTTCGCGGAGCTGGGCGGCGCCATCCCGGTCTCGGGCAGCTCCTACTCCTACACGTACGCCTCCCTCGGGGAGCGCGCGGCGTTTCTGGTGGGCTGGTGCCTGCTGCTGGAGTACGGGGTCTCCGTCTCCGCGGTCGCCATCGGATGGGGGCAGTACCTCAACGAACTGCTGGACAACACCGTCGGCTGGCGTATCCCCGCCGCCCTCGCCCAGGCGCCCGGACACGGCGGGGTCGTCAACGTGCCCGCCGTCGTGGTGATGCTGCTCGCCGCCGTACTGCTGGTGCGCGGTGTGCGGGAGAGCGCACGCGCCACGGCCGTGATGGCGGTGATCAAGGTCGGCATCCTGGTGCTCTTCTGCGCCATCGCGCTGACCGCCTACGACGCGGGAAACCTGACGCCCTTCGCTCCCGAGGGCATCGGCGGCATCGGGGCCGGTGCCTCGCTGGCCTTCTTCTCCTTCATCGGCTTCGACGCGATCTCCACCGCCGGTGAGGAGGTCAAGAACCCACGCAAGAACATTCCGCTGGCCATCCTGGTGACCATCGGCTGTGTGGCGCTGCTCTACTGCCTGGTGTCGGTCGCCGCGATCGGCGCCATGCCCTGGGAGCAGGTCGGCGGCAAGCCCGCCGCCCTCTCGCTGATCGTCGACCGCGCCACCGGCTCGGGTATCGGCTCGACCGTGATCGCGCTGGGTGCTGTCGTGGCCATCGCCTCGGTGGTGCTGGCGGTGATGTACGGGCAGACCCGCATCCTGCTGTCCATGTCGCGGGACGGGCTGGTGCCACGGGTGTTCGAGCGGGTCTCGCCGAAGACCTCCACCCCCGTCGCCAACACCTGGATCGTCGCGGTCGTCTTCGCCGTCCCGGCCGCCGTGGTACCGCTGGACGTGGTGCTGGACATGACGGTGATCGGCACGCTGGCGGTCATGGCCGTGGTGAACATCTGCGTACCGGCCCTGCGCCGCTCCCACCCCGGGCTGCAGCGCAGGTTCCGGGTGCCGCTCTACCCGGTGGCACCACTGCTGGGCGTGGCCTTCAGCCTGTATCTGATGTGCGGACTGCCGCTGGTGACCTGGGTCCAGTTCGCGGTCTTCCTGGCGGTCGGAGCCCTGCTGTACGCGCTCTACGGGCGCCCGCGTTCGCGGCTGGCCCGCGACGCGGAGGCCGGCCCGGCGGAGGCTGCCACCTCTTCGGTCCGGTAGGTCCTACGCATCGTCGCCGGGGCGCGGGCCCTCCGGACCGTCGGGGCCGATCCGGATCAACCGTTCCACGCGAACGAGCCGCAGCCGGCGCCCCGCGAAGCACAGTTCGATGCCGCGCTCGGCGTCGAGCCGGTCGGCGGCCTCCTTGTAGAGGGCACAGGACCCCTCGTCCAGGCCCCTCGTCGCGGGGGTCGGCACCCGCAGCAGCATGGTGAGGGCGTCGCGGGCCTCCTGCGGGGTGCCGCTGTCGCCGGTCTCCGCACGCCAGGCACCGCCCTCCTCCTCGGCGAAGAGGAAGGCGGGCGGCAGCAGCACGCCCCCCGGATGGGTGACGGCGGCCCGCCGCGCGTCCTCGCGGACCCGGGGCTCGTCGCCCTCGCAGTGGACGAGGGCCAGCAACTCCGCCTTGAGGACTCCCTCGGAGGGGCCGGTGGGGGCTGCCGCGTCCAGGACGAACCCCTCGGTGCGGTCGGGCAGCCGACCGGTGGCGCCGGGCTGCACCGGGTCGGGGTCGGAGGGACGCGGCGGTTCGGGGCCCTCGGGCCCGGAGCGGACGACGTTCTGGGCGCGTACGATCCGGTGGCGCTCACCGAGTACGGTCAACTCGTCTGGCGCTTCCCGGTCGAGGCGCTCGGCAGCCGCCCGGCAGGCGGTGCGGGTCTCCCCGTCGCCCGCCTCCTCCGCCTCCTGGGCGCGGCGTCGGAGGTGCGAGCCGAGCCCGGCGCGGGCGCCCGGGGTGGGCGAGCCGAAGTACGACAGCAGCTGCCAGCCGCCTCCCTCCTCCTCGGTGCGCTCCCTGGCCGGGCCGAAGACCGGGCGAAAGCCCATCAGCACGGGATAGCGTTGCCGCGCCGACCACGCCTCCTCGTCCGCCATGGCCGCCACCGGCTCCACCACAGGAGCCACCCTGATCGTCCGGCAGGACCGTACGCGGTCCGCCGTGTCACCCGCCCCGTCACGCTCTCCCCGCATGCGGCAAGTATGCGCACGACTACCGTATGTACGGGGCGAGTTCGCGATACTCCCGCGCCGCGCCCCTCCGTGCCGCGGTTCGCGTGTCGGTGCCCAGGGCACTGCGGTAGGGGACGAGAGCGGCGCAACAGGCGCGGGGCGGAGCGAGAGGACGGGTGAGATCGGATGCGCGTGGGAGTGCTACGGGCCGTGGGCGCGGTGACGGCCTGCTACGGAGTCGTCGTCGCCGCCCGTCCCCAGCTGCTGGCCAGGCCCTCCGGGCTGGTGGACGAGGCCGGGCGGACCGCCGAGGCCACCCGTACCTCGCTGCGCCCGCTGGCCTGGCGGGACGCGGCAGGGGGGCTGGCTCTCGTACTGGCGCCCGAAGGCCCCGCGCTGACCACCGCCGCCTGGCTGCGGATCGCGGCGGACCTGGGCGACGCCGTACTGCTCGGCGCCACGCTGCCCAGGGCCGCCCGCGCCAAGGCGGTCGCCGTCTCCGTGGGCTGGGGCGCGCTGTCGGTGGCGGCGCTGTGTGCGGACCGGACGCGCTCGCCGGGCGGTGACGGCGGCCCGCGGCTACGCTCATGACATGGGTGGTCGGCACCGTCATGCGCGGCCGGCGAGCGCCGACGATCTGCTCTCGCAGCTCGGGCGGCTCACCGCCAGGGTCCGTGAGGAGGTCGAGGTCCAGCGCGCCCGGGTCGAGCTGGCAGAGGCCCTGCAGCGCGGAATGCTCCCCTCCACCCTGCCGACCGCACCGGGACTGCGCGTCGCGGCCCGCTACGCGCCGGCACGCAACGGCCTGGACATCGGAGGCGACTGGTACGACGGCTTCCTGCTGTCCGACGGGACCCTCGGCTTCTCCGTGGGCGATGTGCAGGGGCACGACGTGGAGGCCGCCGCCTACATGGGCCAGGTGCGGATCGCACTGCGCGCGGTGGCCGCCATGGGCACCACCGACCCGGGCGAGATCCTCCACTCCGCGAACGAGCTGCTCGTCGCGACGGACAATCCGCTCTTCGCCACCTGCATCTTCCTGCGCTTCGACCCGCGCACCTGGAGCGTGCACACCGCGCGTGCCGGGCACACGGGCGCGGTCTGGGCGCGGGCCGACGGAGTGTACGGGGTCATCGACCATCCCCCGGAGGAGATCGGCCTGCCGCTGGCCGTCATGCCGGGCCAGAGCTACATGGTCACCGAATACCGCTTCACCCGGCCCGGCGCACTGGCGCTGCTGACCGACGGAGTCGTGGAGGGGCCCCGGTTCCCCCTGGAGGAGGGCCTGCAGCAGGTGGCACAAGTGCTGCACGACGGCGTCCGCGACGACCCCGAGGTGCTCGCGGACCGCGTCATGGAGGTGGCGGAGCAGACCGGGCACACCGATGACGCCGCTGTGCTGGTGCTCAGCTATGAAGGGCCGGAGGCGTGTCAGACGGCCGGTGCGGCGCCGGGCGTTGTCTGATGAACAGGTGGCACCCAGCGAGACGACGCCAAACCGGACACCGGGACCCTCCTCTGCACCCGATGCCGCCCAGCGGTGGCCGGGCGGCATCAGGGGGAGGCTGTTCGCGGCGTATCTGCTGCGCCTCGTCGTCCTCGCCCTGTGCTACTACGCGGGCGGCAGGCTCGGCCTGCTGTGGAAGGTCGCGGTAGAGGGGGCGATCGTCACCCCGTTCTGGCCACCGACCGGTATCGCCGTCGCCGGTCTGCTCTTCTTCGGCCTGCGGGTGTGGCCGGGGGTGGCCCTCGGTGCGCTGCTGGTGCTCCTCACCATGGGGCCGCTGAGCTGGACGGCGCTGGGTTCGGTCGCGGGCAGCACGCTCGGCCCGCTCCTGGCGTGTGTCCTGCTGCGCCGCGTGGGCTTCCGCGAGCAGGTCGACCGGCTCAGGGACGGGGTGAGCCTGGTCTTCCTCGGAGCGTTCCTCGGCATGGCGGTGAGCGCGACCGCGGGCTGTCTGATGCTGGTCGCGGGCAACAACATCCGACTGCCGGAGTTCTGGCCGGTCTGGTCGGCCTGGTGGGCCGGCGACGCGGTGGGCGTACTGGTCGTCACCCCGCTGCTGCTGTCCCTGCCCAAGCTGGGCCGGCCGCGCAGCTGGCTGCAGGCCACGGAGGCGGTGGGACTGGGTGCGGCGACGGTGGCGGTCGCCGTCGTGGTGACCCGGGCACCGATCGACCTGCTGTTCCTGGTCTTCCCGCTGCTGGTGTGGGCCGCACTGCGGTTCCGGCTGGTGGGCAGCGCGGTGAGTACGACCATCCTCGCGATCGCCGCGACCGGGGCCGCGACCGACCGGACCGGGGTCTTCGCCCGGCAGGACCTCATCACGGACATGGTCACCCTCCAGGCCCTCAACGGCTCCGCCGCACTGACCACGCTGCTGCTGGCCGCCGTCACCGCCGAGAAGCACAACACCCACCGCAGGATCGCCGCCGCCTGCGACGACCTCGCCGAAATGGTCGAAGTCCTCGCTCCCCAGGGCCGTGGCCCCCGTTCCTTCCCCGCGGGCGGCCGTACGGGGCAACGCCAGGGCTAGGGGCCGGTCGCCGACGATGTCCGCTGTCAGCTCTGCTGTCGCCCCCTTTGTCACCCGGCCAGATGGCCGATCAGCTCCGGGCCTGCCGGATAGGGAGGTTCGGCGGGCAGCAGGGCGCGGGCGGTGTCCAACGCGCCTTCCCGTACGGCAGCGTGCACCCGGCGGGCGAGCGGGGTGACGTCGGTGAGGGAGACCGTCCACTCGTCGGCGTACCGGCGCGCCGCCTCACCCGCCAGACCCAGCTGGAGGGAGCGGTACGGCAGCGGACGCAGCTGCAGGTCGCGTTCGGGGTCCCACTGCACCCGGGCCGGCGCCTGACGCAGCTGCCGCTGCCACTGTGTGCGGTCGGCGTGCCGTTCGGCGTCGTAGTGCGACAGGCAGGCATGGCGCAGTGCCCACTCGAAGCCCTCGCGGGTGATCTCCACGGCGAGGACCGTCTCCTGGTCCGGCTTGGTGGCCCAGCCGCAGCGGTACATCATCCACAGGAAGGACGGCTTGATCCACGTCATCCGATCGCGCTTCCACTCCGCCGGGAACCGTCCCTCGCGGACCGCGGGCAGCCCGATCCGGGGCGCGTACGCCTGGTAGACGGTGACCGTGGACGCCGTGTGCGCGGCCCGTATTCGGTACTTGGGTTCTTCCGACACGACATCCAGGGTCGCCGCAGCCGACCGCACCTGCCAGCGATTTACGGCGCCGGGGACGCCTCTGGCACCGTCGCACAGCCCGTCAGAGGATCTCCAGCGGGCGCTTGCGGGTGGGCGGCGGGAACGCCTCGTCCAGCGTGGCACGGTCCTCGTCGGTGAGGCGCAGGTCGGCCGCCGCCCGGTTCTCCTCGACGTGGCCGCGTGAGGACGCCTTCGGGATCGCGACGACATCGTCGTGCCGCAGCACCCAGGCCAGCGCCACCTGCGCGGGAGTGGCGCCGTGCGCATCGGCGACCGAGCGCAGCGCCGGGTGGTCCAGCAGCCGTCCCTGCTCCACGGGCGAGTAGGCCATCACGGGCACCGACAGCTCGCGGCAGCGGGGCAGCAGATCGAACTCGGGGCCGCGCCGGGAGAGGTTGTAGAGGATCTGGTCGGTGGCGGGCACCGCGCCTTCGGGCAGGTCGGCCAGGTCGTCGGTGTCCAGGTTGCTCACGCCCCAGTGGCGGATGTCGCCCGCCCGGACCAGGCCTTCCAGCGCCTCGACCGTCTCCGCCAGCGGGACGCCCCCGCGCCAGTGCAGCAGATACAGATCGATGTGGTCGGTGCGCAGTCGGCGCAGGCTCGCCCGGCAGGCTTCGACGGTGCCGTGCCGGTCCGCGTTGGAGGGCAGCACCTTGCTCACGAGGAACACCTCGTCCCTTCGGCCTTCGACGGCCTCGCCGACCAGTTCCTCGGCGGCACCGCTGCCGTACATCTCGGCCGTGTCGATGAGCGTCATGCCCAGATCGATACCGGTGCGCAGCGCGTCCAACTCCTCGGCCCGCCGGGAGGGATCGTCACCCATGTGCCAGGTGCCCTGGCCGAGGGCCGGGACGGGGGTACCGGCGGGGAGGTTCACTGTGCGCACGACGTTCACGGTCCTTTCCTGGGAAGGCGACTTGCCGGCTCCCCCTCATGATCGCTCAGGCCGGGACGCCGTTCGGTATCCGCCTGCCGTTGGCGAGGCCCGCGGGGTCGAGCCCCAGCGCCACGGCGGCCGTGGCGCCCACATCCGCGAGGCTTGCGGCGTCCGGCAGCAGTTCCACCCCGGGTACCCCGGGACGGAGGATGAGCACGGGCACGTACTCGCGGGTGTGGTAGGCGTGCCCGATCGTCGGATCGTTGCCGTGGTCGCCGGTGACGACCAGGCGGTCACCGGGCCGGTCCAGCAGCGCGACCAGCGCGGCCAGCCCCGCGTCGACCTGCTCCAGGATGCGGGCGTACCGCTCCGGGTCCCGCTGATGGCCCGCCAGATCGCTCTCCTGCACATTGGCGACGACCAGCGACTCGCCCCCGGCGCGCACCGCCTCCATGGTGTGGGCGAGGACGTCGGCCGTGGGCACCGCGGGACGGCGGACGGCCGCCTCGCACGCCAGGATGTCCGCGGCCTTGCCGACGAGCGTCACCGGGATCCCGGCCCGCGCCGCCAGTTCGGGAAGCTGCCGGGTGTGGTCCGACTCCACGCCCAGATGCTGCACCTGGAGGCCGTCGTGCCGGTAGAACCCGCTCGCCGGAGTGTCCAGGCCGACCGTTCCACCGTCGCCCTCGCGGACGAATCCGCGCAGCGGTCCGTCGGCGTGGCCGCCGACCGCGATGACCCGCGCGACGGGCGCCACCGCCCGCACCGTTTGGGCGACGGCCAGGATGCCGTCGAAGCCGAGGTCTTCCAGCCGGGCCGAGGCGTTCCAGTTGATGCCGGGATCCGCCTCCAGGTTGTCGTGCACGAGCACACCGCCGTCGACCAGCAGCAGCGGCCTGCCGTCCAGGAGCTCGACCCGGTGACCCGCCGCGCGCAGCGCAGCCGTGACCTGAGCCAGGTGGTCGCCGAGACGGGCGACCGTCACCCGGCTGAAGTCCGCGCCCATCATCGTCTGGTGGCCGGCGAACGTGTCGGCACCCGGGTAGCCGAGCGCCGCCCGGCCCGCCGCGACCGGCAGCCGGGTACGGCGGGCGAGGTCGCGGTGCGGATGGACCAGCCCGAGGCCCAGCGCGCCCAGCACCGGCAGCCGCAGCGGCCGTCCGAACGCCTCGCGGGCGTGGTCGAGCACATGGCCGCAGGTGTCGGCGGCGGCGTCGCCGGGACGCAGCGCCCCGGCGTCCGGCATCGCGCCGATACCGAACCCGTCGACGACGACGATGACGGTCCGCCCCCGGCCGTTCGGTGCGTCGGTGCCCTCTTCCGGCCGCCCCGGGGCTTCCTGAGGCACGCCGCGCTCGTCCTCCCGCGCGCCGTGCGCCCCCTCCGGCGCTCCATACGCCGCCGCGGTCACAGCGCCCTCCCCTGGGTGTCGTAGAGCCCGGCCAACCGCGGCCTGCCGGACGCGATTCCGGCCACCACCGCGACCGTGGAGCGGGTCACGAAGATCTGCGTACGGAAGGCCAGCAGCGCCGTGTCTCCGGCACGCACCGGGCCGCCTGCCTCGGGTGCGGCCAGCAGCCGGTAGTAGTCGATGTTCTCGGGCGGCGCGTCCTGCACATCCAGACGTTGTCCGGTGCGGGGCAGCAGCGCGGAGTCGATCCGCGCACGGGGGTAGAACCCGCCGCCGAACACCGCGGGACGCCCGTCCGCCAGGGTGTGCGCGACCTCCGTCACATACACGTACGCGGGCCGCTCGGGCTGACCGGTGTCGCGTGCGTGCAGCGGGGTGGTACCGGTCAGCGCGTGGCCGGGCTCGCCGTGGGTGGCGCCGAGCCGGGCGAGCAGCGGCAGGCTGGCCATGGAGGTGGCGCTGGGGGCGCTGAGCTTGAGATCCCGGTGTCCGCGCGCGGCCAGCAGCTCGCGGGCCTCGACGGCCAGGTCGAAGGTGGGGGTGGGGGTCGGAGCGCCGGTCTCCGGGTCGCACAGCACGCAGGGGAACGCGGTGACGCCCGCGATCCTGATGCCCGGGAGCCGTTCGGCCTCCTCGGCGAACGCGTCCAGAGCGGACAGCGGGACGCCGCCCTCCTGCCCCGGGTAGACCACCCCGGCCGCGCCTTCGAGCCGGACCAGCACGTCCTGGACGAAGCCGAGACGCTGGGCCGCCGCCGAGACGGCGCGCGCGTTGGCCGGATCGAAGACCGTGACGGCCTCCGGCCGCCAGCTGAGCATCTCGGGCAGCGCACGGTGCGGGATTTGCACCAGGTGGCCCAGATTGCCGGCCCGGGCGCCGGCGGCGTGCAGCGTACGGGCCTCGGCGGGGTCGATCGCGGCGAAGGCGGGGATGGCGTGGGAGACGGCCCGGATCAGCTCCGGGTTGCGGCCGAACTGCTTGACGACGAACCAGAGGGACAGGCCGAGCCGTTCGGCCTCGTCCGCGAGGAGGGTGGCGTTCTCCGCGACGGCGTCCAGGTCCATGACGTAGGTGTCGGGTGGGATCTCGCCGCGCCGGTGGAGGTCGGCCGCGGTGTCGGCCAGCTCCGGATTGCGGGCGAGGAGGCTGTCGAGGAACACGTCAGTCCTTTGTGCGGTGCTCTGGTGTTTCTGTGCGGTACTGCGGTGCTGCCGCGCGGTGCGGCGCCGATTGCGCGGACGGCTCGTCGCCGATCGCCTCCAGGGAGCGGCGCAGAATGTCGAGAACCAGCTCGGCACCGGCGCGCATCGGATTGATACGGACCACCCAGTCGGCCAGCTCCGGCGCGTCGTCCAGAGCCGAGCTGGACATGCGGTAGAAGAGTGGCGCGATCTCGTACCGGGAGTTGGAACCCACCGGATAGGGCGCGGCACCGAACCGGGCGGCCACCTCGGGAAGGCGCCCGGCGACGGGTGCGTCGAGCTGGACGAGCAGACATCTGTCCTGCGCGTTGGCGATCCGTACGTCGGCGACCCCGGGCACCTCTCCGGCGGCCAGGCGTTCGGCGACCTCGGCGCCCACGCGGGACTGCACGGCCCACAGCACCGGCACATGCGTGAGCGCGCGCAGCGCGTCGAGCGCCTGGTGGCCCTGGACCTGGCCGCCGCCGGAGTAGTTGTCGGCATGCACCCGGGCGACCAGGTCGCCCGCCCCGACGACGGCGCCGACACCCTCCGGACCGTGCAGCTTGAACAGCGAGAAGCAGGAGGCGTCCGCGCCCAGTTCGACACCGGAGGCGGGCACCCGGAAGACGGCGTAGTTGTCGTCGACGAGCGTGCGGACCCCGGCCGCGCGGCAGGCGGCCAGCACCTGACCCGGATCGTAGGAGTCGGCGAGGCGCTGCCGGGTGTGCTGGACATACGCCCAGCTGAAGCGGCCGGAGGCCAGCGCTTCCCGCAGCGCGTCGAGGTCGTTGAAATCGACGGGGACCGTCTCGACGCCGAGCCCGCGCAGGGTGACGGCGGTGGTGCGGTAGACGGGCGCCCGGTGGATGAGCAGCGGCTCGCCCGGCCCCACCGCGGCGCCGAGCGCGGCCCGGATCGCGCCGGTGCCCGCGCCCTGCACGAGCGCGGCGTCCTCGGCGCCGAAGTAGGCGGCCAGCACCGCCTCGACGCCCGCGGTGGTCCGTGGCCGCCCGATTCCGGGCACCACTCCGGAGTCGGCGGCGAACAGCTCCGGCCCGGTGAAGTGCGCGGCGGTGGCCTCCAGCAGCCGGAACTGGCGCGTGACCGCCTCCTCCACCGGGACGGTGGCCAGCGGGAACGTGCGGGGCAGCGGCGGGGGCACCGGACCGGGGCCGGCGGATGGGGTGGCTGCCGTCTCGGCCATCTCAGATCTCCTCGGGACTCGCGCCGGTCAAAAAGCGCAACGGGTTGCGCCGGGTCATCAGATCGATCAGGTCGTCGTCCACCCCCGCGGCGCGAGCGGCGGGCAGGAAGGAGCGGAACAGATGGCCGTAGCCCTGGCCGCCCTCGGTACGCAGATAGCCGTGACGGGAGATGTCGCAGCTGAGCAGCGCCCGGTCGGCGTGCCCGGCCTCCAGGAACGCGAGGAGCAGCCGCAGCCGCGTCTCGTCGCTCTGATAGCTCTCCTTGCCGACGGTGTCGAAGGCGACGTAGGCGCCCTCCTCGGCGAGCCGCCGGTGGACGGCCGGGGCGGCGAGGAGGTCCTGGTGTCCGACGCAGATCCGGTGCGGGGCGAGCCCGGCCCCGGTCAGCACGTCGAGCTGGGCGAGTCCGCCGTGGCCGAGCTGGGCGTGGGTGGCCACGGACAGGCCGGTGGCGGTGGCCGCCCGGGCGGCGGCCCGCAGCGAGCGGGCCTCCGGCTCGCTGGGAACCTCACCGTGGCTGCCCACCTCGCCGAGCACACCGGGACGGATCCCGGTCGGTCTGCCGTCAGGGCCGGCGATCCCGTCGCGGATCTCCCCCACAAGGGTGGCGGTGAGTTGTTCGACGGAGGCGCCGGCCAGGTCGGCCGCCGGGTGGAACGGCTCGTAGTACCACCCGGTCGCGGCGACCACGGCCACCCCGCTCTCCTCCGCGATCCGGGCGAGCGCGCCCGGATCGCGGCCCATGCCCCGGCAGGTCTGCTCGACGACGAGGCAGAGCCCGAACTCCTCGCGCAGCTCGGCGAGCTCGCGGCCGACCGCCGGGCCGTGCCGCCGCGCGTCGAGGACGGCGGCGCCGTCGCCCTTGAGGTCCAGGTCGAGGACCAGGTGCTCGTGGGTGAGGGCGGGGCCGGTCACGGACGCGGCGGACAGCGGGCCCGCAACGGTGTGCAGCAGTGGTGCGGAGTTGTGGGGGGTGGCGGTGGTACTCATGTGGGCCTTCCTGGTGGCAGCGCGGCCTCGGCGCCGACGGGGTGGGATCAGCCCTTGACGGGGGTGAACAGGTCGAGCCAGTAGAGGACGTTGAGCAGGACACCGCCGACGATCACAGCGGCGGGGGCGGCCGCCATCCGGACCACCGGGCGGCCCATCGCCTCGTTGAGCAGATAGAGCCCACCCACGACGAGGATGCCGAGGCCGGCGCCCATCGCGTTGGCCGCCATCAGCGAGCCGAAGAGGATGGCCAGGTGGAGGCTGTCGGTGATGGCGCTGCGCAGATGCTCGGACGAGTCGCGGACGCTGGGCAGCTTGCCGAGCACCTTGCCGATGGAGGACAGGGCCATGACCTCGATGGCGAAGACGGCGGCTCCGGCTATCGCCGCCAGTACCGGGTTCGGCATCAGATAGCCGATCGGGTAGACGATCGTGAAACCGGCGATGCCGTAGGCGCCGGAGGCCAGCGCCGTCGTCGCGATCAGCGGGATGAAGCCGAAGAAGCGGTAGAAGTCGACCTGAGCGGCCTCTGAGATGTTGCCCTTGGCTATCAGGAAGCTGGTGGCCTCCCCGCCGCCGAATATGTGCATCTGGGCGAGCATGCACACGCCTGCGCCGAGCACCATGAACAGCGGCAGATAGCGGCGCAGTCGGGCAGCGCTGGTGGAGAACAGCGACGCCATCGGGTCGTCCTCGGGCGGCCCCTGGGCAGCAGTCCCCGACGCGGCCTCGTCCGCCCGGTCGGCCTTGCGCTGCGCCAAGTCCCGCCGGACGGCGAGGCCGATCAGCAGCAGCACACCCACGGCCATGGCGAGGGCACCGGCGAACATGTCCGGCCACAGCTTCATCGTCAGCACGACGAGGGCGAGTTCCAGCACGCCCGCCGCCCCGCCCCAGGCGCGGCCGAACTGCTTGGTGATGGCCAGCACCGGGAAGAGCGTGAACAGGAAGAGGATCGGCGTCGACATCTGCTGCATGGCTGTCAGGAAGTCGACGGGCAGGTCGTGCGCCACTTCATTGGCGCCGTTGAGCCCGAAGACGACCACCGCGCCCCACCCGGCGCCCAGCAGCGGCGCCAGCCACTTCTTCGGCGCCAGCAGGCCCAGGATGTCGGTGGGCAGGAAGAGCAGCCACGGATTGAGGACACCGGAGGAGAGCGCCATCGGCGCGCCGAGCCCGAAGATGAAGCCGGCGGACAGCCCGAAGGAGACCGCCGTGGTGGCCGAGCGGGTGGTACGCCCGTGGATGAAGTCCAGCATGAACGGGCGCACTCCGTCGTTGAAGACGGCCAGCGCCATGTGCGAGATGAACGCGGTCAGCGCGCACAGGAGGATGACGGTCAGCTGCTGCGGCAGCGAGAAGTCCAGCCCGGCGTCTGCGGCCAGTTGCCAGCCGGGGGTGCTCACGGTACTCACGGGGTCGCTCCTTCACGCCCGGGGTGTCTGCGCCGGCACCCGGTCAGGCACGCGCGGCGACGGCGCGGGCGAGCAGGGGGGCGATGGTCTCGATCTGGTCCATGGAGAAGCCGAAGACCTTCTTGCCCTCGGCCAGCAGCGCGGCGACCTCGTCCTCGGTCGGCACCGAGCGGCCGAAGGTGTGGCAGGCGGGCTGCCCGAGGAGGCCGACGAGGACGCCGAGGGAGGCGCCCGCACCGGTGTGGCAGGTCCCCAGGAAGTAGTCGGCCTGGCCGGAGCGGAGCTTCATCGCGGCATCCATGTCGCTGGAGACGGCGACGTCGACGCCGTCGAGACCGAGCGCCTTGACGGCATTCGCGACCTCGGTCTTGCCGACTCCGCCGGTGAGGATTTTCGTCATGGCTTGTTGCCTCTTATCTGTGCTGCGGGGCCCGGGGGTTGAGGCCTGGCCCGGGTATCGGGGTACGGGACGGTCTGCGGGGGTGGGAGATCCGGGAGGGGGACGACGGGCGGCGGGTCAGCCGGAGACGCGCTGGGCGAGGACTGCCAGATGCATGGCCATGAAGTTGACCTCCGAGCCCGGCAACGCGGCCCCCAGTTCCTTCTCGGCTCGGGCGGCGACGCGGCGCGCCCGTTCGACGGCCGCCGGGTGGTCGGCCAGCTCCGCCGCGATCTGTTCGTCGGTCTGGAACTGCTCGATGGGCTCGCCGTCGAGCAGCCGGGTGAGGGCCATCATCAGATGGCTCGTCAGCATGCCCGCCGTCTCCTCGGTGACCGGAGCACCCTCGTCGGCGAGCGCGGCCAGCTCGGCCGTCACGAAGTCGACGACCTCGGGGCGGACTTGGCCGCCCTCGCGGAAGAGCTGGATTCGGAGTGCGAGCTGGTCGTCCACGGCGTTCTCCTCGGCGGCGACAGAAAGCTGGATACTGGATTCTCGTGGCAGCCCGAGCCCGTCCTGGCCGGGCGCGACCCCCGTGCGCTGCGGAGGGAGTGCCGGGTCAGTACGAGGGCATGCGTTCTCCCCGTACGACCGCGGACTGCAGCTTTGTCACCCGTTCGGGGTCGATGGCGTCCCGTATGGCGTGCAGCGCGGCGACGCTCTCGGCTCTTCCGATGACCGCCGCGCTGGAGTTCCGCAGCGACAGGTCTCGCGTTATCTCGTCGCCCAGCGGCAGCACGTCGATGCCCGCGTCGATCCGGCCCTGCACCTCGTCCAGGTTCCAGACGGTGGCGTCCGCCCTGTTCTGCGCCAGCAGATCGGGCAGTTGCATGTACGAGCACTCGATCCACTCGACGTCGTCCCGGTCGGCGAACGCCCGCTCGGCGAGCATCCGCTGATCCTCCGAGGCGTGGTCGACCGCGACGCGCAGGTCCGGTGCGTCCAGCGAGCCGCCTTCGCGCAACAGCACCCCGTGGGCGCCGACGTAGGTGGTGGGGCCGAGGTCGACCACCAGCGACAGGTCCTCCGGATACTCCTCGATCAGCCGGTCGGCGGCGAAGCGGGACAGGACGACCAGGTCGGCCTTGCCCTCCAGCAGCGCCGTGGCCCGGCTGCCCGCGCCGCGCATGAAGGTGATGGCGAAGGGCGTCCCCGCGTCGTCGAAAGCGGCCCGCAGGCCGGTGGCCAGCCCCTCGTAGCGGCGGGAGTAGGGCAGCGGCATGGCGGCGAGCAGCGTACCCAGCCCCGAGAGCCGCCACAGGATCGAGCGGTCCGACCGGATGAGGAACGTCCCCAGATGACCGCGCGCGGCGGTCTCGATCGCCCCGGCCTCCTCCAGCAGCCGCAGCGCGGCCTGGACGGTGCCGTTGCCGCACCCCAGCTCCTCGGCGAAATCCCGCACGCGGGGCAGCCGCGTCTCCGGCTCGTACTCCAGCAGGAGGAGCGCGAGCTGGCGGGCCGCCAGGCCGTTGCGGGTCAGGAACCGCTCGTCGTAACCGTTCACGAAGGAACAGTAAACAGAATCCTGGATTTTTGACAAGACCCCTGCTCCGGCTCCCCTCCGCCCCTCCGTGCCCGCCCCGCTGCTTCCCGGTCAGGCGCGGGCGGGCGGAAGCCCGGGGCTTTCCGGGGGCGGACGCCCGAGTCGACGGAGGCTCGCAACGCCGGGAACTGCTAGAAAAGGGTCATGCGCGGACTTTTCTGGCGCCGGTCGGCTCGGCGCGAACGGCACCGCCGGGTGCCGCCCGCCTCCGCGCGCTCCGAGGAAGGTCCCGGGGACGAGGAAACGCCCGCTGCTCCGGACAGCGAACAGCCGCCGCCCCGCCGGCGCCGCCTCCGGTTCCCCTTCGGGCCCCGCACCGTCGCGGGGGAGGTCTTCGTCCTTCAGGTGACGGTCATCGTGCTGCTCATGATCGCCGTCGTGGTGGCCTTCGTCCTGCACGCCCGGTGGGACAGCAACCGCCAGGCCAAGCAGGAATCCCTCGCCGTCGCCGAGACCTTCGCGCAGGCACCGGACGTGGTGGCCGCCCTGGACCGGCCGAACCCGACCGCGGTACTCCAGCCCCGTGCCGAGGCGGTACGCAAGGCGACCGATGTCTCCTACGTGGTCGTCTGGAAGCCGAACGGAATCCGCGTCGCGGCACCCGACCCCGACCTGATCGGCAAACACGTCATCGGGCCCTTCAAGGACATCGTCGAGGCCGCCCGCGAGGGCCGCTCCTCCAACAGGATCTTCAAGGCGACCACGGGCGAGACCATGGTCTCCGTGGCCCCCGTCACCCGCGCGGACGGCAGTCTCGCCGGGCTGGTGTCCACCGGGGTGCCGATCTCGCAGGTCAACGAAGGGGTGAAGAATCAGCTGCCCGTGCTGCTCATGTCTTCCGCGGGCGCACTCGTCCTCGCCTCCGGAAGCTCCGCACTGGTGAGCAGGCGGCTGCGGCGCCAGACCCACGGCCTGGGGCCCGAAGAGATGACCCGCATGTACGAGCACCACGACGCGGTGCTGCACGCCGTCCGGGAAGGGGTGCTCATCCTGGACGACGCCGGCCGGCTGGTCCTCGTCAACCAGGAGGCCCGGCGGCTGCTGGAACTGCCCGAGAAGGTGGAGGGACGCCGCGTCGACGAGGTCGGCCTGGGTGCGGGCATGGCAGCACTGCTGGCCTCGGGCCGCACCGCCTCGGACGAGGTGCACCTGGCCAAGGGACGGCTGCTGTCCGTCAACGTCCGCTCGACCCGCGGCGGGGAGGGCCCGCCGGGCCGGGTGGCCACCCTGCGGGACAGCACCGAGCTGCACGCGCTGGAAGGCCGCGCGGAAGGGGCTCGGGAGCGGCTGCGGCTGCTGTACGAGGCCGGGGTGCGGGTCGGCACCACGCTGGACGTGGTGCGCACCGCCGAGGAGCTGACCGAGGTGGCCGTGCCCCGGTTCGCCGAATTCGCCACCGTGGAACTGCTGGACCCGGTGCTGCGCGGTGAGGAGCCTTCGGCCGCCCGCACCGACATGCGCCGCACGGCCATGAGCGGTGTCCGCGACGACGCGCCCCTGCTCCCGGTGGGGGAGGTCGTCCGGACCGTCGAGACGGTGCCCGGCGAGGCAGCGGAGGAGAGCGGACAGGCGGTTCTGCTGACCGACCTGCGGGAGGCGCACGACTGGCTGGCCCACCACCCCGAACACGGTCGGCAGGCCCTGGAGTACGGCATCCGCTCACTGATCAGCACCCCGCTGCGGGCACGCGGTGTGGTGCTGGGCACCGTCGACTTCTGGCGTACCGAAGACAGTGAGCCCTACGGCGAGGAGGACCTGGCCTTCGCCGAGGAGCTGACGGCACGCGCCGCGGTCAGCATCGACAACGCGCGCCGCTACACCCGCGAGAACGCCATGGCCGTCACCCTGCAGCGCAGTCTGCTGCCGCGCGGTCTGCCCCAACAGGATGCCCTGGAGGTGGCGTCGCGCTACCGGCCCACCAGGGCGGGGGTGGGCGGGGACTGGTTCGACGTCATCCCGCTGCCCGGCGCCCGGGTGGCGCTCGTGGTGGGCGACGTGGTGGGGCACGGCCTGCACGCCGCGGCGACGATGGGCCGGCTGCGCACAGCAGTGCTCAACTTCTCCTCCCTCGACCTGGCACCAGAAGAGCTGCTGGCGCACCTGGACGAACTGGTCGACAGGATCGACCAGGACCAAACGGCAGAGGGCAACGGCGCGATCGTCACCGGAGCCACCTGTCTGTACGCGGTCTACGACTCGGTCTCCGGCCGCTGCACCATGGCGCGGGCAGGCCACCCCGGGCCCGCACTGGTGCTCCCCGACGGCACCGTCGAGTACCCGGACGTGCCCGTAGGACTGCCGCTCGGCCTGGGCGGCGCACCGTTCGAGACGGCCGAACTGCGGCTGCCCCGCGACAGCCAGCTCGTCCTGTTCACGGACGGCCTGGTGGAGGACCGCGAACGCGACATCGACGACGGCCTGGCCCTTCTGCACCAGGCGCTGACCGGCCACCCCGGCAGATCGCCGGAGGACACCTGCCGCGCCGTGCTCGACACCCTGCTGACCACCGAGCCCAGTGACGACGTCGCGCTGCTGGCGGCCCGCGCCCGGCTGCTCGACCCCGACCGCGTCGCACAGTGGGACGTACCCGCCGACTCCGGTGCCGTGGCACCACTGCGCGCCCAGGTCAGCCGGAAACTGTCCGAGTGGGGGCTGGAGGGTGAGTCCTTCACCACGGAGCTGATCCTCAGTGAACTGGTCACCAACGCCATCCGCTACGGCAGCGAACCCATCCGGGTCCGACTGCTGTACCAGTCCTGCCTCACCTGCGAGGTCGCCGACGGCAGCAGCACCTCGCCCCATCTGCGCCGCGCGGCAGCCACCGAGGAGGGCGGGCGCGGGCTGTTCCTGGTCGCACAGCTCGCCGAGCGCTGGGGAACGCGTTACACGCCGCACGGCAAGGTGATGTGGACCGAGCAGAACCTGCACAGCGAGGCGACCGGCCCCACCGAGGACACCGACAGCCTTCTCGACCAGTGGGACGAGCCCCTGTGACGCCGCTGGGGCCCCGCCGGACTCCTGGCACCGCCGCCCCGTCCCCTCCGGGTGCTGGGCCACACTTGAGCCATGCCTAGCTCCACCCCGTCGCACGGCCCGCACGCCGCCGCGGCAGCTGCGGACACGGCGGCCCCCGGCTCTCCGGACGGCCCGGGCGCACCGTGCGGCCCGGCGGCCACTGCGGCCTCCGCCTCCGCCGCCTTCTCACACACAGCCCCCGCGGCAGAGCCGCAGCAGGCCTCTCCCACGCTGGCGAGCCTGCTGGCGACCGGCGCGGGCGAGGCGCTGGAGGTCGTGCGGGCCCCCCGCGGTACCGGTGTCCCCGTGCGCGGGGTGGGAGTGTTCGACTCCGGAGAGACGCTCGCGGCCCAGGGGCAGGTGCTGATCGCGGCCGGGGTGGACGACTCCTCCGACGTCGCCCCGCTGGTCCTGCGGTCGGCCGCGCGGGCAGGCGCCGTCACCGTCGTCGTACGGCGCGGGGCGAGCGGGCCGTCGCGGCGGCTGCTGGAGGTCGCCGAGGAGACCGCCACCGCGCTGCTGACCAGGGCGCCGTGGATCGAGTGGACCGAGCTGATCGGCATGCTGCGGGCAGGGCTCGCCTACGGCGGCGGCCCGCTCCGCACGGAGTCCCCCACCGACGTACCGCTCGGTGACCTGTCCGCACTGGCGCGGGCCTTCTCCGAACTGGTCGGCGGAGCCATCACCATCGAGGACCCGGACTCGCGGGTGCTGGCCTTCTCACCGACCGAGCACGGCGCCGACCCGCTGCGCCGGCAGACGATCCTCGGTCAGCAGGTGCCCCGGTGGCGGCTGGCGGAACTGGCCGCCAGCGGGTTTCTGCGCACCCTGTGGTCGACGGACGACGTGGTGCACCGCCCCGCCGAGGAGCGGTTCTCCGAGCGGCTGGCCATCGCGGTACGCGCGGGTGACGAGGTCCTCGGCTCCCTCTGGGCGGCCGCCGACGGCAGCCCGTTGCGGCCCGAAGCCCGGCAGGCCCTGCGGGAGGCGGCGCGCACCGCCGCGCCGCATCTGCTGCACCACCGGTTGCGCACCCAGAACGGCTCGACCCGCCGCCGCCGGGCAGTACGGGCGCTGCTGGACGGCACCGGGGAGACCCGCGCCGCCGCCGCGACGCTCGGATTCACTCCGGGAACGCCCTGCGTCGTGCTGTCCGTCGCCGCCGAAGGGACCGGGCCAGGACAGGACGGGGACGGGACGGCGCGGGACAGGGCGCTGCGGATGGCCGCGCTCCAGGTGACCGCCCACCAGCCGGCCGGCTATACCCTGCGCGCCGACAACCGGCTGGACGTACTGCTGCCCCTCCCGGAGGACGAGCCCCCTGCCGTCTCCGGACGCGCCCGGCGGCTGGCGCTGCAGTTGGCCACCGCGGTGCGCGAGGCGGGCGCCCGCCCCCTGGTGGCGATCGGCACGCCCGAGTCCGGCCCGGCACAGGCGCCCGCATCCCGTGCCTGCGCCCATCTCGTCCTGCAGGTTCTGCGGGAGCAGTCGGCGCGCGCGGGGTACGGCGGCAGCCGGGCGGCGCCCGAAGGCGGTCGGGGCGACGGCGGGCCGGGGCCGCTGGAGGTCGCCGACGAGACGGACGTACGGGCGGCGCTGGACGCCCTGCGGGCCGTGCGGGCCGTCGCCGAACTGACGCCCCAGGTGGACGGTCCGGTACGGGAGCTGCTGGCATACGACCAGCAGCACCGCACCGACCTGGCGCAGACGCTCTCCGCCTACCTCAGCAGCTTCGGGGACGTGGCCGGCACCGCACGACAGCTGGGCATCCACCCCAACACCCTGCGCTACCGGCTGCGCCGACTGCGCAGCCACTTCGGGCTCGAACTGGACGACCCCGACGTGCGGCTGCTGGCCGAGTTGGGGCTGCGCGCAGCAGGCCGCTACCCCGCGGGGCAGCGCCCCGACGGCCCGTCGGCATGAGCCGCGCCGAAGCGTCGTTGCGACCCCGCAAGGAACCGGTGCCCCCGCACGGGACCCGGCGGTGCCACCCGAGCGGAAGCGTTGTCCTGTCGCACCACTGTCGGCCCTCCCTGTGGTGCGACAGGACAATGCCGGCCTGTGCGCCGTCGACCCGTTGTGCCAGACCCCATGACCCCGGCCGCAGCTTCGGCCCATCCGCCGCAGACAGGGCACACTCCCGGGGCGCAGAGTGGACGGGTTCGACTGGTCCCGATCCGAGATCCCGATCCCTCGGTCCCGATCCCTCGACCATCGGCCCCGCACCGTCGGGCCCGACGGTGCGGGCCCGCATCCGTCGCGGTCGGGACCGCCGCACAAGGAAGCCGCACGAGGAAGGAGCCGTACATGGTGCTGGACGCTGTGGCACGCAGGCAGGACGCGATCGCCGCAGCGACCCGTGAGGGACTGCTCGGCCCGGAAGCGCCGGTCGTCGCCCTGCTGGACGTGCAAGGCATCAGGGAGACCGCCCGGCAGTTGCACACGGCGTTCACCGGCCCCTCCCCCGTGCTGCACACCTTCGCCGTCAAGGCGGGCGCGCTGGTGCCCGTACTGGAGCTGCTGGCCGACGAAGGAGTCGGCTGCGAGGTGGCGAGCCCGGGTGAGCTGGCGCTCGCCCGCGCGGCAGGTGTTCCGGCCTCCCGGACCGTCTTCGACTCCCCCGCCAAGACCGTGGCCGAGCTGCGCGACGCCCTGGAGACCGGCGTCGCGGTCAACGCCGACAACGCCCAGGAACTGGCCCGCCTGGATGCGCTCGTCGCCGCGCGCACCGCTGCGGGACAGGACCCCGGCGCACCCGTCGGGCTGCGGATCAACCCGCAGGTGGGCACCGGCTCCATCGGCGCGATGAGCACCGCGACAGCCACCTCCAAGTTCGGGATCGGGCTGCGCGACGAGGGTGTCGAGCAGTGGATCGTCGACAGCTGCCTGGCCCGCCCCTGGCTGACCCGGCTGCACACCCACACCGGTTCGCAGGGCGTACCGCTGGAGCTGATGGCCGAGTCGGTACGGGTCGTCTTCGAGCTCGCCGAGCAGATCAACCGCGCCGCGGGCAGACAGCAGATCGACACCCTCGACATCGGCGGCGGCCTCCCGGTGAACTTCGCGGGCGACGAGACCGAGCCGTCCTTCGACACCTACGCCCAACTGCTGCGCCGCACCGTGCCGGGGCTGTTCGACGGGCGGTACACCGTCGTCACCGAGTTCGGCCGGTCGCTGCTGGCCAAACAGGGCTTCATCGCCGCATCGGTGGAGTACACCAAGAGCTCCGGCGGCCGGCGGATCGCCGTCACCCACGCGGGAGCGCACGTGGCGACCCGTACCGCGTTCGCCCCCGAGTCATGGCCCCTCCGGGTCGGCGCCTTCGACGCCAAGGGCGCACCCAAGGACGCACCCGAGGTGGTGCAGGACGTGGCCGGTCCCTGCTGCTTCGCCGGGGACCTGATGGCACGCGAGAGGGCACTGCCCGAGCTGTCACCGGGCGATGTGGTGGCCCTTTGGGACACGGGCGCCTACTACTTCTCGACGCCCTTCCAGTACAACAGCCTGCCCCGGCCCGCCGTTCACGGGTTCTGGCGCGCCGCTGACGGCCGCATCCGCTTCTCACTGGTGCGACCGGCGCAACAGCTCGAGGAAGTGCTGGCCGACAGCGGCGCCGCACAGCGCGGTGCGCTGACCGCCGACACCAGCACCGGCGGTCAGCACCCGCCCACCACCGCCGCCGGGCCCTCACCCGCGTGACCCTCGGCCGGGGCCGACCCACAGGCGACCGACTCCGGCCGATCCGCAGCTGACCGCAACCGTCCCGCGGCCGGCCTGCGGCTGGTGCGCCGTCCGAGATGCGGTGCACCACCCCGACCCGCCTGCCCACCAGGCACACCCATCCCTGTGCGCTGTCCTGGCCCTTGTGCCGTTCGGCGTGCGGGGCTTCGGTGTGCCCCGATCCGTCCACGGAGAACCGAAACCCATGGCGCACGGAGCCGACACCCGCGCGGACGGGGCGACCACCGAGTCCCCCGTTCCTCCCGCATCCGCCCCCGCAGCAGCCCACCGGCCCACCCGGGGGACGCTGGTGCGCGAGGACGGCTACGCGTCGGGCCTGCGCAACAGACAGGTGCAAATGATCGCCGTGGGCGGCGCGATCGGTACCGGACTGTTCCTCGGTACGGGTGAGCGGCTGCGCTCCGCGGGTCCGTCGCTGGTCGTCGTCTTCGCCGTCACCGGCCTGTTCGCCTTCTTCATCGCCCGCGCCATGGGCGAACTGGTGATGCACCGGCCGACGTCCGGCTCGTTCGTCTCGTACTCCAGAGAGCTGCTGGGCGGCGAGAAAGCCGCCTTCGTGGCGGGCTGGGTGTACTTCCTGCACTGGATCTGCAGCGGCATCGCGGAGATCACCGCGGTCGCCGTCTATCTGCACTACTGGAGCGCGCTGCGTGCCATTCCCCAGTGGACGCTGGCGCTGTTCGCCCTGCTGGTGGTGCTGGGCGCGAACCTGATATCGGTGCGCTGGTTCGGCGAGTTCGAGTTCTGGTTCGCGCTGGTCAAGGTCGCCGCCATCATCGCGTTCCTGGCCGTCGGCTGCTGGCTGCTCGCCGGCCGCCACCCGGTACAGGGACATGCGGGCGGACCACAGCTGATCACCGACCACGGCGGGATGCTGCCGCACGGCTTCGTGGCCGCCCTGGTGGTGGTGCAGGGGGTGGTCTTCTCCTACGCGGCGATCGAGATGGTCGGCATCACCGCGGGCGAGACGAAGAACCCGCGGACGGTCATCCCGAAGGCCATCAACGCGGTCTCCTGGCGCATCGTCGTCTTCTACGTGGGCTCGGTACTGCTGCTCGTCCTGCTGCTCCCCTGGAGCGCCTACAGCGGCGACGAGTCGCCGTTCGTGACACTGATGAGCCGCATCGGCGTCCCCGGCGCCGGGCAGATCATGAACTTCGTCGTGCTCACCGCAGCGCTCTCCAGCTGCAACTCCGGCCTGTACTCGACAGGGCGCACCCTGCGCTCCATGGGGCTCGCCGGATCAGCACCGCACTTCACGACGAAGATGAACAGCAGGCACGTGCCGTTCGGCGGCATCCTGCTCACCGCCTCCTGCTACCTGCTCGGCATCGCCCTCAACTACGTCGTCCCCGAGCGCGCCTTCTCCATCGTGCTGAACTTCTCCGCCGTCACGATGATCGGCACCTGGGCGGTGATCATCCTGTGCCAGCTCGCGCTGCGCCGCCGAGTGCGAGAGGGCCGCGCCAAGGACGGCGGCTTCCACCTGCCGGGCTCGCCCTTCACCTCGTACCTGACGCTCGCCTTCCTGCTGCTGGTCGTCGTACTGATGGCCTCCGACGGCGACATCGGCACCTGGACGGTGGCCTGCCTCCCCCTGATCGCCGCCGCCCTGTGGGCGGGCTGGCACGCCGTACGACACCGGGTGACGGCACTGGCTGCGGAACGCCACCGGGCGGCGGACGAACAGGGGGAAACCCCCGAACCGGACGACCCCACAGGTGCGGGGCCCCACCCGTGACCACTCCGGCTACGCTCCAACGGTCGCGGCACGGTTCGGTTTCACACGGGGCCCAGGGTGTTCGGTTTTCTGCGCAGGTCGCCGATCCTTCCTGGGTGGGCAACCGGTTGCGGACGTCCCGCTCGGGCGGCGAGACGGACCCGCAGGTCTCCACCCCGCTGTGGGACATGGCCATGGGCGCGCGGGCAGCCCTCCTGGTACGGCAGGAGGGCGCCCCGGTCACCGAGCAGGCGTGGCGCGACGCCATCGGCCGCCTGCTGGTGGACCAACTGGGCCCCCACCACCCCGAACTGTCCGGCGCCGTCGCTGCGGCGCACGAGGTCCTCGCCCGCATACCGCGCTACGAGGCCCGCTTCCGCGAGGACGGCCTCCTCGCCCCGCACGCCCACGTCCGTCGCACCCTGGCCGCCCCGAGGAGGCCCGCGAAGCACTCCGCGCCATCGGCGCCGCAGCCGCCGAGGAGTACGACACCTGGACCGACTTCTCCCTCGGCTACGTCCTGGGCCGCTGCCTCCACTTCGACGAGGACACTCTCGGCTCCTGGTACCGCGAGGTCCGCGCCTCCCACCGCCTGCTGACGACCCACCGGAAGAGCTCTTGGACGACGGTGCCGCTGCGAGGGTGACGTTCGGCGAGAGCCTCAGGACCCCGAGCCCAACGCCCTTATGGGCTAGGATGTTTACGCTGCGCACCTTCCCGGAAGGTACGAGGCCCGAGTTCTGATCCACTGCACTGAGTGCGAGCGAATGGTCCGCCGTGCTGAACAGTACGGCACCACTGCAGTTGCCCGGTGGGGCAACTGCTTCACCATTCCGCCGACTCATCTGTGGAGTGGTATATGAACCCGGTCGAGTACAAGTCTGCGCGTCGTGTGTGGATCCGCAAGGTCCTCCTCGACGTCGCCACCAAGACCGTCACCAATGTGCTGGCGACGGCACTGGCGGCGGCAGTCTCCCGCCTCCTCTTCTGAGGCGGCACGTGGCGGGTCCGGGAACCCGCCACGTCTCTTCGCTCTCCCGAGGTGCCGTAGTCGGACAGACCTCAAAAGAGAGGGTCCTGGCCCTCCGGGGCTTGGGGCTTCTTCTTACCGGGGCGTCGATGTTCCGGTCGCTTCTGGTGCGGGACCCGCAGCGCCGGTGGGAGTTCCTGCCAGGAAGGCCGCAACCCATGGATCTGAACCTCGCCGACCAGCTCCTTCAGGTACGCTCGCGTCTCTTCGTCCGTTGAATAGAGCACCGTGGCCCGGCTGGCTCGGGTCAGCAGCACGTGGTAGGCGTTGCGGACGCACTGACGAAACTCCTCATCACTGAGGTTGCTGTTCCGGACTTCATCGTCCAGCGAACCCGGTACGGCTACGCGCCTGTACCCGGTCTCCTTGTCCGTCCTCCGCTTTCCCCGCTGGAACACCCACTGACCGTCCCGCCTCACCATGTCGTCGCCCATGATGACGCCGCACCAGTCCCACTCGAGCCCCTGCGCGGTATATACGCATCCGATCTGACCGATGCCCCCTTCGTGGACGGACCACAGCGTGCCCGGAGGAACAGCGCCGTTCTCACAGTAGCTGTCGCCCTTCGCGTTCCACGGGCGGTGCCAGTCGCCGATGCGTACATCGGCCACGAGGCGTTTCTCCTTACCCTGCGGTGGGTTCCAGGGCCAGCAGAACCCGGCAACCATGCGGGCAGTTGCCCCGGCACGGGCTTCCGCGTGGACGATCCTTTCCATTTCTTCCGGTGAATCGGCGACCTCGATATGCATCAGCCCGTCGGGGACCCATTTCCCCGGTTCCTTGCCCGAGAGGCCGAGGAGGTCATGGACCCAGTTCACGTAGGCATCGCTGCCTCCGCACCGGTACTGTGCCCGCAGGTCGAGAGGAACGACCGGGGCTCCGTACTTTTCGGCGGCGTCCACGATGAACTGTTGGGTGCCGACTTCGTTCGGCCGTACCGACTGCCCCTCATCGAGGAAGAACACGGCGACTCGAGAAGCGTCCAGGATTTCTTCGACTTGTGGCTTTGCACCCTTCTCGCCTGATCGGGTCTCGGAGATCTCCCTGAGCCGATGCGCTTCATCGCAGATCAGGACGTCCAGAGGCTCCTCGGGAGGGTTCATGAAGCTACTGAAGTAGGTGAAGCTCTCCTGGAACTCGCGGTCACCGTAACCCACGTGCCGCTGCATCGCACCGTTGAAGGCTCTGGACCCGCTCGCATAGCGGACCTCCAATCCTGCTGCTTCGAACTCAGCCTTGAGTTGCAGACCGATGGCGCTCTTTCCGGTGCCCGCACCGCCCGTGACGACGAACACCGCCCGCTCGAGGTCCGTGGCGTTTTCGCCCAGCACCTTCGCGGCCCTGTCCTTGACATGGTCCGCCACCCTCCGCTGCTCCCGCCGCAGGGTGAAGACGGTGTCTTCGCCTCTCGACATGATCATCGCGTCGAGCAGCGGTGTGTTCCGGACACCCATCCGGCGAAGCAGGATCTCGGCGTAGGAGTACCCGCTGTCCCCGCCGAAGTGCTTCCGCAGGTCCTTCATCAGTTGCTCACGCCTGTCCCGCGTGTAGACGGCGGAGTACGCGCCCATCGGCGCATTGATGCCCAGCAGCGGCTGAATCGATTCCTCCGTCGCGTTGTGCAGGTAGGTGAAGCCTCCGCACTCGAATGACAGCTTGCGCAAAGGGCCGGTCTCGCCCACGAAGCGTTGGTAGTTCGCCTCGAGTTGCAGTGCAGGGTGCGGCTTCTTACCCATCCCCGGCACGACGACTTCCGTGGCAGTGGCGGAGTCCACCTGCGTCACCGACGACCACCGCTTCAGCTCGACAAGCTGCACCGAGAGACCCTCGGTCTCGGGATGGCTACCGAGGAGCACCACATCGATGGTGGGCACGCTCTTGGGGCTCTGTCCGATGGTGGCGGCGCACTCGACGACCATCTCGACATGTCCACGGCCGGCGTCCACCATGACGCGGGCCAGTTCCACCAGGCTCTCCGCCCAGGCGGCGCGCTCCCCGTCGGAGGCGTCATTCTTCCGGAAGCGCTTCCACCGCTCGGCGAGGTGCGGCACCATGCGATGCCGTTCGTCCAGGGTGAGCAGGTCTTCCGCCGAGAGCTTCAGCAGGAGCATGGACACGGATTCTGTTCCCCCCAGGGCACGAGTGACTCGTGCGGGTGGGGGCATGTCCTGCTGGAAGCCCGTCGGGCCGCAACCGTTCCCGACGATCCTAATGAACACCGGCGCCGGCTCGCGTCGATCGGCGTCAGCCGACAGCGACCTCGCGTTGGGCGCCCACCAATGCACGCAGCTTCTCCTGCGTCTCCGGATCGGTCGAATAGACCACCGTGCCGACCATGCCGCGTGTCAGCAGAACCTTGTAGGTGTTGCGGATGAGCCGGTCGACGTCGTCGTCGGACGTCGACTTGTTGAAGGCCGGATCCTTCGACGCCGCACGATCAGTGATCCAACGGTCACCGCGCCAGACAAGATCAGGACCGATGATGACGCCCGACCAGTCGTATTCGAAGCCCTGGGCTGTGTAGACACAGCCGACCTGCCCGAAGCCCGCCGGATCGGTGGCCCAGAGCGCGGACGGTGGCGCGCCGGACACGCCCCGCTCCCCCTTCAGGTTCCACGGCCGTGCCCAGTCCCCGATCACCACATCGGCGGGCAACGGGTCCCCCGGCTTCGGCTCCTTCGACCATTTCCAACAGTAGCCAGCTGTGATGCGGGCTCCGAATCCCTGAGCACGGCGGTCATCGAGGAACCGCTCCATCTCCTCCGGGCTGTCAGCGACGCGGAGCTCCATCCGATCGTCGGGTTCCCAGAGCGCGGGCCCGCCCGGCTCCAGCTCGAGGAGCCGGAGGACCCAGCGAAGGTAGGCGTCACTGCCTCCGCAGCGGAACTGACTGTCCAAATGGACGACGGTGCAGGCCAGATTCCGCTTCTGGGCGGCGGCCTCGATCTCTTTCACCGTGCCCATCTCGCCGGGGCGCACCACCTGGTGCTGGTCGAGGAGGAAAACAGGAACGCGGGCGGCGTCGATCAGCTCTTCCACCTGAGGCTTGTCGGTGCGGAGCCTGGCCGGGGTGTAGCGGTTGGCGGATGTCTTCCGCATCCGGTGCGCCTCGTCGCAGATGAGCACGTCGAGGGCGTTCTTCTCCGCGGCCATGAAGCTGTTGAAGTACTTGAACAGGTCCTGCACGTCACGCTTCCGGGCGCCGGCGACCTTCCGCATCGTTTTGGTGAATGCCTGTGAGCCGGTCGCGTGCAGCGCGGTGTCGCCTTGCCGGTAGAGCTCGCCGAGCAGCGAGAGCGCGATCACGCTCTTTCCCGTGCCAGGACCGCCTTCGACAATCACGACTTCCTTGTGATCTGCCTGCTTGGCCCTGCGTACGGCATTGAGCACGATGCGGTAGGCGACCTGCTGCTCGTCCAGGAGGACGAACTGCTCGCGTTCGCGCACCTCCTGGGCAGCAACCGACATGAGCTGTTTGGAAGGGACCTGCTTCCCGCTGAGAAGCTCATCCGCCATGGGAACCCCGGGGACCGCACGGCTCAGCTTGGCACGCAGGTATTCCAGAAACCCGCCCCGATGCTGCCCCGTGAACAGCTGGCCCCACTCATCCGACTCGACTGCGCGCAGCCCTGCGACACCGAACTCTGTCGCGTTGTGCAGATAGGCCACACCGCTCACCCGGTGCCCGTGCTCGGCCAATGCGCCGTTGAAGTTGACGAGGTACTCGCAGTATCGGCGGACCTGCTCGATCGGGTTGAGCTTCGGTCGGGAGCGGTCGTTGCCGTGGACGTGGCAGAGCTCCGGGTCCTCCTCGTCCGGTTCGGCCTGGCCCCACTGCTTCAGTTCGACCACCACGTAGGAAGGCTCGCCCGTCGTGGGATGTCGGCCGGCGAGTACCGCGTCGGCGCGCCTGCTGTTCAACGGCAACGCGTACTCCAACAGCACCTCTACGTCCCCGAGGCCCGCCTCGTTCAGCGCGTTCACCAGAGCCGGGATACTCCGCTCCCAGGACTGGGCTTCCGCCGGGCCGACCCGGTACCCGTGATGGTGGGCGAACTGTTCGTTCAGGTGGAGGAAAAGCGAACCGTCAAGAACCATGGCGGCAACCGTCTTGGCGGACGCGCGGAACAACAAGAAATGCCCCCAGGCAGCACGACGAGACTCGTGCGGGTGGGGGCGTGTCCATGTGTCTCCGGTCAGGGAGAGCGGAAGCCCGGCGGGCCGCGGATGACGAGGGATCAAGGATACCTGTGCAAGACAGCCATGTCGCTGACAGCCTGTGCACAGGAGAGAAGCGGCTCCACCAGTCCGCTGTCACGACTTTCACCTCGTTGGTGATCGTCTTGTCGGGGCGGCGGAGGGCGGCGATCGTCAACCACCCGCAGTGAACGTGAGGAAGCGGGGACGCGACCGATACGGCAAGACCGGTGGATGTCAGTCACCGACCCTGGGCCAACCATGAACGTCGCGGGCTGGAGACGATTCGCGCGAAGCTGCCGTACGCCGATCCGTGGCGGGCCTGGTCGAACTTCACGTTCACCGCGAATTCTGGCTACGTATACGAGGTCGACCTGCTCGTCGTCCTGCCAAACGGTGCGGGGGTGATCGAGCTGAAGGACGGGCACGGCTCGCCGTCGCCACGGTCGCCGCTCGGCTGACCGACTTCGACTCCACAGCCGCCTCCCAGCGGGTGCCCATGCACTTTCACGTTCCCGCTTAGGCCCGAGGCCAGAAAACGCCACCACAGTTCTCAGCCGGTCCCCAGCCCTTTCACAGCTTTTTCTCAGGTTCGGCGTGCAGGCTGCCGTGCATGGCGGAGAAGGCGGTGTCCGGTGCGCGTGCCGGGGCGCTGGGGCAGGAGACGTTGCGGCGGCCCGACGGCAGTCCGGTGCGCATTCTGGTGGTCGACGACGAGCCGTCGCTCACCGAGCTGCTGTCGATGGCTCTGCGGTACGAGGGGTGGCAGGTGCGGGCGGAGGGCGGTGGTGAGGCGGCGGTGCGTGCCGCGCGGGAGTGGCGGCCGGATGCGGTGGTGCTGGATGTGATGCTGCCCGACGTGGACGGGCTCACCGTGCTCGGGCGGCTGCATGCGGTGGTTCCGGGGATTCCGGTGCTGTTCCTGACCGCGCGGGACGCGGTGGAGGACCGGATCGCCGGGCTGACGGCGGGCGGCGACGACTATGTGACCAAGCCGTTCAGTCTGGAGGAGGTCATCGCCCGGCTCCGGGGGCTGCTGCGGCGCGCCGGGGCGACCGCGCCCGGACAGCCGTCGTCACTGCTGGTGGTCGGTGATCTGGCCTTGGACGAGGACACCCACGAGGTGACCCGGGGCGGTACGGAGATCCGGCTGACTGCCACCGAGTTCGAGCTGCTGCGCTATCTGATGCGCAACCCGCGGCGGGTGCTGAGCAAGGCGCAGATCCTGGACCGGGTGTGGTCGTACGACTTCGGCGGTCAGGGCAACGTCGTGGAGCTGTACATCTCGTATCTGCGGCGGAAGATCGACGCGGGGCGGGCCCCGATGATCCATACGCGGCGCGGGGCGGGCTATCTGCTCAAGCCGGCCGCGGAGTGAGGAAAGAGCGAGGGCCTGCCAGCATGTCCCGTCTCTTCGCCTGGCTGCGCGGTCGGCTGCGGCTGCGCCGTTCGCTGCGGGCCCGACTGGTGTTCTCGGCCGTCGCGATGATCGCGGTGGTGGCCGCGGTGATCGGTACGGTGACGACGATCGCCCTGCACACCTATCTGTACCAGCAACTCGACAGCCAGTTGAGGGACGTCACCTTCCGTGCGGCGGGGCCGGGGCCGCCCGGGCATCCGCGGCCGGAGGGGTTGGAGAAGCTGCGGTTCCTGGGGGTGGGCGGGCAGCCGGTGGGCACCGTCGGCGCCTTCGCCGAAGGGACGGAGGAGGGGTCCTTCAGCTCCGCGGCCCGCAGTGTGCAGCAAAAGCCGGCCGACGGGAGGCCCGGAGTCGACATCCAGCCGCTGACCAGCGCCCAGTCGGCGGCGCTGGCCTCGGTACCGCGAGACGGCAGGCCGCACACGGCCGAGCTGCCGCAGGTGGGCAGCTACCGGGTGACGTCCGTGCAGGTGGCGGACGGCACGCTGCTGGTGGGGCTGCCGACGGCTTCGGTCGACGACACGATCAGCACGCTCGTCCTGGTCGAGGTGTGTGTGGCCGGTGCCGGTCTGCTGGGCGCGGGGATCGCGGGCGCGGCGTCGGTACGGGTCGCGCTGCGGCCGTTGCGGCGGATGGCGCACACCGCCACCCGTGTCTCCGAACTGCCGCTGCACAGCGGCGAGGTACGGCTGCGCGAACGGGTACCGGTGCGGGACACCGATCCGGGGACGGAGGTCGGCCAGGTCGGAGCGGCGCTGAACCGCATGCTCGGGCACGTCGGCTCGGCGCTGGCGGCCCGGCACGACAGCGAACAGCGGCTGCGCCGCTTCATCGCGGACGCCAGCCACGAGTTGCGTACGCCGCTGGCGTCGATCCGCGGGTACGCGGAGCTCTCGCGTCGCAAGCAGACGGGCTCGGACACGGACAACGGCTACGCGCTGGAGCGGATCGAGTCCGAAGCCGTCCGCATGAGCGGCCTGGTGGCGGACCTGTTGCTGCTGGCCAGGCTCGACGCCGGACGGCCGCTGGAGCGGCGTCCGGTGGATGTCTCGGCGCTGGTCGTCGACGCGGTCAGCGATGCCCGGGTGGCCGGGCCCGCGCACAGATGGCGTCTGGAGTTGCCCTCGTCGCCGCTGCTGGTGACCGGTGACGAGGGGCGACTGCGCCAGGTGCTGGTCAATCTGCTGGCCAACGCCCGCACCCACACCCCGCCGGGAACCACCGTGTGCGCCGGGCTGGCGCCGCGTGGTGACGGCGACCATGTGGAGGTGCGGGTCGTGGACGACGGCCCCGGTATCCCCGCGGACGTCCAGGAGCGGGTGTTCGAACGCTTCGCGCGGGGCGACGCCTCACGCTCCCGGCACCACGGCAGCACCGGACTCGGACTGGCCATCGTGGCGGCGGTGGTCTCCGCTCACGAGGGCGATGTGCGGGTCGACAGCCGCCCGGGCAGGACGGTGTTCACCGTGTGCCTGCCGGTGGGTGGCGCCGGATCCGGCACCTCACAGCTGCCTCACAGCCTGGCCACACCGGGCTGACAGGCCGGCCCGGGACGGTCGGCTGCATGAACGTACGAACCCGTCTCGCCGACCCCGGCGACCTCGCCGCGAGTGCGACCCTGCCGGCCCGTCACCATCTGCCGTCCCAGCTGCGCACGGCCACCGTTTTGGACGTGGTGGTGCCCGTCCACAACGAGGAGACGGCCCTCGGTCCCTGCGTCCGACAGCTGCACGCCTTCTTGACCCGCCACTTCCCCTACGGCTTCCGCATCACCATCGCGGACAACGCCAGCCGGGACCGCACCCAGGAGGTCGCCCGCGAACTCGCGGAGAAGTTCGACGAGGTGACGCCGGTGCGCCTGGAGGAGAAGGGGCGGGGGCGCGCCCTGCGCACCGTATGGGCCGCCTCCGACGCTCCGGTACGCGCCTACATGGACGTCGATCTGTCCACCGACCTCAACGCGGTCCTGCCGCTTGTCGCACCGCTGATCTCGGGGCACTCGGACGTGGCCACCGGCACCCGGCTGGCCTCCGGTTCACGCGTGGTGCGCGGACCGAAGCGGGAGGTCCTCTCACGCGGCTACAACCTGCTGCTGCGCGGCTCACTGGCCGCCCGGTTCTCCGACGCACAGTGCGGCTTCAAGGCCGTACGCGGCGAAGTGGCCGATCAGTTGCTGCCCTTGGTGCAGGACGACGGCTGGTTCTTCGACACCGAACTGCTGGTCCTGGCCGAACGGGCCGGGCTGCGCGTCCACGAGGTCCCCGTGGACTGGGTGGACGACCCCGACTCGCGGGTCGACATCCTGCGCACGGTCACCGACGACCTCAAGGGCGTCTGGCGGGTCGGGCGAGCGCTGGCGAGCGGCGCGCTGCCCCTGGACCGGCTGCGCCGCCCGTTCGGCGACGACCCGCGCGACCGCCACCTGGCCGACGTACCCGGCGGCCTGCCGCGCCAGCTCATCGGCTTCTGCCTGGTCGGCGCGTTGAGCACCCTGCTGTACCTGGGGCTCTACTCCCTGCTGCGGCAAGGCATGGGCGCCCAGGCTGCCAACGCGCTCGCCCTGCTGCTGTCCGCGCTGGGCAACACCGCCGCGAACCGACGGCTGACGTTCGGCGTACGCGGCCGCGAGCGCGCCGTGCGGCACCAGGCCCAGGGGCTGCTCGTCTTCGCCGTCGGCCTGGCGCTCACCAGCGGCTCGCTCGCCGCCTTGGACACCGCCGCCACCGACGCGCCGCACAGCGCCGAACTGGCCGTCCTGGTCTGCGCCAACCTCGCCGCCACGGTCCTGCGCTTCGTCCTGTTCCGCGCCTGGGTCTTCACCCGCCGCTGAGTGCCTTCTCCAAGTTCTCCAAGAGGGCGCGCCCCCAAGGGACGCGGGGAACTGCGCGCCCGACCACAACACACCTGCACGCGCTGCACACCGCGCACCGCGCCACCCGCAGGCGGATTCCCGCCGCACCGGCACCATCAGGGGAGACGAACCCCGGTGACTGCTCACCACTGCGGCGGGAAGGGGTGTGCGCGGCACAGCCTGTTCAGGCACTCACATCGTCAGGCTTCCGAGCCGTCACGCCTGACGGCTTGCAAGCCGGCAGGCCGGCAACCGTCAGGCGACCTTGTCGGCGGCAGCCTTGTCCGCGCCCTTGAGGCCGAAGATGTCGACGGCGTGGTAGTACGTCCACGCCGTCGAGTTGCAAGCGGTCTTCGTCGCCCCCGAGTAGCGGCTGCAGACCCGCTTGAGGTCCTCGTAGAACGCGGAGTCGATGCGGGCCTTGTTCGCGGAGAAGGCGCCGACCGCCTTGTAGTTGCGGTAGCCGAAGTCGTGGCGGGCACAGGCGTTCTGGAAAGGGAAGCCGAACGGGTTGTCGGGCGAGGAACTGCAGTAGTCCGTCGACCAGTCGAACCCGTAGGCCGCCCACTGCCCCTGGTTCTGCCGGGCGGCGTACCAGGCGTTGTAGCTCGACGCGCTGGTCTGCGTCCATGAGCTGAGGACCTGCAGTTTGTCGGCGGGAGCGGCCGAAGCCGAGCCGGCCGGAACGAGTACGGCGGGAAGCGCCAGAGCGGCGACGGTGAGGGGGACGGCGTAACGGCGGCGCATTCTCATGAAGACCTCCGAGAGGACGAGCCAGAGATGCCCAGGCCAGGTGGGGTTCGCCGGGGCACGCCAAGCTTGCCAGCCGCGTGCACGTCCTGAACAGATGCGTTCAACTAGCAATTGAGCGCGCCTCGTTGGCGCCCCGGCGCGGACTCGGACTCCGCATCCCGAACAGGAAGCGCGTCACCCTCGTCCGGCGGACCAGCAGTTCGTACGCGGCGAGGGTGAGGGTGAGGGAGATCGCGACAAGGGCGGCGTACTCGACCGGGATCGGCGCCGACCAGCCGGTCACGAGGTAGGCGACGCCCACCACGATCGGCTGGTGCAGAAGGTAGAGCGGCAGCACAGCGGTGGCGAGGTAGCCGTATCCGCGTTCGATTGCTGATCGACGTGGCCGTCCCGGCCGTTCTGGCCGTTCTGGCCGTTCTGGCCGTTCTGGCCGTTCTGGCCGTTCTGGCCGTTCTGATTCTCCCCGTCGTCGAAGCCGCCGTAGCCGTCGCAGCCGTCGTCGGTCGAGAAGGCCCGGGATGGCGACCACCAGGCACCATCCGGCGGCTCCGAACAGCGTCCGGGAGGCGATGGCCGACGCGGTCATCTCGGTGAAGGGCTCGTCGGCCAGCGCGAAGCCGGGGCCGGCCGCGGCGAACAGCACGACACCGATCCAGGCCGCGACACCGGCGTCCCGTCGCATCGCGGTACGGAAGCGGTCGTCGGCGGCGAGCGCGAAGCCGGCGAGGAAGAAGAGCAGATACGACCAGCGGTGCCAGCCGGCGAAGTCCTCCTCCATCCGCGCACCGGCGCAGATCACCGCGAAGGCGACGGCCGGAAGGAGCACCAGCCCGCGCCGGCACACAGCTGCCTCCGCCACCCGGTCACCGATACGGCGCACCGGCTCGCGCGGCAGCAGCCACAGATGGAGCGGCACCAGCAGGAGGGAGAAGGTCAGCAGGAGCACGACGAACCAGAGGTGCCCGGTCTCGAAGTGCTCACCCTGGAGGAGGAAGGGGAACTCGGCCGGTTCCGGACGAACGTCGTAGAAGCGGGGCAGGAAGGCGAGGTACGACTCGTGGTGGTCGGCGTCGGCCGAGCGCAGCCGCAGCCACTGGGGCAGCGGGTTGAGCGCGAGGGTCACGAAGACCAGCGGTACGCCGAGCCGCAGCAGTCGTTCCGCGGTGAAGCGCCTCGCGCCGCGCCGTCGCAGCGAGTGCCGGGCGCCGAGGCCGGAGATGAGGAACAGCAGCGGCATGGCCCACACGACACCGAACCCGGCGACGATCAGAATGGCTCCGGTCGTCTCGTCGTTCTTGACGTAGAAGTCGTCGTCGGTGGCGTACACCAGCGCGGAGTGGAAGAAGACCAGTCCGATCACGACGAGCATCCGCACGGCGTCCAGTTCCGCTCGCCGCTCCGGTTCTGGCGCCGGGCGTGTTCCCTGCTTGTCCCCAGGCCCCTGTTCGGGCCCCCTCCCCGGTTGGTGCTCCGGCCCCGGTTCCTGCTCCCGGCCCGGTTCGCGTTCCCGTACCGGTTCATGCTCCCGGCCCGGTTCGGGTAACGCCGCCTGTCCTTGCTGCCCCGCGTTCGACATCACGCTGTGCCCTCCCCCGTCCGCGCCCGCCGTCCCCCAGTCCGCCGTCCCCCGTCCGCCGTCCGTTGCGCACGGCCTGAGTGCTGCCTGCCTGCCGCACGGGCAGGCGGTCCGGATGGGCGGGATCGCGATGCCGTCCACCGCTGGGACGATGCGGTCTCCTGTACCAGGCCGCCGCCCACGACGGCTGGGGACGACGTGCTCCGCCTCCCGGTCGACCTCCTGCGGGCCGTCGGGACTCGACCGGGCCTCATCGAGCCCGTCGACGAGCAGCGTAGCGAGCCCGTGCACGGCTGCCCAGACGACGAGTCCGGCTCCGCCGCCGGGGCGGACCGCAGCCGGCGGCCACCGAGCCCGAGTTGCCGCTTCCACCGCCGGAGCCGGGCGTGCCATGCCGGCCGGCGGCTTGATCGGGGGTCGGGGTGCATGGGAAGGGGCATGGGTACGGTCAGCAGCAGAGCGTCCGCGGGCAGCGCGGTGCGGGCGCCGTACCAGGGTCATGGGTCGCTGAACGAGGAGGAGTTGATCCGGTGGTGGAGACAGCGGCCGACGGCCGCCCCTTGGTGCGGTACCGCTCCCCGGTCCTCGACAGCGCGCGGTGGGAGGGGTTTCCGTTCCGCGGCGACGACATCGTGATCAGTACTCCGCCCAAGTGCGGCACCACATGGACGCAGATGATCTGCGCCCTGCTCATCCATGGCACCACCGACCTCCCGCAGCCCTTGAACAGCATGTCGCCCTGGCTGGACGCGCTCTACCGGGACCGGGACGACGTGGTGGCCGCCCTGCGGGCGCAGCCCCACCGCCGATTCATCAAGTCGCACACCCCGCTGGACGGTCTGCCGTACGACGAGCGCGTCACGTACATCTGTGTGGGCCGCGATCCGCGCGACGTGGGCCTGTCGACGCAGCACCACATGGCCAACATGGACCCGGCCGCCGTCGCGCGCGCCCGCGCACGGGCCGTCGGGGAGAAGGCCGACACGAAGGTGGCCGAAGAGATGGCCGAGAGGGCGGCACGGCGGGTGCAGGAGGGCGCCGAGCCGGGCTCATCCGGCTTCCTGCACTGGGTCGAGAACCGCGCCCCGGTGACCGAGGCACCGGCGAGTCTGCGCTTCACGCTGCACCATCTGGGAACGTTCTGGGATGCCCGGCACCTCGACAACGTGGTGCTGCTGCACTACGACGACCTCAAATCCGACCTGGCGGGAAACATGCTCCGCCTGGCGCAGCAGCTCGGCATCACGGTGGCGAAGGAGAGGCTCCCCGACCTGGTGCGGGCGGCGACCTTCGAGGCCATGCGCGGCCGGGCCGACCAACTCGTCCCCGAGGCCGACATGGACGTCTGGCGCAGCCCCCGCGACTTCTTCCACCGGGGCTCGTCCGGGCAGTGGCAGGAGGTCCTGACCGAACAGGACCTGCGCCGGTACGCGGAGGTCACCGCCCGCTGCGCCACCCCCGACCTGGCAGCCTGGCTGCACCCCACCCACCCGCTCCCAGCCGCACCGGAGCGCTGAACGGACTCGTAGGCGGGACGGAGCGGACTAGGCCGGACGGAGTCCGACCGGCATGGTCCGAGGCGCCGAACCGAGCGGCGCAGGGGCCGACGCCGTACGCCGTAACGCGGGCGAACCGCCAAACCAGCACATACCGGGTCCCGGCACCGATCCCGATCCCCGATCCTCGGTCAGTAGATGATCGACACGATCCGGCAGGCGGCTTCCGCCAGTCGACGGTCGCCCTCGATGCGGGCGCGGGCCAGGGCGGTGTCCGGCTGGACGCCGCGGGTACACAGTCGCCAGGCGGTCTCCGGGTCCAGACCGACGGTCGCGGCCGGGTGCCCGGTCTCCGGCTCGGCCAAAGACCACCGGTCCACCGTGGCAGTGGCGGTTGCAGCGGCAGTGGCAGTGGCAGTGGCAGTGGCAGTCCATGTTCCGCCGGCCGGACCTTCGATCCGCACCTGGACCTGGGTGCCGACGCGGGCATCGACCCGGCGCAGGGTGTGGGGCAGGGCCCGCATGAAGGTGTCCAGGACCACGGAAAGGAACCGCACATCGGGATCGGTGCCGTGGCCGGTGGCGTGGCGGATCTGCTGGCGGTGGGTCCAGAACTCGGTGAGGTCGCGGGCGCTGTCCAGCCACATCGGCGCCGGATCGACACCGGCCCAGGACACCCCCAGAGAGGGAGCGTCGGGGTCGGCCGTCTCGAAGAAGCGGGCCACCTGGGCGCCGACCAGGTCCAGGGTGTCGACGAGGGCCGCGGGGCTCACCCTGCGGTGGGCGTCGACCCACTCCTGATTGATGCGGTGGATGAACGCCTCCAAGGTCTCCCCCGGCGCGAAGCGGGGACCTTCCTGCTGGCCGTCGCGGTCTCGGGCGAGGCGGCCGTAGAAGTCGCCGAGGAGGTGGGCGACCAGATCCCGCACCGTCCAGCCCGGCACCGCCTCCCTGCGCCAGTCGGCGGGCGTCAGACCGCGCAGGGTCGCCATCAGGGCGGCCTGTTCAGGACCGAAGAGCGGACGGGCGTCGATCGGGGCACCGAGCCAGGAATGCCCCGGCACGTCACTGAGCGGTGAGTCCATACCGAGATCCTGCCAACCGGACCCCCCGACGCCCACCGGATTCCGTTCCGCCCGTCGGGCCGCCGACCCGCGAGCTGTTGAGCACGACCCCGCCGGAGGTGGGCGGAGCGTTGACGCGCCGACGCAGATCAAGCGCCTGTGCTGTCAATGCTCGGCGCGCCGTGGTCGCACCTCGGCGGCGTCGAGGGCGGGGGTGAGGGGTGCCAGCGCGGTGCGGAGCAGGTCGGGCAGGGAGCCGGCCGGGACGACGAGCCCGCCGCCGGCCGGGGATGTGGCGGCCTGCTGCAGCCACCGTTCGAGCGCGACATGGACAGCGGCGGCGACGCTCGCCGCGAGCACTCGGGCGGTGAACGGGTCGGTGCCGCCGAGGCGGTCATCGATCGCGTCGGCGAGGGGGTGCTCGATCGCAGCGGTGGCGTCGAGGAACGCGTTGCGCAGCGCCGGGCTGGTGGTGATCAGCAACAGTGCGTCGCGGCCGGGCTCTCCCGGGGCGGTGTACTGCTCCACGATCGCATCGAGGACGCCGTCCGCGAGGCGTACGTCGGCGGGGCGGGCGGCTACTGCCGCCGCCACCCGGGATCCCCGCTCGGCGGTGACGGCCGCGACGATCGCCTCCTCGCGGCTGGAGAAGTAGTTGTTGTAGGTGCGGGGCGAGACGCCGGCGGCCTCCGCGATGTCGTCGACGCGGACGTTGTCCGGCCCGCGCTCCAGGGCCAACCGCAGTGCCGCCTCGCGTAACGCCTCTCGTGTGGCCTGCTTCTTCCGCTCGCGCAGACCGGCCCGTCGTGTCGTCACCGCACCAGCATCCCGCTAAGACTGCGTGTGCGCAAATTCGTAGCCCCTCCAAACTTGCGTGTGCGCATATTTCGCCTCTAGCGTCAGACCTCCGACACCCCCGGCAGGAAGGACCAGCACCATGCGGGCCAAGGGCATCAGCTACGACACCGGCTTCCTCCGCGGTGGAACGCGCTCCCGTGAGCGTTTCGACCCGGACGTCGTCAGGCGGGAGCTGTCCGTCATCCGTGACGACCTGCACTGCACCGCCGTCCGCGTCATCGGCGGTGATCCGGAACGACTGGAACTGGCCGCGGCCGCCGCCGTCGACCTGGGCCTGGAGGTCTGGTTCTCGCCCTACCCCTTGGAACTGACCCGCAGGGAAATGCTCGACCTGTTCGCCGACTGCGCCGCGCGCACGGAGCGGCTGCGGCAGCGGGGAGCCGAGGTCGTCTTCGTCACCGGCGCCGAGTTGAGCTTGATGAACAAGGGGTTCCTGCCCGGCGCCACCCAGGAGGACCGGCTTCGGTTGCTGCTGGACCAGCGGGACCGCCTGCACGAGCGGGTGGGCGAAATCAGCGCACACGTCAACAGCTTCCTCGCCGAGGCCGTGGCGGTCGTCCGCGAGCACTTCGCCGGGAAGATCACCTACGCCTCCATACCGCTCGAACGCATCGACTGGGCGCCGTTCGACTTCGTCAGCGTGGACCTGTACCGGTCGGCGGAGGTCGCCGACCAGTTCCCCGAGGGCGTGCGCACCCTCGTCGCCCAGGGAAAGCCGGTCGCCATCACCGAGTTCGGCACCGCGACCTATCACGGCGCCGGTGACCTGGGCGGTCGCTGCATGGAGATCGCCGAGTACGACAGCCGGACCGGTGCTCCGGTCCGGCTGAACGACACGTTCACCCGGGACGAAGCCGGGCAAGCCGCCTACCTGCGCGAACTGTTGGAGGTGTTCGACACCCACGGTGTCGACAGCACATTCGCGTTCCTCTTCGCCCTCCACAACTTCCCCCACCGCCCCGACGGCGACCCCCGAGACGATCTCGACCTCGCCAGCCCCGGCATCGTCAAAGTCCTTGAGCACGGCCCGGGCAGCACCTATCCCGACATGCCCTGGGAGCCCAAGGCCGCGTTCACCGCACTCGCCGACTCCTACAGCGCCTGACCACATGGCACGGCCGGCTCGTAGCGACCCCGCACCCGCGACGTACGGCGTGCGACGCACGGCGCGCGACACACGGCGTACGGTGTCGATGCGACGGCAGGTGAGGCGCGGATCACTCGGCGATCGCCCGCAATGCCGGGCGGCGCCGAGCCCGGCCCTGCTTGGCTGGTGGCCTCAAGGATCACTGGAGGTCCACGCTCATGGCACTCACACACTGGGGATTCATCTACACGGCTGCCGGCAGCGCCGCAGGCGGCGATGTCAGCGTGACGGACACGGGCAAGTGCCGCACTGTCCTCGTGGGGGTGGAGAAGCCCGAGGAAGGCGTCGAGGTCGCACGCCGGCTGGTGGACGAAGGTGTGCAACTGATCGAGCTGTGCGGAGGCTTCGGGCCGGTGTGGGCCGGACGCATCATCGAGGCGATCGATGGCGCGGTCCCCGTGGGCACCGTCGGCTACGGCCCCGAGGCCGTCGATCAGGTGCACGCAATCTTCTCCTGACCGCCGGACGCGCCCCTCCCGGAGGGACCGATCCAGGAGTCACCCGTCTCCACCGGTGGGAGGCCCACTCCCTCGTACACGTCGACGGTGTCGCACAGCAGCACGACGTCACCCGAGTCCACCGCACATACCGCGACCTGCACTCTCGTCTCCGGCAGGTGTTCGGTTGCGGTGGCTCGGTAGCTGAAGTGCACGGCACGACCCCGTTCGGGGACCTGCGGGTGCCGCCCTGTCCCCCAGTCCGTGACTTCGATGGTCAGCGGGTACGTCACATCGTCGCGGACCACGGTGACAGCGGTTGCCGCGGGGCCGGGAGCACGCTCGGCCCGACCGCTTTCCCCCGCGATACAGCCGGCGAGAGCCGCAGCCGCGCAGGCACCCGTCACCGCCCGCACTGCGGCAGCGCGACACCACCCCTTCGAGGCCACCGCTCCACCTTCGGTCCTGCCTGTGCCGTTTCCACTTCCAAGCTCGGGACGTGGGCCGTCGCTGTTCCGGTTCCCGACCGAACGTCCCGTAACTGCTGGTCACGGGAACGGCCATCAGCAGCGCCCGGTGCCACCAGGCACCTTCCAGGCACCACCAGCCCCCCAACGCACCCCCACGCACCACGGCGAACGGTTGCTGCTGCAGGGTTGATCGTTCGACAATTCTCGCACTATATTCGTTCGAGAATTCCCGAACGATTGGCGATGCAATGGCGGCGATCCGCACCTACCACCACCCTGATGTCGAAGAAATCGCGCTCCCGCGCGTCCTGTTCGCGCTCAGTGAGCCCCTGCGCCTGACGATGGTGCGGATCCTCAGCGAGCGCGGGGAGGTCGACAGCCTGGAGCTCGGCCCCGACCTGCCGCGCTCCACACTGACCCACCACACCAGCCTGCTGCGCGAATCCGGCGTCGTCTTCGTCCGCGCCGAAGGACGTAAGTGCCTGATCCGGCTACGCACCGAGGACCTCGATGCCCGGTTCCCCGGCCTGCTGAGGACCGTGCTGGCCGGGTACGAGGACGAGGGCACGACCGGGGCCGCCGGCGGTGCCGCGTGATCCGGAAGATCTGGCCGCTGGTCGTCGCCGCGGTCTCCCTGGGTATCGACGCCTACGTACTTGCCGGCGTCCTGCCGGACATGGCCGACTCCCTGGCCACGACAGCCGGAGCGATCGGACTCGGCGTCACCGCGTTCACCGCCGCCTACGCTGCCGCGGGCCCCTCCCTCTCCCGCGTCCTGGTGGGCAGATCGACCCGTACGGCACTGCTGGTCGCGCTGGGTACGTTCAACCTCGGCAACCTCGCCACCGCGCTGGCACCGACGTTCGGCGTCTTCCTGACCTCCCGCGTCGTAGCGGGCGCAGGGGCCGGTGTACTCACCGCGGTCGCCACGGCGACGGCCGGGGCGCTCGTGGCGGACCACGAACGCGGACGCGCCATGGCCCTGGTGACCTTCGGCCTCTCCACCGGGACCGTCGCCGGGGTACCGCTCGGCATGCTGATCAGCCAGCACATGGGGTGGCGGGGGACGATGGGCTTCGTCGTGCTCATCGGCGTACTGAGCATGCTCGCCCTCGCCCTGCGCTCCGGCACGCTGCCGCAGCTCCCCGCCTCCCGCCGCTCCGGCCACGGCGCCGTTCTCAGGAGCCCGCGCGTCGCCTTCGGCGTCACGCTGTCCTTCGTCCTCGGGATGGCCAGCCTCGGTCTGTACACCTACCTGCTGCCGATGGCGGACGAACGCGGCCTGAACGGCTGGGGCTTCGCACTCGTCTGGGCCTGGGGCATCGGAGGCGTACTCGGCTCGGGCCTGATCGGCAAACCCCTCGACGCTCTGGGACCCCGACGGCTGATGCCCGTCGTCCCGGCATTCCTCCTCACCTCCTTCCTCGTCATCCAGCTTGTCGACACTCCCGTGGCATGGCTGGTCGCCACCGCGGCGTGGGGGGCGAGCGGCTGGATCAGCGTGCCGGTCCTGCAACAGGCGCTCACCCGGGACCGTACGGAGCAGGCCATGCCCATCGTCGCCTTCCAGATGGCCGCGATGTACCTCGGATCCGCCGCGGGATCGGCCGGGGGCAGCGCCCTGCTCGCCGGGGGCGTCACCGCGGACGCACTGCCGGGATGGGCCGCACTCGCCACCGCGGGCGGGCTTGTACTCGCCGTCCTGATCACCCGGCTGACGCCTCGTTCCGTAAGCGCCGTCACCATCGGGGGCAACAGCCGCCGCAACAGACCCCGGGCCGTGGCCACGCGTTGCGAGGAGTCGGCCGTGCACCACGAAGCGGACCGTGCTGGTAGCCGCGGCGACGAACGGTTGTGACCCGCGGCGTCAGGTCATACTGCGGCGCGCGACAGCGAGAAACTCCGCCTTGTACGGTTCCAGGCGCTCAGCCAGGCTGCTCCCGTCGTGCGCCTGCCAGACCGCTTGATTGAGGGCGCGGGCATAGGCGGTCGTCGGTGCATGGAGAAGGGAGGAGCACAACAGCAAGACGCCGTTCTCGGCTATTCGAAGGCCGTCCATCGCCGGCCTGGCTGTCCGGTACCACTCATCACCGACCTCCCACTGGGGCGGCCGCGCATGAGCCACGCCCTCGGCCTCCAGCGAGAACCGGATGAACTCCAGCACCGTCCTGATCTGCTCAGCGCGACGCTCCTCTGCCAGCGCCGCAGCCCGTCTTTGCTCCTCGGCCCGGTCGGCCGCCCGCTGTGTCGTACGTTGCGTCAGAAACGTCAACGCACCTCCCACGGCCACAGCAACTATCGAAATCACGGGGGTCCACAGTTCTCCAGCCATGGCCGACTACTACCAGCGTCCGCCCACGACCGCCGCCGATCTTGCGGAACGGGCTTGCCCCCACCGCCACAGCCGCCAGGGCGTCCACATCCCCGTGCCACGGCGGCGGTTCACGTTCACGCCGCCCGATGCCGCCCGGGAGCCGTGGGTCACCAGGGAGCCGTGGGCCGCCAAGAGCCGCAGATCGTGGGCAGCTCGGGAATCAGCCTCCGCTGCTCAGCCTCCCGTCATGAACCTGAGCGTGCGCGGGGTGGTGGCGGGTGTTTCGAGGCGGGATTTGAAAGCGTGCTGCGATGAGTTCCGTACTCGCTCGCTGTCTGTAGAGGAAGACGCACCGGATCGAGCAGGGAGCAGGTGATCTCCATGGATGTCGCCCGAGTTCTGATGGTCGCGCCCGTGAGGGACGTGGAGGCGGCGGTCGCCTGGTACGAACGGCTGCTGGGCCGCCCGGCGGACACGCGGCCGATGCCGTCGCTGGCCGACTGGCACCTCACCCCGGGCGGCTGGCTCCAGGTCTTCCAGGATCCGCAGCGTGCTGGTTCCACCCTGCTCAACCTGGAGGTGCCGGAGCTGGACCGGGCCTTGGCCGAGCTCGCGGAGCGCGGCCAGAACGCAGGGCCGGTGCAGACCGGCGGCGAACGCACCCGCTTCGCCCAGCTGCAGGATCCCGACGGCAACCTGGTCACCCTGATGGAGAACCCGGTGGCCTGACGCGCATGTGGCGGGCGGTCAGAGTCGAAGTGGCTCTGCCGCCGCCATCCCGGTCGAGCCGCCGATCCGCGGGTTCGTCGTGCGGCTGATGGAGACGTCCCTGCCGCTGACGGCCGAGCGCCGCGCCGAGCTCCGGGTCTGGCTCGGCTTTGTGCAGGCGTCGCTCACCGACGCCGACATGGCTGCGAGTCACCGCGACGCTACCGTGCGGTTCCTGCTGGGCGTCGAGGAGGCATTGTGCGGCGCGCAACGGGCCCGCGAACTCGCCGCGGATGTCGGCACCGAGGCGGAGGCGGCGGCTCTGGTCGCGTTCGTGGACGGACGGTGCCTGCACCACGCGGCGACCGGGGACGGGTTCGACGCGTCCCGCATCAGCGCCGCTATGAACGCTTACGTCGACCGGCCGTTCGACCGATGAGCGCGACACTGGCGCTGGCACTGGCAGGGCTGGGCTGGGCTGGGCTGCTGAGCAGCACAAGCTTCGGCACCCTGCTGAATCCGATCTGGCTGTTGCTCACCCCGGGGTGAGTGCGCGCCGTCCGGATCGCCGCGCACGACCGCGCCGAGCCGGTGCTGCAGCGGATCAACGACTGGTTCACCCGCAACAGCGCCAAGGCGCTCGGCTGGACCGTCGGGGGATCGGCATCGGAACGGCCCTGAACGCCGTGGTCGCCCTTCTCGCCCAGCCCGCCCGAATCCGCGTCAGACTCCACGGTCTCCGTCACTCCAACTCCCGGAACTCCCTGGAAGACCCAGGAGTGGGCGGTGCGACTGCTGCCGCGCACGGCAGGAGCCACCTACAACGGTCACAGGTCGCGTGCTGAGGGCATGGCTACTCGTCGCCCCCGTGGCCCTTCACTTCTCCGCCTCGAACGCCTGGGCGACGGCGAGGCTGTCCTCGTACACATGGTGCCGGGTGACAAGGCCGTCTTCGACGGTGAGATGCAGAGCGAACCGCGCCTGATAGGCACGCCCGGTGGGCCGGGCGGTCTGACGGATCTCGCCGAGCACGACCGCGTCGCTTCCGTCGACAAGGATGCGCTCGACCTCGGTCGCCACCAATTCCGGCACGTGGTACTCGGCAAGCTCGCGATAGTGGGCGGCCGCGTCGGCCCGGGTGGACCGGTGACGGATCCACGGCGTGGCAGTACGGCCGTGTTCGGCCTCCGGCCAGTCGAGCTTCCAATCGCTCTGGTCGGCATACAGCTCGGCGATGCGCTCGGGATCGCCCTCGCCGATTCTGCGCAGCAACTCCTCGACCACAGTGCGCATGTCGGTAGATGCGGCTATGGACATGACTGACCTTCCGTCCTGGTCCGCGTCCTTCGACGCGGAGAGATCACCGATCCTGCCTGCGGGGGCACGTCGAGGCGATTACCACTGAGGTAAGGCAAGCGGTCCGCCATGATCCGCTTCCGATACGCGCCTGGAACGATGTGTCGCTCGCTCGAACGGATCACGCACGCCTCGCTGTGACGATCCAGACCGCCCCGGGGATGCAGACACCGTCGGCAGTCTCGAACTCCGTCAGCGCGTCGTGCACTTCGGCACGGACACGGGCGATGGTTGCCGGGTCGACATTGCGCAGGTTGTAGCGCGTCGGGCCCATGGAGAAGAGGAAGTCGGCGGCCTCCTCAGCGTCGGCGCCGAAGGTCATGGGCGCCTCGACCGGAGCCACCTCGATGTCGGTGAACCCGCCGGCGGCGAGCACGTGGCGGATGCGGGCTGGGTCGAGAAGCGATCCCATGCCCCTGGAGGCGGGGGATGCCTCGCGCAGGAACGGCGAGAGTGCGGCGGTTGCGCGGGCGTAGGCGCTGTCCGGGCCCGCGGGCTGAGGGCCGAGGAACGCGAGTCGGCCGGCTGGCACCAGCGCATGCCTGAGATGGGTGAAGGCTGCGATGTGGTCGGCGAAGAACATGACACCGCCGCGGCTGATGAGGACATCGAACCCGCGGTCGGGGAACGGGTGCACCTGTGCGTCGCCCTGCTCGAAGGTGACGTTGTCGAGACCTTCCGCGGCTGCGTCACGGCGGGCGCGTTCCAGCATCGGCGCGGACAGATCGACACCCAGGACGTTTCCTTCGTACGCCCGTTGCGCTGCGAGGCGCGTCGTCTGGCCGGTGCCGCAGCCGACGTCGAGGACCCGGTCCTGGGCTGTGACGTCCGCAGCGGCGAAGAGAGGTGCGTTGAAGGCACCCATCATCCCGTTGTAACGCTCGGGTTGTTCGGCCCAGAGGACGCCCTCCCAGTCGTTCCATGCCTCTGCCTGCTGACGATTGGCGAACGTGTGCACGGCTTGCCTCCCATGACTAGAGTCAACCTCTAGAGCTTAACTCTAGATATAGACTCCAGACATGGGTAAGGGCAAGGGGAAGCAGGGCGGCAAAGCTCAGGAGACACGGCGACGGATCATCGAGGCGGCCGGCGCACTCTTCGTCGAGCAGGGCTACGGGGCGACGAAACTGCAGGAGATCGCCGACCGGGCAGGGGTGGCGGTGCAGACGATCTACTTCGTCTTTCGGAACAAGCCCTCACTGCTCAAGGAACTTGTCGATGTCGCGATCGCGGGCGACGACGAACCCGTGCCGACGATGGATCGACCCTGGTTCACGGAGGTCACGACCGCACCCACCGCCGAGTCCGCACTGGCCGCACTGGTCACCGGCACCCGCGGGACACTCGAACGCGTCGCGGCCATCAACGAGATGGTCCGCGCCGCGGCGGCGACCAACCCGGAGATCCGAGAGTTGTGGCCGGATCAGGCAGACCCGCGGTACACAGTGATCTCCACCGCGGCGAAGTCCCTGACCGAGAAGCCAGGCGCCCGCCCCGCCATCCCCGTAGGCGAAGCGGCGGACATCCTCTACGCCATCCTCAGCCCAGAGCTCTTCCTGGTCCTCACCCGAGACCGCGGGTGGCCACCGGCCAAGTGGGAGCAATGGGCGTACGACACCCTCGGCTCTCAACTGTTGACCGACAACGGGCGCTGACCAACTCGGCCCCTGAGGGCGACATGGTCCACAGTTGGCCGGCGGCGCCGACGCACCGGCGGGGGCTTCGGTCGTGATCGAAGAGCATGATCGAGGAGAAGAGCCTAGTCGGCGACCTGTGCATCCCGGACGGACACGCTGCCCGACCCGTCTGCGGCCTCCCAGCGCAGCAGGTCTCCCGGCTGGCAGTCGAGCACTTCGCAGAGCGCGGCGAGCGTCGAGAAGCGCACGGCCTTGGCGCGGCCGTTCTTGAGGACGGCCAGATTTGCCGGGGTGATCCCGACACGTTCGGCGAGTTCACCCACGGTCATCTTCCGCTTGGCCAGCATCACGTCGATGTCGACGGCGATCGGCATCAGATCACCTCGTCCAACTCTGCCTGCATTTGCGACGCCTCGATGTCGCGCGCGACGGCCTGGGCGAGCAGCATCCGCAGCACGAGGACGATGAGCGCGACCCCGAGCACCGCCAGGCCGGCCCCGCCGATCAGGAGGACGATACCCGGCGCTACGGCCTCGCCCGGCGCGAGGACGGCACCGAGCGCCCACAGGAGGAGTGCGGCTCCCGCGAAGGCTCCGGTCACCAGGTCCACGTACCGGAAGGCGGAGTAGGAGAACACCGTTCGGCGTCGAACCATCGTCACCAGCCGCCATACGCAGACCAGGACGAGCTCGGCACACACGAACCCCAGGACAACGATCAGCAGGATCGGAACGCGGGGCAGGTCCGCGACGCCCTCGCCCGATCCCCCCAGATCGCGGGCCAGCAGCGGCACCATCACCGCCTGTACGAACACGGAGCCGGCGAGCAACGCCACGATCACGGCGCGCAGCGCGAACACTGTCAGCTTTCCCATAGCCTCTCCCTCTATCGAAGAACGATAGTAACCTATCGTATTTCGATAGGCGACATTGACGGGTGAGATGGTTCCACGACGCGTCGAACCCCTCCCCGCAGCGCCGTGGGCATGCCGGCACCTGGGCACCGCTTCGGCGCGGCGCCGTGGGCCACAAGCAGCAGGTGACATACCGGCCCGTCGGCGACTTCTGGGCCCTTCAACGGGCCGAGACGGGGCTGCACCTCGGCCTCGCCCTGGTCCTGGCCGGGTTCTGTGCCTGGTGGTTCCGCCGCCGAGCGACCTGCAGGCACCAGCCCGCCAGGGGGTATCCGGGGGTCAGCCGGGTCCCGGCTGCCCCCCCGGCAGCAGCGCCGAACCCACCCCGCCCAACGGGCCCCCACGCCTGTGCGACGGGGCTCCGGCTCCAGCGCGGCAGGCGCACGGTTTTGCACGGTGGCCTGGCGGCCCTTGTCTAGGTCCCGTGCGGGCGCTCGCCGCCCGCGGCGGGAAAGGTCCGCCGGTAGTCCGTCGGTGAGACGCCGACCTGCTTGAGGAAGTGGTGGCGCAGGTTGTTGGCCGTGCCCAGTCCGCTGCGTTCGGCGACTTTCTCCAGCGGCAGCGAGGTGGACTCCAGCAGGCCCTGCGCCTGGCCGATGCGCTGGTTGAGCAGCCACTGCAGCGGCGTCACCCCGGTCGCCTCGCGCAACCGCCGGTAGAAGGTGCGCGGGCTCAGTGCGGCGCGCCGGGCCAGGTCCTCCACGGTCAGCGGCCGGTGCAGGTTTTCCAGGGCCCAGGCCAGTACGGGTCCCAGACCGCGGGGGTCCGTCGCGGGCACGGAGTGGTCGATGAACTGCGCCTGCCCGCCCGGCCGGTGCGCGGGAACCACCATCCGGCGGGCCAGTTGGTTGGCGACATGTGCGCCCAGGTCGCGACGGACCAGGTGCAGGCACAGGTCAAGTCCGGCGGTCAGTCCGGCGCTGGTGAGCACATCGCCGTCGTCCACGTACAGCACCGAGTCGTCCACCCGCACCTTCGGATGCCGTTCCGCCAGTTGTGCGGTGTGCATCCAGTGAGCGGTGGCGCGCCGCCCGTCCAGCAGCCCCGCCGCGGCGAGCGCGAAGGCGCCGGTGCACAGCGAGACCATGCGGGAGCCTCCGTCGTAGGCGTGCCGCAGGGCGTCGACCAACTCCCCGGGCACGGGCGCGCCGTCCTCGACACAGGCGTCGGGCACCGACGTCACGATGACGGTGTCCGCGCCCGCCAGGTCCGCCAGCCCGTAGCGACTGCGCAGCTGGAGCCCGGACCCGGCCGGCTCGTCGCCCTGTCGGCCTTCCACCGAGGTGCCGTCCCCGCACATCCGCAGGTCGTACCAGGGTTCGGCCAGATCGGGCTGCGGCTTGCCGAAGACCGTGCACGGGATGCTCACCTCGTACAGATCCCACGAAGGGATCCTGATGTCCTCGGGCACGACCAGGGCGACGGAACCAGCGCTCATGCCGGCAGCGTACGCCGCCGGCCTGGCAGGAATTTGGTGAAGGTGGTCACTCCTGTCACTGTTCCGGCCTGTCGCCCGCTGCGAATGTGGTGCCTACGTGATCAACCACCGCCATGCGGAACCACCAGGCGGATCCGGCTCACAGGGAGAAAGCACATGAACCGCGTACGCGAGGCAGTGACCGTTGTCGGACTGGGCTCGATGGGCTCGGCACTGGCCGCCGCGCTCCTGGACCAGGGTCACCCGACCACCGTCTGGAACCGCTCCCCGGGCAGGGCCGACGCACTCCTGGCCAAGGGCGCCACGCTCGCGGCCGACCCCGCCGAGGCCGTCGCGGCGAGCGGGCTGACCATCGTCTGCGTCCTGGACTACGACGTCATGTACGGCGTCCTCGACCCGGCCGCCGCCGCTCTGGAGGGCAAGACCCTGGTCAACCTCACCTCGGGCTCCCCGGAGCAGGCCCAGGAGGCCACCGCGTGGGCCGAACGGCACGGCGCCGCCTACCTCGACGGTGCGGTCATGACCACCCCGCCCGGCGTCGGCAATCCCGAGATGATGTTCCTCTACAGCGGAGAGGCCGCCCTCCTGGAGGCCCACCGCCCCGTACTCGCCGCCCTCGGCGACCCCGTCCACCTGGGCACCGACCCGGGCCTGGCCTCGTTGTACGACGTCGCCCTGCTCGGTCTGATGTGGTCGACCTTCACCGGCTGGCTGCACGGCACCTCCGTGGTCACGGCACAGGGAACGGACGCCACGGCCTTCACCCGCGTCGCACTGCGCTGGCTCACCGCCGTGGCCGGCTTCATGACCACCTACGCCCCCCAGGTGGACGCCGGCCACTACCCGGGCGACGACGCCACCGTCGACATCCAGATCGCGACCATCGACCACCTCATCCACGCCGCTGCGGCCCGCGGAGTCGACAACTCACTGCCACAGCTCCTGAAGGCCACCATGGTGCGCGCTCGCGCGGCGGGCCACGGCTCCGACAGCTACGCGAGTGTCATCGAGGTACTGAAGAAGCCGGAGAGCACCAAGTGATCAGCCAGGCAACCGGGCCCGAGTCTCCTGCCCCGGTACAACCCCAACCCCCATGGGACGAACTGCTCGCCGCCACCGGACAGGAGTGTCTGTCCGGGCTGAAGGAAGCGGCAGAGCGGGACTGGACCGTCCCGGCGGGGGGCCTGGAGTGGAGCTGCCGCGCGGCCCTCGATCACCTCGCGCTCGGCCTGATCGGCTACGCGGGCCTGCTCATCGCCCGACCCACCGACCGCTACATCACCCTGTTCGCCTCGCTCGACGCCCAAGCCCCCGTGGCCCACTGCCTGGAGGGCCTGCACATCGCCACGGTCGTGCTGCGCTCGGCGGTCCGCGAGGCCCCCGCCACAGTGCGGGCCTGGCACCCTTGGGGCCACTCCGACGCATCTGGCTTCGCCGCCATGGGCCTCGCCGAACTGACCGTCCACACCTTCGACATCGGCCGCGGCCTGGGCCTGGAGCTGCGTCCGTCGAACGAGGTGAGCGCGGTGATTCTGGACCGTCTCTTCCCCGACGCGCCCGTCGGTCATGCCGCGTCGGACACCCTGCTGTGGTGCACGGGCCGCACCGAGCTGCCGGGCCTGCCCCACCGAACGTCCTGGCAGTGGGACGGCACCGTGCGCTGAACCCTGGCCCAGGCACTGTCCGGGACCGGCCAGGCCCCCGCCGCCCACCGTCCTGCTCCTCGCGGACCACGACGGCCCACTGCCCGCTCTGCGCGTCGCGCCGACACGACGCCGTCGCCGCGCCGGAGGCGGCAAGGCGGCACGAACGGCACGCCGTCCGCAAGGCGGGAGGGCTTCCGAATGAACCTTGCAGGGTGAGACGGCTGATGCCACTGTCGCCCCATGAGCAGACAGATCGTTGCCGTAACTCCACATGAAATCCCGGAGCGCCCACCTGTTCGTCTCACTGTCGGAGAACTCGTCGAAGCAGGTGAGCGCGACGGCGAGTGGCCCGAGTTCGTGTTCGTGACCGCACCCCACGGCTCCGGCTGGGTCCCGGCACGGCACCTTTCCGGACCGTCCGGAAAGGTGCGGGTCGAGGAGCCCTACGACACGACGGAGCTCCCCACCGCGAAGGGCGATGTCCTCCACGTCCTGGCGGAGGATTTGCAGAGCGGCTGGCTGTGGTGCCGCAACGGTGACGGCCGCGAGGGCTGGGTGCCGCTGAAGACCCTGTCGCAGGAGTCCGCGGAACGCGCGCAGTAGCGCTGCCGAGGTAACGCCATCCCTGCCCGTCCGCCCCTGAAAGGGGACGGGCGGGGCCGGGGGCCGGGTGATGCTCGCTGTGGCGCTCGCTGAGGCGAGCGGCCTCAGCCGATGGGTGGAAGACGCCGGTCCGTGGAAGACGCAGGGGTCTCAGTCGCTCGTGCGCCTGCGTATGTGCAGATGGCCATCGCGGGGGAAGGAGGGCGGCGCCGCGGGCAGGATGGTGTCGAAGCCGTAGCGGCTCTTCTGCGCAACCCTGCACGATGCCAGGTTGTCCACCTGGTGCAGGAGTTCGAGGCGCTCCAGCCCGTCGGCTCCGAAGGTGTCGAAGGCCCAGTTGGTGAGTGCTTCCAGAGCGCGGGGGGCCACTCCCCGGCCGCGCGCGTGCGCCGCGGTCCAGTAGCCCACCTCGGCGGCCGGTTTGCCCGAGGCGACCTCCTTGAGGACCACGCTGCCCACCAACTGCTCGCACACCGGGCCGGGTCGAGCCTCAAGGACGGCGAAGCCGAACCGCTCGCCCGTCGCCCAGTCGCGCTGCTGGGCCTGCACCCACCGGGCTCCGTCAGCTTCGTCGTCCACGACAGAGCTCGCCCACTGGCGGGTTGCGGGATCCCCGCTCGCCTCGACCAACGCAGCAGCGTCCGCCATGCGCCAGGGACGAAGAACGAGAGCGGGAGAGGCCGGCGTAGCGGCCGTCTGAAGTACGACAGCGGAACTCATCGACCGAGCGTATGCGTCGGAGTTCTCGTCCGGCGCCGACCGCATGTGGCCCGTGCCGCCTTGCGGCCCCGTCATTGCCGTGTCCGGACGCGCAGAGCCTCGACGGACCAGTCGAGCACCGGAGCCAGACTCTCCGGGGCCGGCCAGCCGTTGACCACGGCGAGCAGTTGGAGGTACCGCTCCCTGCGGGGGTCGCTCACGCTCTCCAGCCGAGTCGCCAGTCGGCGGCGAAGCTCGGTGTCGTCGGGGCGGCCGAGGAGATGCGCGTAGTGCGCCGTGAACGCCTCGACGATCGGATCGGCCCAGGGCGAGTCCGGGTCGATGCCGGCGGTCAGGGCAGGGACCGACTGGTCATGGACGGCTGCGGCAATGTCGCGGCGCGGGCCCGTCGTCCCGCTTGTGGCCTGCTCGGCTGCCTGTTGCTCGGCCAGCCGCCGCAGGAGGGCGCGGAAATCCGGGTCCAGCGACAACTCCGCCAGTTCCACCCACGCCCGGACCTGCTCCGGCTCCGGGTTGTCGGGCAACTCGGGGGTCATCGAGCGCATGACCCCCGCGAACGCGGGGGCGGCGTCAAGACCGCCGAAGACGGCGTCGAGGAATTCGCCGGTCAGCCGTCGGCGTTCGTCCTCGGAAAGCCGAGCCAGCCGGTGCATGCGTTCCGTCTCCTCGGGTGTGGACCCGCGCTCGGCCACCGCCGTCAGTACCGCGCGCCGCAGGCGCAGGACGCGGATCTGCACTGCCAGTGCTTCGGCGTGCGCCGCGGCGACCTCGGGAAGCGCGAGCTCACGGTCCACGACCCTGCGGATCGTGGGGAGGTCCAGCCCCAGCTCGCGCAGGGTGCGCACGAGGTCCAGTCGTGCGGCGGCGTCGATGTCGTACAGGCGATAGCCGGCCGGGCTGCGGTCCGTCGGCGCCACGATTCCACGATCGGAGTAGAACCGAATGGTCTTGACCGTGAGACCGGTCCGTCGACCACGGCTGCAACACGCGGACCCCGGCTGGGCCTGAGCAGCAGCGACAGCGACCTGGCCCGCCGCCAGGACGAGCGTCGAGCGGGCGTCACGACACCCCTCGAAGCGTCATACCAGCGTCGGGAATCAGTCCGTGACGCCCACAGCGTAGTAACGCACACCGACGAAACCGCAGGTCAGGAGCGCTTCTCCGTCGGCTCCAGGATCGCCACGCACTCCATGTGGTGGGTCATCGGGAAGAGGTCGAAGGCGCGGAGGAAGCGGGGGCGGTAGCCGGCGGAGGCGAAGTAGGAGAGGTCACGGGCGAGGGCGGCGGGGTCGCAGGCGACGTAGGCGATGCGGCGGGGGCCCAAGTCGGTGATCTGCTCGACGATGCGCTTGCCGGCGCCGGCGCGGGGTGGGTCGAGGACGACCAGGTCGGCCTCGGTGATGCCGGTGCGCGGCAGCACCTTCTCGACCTTGCCGTGCTCGATACGGACGCGCGGGAAGTCCTGGAGGTTCTTGCGTGCGTCCGCTACCGCGCGCTTGCCCGCCTCGATGCCGAGCACCGCGCCCTTCTCGCCGAGGCGGTCGGCGAGCGCGCCGGCGAACAGCCCGACGCCGCAGTACAGATCGAGCGCCATCTCGCCCTTGCGCGGGGTCAGTCCGCGCATCACGGCGTCCACCAGTACCTCGGCGGCACGGGGGTGGACCTGCCAGAAGCCGCCCTCGCCGACGCGCCAGGTACGGTCGTCGGCGCGTTCGCGGACGAAGTCGCGGCCGTGTACACGGTGGACGGCGCGGTCCTTCTCACCGATCCGGAGAACGGAGACCTCCCGGTTCAGCTCCACGATGGGGAGGCGTCCGCCCGGGCGGGGAGTGAGGACGACCTGCCGGTCGGCGGAGCCGGTGGCCGCGATGGCGTCGACGGCGGCGATTTGCGGCCACTCGCGGTCCTCGATGCCCAGCTCGTCGACGCCGGGTGCGGCGATCAGGCAGTGGTCGATGCGCTGGACCTCGTGCGAGCGGTGCTTGAGCAGTCCGGCGTGGCCCTCGGCGTCGATGGTGTAGTGGACGCGGGTACGCCAGGCGGGGACCTCGCCGGGGGCGACCTTGTCGCCGGGCGCGGGCTCGACGGTGCCGTCCCAGGAGACGTCCTCAGGCGTCATCCCGGCGAGCCGCTGCAGCTGCTCGGTGAGCACCTCGGCCTTGAGGCGGCGCTGCGCTCCGGGCTTGACGTGCTGCCAGTCGCAGCCGCCGCAGCGTCCGGGGCCGGAGAAGGGGCACGGCGCTTCGATGCGGTCCTTGGCGGGCTCCAGCACCCGCACCGCGTCGGCGCGCAGGAACCGGGAGTCGGCCCGGCCCTCGGTCACCCGCGCGACGACCCGCTCGCCGGGCAGCGTGTGCCGTACGAAGAGCACCTGGCCGCTCTCGGTGCGGGCGACGCAGTGACCGCCGTGGGCCACCGGACCGACCTCGACCTCGTGCTCCTCCCCCACCAGGGAGGGAGCGAGCTCTTCGGACGCGCCGGCGGACGCATGGGCGGACGCACTGGCTTCGGGCATCAGAGGGTGACTCCAAGAAGAGGGGGATGCTGGGACTGGGCCGAGGTGGGCCGAGCGCGACATGGCCGCAACCGCCGAGTCTACTTCCCGTGCGGGCTGATCCACTTCCCGCACGGGCTGATCCACTTACCCGTGCGGTCCGATCCCCGGCGTCACCGGTCCCGCCCCCGGCAAGGCCCGGGCGGCGCGCGCACCCCCATGGGGCGCTCCCGGCGCCGTCCGTCCGCTCTACTTTCCGCGCTGCCGGGTCACGCTTCCCGCCGGGCCCGGTCCGTCGCCGGGGCCCTTGCCGCCCTTGGCCTGCTTGCCGCCCTTGGCCTGCTTGCCGCTCTTGCCGTCCTTCTCGGACTTGCGGGGCTGGATGACGGGGCCGCGGCGTACGGAGCCGGGGGCGTTCCACTGTTCGCGCCGCCTGGCGCGCTTCTTCGCCAGCTCGGAGGACTCCAGCTGGTAGGGGACCGAGGTCACCATGACGCCGGGGGTGAACAGCAGCCGGCCCTTGAGCCGTAGCGCGCTCTGGTTGTGCAGCAGGTGCTCGTACCAGTGGCCGACCACGTACTCCGGGATGAAGACGCTCACCACGTCGCGGGGCTGCTCCTGGCGAAGGCGCTTCACATAGTCGATGACCGGTCGGGAGATCTCCCGGTAGGGCGAGTCGAGGATGGTGAGCGGGATGTCGATGCCGCTCTCGTCCCACTCCCGGCGCAGCTGTTCCGTCTCGTCCTGGTCCATGTTGACGGTGACGGCCTCGAGGGTGTCGCTCCGCATCAGCTTGGCGTAGCGCAGGGCGCGCAGGGTCGGCTTGTGGATCTTGGATACGAGTACGAACGAGTGCACCCGTGAGGGGCGCAGCTTCGCCTCGCCCGGGTCCTCGGCCGCCAGTTCCTCGGCGACTCCGTCGTAGTGCCGGCGGATGCCGGTCATGACGGCGTAGAAGAGGGCCATGCCCACCAGGGAGACCCAGGCACCGTGGGTGAACTTCGTCACCAGCACCACCACGAGCACCAGCCCGGTGAAGAAGGCTCCGAAGGTGTTGATGGCACGCGAGCGGTACATGTGACGGCGGCGCGCCCGGTCGGTCTCGGTGGTCAGCAGCCGGTTCCAGTGCCGGACCATGCCCGTCTGGCTGAGCGTGAAGGAGACGAACACGCCCACGATGTAGAGCTGGATCAGACGGGTGGAGTCGGCTCCGTAGACCACCACGAGTATCGCCGCTGCTCCGGCCAGCAGCACGATGCCGTTGGAGAAGGCGAGCCGGTCGCCGCGGGTGTGCAGCTGGCGCGGCAGATAGCGGTCCTGCGCCAGGATCGAGCCGAGCAGCGGGAAGCCGTTGTAGGCGGTGTTGGCCGCCAGGAACAGCACCAGCGCGGTGGCCGCCGCCAGGTAGACGAACGGGAACGTCCCGTCACCGAACACCGCGGCCGCCACCTGCGAGATGACCGGGTTCTGGGTGTAGTCGGCGCCCGCCGGGTGGCCGTCGATCAGCAGGTCCGTGGCCGGGTTCTCGGCCATTCGCACATGGGTGGTGAGCGCGAGCGCGATGATGCCGCAGAACATGGTGACCGCCAGCACGCCCATCATCGCCAGCGTGTTGGCAGCGTTCCTCGACTTGGGCTTGCGGAAGGCGGGCACGCCATTGCTGATCGCCTCGACGCCGGTCAGCGCCGCACAGCCGGAGGAGAAGGCGCGCAGCAGCAGGAAGGCCAGCGCGAAGCCCGCGATGCCGGACTGCTCGGTGTGGATCTCGTAGTCCGCGGTGGGGGCGCGCATCTCGTCGCCCAGGACGACCCCGCGCACCAGACCCCAGACGATCAGTCCGAAGACGCCGACGACGAAGCAGTAGGTCGGCACGGCGAACAGCTTGCCGGACTCACGCACGCCCCGCAGGTTCATCAGCGTCAGCAGCACGATCACCGCGACCGCGCAGAACGTCTTGTGCTCGACGACGAAGGGGATGGCCGAGCCGAGGTTCTCCACGCCGGAGGAGATCGAGACGGCCACCGTCAGTACGTAGTCGACCAGCAGTGCGCTGGCGACGGTGAGCCCCGCCCTGCGGCCGAGGTTGGTGGTCGCGACCTCGTAGTCGCCGCCGCCGCTCGGGTAGGCCCGGACGTTCTGCCGGTAGGAGGCCACCACGGTGAACATCAGTACGACGACCGCGACGGCGATCCACGGGCTGAAGCTGTAGGCGGAGACCCCCGCGACCGAGAGGACCAGCAGTACCTCGCCCGGCGCGTACGCGACCGAGGACAGCGGGTCCGAGGCGAAGACGGGGAGGGCGAGACGCTTGGGAAGGAGCGTCTCGGCGAGCCTGTCGCTGCGTAGAGCCCTCCCCAGGAGAAGTCGTTTCGGTACGTCGGTCATCCTGGACACGCAGAGGATCGTATGCGGTCAGTCGTGCGATGCTGAGACGGCCCGCTGTACGGGACGAAGGGACGGGCGTTGCACATTGTGATCATGGGCTGCGGACGAGTAGGAGCGGAACTCGCGCAGACCCTGGAGCGACAGGGCCATACGGTCGCGGTCATCGACCGGGACCCCACCGCATTCCGGCGCCTTGGCTCGGGCTTCGGCGGCCGCCGGGTCACAGGCATCGGCTTCGACCAGGACACCTTGCGCGAGGCCGGCATAGAGGAGGCGGGGGCGTTCGCCGCGGTCAGCAGCGGTGACAACTCGAACATCATCGCGGCCCGGGTGGCACGTGAGATGTTCGGCACAAAGCATGTGGCCGCGCGTATCTACGACCCGCGGCGCGCGGAGGTCTACCAGCGGCTCGGCATCCCCACGGTGGCGACCGTGCGCTGGACCGCGGACCAGATGCTGCGCAGGCTGCTGCCGTCCGGCTCCGAGCCGCTGTGGCGGGACCCGAGCGGCGCCGTACAACTCGCCGAGGTGCACACCTCGGCAGCGTGGGTCGGCGAGCGCGTCAGCAAGCTCCAGGAGGAGGCGGGCGTGCGCATCGCCTTCCTCACCCGGCTGGGCGAGGCCATACTGCCCACGTCCCAGACGGTGCTGCAGGAAGGCGACCTGGTGCATGTGATGATGCGCTGCGACGAGGTCGCGCGGGTGGAGGAAGTTTTCGCTGTGGGGCCGGAGTCGTGACCACGGAAAGCGCGCCCAGCCACGCAGGCGAACAGACGCCCGGCCGCGTGGGCGGAGAAGCGAACGAGAAGGACGCCGTGAGCGACGCACACGCGGCCACCGAGCAACACCTGACCACCGAACCCGCACCTGGCCGCGTGGGCGGAGAAGCGAATGAGAAGGACGCAGCATGAGGGTGGCGATTGCCGGGGCGGGCGCCGTGGGTCGCTCCATCGCGGGCGAACTGCTGGAGAACGGGCACGAGGTGCTGCTCATCGACAAGGCACCGACGGCCATCTCGGTCGAGCGGGTGCCGCAGGCGGAGTGGCTGCTGGCCGACGCGTGTGAGATCACCTCGCTCGACGAGGCGGCGCTGGAGCGCTGCCATGTGGTGATCGCGGCGACGGGGGACGACAAGGTCAATCTGGTTGTCTCCCTGTTGGCCAAGACGGAGTACGGGGTGCCGCGGGTCGTGGCCCGGGTCAACAACCCGAAGAACGAGTGGCTGTTCAACGAGTCGTGGGGCGTGGATGTCGCCGTCTCGACGCCGCGTCTGATGTCGGCGCTGGTGGAGGAGGCCGTCAGCGTCGGTGATCTGGTGCGGCTGCTGCGCTTCTCGCAGGGCGAAGCGAACCTGGTCGAGCTGACGCTGCCGCCGGAGTCCACCCTGGCGGGCACCCGCGTGGGCGATGTGAGCTGGCCGGAGGACACCTCGTTGGTGACGATCATCCGCGGTTCCCGGGTGCTGACACCGGACCCGGACGACGCCCTGGAGGCCGGCGACGAGCTGCTCTTCGTCGCCGCGCCCGCACGGGAGGAACAGCTGGAGGAGCTTCTCTCGACCCGCGGGTGACCGACGGGCGCCACAGCTGGCTCGGCACCCTAGCCGGCTCGGCGCCCACAGTCGGCTGCGCCTGCGCTTCGGGCCGGCGCCGTCAGTCCTTCTTCACGAGCACGACCCACACCTGGCCGCGCGCGAAGGGCAGTCGGCGCCCCTCGCGGTCGCTGAAGGTGGTGCCGCCGTTCGCCGAGGTGCGCGACCAGTGGGCGTCGTAGGCCTTGCCGTCCCGCAGCACCAGCGCGTCGCCGGAGCCGACGGTCTCGGTGTACGGGGTCACACTGCCGGAGCTGTCGTGGAAACGGGACCGGCGCACGGTCACGTACTGGATCACGACGGTGGCGGGCGCGAGCCGTCCGGCGCTGCGGGAGCGTGCCGGGGCGCCGTCCATGGCCACCGGCCAGCCGCGCCGGTCCGGGGACCAGGTGAAGGTGAGGCGTGCCGCGGGGTAGCGCACGGTCTCCCGCTCCGTCCGGTGTCCGCCGCCGGGTGCCGCACCGAAGCGGAAGCCGATGTCCCGGGGCGCCGAGGCGTCGGGGGCCGCGCGTTCGGCGCGGCGGGCCTTGAGGTAGAGGTTGTGCGGGGCGCGACGGGCGGGGTCCCGGGTGTAGCCGTCGGTCAGCTCACCGGGCGGCAGCAGGTGCAGCGAGGTGGCTTCCAGGGTCGGCATGAGCGCGGACTGGACGCCGGAGAAGGCCAGTGCGGGCTCGCCGAACTGGCGCAGCAGTTCGATGTCGGACTCGCGGGCGCTGCGGACCGGCCCGACGGTGGTGGGGAGGTGGGAGGCGAAGACGGCCAGTATGCGGCTGAGGCCCGCCTCGACCTGTTCGATGTAGACGATGTCGGCGTGCTCCAGCCCGGTCTGCGGGCGAGCCGGTGCCACGTTGTCGACCTTCACGGCCAGTACGTGCTCACCCCGGCGCCGCTCGCCGGTGAAGGGGGATGCGTCCTGCTGCTGGTCACCGCCCGGGCCGCATGCCGCGAGGGCGCCGCCGGTGCCGACGGTGGTGGCCGCCGCCAGCGCGGTGCGCAGCAGCGTCCTGCGGTCGGCCGCTCCGGGGGCGGACCGTCCGGTTCGTGCGGGCTTCTCCATCGCCGCCCCGCCTCGTTCGGCTCTCAGGAATTGGCGGCCTTCGCCGCGGCCTTCTCGGCCTTGGCCGCTTCCTCCTCGGCCTCCATCTCCGCGATGACGTTGATCGGCGGCGGTGCCTTGGCCAGGAAGATCCAGGTGAGGTAGACCGCCAGCAGGAACGGCGGGATCTTGAGAATGACGGTCACCCAGCCGAACTGCGTGGTGTCGCCCCAGAAGTAGAGCGGAAAGAGCACGGCGGACTTGCCGAGCAGGATGAAGCCCCACGCGTAACTGGCCTTGGTGTAGGCCTTCTTACGGCCCGGATTGCGCTTGCGCCAGGACAGGTTCTCCTTGAACACCGGTCCGAGCACCAGTCCCAGGAGGGGGACGCCTGCCAGCGAGGTGACGATGTACGCGAGCGCCAGGCCGAGCGTGTAGAGCATGCCCGGCAGGTAGAAGTCCTTGGCGTTGCCGGTCATCATCGCGAAGAGCACGCCGAAGCCGACGCCGAAGATCCCGCTGAACGCGTGCTTGATGGTGTCCTTGCGCAGCAGCCGGACGACGACCATCGCGCCGGAGATCACCAGTGCGGTGATGGCGGCGGCGTGGATGTCCTTGTTCACCGTGTACATCCCGATGAACACCAGGCCGGGCACAGTCGTCTCGACCAGGCCGCGTACACCGCCGAACGCCTCGAACAGTGCCGCTTCGGTCACGGCGTGCGATCCGGTCTCACCGGTCGGCTGCCCGTCCGGCTCCTCCGCTTCGGTCCGCTTGTCGGGAGAGGTCACCCGCTACTCCTGTCCGAGGGGTCGCAGCTCGTATTTGGGATTGAACATCACGGGGCGGCCGCGATTGGCGGTGATCCGCCCCCAGGCGATCAGCTTGCGGCCCGGCTCGATCCCCGCGATGGAGCGGCGGCCCAGCCAGACGATGTCCAGCGAGGCCGAGCCGTCGAACAGTTCGGCCTCCAGGGTGGGCACTCCCGCGCGTGGCCGCAGAGTCACGGTGCGCAGCGTACCGGTTACCCGCACCATCTCGCGGTCGGTGCACTCGGAGATGCGGGCACAGCCGGTGTCCTCGGCCTCCTCACGCAGCTCGGCCGACCGCAGGTCCTCCTCGGAGGAGGAGAGCCGTTCCAGGAACCGTCGGAACCGCCCGCTTCCCGTGCCCCGCTGCTCTCGGGTGGTGCCAGTCATAACCGCCAGGGTACCGCCGGACCGCGGCCCGTCTCCCCTGCCGGTCGCACCCGGTCCGCACTCGTCGACGGACCGGAACCAGGTCACTTCTCGAAGCGGTACCCCATCCCCGCCTCCGTCACGAAGTGCCGGGGGTGGGAGGGGTCGGACTCCAGCTTGCGGCGGAGCTGGGCCATGTAGACGCGCAGATAGTTGGTCTCGGTGCCGTACGAGGGGCCCCAGACCTCCTTCAGCAGCTGCTTCTGGCTCACCAGTCGGCCGGGGTTGCGCACCAGCACCTCCAGCAGGTGCCACTCGGTGGGGGTGAGCCGTACGTCCCCGCCGTTCCGGTGCACCTTCTTGGCCGCCAGGTCCACGGTGAAGGTGTCGGTCTCGATGACGCCGGCGCCGTCCGGGACGCCCGCCGGGGGCTCGGCGCGGCGTACGGCGGCACGCAGCCGGGCCAGCAGTTCGTCCATGCCGAACGGCTTGGTGACGTAGTCGTCAGCGCCCGCGTCCAGCGCCTCCACCTTCTCGTCCGAGGTCTGCCGGGCCGAGAGCACCAGGATCGGGACCCGGGTCCAGCCGCGGATGCCGCGGATGACGTCGACCCCGTCCATGTCGGGCAGGCCCAGGTCCAGGACGATGGCGTCGGGGTGCCGGTCGGCGGCCATGCGCAGCGCGGTGGCGCCGTCGTGCGCTGCGTCCACCTCGTACTTGCGTGCCTTGAGATTGATCACGAGGGCGCGGACGATCTGCGGTTCGTCGTCGACCACGAGCACCCGGTGCATGCTTGTTTCCTCTCGATTCCGTTGTGGCCGCTCAGCCGCCGGAGCGCTGCGGCTCTGGTTGCGGCTGCGGCTGCGGCTGTGGTTGGTCCGGTGCGCCGGTCCGGCCGGCGGGCCGGGGGCGTGCGGGCCCGCGGCTGTGCGCCGCACGCAGGGTGAGCACCATGGTCATCCCGCCGCCCGGGGTGTCCTCGGCCTCCAGGGTGCCGCCCATCGCCTCGGCGAAGCCGCGGGCGACGGCGAGTCCGAGCCCGACGCCGGCACCTCCGGGGGCGTCGCCGTAGCGCTGGAAGGGCTCGAAGATGCGGTCCTTGTCGCTGTCGGGAACGCCGGGACCGCGGTCGGTGACGCGGACCTCCACCCGGTCGGCCAGCGCGCTGGCCCGCACCAGCACCTTCTTGCCGTCGGGGCTGTACTTGACCGCGTTCTCCACCAGGTTGGCCACGGTGCGCTCCAGCAGCCCGGGATCGACGGCGACCAGCGGCAGCGCCTCGGCGACGGCCAGCCGCACGCTGCCCTCCGGCACCCCGCCCAGGGCCTTGGGCACGACCTCTTCCAGGCTGATGTCCTTGATGAGCGGCTTGACGGTGCCGGTCTGCAGGCGGGACATGTCCAGCAGGTTGCCGACGAGGTTGTCGAGTTTGTCGGCGCCCTCCTCGATCGCGCCCAGCAACTCCGCCTCGTCCTCCGCCGACCACTGCACGTCGTCGGAGCGCAGCGAGGAGACGGACGCCTTGATGGCGGCCAGCGGGGTGCGCAGGTCGTGCGAGACGGCCGCCAGCAGCGCGGTGCGGATGCGGTTGCCCTCGGCCAGTTCGCGGGCCTGCTCGGCCTCGCCCAGCAGCCGCTGCCGGTCGAGCACCCCGGCGGCCTGTGCGGCGAAGGCGGCGAGTACCCGGCGGTCCTCGGCGGGCAGCACCCGGCCCGCCAGCACCAGCATCATGTTGTCCCCGACGGGCATGTCCGTGTCGCCGTCCTCCGGGGTGGCCAGCGGCTTGTCCGAGCCGGTGGTGCCCACGCTGCCCGCGCAGGTCCAGGCGGCCCGTTCGTCGGCCCGCTCCAGCAGCGCCACGCGGTCCATGGCGAAGGTCTCCCGCACCCGCTCCAGCAGCGCGTCCAGGCTGGGTCCCGTGCCGGGGCCGCCGGTTCCGTGCCGCGCCTCGCCGCGCAGCACGCTGCCCGCCAGGGTGGAGAGGATCTCCGACTCGGCGCGCAGCCTGGCCGCCTGCTGGGTGCGGCGGGCCGCCAGATCCACCACCGAGGCGACGGCGACGGCGACGCCGAAGAAGACGGCGAGCGAGACGATGTTGCGGCCGTCGCTGATGGTCCAGGTGCGGACGGGGTCGGTGAAGTAGTAGTTCATCAGCCCCGAGCACACGGCGGCCGAGGCCAGCGCGGGCAGCAGCCCGCCCACCAGCCCGGCGGCGACGGTCAGCACCAGGAACAGCAGGACGTCGTTGGTGAAGCCGATACCCGGGTCACCGGCCAGCATCAGGAACGTCAGCAGCGGCGGGGCGGCGAACGCGGTCAGCCAGCCCGCGACGACCCGTGCGGTGCCCAGCCGCGCCGCCCGCGCCCCGGGCAGCCCCCGCCCCTTGGCGACCTCTTCGTGGGTGACGATGTGGACGTCCAGGTCCGGCCCCGAGTCGCGGGCGACGGTGGCACCGACCCCCGGCCCGAACACGTACTGCCAGGTCTTGCGGCGCGAGGAGCCGAGCACGATCTGCGTCGCGTTGACGCCGCGCGCGAACTCCAGCAGGGCCTGCGGGATGTCGTCGCCGATGACGTGGTGGTAGGTGCCGCCCAGGTCCTCCACGAGGGTGCGCTGGAGGGCCAGTTCCTTGGGCGAGGCCGAGGTGAGGCCGTCGGCGCGGGAGATGTGGACGGCCAGGATCTCGCTGCCCGACCCTTTGGCCGCCATCCGGGACGCACGGCGGATGAGGGTGCGTCCCTCGGGCCCGCCGGTGAGGCCGACGACGATCCGTTCGCGGGCCTGCCAGGTGGTACGTATGCGGTGCTCGGAGCGGTACTGCTGGAGGTATTCGTCGACCCGGTCGGCCGTCCACAGCAGCGCCAGCTCCCGCAGGGCCGTCAGATTGCCGGGCCGGAAGTAGTTGGAGAGCGCCGCGTCCACCTTGTCCGGCGCGTAGATGTTGCCGTGCGCCATCCGGCGGCGCAGCGCCTGCGGTGACATGTCGACCAGTTCGATCTGGTCGGCGCGCCGCACCACCTCGTCCGGCACGGTCTCCCGCTGCCGCACACCCGTGATCGACTCCACCACGTCACCGAGCGACTCCAGATGCTGGATGTTGACCGTGGAGACGACATCGATCCCCGCGGCCAGCAGTTCCTCGACGTCCTGCCAGCGCTTGGCGTTCCGCGACCCGGGCACATTGGTGTGCGCCAACTCGTCCACCACGGTCACGGCGGGGCGGCGTGCGAGCACCGCCTCCGTGTCCATCTCGGTGAGCACGGCGCCGCGGTAGGTGACCTCGCGGCGCGGCACCTGTTCGAGACCGTGCAGCAGCACCTCGGTACGCGGCCGGTCGTGGTGCTCGACGAACCCGACGACCACATCGGTGCCCCGCTCGACCCGGCGGTGCGCCTCGGAGAGCACGGCGTAGGTCTTGCCGACACCGGGCGCCGCCCCGAGGAAGACCCGCAGCCGACCACGCCGCGGTTGCGCTCCAGATGACATGACCCCATTGTCCTCGCACTCCGGGCGGACCCGGCTGTGAGCGGGCCGGTCGGCCGTCAGGGTTCCGTATGGATCACGGCACTGCCCGCGGTCAGGGCGCCACCGAGCGGATCGGCAGGTGACGCACGGCGGCCGGGCCCCCGGTGGGGGCCCGGCCGTGTGCGTCTGCAGCCGAGGGGCGGCGCTTGCCGGTGACGGTCAGCGCACCTCGGTGATCTCCGGTCCGCGCTGCAGCTTGTCGAGGCCGCCCGCGAAGCGGGAGCCCTCCTCGACCGTCTCCTGCTGCACGCCGTCCGGCACCATCTGGGCGTCCTCGGGCAGCTTGAGGACGATGGGGTCGCGCGGCGCCATCGGCCCGTCGCCGCGCACCACGACCGTGTCCCGGAAGATCTGCTCCAGCACGCCGGCGGCCTGGGGCTGCACCGCGCCCTGGCCCGAGATCACGCCTCGCAGGAACCATCGGGGGCCGTCCACACCGACGAACCGTACGACCTGCACACCACCGGTGCCGTCGGGCAGCTGCACCGGCACCTGGGCCCGCAGTTCCCAGCCCAGCGGACCGTCCACCTCGTCGATGACACCGCCCTGCTGGGTGATGCCGGAGGCGATCTCCTCGCGCACCTCGTCCCAGATGCCCTCGCGCTTGGGTGCGGCGAAGGCCTGGAGCTGGATGGCGCTGTCCTGCAGTACGACGGTCGCGGCGACGATCGCGTCACCGGCGACCTCGACCCGCAGCTCCATGCCCTCGACACCGGGGATGAAGAGGCCGCCCAGGTCGACCCGTCCGGAGCTGGGTTCGGTGACCTCTTCGATGTCCCAGGGGCCGTCGGGACGGGGCGCCGGGGGCAGCTTGATCCGGGTCTCGCCGTTGTCCGCCGCGTCGGTTTCCGCGCTGTCCTGCGGCTCGTCCTGGCCGTCCTGTTCCGTCTCGAACTCGTCCGAGGTGCCCTCAGGCTTTTCGCTCTTCTTGCGACGACGTCCGAACACGTCACTGTCCTCTCAGGTCGGAAGCTCGATCGGCACCGACCGCAACGTAATCCTTCTGCTGTGCGGCTGTCTGCCCGGTGACGCCCGGCTCGTCGGCAGAGGCCGTCTGCCGGGCCGGGCGGCCTGCCGCGTGGCCGCCCGTGGAGCCGAACCCGCCCGTGTCACGTGCCGAGCCGGGCAGCTCCTCAACCTCGCGGAAACGCACCTTCTCCACCTGCTGGACGACGAGTTGGGCGATACGGTCGAACCGCTCGAACCGCACAGCCTCGCGCGGATCCAGATTGGCCACGATCACCTTGATCTCCCCACGGTACCCGGCATCCACCGTTCCCGGCGCATTCACCAGCGAGACGCCGCAGCGGGCCGCGAGACCTGAACGCGGGTGGACGAACGCGGCGTAGCCGTCCGGGAGGGCGAGGGAGATACCGGTCGGCAGTACGGCCCGCTCCCCCGGCGCCAGTTCCGCGCTGCGGGTGGTCACCAGATCGCAGCCCGCGTCACCGGGGTGCTGGTAGGAGGGCACCGGGACCTCGGGGTCCGTGCGCCGCAGCAGGATCTCGACGGGATCGCTCATGGGTTCACCTCGAAGGCACGTGCCCGCCTGACCTGATCGGGATCGTCCATGGCGGCCCGGATCTCCTCCTGGCGGCCGTTCTCGATGAAGTGCTCGACCTTCACCTCTATGAAAACGGCGTCGGCGCGTACGGCGACCGGCCCGTCCGGGCCGCCGATCCTGCCGGTGGCGGTGGCGTAGATCTTGCGCCCGTGCACGGCGGTGGCCCGGGCCTCCAGGTGCAGCAGCGTGTCCACGGGGACGGGCTGCAGGAAGTCGGTCTCCAGCCGTCCCGTCACCGCGATCACATGCATCAGCCAGCTCAGCGAGCCCAGCGTCTCGTCGAGCGCGCTGGTCAGCACCCCGCCGTGGGCGAGCCCGGGAGCGCCCTGATGGGCGGTTCTCACGGTGAACTCGGCGGTGACGCTGACGCCTTCCCCGGCCCGAGCCGCCAGGTGCAGGCCGTGCGGCTGTCCCCCGCCGCAGCCGAAGCACATGTCGTAGTGGGCACCGAGCGGCTCACCGGGCGCGGGGGCCTCTGGATGGCGTACCGGATCGGTGGCGTCGGGCGGCGGCACCAACGGGGATTTCTGGGACGCGGGGGGATTGGCTGCACTCACGGGTGCAGACCTTACCGTCGTGCGAGGGGCGAGGGGACGCCGTGCCAAGCTGGACACATGGTTCCCGCGGTCCCGCCCTACGACGAACGCCTGACTGCTCCCCGCTCCTGGTGGCTGATCGCCGCCGGTATCGGGGTGGCCTGCGCGCTGGTGCTGTTCCCCTTCGGTCCGCTGCCGCTGCTGTGCGGTCTGGTGGGCGGCGCGGCGGTGGCGGCCGTGTGCGTGAGCACGTACGGCAGCGTCCGGGTACGCGTGGTGGCCGGTTCGCTGGTGGCGGGTGACGCCCGGATCCCGGTGACGGCGCTGGGCGAGGCGGAGCCGCTCGACGCCGAGGCGGCGCGCGCCTGGCGCACGTACAAGGCGGACACCCGCGCGCACATGGTGCTGCGCGGCTACATCCCGACAGCGGTGCGGGTCGAGGTCACCGACCCGGAGGATCCGACGCCGTACGTGTACGTCTCCACCCGGCACCCTCAGCAGCTGGCGGCGGCGCTGCGCGCGGCCCGGGAGTCGACCCCGTCCTAGCCGGCCTGACCGTTCCGGCCCTTGCCGCGCCGCCCCTTGTCCTGTCCTTGGGCGGTGCCGCGCAGGTCGGCGCGGACGCGCTCGGCGAGCCGCGCGGTGTCCCGGTGGTTGGCGAAGGCGCCGACGGCGGCGCCGATCAGGAACGGGGTGAGGTTCGGCAGATTGCGCAGTGTGCGCTTCATGATCTGCTGCCGGAGCCGGTTGCGCAGCTCCCCGCCCATCGCCGTGCTGAGGGTGACGGGCCGGGTGAGCTCTATGCCCCGCTCGGAGGCCCAGGCCTCCAGATAGGCGGTGGCCCGCTCGCGGGCGTTGCCGGGCGCGCGGCGGCCGTAGACCTCGTGCAGCTCGGCGATCAGCTTGAGCTCGACGCCGGCGACGCCGACGATCTCGGCGGCCAACTCGGCCGGCATGGCGGGCGGCACCGGCAGCATGGCCGCGGCGCCGACGCCGGCGCCCACGGTCGCGGAGCCTCTGGTGGCTCCGGCGACCAGCTTGTCCGCCAGTTCCTCGGTGCCCAGCCCTGGGAACTGCGTGCGAAGGGTCTCCAGATCCCGCACCGGCACACGCGGCGCGGTCTCGATGATGCGCTCGGCGACAGTGCGCAGGAAGGTCTGGGCGCGGCGCCCCCGTGCGCGCCACACGCCCTTGCCGCGCCGGTCGCTCCCGGAGCCGTACTGGTCGCTCCCGGGCAGCGTGGACGGCGCTGTGCCGCCTTCGTGCGGCACCAGGCCGCCCTCGTACGGCACGAGCGAGGCCGACCGGTCATGAGGGCCCCGCTCGTCGTCACGTGCGCCTTCGACCGCCACGAGCAGTCGGTCCGCTCTCAGGCCGCGCAGTCGCGGCAGATCGGCTGACCGTTCTTCTCCGCGGCGAGCTGCGAGCGGTGGTGCACCAGGAAGCAGCTCATGCAGGTGAACTCGTCCGCCTGGCGGGGCAGCACCCGCACGGACAGCTCTTCGTTGGAGAGGTCGGCGCCGGGCAGTTCGAGGCCTTCGGCCTGCTCGAACTCGTCCACGTCGACATTGGACGCGGACTTGTCGTTCCGCCGGGCCTTCAGCTCCTCGATGCTGTCTTCATTGACGTCGTCGTCGGTCTTGCGTGGAGTGTCGTAATCCGTAGCCATGTCGCTCTCCCCCTCTGGGTGTCTGTGGTGTCTCCAGCGCACGTAACGCGTGAGAGGCCGGACTTGTGCCCGGCCCGAGGCGGAGATTTTGCCTCACATCAAGGTCTGTTACTCAATCGACACCCAACGGCACCCCTGAAGAGGTGATCATGTCGGTTGTCGAGGAGGACCATAAACGGTCCCCGGTAGCGCTCCGCACACGCCATCCCGGGTACTGCCCACGATCTCCACCTGCGGAAACCTGGATTTTCCGGGATTTCTTCCCGCCTGGCGACCACGCTGCGCGCCCAACTGAGAATTCGCGTGTGTGATCGATCACAGCCCGGTCGTAAGCGGCGAGAAGGCCGTAAATTCCGCATATAGCGAACGGCGCTCCGGTTACGTAGAGCTATTTCCAGTCACTTTTCGTCACCTCCACGCCTCTCGCCCTTGCCGCGGAACTCTCCGGCCTCCGCGGCCTCTCCCGACTTCCGCCTTCTCTCACAGCGGCAGCGTCACCCGCATCACCAGGCCGCCGTCCTCGCGCGGTACGGCCGAGACCGCACCGCCGTGCGCCCGCGCCACCGAGCGCACGATCGACAACCCGAGCCCGACACCCTTGTCACTGCCCGTCCGCTCCGTGCGAAGACGCCGGAACGGCTCGAAGAGGTTGTCCACCTCGTAGGCCGGTACGACGGGCCCGGTGTTCTCGACGACCAGCACCGCCTGCCCTGGCTGCGCCTCGGTACTCACCGAGACCCATCCGCCCTCACGCACGTTGTAGCGCACGGCATTCTGCACCAGATTCAGGGCGACGCGCTCCAGGAGTACCCCATTGCCCTGCACATATGTGGGCTGACGTACTCCTCGCAACGCGACACCCTTGTTGTCGGCCTCGCCGCGCGCCTGCTCGACGGCCTGCGAGGCCACCTCCGCCAGGTCCACGGGTTTGCGGTCCACCAGCTCGTTCTCGCTCCGCGCCAGCAGCAGCAGACCCTCCACCAGCTGCTCGCTGCGCTCATTGGTGGCCAGCAGCGTCTTGGCCAGCTGCTGCAGCTCGGGCGACGCGTCCGGATCGGCCAGCTGCACCTCCAGCAGCGTGCGGTTGATCGCCAGCGGGGTGCGCAGCTCGTGCGAGGCGTTGCCCACGAACCGCTGCTGTGCGGTGAAGGCGCGCTCCAGGCGGTCCAGCATGTCGTCGAAGGTGTCCGACAGCTCCTTGAGCTCGTCGTCCGGGCCCTCCAGCTCGATCCGCTTGTGCAGATCCGAACCGGCCACCTGGCGCGCCGTGCGGGTGATGCGACCGAGCGGCGAGAGCACCCGGCCCGCCATCACATAACCGAAGGCGAACGCCGCCACCGCCAGTCCCAGCAGCGCCAGCAGCGAGCGGCGCAGCAGCCCGTCCAGCGCCATCCTGCGCTGCGCCTCCGCACAGGCCGACAGGCGCTGCATGAACACATCGCTGGGCAGCGTCCCGGTCAGCCCGGGGCAGCGGTCCGAGGTGGGCTGGGCGTTGCCGTTGAGGATGCGGAACGGCAGCTGGCTGGCGTCGTCCAACGCCTGTGCCGCCAGCAGGTAGATGATCGTCAGCAGCAGCATGCCCGCGATCAGGAACATGCCGCCGTACAGCAGCGTGAGCCTTATCCGGATGGTGGGCCGCAGCCAGGGTGAGGAGCGGGGCGTCTCGCGGGGGTCCCAGCTCGGTTTGGGGGGCACGTGACCGTCGCGCGCGCCGTCGCCGGCGCCGTTCGCGCCGGGGCCGGCCCCGGTGGGGGAGGTGGAGGAGGCCATCGGCGTCAGATCCGGTACCCCGCGCCGGGCACGGTCACGATCACCGGCGGCTCACCGAGCTTGCGGCGCAGCGTCATCACCGTCACCCGCACCACGTTGGTGAACGGGTCGGTGTTCTCGTCCCACGCCTTCTCCAGCAGCTGCTCGGCGGAGACCACGGTCCCCTCCCCGCGCATCAGCACCTCCAGCACGGCGAACTCCTTGGGGGCCAGCTGGATCTCCCGGCCGTCCCGGAAGACCTCGCGGCGGCCCGGGTCCAGCCGGATTCCGGCCCGCTCCAGCACGGGCGGCAGGGCCGTGGTCGTACGCCGCCCCAGGGCGCGCACCCGGGCCGTCAGCTCCGAGAAGGCGAAGGGCTTGGGCAGGTAGTCGTCGGCGCCCAGCTCCAGGCCCTCCACCCGGTCGCTGACGTCCCCGGAGGCGGTGAGCATCAGCACCCGGGTGGGCAGCCCGAGCTCGACGATCCGGCGGCAGACGTCGTCACCGTGGACGATCGGCAGGTCGCGGTCGAGCACGACGACGTCGTAGTCGTTGATGTCGATGCGCTCCTGCGCCGCCGCGCCGTCGTAGACCACATCGACGGCCATGGCCTCCCTGCGGAGGCCCGTCGCCACGGCATCGGCGAGCAGTTGCTCGTCCTCGACGACGAGTACGCGCACAGCGCTGTCCTTCCTCGGATACGAATGGGGATCCCCGGACATACCGGGGGATCGTGCTGTCCATCGTGCCTCGGACCCCGGTAAATCGACGGTAAGAGCCGAGGTGAGAGGGTGGGCACCGACTACGGCACGGGACCCTGGCACTTTTTCAGGGCGTTTGAGGTTTCTCTGAGGTTCCCGTTGGGGAGGACCTGAGAACCACCCACGATCACGCCCTGTGCGCAGCGTGCCACGATGCACCGCTGAAGCAGCCCCGGGGACCACGCCGTGATCGGGGAAGCACCACAAACCCTCGGCACACCCCGTGCCACCGACCCGCGACGAGGGGGCACACCATGGACGCATTCACCGCAGGCATCCTGCAGCGTATACGGACCACCGAGTCCGACCTGCACCGCGCACGTGAATCGGGCGACGACTTCCTCGTGGACGTCGAGCAGTCGGAACTGGAAGACCTCCGCCGCCTCGCTGCCGAACACGGCGTACAGGTCGCCTGACGGCGCGCTGATCCGACACCGATGGTGCGGCCCCCGAACGGGGGCCGCACCCTTTTTTTCGTCTTTCGTCTTTTTCGTCCGCCAGTCGTCGCGTCCCCAGTCGCTTCGTTCCCCAGCCGTCCTAGTCGTGCCAGGCGCCGAGCCGCTCCAGCAGCGGCTGCAGCGCCTCGAAGACGCCCGGGGAGGCGCACAGGGTCAGCTCGCCGTCCGCCGGCCGGCCGGGGCGGCCCCCCGTGAGCGCACCGGCCTCGCGGGCGATGAGCTCCCCCGCGGCCAGGTCCCAGGGGTTGAGGCCGCGCTCGTAGAAACCGTCGAGCCGTCCGGTGCCGACATCGCACAGGTCGATGGCGGCCGAACCGCCACGGCGGATGTCACGTACGCGCGGGATCAGTTCCTGTGCGACGGCGGCCTGGGCCACCCGCCGCTCGGTGATGTAGCCGAACCCGGTGCCGATCAGCGCCTGGTCGAGCGGCGGCGACGGGCGGCACCGCAGCCGGTGTCCGTCCAGGAAGGCACCCTGTCCGACGACCGCGTGCCAGGTCTCTCCGCGCACGGGGGCCGCCACGACGCCCACGACGCGCTCACCGTGGTACTCGGCGGCGATGGAGACGGCCCAGTCGGGACGTCCGTACAGGTAGTTGACGGTGCCGTCGACCGGGTCGATCACCCAGCGGACGCCGGAGGTGCCGTCGCTGGAGGCGCCCTCTTCGCCGAGGAAGCCGTCGTGCGGCCGGTGCTCGGTCAGATAGCCGGTGATCAGCTTCTCGGAGGCCAGATCCATCTCGGTGACCACGTCGATGGGGCTGGTCTTGGTCGCGGCGACGCCCAGGTCGGCGGGGCGGCCGTCCCGCAGCAGGGTGCCCGCCCGGACGGCGGCCTCCTGTGCGAGGGCGAGCAGTTCGGCCTTGAGCGCGTCGTCGGCGCGCTCGGGTGCGGACTGCGGGGTGTCAGTCACTTTGTCGCTGCTCCAGTCGTACGTATGTCGCAGGCGGCCGGACGGTCGAAGGCCCGCAGGGCGCGACGGCCGGTCACCCGCATGAGTGAATGGACGGGCGGGTGGACAGGCGCGGGGCGGCCGACGGGCGCGCTCGGCCTCACAGGGCCGGTGCGTCGGCGCCGGCCGCCGCCGGCTTCGGCGTCCGCGCCGGACAGCAGCCGACCGGGCACACGTCGTGGCTCGCACCCAGCGCCCCCAGCGCGCACCGGGCCGGCGCCGCGCCCCGCTCGGCGGCGGCTCTCTCCAGCACCAGTTCCCGTACGGCCGCGGCGAACCGCGGGTCGGCACCGACCGTGGGCGAGCGGCGTGCGGGCAGGTTCAGTTCGGAGGCCTTGGCCATGGCCTCGGTGTCCAGGTCGTAGCGGACCTCCATGTGGTCCGAGACGAAGCCGATCGGCACCATCACCACGCCGGGCACGCCCTTGCCGTGCAGCTCCTCCAGGTGGTCGCAGATGTCCGGCTCCAGCCAGGGCACCGAGGGCGGTCCGCTGCGCGACTGGTAGACGAGGCTCCAGGGGTGCTGCGTGCCGGTGCGCTCCCGGACCGCGTCGCTGATCAGCGCGGCGACATCGCGGTGCTGTGCCACATAGGCACCGCCGTCGCCGTGCGCCTCGACGGGGCCGGAGGTGTCGGCCGCGGCGGTGGGGATGGAGTGGGTGGTGAAGGCGAGGTGGGCACTGGCGCGCACCTCGGCGGGGAGGTCGTCCAGGCAGGCGAGGACTCCGTCGACGACGGGCTCGATGAAGCCGGGGTGGTTGAAGTAGTGCCGCAGCTTGTCCACCCGCGGCACCGGCAGCCCCTCCTCCCGCAGCGCCGCCAGCGACTCGGCGAGGTTCTCGCGGTACTGGCGGCAGCCCGAGTAGGAGGCGTACGCGCTCGTCGCCAGCACGAGAACCCGCTGGTGTCCGTCGCGGACCAGCTCCCGCAGGGTGTCGGTGAGGTAGGGCGCCCAGTTGCGGTTCCCCCAGTAGACGGGCAGGTCGAGGCCGTGTGCGGCGAAGTCCTCCCGGAGCGCCGTCAGCAGCGCCCGGTTCTGCTCGTTGATGGGGCTGACGCCGCCGAAGAGGTAGTAGTGCTGACCCACCTCCTCCAGACGCTCCGTGGGGATGCCTCGTCCCCGGGTGACGTTCTGGAGGAACGGGACGACGTCGTCCATCCCCTCGGGGCCCCCGAAGGAGAGCAGCAGGAGTGCGTCGTAGGGGGCCGGGGAGGAGTCCGGCTCGAAGCCGGAGGGTTCGGTGGGCAGCGCATCGGACATGTCTCCGATCCTGCCATCCGGCCCGCGGGAGAAGTGGCCGCCCTCGGCGTCAACACGGCCGGGTCGCCGTCGGGACCCGTGAGTATGATCCCTCTCCAACTGGTGGGGGCCCGCTGGGGCGGGGGCGCCGGCGGTCGTGGTGCGTTCCTCGGCCACCGCCGGCCGAGCTCTCGGCCGGCGCCGCGGCGAGAGGGGACGGTCACAGATGAGCGTGCGGTCGGGCATACGGGCGGCGAAGGACGGTCGGGCGGCGACGTGGCGCAACTGGGCGGGCAATGTGACGGCCGCGCCGCAGCGGACGGTCTCGCCCTCCACCACGCAGGCCCTCGCCGAAGTGGTGCGCCGGGCGGCGGCGGACGGACTGCGGGTGAAGGCCGCGGGCACCGGTCACTCGTTCACCGCCGCCGCCCTCACGGACGGGGTGCTGATACGGCCCGAACGGCTGACCGGAATACGTGCCGTGGACCGGGCCGCGGGCACGGTCACCGTCGCCGCGGGCACACCGCTGAAGGAGCTGAACGCCGCGCTGGCGGCGCGGGGTCTGTCGCTGACGAACATGGGCGACATCATGGAGCAGACCGTCTCCGGCGCCGTCAGCACCGGCACACACGGCACGGGCCGCGACTCGGCCTCGGTGGCCGCGCAGCTCAAGGGCCTGGAACTGGTGCTCGCCGACGGCTCCGTGCTGCGCTGCTCGGCGGAGGGGACCGAGGAGGAGCAGGCCGTCTTCGCCGCCGCCCGGGTGGGGCTCGGGGCGCTGGGCGTCGTCACCGAGCTCACCTTCGGGGTGGAGCCGGAGTTCCTGCTGACGGCTCGCGAGGAGCCGATGCCGTTCGACCGGGTCACCGAAGAGTTCGATCAACTGGTGGCCGAGAACGAACATTTCGAGTTCTATTGGTTTCCGCACACCAACAGCTGCAACACCAAGCGCAACAACCGCAGCGCGGGTCCCGCGGCCCCGCTCCCCCGGGTGCGGGGCTGGGTCGACGACGAACTGCTGTCCAACGGCGTCTTCCAGGCGGCCTGCGCACTCGGCAAGGCCGTGCCCGCCACCGTGCCCGGCGTCGCCCGTGTCTCCAGCCGCGCCCTGTCGGCACGCAGCTACACCGACATCCCTTACAAGGTCTTCACCAGCCCGCGCAGGGTGCGCTTCGTGGAGATGGAGTACGCGATACCGCGCACGGCGCTGGTGGAGGCGCTGCGGGAGCTGAAGGCGCTGATGGAGAGGTCCCACTTCCGGGTGAGCTTCCCCGTCGAGGTGCGCACGGCGCCTGCGGACGACATACCGCTGTCGACGGCGAGCGGGCGCGAGACGGCTTACGTGGCGGTGCACATGTACCGGGGCACGCCCCATGAGGGGTACTTCAGCGCCGTCGAGCGGATCATGACTGCGCACGCCGGGCGCCCGCACTGGGGGAAGCTGCACAGCAGGGACGCGGAGTACCTCGCGGGGGTGTATCCGCGGTTCGCGGAGTTCACGGCGCTGCGCGACCGCCTGGACCCGAACCGGGTCTTCGGCAACGACTATCTGCGGCGGGTGCTGGGCGACTGACCCGGGCAGCGGACAAGGCAGCAGTCAGGGCCGTGCCGTGCACCCGTTCGGATGCGCGGCACGGCCCTGTCGTACGGAGCAGGCGGTGAGCCGCCCCGCCGGGGGCTACCCCTGCGAGGAGGCTCCGGGCTGCTGGCCCTGCGGGAGCTGAGCACCGCTGCCCGCGCCACCGGTCTCCCCGGAGCCGGCTGCGCCGTCCCCGTCCTGCCGGCTGCCCTCGCCGCTGGAGTCGTCGGTGCTGCTGTCACCGCTGTCGGTGTTTCCGGAACCTTCCGTTCCGTCCGACTGGGACCGGGACGGGTCGGGGGTGGGGCTCGTCTTCTGGTCCGTCTCGCCCGTGCCGGTCCGCCCCTTGTCACCGCTGCCGTTGTCACTCGGATCGGTGGACTGCCCGGACTCCTTCGGGTCGGGGGTCGGGCTCTCGCCATTCCCCGTTCCGTCCGGGTCCGTGCTCGCGGGAGGCGCGTCAGGGGAGTCCCCGGTCGACGAGCCGTGGCTCGGCCGGAAGACATCGCTGATGGACGTGCCCTTCCCGCCGGAGACGCTGTGCCCGGAGATCGCCTCGTACAGCGTGATGCCGCCGATCGCGATCACGAACACCACGACGGCGGGCAGCAGCGTACGCCGCCACCCCCGCCACTTGGTGCCATGGGTGGTGGCCCCGGTGAACTCGCCGTTGCCCGGCAGTTCCTCGGCGTCCACCGGGCCGGCGGGCCGCTTGACGGTCCCCAGCACCTGGGTCGCGTCGTCACGGCGGAGCATCCGTGTCGCGTCCTCGCTGCGCAGCGCCTGGGTGGCGTCGGTGCCCGCGGGCGCCCGGGTCGCGGCGTCGGGCCGCAGCGCCCTGGTGATGTCGTCGCGGCTCAGCGCACGGGCGTCGTCCTCACCGGCCGCGGCGCCACCGACCGCACCGGCCGCCTTCGTGGTGCCCTGGGCGTCGTCTGCCGTGCCGCTGCCCGGCTCCCGGCCCCACGAAGTGGTGGGAAGCAGTTGCGTGGCAGCGGCCCGGGGGTCGTGCAGCGCGTCGGCGTTGTGGACGGCCTGGCTGGTGTGATGGCCCTCGTCGTCCTTCCAGCCGGCGATGGGATCCCGTACCGGGGCCTGCCGTGCCTTGGGCGGCACGGTGACCTCCTTGAGCTGCTCACCGGTCCTGCTGAAGAAGTGCTGGAAGATCGGACCGCCGCTGGTGGCGACGAGGCTCATGACACCGGCACCCAGGAAGGTGCCGTAGACCCCGAGTTGCCCCGCGGCGAACGCGGCGACCACCGCTGCGACCGCACTGCCCAGCACCTGGGCCACGCTCAGATCGAGCTTTTTGGCACTCTTGCTCTCTCCCTGTTTGTCAGTGTCAGCACTGGATATGGATTCCTTGTCGCTCTTGTCCATCTACCGCCCTTGATCGCACACTCCAACCACTGTGCACGAATAGGGGACTTTCGAGCGAAGGCGAAGGTTCCATTTCGGGTGGTTCTGTGACGCTTCCCACCCCCGTATCCAGGCCAAATGGACTCTTGGGGCGTCAACTCCCTTACTCCGGAGCAACTTCGGTGGCGCGGCGGTCCACCCGGGTGGCCCTAATGGAGTAGTGTGACGAGCCCTGGTCTCGGTTCTGACCCGGCGCTGGCTGCACACGGTGACCACCTCGGTCACTGTGCGTTGTGAGGAGGTAACCGTGCCATAGCGGCGGTTCTGGGCAGTTCCATATGATTCGAACAACGATCTGGACACAGCCTCGGACCCCGAGGAAGTCGGCAAGGTTGTGGCAGGCTGCACCCGGGCAGGCCACACTCGTCTAGCGGGAGCAGCGACGCACGTGACGTCGGCAGGCACCACCCGGGAGGTCCCCATGCCCGAACTGCGTGTCGTGGCCGTCAGCAACGACGGCACACGACTGGTGCTCAAAGCTGCCGACAGCACGGAGTACACGCTTCCCATCGATGAGCGGCTGCGCGCCGCCGTCCGGAACGACCGGGCGCGGCTGGGCCAGATCGAGATCGAGGTGGAGAGCCACCTGCGGCCTCGGGACATCCAGGCCCGTATACGAGCCGGTGCCTCCGCTGAGGAGGTCGCGTCCCTCGCGGGCATCCCCGTCGACCGGGTACGCCGCTTCGAGGGCCCCGTGCTCGCCGAGCGCGCTTTCATGGCCGAGCGCGCCCGCAAGACTCCCGTGCGCCGCCCCGGTGAGAACGTCGGGCCGCAGCTCGGCGAGGCCGTCGCCGAACGGCTGCTGCTGCGCGGCGCCGACAAGGACTCGGTCCACTGGGACTCCTGGCGGCGTGACGACGGCACCTGGGAGGTCCTGCTCGCCTACCGCGTCGCCGCCCAGCCCCACTCGGCGACCTGGACCTACGACCCGCCGCGCCGACTGGTGCAGGCGGTGGACGACGAGGCCAGGGCGCTCATCGGCGAGACCGACGACACCCCGGAGCCCAGCTTCCCGTTCGTGCCCCGGATCGCCCGGCTGCCCCGGGAGCGCACGGACCGGGGCGAGCGCTCCGGCCGCCACGAGCTGGAGCCCGCCGGACTGTCGCCCGCACCCGGTGACGAGGACGACCAGCCGCTGTCCGGCGCGGAGGACGGCAGCGGTACCCCGGACTCGCTGACCAGCCTGCTGGAGGCGGTGCCCAGCTTCCGGGGCGACCTGGTCGTACCCGAGTCGAAGCCCACCGTGCCCGGCGACGAGGACGGCGAGGGCGCCGCCGCCGAGGCCGCGGAGACCGCCGAGGACGAGCGGGAGCACGAGGAGGAGCAGGAGGCCGTGGAGCCGCCCGCCCCCGCCGCGAGCGCCGGTTCCGCCTATGCGGACGTGCTGATGCCGCGCTCGGTGGGCGCCCACCGCGACCGCCTCAAGGGCAACACCGACCGCCAGGCCGAGGCGGACGGGGTCCGCCCGGGCCGTCGGGCCGCCGTACCCAGCTGGGACGAGATCGTCTTCGGCACCCGCCGCAAGAAGGAGTAGCCGTAAAGGGTTCGGCGCCGTCGCGGCGGACCCGGACCCGTCTGGGGCTGTCTGTACGAGGGGGCGCCGCACCCGAGGGTGCGGCGCCCCCTCGTGCTCCCCCGGCCGACGGTCCGGGGAGCGCAAGGGAGAGCGACGGCCTCAGCCGCGTTCGGGACCGGTGGCCACCGGGCGCCGGCCGTCGGACGTCCACTCGCTCCAGGAGCCCACATAAAGGGCCGCGTCGATGCCCGCGAGGTGCAGCGCCAGCACCTCCTGGGCGGCCGAGACGCCGGAGCCGCAGTAGACGCCGACCTCGGTGTCGGGCCCCGCGCCCAGCGCCTCGAACCGCTCAGCGAGGGCCTTCGGGGAGCGGAACGTACCCGCGTCGGTGAGGTTCTCCGTGGTGGGGGCCGAGACGGCACCCGGGACATGGCCGGCCACGGGGTCGATCGGCTCGACCTCTCCGCGGTAACGCTCCGCGGCGCGCGCGTCCAGCAGCACCCCGCGCCGGGCCAGCGCAGCGGCCTCGTCCGCGTCGAGGGTGGGCATGCCGCCCGGGGCCGGAACGAAGTCGCCGGGTGCCGGGTCCGGGGTCTCGGTGCTGACCGGCAGCGGTCCCCCGCCCTCGGGGTCGCGGTAGCTGCCCCAGGCCTCCAGACCGCCGTCCAGGACCCGCACATCGGGGTGGCCCGCCCAGCGCAGCAGCCACCAGCAGCGGGCCGCCGCCCAGCCGCCGCCGAGGCCGCCGGCGTCGTAGACCACCACAGGCCGGTCGGCGGTGACGCCCGCACGGCGCATGGCGGCACCGAACACGTCCAGCGCGGGCAGCGGGTGGCGGCCGCCTCCGGACCCCCGGGGCACGTCCTGGCCCGCGACCGCGGGAGGGGCCGCGAGCTCGCTCTCCAGGTCGATGTAGACGGCGCCGGGCAGGTGCCCCTTCTGGTACTCGGGCAGGCCCGGAGGGTCACCGGGCCGGTAGCGCACGTCGAGCAGCACGGGCGCGGCTGAGGCTGCGAGGTCGCTCGCGAGCTCCGCTACGGAGATGATGGCTGTCATGGCGCCCATCTTCGCGCAGCCTTCCGTCCGCGAGGGCCGGGGTCCGACGACGGCACACGGATCGGGGATTCTCGCCCGGAAGCGGAAAAAAGCGGCGCGGCCGGGGAGCGCGGCACGACAGGTGGTGACAGCATCTGCACTGGCGAGCAGTCACGGAGCCCCGACAAGGACGCCGGGGCACTTCCACCCGCACGACCGCATCGATGATGGTCAAGGAGCGAAGCAGATGACCGAGGCAGCGACTCGGCTACGGCACACGCCTGGCGCGCCCGCATGGGCGAGCTTGATGGTGCACGGGCTGGATGTCGGCAAGGAGTTCTACCAGGGCCTGTTCGGCTGGGAGTTCCGTGCCGGGCCCCAGCAGCTGGGCCCGTATGTGCGGGCAGTCGCGGGCGGGCACGAGGTCGCGGGGCTGGGGAAGAAGGCGGCCGGCCGGCAGCTGCCGATCGCGTGGCTGCCGTATCTGGCGACCGCCGACGCCGACGAGACGGCGTCCGCGGTCCGTTCGTACGGCGGCACGGTCGCGGTGGGTCCGCTGGACGCGGAGTCGGCGGGGCGGATGGCCATCGTCGCCGACCCGCACGGTGCCCCTTTCGGGCTGTGGCAGGACGTGCACCCGTCGGGCCTGGGCACGGCGCCGCGGGGGACGTTGGGGGCGCCGGTCTGGTTCGAGCTGGTCACCCGGGAGACGGGGCCGGTAGTCAAGTTCTATCAGGCCGTGTTCGGTTACGACATCGAGAGCATCGAGGCGCCCGGGTTCGACTATCTGACGCTGTGCACGGACGGTGCGCCGGTGGCCGGTATCCACGGGGTCGGGGACACCCTGCCGCGCGACAGGGGACCGCACTGGCGTACGTACTTCGCGGTGGAGGACCCGGACGGGATGGCACGCCGCGCCGTGGAGCTGGGCGGCCATGTGGTGCGCGGCCCCGACGACTCCCCGTACGGACGTCTGGCGACGATCGCGGACCTCGAGGGCGCGCACTTCAGTGTGATCCGGCCCGTCGCAGCGGATCGCTGAGTCCGCGTCCCGGCGGCACCTTCGGCGCCGCGGTGGGCTCGTCCACCGGGAGCACGTCGGGTGAGAGCGCTCCCGCGCCCGCCGAGGCCGCCGTGAGCCGGCGGCGATGGTGGCGCCTGCACAGCACTTCGTAGCCGATCTCTCCGCTGGGTTCGCCCACGTCTCCCACCACCACCTGCGCACCTTCGACCACCATCCGGCCGCCGACGGTCCGCGCGTTGTGGGTGGCGCGCGCCCCGCACCAGCACAGCGCCTCCACCTGAAGGGTCTCCAGCCGGTCGGCGAGCTCCATCAACCGCTGGGAGCCGGGGAAGAGCCGGGTGCGGAAGTCGGTGGCGATGCCGAACGCGTAGACGTCGATACCCAGGTCGTCGACGACACGGGCGAGCTGCTCCACCTGCTCGGGGGCCAGGAACTGCGCCTCGTCCACGATCACGTAGTCGGTGCGACCGCCCGCGGTCAGATGGCGGACCAGGTGCTGCTGGAAGTTGAGGTCCTCGGCCACCTCGACGGCCTCGGCGACCAGGCCGAGCCGGGAGGAGAGCTTGCCGGTGCCCGCGCGGTCGTCCCGGGTGAAGATCATGCCCTGGAGGCCGCGCGCCGAGCGGTTGTGCTCGATCTGGAGCGCCAGCGTGCTCTTTCCGCAGTCCATCGTTCCGGAGAAGAACACCAGCTCTGGCATGGGTGGTTCGGCCTTTCTCGGTGCGGTTCCTCGGGCGGGGGCAGGCGTACGGGCGCGGGAGGGGGCGCACGGGCGCCGGGCGGACCGGTGCGTCAGGTCCGCACCTCCAGCAGCGGGACGAGCTGTTCGGCCGCGGTCGCCGAGCCGTGCATCCCGATCAGCTCGGACTCCTTGGGCTCGCGCCGGGTCGCCACCACGGCGATGTCGTCGCGCATCGCGGCGATCACATCGCCGAGCCTGCCGCGCACCCGCGGCTCGACGCCCGGTCCGAACCAGCCCAGGCCGATGGCCTCTTCGCGGGTGGCCACCCACGCCTGCTCGGCCAGCACCTCGCGCCAGACGGCATGCACATCGCCCGCCGCGCCGGGGACGGCGTAGACATGCCGCATCCGGCCCTCTCCGCCGAGCTGGGCGACGCCCGCGCTCAGCTCCCAGTCCTCGTCGAAGTCGATCCGGGCCTCGGGGGCTTCGGGGATGTCGACCATGCCGTGGTCGGCGGTGATGTAGAGCGCGGAGCGCGGCGGCAGCTGCTCGGCCAGCCGCTGGGCGAGCCGGTCGACATACATCAGCTGACCGCGCCAGGCGTCGGAGTCCATGCCGTAGCGGTGGCCGTTGCCGTCCAGTTCCGCGTAGTACGTGTAGACGAGGGCGCGGTCCGAGGCGGCGAGGCGTTCGGCCGCCAGATCCATCCGGTCCTCGGCCGAGAGCCGGCCGAGGAAGGTGCCGCCGGACAGTGCGATCTTGGTGAGCGGGGTGTGCTCGAAGTGCGGCGCCGTCACCTGGCAGGCGGCCACCCCGGCGGCCTCGGCCTGCTGGAAGACGGTGGGGTAGGGCTGCCACACGTGCGGCTCGGTCCACGGCTGCCAGCGGAGCTGGTTCATCAGCCGTCCGGTGGCCGGGTCCAGCGCGGTGTACCCGGGCAGTCCGTGCTCGCCGGGGACGCGGCCGGTGCCGACGGAGGCCAGCGAGGTGGCCGTGGTGGAGGGGAAGCCGGAGGTGATCGGTTCGCCCGTGCCCGCGACGGAGCTGGGCAGCAGCGAGGTGAGGAACGGCGCCTCGGCGGGGTGCGCCTTGAGCGCTTCCCAGCCCATGCCGTCCACCAGGAAGACGCAGACCCGGTCGGCGGGGGGGAGCCGAAGCCCGGCCGTCATACCGGGGACGCCGAGCCCGGCGGCGACGGAGGGCAGCAGATCGGCCAGCGATCCGGAGCCGTAGCGCGGAACGGGTGCGGTGCCAGGGTCGAGCGGGGCGTCCGGCGGGACGCCGCCGTGCGGTGCCGGACGGGCCGTCGCCGCCGCCATGGGGGCGGTCGACGCGGTCCTGAGCGGTTGCTGGGTGTTCTCAGAGGTCACTGCGGGGGTCCGACCCGGGTGGCGCCGGCGGTGGCCTCGGACAGGGCCTGGGCGAAAGCGAGGGTCTGACGGACGGTGTCCGGGCCGTCGCCCGCCTCGCTGACCCGCAGCGAGAGGTCGTCGGCGGTGGCCGAGCCGGTGTAGCCGTGGTCGGCCTCGCAGTTGGGGTCGCCGCAGGTGGCGGGCTCCATGTCGAGACGGGAGACGGCGCCCCAGCCGATGGTGAGGACGACCTCGCGGGGCAGGGTGCCCGGGGTGTAGGACTCGGGGTTGGCCACCACCCGGGAGAGCACGACGGAGGAGATCCGCTCCAGCTTCACGGACTCGGTGGAGGTGGTGGCGTAAGGGGAGGGCGAGGTGCCGTCCGCCGCTTGCTCATCGGTGTGGCTGACGAGGAAGCGGGTGCGGGTGAGTACAAGGACCGTGACGTGGCGACGGACCTCGTTGGAGTCGAATGTCGTCTCCTGATGCACGAGGTACGAGGCCACTGGCTCCCCACCCACCGCTGCCTCGACAGCCTCGGCTACGAGGGCCGGGTAGTAGCCGCTGCGCTCGATCGCCTCACGCAGCCCCTGCGTCGTCGTACCGGTCTTCGCCATAACTGCCATCCTAAGGGCCTCAGGGCGACGCAGCCCCGGCCCGCTCCCCCCTGTACGTCCACTGTCGCACCCTCAGTAGGCCGGGAGCCTGCGGGCTCCCAGGTCGGGGCGGTTCCCGGGGTCGGCGACGCGGACGGCGGCGCCCAACACGGTCACGCCGCGAGGGGCCACCACGACCGGGTCGAGCTCCACGGCGACCACCTGCGGATGATCGTCCATCAGCAGCGACACCCGCAGCAGCACCTCCTCCAGCGCAGCGGTGTCCGAGGGCTCGGCCCCCCGCCAGCCGAACAGCAGCGGTGCCGAGCGGATGGCGCGGACCAGCCCGGCGGCCTCCTTGTCGGTGACGGGCACCAGCCGGTGCGCCGAATCCCCCAGCAGCTCCGAGGGCGGGCCCGCCAGGCCGAAGGAGAGGACGGCGCCGATGGCCGGATCGAGCGTGCCCCGGATGACGGTGCCCACACCGCGCGGCGCCATCGCCTGCACGACCGGGCGCAGCTCCTCGGGCGCGCCGAGCGCTGCGGTCAGCTCCCCGTAGGCACGCCGCAGCCCCGCCTCGCCCGCGATGTCCAGCCGCACCCCGCCCAGGTCCGCGCGGTGCCGCAGGTGGGGGGCCGTGGTCTTGAGCGCGACGGGGAAGCCCAGGGTGCGGGCCGCCGCGACGGCCGCGTCGGCGTCCGGCGCGGGGAGTGCGGGCTGGACGGCGATGCCGTAGCTGTGCAGCAGCCCGGCGGCCTCCCCGTCGCTGAGGGCACGGCCGCCCCCGGGCGCGGCCGGGGTCGCGTCGGCCAGCAGTCGGGCGGCGGCGGACTCGTCGACGTCGAGGTCGGGCACCTTGCCCGGCTCGCCGGCCTCCGCCCGCCACCGGGAGTAGCGCACGGCCTCGGCGAGGGCGCGGGAAGCGCGCTCGGGCGTCGGGTAGGCGGGCAGGCCCCGCCTGGCCAGCGCCTTTTGCAGCCCCTCCATGGCCAGGTGGACGACCGCCACCGGTTTGCGCCGGGCGCCCTCGGTGGCGGCGACGTCCTCGACGGCTTCCCGCAGGGCGTCGGCGAGCGCTTCGATGTGGTGGTCGGGCGGACTGTCCGGTCCGGCCGCACCGGCGCTGCCCGCGAGTCCGGTGGGGACGGTGCCGCCCGAGGGCTCGGTGGGCACGGTGGGGATGACCGTGACCAGCACGGCGTCGGTGGCCGCGTCATCGAGCGCCGCACGCAGTGCCCGGCCGAAGTCGCCGGGCTGCGCCGCGCTGGGCAGCGCCACGACGGGGCGGGGGCGCAGCCCGTCGGTGAGGCAGGCGTCGTAGGTCAGCAGGCTCATCGCGTCGGTGTTGCCGAGGATGCCGACATGCGGACCTGCCGGTGGCGGTTGCTCGGCGAGGAGCACCCCGGTGTCCAGCAGTTCGGTGAAGGTGTCGACCATCAGGACGCCCGCCTGGCGCAACAGCGCGTAGACGGTGGCGTCCGGGGTGCGGGCTGCCGGGGCGGCGTGACCCGGTGGGGGTGCGCTGCCGCGCTGCCTGGCCCCCTTGACGACGACGACCGGCTTGCGGGCCGCGGTACGCCGGGCGAGCCGGGTGAACTTGCGCGGGTTGCCGATGGACTCCAGGTACATCAGTACGACATCGGTGGCCGTGTCCTCGTCCCAGTGCTGGAGGAGGTCGTTGCCGGAGACATCGGCGCGGTTGCCCGCCGAGACGAAGGAGGAGGGGCCGACGCCGCGCCGGTCGAGCCCGTCGAGCAGCGCGATGCCGATGGCGCCGGACTGGGTGAAGACGCCGATCCTGCCGCGCGCGGGCATCCGCAGCGAGGGGGTCGCGTTCAGTCGTACGTCCTCGCCCGTGTTGATCAGACCGAGGGCTCCGGGGCCGATCAGCCGCATGCCGTAGGAGCGGGCGAGCCGGACCAGCTCGCGCTGCTCGCCCCGGCCGACCCCCTCGGAGAGGACCACCAGCCCCTGCACGGCCGCCTCGCCGCAGTCGTCGACGACGGTGCGCAGCTGGTCGGCGGGGACGGCGAGGACGGCCAGGTCGACGTGCTCGGGGATCTCCCGCACCGAGCGGTGGCCGGGCACTCCGGCCAGGGTCGGGGAGGCCGCCGGGTCCAGCGCCGCGTTGACGGCGTGCAGCCGCCCGGCGAAGCCGCCGGTGCGCAGGCTGCCCAGCACGGCGCGGCCCGTGCCGCCGGGTGTGCGGCTGACGCCGACGACGGCGACGGAGCCGGGGGCCAGCAGGCGGGCGACGGAGCGGGCCTCGGCACGCTGCTCGCGGGCCCGCATGACGGCCAGGGAGCGTTCGGTGGGTTCCAGATCGAGGGTGAGGTGGACGGAACCGTCCTCGAAGCTGCGCTTCTGGGAGTATCCGGCATCCGTGAACACCTTGATCATCTTGGTGTTGGCCGGCAGCACCTCGGCCGCGAAGCGCCGGATGCCGCGCTCCCGGGCCACGGCACCGATGTGTTCGAGGAGCGCGGAGGCCACTCCCCTGCCCTGCTGGTCGTCACGGACCAGGAAGGCGACCTCGGCCTCGTCGGCGGGTGCGCCGGCGGGGCGGCCGAGGTGGTCGATGCGGTCGTAGCGGACGGTCGCGATGAACTCTCCGCCGATGGTCGCCGCGAGGCCGACCCGGTCGACGTAGTCATGGTGGGTGAAGCGGCGCACGTCGCGGTCGGACAGCCGGGGGTAGGGCGCGAAGAAGCGGTAGTACTTCGACTCGTCGGACACCTGCTCGTAGAAGCTGACCAGCCGCTCGGCGTCCTCGGGAGTGATCGGCCTGACCCGGGCCGTACCTCCGTCGCGCAGCACGATGTCGGCTTCCCAGTGGGCCGGATAGGCGCGCTCCTCGGGGCTCGGCATGGGGCCAGCGTACGGCGGAGGCAGGGCGCGTGCTGCCGCGTCCGGGATGCGTCGTATCGTCGCTGGCATGAGCGCCGCCGCTTCCTGGCCAGCACCCGCCGGCTCGTGGGGCACCTCGGCAATCGTGCAAAACTGGTCTAGACAAGCTTAGCGATCGAAGGGCAACACCATGGTTGAGCGCCGCGTCACCGTCGGCTGGGCCGAGGGGCTGCACGCCCGCCCCGCCTCCATCTTCGTCCGTGCCGCCTCGGCTGCCGGCGTCCCGGTCACCGTCCGCAAGGGTGAGGGCAACGCCGTCAACGCGGCTTCCATGCTCGGCGTGCTCGGCCTGGGCGCGGAGGGCGGCGAGGAGATCGTCCTCGCCTCCGAGGCGGACGGCGCCCAGGAGGCCCTCGACCGGCTGGCGAAGCTGGTCTCGGAGGGGCTGGAGGAGCTCCCGGAGACGGTCTGACGAACGCTGCGGCTTCGGCCGCCGCCGCGTCGACACGACGAGGGGGGCGTCGCACCTGACGTGCGGCGCCCCCCTCGTGCTCTCCGGTCGGGAGAACGCTCTCCGGTCGGGAGAACGCGAGGGGGCGAACGGACCGGCCGGTCCGTTCGCCCCCTCGCAGAAGTCCGCCACGGCGGCGGGCACCCACGACGACGAGAGTCCGACGGGAAACCCGACGGGCCGCGCCCCGACGCTCGGTCAGATCTTGACGCCGTGCTGGCGCAGATAGGCCAGCGGGTCGATGTCCGAGCCGTAGTCCGGAGAGGTCCGCGCCTCGAAGTGCAGATGCGGCCCCGAGGAGTTGCCGGTCGAGCCGGAGAGGCCGATCTGCTGACCCGCCTTGACCTGCTGGCCGACCGAGACGCCGATCGAGTTCAGGTGGCCGTACTGCGTGTACGTGCCGTCCTTGTGCTTGATCACGATGTTGTTGCCGTAGGCACCGCCGTTCCCGGCCTCCACGACCTCACCGGCGGCCACGGAGCGGACCGGGGTGTTCATGCCCGCGTGGAAGTCGATGCCGGTGTGGCTGCCGGACGACCACATGCCGCCGCCCTGCTTGTAGCCGGTGGAGACGTAGGACCCCTCGACGGGCGCCACATAGGCGTTGAGCTTCGCCCGCTCGGCCTCCCGCGCGGCCTTGAGCTTCGCGTCGCGCTCCTTCTCCGCCTTCTCGGCCGCCGCCTTGCGCCGGGCCTCGTCGGCCTTCCGCTTGGCTTCGGCCTTCGCCTTGGCGGCCTCCGCCTTGGCGTCGGCCTCGGCCTTGGCCTGCTCGGCCCGCAGCGCCTGCGTGTAGGCCTGCTCGTCCAGCGTCTCGGAGATCGGCCCGCCGACGACCTCACTCATCTTCGCGTCCTGCTGGACGGGGGTGTGCTTCTGCCCTTCGCTCGCGGCGAAGGCGGGGGAGGCGATGGACCCGACGACGCCGACAGTGGCGAGGCCGGCTATGCCCGCCGCTCCGCCTGCGGCCCTGCTGCGGGCCTTGCTCGGACGCCTGTGTTTGCCAGTGGCACGGGTGAACGCCATACGGAGGCGTACTCCTTTCCTTCCTTCTCGCCTACCGGGTTAGCTGACGGGTTCGGAGCAGGAAGGTCTCCTACGGACCGCCTCTTACGAGGCCGTCCGATTCACCCCAATGGGACCTGGGTCCCCGGTCCCCCTCGGCCTGTTCGCCTCGGGGATTCGGCGATCGCTGTCCGTCGGCCGCGGGTGCGGTCACTTCTGACGGACAGCGGCAACGACGCTAATCGGGGCCGACTCCAAGCGGCAAACAAAACCCTGGGTTTGTCACGTACGCCACACTCCAACTCATCAGCAACCGCTACAGAAGCGGACATTGAGAGGGGCCCGGAAGGAGTGATTCCTCCTCCCGGGCCCCACTTCTCACTGCCGTCGGCGCCCCACCCGCGGGGTCAGGATCCGGAGACCACCTTGACCTCGCCGATGCCCAACTCGCGTACCGGATCGGCGATCTGGGCGGCGTCCCCGACCAGCACCGTCACCAGCCGGTCCGCCGGCAACGCACTGACCACCGCAGCGGTGGCCTCCACCGTCCCCGTCTCGGCGAGTTGGGTGTAGAGCCGCGCCTGGTAGTCGTCCGGCAGATATTCCTCCACCTGGTCGGCCAGCGTCCCGGCGACCGCCGCGGCCGTCTCGTAGCGCAGCGGCGCCACCCCCACCAGGTTCCGGACCGCCACGTCCCGCTCCTCGTCGGTCAGCCCCTCGGCGGCCAGCTTGCGCAGCACCTGCCACAGGTCGGCCAGCGCGGGTCCTGTCACATCGGTGGCCACCGAACCGCTGATGGCCAGCATCGCGGCACCGCTGCCGTCCTCGGCGGAGCGCAGCACCTGCCCGAACGCCCGCACCCCGTAGGTGTAGCCCTTCTCCTCGCGCAGCACCCGGTCCAGCCGGGAGGTGAGGGTGCCGCCCAGGCAGTAGACGCCCAACAGCTGCGCGGGCCACACCCGGTCGTGCCGGTCGGGGCCGGTCCGGCCGATCAGCAGCTGCGTCTGCACCGCACCGGGCCGGTCGACGATGACCACCCGGCCCGCGTCGTCGGCGGAGATGGGCGGCATGGGGCGCACCGCCGCGGCAGCTCCCGTCCAACCGCCCAGGGTCTCGGCGAGCGCCGCGTCCAGATCGACGCCCTCCAGATCGCCGACCACCACGGCGGTGGCCGCCGCGGGGCGCACATGGGCCTCGTAGAAGGCGCGCACGACAGCCGCGTCGATGCGCCGCACCGTCTCCTCGGAGCCCTGCCGGGGCCGGGACATCCGCGACTCGGCGGGGAACAGCTCGCGGAAGAACTCCTTGGCGGCGCGACGCGCCGGGTTGGCCAGCTCGTGCGGGATCTCGTCCAGCCGGTTGGCGACGAGCCGTTCGACCTCGCCGTCCGGGAAGGCTGGAGCGCGCAACGCGTCGGCCAGCAGACCCAGCGCCTTGGGCAGCCGCGAGACGGGCACCTCCAGCGAGACGCGCACGCCGGGGTGGTCGGCGTTGGCGTCGAGCGTGGCGCCGCACCGCTCCAGCTCGGCGGCGAACTCCTCGGCCGTGTGCTTGTCCGTGCCCTCGCTCAGCGCGCGGGCCATGATGGTGGCGACACCGTCCAGCCCCTCCGGCTCCGCGTCCAGCGGCGCCCGCAGATTCACCTCGACGGCCACCACTTCCTGGCCCGGGCGGTGGCAGCGCAGCACCGTCAGCCCGTTGGGCAGCGTGGCGCGCTCGGGGGTGGGGAAGGCCCACGGCTTCGGAGTGCCGCTGGGCGGCTGGGGGTGGAACTCCATGCTCTTGCCTGCTGTCTCCGCGATGCCCGCGGGGCTCGTGCTCGCCGTTCCTGCGGGGTTCGTGCTCGCCGGTGTCTCGCTCACTGCCCGGCCTCCTCGTCGTCGTTCGCCGCGTTCGCCGGCTCGTCCTCGTGCGCGAGCGGTTCGTACACCAGCACGGCGCGGTTGTCGGAGCGCAGCCGCTGCGCCGCCACCTCCCGCACCTCCTCGCGGGTCACCTCCAGCACGCGGCTCACCGCCGTCAGCGCGAGCTGGGGGTCGCCGAAGAGCACCGCGTACCGGCACAGTTCGTCGGCGCGTCCACCGACCGTCGCCAGCCGGTCCAGCCACTCGCGCTCCAACTGCGCCTGGGCCCGTTCCATCTCCTCCTCGCTGGGGCCCTCCTCGGCGAAGCGGCGCAGCTCCTCGTCGACCGCCGCCTGGATGTCGGCGATCTCCGCGCCGCTGGACGCCTTGATGTCCAGCCAGCCCAGCGAGGGGGCGCCCGCCAGCCGGAGCATGCCGAAACCGGCCGCCACCGCGGAGCGGTCGTGCCGCACCAGCCGGGCGTAGAGGCGGGAGGACTCGCCGCCGCCCAGCGCGGTCAGCGCCAGGTCGGCCGCGTCCGCCCCGCGGGTGCCGTCGTGCGGCAGGCGGTAGCCGTTCATCAGCGCGCGGGAGGGCACGTCCTCCTCGACGACCTCGCGCTTCTCCTCGCCGATCAGGTCGGGCAGCGAGCCGTCGCGCGGCGGGCGCTTCCCGTCGTGGCCCGGGATGGAGCCGAAATACTTCTCGATCCAGGCAAGCGTCTGCTCCGGGTCGATGTCGCCGACGACGGACAGCACGGCGTTGTTGGGCGCGTAGTACGTACGGAAGAACTCCCGCGCGTCCTCCAGGGAGGCCGCGTCCAGGTCGGCCATGGAACCGATCGGGGTGTGGTGGTAGGGGTGGCCCTCGGGGAAGGCCATGGCCGTCATGCGCTCGAACGCGGTGCCGTAGGGCACGTTGTCGTAGCGCTGCCTGCGCTCGTTCTTGACCACGTCGCGCTGGTTCTCCATGGACTCCTCGTCCAGCGCGGCCAGCAGCGACCCCATCCGGTCCGCCTCCAGCCACAGGGCGAGTTCCAGCTCATGGGCCGGCATGGTCTCGAAATAGTTGGTGCGCTCGAAGCTGGTGGTGCCGTTCAGCGAGCCGCCGGCGCCCTGCACCAGCTCGAAGTGCCCGTTGCCCTTCACCTGCGCCGAGCCCTGGAACATCAGGTGCTCGAAGAGGTGAGCCAGGCCGGTGCGGCCCTTGGCCTCGTGACGGGAACCGACGTCGTACCAGAGGCAGACAGCGGCGACGGGGGTCAGATGGTCCTCGGAGAGCACCACCCGCAGGCCGTTGGCCAGCCGATGCTCCGTCGCTGTCAGCCCACCGGTGGCCGGCGGGGGCGTGGCCGTGTGACCCATGCGCGTGGAGTCCCTTCGCTCGCGGGGGTGTCCCGGCCGGGCGCCGGGAACTGCGGACCGCCTCGCACTCGTGCGACCGGCGGCCCTGTCACTGTATGCAACCACGCCGACAAGGTGCGAAGTTCCCGTACGGTCTACCGAGCGACCGCCCTGTCAGTGCGGCGGTCCACAATGGTCGATCGACAGCAACAAGAGCGACAGCGCGAAGAGCGACAGCACAAGAGCGACAGCACGAAGCAGCGAAGGAGCCGCAGCCGCGATGGCCCGCCGCAGTAAAAGCCGTACACCGGCACCGGAGCCGGGAGAGGACTTCGAGGAGCGCATCGTCGACATCGACGTCGTCGACGAGATGCAGGGCTCCTACCTGGAGTATGCGTATTCGGTCATCTACTCGCGCGCGCTCCCCGACGCCCGCGACGGGATGAAACCCGTGCAGCGCCGGATCCTGTACCAGATGCACGAGATGGGCCTGCGCCCCGACAGGTCGTATGTGAAGTGCGCCCGCGTGGTGGGCGAGGTGATGGGTAAGCTCCACCCGCACGGTGACTCCCCCATCTATGACGCCCTGGTGCGGATGGCACAGGACTTCTCGATGCGGCTGCCGCTCGTGGACGGCCACGGCAACTTCGGTTCGCTGGGCAACGACGACCCGCCCGCGGCGATGCGGTACACCGAGTGCCGGGCCGCGCCCGCCGCCGGGCTGATGGTCGAGTCGATCGACGAGGAGACGGTCGACTTCGGTGCCAACTACGACGGCAGCGAGGAAGAACCCGTCACGCTGCCGGCCGCCTACCCCAACCTTCTGGTGAACGGCGCCTCGGGGATCGCGGTCGGCATGGCCACGAACATGCCGCCGCACAACCTCACCGAGGTCATCGCGGCAGCCCGCCATCTGATCAAGCACCCGGGCGCCGACCTGGAGACCCTGATGGGCTTCATCCCGGGCCCCGACCTGCCCACCGGGGGCAAGATCGTCGGCCGGGAGGGCATCAAGGACGCCTACGTCTCCGGACGCGGCTCCTTCAAGATCCGTGCCACGGTCTCGATCGAACAGGTCACGGCCCGGCGCAAGGGCATCGTGGTCACCGAGCTGCCGTTCGCCGTCGGTCCCGAGAAGGTCATCTCCAAGATCAAGGACCTGGTCAACGCGAAGAAGCTGCAGGGCATCGCGGACGTCAAGGACCTGACCGACCGCGAGCACGGGCTGCGCCTGGTCATCGAGGTCAAGAACGGCTTCAACCCGGAAGCTGTCCTCTCCCAGCTGTACAAGCTGACGCCGATGGAGGAGTCCTTCGGCATCAACAACGTCGCGCTGGTGGACGGCCAGCCGCTCACGCTCGGCCTCAAGGAGCTGCTGGAGGTCTACGTCGACCACCGGTTCGACGTGGTGCGGCGGCGCAGCGAGTTCCGGCGCGGCAAGCGGCGCGACCGGCTGCACCTGGTGGAGGGCCTGCTGGTGGCGCTCGTCGACATCGACGAGGTCATCAGGATCATCCGGTCGAGTGAGAACGCCGCCGAGGCGAAGGCCTCGCTCATCTCCCGCTTCGGACTCAGCGAGATCCAGACCCAGTACATCCTCGACACCCCGCTGCGCCGGCTCACCAAGTTCGACCGGATCGAGCTGGAGGACGAGCGGGACCGGCTCAAGGACGAGATCGAGAAGCTGACCCGGATCCTGGAGTCGGACGCGGAGCTGCGCAAGCTCGTCTCCTCGGAACTGTCCGCCGTCGCCAAGAAGTACGGCACCCCGCGCCGCACCGAGCTGCTCGACTCCGCCGAGGTTACGGTGGCCGCCGTGCCGCTGGAGGTCGCCGACGACCCGTGCCGGGTGCTGCTCTCCTCCACGGGCCTGCTCGCCCGCACGGCCAACGGCGGCATGGAGTTCGGCGAGTCGGCCAAGCGCGTCAAACACGACGTGATCGTCTCCGCCGTGCCGGCCACCACCCGCGGCGAAGTGGGAGCCGTGACCTCGACGGGCCGTCTGCTGCGGTTGCAGGTGGTCGACCTTCCGCAACTGCCCGAGACGGCCACCTCGCCCAATCTGGCGGGCGGAGCACAGATCTCGGAGTTCCTCACCCTGGAGAACGACGAGACGCTGATCTGTCTGACCACGCTCGACGAGTCGTCACCGGGGCTGGCGATCGGCACCCAGCAGGGCGTCGTCAAGCGGGTGGTGCCCGACTATCCGGCCAACCGGGGCGAGTTGGAGGTGATCACCCTCAAGGACGGCGACCGCATCGTCGGCGGCGCCGAGCTGCGCACCGGCGAGGAGGACCTGGTCTTCATCACCGACGACGCACAGCTGCTGCGCTTCCAGGCGAGCCAGGTGCGTCCGCAGGGCCGTCCCGCGGGCGGAGTGGCGGGTATCAAGCTCGCCCAGGACGCGAAGGTGCTCTTCTTCGGCGCCGTCGACCCGGCCGCGGAGGCGGCCGTCTTCACGGCCGCCGGTTCGGAGGGCACACTGGACGACTCGCTGAGCACGGCCAAGTTCACCGCGTTCGACCAGTACCCGCGCAAGGGGCGTGCGACGGGCGGCGTGCGCTGCCAGCGCTTCCTCAAGGGCGAGGACCGGCTGCGGCTGGCCTGGGCGGGCGCCACCCCCGCACTGGCGGCGACCAGGACCGGCGCCCCCGCCGAGCTGCCCGAACCCGACCCGCGCAGGGACGGTTCGGGGCTGCCGCTGAAGAAGCAGATCGCCGCGGTGGCGGGCCCGGTGTAGTTGCCCGGGGCGGGCGGAGCCGAACCGAAGCCCGAAGGTGCCGGGGGCAGCGCGCCCCCAGCACTGTCCCCGCCGTCGCGTCGAGCGTCGCCGGGGGACGAGCGACGACAACGGGGCGGGCAACTACGACGGGAGGGGCTCGGCGGCCTCGTCGGCCGCCGCGACCAGCAGATCCGACTCGTCCTCCTGGTCGCTGTCGACGTAGCGGAGCACTCCCCACATCGCGCGCTCGTCCGGTCCCGGCCCCTCCGGGTCGACGGCGCACGCGCTGAGCCCGTCGTGCAGGGCGGCACCGTCCACGCCCGAGCCGATCATCACCAGCTCGGTACGCCGCTCCTTCGACCGGGAGGGCCGCTCCGGGGCGAAGCGGAGGAAGCCGCCCACGGCGTGCACCTCGTACACGTTGTCGGGGTCGGCCGCGCCGAAGTCCACATAGCCCTTGATCCGGTACAGCCCATCGGGCCTGGCGTCCAGGAAATCCAGGAAGCGGCGCGGGTCGAGCGGCCGGTCGGAGACGAACTCCACCGACTCGTAGGCGGCGTGCAGATGCGTGGCATGGCTGCCCTCGCCGCCGCACCCGTGCTCGCCCTCATCTCCCCCGGTCCCGTGGCCGTGCTCCTCGCCGTCGCCGTCGCCGTACAGCAGCGAGTCGAACGAGAGCTGTTCGACCGGCGGGCGCTCCCGCCGTACGCGGTCGAAGAGCAGCGCCGGGTCGACACGGCCGAAGGTGGCGGGGACGACGGGCGTACCGGGGCTGAGCCGTCGCAGTTCGGCGCGGAGCGCTTCACGGCGCTCGTCGGGCACCCGGTCGGCCTTGTTGAGGACGAGCAGATCGGCCGCACCGACATGGCGCTCCAACTCGGGATGGCCCGCGCGTACGGCCTCGAACTCCGCCGCATCGACGACCTCCACGAGACCGCCGTAGACGATGTGCGGACTCCCGCTGGCCAGCACCATCCGGATCAGCGTCTCCGGCTCTGCCACCCCGCTGGCCTCGATCACGATGACGTCCATTCCGGCCGCGGGGCGCGCGAGGACGTCGAGGACCTCGTCCATGTCGCTGGTGTCCACGGCGCAGCACAGGCAGCCGTCCCCGAGGGAGACCATGGAGTCCACCTGGCCGGAGACGGCCATGGCGTCGATCTCGATGCTGCCGAAGTCGTTGACGATCGCACCGATGCGGGTGCCTCGGGCGCGGCGCAGCAGATGGTTGAGGAGAGTGGTCTTCCCGGAGCCGAGGAACCCGGCCAGGACGACGACCGGGATCCGGCCGCCCACCGCTCCCCGTCGGCTGCCGGCCTCCGTACCGTCCACGTGTTCCCCTCCTGCCTCGCTCCGCTGTGCTGTGGCGGCTTCGCGGGGCAGGACCCCCGCTGCCGCGGAACGGCTGCTGATCGTACCGAACAGGACTTTCCCGTCGTCCCCTCAGGGCGACGGGAGGACGGCCGAACGAGAGGGCGACCGAGGCGACCGAGGGGTGCGCGGCGCGCGGTGGCGCAGCGGGCGCGGCAGGCCCGGCCAGGTTAGGCTCGCCTGTGTGAGCACGTGTGCGACGGCCTCCCGGGCCTTGGCCGAGCCCCTAGCGGGTACGGCTGCGACAGCCCGCACCTGGCTGCTGATCGAGCAGCCGGGCCCCTGGGGCAACAAGGCGCTGACCCAGAGCCATCTCGACCCGGAGCTCGGGCAGGCGCTCGACGCGGCGGCGAGCGCGCACGGCGGCCGGGTCGCACTGATCCGACGTCCCGGACGGCACGCCGACAACTCCAGTACTGCGCGGCACCGGATCTATCTCGCCCGCACGGTCCCCGGCGACTCGTGGGTCCGTACGGTCGCGCTGTCGGGCGACGATCTGGGGGAACTGCGGAAGCTGGACTTCGCGGCACTGGACGGCGGCTCCACCGGCGTGGGCGGCGCCACCGCCGGCGTGGGCGGCGCCACCACGGATACGGATGGTGTCCCTCCGCTCGGTCTCGGCTGGGAGCCGTACCGGGGGGATCCGCTCGCCCTGGTGTGCACCAACGGCAAGCGGGACCGCTGCTGCGCCCTGCTGGGCAGGCCACTGGCGGCCGAGCTGGAGGCCTCCGGCGGGGCGAACGTCTGGGAGATCACCCATATCGGTGGCCACCGCTTCGCACCGACGCTGCTGGTGCTGCCCTACGGCTACGCGTACGGACGGCTCGACGCGCCGGCGGTGAAGGGCGTGCTGGACGCCGTACGGGACGGTCATGTCCTGACGGACGGCTGCCGAGGCCGCTCCGCCTGGGACCGCCCGGGACAGGCGGCCGACCTGGCGGTACGTGAGCGTACGGGCGAGTCGAGCGCACACGCGCTGACTGTGACCTCCGTACGCGAGGAGCCGGCGAAGCCGCAGCAGCCGGACGCGGATCAGCGGCGGTGGCGGGTGACCCTCGCGCACATGGACGGGCGCCGCTGGCGCGTGCTCCTCGCCGAGTCGGCGGACGGGCCCGCTCTGCCCGCGAGCTGCGGCGCCACCCCGGCCGCCCCGGTGCGGATGGATGTCGTGCGGATCGAGGGACCCCCGGCGCGCCCGTAGCGCCCGTACCGCCTGCGGCCCGCTGGATCGTCGGCGTCCGGACCGGTGCGTCGGCACGGGTGGGGTGGATACCGTCCGGCTATGTCCCCCGTTCGGAGGACCGCGCAGCCCGTCCCCTCCCGCCGTGAGGTCGCCCGTGTCCCTCTCCGGCACACCCTCAACACACTCAGCACGCTCAGGACAGTCGGCACGACGCACATCAGCACGACGTACACCAGTCCGACTCGCGTTCCGGCGCTCCTCCCACCCCGGCCGTCGGCACCGGCCGCTGCGTCGCCCCGGCTGGCCACGGCGGGTGTCCTCCCAGGTGCTGCTCATGCAACTGGCAGTCGTCACCGGGGTGACCGCCGTGGCGACCGGGCTGTTCCTGGCGCCCTTCAGCAACCAGCTCGACGACCAGGCCTCCCGGCGCGCGCTCGCCATCGCACAGGCGACGGCGGCCGAGCCCGGCCTGGACGACCTGCTGACCGACGGCGCCGGGCCCTCGCGCGACGGCCCCGTCCAGCGCCTCGCCGAACGCATCCGGCACGCCACCGGCGCCAGCTACATCGTGGTGCTGGACACCCGCGGCATCCGCTGGTCGCACGCGGAGCCCCGCCGCATCGGCCACCGGGTCTCCACCGACCCGGGCCCCGCGCTGGCCGGCCGGGAGGTGCACCACATCGACGAGGGGACCCTGGGCAGATCGGCCCGGGGCAAGGTTCCGCTGCGCGACGAGCGGGGAAAGGTCGTCGGCGCCGTCTCGGTCGGCATCGCCTACGACAGCGTGCGCGACCGCTTCACCCGGGCCGTACCGGGTCTGCTGGCGTACGCCGGCGGCGCGCTCGGGGTGGGCGCACTCGCCGCGCTGCTCATCTTCCGCAGACTGCAAAAGCGCACCCACGACCTCGCCTTCTCCGACATCACCGCGCTGCTGGCCGAACGGGAGGCGGTTTTGCACGGTATCCGGGAGGGCGTCGTCGCGCTCGACTCCTCCGGGCGGATCCGGCTGGTCAACGACGAGGCGCAGCGGCTGCTGGATCTGGACGGGCAGCACATCGGGCTGTCCCCGCAGGAGGCGCTGGGTCCCGGGCGAACGGCCAGGGTGCTGGCGGGCGAGGTGCCGGGCTCCGATCTGCTGACGGTCAGCGGCGGGCGGGTACTGGTCGCCAACCGGATGCCGACCGAGGACGGCGGGGCCGTCGCGACCCTCCGCGACAGGACCGAGCTGGAGCTCCTCGGCCGGGAACTGGACGGCTCACAAGGGCTGATCGACGCCCTGCGCGCCCAGGACCACGAACACGCCAACCGTATGCACATCCTCCTCGGACTGCTGCAGCTGGACATGGTCGAGGACGCGGTGGACTATCTGAGCGAGGCCATCGGAGTGCACAGAGCGACGGCGGAGGAGATCTCCGACCACATACACGACCCGATGCTCGCCGCGCTGCTGGTCGGCAAGGCCACCGTGGCGGCGGAGCGCTCGGTCGCGTTGCGCATCGCACCGGGCACGCTGCTGCCCGACCGTCTGGTGGACCCTCCGGAGCTGGCCACGGTGTTGGGCAATCTGGTCGACAACGCCCTGGACGCGGCGGCCGGTTCGCCCGGTGGCCGGGTAACGGTCGCGCTCGTCCCCGACGCGGACGGCCGGCAGACCGGGCTCACCCTTCGGGTGGGCGACAGCGGCCCCGGCGTCCCGCCCGAGCACCGGGAAGCCGTCTTCACGGAGGGCTGGTCCACCAAGGAGCCGCCGGCGCACGGCCGCCGCGGGCTCGGCCTGGCGCTCGTACGACGACTCGCGGAGCGCCACGGCGGCAGCGCCCAGGTGAGCGAGGGACCGGACGGCGGCGCCGAGTTCACCGTCGTTCTGCCCGAAGCCCTCCACCCGAAGAGCGCCCCGGCACGGCACACCCCGCCCGGGGTCGGGGTCATACCGCGCCCGCGCCCGTGAGGGAGCGCACCTCCGTCTCGGCGTGCCGTGCCGGATCGGCGCTCCGTTGGGAAAGGAGCGTGCCCAGCCAGCCCGCGAGGAATCCCAGCGGGATGGAGACGAGCCCGGGGTTCTCCAGCGGGAAGTACGCGAAGTCCCGGCCGGGGAACAGCGACTGCGGGCCGCCCGAGACGACCGGTGAGAACACCACCAGTACGACGGCGGGCAGCAGTCCGCCGTAGACGGAGCAGACGGCGCCGCACGTGGTGAACCGCCGCCAGAAGAGGGCGTACAGCAGTACGGGGAGGTTGGCCGATGCGGCTACGGCGAAGGCGAGGCCCAACAGGAACCCCACGTTCAGCTCCCGCGCCGACAGGCTCAGTCCGACGGCGACAGCGCCGATGACCACGGCAGCCATACGGGCAACGGCCACCTCTCCCTTTCGGCCGCCCCTCCGGCCGCCCTGCGACCAGCTCCGTTGCGACCGGCCCTCTCGCGACCAACCGTCCTGCGGCCAGCCGTTCTGCGACCAGCCGCCGGGCCGGTCCCGTCGGGGCGTCAACGACGCGTACAGATCATGGGTCATGGCTGCCGATGCGGCGAGGGTGACGCCCGCGACGGCGGCCAGGACGGAAGCGAAGGCCACAGCGGCCACCAGTGCGACAACTGCCGCTCCCCCGGTGGCGTGCGTCCCACCGCTCAACTCGACCGACAGCAGCGGAACGGCCGTGTTCCCGGCCGCGTTCGACCGGCGCACGGCATCGGTGCCCACGAGCGCTGCCGCTCCGGCGCCGATGACGATGGTCATCAAGGAGAAGCTCCCGATGAGCCCGATCGCCCACACCGCGGAGCGACGGGCGGCACGCGCCGTCGGTACGGTGCAAAAGCGCGCCAGCACGTGCGGCAGTCCGGCCGTACCGAGCACCAGGGCCAGGCCGAGGCTGAGGAAGTCGAGCCGGGAGACCCGGTCGGCGCCGCCGTAGCGCAGGCCCGGTGCGAGAAAGTCCTTGCCGTGGCCGCTGTTTTCGGCGGCGCTGGTGAGCAGAGCCGCAAGGTCGCCGCCGAACCGCAGCAGCACCAGCACGCTGAGCGTCAGCGCACCGCCCATCAGCAGCACCGCTTTGGCGATCTGGATCCAGGTGGCCGCCCGCATGCCGCCGCAGACGACGTGGAAGACCATCAGCGCGCCCACCCCGAGCACCGTCCAGGCGTACGCCGCTCCCCCGTAGCCGCCCAGCACGAGCGCCACCAGGCTGCCCGCACCGACCAGCTGCGCCACCAGATACAGCACCGAGACCGTCACGGACGAGCATCCCAGCGCGATCCGGACGGGCCGCTCACGTACCCGTACGGCGACGACGTCGGCGAGGGTGTAGCGCCCGCAGTTGCGTACCGGTTCGGCGATGAGGAGCAGGACGAGGAACCACGCCACCAGGAAGCCGACGGAGTAGAGCATCCCGTCGTAGCCGTAGAGCGCGACCAGTCCGGCGATGCCGAGAAAGGCGGCGGCCGACATGTGGTCACCGGCGATGGCGAAACCATTCTCCAGCGGGGTGAAGAGCCTGCCACCCGCGTAGAACTCCTGCGAGGAGGCGTGCCGTCTGCTGCCCACCCAACTGGTGACGGCCAGCGTGGCGACCACGACAGCGCTCAACAGCAGCAGCGTCAGCACCTGATGACCACCGCTCACCGCGCGCCCTCCCCGGGCGCGGCGGACGCCGCCGCACGGGTCATCTCCTGGGTCTCCCAGCGTAGTTCGAGCGCCGAGTGGTCCCTGCGCAACCGGGCGTGGCGCGCGTACAGCCAGGTCAGCAGGAACGTGGCGGCGAACTGCACGAGAAAGGCGGCCATTCCGACGTTCAACACGCCGATCACGGGTCTCGCCATCAGCCCGGGAGCGCTGACAGCGAGCACCAGATAGCCGAGGTAGCACAGCAGGAACGCCGCGCCCACGGGCAGCGCGAAGCGCCGGTAGCGGCGGCGGACCTGCTGGAAGGCGGCGCTGTGCTGAACGGCCTGATACACCTCGTGCGCGGCGGGCCGCCGCACCGGCCGCTGCTGCCGGGGAGAGGCTGTGACTCGGGCGGCGGGCAGATGGGACGGGGCGGTGGCACGGGCGCAGCCGAGTTCGGCTCCGCCCGTCGCCACGGCGTCGTACCAGGGATCTTCGATGCGCATGCCCCAGGATGGGCGCAGGCTCCGGATCACATTCAGCGCATTCCGGCCCCTTCACCCCTTCAGGTGAAGGCTGTTCAAGAGGCGAAAGAGCCGGCTGTCCCTACTCGGACGCCGATCTCAGACGTCGACCTGACACATCGGCCCCACACGTCGGCTCGGACGCCGACTCGGACGCCGGTCTCAGACGTCGATGCGGGAGCGGTCCAACGTGGCGGCGGAGGAGCTGATGAACTCCCTGCGCGGAGCCACCTCGCTGCCCATCAGCAGGTCGAACGCCTGCTCGGCCGCCTCCAGGTCGCTGATGTTGATGCGGCGCAGGGTGCGGTGGCGCGGGTCCATGGTGGTCTCGGCCAGCTGGTCGGCGTCCATCTCACCCAGCCCCTTGTAGCGCTGGATGGAGTCCTTGTAGCGGATCTTCTTGCTCTCCAGCTCCAGCAGGGTCTGGCGCAGCTCGTTGTCCGAATAGGTGTACAGGTACTTGTCCTGGCCCTTCTTCGGGTTGATCAGCTCGATCCGGTGCAGCGGCGGCACCGCGGAGAACACCCGCCCCTCCTCCACCATCGGCCGCATGTAGCGCTGGAAGAGCGTCAGCAGCAGACAGCGGATGTGCGCGCCGTCGACGTCCGCGTCGGCGAGGAAGATGACCTTGCCGTAGCGCGCCTGGTCGATGTCGAAGGTCCGCCCGGACCCGGCTCCTATGACCTGGATGATCGCACCGCACTCGGCGTTCTTGAGCATGTCCGAGACGGACGACTTCTGAACGTTGAGGATCTTGCCGCGGATCGGCAGCAGCGCCTGGAACTCGGAGTTCCGCGCCACCTTGGCGGTGCCGAGCGCGGAGTCACCCTCCACGATGAACAGTTCGGTGCGGTCGATGTCGTCGGCGCGGCAGTCGGCCAGCTTGGCGGGCAGCGCCGAGGACTCCAGTGCCGTCTTCCGGCGCTGCGCCTCCTTGTGCTGCCGCGCGGCGATCCGGGTACGGGCCGCGGCGGCGACCTTCTCCAGCACGGCGCGGGCCTGCGCCTTGGCGTCCCGCTTGGAGGAGGTCAAGAACGCCTTCAGTTCCTTGGCCACCACCTGCGAGACGATCCGGGAGGCGGCCGAGGTGCCCAGCACCTCCTTGGTCTGCCCCTCGAACTGCGGCTCGGCCAGCCGGACCGTCACCACGGCGGTCAGCCCTTCGAGGGCGTCGTCCTTGACGACGTCGTCGTCGGCGACCTTCAGCAGCCGGTGCGTACGCAGCGCCTCGTTGACCGTCTTGGTCACCGACCGCTCGAAGCCCGCCACATGGGTGCCCCCCTTGGGGGTGGCGATGATGTTCACGAACGACTTGAGCGTCGAGTCGTAGCCGGTGCCCCAGCGCAGCGCGATGTCCACCCCCAGCTCGCGCTGCACCTCGGTGGGGATCATGTGACCACGGTCGTCCAGGACCGGCACCGTCTCCTTGAAGGTGCCCTGCCCCTGCAGCCGCAGCACGTCACAGACCGCCTTGTCAGGGGCGAGGTACTCGCAGAACTCGCTGATGCCGCCGTCGTAGTGGAACGTCTCCTCGACGACGCCCTCGTCCTCCGGCCCCCGCTCGTCGCGTACGACGATCGTCAGTCCGGGCACCAGGAACGCTGTCTGACGGGCACGCGCGTGCAGCGTCTCCAGGGAGAGCTTGGCGTCCTTGAGGAAGATCTGCCGGTCCGCCCAGTAGCGCACCCGGGTACCCGTACGGGTCTTCGGGATCTTCTTCCCCTTCAGCAGCCCGCTGGAGGGGTCGAACGGCGCGTCGGGGCCGGACTCGGTGAAGATGCCGGGCACCCCGCGGCGGAAGCTGATGCTGTGGGTCCTGCCGTGGAGGTCGACCTCGACGTCCAGCCGGGAGGAGAGGGCGTTGACGACCGAGGCGCCCACACCGTGCAGACCACCGGAGGCCGCGTAGGCACCGCCACCGAACTTGCCGCCGGCGTGCAGCTTCGTCATCACGACCTCGACACCGGAGAGCCCCGTCTTGGGCTCCACGTCGACGGGAATGCCACGGCCGTTGTCACTGACCTCGACCGAGCCGTCCTCGTGCAGGATGACCTCGATCCGGTCGCAGTACCCGCCGAGCGCCTCGTCAACCGAGTTGTCGATAATTTCCCAGAGGCAGTGCAGCAGGCCACGACTGTCGGTCGAGCCGATGTACATGCCCGGCCGCTTGCGGACCGCCTCCAGCCCTTCCAGGACAAGCAGATGCCGCGCGGTGTAATTGGAACCGCCCTCGCGGTCTGCCCCGGTCAGCAGTGCGGTGGACGGCACGGACATGTCGGCGGTCACGCGGTTCGCTCCTCGCTGAATTCTGCTTGAGACGGCTGGGTTGCCGCGTCAGAGGGTACCGAGGCCCAGGACGGCACGTGATGTGCCACCCAGGAGACGGAAGTGTGCGACCCGGGAGACGGATCATGAGAACTGCCATGCTAGCCCACGTTCGATACTCTGTTCGATAAGAGGTCTGGTGTAGCGATGGTTGTCGCCCCCGGTGCCGCACACATCACGTTCCCATCCAGGCATGAACCATTTAGGCTCCGGGCACGTCCTCCACAACGGAGGGTTGGACAGCCCGAAGTCGGACGACAACACAACGGCACGACGAGACCTGCCAGCGCCACTGGCAGAGCCCGCGACCAAGCCACCACCCACCGTCACAGATTCAACCGACAGACCGAAAAATCGACGGACACCGACGGAAAGCTCCCAACCCCTGCAATACGGCCCATTCGCCGCCACCCGGCAACTATCCGGCCTCCCGGCCAAAAAAGTCCGGGAATGAAGGCCAGTGCGGGAACGTTTTCGGCCTGGTTGGATGTTGACCCTGGTACGACAGCTCGTCGAGCTAGAGAAGAGGCGACGTGACTACAGTTCTGACCCCCGCGACTCCGCTGACAGCAGCCGACCGCTGTGACCGGTGCAACGCACAGGCGTACCTGCGCGTTGTCCTTGTAAGCGGCGGAGAGCTGCTGTTCTGCGCCCACCACGGTCGCAAGTTCGAGCCGGAACTCAAGAAGATCGCCGCGGAGATACAGGACGAGACGGAGAAGCTCACCGCGACTCCCTCCACCGCAGGCGAAGACGACTGATGACCTGCTGACCCGACGCCTTCGCGTCCACGTCCGACGAGCTATCCCGGCACAGGCCGGAACCGGCGGGCGGTCCTCCCGATACCCGGGAGAACCGTCCGCCCTCGTCATTTCCGGACCGGCTCGCCGCCTGCTGCCTGCTGCCTGCTGCCTGCTGCCTGCTGCCTGCTGCCTGCCGGATCGTCGCGCTGAGCGGAGTTGGCCGGATTTCGCCCCGACCGATCGTCGTCCTGGCCGGAATGAGCCGGTTGCCGGACCGGTACGGGAACACCGGTACGGCCGGACCGGCACCGGAAGACCGGCAAGGACAGGAGGCGCGGGGCGACTCGCGCCCCACGCGCGCCGCACCCCGCCTGACTCCCAGCACCGCTCAGAGCGCGCTTGTGCGCCCCCTCACGTCCCTGCGGGCGCGGGAGCGCCGTTCCTGGGTCTGGATCACGGATTCGGCCGCGGAGAGCCGCGTATAGACGCCCGGGCGACCCGCCTGGCCGCACCCGATGCCCCAGGAGACGAGGCCCACGAGCTTGCCCTGGGCGACCAGTGGGCCGCCGCTGTCCCCCTGACAGGCGTCCTTGCCGCCCTCCTTGAGCCCTGCACACATCATGGTGACCGGGTCGTAGGTGCCGTCGGCGGAGCCCGGATAGGCCCGTCGGCAGTCCTCGTCCGGAAGCACTTTCACCCGGGCGGCGTGCAGTGTCGTCGCGTAGTCCCCGCGTCCCGTGGTGTCGCCCCAGCCGTAGACCGAGGCCTCGGTGCCGGCCCGGTACGCGGAGTCGCCCTTGTGGGCCATCGGAATGACGGCCTCCCGCGGCACGGAGGACGCCAGCCGCAGTACGGCGATGTCACCCTTGTTGGTCCTGGAGTCGTAGTCCGGGTTGACCTTCGACGACTTGACCGCGATCTCCTTGCCCGCCGTACTCGTCAGATCCCCGCGTCCCGTGATCACGCGCAGGTCGTCGACACGGGAGGGGTCGGCCCCCAGCACCTCCCTGCTGAGGCAGTGCGCCGCCGTGACCGCCGTTCGGGGGCCGACGAGGGCGCCGCCGCAGAACTGGCCCGAGCGTTGCGGGCCGAACCGGGCACGGCTGGAGAGGGCCACGACCCACGGGTGCGCGTCGGCGCTCACCGGGGCTCCGCCCACGACGACACGGCCAGGCCCCTTGTCGTGCGCTGCGGCCTGCTGCGGCGTCGCCGGAGCGAGCAGCGCCGCTATGAGCGCCGTCCCCAGGATGACGGGGCGACTTCCTGAGCGCCCCGGGGTGCGGCTGGCGCGTGTTCGCTTACAGCGCATCGATCGCATGAGACCGACCTCCTGACCGTACGGAACTGTCTGACTACCCAGGGTGTTCCGAGTTCACGCGGGTCGCATCCCGGGCCGCCCTCGGGACGAGCCGAGCTCGGCCCGCAGATGCAGCAGGGGAAGGCCGGCCACAACGTGGAGGCCGGTGAACCCCTCAACGGGGTCACCGGCCTCCACGTATGTGTGCGCGTGTCTGCGCTGCCGCCCTGTCAGTCCAGGTAGTCGCGCAGGACCTGGGAACGGGAGGGGTGGCGCAGCTTGGACATCGTCTTCGACTCGATCTGACGGATGCGCTCACGCGTCACGCCGTAGACCTTGCCGATCTCGTCGAGCGTCTTGGGCTGGCCGTCGGTCAGACCGAAGCGCATCGAGACGACGCCCGCCTCGCGCTCGCTGAGCGTGTCGAGCACGGAGTGCAGCTGCTCCTGCAGAAGCGTGAAGCTGACCGCGTCCGCCGGCACGACCGCCTCGGAGTCCTCGATCAGATCACCGAACTCGCTGTCGCCGTCCTCGCCCAGCGGAGTGTGCAGCGAGATCGGCTCCCGGCCGTACTTCTGGACCTCGACGACCTTCTCGGGCGTCATGTCCAGCTCCTTGGCCAGCTCCTCCGGGGTGGGCTCGCGGCCCAGGTCCTGGAGCATCTGGCGCTGCACACGGGCGAGCTTGTTGATGACCTCGACCATGTGCACCGGGATGCGGATGGTGCGTGCCTGGTCGGCCATGGCGCGGGTGATGGCCTGACGGATCCACCACGTCGCGTACGTCGAGAACTTGTAACCCTTCGTGTAGTCGAACTTCTCGACCGCACGGATCAGACCGAGGTTCCCCTCCTGGATCAGGTCCAGGAAGAGCATGCCGCGGCCCGTGTAGCGCTTGGCCAGCGAGACCACCAGACGGAGGTTGGCCTCCAGCAGGTGGTTCTTGGCGCGGCGCCCGTCCTCGGCGATGATCTCCAGCTCGCGCTGGAGCTTGGGGGCCAGCTTCTCCTCGGCCGCCAGCTTGTCCTCGGCGAAGAGACCGGCCTCGATCCGCTTGGCGAGCTCGACCTCCTGCTCCGCGTTGAGGAGCGGCACCTTGCCGATCTGCTTGAGGTAGTCCTTGACCGGGTCGGCCGTCGCCCCCGCGGCGGCCACCTGCTGGGCCGGCGCGTCGTCCTCGTCATCGTCGGAGATGACGAAGCCCTCGTTCTCGTTCTTGACCTCGGCCGCGGGGCCGTCCTCGGGGCCGGGCTTGCCCGAGGGCTTGGCGGCGATGTCCTCCACCAGTTCCTCGTCGCCCTCGAGGAGTTCGTCGACGACGGACTTCTTGGCTGCGGTCTTCTTGGGGGCGGCCGTCTTCTTCGCCGCCGTCTTCTTCGCCGCGGTCTTCTTGGCTGCGGCCTTCTTCGCGGGCTTCGGCGCGGCCTCCTCCCCGGCGGACTCCTGCCCCGGGGCGACACCCGCCGCGGAAGCGGCGGTGACAGCCGGGGCGACGGGAGCCGCGGTGGAGGGGGTGGCCTTCTTGGCCTGGGTGGTCTTGGCAGCGACCGTCTTGGTGGCGGTGCGCTTGGCCTGGGTCTTCGCTGCGACGCTCTTACGGGTGCGTTTGGGCGCCTCGGCTGCACTCACCATCAGCGTCACACCCTCCTCGTCGAGGATCTGGTTGAGGCTGCGCAGGACGTTCTTCCACTGGGTTGGCGGAATCTGGTCAGCCTCGAAGGCCCGACGTACGTCGTCGCCGGCGATCTGCCCCTCAGCCTTCCCCCGCTCGATGAGCGCCATCACGGACTCGGATTCGGCGATCTCCGCGGGGAGAGTACGGGATGTGCTGGCCGACACGAACAACCTCTCGGAACGATGGAAAACGGCGGACCGTCGGCGGGGATGATCCGACGGCGCGGGCGGAGCAGTGGAGAAATATGGGCTGGAACAAGAGCCCCGGATGGAGCGCCCGTATTCCCTCCTCCGCTGTCACCTCTTGAGTCATCGCATGGGAACGGGAAGCGTTACGCCCAATTCACGTGGCACGAGTCACACCGCATACCCGTACTTGCATCCTGATAACCGGATCAATCGGGCGCTCGTGTGGGTGAGAGCGGGTGCCCTGAGTGGGTGACAGCGGGCTCAGCCCCCACTGTCCCGCCCTCAGGGGCGAGGGGTCGACCCGGTCCCGGGCCCGGGACCCGGGGTCGGGCCGGGTGGGCGAGACGGGTCGGGGGTTGGACGGCATGGGGTCCGAGCGGGGAACGGGCCGGGGCGGGGCGAAGGGTCGGACCCAGGCCCGGGTAGGGCCCGGAGTCACGCTCGGGCTCGGTGCGGGCTCGGTGCGGGCCCGGTGTCGCGACACTCGGCTTGCGGTGCAGAAGGCCGGGCCGAGGCACGACGCAGGTGCGGGGCTCGACTCGGACTCGTACGTACGGCCGTGCCGCCGAGGACGAAGGCACGGCCGCAACACCGCGGAGCTCCGGAACACCGGGCCGACACCGCCAACACCCCACTGAGCCACTCCTCGGACCGGACCTGAACCGCCCGGGTGCCGAGTGCGCTCCCGTACCCGGGGTGTCCGGGGGTCGGAGACCGGGGGGCTCGGGGGCTCGGGGGCTCGGAGGTTCGGGGGTTCGGCGACCCGAGAGCCCAGGAATCAGGGACCGGGAGACCGGAGTGCCCCTGCGGGATACGGACACGTGCCGCAGCGGAACCCGACAGCCCGGCGGGCAGCCGAGCCCACGAGCGCGGACCGGGCTTCCGTCGACGGAACGAACCGAGCGCGCAGCCGCTCCCGGTGAGCCGGACACACAGCGCGCGGCTTCGGCTTCGGCCGGCCGGGCCCGGGCCGGCCGCACGACGGCGGCCCGGGACCACGCGACGCCGCGATCCGCCCGGCGGGCACCACCAAGGGAGTCGCCGAAAGGCCGACCGACCCGCCCTGGGCGCGCCCGCGCGGGTCAGTGCTCGCGGGGGGCGGGCACCACATGGTCCGCCCCGCCTGCGGAACCGGCACCACCCGGCTGACCCGGCTGACCCGCGCCCGCAGGCACCCCGTGCGTCCCCGGCTGTGCGGCCTGCGCGGGCTGCGCCGCCTGGGCGGACTGACCGGACGTGGCCGGAGCCGGCGCACCCTGTACGGGCTGCGCGGCGGCCACCGACTCGGCGTTCCCACCCAGCAACTGGCGCATGGCGGCCTCGGCGACGGCAGCCTCGCCCGCGACGAGCGCGTCCACCACCCGGCGGTGGTTGGCGACGCCGCCCTCCGTGGGGTGCTCGGAGCAGGCGGTCGGCCCGCCCGAGACCTGGAGCGCGGAGGAGACGATGCCGGAGAGGTGCTCCAGCATCCGGTTCCCCGCCGCCTGCAGGATCAGCCCGTGGAACTCGGCGTCGGCCCGCGAGAACGTGAGCGTGTCGCCCTGAGCATGGGCGTGGCCCATGATCTCCACCATGTCGCCGAGGCGCTGGTGCACGTCGTCGTGGCTCTGCCCGGCGGCGAGGCGGGCGGCGAGGGGCTCGATGGCCCAGCGCAGCTCGCACAGCTCGCGCCGCTGCCCCTCCCGCTGGGGGCCGAAGGCCCGCCATTCGATGATGTCGGGGTCGAGCAGGTTCCAGTCGCTGACGGGCCTGACCCGGGTGCCGACGTTGGGGCGCGCGCTCACGAGGCCCTTGGCCTCGAGGACGCGCAGGGACTCACGTACGACCGTACGCGAGACCTCGAAGCGCTGGCCGATCTCTTCGGGGACGAGCGGGCGGTCGGCGCCCAGGTCGCCCGAGACGATCATCTGGCCGAGCTGCTGGACGAGTTGGCCGTGCAGGCCCCTGCCTCGGCTACCGGACGCACGTCGGCCCACTCGATTCATCTCAGCCTCGGAACCCTCCCACGCCGAGGCGTTGGTTGTGGTGCGCGCCGTTCCCGTTGACTCGGCGTATGCGTAGCGGTCCAGCTCGCCCGGGCCTACGAGGCCGGTGTCGACGGGGCGAGCCGCGTTCATCATGGAGTGCGCAAGGGTAGTCACGACCACTTGTGTCGGCCGAGGTCAGGGCGGTCTTGAGGGCTTTGGTGAAAAGCACACGAAAGGGTGATCGCTGGCTTCCTTACAATTGACGCCTTATCGGAAAGAACGGACCACATCATTGGTGGTCAGAGCCATCTGCCGCCCTTGAGTGCCGTTTTGGCCCCGACGGCAGGTGAACACCTGGCGGATTTGCGGTGGTTCCGGCGCTCGGCAGCCCAAGCCTGCCCCTTTGTACGGCCGTCCACAACCGGCGGTCACCGCTGTCTCGGTCGACTCCGCAGGGACGTGAGGGCGTACGCACAGAACAGGACGGTGACCGACAACGCGAGGGCCCGGCCCACCGGTTGCGACACGATTCCCATCGCCACGGCCCCCGACTGCTCCGCCGCCGAGGGCCAGGGAAACAGCAGCACCGAGCGCAACCGCTCCGGCAACCCCTCGAACGACTGGCCACCGGAGCCGACCGCTGCACTACGCACGAGAGGCGCCACCAGCATGGGCACTGCCACAACAGCGGTCACCCCCAGCGCGGTCGACCGGAACACGCCCGCGGCCAGCAACCCCGCCCAAGCACATCCGACGCAGAGCGCGAGCAACGCCATCACCTGCACTCCCAGTGACGGCACCATGGTCCCGGGTTCCAGCCCGCCGGGGACGGAGAAGCTGGTCAGAGCGGCGAGGCCGAACGTGTGGTCGGGGAAGGAGTCGACCAGAGCGTCCGCGCCGTAGAACAGGGTCAACGCCGCCGCGTTGCACAGCGCGGTCGCCAGACACAGGGCCACAGCAGTGACCGCCGTCACCCCGAGCTTGGCCACCAGCATCCCGAGTCTGCGGGGCACGGGCACCTGCGCGGGCACCAGCGCCGGATACCGGAACTCCTGCCCGAACGCCATGGCCCCCAGCAGCCCCGCCACGACGGCCGCGGGCGGCACGAGAAACGGCGACCCGGGCGGCCACCCGATGAGCAGCTTGAGACCGGGCACGCTCCCCGTCGCAGCATCCTCCGCAGCGGCCCCCTCCGTCCCGGCCACCGTGAGGGAGATCCCCAGCGCCGAGACCAGCGCCAGGGCAATCAGCATCCACGGTGTCCGCACTCCGAACAGCCGCATCACTTCGTACCGCAGCGGCGCCACCGGTCCTGGCCGACGTACCACCGGGGACTCCGGAGGCAAGGGCCCCACCGCGCTCTTCGACCTTCCGCCGGCCGTCCCCGACCGGCCGGAAGGCGGGGACGAGGTGGAGGGGCCGGAGACAGCAGAGGAGGCGGAGGAAGCACAGAGGCCCGAGGGAGCAGAGGAAGAGGAGGCCGAGAGGTCGGCGGAGGCCGAGGAGGCGGGGCGGGAGGTGGCCCCCGTCTTGGCTCTCGGAGCCGCCTCAGCTGCCCGAGTCGGATCCCGGTCCGGGCTCCGTCCCGGCTCCGAAGCCGGGACGGTCTCGCCGGAGGCGGCCCCGCCGGGCGTGAGACTCGGTGATCGCTGCGACCGGCGCACAGGGTCACCGGTTGCGTCCGTCGCCCTGGTCTCCGGGTCCTCGTGCCCCGCCGGCACGAGTGCGCCTTCCGGGAACGTGCCGCCCTCGGGCGTCGACTCCTGCTCCTCCCCGGGCCGCCTCGCCGCGGCTGGGCGCGCTTCCGCTCCGCCCTGCCCTGCCTCGGAGCCCCTCTCACCACCCACATCGGAGGCAGCACCGACGCCGACGCCGGATCCGGCCTGCGACTCCGATTCTGCTGCGTCTGCGCCTTGACTACCTCGCGCCTGCGTCGGGCCGCCCGGCTTGTAGCTACCCGGCGCGGGTACGGAGGCGTGCCCGGAAGCGACTTCCCCCTCTCCCTCTCGTGTCGCAGCTTCCCCGCGTACCGCCTGGCCCACATCGTCCACATAACAGACCCCCACGCCTTCCCCCTTCGCTTGCTCCCCTGTGCTCCCGGTGGCCGCAGCAGCCGCCGAGGCCCCGGCCTCCCGACGGGCGGCTCGTCCGTCAGCCCGGTTCAGCGGGCCCGGCCGACAGCTGTCCCCTGCGTCCCCGATCTCGTCCGTCAGCTTGTGGACGAGGATCCCGTGCCGGTAGGCGGACTCCCCCACCGCGGCACAACTGGTCCCGTAGACCGAGACCCGGCTGCCTCCCTCGCACACCACCTCGACGGCTCCGCGTCCGGCGCTCGCCCGCTCCGCGCTCCGCGCCTCCTGTGAGAGCACGGCCGCGAACCGCTCCGCGTGCGGCGTTCTGACCGCGACCCGGGGACGGAGTCGGGTCCGCGAGAAGTCGGCCGCCGTTTGATCGGCCAGGAGCCGACCGCGGTCGATCGAGACGACCCGGTCCGCGATCCGGGCTGCCTCTCTCGGATCCCGCGAGGCGACGAGCACCAGTCCGCCCTGGTCTGCGAATCCGCGCAGCAGTCCGTGCAGCCACGTGGCTTCGCGCGGGGAGAGTCCCCGGGTCGGCTCGTCCAGCACCAGCGTGTGCGGATCGCCCAACAGCGCCGTCGCCATCCCGAGCCTGCGGTCCATTCCGAGCGAGAAGTCTCCGAGCCGCTGGTCCGCCAGCCCGCTGAGCCCGACCACCTCCAAGACCTCGTCCGCCCGCTCGACCGGCACTCCCGCCACCGCGGTCAGCATGCGCAGCTGGCCCCGAGCCGTGCGGGCCGGATGACCGGGGACGTCGCCGAGGAAGGCACCGATCTCCCGGGCGGGGTGCGGGATCCGCTGCACCGGGCGGCCACGGAAGAGCGCCACACCTCGCCCTGGAACGAGTTGCAGCATCAGCCGCAACGCCTCGCTCTTACCCGAACCAGCCGACCCCAGCAGCACAGTGACCTTGCCGGGGCGCGCCTCGAAAGTGAGGTCGTCGACACGCGGCAGGCGCTTGCGCCGGACCGTGCTGGTGAGTCCGATGGCCTGAATCATCGCTTCTCCCGCAGAACGCGTGGCGGACGCACCTCTGCAAGATAACGCGACATTTACGACTTTCCGGGTAGCCGCTCGACCCTCGGCCCTGCGGAAACACGGCCCCGACCGCCCTTCCGGCCTCAGACCTCCGGTCGCAGCATGGGCGGGTTGAGCAACGTGGCTCCTCCGGCACGGAACAGCTGGGCCGGCCGACCGCCCTGACGGGTCGTCGTGCCCCCGGTCGGCACCAGGAATCCCGGCGTCCCCGTCACCTTGCGGTGGAAGTTCCGCGGATCGAGAGCCACACCCCACACGGCTTCGTAGACCCGCCGCAGCTCTCCCACTGTGAACTCCGGCGGACAGAAGGCGGTGGCGAGCGAGGAGTACTCGATCTTGGATCGCGCCCGTTCCACCCCGTCCCGCAGGATCTGGTCATGGTCGAAAGCGAGCGGCACTTGTTGCTCGACCTCCCACCCGGAACCGTCTCCCGCGCCGAGAAGCGTGTCCGTCGACGCCCACCGGGCACTGCGCGCGTCTCCGCCGGCAGTGGGCGCGGGCAGGTCCGGCGCGAGGACGAGATAGGCGACGCTGACCACCCGCATCCTGGGATCCCTCTGGGGTGCACCGTAGGTGGCGAGCTGCTCCAGGTGCGCACCCGCGTCCTGGTCTTCGAGGGCCTGTGAGCGCAGCCCGGTCTCCTCGGTGAGCTCGCGCGCCGCCGCCTCCTCCAAGTCCTCGTCGCCCCGCACGAAACCGCCAGGCAGCGCCCACCGGCCCTGATACGGAGGCTCCCCGCGGCGCACGACCAGGGCATACAGCGCGTCCTTGCGCACGGTGAGCACCACGAGGTCGACGGTGACGGCAAAGGGCGGGAAGGCCGACGGGTCATAGGGCATGGCGTGATCATAGTCGTCTCCTTGACGATAAACAGTCCGTTCCGTGGTAGCGCCCGCACCTCTTCCGTCCCCGACGGAAGCGAGCAAGGCAGTCGGTCAGCAGGCGGCGTCGCCCGTCGTCCCCTCCGGCTGATCGCCCTGGTCTCCCCCGCCCGCTGCCCGGTCCGGCTCCTGTTCGCTCCGAAGGCAGTGGCGCACCAGCTTGGGGTCGAGTCCTTCGTTGCAGGCCTGATGCAACAGCTGGGCGAACAGATAGTCGGGGTCGGTCCGCAGCGCGAGTCCCAGCGCTACCCGGGCGGTCGGCACATCCCCTCCCGACCAGGCGACCCAGCCGGCCAGGGTGAGGGGCGCCGCCGCGAATCGGAGGTAGGGCCCCGCGCAGCGCCGGGCCAGCGCCCGCCAGAGCCGGAGAGCCGGTGCCACGTCCGCCCCCTCCATCCACTCGGCCGCCTGATCACGGGTCTCCCGGTCCTGGAGGCCGAGGATCGCCGTGGCACATTCGTCATGGCTGAGCAGACCGTCGTCGTGCGCGTCCTGGCTCATCGTCGTTCCCGCCGACGGTGAGCACCGTTGGAAGCGTTCCATCAGCCGTCCGAGGAGGGCCAAGGTCTCGGCCCGCACCTGCGGCCGCCCCTCGTCGGGCACCATCCGGGGGGTGAGTTCGGCGCTGACGCGGTCCAGGGTCCGGATCTGTTCCTCCGCGAACGGCGGCCCGAGCGGGCTCAGTCGCCTCTCCATCTCGCGCAGTGAGCCGTGCATCGGCACCCCCGCGTATGCGGCTGCGACGGCCATGGCCGACGTGCCGGAGTCCGCCAGGGGGACGCCCTCGGGCGGACAGCAACGCGGATCGGGACAGCAGTAGGAGAAATACCTGCCCTCCGAGAGGCACAGCGCCTCGTAGACGGGAATCTCCAGCTCCCCGCAGGCGCGGCGCAGCTGTTGCACAAGAGGGCTCAGCCGCTCCATGACATCCCGCCCCGTGTGGCCTTCTTCGGGCTCCTGGCACAGAAAGATCAAGGCACCGTCGGGCCGGGCACCGCGCGCTCGCGAGCTGGATTCCAAACAATCGGCGATCTGCGGCGCGAAGGCCGCCCAGCCGCTCTCGGCGTCGGGAATGCCGATCCTGAGCCGCCCACCGAAGCGTCCCCGCTCGCCGTGGAGGGCGACGACGACGAGGGAGTCGTCCGGATAGAACCCGAGCAGGTAGGGCAGAGCCTCGGCGAGTTCGGCGGGATCCCGCAGGGAGACGCTTGCCTGCGGAGGCGGAGTCGGGTCCTGGGGGCAGGACGGAGTCGGTTCGTTGCCGCGGGATTCGCGGTCGTGCTGTGTCATGCCCCGACGGTGACGCAAAGCGCGAATTCGAGGTCGCCGGTTATCCACAGCCGAGGCGACTTGCATTTTTGTCAGACTAATTGTGGGTTTTCCACAGGCCGGGTCTTCGGATGTCGGTGGCATCAGGTTGCATGGACGCATGAGTGACACACACCTGCGACAAGAAGCCGATGCGGTGCTCGCCGACCTCGTGGGCGACCCCGGGGGTCCGACCCGGCTGCGTGAGGACCAGTGGCGGGCCATCGAGGCGCTGGTCGCAGAGCGGAGAAGGGCGCTGGTGGTCCAGCGCACCGGCTGGGGCAAGTCGGCGGTCTACTTCGTGGCGACCGCTCTCCTCCGCAAGCGCGGCTCGGGGCCGACGGTGATCGTCTCCCCGTTGCTGGCATTGATGCGTAACCAGGTGGAGGCCGCCGCACGTGCCGGTATCCACGCCCGCACGATCAATTCCGCCAATCCGGAGGAGTGGCGGACCATCGAGGCCGAGGTCACCGCCGGGCAGGTCGATGTTCTGCTGGTCAGCCCCGAGCGCCTCAACAATCCCGATTTCCGTGATCATGTGCTGCCCAGCCTCACCGCGTCCACGGGGCTGCTTGTGGTGGACGAGGCGCACTGCATCTCCGACTGGGGTCACGACTTCCGCCCCGACTACCGCAGGCTGCGCACCATGCTCGCCGAGCTGCCACTCGGCGTACCGGTGCTGGCGACAACCGCCACGGCCAACGCACGCGTCACAGCCGATGTCGCCGACCAGCTCGGTACCCCTGCGGACGGCACCGAGGACGAGGCCGGCTCGACCCCAGCCCTGGTGCTCCGCGGCTCCCTGGACAGGGAGAGCCTCAGCCTCAACGTCCTGCGGCTGCCCGATGCCGCGCACCGTCTCGCCTGGTTGGGAGAACACCTCAAATCCCTGCCGGGCTCGGGGATCATCTACACCCTCACCGTCGCGGCCGCCGAAGAGGTGGCGGCCTTCCTCCGCCAGTGCGGACACGAGGTGGCCTCCTACACGGGCAGGACGGAGAACGCCGACCGCGAAGCCGCCGAGGCCGACCTCCTCGCCAACCGTGTGAAGGCCCTGGTGGCGACCTCGGCCCTGGGCATGGGATTCGACAAGCCGGATCTCGGCTTCGTCGTCCACCTCGGCTCGCCCTCCTCCCCCATCGCCTACTACCAGCAGGTCGGCCGTGCTGGACGTGGAGTGGATCACGCCGAAGTACTGCTGCTGCCCGGCCAGGAGGACGAGGCGATCTGGCGGTACTTCGCCTCTTTGGCCTTCCCTCCCGAGGAGCAGGTGCGCCGCACCCTCGATGTGCTGGCGGCGGCGGGCGGCCCGATGTCACTGCCCGCCCTGGAGCCACGGGTGGAGCTGCGCCGTTCCCGGCTGGAGATGATGCTGAAGGTTCTCGATGTGGACGGAGCGGTGCAGCGCGTCAAGGGCGGCTGGGTCGCCACGGGCCAGCCGTGGCGCTACGAGGCCGACCGCTATGAATGGGTCGAGCGGCAGCGCCAGGCCGAGCAGCGTGCCATGCGCGAGTATGCCGAGACGACCGAGTGCCGGATGGAATATCTGCGGCGGGAGCTGGACGACGAGGCGGCGGCGCCCTGCGGTCGGTGCGACAACTGCGCCGGCAGACGGTTCAGCCCACAGGTCGACGAGTCCCTCGTCGTGGCGGCCCGCGGCGAGTTGCGCAGGCCGGGGGTACGCATCGAGCCGCGGAAGATGTGGCCGACCGGGATGCAGGCCGTGGGCCTGGACCTCAAGGGCCGCATCCCCGAGCAGCAGCAGGCCTCGCCCGGGCGGGCCCTCGGCCGGCTGTCCGACATCGGCTGGGGCAACCGGCTCCGTCCGCTGCTGTCCGAGCAGGGCGGGGACGGACCGATCCCGGACGACGTACTGCACGGTGCGGTGACGGTTCTCTCGGACTGGGCCAAGGGACCGGACGGCTGGGCCTCGGGGGCTTCGGACACCTCCGGGCGACCGTCGGGGGTCGTGGCGGTCGAGTCCCGCACCCGCCCGCAGCTGGTGCGCTCCTTCGCGGAACGCATCGCCGACATCGGTCGCCTCCCGCTGCTGGGAGTGGTGGCGTGCGTGGACGAGTTCGGGGTGATGAACGGAGCGCGCAGCAATGGTGCCCAGCGTCTGCGCGCCGTCCACGAGGCTCTGCAGCTGCCACCGGAGCTGGCGGGATCCCTCCCCGCACTGGAGGGCCCCATCCTGCTGGTGGACGACTACATCGACACAGGGTGGACCCTCGCGGTAGCCGCCCGGATGCTCCGCCAGGCCGGTGCGAAGGAGGTGTTGCCCTTGGTTCTCGCGACCCAGAACTGACCGGCCGGCCTCCGCGACACCTCCACTGCACGGGGAGCCACCTGGCCCGCCAACTGCCTGACGGGTCCGGGAGTTGCGGCTCAAGAACCCGTTCCGGCGGTGTGGCGGGAGCGGAATCAGAGCAGGGCGCGCACGCGCTCCGGGTCCCCGCAGACGATGAGCTGCTCGGTGGCCTTCTCCAGGGCCGCGGGCAGTGCGGCCGCCGCCTCGGGGTCGGTGCCACCGTTGACGGCGAGCAGCACGATGGGCCGCTGGGTGGTGCGCGCCGCCGTGGCGGCGTGAGCGCAGAACACGTCCTCGGCTTCGGTGAGTTGGCGCCAGTAGGAGTCCTCACCGAAGGAGAGTTCGTGCTCCGCCCAGGGGTGTTGGCCACCGGTCGTCAGCAGCAGGATCTCGCCGGGCGCCCGACCTTCGTCGAGGAGCTTGTCGACGGTCTCGTCGGCGACCTCCACCGCGGTCGTGTCGGTCGCAGCGACCAGGTGGATACGGGCCGTGGTGTCCGGGGAGGCAGGCTTGGCCGAGGCCGGTGGATTCCCCTGGCGGGGGCCACCGGGACGGCCGGGGGTGTTGGGGCCTTTGCTGTCGGTGCGCGGCGGTGCGGGGCGCGGCGCCTGACGAGGGCCGGGAACAGGGGCTGCGGCGCGGGATGCCTGCGGGGTTCGGGATGCTCCCGCTGAAGCGCGGGTGCCCGGGACGCTCTCGTAAATCTGTGGCTCCTCGGGAGTGAGAGGCATGAGGTGTTGTCTATCAAATGATGGAAACGGACGTGTCAGCGGGTTCGGGTTACGCGGATATTCCCGCGCTCGACTTCCCGTACTGGGCGACAGCGCCGTTGGACCGTGCCGGTTCATGTGCCGGTTCAGAAGAGGCCGATCTGTTCTGTGGGCTCGCTCCTGTAGCGCTTGAGATGCTTCCAGCGGGTCAAGGCGTCCATATAGGCCCATGACAGCCGGTGGTGCGGGGTGGGGCCGATCTTTTCCAAGGCGGCCTTGTGCACCGGGGAGGGATACCCGGCGTTGTCCTCGAATCCGAACTCGGCGTGGTCGGGAGCGAGTTCGGCCATCAGGGCGTCACGACGCACCTTGGCGATGACCGAGGCGGCGGCGACGGCGACGCACGACTGGTCGCCCTTGATGACGGTACGCACGTGCCACGGCGGCCCGAGGTAGTCGTGCTTGCCGTCGAGGATCACGGCGTCCGGTCGCTGGGGCAGGCCGTCGAGGGCGCGGCCTGCAGCGAGGCGGAGGGCGGCGGTCATGCCGTGTTCGTCGATCTCCTCCGGCGTGGAGTGACCGAGAGAGTAGGCGGTGACCCAACTGGTCAGTTCTTCGGCGAGCTCGCTACGGCGGGGCTCGGGGATGAGTTTGGAGTCGGTGAGACCGGCGGGGGGACGGCGCAGGCCTGTAATGGCGGCGCAGACCGTCACGGGTCCCGCCCAGGCTCCACGGCCGACCTCATCCACTCCGGCGACGATCTTGGCACCGGTGGTGGCGCGGAGCGAACGCTCGACGCGATGGGTTGGAGACTCGTACGGCATGGCAATAACTAGCGTATCCGCTGCTGGAGCGGCGAGTTCAGGGGAGTCCACCAAAGACGACCGATGGCGGCGAAAGAGTCTGGATAAGAGCTCGGTGATCGCAGAAGGAGGTGAATTGGTGACGGAGAGTCCGCGAAATGGGAAGCGGGTGCACGACTTCCGGTTCCTGTGAGCTCAGCCGACCGCATCGAGCAACCAGGTGGGAAATCCTTCGGTGCGTTCCCGCCATTCCTCGGGAGGAGCCGCTGCGGACCCGGCAGCCGCCACGATGCCGCCCACGATGGCGCAGGTGGTGTCCACGTCACCTCCGGCGCTCGCGGTGGTCCAGATCGCGGCACGGAAATCGCCCAGGTGGCGGGCCGCGGCCCAGAGAGTGAAGGGCACCGTGTCCTGGGTGCTGGTGCGCCGACCGCAACCGAGGACGGCCGCGACCGTGCCCACGTCGGCGTAGTCGAGCAGGTCGACGGCGCGGCGCAGCCCGGCCTGGACGGCACTGCGCGGGACGAGTTCCTGGACCCGGGCCAGCAGGCCCTCCGCGGTGAGCGGCCCGGCCGTTGCGCTCCCAGCTGCGGTTCCGCCCGGGCCTTCGGCCGGGTCCGAGCCGCCTGCTGAGTCCGAGCCGCCTGCTGGGTCGGAGCCGCCTGCCGGACCCCGGTTGTCGGCCGCGCCCGGACCGTCGGCCGCGACGAGCGCTGTGGCCGCGGCGACCGCGCGGGTGCCGGCGACGGCCTCGGGATGCCGGTGGGTGACCTCGGCGGAGCGTTCGGCCTCGTCGGCGGCGCGCTCGGGGTCGTCGGCGAACCATGCGCCGAGCGGGGCGACCCGCATGGCGCCGCCGTTGCCCCAGGAGCCCTGACCGTCGAAGAGACCGGCGGCCAATTCGCGCCAGTCGCCGCCCTCCTGGCGGATGAGGCGGAGCATGCGGTTCACCGCGGGGCCGTAGCCGCGGTCGAAGTCGTGGTGCGCGGCGAAGGAAGCGGCCAGCGCCTCCTGGTCGATATGGCCGTGCGCCGCGAGCACGGCCACCACGGATGCGGCCATCTCGGTGTCGTCGGTCCACTGCCAGTGGCCGGGCGGCAGTTCCCGGCTGCGCAGACAGGGGAGATTGGCGGGGACGAAGAACTGGGAGCCCAGGGCGTCGCCCACGGCCAGTCCGCGCAGGCTGGCCAGGGCGCGGGAGAGCCGCTCATCGCGGGCGGGATCGGAGGAGGGAGCACTCATGTCCCGACGATGTTAGCGGCGGCTCCGGTCGGAGCGGTCCCCATAGGGGCGAGGAGCCTGCCAGCGTTCGAAGGGCCGGTCCAGGCGGTAGCGGCCCTCCGGCCCCAGCAGGAGGGCGCGGCTCTCCCCGTTGCGCGGGTTGGAGAGGCACTCGAACTCCTCCACTGTCCAGTGGAACCAGCGCATGCAGAAGAGCCGCATGGTGAGGCCGTGTGTGACCAGCAGCACGTTCGGCGGGTTGTCGGGCGCCTCGAAGCTGCGCCAGAGGCTTTCGAGGAAGGCCCCGACCCGGTCGTAGACGTCGGCCCCGGACTCGCCCTGGGCGAAGCGGTAGAAGAAGTGGCCGTATGCGTCGCGGTACTTCTTCTGCTGCCGCACGTCCTCGCGGTCCTGCCAGTTGCCCCAGTCCTGTTCGCGGAGCCTGGGCTCCTCACGCACCCGCATCTGCTCCGGGCCGATGCCGAGCGCCGCGAGGGTTTCACGGGTGCGGCGGTAGGGCGACACATAGGCCGAGACGCGCTCCTCACCGAAGACCGCGCGGAGCCGCTTGCCTGCTTCCTCGGCCTGCCGCAAGCCGCGCTCGGTCAGTGGCAGAGCGTGATCAGGCACGCGTTCGTAGATGCTGTCGTCGGCGTTTCCCTCCGACTCTCCGTGACGGAGCAGGACGATACGACGAGGACGTGCCATGAGCTCCACCCTAGGTCAGACGGTCCAGGACGGCTCCAGGTCGATCACGTCTCCGGTGACGTGGGTGACGTCGGCCCCGGTCTGGGCACGCAGGGCCAGTCGCTCCACGCGCTCCACCCGGTACTTTCCGTATTCGGCGGTGGAGTCCCACATCGACAGGACCAGGAACTCGTCCTCCGTGTTCGCCTGGGCGAAGACTCCGCGGAGCATACCGGGGGAGCCTGCCATCGCCGGGTTCCACACCTTTTCCTGCATCAGCGTGTAGTGCTCGATCCGGTCGGGTCGCACCCGGCAGTGGGCCACGCGCAGCAGGTCCGCGTCGGTGAAGACGGGCCGGAAGCCGGTCTTCACGTCGAAGCGGTATTCGAAGAGCCGGACCTGCATCTCCTTGTAGGTACCGACCTGGGCGGCGTGCAGCCGGTCGTGCGAGCGCGCCATGAAGGAGTCGTAGAAGGCGCGGCTCTCCCAGAATCCGAAGAGGTGGACGACCCCTTCCCGGGACCGGCTCCAGCCACCGCCCTGCCCCCGGAAACCGGGCTCGCCGAGCAGCCCTGCCCATTTCCGCTGCGCCCGTACGAACCCCGGGCGATCGACGACGGTGCAGCGCATCCACTTGACCAGCACCGCGCCATCGTACGGCCATCCCAGTGACCCCCCACCCCGCACGACGGCGCCCTCGGGCCTCGTACTGATGTGCCCCACCGGGGCCTCGGGACCCGACATCTGCCGGGGCTGCACCTGCACCGGGGCGGGAACCGACCCTCGGCAGGGTCCGTCAGGAGGACAAGCCCGTCAGCGGAGCGGGCGGCCTGTTGAATGGCAGCCCGGGTTCACGGCACCAGATGAGGGAGCAGCCATGGGCGAGACCGAGAACATGCGACTGATGCGGCACATCTTCGCCGGACTGGTCGAGGGGGACGGCCGGCCCTTCGTCGAGAGCCTCGCCGACGACTTCCGCTGGACGATCATCGGCACGACGAAATGGTCCGGGACCTACGAGGGGAAACAGACCGTCCTCGACGAGCTCTTCCGTCCGCTGCTCGCCCAGTTTGCGGACACGTACACGAACACACCGCACCGTTTCCTCGCCACCGGCGATTGCGTGGTCGTGGAGTGCAGCGGCCGCGCCACCACCACGGAGGGGAAGCCCTACAACAACACCTACTGCTGGATTTGCCACATCGAAGGGGGAAAGCTGAAGGCGCTGACCGAGTACTGCGACACCGACCTGATAGCCAGAACGCTGGGGGACCCGGCCGATGTGACGCCTGCATGACCACGGCATCCGCGCCACCCGCGGCATGCACGACACGCGAGTGGGGAGTCGCTTTCCGCGACTCCCCACTCCGACCGGTCACCTACGCCTTAACGGCGTTCATTTTCAGCTGCAACCGCTGGTCGAACCGCAGCCCTCGCACAGGTAGCAGCTGCCCGCCCGGCGCATCTTGGTGCCGCAGGAGAAGCACAGCGGGGCGTCGGCGTTGAGGCCGAGCTGCATCTCCATCAGCTCCGTGGAGTTGTGGGCCTCCCTCGGTGCGGGCGTCGCGGCCTCGGGCTCGGTGGCCGTGCGCTGCGCGTCCTTGGTGTCCTTGGCCTCCTCCGCAGGCGCCGCCGACTGCTCGGCCTTCGGGGCCGACTGCGCCAGCGCGTCGGCGTCGAACTCCTCCTCCGTCGCCTCGTAGGAGCCCGTCTCCAGGTGGCGCTGGCGCTCGGCCGCCGAGTGGATGCCCAGCGCGGAGCGGGTCTCGAAGGGGAGGAAGTCCAGCGCCAGACGGCGGAAGATGTAGTCGACGATCGACTGCGCCATCCGCACATCGGTGTCGTCCGTCATCCCGGCCGGCTCGAAGCGCATATTGGTGAACTTCGAGACGTAGGTCTCCAGCGGCACGCCGTACTGGAGGCCGACGGAGACGGCGATGGAGAAGGCGTCCATCATGCCCGCCAGGGTGGAGCCCTGCTTGGACATCTTGAGGAAGACCTCACCGAGGCCGTCGTCCGGGTAGGAGTTGGCCGTCATGTAGCCCTCGGCGCCGCCCACCGTGAAGGAGGTGGTGATGCCGGGGCGGCCCTTGGGCAGCCGGCGGCGGACCGGGCGGTACTCGACGATCTTCTCCGGCTCGGGCGCCTCGGCCTTCTTCTCCTCCTTGGCCTTCGCCGACAGCGGCTGACCGACCTTGCTGTTCTCGACATAGACGGCCAGCGCCTTGGTGCCGAGCTTCCAGCCCTGGAGGTAGATCTCCTCGACGTCCTCGACGGTGCTGCTCGCGGGCATGTTCACCGTCTTGGAGATGGCGCCGGACAGGAACGGCTGCGCTGCGGCCATCATCCGTACGTGGCCCATCGGGGAGATGGAGCGCTCGCCCATGGCGCAGTCGAAGACCTCGTAGTGCTCGGGCTTGAGGCTGGGCGCGTCCACGACGTTGCCGTGCTCGGCGATGTGCTCGACGATCGCCTCGACCTGCTCGGGCTGGTAGCCGAGGCGCTTGAGGGCCTTGGGGACCGTGTTGTTGACGATCTGCATCGAGCCGCCGCCGACGAGCTTCTTGAACTTGACCAGGGCCAGGTCCGGCTCGACTCCGGTGGTGTCGCAGTCCATCATCAGGCCGATGGTGCCGGTCGGCGCCAGCACCGAGGCCTGGGCGTTGCGGAAACCGTTCTTCTTACCGAGCCGCTGCACGTCCTGCCAGGCCTCGGTGGCCGCCGCCCACACCGGGGTGTCGAGGTCGTCCATCCGGGTGGCCACGTCGTTGGCGTCGCTGTGCTGCTTCATGACCCGGCGGTGGGCCTCGGCGTTGCGGGCGTACCCCTCGTAGGGGCCGACAACGGCGGCGAGCTCGGCCGAACGCTTGTAGGAGGTGCCGGTCATCAGGGAGGTGATCGCACCGGCGAGGGCGCGCCCGCCGTCGCTGTCGTAGGCGTGGCCGGTGGCCATCAGCAGTGCGCCGAGGTTGGCGTAGCCGATGCCCAGCTGGCGGAAGGCACGGGTGGTCTCGCCGATCTTCTCGGTCGGGAAGTCGGCGAAGCAGATGGAGATGTCCATCGCCGTGATGACCAGCTCGGTGACCTTCGCGAAGCGCTCCGCGTCGAAGGACTGGTTGCCCTTGTCGTCGTCGCGCAGGAACTTCATGAGGTTGAGCGAGGCCAGGTTGCACGAGGAGTTGTCCAGGTGCATGTACTCGCTGCAGGGGTTGGAGGCGGTGATGCGGCCCGTCTCCGGCGAGGTGTGCCAGTGGTTGATGGTGTCGTCGTACTGGATACCGGGGTCCGCGCAGACGTGGGCGGCCTCGGCCATCTTGCGGAAGAGCTTCTTCGCGTCCACCTCCTCGACGACCTCGCCAGTCATCCGGGCGCGCAGCGCGAACTTCGAGCCGGACTCCACGGCCTTCATGAACTCGTCGTTCACGCGGACCGAGTTGTTGGCGTTCTGGTACTGGACCGAAGCGATGTCCTCGCCGCCCAGGTCCATGTCGAAGCCCGCGTCCCGCAGGGCGCGGATCTTCTCCTCCTCCTTGACCTTGGTGTCGATGAACGCCTCGACGTCCGGGTGGTCGACGTCCAGGACGACCATCTTGGCGGCACGGCGGGTCGCGCCGCCCGACTTGATCGTGCCGGCGGAGGCGTCGGCACCGCGCATGAAGGAGACGGGACCGGAGGCGTTGCCGCCCGAGGACAGGAGTTCCTTGGAGGAGCGGATGCGGGAGAGGTTCAGGCCGGCGCCGGAGCCGCCCTTGAAGATCATGCCCTCTTCCTTGTACCAGTCGAGGATCGACTCCATGGAGTCGTCGACGGACAGGATGAAGCAGGCGCTCACCTGCTGGGGCTGCTTGGTTCCGACGTTGAACCACACCGGGGAGTTGAAGGCGAAGATCTGGTGCAGCACGGCGTAGGCGAGCTCGTGCTCGAAGATCTCGGCGTCCTCGGGCGAGGCGAAGTACCCGTGCTTCTCTCCGGACGCCCGGTAGGTCTTCACGACGCGGTCGATCAGCTGCTTGAGGCTGTTCTCCCGCTGCGGGGTCCCCACGGCGCCGCGGAAATACTTGCTCGTGACGATGTTGACCGCGTTCACCGACCAGAAGTCGGGGAACTCGACGCCACGCTGCTCGAAGTTGATCGAGCCGTCGCGCCAGTTGGTCATGACGACGTCGCGGCGCTCCCAGGTCACCTCGTCGTACGGGTGCACTCCGGGGGTCGTGTGAATGCGCTCGATGCGCAGTCCGTTGTTCGCCTTGCTGCCCTTTGCGCGGGAGCCGCGTGCCGGGCCGCTCGTCGTCTCTGTCATTCCGCCTCCCTGTGTGGGGCATAACGCCCCAACATGCCCCGGTTCTTCCCCGAGAACTGTGCCTGTCTGATGACCCCGACACGGTGCGTGCCTGGGCCAGGTCTCTGTGTGTGCCGGGGTCCCGCCCCGGCCTGTGGGCCCCGCCGAGCGGGACCGGCCGCCGCTAGTCGGCGGCAGCGGTCGCGGGGGCGCCGTCGGCCCCGTCGGCCGGTCCGCCCCGGGAGTTCTCGCCCCGGGCCCCACCGCCGGTGGGCGAGGGCACCCCGGACGGCGCCGACTGCGCCTCTCCCCCGGCCGTCCGGCCCTTCGCGGCCCGACCGGTCTCCTCCGGGGCGCCGGTGTCCTCCCGCCCGGTGGCGGCCTCGTCCCCCTGCGTCTCGGGACCGGTGGCCCGCGGATGCGCCTGGCGCAGTTCGGCTATAGCCGCTTCGAAGTCCTCCAGGGATTCGAACGCCTTGTAGACCGAGGCGAAGCGCAGATAGGCGACCAGGTCGAGGTCCTGCAGCGGGCCGAGTATGGCGAGTCCGACGTCGTGCGTGGACAACTCTGCGCTACCGGTGGCCCGGACGGCTTCCTCGACCCGCTGCCCGAGCTGGGCGAGGGCGTCCTCGGTGACCGGGCGGCCCTGGCAGGCCTTGCGGACGCCCGCGATCACCTTGTCCCTGCTGAAGGGCTCGGTGACGCCACTCCGCTTGATCACTGTGAGTGACGCATTTTCGACGGTCGTGAAGCGACGGGAGCAGTGGGGGCACTGGCGCCGCCGCCTGATGGCCGCACCGTCGTCGGCCGTACGGCTGTCGACCACGCGACTGTCGGGGTGCCGGCAGAAGGGGCAGTGCATTGTTTTCCACCCTCCCAGGACCCCAGGGCCCTCACCGTGCATGACAGATCACGCCGCGACACCCCCGTCACAGGGGCCCCTCGACGAGCCACCAGCATAGGCGAAGTCCGCTCGGCGTGAGCACCCGGGGACACAACTTCTGGTGGCGCGCGCTCATCAAACCACTAGATCTGGTAGCCGATGGTCAAGTCGACCACGATCGCGTGTCGCCCCCCGGCGCGGCCCACGAGCCTACGCGAAGCGGGGCGGGGAAAGGGCGCCGGGGCACACCTGCCAGACTGTGCGGGACAGCGGCGGAGCATCGCGGGCGGAGACGGCAACGGACCGACCCGGTGACCGCGGGGCGGTGGTACCTCGAAACGGTGGCACGGCGGAACAAAAGTTCGACAACATTAGTGATTACGGACAGCGACGGGCGGCAACGGGAAACAGGACGCAGAAACACCCCGCGGCGGCAACACGCGCCGCTGAGAGAAACAACCGGGAAACGGTGTACGCGGTACATGTGGTGCGTGGGACGCACATGACACACATGACCTACCCGGCGTCCACACATTCCGAAAGGACCGCCGGGTCCGACGAGGCAGGCGGCGCGACCTATACACCCATCGAGCTGTAGAAGTCAGGCAAACTCCGGATTTTCACTCGAACGTGTGTTTGGCGCAACCTTTCGAAACCAACTACCGTTGTCCAGCTAGGGAGAACTTCTCGAGAGGGGCCGACGTGACCACGACCGCAGACAGCGCCACCATCACCTCCCAGAACCGCGCAGCTCAGGCAGCAGCTCAGGCAATTGACGAAATTCAGCCCGTGAATGACGCCATGAACGCAGAGATTCAGGAAGGCCAACAAGCGAAGCGTTCGCTTCCCGGCCGACCTCCAGGCATCCGCGCCGACAGTTCGGGGCTCACCGATCGGCAGCGCCGGGTGATCGAGGTGATCCGCGACTCGGTTCAGCGGCGCGGCTACCCGCCGTCCATGCGGGAGATCGGCCAGGCGGTCGGGCTCTCCAGCACCTCCTCGGTGGCGCACCAGCTGATGGCCCTCGAACGGAAGGGCTTCCTCCGCCGCGACCCGCACCGTCCGCGTGCCTACGAGGTGCGCGGCTCGGACGCTCCCAGCAGCACCCAGGCCGCCGCCGACACCACGGGCAAGCCCTCGGCCTCCTATGTACCGCTGGTCGGCCGTATCGCGGCGGGCGGACCCATCCTCGCCGAGGAGTCGGTCGAGGACGTCTTCCCGCTGCCGCGCCAACTGGTGGGTGACGGCGAGCTGTTCGTCCTCAAGGTCATCGGTGACTCGATGGTCGAGGCAGCGATCTGCGACGGCGACTGGGTCACCGTACGGCGCCAGCCCGTCGCGGAGAACGGCGACATCGTGGCGGCGATGCTGGACGGCGAGGCCACCGTGAAGCGGTTCAAGCGCGAGGACGGGCACGTATGGCTGCTGCCGCACAACTCCTCGTACCAGCCTATTCCCGGCGACGACGCGACGATCCTGGGCAAGGTCGTCGCCGTGCTGCGCAGGGTCTGACCCCCTCGCCTCCTCTCCACGGCGTACGACAGACCGTACGGGCCGCTGGTTCCTTCCACACCGGAACCGGCGGCCCGCCGTCGTGACCGGCCGCCCGCCGTCGTAGCGGACCCCCTCCCGCCGGACTCGCCCGCACGCCCCCCCACCGGCGCGCTTACGACTGCTTGGCCGCCGCGTCGATGGCAGCCAGCGAACGGCGGACCTGGTTGCGATCCGTCGTATACCAGAAGTCCGGCATCGAGGCCCGCAGGAAGCCGCCGTACCGCGCCCGCTCCAGCCGCGGATCGAGGACCGCGACCACGCCCCGGTCCCCCGTCGCCCGTACGAGCCTGCCTGCGCCCTGCGCCATCAGCAGCGCCGCGTGCGTGGCCGCCACCGCCATGAAGCCGTTGCCGCCGGCCTCTTCGACGGCTTTCTGCCGCGCGCTCATCAGCGGATCGTCGGGACGCGGGAACGGCACCCGGTCCATCACCACCAGCTGGCAGTTGGCGCCCGGCACATCCACGCCCTGCCACAGCGACAGCGTGCCGAACAGGCAGGTCTCCGCGTCGTCCGCGAACCGCCTGATGAGCTCTCCCAGCGTCTCCTCACCCTGGAGCAGGATGGGCAGCCCCAGACGGCCGCGAAGCTCCTCGGCGGCGGCCCGCGCTCCCCGCATGGAGGAGAAGAGCCCCAGCGTCCGGCCGCCGGCGGCCTCCACCAACTCCGCGAGCTCGTCCAGCATGTCGTTGCGCTGGGAATCCCGGCCGGGGGGTGTCAGATGTTTGGCGACATACAGGATGCCCTGCTTGCGGTAGTCGAACGGGGAGCCGACGTCCAGGCCCTTCCAGGGCGGCGTCTCGGCCTCCTCCTCGCCCTCGGTGTCACTCCCGATTCCCTCCGGGGCGAGGCCGAGTGAGGCTCCGACCCCGTTGAAGTCCCCGCCCAGTTTGAGGGTGGCGGAGGTGAGGATGACGGAGCGGTCGGTGAACAGCTTCTCGCGCAGCAGACCGGAGACCGAGAGCGGCGCCACCCGCAGCGAGGCCCCGTAACGCTCGTGCCGTTCGTACCACAGGACGTCGAACTCGGAGTGCTGAAGGATGCGTTCGGCCACGTCGTGCACGTTCTCGATCGAGGCCTTGGCCTGCTTGCGGACCGCGTCCTCGTCGGGCACGGACTTGTCGCGGGTGTTGCCCAGCGCGCTCAGGCAGGTCCGGCCGGCGTCCCGCAGCGCCATCAGGGCGTATTCCAGATCCTCCGGAACGCTCTCCAGCCGGCCCGGCAGCGCGAGCTCCATCAGCCGTTCGAAGGTCTCGGACGCGGTCTGGAGCTGGTCGGCCGCCTTCTCGTCCACCAGTTTGGCGGCGCGGCGCACCGCGCGGTTCACACTGCCGGGCGTGAGCTCCCCCGTCGCGACGCCGGTGACACGGGAGACCAGTTCGTGCGCCTCGTCGACGATGAGCACCTCGTGGCCGGGGAGCACCGGGGCCCCCTCGATGGCGTCGATGGCCAGCAGCGCGTGGTTGGTGACGATCACATCGGCGAGTTTGGCGCGCTCCCTGGCGCTCTCGGCGAAGCACTCGGCGCCGTATGCGCACTTGCTGGCGCCCAGGCACTCCCGGGAGGAGACGGAGACCTGGGCCCAGGCGCGGTCGGAGACTCCCGGCTTGAGGTCGTCGCGGTCGCCCGTCTCCGTCTCGTCCGACCAGTCGCGCAGCCGCAGCAGGTCCTTCCCGAGCTTGGAGGTGGGCGCCGCGCTCTCGAAGGGGTCGAAGAGCCCTTCCTCCTCTTCCTGCGGCACCCCCTCGTGGAGCCGGTGCAGACACAGATAGTTCGACCTGCCCTTGAGCATGGCGAACTCCGGACGACGGCGCAGCAGCGGATGCAGCGCCTCGACGGTGCGCGGCAGATCCCGCTCGACCAGCTGACGCTGGAGCGCGAGCGTGGCGGTGGCGACCACGACCCGCTCCCCGTGGGCGAGTGCGGGAACCAGATAGCCGAGCGACTTTCCGGTGCCGGTGCCCGCCTGCACGAGGAGGTGGCGGCCGGCCTCGACAGCCTCGGCAACGGCCTCGGCCATGGCGGCCTGACCTGGGCGTTCCGTGCCTGCGACGGCAGTGACGGCGGCCTGGAGAAGTTCGGTGACGGCGGGCTTGCTCATAGACCCGACACCTTACGCGGCGCCGCTGACACTCCGCTCCGTTGCTTCCCCCTGCGACCGGTTCCTTCCGGCCATGACCGGATCAGCCCGTCCACCTATCCACCGTGCACATCTGAGCACGCACGGTGTTCCCTGGTGCTCTTCGGGCACGGTGCCGCTCTTCACGCGGTGCGCACCGCCCCACTGCGTGTCCCCCTCCCCGTGCGGGTGCCGCCCTCAGTACAGCGGATTGCGCACCGTCCCGTGCACTGCGGCGTGCGGGCGCTCGGATCTGTCGCGGTAGCCGTCGGCGTGCAGCCGGTTGCGATTGAGGCACAGCCGTTCGATGCGCGGGGTCAGCAGGTCGAAGGTCTCGAAGCGCGACTTCAGTCCGGGGAAACGTTCGTGGTAGCGGTCGATCTCGGCCCGGGCGAGTGACCAGAAGTCGTCCTCGGGGACACCGAGTTGCGCCTCGCACAGCGGAGCCAGATAGCGGAAGACGCCCACGAAGAGCGCGGAGTGGATGAACTGGGTGAGGAACGTGGGCGGCTCGGTCAGCAGGACGTCCCGCACATCCTGCGGCATGGAGTCGAGCTCGGGCACCGGCTCGGCGCTGACGTTGACGTCGTCCACGAAGTCCTTGATGGCCAGCCGGACCGGTACGTCGTGCTCGTCGAAGACGACGATGGCGTTCTCCCCGTGCGGCGAGAAGACGGTGCCGTAGCGGTAGAGGAAGTGCAGCAGTGGCGGCAGCAGCGAGGCGAACAGGTGCCGGAGCCACACCTGGGGCTCCAGTCCGGAACGGGCTACCAGTTCGGCGGTGAAGGAGTTGCCGCGCACATCGGTGTGGATCAGGGAGGCGAGGGTGCGGGCCCGCTCGTCCGGGCCGAGCAGCGGGACGAGAGGTTCGCGCCAGATGCAGCCGAGCAGTTCGCGGTACTGGTACGGCGCGCCGTCCAGCGGTTCGTACACCGGGTGCGGGACAGCCATGGAGGCGACCTCGCCCAGCAGGATCACCCGGCACTCCTCGGACAGGAACGGGTCCTGATCGCGCAACCGCTGCACCCAGCCGGTGACCGACGGCGCGGCGACCGTGCGGTCCGTCGGGAGGCCGCGCCACACCAGGGTGTTGAGGATGGCAAGCGGCAGCTTGACGGTGTGCCGGTCCGGCCTGCTGACATTGAGGAACGTACGGATGGACTGCTGCGGCAGCCGCAGATCGCCGTCGCTGGGCAGGGGGAGGATCTCCTGCGCGGCCAGTTGCGCGGCGAACAGGGGCACGACGGTTTCGTCCCACTGCCAGGGGTGCACAGGCATGCAGAGGTAGTCGTGGGGTGCCAGCCCGCGCGAGCGCAACCGCTGGCGGAAGGCGGCGACCGCCTCGTCGCTCAGCTCGCGCGCGTACAGCCGCTCCGGGTCGGCCAGCCGGGGCACGCCGTTGTACTGCGCCAGGCGCCGGTGGACGGCCAGCCAGGGCAGTGGGCGTGCCGTGCGGACCTCCGGCGCCCAGCCTGCGGCGTCGCTGCCGGAGAAGCCGAGCCGTCCCTTGTTGGCGACCAGCCAGGGGTGTCCGGCCATGTGCCCCTCCAACTCGGCATAGCCCAGCGTGGCGAGGTCGGCGACGGGCAGGTCGGAGGCCAGCAGCTGGGTGTCGGCGGTGAGGGTGGCGGTCAGTTCGCGGAGATAGTGGCCGGCCGTCTCACCGCTCAGTCCCAGCAGCGTCCGGGCGCGGGAGACGAAGCCCAGCGGGTCCACTCCGGGCTCCAGCGACGAGTCGTCGACGCTCCAGTGGCCGTAGGCACCACGGCGCGCCCGGAAGCGGAGAGTGAGTTCGTCGTCCACGGGGAGGGCGTAGCACCCGGGTGCGGCGCCGGGGGCGGGTTGCGGCTGAAGGATCTCCTCGTAGGAGAACTCGGCGATCATCTTGGCGAGCAGCCGCCGGGACGCGCGGCTCCAGTGGTCGGGCCCCGATTCGAGGCCTGCGGGGACGGCTAGCGGCGCTACGTCATGGGAGGGGGAAGAGGAAGAGGATCGGGACACGGGAGTTGCTCCTTGTGGGAGGCGTGGATTCAGGTGACGGTGGCCGCGGAGCACGGGCCGCGGCCACCGGGTCAGAGCGCGTGGCGCAGCTCGCGGTCCCGCACCATCAGGGCCGCGCGCTTGCCGGGGAGCTGGATCTCGGCGCTGAACCGGAATCCCGCACCGAGGAAGGCGGCAACGGAGGGGACGTTGCGCACATCCGGTTCGGCCAGTACTCGCGTGCACCTGGGACGCCGGTCCAGGACGAGGTCGGCGACCGTGCGCAGCAGCAGCGTGCCGAGCCCTCCTCCGCGGTACGCCGCCGAGCCGATGAGCACATGCAGTCCGGTGTCGTGCGGCAGGACGCTGCAGTGCTGGGCGAGGGGGTCGAGGTCGGCGCGGTACAGCTCCCAGTAGCTCATGGGGGTGCCGTCCAGCACGCCGAGGCAGGGGACGCTGCGTCCGTCGCCCTCCAGCTGGGGGCGCAGATGGGACTCGGTGACGCGCTCAGGGCCGGCCAGCTCCCAGAAGGCCGCCACCGCGGGGTCGTTCATCCACCCGGAGACCAGCGACAGATCGGCGGGGAGACGTACGGGCAGGAGTTGGAACCGGCCCGCCTCGGTCGCGACAGCGGGCCACTTGGGGGGATGGTCGAGCGGGCTGGTGTGCGGCTCGTCGACGCGGGGGGCGTGAGGGGTGTGGGGGGTGTGAGAAGGCGGGGGGCTCTGCGAGGCCCGGGAGGCCTCTGGGGTGGGGGACGCAGAGGGGTCCTGGGACGGGGCCTCCGGTCCGGTGGGAAGCCCGAGCCGCTTCTGGAGCCGCCCCAGGTCGAGGGTGTCCTCGTTGGTGCGGCGCAGCGCTGTCCCGGCGGTGCCGAACGGAGCTGTGAGGGGGTCGTCGTTGCTGGTGCCGGAGCCGGGCGCCGCCGGGTCCGCGCCGGGGGAACCTGCCGGCGGTGCGGAGCCCGGCTGGGGGTGCGGCATGACGACGTCTCCTCTCGTGCGAGGGGCCGAGGGCCAGATGGTCAGAGGGTGAGGGGATTGACGAGGGTGACGTAGACGGACTGGGTGTCGACCGGGCCGACGAGCTCGTCCATGCCGTGCAGCCGGGTGAGCAGGTTCGCCTTGCAGCGCAGCGTCGGGGACTCCAGCAGCAGCGCGGGCAGCGGCGATGCCGGCTCCTCGCGTGCGGCGCCCTGCAGGATGCGGCGGAACGCCGCCAGCAGCAGCCGCTCGTCGGCGAGCTGCTGGGAGCCGAAGGCGCCGATGAGGCCGAGGACGTTGTTGATGCCCAGGTAGTAGGCGAAGCGCTCGTCGGTGACGTCGTCGGCGACGAAGGTGTCGCTCTCGACTCCGAGCCGCGCTCCCGGCAGCCGTCGGCTGAGCACCTCCCGATGGGAGGTGCGGAAGTAGTAGCCCTGGTTGTCCCGATAGCGCCCGCCTCGCGGCCAGCCCTGCGCGTCCAGCAGAACCAGGGTGTTCTGCTGGTGCGCCTCCAGGGCGATGCCTCCGTGTGCGTCCAGCCAGAGCACCGGTCGTACGACGGCGTCCAGATAGCGCAGGAACCACTCGGCGGCCACCGCCCCGACGGGCCGTCGGGTGTCCTGGGCGAGCGCGTGGACCACCCGGCCGAGCCGCGAGCGCAGCACACCGGTACCGGCACCGGCAACAGCGCCGTCATCGGCGTCAGCACCGGCACCGGGCGGGCCGTTCGGCCCGGCACCCGGCGGGGTGGGAACGGGCGCGGTCAGGCCGGCGAGACAGACGGCGTCGTCACCGGCGCCGAAGGGGTTGTGCCGGATGACGGTGTCGAAGCCGGGCAGCCGTCCCTCTCCGGGGACGTCGACGCCGAGCCAGGCGGGGTCGCGCACGATGTCGAAACCCGGGTGAGCCGCCCGCCAGGCACGGCCGAGGTCGCCACGGAGCAGCCGGTGCACCTCCACACCGCGCAGCAGTTCCTTGCGAAGGTTCTCGCGGCGGGAGTTGGTGATGCGCAGCCCGACGGAGAGCTTGAGCATCGCGACGCTGTCGGGCCGGAAGACGGTACGCACCGAAGAGGTGGGGCTCCAGGGCTCACCGGCCTGCCCCAGGTCGTGCAGCAGCCCCGCGTCCAGCAGCGCGCGGACAGCGGGACTGTGCCGTGCCTCCCTGGCCTGCCAGGGATGCAGGGGAAGGGGCACGTACTCCTCGGGCAGGCGCCCGGTCAGCGCCTGCCCGCTCATGCGCAGCGCGAGTTGGGCGGCGGAGACGGGCTTGCCGCGGTCCGTCCACGCGGAGTCCCCCGCCAGCACCGAGCGGTGGACGGCCATCCAGTGCAGCGGGAAGCTGCCGCGCAGCTCCGGAGAGTAGACCCCCTCCTCCGCGTCCGAGAGTCCTTCGCGGCTCTTGGGGGTGGGGTGCAGAGGGTGGCCGAAGATCAGTGCCTGCTCGCCGTCGAGGAACGGCCCGGTGCCGGGCGGCGGTTCGGGGTGGTCGCGACGGTCCGCGAGGAACCGCGCGGTGCGCTGCACGGAGTCGGCGACGCGGCCGACGAGCGCGGTGTGCTCGGCGGCCATGGCTCCCTCGCGCGCCTCGGCCCGACGGGCGGCGGCCTGCTTCGCCGCCTGCTCCGCGTCGCCGTCGGCTGCCACTCTGTCGTCGACCGGGTTGTCGTCGACCGGGTTGTCGTGGACCGGCGTGCTGTCGTCGGCGCCCTGGGCGGAATCCGCGGCCTCGCGTCCGGCCCCGTCTCCGGCCTCGCGTCCGGCGTGTGCGGCCTCGCGTCCGGCCCCGTCTCCGGCCTCGCGTCCGGCGTGTGCGGCCTCGCGTCCGATCAGTACGGCGACCGCGACCGCCTGCAGCGGTGCGGCGTCCCTGGGCGCCCCCTCCAGGTGCGGCGGATCGAAGCGGTGCCACCCGACGGGCGACCAGTGCCGTACCGGCACCAGCAGCGCGGTACCGCTGGCGGGCAGCGGGATACGCAGTACGCCGTTCCGGGGGCGGGCCGGAGCCGTCTCGCGCACCCAGCAGCGCAGCAGGTTCTCCAGTGCGGCCGCGTCCGCCGCCGCTCGGGGGTCGGGATGTTCCAGCGGGTCGCGGTGGCGCGCGGGTTCCCGGGGCGCCGTCGGTCCGTGGAGTGCCGTCGACTCGTGGGATTCCGTCGGTCCGGGGGTCGCCGTCGGTTCGTGGGGCTCCGGGATCCGGTGGTGTTCCGGCGGTTGGTGGTCCTCCGCCGCTTCGCAGGGTTCTGAGCCGGGTCCGGACCGATCGTGGGAGGCGGACCGTTCATCGGGGTCGGTCCGCTCGCCGGATTCGGGCGGTTCGCTGCCTTCCGGCAGCTCCGGGTGTTCCGACGCCTCGCGATACTGCGGATGTGCCCGGGGCTCCGGAGCTTCGCGTTGCTGCCCGGCCAGGCGCCGCTCCTGTTGCGGAACCGTCGGCTCGATCAGGTCGGCGAGCCTCCGACGGACCGGTTCCTTCGGCTCGTCGGCTCCGGAGCGCGCGTTCACTGGTGTCTCCTTAGCTGGTGTCGACCGGGCGCGCTGGGCAGCGAGCCACTGTCCCCCAGATGCATCAACGAAGTGAACGGCACGGGATCACGGGCTGGTTGGAGTTCGCTCCCTGGTTGCGGCGAAATGTGGGGCATTCCGGGGGCGCGTCGGGGCAGCGTGCGCGCCGGGGGGAACCGCTGACCCTGCTGCGTCCGTCCCGAACACCACCGGGCATAGTGGGGGCCGCCCCACTCGGCGGGGTGCATGACAAGTCAACAGGCGCAAGATCCACTTCAGGGGGAGTTCAGCGATGCCATCGATAGCCAGGTCCGCGCGGCGCCGTCCGGCGCTCGCCGCGGCAGCGGTCGCCGCCGTGCTGGCGGTCACCGCTACGGCCTGCGGCCCGGAGGACGACAAGGCGGACGCCAAGCCCAGCCAGGCTGCCTCCGAGGACAAGCCGAGCCGGGATCTCAAGAAGGACCTGGGGCTCCCCGACGATCTCCCGAAGGACCTGCCGACCTCGCTGGACGATCTGGACGCGTGGAAGAACGGCGCCTGGAACGACTGGGACCGGGACAAGTGGATGAAGGAGGCCAAGGACTTCTTCAACCCGATCATCGACGACCTGTGGAACCCGGACCGCATGAAGGACGCGGACGGGAACGACCGCAAGGTCGACGACTCCGACATCGACGACAGCCCCAGCGGCGGCAGCGACGGCACCGGCGAGGACGAGGGGGTCACCGACCCGACCCCGGAGCCGGTCAAGGCGGCTGGGGTCAGGACGCCCTACACCCAGGACGATCTGCCCGTCGGCAAGGTCTTCATGGACACCCCGAAGGGCGCGATGGTCTGCTCCGGCACGGTCGTCAAGGACCCCCGCCACCCGGGCAAGTCCAACCTGGTCGCCACCGCGGGCCACTGCGTGCACGGCGGAGCGGGCAAGGGCTGGTACCGCAACGTGGTCTTCGTGCCGGACTACAACCCCAAGGGGCTCTCGAACCAGCAGCTGGCCAGCGCCTCGAAGAGCGACGTGGCGCCCGACGGCATCTGGTGGGCCAAGCGCGCCCGTACGACCAAGCACTGGATCGACAACGGCGCGGAGCGCGGCGGCAAGGGCGCGCAGCAGGACTTCGCGGTGCTCCAGGTGCAGCCGGAGGACAAGACCAGCAGCGCCTCGCTGGAGGAGAAGGCCGGCGGCGCCGTCAAGCCCACCTTCACCACACCGCGGGTCAAGTCGATCAAGAGCCTCCGCGCGGTGGGCTACCCGGCCGCACCGCCCTTCGACGGCGCCAGGATGTACTCCTGCACCGACAAGCCCGGCCGGCTCACGATCGACCCGGAGCAGCCCACCATGTACCGCATTGGTTGCACCATGACGGCGGGTTCCTCCGGCGGTCCCTGGCTCGACGCATCGGGCACCCGGCTGCTCTCGGTGACCTCCATCGGCCCGGTCACGGCCGACTGGCTGGCCGGTGCTCGCCTGGGCAAGGAGGCCAAGACCGTCTTCGACACGGTCAGCAAGGAGAGCTGAGTGGCCGTGCGGCCTCGGCACCGTGCGCACGACGCACGTTTCTCGTACGAATTCTCAGGGGGAGCTCGAACCATGTCTCGCATACGCAGCGCCGGACGCGGACGTCCGGTCCTGGTCACCGCGGCGCTCGCGGCGACCCTCGCCCTCACCGCCACCGCCTGTACGGGCGACGACGACTCCGACAAGAAGGCGGACGCCAAGCCCGCCGCGTCCGAGTCGGCCCAGGACTCCGGCGGCGGGAAGGACAGCATCGGCCTCCCGGACAAGCTGCCGAAGGACCTTCCCACCTCGCTGCAGGACCTCGACAAGTGGAAGAACGGCGCCTGGAAGAACTGGGACAAGGACCAGTGGGTGCGCGAGGCCAAGGACTTCGTCAACCCCTACATCAAGGGCCACTGGGACCTGGGGCGGATGAAGAAGGCCGAGGACAACGAGAAGAAGGTCCCGGAGAACATCGAGAGCACCTCGGGCGCGGCCAACACCGCCGAGCCGCGGCCCGTCAAGGCCCAGGCCGTCAAGACGCCGTACACGCGCAACGCCGCTCCCGCCGGCAAGGTCTTCATGGACACCCCTGAAGGCCCGATGGTCTGCTCCGGCACGGTCGTCAAGGACCCCCGCCACCCGGGCAAGTCCAACCTGGTCGCCACCGCCGGCCACTGCGTCCACTCCGGCAAGAGCGGCGGCTGGCTGCGCAACATCACCTTCATCCCGGCCTTCAACGACAAGGGCCGCGCCATGCCGGCGGTCAACAGCGCTCCGCCGCAGGAGGTCGCGCCGTACGGCGAGTGGTGGGTGAAGTGGGCCCAGACCAGCAACTATTGGATCCAGAAGGGCGCCAAGTCCGGGGGCGGCGGCTCCCAGCAGGACTTCGCCGTGCTGCGCGTCGAGCCGGTGAACAAGTCCGGCAAGTCGCTGGAGGAGACCGTCGGCAACGCCATCAAGATCGACTTCAACGCGCCCTCGTCGTCGCGCATCCGTGGCGTCAGCAACTACGGCTACCCCGCGGCACCACCCTTCGACGGCGCCAGGATGTACTCCTGCACCGACCGTCCCGGCGCGCTGACGATCGACCCGTCGCAGCCGGCGCTGTACCGCATCGGCTGCACCATGACGGGCGGTTCCTCGGGCGGCGCCTGGCTGGTCAAGGGGAAGGGCGGCAAGCCGGAGCTGATCTCGGTCAACTCGATCGGCCCGCACCCGGCCACCTGGCTCGCGGGGCCGCGACTGGGCCCGACGGCCAAGGCGGTCTTCGACGCCGCCAGCCGGAAGGGCTGACGAGCGCAGACGCCGGAAGCCGACAGCCGACAGCCGGCATCGACCAGCCGCACCGGCCGGACAAGCCGACCGGGCCGCACCGGTCGGACCAGCCGAGCCGGACAGCCGGTGGGCGCCGGCGAACAGCCGGTGGACGGAAATGGGCCCGCCCCCTCCCGTCGGGAGGGGGCGGGCCCTTTTCCGTGTGCTGGGCGCCTCGGTGTTGCTGTACGCCCTTCTCGCTGTGCGGCTGTACGGCTGTACGGCCCCCGGCTACGGCCGGGCGACCAGCGGCTGGAAGGCGCGCAGCTCCGCGGCAAGCTCCTCGTGCACCCTGGCCTTGAGCAGGGTGCCCTGTTCGATGTGCTCCTCGGAGAGCACCTCGCCCTGGGTGTGCACCCGGGAGACCAGCTTGCCCTCGGTGTAGGGCAGCAGCACCTCCAGCTCGACGGAGGGGTGCGGCAGCTCATTGTCGATCAGCTCGCGCAGCTGGTCGACACCCTGCCCGGTGCGGGCGGAGACGACCAGTGCGTGCTTCTCGTTGCGCAGCAGCCGCTGCAGGACGAGCGGATCGGCCGCGTCCGCCTTGTTGACCACCACGATCTCGGGCACCTCTGCCGCACCGACCTCGCGGATGACCTCGCGTACGGCGGCGAGCTGCTCCTCCGGCGCCGGGTGGGCGCCGTCGACCACGTGCAGGATCAGATCGGCGTCGCCGACCTCCTCCATGGTCGAGCGGAAGGCCTCCACCAGGTGGTGCGGGAGGTGCCGGACGAAGCCGACCGTGTCGGCCAGCGTGTAGGCCCTGCCGCTGGGCGTCTCCGCCTTGCGCACGGTCGGGTCCAGGGTGGCGAACAGCGCGTTCTCCACCAGTACGCCCGCACCTGTGAGCCGGTTGAGCAGCGAGGACTTGCCCGCGTTGGTGTACCCGGCGATGGCGACGGACGGCACCTTGTTGCGTCGGCGATCCCGTCGCTGCACCTCGCGGCCGGTCTTCATCTCCGCGATCTCCCGGCGCATCTTCGCCATCTTCTCGCGGATCCGTCGCCGGTCCGTCTCGATCTTGGTCTCACCGGGGCCACGGGTGGCCATACCGCCACCTGCCGAGCCGGAGCCACCGCCACCCATCTGCCGGGAGAGCGACTGACCCCAGCCACGCAGCCGGGGAAGCATGTAGTTCATCTGCGCCAGCGCCACCTGCGCCTTGCCTTCACGCGACTTGGCGTGCTGGGCGAAGATGTCGAGGATCAGGGCCGTGCGGTCGACGACCTTGACCTTGACGACGTCCTCGAGGTGGATGAGCTGGCCGGGGGTCAGCTCACCGTCGCACACCACGGTGTCGGCGCCGGTCTCCAGGACGATGTCCCGCAGCTCGGCGGCCTTGCCGGAGCCGATGTAGGTGGCCGCGTCCGGCTTGTCCCTGCGCTGGATGACGCCGTCGAGCACCAGTGCTCCGGCCGTTTCGGCGAGGGCCGCCAGCTCCGCGAGGGAGTTCTCGGCGTCGTCCGCCGTACCGGAGGTCCAGACGCCGACCAGCACGACACGCTCCAGGCGCAGCTGCCGGTACTCAACCTCTGTGACGTCCTCCAACTCGGTGGAGAGACCGGCCACTCGCCGCAGCGCCGCTCGTTCGGAGCGGTCGAGCTGATCACCGTCACGGTTCTCGTCGAACGTGTGACTAAGAGCGACGTCCTCTTCCATCAGGGCGTCGGCTCGGCGGTTCGTCGTGGCGATGCGCTGGCCGTTCTGTGGAAGGGAAGAGGAGTGGGTCAAGTGGATCCTTAAGGTCGAGGGAAGATTCTGTACCGCACAACGCCCGGACGCCGGGGAAGATTCCCCCGGCGGGGTGCGGTCCCGAATCGGTCCGCTCCCGCGCCACCGCGCCGTGCGGCCACAAGGATGGTCGCACGGCGCAGCGACGCCGTCACCCGTATTTGCGCCCCCGGCCCGCGCCGGCCGGGAACCCGGGAACCCCGGAACAGAGCCCTGTGGGGCCTACGGGTGGTTGTGGTGCCCCCCGAGGGCTCTGGCGGAGCTCGCGGAGTCGGTGCCCGGCTTCGCATCGGTGCCCGGCTTGGCGGTCGGGCTCTTGGCCGGCTTCTTCTGGGTCCAGTCCGGGTGCCCCGGCATGGGCGGGGTGGTCTTCCCGTAGAGCCACTTCTTCAGGAAGGCGCTCTGGTCCTTGCCGGAGATCTCGCTCGCCAGTTTGATGAAGTCGGCGGTGGTGGCCGTGGAGTCACGGTGCCGGCGCGGCCAGGCGCGCTCCAGCCGGGCGAAGGCCTCCTCGCCGATCCGCTCCCGCAGCGCGTAGAGCACGACGGCGGAGCCGTTGTAGACGATGGGGCTGAACAGCTGGATCTTCCCGCTCTTCCGCGCCGGGAAGAGCGCGGCCGGCGGGCCGTAGCGCTTGCGCCAGGCGTCGGACTGCTCGTAGGAGGCGCGCGCCCGCTCGTCCACCGAGAAGCCGCCCCGCTCCGCGGCGTAGGCCCACTCGTACCAGGTCGCATGGCCCTCGTTCAGCCACAGATCGGTCCAGCGGTGCGGCGAGACGCTGTTGCCGTACCACTGGTGCGCCAGCTCGTGCATCATCAGTGACTCCCGGTACCAGTCCGGGTACTTACGCGAAGAGAGCAGCTTGTGCTCGAAGAGCGAGAGGGTCTGCGTCTCCAGCTCGAAGCCGGTCTCCACCTCGGCGGCCAGCAGACCGTAGTTCTCGAACGGGTACTTCCCCGCCCTGCGCTCCATCCAGGCGATCTGCCGTGACGTCTCGTTCAGCACGGGCTCCAGCGCTTCGCGTTGACCTGTGGGGACAACGTGGCGCAGCGGCAGTCCGTGCGGGCCTTTCGAGCGCACGACAGTGGAACGGCCGATCGACACCTGCGCCAGCTCGGTGGCCATGGGATGCACCATCCGGTACGTCCAGACGGTGTCCTGTCCCGCGCGGGTCCGGCCGGTGGGCAGCCCGCCCGTCACGACGGTCAGCCCGCGCGGGGCCCGTACCCGGAAGGTGAACATGGCCTTGTCCGCCGGGTGGTCGTTGGAGGGGAAGACCCGGTGCGCGGCGTCGGCCTGGTTGGCCATGGCCAGGCCGTCCTTGGTGCGCACCCAGCCGCCGTTCTTGATGGTGGGGTCACTGGTGTGGCGGATCTCGACCTGCATCCGGGCACCGCGCCGCAGCGGCGTGGGCGGGGTGACCACCAGGTCCTCACCCGCCCTGGCATGCTGCGCGGGCCGCCCGTCGACGTGCACCGAGCTGACCTCGCCGCCCGCGAAGTCCAGGTTGAACCGCTCCATGGGCCCGGCGGTGACCTGCGCCTCGATGACGGTACGGGCGTTGAGCGGCCTGCTGTTGTCACCGCTGTAGTCGAAGGACAGGTCGTAGGTACGGACGTCGTATCCGGGGTTGCCCAGCTGCGGGAAGAGGTGGTCGCCGATCCCGGCCGCCGTCGGCGCGGGGAGTGCGGCGCCGACCAGTGCGAGCGCTGTGACGGTGACCGTACCTGCGAGGGCACCGCGCCGTCCGGCGGGTGAGCGAGTGAGGGCTGTGAGGGCCATGGGTCATCGCTACCAGCGGCCGGTGCCGCTGCCGACTCCCCCGGGGCGCGTCCACCCGAAAGGGGACGTCGGGCGCCTCCGCCCGTACGGTCCCGGTCCCCGGCCCGGCGGTCGGAGAGACCGTCAGTTCGCGGCGGTCTGGCGGACCGAGCGGGTGACGTCGTAGACGCCCGGCACCCGGCGCATGGCGCGCATCAGCGCGGGCAGCCCCGCGGCGTCGGGGAGTTGGAGCGTGTAGGTGTGCCGCACACGCTGCTCGCACGGGGGCTCGACGTCGGCCGAGACGACGGCGGCGCCCTGGGCGGCGATGGCCTCGGTGAGATCGGCGAGCAGATGCGGCCGTCCGAACGCCTCGGCCCGCAGGGTGACCCTGCACCCGGCGTCGCCCTGCTCCCAGCGCACCGGCAGGGTGAGGCGCCCGGCGGAGGCCATCCGGGCCACCGACTGACAGCTGTCGCGGTGCACGGTGACGGCGCCGCCCCGTACCGGGAACCCGGTGACCGCGTCCGTCGGTACGGGCGTGCAGCAGCGGGCGAGCCGCACGGGCGTCCCGGGGTGGCCGGGGACGACGGGAATGTTCTCCCCGTACTCCGCGTACTGCTCCGGGTGCTCCTCGACCTCCTGCGGTACGTACGGCTGCCCCAGCCTCCGGTGCGGCTCGTCCCGGAGTTCCTGGTGGCGCCGGCGCTCCTGGTGGAGTTCCTCCCGCGCCGCTTCGGAAAGGACCTCGCGGGCCGCCTGCCGAGTGCCTTCCCGGCCGGCAGCCGGCTCGCTCACGGCCTGGTCGCCCTCGCGTCGGCCGTGCGCGGCGAGCCACTCCCGGATGGCGAGCCGCGCGGACGGCGTCCTCACATGGTCGAGCCACTCGGGGGATGGGCCCGAGGGGCTGCCGTGGCTGGACTCCAGGAAGAGCTGGAGGGCGTCCCCGTCCCGCAGCACCGTGGTGAGTGCCGCCAGCCGGCCGTTGACGCGGGCCCCGATGCACCGGTGAGCGGCCTCTCCCAGCCGGGCGTACGCGGCGTCCACACAGGTCGCGCCCGCGGGCAGCGGCAGCGCACCACCGGCGGTCCCCTCCGCCCCGGGGACGGCGCAGTAGACGGTGATTTCCAGGTCCTGCGCCAGTTCGTCGCGCAGCTCCTGCCAGAAAGTGTTCGGGTCGGGTGCGTGGCTCTGCCACTCCAGCAGGCGCGAGAGCCATCCGGGGCGGGTCGGGTCGGTGCGCTCCCCGGCCGCGTCGGCGGTCGCGGCGGCTGGGCCCTGCGCGGCCCCTTCGGCGGCGTCGGGGGCCGTCTCCCCCGCCACATGCGGGTCGCCGAGGGCGATGACGCCGGTCTCGGCCACCCGGTGCATCCGGCGGGTGCGCACAAGCACCTCGGCGACCCTGCCCTCCTCGTCGGCGATGGCGGTGTGCAGCGACTGGTACAGGTTGAACTTGGGCGCGGCGATGAAGTCCTTGAACTCGGAGACGAGGGGGGCGAAGCAGGTGTGCAGCTCCCCCAGCACGGCGTAGCAGTCCGCGTCCTCGTCCACGAGGACCAGCAGCCGGGCGTAGTCGCAGTCGCCCAGCTGGCCGCGTTTGAGCCGCAACCGGTGCACGGAGACGGTGTGCCGGGGGCGGATGAGCACCTGGGCGGCGATCCCGGCCTCGCGCAGCGTGCGGCGCACCTGGGCGGCGAAGCCGGTCAGCGGGTCGGGGCGCGAGTTGTGCTCGCGGATCAACTCGCGTGTGGCGGTGTGCTCTTCCGGGTGGAGGATCGCGAAGACCAAGTCCTCCAGTTCGCTCTTGAGGGCCTGGATGCCGAGCCGTTCGGCGAGCGGGATCAGCACATCGCGGGTCACCTTGGCGATGCGGACCTGTTTCTCACGCCGCATCACCCCGAGGGTGCGCATGTTGTGCAGCCGGTCGGCGAGCTTGATGGACATCACCCGCACGTCGTTGCCGGTGGCGACGAGCATCTTGCGGAACGTCTCCGGCTCGGCGGCCGACCCGTAGTCGACCTTCTCCAGCTTCGTGACGCCGTCCACCAGATAGCAGACCTGGTCGCCGAACTCCTGCCGCACCTGTTCGAGCGTCACGGCGGTGTCCTCGACCGTGTCGTGCAGCAGCGACGCGGTCAACGTGGTGGTCTCCGCGCCGAGCTGGGCGAGCAGCAGGGTGACCGCGAGGGGGTGGGTGATGTAGGGCTCACCGCTCTTGCGCATCTGTCCTCGGTGCGAGGACTCGGCCAGCATGTAGGCCCTGCGCAGTGGCCGCAGATCGGCCCTCGGATGATGCGCCCTGTGCACCTTGGCGACGTGCTCGATGGCGTCCGGCAAGGAGTCCCGTGGCGTGGCGCCCAGCAGTGCCGCTCTGCTCAGTTTCCGCAGACTGCGCACCGCGCTCATGGGCACCTCCCGCTCTTGCGCACCCCGGGCCGGGGGTGCGATGGTACCGACCCCATCACGTGCCTTCGGCCGGCTCCTGTCGAGCGTGAGGCGGATCACCCCATCGTGCGACGCCGGGTCAGCGAGCGGTCACGGAAACGGACGGCCCGTCAGCAGACGGCATCACGACCGCACGAGAATCGGGCACGCTGTCACGCGAGCAGCTCGGAAGCGATGGTGCCCTCTGCGACGATCTCGGCCGGACCCGTCATCTCGATCTCACCGTCGGCCCGCTCGGTGATCTCCAGTCGACCTCCTGGCACATCCACCGTGTAGGTCACCGCGACCCCGTCCCTGCGGGGGTCCACGCCGTCCCTGCGGGCTGCCGCGACCATCACGGCGCAGGCGCCGGTGCCGCAGGACCGGGTCTCCCCCGCGCCGCGCTCGTGCACCCGCAGCGCCACGTGCCGGGGTCCGCGCGGGACGACGAACTCGACGTTGACGCCGTCCGGGTAGGCAGCGGCCGGCCGTACCTCGGGGGACTCCAGCAGTGGTCCGGCGTCCGCCAGGTCGGAGACGAAGGCGACCGCGTGCGGATTGCCCATGCCGACCTTGCGCACCGGCCAGGTGTGCCCGGCGACGCTGACGGTGATCCCGTCGCCCTCGCCGCCCGGCTCCGCCAGCTCGGCCGTGCCCATCCCGGTGGTGATACCGCCGCCGTCCTTGGCGATGTGGATCTTGCGCACACCCGCCCGGGTGGCGATGGCCAGGTCGCCGGGCCCGGCCAGTCCGGCGCGCTCCAGATAGCGTGCGAAGACCCGGGTCCCGTTGCCGCACATCTCGGCGACGGAGCCGTCGCTGTTGCGGTAGTCCATGAACCACTCCGCTTCGGCGGCCATGGAGCGCGCCTCGGGGTGTGCGGCGGAGCGCACGACGCGTAGCACGCCGTCCCCGCCGATGCCCGCCCTCCGGTCGCACAGCCGCGCCACCGCCTCCGGCGACAGGTCGAGCGTGCCGTCCGGGTCCGGGATGATCACGAAATCGTTCTCTGTGCCGTGTCCCTTGAGGAACGGCACGCCTGGTGCGCTGGTCACGCTGCCGATCGTACGGGAGATCGCGGTGCGCCCCGGTTGTGGGGAGGACGCGCCCCGGTTGTGGGAAGGAGGAGCGGACCGTCGCCGGACGCGGCGCACAGGCCGGACGCGGAGCGGCGACCGCGGACGGCCCTCGCACGCGGCGGCACGGGATCAGCGCAGTCGGGCGACCCGCCAGACGGCCAGGACGACGACGGTGCAGACCACGACGGTGTACATCAGCACGACGCGCCAGTCCGGACGTCCGCCCGAGCCGCGCGCCGGGAGCCCCGGCCAGGTGTGGCCCACCCTGCGGGCCGCCATCACGCCCCAGCCCGCCGCGCAGCCGCACAGCAGGAGCCCGAGCATCGAGACCACCGCTCCTGAGCTGCCGCCGGGCTCGAAGGCCAGGGGGAAGGCGAACATCAGCGAGCCGAGAGCACCGAGCACCACGATGGGTGCCAGCTGCCACAGCCGCAGCTTGCGCTGCGGACGCAGCTCGTGCGGCTCCACCGGGGGGCCGGGCTCCGGCCCGGGGTCCACGGCGGACGGCTCGTCCGGCAGCTCGCGCTCCGCGGAGGGCTCACGGTTCGAGTGGGGCCCGGCGTCCGCGGAAGAAGAGTTGTCGCGAGGGCTGGCCTCCATTGCCACGCGCCCTCCCAACTCCGGCTTCACGGCTCTCAACGATGGTCGATGATGGCACGCCGGGGGTAACGGGACGGTCGCTCAGGGCTTCCCGATGCCATCACGTGATCAGGCTGTAACCGCCTTCGTGAGCAACGACAGCGCCGCACCCGGCAGTTCCCGCCTGTCCGCCACCGCCCCACTGAGCCAGTTCACCCGGGGATCGCGGCGAAACCAGGAATCCTGACGGCGCGCGAAGCGCTTGGTGGCACGGACCGTCTCCCTGCGCGCCTCCTCCAGCGTGCGCTCCCCCGCGAGAGCCGCGAGGACCTGCTGATATCCCAGGGCGCGCGAGGCCGTGCGCCCCTCCCGCAGCCCCTGGCGCTCCAGCTCCTCCACCTCGTCCACCAGCCCCGTCTCCCACATCCGGTCCACGCGGCGGGCGATCCGCTCGTCCAGCTCGGGCCTGGCCACGTCGACGCCGATCTGCACGGTGTCGTAGACGGCCTCGTGGCCCGGCAGATTGGCCGTGAACGGCCGCCCGGTGATCTCGATGACCTCCAGGGCACGCACTATGCGGCGTCCGTTGCTGGGCAGGATGGCGCGGGCGGCCTCCGGGTCGGCCGCGGCCAGCCGGGAGTGCAGGGCGCCGGGGCCGTGCTCGGTCAGCTCCGCCTCCAGCCGGGCGCGCACCTGCGGGTCGGTGCCGGGGAACTCCATGGCGTCCAGTGCCCCGCGCACATACAGTCCGGAGCCGCCGACCAGTACGGGCACCTGCCCCTGGGCGCGCAGCCTGTCGATCTCGGCGCGGGCCAGCCGCTGGTACTCGGCGACGCTCGCGGCGACGGTGACGTCCCATATGTCGAGCAGGTGGTGCGGCACACCCTGCCGCTCGTCCACGGTCAGTTTGGCGGTGCCGATGTCCATCCCGCGGTAGAGCTGCATCGAGTCGGCGTTGATGACCTCGCCGCCCAGCTCACGCGCGAGGAAGACACCCAGGTCGGATTTGCCGGCTGCGGTGGGGCCCACGACGGCGACGACCGGTGGGGAGTCCGAGGAGACAGGCGAGGGGGCGGCTGCGTCATTCACGGGTCAAGTCTCGCAAACCCGCCTCAGGCTCCTCGAACGAGCGACGTGACGGACCGCTCGTGGGGTCGTTCCCCGTTGCGAGGTTCCGACAGCCGGTTTCCGCACCGGTGCCCCGGGGCGGCGCAATGGGACGCTCCGCAAGGCGCGGGATTTCGCCCACACGAGTAAGATCTGGAGTAGATATGGGCGTTTTTGCGAGGCTTCTCCGCCGTTCGTCCAGCAAGTCAACACAGGACAGCCGCGAGGCCACCCCCACGGAGGAAACCGGAGCGCACGAGCCCACCGTCGAGAGGGGCGACGGGGCGGCAGCGGCGGACTCCGGTGCCGGTGCGCCGGACCGGGGCGATGCCCGGAGCCCGGACGGGGAGTCCTCCCGGGAGAGCCCGTCGCCGACCGAGGCCGAGGCGCCCGGGCACGCGAGCGATACGGTCGGTGGCGACGCCGCACCGGCTGACGGGGCCACCGCGGCCGATGCGGCTGATGCCGGGTCCGGCGGGGCAAGCGTCGGAATCCCCAAGCAGCCGTCCGCGGACGAGGCCGCCGACAGCGGGACAGGCGAGAGCGCTCACAAATAGGCCGTGCGGCAAAGTGCCGCACGGCACGGCAGAAAGGGGACCGCGATGGGCTTCATGGACAAGGTCAAGGGCATGCTCGGCCAGCATGGCGACAAGGTCCAGCAGGGGGTGGACAAGGCCGCGAAGCTTGCGGACTCCAAGACCAAGGGCAAGTACAGCGACAAGATCAACACCGGCGCCCGGAAGGCGAAGGACGCCACACAGCGGCTCGCCGACGAAGGCCGCGGACAGGGCGGCTCGGGCAACGGACCGAGCGGCTCCGGCCCCACCGGCGGCGGCAGCGGCTCCGGCCCCACGGGCCAGGGCCCCGGCTCCGGCTCGGGCTCCGGCTCCTGATTCGGGAGCCTGCGAGTCTCAGCCAGCCCTCTCGGCGCTCAGCGGGGGTGTACGGTGCGCGATCAGCGCCGCACACCCCCGCTGCCGCGTACACATCCGTTCCACCGCGTTCACCGCGTTCAACGGCTCACGGCTCACGGCTCACGACCAGCTCGCCACCAGGTAGCCCACGCCGTAGGGCGCTTCGTCGTAGAGCAGTCGTCCGGCCAGGTCGGCCCCCTGTGCGGCACCCGCGAGCGTCTGCCAGGACGAGCGCCCGGCGGCCTTCAGGTCGTACGCCAGCTCCTCGTCCAGGGCGAGCAGCGCCGCGGTGTCGGCGCTGCCCAGCGCACGCGCCGCCTCCGCGTCGAAGGCGGCGGCCCGCTCGTCGAAGTAGCCCGGCGCCTTGAGGGTGCGGCAGTTGCTGCCGTCACCCATCACCAGCAGCGCCACCCGGTCCGCGCGCGCCGCCAGCCCACGCCCCGTCTCCTCGCAGCGGGCCCGCGTGAGCGGTTCCCCGATGCCGAGCCCCTCGACCGGGCAGCAGGTCCATTCCGTGCGCTCCAGCAGCCAGGCGCCGACGGCCAGCGACGGGGGCAGCTCGCGCCGGGCGGGCTCACCCTTGCCGAGGCTCACCTCCAGCGGGACACCGAACCCGGCGAACGATCCGCGCGTGCCCTGCGGATGCGGGCCACGCCCCGACGGTTCCGCAGGGCCGAGCACGAACAGCTGGTCGGGGCGGGCCGCCGCCAGGACGCCCAGGGCGTCGTAGCAGGCGGCGCGTGCCGCGTCCATCTCGGGAGCGGCACCACCCGCGACCTCGGGAACGAGCAGCGGGGGGCAGGGGCATACGGCTGCGGCGACAAGCATGGCGCGCAGCTTAAGTGCCGTTCGCACCACTTCCCACCCTGCCCGCGCCGTGACTCACCCGAGCGTGCGAGATCGGCCGAAACGGATGACGCGGGAGCAGCCGACGGCTTACGTCCTCCCGGCCGCTCCGGGGCGTCAGCCCAGGCCGCAGCCGCCGGTGGCGGCCGGCAGCGGCTCCGGGGCGCCGACGGTGGGCAGACCGAGCATGACGCCCTTGCCCTGCTCCTCCTGCGGCGCAGCGGTGCGGCGCTCCCAGGCGTCGCCCGCGCGGGTGCGGCGCACGGCCGTGGCGGGGCCTTCGGCGAGCAGGTGGTGGGGCGCGGCGTAGGTGATGTCGACGGTCACGACATCGCCGGGGCGCACCGGCTCGTCGGGCCGGGTGAAGTGCACCAGCCGGTTGTCGGGGGCGCGGCCCGACAGCCGTCGGGTGGCGTCGTCCTTGCGGCCTTCGCCCTCGGCGACCATCAGCTCCAGCGTGCGGCCGACCTGCTTCTTGTTCTCCTCCCAGGAGATCTCCTCCTGGAGGGCCACCAGGCGCTCGTAACGCTCCTGGACGACCTGCTTGGGGATCTGGTCGGGCATCTCGGCGGCGGGGGTGCCGGGGCGCTTGCTGTACTGGAAGGTGAAGGCCTGGGCGAACCGGGCCTCGCGCACCACGTGCAGCGTCTCGGCGAAGTCCTCCTCGGTCTCGCCGGGGAAGCCCACGATGATGTCGGTCGAGAGCGCGGCCTCGGGGATGGCGGCGCGGACCTTCTCGATGATGCCGAGGAAGCGCTCCTGCCGGTAGGAACGGCGCATCGCCTTCAGGACGCGGGAGGAGCCGGACTGCAGCGGCATGTGCAGCTGCGGCATCACATTGGGCGTCTCGGCCATGGCGGCGATCACGTCGTCGGTGAAGTCGCGGGGGTGCGGGGAGGTGAAGCGGACGCGCTCCAGCCCCTCGATACGGCCGCAGGCGCGCAGCAGCTTGCTGAACGCCTCCCGGTCGCCGATGTCGGAGCCGTAGGCGTTGACGTTCTGGCCGAGCAGGGTGATCTCGCTGACGCCCTCGTCGACCAGCGTCTCGATCTCGGCGAGGATGTCGCCGGGACGGCGGTCCTTCTCCTTGCCGCGCAGCTGCGGGACGATGCAGAAGGTGCAGGTGTTGTTGCAACCCACGGAGACCGAGACCCACGCCGCGTAGGCACTCTCGCGACGGGTGGGCAGCGTGGAGGGGAACGCTTCCAGCGACTCGGCGATCTCCACCTGCGCCTCGCTCTGCAGACGGGCGCGCTCCAGCAGTACGGGCAGCTTCCCGACGTTGTGGGTGCCGAAGACGACGTCGACCCAGGGGGCCTTCTTGACGATGGTGTCCCGGTCCTTCTGCGCCAGGCAGCCGCCGACCGCGATCTGCATACCGGGGCGGGCGGCCTTCTTGGGCGCGAGCTGGCCGAGGTTGCCGTAGAGCCGGTTGTCGGCGTTCTCACGTACGGCGCAGGTGTTGAAGACGACGACATCGGCGGCGTCGGCGTCCTGCGGCGCACGGACGTAGCCGGCGTCCTCCAACAGGCCCGCCATCCGCTCGGAGTCATGGACGTTCATCTGACACCCGAAGGTGCGCACCTCGTACGTCCCCTTGACGTCCACTGCCTGACTCCGGTCGCTGCTGCTCATGCGACAAGGGTAGGCGTTCATGCGGGTGGCCCCGGCCGCCCGGGCGGGTACCCTCGGACGCTACCGGGGTACTGTGACACACGTCACTTGGTGGGGAGTTCGTGGGGCAGCCGCAGCGTCGCCCAGACCGTGTTGCCGTCGGTGACGGTCGAGGGCCGCACTCCCCAGTCGGCGGCGAGCGCGGCCACGATGCACAGGCCCCGACCGCTCTCGTCGGCGGCCTCGCTGTCCTTCAGTTGCGGCCTGTCGTCACCTTCGGCGTGGTCGTGCACCTCGATGCGCAACAGTGCGGCTGTGGGCGTCTCCCGGGGGGCCAGAGCGGCACGGCAGACGAGCTCCGCATCGGGCAGGCAGCGCGTGTGCACGACGGCGTTGGTGGTCAGCTCGGAGAGCAGGAGCACGGCGTCGTCCACCGTCTCGGCAGGTATCGACGGGTCCTGCCGCTCCTTCAGCCACGAGGTGAAGGCGAGGCGCGCCCGGCCGATGTACTGCTCCCGAGCGGGGAAGCGCAGCTGCCATGTGGGGTCTTCCGCGCGTCCGGGTGGCGCCGTGGGGTGCGAGGCACCGCCGGACGCCGGAGACGCTGTCGTGGAGGCTGCTGCGGGATCCCTGCGAGCGGGGGCGGCGTACACGTGGAGGCGCCTTCCGTCGAGCTGGTCCCGGCCCCGCGGAAGGGCCGTGACGCGTGGTCTGCCCGTCACTATGGCCTCTGCAGTTCCACTCAGCAAGCGACAGTGTGAAATTTGCAGTTCGCGAATCGGCGCGTTCGCACTCGGCCACTCTGCGTGGTGACTCGCACCACTCCCCTCGTGGCCGCAGTGCTGGCAGTATCCCTTTTCATGGCCAGCCTGCGTCCGCGAACGGTGTCCCGTCCGAAGCGCCGCCCGGGCGGACTCAGCACCGGTCGGCGACGCCTCCTGTGGGGCGCGGCTGCCGTGCTCGTCGTGTGCGGGCTGCTGGTGTGGTGGCTGCGGCCGTCCCCGTCGCCCTCGCCGGGCGGGAAGGTCACCTTCGCCACCGGTGTGCGCACCGGTGTGTACGAGCGCTACGGCACGCTGTTCAAACAGCGGCTGGCCCGCGATCTGCCCCGTGTCGACCTGGAGCTGCAGCACAGCCAGGGGTCCGTCCAGAACTTGACGCGGATCGTCTCCGGACAGGCGGACTTCACCATCACCGCCGCCGACGCACTCGCCGCCTACCGGAACAAGGGCGGAAAGGACGCCTCCCGCATCCGGGCGTGCGCGCGGCTGTACGACGACTACATGCACCTGGTGGTGCCCAGGAACTCACCGGTCGACAGTGCGAAGGACCTCAAGGGCATGCGGGTGGGCGTCGGCGAGAAGCGCTCGGGGGTCGCCCTGGTGACCAAGAGACTGCTGAAGGCCGCGGGGCTGGACATGGACCACGACGTGCACCCGGTGCGCAAGGGCATCGACACGATGCCCGGGCTGCTGACCGAGGGGAAGCTCGACGCGTTCTTCTGGTCGGGCGGGCTGCCGACCGGCGCCGTCGAGCGCCTGGCGGAGGGGGCGGACATCCGGCTGGTGCAGCTCGGCGACCTGCTGCCCCGGCTGCACGAACAGCGCCCCGGGACGCGCTACTACCGAGCAGCCGTGATGCCGCCCGACGCCTACCCCACCGTGCAGCGCGGCCGGTCCGTCAAGACGGTGGCCATCGCCAACCTGCTGGTGACCATGGACCGTACCGACGCCGCGCTGACCGAGGGCGTCACCCGCTCCGTCATCAAGAGCCGGGACCAGATCGGACGTGAGGTGCACGCCGCGCAGAAGGTCGACCTGCGTACCGCCATCTACACCGACCCCGTACCGCTGCACGAGGGCGCACGCCGCTACTACCGCTCCGCCAAGCCCTGACCGGAACACCGTCCCCGTCCCCGCCCCAACACCTTCCCGCCTCAACACCGTCCGCACCGAACGCCGTCCGCACCGAACACCGCACCGACCGGAACGCATGACCGGAACGTCGCCGCCGACGCCAGGCCCCGACCCCACCAAGGAGCCGACCGATGCATGACGACCGCCGCACCGTCGAGGACCGGCTGCGCCGCGTACTGGACGAGCGCGTACGGCCCGCTGTCCACACCCGCGCACTGCCGCTGACCGTCGAACGCTGGGAGGCACCGGGAGAGCCGGTACCGGTCGCCGAGGGCCTCTCCGCGCCTTACCGGCCGGCGGCGGTGGGCGAGGCCTGGGGGCCGGCCTGGGGCACCACCTGGTTCCGGGTGACGGGGCAGGTGCCGCAGGCGTGGGCGGGCCGGACCGTGGAGGCCGTACTGGACCTGGGGTTCGAGCGGGACATGCCGGGCTTCCAGTGCGAGGGGCTGGTCCACCGCGCGGACGGCACCGCGGTCAAAGGGCTGCACCCGCGCAACTCCTGGGTGCGGCTGGCGGACGCGGCCGCCGGCGGCGAAGAGGTCGAGCTGTACATCGAGGCCGCCTCCAACCCCATCGTCAACACACCGCAGACACCGACGTACCAGGGCGACGTGCACACCGCCCACAGCGAACCGCTCTACCGGCTGGCGCGGATGGATCTGGCGGTCTTCGAGCCGCAGGTGTGGGAGCTGGCCATGGATCTCGAGGTGGCGGGCTCGCTGATGCGCGAGCTGCCGCTGGAGGACGCCCGCCGCTGGGAGCTGCTGCGCGCCCTGGAACGGGCCCTGGACGCCGTGGATCCGGCCGATGTGCCCGGGAGCGCCGACCGGGCCCAGGAACGGCTCACAGCCGCACTGACGGCCCCCGCGCGGGCCTCCGCGCACCGGGTCAGCGCGGTGGGGCACGCACACATCGACTCGGCGTGGCTGTGGCCGCTGCGCGAGACGGTCCGGAAGGTCGCGCGTACGGCCTCCAACATGGTGGCGCTGATGGACGACCACCCGGAGTTCGTCTTCGCCATGTCGCAGGCCCAGCAGTTCGCCTGGATCAAGGAACACCGACCCGAGGTGTACGCCAAGGTCGTGCGGAAGGTCGCCGAGGGACGGTTCGTCCCCGTGGGCGGCATGTGGGTCGAATCGGACACCAACATGGTCGGTGGCGAGGCCATGGCGCGGCAGTTCCTCTACGGCAAGAAGTTCTTCCTGGAGGAGTTCGGGATCGAGACCGAGGAGGTGTGGCTGCCCGACTCCTTCGGCTACACGGCCGCGCTGCCGCAGCTGGTGAAACTGTCGGGGTCGACCTGGTTCCTGACCCAGAAGATCTCCTGGAGCAGCACCAACCCGTTCCCGCACCACACCTTCTGGTGGGAGGGCATCGACGGCACACGGGTCTTCACCCACTTCCCCCCGGTCGACACCTACAACTCGACGCTCAGCGGCGAGGAACTGGCACACGCGGCCCGCAACTTCCGTGAGAAGGGCGCCGCCTCCCGCTCCCTCGTGCCGTTCGGCCACGGCGACGGCGGGGGCGGCGCGACCCGCGAGATGCTGGCCCGCGCCGCCCGGCTGCGGGACCTGGACGGCTCACCGCGGGTGACGGTGGAGAGGCCCGCGGAGTTCTTCGAGAAGGCGCGGCAGGAGTACCCGGACGCGCCGGTGTGGCAGGGCGAGCTGTATCTGGAGCTGCACCGGGGGACGTACACGTCGCAGGCCAAGACCAAGCAGGGCAACCGGCGCTCGGAGTCACTGCTGCGCGAGGCCGAACTGTGGGCGGCGACCGCGGCCGTGCGCAACGGCGGCTACGCCTACCCGTACGAGCGGCTGGAGCGGCTGTGGAAGACGGTGCTGCTGCACCAGTTCCACGACATCCTGCCGGGCTCCTCCATCGCCTGGGTGCACCGGGAGGCCCGCGAGACGTACGCGCGCGTGGCCGAGGAACTGACGGAGATCATCGACGGGGCGCAACAGGCACTCGCCGGGCGCGGGGACCGGCAGCTCGTCTTCAACGGCTCCCCGCACACCCGCCGCGGCGTCCCCGCCGGCGGTGCCCGGCCGGTCGACGGGCGCGGGGCGCACGGGCCCCAGCAGGGCGAGCCGCACGGGCTCCAGCAGGGCGAAGGGGCCGTCACCGTGGCCGAGCGGGCACACGGCGGCTGGACGCTGGACAACGGGCTGCTGCGTGTGGAGGTGGACAGCCGCGGTCTGGTCGTCTCCGCCTACGACCGGCGCGCCCGGCGAGAGGCGGTCGCACCGGGGCAGGCGGCCAACCTCCTCCAGCTGCACCCCGACCTGCCCAACCACTGGGACGCCTGGGATGTCGACGCGTTCTACCGGCACACGGCCACCGATCTGACGCAGGCGGACGAGGTGACCGTCGCCGAGGCCGACGGAAGCAGCGCCACCGTCCGGGCGGCCCGGTCCTTCGGCCGCTCGACCGTGGTGCAGACAGTGACCCTGCAGGCGGGCAGCGCGGTGCTGCTCCTGGAGGCCGATGTCGACTGGCACGAGAGCGAGAAGCTGCTCAAGGCCGCGTTCCCGCTGGATGTGAAGGCCGACAGGTCCGCCGCTGAGACCCAGTTCGGACACGTCTTCCGGCCCACCCACACCAACACGACGTGGGAGGCGGCGAAGTTCGAGATCTGCGCACACCGCTGGCTGCACGTGGCGGAGCCGGGCTGGGGTGCCGCGCTGGTCAACGACTCGACGTACGGACACGACGTCACACGGGACATCCGCGAGGACGGCGGCCAGACCACCACCGTCCGGCTCTCGCTGCTGCGCGCTCCCCGCTATCCGGACCCGGAGACCGACCAGGGGCGGCACCGGATGCGCTACGGGCTGGTGCCGGGTGCGACCCTCCTGGACGCGGTGCGCGAGGGCCACTGGATCAATCTGCCCGAGCGGGCCGTACGCGGCGACGGCAGCCCCGTCACGCCGCTGGTGACGCTGGAGGGGGAACAGGGCGACCAGATCGTCGCCGAGACGGTGAAACTGGCGGAGGACGGCAGTGGCGATGTGGTGGTACGCCTCTACGAGTCGCTGGGCGGCCGGGCGAGCGCACTGCTGGCACCGGGGTTCCCCGTCACCTCGGTGACCGAGACGGACCTGCTGGAGCGGCCGCTGCCCGACCAGCAGACCCACCACACCGTGGAGGACGCCGGGGTCCGGGTGACGCTGCGGCCCTTCCAGATCGTCACTCTGCGTCTGGGGCGTTCCGGGGGACGGTGATCAGCACCCGCAGTCCGCGCGGCTCGTTGTGCGCGAAGGACAGCCCCGCGCCGCCCCCGGTGAGCAGGGCACGGGTGATCGACAGACCGAGCCCCGAGCCGGAGACGTTCTGGTGGCGGCCGCTGCGCCAGAAGCGGTCGCCCACCCGCTCCAGTTCCTCATCGGTCAGTCCGGGCCCCGCGTCGGCCGTCTCGACGGTGACGCTGTCGCCCTCCGCGCGCACCGTGACGGTGACGGTGCCGTCCTCGGGGGTGAACTTCACCGCGTTGTCGACAACGGCGTCCAGCGCGCTGGAGAGGGCCACCGGGTCGGCCCACCCGGTCGCGGCCGACTGCCCGGCCAGGTTCAGCTGCACGCCCTTGTGCTCCGCGGTGGGCCGCCAGGCGGCGACCCGTTCGGCGGCGATCTCGGCGACGTCGGTCAGCTGGACGTGCGCGGTGTCGGAGTGTTCGGCCAGTGCGAGGTCGAGCAGGTCGTCCAGCACACGTGCAAGTCGCTTGCCCTCGGCCCGCACGGAGGCCATCTCCTCGTTGCCCTCGGGCAGCTCCAGTGCGAGCAGTTCTATGCGCAACAGCAGCGCGGACAGCGGGTTGCGCAGTTGGTGCGAGGCGTCGGCGACAAAGGCACGCTGCTGCTCCAGCACGCTCTCCAGGTTGCCCGCCATCTCGTTGAAGGAGTGCGCCAGTCTGCGCAGTTCGGGAGGGCCGACCGAGTCGGCGACACGGGAGGTGAGCTTGCCGGTGGCGATCTCGTGCGCTGCCCGATCCAGCGTCCGTACCGGCTTGAGCACCCACCCGGTCAGTCGGAGCGCTGCACCGAGGGCCAGCAGCATGGCGGCTGCCTCACCGACGGCGATGGCCAGCCAGCCGCGCAGGATCCGCGACCGCATGGGTCCGGTGGGTGAGTCGGTCAGCACCACTGCCGCCACGTCACCGTCCCGGATGACAGGAGAGGCGACGGCGATCCGGCCGTCGCTCTGCCACGGCCACACCTGTGGCGGATCGTGGCTGCGGCGTCCGGCCAGCGCCTCGGCGAAAGCACGCGCGCCGTCCGGCCGGCCCTTGCGACCGGCCTGCTGTCCGTCTCCCGGCACCCGCCAGTCGGCGGGAGCGGCGGCCATGGTGCGGCCGTCGCGGTAGAAGACACCGGCGCGGATGCCGTAGAGGGAGTGGTAACGGTCGAGTTCGTGCTGCAGGGTCGCGCGGCGCTCGTCCGGCAGGCTGGTGGAGGTGACGAACTGGGCGAGCGAGGCGAAGCGCGCGGTGTCGTCGATCCTGTCGACCACCACCTGCTGCTGCTCGGCCTGCGCCTGGCTCAGCGCCAGCGGGAAGCCCAGCGCGAGCAGGACCCCGGCCAGCAGGACGATCAGAAGGGGGAGGAGGCGGCTGCGCACGTCGTCGTTCCGGTCCGGTTCGCCGGCTCAGTCGCCCTGGGTGGCCATGCGATAGCCCACCCCGCGCACCGTCTCGATGAGGGCGGGCCGCCGCAGCTTGGAGCGGAGCGAGGCCACATGCACCTCCAGGGTGCGCCCTGTCCCCTCCCAGCTGGTCCGCCACACCTCGCTGATGATCTGCTCGCGCCGGAAGACCACGCCGGGGCGCTGGGCCAGCAGTGCCAGCAGATCGAACTCCTTGCGGGTGAGCGGCACAAGCGCGCCGTCCACACTGACCCGCCGGGTGGGCAGCTCGATGGTCACGGCACCCAGCCGCAGCGTGCCGGTCGGGTCCGGACTCCCGGGGACCGCCCGCTCGCCGGTCGCGGACGGCTCCTCACCGGCCGAGCGGCGGCTGACGGCGTGGATGCGGGCGAGGAGTTCGCCCATGTCGTAGGGCTTGACGACGTAGTCGTCCGCACCGAGGTTGAGGCCGTGTATGCGGGACCGTACGTCCGCGCGTGCGGTCACCATGATCACCGGGGTGGTGCTGGTGCGGCGGATACGGCCGCACACCTCGAAACCGTCCTGGTCGGGCAGGCCGAGGTCGAGCAGGACGACATCGAAACCGGGCCCCTCCTGACCGCCGACGAGCAGCTCCTGGAGCGCCTCGGCGCCGCTGCGCACGTGGGCGACCTCGAAGCCGTGCCGCGCCAGCACGGCCGAGAGCGCCGCGGCGACGCGATCGTCGTCCTCGACGAGCAGCAGTCTCACCCCGACGCCCTCCTGTTCTCGACACCGCCTCCGGCAAACGATTCGACAGTGCATCCACGCCGATCGGCGCAGGTGAGTCAAGGGGTCGCCGGGACCAGGCGGGCATCCGTTATACAGCCGGTACGACGACCGTCATACAGCCACTACGGCGACCGTCCGGACGGCCACCGACTGGGAGGCGGGTGGACCGGGGAGCCGCCGGTCGGCCCCCCATTGCCCCCTTTACCCAATGTGCCGGGCCGCAGCCGGATCGTTATGCTCAATTTCAGCTCAGATGTAATGACGCTCACGCCGACCGCTCACTAAGGTCCTCGCAACCGACGAGGACGGAGCTACACGTCGATGAGCGAAGTATCGGTGACCAAGGACGCAGGCGGTCCCGAGTCCGCGACCGACAAGCTGGTCGTGCTGGACAACATCAACAAGCACTTCGGTGCGCTGCACGTCCTCCAGGACATTGACCTGACCATCGCCCGTGGCGAGGTCGTCGTCGTCATCGGTCCTTCCGGGTCCGGCAAGTCCACCCTGTGCCGCACCATCAACCGTCTGGAGACGGTCGACTCGGGAAGCATCACGATCGACGACAAGCCGCTGCCCGAGGAGGGCAAGGAGCTGGCGAAGCTGCGTGCCGATGTCGGCATGGTCTTCCAGTCCTTCAACCTCTTCGCGCACAAGACGGTGCTGGAGAACGTCACGCTGGGCCAGGTCAAGGTCCGCAGGACGGACAAGCGGGTGGCGGAGGAGAAGGCCCGCACGCTGCTCGACCGGGTCGGTGTCGGCAACCAGGCCGACAAGTATCCCGCGCAGCTCTCCGGTGGTCAGCAGCAGCGGGTCGCGATCGCCCGGGCGCTGGCGATGGATCCGAAGGTGATGCTCTTCGACGAGCCCACCTCGGCCCTCGACCCCGAGATGATCAACGAGGTCCTGGAGGTCATGCAGCAGCTGGCCCGGGACGGAATGACCATGGTCGTCGTCACCCACGAGATGGGCTTCGCGCGGTCGGCCGCCAACCGTGTGGTCTTCATGGCGGACGGCCGGATCGTCGAGGAGGCGACCCCCGAGCAGTTCTTCAGCAACCCGCGCAGCGACCGTGCCAAGGACTTCCTCTCGAAGATCCTGCACCACTGAGCCTTCATCACTGAGGCCCGCAGCCGCGCCCCCGGCCCCCGAGGGGGCGCACCGAGCGGGTTGTGCACCAGCGCACCGGGCCAACGACTGTTCAAGCAAGGGATGTTCACTATGAAGTTCCACAAGACCGCAGCGGCGGCAGCCGCTGTTCTGGCTCTCGCCGCCACCGCGGCCTGCGGTGGCAAGGAAGGCTCCGCCGGCGACAAGCCCAAGGACCAGACCGACGAGAAGGCGCTGCCGAAGTACGAGGTCGCCAAGAACGTCGAGGTCGACTCGCCCGTCCTGAAGAAGGCCCAGAAGCGCGGCAAGATCATCATCGGCGCCAAGGCCGACCAGCCCTACCTCGGTTTCCAGGACCAGTCGACGAAGAAGTACTCCGGCTTCGACATCGAGATCGCCAAGATGATCGCGGCCGACCTGGGCTTCTCCCCCAAGCAGATCGAGTGGAAGACCGTCGACTCCGGCGCTCGCGAGACCACCGTCTCCAAGGGCGACGTCGACCTGATGATCGGTACGTACACGATCAACGACGAGCGCAAGAAGCAGATCGACTTCGCGGGCCCGTACTTCCACGCCGGCGCCTCGCTGCTCGTCCGCAAGGACGAGAAGGAGGTCACCGGACCGGACAGCGTCAAGGGCAAGAAGGTCTGCTCCATCGTCGGCTCGACGCCGCTGCAGACCATCAAGGAGCCCAAGTACGGCGCCAAGGTCACCGAGCTGAGCAAGTACTCCGAGTGCGTCTCGCAGCTCCTCGACGGCCAGGTCGACGCGGTCACCACGGACGACGCGATCCTGATGGGTTACGCCGCGCAGAACCCCGGCAAGCTCAAGGTCGTCGGCAAGCCCTTCTCCGACGAGCCCTACGGCGTCGGCCTGAAGAAGGGCGACAACGCGCTGCAGAAGGCCGTCGCCGACGCGCTGAAGAAGCACCAGGACAACGGCGACTACAAGAAGGCGTACGAGGCCACGCTGGGCAAGTCCGGCTCCAAGTTCAAGACGCCGCCGGAGATCACCGAGAAGTGATGTCCACGCCCCGCTCCCCGGCGCAGGCGCCGCGCGGGGCGGGGCGTGCCTGTTGCGGGCACCCCGTTCGCCGGGGCGCTGACTCCCCACCCGGCCCAGAGCGCCCCCTGCCCGGTCCGGCCCTTCCCGCCGCCCCTACGCGACTCCTCGCGGAGAATTCATGAACGTACTTCTCGACAACCTGGCGCTGTTCCGCGAGGGATTCCTCGGCACCTTGTGGCTGACGGTCGTCAGCGCGCTGCTCGCCGTCGTGCTCGGTCTGGTGATCGCGGGCTTCCGCGTCTCGCCGGTGCCCCCGCTGCGCATATTCGGCACGCTGTGGGTCAACGTGCTGCGGAACACCCCGCTGACGCTGCTGTTCCTGGTGGCCTTCTTCGTGGTGCCCAAGGTGCTCTTCCCGGGCGTCAACTCCTTCGTCCTGGCCGTCTGCGCCTGCGGCTTCTACACCTCGTCCTTCGTCGCCGAGGCCGTGCGCTCCGGCATCAACACCGTGCCGATGGGCCAGGCCGAGGCCGCCCGCGCCATCGGTATGACCTTCACCCAGACCATGCGCATCGTGGTGCTCCCCCAGGCCACACGCACGGTCGTACCGCCGATGAGCAGCATCTTCATCGCGCTGACGAAGAACACCGCGATCGCCGGCGCCTTCGACAACGTCGATCTGTTCAACATCCAGAAGACGCTGAGCAACGACGGCTACGACATCGCCGTGATCTTCGTCTGGATCACGCTCGGCTACCTGATCATCACCTACGCCATCAACGGCCTCTTCCGGCTGCTGGAGAACCGTCTGGAGGTCGCCCGATGAGCGCGAGCGTCCTGTTCGACGCGCCCGGCCCGAAGGCTCGCGTCCGCAACCTGATCTACTCCGTCGTCGGCAGCATCGGCCTCGCCGCGCTGATCGCCTGGGTCTGCTACCGGCTGTACGACAAGGGGCAGTTCGCGGGCGAGCTGTGGGACATCTTCAACTACGCAGGCATCCGGCAGAACATCTTCGACGCCCTGCTGTCCACGCTGAAGGTCTTCGCACTGGCGGGCGTCTTCTCGTTGGCCTTCGCAGTGGTGCTGTGCGTGGCCCGGCTGTCGGACCACAAACCGGTGCGCTGGGTGGCCGTCGTCTTCATCGACCTGTTCCGGTCGATCCCGCTGCTCATCACGATCTTCGCCCTGTGGGTCGGCATCGTCGGCGACATGACCCCCATGTGGGCACTGGTGCTGGGCCTGACCATCTACAACGGATGCGTCCAGGCCGAGGTGCTGCGCGCCGGTGTGAACGCGGTGCCGAAGGGGCAGGTGGAGGCGGCCTACGCGCTCGGGCTGCGCAAGACCCAGGTGACCGCCTCGGTGCTGTTCCCGCAGGCCGTGCGCTCCATGCTGCCGTCGATCATCAGTCAGTTGGTGGTGACCCTCAAGGACACCTCGCTGGGTTACATCATCCTCTACCCGGAGCTGCTGTACTCGGCCCGGCTCATCGCCAACAACACCCCGGTGGGCGGGGTCTACCCGACCGTCCAGACAGTCATCGTCTTCGGCGCCATCTACATCGGGCTGTGCCTCATCCTGGCCTGGCTGGCCAAGTTCGTCGAACAGCGCGGCCGGCGGTCGAAGGCGGGCATCGTGCCGGCGCAGGCGAACGAACCCAAGGAGGTGGCGGCCGCCGGCACACCGGACCCGGGCGCCCCCGGCGACGCCGCGTCCAAGGACTGAGCCGCACCACGCGTCGGACACCGCTCCGGCGCCCACCGCTCCGCCACGGGCCATGGAACGGGCACCCGCCCGCACCATGGCCCGTGTTGGCATCTTATGGCGTCACTTGACGCATGCTCAGGCAGTGGGTTGCATACCAGCGTGATCGCGCACCAGGCTCCACCCCCAGAGAAACCCGGCCCCCGTCAGCACCACCAGGGCTGTGAGGTTTCCACACTGTGGATCCGGTGATCGTCGTCGGGGCGGGTCCGGTCGGACTCGCCCTCTCCCTCGCTCTTGCCCGGCACGCCGTCCCCTCCCTGGTCCTGGACTCCACCGACGGCAATCCGCCGCCGCGCGCCGCGCGCAGCTGCGTGCTGCGCCCGGACACCGCCGCCGTGCTGCCCACGCTGCCCGGACTGCGCTGGCGCTCCTGGCGCACCCAACGGCGCGCCCAACAGGTCGACACAGTGGACCTGGTCCCGGAGCAGGCCCCGGTGCACATCGAGCAGCATGCGCTGGAGCGCACCCTGCGCGACGCGCTGGCGAAGGAGAAGTTGGCGCGCGTCATCACCGACAGCCATGTCGACCTGCTGGAACAGGACGCGAACGGCGTCACGGCGCACACCCGGGGCCCCTCCGGCACCTGGTGGCGCGGCAGTTACGCCGTCGGGTGCGACGGTGCCCGTTCGATGGTCCGCAAACTGCTCGGAGTGCGCTTCCCGGGGCGTACGGCAGTCGAACGGCATGCGGTCGCCGCGCTGCGGGTGCGGCTGCCCTGGGAAGAAGGGGAGTACGACAAGGACGGCGTGTGGGAGCAGGGAAGCGTGGGCAGCGCGCTGCTGCACCGCGACCCGGGAGGTGTGCCGGGCGAGGTCACGGCCCGCCCGCTGCCCGGGGGCCGGTGGCGGCTGGACTGGCTGCTGTCTCCGCGCGGCGACCTGGTGACACCGGAGGAGATGCTGGAGCGGGTGGCGGACACCCTCGCCGTCTGGTCCGAGGAGGCGCTGAAGGAGGCGGCCAAAGCTGTCGTTCCGGCCAACGGCGGGCCCGCAGGAGCTGGCAGGCGGGGGGCCGGCGCCGAGGACGGTGGCGGCAGCAGCGGCATCGGGCCGTACGAACTGGTGGACACCGGCGTGCACACCGCCCACCAGCGGCTGGCCCGGCACTGGCGCGTGGACCGCGTCTTCCTCGCCGGGGACGCCGCACATCTGACGGGTGCGCTGGGGGTGCAGTCCGTCGACGAGGGGTTGCGGGACGCCTCCAATCTCGCCTGGAAGCTCGCGCTGACCTGGCACCACGGTCACGGCGCGGCAGCGGAGACCCTGCTGGACAGCTACGAGACCGAGCGGCGCGGCGCCATGGTCGCCCGGCTGCGCGCCGTCGACCAGGCCCTGCCCGTCGTACGGCGCGGCGGTGGGCTGCGTGCGCTGCTCCCCGGCGGGGGCGCCCGCGCCCATCTGGGACTGCTGACCGACGGTCACCTGGGGCGGGGCCTGCTGGGTGCGCCGCCCGCGTACGCCCGTACGCCGTTGGCCCCCGCACGCGCGAGCGTCGACGAGGTGCCCGTCGGGACGGCGCCGGGGGCTCCCGTGTGCGATGTTCCGGTCACCGCCGCCGACGGCTCACAGGGCGACCTGCACGACTGGCTGGGCGGCCCGGGCGGGGAGCTGCTGGTGCTGCTGGTGGCACCCGGTACCGGGGTGTGGGACAGCCGGCACTGGCTGACGGCGGGAATGATGCCCGAGTTGGCCTCCACCGTGGCCGGGCTGCCGCTGCGTGCCACGCTGCTGGTCACCGAGAGCTACCCGGGGGCGGCGGCACACACGGTGCTGGCGGTCCGCGCCGACGGGCATCTCGCGGCGGCCTTCCCCGCGGGCCGCTCCGGCGCGCTGCGCGTCTGCGCGGAGGCCGTACGTGGCGGAGCACACTCCTGAGCACCCGGCGGGGGCACCCGGCGCGCATATGGCGTGCCGTCGGTGTCGGGCTGCCGACGGCTGCGTCGACGCGAAGCTCAAGAACGTGCCCAGGCGCGACGCCGCTGCCCGTCCGGCAGCCGCTCCGCTCCGCCTCGGGCACCAGCCGGCTTCCCCTCACAGTCCGGGGAAATGCTCCTCCAGCACTTCCGGATCCTCGCCCTCCTCCTCCAGCGCCCGCCGGACCACCCGGAGGGCAAGCCCCTCGGAGTAGCCCTTGCGGGCCAGCATTCCGGCGAGCCGGCGGAGGCGTTTTTCTCTGTCGAGGCCCCTGGTGGAGCGCAGCTTCCGTGCCACCAGGGCTTGTGCCGTCTCCTCCTCCCGCTCGGAGTCGAGCCGACCCACGGCCTCGTCGATCACCGTGGAGTCCACACCCTTGGTGCGCAGTTCGCGGGCGAGCGCCCTGCGGGCCAGACCCCGGCTGTGGTGTCGGGAATCGACCCAGGCGGCGGCGAACGCGGCGTCGTCGATGAGACCGACGTCCTCGAATCTGGCCAGCACCTCCTCGGCCGCTTCCGTCGGCACCTCCCGTTTGCGGAGCGCGTCGGCAAGCTGTTGACGCGTTCTGGGCGTACCGGTGAGCAGCCGCAGACAGATGGCTCTGGCCCGCTCCACCGGATCCTTCGGCTCGGCCTCCCGCTCCGCCCGGCCTCCCTCCCGGCGTCGGCCCGGAGTCCGGGACGACGCACGCGATGGTCCCGCTTCGGCCCTCGACGAAGCGGGACCATCGCTGTCCTGGATATCCGCCACCGAGCCGTCGCCCCCAGGGGCGGAGGCCGGTGACGGGTCCGGGGAAGGGGTGTACTCCGGCCAGTCGCTGCGCCGTGTCACGGACTAGCTCTTGGCCGCGGCGGCCTTGGACGCCTTGGTCGTCTTCGCCGCCTTGGCCGCCGGGGCCGGGACGGTCTTGGCCGTTGAGGCGTCCGCGGCGTCCGGCGTACCGGCCGCTGCGGGGGTCTCCGGTGTGGTGCTGCCCGCGGCGTCCGCACCCGGCTCGCCGGCCGGGTCCTGCGGCTGTACGCCGATGCCCAGCTTTTCCTTGATCTTCTTCTCGATCTCGTTGGCGAGGTCGGGGTTGTCCCGCAGGAAGTTGCGGGCGTTCTCCTTGCCCTGGCCGAGTTGATCGCCCTCGTAGGTGTACCAGGCTCCGGACTTGCGGATGAAGCCGTTCTCCACGCCCATGTCGATCAGACCGCCCTCGCGGCTGATGCCCATGCCGTAGAGGATGTCGAACTCGGCCTGCTTGAAGGGCGGCGCGACCTTGTTCTTGACGACCTTGACGCGGGTGCGGTTGCCGACGGCATCGGTGCCGTCCTTCAAGGTTTCGATGCGGCGGATGTCGAGCCGCACCGAGGCGTAGAACTTCAGGGCACGGCCACCGGTGGTGGTCTCCGGAGAGCCGAACATCACGCCGACCTTCTCGCGGAGCTGGTTGATGAAGATCGCGGTGGTCTTGGACTGGTTGAGCGCACCGGCGATCTTCCGCAGCGCCTGGCTCATCAGCCGGGCCTGGAGGCCGACGTGGGAGTCCCCCATCTCGCCCTCGATCTCGGCGCGGGGCACCAGCGCCGCGACCGAGTCGATGATGATCAGGTCGAGCGCGCCGGAGCGGATCAGCATGTCGGTGATCTCGAGAGCCTGCTCTCCGTTGTCCGGCTGGGAGAGGATCAGCGCGTCGGTGTCGACGCCGAGGCGCTTGGCGTACTCGGGGTCCAGCGCGTGCTCGGCGTCCACGAAGGCGACCGTGCCGCCCGCCTTCTGCGCGTTGGCCACCGCGTGCAGGGTCAGGGTCGTCTTTCCGGAGGACTCCGGCCCGTAGACCTCGACCACGCGGCCGCGGGGGAGACCGCCGACGCCGAGGGCCACGTCAAGGGCGGTCGACCCGGTGGGGATGACCTCGACCGGCTCGTTCGGCCGCTCGCCCATGCGCATCACGGCGCCCTTGCCGAATTGCCGTTCAATCTGCGCGAGCGCGGCGTCCAGCGCCTTCTCGCGGTCGGTTCCTGCCATGGGTGCCACCCGGTTGTTTGCTTGAGTCGATCGCTTCACGTCAAACGACGCTAGCGCCTGCCACTGACAATCGGTCCGGACCCGCGCTCACTGGGCCATGGCCTGAGCGGGCGTGCTCGCCGGAGCCTCTATAAGAATCGATGTTCGAATTTTGCGTCAAGTCGCCCCGCCTTCCTGTGGATAACCCGGAAACCTGCAGGTGAGAGGCGTGGAAGCGATCGCGATGAGGCCCGTACGCCCGCCCGACGACCTTCCCGCTCAGCGACGGCGGCGCCACCACCGACCGCGTCCGCTGCGGCCCGCCCCCACCCGCGAACCCGGTCCGACCCGCACGTCCGGCACGTCGTAGCGCTTGACGTAGGCGCTGAGGAACCCCTGGAGCGTCGCCATGGCGGGAATCGCGACCAACGCGCCGACGACCCCCATCAGCGAGGTCCCGGCGACCACCGAACCGAAGGCGACAGCGGGATGGACGGCCACGGTTCTGGCGGTGATGCGCGGCTGGAGGATGTAGTTCTCCAGCTGCTGGTAGACGACGATGAACACCAGCACCCACAGGGCGGACCAGGGATCGACGGTGAACGCGATCAGCAGCGGCAGCGCCCCGGCGAGGTAGGTGCCGACGGTGGGCACGAACTGTGAGACCACCCCGACCCAGACGGCCAGCGCGGCGGCATAAGGCACCCCCAACAGTTCCAGGAAGACATAGTGCGCACCGGCGGAGATCAGCGCCATCAGGGCCCGCGAGTAGATGTAGCCGCCGGTCTTGGTCACCGCGATCTCCCATGCGCGCAGCACCTCAGCCTGTCGCGCCGGCGGCAGTACGGAACACAGTGCCACCCGCAGCCGCGGCCCGTCCGCGGCGAAGTAGAAGGTGAACAGGGCGACCGTCAGCAGTTGGAACACCCCGCCCAGCAGCGTCGCGGAGATCCCCCACACGTTCTGGGCGCCGCTGCGCAGATAGCCGCTCACCCAGTCGGAGTGGATGACCTTGGAGCGCAGCTTGTCGACGTCCAGATCGGTGTGGAAATGGACGTTGCTCCAGTGGAGCACCTCGGAGACGTACCGGGGCAGGTTCTCCACGATGCGGCTGATCTGCTCGACGAAGAGCGAACCGAGCGCCACGAAGAAACCGGCCGCCGCCGCCAGGAGGACGACGGAGACGAGCGCGGTGGCCGGCCCCCGGCGCATACCGCGCCGGGCCAGCCCGGCGACGGCGGGTTCCATGGCCAGCGCCAGGAAGAACGCGATCAGCACGTTCAGCAGCAGCCCGAGAGTACGCAGGAACGCCCAGCTGAGGAGCTGGTAGGCGCCGAAGAGGGCCAGGGCGAGCACGAGGGCCCGCGGCAGCCAGCGCGGCATCCCGTCGGACCGCGGACCCCGGCCCGGGCTGCGCACCGTGCCCTGCGAATCCGCGCTCCCGTCTGCGGGTCCGGCCGGACCGACGTTTCCGGAGTGGCCGCGGGCGCGGTCCTCCCGCTCCCCGTCGCCGTTCCTCTCGTCCCGGTCCCGGTCACCGTCGTCTGGCGCGCCCACCGGGCAAGTCTCGCGCCCGGGGAGACTGCGTGCGGTAAACGACTCACCTCTTGTGCGCGGGACTCACCTCCCACGCCGAGAGCTCACCTCTTGTGTGCGGGGACCTCCATGACGTCGCACACCACGCGCCAGACGTCCTTCGCGTCCCAGCCCGCGGCGAGCGCTTCGTGCACCGTCCGCCCGCCGAGACCGGCCATCACATGATCGCGTGCGAAGGAGTCGGCGTACGCCTCACCGAAGTGCTCCGCCATCCGCTGCCAGAAGTCCGTCAACCGCATGACTCCAGTATCCCGCCCTCAAGGGTTGGCTCTCGCCGACAGCAGTGACCTGGGGGGCCGCGCGGCCTACCGTCGAAGAATGGCTCCCTGTGGATCGGTCCTCTCCCGTGCGGAGAACTTCATCTGGCTGACAGCGCGCGTACTGGAACAGCGGCGCTTCGAGCACGACTTCCTGGACGGCGATCCGAGCACCGTCGAGACGGCGCTCGACGCCTACCGCAACGCCGACGGCGGCTACGGCCACGCGTTGGAGCCCGACCTGCGGGGCCCCGTGAGCCAGCCACTGCACACCGCCGCCGCCGTCCGGGTGCTGGACAGCATCGGGCGCTGTGCGGGACAGCGGGTCGAGCGCATCGGCCGCTATCTGACGGCGGTCTCCACTCCGGAGGGCGCCCTGCCCGCTGTGCATCCCTCGCTGCGCGGATACCCCGCCGCACCGTGGATCCCCGTCCAGGACGCGCCCCCCAGCGATCTGCTGGCGACCGGCCCGGTGGTCGGCACACTGCACCGCAACAGCGTCTGGCACGCCTGGCTGTTCCGCGCGACGGACTACTGCTGGAACACCATCGAGACCCTGGGCAAGACCCACCCCTACGAGGTGCGGGCGGCGCTCGCCTTCCTCGACGGTGTACCCGACCGGCCGCGCGCCGAGGCCGCCGCGGGGCGGCTCGGCACGCTGGTGCGCGAGCAGCGGCTCGTGGTCACGGACCCGGGCCGCGCGGCGGACTTCCCCCTCCCCGACGGGTACGCGCCGGGCGAGTACCACTATGCGACCGACTTCGCGCGCACCCCCGACTCACTGGCCCGCCGCTGGTTCTCCGACGCGGAGCTGGACCGCGCGCTCGACCATCTCAAGAGCCGTCAGCAGGACGACGGCGGCTGGGACATCAACTGGCGCAGATGGGCACCGGGAACGGCGCTGGAGGGGCGGCCGCTGGTCACTTTGGAGGCGCTGCACACCTTGCGCGCGTACGGCCGCCTCTGAGCGCGGCTCCGAACGGGAGCGGGGCGCCGCTCGGAGCTCGGGGGGCGCCCGGAGCGCAAGGGTCGCTCGGAGCGCGGGGGCCGCGCGCCCCGAGCGGGTGCGAGGCTGCCGGGCGCCGCTCGGCATACGTGCGGGCGCGGCTAGCCGAGCGCCCGTACACCTGCCGTGACCAGTACCGCGGCGGCGACGACCACCAGGAACGGAGCCCGGAACAAGAGCGCGAGAGCGGCGGCGGCCAGACCTGCCGCCCGGGCGTCGAGGACCAGGGACAACTGGTGCTCGAAGGTCTGCTGCGCGGTCAGTGCCGCCAGCAGCGCCACCGGCAGGAGGGCGGCCAGCCGCTGGACCAACGGCCGCTCCAGCATTCCTGCGGGCACCGAGAGGCCGAGCAACTTCACCAGGTAGCAGCCGAGGGCCGTGGCCCCGATGGCGATCCACACACTCACCGGGACTCCTCCTCAGCCGTCCGTGCTCCGTCTCGCTCTCCGCGCCGCCCGGGCGGCATCCTGCTGTGCACCAGCAGGACGAGAGGGGCCGCCAGCGCGGCGACCAGCACCGGAACGCCGGCCGGCAGTACCGGCAGCAGCCCCAGGCCCAGGACGACGGCGAGTCCCGCCGTCGCCCGCTCAACGCCGGTGCGGAGCATGGGTGCCAGCAGGGCGAGGAAGACCGCAGGGCCCGCGGCGTCCAGGCCCCAGGCGTCCGTGTCGCCCAGTGCTTCCGCGCCCAGCGCCCCGAGCAGGGTGGTGAGGTTCCAAAGGCCGAAGAGCGTCGCGCCGGTGACGGTGAAGCCCAGCCGGACGGCGTGCCGTCCGCGCTGCGCCAGGGCGACGGCCGAGGTCTCGTCGATCACCCAGTGCGCGGCCGCGATCCGCGCACCGCCGCGCAGCCCCAGAAGACGGGACAGCCGCAGCCCGTAGAAGGCGTTCCGGAAGCCGAGGAAGAAGGCACCGGCAGCGGCGGTCAGCGGGCCGCCTCCGGCGGCGAGCGCGCTGACCAGGGCGAACTGGGAGGCCCCGGTGAACACGAACAGGCTCAGCGCACAGGTCTGCGCCAGGGAGATGTCGGCGCCCGCGGCCGTCACGCCGAAGGCGAAGCCGGAGAGCCCGACGGCGATGCCGACGCCCAGCGCGTCCCGCACGACAGCGCGGTCGTCGCGGCCGCCCGGTGAGCTTTCCGATGCGCCCCCGTCGGGCGCTTCGGGTATGGCGGAAGTATCCGGTGCGGAGGCGTCCGGGACCTCCGGTCGGTCGAAGGTGTCTCTCTGCTGTGGCACGCGGCCACGCTAGGGAACCGGACGTGCTCTGTTCTTGTACGTTCTTGCGCGCCCCCGGCGATAGGCACCAGGCGGGACCCCTATGATCCGCCCGAAGTGCCGCGTCAGGTGGGACTGGTCGGTGAAGCCGACAGCGGTGGCGGTCTCGGCGAGCGGCAGCCCCGCGTCCAGCAGGGCACGCGCCCGGTGTACGCGCGCGTCCGTCAGCCAGGTGTGCGGCGGCATCCCGTACATCCGGCGGAAGGCGCGCAGCAGCGCGAAGGGGCTTGTCCCCAGCTCGGCGGCGAGGCTCTCCAGGGACGGCGGGTCGGCCATGCGCTCCTCCAGCACCGCGCGGGCCCGCAAGGCGTTCCGAGCGCCCGCCGTGTGGATGGCCCGCTCGGGCAGCGGGCCACCGTGCAGCCGCAGCAACCGGGCGACCACCGCGTGCATGAGGGTGTCGGCGGCCAGCGCGTTGCCCTCTTCGAGTGCCCGGTGTATCGCCTGGACGTGGCGGGAGGAGACCGGGTCGTCGGCCGCCGCGACACGGAACCCGGGGGTGCCCCGGATGGTGGTGGTCTGGGCCGCTATCCGGGCCACCAGGGAGGCGTCCGGGTAGAGCACCTCGTAGGTCCATCCCTCGGGCTCCCCGGCGTGCCCGGTGTGCATGGTGTCGGGGTTGATCAGCGCCAGCCCGCCGGGCCCCACCCGGTGCACGCTGCCGCCGTGGTGGAAGGCCTCCACGCCTTGAGTGATCGCGGCGATCACATACGTCTCGTGGGTGTGCCGTGCGAAGGTCTTGCGGATGTAGCGGGCGCGCAGCAGGTCGACACCGGGCAGCTTCGGTGACTGCCAGTAGTGCGCGCTCTCCCGGTGCGTCATGCCCCCCATTCTCCGTCCCGGCCCCGATCTCCGTCCCGGCCCCGTTCTCCGTACGGCCGCACGATTCCCCGCCCGGCCGCGGGCCGCCGCCCCTTCCGGCCGCCGCCCGCCGCCCGGACGGTCGCGGGCCGCTGTCAGTGCCGTGCTGCACGATGGGGAGCATGGGTCGGACATCGGCGCTGGACGCCTTCTCACCAGCGACCCGTGCATGGTTCACGGGCGCCTTCAGCGAGCCCACCGCTGCTCAGGAGGGGGCTTGGCGTGCGCTGGCCGAGGAGTCGGACGCGCTGGTGGTGGCGCCGACGGGGTCCGGCAAGACGCTGGCCGCCTTTCTCGCGTCCCTCGACGCGCTCGCGGCGACGCCGCCACCCGCCGACCCGCTCAAGCGCTGCCGGGTGCTGTATGTGTCACCGCTGAAAGCGCTGGCTGTCGACGTGGAACGCAATCTGCGCAGCCCGCTCACCGGCATCCGCCAGGAGTCGCTGCGGCTGGGCCTGCCCGAGCCAGAGATCAGGGTCGGGATCCGCTCCGGCGACACCCCCGCCGCCGAGCGCAGGTCGATCGCCCGCCGCCCGCCGGACATCCTGATCACCACGCCCGAGTCGCTGTTCTTGATGCTGACCTCCAACGCCCGGGAAGCACTCTCCGGTGTCGAGACGGTCATCGTGGACGAGGTGCACGCGGTGGCCGGCACCAAGCGGGGCGCCCATCTCGCGCTCTCCCTGGAGCGACTGGACCACCTGCTGGAGCGCCCCGCGCGGCGTATCGGGCTGTCGGCCACTGTCCGCCCTGTGGACGAGGTGGCCCGTTTCCTCTCACCCCGCAGGAACGCCGCCGTGGTGCAGCCGCCCTCGGGCAAGCAGTTCGAGCTGTCGGTCGTGGTCCCCGTGGAGGACATGGGGGAGCTGGGCAGTTCCCCCGCGCAGGACGCGACGGGTGCCGAAGGCCCGGGCGGTGGCGGCAAACCGTCGATCTGGCCCTCGGTGGAGGAACGGATCACCGATCTCATCCAGGAGCACCGCTCCACCATCGTCTTCGCCAACTCACGTCGCCTGGCCGAGCGGCTGTGCAACAGGCTGAACGAGATCGCCTACGAGCGGGCCACGGGCGAGCCCATGCCCGAGGACCACTCGCCCGCCGAGCTGATGGGCAACGCGGGCGCGGTCACCGGTGCGCCCCCGCTGATCGCCCGGGCGCACCACGGTTCGGTCTCCAAGGAGCAGCGCTCCCAGGTCGAGGAGGATCTGAAGGCGGGCAGACTGCCTGCCGTGGTGGCCACCTCCAGTCTGGAGCTGGGGATCGACATGGGCGCCGTCGATCTGGTCGTCCAGGTCGAGTCACCGCCCTCGGTGGCCTCCGGGCTGCAACGCGTGGGGCGGGCGGGCCACCAGGTGGGGGCGGTCTCGGCAGGCGTGGTCTTCCCGAAGTACCGGGGGGATCTGGTGCAGTCCGCGGTGGTCACCGAGCGGATGCGGGAGGGCGCCATCGAGGCGCTGCGCATCCCCGCCAACCCGCTGGACGTGCTCGCCCAGCAGATCGTCGCCATGGTCGCGGTCGACACCTGGGACGTGGAGGAGTTGCTGACGCTGGTGCGGCGGGCGGCGCCTTTCGCCGCGCTCCCGGAGTCCGCGTACACCTCGGTGCTGGACATGCTCGCCGGGCGGTATCCGTCCGACGCGTTCGCGGAGCTGCGTCCCCGTCTGGTGTGGGACCGGGTGGCGAACACGGTCAGCGGCCGCCCCGGTGCGCAGCGGCTGGCCGTCACCTCCGGCGGCACCATCCCGGACCGGGGTCTGTTCGGGGTGTTCCTGGCGGGTGCCGACCCGAAGAAGGGCGGCGGCCGTGTCGGTGAGCTGGACGAGGAGATGGTCTACGAGTCCCGGGTGGGTGATGTCTTCACCCTGGGGACGACGGCCTGGCGGATCGAGGACATCACCCGGGACCGGGTGCTGGTCACGCCCGCGCCCGGGGTGCCGGGGCGGCTGCCGTTCTGGCGCGGCGACCAACTGGGCAGGCCGCTGGAGCTGGGCCGGGCGCTGGGTGCGTTCCTGCGCGAGATCGGTTCGCTCACCCGCGAGCAGGCCGAGGAGCGGCTGGCCGCCTCCGGTATGGACGCGCTGGCGATCGGCAATCTGCTGGCCTATCTGGGTGAGCAGCGCGAGGCGTCCGGTCATGTGCCCGACGACAGGACGATCGTCGTGGAGCGGTTCCGCGACGAGCTGGGCGACTGGCGCATTGTGGTGCACTCCCCGTTCGGCGCTCAGGTGCACGCCCCCTGGGCGCTGGCGATCGGCGCGCGGCTCACGGAGCGGTACGGCATGGACGCCCAGGTCATGCACGCCGATGACGGCCTGGTGCTGCGGCTGCCGGACGCCGAGTTGATGGATCTCGACCTGTTCGAAGCGGAGCCGCGCCCCCCGCGCACTCCGGAACAGGAGCTCCCCGCCGATCCGGACCAGCCGCCGCTGGGAGTCGGCGACGTGCTTTTCGACAAGGGCGAGATCGAGCAGACCGTCACCGATCAGGTGGGCAACTCGGCGCTGTTCGCGGCCCGCTTCCGGGAGTGTGCCTCGCGGGCGCTGCTGCTGCCGCGCCGCAGTCCTGGCAAGCGCACTCCCCTGTGGCAGCAGCGGCAGCGAGCCTCCCAGCTGCTCCAGGTGGCCAGTGAGTTCGGCTCCTTCCCGATCATCCTGGAGGCGGTCCGTGAGTGCCTGCAGGACGTGTTCGACCTGCCGGGCCTCACGGAGCTGATGGGCGACATCGAGTCCCGCCGGGTGCGGGTGGTCGAGGTCACCACTCCGGAGCCGTCTCCGTTCGCCCGCTCCCTGCTGTTCGGCTATGTGGCGCAGTATCTCTACGAGGGCGACTCGCCCCTGGCCGAGCGCCGGGCCGCAGCGCTCTCCCTGGATTCACGGCTGCTGTCGGAGCTGCTGGGCCAGGCGGAGCTGCGCGAACTGCTGGACGCCGACGTACTGCACGAGCTGGAGGCCGAGCTCCAGTGGCGCACCGAGGACCGCCGCCTCAAGGACGTGGAGGGCGTGGCGGACCTGCTGCGGCTGCTGGGCCCACTCACCTCCCAGGAGCTGGCGGAGCGGGGCGCCGAGCCGGGCTGGGCGCCGGAGTTGGAGGCGACCCGGCGCGCCATCCGGGTACGGATCGCCGGTCAGGAGCACTGGGCGGCCGTCGAGGACGCGGGGCGACTGCGGGACGCGCTGGGTGCCGCGCTGCCCGTGGGTGTCCCGGAGGCGTTCACCGAGCCGGTCGCCGACCCGCTGGGCGATCTGCTCTCACGCTATGCCCGCACGCACGGCCCTTTCACCTCCGCCGACGCAGCGGCCCGCTTCGGTCTCGGCACCGCCGTCGCGGACGGCGCGCTGCACCGGCTGGCGGCCGGTGGCCGGCTGGTGCAGGGGGAGTTCCACCCGTCGGGGATCGGCCAGGAGTGGTGCGACGCGGGGGTGCTGCGCAGGCTGCGCCGCCGTTCACTGGCGGCGCTGCGGCAGGAGCTGGAGCCGGTCGCCCCGCAGTCGCTGGCGGCGTTTCTGCCGCAGTGGCAGCACGTGGGCACCAACAGTCTGCGCGGCGTGGAGGGGCTGTTGCGCACGGTCGAGCAGTTGCAGGGGGCACCGGTTCCGGCGTCCGCGCTGGAGAAGCTGGTGCTGCCCGGACGGGTCGCGGACTACGCGCCGCCCATGCTGGACGAGCTGACCGCCTCGGGGGAGGTGGTCTGGGCGGGTGCGGGTGCGCTGCCCGGCAAGGACGGCTGGATCTCCCTCCATCTGGCCGAGGCCGCTCCGCTGCTGCTGCCTCCCCCGCATCCGCTGGAGCTGACTCCGGTCCACCAGGCGGTGCTCGCCGCGCTGGAGGGCGGGTACGGACTGTTCTTCCGGCAGATCGCCGAACGGGCCCGCGCCGCCCACCCCGAGGCGACCGATCCGCAGCTGACCGAGGCGCTGTGGGACCTGGTGTGGTCGGGCAGGATCACCGGTGACACGCTCACGCCGCTGCGGGCGCTGCTGGGTTCGGGCCGTACGGCCGGCTCCACGGCGCACCGTGCCAAGCGCCCCACACCGCGCGGGCGTTACGGCTCTTTCACCGCTGCCGCGGTGGCCGCGGGCAGCGGCGTGGGCCGTCGTGGCCCGGGCCGCGCCCCGGCCCCCGCGCCGCCGACCGTCGCGGGACGCTGGTCGCTGCTGCCGCCGCCGGAGAATGAACCGACCCACCGGGCACACGCGTTGGCCCGTACGCTGCTGGATCGGCACGGTGTGGTGACCCGCGGCGCGGTGTCCGCCGAGGGTGTGGAGGGCGGTTTCTCGGCCGCGTATCGGGTGCTGTCCGCCTTCGAGGAGAGCGGGCAGGCGCGGCGCGGCTATGTGGTCGAAGGGCTGGGGGCCGCTCAGTTCGCGATGGACGGTGCCGTGGACAGGCTGCGCGCGGTCAGTACGGCACGCGAGCGGGACAGCGGCGCATCGGGCGGGTTCGGCGGCTCGTACGAGGCTTCGGGGGCGTACGGCGGAACGCGCGGGGGCGGCAACCGCACCGGCCCGCGCGCGCTGGTGCTGGCCGCCGCCGACCCGGCGAACGCCTATGGCGCGGCGCTGCCCTGGCCCTCGCCCCCGCAGGGCGCCACGCACAAGCCGGGCCGCAAGGCGGGTGCGCTGGTGGTGCTGGTCGACGGGGTGCTGACGCTGTACGTCGAGCGGGGCGGCAAGACGCTGCTGGCCTGGACGCGGGATCCCGAGGCGCCGGAGGGCGCTGCCGGAGAGTCCGAGCCGGTGCCCTCGACCGCCGGGAGCGACGGCGAGGCGGGTGCGGCCCGGTTGGCTACCGCCGTCGAAGCGCTGGCCCAGGCAGCACGCCAGGGCGCGCTGGGCACCGTCACGGTGGAGCGCGTCAACGGCACGGCGGCACTGTCCTCACCGCTGGGCACGGCGCTGGAGGCCGCGGGCTTCCACCCGACCCCGCGCGGTCTGCGGCTGCGGGCGGGCTAGCCGGAGCGTGGCGGGCGCCGGGACGGCACGGCGACCGTCGACACGTCACGGCGACCGTCGGCCGCCGGAGCACCCGTCGGCACGGCACGGCGACGACCGTCGGTCGACAGGGCTGCCGTCAGCCCTCTTCGTCGTCGTAGGCCCCGCTCGCCTCGTCGTACGACCCGGTCGCCAGCATCATCTGGCGGAGGAGACCGGCGAGGAGGCGCTGCTCGTGCCAGTCGAGTGCCCCGAACAGGCGGCGCTCTTCCGCACCCGCCGCTTCTATGGCGGCGAGCCAGTTGGCGTGCCCTTCATCGGTCAGCTCGACCTCGTCGCCCTGCTCGTCCTCGACGGCGCGGGGGCGGCCGGTGGTCGTACGGGTCACGAAGCCCCGCTTCTCCAGCACGTCCAGCCGCTCGGACAAGGTGTTGGGGGCGGCCCCCAGGTCCATGGCGAGCTGGGTGAGAGTCCTGCGCCCGCCGTGTCCGGCGAGCATGTGCAGCGTCTCATGCTCCTCACGGCGCAGTCCGAACTCCGCCAAGGCGCGCTCCCCCGCCCGCCGCAGATGGTCGGCGAGGAACTGCATACGGGTGACGGCGCCCTCGATGTGGGGGTTGAGGTCGGGCAGCACGGGCTGCCAGCGGTCCACATGATCGTCGACCCAGTCCCGCGCCCCTTCGAGCGCGTCCCGCTGCTCGGCCTCGGCCTCTCCGTCCACGTCGAGCGCGTCGTGCTGTCGTCGGTATCCCCACTGCCCCATGGCCCAGGATCGTATCCCGTGATCGTCTCCCACTTCTCGCCGCTCTCCAGGTTCCGTCAGTGGTTCCTGCGATCATGGGCATATGTCCTCAAGGAGCCGGTGATGGCGCGGGATGCCCGCTGGATGCCGGAAGATCACTGAAGAGGTGGCGGTCGGATGCCCGAGGGAGACACCGTCTGGCGCACGGCGCACGCCCTGCACTCCGCGCTGGCCGGGCAGGTGCTGACCCGTACGGATTTCCGGGTACCCCGGCTGGCGACCGTCGATCTGTCCGGCCGCACGCTCCTGGACGTCACCCCGCGCGGCAAGCATCTGCTGATGCGCGTCGAAGGCGGCCTGACGGTGCACTCGCATCTGGGCATGGAGGGCGCCTGGCGGGTGAAGGGCAATCCCGCGGACAACAGCAGCCCTGCACGCGGTTTCGGGCCTGCCCATCAGATCCGCGCGCTGCTGGTGACCGGGGAGCGAACCGCGGCCGGGATCCGGCTCCCGGTGCTGGAACTGCTGCGCACGGCGGAGGAGTTCTCGGTCGTCGGCCACCTGGGACCGGATCTGCTGGGCCCCGACTGGGACGCGGCCGAAGCGGAGCGGCGCCTGCTCCACGACCCGGCGCGACCGCTGGTCGAGGCGCTGCTGGACCAGCGCAACCTGGCGGGGATCGGCAACGTGTACGCGGCGGAGTTGTGCTTCCTCGCTCGCACCTCCCCCTGGACTCCGGTGGGTTCGCTGACGCCGCCGCTGCCGGCGCGCCTGCTCAGGGCGGCCAAGCGGCTGTTGGAGGCCAACAAGGACAGCGTCCGCCGCCGTACGACCAACAGTCCGCGCCCCGATCGCAACCTGGCCGTCTACGGCCGGGAGAACCGCCCCTGCTTGCGCTGCGGCACTCCCATCCGCACCGGTTCCCACGGGCCGCCGGAGCGCCCGCGCACCGTCTGGTACTGCCCGCACTGCCAGCCACCACCGCCCGCGGAGGCCGACAGCGCCGGTAGCCGCTCGACCAATTGACGGACCGTCAGGTTCTCCGTAGCGTCGTTGTCCATGAGCCTCCCGGCGTACGGCAACCTCCCGGCGTACGACCTGACCGGCCGGACCGCCCTGGTGACCGGCGCCGCCGGCGGGATCGGCCGCGCGACCGCCGTGCTGCTCGCCCGGGCGGGCGCCGCCGTGCACTGCGCGGACCAGGACGAGCAGGGCCTGGCACGCACGACGGAGCTGATCGCGCAAGCCGGCGGCGACACCTGGGCGCACCTGCTCGACGTGACCGACCGCGCGGCACTCACCAGCGCCGTCGCGGCGGCGGTACGCACAGGCGGCAGTCTCGACATCGCGGCGGCCATCGCCGGAGTCATGCACCGCAGCTCTGTGCTGGACACCCAGGACACCGATCTGGACCGCGTCCTCGCCGTCAACTTCAAAGGAGTCCTGTACACCTGCCAGGAAGCGGCCCGCAGCATGATCGGGACCGGCACCCGGGGCGCCCTGGTGACCATGGCCTCCGGCGCGGTGGACACCGGCGCCGCCGGGCTGCTGTGCTACGGCGCCGCCAAAGCCGCCGTCGTCCAGCTCACCAGGACTCTCGCCACCGAGGTCGGCGAGCACGGCATCCGGGTCAACGCGGTGGCACCCGGCTGGGTGCGTACACCCATGACGGAGCGGGACGACCCCGCCGACCAGCAGCGGGCCGAGGAGGCGCTGGCGAGGATGTCGCCGCTGGGACGGGTCGGTGAGGCCCAGGAGGTCGCGCACACCGTGCTGCATCTGGTCTCGGACGCCTCATCCTTCACGACGGGACAGATCCTGCGCCCCAACGGCGGCGTCGCGATGCCGTGGTAGTCCCCCTCCGGGTGCTGCCCCCGGCCGCCCCCCGCACTCCCTGTCGTGCGCCGCCCTGCGCCACATGCACGGGCAGTACACTCAGCCCCCATCCCCCAGCCGTCACCGAAGCTTCTATCGGGCCGCCCTCCCCGACAGCCACCCGCCATATCGCGCACAGCCAGCCGACGGCGCAGGCGCTGCCGAGCATCCAGCGGCACAGCAGCAAGGGCCTCACAGCCGTCATGCCGCCACCTCCCGCGACGGTGCCGGTCCGCCCGGCCCGGCGGGAGCGCCGGACACGGCAAGGACACAAGACCGTCGACGAAGTCGAGAACACAGCCATGGTCCCGCACTCCGGGCAACCGCGCGACCACGGAAAGTAGGTCACACAGTGCGACGAGCAGTCCGCGTGCGTTCACGTGCGGCACGCCCCTCCGCCACGTAGGCGCTCGCGAATGACTTGGGGCGTGCACCTACGAACGCTCGCCCCGTCCCTCGGAAGGCGCCCCAAGGTGCGCCCGCAGAGGGCCTCAGGCAGGGCCCGCTCGATCGTCTGTGGACGCGCGAAGGCTCCGCCGGTGTCCTCCCGGCGGAGCCTGTCGTTCCACGTCTCACACGCCTACCGTGCCCCGGCCTCGACGGCGGGAACAAGGTCGGCCCGCAGCTACGGTCACGGACTGCCGTACGGCGGTCAGGCCGCCACCACGTCCACGGCCTCCGTCGGCGCCTTGATCGTGACACGCTCCTCGGGCACTCCGGTGACCGAGGTGACGGACAGCGGGTTGAGCACCGGCCGCATGGGCGCGGGCACAGCGTCGCTCGCCGCGGACTCGGCCAGCTCAGCGAGTGCCAGCTCGTCGCTGACCTCCCGCATCAGCTCCGACATCCGCACATCGAGCGCATCACAGATCGATGAGAGCAGTTCGGACGAGGCTTCCTTCTGGCCGCGCTCCACCTCGGAGAGGTAACCGAGCGAGACCCTGGCGGACGAAGAGACTTCGCGCAGGGTACGACCCTGGCGTTGGCGCTGCCGACGCAGCACGTCACCCAACAGGCGACGGAGCAGAATCATCGGTGCTCCTCCCTCTCAACGCGCGGCGTCTTCCACAGCCTGTATCGGGACGGCCAGTTGGCCCCGACTCCTTCAGGCTCCACCGTACCGCCTTGGCAGGCAGCCGTGCGGGGAGCGATGTCGTGTTCACTCAGGGCTGCAAACATCCATTCCCCCCGGTCTGTTCTCTATCCTGCCCTCCAGCATTTTCGATCAGTTCCTTGTAGAGCAGCTCCAGCGCTCCTCGAACACTCTCCGTACGGATACCGGCACGCACACGTTCCCCGGCTTCCTCACCAGTGTCACCGGCTCGATCGCCGCTCCGGCTCCCTTCGAGCCGCAGTCTCTCCACTGCCTCTGTCGTGGGGCCGACGACAGCGACGTACACCGTTCCGACCGGTTGTCCGTCCTGGGGCTCGGGCCCGGCCACACCCGTTGTCGCGAGGCCCCAGTCGGCGCCCAGCGCGGTGCGTACGCCCCGCGCCATCCGGCGCGCGATCTCGGGGTCCACAGCACCCCGCTCCTCAAGGAGTGCCCCGTCCACGCCGAGTACATCCCTCTTGAGCGCGGAAGCGTACGCCGTCACGGAACCACGGAAGGCTCCTGAGGCGCCTGGGACGGCTGTGATCTCAGCGGCGACGAGTCCTCCGGTCAGCGACTCGGCGACGGCGAGCGTCTGGCCTCGCTGGGTGAGCAACGCCAGCACTCCACCGGCCTGCGACTCCACATCTGTCAGGACCCTTCACCCCCCGCCTTCCGCTTGTTTCCAGCGTTCTCAGCGCTTCCTGAATTCCCCGTGTTCCCTGCGGGCCCGGCGTTATCCCCCTCACCGTCACCGTCCCTTTCGCCGTCCCTTCCACCGTCACGCCCGGAGGCGGCCGGGGCCGACGAGGCCGACGAGGGGGTCCGGGAGGTTGTACCGGACGACGTGGGCGCGGCCTTCGACGTGGGCGTGGCCTTCTCGGCCGCCAGCCCGGCCCGGCGCAGCACCACGGCTTGGCGTACGTAGTCGAGCCCGGTGACGACGGTCAGCACCACAGCTACCGCCATTGCCCACCACCGCGCCGTCGCCAGCGGACCGGTCAGCGCCAGGACGTACATCCCGACGGCAACGCCTTGGGCGAGCGTTTTGAGCTTCCCGCCGCGGCTGGCCGGAATCACTCCATGTCTGATCACCCAGAAGCGCAGCAGCGTGATGCCCAGCTCGCGGAAGAGGATCACGCCTGTGACCCACCAGGGCAGGTCGGACAGGGCGGAGAGACAGATCAGCGCGGCCCCCATGATCGCCTTGTCGGCTATGGGGTCGGCGATCTTGCCGAAGTCGGTGACGAGGTCGTACCGGCGGGCCAGCTCCCCGTCGAACAGGTCGGTGATCATGGCGACGGTGAACGCCGCCCAGGCGAACGAGCGCCAGGCCGGATCGTGTCCGTCCTCCGCCACCATGAGCAGCACGAACGCCGGCACGAGCAGCAGTCGCACCATCGTCAGGATGTTCGCGATGTTCCACAGGCTCACAGGGCGTACGGTGCTCGCCGCCTTCGGTTTCGGGACGGCGCCACGCCGTGCCGCGGAAGCCGGGACTCCGGTCATCTGCCCGCCTCCCCGCTCACCTCACGAGGCCTGTCGTCGGCGCTGCCGACCACACGCGCCGCGGCGGCACGGGTGGCCGGAACCGCACCGTGCCCCGCCGCGGCGGCCACCGGCGACTGCGGCTCCGCGACCAGGTCGACGCCCTCGGCCGCGACGACCCGCGCCTCGACCATCCGGCCCACCCTCAGGGCCTGGTCCGCGTCCGGCGCCGGTCCGGACGCCGCCGGCCGTACCAGCCGCACCTGGCCGTCGGTCTCCGGCGCCTGGTGCGCACCGCGCCCCAGGGGGCCCTCTTCCTCGTCCACGGCCTCGACCAGTACCCGCACGGTCTCCCCCACACGCTCCTCGGCGCGCTGGGAGGTCAGCTCCTCGGCGAGCCTGGACATGTGTGCGAGGCGCTCGGCGACCTCGTCGGCGGGCACCTTGTCCGCGTATCCGGCCGCCTCGGTGCCGTCCTCGTCCGAGTATCCGAACACACCGATTGCGTCGAGGCGGGCGGCCGTCAAGAAGCGCTCCAGCTCGGCCAGGTCCTGCTCGCTCTCGCCGGGGAAGCCGACGATGAAGTTGGACCGCACGCCGGCCTGCGGCGCACGCTTGCGGATCTCCTCCAGCAGCCCGAGGAAGCGGTCGGTGTCACCGAAGCGCCGCATGGCACGCAGCACGCCCGGCGCCGAGTGCTGGAAGGACAGGTCGAAGTACGGCGCGACCTTCTCGGTGCCGGTGAGGACGTCGATCAGCCCCGGGCGCATCTCGGCGGGCTGGAGGTAGCTCACCCGCACCCGCTCGATGCCGTCGACGGCGGCCAGCTCGGGCAGCAGCGTCTCCAGCAGCCTGATGTCGCCCAGGTCCTTGCCGTAGGAGGTGTTGTTCTCCGAGACGAGCATGACCTCGCGTACGCCCTGCTCGGCCAGCCAGCGGGTCTCGGTGAGCACGTCGGCGGGGCGCCGGGAGATGAAGGAGCCGCGGAAGGAGGGGATGGCGCAGAAGGAGCAGCGCCGGTCGCAGCCGGAGGCGAGCTTGACGGAGGCGACGGGGCTGCTGCCCAGCCGCCGCCGCAGGGGCGCGCGCGGCCCCGAGGCGGGCGCGACGCCCTCGGGCAGGTCGGCGGGCGCGGACTCGGCCGCCTCGGCGGGCTCCTGCGCCCCAGGAGAACTCGACGCCCCAGGCGCGTCCGGCGCCCCGGCGGTCTCTGCAGCTCCGTGCCCGGGCAGTGCGACAGCGGCGCCCTGGCGCTCGGCGGGGCTCACGGGCAGCAGCTTGCGCCGGTCGCGGGGGACGTGCGGTGCGTGCACACCCCCGCTCAGAATGGTTTGGAGCCGGTCGGAGATGTCCGCGTAGTCGTCGAACCCGAGCACCCCGTCCGCCTCGGGGAGCGCGTCGGCGAGCTCCTTGCCGTACCGCTCGGCCATACAGCCGACGGCCACCACGGCCTGGGTTCTGCCCTCGCCCTCGCGGGCCGCGCTCTTGAGATCGTTGGCCTCCAGCAGCGCGTCGACGGAGTCCTTCTTGGCGGCCTCGACGAAGCCGCAGGTGTTGACGACGGCGACATCGGCATCGGTGGCGTCCTCGACGAGATCCCAGCCATCCGCCGCCAGGCGGCCTGCGAGCTCTTCCGAGTCCACCTCGTTACGTGCGCAACCGAGAGTGACAAGGGCGACGGTACGGCGTTCGGGCATGGGCTCAGCCTACTTCGTCCGGTAGGCACCACCCGCCGCCAGGTTGCGGCCGCGCAGCTCACCGCGCCGGGCGGATCCGGTCACCCGTGAACCGGTCAGCCGGCCTCGGGGTCGCCGCGGGTGTAGCTGAGCCGCTGCACCTGGCCGACCTCGCCCGCGTGTTTGACCTGCTTACCGTTGACGTAGAGCTTCACACCGCCCGCGTTACCGAGCACCAGGTCGAGCCGTTTGTCGTCGGTGAGAGTCTTCGACTGACCCTCCTTGAGCACTCCTTCGTGGACCAGCCGCCCGTTGTGGTCCTTGGCGGAAACCCAGCTGCTGCCGTTCTCCGCGGTCATCCGCACGGTGACCTTGTCGGCGGGTGCTCCCGCGATGGCGCTCTCGGAGGGCTTGGGATCGCTCGACTTGGAGGGGGCCGGATCCTCGGACGCTCCCTTGGAGGGGGTCGGTGACGGCGCCTCCTCGGCGGCCTGCTTGCCGGATTCCTCGCCGCCTCCGCTGACCAGGGTGAAGCCGACGAATCCGATCACCGCGACGATGGCCGCGACCATGGCCGCGGTCCAGTTGGGCCGGCGCGGCTCGGGACGGATGCGCTCGGCCTCGAACAGCGTGGCGGGCGCGGTGGGCTCGGGACGGCCGCCGTGTTCCTCGTCGTACTGTGCGACCAGGGCGTCGCCGTCCAGCCCGACGGCGCGGGCGAGGGTGCGGATGTGGCCGCGCGCGTACACGTCCCCGCCGCACCGGGAGTAGTCGTCCTGCTCGATCGCCTGCACGATCGGGACTCGCACCCGCGTGGAGGTACTGATCTCCTCCACGGACAACCGTGCGTCGATTCGGGCCTGCTGGAGGGCTCGACCGACCGGGGGCCGGTCCTCTTCCGGGGAGTTGCCGATGGACACGGGGGCGCCTTTCGAGCGTGTAGCCACCTGCTGGAGGTTCAGTCTAGGGGCGGGGCAAAAGGGTGGGGCAAGCGGGCGGAGCAACTTTGTACGCCATATGTATGGCGTACGTATGACCGAGCTGCGCCGGATGGCGCCCGCGCGCACGGGGTGCGCCGACGCCTGAACCGTCCCTTCCCTCAACTTGACGTATACACCACGGAAACGGTTGCCTCGCTCGCCCTTTCGAGTGAGCTGTGCCCGCCGTGCGGCGGGTGCCGCACGGGTATTCCGGTGCCGGGTGGGCCGCCCGTGGCGCCGGACGCCCGGCGCGCCGCCAGCGCCACCCGTTCTGCCCGTACCGCCTGCCCGTACCGCCCGTGCTGCCGTGTGTCCGCAGGCCGCCGCGGCAGGCCCTACTCGCCGCCCCGGATGGCCGTGAGCACCCCGTCCAGTTCCTCGGGCTTGACCAGTACGTCCCGCGCCTTGGAGCCCTCGCTCGGACCCACCACGCCCCGCGACTCCATGAGGTCCATCAGCCGGCCGGCCTTGGCGAAACCCACCCGCAGCTTGCGTTGGAGCATCGAGGTGGAGCCGAACTGGGTGGACACGACCAGCTCCGCCGCCTGGCAGAGCAGATCCATGTCGTCGCCGATCTCCTCGTCGATCTCCTTCTTCTTGCTCTGGCCGCCGGTGACGTCCTCCCGGAAGACGGGCGTCATCTGCGCCTTGCAGTGCTCGACGACCGCCTGGACCTCCCGCTCGTTGACGTAGGCGCCCTGCATCCGGGTCGGCTTGCTGGCGCCCATCGGCAGGAACAGCCCGTCGCCCTTGCCGATCAGCTTCTCGGCGCCTCCCTGATCGAGGATGACGCGGCTGTCGGCGAGGGAGGAGGTGGAAAAGCCGAGCCGGGAGGGGACGTTCGCCTTGATGAGGCCGGTGACGACATCGACCGAGGGCCGCTGGGTGGCCAGCACCAGATGAATGCCCGCGGCTCGCGCCAGCTGGGTGATCCGCACGATCGCGTCCTCCACGTCGCGCGGCGCCACCATCATCAGATCCGCCAGCTCGTCCACGATCACCAGCAGATAGGGGTACGGCGTCAGTTCCCGCTCGCTGCCCTCCGGCGCCGAGACCCGGCCGGCCCGCACCGCCTCGTTGAAGTCGTCGATGTGGCGGAAGCCGAACGCCGCCAGATCGTCGTAGCGCAGGTCCATCTCGCGGACGACCCACTGGAGTGCTTCCGCGGCCTTCTTCGGGTTGGTGATGATCGGCGTGATCAGGTGCGGGATGCCCTCGTAGGCGGTCAGCTCGACGCGCTTGGGGTCCACGAGGACCATCCGCACATCCTCCGGGGTGGCCCGGGCCATCACCGAAGTGATGAGGCAGTTGATGCAGGAGGACTTGCCCGAGCCGGTGGCGCCCGCGACCAGGATGTGCGGCATCTTCGCCAGGTTGGCCGAGACATAGCCGCCCTCGACGTCCTTGCCGAGCCCGACCAGCAGCGGATGCTCCTCGCCCGCGGCCTCGGCGGAGCGCAGCACATCGCCGAGGTTGACCATCTCGCGGTCGCTGTTGGGGATCTCGATGCCCACCGCGGACTTGCCGGGGATCGGGTTGATGATGCGTACGTCGGGGCTGGCGACGGCGTAGGCGATGTTCTTGGCCAGCGCGGTGATCTTCTCGACCTTCACCCCGGGGCCGAGCTCGATCTCGTACCGGGTGACGGTCGGGCCACGGGTGAAGCCGGTGACGGCGGCGTCCACCTTGAACTCGGTGAACACGGTGGTCAGCGACCGCACCACCTGGTCGTTGGCGGCGCTGCGGGACCGACCCGGCCCACCGCGCTCCAGCAGGTCCAGGGACGGCAGCGCGTAGGTGATGTCCCCCGCCAGCTGGAGCTGTTCGGCACGCGGAGGCAGTTCGGCCGGCTCCGGCGGCGCCGGTGCCCTGGTCAGGTCCGGCACCGGGGTCCGCTCGGTGCGCTCGTCGTCGGAGTGGCCGGCGGCAGAGGCGCTCCCGCCGCCGGCTCCGCCCCTGCTCCGGGCGCCCGGCACGGCGGAGTCGGCACCACCGTCCTGACGCTTCCGGCCGCGGGACTTGGCAACCGAACTGGTCAGATCGGCGACCACCGGCGAAGGCTGGATGCCGTTGACCACGGCTCCGTCCAGCGAGGCTGCGGCAGCGGCGGCCACGTCGAACGCGTCCAGCGTCCGCTCGGTCTCCCCGGCGCTCGCGCCGGAGGCGACACCGTCCCCGGGCAGCGGCTCCTGCCTACCGGCCGCCCGCCTGCCCTGCCGGCCGGCGCGGCGACGGCGGTCGAGGGCTTCCTTCTCGGCGAGTGCCGGCGCGATCTGTTCCTTGCGCATGCTGTGCGCACGACGCGCCGCGGCCGGCTCCTCCTCGTCCGGCTCGACGTCGTAGTCGTAGCCGGCCACCGGCTGGATGATGCCGAGCCGGATCCCGGCCGCCCGCAGCCGCTGCGGGATGGCGTTGACCGGTGTGGCCGTCACGACCAGCAGCCCGAAGACGGTGACGAGAGCCAGCAGCGCCACCGCCAGCATCTCGCCCACGGTGAAGATCAGCGGCCGGGAGACGCCCCAACCGACCAGGCCGCCCGCGTCCCGCAGCGCGTCGTCGCCCTCGCCTCTGCCGGGCGCCCCGCAGCCGATGTGGACGAGCCCGAGCACCCCGACCAGGAGCGCCGAAAGCCCGATCACGATACGACCGTTGGCCTCCGGCTTCTCCGGATGGCGGATCAGCCGCACGGAGATGACGGCGAGCAGTATCGGCACCAGCAGATCCAGCCTGCCGAAGGCGCCGGTCACCAGCATCTCCACCAGGTCGCCGACCGGACCCTGCAGATTCGACCAGGTGCCCGCGGCGACGATCAGCGCCAGCCCCAGCAGCAGCAGCGCGAGGCCGTCCTTGCGGTGCGCCGGATCCAGCGCCTTGCCGCTGCGCCCTATCCCGCGAAGGACCGCGCCGACGGCGTGCGCAAGGCCGAGCCAGCAAGCCTTCAGCACCTTGAGCACACCGCTGGTGGGGGACGGCGCCTGGGCCTTGCCCTTGCCGCCCTTGGCCGCGGCCTTCTTGGCGGGTGCCTTCTTGGGCGGCGCCTTCTTCGCCGGGGCCGCCTTCGCGGCTTTCGGGGCAGCCTTTTTGGCGGGTGCTTTCTTGGCAGCCTTTCCTGTTCCCGACGCGCGTGAGGCCATAGGTGTGAGGTTACCTGGGCCGGGCATCCGAGGCACGGATGACCGGGGGGCCGCATGCGCTCACGGGGGCGCCTGTTCCCGAGCCGGCGTCAGACACGGCGGGGAGGCGGTCAGTTCTGGGAGGGCACCTGGGCCGAAGGGTCGCCGTCCGTGCCGGGCCCCAGCGCGTCAAGTGCGCTGCGCAACCCGGCCAGTTTGCGCTCCAGATGGGCGGCTGTAGCTGCCGTGGCGGCGTCCGCCGAGTCGCCCAGCTGCTTGGTGAGCGCCTCGGCCTGCTCCTCGACGGCCGCCAGCCGCGCGGACAGTTCGACCAGCAGGCCCTGCGCCTCCTCGCTGTCCTCGCCCGCGCCGGGGTGCCGCTCGCCGCCGTTGCCCTCCAACTGGAGCCGCAGCAGCGACGCCTGCTCACGCAGCTGCACGTTCTTCATGTAGAGGTCGACGAAGACCGAGACCTTCGCCCGCAGCACCCAGGGGTCGAACGGCTTGGAGATGTAGTCGACCGCACCGGCCGCGTAGCCGCGGAAGGTGTGGTGCGGACCGTGGTTGATGGCCGTGAGGAAGATGATCGGGATGTCGCGGGTGCGCTCACGCCGCTTGATGTGGGCGGCTGTCTCGAAGCCGTCCATACCTGGCATCTGGACATCCAGCAGAATGACCGCGAAGTCGTCGGTCAGCAGCGCTTTGAGCGCTTCCTCCCCTGACGATGCCCGTACCAGCGTCTGATCGAGCGCGGAGAGAATGGCCTCCAGCGCCAGCAGATTCTCCGGCCGGTCATCGACCAGGAGGATCTTGGCCTTCTGCACCATGGCCCGTCCTCCTCGCCCCGGCAGCCTCTCGGACGCCGCCCCTGGGAGCGGCTTCCTGTCGCCGCCGCCCGTCCTTGTGCCGGTCATGGTAGCCGCACCCTGCGGTCCGCCACACCCTGTCACCGTGTTGTCACTGTGCACGTAGCAGAAACGCCCCAGGGGACCAAAAGGTTCCCGGTTTACCGCGTTTCCACACGCGCTTGACCACACTGAGTCAACATAAGGCCCTCATCGACACGGTGTCATATTCACCCGCCATCCATCCACCGCCTCATGACATCCAGCAGGTGATCAGTATCCACCGGCTTGGTGACATAGTCGGAAGCACCCGCCTCGATGCTCTTCTCCCGGTCGCCCTTCATCGCCTTGGCGGTCAGTGCGATGATCGGCAGACCGGCGAACTGCGGCATCTTGCGGATGGCCGCCGTCGTCGCGTAGCCGTCCATCTCCGGCATCATGATGTCCATCAGCACCACGGCGGCGTCGTCGTGCTGTTCGAGCACCTCGATGCCCTCCCGGCCGTTCTCGGCGTAGAGCACCTGCAGACCGTGCTGCTCCAGCACGCTGGTGAGCGCGAAGACGTTGCGGATGTCGTCGTCGACGATCAGCACCTTGCGGCCGGCCAGGCCGCCGGTGTCCCCCGTCCCGGTGGACGGCGCCTCCTGGTCGCCTCGGGCCGCCACGCCCTGTCCGGGCGCCTCGGCGGCCCCACCACCGGTTTCGGCCTCCGCGCCGTCCTGCTGCTCGCCGGGGGCGGCCGTCCGCCCGGTTGTGCCGTTGCCCCGCGCCGTCCCGTTGGCGGTCCCGGCGCCGTTCTCGGCCGCCGGGGACGACGGGCGGGCCTCGGGGGGCAGTTCGGGCTGCGCCTGCCCGCTGGCGTCCCGCAGCCGCCGCCGGTCGGCCAGCGAGTGCGCCGCCTCCTCCGCGGTCTGCTCGGGCGCCGCAGGCGCCGCCCCGGCCCCCTCGGCGGGCTCTGCCCGCCCCGGCTGCGCCGCCTCGCCGAGCTCGGCGGCCGACGCCTCAGGCGCGCTCGTGGGCGCCTGAGGCAGCGCCAGCGGATTGCTGCCCGAGGCCAGCTGCCCGTACCCCTGCGGAGGCAGCTCGGTCGGATGCAGCGGCAGATAGAGCGTGAAGGTGGAACCGCGGCCCGGCTCACTGACCGCGTGGATCTCACCGCCCAGCAGCCGCGCGATCTCCCGGCTGATGGACAGCCCCAGGCCCGTGCCGCCGTACTTGCGCGACGTGGTGCCGTCGGCCTGCTTGAACGCCTCGAAGATGACCCGCATCTTGCTCTGCGCGATCCCGATTCCGGTGTCCGTCACCGAGAAGGCGATCAGGTCCGAGTCCGGATCCCGCAGCGAACCGTGCTCCAGCATCTGCTCCCGGATGGCGTCGGGCACATCCGAACGGGCCGAACGGATCACCAGCTCGACAGCGCCGCTGTCGGTGAACTTGACCGCGTTGGACAGCAGGTTGCGCAGTACCTGGAGCAGCCGCTGCTCGTCGGTGTGGAGCGTGGCCGGCAGCTCCGGCGAGACGCTCACCGAGAAGTCCAGTCCCTTCTCCACCGTCAGGGGCCGGAAAGTGGCCTCCACATAGTCGACCAGCTGCACCAGTGCGATCCGTGTCGGACTGACGTCCATCTTGCCCGCCTCGACCTTCGACAGGTCCAGGATGTCGTTGATCAGCTGCAGCAGGTCGGAGCCCGCGCCGTGGATCGTCTCGGCGAACTCGACCTGCTTGGGTGACAGATTGCTCTCCGCGTTGTCCGCCAGCAGCTTGGCCAGGATCAGCAGCGAGTTGAGCGGCGTGCGCAGCTCGTGCGACATGTTGGCCAGGAACTCGGACTTGTAGCGCATCGAGACCGACAGCTGCTCGGCACGCTCCTCCAGGACCTGTCGCGCCTCCTCGATCTCCCGGTTCTTGATCTCGATGTCGCTGTTGGTCTGCGCGAGCTGTTCGGCCTTCTCCTCCAGCGCCGCGTTGGACTCCTGGAGTGCCTTCTGCCGGTTCTCCAGCTCCGCCGAGCGCTCCTTCAACTGCGCCGTCAGCTCCTGCGACTGCTCCAGCAGTCGCTCGGTACGCATGTTGACGCTGATGGTGTTGACGCTCGTGGCGATCATTTCGGCGATCTGGTTGAGGAAGTCCTTCTGGATCTGCCCGAACGGCTGGAAGGACGCCAGCTCGATCACACCGAGCACCGTGCCCTCGAAGATGACCGGCAGCACCACCAGATGTGCGGGCGGCGCCTCACCGAGCCCCGAGGAGATCTTCAGATAGCCCGGCGGCACATTGCCCATCTCGATGGTGCGCTTCTCCTTGGCCGCCGTACCGACCAGCGACTCGCCCGGCAGGAAGGAGGTGGGCATGCTGTCGGTGCAGTAGCCGTAGCTGCCCAGCATCCGCAGCTCGTACTTGCCGTCCTCGCCCGGCCCGGCGCCGACGCCCACCGCGCCCTCGGGAGTGCCTTCGGGCAGCGAGATGAAGAACGCGCCGTGCTGCGCGGAGACCACCGGCGTCAGCTCGCTCATGATCAGTCCCGCCACGTCCCGCAGGTCCCGGCGGCCCTGCATCAGTCCGGAGATGCGTGCCAGGTTGCCCTTGAGCCAGTCCTGCTCCTGGTTGGCCTGAGTGGTGTCCCGCAGGTTGGCGATCATCGTGTTGATGTAGCCCTGCAGCTCCAGGATCTCCCCGGCCGCCTCCACGTCGATACGGACGTTGTGGTCGCCGCGGGTCACCGCGGTGGCGACCTCGGCGATGGCCCGCACCTGGCGGGTGAGGTTGCCCGCCATCTCGTTGACGGAGTCGGTCAGGTCCTTCCACGTACCGGCGACGCCCGGCACCCGTGCCTGACCGCCCAGCTGGCCCTCGGTACCCACCTCGCGGGCCACCCTGGTGACCTGCTCGGCGAACGACGACAGCTGGTCGACCATCGTGTTGATGGTCGTCTTCAGCTGCAGGATCTCACCGTTGGCCTCGATGTCGATCTTCTTGGTCAGATCGCCCTTGGCGATGGCTGTGGTGACCATCGCGATCTGCCGCACCTGACCGGTCAGATTCGACGCCATGGAGTTCACCGACTCCGTCAGGTCCTTCCACGTCCCGGCGACGCCCTGCACGCGCGCCTGGCCGCCCAGCACGCCGTCGGTGCCCACCTCGCGCGCCACCCGGGTCACCTGCTCCGCGAACGAGGAGAGCGTGGTGACCATCGTGTTGACCGTGTCCGCGAGCTGCGCCACCTCGCCACTGGCCTCGACGGTGACCTTCTTGGTGAGGTCACCCCCGGCGACCGCCGTGGCGACCTGGGAGATGTTGCGGACCTGACTGGTCAGGTTGTTGGCCATGATGTTGACGTTGTCGGTCAGGTCCTTCCAGATACCCGACACGTCACGCACCCGCGCCTGCCCGCCGAGAATCCCCTCGGTGCCCACCTCACGAGCCACCCGGGTCACCTGCTCGGCGAACGAGGAGAGCGTGTCCACCATGGTGTTGACGGTCGTCACCAGGGCGAGCACCTCGCCCTTGGCGTCGACAGTGATCTTCTTGGACAGGTCGCCCTGGGCCACCGCCGTGGTGACCTCGGCGATGTTGCGCACCTGGCTGGTCAGGTTGTTCGCCATGAAGTTCACGGACTGCGTGAGGTCCTTCCAGGTGCCCGAGACACCCTTGACCTCCGCCTGACCGCCCAGGATGCCCTCCGTGCCCACCTCGCGGGCGACCCGGGTGACCTGCTCGGCGAACGACGACAGCTGGTCGACCATCGTGTTCAGCGTGGTCTTCAGCTCCAGGATCTCGCCGCGCGCGTCCACGTCGATCTTCTGCGACAGGTCACCACGCGCGACCGCGGTCGCCACCTGCGAGATGTTGCGCACCTGGCTGGTCAGATTGCCCGCCATGCCGTTCACGGAGTCGGTCAGATCGCGCCACACGCCCGCGACGCCCGGCACCTGCGCCTGACCGCCGAGCCTGCCCTCCGTACCGACTTCCCGGGCCACCCGGGTGACCTGGTCGGCGAAGGCGGAGAGCTGGTCGACCATCGTATTGATGGTGTTCTTCAGCTCCAGGATCTCGCCACGTGCGTCGACCTCGATCTTCTGCGACAGGTCACCGCGGGCGACCGCCGTGGTCACCTGCGCGATCTGCCGGACCTGAGAGGTCAGGTTGTTGGCCATGAAGTTGACGGAGTTCGTCAGGTCCTTCCAGGTGCCCGAGACGCCGTCCACCCGGGCCTGGCCGCCCAGCCGGCCCTCGGTGCCCACGTCCCTGGCCATCCTGGTCACCTGCTCGGCGAAGGACGACAGCTGGTCCACCATCGTGTTGACGGTGTTCTTCAACTGCAGCATCTCGCCGGAGACGTCCACAGTGACCTTCTGCGACAGATCACCGTTGGCCACCGCCGTCGTCACCTGAGCGATGTTGCGCACCTGGCCCGTCAGGTTGCGGAAGGCGGTGTTGACCGAGTCGGTCAGATCCTTCCACGTGCCGGCCGCGCCCGGCACGGCCGCCTGACCGCCCAGCTCGCCCTCGACACCGATCTCGCGGGCGACCCGAGTCACCTCGGCACCGAAAGCGGACAGCTGGTCCACCATCGTGTTGACGGTGTTCTTCAACTCCTGCATCTCGCCGGAGACATCCACAGTGACCTTCTGCGACAGATCACCGTTGGCCACCGCCGTCGTCACCTGAGCGATGTCCCGCACCTGAGCGGTCAGATTACGGAAAGCGGAGTTGACCGAGTCGGTCAGATCCTTCCAGATCCCGGCCGCGCCCGGGACGACCGCCTGGCCGCCCAGCACACCGTCCGTACCGACCTCGCTGGCGGCCCGCGTCACCTCGTCCGCGAGCGTACGGAGCGTGTCCGTCATCGCGTTGATGGTCTCGGCGAGCTGCGCCACCTCGCCCCGCGCGTTCACGGTGATCTTCTGCGACAGGTCGCCGTTGGCGACCGCCGTGGTCACCTGCGCGATCTCCCGCACCTGGGACGTCAGATTGCCCGCCATCAGGTTGACGGAGTCCGTCAGGTCCTTCCACACGCCCGCGACGCCCTGTACCCGCGCCTGACCGCCCAGCTCGCCCTCGGTACCGACCTCGCGGGCGACCCGGGTGACCTCGGACTGGAACGAGGAGAGCTGGTCGACCATCGTGTTGACGGTGTTCTTCAGCTCCAGCATCTCGCCGGCGACATGGACGGTCACCTTGCGCGACAGATCACCCTTGGCGACCGCCGTCGTCACCAGCGCGATGTCCCTCACCTGTGCGGTGAGCCGCGACGCCATCGTGTTGACGGAATCGGTCAGGTCCTTCCAGGAACCGGACATTCCGCGCACCCGTGCCTGACCGCCCAGCTTGCCCTCGGTACCGACCTCACTGGCGACTCTCGTCACCTCGTCCGTGAACGCCGAAAGCTGGTCCACCAGACCGTTGACCGTACGGCCGACCTTCAGGAACTCCCCGCGCAGCGGGTGCCCACCGCCCTCGGCCCCCCGGGAGCGCAGGTCCATACGCTGCTCCAGGTCACCGTCGGCGACGGCCGACAGCACCCTGCCCACCTCGGAGACGGGCCACACCAGATCGTCCACCAGCGCGTTCGCCGCGTCGATCGCCGACGCCCAGGAACCCTCGCAGGTGCCGGTCTGCAGCCGCTCTGTGAGTTTTCCCTCACGTCCGACCACCCGCCGCACCCGGGACAGCTCGCCCGTCAGATGCAGATTCTGGTCCGCGACCTCGTTGAAGACCGCGGCGATCTCGGCCATCGGGCCCTCACCGGTCACGGTGAGCCGCTTGCGGAAGTTGCCGTCCCGCATCGCCGTCAGCCCCGCCAGGAGCTTGTTGACGGCCGCAGCGTCCACTTCGATCGTCCCACTCCTACGGGACCGTCCGCCCTTCACGCGCGTGTTGCCGCTACGCGCGGTTGCGCCAGACTCCACTGCCCCTCCTGCGGGTCGACCTTCCTGCCCGGGCCCTGTACTCCGAGCCTTCCCAGTGTTTCACCCTGCCCGAACCCGGCGATAACAGTTCGGCAGCATGGCATATCGCACTGCGTTCGCGGACCCGGAGGGAAATCACCCGCATCCGGCAGCCACTCGTCGCGGATACGTAAGTAACCTGGCACCCGGCTGTCCGTTCACCCCCATGCCGGCGGGGTGCCCGACCGGGTCCGATGGGTAGGGGCTTCGCAGGGGGCAGCGGTGTGAGTACGAAGGGCGACGGAGGGGCGCTGCGGTGACGCAAGAGCAGAGCGCCGAGCGCGGGGGATTTCCCACCGGGATCCCCCCGAGCGCCGTGGGCTCACAACAAGGCCCGAACGAAGAGGCGGGGACCGTCACGGCCCTGACCGCACAGCGCACACCAGTGCGCCTGGCCGACAGGACATCCATGGGGAGACCAGTGATCACCGCACGAGCCGCCGCCACCTTCGAACCGGTGGGCCGGTCCGTCGCCACCGCGCGCGGCTTCGTACGCGACACCCTCCAGGGCTGGGGCCTGTCCGACATCGTCGACGACGCCGTCGTACTCACCAGCGAGCTGGTCACCAACGCCGTGGTGCACGCCGGAACCGCCGCCGAGGTGCTGTGCCTGCGCGACGAGGACGGTGTCCGCATCGAGGTCATCGACCGCTACCCCGAGCGCGAGCTGCCCCTCCAGGAGGTCAACCCGCAGCCCGCCGGCCCGGACCGCGAAGGCGGCCGCGGACTGCTGCTCGCCTCGGCCCTGGCCACCCGCTGGGGCGTCGACTACACCGCGTCCGACAAGCGCGTCTGGTTCCGTCTGGACCTGCCCGAGCGCCCCGTCGGCACCCGCACGGCAGGCCCCGCCCTCCCGGACACCGCACTGCCGGTCACCGACACCCGCGTCCGCGTCGCCGTCGTCCAGGTCGACCGCAGCGGCTCGATCAGCGCCTGGAACGAGGACGCCACCGAGCTGTTCGACTACCCCGCGGACCAGGTCATCGGCAAGCCGCTCACCGACTTCGCCGCCTGGCCCCACACCCCCGGCACCGGCACCGGGGTCGCCGAGGCGCTGCGCCTCTCCCGCTGGGAGGGCTCCTACGGCATGCGCGGCTCGGACGGCCGCACCATCCCCGTCTACGCCTCCCACCTACGGGTACGGGACAGCGACGGCGAGCCCTCCACCGTCTGCCTGCTGGTGCGCGAGCACGAACGCGCCGTCCTGCAGTCCCCGCCCCGCGTCCACTCGCACGACAACACCGGTACGGCTGGCGACTCCCAGGAGCAGTCGGCCACCGACCCCTTCGAGGTCTTCATCGGCTCCCCGGCCCCCGACGACCTCGACGGCCTGCTCCAACGCACCGTCGAACGCGCCAGGGACATGCTCGACGGCGACTCCGCGTACCTCCTGCTGGCCACCGACGACGAGACGGAGCTGGAGGTCCGCGCCTCCACCGGACTCCCCTCGGCCCGGCAACGGTTCGCCCGCGTCCCCGTCGAGACCGGCAGCGGCCGCTACGGCTCCGCCCGGATGCCGTCCGTCCACGAGGATCTCACCGTGGTCCCCGGCGCCGTGCCCCTCCTCGACGGGACAGGCATGCGCTCCGTGGTCACCGTCCCCCTCAAGGTGGAAGGCCGGCTCACCGGCTCGCTCGGTGTCGCCACCGAGGCCGCCGGCCGCTACACCAACGAGGAGGCGCTGCGCCTCCAGTTCGCCGCCGACCGTATCGCCCTCGCCGTCGAGCGCGCCCGCCTCACCGAACTGGAACGCCTGCGCCGCGGCTCGCTCTCCTTCCTCGTCGAAGCCTCCGACCTGCTCGCCGGAACCCTCGACCGGGACCAGACCCTCGCTCTGATGGCCCAGATGACGGTGCCGACACTGGCCACCTGGTGCGCCGTCTACACCGTCGCCGACCAGGGCTCGGATCCCAAGCTCTCCTACGTCCTGCACGAGGACGAGGACCGCATCGACAACCTCAAGGCGCTGCTCGCCAAGGTCGAACCACCCGAGCCCGTCCCCACGCCCGGAGCACGCGTGTGGACGGCCCCCACCGAGGCCGCGCACTCCGCGGCGATGCGCACCTCGCTGCGCAACGTCTCGCTGGACGGCGAGGACCACCAGCTGTCCCCCGGCACCACCCTGGCCACGGCAGCCGCTGTCGGCGGTGAGACCGTCGTGCTGCCCCTGGTCGCGCGCAACCGCGTCATCGGCATGCTCACCCTGGGCAAGCCCACCGACGAACGGTTCCGGCAGGAGATCCTGGAACTGGCCGAGGACCTCTCCCGCCGCGCCGCGCTCGCCCTGGACAACGCGCGTCTCTACTCGGAGCGCACCGCGATCAGCCAGTCCCTGCAGCGCAGCCTGCTGCCGCCCGAGACGCCCGAGGTCGAAGGTGGCGTCGAGGTCGAGGTCATCTATCGCGCGGCCGGCGAGGGAAACGAGGTCGGCGGCGACTTCTACGACCTCTTCGAGATCAGCGAGGGCACCTACGGCTTCGCCATCGGCGATGTCTGCGGCACGGGTCCCGAGGCGGCTGCCGTCACCGGCCTGGCCCGCCACGCGCTGCGCCTGCTCGCCCGCGAGGGCCTCGGCGGCCCGGCGGTGCTGGAACGCCTCAACACGGCCATCCTGGACGAGGGGGCGCGCAGTCGCTTCCTCACCCTCCTCTACGGCGAGATGCGCCCCCAGGAGGACGGCAGCGCGGAGCTGAAGGTCGTCTGCGCCGGCCACCCGCTCCCGCTGCGCCTGCGTCAGGACGGCAGCGTGGAACCGGCCGCCGACCCCCAGCCCTTGCTCGGCGTCATGGAGGACCTGGAACTGTACGAGCAGACCGTCTCCCTCGACCCGGGTGACGTCCTGCTGTGCGTGACCGACGGCGTGACGGAGCGCCGCGAGGGCACCCGCATGCTCGGCGACGACGGCCTGGCCGACGTCCTGGGCACCTGCACGGGCCTCAACGCCGGTGCAGTGGCGGCCCGCATCATGCGCGCTGTCGAACGCTTCGCGAGCGACGCCCCCTCGGACGACATGGCCATTCTCGCCATGCGCGTCCCGGAGTGCCAGTGATCCGGCCCCGGCGCTGAGAACGCATACGAAGAAGGCCCCCGCCGATGGGCGAGGGCCTTCAATTCGCTTGAGGAGAGCCCCAAAACGGAATCGAACCGTTGACCTTCTCCTTACCATGGAGACGCTCTGCCGACTGAGCTATTGGGGCGCGGCCAGCGGTAGAGATCTTACCCGATCCACGGCGCTGGATCGAACTGGCGCCGGAGCCCCGCCGCACTCAGCCGGCGCGTTCCCGCAGCAGCCCACCGAGCGCGTTGCAGGCCGACACCACCCGGTGCAGATCCTTCTTCGTCATGGCCGCACTCAACGGCAACGACAGGCACTCATCAGCAGCACGCTCCGCCTCCGGAAGCCGGACAGCCGTCACCTGTTCCATGTGCTGCGCGTACTCCGGCAGCCGGTGGGCCGGCACCCGCACCGGAACGTCGCACGCAACGCCCTTCATGCGCAGCGCCCGCCGGAAGGCGTCCCGATCGGGCCGCCCGTTCCCAGGCACTCGCACCACATACTCCGTACAGGCATGTTCGACGCCATCCCCGACCACGGGGACAGCAACTCCCCTGAGCCGACGCCCCAGATAGGTGGCGTACTGGCGCCGCCGTACCGCGTCGATCGCATCCGTACGCGGCAGCGGCTCCCACTCCACGACCGGAACGTCCAGCTGCTCCCCCGCCGCACACAGAGCGGCAAGGTCCGCAGCACGACCGAAGAGGTGAACGGGCACGATAGCCGCGGTCCGCGCAGTCACCGCACCTGCCGCGGACGCGGGATCGAGACAGTAGGTGTCGGCATCTATGTCGGCAAAGACGGGCCGCGCTCCGAGCTCCCGCACGGCCCGCGCGACGTCGGCCCCGCCGAACGACGGCACGACGACCTCGTCCCCGGCGCTGACGCCCGCTGCGGTCAACTGTGATGTCCCCATGCTCGGATGATGTCCAGGCAACGTGAACTTCCGGTGACCACACACAAAAAAGTCGTGGTCCCCGAACTGACGTCCGGGGACCACGACTTTCAAGAATT
>NZ_JAFFZM010000014.1 GCF_017676345.1 Streptomyces smyrnaeus | reverse complement strand
CGGGGGGGGGGGGGGGGGGGGGCCGCGCCCCCCCCCCCCCCACCGCCGAGGTGGAAGTTACCGGCGCACCAGGGTGATCGTCGTCCACGCACCGACATGGACCCGGTCGCCCTCCTTGAGGGGGACGGGTACGAAGGGCTGGATCGGGTCCTCGGCACCGTTGATGGTGGTGCCGTTGGTCGAGTCCTGGTCGACGACGGACCAACTGCCGTCCGGCTGCTGCACCAGCACCGCGTGCTGGTGCGAGACGCCCGGGTCCTCCGGGGGACGCCCCAGATCGATGTCCGGGGCCTCACCCGTGGAGGCACGGCGGCGGCCGATGGTGATCTGCGGGCCCGTGAGCGGCAGCTGCTGCTCCGGGGAGTACGCGGGCAGATTCAGCGCCGCGGCTTCGGGGCCGCTGCGCTGCATCATCGCCGCGAAGTACTCGCGGTCCGGGGCGATCATCGCCGTCCACGCCCCGCCACCGGGCGGAGCACCCGCACCCTGCTGACCGTAGTCCTGGCCGGGAGGCGGGCCGGGCTGCCCGCCGTGGCCGTACTCGGGCGGGCCGGGCCGACCGGGCTGCCCGGACTGCTGATGGCCGTAGTCCTGGCCGGGTGGGCCGGGCTGCTGCCGGCCGTAGTCCTGGCCCGGCTGCGGACCGGGCGGCGGGGGCGGACCGGGAGGACCAGGGGGGCCGTCGGGCGTCTGCGGCGGAGCCGGGGGCGCGCCCAGCTGCTGCTCGGCCGGGCTGGGCGGAGAGAGCTCCCAGTCACCGCCGGCCGGCGGTGCGGGCGGGCCACCGTGCGGCTCGGCTGCGGGGCCGGAGGGGTAGGGCCGCTCCTGTCCAGGAAAGCCACCGGGCCCGCCTGGGCCGCCTGGGCCGCCTTGGCCACCTGGGCCGCCTGGGCCGCCTGGGCCGTCGAACGGACCGGGTCCGCCGGGGGCGGCGGGCTCCCCGGGATGCCCCTGGCCGGGGCCCTGCCTGCCGGGGCCGTCGAAGCCCGGACCGCTCGGGCCGGGGCCCTGCGGGGCGCCGGGCGGAGGGGGGCCGCCGGGACCGCCCATGCCGGGGCCGCCGGGACCTGGCGGCGGGAAGCCGGGAGCGCCCGGCTGCGGCTGCTGCTGGGGCTGAGGCTGCTGGGGCGGCTGCTGCTGCGGGTGTTGGGGCTGCTGGCCCGGCGGGACGTAGGTCGTCGGCGAGTGCGTCAGGAAGTTGTAGCGGCACTCCTCGCAGAAGGGCGCCCGGGACTCGCGCGGGGTCCCGCACTGGGGGCACGGCTCGGGCGGCCCCGAGTCGGGCCCCGGGTAGCCGTAGCCGTGTCCCGGCGCCTGCCCGGGCCCCTGCTCCGGCGGCTGCTGCCCCTGGCCGGGGGCGGGTGGCGGACCGGGCGGACCGGGCGGACCGGGCGGACCGGGAAAGCCGTAGCCGCCCGGAGCGGACGGCTGAGGGGGCGGCGGTACGGCACCAGCGGGCGACACCGGTGCGCCGGTCATGCGATGACCGCAGACCTCGCACCAGTCGTCGGCCACGGACTGGTGACCGTTCGGGCAAGTCGGCATGGTGAGTGCCTCCCCCTCCGTGCTCCTGCTCTTCGGTACCTGCTGGTACGGATCGTGCCGGTTGTGCGGGCCGTGTGGGCTGTGAGGTTGGTTACGGCGTACCGCGGCCGGTGCGGCTAGCGCTTCACACGGACCGTCTTGGTGGACCGCGTCTCCAGCGTCATCTCATCGGCCTCGGCGACCTTCGCCTTCAGTCGAACAGTACCCGTCGCGGCATCCACCACGTCGACCACCTTCGAAAGCAGTTTCGCAGTATCCGCGTTCCCCGACGCGTTCGCCAGCTGTACTGCTCGTCCCAGTTTGGCCGTTGCGCCCTCTTCGTCCCCGGCCTTGCGGAGTTCGAGGCCCGTCTGGATCACCTGCGCGAGTTCGGCCTGGCCGGTGTAGTGCGCGACCTGCGGGTTGATGGAGGTGGTGGCCACCATGTCGTCCGTCCACACCGCGCGCACCAGGCCCTGCCCGAGCGTCTGCGGGGTGCCGCCCTCGGGGGCCGGCAGGATCAGCGAGACCCGCGCGGCGAGCATTTCCTGGCCGACCTCGGCGGCCGGCACCTCCACACAGACGTGGTAGTCACGGGACTCGTCGCCCCATGACCCTGTCGGGTAGTCACCGGCGCGCGGCCCGGCCTGGGTACGGCGGTCCGTCAACTCCTCGACCGTGGGCGCCACCTGCTTGACGAATTTGATCCGGGAGCCCTGCGGCGTCCACAGGCGCAGCGCCACATCGGCGACCTCCTTGCCCATGGCGTTCTCCATCATCCGTGTGAAGTCCGCCGCCAGTCCGTCCGGATCGGCCACGATGTCGGCGCTGCCGAGCAGCGCGGAGGCGATCCCGGTGACCTCCTTGACCTCCCAGTCGGTTCCCACCCCCCGCGCGTCACAGGTGAAGTGGCCCGCGCACGCCTCCAGCGCGTCCCGCAACTGCCCGGGCTCCTCGTGCTCGTTGCGCCCGTCGGTGAGCAGGATCCCGTGCCGGATGGCGACGTCGGCTGAGCCCAGCAGTTGATCGGCCAGCCGCAGCCAGGTGCCGATGGCGGTACCGCCGCCCGCCGACAGCCCGCGCAGCGCGTCCTTGGCCTCGGCACGGGTGAGGGGGTCGGCGGTGGCGAGCGTCCCGTTCCCGGGGAAGACTTCCCGCGCCTTGTGGGTACCGGCGACGACGGCGAACCGGACGCCGTCCCTGAGGGTGTCGATGGCGGCGGCGGTGGCGGCGCGGGCGTTGCGCAACTTGGTGGGCGGGTAGTCCATCGAACCCGAGCAGTCGACCATGACGACCACCGCCGCGCTCCCGCCGTCGCCCAGGGGCGCGCGGGCCGGATCGGTGACCGGAAGCGGCAGGCCGCCCGTGGTGCCGCCACCCGTGGAGGTGACGGTGACGATGGCGTTGACCTCTTGAGCGCCCTCGGGCAGGTACTCGTTCTGGTAGACGTCGACCGAGAAGCGCGGCGCGTTGGACTTGGCGAAGTTGGCCATCTGTTCCGCTCCTGTTTGCTCTACAGCGACAAGTAGACAAAGGGGCGGGCACAAGTGCCGTGCTGCTCGCGGCCCTTCCCCCCGGACAGCGTTCTCGTCGTCCCCGGCACCGGTCCCGCGATGTCCTCCGCGGTGTCCCCGGGCCCCCGTGGCGTGCTCGACTCAGGCCGATCCTGCCCCTCCCGACGGTGCGGGGAACGGCACGACCGCCACCGTTACGTTGTCGTGCCCGCCGCCGTCCAGCGCGTAGCCGACCAAGTGCTGCGCCGACTGGAGGGGGCGGACCAGCGCGTCGCGCGGCACGGCGGCGGCCATCTCCTGAGCGGACTCGGCGTAGTTCCACAGCCCGTCGGTGCACACCACCACCACGCCCGCCTGGTCGGGCTTGAACGACGCGGTGTGCGGGTCGATCTCGTACGCGTCGGCGCCCAGCCAGCCGGTGATGGCGTGCGCCCGTGGGTCGGCGTACGCCTCGGCCTCGTTCATCAGTCCCGCCGCGACCATCTGCGCGGCCCAGGAGTCGTCCTCGGTCAGCCGCGCGGGGGTCGCCGTACGGTCGTCGGGCACCCAGTAGGCCCGGCTGTCGCCGATCCAGCCGACCGTCAGGATGCCGTCCGCGCTCAGCGCGCTGACGACCGTGCAGGCGGGCGCGTTCTTCGACGGCTCGACAGGCGTCTGTGCGGCCAGTTCGTTGACCGCGTCGGAGGCGGCGACCAACGCGTCGTACATCGCCTGCTGCGGATGACGGCCCGACGGCAGCGCCTGGCACAGCGAGGCGCTGGCCGCCGCCGCAGCGGCAGCTGACGCCTCGTCGGGGCGGGTGGCGGAGGAGACACCGTCACAGATGACGGCGAACGTCGCGGGCGTGCCCTCGGAGGTGGTGGTCTCCGCGATGGCGAAGAAGTCCTCGTTGCGGTGATGCCGCAGCCCCCGGTCGCTGGCCGCCGCGACCGTGTCGAGCGCCGACTCCATGTGGTCGCGGTCCCGGGGCTGCTTGTGGCCGCAGTGCTCGCAGTAGCCGTCGCTGTCGATCGTGCCGGTACCGCAGGCCACGCAGACGGGGCCGGTCGGCTCCGGGCCCGCAGCGGCCGGTTCCTCCGCACCCCCGCCGCCGTCGGCCACCGCTCCGGGCTGCCCGGGCCGGTCCAGCGCGGTGCGCGGATCGGGGCCGGCGGGGGCGGGTGCCGGGGTGCCCGCCGGCGCGGTGGGCTCCACGGGCGTCTCGGGGTGTCCGAGGGCGGGCGGCAGGGCGAAGTCGGGCTCGGTGGGTGTCGGCGCCTGAGCGGGCGGGGCCGCAGCCGCGGGCGGGGCCGGGGGCACCGGCGGGGCCGCGGGGGGCGGCGGAGGCGGTGGGGGCGGACTGCCGTGACCGGACGGAGGAGCTGCCGCGAGGCCGTCCGGGAGCGTGGGGGCATGTCGCGGCGCGGGGGGCACGTCGCTGCGGGGGGCGGGGCTGCTCTGCGCGGCGGCAGCGGCGGCTGCCGCCGCTTCGAGGTCCGCGCCGCACGCGCCGCAGAAACGGTCACCCTCCTCGAGCGGTTCCGCGCAGCTCGGGCAGGCGGAGAGTTGGTCCAGCTGAGGCATGGTCACACCCACGTCCGGGGGCGGAAACGGTTGGCCCGTTCCACCAGTTCGATCCTCTCGGTTCCGCTCTGCGCGAGCCGGGCGAGCATCCGGTAGGAGCGTTCCAGGCCGAAGCGCAGCCCCTCCTCGGTGAGCGGACTGCCCAACAGCCGTACCCCGGCACCGGGTGGTGCTCCCGGCGCACTCGCAGAAGCGGGCCCGGGAGCTGCCCCCCGGGCGGGAACAGCCTGGCACAGCAGCCAGTCGAGCGCGCAGCCGAGTACCTCGCAGGTCAGCTCGTGGCGGCGCACGGCGTCCAACCCGACGTGTTCGAGATCGGCCACCTGCTCCGCGGCAGCCCGCAGGTCCTCCAGCAGCGGCTCGTGCGGCGAACGCTGCCGCAGCCGTGCGCGCACGGCAGCCACCCGCGCGGCGGTGTAGTGGATGGACGACTCGGGCACCGACTCCAGCACCTGTACGGCGCCCTGCCTGTCGCCTGTCGCGAGCCGCACCCTGGCCAGGCCGAACGCGGCGCTCACATACGACGGGTCGGTCGTCCACACCAGCCGGTAGTACTCGGCCGCGTTGTCCAACTGGCCGAGCACCTCCGCGCAGACGCCCAGGGCGAGCTTGGGCGCCGGCTCACCGGGAAAGGCGTCGTAGACCGCGTCGAAGGCCAGTGCGGCGGTCTCCCGGTCACCCGTCACCAGTGCGGCCACGCCTCGGTACCAGACGACCCGCCAGTCGTCGGCGTGCCGGGCCTCCATGGCGTCCAGCGCGTCGAGTGCGGCCCCGGCGCCGTCCGCACCGTCCGGCCCCTCGCCCTGCTCCAGGAGGGCGCGCAGCTTGCGCAGCCGCAGCTCCAGGGAGTCGTGGGCCGCCCCCTCCAGCGCGGCGAGCAGGTCGGCGGGGGACGAGGCCAGCAGTCCGGCGAGGAAGCCCGCGTTGGGGTCGGTGGGATCGACGCGCGGCACGGGCAGCGCCAGCGCCGTCCGCCGCGTCGGGAGCGGGGCGAGCGCGATCCCGCCCGCCTGCGCCGTACCCGCCCCGCCTTCGGCCCCGTTGGCCGGCGCGGGGAACGAGGCCAGCGGCGCCGGCCGCGCGGTGGGGGCCGCGGGTGCGGAGAGCTCAGCCGGAAGCACGGCCTGCTCCTTTCGGGTACGGCGTTTCTTCGCGGCACCTTCGCGCGCCCCCAGCAGCGAGGCGTCTCCCGTGTGCGGGGCGAAGAGCCCGGTGTCCACCACGCGCAGTTCGGGTCCGAAGAGCGTGGACAGGGCGGGGCGCGGCTTTCCGGTCTGCACCGCGACGACCTCGCGCAGCACGCCCAGCAGTTGATCGGACATCTCCTGCGCGGAGGCGAACCTGCGCCGCGGATCGGGGTCGGTGGCACGTACCAGCAGCCGGTAGAAGGACTCGTACCGCTGGAAGACCTCGATGTTCTCCGGGTTGGGCAGGCTGTCGACGTAGACGTTGGTGTAGCCCTGGAAGTCGAAGGTGAGCACCGCCAGGGTGCGCGCCACGGTGTACAGGTCGGAGGCGATCGAGGGGCCCTCCTCCGCGACCTCCGGTGCCTGGTAGCCGACGGTGCCGTAGATGGCGCTGTCGTCGTCGTCCATGCGGCGTACCGCGCCCATGTCGATCAACTTGAGCTGATCGTCCTGCTGTATCGCGTTGTCCACCTTGAAGTCGCAGTAGAGCAGATTGCGGCTGTGCAGGTGTCCGAGGGCTTCCAGCGCCTCGATGCCGTAGGCGCACGCCTGCTCGACGGGGAACGGGTCGCGCTTTCCGTCCGCGGCGCGCCGGGCGTTGGCGATCTGCTTGAGGGAGTTGCCGCCGACGTACTCCATCACGATGTAGCCGTCGAGGCTGCCGGTGCGCTGGTCGAGGTGTTCGACGAAGTTGTAGATGCGCACGATGTTGGAGTGCTCGATCTCCGCCAGGAAGCGCCGCTCGGCGATGGCCGCGGCCATGGCGTCCTGGTCCCCGGTGTCCAGCAGGCCCTTGAGCACGACCCAGCGGTCGGAGACGGCACGGTCGACGGCCAGGTACACCCAGCCGAGCCCGCCGTGCGCCAGGCAGCCGGCGACCTCGTACTGGCCGTGCACGATGTCGCCGGGGCGCAGCTTGGGAACGAAGGAGTAGGGGTGGCCGCACTTGGTGCAGAACCCCTCCGTGCGGCCCGGCCTGCCGCTGCGCGCGCGTCCTACCGGTGCGCCGCACTCGCCGTTGCCGCAGAAGCGCTTGCGCTCGGGGACCTCGGGGTTCTCCAGGACGACACCGGCCGGGTCCGGCCTGGGCACGGGTGGGATCTGCACCAGTCCGGCGCCCAGCCTGCCGCGGCCGGAGCTCTCGGCGGAGGAGCGGGCGCTGCGCACGGACACCGAGCGCTCGGTGCTCCGCCCGGACAGCGAGGCGGACAGCCGCCCGGAGACCGAGCGACGCGAGGAGCGGGACCGCCCCGAGCTCCGGGAGGAGGCCCGCGAGGAGGAGCCGGAGCGCGCGGAGCCGGACGAGCGGCTGTCGCGCCCCGGGCCGGTCATCCCGGTGGGTGCCGAGCCCAGCATGCCGCCGGGGGCCACCACAGGGGCGAGTCCGCAGGTGTTGCAGTACACCTCACCCGCGCCCATGTCCTCGTAGGTGCCGTCGCACTGCGGCCGTTGGCACGGCCTGTCCTGCGCGCTCGACTGCTCGCTCACTCCGCCCCCATGTTCATCGCTCCGCCCGCGGCGTCCCGCGCGTCCTGCTGCCGCTGCTGAAGCGTCTCCTGTGCGGCACGCTGGTAGCGCAGTACGGCGTCCTCGGCGGCCCGCAGATCGCAAGGAGCGCTCCACAGCATCCGGCGCGCCACGTCGTAGCGCTCGATGAGCAAGCGGTCCTCCGCCAGACCGTTGTGGGCCACCTTCGCCTTGTACGCGTCCAGACGGCCGCGCAGTTCCGCGCGGACGGCCAGCGGAGCGGTGACGGCCGACAGCTGGGCACGCGCCCGCTGCAGTTCCTCCTCCGCGCGCTCCTCCAGGCTCTCCAGCAGCGGGGAGAGCCGGTGCCACTGTGCGTATCTGCGGTACTCGGCGGCCGTGGCGAGCTGTTCCTGCAGCGCGGTGGGCGGGCCGCTGACGGCGGGCACCTCGGAGGCGGCGATCTTGGCCAGTACCTCGCCGCGTGCCGCCCGGGCCTCCGCCAGGGTGCGGTCGGCGCGGGTGAGCAGGTCACGCAGTCTCATCAGCCGCTGCTCGGCGTCCTGCCGCACGGCGAGCACGGCGTCGATCTCGCGCCGTACCTCCTCCAGGGCGCGGGCCGCGCTGTCGTAGCGGGTGGTGTCCGGCCGGCCGCCGCCCGGCGCGCCGCTGCCTCCGGTCGGCGTCCAGAAGGCGAGCGGGTCCTGGACGACCTCCTCGCGCAGTGCCTTGAGTTCGGCAGTCGTACGGTCCAGGTCGTCGGCGGCCGGGTGCTCGCCGGGGCGCACGCCCACCGAGTGCGCCAGGGAGCGCACGCGGCCCAGTTCGGCGGCGAGCAGATCGATACGGGCCGGCAGCGCGGACCACACCGAGTCGGCCGCCGCCACCACGTCGAGGGCCTGCGCGTACCACTCGTTCATCCGCTCGACGAGTTGGGTGAGCGTCAGCTCCTCGGCCAGTTTGGGGGTCCCGGTGAGACTCGCGCCCGGCGTGCCCGGCAGCGCGCCGCCGGGCACGGTGAGGGTGCCGCGCAGCAGACGGGTCAGTTCGACCAGGTCGTCGCGGCTCGGCCAGCGGCGGCGGGCCCGCAGTTCGCGGGCCTGCCGCAGGGTGTGCGAGTAGACCTCGAAGCCGTTCCACAGCCAGGTGATGGCCGCCTCGGCCCGAGCCCAGCGGTGCGCGGTCGTCCCGGTGAGCCGCGCGCCCTCCAGGAGCCTGCGCCCCGCGTGGTCCTGGAGTGCCAGCAAAGAGGACTCCACCGCCTCGTGCTCGGCGTCCAGCCGCTCCAGCACACGGTCGGTCTCCTCCCGGCTCATCACCTCTCCGGCAGCACCCGCGGGCCCCATCGATCACCTCGCTGTTCGACTCGTACTCACGGACCGGCACATCGGTATCGCGACCACGGCAACTGGTTCAGTCACGGTAGAGCGGTTCGGGCGGTGCGGGTTTCTTCCCTTCCGTACCCATCATGTCGTCAGCCAGCCAGCGGTCGTAGGAAGACTTCCACCCGTCCTTGCGAAAGTCCTTGAGAACCTTGTTGACCCTGCGGACGAGATCCTTGTCCGCCAGGTTCATCGCGACACCGTAGGGCTCCACCGTCTCCGGCTCACCGATGAGTTCGACGGAGGGATCCTGCGCTGCCTGCCCCGCGCCCAGGGCGCTGTCGGTGACCGTGGCGTCCGCCTCGCCCAACTGGAGGCGCACCAGGCAGTCGAGCTGGTTGGGCACCACGACCGGCTCGGCGCCCAGCGCCGCGTACCGGGCCGATTTCATCATCTTCTCCGCGGTGGAGCCGGAGGCGTAGCACACCCGTTTGCCGCGCATGGTGCTGTCGAAGCCCTTGACGCGGGCCCGTTTCTTCGGCACGACCAGCTGCTGGCCGGCCTCGAAGTAGGCGGTGGAGAAGGCGACCTGTTCGATCCGCTCGCAGTTGATGGTCATGGTGCGCACCACCATGTCGACATCGCCGTTGCGGATGGCGGGGATGCGCTGATCGGTGGGGATGGTCCGGTAGGTGATCCGGTCCGGCCCGTCATCGCCGAGCAGATCGCGGGCGATGGCCTTCACCAGGTCGATGTCGAAACCCTCGATGGTGCCGGTGGTCGGGTCGCGGTAGCCCCACAGATAGCTGTTCTGGTCGACGCCGACGACCAGTTTGCCCTTCTTCTTGATGCGCTCGACCGCCTCGCCCGAGGCGCCGGAGGGCTTGAGGCTCTCGGCCGGGTTGCGGCCGTCCTCGCACTTCTCCGGCTCGGGTTCGGCGCCGGGTTCGGAGGCGGACGCGGGCCGGCCGGACGTGGCACCGGCACCACTGTGCACCTCGCCCGTCCCCGCCGTGTCCGCGGGGACGCCGGTACCGGTCGGCCCGGTGGACAGCACCGTGGAGACGAGTACGGCCGCCGTGACCGCCAGCCCGCCCGCGGCGACGGCCCACGGCTTCCGGTAGGACTCCTGCCGCCGCGCACGCTCACTGCGGCGCACGGCCATGGTGCCGCGCTTCGTCACGCTGTCGCGCTCGGTCATGGGGCCGCGCTCCGTCATGGGGTCGCGCTCCGTCATCGGCGTTCCCCTCCTCACCTGTACTCCGCGAGCCTGCGCCCGATGCCCAGTACGGCGGCGGCAGCGCCCAGCACGGACAGCAACAGAGCCCCGACCACCAGCCCGCCGAACCGGTCACGCCCCGTGTCGGCGGCCTTCTCGAACTGCCGCTGCTCGTGCGCCGCGGCGCGACCGAGGCTCTTGTCCACCTCGTCGAAGCTCTCGCGGGTACTGTCCTGGGCGCCGATCACCCGGGCCACCGCGTCCTCGTAGTTGCCGCCGTCGTCCGCCGCACGCGCCTGCTTGTGCCGCTGCTGCCACGTGCGCACCGCGTCCTGAGCCTCTTCCACCGCACTGCGGCCCGAACGGTCGTCGGCGGCCTCGCGGGCTTCCTCCAGCAGGCCGCTGCCCGACCGGCCCCGCTCGCCGTTGCCCGCGACAGCCGCCATCTGCTCGCGGTAGCTCTTCTCGTACTCCGCGCCGCCGCCGCGGGCGACCAGCGTCATGTTCTCGTCGCCGCGCGCCTGGAGGATGCCTATGCGTGCCTCGTTGAGGGCCTGCAGGGAGCCGGCGCCCTTGGTGTCCGACTCGTTCAGCCCGGAGCGCGCCAGCGCGTGCCCGGCCACCAGCCACACCAGCAGGGTCAGTGCGGCGGCGGTGGCGCCCAGCAGGCCGCGGTTGAAGACCCGGTTGGTACGGCGGTAGTTGCGGCGCTGTGCCCAGCCCAGCGCGACCAGCGCCACCGCACCGGTGCCGACGGCGAGCAGCGGCCGGCTCTTCGCTTCGCTGTAGTCGCCGCCCAACTGCTCGGTCTCGGCCGTGTAGAGCTTGCGGGCGGCAGGCAGCAGTTCGCCGCGCATCTTCTCGTTGGCGTAGCGCAGATAGGCGCCACCCAGCGGGAGGCCCTGCCGGTTGTCGGCGCGCGCGGACTCCACCAGGCCCGTGTAGACCGGCAGACCGCGGTTGAGGACGGCGATCTGGCGCCGGGCGGTCTGCGAGCCCGCCGAGTTGGCCGCCGCCTCGGCGAGCAGCTCGGACGCCTCCCGGATGTCCCGCTCGTAGCGGCGCCGCTCCGAGCGGGGCTCGTCGCCGCCGGCCAGGAAGCCGCTGGAGGCGGAGGTGTCGGCGTCGGCCAGCGAGCGGTAGATGTGCGCGGCGTCCGCGCTCAGCGGCTGACTGTGGTCGACCACGGCGTCCGCAGCGGCCACCCGGTCGGAGATCTGCCAGGCGGACACGGCCCCGAACAGCAGGAGGAGCGCGGCCACCACGGCCCCGATCGCGCGCAGCCGCCCCGGCTCGGTGGTCGCGGCCGTACGCAGCCGCCGTACGCCCTCGGACCAGGCCGTGCGGCGCGGCGCGTCGGCCGCGGCGGCGCCGGAAAGGGCCGCGCCGGGATGCGGGGCGGTGGCCGCCGCCGGCTGCGCGGCAGCGCCCGAGCCGGGCCCATCCGGTGGGACCTGAGGCACCGGCGGTGGGGTCGGTGGCGCGGTCGGCGGCTGTGTCACGGCTGGAGCCCTCCCCCTCGGTCGCTGGCAGACACTGCCGGTGCGTTCGCTGCGCTCCCTTCCGTGCAGTCCCCCGGCTCCCCTGCCCGGGTCTGCGGGCGTCAGGACGCCCCGGTGTCGCTGCCCAGGCCAGCAGTATGGCCGCAGCAGCCGGTGTCCACAGCCGCTTGGCCGGGATCTTGTTCGGATCGCGACCAAATGTCCGGCTCGTCGTGCGGCTGTCCGACCGGGCTTTCCGGCCGCGCACTCCCGCCGTGCTGTCCTCCTGTAACTCCCTCACGCATCCGCCGGGACGGGCGGTTCCCCGCCGCGCCACGCACTCCGCCGGACGGCGAGGGCCGTACGAGACCGGACCGATGACCGCACGAGACCGGAAGCTCGTATTCAGCCGTTAGCCTCCGCGCATGTCCAACGCGATCACAGCCGAGGGGCTGCGCAAACGCTACGGGGAGACACAGGCCGTCGACGGCGTCTCCCTGGAAGTACGGCGCGGCGAGTTCTACGGCATCCTCGGGCCGAACGGGGCCGGCAAGACCACCACCATGGAGATCCTTGAAGGGCTGCGCGAGCCCGACGAGGGAAGTGCGCAGCTGCTGGGACAGCCGTCCTGGCCGCGCGACCCGGCACTGCTGCACCGCATCGGCGTGCAGTTGCAGGCGTCCGCGTTCTTCGAGCGGCTGACGGCCCGCGAACAGATACGCACCTTCGCGGCGCTCTACGGCGTCGCCGAGACCCGCGCCGACGAGATGCTGGAGACCGTAGGGCTGACCGAGAAGGCCGGCACCCGCGAGGACAAGCTCTCGGGCGGCCAGGCGCAGCGGCTCTCCATCGCCTGCGCCCTGGTGCACGACCCGGAGCTGGTCTTCCTGGACGAGCCGACCACCGGACTCGACCCGCAGGCCCGGCGCAACCTGTGGGACCTGCTGCGCCGTATCAACTCCGCCGGCCGCACGGTGGTGCTCACCACGCACTACATGGACGAGGCCGAGACACTGTGCGACCGGGTGGCCGTCATGGACCACGGCCGGGTGCTGCGCGTAGGACCGCCGCGCGAGCTCGTACGGGAACTGGGAGTCGACACCCTGGAGGACGTCTTCCTCCAGCTGACGGGGCGGGAGTACCGGGAGTGAAAGCTTTTCTCAGCCTGTCGGTGGCGATGGCGCGCGGGCTGGCCCGCGACCGGGCGGCGGTCTTCTTCACGCTGATCTTCCCGCTGATGTTCCTGATGCTCTTCGGCGCGCTCTTCAAGGACCAGGGCGTCGACCGTTCCGAGATCGTGCAGGTCGGCTCCGTCAAGGTGCTCGACAGCATGCCGGACAAGGAGCGCGCCTCACTGCGGGACGTCTTGAAGATCGAGAAGACGGACGGCTCGGCGGCGGCCCGCAAGGAGGCGCTGGAGAAGGTGCGCAAGGGCGACGCCGACGCCGCTGTCTTCCAGCAGGACGGCAAGGTCGAGCTGCGCTACTCGGCCGCCGACCAGGTCCGCTCGGGCACCGTACGCGGAGTGCTCGACAGCATCGTCCAGCAGGCCAACCAGCGAGCCACCGGACAGCCACCCGCCTTCGCCCTGCGCACCGGCACCGTGGAGGACGAAGCCACCAAACCGATCCAGTTCCTCACCCCGGGGCTGCTGGGCTGGGCCGTGGCGATGGGTGGCGTCTTCGGATCCGCCTTCAACCTCGTCAGCTGGCGCAGAAAACGCATCCTGCGCCGCCTGTGGCTCGCCCCGATCAACGCGAGAACCGTCGTGGGCGCCCGCATCGGCGTCAATCTGCTCACCGCGTTCGCGCAGACGGCCATCTTCCTGGCACTCGCCTCGCTGCCCTACTACGGGCTGAAGCTGACCGGCATGTGGTGGCTGTGTCTGCCGCTGGTCGCCTGCGGCACACTGGCGTTCATGTCCATCGGACTGCTGGTCGGCTCCTTCGCGAAGACCGAGGAGGCGGCCAACGGGCTGGCACAGATCATCATTCTGCCGATGGCGTTCCTGTCCGGGGCCTTCTTCCCCCTGGACAGCGCACCGGGCTGGGTGCGCGCAGTCAGCGAATTCATGCCGCTGAAACACCTCGCCACAGCGATGCAGGACGTTCTCAGCCGCGGCGAGGGCTGGGGCGCGGCGCTGCCCGTGATGGGTGGGCTGCTGCTGTTCGCCGCGGTGCTCACCCTGATCGCTTCGCGGCTCTTCCGCTGGGACGCGGCGTAGGGCCGTCCGGCGGGAGGCGCCGCCGTTGCGCCCGCAGGGTCGTTGCGGGTCGCGAGTCGGCTCTTCCACCGGACCGCTCCGTCCGCCGACTGCGGCGGACGGTGCCGCCCTCGCGCCGAAGCGGAAGAGGAGCGGGGCTCGCCCCAGGGCGCCCTCGGAAGGTGGCCCTAGGACCACAGACCTCCTCCGGGGCGTCTGCGACCATGGACGGGTGATGGAGATTCCGCGCGGCAGCCTGGAGACGCAGACCTTCTACGAACAGGTCGGCGGCGAGGAGACATTTCGACGACTGGTGCACCGCTTCTATCAGGGCGTCGCCGAGGACCCCCTGCTGCGGCCCATGTACCCCGAAGAGGACCTGGGACCGGCCGAGGAGCGATTGACGCTCTTCCTGATGCAGTACTGGGGCGGCCCCCGCACCTACAGCGACGCACGGGGCCACCCCCGGCTGCGGATGCGGCACGCGCCCTTCAAGGTGAACCAGGCGGCCCACGACGCCTGGTTGCGGCACATGCGCGACGCCGTCGACAGCCTGGAGCTGCCCGAGCACCTGGAGACCCAGCTGTGGAACTACCTCGTCTACGCCGCCGGGTCGCTGATCAACTCCGCGGAGTGACCGGACGGAGACGGACCCCGGAGTGACCGGACGGCCCGCCGGGGCCTCTCGCCCCGGCGGAGACGCCCTCACACCGGGGTGACGCTCAGTCCACCGCCCGCGCCCGGGCGCTCGCGGCGGCGTACGACCACCGAACCGTAGGCCGTGCGCAGCCGCAGCCAGGCGCCGGACTCCAGCAGGACGGCCGGGTCCGTACCGCGCAGAAAACCGAGCGCGTGTGCCGCGTGCGCGGCGCGCAGCGGCAGCTGTGTCCGCCCCAGCGGCCGGGACCAGATCTCCTCCGCGAGAGCGTCCAGGGTCTGCCGGGCGCGCCGCTCGGGCGGCAGCTTCTCCGCCCGTTCACGGAACTCGCCGACAGCGGCAGCAGCCACCGAGCCGACCGCGTCCACCGGCACCCTGGCGAACTCCTGCCAGCCGCCCCGCGGCGGCAGCACACCCGCCCAGGACGGCCCGGTGACGGCCTTCGGAACGCCGACCGCCTCCTGCTCCTCCTCGACGAGCTCCAGCAGTTCACCGGCCGCCACGGTCACATCCAGCTCGACCGGCTCCAGCAGCCTGCCCGTACGCACGGCAAGCACCTCGAAGCGGGCGGGCTTGGCGAACACCGCCGCCACACCGCCACCCGCCTGGATCCGCACGGCGGCGTTCTTCTCCCAGCGCACCAGCCGCTCCAGGAAGGCGGCCAGACCCGCCGCCTCCCCGGGGTCGGCGAACACCAGCCGGTCAGCCACTGTGGCTGTCATCGAAATAGCCCTCCAGGAAGGAGCGCTCGACCGGCGAAAGCCGCCGCAGATGCCCCTCCCTCAGGTTGTACGGCACCACGACCGTCCGCGCCCGCACATACGGACCGCCCTCGGACGCCGGGTCCCTGATCTCGTAGGCGAACGTGGCCGAGGCGGCAGTCAGCTTCTCCACCCACAGCTCCACCGTCACCGGGTCGGTCTGGTGGACCAATTGCCGCAGATAGTCGATCTCGTGCCGCGCCACGACAGTGCCGCCGGTGAACGCCTCCGGGTCCGTCTGCCGCGCGGCCCGGGCCAGGAAGTCGATCCTGGCCTCCTCCAGATAGCGGAGGTAGACCACGTTGTTGACGTGCCCGAAGGCGTCCATGTCCGACCAGCGCAAAGGGCACCGGTAGCTGTGCCGCACCCGCTCAGCTCCGGGTGAGCTTCTTGTACGTCGCCCGGTGCGGACGCGCCGCGTCCGGTCCCAGCCGCTCGATCTTGTTCTTCTCGTACGACTCGAAGTTGCCCTCGAACCAGAACCACTTGCTCTCGCCCTCGTAGGCGAGGATGTGGGTGGCCACCCGGTCCAGGAACCAGCGGTCGTGGGAGACGACCACCGCGCAGCCCGGGAAGTCGAGCAGCGCGTTCTCCAGCGAGGAGAGCGTCTCCACGTCCAGGTCGTTGGTCGGCTCGTCGAGCAGCAGCAGATTGCCGCCCTGCTTGAGGGTCAGCGCCAGGTTGAGGCGGTTGCGCTCACCGCCGGAGAGCACACCGGCGGGCTTCTGCTGGTCCGGGCCCTTGAAGCCGAACGCGCTCACATAGGCGCGCGAGGGCATCTCGACCTGGCCGACGTTGATGTAGTCCAGCTCGTCCGAGACGACCGCCCACAGCGTCTTCTTCGGGTCGATGTTGGCGCGGGTCTGGTCGACGTAGGAGATCTTGACCGTGTCACCCACCTTGATGGAGCCCGAGTCGGCCTCCTCCAGCCCCTGGATCATCTTGAACAGGGTGGTCTTGCCCGCGCCGTTCGGGCCGATCACGCCGACGATGCCGTTGCGCGGCAGCGAGAAGGACAGATCGTCGATGAGCACCTTGTCACCGAAGGCCTTGTGCAGGTTCTCGACCTCCACCACCACGTTGCCCAGTCGCGGCCCCGGCGGAATCTGGATCTCCTCGAAGTCCAGCTTCCGGGTCTTCTCCGCCTCGGCGGCCATCTCCTCGTAACGGGTCAGTCGCGCCCGGGACTTGGCCTGCCGCCCCTTGGCGTTGGAGCGGACCCACTCCAGCTCCTCCTTGAGGCGCTTCTGCCGCTTGGCGTCCTTCTGCCCCTCGACCTTGAGGCGGGCCTGCTTCTTCTCCAGGTACGTGGAGTAGTTGCCCTCGTAGCCGATGGCGCGGCCGCGGTCCAGCTCCATGATCCAGCCGGCGACGTTGTCCAGGAAGTACCGGTCGTGGGTGATGGCCACGACGGTGCCCGGGTACTTCGCCAGGTGCTGCTCCAGCCACTGCACCGACTCGGCGTCCAGGTGGTTGGTCGGCTCGTCCAGCAGCAGCAGGTCGGGCTGCTCCAGCAGCAGCTTGCACAGCGCCACGCGGCGCTTCTCACCGCCGGAGAGGTTGGTGACCGGCCAGTCGCCGGGCGGGCAGCCCAGCGCGTCCATGGCCTGCTCCAGCTGTGCGTCCAGGTCCCAGGCGTTCGCGTGGTCGAGCTTCTCCTGAAGCTTGCCCATCTCCTCCATCAGCTCGTCGGTGTACTCGGTCGCCATCTGCTCGGCGATCTCGTTGAACCGGTCGAGCTGCTGCTTCGTCTCCGCGACACCGTCCTGGACGTTCTCCAGCACCGTTTTCGACTCGTCCAGCGGCGGCTCCTGCAGCAGGATGCCCACGCTGTAGCCGGGCGAGAGCATCGCGTCACCGTTGGAGGGCTGCTCCAGCCCAGCCATGATCTTGAGCACGGTGGACTTGCCCGCGCCGTTGGGGCCCACGACACCGATCTTCGCGCCGGGCAGGAAGCTCAAGGTGACGTCGTCGAGGATCACCTTGTCGCCGTGCGCCTTGCGCGCCTTGCGCATGGTGTAGATGTACTCAGCCAAGAGGAACCGTCCGGCAATCTGTAGGTAGTCGTACGCGGCCAGGCCGCGCGGGTCGTCATGCGGCAGCGCGCCGCGGGTTGAAGTGCGGCCGCACCACGTAAGGCATACGCACCCCATCTTGCCGCACCCGGGCCCCGCCCCGGAAACCGCACCTGTACCGAAGCCGGGGAACACCCCCCGGAACGGGCCGCCGGCGGGCGCGGGCGACACGGGCTGCGACGGCCGCCGGGCCTCAGCCGCGGCGGCGCAGAACGCGGAGCGTGGTCACCCCCACGGCCAGCAGCCCGAGGGCCAGGGCCGTGAACAGCCGGGTGCCGCCACCGCCCGTGTCGGCCAGATCACCGTCCCCGGACACGGCGTCGCCACCCCCGACGGTCGCGGGACGCTCCACCGTGGCGGGCGCCTTCTGCTGGCCCACCCCGCCATCGGCGGCGGAGGTCGTGCAGTCGAGAACGCCGCTGAACGTCTTCTCGTAACCGTGCGGGCCGCGCACCGGAATGCGGTAGGGCTGGTCCTCTGCGACCGGCACCGTCACCGTGCCGCGCTCGCCCTCCGCGACCGCTTCACGCTGCTTCCCGACCCGCAGCGGAAAGGCGCCGTCACCGCTGTTGACGACGGTGATGTCCACCCCGGATCCGGCACAGTTCTCCGCCGCCGAGGTGGCCGGCACCGGTCCGCGCTCGGCCCAGTTGACGGCGGCGGTGGCCGAGACGGTCGACTGGCTCGACCCGGCGAGGATCTGGGCCTGGCCCCCGCCGCGCTCCCCCGCACCGGTGAACACCCGCCCCACGGGCACCTTGGTGGCCGCCTGCGCGGTCAGCGAGGCGCTGCCGGACTTCGCCCTCTCGGGCAGATCGAAGTAGAGCTTCGTCCCGTTGCGGGCGGTGCGGACCCGCTTGCCGTCCCGGTCCACGATGCGCACCCCCTGGGAGACCGCGTGCGGCCCCGGCGCCACGCTCACGGTGCCGGCGTTCGTGCGGACCGTCACCGGGCCGGGGCGCTCTCCGTTGCGCCCCGCCACCTCCGGCTTGTCGAAGGTGAGCGACGGTCCCGGCTCGGCCATCGAGCGGGCCTTCTTCACCAGGTAGGCGGCGAGCTTCTGGGCGGCGGGGTCGGTGGCGGTGATGACGGGCCGCTTCGGGGGGCCCTCCCCCCTCCCCCCGCCCCCCACTGCCTTCCGTGCCCCGTGTTCGGCGAACCTCCAGATGGCGACCTGCGTGCCCGCGGCGGCGGTCTGCGGAGTGAGCCGCTTGGCACCCGCGGACTTCGCCAGCGCCTGGAGGTCGTTGCGCCGCGGGTAGGAGTGCTCAACTATCCAGCGGATCTTGCCGGCGTTGCGGTTGCCGGACAGCGACGAGGACTTCCACTTCCCCTCCGCGTAACGTGACTGCTTCTGTATCGGGTTGAGCGCGTCGAGCCCGTAGGTCTGCAGGGTGCCGCCCCCGTCGACGGACATCTCGAAGAGCCCGGCGCCGATCTTCTGCTTCTCGCCATCGACGGTGATGACCGCCTGGTCGTGGATTTCGAGCCCGTTCAGCGTGGCCACCGCGCCACTGCGCTGTTCCGGTATCCCCTCGGTGAACGCTCCTCCGGAGGCGGCTCCGGCGGCCGACCGGGCCGTCACCGCAGCCGCGGCCGACCCGGCACTGCTCACCATGCCGGTCGCGCACAGCCCTGTGGCCGCCGCGACGACGGTGAGCCTGCGGGCCGCCCGCGCGCGTGCACAAGTCATGGTCTTCCCCTCTTGGCAGAACCTCCCCCCGGCCGCGTCGCCCACGTACCGCTGGTCTACCGCAAAGCTTCGAACCCCCTGGTCAGTACGCGTGGGATCGTAAGGAGACGGACGCCGCGCAATCCCCACGATTCACGGTGGCCACACATTCCGACTCGGAATCGTTATCGCCGAATCCGGCGGACCGGGACGATCAAGGCGCACCGCGCTGACCTGGAACGCTTCCTTCCGCTACCCCTCGGACACCAGCTCCTCGCTCTCCGCTCCCTCCTTCGCGGCCGATCCGACACCGGAAGTGTCCGCCCCGTCACCAGGAGCTCCGAACGGAGACGGACCGGCACTCTCGACCGGCGGCCACGTCGGCGCCGGCCCACGAGTCAGCTCCGGGCCACGGGTCGGCTCCGGGCCACGGGTCGGCTCCGGGCCATGGACGTCCGGCCCACGGAACGGTTCCGGGGCCGCGCGGGAGGTCCGTACGAACGCGGACGTCCCGCGCGTCAGATCGTGCCCGACCGTCGACGCCATCAGATCGGCCGACAGATACCGCCTGTCCTCCCGCTCCTCCTCGACGACCCGCAGCTGCCCCCGGACGACCACAGGTTCGCCGCGCGCCACCGACGAGGCGACATTGACGGCCAGCCCTCGCCACGCCCAGACCGTGTAGAAGCTGGTGGACGCGTCCGTCCAGCACCCCTTGTGCTTGTCGAACCGCCGGACGGTGCTGGCCAGCCGGAACCTGGCGACGGGCACCCCCGACGGCGCGGTCCAGTGGTCGACCTTCGTCGCCACATTGCCCAGCACCGTCACATACGTCTCGTTCATCCGAACCTCCCCCGGATCGCAGCCGGTCGGCTGCCTTCGGACACCAGCTCGGCGCCGCCGCGAGGCGGTCACCGGGTGGTGTCGTCGTGCGGATTCCAGAGTGAGGGCGGAAGTGGAGAAGCGGGGAAAGAAGTTCTCAGCTGTGGATTACTCGGAGGTTGTGCACAACTCGGTCCTCCCTGCGGGTGAGCCGTCCCCGTTCTCGCGTGCCGCATCGGAGGCGTCGGCATGCGCGCCACCAGCCGCCTGTGCGCGTACGTCGCCAGCCGCCTCGGCTCGTACCTCCCCACCCGCCTCGGTGTGCGCATCACCCCGTGCCTGGGCTCGTGCGTCGCCGTGCGCGGGGGCGTGCGCCTCACCCTGGCCGTCGGTCTGCGCGTGAGCGTCCAGGCCCCTGGAGCCGGCGCCGGCCGCACCGCCCGCCGTGGCGGCAGCGGCCATGTCGCCCGCAGCGGCCGCGACAGCCGCCGCGGCGGCGTCCAGTGCCCCGACGGCCTCCGCGACCCCCGCGACTCCTCCGCCGACCATCGGCCGCTCCTGCGGGGTCGAGTCCACCGCACCGGCCGCGATCGCGTACTGCTCCCGCACCTGCCGGTACCGCAGCAGTTCGGCGGCCACCGGCTCCAGCACCCGCGTCCGGCCGCAGCACGCCGCCAACTGACGCAGCCTCCGCTCCTCCTCCAACCCGTATGCCCGCGCCGGGCCGCGCGCGGCTCTCCGGCACACCCAGGCGAGCGCCGGGCCCGCGAGAGTGGCCGCCGCGAAGAGCGCCCCGGGCAGCAGTACGGTCCGGTCGACACCGTGCGCGAGGACGACCATCGCGACCGCCCACACGGCTCCCACCGCCTGCAGGGCCAACAGCAGCCACTGGCCCGCGAAAGCCGCGGTGTGCCAGGTCGGGCGCGGCACGCGTGCCCCCAGGCCCGTGCGCCTGCCCGCGCCCCGCGATTCCTCTTCCACCCCTTCCGCAGCATCCGCGATCGGTCCGGCCGCCGCCCCGGGTACGCCCTGAGGCCCGGCCGCCGCCGCGGTGGCATCCGTCGGCTCGTCCCTTCCGCGCCACCTCGCGGACGCGTCCGCGGAAGGCTGCTGATTGGGCACGATCGGTGCGGCGCGGCCAGTCAGTGCGGCGGCCCGCGTCGGCCAGTTGGCGTCCATCCCCAGGGCGATGTCCGTCATCGACGCCGTCCGCGCCGCGTCCGGTCCGGAGGCGCACACCTCCATGACCTCGTCCAGCACCTCCGGCAGGCCCGCGGCACCGCGCCGGGCGGACTCGCGTACGGTGCGCGCCCAGGCGCCGGGCAGACCGCTCGCTGCCGCGTCCGCCAACTCCCGTACGGCCTGCGCCACCACCGGCCGGGCGGCGAGCGGCTGCTGCAGGGTCTCGCGGCGGGCGGGCCGACCGACGGCGGTGCCTTCGTGCTCCCCTCCCTGGGCCTCCCCCAGGGGAGTCGGGGCCGACTCGTCCCGCTCCTGGGTGGGCCTGGAGGCGTACCAGCGCAGTGCGCGCACCCAGGGGATGCCGGCGGAGTGCTCGGCCTGGCGCAGCCAGGCCCGCTCGGCGGCCTGTCCGGCGGCAGCGGCGCCGACGGCGACGGCCAGACGGTCCTCGAAGTCCTCACGGGCGCGCTCGGTCAGCCCGATGGGGCCGTCCTCGGTACCGGGCCCGGGCTCGGCGTAGACGGGGCGCAGCCGTTCCATCGCGTCGTCGAGGTCGGCGGTCAGCCGCAGGACGGCGGCGCGCTGCTGTGCGACGAACTCGCCCAACTCCTCGCGCAGGACGTCGATGCCCTCGTGGGTGAGGGCGGAGGCGGACAGCACGACCGCTCCCGGCTCCCCGTGCTCGCCCAGTGCCATACCGTCCTCGTCCAGCAGCCGCCGCAAGTCGTCCAGGACGACATCCACGGCGTCCCGGGTGAGCCGGTCCGTCTGGTTGAGGACGACGAACGTCACCTCGGCGTGCCCGGCGAGCTGTCGCAGATAGCCCTCGTGCAGCAGCGCGTCGGCGTACTTCTCCGGGTCGACGACCCACACCACCGCGTCGACCAGTTCCAGCATCCGGTCCACCTGTTCGCGGTGCCCTGGTGCGACGGAGTCGTGGTCGGGCAGGTCGACGAGGATGAGGCCGCTCAGTGTGCCGTCGTGCGTACGGTGCCGTGCGTGCTGCGGGATGCCCAGTCTGTCCAGGAGCCCGTCGGGCCCGCCGTCGCTGTACCGGCCCGCCTCCCAGGTGCACGCCACCGGTGCCGCAGTGGTGGGGCGGCGCATGCCCACTTCGGAGAGGCGTCCGCCTGTCAACGCGTTGAACAGGGACGACTTTCCGCTGCCTGTCGCGCCCGCGAGGGCGACGGTGGTGTAGGAGCGGGGCAACGCTCGGCGCGTCGCCGCTTCGTCCAGCACCTTTCCCGCCTCGGCGAGCACGTCGGTGTCCAGCCGGGTGCGTGACAGTCCGACGAGTTCGCGGAGGGCCCCGAGCCGCTTGCGCAGGGCACTCTCTCCCGCGTCGCACCGGGGGTCCCTACGGATGTCCCTGCGGAGGTCCCTTGTGATGTCCCGGCACAGGTCCCTTTCGATGTTCCTGGAGGAGGCCGTTCCGGTGTCCTGGTGGGTTCCCTTTTCGACGTCCTGGCCGACGCCCCTGTCGGGATTGCCGCGCTGTGCGGCCTGGGCGAGGGTCTCCTGTGCGGCCTGGGCGGTTGTCCCCTGTGCGGCCTGGATGGGTGTCTCCTGTGCGGACTGGACGGGCGTCTTTGGTACGGCCGGGGTTGAGGACTCCTGGACGGCCGGCGGGGGTGTCGGGGCGGCGGGCGGCGGCGTTTCCTGTCCGGCCTCACAGGCAGTGCCGTAGGGGGGCTTCGGCCAGGCGGTGCCGCGCCAGGGCGGGGTGGGGGCGAAGCCGGGCCTTGGATGGCCCGCCCCCCGCTCCGTGCTGTCCGTCTCACTGGCGTGCCCCCGTGGCTTCGGCGCCCGGAGACCGGCCTCCGCCTCGGCGGCGACGTGCTCGGCGGCGGCGTGCTCGGCCCGTGCAGCCTCCTCCGCGCGCTCCACCCCGTGCTCGGCGCGCTCCGCATACCCGGCGGGCTCCCCGTGCTCGGCGCGCGGGGCGAGCGGGGCCGCCCGTTCGGCACGCTCGGCGCGGGCTCTACGGGCGATGACGCCGTCGTCCCAGGCGGGCTCGGGGCCGATCGCGTACGCGTGAACGTCCGGCGGCTCGGTGCCCCGGTGGGAGCGGTCCCCGTCGGTGTGGCTGCGGCTGTTCTCCGGGCGCTCCGCCGCCCCCGTGCCGCCGCTCCGCTCGGCCCGCTGCTCGGAGTCCTCCGGCTCGTCACAAGCGCGCCGCTCGCCCGTTCCGTCCGGCTGCTCTTCCGAACCGCTCGTCCCGTCCGGTTGCCACGGGACGCGTCCGGCCTCCGACGGGCCGGCTGCTGCGGCCTCCGACTGCTGGCGCGGCAGGTCGGCGGCGGCACGGTGGCCCAGCGATCCGTCGGGTCCGCTGTGCGAGGGGGCCTGCCGGGGCGGGGCCTCCTCGTCCAAGCTGAGCTCCAGCTGCCCCTCGACGGGCTCGCTGTGCGGGCTGACCCAGCCGTCGGGCCAGCAGCTGCGCCAGCGCTCGGACCGCTCAGACCGCACTGCCCGATCAGTTGGTTCGGGCCGATCAGTTGGTTCGGGCCGAACAGGTCGTCCGGACCGCTCGGGCGGCTCACCCGCTCCGGGGTTGGTGGCATCGGTGGACGTCACTGCTGTCACCTCTCCATGTGCGCGCTCTGCAGACCGCGCGTGCCGTCCGGGCCGAGCGGGCTACGCGTCGGCGGGAATTCACGGGCGGTCACGTCCGCCTTGCTCAGCTCCTGCGGCCGGTGGAGCTCGCGGAGCTGGTGCGGCTCGTGCAGCCCGTGCGTCCTGTTGAGCTTGTCCAGTACGGAGAACGCGGCGATCAGTTCCATCTGGGGTTCCGGCCCGGCGTTGAGCTCCTCCAGCGGGGCGAGTCTCAGGTCGCACTCGCCGTACAGCACGCGCTGCACACAGTCCTCCAGCAGCTGAGCGCACTGCTCGCGCAGCTCGAGGGCGTTTGCTTCGCCGAGCAGTTCCTCCAGGGCGTCGTCGGCGCCCGCTGCCCGGCGTCCGCCGAGGAGGGCGGCGGCCAGCAGCCCGGCGACGCGCTCGGTCTCCTCCTCGCCGCAGGCGGCGCGGCCTGCGGCGTGTGTCTCCTCCTCGGCCAGTTCCTCGACGCAGCGGCGCCATCGGCGCACCATCACGCCGATCCGGCCCACCGCCTCGTCACGCTCGCTCTGGCCGCCCGGGAGAAGCCGGGCGCACTCCTCCAGGCCCGGCACGCCACGGCGCAGTTCGGCGATGCGTTCGTCGGCGGCCGCGACCGCGCCGGACAGCAGCGCGGTCAGGCCGTCGGCGAAGGCGTCGAAGAGTTCGTCGCCGTCGCTGTCGGTGGGGAAGCAGCGCCAGTGCTCGGCCGCGTCCCCGGCCAGCAGTTCGCCGTCGGCGATACGGGTGCGCAGGCGCTTCCCGGCGTTCTCGTAGGTGGTTTCGATGAGCCGGGTGAGCCGATCGGCTGCCGCGTGCTGTGCGGCGGAGGCGCCGGCGAGGGCGGTGATACGGGGGCGCAGCGAGGCCAGCGTGCCGTCCGCTGTACGGCTGGCCGCCGCGTACCGGGCGTCGGCGTCCCTCGCGCGCTCTTCCAGCCAGTCGCGCAGCCCGCAGACGGCCGAGACGGGCAGCAGTCCGGAGCCGCCCGCCGATTCGGGCAGCTCTGGGATGGTGAAGCGGGGCACCTGTCCGAGGCCTTCGCGTTCCAGCAGCAGGCCGTACTGCGCGGTGACCTCGGCGGCCATCTGGTGCGGCACCCGGTCGAGGACGGTGGCGAGGGTGACGTCGTACTCCTTGGCCGTGCGCAGCAGATGCCAGGGGATGGCATCGCCGTAGCGCGCGGCAGTGGTGACGAGCACCCAGATGTCGGCGGCGCAGATCAGTTCGGCGGCCAGATCGCGGTTGTGTGCGACGAGGGAGTCGATGTCGGGCGCATCGAGCAGCGCGAGGCCGGGGGGCAGACCGCTGTCGGTCTCCAGGCGGAGGAGTCGCCGGGGCTCGTCCCGCTCGGCGTCCCACTCGGTCTCCCAGTCCGCCTCGGGCCCGGCGCCCCAGCCGCCGTCCCAGGCCGCCTCCCGCCCGGAATCGCGGACGGCGTCCCGTCCGGCACCCCGCCCCGGGTCCCAGTCCGCTGCCCAGCCGCTCTCCCAGTCGGTGGAGCGGTCGGCCGCCGTCCGGCCGCCGAAGCGGTCGGTGCCTCCGCCCGCGCCGTCCCGCCCGCCGTGCCCGCCGTTGGTGCCGTGCATGCCGTGACTGCCGTCGGGGCCGTGCGAGTCGTGAGCGCCGTGCGAGTCGTGAGGGCTGTGCGGGCCGGTACCGCCGGAGGCACCGCCGCCGGACATGCCGGGTACGCCGAGCATGCCTGGCGTACCGGCCGCCGCGTCCTGCCGGGGCATCCAGACCCGCTCCAGCCGGGGCAGCACACGCTGTCCTACGAACCACCCCCGGTCGTCCGGATGGCAGACCAGCACAGGCGTGCGCGTCGTGGGCCGCAGCACCCCGGCCTCGCTGACCTTGCGCCCCACGAGCGAGTTGACCAGCGTCGACTTGCCCGCGCCCGTGGAACCCCCGATCACCGCGAGCAGCGGCGCCTCGGGGGTGCGCACGCGCGGGACGAGGTAGTCGTCGAGCTGGGAGAGCAGCTCGTCCCTGGAGCGGCGGGCGCGTTCGGCGCCCGGCAAGGGGAGGGGGAAGCGCGCGGCAGCGACGCGCTCCCGCAGTGCGGTGAGCGCGTCGAGCAGTTCGAGCCGTACGTCCAAGATCGCCACATGGGCAGAATGCCCAATTTTGCGGCAGTTTTGAAGCTTATTCGCGGTTGCGGACGATGAAATTGAGTGGTTTCACCATCGAATGACCCCTTTCGTACCATTCACCCCGCATGACCCACCTGCCACCCCGCCGCCCCCATAACGACTGCGCAACACCCGCACCCCACGCCGCCAAAACCGCTGCATGAATCGCACCCGCCTGCGATTATCGGGACCGCTTCACGGAACCTCCACAAAGCGTCGCGGCCGTGAAGCGAACAGGACGAGCCGCACGGCCCCCTATCCTTGACCCCGCCGTGGTCACGGGGGACGGCGAGCCCGCCCACCCCGCGACGGAGGCCGGCCCCCGTAGCTCAGTGGATAGAGCAGGCGCCTTCTAAGCGCTTGGCCGCAGGTTCGAGTCCTGCCGGGGGCGCACAAAACACGGCCGGTCGGGGTCACATCGTCCGCCCGGGGGCCAGCGCCCGGGGGGTCGGCCGCGCCAGGTCAGAGGCCGTGGCGGCGGATACGGTCACCTGGAGGTGGATCTCGCGGCGGGGCCGGTGGTAGCGGACTTCCGGCGTCCGGCACGCCGTCCTGCGCCGGCCCGAAGCCGACGGGTGCCGCGCGGCGAGTTGGGCCCGGAGGTACTGGTGGGTGCTGGGCTGCCCAGTCCGCAGTACTACGGCGGGTGTCGTCCTTGTAGCAGACGTAGTAGAAGAGGCCCTTGCCGGGCTTGCCGAGCATCCGTCGGTCACGCAGCATTCGGTCACGCAGCATGCAGTACGCGTAGGAGCGCAGCAGTTGACTACGGAGTGTCTCGGGACGGCGGTTGGGCTCTGCCCCGCTGCGGGAGCCCCGGCGTGTCGCGGCGGTGGACCGGTGGGGCGGCGGTGTCCCACCACACCGAGAGCGGCTTGGGCTGACGGTGCGGGCCGTGAGAGCGGTGCATGGTGACGACTCCGGTCCGTTCAGGCAGACGCGTGGAGGGAGTGCTGCCCCGGCCTGCTGCTTTCGTCGTCGCATAACCTGCGGCCATGACTGAGACACTGACGCCGACTCCCGACGACGCCTTCGAGATGCTGCTGGCCGGCAACCAGCGGTTCGTCACCGGTTCGCCCGAGCACCCCAACCAGGACGCCGCGCGCCGTGCCGCGACCGCACCGGGGCAGAGCCCCTTTGCGGTGCTGTTCGGGTGCTCCGATTCCCGGCTGGCCGCCGAGATCATCTTCGACCGGGGACTGGGCGACCTGTTCGTGGTCCGCACAGCCGGGCACGTGGTCGGTGCGGAGGTGCTGGGCAGCATCGAGTACGGGGCGAGCGTGCTGGACTGCCCGCTGGTCGTGGTCCTGGGCCACGACTCGTGCGGCGCGATCGCGGCAGCCAAGGAGGCCGCCGACGGCGGCAGGGCGCCCGCCGGCTTCGTCCGTGACGTCGTCGAGCGGGTGACCCCGAGCGTGCTGGCGGCCCGCGCCGCCGGACGCGGCCAGGACGAGGAGATCCTTCACGAGCACATCCGGCACACCGTGGACCTGCTGCTGGACCGCTCCCGCGTCCTGGCCGAGAAGGTGGCGGCCGGCCGCCTGGCCGTGGTGGGTGTGTCCTACCGGCTGGCCGACGGCAGCGCGCAGCTGGTCGCCTCCCACGGCCTGAGCAAGCCTGCCGCCTCTCCACGGTAGGACCCGGCGGGCCCGCCCCGGTCCCACGGGCCTGTCCCGCGGGCGGACCGCGCGGTGTTGCCGGCCCCGGCTCATCGAATGCGCCAAGAGCATCCCGGCCCACCGGATGCGGCAAGCGGAACGGTGCAAGAATCGGGAGGGTGACCGCACGAACCAGTGACATCGACATCGGCAAGGCGGCCGATGTGCTGCGCGCCGGGGGCCTGGTGGCCCTCCCGACCGAAACCGTCTACGGGCTGGGCGCCAACGCCGAGGACCCCACCGCCCTCGCGCGCATCTTCCAGGTCAAGGGGCGCCCGCCCACCCATCCGCTGATCGTCCACATCAGCGGCGCGGACCACCTCGACGACTGGGCCGAGGACGTGCCCGCGGCGGCCCGCCTGCTGGCCGAGCACTTTTGGCCGGGCCCCCTCACACTGGTCCTGCGACGCGGGCACCGGGTGCCTCTCGAAGCAACCGGCGGCCTGCGGACGGTGGCCGTGCGCGTGCCCGGCCATCCCGTCGCGCTCACCCTGCTCAAGACCTTCGGCGGCGGTGTGGCGGCACCCTCTGCCAACCGCTTCGGCTCGGTCAGCCCCACCACGGCCGACCACGTTCGCGCCGAGCTCGGGGACGGGGTCGACTTCGTGCTGGACGGCGGCCCCTGCGGGGTCGGCGTCGAGTCGACCATCGTCGACGTCACGGGCGATGTCCCGAGCATCCTGCGGCCGGGCGGAGCCACGCGCGAGGACCTCGAAGCGGTCCTGGGGCACCCGCTCGCGGTCCCCTCCACCAGCCGCGTCCGCGTGCCGGGCCAGCATCCCTCCCACTACGCGCCGCGCGCCCGGGTCGTCCTCGTCGAACCCGAGAACCTCGTCGCCGAAGCGGAGCGCGAACAGGAGCTCGGGCACCAGGTGGGCGTCTTCCTGCCTCCCTCCCTCGCCGACTCCCCGGTCAAGGCACACGCCCAGGTGACGATCCCCACCTCGATGGGCGCCTACGCGCACGGGCTGTACGGGTTCTTGCGCGAGCTCGACCAGCAAGGGTGCGACCTCATCGTCGCGCCGCTGCCGGCGGAGGAGGGGCTGGGACTCGCGATCGCCAACCGGCTCCGCCGCGCCGCAGGACCCCGGCCCTCCGAGACCAGGAGCAGGTGAACGCACGCCGGATCGGCGACGATCCGACTGCGTTGATCACCGTTGGCGGAGTCGAAGGACCTGCCGCATCACCGAACGCACCGCCCAGCGCGCCGTCGGCGATCTCGAACAGGCCGGACACTTCAGCCGTATGAGCGAGACGGACGCCGCACGCGCTGTACCCGTCCGCTTAAACGGAAAGCTGCGTCATCCGGCAAAGGCCCAGCTACCCGTCCTGGCTCTGCCGGATTCTGTGCACTGGCCGTGAGGTCTTCTCCACGCGTCCCACGGGCCCACAAGGTCACGTAGAGGGAGAGCCGATGTCGTCATACGGGCTGGATATCGTTTCCGCCATGACAGACGAGGACCCGATCGCCGACCACGTCGCCGCCTGCCCCGTCACACCCCTCCTGGTGCAGCAGATCGTCGGCCTGGCGGAACTGCCGTGGGACGACCGGGCGGTCTTCGAAGCAGCAGTGGGGCGTCTGGGCTGGCGGGAAAGCGACGACTTGCCCCTGGAGGACACTCTCATCACCGCCGAAGGCCATCTCGCCTACGTCGGGGATCACTTGTCCCTGTCGTTCGCCCACTTCTACTGGGTTGGTGGCGAGGAATGGGCTGAGGACTTCTGGGGCACGTTGCCCGGCTGGTCCAGCCACGAGAACGCCGGACGGGAGGTGTTCGACGCGCAGATCGACGACGCCATCACCGGTTTCACCCAACGCCTCGGCCCCCCAGAGCGCGATCTCACCACCGAAGGCGGCACCCTGGCCATGGGGCCCGGCGACTGGCGGCACGCCGCTTGGCGCCGCGGGAGCAACCTTCTCGTCATCGGCCCGCGCCACGAAGGGCTCTCCTACTTCCAGTTCGAGGAAGCCGTGGTCCACATAGCACCAATCGGAACGACCGCGGCACTGCCCGCCCTCCACGACTTCATCTCCTGACCCACCCGGCGCCACCACCACGCCGACCTGCCGGCCACGCCAAGGCTCGGCTCGCGTGACCCAGTCTCAGGCGGACTCGTCCATCCCCGCAGTCCCCGAGAGCCTTTCAAGACCGTGTCGCCCATGGCCGTTGTCTCAGGCAGCAGGGAGGGCTCCGGCACGGGCGGCCAGACCTCGGCGGCCGGGCACAACTCGTTGGCCGCTCATGACGAGTATGAAGACTTCCCTGAGCCAGTCACGATTCCGACCTCGCACGCCAGGAAGACCTGCTTCTCGGCTGCCCTCGACGTCGCCCTCGATACGGTGACCGCCCTGCCGGCCGCCCACGCTCCCTCTGCCGCAACCGCCCTCGCAGTCCCGGTGGGGACCTGGGCTGACCGCTCCCCTGGGCAAGACGAACGAGACCAACGAGACCAACGAGGCCGACAGGACCGACAGGACCGACACGCACCTCCGCCACCCGCCCGCTGACTCTCAGGGTTCCCCTCGGCAGATAGTAGCCATGGCTATAGTAGCCATGTAATGTATTCGCCATGAGCAAGGGTTCACCGGGTCCCACGCCCGGCTTCCTGGTATGGCGACTCGCCAACAAATGGCGCGTCGCGGTCGATCGCGCTGTGGCTCCGCTGGGTCTCACCCACGCGAAGTACTCGCTGGTCGCGTCGCTGCACGGCATGCAGCGCACCGGCGAGCGGCCCAGTCAGCGCCGACTCGCCGACCACACCGGCCTGGAGGCGCTGTACGTCTCGAAGCTGGCGCGCGCACTGGAGTCGTCCGGTCTGATCGAGCGCACCCGCGACCCCCGCGACCCCCGCGCCGTACAGCTCGCGCTCACCGAGCAGGGCCGGGCCGTCACACGGCAGGCCATCACAGTGGTCCAGGAGCTGCTTGATCAGTTGCTGGAGCCGCTCGGCGGTCTCGACGCCCCGCGGACGCACGCGTTCACCGACGAGCTGACGACCCTGCTCGACGCGCCTCTCATCCCATCCGTACCGAACGACGAGATCACTCAGGGGGCAACACCATGACCACCAGCGCATCCACCACCGGCGCATCCACCACCGCACCCGTCGCCAACGCCCGCAACCTCGCCCTGGCCCACTACGCCGCCCGCGGCGTCCTGGAGCACGTCCTGGCCCGGCACGGCAGCACGTTCCAGCAGCAGGTCGCCCTGCGTGCCGCCATCACCGCCGACGCCCCGCTGACACCGGACGATCTCGTCACCCGTGTCCAGGACTCCCTCAAGGCCGACCCGGCCGACATCCGCGCCACTGTCGACGCGCTGCTGGCCAAGCAGTTGCTCGTCACGGACGGCGAGCACCTTCGCCCCACGGATGCGGGGCGCGAGCTGTTGGCCGCCGTCGGCGACGAGACCGCCCCCGTCAGCGCCCGCATCTGGGGCGGGATACCCGACGAGGACCTGGCCGCCACCGGCCGCGTCCTCGCCCTTGTCACCGAGCGCGCCAACGCGGAGCTCGCAGCGCTGTCCGCCTGACCGCCCAGCCGACCGACCGCTCAGCCGACCGACCAACGCAAGGTCAACCGACCCGACGGCACCCGGGCCCGGGCACGATCGTCGACTCCCACGGCGTCTGCCCGGGCACTGCCGGTGGCCCCACGATCCGCCCTCCCATCGGGAGGGCTTTTTCGCTGCTCGGAAGGCGAAATCCCAGGCCTGCAAGTGGCCGCATGGAACAGCTGTCGCTCCCGGCTGGCGCCGACGGGCTGTTACAGGGTGCGGACAAAATGCCGTGAACAAATCCGGGCCGGTCGCCATCGAAGTGCATGTACCGACAACTGAACCCGGCCGGGGCGCCCCGCGGAAGTGGGCAGCCGTGCCGCGTCCGACATTCGTGGGGGACCTCGTGATGACCGCTCGTACTCGCCGTACCGTCCGTTCCGCCGGCCTCGTCGCCGTCGCCGCCACCGCCGCGTTCTCGCTGACCGCCTGCCAGGACGGCGGCGGCAAGGAGGACGACGCCGGCTCCTCGTCCTCCTCGGCGGTGTCGAAGGACTCGCAGACGAAGGACTCGCCGTCGAAGGCTTCGCAGACGAACGGCTCCGGCTCCACGGGCAGCGGCAGCGGCAGCAGCGGCGCGAAGAGCGGCAACGGGGGCAGCAGCACCGCGGGCGGGACGACCCAGGCCGAGGCCGCGGGCGTGAAGCGGACCGCCTGCACCGTCGGCAAGGTCTCCGTCGGGCTCAAGGAGACCGGCGGCAGCGCGCCGGTCATCCTACTCAAGGCCACCAACAACGGCAGCACCCGCTGCGACCTGTACGGCTACCCGTTCGTGGGCTACCCGGACGCCCAGGCCCCGATCGCGGTCGGCGGCGGCAAGCCCCAGGCCGTGGTCTCCCTGGAGCCGGGCGAGTCGGCCTACGCCTCACTCGGCCTGGAGAAGGGCGACGGCGGCAACATGCACCGCGAGAAGCACCTCACCGTCCAGCTGGCCAACCGCGACCAGCACGGCACCGGCGCCACCGCCACCCTCACCGCTCCCGGAGCGGGTCTCGCGATCAGCGACAACTCCACCGTCTCCTACTGGAACACCACCCCCGAGTCGGCGATGCAGTAAGGCGGCACCGTCTCCGCGCGGAAACGGCCGGCTTGTCCCGGCGAGGCACGGGTACCGCTTCGGCGCTGCGGTGAAAGCCGTTCAGCGAGCGGTCAGACGTCGTCGGCACCTCGGTCAGGCATCGTCGACATCCAGGGATTCGAGGAACAATGCACATCTCCTTCTTGATCTTCAGCGCGTACGGGATGGGCGGAACGGTCCGCACCACCTTCAATCTGGCGCAGGCGCTCGCCGAACAGCACGACGTGGAGGTCGTCTCGGCCTTCCGGTTCCGGGACCGGCCGTTCTTCGAGCCGGGCGACGGCGTACGGCTGACCTCGCTGGTCGACATGCGACGGCACAGACCGACGTATGACGGCGCCGACCCCGAACACGCCCGCCCCGCCCGGGTCTTCCCCGCTGCCGACGGCCAGTACGCCCAGCACAGCGCGTTGACGGACCGCCGGATCGGGGAGTACCTGAGCAGCACCGAGGCGGACGTCGTGATAGGCACACGGCCCGGACTCAACGTGCACGTGGCACGGCAGACACGCCGCGGACCCGTCCGTGTGGGGCAGGAGCACCTCACGCTTGCCACGCATTCCGCGAGACTCAAGCGCCTGCTGCGCCGTACCTATCCCCGGCTGGACGCGGTGACCACGGTGACCGAAGCCGATGCCCGCGACTACCGCAGCTCCCTGCGGCTGCCCGGTGTGCACGTCGAATCGCTGCCCAACAGCGTGCCCGCCCCGGAGGTCACGCCCGCGGACGGCAGCGGCAAGTGGGTGGTGGCCGCGGGCCGGCTCGCCCCCGCCAAGCGCTACGACGTGCTCGTACGCGCCTTCGCGGAGGTCGTCCGCGAGCGTCCCGACTGGGGCCTGCGGATCTACGGGCACGGCCGCGAGGAGAACAAGCTGAGGAAGCTCATCGACGAACTCGGCCTCTACAACCACGTACTACTGATGGGCTCGGCGAATCCCATCGAGACCGAATGGGTGAAGGGATCGATCTGCGCGGTCACTTCGAGCCTCGAATCCTTCGGTATGACCATTGTCGAGGCCATGCGGTGCGGCCTCCCCGTCGTGGCCACCGACTGCCCGCACGGGCCGGGGGAGATCATCCGCGACGGCGAGGACGGGCTGCTGGTTCCCACAGGCGATGTGAACGCGATCTCCGGCGCGCTGCTCCGCCTCATCAACGACGAGGGGCTGCGGACGCGGATGGGGCAAGCCGCGCTCAGCGCATCGGCGCGGTTCGATCCGGCGCGGGTGGCCGCCCGGTACGAGGACCTGCTGACCTCGCTGGTGAACCGCCGGGCCGGCACCCTCCACCGGGCGCGCGGCACCCTGCTCGGCGGAGCGTACGCGGCCAGGGAGACGGTCCGGCTCGGAGTGAAGCACGCCTTGGAAGGAGCACGGACATGACGCGGCACTCCTGCGCCACGCCACCGGACGACGCCGTGGTCGCGGCCCCGCCGGATGCCGGTTCCCCAGCCGTTCGCAGGGTCCACCGCCCGCGCGCCGACTGCACGACCGACAGCGCCGGGGGGCTCACCTTCCGGGTGCGGCTCTGCGAGGGGGCGGACGAGGAAGCCGGGGCCCCCGAGGTGCCCGAGTCCGCGGCCGTGCTGCTGCGCCTGCGCCATCAACACGGCCCGGACGCCTCCCTCAGACTGCCGCTCGCCCGCGCAGCGGCAGACGGCAGGCTGCAGGCCTCGCTGCCCAGCACGACGCGGCTTCGCGAGGGGCGCTGGGACGCCTACCTCACCCTCGGCGACGAAGAGCCGCAGCGACTGCTGCCCGGGGTGCACGATCTGCGTTCCCTTGTCGGCAGTGCGTCTGTCGACACACAGGCTTGGCTCGGCGTCCGGATCCCCTACACGACCAAGTACGGCAATCTCGCCGTCCGTACGTGGCTACGTCGACCGCACGCGGAGGCAGGGGCGCTGCGCGTGGCCGACGACGCCATCACCCTGCAGGGCAGGCTCTACGGTGCGCGCCTCTCGGCAACCGCGTGCCTGGAGGCGCACCCCCGCGACGCTGCCGCGTCGTCCGTGCGCGTACCGGTGCGCCCGGACAGCGAGGAGCGCTCCGAACCGCAGGCCGCCGCACCCGAGCACGGCACCGACACAGGCCACTCGGTACGCGACTTCGCTGCCGAACTGCCCCTCGGCTCCCTGCTGCCCGGCCACCGGGTGTGGGACCTGTGGCTGCGCCCGGCCGAGGACGAGGAGCCTGTCCGCCTCGGACGGATACTCGATGACATCCCGGACAAGAAGCGCGTCTTCAAGTACCCGTCGCAGCGAGTGACCAGCCGGGACGGTGCCGCCCACTCGGCGAGGCCGTACTACACGATCAACAACAACCTCTCGGTGCAGGTGAGTGTCGAAACCCTGGCGGAGGCGGAGGCGGAGTGAGGGGCCCGACAGCTCGTTTCAGACCCGCCCATGCGCCAGCAGGGCCGCATGAGGCAGCACCAACGCGCCGCCCGAGCGGACGAACTCGGCACACAACGCGACGAAGTGGCCCCTGATCTCCTCGACGACCCCGGGTGGCCGGCTCTTCAGTATCTGCCCGATCGTCGCCACTCCGGCGGCCGGGCCGCTCCACCACTCCTGTGGAGTCGTCCAGTGATCCCATTCGAGGATGTCGCAAACGACATGACGCAAACCCGCGTCACCGAGCAACGTGGCGAAGCCCTGTTCAGTACGAGGAAAGTCCTCCTCAGGAGCAAGAGCAGGCAGGTGAGCCGGTCGACCGACCCCCGCCTCCTGGACGGCTCGTCCGAGCAGAGCCTGTCCAGGGGCCGGGGGGACTGCCCAGATGGTGACAGCCACCCTCCCACCCGGCCGAGTCACTCTGCGAAGCTCCGCCAGGGCCGCCCGAGGGCGTCCGACATGGTTGAGGACGAAGTTGCCGACCACGGCGTCGAACGCACCGTCGTCGAAAGGAAGGTCCGGCAGGGCGGCGAGGCGTACCTCGGCCGCCGGCGCTTCCTGAGCCGCAGTGGCGATCATGGCGGGTTCGGCGTCGACCGCCACCACCTTCGCGCCCCGCTCGCACGCGGTCGCGGCGGCGGTGCCCGTGCCCGTCCCCACGTCGAGGACGTGCGTTCCTGCCTCGACCCCGGCTGCGTCGAGCAACCCGGGCACCGGATACGCGCAGAGCTTGGCGAAGCTGCCCGCATAGGCATCGGCCTTGCCCGCCCATGCCCGACGCTCGGACTCGTCGAACGCCGTCACGGTCATACGTCCTCTCTCCCCCCGAGCCGCAACCGAGGAGCTCGGCTGCGGCGATGCTGATACACCGGTCACAGCGCCCACGGAGCCGCCCGCTACGGCGTGGAGGTCATCGGTTGATCGGGTGGGCGGCGCAGGTCGTTGTAGACGGTGGCTCGGGAGACGCCCAACAGGCCTGTGAGGGTCTGTACGGCGCCTTTGAGTTCGAGGAAGCCCTGGTCCTTGAGGGTGTGGACCAGGGTGGCGCGGTCCGTGGTGGCCAGGGCGCGGGGTGTGGTGCCGCGGGCGGCGGCGAACGACTCGGTGACGGTGCGCAGTTCCTCCACCGTGCGGGCGCGCAGGGTCTCGTGGACCGGCGGCTGGTGCTCTTCCGTGCGCAGCAGCTCGTTGAGGCCGCGGGTGAGGGTGGACAGTACGGAGACGTCCAGGTTGAGGCAGACGGCGGCGATGTAGACGCCCTCGCTGTTCTTGATGCCGATCGAGGTGCTCTTGGCGGGCCGGCCGTCGGGGAAGCGGTTGGGGTAGTTCTGGAGGACCTCGGGGTGGGTGGGGTCCGCGATGCGGGCCAGGCCCAGTTCGGTCGCCGGATCGCCGATCCGGCGGCCCGAGAGGTTGTTCTCCACCGTGCGCACCGCGTGCTCGGGGCTGCGCAGGTCGTGCAGTACGGCCTCGCACAGGCCGGGGAACATCCGGCCGACCGCGGTGACGATCTTCTCCGCCTCCCGCAGCAACACCTCGTCCTCCCGGCTGCTCACGGCGCCCCCTCCACCAGGGTGGCCATCGCGGTCGGCGCTTTGAGGGCCGAGCCGGTGAGGATCACCACCGTGGTCCCGCCCGGCCGCAGTTGGCCCCGGGCAGCGAAGACCTCGACGGCCGCCGCCGCGGTGGCGCTGGTGGGCTCCGCGTACAGCCCGGTGGCCGCGAGCCGGCGGACGGCCGAGGCGATGTCCGCCTCCGGGATCGCGGCCGTGCTGCCGCCCGAGCGGCGTACGGCGGCCAGCACTTCGGGGAGGCGGATCGGCTCCTTGATGGCCGTGCCCTCGGCCAGCGTCGGCTGCCACCCGCCGGGGACGGGGGTGTCCCGCCCGGCGTGGAACGCGGCGTGCAGCGGGGCGCAGTTGGCGGGCTGGGCGACCAGGAGGCGGGGCCGGGCCGCGATCTGCCCGGCGTCGAGGAGTTCGCCGAAGCCCAGGTCGCAGCCGAGCACCGTGCTGCCCGCCCCGGCGACCGTGACCACCGCGTCCGGGGCCCGGAATCCGAGGTCCTCCCAGATCTCGTACGCCAGTGTCTTGGTGCCCTCCAGGAAGTACGGGTGCCAGTTGTGGCTCGCGTACACCGTGTGCTCCGCCCGGCGCAGTGCCGCCGCGGCCGTGGCGTCCCGGTCGCCGGGTATCGGGGTGACCCGTGCTCCGTAGGCCGTGGCCTGCAACGTCTTCGCCGGTGAGGTGTGTTCGGGGACGAGGATGGTGGCGTCCACACCGGCGGCGGCGCAGTACGCGGCGACGGAGGAGCCGCCGTTGCCGGAGCTGTCCTCCAGGACCTCGCCGACGCCCTGTGCGGCCAGCGCGGAGATCATCACGCTGCTGCCGCGGTCCTTGAAGCTTCCGCTCGGGTTGAACCACTCCAGCTTGAAGCCGACCTCCACCCCGCCCCACGTCCACCGCAGCAGCGGGGTGCACCCCTCCCCCAGGCTGACGGGCCGCACCGCCGGCTGTGCCGCCCGCGCCGGCGGTCCCGACGTTCCCGGGCCGGTCTGCGCGGTGTGCAGGGCGGGCAGGGCGGCGCGGTAGCGCCACAGCGAGCGGTCCGCCGTCTCGATGTCGGCGGGCGCCAGACCGCGCGCCGGTGAGACCAGCAGCGGCGTCCCGTCGTCGCCCCGCCAGCGCAGCGGGTCCAGTGGATAGCGCCGCCCCGAGCGCGGGTCGCTCAGATGGCGCGGGTCGCGCTGCTGGGGCGCTTCCATGGCGGGGGTGACCACGGCTGGTTCTCCGTTCACGGTCGGCCGACTTTACAGAGGGTCCAAATATAGACGCTACGTAAAGCCACCAGTCGGGCCGGGCCCCAAGCCGGGCCGGGACGGGTACCGGCTGCCGACCGAGGCCGAGTGGGAGTACGCCTGCCGCGCCGGTACGGCAGGTCCGCGCTACGGGCCGCCGGACGAGATCGCCTGGTACCGCGGCAACTCGCACGAGCGCCTCCACGAGGTGGGCGGCAAGCGCCCCAACGCGTGGGGATTCCACGACATGCTCGGCAACGTCTGGGACTGGTGCTGGGACCTTTACGACCCCGAGGTGTACGGCGGCTACCGGGTGCTGCGCGGCGGCGGCTGGTTCGACGAGCACTGGAGCTGCCGGGCTTCCGCGCGGCGCCGCAGCCACCCCGCCTTCACGGTGGACGACGTCGGTTTCCGCGTCGCCCGCGGACGGGCACGCGAACAGGCGCCGTAGGTCGGCGCCGTCGGTCGGGCGGACGACGCCTCCCGGATGCCACCGCCCCGGCCGCCGTCGAGCGGCCGTCAGCCCACGTACTGGCGTGCCGTCGAGCGGCGTTGCTCCCTCTCCAAAGCAGCCAGCCGCGCCTCGACCCGGGCGGGGACCGGGCGGCGGTTGGCCAGCACCCACGGGAGGGCCGCGGCGGCCCGGGCGAAGGCGCGGGCGCTGGCCGCGTCGCGGGGCACCGTGCGGGCCAGGTACCAGGTGCGGCGCAGCGCTGCGGGGAGGGGGCGGCGCAGCCAGGTGTACCAGAGGGTGTTGCGCAGCCCGTCGACGCGCCTGCCCGTGGCGTCCCGTACCCGGGAGGGCGCGTGGTGGATGGTGAGGTCCTCGGCGAAGGCCAGCCACCAGCCGTGCACGGCCAGGTCGGTGGCGAGCAGTTCCTCCTCGCCACCGAGCCACAGCCGGGGCTCGAAGCCGCCCGCCGCGCGGAACGCGGACACCCGCAGGCAGGTCGCGGCGGCCAGGAAGGAGCCCAGCGCAGGGCCGGGCAGCCAGTCGGGGCCGGGCACCGGGGAGTGGCGCAGTTCGGCCACCACCGGGTCCTCCGTGCCCTCGGGCTCCACGACGATCCGCGCGACCACGCCCGCCAGCCCCGGGTGCGCGTCCAACCGGTCGGCGGCGCCCCGCAGCGAGCCGGGGGCCCACCAGGAGTCGTCGTCGCAGAAGGCCACATACGGGGTGGTGACCTGGCGCACGGCGAGGTTGCGGCCCACCGCGCCGGTGTTGCGGCCCGGCGACAGCAGTGTCGTGTGCGGATGCGCGGCCCGTACGGCGGCGGCGGTGCCGTCGGTCGAGGCGTTGTCGACGACGATGACCGGGGGCTGCTCGGGCAGCTGGGCCAGCAGGTCGAGAGTGCGCAGCAGTTCGTCCTTGCGGTCGCGGGTGATCACGACGACCGTCACGCGGTGGTCCGGTCCGCCGGCGCGGGGCGCCTCGGTCGGCGCTTCTGTCCGAGCGGCGGCGGGGCGCCCGTCGGTGTCCGTCACGCCGCTGCCCCCTCCACCAGGCGGGCTGCCTCCTCGACCGCGTCCGGGAGGGGGCGGCGGAGACGGAGGGCTGCCGGGAGGCGGGGCAGCAGGCCGCGGGCGGCCCGGCGGGCCTGGTCGTCCCGTACGGAGGCCGCGCACAGGGCCGCCGTACGCGAGAGCGCGACCGGCAGCGGACGGCGCAGCCAGTCGATCAGCAGTTCGTTGCGGCGGATCAGTGCTTGCCGCCCGGGCCGGGGGGCGTCCGCCGGGAGGCCGGTCTGGGTGTCGGCCGGGCTGTGCCGGGCGACCACCTCCGGGCAGTGCAGGACCTCCCAGCCGGCCGCTGTCAGGTCGTAGGCGAGAAGTTTCTCCTCCGCGCCGAAGAACAGCAGCGGATGGTAGCCGCCCACGTCCAGATAGGCCTGCCTGCGCGCCACGGCGGCGCATCCGAGGAAGCCGAGGACCTTGCGGCTGCGCGGAACGGCGCCCTCGCCCAGCGGGGAGGCCGCCAGCACGCTGTTGAGCGGGTCCGGGCGCCCTTCCGGGCCCACGGTGATGCCCGCGGCCAGCAGCCCGGTGGTTGGGCGGGCCGCCAGGATGTCCACCGCCTTGCGCAGGGCGCCCGGCTCCCACCAGGAGTCGTCGTCGCTGAAGGCGATGTAGGGCGTGTGCAGGGCACGGACTCCGTCGTTGCGGGCCAGGGCGCCGCGGTTGACGGGCAGCCGCAGCAACTGCACCTCGGGGAAGGAGCGGGGCATCATCTCCGGCGTCCCATCCGTCGAGGCGTTGTCGACCACCAGGATGCGCGGTCGCTCGGGGAGGGCAAGCAGCCTCTCCAGCGTGCGGGTGAGGGTGTGGCGCCGGTCCCGCGTGGCGATCACCACGCCGAGCCGGTCGTAGAGGCTGCGGCCGTCCTGGGACCGGTCCCGGTCCTCCGTGACGGCCTCTGCCCGGCTCCGCCGGCCCCCGGACGGGCTCGGGTGTGCGCTGCCGCCGGGGGTACCCGGGTCCATGGCGCCTCCTGTCAGCGGAGCGCACGGCCCGGTGTGGCGGCCGGGCCGGCGAGGGGTCGGTGGATCAGCCGCGGAACATCTCCTTCTCGACCTGGTCGGGACCTTCGATGCGGTCGCTCTTGAGGTGGGCGATCTTGTCCACGACCTTCTCGCTCGCGTGGTTCTTCTTGGCGAGGTCGGTGAGGGTCTTCCGGTCGGTCGGGTAAGAGGCTCCCTTGAGGGCCTGCTGGACCTCGATGGGGTTGGTGTCGCTCATCGTGTCCTCCGTTGTCCGCGTCGTTCCCTGCCGTGTTTGTGCCGTGTTCCCTGTTTTTCGGCTTTCTCACTCATGGTGTGAGGCACCCGCATGGCCCGCAACACGGGCCCGGCCGCGCAGCAGCCGGGGCCCGTACCCGCCGGTGCGGCGGGTACGGGCCCCGGAAGGCGCGGGACGGAGCGCGCAGCCTCAGACAGTCGCCGGTTCCGGCTCCGGCACGGGGGCCGCGGCCCTCGTGCGCGGCGCGGGCACCGCGACCGACACGGCGGAGGCCGCCACCGGATCCGGTACGGGCGCGGGGGCAGGTGCCGCTGCCGGGGCGGCACCGCCGGCGGCGGCAGGCCGCAGCCGCGGCTTCGGCAGCCGGACGGGGCGCTGCTGCAGCAGCTGCGCGGCACCGGTGACGGCGACGATGGCCAGCCCGCCGACGATCAGCCCGCCCCGGGCACCGGCGAACTCCATGAGCACGCCCAGCAGCGGCGGCCCGACCAGGCCCCAGCCGGTGCTGGCGCTGCGCCAGACGCCGAGCACACGGCCCCGCAGATGGCTGGGCGGCTCGGTCTGGAGCACGGTGGTGCCCGCGGTGTCGGAGACCGACTCCACGACGGCCATGGGCGCCACCAGCAGGATCAGGAAGACCAGCGACGGCGAGAGACCGGCGACGGCCTGCAGCAGCGCACCGGCGGCGGCCAGCAGCGCGACGTGCCGCACCGACGGCTTGCGCAGGCAGCCCGCGAGCACGGCGCCCGCCATACCGCCGACCGCGAGCACGGTGGAGACGGTGCTGAACGCGCCGGCGCCGGCCGCGAGCGGGCCCGTGACCAGGACGGCCAGCGTCAGCTGGTAGTTGCGGCCGAAGATCGCGGAGATGCCGGTGATCGCGGCGAGGGAGACCAGGCGGGGGTTGCGCAGGAAGTAGACCAGCCCCTCACGGGCGCCACCGGTCAGGGCGCCGCGCTTGCCGCGCCGGTCCTCTACGGCTGCCGGAGCGGTGCGTTCGTGGACCGTCTGCGGTTCCCGCTCCTCCTTCGGCACCAGCTTCAGGAAGGGGATGACGGCGGCGACGGCCAGGAACGACAGCCCGTTGACCAGATAGGCGGACGCCATGCCGAACCAGGCGACGGTGGCACCGGCGGCGGCGGTGCCCAGCAGCCGTCCGGCGCTGTGCACCACCGAGCCCAGCGCGATGGCCGACGGCACGTCCTTGCGCTTGACCAGGTCGTTGCCGAGCAGCGAGCAGGCGGGGTTGTCGACCGTGGCGATGGAGCCGGTGACGGCGGCCAGCACCATCAGCAGCGGGACGGTGAGCATGTCGAAGGCGACGAACGTGGCGGTGCTGAAAGCGACCACACCGAGCAGCGCCTGACTGACCGAGGCGGTCATCTTGCGCGGCCAGGAGTCGACGAGGCTGCCGCCGACCAGGCTGAGCAGCAGGCCCGGAGCCGCCTGTACGGCCAGCGAGAGGCCGGTGGTTGCGGCGGAGCCGGTGAGCTGGAGCACCAGCAGGTTCTGCACCGTCAGCTGCATCCAGGTGCCGACGTTGGAGACGAGGTTGGCCGCTGACCACCAGCGCATGCTGGGGTAGCGCAGGGAGCGCCAGGGGCTGCGCTCGGAGCGCTCGGAGCCGGCGGATCCCGCCGGGGCGGCGGGGCGGCGTCGGAAGCGCTCGGCGCAGCGGGCGGCAATCGGGTGAAGAAAAGGCATGGGGAATTCACGCGGGAGGGCAGGCGACAGGAGGGCGGGAGAAGAAGGAGAAGTCGGAGGTGGAGAAACAGGCGGAAATGGCTCGCGCCTGTTGCCCTCAGCCATGTTCACAGACGGTTCACGTCGGTCGGTCCCCGAATGCCGCCGAGAACCGCCCAGCAGTCCGCCTTTCCTCGGGCTGACCTGCGAGGAAATGGCTCGGCGTTGTCTTGCTCACAGCCCGCAGCGCGCTTGGACGCCAGTTACACAGCGTCCACAATTGACCCCCCTATACAGCGCTCAATGACAGCCGGTGACGGCGTTGTGTTTGGAGTCGACCGGTCGGGTACTCGACCACGGTGAGCAGCGCTCGACAGCTTCTCGGTTGCGACCCGACTTACCGAGCCGCACGCTGAGAGAGCGAACAGACCGGCCCTCCATCGCTTCGGAATTCCGCGCTCCAGGGCCCGGGAGAACGAGGAAAGACAGCACATCGCTCCCCTCTCAAGAGGGCCCTCCACCTCAGGAATCGGCTGTGCCCGAAGGCACGGTGACCGTGACCGTAGGAGTGTTCATGGACGTCCCCACCGATGCCATATCCCGTTTCCGGCACGCCGTCGTCACGGGCGGGGCGGGCTTTCTCGGCTCGCATCTGTGCACCGCGCTGCTGGAAAGCGGATGCGACGTCACCTGCGTGGACGACTTCTGCACCGGCCGCCCGGAAAATGTGGCGCATCTGACCGGGCGGCCGGGATTCACCTTGCTGGAAGCCGACATCTGCCGCCCGTTCGAGGTGGCGGACAGTTCCGGCTCCTCGGCTCCGCCCGACCTCGTACTGAATTTCGCCTCCCCGGCCTCGCCCGCCGATTATCTTCGAATGCCGCTGCACACCCTGGAGACGGGGAGCGCGGGCACCCGCAACGCCTTGGCGCTGGCCCGGCGGCACGGGGCGCGGTTCGTGCAGGCCTCCACCTCGGAGGCGTACGGCGACCCGCAGGAGCACCCGCAGAGCGAGCGGTACTGGGGGCATGTGAACCCGGTCGGGCCGCGCAGCGTGTACGACGAGGCCAAGCGGTTCGGCGAGGCGCTGACGGCGGCGGAGGCGCGCGTCCACGGCAGCAATGTGGGCATCGTCCGGCTCTTCAACACCTACGGGCCGCGGATGCGCGGCTACGACGGGCGGGCCGTCCCCACCTTCGTGCGGCAGGCGCTGGCCGGCGAGGAGCTCACCGTGACCGGTGACGGGCGGCAGACCCGCTCGCTCGCGTATGTCGAGGACACGGTGCGCGGCGTCCTGGCCATGGCCGGCTCCGAGCTGCTGGGTCCGGTCAACGTCGGCAACCCGGACGAGATCACCATGCAGGAACTGGCCGAGCTGGTCATCGAGCTGACCGGCTCCCGCTCCGGCCTGCGCTTCGTGGAGCGGCCCAGCGACGATCCGGCGGTGCGCTGCCCCGACATCACCCTGGCCCGCGGAAAGCTCCAGTGGGAGCCCCGCGTCACGGCCCGCGACGGACTGGAGCGGACGATCGGCTGGTTCCGCGCCCACACGCACCCCGGCGGCTGACCCCACCCCCTCCCGCCCTCTCCCGGCGAAAGGCAGACCATGCGCGTTCTCGGTATCAACGCCCTCTTCCACGACCCGGCAGCCGCGCTCGTCATCGACGGACACACGGTCGCCGCCGCGGAGGAGGAGCGGTTCTCCCGCCGCAAGCACGGCAAGCGGCCGGTGCCGTTCGCCGCCTGGGAGCTGCCCTGCAAGTCCGCGGCGTGGTGCCTGGCCGAAGCGGGGCTGCGCCCGCAGGACATCGACGCGGTGGCCTACTCCTTCGACCCGGACCTGGCCAAGCCCGCCGCCGACATGGAACTCGACGACCCGTGGGACCCGCTGCGGCTGACGTACGCGCGGGAGGCGCCGTCCTTCCTGTGCGACGCGCTGCCCGGCCTCGACCGCGAGAAGGTGCACTTCGTCCCGCACCACATGGCGCACGCGGCCTCCAGCGCGTTCGCCGCGCCGCACGCGGAGCGGTCCTCGGTGCTGGTGGTGGACGGGCGCGGCGAGTCGACGTCCCATCTGGCGGCGCGGCGCCGCGGCGCGGCCGTCGAGCCGCTGCACAGTCAGCAGCTGCCGCACTCGCTCGGCCTCGTCTACGAGGAACTGACCGAGCACCTGGGCTTCCTGCGTTCCAGCGACGAGTACAAGGTGATGGCGCTGGCCTCCTACGGCAGGCCGCGGATGGCCGCCGAGCTGGCCAGGTACGTGCACTCCACCGGGGACGGCGGGTTCGTCGCCAAGGACGTGCCCTGGGAGAGCTTCGCGCCCCGGGCCCGCCCGGGGCAGGACTGGACGCAGGAGCAGGCGGATCTGGCGGCCGGCGCCCAGCGGGTACTGGAGGACACGCTGCTGGACATGGTGCGCTGGCTGCACGGCCGCACCCACGACGAACTGCTCACCATGGCGGGCGGTGTGGCGCTCAACTGCGTGGCCAACTCGCGGCTGGCCGCAGAGGGTCCCTTCTCGCGGGTGTGGGTGCAGCCGGCGGCCGGGGACGCCGGTACGGCGCTGGGCGGTGCGCTGGCGCTGGCCTCCAGGGGCGGGGACGCGACCGAGCCGATGGGCGGGGCCGACCTGGGGCGGCAGTGGGACGAGGCGCAGCTGCGCGAGTGGCTCACCACCGCCGGGGTGCCGTTCGAGCGGCCCGACGACGTGGCCGAGACGGTGGCGCAGGCCCTCGCCGAGGACGCGATCGTCGCCTGGTTCCAGGGGCGCTCCGAGTACGGGCCGCGCGCGTTGGGCCACCGCTCGCTGCTGGCGCACCCCGGACGGGCCGAGAACCTGGAACGCCTCAACGATGTGAAGGGCCGCGAGCAGTTCCGTCCGGTGGCGCCGATGGTGCTGAAGGAGCGGGCACCGGAGATCTTCGAAGGCCCGCTGCCGAGCCCCTACATGCTGTTCGTCCACGACGTTCGGCCCGCCTGGCTGGACCGCATCCCCGCCGTGGTGCACACCGACGGCACCGCGCGCATCCAGACCGTCGACCGCGAGCAGGAACCCTTGGTCGCCCGGATGCTGGCGGCGTTCGAGCGGCGCACCGGGCTGCCGGTGGTGGTCAACACCAGCCTGAACACGGCGGGGCGGCCCATGGTGGACGACCCGCGTGACGCGCTGGAGTGCTTCGGCTCGTCACCCGTGGACCTGCTCGCCATCGGCCCGTACGTGGTGCGACGCGCGAGCTTCTTCCACCGGCCCGAGGAGACCGCGCAGCCCGCCGGGGCCCCGCGCCCCGAAGGGCTCGACGCCGTACGAGGGGAGCCCACGTGAGCACCGGACAGCCGGACGCCGAGCCCGAGTTCGCCGTCGTCATCCCCACTCTGGGCCGGCCCTCGCTGGCCGGGACGCTCAGAGCACTGGCCGACGCCGGTCCGCCGCGCCCGCGCCGGATCGTGCTGGTGGACGACCGGCCGGCCCGCGAGTGCGGTCCGCTGCCGGTCGAGGTGCCGGACGAACTGGCCCCGCTGGTCGAGGTGGTGCCGGGCACGGCCGCCGGGCCCGCCGCGGCGCGGAACGTGGGCTGGCAGGCGGTCGGCGAGGAGTGGATCGCCTTCCTGGACGACGACGTCCTCCCCGGCGAGCGGTGGACGCGGCGGCTCGCCGCCGACCTGGCCGCTGCCGGTCCCGACACGGCCGGCAGCCAGGGCCGCATCACCGTCCCGCTGCCCGCGCACCGGCGGCCCACCGACTGGGAGCGCAACACGGCCGGACTGGCCGACGCGCGCTGGATCACCGCCGACATGGCCTTCCGGCGGGTGGCGCTGGAAGCCGTCGGCGGCTTCGACGAACGCTTCCGCCGCGCCTTCCGCGAGGACGCCGACCTGGCGCTGCGGCTGATGGCCGCCGGGTGGCGGCTGACGGAGGGCGAACGGCACACGGTGCACCCGGTGCGGCCCGCCGACCGCTGGGTCTCGGTGCGCGCCCAACGCGGCAACGCCGACGACGCGTTGATGAACCGCATCCACGGCCCCGACTGGTGGCGGCGCGCCGGAGCCGCCCGCGGCCGGCTGCCGCGCCATGTGGCCGTCACGGCGGCGGCGGGTGCCGCACTCGGCGGGCTGGCCGCCGGACGCCGCCGCGCCGCGGCGGTGCTGGGCGGGCTGTGGCTGCTGGGCACCGGCGAGTTCCTGTACGCGCGCCTGCGCCCGGGACCGCGCACCCGCGACGAGAGCCTCACCATGCTGCTGAGCAGCCTGCTGATCCCGGCCGTCGCCACCTACCACTGGGCGAGCGGTCGGCTGCGGGCGCTGCCCGCGCGCGACAGCCGCGACAGCGGAGGGCAGCGCCCGGTCGTCCGTGCCGGGGGGCCGAGCGCCGGCGGCGGGGAGCGGCGCGTCCACGGCACCGAGGAGCGGGAGGTGCGGGCATGAACAGCCAGGCACCCGTGGAGTCGGCGCCCGTAGCCCGCAGCGCGCGCCCGGCGGCGGTGGTGCTGCGTACGGCGACCGCCACCTGGTACCAGGACGGCCCCGCAGAGCCGCTGGTACGTATCCCCCACACGAGTTCGGCGCCCTGCGCGGCGGTACCGGCGTGCGGGCGGCCCCGCGCCGTCCTCTTCGACCGGGACGGCACCCTCGTGGAGGACGTACCGCACAACACCGACCCGGGGCGGATCCGGCCGCGCCCCTCCGCGCGGGAGGCACTGGCGGCACTGCGTGCTGCCGGGGTGCCGGCGGGTGTGGTGAGCAACCAGCCCGACGTCGGACGCGGCCTGCTGCGGCTGACGCAACTGGACGCGCTGCACGCGCGGATGGAGGCACTGGTGGGACCGCTCGCGGTGACCGCCGTGTGTCCGCACCGGCCGCAGGACGGCTGCGGCTGCCGCAAGCCGGAGCCCGGCCTGGTGTTCGCCGCCTGCCGGGTACTGGGGGTGCGCCCCCCGGAGACCGCCGTCGTGGGGGACATCGCCGCCGACCTCGGGGCCGCGCACCGGGCCGGAGCCACCGGTGTGCTCGTACCCAACACCGCCACCCGCGCGGCCGAGACCCGCGCGGCTCCCCGCACCGCCGCACATCTGGCGGCGGCCGTCCGCGCGCTGGTCGGTGCCCCCGCCCGGCCTGGAGGCCCGACATGACCCACCCGCACACCGGCCCGCACACCGATCCGCGCACGGAATCCGGGGCCGCTGACCCCCACACCCTCGTGGTACGGCTCGACAGCGTCGGTGACGTACTGCTGGCCGGGCCCGCCGTGCGGATGGCGGCCGCCGGTTCACGGCGGGTGACGCTGCTGGCGGGCCCGCTCGGTGAGGGCGCGGCGCGGCTGCTGCCGGGAGTGGACGAGGTGCTCACGTTCGACGCGCCCTGGGTGGGCCGCCGGCCCGCCGCCGTGGACCGCGCCGAGACCGCCGCGCTGGTCGAAGCCCTCGCCCGGCGGCGCTTCGACCGTGCTCTGGTCCTCACCTCCTACCACCAGAGCCCGCTGCCCATCGCACTGCTGCTGAAGCTGGCCGGGGTGGAGTGGGTCGGCGCGGACAGCGAGGACTACCCCGGCTCGCTGCTCGAACTGCGGCACCGCAGGGCGGCCGGACGGCACGAGGCGGAGGCGGCCATGGACCTGGCGGCCGCCGCCGGGTTCGCGCTGCCGGAGGGCGACCACGGGGGTCTGACGATCCACCCCCCGCCGGACACCGGCCCGTTGACCGGGACCGACCCTTACGTCGTCGTCCACCCCGGCGCCTCGGCACCGGCCCGGGCCTGGAGCCGGGAGCGGGCGAGGCGCGCGGTGGCGGCGCTCGCCGACGCCGGGCACCGGGTGGTGGTCACCGGCGGCACCTCGGAGAAGGAGCTGACGGCCGCCGTCGCCGGGGAACACGCGCTCGACCTGGGCGGCCGCACCGGGCTGCACGAGCTGGCGGGCGTGCTGGCCGGTGCCCGCGCGGCAGTCGTCGGCAACACCGGCCCCTCCCATCTGGCGGCTGCCGTGGGCACCCCGGTGGTCTGTCTGTTCTCCCCCGTCGTACCGGCCGACCGCTGGGCGCCGTTCGGGGTGCCGCACGTGCTGCTGGGCGACCAGAGCGCGCCGTGTGCCGGCACCCGCGAGGTGACCTGCCCGGTGCCGGGCCACCCGTGTCTGGACGCGGTGGACGACGCCCAGGTGCTGGCGGCGCTCGACCGGCTGCCGCCCGCCTCGCCCACGCGGGCCCCGCACCCGGCCCGCAACACACACCCCACGGACCGGACGGCCGAGGAGGCCTGCGCATGAGGATTCTGCTGTGGCACGTGCACGGCTCCTGGACGACGGCGTTCGTCCAGGGACCGCACACCTATCTGGTGCCCGTGCTGCCCGACCGGGGCCCCGACGGGCTGGGCCGGGCCGAGACCTTCGCCTGGCCGGAGTCCGTGCGCGAGGTCGGCCCGCAGGAGCTGGCCGAACTGGACGTGAACGTCGTCGTGCTGCAGCGCCCGCACGAGGAGGAGCTGGCCGAGCGCTGGCTGGGCGGACGCCGTCCCGGCCGCGACGTCCCGGCCGTCTATCTGGAGCACAACGCACCCGACGGTGCGGTGCCCGACACCCGCCACCCGTACGCCGACCGGGACGACCTCACGCTGGTGCACGTCACCCACTTCAACCGGCTCTTCTGGGACAACGGCACGACGCGCACCACCGTCATCGAGCACGGCATCGTCGACCCCGGCCACCGGTGGACCGGTGAGCTGGGCCGCGCGGCAGTCGTCGTCAACGACCCCGTACGGCGCGGCCGGTACGTCGGCACCGATCTGCTGCCCGCGCTGAGCGAGGCGGCGCCGCTGGACGTCTTCGGCATGCGGACCGCCGGGCTCGACGCACACCTGGGGCTGCCGCCCGAGCGCTGCCGCGCCCAGGACCTCCCCCAGGAGCAGTTGCACTCCGCGATGGCGCGGCGGCGCTTCTATCTGCACCCGGTGCGGTGGACGTCGCTGGGCCTGTCACTGCTGGAGGCCATGCACCTGGGCATGCCCGTGGTCGCGCTGGCCACCACCGAGGCGGTCGAGGCGGTGCCGGAGGGCACCGGCACGCTCTCCACCCGCCCCGAGGTGCTGGCAGAGGCGGCACGCCGGTACCTCAACGAGCCGCAGGCCGCGGCCGAGGACGGCGAACGCGCCCGGCGCGCCGCGCTGAACCGGTACGGGCTCAAACAGTTCCTGCACCGCTGGGAGCAGCTTCTCGAGGAGGTGACCCGCTGATGACGGACCGGACAGCCCAGGCGGCCCGGACGGCCCGGAGGAAGGAGCCGCTGCGCATCGCGCTCGTCTCGGAGCACGCCAGTCCGCTGGCGGCACTGGGCGGCGCCGACGCGGGCGGCCAGAACGTCCATGTGGCGCGGCTCGCCGAGACCCTGGCCGAACAGGGGCACCGGGTGACCGTCTACACCCGCCGGGACTCCCCCGACCTGCCCGAGCGGCTGCCGATGCGGCACGGCGTGGACGTCCACCATGTGCCCGCGGGTCCGCCCCGCCCCGTACCGAAGGACGAACTGCTGCCCTACATGGGGCTGTTCGGCGCCTTCCTGTCGTCCCGTTGGGCCGCCGAGCGGCCCGACCTGGTGCACTCCCACTTCTGGATGTCGGGGCTCGCCACCCTGCAGGCCACCCAGGACGGACTGGTGGGCGGCCTGCCGTTCCTGCACACCTACCACGCGCTGGGCACCGTCAAGAAGCGGCACCAGGGCGACGCCGACACCAGCCCCGGCGAACGCATCCCCTGCGAGACGGCGGTCGGCACCTCCTGCGACCGGATCATCGCCACCTGCCGGGACGAGGTGGCGGAGCTGACCGCGATGCGGGTGGGCGCCGGCCACGTCTCCATCGTCCCCTGCGGTGTCGACCCGGACGTGTTCACCCCCACCGGCCCGCAGTGGCGACGCCCCACCCACCGCCCGCTGCTGGCGCACATCGGCCGGCTGGTGCCGCGCAAGGGCGCCGCGCTCTCCATCGCGGCGCTCAGCCGGATACCCGAGGCCGAACTGGTCGTCGCGGGCGGCCCGAAGGGCGCGGAGCTGGACCGCGACCCGGAGGCGGTGCGGCTGCGCGAGCTGGCCCGCGAGCTGGGCGTCGCCGACCGGGTGCATCTGACCGGCGGGCTGGACCGGGAGGAGGTGCCGAAGCTGATGCGCGCGGCGGACGCCGTGCTGTGCCCGGCCGACTACGAGCCGTTCGGCATCGTCCCGCTGGAGGCCATGAGTTGCGGGACGCCCGTGGTGGCCACCGCGGTCGGGGGCCAGTGCGACACCGTCGCGCACCGCGGCACCGGGCTGCTGGTGCCGCCCCGCGACCCGGAGGCGCTGGCGCACGCGGTGCGGACGCTGCTGGCGATGCCCGCCAGGGGCCGGGCGTACGGCGCCGCCGGGCGACGGCGGGTGCTGTCCCGGTACAGCTGGGCGCGGGTGGTGGCGCAGACGGAGGAGGTCTACCGGCGGGTGCTGGACGCACGCGCGACACGGGCCGCCGCGCAGCCGGCAGCCGTACCCATGACCCCGGCCGCCCACTGAGGCAGCTCGGCCCGCCCCGGACGGCCCCGGGCCGCCCGTTCTCGTCTTCCGTCTCTTCCCCGCCCGCTCCCCACAGCAGTGGCCCCCGTAGCACCGACCCGTAGCGCGAAGGAGGGAGGCCGCCGGCCGGTCCCGGCCGTCAGGCCGCCGACATGCTTCCTGCCGACCCCGCACACGCACACTGCCAGGCACTCGAACAGGCCGTGGCCGCCTTCCGTCGACAGCACACGGCCCAGGTGACCGCCTGGGGGGAGCGGCTGGCCGAGGCGCTGCGCGCCGGTGGCCGGCTGCTGGCCGCGGGCAACGGCGGCAGCGCGGCACAGGCCCAGCATCTGACCGCCGAGCTCGTCGGCCGCTACCAGGGCGAGCGCCGGCCGTACTCCGCCATCGCCCTGCACGCCGACACCTCCGCCGTGACGGCCATCGGCAACGACTACGGCTTCGCCGACCTGTACGCCCGTCAGGTCGCGGCACACGGCCGCCGCGGAGACGTCCTGCTGCTGCTGTCCACCTCGGGGCGCAGCGAGAACCTGGTCAACGCCGCGCTGGCGGGCCGCGAGGCAGGAGTGCGGGTGTGGGCGCTGACCGGGCCCGCGCCCAACCCGCTGGCGGCGGCGGCCGACGCGGCACTGTGCGTGGCGGCGGACACCACCGCGACCGTCCAGGAGGTGCACCTGGTGGCCGTGCACCTGCTGTGCGAGGCGTTCGACGCGGCGCAGGAACCGGCCGAGGACCTGCTGTCGGCCACCGCGCCGCTGCCCGCGGTCGAAGCGCCGCTGGGGGCGGCGGAAGGCGGTGGGCCGCCCCGACTGTGAACCGTGCCCCAAGCCCCTTCCCGTAGGACGAAGGAAGCCGTCATGCCACGCAACCGCCCGCTCGTCGTCGTCGGCGACACGCTGCTGGACACCGACGTCGAGGGCCAGGCCCACCGGCTGGCACCGGACGCTCCCGCGCCGGTGCTGGACGTGGCCGAGGAACACAACCGGCCCGGCGGGGCCGGGCTCGCCGCGACGCTGGCCGGGGCCTTCCCGCCGGACGCGGCGGCCGGGGGATCGGAGGCGGGCCCGGAGATCGTGCTCGTCACGGCGCTCGGCCAGAGCCGGTCCGACCAGACGGTACGCGATCTGCTCACCCCCCGGGTGCGGCTGCTGGAGCTGCCGCTGCGCGGCAGTGTGCCCGTCAAGACCCGGCTGTGCGCCGACGGGCGACCGCTGCTGCGGGTGGACCGCGGCGGCGGCACCGTGGGGCCGGTGACCGACGAGGTGCGGGCGGCGCTCGCGGGGGCGCACACGGTGCTGGTCTCCGACTACGGGCGCGGGGTCGCCGCCCGGCTGCGCGCCGAACTCGCCGTACTGGCCGGACACACCCAGGTGGTGTGGGACCCCCACCCGCGCGGTGAGCCGCCCGTGCCGGGTGCCCGGCTGGTGACGCCGAACGCGGGCGAGGCCATGGCGCTGTGCTCCGGGGACCATCCGGACGCGAACGGCGACGGGCTGCACGGGCACGGGTGGCGCGGCGCGGTCCTCGCCTCGGAGTGGCGCAGCGCGGCCGTCGCGGTGACGCTGGGCAGGCGCGGCGCTGTGCTGGCCCGGCCCGGGGACGAGGCGCCGCTGTACTTCCCCCCGCTCCAGGAGGTCGACGGCGACCCCTGCGGCGCGGGTGACTGCTTCGCGGCGACGGCCGCCCGGGCGCTGGCCGACGGCGCCCTGCCGGAGGAGGCCACCCATGAGGCGGTGCGCCAGTCCGGCGCGTTCGTGGCCGCGGGCGGGGTGCGCAATCCGGCGCTGTGGGGCGGTGTGCCCGCCGCCCCGTCGGCCCCTCCGGTGACCAAGACGGACGACGCGCGCGCCCTGGCCGCCTCCGTACGGGCCCGCGGCGGCACCGTGGTGGCCACCGGCGGCTGCTTCGACCTGCTGCACGCCGGGCACGTGGGGATGCTGCAGAACGCGCGCCGCACCGGCGACTGCCTCATCGTCTGCCTCAACTCCGATGTGTCCGTGCGCAGGCTCAAGGGCGAGGGCCGGCCGATCACCCCGGAGGCCGACCGGATCTCGGTGCTGGCCGGGCTCGACTGTGTCGACGCCATCGCCGTCTTCGACGAGAACACCCCCGAACGCCTGCTGCGGGAACTGCGCCCCCATGTGTGGGTCAAGGGCGGCGACTACGGCACGGAACGGCTGCCGGAGGCCTCCACGCTGGAGGAGTGGGGCGGTCGCGTACTGCTCCTCCCCTACCTGGACGGCCGCTCGACCACCGCACTGGCCCGCCGCGCCGCCGGGCACCACGGCGCGGCCCGGCCCTCCGGCCTGGAGCAGTCGTCGTGACGCGGCCCACGGCGCCGGTCGGCACCGCGCACACCCAGCCGGAGCGGCCGGCACCGCTCGCCCTCCGGGAGGGTGCGGGCCTGAATCCGGACCGGCCGCGCATCCTGGTGCTGCGCGCGCTGGGGCTCGGGGACCTGCTGACCACCGTGCCCGCGCTGCGTGCGCTGCGCCGTGCGCTCCCGGACCACGAGTTGGTGCTGGCGGCCCCCGGATGGCTGGCCGACGCGGTACGGGCGGTCGATGCCGTCGACGTCCTGGTGCCCGCCGGTGCGGCCGACCGCGAGGTTCCGGCGCGGGTGCCGTGGCCGTGGGCCCCGCCCCGGCTCGCCGTCGACCTGCACGGCAACGGCCCGGCCAGCCGCGCGGTGCTCGCCCGGCCGGCTCCCGGGCGGCTGCTGGCGTACGCGGACGGCTCGGCGCCCCGCTGGCGGCCCGACGAGCACGAACGCGCGCGCTGGTGCCGCCTGCTGACCTGGTACGGCATCCGGGCCGAGGCGGACGATCTGCTGCTGCGGCGTCCTGCCACCGCCTCCCCGGCCCCCGGGGCCGTGGTGCTGCATCCGGGCGCCGACGCCGGGGCGCGGCGGTGGCCGCCCGAGCGGTTCGCCGCCGTCGCACGCCGGTTGCGGGCGGACGGGCAGCAGGTGGTGGTCACCTGTGGGCCCGGCGAACAGGAGCTGGCGTACGGCATCGCCGAGCGCGCCGGGCTGTCCGCCGCCGCTGTGGCGGGCGCGCCGGCGGGGCTGCCGTTCGACACGTTGGCCGCGCTGGTGGCCCAGGCGCGTGCGGTGGTCGTCGGCGACACGGGAGTGGCCCACCTCGCCTCGGCCCTCGCCACCCCGTCGGTCGTCCTGTTCGGCCCCGTCTCCCCCGCCCTGTGGGGGCCGCCCGCGCTCCCCCGGCACCGCCCGCTGTGGCGGCCGCTGCCCGGCGACGGGGTACGGCCCGGGGACCCGCACGGCGTGGAGCCGGACCCCCGGCTGCTGCGTCTGGCCCCGGGGGAGGTCCTGGACGCCTGCGCGGCCCTGCCCGTGTGCGGTGCGCCGGATGGAGCCCGCCCGGCGGCCCCGCTGGCGGCCGGCGCCTCGGGGGCGGGTCCGTGAGGTATCGGAGGGCCTTGCTGACGGGGTGGTTCAGTTTTGTCGAGGGGGAGGCCACGGCGGGGGACGTGCTGGCGCTGCGGCGGGCCGAGGAGGTCGTACGGGAGGCGGGGGTGGGGTACGACGTGGCGTGGAGCCCCGGGTTCCGGCCCGGGGAGCTGTCGTTGGAGACGGTGCGGCCCGACGAGTACGACCTGCTGCTGTTCGTCTGCGGACCGTGCAGCGGCCCGCAGACCGCCGCGCTGCACGAGCGTTTCGCGCACTGTCACCGCGTCGCCGTGGGCGTCTCCGTCGTCGACCCCGCGGAACCGGCGGTGACGGGATTCCACGAGGTGATCGCCCGGGACGGGCATTCCCGCGAGCCCGCGCCGGACCTGTCGGTGGGCACCCGCCCGGTGGCCGACGGGCTGCCGCCCGTGGTCGCGACGCTGCTCACCACGGGGCAGCACGAGTACGCGGGACAGCGGCGGCACGAGGAGACGGTGCGCCGCGTCACCTCCTGGCTGGGGGCGCGGGACTGTGCGCTGCTGGAGCTGGAGACGCGGCTGGACACCCGCGACTGGCGGCTGTGCGGCACCCCGGAGCAGTTGGACGCCGTGCTGGCCCGCGTCGATCTGGTGGTCACCAACCGGCTGCACGGTCTGGTGCTGGCGCTGCGGGCGGGGGTGCCGGCCATCGCCGTCGATCCGGTGGCGGGCGGCGCGAAGGTGAGCGCGCAGGCGCGGGCGCTGGACTGGCCGGCGGTGGTCCCCGCCGAGCGGCTGGACGACCAGGTGCTGGCGTACTGGTGGGAGTGGGCGCGCCGGGAGGGCCGCAGCCGTGCGGCCGCACACGCCGCCGCGCCGCCGCCCGAACCCCTCGCCCGTGCGCTGCGCGCCTGTCTCGGGGACGCCTCTCGGCGCGCGGGGCGCTGACGGCCCGGCCGACGACCTCCGTACCATTTGACACGATTTGTAGGAGTGGGACCCTGTTCGGAGGAGGTGTGGTCGGGCCGTGCCAGGCCTCGCCCGCCATGCGCCGAGCGCGGAGGCCCGGCCGAAGGGAGCCGCATCATGACCGACGAACTGCACGGCAAAACGGTGGCTCTACTGGCCACCGACGGCGTGGAACGCGTCGAACTGGAGCAGCCGCGCGGCGCGTTGCACGGGGCGGGGGCGCGGACGGAGGTGATCTCGCTGCACACCGGGGAGATCAACGCCCGCCAGATGGACATCGATCCGGCAGGCACGTTCACCGTGGACAGGACGGTCGCCGACGCGTCCGCCGACGACTACGACGCGCTGATGCTGCCGGGCGGCGTCATGAACCCCGACCAGTTGCGGACCGATCCCGACGCGATCGCCTTCGCCCGGGAGTTCATGCGCGCGCGCAAACCCGTCGCGGCGATCTGCCACGGCCCCTGGACCCTGGTGGAGGCGGACGTGCTGCGCGGCCGGCGTCTCACCTCGTGGCCCAGTATCCGCAGCGACCTGCGCAACGCGGGCGCGGAGGTCGTCGAGGAGGAGGTCGTCATCGACGGGAACCTCATCACCAGCCGCGGCCCCGACGACCTTCCGGCCTTCTGTGCCACCCTCGTGCGGCAGGTGGCCGGGATGCCGGCCCCCCAACCCGTCTGACCGGCGCCCGGCCGCTCAGGCGGGCGCCTGGCCCGGCCCCTTGGGAAGCCCCATCCCCTCGGGGAGGAAGTCCGCCGTGCTCGCGTGGCGGAGCCGGGTGCGCATGAGCGCCGGGAAGCGGGGAGCCGGGACGGTGAGGACCGGGCACCGGGCACGCGCCAGGACCCGGCGCGTGGTACCGCCGTGCCCGAAAAGTCCCCGGCGGGTGGCGCGCACCCCGATCACCAGGCGGTCGTCGGGGCGGTCCGCCGTCGCGACGAGGGCCCGCCAGGTCCGGTCGCGGACCAGCCGCCGCTCGACCTCGGCGACTCCGGGCGGGTCACCGCCGAACGCCTCGTCGAAGGCGCGGTCCAGCCGCGCACGGGCCTCCCGGCGCCAGTTCTCGGCCCATACCCGGTCGGGCCGCAGCATGTATCCGGCCTCGCCGTCCGGCGGCTGCCAGGCCAGCACCGCCAGCAGCGGCCGGCCGCAGTTGCGCGCCTCGCGCGCCGCGGTCTGCAGGGCCGCCAGACTGGCGAGCGACCCGCTCACGCCGACGACCAGCCGGCCGGGCCGCGCCCCGTGTTCGCCCTCCCCGCCCGGCGTCGTCCGCCTCCGCCCCTCGGCACCGTCCGTTCCTTCCACCGCTCGCCCCTCCTGCCTGCCCGTCGATCCCGTCCATTGGCCTGTTCACCGGCGGCGCGGCCCACCCGAGGAGCCGCTGCGCAAGAGAGTCTGGCGCCGATTGGACTGGCACGACAGAGCCAATGAAAAGGAATTGGCTCGAACTGGCTTGCCAGGACCGGTCGGTGCGGAGCCATGACACGGACACGGCGCCGAGAAGACAGGCCACCGGACGGTGCCGGGGACCGGGCCAGGGCACTGAGCAGACCACCGCGCGGACGGCAGGTGCCGTCCGCGCGGTGGTCGGGGAAGACGGGATCAGGCCGCCGACACCTGCCGTACGGGATCCCCGGCCGCCGGTCCACCGGACCGCTCCAGCAGGGAGTCGTCCTCCGGGCGGGCACCCGGCAGACGGTGCCGAGCGGCGACGAGAGCGGTGTCGATGTCGCGGGTACCGGTGGACACGCACAGCGTGTAGGCGAGGTCGTTCATCCGCTGCCGCACCTGGGGCGACCCGTTCTCGGCGTGCAGAACGGCGAGTGCCTCGTACTCACCGACCAGGTTCCGGAGGACAGCGGGGTGTGCGAGCAGCATGCTTGTGCTCCTTTCGAGAAGCGCGAACGCGATCGAGCCTGCAGCCGGACCGGGCCGTGCCTCGGCAGCACGTGGTGCCCGGACAGCGCGGGCTCAGGCAGCGGTGGCGTGGGAGCGCACCGGGCGCCGACGGCCCCGTTCGGCTGCGCGGTCCCGTTCGACGTGGTGGCTGCGCTCGGCGCGGCGGACGCGCTGGGTACGGCGGTCGTGTTCGACCTGTTGACGGACCCGCTCACAGCTCTTGGACAGCAGCCGGGAGACGTGCATCTGGGAGATGCCCAGTTCCTGGCCGATCCGCGACTGGGTCATGTCCCGGAAGTAGCGCATGTACAGCACGCGGCGCTGCCGCTCGGGCAGCTCGCGCAGGCACGGCTTGACCGCCTCCCGCGCGACCACCGTCTCGTACTCCGGCTCCGACTCGCCGAAAGTGTCGGCCAGTGAGAATCCGTCGTCGGCGTTGGGGCCCGTGGCGTCGAGGGACAGCGAACGGAAGCTGTCCATGGCCTCCAGCCCGGCGGCCACGTCCTCCTCGGACATGCCGGCGTGCTCGGCGATCCGCTCCACGGACGGAAGGCCGTCGTCCAGACCGGTACTCAGTTCCCGGACGGCGGTCCGCACCCGGTTGCGGAGCTCCTGGATGCGGCGCGGTACGTGCACGTCCCAGGTGCGGTCGCGGAAGTGGCGGCGGATCTCACCGGTGATGGTGGGTATCGCAAACGGCACGAAGGGCGTTCCCTGTGCCGGGTCGTAGCGGTTGACGGCCTTGACGAGGCCGAGCGCCGCGACCTGCTCCAGGTCTTCGAGGGATTCCCCGCGGTTGCGGTACTTGGCGGCCAGCCGGTGGGCCATCGGCAGCCATGCCTCCACGAGGCGGCTGCTCAGCTCCTCCCGCTCGGGTCCTTCCGGCAGCGCGGCCAGTCGTTCGAAGTCCTCGGCGGTGTCGGGGGCGTCGTCGTGGCTGTGGCGGGCGTTCTGCGGGCGGTAGCGGACTGCGCACATGTCGGGCTACTCCTCCCGTCTCGCTGATGTGGTCACAGTCGCGGGAAGAGGGCGGCTCAGGAGACACACCTCGGGGGCCCTGAGCGCTCGTCTCCCGCGATGTGCCTGTTCTCCCAAGCACTTGGAGGTTCGTCTAACCGGCAGCCGCGGGGTCAAACCCGTTGATCGGATTTTTTCCGTGTCCCCACCCGCCGGAGACCTTCGCGGCGCGGCCTTCCGGCCCCGTCGGCGGGCCGGGGCTCAGGACGGAAGAACACGCCCTGAGCCTTTGCCTCCTGCACGCTTCACGCCGGCGTTTTCGTATGTGCTCAGGCGTCGGCGCCGCGCGTCTCACCGGCGCCCCGGCGCAGCCGCCCGGTGTGGCAGGCGAGCGTGTCGACGCGCTCGGCGAGCTCCGGATGGCTGCCGGACAGATGCTGCTGTGCTCCTATCAGCGGGGCGACGAGCCGGGCGGCGTCGTCGTCGGCGAGCGCACCGGCGAGCACGGCCCGGGGCTCGGCGGGAAGGTCGGGCAGCGCGGTGATCTGACCGGCGAGCTGGCGCAGGTCGGAGGCGTTGCGCCGGGCCCAGGCCGCCACGGTCCGGTCGGCCGCGCGGCGGTCGCGGGTGGCCCGCACCCGCTGCTCGCCCGTGGCACCAGGGGTGCCGGGCCGGCCGCGCAGATAGCGGCGTTCGGCCGCCTGCCGGGAGGCGACGCCGAGCGGGGCGGCCAGGTCCGCCCAGCTGGCGCCTGCCGTGCGGGCGGTCTCGATCAAGGACGTTTCCCAGCCGGCGAGTTGGTCGCGCACCTGGCGCAGCGCCAGCAGCGCGGTCAGCGCCTGGTCGCAGCTGGGGGCCGAGGCGTCCGGTGGCGAGGTGTCACCGGGCGGGGCCTGCGCGCTGCGGACCGCCTCCTGGATCCGGTGCAGTGCCGCCGCGGCGGCGAGGAAGGAGGCGGGAGCCGGATGGCTCCGGGCGGGCGGCAGCGGCTGTTCTTCAGGTGTGGGCACGGGGATCCTCCCCTCGCAATGTCGTCCATAGGGCGACAACCACGCTTGTCATCGTTCGGATGACATGGTACAAGGAATGACAGGTGCAGCGCATTGGCAGACACAGATACTGCCCAAGCTCATCGGAGGTGTTTCGTAATGTTGATGCGCACCGACCCCTTCCGCGAGCTCGACCGCATCGCCCAGCAGTTCCTGGGCACGGGCGGCACCTGGTCCCGGCCGTCCGCCATGCCGATGGACGCCTACCGGGACGGCGACGACTACGTGCTCGCCCTCGACCTGCCGGGTGTCTCCCCGGACGCCATCGACATCGACGTCGAACGCAACATGCTCACCGTCAAGGCGGAGCGCCGCCCCGTCGCCGGGAGCGACGAGGTGCACATGGAGCTCGCCGAGCGGCCGCTGGGCGTCTTCTCCCGCCAGGTCGTGCTGGCCGACACGCTGGACACCGACAACATCAGGGCCGACTACGAGGCGGGCGTACTGACCGTCCGCATTCCCGTCAGCGAACGCGCCAAGGCCCGCAAGATCACCGTCGGCAACGGGGCCGACCGCAAGCAGATCAGCAGCTGAGCCCGCGCGGCGGCACACCCGCGGCAGCACGGCGCAGGGCGGCACAGGAGGGGCGGAGGACGGGAGCCGCCCGGTCCCGCCCTCCGTCACGCACGCCTCCGCCGTACGGGAGAAAGCCCACGGGGCGGGCGCCCCCAGGACCGCAGCGGTCCTCGCAAGGAGCGCCCGTCCCTCGACCACAACCGGAGATCGAAACGTGTCACTGACGCATATGAAGCCCCAGGCCGGCCCCGTCACGGAAGGCATGACGTACGACCAACTGGTCGAACGCGTGCGGTACGACGGCGCCTACCCCACCCGTGAACGAGCCGAGGCCGTCATACACGCCGTCCTCTCCGCCCTCGGACGGCGCCTGACCGGCGAGGAACGCGTCGACCTCGCCGCCGTCCTCCCGACGGAGGCAGCGCGCGTCCTGACCGCACAGATCCCCGAGTCCGCTCAGCTGACCGGCTGGGAGTTCGTGAAGGACCTCGCCTCCCGGACCGGCGGTACCGCTGCCACCACCCGCTGGGACACCGGCACCGTCCTCGCGCTGGTCGCCAGGCTCGCGGGTGAGGATCTGATCAGCCGCATCATCGACCGACTCCCGCCCGGGTACGCGCTGTTGTTCGGGCGCGCCGAGCTCACCCGGCCCACCGTCTCCCCCACCGCCCGGACGCCGCAGCCCGCACAGGCCGCCTGAAGACCGCGGCCCGCACGCCCGGCCCCGGCCCCGGCCCCGGCCGAAGGGTGCCGGACCGGGCGGCGCCGGGGCCCGGTCACTCCCGCGCCGTCAGCGCGCGGGCGGCCAGCACCAGCGCCGCCTCCTCCGCCGGTGGGAAGCCCAGCCGGTTGAAGGTCATATGGAGGTGGTGCAGCAGCAGTTCGGCGCGGGGGACGGGGACGTGCGAGGCCGCACAGCGGTCCAGGGCCCCCGCCACCACCGCGACATGTGCCGCCAGCCTGCCGCGTACCGGCTCGCGCGGCCACGGCGCCTGCCGTACCTCCCACGCCAGGGTGCGCAGCCGGTCCCGTGCCTCGTCGGCCGGGAGGACCATCCGCAGCCGGGCCAGCCAGCGGCGCCGGTGCGCCGTCCAGAAGGCGTCCCGCTCGCCCGGTGCCAGGCAGGAGTCCACCAGCATGCCGGTGAGATCGACGGCGGCCGCGGCACGTTCGTAGCCGGCGGGGAGGGCCACCAGTTCCGTCTCGGCCAGCATCGCGCAGCAGTCGGTGAAGACCTCCTCGGCCGACCGGATGCCCGCCGCGCCGCCGTATTTGGCCTGTTCGGGCGCGTAGGGGGCCGGGCTCACCCCGGTGGGCTGGTGCCGGGGGGCCATGGTGGGCTCGGCGGGCAGCAGGCCGCCGCCGTCCGGCTCCGGGGACTGCTCGGGCAGGGCGGCCATCAGCGCCCGCAGCTCCGGCGTACGGGCGTGCAGCGTGTCGGCCTGCTCGGGTGTGCAGCGGATGCGCAGCCGCAGATGGTGGCCGGTCGCGTCCCAGTAGCGCAGGAAGTGCCAGGCGGGAGCCGCCAGTTCGGCCGCGCGCGCGGCCAGCCACGGCAGCGCCGCGACCACGGCCGCGTCCATCCGGGCGGGGCCGCCCGGATAGGCCCGTACGTACCACCAGTCCCACGGCTCCTCGGTGTCCTGCTGACGAGCCGCTGCGCTGCGGGCAGGCGTCGCGGTCACCGCTCCCCCTCTCGGTCCGTGCCGGACGGGCCGGCCTCGGTACCGGCCCAGTGCAGCAGTACGGCGTGCTCGGTGGCGCGCCGTTCGCCGTCGCGGTCGCGCTGCGGGTGCTGATCGTGCGCGGGCAGCGCCTCGACGAGGCGTACATGGCCGGTGCTCGGGGTGATCCAGTGGGCCAGGACGTCCAGCGAGACGGCCGAGTCCAGCCGGATCCACAGCGGCTTGCGGTCGTGGTCCGGGCTCATCCCGCCCCCGGCCGCGGGCAGCAGATAGGCGAACACCTCACGCGGCATGCCGTGTGCACGGCGGAACGCGTCGGCTGCCGCCACGGCCTCCGCATCGCTGCCGGACCCGGCCACGGGAAGCGGGAGCCGGTGCACGGGCACGATCCATGAGGCCCGCCGGGTCACCACCCGGCCCTCGCCGCCCAGCGTCCGCCTGCCCAGCGCGACCACCCGCTCGGGCTCGCGGGGCAGTTGGAAGGGCATGCGGTAGTCCGACAGCGGCGAACCGTTGACCCACGGGTCGGCCAGCACCGCGAGGAACCGGGCGAACTTGGGGAACAGATGCGTGGGCACCAGCCCGGTGTAGGCGGCGGCCAGCGGCTGCCCGTCCGGGGCCAGCAGGGTGAGGGTGTCCTGGCGCGGGTCGTGGACCAGCCGGGTGGCGCTCAGCGGGAGGGCGCCGGGTGCGTCGAGCTCCCCGGGGACGGTCAGCGGGGGCAGCAGCCCGGAGGACTGGGCCTGCGCGGTGCTGCACTCGGTCCACAGCACCATTTCGTGGTGGTGCACGGCGTGCGGCCAGCAGCGGCGCACATGGGTACGGAGCGCGTCCGCGAAACCGCCGCCCAGCAGCCCCTTGAAGCGGGTGAGCAGACCGCCGGTGCCGGGGTTGAACTGGTTGACGACCATCCGGGGGCCGCCCTCCCCCCGCTCGTCCCGGCCGCCTTCGATCCGCTGGAAGAGCACCGCCGCCGCCGGAGGCGCACTGCTCGGGCCCACCGGGAGCCAGGCCCGCTCCCCTGGGTCCTCCCGTGCGGCGAGGTCGAGCTGCGCGGCGCGCTCCAGTTCCGGGTCGCGGTCGGTCTCGGCCCCGCAGCGCATGGCGAACCCGAGCACGTCCGTGCAGCTGCCGCCCTTGCCGTAGGTGGCAACGAACCGGCGCACCAGTTCGTCGTACAGGTGCGAACGGAACAGCCGGGGGCGGATCTCGGCCCCCAGGCGGCGCAGGTCGGCCGCGGTGTCCTCGTCCTCCAGCACGGGCGGCAGCCGCAGATCGGTGACCGCGTCCTCGTACCAGACCTCGGTCGGCTCGAACCGGTCCCAGCCGGCCTCCCGCGCCCAGTCCCGCGCCAGCTCGCGCACGCGCGTGACGGCTTCGGCCCGCCGCCGCGGCCCGTCGTCCCCGGCCCGCGCGGGCCGGGCCATGCGCGCCTGTTCGGCGGCCAGTTCGCGCAGCTGCCCCACGACGGCCGGGCCGTCGCTCCCCGCGCCGGCCGTCAGCCCCAGCAGGACCGACACCGGGTCCTCGCCGCGCCGCCAGGGAGCCACCGGGGCCAGTACACCGCTGTCGAGCATCCGCAGGAAGCGGCGGAAGGGGTCCGTGCCGCCGAGCGCGCGCAGCGCCGCCTCGTGACGGAGCGTGCCGTCGTCCTCGTCGCAGCAGTCGGCCAGCCGACGGGCCCAGTGCGCCGCCAGTCCCGCCTCCCCCACGTGGTCGATGCGCCAGGTGACGCCGCCGGTGGCGACGTACTCGGGGTGGAGCATCAGCTCGCGCACGTCCTCTTCCGCCGCCTCCTCGCCGGATCCGGCCGGGCGGACGGCTGCCGGGCGGACGGCTGCCGGGCGGACGGCTGCCGGGCGGTAGCGGAGCAGGGGCGCCGTGTACGGGGAGCGTGCCAGGGCGTGGAGGGCGGTGAAGGCGACGGTGGCCGACACCTGCTGCACCGCCTCCCCGCAGTGGTCCCGGCCCGGTGCGCCGACCGTCGTCAACCGGGCGAAGGGGCTGGTCTTGGCGGCGGCGCGGACGGTGTAGGAGTACAGCGTCCGCATCGCGCGCTGCCGCTTGCGGGTCCTGCGGGCGCTGCCGTAGCGCACCCAGTCGGGGGTGGCCAGCGCCAGGGAGTGGGCGAAGCCGGGGTCTTCCAGCGCGGCGGTCAGGGTCTCCTCGGCAGCCGCGCGGTCCCGTGCGACCTCCTTGTCCAACTCAGCGGCCACTGCCTGCGCGGCGGCGGTCAGCTCCTGCCAGCGGCGCAGGGTGGCGCGCGCCTCCTGGTCGGCGTACTCCCCCACCCGCGCCCCGGTCTGCTCGTCCCAGCCCGGCGGGGCGGCGCGGTGTGCGGCGCGGCGCGCGGCCAGGACGGCGCGGCGCAGCTCGCGCGCGTCGTCCAGCAGCGGCACCAAGGCGTAGAGAACGTCCTCCACCTGGGGCCGAAGCTCCTCAAGGGCACCGCTCAGCTCGGCGTGCCGGTCCAGGAGTTCGGCGGTACGGGCACCGGGAAGCGGGCAGCAAGCGGCGGGCAGCCCGGCGACACGGGTCAGCTCGGGGACGCCCGACCGCGCCCGGAGGCGATCGGCGGAAGGGGTGGTCACCGGCCCCACATCCCCTGGACGCTGCCGTAGGAGAAGACCGTGCCCACCACCGCCACATACGCCAGCACCAGCACATACAGCGTGCACAGTGCTCCGTAGGCCAGGTGCAGTCTGCGCGCGGCGGGTGTCAGGGCCGCCAGGTGGGAGGGCAGCGGGCGGCGCAGCAGTGTGTGTTTGAGCAGGCCGAAGGCGCGGCCGCGGGCGTCGACGGTGCCCATGCCGGCCTCCAGCGCGGCGTAACCGTCGCTGGGCAGCAGCGGGTTGAGGTTGGTGATGACGCTCAGGAGCTGGAAGACCAGCATCGTCGCGGCCACGGTCGCCACGGTGCCGTCCACCGTGGTGGCGACCAGCGCGGTGAGTCCGGCTATCCAGCCGTCGTTGACCGGCCCGGCCAGCGCCAGGACGACTCTGCTGGCCCGGGAGCGCAGTCGGTAGGCGTCGGTGCGGTCGACGTAGGCCAGCGGCATGAAGTAGAAGAGCAGTGCGAACCCGAAGCCCCGCACGGGCACCTTCAGGAACTGGGCGACCATCGCGTGCGCCGCCTCGTGCAGCACGATCTGGCCGAGGAAGAGCACCAGCGCCAGCAGCGTCGTCCAGTGTGCGAGCTTCGGGTCGGCGGAGGGCCCGGCCAGCAGCGCCCATACGGCGAGGACGGTACCCGCCACGCCGCCCGCGATATGGCCGCCCGCCAGCGCGCCGCCGGGCATCTTGCGCAGCACTGCCGCGAGCGGTTCCAGCAGCCGGGGCAGCAGTGTGCGGCTGACGACGAAGCGCGGCATCATCTGGTTGCGTTTGCCGCGCCGCCCCGCGTCCCGGGCCCGTTGCGGGGTGGGCGAGCCGTCCAGCAGGCCGCTGTCGTACAGGTTCTTCACGAAGCGGTCCAGCTCGGTGCGGGCCGCCTCGGGGGTCTTGGTGCCGCGCGCCGCCATCAGTCCGGCGATGTCGTCGAGCGACCGGGAGCCGTCGAGCCGCTGGACGAGGCCGGCGGCCGACCGGCTGAGCCGGTGGTAGATACCGGAGGACGCGTCGTACAGCAGCGGGTGGTCGTCCATCCCGCGGATGACTTCCAGGCCCTCGCGGAGCTTCGGTCGGGTGAGGGTCTCCATGCACAACTCCCTGGTGCACCTGGTGGCGGTTCGGCGCGCGGGCCGCGTCGTAGCCTGAGCGTGCTCGCGGGTCGCGTCCGCGAGCACCCGGTTCCGGGGCGCTTCGCCCGCTCCGGAACCGGGGTCTCACCTCACGGCGCGGTCCGGTGTTCGCGTGTCACCAGGCCGCTGTCGAGCTGTGTGGAACGGTGCGTTCCGTCGCTCAGTTGCCGTTGGAGGAGAAGCAGCCCGCCGTGCCCAGGCAGGCGGCGGGGCAGCTGCCGCAGCCCGCGGTGGCGGCGCAGCCGAAGGTGGTGAAGGGGCTGTCCGACTCGGGCAGTGCCTCCATCTCCAGGTCCTCGGCCCACAGTTCGAGGTCGACGCTGTTGGTGTCCATGCGTGTCACCTCCCTCCTTGTTCATCGGTAGGGGTGGATGTCCTCGCGCCGGTCAGCCGAAGCTGGAGGCGGACGACGAGGACGAGGCCGTGCTCCACGGGCAGGAGGCGGAACCGGCCGTGGTGGCGCTGCCCCAGGTGCTCAGCGCGGTGCCCTCGCTCAGCTCCTCGACCGCCAGGTCGTCGTCGAACGCTTCGACGAACAGATCGAGGTCGTCGCTGTTGTGCATGTCTCATCTCCCTTCTGCGAGTCGGGGCCGAAGTGGTGGCCGTGCCGGGTGCCGGCTGTCAGCCGATGCAGGAGGCGCTGCCGACGGTCGCCGCCGACGAGCCGGGGCAGGACGCCGTGGAGGCCGAACCCGCGCAGGCGAAGCAGCCGCCCGGTGCGTTGCCGTCCGGCAGCTCCTCCACGGCGAGGTCCTGATCCTCGATGTAGAGGTCGAGTTCCAGGTGGTCCATGGGCTCCATGGAGGTACCTCTTCCTGTCAGTTTTCCTGTCGGTTCCTGTGCTGGGCGCCGCTCAGCCGTAGCTGGAGACGCTGGAGGCGCTGGACGCGCTGGTCGCCGGGCAGGAGGCGGTGCTGGCGCTGGTGGAGGTGGAGAAGCTCGCCAGGGCGTTGCCCTCGGGCAGCTCCTCCAGTGCCAGCTCGTCCTCGGCCACGGCGTACAGGTCGATGACGTCTTCCACGGGATCACTTCCTTTCGTCGCTCGATATGGATGGGGCGCATCCGACGGCGCGCGCCGGGGGTCGTGGCCGGCCCGGGGCGCGCCGTCGGACGATCAGGGGGCGGCGGGTCCGCCGCCCGGCGGGGCCGCGGGCGGGTGGCCGAGTGCGAGGGCGAACACCTGCTGCCTGCTGGTGCCGTCGGAGCGCAGCGGCGTACGGACGGAGGCGGGGATGAACCCGGCGAAGGCCGAACCGGTCAGCCCGTGGGAGACCCCGGCCAGCCACATGGTGTGGACGGCCGCGCCGGCACGGGTCAGCAGCGTCCGGTAGCCGTGGCCCCCGTCGCGTGCCTCGGCCGTCCGCAGGTCCACGGCGACGGAGACGATCACCGGCGCGTCCGCGAACTCGGCCTGCAGGGTGAGGGTGTGGCGCCGCTCGGGCGGCGGCAGCTCCATCACCGGGCGCGCGGTGCGGGCGAGCCGGTCGAAGCGGTGCACGGCGGGCGCCAGGCCGGCCACCCGGAAGGCGACGACGGTGATCTCCAGCGGGGTGTACGGCTGTTCGTCCGGCCACTCCTCCGCGTCCGCCTCGACTCCCTCGGCGATGATGTCGGCGAGCAGCGGCGCTGCCAGCGGTTCGGGCGACCAGACGCGGTTGGCGCGGCGGGCCCGCAGGGTGGCGAGCAGGTCCAGCCGGCCGGCGCCGGTGTCCTGGTCCCGGCCGGTGCCCACCGGTGTTTCGGGGCCCAGCGGTGCGGGCGGGGCCGCGCGCAACGGCGCGGCCTCGGTGCGCGGCTGCGCGGGCGCGTCCGCGAAGGAGTCGACGAGCTGGAGGGCGAGGTCGTCCGGGGCGATCACAGCGGCCTCCCGAGGTCGATGACGGCGGTGACGGGCTCGACGCGCGGGTCGACACCGAGCGCCCCGGTGACCGCCCGCTCGTCCCAGCGCCGCACCGGGGTTCTGGGCAGACCGAGGGTGCGGCAGACGCGGCGCAAGGTGGCCTGCGCGCAGCCGGCGTCCAGCAGCGTCACCCGCAGGGCGAAGGAGTGGTACTTCTTGGCGACCTTGCCGAGGTTGCCGGTCAGCACCAGCGTGGCCGGGCCGCTCCCGGGCACTCCGGCGAGCGCGGCGGTGCCGGGCGCCAGCAGGGCCAGCCGGTGCTCGCCGGGTACGTAGCCGTACAGGCCGGGCTCCAGCCCCGCCGCGTCGCGCACGGCCAGATGCGCGAGGACGGAGCCGATGTTGCCGCCGCTGGGTGTCCAGCGGCGCAGGAAGTCGGGGTCGCCCACGCGGATGCCCGCGGTGGTGGCCAGGACCAGCGAGAGGGTCTGCGCGTCGACGTGGGCGTCGACGGCCGCCTCCGGGCCGGCTTCCTCGTGTCCGTACGGCCGGCCGGCCAGGCGTGCGGTGTCCGGGTCCGGCAGCTCGACCCGGGGGCAGACCGGCCAGGTCTTCTCCTGGCGCTGGAGGGCCAGGTTGGAGGGCTTGTAGTGCTGCTGGTGGCCCTTGGGGTCCATGTACTCGTGCGGCGGGAAGCCGATGAACGCCTCGTAGCGCGCGGCCAGCGGGGCGGGCCGGGGGTCTTCGGTGACCGCGGTCGCCTCCGGCGCCGGGCCCGCGGGCCGGGCAGCGGAACAGCTGGGGCAGCCGGGGCGGGTGGCGCCGCTGTGCCGCCGCTGTTTGAGATCGTCCAGCGCGACGGTGCGCCACTGGTTGGGGTACGGCGAGGGGACGGAGCGCGAGAGGAAACCGAACAGATCGTGCGCGGCCAGGGCCGCGGTGAGCGCGGCGGCCTCCTCGTCGGCCTCCGGCGTTCCGGGGGCCTCCTCGGTGTCCGCCTCCTCGGCCAGCAGGCAGTCCAGGCACGGGGTGCAGTCCGGGTGGACGAACGGCCCCAGCCGGGCCCGGCCGGCGAAGACGGCCACCCGCACCAGGGGAAGGTTCCGTTCCCGGCAGGCGGCGGCGACGGCGGACAGCTCGGCCGCCGGCAGCGCGGCGGCAACGGCCAGCGTGGTGCCCTCGGGCGGTACGCCGTCGGTACCGGTCACCCGGACCACCGGCGCGGACGGCCCCAGCTCCTCGGCCAGCGCGGTGGCCGTCGGCCCGGTGCCGAAGAGGGCCACCCGCGCCGTGGTGAGCCGCAGCGCGCCCTGCTCCCAGCAGCTGTTGGCCCCGGTGGAGTCGCCCATCCGGGAGAGGTGGTCGGCGAGTTCGGCGGCGAGCGCGTCCCCGGCGGCGGACTGCTCGCTCCCGGGCGACGGGGTGTCCTCGATGACGCCGCACATCCACAGCAGTGAGAGGGCTTTGAAGACGGCGCGCGGCGCGATGCCCAGCTCCTCGGCGAGCGCCGCGCAGTCCTTGGTGCCGTCCAGCAGCGGCAGCAGCCGGGGCAGCAGCGCGGTGGCGGCCTTGCCGCGGAAGACCTGCGGCGCGGGCAGCCCTTCGACGACCAGGCCCTCGCTGACCGGCTGGACCGCCAGGCCGCGGCGCAGCCGGGGCAGCGCCGGTACGGACAACTGGGGGTCGCGCAGCGCGGCCGCTCCGGTCTGCTCGGCAGTCAGTACGTCCCCGTTCGGCATATGTTTCAGCTCCCCACCGGTGCGGCGGCCGTCAGCCGCTCGAAGGTCCGCCACGAGGTGTCCTCGCCGCCACGTGCGGGACGGCAGCGGGGGCACTGGTCGACGGCGACGACGTGGTTGCGGGCCGTCCTGCCGTCGGCGAGATTGACCGAACGCACCCGTGCGGGGCGCTCCGCCTCGTCGCGCTCCTGCTCCCGGTCGCGCTGCCCGTCGAAGAGGTCGTGCACGGCGGCGCGGGCCAGCGCGACGGCCATGCCGACGTGGTGCGGTGCGTAGCCGGTGACCCGCTTCGGGTCGGTGCCGGCCGCGCGCGGGACGGGCGAGCGGTCGTGCTGGGCGCGGCGCCGGGTGAAGCAGCGGTGGCAGGCGCCGTCGCCGGGCCGTACCGCCGGGCCGCAGCGCAGCTCGGTGGGCTCCAGCTCGATCGGGAACCAGGGCACGCCCCAGGCGTAGGCCGAGGACTCCACCGCCTCGGCCAGCGTCTGCCTGGGGTGGTCGGTGACCAGCACCAGCAGGTCGCCGACCGGCCAGAAGCTGGGGTGGCTGCCCTCGTCGACGCCCATGACGACGGCGCCGGCGTACGCCTTGGCCAGTCGCTCGGTGACGGCGTGCCCGAAGGACCCCGCCGCGAGAAACAGCGGTCTGCGGGGACCGGTCGTTCCGGTGTGCATCGCTTCTCCTGCCCGGTGGTGTGGTGGCGGTGCGCCGGTGGCGCGTACGGCGCGTGCGCGCCGGTGAGGGGGACGGCGGGGTCAGGCGAACGGCTGCGGGAGCTGGGTGATCTCGTCCTCGTCCAGCACCGGGTGGCCCATGGCGCGCGGTGCTTCGTACAGCCGCGGGTGGCCCAGATAGCGGGCCCGGTGCACGAAGGAGAGGGGCATCAGCTGAGGCACCGCCACCCGGACGACGGTGGCGCCCACCTGGCGGGCCTCGTCGGTGGTCAGGTCGACCGCGACGACCTCGCAGCCCCGGGCGTGCAGTCGCTCCAGCAGCCAGTCCAGGACGGTGCGCGGGTCGGTGGCGGCGGGGCGGGGCAGCGCGGACAGCGGCCGTTCCTCCCGCTCGCCCTCCAGCAGGAACGAGAAGCGGTCGCGGGCCGCCAGGGGCCCGGCCTGCGCCGCACCGCCGACGACATCGACCAGCTGCTCCCCGCCCTCGCCCGGCGCGGCGGCCGACCGCTCCCGGCCTGCCGAGTTGGTGATGTGGTGCCGCAGTGCGATCCGCAGGGACGCGGCTTCGCGGTGGAGCTTGGCGATCGCGTCGCCGGGGTCGGGCTCGCAGGTGGCGGCGACGACCTGGGCCAGCTGGGGATCGTGGTCCGCGAGCTGCACACCGTAGATCACCGGGATGCCCAGATCGGTGGTGGCGTCGTAGAAGCGGGTGCGTACATACGGGTTGGCGGCACGTTCCACGAACCGGCGCTGGGTGGGCGTCAGCGCGTCGATCTCGACGGTCAGCCGGGGCAGCCGTAGCCGCTGCAGCCAGGTCAGGGCGATGGAGTCGCGTTCGACGACCTCCAGCAGGCCGTTGACGACCGCGGAGGTCACATCGGTGTGGACGGCGCAGCCGGTGGAGACGGGGTGGCTGATCCGCTCGCCCACCGCCTCGGGCGGGTTCTTCAGCCACACATGGACCGCGGGCACCCACACCGGCCGCCGCCGGGTGAACGACCAGCCGCGCACCCACCGCATGGGCGCTTCCGGGTCGGGGCCCACCAGCCCGTGTCCGCCCGCCGCGAGTTCGGCGGCCGACAGTTTGGGCCAGGCGTCCAGCGGCACCGCCTCGTCGCCCAGTTCGGCGGCCGTCGCCCAGCGGGTGCGGCCCGCGTCCCGGGCGCAGGAGGAGTAGCGCTCCAGCGATTCGGCGACCGCCAGCAGCGCGGCCCGCTCGGGGGACAGATCGCCGCCGGCGCCGTCGAAGTTGCCGTGCTCGGCCCCCAGGTCCCAGTCCTCGTGCCCGGTCAGCACATGTCCCGGATCGCCGAGCGAGGCGGTGAAGATGGGGAAGTCGGGGTCGCCGGGGCTGCCGGGAAGCCGCGCGGCGCCACTGACGAGGCCGTACGGCGAGACGAGGTCGCCCATCCGGCGCAACGAGGCGGGCGGCGTCGCGTCGGATACCGCCGCGTCGGATGCGGCAGTGGCGGCGGCGCCGGCCGCTTCCCGGGGCCCGGGAAGCGTGGTGGTCACATTCGGATTCATCAGCTCTTCTTCTCCGTGTCCCAGCGGAAGGCGCGGACGGCCACGACGGTCAACAGCGCGGCGGTGGCGGCGATCAGCAGCCAGTCGAGCCACTGCGCGTGCCGGGTGACGCCACCGGTGACGTCGTGCCTGAGCGCGTCACCCAGCAGCGCGACGGGGTTCCAGGACAGGACGTCCGCGAGCCCGTCCGGCATCAGCTCCAGCGGGAAGAGCACTCCGGAGCCCATCAGCAGCAGGGGGGTGAGCAGTCCGGAGATGGCGTTGGTCAGCTCGGGCGAGCGCAGGGTGCCGCCGAGCAGGAAGCCCACGGACATCAGCAGCCACATTCCGAGCACCGTCGTCAGCAGCATGGTCAGCCCGGACAGCGGCGTCAGCAGCCCCAGCACCGTGGCGATCGCCCCGGCGACGGCCAGCAGCGCCAGACCGAGCGCGCCACGCGCGGGCAGCAGCGAGGTGAGGATGGCCTGCGGCCTGGCCGGTGTGGTGCGCAGCAGCCGCAGGGTGCCGTTGGCGCGCAGCGACACCAGGGTGCCCGCGGTGGCGCTCAGGGCGAGCGACATCAGGGCGAAGACGAGCACACCGGGCAGTACGAACGGCATCGGTTCGAACGGTGGACTGCCGTCGGTGCCCACGGCGTCGAGATTCCGGCCCTCCCAGCCGGTCTGCGGCAGCGCGTCGCGCACCGCGGAGACGACCGAGGGGCTCTCGGGGTCGGTGACCACCCGCAGGCTGTCGCCGTCGGCGGACGGCGCGATCACCGCGTCCACACCCTCCCTGGCGTCGCGCGGGGAGTCGACGGCGGCGACCTTCGAGCCGTCACCGAGCGCGTCGCGCAACTGGGCGGCCTGGGTTCCGCTGCCCACCACCGCGATCTTGTACGGGCCGCCGGCCCAGGTGAGCTGCATGATGGCGACGAAGAGCCCGGCGAGCAGCACCGGGAAGACGACGCTGAAGAACAGCGCCATCGGATCGCGCACCAGCTCCTTGGTCATGCCCTTGGCCAGCGCCTTGAACTGCCCCGGCGGCGGCGCGGCGGCGGGCAGGGCCGGGGAGGCGGGGACGGGGGTGCGGGCGGTGGTGTCGGGGCGGCTGCGGCTCGTCGGGACGGTGCTCACTGCTCGCTCCCCTCGTCCGGGCCGGTCGCCCCGGTGCCGGTCGCGGCCAGGAACGCGTCCTCCAGCGTCGGGCGGTGAATCCGTACGTCGGCTGCGGGCGCGCGTTCCTCGAACCAGGCGACGGCGCGCTCGGGCTGCTCGGTCGCCACGGAGAACCGCGGAACGCCGCCGCCGGTGCCCGGCCGGGTGGTGCCCCGGGTCTGCGCCGTCACCGCGTCGGCGCCGAACTCCTCGCGGGCGGCGGCGAGCAGGTCCTCCTGGGCCGAGCGGACGGTGACCGTGCTGCCGTGGGTGAGGCTCCGCACGATCTGTGCCGGTGTCCCCGAGGTGCGCAGCCGGCCGTTGTGGAGGATGGCCAGCCGGTCGCACATCTCCTCGGCCTCCTCCATGGCGTGGGTGCTCAGCAGGAAGGTGGTGCCGCCCGCGCGGGCCCGGTTGATGACGGCCCAGGCGTCGCGGCGGGCGTGCGGGTCGAGCCCCGTGGTCGGCTCGTCGAGGACGACGAGCGGGGTGTTGCCGACCAACGCGGTGGCGAGCAGAAGCCGTTGCTGCTGGCCGCCGGAGAGCTTGGCGGCCCTGGTGCGGGCCTTGTCGGCCAGGCCCAGCTCCTCGATGAGCTCGGGCACCGGGCGGGGATCCGGGTAGAGCGACGCCCACATGTGGAGCGTCTCGTCGACCTGGAGACGGGGGAAGAGACTGGTCTTCTGCGGCTGCAGGGCCAGCGCGCCGCCCAGCCGTGCGGCGCTGTGGCGGCCGGGCTCGACCGGCCTGCCGAGGACGTCGATCCGGCCGGCGGCGGGCCGCAGCAATCCGGTGACCGCCGCGATGGTGCTCGTCTTGCCCGCGCCGTTGCGGCCCAGCAGACCGTAGATCTCGCCGCGCCCGACGGTGAACTCCACATCGTTCACTGCGGTGAAGTCCCCATAGCGGACGGTGAGTTCCCGGACCGCGAGGGCAGGCGGGGCGCCATCTTCGGCGGCCTCGTGATCGGGCTCGGAATCCGGTTGTTCGCGGCGTTCTTGAATCGTGAACATTTGACGCTGCATCCCCACGTCCCGCGCATTACGTCGTGGCGTTGTGCGCTATGCGGCAGGTCGACTGGTCGGCGGTGATCGCGAGCAATGCTGGCCGCTGGGCGGAACGCACGGCAAGGGGTGTTCGGAGAGACCGAATACGGGAACCCGGCGACATACGGGGGGAGTTCGACGGTAGCGGGAACCGGCTACCCGTCAGTGCGCTTGTGTCTCCTGGGACTTACGGGGAATAGTAAGCCGTCCGACCAGGCGGATACCGCGGGATGACCTCCCGCGCCCGGACACCACCACAGGTGGACGCCCTTGTGTCCGCTACACACCGAGTTTGCATGATTTGCTACACGGGGAGACTCAGTGAACGATCGGATGCTTCGCGCGTTCGTGACCTGCGCGCGGACGGGCAGTGTGACCAGGACCGCCACCGAATTGGGCTACTCGGCCGCCAGCATCAGCGACCAGATCCGCCAGCTCGAAGTCCACACCCGCCAGCCTCTGTTCCGGCGCACACCCGGGGGCATGAACCTGACCGAGGCGGGTAGGCGCATGGTTCCGGTGGCGCACGACATTCTCTCGCGGATGGATCTGCTCTGCCACTGCGAAGCAATACCCTCACGTCCCAGGCGACGACGGGATAACCGGTCGGCGCCGCTGCGCGAAGTACATACGGTGCGCCGCACCGCGTAATTCACCGTGCATTGACGGGGATATTCGCGCAAGAAAACGCAAAAGACGCGCGAGCAATACGAAGGCGGGGAGCGATGGGCGAAGCATCGCTCCCCGCCTTCCGTTCTTCTACCCCCCGTGCCCGGCAGCGGCACCTGACAGCGGCTCAGCCCTCCGGGCCCGTCGGCCGGTCGAGGACCTCCGCCGGCGGGTCGACCGCCAGTCCCCGGGCGATCGCCTGCAGACCGGCGCAGTGCTCCTGGAAGACCTCACGGCCCTTCGGGGTGGCCTTCAGCCAGGTGCGGGGCCGCTTGCCGAGATAGCCCTTCTCGACCTCGACCAGTCCCGCCTCCTCCAGTGCCGCCGACTGCTTGGAGAGGGCCGAGTCGTTGATCTCGACCGCGTCCCGGACGAACCGGAACTCCAGCCGCTCGGCCGAAGCCAGCGCCGCCATCACCGAGAACCGCACCGGGGACTGGAGCAGCGGCTCCAATCGGTGCCGGGGGTGCCGTGCGCCTTTCACCGCGCTCCCGCCCTGCGCACCAGCAACGCCGCGCCCAGGGTCCACCCGGCGAGCACGGCCAGCGAAGCCGGCCACCACAGCAGCGGCGCGCCCCCGCTCCAGACCGAGCCGATGACGACGGCCGCCACGTACAGCCCCGTCCAGCCCAGGCTGAAGACGAGGTGGAAGCGGCGGAAGTCGCGGGTGACGACGGGGCGGGTGCCCGCGTATCCCATCGCCGCCACACCGACCACCGCGCCGGCGGCGTTGAGCGCGACGGCCACCGCGGGTTCGCTGCCGGCCACCGCGGCGGCGCCGAGCAGCAGCAGGGTGTAGCCGAGGAACCCCAGCAGATACCGCGCGTACCAGTCGGCGTGCGCCCGGCGTCCGGTCCGCTGCACCGCGTCCCGCCGCGCGAGCGCGGAGCGTGCCTCCGCAGCCTCCATGATCTGCCTCCCGTGCAGTCGGTCGCTCACGTGCTTTCACACTAGGCATCAACTTTCCAGATTTGCAAGTAGATGCCTGGCAACCATGTACCTCCCTTACGGCAAGCCGAAACATCCCGCCCGGCCATCACCGCCCCGCGTCGCCGTCCGTGTACTTGACAAGCTTTGCATAATGCAAAAGTAAGAAAGGAGCAGGAATGGTCGGTGCACGGACAGGTGGCAACAGGGGTACGAGGGCACGGATGCGCTCCGCGCCATGGGGACTGCTGCTGCTGGCCGTCCTCACCGGCGCGGGAGCCGGTGTCGGTTCGATCGTGTTCCGCTGGTGCATCCAGCAGTTCACCCGGCTCCTGTCCGGCCACGACGACTACGCCGCCGCCCCCGGCTCGGCCCATCCCCATCTGACCTGGCTGGGCCCCTTCTTCGTGGTACTGGCCCCGGTCGTGGGCGGGCTGCTGTACGGGCCGCTGGTGCAGCGCTTCGCCAGGGAGGCACGCGGGCACGGCGTACCGGAGGTGATGCTCGCGGTGGCACAGCGCGGCGGGCGCATCAGCCCGAAGGTCGCCGTCGTCAAGACGCTCGCCTCCGCGCTGACCATCGGCTCCGGCGGCTCGGTGGGCCGGGAGGGGCCGATCGTGCAGGTCGGCTCGGCCCTCGGCGCGACGCTGGGCCGGCTGGTGCGGGCCGGCGAGGGGCGGATGCGGCTGCTGGTGGCGTGCGGCGCGGCAGGCGGCATCGCGGCGACGTTCAACGCCCCGCTGGCCGGGGTGTTCTTCGCCATGGAGCTGATCTTGATGACGTTCAGCGCCGAGGCGTTCGGCGCCGCGGTGCTCTCCAGCGTCACCGCGAGCGTGATCGGCCGGGCCGCGTTCGGGGACGTGGCCTTCTTGGAACTGCCGCCCTTCCACGTCGACCATCTGGGCCAGTACGGACTCTTCGCCCTGCTCGGGGTGTTGGCCGGGGCCGTGGGAGTGGGATTCTCACGCATCCTGTACGCGATCGAGGACGCCTGCGACTGGGCCTGGCGCGGGCCCGAGTGGCTGCGGCCCGCGGCGGGCGGGCTGGTGCTGGGCCTGCTGCTGCTCGCCCTGCCGCAGATGTACGGGGTGGGCTACCCGGTGCTGGAGAACGCCACCGAGGGCGAGTACGCGGTCGGCTTCCTGCTGGTGCTGCTGGTGGGCAAGATCCTGGCGACCAGCGTGACCATCGGCATCGGCGGCTCCGGAGGTGTGTTCGCACCGAGCCTGTTCATGGGCGCGATGCTGGGCGCCGCCTACGGCGCGGTGCTGCACCAACTGCTGCCGGGCACGGCGGGCGCCGTCGGCGCCTACGCGCTGGTGGGCATGGGCGCCGTCTTCGCCGGAGCCTCCCGGGCGCCGATCACGGCCGTGGTCATCCTCTTCGAGCTGACCGGCGAGTACTCGATCATCCTGTCCATGATGCTGGCGATCGCGCTGGCCACCGCGACCGGGCGGCTGCTGTCCCGGGACACCATCTACACCCTCAAGCTGCGGCGTCGCGGTATCGATCTGGACGGCCCGGCACAGGGGGCGCCGCTGGGCGGCCAGTCGGTCGGCGCCGTGATGGAGCCGCTGCCCGAGCCGCTGACCACCACGACCCCGCTCACCGAGGCCGCCGACGTGCTGAGCCTGTCCGGGAACGGAGCGCTCCCGGTACTGGACCCCGCCGGCCGGTACGCGGGGGTCGTCACCACGCGGGCGGTGGCCGAGGCACTGACCGAACAGCCGGAGGGCGCCCCCGCCACGGTCGGCGACCTGGCCCGGCGGCCCCCCGCCGTCAGGCCCGACGAGCCACTGGCCACGGCGCTGCACACGCTGGCGGACTCGGTGGACAGCGGGATGCCGGTACTGGACGCGGACAAGGGCGCGCCGGTCGGCTGGCTGAGCCACCGCAGTGCGCTGCGGGCCCTGCACACCCGTACCGCCCCGGCCCAGGAGTCGGCACTGGTGTGACGGCGGTGCCGCCCGGTGGCACCCCCGACGGCGTCAGTGCGGTTCCGAGGGCGTGGGCGGGGAGGTCGGCGCCGGTGGGGTGGGCCCGGTGGACGGGGCCGGTTGCGCCAGGTCGGCCCAGCCGAGCGGATACGGGACGTCGATGTCCGTGGGCGGCACCGCCGGCTCGCCGCCCGCCTCGTTGAACGCCGTCAACGCCTCGACGAGGGCGGCGCGTTGGCCGGGGGCGAGCCGTTCCACGACGGCGGCCAGTTCCCGGCGGCGGCGCGAGGTGACGGTCCCGACGGTGCTGCGCCCCTCGTCGGTGAGGGTCAGCAGGGTCTCCCGGCGGTTGTGCGGGTTGGTCTGCCGGTCCACGAGCCCGGCCGTGATCAGCCTGTCCGCCATCCGCATGGCGGTCGAGGGCGCCACCCGCAGCAGGTCGGCCAGCGCGACGAGCTTGGTGGCACCGCGCGAGGAGAGGGCCACCAGCATCCGGAACTGCGGCAGCGTCACCCGATCCTCCACCTCGGCCAACGAGCTGGCCGACACCGCCACCAGCACCCGGGAAGCGGTCAGCACGGCGCGCGTGACCGCGTCCACGTCGTCCAAACCCTGCACCGGGTCTCCGCGCTCGGCCATGTCCCCTTTTTACCGCTTCCTGCTTCTTCCGCGTGCTTCGGCGTGCTTCGGCGTTCTTAGGCCCCGGGACCTCAGTCGCGTCCCGGGCCGCGCCCCGGGCGGTAGCGCACCAGGAGCATCGCGGCGTCGTCGTCCTGGACGCCTCCCGTGTAGCGGTCCACGTCCTGGCGCAGCGTGTCCAGCGCCGCCTGGGCGTCCCCGGAGCGCAGCAACCACCCCTTGTCCTTGAGCGGGTAGAAGTCCCCCGCGTCGTTCCGGGCCTCGGTCACCCCGTCGGTGTAGAGGAGGAGCTGGTCGCCCGGGGCGAACCCGGCGCTGAACAGCCCGGGCGGCTCCCCGCCGTGCGCGGCCAGACCGAGCGGCAGGGCGTAGGTGTCCGGCCGGGGGAACTCGACGGTGCCGTCGCGGCGTACGAGCATCGGCGGCGGGTGGCCGTGGTTGAGGAAGACGACGGTGCGTTCCTTGGGCCGCACCTCCGCGACGATGGCCGTCACGAATCTCTCGTCCTCCAGCTCACGCGCCACGCTGCGCTCCAGCCGGGCCCCCAGCGCGGCGAGATCCGGCTCCTCGTAGGCGGCCTCCCGGAAGGTGCCCAGAACCACGGAGGCGGTCTCCACCGCCGTCAGCCCCTTGCCCTGCACATCACCGACGATCAGCCGTATCCGGTCCGGCCCCGCGGCCACCTCGTACAGGTCGCCGCCGATGCGTGCCTCGGCCACGGCGGAGGTGTAGGAGACGGCCACCCGCAGCGGGCCCGCGCTGCGCGGCACCGGCCGCAGCAGGACCCGTTGGGCGACCTCCGCGATGGACCGGACGCTGGCCAGCTCCTCCTCGCGCCGCCCCCGCATGATGGCGGCCACCACGCCGGCGACGGTGACCCCGGCGACAGAGGCCAGAGCCGTGTAGCCGCGCCGCGTCATGAGGAGGTCGTCGTAGAGCCCCAGCCCACCGCAGAGCACCATGGCCAGCGCGCCGACCACGACGGTACGCCGCCAGGTGCCGACCAGTCCGGCGAAGGCGGGGCCGAGCGAGACCAGCGGCAGGAACCCCACCTCGGGCCCCGCCAGCACATCGACGCCAGCCACCAACGCCATCGCCAGGAAGGGCAGCAGTGCCAGCACGATGTAGGTACGCGGCTCGCGTCCCTCTGCCATGGCGCTCCCTTGCGACGTCACGTCCACGCAACCGCTTCCGTCGCGGTCCTACGCTCGGAGCTTCACCCTAAGCAACGGCCCCACGGGCAACGGACACCCCGGCCGTCTCGTTATCCGATCGCAGCGGCGTGCCCGCCGGCCGTATCACCGCGGCGCGGAGCGCGCGGAGGTGGCGCGGACGAGGGCCGACTCGACGGCGGCGACGCGGTCGGCCAGCAGACCGAGGGCGGCGACGGCGCGCGCCATCGGGTCCGCGTCGGTGTCGCCGAGCGCCTGGGTGCGCACATGGGCCCGTTTGATCTCCGCCCACCGGTCGGCCTGCTCGGCGGTGAGCGCCCCGCGCAGCTGTGCGAGTTTGAGCAGGTTGGCCTCGGCGTCGCCGGTCAGCGTCTGCGCCTCGGCGGAGTAGTGGTCGTCGACGACGGCGCCGACCTCGGCGTCGTTCATGACGGGCTCGATCCGCTGCACGATCTTGTTCATGGTGCGGTAGGAGCCCTGCAGCCGGAACGGCGGCTCGGTGCGGCTCGCGTCGGTCTGCCCGGCGGAGGCGATGTAGGCGCGATTGACCGCGAGCACCGTCCCACGCACCGTCAGCACATGGCGCAGCACGGCGAGGATGCGCTCCAGTTCGGCGGGCGGGCAGGGCCACGACAGCTGGTCGGCCCGTACGGCGGCGGTGGCGTCCTGCTGCGCCAGGGCGACCAACACCTCCAGGTCAGCGCGGGGCCGGTCCGCCAGCGGCGCCAGCACCGGATGGGAGGTCAGCGCGTTCTCCACGAAGCTGAGGGCGAAGGCGTCCTGCTTGCCGGACAGCACCTCGCCCAGGTTCCACACATCGGCCCGGTTGGCCAGCATGTCGGGCACGCTGAAGCGGCTGCCGGACTCCGTGTAGGGGTTGCCCGCCATACAGACGGCGAACCGCTTGCCGCGCAGGTCGTAGGTGTGCGGCTCGCCCTGCCACACGCCCTCCACCCGGCGGGTGCCGTCGCACAGCGGGATGAACTTCTCCAGGAACTGCGGACAGGTGTGCTGGATGTCGTCCACGTACAGCAGCGTGTTGTTGCCCGCCTTCAGCGCGAAGTTGATCTTCTCCACCTCCTGCCGGGCGGTCGCGCCGGGCGCCTGCGCCGGGTCGAGGGAGGTCACCGTCCGGCCGAGGGCGGGGCCGTTCACCTTGACGAGCAGCAGCCCGAGCCGCTCGGCCACGTACTCCAGCAGCGTCGTCTTGCCGTACCCCGGCGGGGAGAGCAGGAGCAGCAGGCCACCCGGAGCGCCCACCCCGGCGTCGGTCCCCAGCTGTTTGGCCAGGTTCTCGCCGATCAGCGGCAGCCAGACCTCGTCGATCAGCCGGCTGCGGACGAATCCGGGCAGGGCGCGCGGCCGGTGGTCGGCCAGCCGCAGCCGGTCCCTCTCGGCGGCGACCAGCTGGGCGCGGCGCCGCTGGTGGGCGCGGAAGGCGGGCACCTCGTGAGCGCGGAAGGAGCCCGTCCGGGCGAGGAACTCGTCCAGCCGGACGGTGAGCTGCCCGTCCCGGACACGGGGATGGGAGCCCAGCAGCCCGGTCACGGTGCGGGTCAGCGGCGCCTCGGCGGAGTAGCGCTCCAGCTCGGGGCACAGCTGCGCGGCGACCGCCTCGGCCAGGTCGCCCGGGGCCGGATCGGTCCCGGTGGAGCGCGCGTAGGAGGACAGCCAGGCGGAGGCCAGCTGGTGCTGTTCGGCGAAGGTCTCAAGCGCCGCGAGGTCGGCGACGTAGGTGTCGTAGGTGTCGGCGTCGAGGGTGTGGCGGAACTTCTCCAGCAGGGTGCGGGCCTCGGCGCCGAGGACGAATCCGGCCGGCGCGGTGGTCAACTCCTCCAGCAGATAGCCGGCCGCGGCCACCGGCCGGGCGGTGGCGCCCTCGCCCGGCGGGCTCTGCTCCTCGAACGCCGCGGTGAACGCCGCGATCCGGTCGGCGAGTTCGGCGCGGAGCCGGTCACCGGCCGGCACCCCGCCGAAGGTCTCGCCCGCGCGGGCCAGCGAGACGGCACGCCGGCTCCAGGCGGCACGCTGCGCGGGGGCGGTGCCGTGCGCCCAGAACAGCTGCGCGGCGGCACGGGCGCCGGGCTCGTGGCGGAGCGCTCCGGCGCCCTCCTCCAGCCGCAGCAGCGCCTCCAGGACGAGTGTGGCGTCGTGGTCGTGGACGCCGCGCTCATAGCCCTCGTCGTAGGCCTCGCGCGCGGCCTGCTGTACGAGCCCGGCCAGGTCCCCGGCCGCGTCGAGGGCCTGCGGCCCGTGTTCGTCCAGCAGCCGGGCCGCCAGATACTCGGCGCGGTAGACCTCGTCGGACTCGGAAGGCAGCAGCCGCCGGCCCAGGGCGCGCTGCGCCACCAGCTCGGGGTCGGTGACCGGCGCCCGGTAGTCGGTGCCGGTCAGGGCGAGTGACAAGCCTGGCCCGTCGGGAACGAGGGTGAGGTCGAGCGGCTGGGTGTTGACGGCGAACCGGTGGCGGCCCAGGCGCAGCACGCTGCCACCGTCCAGGTAGAGCTCGCCGCGGTCCCGCAGGGCGCGCGCCGCCTCCTGGCGGGCGGTCACCAGCCGGTCCTCCAGCTCCTGGGCCCGGGCCGACTCGCCCAGCTCGCGCAGTGTCGCGGCGGTGCGCCGTACGGTGCCGGTCATGGGGTCGGAGGTGAAGAACGCTGCCAGGGCCTCGGTGTCGGCCAGTTCACCGGCGCGGCGCGCCAGGGTGCGCAGGGTGCGCTCGGCGGAGGTGACCAGCTGCTGGGTGCGGCGCGCCCTGGCTTCGGACAGCGCCTGCTTGCGCGCGGCGAAGGCGTCGTTGAGCTCGGTGCGCCTGGTGTCGAGTTCGGCGAGGAAGTCGGCCGAATCGGCGAACCGCTGCTCCAGTTCCTCCACCTTCGCCAGCAGCCGCGCGTGCTGGGTCTCGCACTGCTGCGGGGTGTCGGCGACACCGAGCGCGGCGGTGAGGGACTGCCCGAGCAGCGTGAACTCGGCGGCGAACTCCGCCTTGGACTCGTCGGCCAGCAGGGCGCGGCGGCGGGCCTCCAGTGTGGCGCGGGCCCGGTTGAGTCCGCCGGCCACCTCCGAGACCCGCTCCAGCGCGGCGGTACGGACGGTGGCGTCACCCGCCTCCAGCCCGCCGATCACCTCGGTGACGGTGCGCAGGCCCTCCTCCAGCGCGCCGATCCGGTCGGCGACGGGTCCGGCTTCGGCGGCCGTGCCCAGCTCCCGGGCCCGCCCGAGCAGTTCCTCGATCTCCTGGTGGTGGCCCGCGAACGCGTCCTTCTCGCACAGCCGCTCGACGGCGCGCAGTGCGAAGTCGGCCAGCTCCGTCTCGGCCTCGGCCGCCAGTTCGGCCGCGCGTGCGGTGTCCGCGTACCGCAGCTCCGCGCAGCCGAGCAGCTTGCCCTGGGCCGCCCGCAGTTCGGTCAGCCCCTCGACCCAGGCGGCGGCCGAGCGCGGTGCCTCGCCGCGCAGCCGCCGTACCACCGAGGCCAGCCGGGCGGCCGCCTCCTCCAGCGCCTCGGCGGCCTGCTGGGTGAGCTCGCGCACGGTCCGGTGCTCGGCGAGCACCTGTGCCGCGGTGCTGCGCAGCGCCTCCAGCGGGGTGCGCAGATCGCCGGTCTCCCGGTCGCCGAGCCACGGGTGGCCGTCGGCGGTGCGCTCGCAGGCGGCGACGAGGGCCTGGTAGCTCTCGGCGGTCGGTTCCGTGTGCGCGGGTGCGGCGCTGCGGGCGACGGCCAGGCAGGCGGAGATGCCGCCGACCAGCTCCCGGTTGCCGATCCGGGCCAGCGGTCCCGCGTCGGCCTGACGGCCCGCCTCGACGGTGTCCGCGAGATAGGGCGAGTCCCACCACTGCAGCGTGTGCACCTGCGCGGGCTCCGCCCGGTCCCCGCCGTCCGCGCGCAGCACGGCCAGCGTGCCGTCGTCGAAGAGGGCGTGCCCCTTGCACACCAGCGGCGCGGCGACCTCCTGGCGCATCGTGTTGTACGACAGCAGCAGGTCGCGACCGCCCTCCTGAGGAGCGTGGAAGGCGAACAGCACGTCCTCGCCGTTCGGTGCGCGCACGGCGGTCTCGAAGCCGAAGCCGGTGCCGGTGCCGTTGCCGCCAGGTCCGTCCGCGGCCACGGCGTCGAAGGTCTTCCACTCGCCCGAGGTCAGGTAGTAGCCGCCGGGGAAGACCAGCCCGCCGTCGTCCGGCAGCCGACGGCAGGCCGAGCCGATCCCGTCCAGCCGCACCACCTGCCGGGTCAAGGTGTTGACGACCAGGTATCTGCGCTGCTCCTCCTTGTAGGGCTTGACCCGCAGCAGCACCAGCGGGCCCACCCGGGCGTGCGCGATCTCGGCGTCCGCCAGCGACTGGAGGGGGTCGGTGACCGGCTCACGGTGCAGCCCCGCACCGCTGTCGGTGTCGTCGACGTCCTTGACGGTGAGGAACCCGCCGACCGTCGAGACGCACAGGCCGTCGCCGACGGCCACATGGGGATGGCGCCCGGGAACGTGGTCCTCGCGGGTGGCCTCCGTCCACGCCAGGTCGTGGGCCGGCGGGAAGGTGTGGTCGCGCTCGCCGCGCGCGTCCAGGAACCGGGCGCCGCCGCCGTCCTGGGCCAGCGCCCAGCGCAGGACACGGATGTCGGTGGGGCGCTCACCGGTCTGGAAGACGGCCAGCAGCTTGCCCTCGACCGGGCGCAGCCGCAGCAGCCGGGCGTGCCGGTAGTAGCGGTGCAGCGCGGCGAACTCGCGCTGGAAGTCGGCGTCGTCCAGCAGTCCGGGCACCGCGTCGGCGGGCAGCGGGTTGAGCTGCCGGTCGTGCAGGGCCAGCACATCGGCCGGGCGGGTCTCCCCGTCGGCCGGGGCCGGCACGGCGTGGTAGCCGAACAGCAGCCGCTCGCCCACGGCCACGACGTCGCGGGGCAGGCTCGGGCGCTCGGTGCGCAGCTGCCCGGTGTCGCTCAGCTCCAGCCGCCGGGCACCGAACTGCTCGGTACGCAGAGTGTTGAGCTCTTCGGCCCTGCGGGCGAGCTCGGCGCCCTGCGCGGCGAGCCGGTCGCGCAACACCTCATACGTGCCGGTCTCCATTGCTGCCTCCCTCTCGTCTTCGTTCGGCTCCAAGGGGCTGCGCCTGCCCACCCTGCTCCCCCAAGCTCTTCGAGCAGGGGGTACCCCCAAGGCACCTCCCGGCCGAAGGCTGGGGGAGCACCCGCAGACGGCGGCGGCGAGGCAGGGGCACCCCCTCTCCAGAAGTCACCCCTGCGGCGCGCCGTTCTTCGTCAGCTTGGCCATCAGCGCGGAGGCGCTCAGGTTCTGGACGTCGCCTGTGCTGAGCGAGCCCAGAACCTCCTTCAGGTCACCCGTGAAATCCCCGCTGCCGTCCAGCCACGGCCCCGCAAGGGCCTGCACCGTCTCCGAGCTGCCCGCGAACGCGTCCACGCTCCTGCCGAGCGAGATGGCGGAGACCAGCCGGTCGAAGAAGACGGACTCACCGCCGACGATGTTGATGTCGGCGCTCTCCAGGCCCTTGGACAGCACCGTGGCCTGCGCCTCGGCAAGCTGCCGCTGGACGTCCAGCCCGGCCAGCCGTACGTCCTTGTCGGCCTCCAGCCGCAGCCGGAACTCCTCGTGCTCACGGGACGCCTCGTCCAGTGCCGCCATCGCGGCGGCCTTCTCCGTCAGCCCCTCGGCCTCGGCCTTCAGCTTCTCGCCGACCGCCGCCGCGTCGGCAGCAGCCTGTGCCTGGGCGCCCTCGGCCTCGGCGAGCGCCTTGGCGCGTGCGCCCTCGGCCTCGGCACGCAGCCGTGCGGCGACGGCTTCGGCTTCGGCGCGCCCGGCCTTCTCCAGGACCTCGGCCTCCTTGTCGCGCACCTGCACCTCGGCGAGCCCGGCGGCGGCGTTCTCGGCCTGGATGCCCTCGGCGAGCCGGACCTTGGCCTTGGCGTCCAGATCGGCGGCCTTCAACCGGGCCTCGGAGAGGGTCAGTTCCTCGGCCGCCCGGTGGGTGGCGGCCTGCTCGGCGGCCTCGGCCGCCTTGATGTCCTTGACCAGCTTCTCCTGCGCCTCGGCCTCCGCCGCGATGATGACGGCCTGGCGCTCGCGCTCGGCCTCCTCGACCGCGCGCAGCTTCTTGATCGACTCCTCCTGCTCGGCGACGGTGCGGTCCACGGCGACGCGCTCGCGGATGACCTCGGCGATGTCCCGCTTCTGTGCCTCGACCTCCTTCTCCGCGGAGATACGGGTCAGTTCGGTCTCGCGGTCCCGTGCGATGACCTCCAGCAGGCGGTCCTTCTCGATGCGCTCGCTCTCGATGGCGATGACCCGCTCGCGGTTCTTCTGCGCCACGGCGATCTCGCGGTTCTGGTTCTCGCGCTGCACCCCGAGCTGTTCCTCGGTGCGCAGGAACGCCGCCTGGGCACGCAGCCGCTCCTCCTCCACGACGCGTGCCGTCTCGGCCTCCTCACGGGCCCGTACGGTCTCGATCTCACGGCGCTGCTTGATCTCGGCGTCCGCCTGCCGCCGCTCCAGTTCCAGGATCGCCTCGCGCGCGTCGACGTTCTGCCGGGTGATCTCCTTCTCCTCGCCGCGCTGGAACTCGTTGGTGCGCACATGCTCGACGGCCGTCAGCTCGGTGATCTTCCGGATGCCCTGGGCGTCGAGGACGTTGGCGGCGTCCAGCTGGGCCAGCGGCGTCTGCTCCAGGTAGTCGATGGCCGCGTCCTCGAGGCTGTAGCCGTTCAGGTCGGTGCCGATGACCTGGATGATGCGGTCGCGCAGTTCGTCCCGCTTGGTGTAGAGGTCGGCGAAGTCGAGCTGCTTGCCGACGGTCTTGAGCGCCTCGGAGAACTTCGCGTTGAACAGCTCCTGGAGGGTGCCCTTGTCGCTCGCCCGCTCCGTGCCGATGGCCTGCGCCACCTTGATGACGTCCTCGGCGGTCTTGTTGACGCGGACGAAGAACGAGATCCGGATGTCGGCGCGGATGTTGTCCTTGCAGATCAGCCCGTCGCGGCCGGTGCGCGAGATGTCGATCGTCTTGACCGAGATGTCCATGACCTCGGCCTTGTGCAGGACGGGCAGGACGACCTGTCCGGTGAAGGTCACATCGACCTTCCGCATCTTGGAGACGATCAGCGCGCGGCCCTGTTCCACCTTGCGGAAGAGGCGGGAGACGACCAGGAGCGCGACGAGCACGATCAGCAGGACGACGGCGACCAGTACGCCGAGTCCCAGGGAAAAGGTATCCATGTGACGCCCTTTGCGAAGTGTGTAAGGAATGCGGAGCCGGGCCGGTGAGCCGATCGGCGCGAACCGAGGCGGGTGGCCGGTGACCGGTGGCCGGTGGTGCCGGCCGGTCGGCAGCGGTCAGCCGGGGGACGGCCGGCCGAGGGGCCGGCCCGGATCGAGCGCGGCGTCGAAGGGCGCGACCCAGAAGAACTCGCCCTCGTCGTCGTACGCGTACAGCAGGCCGAGGCTGCCCAGCGTCAGCCGGTCGGTGCCCGTCTGCCGCACCTGCACCAGTGCGCTGGAGCCGTCCTCGGCGATGACCTCGGCCTGGCCGAACCGCTCATCCACCCGCCGGGTGCGCACGGTGCACGTCAGACCGACGAAGTCGTGCCGCGAGGGGCCGGTACCCGCGGGCAGGAGCCGCGCCGCCCCGCGCGCCACCGCCCGGGCGGGCGGCCAGGCGGCCAGTGGCGCGGCGACCAGCAGTCCGGCACCGGCCGCGGTCTGCAGCCCCGGCGACAGCCCGGACCCGTCGAGCAGCGCCCCGCCGGTGAGACTCAGCAGCCAGGCGAACGCCGTCAGCAGCGAGAGCCCGACGGCGGCGGGCAGTCCGCCCAGCCCCCACATCTGAGCCCCGAAGGGCCCCTCGAACCCCTCCGGGTCCGCGGCGCCGAGGGCGACGAGGAGCCAGCAGACGACGACCACGAGCAAGGCGGCGGAGAACACGACGGTGGGGAAGGCCACGGCCGCTCGCAAGAACGCTCCCATGGCCATCCCCTCCGTCGTCCCCCGTTGCCTCAGCGCCGCGAACCTGCCGGTGTACGGCACCCCCCGTCGGTGCGCGGCACTGAGGCATCCCCCGGTTCCCCCCGGTTTCCCCCTGTTGTGCCCCCCTCGCCGAACATTCTGGCGTCCGGGTCACCCCACACGCATTGCCGGAACCCGGCAGAGTTCTCTAGGGTCTGCGTGCCGGACGGCGTCAAGGAACCGTCAACGGGACATCAGGAGAGCGGAGATACGGGTGAGTGGCGCTGCGCGCATACCGGAGACCTACTTGGAGGGGTACGTCGCCCTCCTGGCCGACGTCTGCGCGACCGGCCGCCGCCTGAAACGGCAGGAGCTGGAGACCCGGCGGGAGTTGGGGGAACGCGCGGCGGACGCCGGATACGGGCTGCGCGATCTGGTCAGCGCCCATCTGACGGCGGCGCGTGCGGCCAGGCCGTCCCTGCCGGGCGACCCCGACAGTCTGCTGACGGGGATGCACCAGGTGGTCGACGCGGTGGCGGAGGGGTACGAGCGCGCCCAGCGGCAGGCGGTCCGCCAGGAGGAGGCCACCCGGCGGGAGTTCATCGACGACCTGCTGCACGGGCGCAGCGACCTGGGGCGGCTGGCGGAGCGCGCCGAGCGCTTCGGGCTGCGGCTCTCGCACACCCACGCGGTGGCCGTCGCCCGCGGACCGGCCGCCTACGACGAGGGGCACCAGGTGGCGCGGCAGGTCGAACGCGCGCTGATCGCCCGCTTCCACGACCGCGGCATCCTGCTGACCACCAAGGACGGCCGGCTGCTGTGCGTCGCGCCGGGCGACCAGCCGGAGGTGCTCACCTACTTCGCCAAGCAGTGCTACGCCGCGATGGACGGCGGTCAGGTGGCGATAGGCCGCTCCCAGCCGGGTCCGGGCGGCGTGGTGCAGTCCTACGAGGAGGCCCTCAGCGTTCTCGACCTCGGTGCGCGACTGGAGCTGCGCGAACCGGTGCTGTACGCCTCCGAACTGCTCGTCTACCCCGTGCTGACCCGCGACCGGCAGGCCATGGCCGACCTCGTCCAGGCGACGCTGGGCCCGCTGACGGCGGCCCGAGGCGGGGTCGAGCCGCTGCTGGAGACGCTCACCGCCTACTTCGACTCGGGCTGTGTGGCGGCGGAGGCGGCCCGCAGACTCACACTCAGCGTCCGCGCCTTCACCTACCGCCTGGAGCGCATCCGCCAGCTGACCGGAGCCAACCCCACCGACCCGTCCCACCGCTACATGCTGCAGACGGCTGTGATCGGCGCCCGCCTGCTCGGCTGGCCGGCCGCACCACTGGGTACGGCGTGACGGCCGGTAGCGTTCCCTCCATGAGCACACAGACCTCTTCCGGGAGCTCCCGGGAGGAGCCCGGCTTCTGGGAGGAGCGCCGCATCTGCTTCCTCACCACACCGCGCCCCGACGGCACCGCGCACCTGGTCCCGGTCGGGGTGACCTACGACCCGGCGACGCGGATCGCACGGGTCATCAGCAGCCGCTCCAGCAAGAAGGTGCGCAACGTGCTGGCCGCCGGGCCGGACGGCGTGCACGCGGCGGTGAGCCAGGCGGAGGGGCGACGCTGGTGCACGCTGGAGGGCACAGCGGTGGTCCGGGACGACCCGGAGTCGGTGGCGGACGCCGAGGAGCGGTACACCCGGCGCTACAAGCCGCCGCGGCCCAACCCGGAGCGGGTCGTCATCGAGATCACCGTCACCCGTGCGATGGGCACCGCGAAACCCCCGGGCTGGTGAAGCGGTCCGCAGCCGCGCCGTTCATCCCCGGGCCGCCCGGGCCACCGCCACGCCCGCGCAGGCGGCGCCCAGCCCGACCGACACACTGGCCGGCGGCCCCGGCGATCACGAGCAGCCAGTTCACGCTCCTGACCCCACCGCCGGACGCCCCACCGCCGGTCGGCCCGCCGACGGTCGGCCCGCCGTCGGCCGCCTCGTCGCGGCCGGGGAAGCGGACGACCTCCACCTCGTCGAGCAGCACCAGGCCGTCCCGGGTGAGCTCCTCCGGTTCGGGGAGGAAGGCGCGGACGCGCGGGGCCGCGCCACCCCGAGTGGAAGGGCATCGATGTTCGACCCTCTTGCGTGTGTTCGAAAATCTGGCAGGCTCCCCCCGTCCCATGCCAACACGGGGTGCACTCGGGGGAGTTGATGCCCGGGCGCCACCCGTGCCATCGAGAGGACCCCCCATGCGTGCCTTTCGCGCTCCTCTGGCCGCCGCCCTCGGCACCGCGACGCTGCTGGTGCTGTCCCCACAGGTCCCGGCCACGGCGATGCCCCTCACACCCGACTCCCCCACGTTCCCCACCTCCGCGAGCGACGCCCCCGCCGACTACTACCAGGACGCCGAGGGCAAGACGGGCCCCGAGCTGAAGTCGGCCCTGCACGGCATCATCAAGGAATCCGACGCGCTCTCCTACGACCAGGTGTGGGACGCGCTCAAGGCCACCGACAAGGATCCGGACAACCCCTCCGACGTCGTCCTGCTGTACACCGGCCGCTCGCAGAGCGCGGACGACAACGGCGGCGGCGCCGACCAGTGGAACCGGGAGCACGTGTGGGCGAAGTCGCACGGCGATTTCGGCACCGCCACCGGCCCGGGAACCGATATCCACCATTTGCGGCCCACCGACGCCTCCGTCAACAGCACCCGGGGCAACAAGGACTTCGACGAGGGCGGCGAGGAGGTCGGGGAGGCGCCCGGCAACCGCACCGACAGCGACTCCTTCGAACCGCGTGACGAGGTCAAGGGCGATGTGGCCCGCATGATCCTCTACATGGCCGTGCGGTACGAGGGCGAGGGCTCCTTCCCCGATCTGGAGCCCAACGACAAGGTGGACAACGGCTCCGCGCCCGCCCATGGCCGGCTGTCGGTGCTGAAGAAGTGGAACGAGCAGGACCCGCCGAGCGCCTTCGAGAAGAACCGGAACGACGTCATATACGACCAGTTCCAGCACAACCGCAACCCCTTCATCGACCACCCGGAGTGGGTCGACGCGATCTGGTCCTGACCAGCCCGGAGGTGGGGCCGGCCGACGGGTCGGCCCCACCCTCCTCAACCCGTCGCAAAACGCCCATATCTGTGACGCTTGTCTCCGACGGCTACGTCACACCCGGCCGCACCGATCTCTGTGCAACCGCATTCACCAGCACAGATGCCACTGTTGGGTGTCAAGCGGCCGGAATGATCTTTATTGCCCGTCGTTGGAGCATTCGGACAGCTGTGCTTACGGTCGCTCCCGCTCGATCCGTTCGCCTCGAACTCGTAGGCGAACAGCCGCGACCGTAAGGAAAGAAAGACCATGCTGTTCTCCGGCAAGGGCCGTCACCGTCGTCCGGGCAGGGCCACCCGCATCGCCACCGTGACCGGTGTGGCAGGCGCCGCAGTCGCCATTCCGCTGGTCTCCGCCACCGGCGCGCAGGCCGCCTCGGTCGACACCTGGGAGAAGGTCGCCCAGTGCGAGTCCTCGGGCAACTGGCACGCCAACACCGGTAACGGCTACTACGGCGGCCTCCAGTTCAACAACTCCAGCTGGGCCGCCGCCGGCGGCACCAAGTACGCGCCGCGTGCCGACCAGGCCACCAAGGATCAGCAGATCGCCGTCGCCGAGAAGCTGCTGAAGATGCAGGGTCCCGGCGCCTGGGCGTGCGCCGGCGCCGGCGGCCTGACCTCCGGCGGCCCCGCGGCCGACGTGAACCCGGACGGCGGCAGCGACGGCAACAAGACCGAGCCGCAGCAGCAGTCGGCGCCCAAGAAGGCGGCTCCGCAGCAGCAGCCCGCGCAGCCGAAGCCCGCCCAGCCGCAGCAGCAGGCCCCCAGGACCGGGCACGGCAACTACACCGTCGAGCCGGGCGACACCCTCGGCCGGATCGCCGAGGCGCACGACACCACCTGGCAGCAGATCTACGCGGACAACAAGTCCACCATCGGCGACGACGCCGACCTCATCCTGCCGGGCCAGAAGCTCCAGGTCGGCTGAGCCGCCGACCGACGACGAGGGCTTCCCTCCGACCGCCATGGCCCGCGCCTCTTCCCCCGAGGGCGCGGGCCATGGCCCCTTTCCGCCGCCCGTCAGTGGACGCGCTGCGCCCGGCTGATGTCCTTCGCCAGCCCCGCCGCCGACCGCAGCCCCGGATCCTCGGCGAGGCGGTCCGCCTCACGGCGCAGCTTCCCGAGCGAGGGCGCGGCGGGCAGCGGCTGCACGGCCGGCTTCGCCGGCCCGGACTCCGCCCCGGGCCCGAGCTCGCTACCGGTGTCGGTGTCGCTACCGGGGTCGGAGGCGGGGTCCGGCGACGGACCGCCCTTCCCGGTGCGCAGCGCGTCGGCGAAGTAGGCGGCGACGGCCGACAGCCGCAGATACGGCGAGACGTCCGGGTCCGTCCACAGGTCCCCGCCGGTCAGCGCCGTGGTGGCGACCGTGCGGGACTCCTCGTGCGGCTTCCGGCTGTCGGGGTCCAGCCAGCGGACCGTCGCGGTGGCCGCCCTCCCCGTCGCGCCGTCCTTCAGCCGGACCGCGTACAGCGCGGTGACCGTGTGGCCGGGGCCCACCTCTCCGCCGTCCACCGAGTCGTCCCGGAAGTCCTCGTCGGCCACCTCTCGGTTCTCATAGCCGAGCAGCCGGAAGTCGGCCACCGCGTCCCGGTCGAAGACGACCTGCGCCTTGGCGTCGCGGGCCCGCAGCTGGATGTTGCGGGGCAGCTGGTTGACGAAGACCTCGCCCGCCTCCCTCCGGGTGGAGAGGTAGACGGTGTTGCCGTCGCCCTTGTTGGTGAGGCGCTCCATCAACGCGTCGCCGTAGTGGCTGCCCACGCCGACCCCGAACAGGGAGATGCCCTGCTCCTTGCGGTGCCGCGCGACCTCTTCCAGTATCGCCTCGGCGTCCGTCTCGCCCGTATTGGCGAGCGCGTCGGACATCAGCACGACGCGATTGGTCGCACCGGAGCGGCGGTGCTCGGCCGCCTGCCGGTAGCCCTCCTTCATCCCCGCACCGAGGTTGGTGCTCGACTGCGGCTCCAGCTCGGCGACGGCGGCACGGAGTCTGCCGCGCCCGCCGTCGTCCAGCCGCGTCATGGGCAGCAGGGTCTCGGCCTCGCCGCTGAACGTCACCAGCGAGACGGAGTCGCTGCCGCGCAGCTCGTCCGCCGCCGTCCGCAGCGCGCTCTGGACCAGGTCCAGCCGTCCCGGCTCGGCCATCGAGCCCGACACGTCGAGCACGAAGGTGAGCGCGGCCGGGCGGCGGGGCGCCTTCGGGTCGCTCTTCTTCGTCGCCAGCCCGACCCGCATCAGTGACCAGTCCGCCGCCCCGGTGCGGGCGCCGTCCGCCGAGACGGAGAAGCCGTCCCCCTTCGGCCGCCGGTAGCCCTGCGGGAAGCTGTTGACGAACTCCTCGGTCCGCACCGTCCGCGGCGCCGGGCGGGCGCCGTCGCTCAGGGTGCGTCGGGCATAGCTGTAGGACGCGGTGTCCACGTCCAGCGCGAACGTCGACCGAAAGTCGGCCGGTTCGGTCGGCTTCGCGGGAGCCACGTCCCCGGGTGCGGAACCGCCGCCCTCGGCGTATCCGGGCGGGCCGCCGCCCTTCGCCGAGTCGGCCGTTCGCTGATTGTGGGTGCCGCCCGTGCACCCGGCCAGCACGCCCGCCGCCACCGTGATGGCGACCGCCGCCATCCGTCCCCGCTTCATCGCGCCCCCTCACACCGTCACTCGGCTCGTGCCCCGGTATGACGTGCCCCGCCCCCGGCGGGACCCCTGCGAAAGGTCGCAATTCGATGACGAACCCGCTCCCGCCGATCCCTCAGCCCGGGTAGGCCCCCGGAGCCAGCTCTTCCAGCAGGGCCCGGGTCCGGGGCGGAAGGCCGCGTTCGGCACCGTGGAGCTCGGCGGCGCGATCGGTGACCCAGCGGACCGCCTCGTCCAGCGCACCGTGCTCACCGGTGGCATGCGCGGCCCGCAGCAGGGCGTCCCACAGCCGCTCGTCCGCCGAAGCGCTCCGCAACGCGGCCCGCACGGCGCCCACCGCGGCTTCCGGTTCCCCGAACCGAAGGTGCTCGGCGCACAGCGCCAGCCCCACCTCGGCGACGAGCAGCGGGTGCTGCGCCTCGACGACGTCGTACGCCAGCCAGCCGTACCGGCCCTCGGGGCGGTCGGCCAGTAGCGGCCCGCGCGCGAGCTCCAGCGCTTCGGCGAGTTTCTGGCGCCGCACCTGCGGCGCCAGTTTGGCCCCGCGCTCCGACGTGCAGCCGTGGTGCAGGGTGCGCAGCACGTCCCAGTCGGAGACGACGGAGGGCCGCAGCACCAGCCGTCCGTCCTTGTCGGTGGACAGCCGGGGCGTGCCGTCGGTCTCGATGCCCAGCCAGCCGCGCAGCCGGTCGACGAGCGCGTCCCGGACGTCGTCGGTGACCCCCTTGGGCCACAGCGCGGAGGCCAGGACGCGCGGGTGCACGCCGTCCCGGTTGAGCAGCAGCAGTGCCAGCGCCTCGTGCAGAAGAGCGCTGCGCGACTCCTCGGGCGGCTCGATACCGCTGACGTCGTAGCCGCCCATGATCCGCGCATAGACCGCCGGGCGACCGCCTGCGCTGAGGTCGACGCGGAAGCCGGGGCCGCCGCTGCCCTCGGCCCGTTCGTCGTCGGCGTCGGCGAACAGCTCGACCACCGCGGTGCGCACGTCCTCGGGCAGCAGCTGGGCCCGTACCTCCAGGCCCATCCGGGGCGCGGCGAGCGTCCCGTCCGCGTCGACGGTGAACTCCCATACGACGCTGGGCAGCCGCCCGCCGGGGACACCGACGACGAAGCCGACCCGCGGACCTCCGCTCTCGGTGGCGAGCGCCGCGAGGCGGCGTGCCTCCTCCTCGGTGGGCTCGACCCCGACGAGCACCACCTGCGGCGCCTCCTCCCGCGCCGCCGCGGCGCCTTCCCGCTCGTGCAGCAGCTCCGCCACCTCGGGCAGATACCGCACCCGCCCGCGGGCGAGCGCGGTCAGCTCCTCACCGAAGCCGACGAGGGTGAGGCCCATGCCCTGCGACCAGCTGCCGGTGGCCAGTTCGGCGGCGATGGAGGCGAGGACGGCGGTACGCCGCTCCTGGTCGCCCGCCACCGACACCAGTCCCGGCACCGACTCCAGGTTGAGCAGCAGCCGCGCCTGCCCGCGCAGGCCCAGGCTGACGAGTGCCGGGTAGGGCGAGGGCCCGCTGGTGTCCACGTCGAAACGGGTATGGGTGCGCTGGATGGTCCAGAAGCTGGGGCTCTGGCCGAACCGCCAGGGTGCGGGCGGCTGTCCGGACTCCTCGGCGAGCTGGAGGTGCAGATCCTGTCCGGTCAGCCAGGCCGCGTAGACCACCGGGAGCTGACGGCCCGCGTCGGCGAGGTCCTCGGCCAGCCCGCGCAGCGCCCGGTCGAGGAAGCGTACGGCGGCGGGGTCGGCGCTGACGAGGAGCGCGTCGCGGGCCTGCGCGGCCGGGTCGGACGGGGGTGTGAAGTCGTCGCCGGGCGCGCGGCGGGTGCCCTTGGTGACCGCCTTCCACAGCGCCGTCCGCCGTCGGCGGCCCAGCGCGGCCAGCACCCCTGCCGCCAACAGCGGTGCCCCGAGCAGGGCTTCCGGCAGTCCGATCGGCCCCAGGACGCCGTCGTCGGCGTCCGCGCCGGCGTCCTGGGCACGGTCGAGCTGATTGGCGCGGTCGGCTTCCGGGACCCCGGCGTTGTCGAGGTCGGTCGAGGTGTCGTCGCCCTTGCCGCTCCCGCCCTCGTCCGGTGCCGGTGTGGCGGGCCCGTCCTCGGCGGGGATGTGCGGGGCGGTGCCGCCCGGCCGGGTGTCCGGGGCGCCGGGCCGGATGTCGTCCGGCTGGGAGATACCGGGGCCGGGCAGCCCGTCGTCGTCCTCGGCGTCGCCGAGGTCTTCGGTGTGGGTCGGCCGGCGCTCGGCCGGGGTCTCGGGGACGGACTGCTCCTGCCGGTCGGGCGCGTGCTCGCCGGGCGGAACCTCCAGCTTCTCCTCGGTGTCCGGGCGGACGTCCGTGTCCGGGCGGACGTCCCCGTCCGGGCCCTGCGAGCCGTCGGAGCCGTCCGCCTTCCGGTCGGTTCCGCCGTCCCGGGTGTCCTGGTCGCCGCCCTGGTCGCCGCGGTCGCTCCGGTCGTCCGGGTCGGTGCCGCCAGGGGCGTTGGGGATCTCCTGGTCGGGCCGAGTGGGCGACGAGCTGTCGTCGCGCTGTTCCGGGATGCTCGGCTCCAGGACAGGGGCGTCACCGGGGGCGTCGCCGGGGCCGTCCGTGGAAGCGTCGTCGGAGGGCTTCTCAGCCGGCTCGGCGGAGTCCCGCCGGGTCGAGTCGCTGTCCGGCGCGGTGGGCTCGTCCTGGACCGACCGGTCCCCTTCCTGCCCCGACGGCTGCTCGTGCCGCTGCTGCCCGTCCTGTTGGCCGCCGGCGTCGCGATCCGCTCCGTGCCTTTGGTAGCGCTCGTACTGGGCACGCTCCTCGGCGTCCAACTCCTGGGCGTCGTCCGGCATCTCGACCAGCTCGCCGCCGTGCGCGTCGGCCGGCATCTCCATGATCCAGCCGGGCCGGATCAGGCTCGCCTCGGACAGCCGGGAGCCGTCCGGCTGCACCCGGTCCTTGTTGAGGCGGTAGATCTCCTTGTAGCGGCGGCCGTCGTCCAGATGCCGCTCGGCGATCTCCCACAGGGAGTCGTGGTGGCGCCCCACCGGGGGCTGGATGCGGTAGAACTTCGTCTGCGCCGCACGAGAGGCGTCCCCCGGTGCGGACGCCTGCCGCGCCGTACCGGCCCGCTCGCTGCCGCCCTGAGCCGGTACGACCGTGTCCGGGCCGCCACCGCCCATGACGTGGGGGCCGCCGCCTTCCACCTGATCGGCCGCCTCGGCCCGCTGCTGGCCGTGGAGGAGCTGGGCACTGGCGACGGTCTGCGACGGCTGGTGCGGCTGCACGCTGTGCCCGAGCTGGGCCAGCCCCGGAGCGAAGCTCGCCGTGCTGGAGCCGAGCAGCAGGATCGCGGTGACCAGTTGCCGGGCCAGCAGCTGACTGGGGCCGGCCCCCGGCACCCGTGCGGGCAGGCCCACCCCGGAGAGCGCGGCCTTCACCTCGACCAGCACACAGGCGGTGAACTGCGCCCAGGCGAGCCACACGACGACCGTCAGCACGTTGATGAAGACCCCGACGCTCACCTCGTCGCGCAGCATGTCCAGCGACGGCATCCGGTGCGGCAGCGGCCAGCCGATGAAGTACGCCAGCGCCAACGGCACCCCGGCCACCAGCACTGCCAGCGCGACGAACGCGCAGAACGCCTTGAGCACGTCCCCGAACGTGCGCCGGGTGCGCACGGTTACGGGCGTGCGCGAGCGCGAACGGGACCTGGGCCCACCGGGGGCCGGTGCCGGTGTCGAACTGCGGCGCGCCATGTCGTGTGCTCCCAAGGTGAGAAGTGCGGACGTGGAGGAGGGGCGGTGGGACCGTCGGTCACCCGGTCACGGACTCCGCCGTCGCCGTGCCGTGGACAGTGAGGGGTGCGCTGTAGAACAGCCCGGTGAGGACCGGGCGGTAGGTGAGCTGGATACGGACCCGGACCTGCTGGGCGCTGGCGGACACACAGCCGGAGGCTTCCAGGTCCGCCCCCGACAGCCCCGACCGGCCGGCGAACTCCTGGACGCGTGCCGGGCAGTTCTCGTAGTTGATGGGTGCGTTGCGGCCCTGGCTGGCGCGCAGCGCCTCCTCGTCGATGTCCTGCGCCGCGTAGCGGGCGGCCTGCTCGGCGATGTCGGCGGCGCGCTCGCGCTGGGAGATGGACAGCCCGCCGTCCACCACGAAAGCAGCCAGCACCATGAACAGCAGCGCGAACATGATGACCGCCGCGGCGCCGGACCCGCTGTCGTCGCAGGCCGCGCGCCTGGTCCGCAGCCAGGTCGCGACGCGCTCACCCGGCGCGGGTCCGGTCCGGCTCATCCGGTCCTCCGGTACGGGTCGATCGGCGAACTGGAGCGGCCCGTGATCTCCTTGGCGATGTCCAGGCCGAGAATGCCCAGGCCGCGCACCCGGCAGCTCACCTCGACGGTGAACAGCCCGCCCGAGCGGTAGTCGCTGCCCGCGTCGCGTACGGTCACATTCCCCGCGCAGGTGCCCTTGAGGGTGGCGGCGGCCGCCTGCTGCGCGGCCGTCATCGCCGCCGCGTGGCTGCCGTGCTGGAGCGATCCGGCCCGCGCCGCGTCCCGCGCGGCACTGTCCACGGCCCCGCGCCCGTCCACGAGCTGGCCGAAGGCGACGAGGACGAGGATGAACAGGATCATCACCGGCGCCAGGATGACGACCTCGATCGTCGACAGTCCGGCGTCGCCGCCCCACCGGGGCGGCTCCTGTCTGCCCCACCGTCGGTCTCCCATCAGCCGCCCCCGTCCGGTACGAACCGTTCCACCGGGCCCCGGGAGATCGCGTACACATCCATGTCCAGACCGGGGAAGACGGAGGGGACCTGGGCGCGGATCTCCACACCGACGGTGTTGTTGTCGGGCCCGAGCAGCTTCACATCGGGGTCCAGGATCAGTTCGGGGCCGAGCTGTTCGATGTATTCGCCGGAGGTCTGTCTCGCCTTGGCGCGCCAGCCGCCCGGATCGGCGTCGGCCTCCTGCCGGGCCTTGCGGGCACCGGCCTGTGCCGCCGCCTGTGCCACGTGGTCCGCGAAGAAGTACAGCGCGAACTGCACCGTCGCGAAGATCAGGAAGAACAGCACCGGGGTGAGGAGCACGAACTCGATCGCGGTCATGCCGCTTTCGCCGCGCCGGGAGGCCCCCTCCCATCTGCGGCGTGCCCATACGACCAGCCGTCGCTCCGCTCTCACCGGTGCCGCTCCTACTTGCAGGTGCCGTCCTCGTCGGCGCCGTCGATGCAGTCGCTCACCTTGTCGGCGCCGTTCTTCAGCGCGAGGTTGATGATGGCGGCGACGACACCGACGATCGCCACCACGACCGCGGAGATGATCACCCACTCGACGGCGGAGGCCCCGCGGTCCAGCTCGCCCGAGCGGGCGCGCCGGACCCGGCCGCGCAAGAAGGTGACGAGGAAGTCCACGGCGGGATGACTGATCGAGCGAAGCGGATTCGGCATCGTTCTCAGTCCTTTCTTGAGTCTTCGGATCAGCGGGTCGGAAGGTCAGACGGTCAGATCTGGAAGACGCGCATGGCCGCCGGGTAGATGAGAAAGACGAGGAAGCCCGCGCAGAGCATCAGTTGGGCGACGAGCATGGACTGGGACTTCTCCCCCGCGCTGCCCTCGATCTCGGACAGCTCCCGGTGCCGCATGGTCTCGGCGCGCGACGAGAGCGAGGCGCGTACCTTGGCGCCGTCGTCGGCGACCAGCGCCAAGGATGCCGACAGATCCTTGAGTTCGTCGACTCCCAGCCGGATTCCCAGGTCGCCGAGGGCCGCCCACTGGCTCTGTCCGGTGATCCGGGCGTCGGCCAGGGTGTCGCGGATCCGGCGCAGCGCCCAGCCGTCACTGACCTCGCTGGCCGCCTTCAGCGCCTCGGGCAGACCGCGACCGCCCGCCAGGTTCATGGCCACCAGGTCGAGGTAGGCGCCGACCACCCGCCGCAGGTCGCGCCGCTTGGCCGCGGCGTCGCGCCGCACCTCCAGGTCCGGCAGCATGAAGAACAGCCCCGCGAAGAACAGCGCCAGCCACAGCGGGATCAGCGGGCTGCGGCCGAAGCCGATCAGCCAGCCGATCGAGAACAGGAACGGCCCGAAGAACAGTCCAGCGGCACCCAGCAGCACCTTCGTCGCCAGGAAGTTCTCCCAACGGCGCTCCAGCACCTCCAGATCCGAACGGAGGCTGCGCTGCTCCCAGCCCTGCCGCAGATACAGCTCGGCGACCCGGACGCCCAGCTGCGCCCGCAAGGCGGCGAACCGGCCGGCCTCTTCGGGCCCTCCTCCGGCGGCCGGCTGGTGCTGCGCGGCGCGGGCCCGCAGCGCGTCGATCTCGGCGACGGAGGCGACGGCGCCCCGCTTCCCGGGGGCCAGCGCCCGTACCAGCAGGAACAGTCCGAGGCCCGCGAGGGCGCCGGTGAGCGCGGTGAGGGTCAGCGGGTTCATCAGCCCAGCGCCTCCTTTCCTCCGCTGCCGGATGTCCCGCCGACCGCGCCACCAGGCAGACCGGGAGCGGGGCGGGTTCCGCCGACGGGCACCTCGCCCCGTTCGGCCGGGTGGCCCGCGCGGGCCGACGGTGCCTGCTGGTCGGCGTGGATCAGGAACCGCTGCGGGGTCTCGATCCGCGACAGCTTGCGCAGCCACCAGAAGCCGCAGGCGAACATCGCGCACACACAGGCCAGTACGACCTGGCCGAGCGGGCTGCCGTACGGCTCGACGAAGTCCCGGTTGAAGACGGCCAGGCCCAGTACGAAGGCCACGCTGACCCCGACCACGATCTGCACGCTGCGCCGTGTGGAGGCGCGCTGCGCCATCACCCGCTGCCGCATGTCCACCTCCTCGCGCGCCGACTTGGCCAGCGCGCCCAGCACCTCGCGCAGACCGGGTCCGCGCAGCCGGGAGTTGAGGATGAGGGCCGCGACGACGATGTCGGCCGAAGGGTCGTCCAGCTCGTCGGCCAGATTCTGCAGCGCCGTGGGAAGCGGGGTGCGGGCCCGCAGCCGGTCGATGAGCGCGTCCAGGTGCGGGCGGAGCGAGGGGGCCGCTGCACGGGCCGAGGCGGGGATGGCCTGTTCGAGGCCGACGGCGCCCGCGATGGTGTCGCGCAGCGACTCCGTCCACGCCGCCAGCGCCTCCACCCGCTTCATCGCGGCCCGCTCCTCGGCCGCGCCGCCGAAGAGCCGGTCCCACACGAAGACCAGGACACCGGTGGCGATGGCCGCGACCGGCCAGCGCGTCAGCAGCAGCACCAGCAGTCCGGCGCACACCGCGATGGACCCGCGCCGGCTCATGAACCGGGCCAGCTCCGAGGCGCGTCTGCCCGCGTCCCGCTTCTCGTCCGGCGCCTTGGCGGGCAGCCCCCGCAGCGCGACGATCAGCAGCGCGACACCGCCGCCCACGGCGACACCGCAGGTGAGTGCGTAGAGGGTGGGCAGGGAGAAGATGCCGCCCGCACCGCCGTCGACAGGCACGGTCTCACCCCCAGTTTCCGGTCGGCTGATATCCGTGGGCGGCCAGCTCCCGCGCGCAGGAGACCGGCGCGTGTGCCAGCAGCCGCCCGTCCGGTGCCTCGGCGAAGACCTCGCTGGAGAGCACCCGGCCGTCCACACCGTTGATCTCGCGTACGGAGGTGACCGAGCGGGACAGCCGCCCGCCGCTGGCGAAGGCGTTGCGGCGCTCGATGAAGACGACGAAGTTGATCGCCCCGGCGATCAGCATCTGGGTGGCCTCGATGGGCAGCCGCTCGGACGCCTGGAGCGCATAGGTGGAGATGCGGTTGAACACCTCGCTGGAGCTGTTGGCGTGGATGGTGGACAGCGAGCCGTCGTTGCCCTGGGACATGGCGTTGAGCATGGTGACGATCTCGTCGCCGAGCACCTCGCCGACGATCACCCGGGAGGGGTTCATCCGCAGGGAGCGCCGCACCAGTTCGGCCATGCTGATGGTGCCCTGGCCCTCGGAGTTGGGCAGCCGCTCCTCGAAGGCCACCACGTTCGGGTGCAGCTCGGGGAACTGGTCCAACCCCAGCTCCAGCGCCCGCTCCACGGTGATCAGCCGCTCGTGCGGGGGTATCTCGTTGGCCAGGGCGCGCAGCAGCGTCGTCTTGCCCGCGTTGGTCGCTCCGGCGATCATGATGTTCTTGCGCGCCCGCACGGCCGCCGTCAGGAAGCTGCCCAGCTCGGGCGTGAGCGTTCCGTTGCCCACCAGGTCGGAGACGAAGACCTTGCCCATCCGGGCCCGCCGGATGGACAGCGCGGGGCGCCGGGTCACATCCATGACGGCCGACAGCCGGGAGCCGTCGGGCAGCCGCAGGTCCAACTGCGGGTTGGCGGAGTCGAACGGGCGGGAGGACAGGCCCGAGTAGGCGCCGAGGATCTGGATCAGCTCGACCAGTTCCTCGTCCGACTCGGCGACCGGCTCGCCCCGTACCTCGCGCCCGTCGGCATAGCCGACGAACACCTGGTCGCAGCCGTTGACGTCGATGTTCTCGACCTCGGGGTCGTCCAGCAGCGGCTGGAGCCGCCCCACGCCGAACAGCGCGGCGTGCACGGCGGCCGCGTACGCCTCCTCCGACTGCGCGTCCGGCGGGGTGCGCCCGGAGGTGATCTCGGAGCGCGCGTACTCCTCCAGGATCTGGGCGATCACCGCGCGGGCGAACTGCCGTTCGTCCTCGTTCGTCATCGGCGCCACACCGGACGCCTGGTCGATGCGCCGCTGCTCGGCGATCCGGTCCCCGGCCTCCTGCCGGAACCGCTTCACCAACTGGTGGTCGACCATGCTCGCGCTCACGACGCGGCCCCCTCGTCCGGTGTCCGCTCCCCGCTCCCGGGCAGCGGCACCGGCGGTGTGGGCGCGGGTGCGGGCGCCGGCTGGGGCGCCGTCGGCCTACGCCGTCCGCGGAACCCCTTGAGGCCCCGCGCGGACTCGCCCCGCGGGGGCTCGCTCTGCACGGACCCGCCCCGCGCGGGCGCCGGTTGCGGGCCGACCGCCTGCGGAGGGGCCGCGGACTGCCGGCCCGGCGCACCGTACTCGGGCCCGCCGTACGACGGGCCTTGCCCCGGCGGCGGAGTCCGGTCCGGGACGGAACCGGACTGACCGGGCCATCCGGGATGCCCCGGCTGTCCGGGCTGTCCGGGGCGTTCCGTCGGAGGAGGCGGCGTCGGGGCGGAGGGGAGGGTCTCGGCGGGGCCGGCCGGCTGCCCCGCGACCGGCGCGGGGGCAGGGCCCCGAGTCCCCACCCGGCCCTGGCCGCCGCCCGCTGCCGGGGGCTGCTGCTGCGGCCGGGCGGTGGGCGCCCAGGCGGCTCCGTACTGCTGATGGATGTCGGTGGCTATCTTGCGGACCGAGCGGACGAGCAGCGAGCGCTCGACCCGTCCGCGGCGGCGGCCCGCCAACTGCTCGGCGCCCATGGGGTCGTGCGCGAGCACACCCACGATCTGCGCACCGGCGCGGGAGGCGACCAGCATGTCGTTGACCTGGCCCGCCACCTTGGCGGCGCCCTGCGCCTGGCAGACCAGCAGCACGCCGAGCATCGGCTGGGCGAGCGGCGCCATACCGCGGCCCGCGCCGTGCAGCCGCGCGGTGAGGGCCAGTGCCCGGTCCCGTACCCGGGCGATCTGTTCGGGCTCGTCCCGGGCGACGAGCAGCACCAGCGCGGCGTGCGGGAAGAGGGCGACCGACGCGGTCTCCGGGCCGATGCGCCCGCAGTCGGCGATGACGTCGGCGGCCAACTGCGGGTGCGGCGAGTCCGCGAGGGTCGCGAAGGCACGGCCCAGGGTGTCCCACTGTCCGGCCAGTCCCGCCGACTGCTCGGCGTTACCGAGCCCGACGAGCACTTCGAGCCCCCCGGAGAGCTGCTGGGAGTGGTCCCACAGCTGTTCGGCGGCGAGCCCTCTGCGCGCCGTGGCGGCCAGCGAGAGCAGCCCGGTGTTGGGGTCCAGCGGGCGGCCGTTCGCCGCGGGGCTGCGGTAGACGAGGTCACCGCCCGCGGTGTCCATCTCGGCCAGCAGTGCGCGGCGCGGCCACACCGCCGAGAGGGCGACGGCGGCCGTGGTGACCCCCGGTGCCCCTTTGTCGGCGGCGAGTGCGATCAGCGCCATCCGGCTACGCCTTTCCTTGGTGTCCGTGGTGTCCCTGGTGTCCGTGTCCTGTGGTCCTGCCCGTGGCGCCCTGTCGTGTCCTGTCGCATCCCGCCGTAGCCGACGACGTTCCGCTGTGGACGGTTCCACGGTGCGTCCCCGGAGTCCACGGTCACGGCGCACCTCGTCCGCCCGGCCACGGCGCGGTCGGCCCGCGCGTGCGGTCAGCTTCCGCCGTCGGAATCCAGGACGAGGGACACTTCACCGTTGGACGCGGCCGCGGTCAAAACGGCGGCGTCGCTCTTGTCGACGACGACGGAGACGGGGAGATTGCCGCTGGAGGCGAGGGAGTCGTCGGAGCCGGACTTGATCGACTGGACCTTGGCGCCCTCGGCGATCGTCGCGTTGCCGGTGGAGCCGCTGCCCCGCTCGGACCCGCCGCTCGATCCGTCACCGGAACCGTCGTCGCCGCCCGCGGAGCTCTCGCGGCCCACCCGGTAGGCGGTGACCGTGTCGCCCTCCTTCAGGCGCGGCGGGTACTGACCGCTCTTGAGCGAGAGTCCCACCACGGCCTTGCCGGGGCCGAGTCCCTTCTCCTTGGTGAGCATGCTGCCCACCAGCACCGTCCCGTCGACCAGATCGGCGGCCGAGCGGTACTTCTTGAGCAGGCCGCGCTGTTCCCAGCGCACGTACTTGATGTCGCTGTCCTCGGCGACCATCACCGATTTGATGGCCGAGTCCGGGATCGGCTGCCCCTGCGGAACCCGCTTGGTGAGGGCGATGGCCTCGACCCGGTCACCGGCGCGCATCACCAGAACGGTGGCGCCGAGTGCGCCGAGCAGAATGAGGAGGACGGCCAGCGCGGCGAGCGCGGGCTTGCGTTCGCGCGGTGGGGACGGCAGCCGGTCCCCGGCCGGTGCGGTGAGTGCCGCCCCGCGTCCGACCCCGGCGGAGCTCCGCTCCTGGGTCTTCACCTCACCACCCCCGTGTTCCGTTCTTGCCCCGTGTTGTGGTCTGTGTGCGTCACACGTCGCGTCACGTCGAGAACCTGCCCCGTGTTGACATGTCGCTACCGCCATGTCGGACATACCCCCGCGTACCGACAGGCAACTACGCCATGTAAATCCCGGGCACAGTATCAACACCCCCCGACCCCCTCAAGGCGGATCCGAACGCCGTGCGGGCGGGGCCGCAGGGGCCCGGCAGAAGCCGCCGAAGCCCGGAATCCCGGGGCGGAGGCGGGGGTGGAGAGCGGGCGGAGACCGGGGCGGAATGCGAGCCTCCGCCGGTTCCCCAGGCAGTGCGATTCCCACCTGTTCGAGTACGGTGTCAGAAAGGCGTCAAGATCGCGCCGGGTTTGTCACAGGTGTGCCGGGAAGTCTGGTCGGCGGTACGGGGGCCTTCCCCGTATCCCTGCACGCGCCGATCCAGGGAGCCGCCCATGACACCGCCCACCGCAGACCAGAGCCGCGATCAGCAGAACAAGCAACAGGACGAGTCCGGCACCTCGCTCTTCGCCCGCCCCTCCGCACGGGAGCGCAGGCTCCTGTCCGACGCGCTGCGCACCGAGACGGTCGGCGGGACGGTATTGCTGGTCGCCGCCGTGGTGGCGCTGGTATGGGCCAACACTCCGCTCGCACATCTGTACGAGACCGTACGCACCTTCCACTTCGGCATCCCCGCGCTGGGCCTGGACCTGTCCGTGGAGCACTGGGCCTCGGACGGCATCCTGACGATCTTCTTCTTCGTGGCCGGTATCGAGCTGAAACGCGAGCTGACCGTCGGCGAACTGCGCCGCCCGGCCGCCGCCGCATTGCCCGTGGTCGCGGCGGCCAGCGGCATGGTCGTACCCGCGCTCTGCTACGTCGTGGTGAATCTGCTCGACAACGGCAACCTGAACGGCTGGGCCGTACCGATGGCGACCGACATCGCCTTCGCGCTCGGCGTCCTCGCGGTGATCGGCACCAATCTGCCCTCCGGCATCCGCGCGTTCCTGCTCACCCTCGCCATCGTCGACGACCTGGGCGCGATCCTGGTCATCGCCGTCTTCTACACCTCCACCCTCAACTGGGCGGCCTTCGCCGGAGCCGTCGCGGGGCTGGTGGTCTTCCGGATCCTCCACGTCAATCTGCGGCTGCGCGGCTGGTACGTGTACGTACCGCTGGGCCTGGTCATCTGGGCGCTGATGTACAACAGCGGCGTGCACGCCACCATCGCGGGCGTCGCGATGGGCCTGCTGCTGCGGGTGAAGCCCGAGGACCCCGACGACCCGGACAGCTCCTCCCCCGCCGAGCGCATCGAGCACCTGGTCCGCCCGCTGTCGGCGGGGTTCGCCGTACCCGTCTTCGCCCTGTTCGCGGCGGGCGTCGGCGTCTCCGGATCGGCGCTGAGCGAGACCTTCCGGCAACCCGAGGCGCTCGGTGTGATGCTGGGCCTGTTCGCGGGCAAGTTCCTCGGCGTCTTCGGCGGCACCTATCTGGCCGCCCGCTTCACCCGCGCCCGGCTCAGCTCCGAACTGGCCTGGGGGGATGTGGCCGGAGTGGCGATGCTGGCCGGTATCGGCTTCACGGTCTCACTCCTCGTGTCCGAACTGGCCTTCTCCGGCGAGGCCGCCGTCACCGAGCACACCAAGGCCGCCGTCCTCGTCGGCTCCCTGCTCTCCGCAGTGGTCGCCTGCGTCCTGCTGAAGATGCGCGACGCGAAATACCGGGCACTGTGGGAGGAGGAGACCCGCGACGAGGACCTGGACCGCATACCCGACATCGACCAGGAAGTGGACCCGATACGCCGCCCCACGGAGGCGGCCCGGCGCGCCCGCGAGCAGGAGTGGGAACGCGAGCGGGAGCAGGAGCGGGAGCGGGACGAGTGAGCCTGGGCCGCCGGGAATCCGTTTGACCGGCGATCCCGCCTCATTAGGCTCGTGCGCATGGATGGAGCACAACGCGTCGATGCAGCACAGCGCGTCGCCGAGCAGTTGCGCGAGCGGGGCGCCGGCGGGGAGATCCGCGCATTCCCCGTCCCCATGCCCACCGCCGTCGCCGCGGCCGACCAACTGGGGTGCGCCGTCGGCGCGATCGCCAACAGCCTGGTGTTCGCCGTCGACGGCGATCCGCTGATGGTGGTGGCCAGTGGCGCCCACCGGGTGGACACCGGGCTCGTGGCCGCGCTGCTCGGCGTCGGCAAGCGGAAGGTGCGCCGGGCGAGCCCCGAGTTCGTCGCCGAGGCGACGGGGCAGCAGGTGGGCGGAGTGGCCCCCGTCGGACACCCGCAGCCGCTGCGCACCCTGGTCGACGTACAGCTCAAGGAGCACGAGGTGGTCTGGGCCGGGGGCGGCGACACGTACACGATGTTCGCCACCGACTTCGACGAGCTCCTGCGTCTGACCGACGGCCTCGCCGCACAGGTCGGCGACTGACCGACGCCGTCACCGTGCCGGAGCGAGCGTCAGACGCAGGAAGCGCGGCCGGTAGAGGGCCACATCCCGGTGGATGGCGCCACCGGAGTCCAGCACGTTCACGTCGTAGCTGACCAGCAGCCCCCTCTTGGTGCCGCGCCCGAACTCGGGGTGGCCCTGCGGGTTGTACGGCACCGCGCCGACGCCCTGGGCGCCCTCGGGCAGCGGCGGCTTCGCCACCCGGCCGGGCCCGTGCCAGGGCCCGGTCGGCGCGCACGCCCAGTACGAGACGATGTCGGTGACCCCGCGGCCGTCCGGCGCCCCCGCGTCCATGGTCAGCAGCAGCCAGCTGTCCTGGTGCCGGACCACCGAGTAGGTGCCGGTCGCGCCCCGCTGCACGGTCTTGCCCACGAGTATCGGCTCGGAGCGCGCCGGGTCCTCCTGCCACCCGCCGTCGGCCCGGTCGGCAGGCCCGGCCCAGTACTGCCAGGTGTCCGGGGCGTCGAGCCGGCCCCGAGGCACACGTGCGACGTGGGCCCGGGAGGCCTTGCCGTCCACGCTGCCCTCGTCCGCGCCGAAGACATACGTCCACCCGCCCCTGGCCACCGCCGAGGTGCCGTACAGGACACGCCGCTCGACGTCCGCCTGGCGCGGCCGGTGAATCCGCTCGATGCCCTCCAGCCGCAGATCCGGCAGCGACAGCGTCGCCACCTCCGAGGCCCGGGGCACACCGAAGATCCACGGTGCCCGGCCCACCTCGCGCTGCCACAGCAGCACCCGCACGACCTTCTCGGCCGAGCCCGGGCGGCGCGGCTCCACCACCGCCTGCACCGGCCAGCGCCACACCTCACGTCCGTCGGCGGTCGCCGTGCCCGGGAAGAGGGCCGTGGGCCGGGTGGCGGCGCCGCCCAGCAGCGTCCGCTCGAACCGTCCGTCCTCGGACATCACCAGCGCCGAGTTGCGCACCCACGCGGGATCGGGTCTGCGGCTTCGGACGCCGTACCCGGCACCGTGCACCTGGTCGAGGAAGGTGTCGGCGGACAGCCACAGCGTCCGTCCGTCGGGCAGTCGCACCGAGCGGGTGCCGTCCCCGCCCGTCCAGTCGTCGAACCGCGCGTTGTCGTCGCCGTACCGGGCCAGCTCCCGCGTCATTGGGTCGTCGGCACGCCAACCGGTCACCCGCGCCCCGGAGCAGCCCTTCTGGCGCTCCGTACCGTCGGGCACCGCGAGCAGCACCCCGACCAGCACGAGCGCAGCCAGCGCTCCGACCCCCAGTCGCCACCGAGTGCCCTGAGGTAACCCTTTCCCCTGACCCGCCATCGGCCACAGGCTAGTGCGTCTCCCGCCCCCGCTCGATGGCGAGCTACCTCAGCACGGTGCCGCTCCAGCGACCGTGTTGGCGGGCCCCCTTCGGCGAGGCGCCCCGCCGGGACGAAGCCGAAGCGGCGGTGCAGGGCGGCGAAGGCATCGCCGCCGCCGGTCGGTTCCTCCTCATCGTGCGTCCGCGCAGTTCGTCCCGGGCCCCGGGCCCCGGCGTTGTCGGTGGAGCCCCCTAGAGTGCTTGGCACGGGACTCGGAGCAGCTGAGCGGGACTCGACACGATCGGGGGCAGGAAGATGGCGAGGACGGCCGGCATCCAGCGGGCCGCGAACGGCGGCGAACCGGCCGGGGACGACACCCCGGACGACCGCGCGTACGGAGAGGCCCTGGTACGCGCCGAACTCGCACCCGGCGAACTGTTCACCCGCATCGCGCTGATCGTCGGACTGTGCGCGGGCTGCGGCTTCCTCGCCTCCGGCATCTACGACTACACCCACGTCAGCCGCCCCAAGGGCCTGGCCGCGAACCTGTCGCTGGTCACCGGTGCCGCACTCGTCCCGGCAACCCTCGCGCTGCTGCTGCCGCTGCGCAGCAAGAGCCGCGACCGGCGCCGACTCATCGAGCTGTACGGAGTACCGGCCCGCCGGGGCAGGACCGAACAGGCACTGCGCGGACGGCGGGCCGGCTGGTGGACGGCCTGCGTCCTCGCGTTCTTCCTGGCGTTCATCTTCCTCGCGGCGGGGCTCACCCAGGCGTTCTCCTCCGACCCGTACGAGGAGCCCGACCCCACCGTCTACGGCGCGCTGCTGGCGTGGGCCGTGATCCTGACGGCCGCCGGCTGCGCGGGGACGGCCAAGGTCCGCCGCTACCGACCGCGCCCCGACGCTCCCACCGGCGGCACCTACCAGGCGGGCTCCCCCGCCCTCGGGGGCCGCATGAGACGGCCGGTGCGCCCCGCCTCGCCCCGCGCCCCCCTCTATTCGCGGCTCGGCTCCCAGCCCGCCGCCCCGCACCGGCTCAGCCCCCGGCTGGACGCCCGCCTCCAGCGGCTGTCCCGCCCCGCGGCGGTGGCACTGGCGACGGCCGCGACGCTGGTGGGCTGCGCACTGGCCGCCGGCATCATGCTGGTGCCCCGCTACGTGGGCGGCGGCAGACCGCTCTTCTGGGTGCTGGTGGCCGTCACCGCCGGCTATCTGATCGTGCTGCTGCTGGAACTGACGCACTACGGGCCGCGCCGCCGCTATCTGCTGCTGGTCATCTTCGCGGGCATAGCGCTCTTTCCGATCGCCGGGCACGGCTACTCCACCTCCGTGCTGCTGGAGCGCGGCGAGTGGGTGCGCGTTCAGATGACCGAGGTGCACCACCACGCCAAGGGGGGACCCACCTGCGATCTGCGTCCCCTCTCCCCGGGCAACGTCACGGCCGACGACAACCTGACCATCTCCTGCGACGAGGACGAAGCGGGCGACATCCTGCGGGTCTTCGCCGACCCGGAGGGCGACGTACGGCCGCGCCGTTCGGAGCCGACCGGCCTGACGAGCTTCTTCGTCGGCTCGGCCATCGCCGACACCGTCCTGGTGGGCTGCGCCGTCGGCGCCGCGCTCTACGGCCACCGGCGCCGCCGCGAACTGGGCCTGAACACCGGCGAAGGAGACCACCGCTGATGACGACGGAGCACGGGCCCGAAGACTCCCCGGCCCACCCGGTCTACCCCGACCTGGCGGGCAAGGTGGCGGTGGTCACGGGCGGTTCACGGGGCGTCGGCGCCGAGACCGGACGGGCGCTGGCCGCACAGGGCGTCGCCGTCTGCCTGGTGGGCCGGGACCGGCCCGCGCTGTTCGAGGTCGCCGACAGCATCGGCAAGCAGGGCGGCACCGCGATCGGCGTCGTCGCCGATGTCACGGACGCGGGAGCGCTGGGCCGCGTGGCGGAGCGGGTGGCCGACGAGTTGGGCCCGGTCGACATCCTCGCCGCCTTCGCGGGCAGCCCCGGCGAGCCGATCCCCACCACCGAACTGGCCGAGGACCGCTGGCGCCAGATCCTCGATGCGGACCTGACCTCCGCCTTCCTCACCATCCACACCTTCCTGCCCGGCATGGTCGAGCGCTTCAGCGGCAGCATCCTCACCCTCTCCTCGGCGGCGGGCCGCCAACCAGGCCAGGCCAACCTCGCCCACGGCGTGGCCAACGCCGGCCTGACCATGCTCACCCGCCAACTCGCCACCGAGCTCGGCCCGCAGGGCATCCGCGTCAACTGCCTGGCCCCCACCACGGTCCGCACCGCGAAGGTCACCGCCGCCATGTCCAAGGAGCTCCAGCACAAAGCGGCCCTGCGCCACCCCCTGCGCCGCCTGGCCGAGCCCACCGACATCGCCTCGGCCGCCCTCTTCCTCGCCTCCGACGCCGCCGGCTATCTGACGGGCATCACCCTGGACGTCACGGGCGGCCGAATCACCAACTAGCCGCACCTGCCGGAGACCGCCGACAGCCGAACGGCATCCTTCATCTACGGCCTGCTCGGCCGACGCGTCACGTCTTCGGGAAGGGAAGCCCATGCGCGAGGAACCGAGAAGAGCCGTTCACCCGGACATCGACAGATGGGCCGCGGACAGCGGTGGGGGTGGCCTCGACCATCTCGACTATGCGGCCCAGCGCCTTGAGTTGCCGGACTGGCTGGCAGTGGCACGCTGCTTGCGCCCGACGTTCGTCGAGGTTCTGGACTGCGTCATCTGGGACAGGGCTTACGAGCCGGAGAACTTTCAAAGCTGGTACACCCACTTGCACGGCGATGCGACGTCCATGGAAGCGGTGCTGAATCAGTTCCGCCTGTGGCACGTGGTGGACAGTGGGCCCACGCCTGAGGCAGAGAAACCCGAGATGGAGATATACCTCCAACGCCTTGCCGAAGACATCGCCTTCTGTTGGCGCTCGACCCTTGAGAGCGACTTTCCGCGTCGGAGCTTCGAGGTTCGGGTCCTGGACACCGAGGACGGGCCAGTGGTCCAGGCTCTGGGTCAGCGGTAGAGGGCAGCGCCGCCGGACATCCGAGGTGCGGCCCCTGGGCGCAGAGGCGGCCCGGACCGCCGACCGGGGGCGCGTAGATGTCTTGGCGGGTCAGCTCAGCGCCAGCCCAAAGACGAAGAGCCCTGCCCCGATCACCGCGCAGAGCGCCCCGATAGCGGCAAAGCCGCGGAACATACCGGTGCCGTTCGACTCGAGCGCCCAACAGGAGGGATCCGCCGAGTCGTAGCGGACACAGACCTGGGTTCCGGGAGCAGGAGTCCGGTCGAGGGGACGGGCGATGTTGGCCGTGGTTTCCATGGGACGGCCGTCTGCGGTGACCCACTCCACGACGGGGTAGTACACGAGATTCCCGTAACTCCCGACAGGGATCGTGCCCTCGGAACTCGAGGAGCGCATTTCGGTGGCTGACAGCCGGGTCACCACACCCTGCGCCGTCGCGCCGCTCCTCAGCAGGCGCCGAACCCGGCGGACCTCGCGGTACGACAGTGCGCCCACGGCGGCGCCGGCCGGTAGGAAGCCTGCTCCAAGGAGGAAGGCGACCGAGGAAGGGGACATGAGGACGGTTTCGGATCGGCAGGTCGGGACAACAGCAACGTAGACGCGGCAGGATCAGTGCCGCCACAGCAGCCTTCCCCGCTGATGCGGAGGAGAACAAGTTCCGGATGCCGGGGTCTTGAGGGCGGCGACCTCGGCCAGGACCGGACGCACACTGGGGCGCGCCGGTCCCGGCGCGCAGGCGGGCGGCGAAGGCCGCCCGGGCCGGAGGGGGAGGCGGCGGATCAGTTGCGGGGTGGGCCGTTGGGGCCGGCGACGGCGCCGAGTTGGGAGAGGCCGTCCAGCACATCGGTGCAGGTCCAGTACTCGACGAACCTGCCGTCGGCCACCCGCAGGATGTCGTGGCCGCTGAAGGAGACCTCGGTGCCGACCGGCGCGGTGGCTGAGGGGAGCCCGCCGTTGTAGGCAGCGGTCATGGTCCACCGTGCGGCTATCAGGTCGTCCTCGACGATCGGCCCGAGGTCGACGCCGATGCGGATGTCCCGGAACGCCGCCCGGGTCTGCTCGATCTCGGGCAGCAGCCGCGCGGGGCCCCGCGTCGCCTCCGAGTCGCTGCCGTCGGGCCGCGCCTGGTGGACGACGAAGTCGGGGTGCAGGATCTCATCGGCGTGGCTGAAGTCGCCGCGCCACAGCTCGGACCAGCGGTCGTACAGCTCGCGGAGCCGGGCAGCGGGCAGGGTGCTCACAATGTTCTCCCCATCGGATAGAGTCTGCGTCGCGAAACATCTGCGTGACGCAGAGAAAAGTAAGGGATGGATGCCCCGACGTGTCAAACCGAAACCGTGCCGACCTGCTCGCGGCCGTCACCGTGGCCGCCCGGCGGCAGCACGCCGCCTACACCTTGTTCAACCAGGCCATGGCGGAGCGGCTGGGGCTGCATCCGACCGATCTGCAGTGTGTGAGCCTGCTCGGTCTCGAACCCGAACCGCTCACCACCGGTGAGATCGCCAAGCTGACCGGTCTGACCTCCGGTTCGGCCACCCGGCTGGTGGATCGTCTGGAGCGGGCCGGGCTGGTGGAGAAGGGCCCTGACCCGCACGACCGCAGGAAGACCCGGGTCACGCCGTCCACCCGGCGTGCGGGGGAACTCGCGGCCGCCTGGGAAGCACCAGGCGCCGCTTTCGCCTCGGCCCTGGACACCTTCACCACCGAGGAACTGGCGGTGATCGAGCGATATCTGCAGCGGACCACCCGGGTGGGCGACGAGCAGGCCGGAAGACTGCGGGACGGCTGAGCACCGGGTGGACGGTGCCGGGTGCCGCGGCCACCTGGTCGCGGTCCGCGGATCTACCGCCCGCTCCCGGCCCGCGAGGAGCTCTTGGGGGCGACCGCCTGGGCCAGATCGTCCAGGGCGTCGGTGAGGAGTTCGGCCGTGCGCAGGGCGACGGGCGGGGGGTGGTCGGCCTGTTCCCACCAGCGCGCCAGGGCGTCGTGGACGGCGTTCCACTCCACCGGCTCGCTGCGGCGGACGGCCGTCACCGCGGTGGAGATGTCGCCGGCGAGGGCCGCGGAGAAGTCGGCGGCGGCGCTGTCGGGCCGGAAGCTGGGATGGGGGCTGGGCAGATGCGCCTCCAGCAGCATGCACGCCCGGCCCATGGTGACCAGCGCGGACTGGGCGTCGCTGGCGGAGCGGCGGGAGAGCCGGGAGAGGCGGCCGTGCTGGCGGACGGGCTCGGCTTCGGCGCGGCTGAGGGTCTGTTCCCAGTTCTGCCGGGCCGCGCGGGTGTCGAGCAGGGCTTCGCGCACCTGGCGGGGGTCGTGTTCGGCGGGCTGCGCGAAGGCGTCCAGCACGGCGATGGCGTACCGTCCGGTCGCCGCCAGCCAGTCGCCGAGCCGGTCGCGCAGCAGCGGGGTGTCCCAGGCGGGGAAGAGCGCGTAGCTGAGCATGGCGAGCAGCCCGCCCAGCGCGGTCAGTCCGGCGCGCTCGTAGGCGGTCTGGTACCAGTCGGCGCCCAGGATGCCGAGGAGGAAGACCACGTACGCGCCGGTGCAGACGGACGCGATGACATACCCCGTGCTCAGCAGCAGATAGAGCAGGCCCACGCTGACCACGGCCAACCCGGCGCTGAGATAGGAGCCGGGGCCCGCCAGCGCCATCACCGTTCCCGCGATGGCGACGCCGACCAGTGTGCCGACAGCCCGGCCGATGCCCCGCTGGTAGGTACGGGAGAAGTCGGGCCGCAGCACCATGACGGCGGTGAGCGGCACCCAGTAGCCGTGCGCGGGCGGGAGGGCCCGGCCGAGCAGATAGCCGAGGGAGACGACGACGCTGACGCGCAGCGCGTGCCGCAGGATCGGGGACTTCCAGTGCAGTTCGCGGCGGAAGGCGCGGAGTGCGACGGGCACCAGCCCGGCGAGGGTGGGCATGTGCAGATGGCGTTCGCGGGCGAGCGCGTGCCCGGCGGCGGGGGTGTGCTTGCCGCCGGCCGCCTTGCGGCGGGCGAGTTCGGCCGCCCGGGCCGCGGCCTCCTCGGCGGCGATCTCCTCCGGATCGGGGCCGTAGGGGCCGTCCAGACTGGCGTCCACCACCGGCGGCTGGTCGGGGAAGCCGCTGCGGCGGCCCTCGCGGTCGGCCACATGCCAGGTCACCCGGGCCAGCACACCGCCGCGGGTGACCTCGACGGGCTCCTGCGCGGCTTCCACCGCGTCGTCGGTGAGCGCGATGAGGCGCAGTGCGGCGCGCCGGGCGGGCCCGCTCAGCACGGGTCCGCTCTTGGGGACTTGGAGCACGTCCAGCGCCTGGTCGGGCAGCCGGACCCGCTCACCGCGGCGGATGGCCCGCGCGCTGGCGTCCAGCACGGTCGCGGCGGCGGCCAGCAGCTCGCGTACCCGGTCCCGTTCGGGGCCCACCATCGGGGCGCCGCCCACCACCGGGTCGGCGAGGGAGGCCAGCACCGGGCGGAAGCGTTCGGCCATCGCCCGGTAGCCGTGCAACTGGCGGGGACGGCGGCGGGCCTGACGGGGGGTGACGGCGGCGGCGCTGCGGGCCTCGATCAGCGGTTCGGGGTCGAAGGGCGCCATCGGGTCGTGCCGCAGTCGGCGCGCGTAGTCGGCGACGGCGGCCAGCGCGTCGGCGAGGGTGTCGCGGCGCTCGCCCCAGGGCCGCACGGGAAACAGCAGGATCAACGCGGCCTGCACCACACCGCCTGCGGCGATCAGCCCGGCGTGACTGAGCGCGCCCAGGGTGCTGGTGGGCAGGTGGACGGTGATGAGCATGACGGAGATGTTGAAGGCCGCCACCACCCCGGAGGTGGGCCCGACGCCCCACGCCATCCCGGCCAGGAACGCCCACAAGGCCAGCAGCAGTATGAACGCCCAGGGCAGGCCGACCAGCAGATAGCCGACGAAGGTGGAGATCGCCAGCCCGGTCGACGCGGCCAGCGCCAGCACGGGTCGGGGCCGCCAGCTGCGCTGGAAGGTCGCGATGCCCGAGGCGAAGGCACCGAACGCGCTGGAGACGGCCAGTTGGGGAGTCCCGATCAGCAGCGCCAGCGCGATCACAAGGCCCACACCGCACGCGCCGCGCACCGCCGCCAGCGGCGTCAGCGAGGCCCGCTCCACACTGAGACCGGAGCGCGCGGTGTCCTTCAGCGCCCGGAGCCAGGGCAAGGGTGCGGCGAGCATGGGTGCGAGCCTATCGAAGCCGGACGTTCTGGTTCCGGCCCGCCCATTTCCGCCGGGCCGCACGTGGGGACCCGCACGAGACCCCACGCGGGTCCCCACGCGCGGCCCCCACGTGGAGACCGCCGCGCGGGTTCGCCACCGCGTCGGCGGGAAGGGGCCCGGCGCCCGTTCCCGCCAAAGACGCCGTCAGTGGTTGCTGGGGAAGCCGAGGTTGATACCGGCGCTGTCGGCAGGGTCGGGCCAGCGGGTGGTGACGACCTTGCCGCGGGTGTAGAACTGCACGCCGTCGTTGCCGTAGATGTGCAGATCGCCGAAGAGGCTCTGCTTCCAGCCGCCGAAGGAGTGGTAGCCGACCGGCACCGGGATCGGCACGTTGACGCCGACCATGCCGGCCTCCACCTCCAGCTGGAAGCGCCGGGCGGCGCCGCCGTCGCGGGTGAAGACGGCGGTGCCGTTGCCCCACTTGCTGGAGTTGATCAGCGCCAGGCCCTCGTCGTAGGTCTCGGCACGCACCACGCACAGCACCGGGCCGAAGATCTCGTCGTCGTAGGCGGCCATGCCCGGCCGAACCTTGTCGAGCAGCGAGACGCCGAGGAAGAAGCCGTTCTCGTGGCCCTCCACCGAGAACCCGGTGCCGTCGACCACCACCTCGGCGCCCTGCGCGGCGGCGCCGCTCACATACGAGGCGACCTTGTCGCGGTGCTCCCTGGTGATCAGGGGACCCATCTCGCTGGCCGGGTCGTCTCCCGGTCCGATGCGCAGCGCACCGGCCCGCTCGGCGATCTTGGCGACGAGCTCGTCCCCGATCCCGCCGACGGCGACGACGACGGAGACGGCCATGCACCGCTCCCCCGCCGAGCCGTAGGCGGCGTTGATGGCGTTGTCCGCCGCGTGGTCCAAGTCGGCGTCCGGCAGCACCATCATGTGGTTCTTGGCGCCGCCGAGCGCCTGCACCCGCTTGCCCTGCGCGGTGGCCTCGGCCTGGATGTACCGGGCGATGGGGGTGGAGCCGACGAAGGAGACGGCGGCCACGTCCGGGTGGGCCAGCAGCCGGTCGACGGCCACCTTGTCGCCGTTGACGACGTTGAGCACGCCCTCGGGCAGCCCCGCCTCGGCGGCGAGTTCGGCCAGCCGGTAGGCGGCCGAGGGGTCCTTCTCGCTCGGCTTGAGAACGAAGGTGTTGCCGCAGGCGATGGCCAGCGGGAACATCCACATCGGCACCATCGCGGGGAAGTTGAACGGGGTGATGCCCGCGACCACGCCGACGGCCTGCCGGATGGAGGCGACATCCACCCGGGTGGAGACCTGGGTGGACAGCTCGCCCTTGAGCTTCTCCGGAATGCCGCAGGCCAGCTCCAGGATCTCCATGCCCCGCGCGACCTCGCCGAGCGCGTCGGAGTGCACCTTGCCGTGCTCGGCGGTGATCAGCTCGGCGATCTCGTCGCGCCGCGCGTCCAGCAGTTCGCGGTACTTGAACAAGAACGCGGTCCGCTTGGCCAGCGAGGACTGCGACCACTCGGGGTAGGCCGCCTTGGCGGCGGCGACCGCCGCGTCCACCTCCTCCACCGAGGCGAGGGAGACCTGGGTGGGCTGGGCTCCGGTGGCCGGGTCGTAGACGGGGCCGAAGGCTCCGGAGGTGGACTCCACCGGCTTGTTGCCGATCCAGTGGCCGAGGGTCTTCATGGGGAGGGGACCTTTCTTCGGACGTGACATGCTGCGAGGGGATCGCTCGGACGGCGCCGGAGTCTCCCCGGCGCACCGCAGGCACCCCGGCGTACCGGAGGCACCCGGCCGCTTCGGCTGCCGGCGCTCACAAATGGCGCCGCTGGTGGGCGCGTTGCCGCTCGTACTCCTCGCGGGCCCGGCGAGCCGCCGGGCGCTGCGAGGTCTCGGCGACGGCCACGTCCCACCACGCCTGCGGTGCGGGCGCCGGGACGGCCGGGTCCTGCTCGGTCTCGACATGGACGCAGCTGGGCCGCTCGGAGGCGCGTGCCGCGGCCAGTGCCTCGCGGAGCTGGTCGTAGGTGGCGGCCCGGTACACCTCCATGCCGAGCGAGGCGGCGTTGGCGGCCAGGTCGACGGGGAGCACCTCGCCGGTGTAGCCGCCCTCGGCGTCGCGGAACCGGTAGGCGGTGCCGAAGCGTTCGCCGCCCGTCTGCTCGGACAGGCCTCCGATGGAGGCGTAGCCGTGGTTCTGTACGAGGACGATGTTGATGTTCACACCCTCCTGGACCGCCGTGACGATCTCGGTGGGCAGCATCAGATACGTACCGTCGCCCACCAGCGCCCACACCGGGCGGTCCGGCGCGGCCAGCCGTACGCCGATGGCGGCCGGGATCTCGTAGCCCATGCACGAGTAGCCGTACTCGACGTGGTACTGGCGCGGGGAGCGGACGCGCCACAGCTTGTGCAGGTCACCGGGCATGGATCCGGCGGCGTTGATGACCACGTCCTCGTCCCCGACGACGGAGTCGAGGGCACCGAGCACCTGGGTCTGGGAGGGGCGGGCCTTCTCCTCCAGCGGGTGCGGAGCGAACGCCTCGGCAACGGTGCGCTCCCACGCCTGCTTGCCGCGCCGGTACTCGGCCTCGTAGTCCGGCGAGACCCGGTGGCCGCGCAGCGCGCCGGTCAGCGCCTCCAGCGCGGCCCGCGCGTCGGCGACGACGGCGAGTGCGCCGAGCTTGTGCCCGTCGAAGGCGGCGACGTTGAGATTGAGGAAGCGGGCCGTGGCCGGGAAGAGGGTGCCGGACGCCGTGGTGAAGTCGGTGTAGCGGGTGCCGACGCCGATCACCAGATCGGCGGCGCGGGCCAGTTCGTCGGCCACGGCGGTGCCGGTGTGGCCGATGCCGCCCACGTCGCAGGGGTGGTCGTGGCGCAGGGAGCCCTTGCCCGCCTGGGTGGAGGCCACCGGAACGCCCGTCACATCGGCGAAGGCCCGCAGCGCTTCCTCGGCCTCGCTGTGGTGGATGCCCCCGCCCGCCACCAGCAGCGGTCGCCGTGCGCCCCGCACCGCCTCGGCGGCCAGGGCCAGCACCTCCGGCTCGGGGACCGGCCGCGCCACCCGCCAGATGCGCTCGGCGAAGAACTCCTCGGGCCAGTCGTGCGCCTCGGTCTGCACGTCCTGCGGCAGCGCGAGGGTGACGGCGCCGACCTCGGCCGGGTCGGTCAGCACCCGCATCGCCTGGAGCGCGGCGGGGACCAGCGCCTCGGGCCGCAGTACCCGATCGAAGTAACGGGAGACGGGCCGCAGCGCGTCGTTGACGGAGATGTCACCCGCGTACGGCACCTCCAGCTGCTGCAGGACCGGGTCGGGGACGCGGCTGGCGAAGATGTCGCCGGGCAGCAGCAGGACGGGCAGCCGGTTGACGGTGGCCAGCGCGGCGCCGGTGACCAGGTTGGTGGCGCCGGGGCCGATGGAGGTGGTGACGGCCTGTGCGGAGAGCCTGCCGCGCTGGCGGGCGAAGCCGACGGCGGCGTGCACCATCGCCTGCTCGTTGCGGCCCTGGTGGAAGGGGAGCGGCGCGTCGGGCCCCTGCCCGCTCTCGACGAGCGCCTGGCCGAGTCCGGCGACGTTGCCGTGTCCGAAGATGCCCCAGCAGGCGTCGATGAGCCGGTGCCGCTGCCCGTCCCGTTCGGTGTACTGCGCGGCGAGGAAGCGCACCAGGGCCTGCGCGACGGTCAGCCTGACGGTCGTCATCGCTCGCCCTTCCCCTCTTGCGCCCCTGCCGGCGATCCCGCGGATTCCATCGCCCCGTACAACGGAAGCCTTGCATCCACAGGCGTATCGGCCCACGTGCCGCGAATCCACGTGTGGTCTGGATGGTCGCAGATCAGCCAGTCCCGCTCCACCCCCGGACCGGCCATCACATTCAGGTAGTACATGTCGTGCCCGGGCGCGGCCATGGAGGGGCCGTGCCAGCCGTCCGGGATCAGCACCGCGTCCCCGCTGCCCACCTCGGCGAGCACATCGGTGCCCTTGCCGTGGCCGCTGGGGGTCACCCGCTGGTAGCCGAGGCCCTCGGTGACCGAACCGTCGGGGGCGTGGTGCGGGGCGATCTCGTAGTAGTAGATCTCCTCCAGCTCGCTCTCCACCCCCTCGCGATGCTCGTCGTGCTTGTGGGGCGGGTAGGACGACCAGTTGCCGCCGGGGGTCAGCACCTCGACCGCGATGAGCTTGTCCGCCTCGAACACGTGCGCTGCCGCGAAGTTGTTGACCTGCCGTGAGCACTGCCCGCTGCCGCGCAGTTCGACCGGCACGTCCTCGGCCGCGCCGTAGCGGACCGGCAGCCGCCGCTCGCAGCGCGCCCCGGTGAGTGCGAACCGGCCGCCCGCCGCGCTGCTGAGCGCCACCTCGGCGTCCCGCGGCACGTACGCGAAGTCGCTGACGGAGGCGAAGACGCCCTCCCTGCCGTGGAGCCGGAGGGTGTGCCCCTCGGCCGCGACGGTGCAGCCGCCGCGCAGCGGCAGCACGATCCACTCGCTCTCGCCGGTCGTGAACGTATGGGTCTCCCCCGGGCCGAGCTCCAGCACCCGCAGCGACGAGTAGCCCCAGCCGGCGCTCTCGGGACCGATGTCCAGGGCGTACGGGCCGACTGCGGCACTACCGGCGCGCAGATGGAAGTCGGTGGTGGTGCGGGTCACTCTGCCAGCCCCTTTCAGAGCAGTCCGACGGCGGTGTCCACGGCCGCGCCCACGTCGCCGTCGGCCGGGTAGAGCAGGGAGCGCCCGACGACCAGCCCGCGCACGGTCGGCAGGCTGAGCGCCTTGCGCCACTTCTCATAGGTGCCCTCCTGATCGCCGTGCACCTCGCCGCCGAGCAGCACGACGGGCAGCGTGGAGGTCTCGCACACCCACGCCATGTCGTCCGGATCCTCGGTGACCGGCAACTTGAGCCAGGTGTAGGCGGAGGTACCACCCAGTCCGGCGGCGATGGCCACGGAGCGGGCGACGGCGGGCCCGCTCAGGTCGTTGGTCAGCTTGCCGTCCACCCTGGTGCTGAGGAACGGCTCGACGAAGACCGGCAGCCGGTGTGCCGCCATGTCGTCGACGGCACGCGCCGCGGCGTACAGCGTGCGCAGCGAGCCCGGGTCGTCGTAGTCGATACGCAGCAGCAGCTTGCCCGCGTCGAAGCGCAGCCGTGCGATGTCCTCGGCACGCTGCCCGGTGAAGCGGTCGTCCAGCTCGAACGAGGCGCCGGCCAGCCCGCCGCGGTTCATGGAGCCGAGCACCACCTTGTGCTCCAGCGCGCCGAGCAGCAGCAGATCCTCCAGGATGTCGGCGGTGCCCAGCACTCCGTCGACACCGGGCCGGGAGAGCGCCAGGACGAGGCGTTCGAGCAGTTCGGCACGGTTGGCCATGGCCAGCTCGTCGGCTCCGACGCCCAGCGCGCCCCGTGCCGGGTGGTCGGCGGCGACGATCATCAGCCGCTCGCTCGCGTCCACCAGCGGCCGGCGCGCACGCCGCGCCGCCGCCTCGGCGACGGCCTCCGGATGTCGGGTCCGTACGGACGCCAGCTCGCGGATGCTGACACTGCTGGGGGTCAAGGGTGGCTCTCTTTCGGGGCGTTGTGCAGGGCGGTACGGGCCGGGCGGGCAGGAGGCGGGGCGGTGACGGGCGCGGTGGAAGGCGGGTGAGAGGCGGGGTGACGGGCGCCGGGGTCAGGCGCGCAGCAGGTCCTCGACCTCGGGTGCCGTCGGCATGGCGGAGGAGCAGGCCAGCCGGGAGGCGACCAGCGCGCCCGCCGCGTTGGCGTACCGCATCGCGTACTCCAGGTCCCAGCCGGACAGCAGCCCGTGGCACAGGGCGCCGCCGAACGCGTCGCCCGCGCCCAGGCCGTTGACCACCTCCACCGGGTGCGGGGGCACCTCGGCGACGGTGCCGTCGGCGTGCACGGCGAGCACGCCCTTGGGCCCCTGTTTGACGACGGCCAGCTCGGCTCCCGCCGCCAGCAGCGCCTCGGCGCAGGCGTGCGGCTCGCGGGTGCCGGTGGCGACCTCGCACTCGTCGAGGTTGCCCACGGCGACGGTGGCGTGCGCCAGGGCCTCCCGGTAGTACGGCCGCGCGGCTTGAGCGGCCTCGGACCGGGTGAGCTGCCCGGCGCTGCCCGCGCCCCAGAACATCGGCCGCCAGTCCAGGTCGAAGACGGTGGCGACCGCCTCCTCCCGGCCGGGCGCACGGGCGGCGAGCGCGGCCAGGGTGGCGCTTCGGCTGGGTTCCTCGCACAGCCCGGTGCCGGTCATCCAGAAGATGCGCGCCGCCGCGACACCCGCCAGGTCGAGCTGACCGGGGTGCAGTTCCAGATCGGGTGCCTTGGGCTGCCGGTAGAAGTAGAGCGGGAATTCGTCGGGCGGGAAGATCTCGCAGAAGGTCACCGGTGTGGGGTACTGCGCCACCGGTGTCACCCATCGGTCGTCGACGCCGAAGTCGCGCAGCGCCTCGTGGCAGTAGACGCCGAACGGATCGTCACCGGTGCGGGTGATGACCGCCGTCGAGCGGCCGAGCCGGGAGGCGGCGACGGCCACGTTGGTGGCGGAGCCGCCGAGGAACTTGCCGAAAGTCTCCACGTGCTGGAGCGGGACGCCGGTCTGGAGGGGGTAGATGTCGACCCCGATGCGGCCCATGGTGACCACCTCGTGCGGCTCGGTCATGCCACCGTCCCTCTCTTCCCTCGCGTCTTTCCTGCGTCGTGCCTCGCGGGTCTTTGCTCGCGTCGTTCCTCGCGGCCCGATGTGCAGGCGCCCGGCACATCGTCCGTCGGCCCACGGGCCACTGTCAATAATTTGTCCTTACATATTGACGTCGCCTCTCCGGGTGGGTAGAGCAGAGTTCGGCAGGATGAAGCGTTGTCCTGACAAACTCTTGACCTGACTCCTCACGACCGGATTGGCTCTGAGCCATGACTGGCACTCCCGCCCCCTCCCCTTCCACCCCCTCCGCGTCCGGCGCCCCGCTCGACCGCATCCGGGTCGGCTCCGCGCCCGACTCCTGGGGCGTGTGGTTCCCCGACGACCCGCAACAGGTGCCCTGGCAGCGCTTCCTGGACGAGGTGGCACAGGCGGGCTACAGCTGGATCGAGCTGGGCCCCTACGGCTACCTGCCGACCGATCCGGCGCGCCTCACCGACGAGGTCACCGCACGCGGCCTGCAGGTCTCCGCCGGTACCGTCTTCACCTCGCTGCACCGGGGGCCGGACGTCTGGGACGAGACCTGGGCGCACGTCTCCCGCGTCGCCGAGCTCACCCGTGCCATGGGCGCCGCACACCTGGTGGTCATCCCCTCCTTCTGGCGCGACGACAAGACGGCCGAACTGATCGAACCCGCCGAGCTGACGAACGAGCAGTGGCGCCATCTCGCCCGGGGCACGGAGCGGTTGGCGCGCGAGGTGGGTGAGAAGTACGGGCTGCGCATCGCCGTCCACCCGCACGCGGACACCCATATCGACACCGAGGAGCATGTCGTCCGCTTCCTCGACGCGACCGACTCCGACCTGGTCAACCTCTGCCTGGACACCGGGCACTACGCCTACTGCGGTGGCGACAGCGTCGAGCTGATCGAACGGTACGGCGAACGGATCGACTATCTGCACCTCAAGCAGGTGGACCCGGAGATCCTCGCCGACGTCGTACGCGAGGGGACGCCCTTCGGTCCCGCGGTGCGTCAGGGCGTGATGTGCGAACCGCCCCGGGGCGTACCGGAGTTGGAGCCGGTGCTGACCGCGGCGCAGAACCTGGGGGTGGACCTGTTCGCCATCGTCGAGCAGGACATGTACCCGTGCCCGCCCGACCAGCCTTTTCCGATCGCCGAGCGCACCCGCCGGTTCCTGCGCGGTTGCGGGGCCTAGCGGCAGACGACAGCCACGTCACCGATGTCACCGTTTCACGGGCGCGGTGTCACAGCCGTCGCACAGCCCCCCTCCCAAGGTCACTCTCCGTCGTTCACCGGGCACAGGCTGGGCGATCACCAGCCAACCCTGGGAGGTGCGAGAGTGGCCGACCGAGAACTTTGGTCGTACAAGGACATCGCCGCGCACATCAGCGTCCAACCGGACACCGTGCGCTCCTACCGGAAGCATGGCCTTCTACCCCCGCCCGATCTGGTGGAAGGAGGCAGGCCCTACTGGTTCGCGGACACCGTCCGCGAGTGGGTCACCCGCAGGCCGGGGCACCGCGGCGGTCACTGAGGCGGCCCCGGTCATGACATCCGGCATACCCTCCGCGACACCGGCCTGCCCGTCACCTTGGGGCGGCACCACAGGTGCCGCCCCAACAGATGTCCGGGGCGCGTGGAAGCCCGCACGGGGAGCCCGCCGCCGCAACGCCCGCCGCCGCACCACCCGCTGAACCGCGGCCGCGACGCCGGCCAGCACCACCGAGGCGCCGACTCCGAGCAGCGCGCCGGCCAGGGTTCCGGCAAGTGCCCGCCCGCCCCAGTAGCCGACGCCCACCGAGTAGCTCGCCCACAGCAGCTCCGCGAGGCCGGAACCCAGCAGGAAGCGGCGGACCGGGTAGCCCACCGTGCCGGTGGCCAGACCACCGACGATCCGGCCGCTGGGCACGAAGCGCACCGCGATCACGAACGGCACCCCGTACCGCCGCACATATGCGGCGGTACGGTCGAGCGCGGCCCTGCGGCGGGGGCCGGTCGACAGCCACCGGCGGCTGCGCACACCGGTGCGCCGCCCCAGCCAGTACACCAGTGCGTCCCCGGCCAGCGCGCTGCCCGCGACGACCAACAGCACCAGCGGCAGCGGGAGCCGGCCTTCGGCCGCGAGCGCACCCGCCGTCGCTATCAACGCCGCGTTGGGCACCAGCGGCGGCAGGGTGGTGACCCCCACGAGCGCGAGCGTCACCCACAAGGCGCCTTCCACGCCGACCACCTGCCTTCCGCTGTTCCCTCCCCGCGGGGTGCCGGAGGGCGGTAGGTGGGGTGGGGCCGCGCTTGGCGTATACCCCGCCGGGGTATATCTTTGACCTCGCGCACGCGCCGCCCGGCCCTCCGGGCTCCTCGTGCGGTCCGAGTCCGGTACCGGGAGCTCTCGCGTCGAGAGCCTTGTACCGAGGGTTTTGTACTGAGAGTTGAGGAGTCGGCCATGAGTACCGTCACGACCACCTACAAGGTTTCCGGAATGACCTGCGGCCACTGCGAGGGCGCGGTCTCCGAGGAGATCTCCCAAATCGAGGGCGTCTCGGCGGTGAAGGCCGTGGCCGCCTCCGGAGAGGTCACCGTCACCTCCTCCGGCGAACTGGACGACGCCGCCGTACGCGACGCCGTGGACGAGGCGGGGTACGAGCTGGTCGGCCGCGCCTGATCCGGCCCGGCCGCCTCGCCATCAAAGGGGCACCGCACTTCCATTGTCGCCCCGGCCCCGGGCGCCCGCACGGCAGAGCGAACCCCCTCACCCCTCGCCGCCGCGGAGGGGCCCGCCGTTGCGACGGGCGTCGAGGGGGCGCTCCGCAGCGGCGGAGCCCTCTTACCTCAAGGCCCGGCAGCGAAAAGCGCCCCGTCGGCCAGGTCCCCCCACGGGCCCGTCGACGGGGCGCTTTCGATTCCCGGTCACGGATTCCCCCCACGGGATCCTGGCCGGGCGCCTCCTGGGTGTCCGTGCGGACGGGAGGGCCGCTCAAAGCTCCCCGCGCACGTTCACCGTTCCTTCACTTCGCATCCGTCCCCCAAGACGAATGTGAAGCAGTGGCGAAGGCTCCGCCGGGAGGCCGACGCCACCCGGTTAGACCCACGAACCCCGCCGATGGTTACCCCCCAATTTCTGTGACCTACGTCTCGTCGTCAATGCGCACAAACGGAAGGCCCCGGTCCAATCGGACCGGGGCCTTCCAGTTGTGCCGATACGGGGGTCGCCTTGTGCAGCCCGGGGCTCGGCACCGCGGCTCAGGGCACCGCAGGCCGGACGCCCGAACGGGTCAGCGAGCCTCGACGGGGACGTACTCCCGCTCGACGACGCCCGTGTAGATCTGGCGCGGGCGGCCGATGCGCGAGTTCGGCTCCTTGATCATCTCGTGCCACTGGGCGATCCAGCCCGGCAGCCGGCCGAGCGCGAACAGCACGGTGAACATGCTGGTCGGGAAGCCCATGGCGCGGTAGATCAAACCGGTGTAGAAGTCCACGTTCGGGTAGAGCTTGCGCTCCGTGAAGTAGTCGTCGGACAGCGCGTGCTCCTCCAGGCGGAGGGCGATGTCCAGCAGCTCGTCGCTCTTGCCCAGCGCCGAGAGCACATCGTGGGCCGCCGCCTTGATGATCTTCGCCCGGGGGTCGAAGTTCTTGTAGACGCGGTGGCCGAAGCCCATGAGCTTGACGCCGTCCTCCTTGTTCTTCACCTTGCGGATGAAGGAGTCGACGTCGCCGCCCGCGGCCTGGATGCCCTGGAGCATCTCCAGCACGCTCTGGTTGGCACCGCCGTGCAGGGGGCCCCAGAGCGCGTTGATGCCCGCCGAGATCGAGGCGAACATGTTCGCCTGGGACGAGCCGACGAGGCGCACGGTGGAGGTCGAGCAGTTCTGCTCGTGGTCCGCGTGCAGGATCAGCAGCTTGTCGAGGGCGTTGACCACGACCGGGTCGAGCTCGTACTCCTGCGCCGGAACCGAGAAGGTCATCCGGAGGAAGTTCTCGACGTAGCCCAGGTCGTTGCTCGGGTAGATGACCGGGTGGCCGATCGCCTTCTTGTAGGCGTAGGCGGCGATCGTGGGCAGCTTGGCCAGCAGCCTTATGGTCGAGAGGTGCCGCTGCTTCTCGTCGAAGGGGTTGTGGCTGTCCTGGTAGAAGGTCGACAGCGCGCTGACCACGGAGGAGAGCATCGCCATCGGGTGGGCGTCGCGCGGGAAACCGTCGTAGAACCGTTTGACGTCCTCGTGCAGCAGGGTGTGCTGCGTGATCTCGTTCTTGAACGCGCTCAGTTCGTCGACGGTCGGCAGCTCGCCGTTGATGAGCAGGTACGCGGTCTCCAGGAAGGTGCCGCGCTCGGCGAGCTGCTCGATCGGATAGCCGCGGTAGCGCAGGATGCCCTGCTCACCGTCGAGGAAGGTGATGGCGGATTTGTAGGCGGCGGTGTTGCCGTATCCCGAGTCCAGGGTCACCAGACCGGTCTGGGCACGCAGCTTGCCGATGTCGAAGCCACGGTCGCCCACCGTGCTGTCGACGACCGGGTAGCTGTACTCGCCGTCCCCGTAGCGGAGTACTACGGAGTTCTCGCTGTCGCGGTGTTCGCTCACGTCATCCCTCACCGACGTAGTGCCTCTTCTTCGAGGTGCCCTGACTTCTTCCACTCTCCCTTATCCAGCGCCGTGCGGTGCACTGGGGGTCAGCCAGAGGGCTCCATGGTGGCACGCAGTGCCGCCCGTCTAGCTATCCTGCACCCTCTTGGCCGTCATGGTCACCCCCTGGCACCGTTCTCGCCTCCCGAGGCAGCAGCCACCGCGCGCAATCGGTGGTCGAGCGCCGTGCAGCGCCGCCCCGCCGAGACGGTGCGGACCGCCTGTCCGAGTGCCCTACGCGACCCCACCAGCACCACCAGTCGCTTGGCTCTCGTCACTGCCGTGTACAGCAGGTTCCGTTGGAGCATCATCCAGGCACCCGTGGTGACCGGAATCACCACTGCCGGGTATTCGCTGCCCTGTGAGCGGTGAATGGTCATCGCATAGGCGTGGACGAGCTCGTCCAGCTCGTCGAAGTCGTAGTCGACCTCCTCGTCCTCGTCCGTCAGCACGGTGAGCCGGTGGTCGTCCGGATGCAGCGCGGTGACCACTCCGACCGTGCCGTTGAAGACGCCGTTCGCACCCTTTTCATAGTTGTTTCTGATCTGGGTGACCTTGTCGCCCACCCGGAAAACCCGACCGCCGAACCGCTTCTCGGGCAGCCCCGGACGGGCCGGGGTGACCGCCTGCTGGAGCAGCCCGTTCAGCGCGCCCGCCCCGGCCGGGCCGCGGTGCATGGGGGCGAGCACCTGGACGTCGCGCCGCGGATCGAGCCCGAACTTCGCCGGGATGCGCCGGGCCGCCACATCCACCGTCAGCGCGCCGGCCGCCTCGGTGTCCTCCTCCACGAAGAGGAAGAAGTCCTCCAGCCCCTGGGTGAGCGGCTGGGTGCCGGAATTGATGCGGTGCGCGTTGGTGACCACCCCCGACTGCTGGGCCTGGCGGAAGATCCGGCGCAGCCGCACCGCGGGAACCGGCCCGTCCTCGGCCAGCAGATCGCGCAGCACCTCCCCGGCACCCACCGAGGGCAGCTGGTCCACATCCCCCACCAGCAGCAGATGGGCACCGGGCGGGACGGCTTTGATCAGCTTGTTGGCCAGCAGCAGATCCAGCATGGAGGCCTCGTCGACCACCACCAGGTCGGCCTCCAGCGGGCGCTGCCGGTCGTAGGCCGCGTCACCGCCCGGCTTCAGCTCCAGCAGCCGGTGCACGGTGGACGCCTCGGCACCGGTCAGCTCCGCCAGCCGTTTGGCGGCCCGCCCGGTGGGCGCCGCCAGCACCACGCGGGCCTTCTTGGCGCGGGCGAGCTCCACCACCGAGCGCACCGTGAAGGACTTGCCGCACCCCGGCCCGCCCGTCAGCACCGCGACCCGGCTGGTGAGCGCGAGCCGCACCGCCTCCTGCTGCTCGGGGGCCAGCCGGGCTCCCGTGCGTTGGCTCAGCCAGCTGAGCGCCTTGTCCCAGTCGACGTCCTGGAACCAGGGCAGCCGGTCCTCGGTGGTGCGCAGCAGCCGCTTGAGCTGGGCGGCCAGGGCGACCTCCGCACGGTGGAAGGGGACGAGATAGACGGCGGTCTCCGTGCGCTGCGGATCCTCCGGGTCGGGCACCGGCTCGCGCACGACACCGCCTTCCTCGTCGGCCGCCAGCTCGCCGAGGCAGTCGATGACCAGGCCGGTGTCCACCTGGAGGAGCTTGACCGCCTCGGAGATCAGCCGCTCCTCGGGCAGATAGCAGTGGCCCTGGTCCGAGGACTGGGACAGCGCGTGTCGCAGACCCGCCTTGACCCGCTCCGGGCTGTCGTGCGGGATACCGACGGACCGGGCGATGCGGTCGGCGGTCAGGAAGCCGATGCCCCACACGTCGGCCGCCAGCCGGTAGGGGTTGCCGCGCACCACGGAGATGGACGCGTCGCCGTACTGCTTGTAGATGCGCACGGCGATGGACGTGGAGACGCCGACGCCCTGGAGGAAGACCATCACCTCTTTGATGGCCTTCTGCTCCTCCCAGGCGGCGGCGATCAGCTTGGTGCGCTTGGGACCGAGCCCGGGGACCTCGACGAGCTTGTTCGGATCGGCCTCGATGACCTCCAGCGTGTCGACCCCGAAGTGGCTGACGATCCGGTCGGCGATGCGCGGGCCGACGCCCTTGATCAGGCCCGAGCCGAGATAGCGGCGGATGCCCTGGATGGTGGCCGGCAGCACGGTGACGTAGTTGTCGACATGGAACTGCCGTCCGTACTGCGGGTGGGAGCCCCAGCGGCCCTCCATCCGCAGCGACTCCCCCGCCTGGGCGCCCAGCAACGCGCCCACGACAGTGAGCAGTTCACCGCCGCGGCCGGTGTCGACCCGCGCGACCGTGTACCCATTGTCCTCGTTGGCGTAGGTGATGCGCTCTAGTACCCCTTCGAGCACGGCAGGCTGGAACGTCATGTCACCGACCGTAGCCCCGGGCGCCGACACCGCGGCAGCCTTGTGGATACAGCACCCTCCCGGGGACCGGCCCCCGGATCTCCAGCCGCACGAGCCGGACCGACAGCACATCCGGACCGACACACCGGCCCTATGGATAACTCTGGGCTCACCGTTGGAACTGTCCGCGTGACCACCGCAGTTACGTCTGCACGAGCATCATCACGATCCGGCATCGGCCGCGTCCTCAACTTGCGTCACCATGCGCACATCACATTGCATGACCGATGTAATCGTTTCCATGCGCAGCGCGGCGCCCTCGGAGTGTCGTGCGCCTGGAGGCACTTCGCCCCTTTTCCCAGCTTGGAACCGGCACGGCAATGGCAGGCATCAAGGACGTCGCGGCACGCGCCGGCGTCTCCGTCGCCACGGTCTCGCGCGTCCTCAACGACCACAGCGGGGTCCGCGAGGAGACCCGCGCCCGGGTGCTTACCGCCGTGTCCGAACTGAGCTACCGGCCCAACACCCTGGCCCGCTCGCTGCGCACCGACCAGACCCGCACCCTCGGTCTGGTCATCAGCGACGTGCTGAATCCTTTCTTCACCGAACTGGCCCGCGCGGTCGAGGACGCGGCACGCGGTCGTGGCTACAGCGTGATCATCGGCAACGCCGACGAGCAGCTGTCGCTGCAGGACCACCATGTGCGCACCCTGCTGGACCGCCGGATCGACGGGCTGCTCGTCTCCCCCGCGGACGGGGACTCCGTCGCGCTGCGCGAGGCCGCGCTGCTGGGCATCCCCATGGTCTTCGTCGACCGGTGGATCGAGGGCCTGGACATTCCGCTGGTGCGCGCCGACGGGCGACCCGCTGTTCGCGATCTCGTCGCTCATCTGTACGCCCTCGGACACCGCAGGCTGGCTATCATCACCGGGCCCGTGGCGAGCACCACCAGCAACGAGCGGGTCCGCGCGTTCCGCTCGGCGCTGCTCGAACACGGTCTGCCGCTGCCCGACGCCTACATCGGGCAGGGCGACTTCCAAACGGCGAGCGGCCGGCAGGCGGCGGAGCGGTTCTTCGCACTGCCCCAGCCGCCCGACGCGATCTTCGCGACGGACAACCTGATGGCGCTGGGCGTCATGGAGCAGCTGCGTACGCGCGGCCTGCGGGTGCCGCAGGACGTGTCGCTGGCCGCCTTCGACGACATCCCGTGGTTCCTGCACACCGACCCCCCGATCACCGCGATCGCCCAGCCCACCCAGGAGCTGGGACACCGCGCGGTCGCCGCACTGACCGACCTGGTGGAGGGCAGGAGCGCCGGTTCCGTCACGCTCTCCGCCCACCTCATAGCGCGCCGCTCCTGCGGCGAAGACGAAAGGACGCGTCGTTGACCACCCCAGACCCGCCCCCGGCACGGGAACTGCTGCGCACCGAAGGCATCCGTAAGACCTTCCCCGGCGTGGTCGCCCTCGACGGTGTCGACTTCGACCTGCGCACCGGCGAGGTGCACGTCCTGCTGGGCGAGAACGGCGCCGGCAAGAGCACCCTGATCAAGGTGCTCTCCGGCACCTACCGCCCGGACGGCGGGCGGGTGCTGCGCGAGGGCAAGACGGTGCGCATCGCCGACGCGGAGGCCGCGGAGAAGCTCGGCATCGCCACCATCCACCAGGAGTTCAACCTGGTGCCCCATCTGTCCATCGCGGAGAACATCTTCCTGGGCCGGCAGCCGCGCCGGCTGGGCCTGGTGGACCGCAAGAAGATGGAAGCCGACGCCAAGGTGCTGCTGGACCGGGTGGGTGTCACCGCACCCCCGCGCACCCCGGTCGGCAAGCTGGGCATCGCCGGGCGGCAGATGGTCGAGATCGCCAAGGCACTCAGCCTGCGCACCCGCGTCCTGATCATGGACGAGCCGACCGCCGTGCTCACCGCCGAGGAGGTGAACCGCCTCTTCGGCATCGTCCGCAAGCTGCGGGCCGAGGGCGTGGGCATCGTCTTCATCACCCACCACCTGGAGGAGATCCCCGCCATCGGCGACCGGGTCACCGTGCTGCGCGACGGCCGCAGTGTCGGCCAGGTCCCGGCCGACACCCCGCAGGAGGAGCTGGTGCGGCTGATGGTGGGCCGCAGCATCGAGCAGCAGTACCCGCGCCAGACCGCACGGGCGCAGCAGGAGGCCGCCTCGGCCGCGCCGCTGTTGCGGGTGACCGGGCTGCGCAGGCAGGGCGCCTTCGAGAACGTCAGCTTCGAGGTGCGCGCCGGCGAGGTCGTCGGCATCGCCGGGCTGGTCGGCGCGGGCCGTACCGAGGTGGTGCGGGCGGTCTTCGGCGCCGACGGCTACGACGCCGGCCGTGTCGAGGTGGGCGGCAAGCGGCTGCCCGCCCGCGACGTATGGGCCTCGCACGCGGCGGGGCTGGGCCTGGTCCCCGAGGACCGCAAGGGGCAGGGCCTGCTCCCGGACGCCTCGGTCTCGGAGAACCTGGGCCTGGTCACCCTGCGCGAGGCGAGCAGGGGCGGGCTGGTGGACCGCGCCGGGCAGCGCAAGGCGGCCTCCCGGATCGCCGACCGGCTCGGTGTGCGGATGGCCGGGCTCGACCAGCATGTGCGCACCCTCTCCGGCGGCAACCAGCAGAAGGTCGTGATCGGCAAGTGGCTGCTCGCCAACAGCCGCGTGCTGATCCTCGATGAACCCACCCGCGGTATCGACGTGGGCGCCAAGGTCGAGATCTACCAGCTCATCAACGAGCTGACGGCCTCCGGCCACGCGGTGCTGATGATCTCCAGCGACCTCCCCGAGGTGCTGGGCATGAGCGACCGGATCCTGGTGATGTCCCAGGGCCGGATCGCCGGTGAACTGACCGCGCGGGAAGCGACCCAGGACGCCGTCATGGCGCTGGCCGTCGGCACCTCCGCGCCAGGAACGAGCGAGATGGAGGATTCTCCCCGTGGCCATTGACACGCAGCAGCCGGGTCACCGCCTGGACAAGCGCCCCGGCGGCAGCGGGCCGCCGAACCGGGTACGCCGCATCCTGGAGGACAACGGCGCACTGACCGCGCTCGCCGTCCTGGTCATCGTGCTGTCGTTCTGGACCGACAACTTCTTCACCACGACGAACCTGCTGAACGTCGGCGTGCAGGCGGCCGTCACCGCGATCCTCGCGTTCGGCGTCACCTTCGCCATCGTCTCCGGCGGTATCGACCTGTCGGTCGGCTCGGTGGCCGCGTTCTCCGGGGTGATGCTCGGCTGGTTCACCACGACCCAGGGCATGCCGGCGTTCCTCGGCGTCATCCTGGCCATCCTCTCCGGCACCGCCTGCGGCCTGTTGAACGGTGTGCTGATCTCCTACGGCAAGCTGCCGCCGTTCATCGCGACCCTGGCGATGCTCTCGGCGGCGCGCGGCCTGGCGCAGGTCGTCTCCGAGGGCAACCCGGTCGTCCTGCCCGACTCGCTGTCCTGGATCGGCAAGACGATCGGTGAATGGCTGCCGGTCCCGGTGCTGGTGATGATCGCGATGGGTCTGCTGGCGGCGCTGGTGCTCAACCGCACCTACAGCGGCCGGTCGATGTACGCGATCGGCGGCAACGAGGAGGCCGCGCACCTGTCCGGCATCCGGGTCGGCCGGCAGAAGCTGGTGATCTACACCCTGGTGGGCACCTTCGCCGCCATCGCCGGAATCGTCCTGGCCTCCCGGCTCGCCTCGGCCCAGCCGACGGCCGCCGAAGGTTACGAACTGGACGCGATTGCCGCCGTCGTCATTGGTGGTGCCAGTTTGGCCGGAGGGGTGGGCAAGGCTTCCGGAACGCTGATCGGCGCGCTTATCCTCGCTGTTCTGCGCAATGGACTCAACCTTCTCGATGTTTCCGCTTTCTGGCAGCAGGTTGTCATTGGGGTAGTTATTGCGCTCGCCGTGCTCCTCGATACACTGCGTCGCCGCGCATGATCTTTGTGCGACGGGGGAGCTCGCGTAGTTCATCCATCTGCCGACTGCAAGGAATGCAGCAATGAGCAAGAGAACGAACACGTCTGTCGTCGTCGTGGCCACGGCAGTCGCACTGACGGCAACGGCCTGCGGGTCCGGTGACGATTCGAGCGGTGGCAAGGACAAGCCCAAGATCGGCTTCGCCATATCCGCGCTGAACCAGCCCTTCATGGTCCAGATGAAGAAGGGCGCCGAGGAGGAGGCCAAGGCACAGGGCGCGGAGCTGAGCGTCCAGAACGCCTCGGACGACGCCTCCCAGCAGGCCAACCAGGTACAGAACTTCACCTCGCAGCAGGTGAAGTCGATCATCATCAACCCGGTCGACTCCGACGCCGCGGCCCCCTCCGTCAAGGCCGCGAACAACGCCAACATCCCGGTGATCGCCGCCGACCGCAGCGTCAACAAGGCGGACGTCGAGACGACCGTCGCCTCGGACAACGTCGCGGGCGGCAAGAAGGCCGCCAAGGAGATCGCCGAGCAGCTCGACGGCAAGGGCGAGATCCTGATCCTGCAGGGCCAGACGGGCACCTCCGCCTCCCGCGAGCGGGGCAAGGGCTTCTCCGAGGGCCTCAAGAAGTACCCCGGCATCAAGGTCGTCGCCAAGCAGCCCGCGGACTTCCAGCGCACCAAGGGCCTGGACGTGACCACCAACGCCATGCAGTCGCACCCGGGGATCGACGCGGTCTTCGCGGAGAACGACGAGATGGCACTGGGTGCGATCAAGGCGCTCGGGTCCAAGGCGGGCAAGTCCGTCAAGATCGTCGGCTTCGACGGTACTCCGGACGCGATGAAGGCCGTCAAGAAGGGCACCATGAACGCGACCGTCGCCCAGCAGCCGGCCGAGCTCGGCAAGATGGCCGTCCGCAACGCCATGCGCGTCATCGACGGTTCCTCCATCGACAAGCAGATCAAGGTCCCGGTGGAGGTCGTCACCAAGAAGAACGTCGACCACTTCTCCTGACCGGAGAACCGGTTCTCCCGAGCGGGAGCCGGACGGACGACAGGCTGAACGGCCCGTCGCGGGCAGCCGTGCCCGCACGGGACGAGAAGGAGCACCCCGGATGCACGCATACGACCTGCTGGTCGTAGGTTCCGCCAACGCCGACCTGGTCATCGGTCTCGACCGCCGACCGGGCCCCGGCGAGACGGTGCTCGGGTCGGATCTGATGATCCACCCGGGTGGCAAGGGCGCGAACCAGGCGGCGGCAGCCGCCCGGCTCGGCGCCCGCACCACGCTGTTGGCGCGCGTCGGCGACGACGCGTACGGCCGAATGCTGGCCGAGGCCCAGCGGGATGCGGGCGCCGCGTTGGCGGGGCTCCTCGTGGGATCGACGGACACGCCCGGCACAGTGGGCAAGAGCGGCACCGACGGTGCCGCGGAGGGCAAGGACGCACCGACCGGCGTCGCCCTCATCACCGTGGACGCGGCCGGCGACAACAGCATCGTCGTCTCCCCCGGCGCCAACGCCCGGCTCACACCGGACGACGTGGCGGCGGCGCGCGAGCTGTTCGAGGCCGCTGCCGTCGTCTCCCTCCAGCTGGAGATCCCCCTGGAGACGGTCGCCGCGGCGGCACGGGCCGCCGCCGAGCACGGTGCCCGTCTGGTGCTCAACCCCTCGCCGCCCGCCCGCCTGCCCGAGGACGTACTGGCGCTGTGCGACCCGCTGGTCCTCAACGAGCACGAGGCCCGGCTCCTGCTGGACGACGGGCAGTCGCTGACCGCCGACCCCGAGGAGTGGGCCACCGCTCTCCTGGCGCTGGGCCCGCGCAGCGTCGTGGTCACCCTGGGAGCCGAGGGCGCGCTGGTGGCCGGGCCCGGAGTGGGCAGCGAGACGACGGACGGGATCGGCATGGTGCGGGTACCCAGTCCCCGGGTGCGGGCCGTGGACACCACCGGAGCGGGCGACGCCTTCACCGGCGCGCTCGGCTGGCGGCTGGGCCGCGGTGACCGGCTGGAGGACGCCGTGGGCTACGCCGTACGCGTCGGCGCCCTCGCCGTCACCCGCCCGGGCGCGCAGGAGTCCTACCCCGGCGCGGAGGAGATCGGCGCGGCCGACGCCCGGGAAGCCGACGCCGAGGAAGCCGACGCCCAGGAAAGAGCGGAATGAAGAAGACCGGCATACTCAACCGTCATCTCAGCGGCGCCCTGGCGCGGCTGGGGCACACGGACCTCGTCGTCGTCTGCGACATCGGTCTTCCCATCCCCGAGGGGCCGACCGTGGTCGACCTCGCCTTCCGCGCCTCGGTGCCCTCCTTCGCCGAAGTACTCACCGGCCTTCTGGAGGAGCTGGAGGTCGAAGGCGCCGTCGCCGCCGCGGAGGTGCGGCAGGCCAACCCGGAGTGCGGCGCACTGCTGGACAGTCACTTCCCCGGCCTCGAACTGGTGCCGCACGAGGAACTGAAGGCGCTGACCCGGCAGGCACGGCTGGTGGTGCGCACCGGTGAGGCCAGACCGTACGCCAACGTGGCGCTGCGCTGCGGAGTGCCGTTCTGAGTCGCCGGCACCGACTGCCGGGATGAAGCTTCACGAAGGGCCCGGTCCGCGGACCGGGCCCTTCGTATCCCCCCTCGGCCTCCCGCTTCTTCCCCCCAAGGGAGCGCCGATACCAGGTTCGACACACCACGGAGCGAAAGGGTTGCACCGCGCTGGGTGACTTTTTCGGCAGCCTGGCGTCCGCTTGGTGCGTACGGCCTCAAAGGACGTGCTGGAGATACCGCGCCGCGGTCTCCCGCAGCACCTCGGCACCGTCGCGCTCCCACAGCGCCGGGTTGAAGATCTCCACCTCGGCCGGGCCCCGGTAGCCGGCGGCATCCGTCCAGGTGCGGAAGGCCCGCAGGTCGATCGCGCCGTCCCCCAACTGCCCCCGGCCCAGCAGTACGCCCTCGGGCAGCGGGGTGACCCAGTCGGCGAGCTGGAGGATCGCGATACGGCCCTGCTCCCCCGCCCGTGCGATCTGCCGCGGCACCCGCTCGTCCCACCACAGGTGGTAGGAGTCCACCACCACCCCGACCTCGTCGGCGGGGAACCGCTCGGCCAGGTCGAGCGCCTGGCCGAGCGTGGAGACCACGCACCGGTCGGAGGCGTACATCGGGTGCAGCGGCTCGACGGCCATCCGTACGCCGCGTTCCCGTGCGTAGGGGGCGAGTTCGGCGAGCGCGTCGGCGACCCGCTCGCGGGCCGCCGCCAGATCCCGCTCGCCGTCCGGCAGTCCCCCCGAGACGAGCACCAGGAGGCCGGTGCCCAGTTCGGCGGCCTCGTCGAGCGCGGCCCGGTTGTCGTCCAGCGCGGCGCGGCGCGCCCCGGCCTCCCGCGCCGTGAAGAAGCCGCCCCGGCACAGCGAGGTGACGGCCAGCCCGTGCTGGCGCAGGAGCCGGGCCGCGGCGGCGGGCCCGTAGGCGCGCACCGGATCGCGCCACAGGCCAACCCCTCCGATGCCCAGTTCCGCCGCCTTGCCGGCCAGTTCGGGAAGGGACAGCTGGCGGACGGTCTCCTGGTTGATCGACAGCCTGGCAAGGCCCTGGCCCGGGTTCACTGGGCCACTCCGTGGACGGTCAGCAGCTGTTTCATCCGCTGCTCGGCGCGGTCCGGATCGGGGAAGAGGCCCAGCGAGTCGGCGAGTTGGTAGGCGCTTGCCAGATGCGGCAGGGAGCGGGCCGACTGCAGCCCGCCGACCATCGTGAAGTGCTGCTGGTACCCCGCCAGCCAGGCGAGCAGTACCACACCGGTCTTGTAGTAGCGGGTCGGCTGCTGGAAGAGGTGGCGCGCCAGTGGGACGGTGGGGTCGAGCGCGGCCCGGAACGCCGCGCCGTCCCCGGAGTCCAGCAGTCGTACGGCGTGTGCGGCCAGCGGGGCGAGCGGGTCGAAGACGCCCAGCAACGCGTCGCTGTGGCCCGCCTCGTCACCTTCGATCAGCTGCGGGTAGTGGAAGTCGTCACCGGTGTAGCAGCGCACCGTCGCCGGCAGCCGTCGGCGCAGTGCCACCTCGCGGTCGGCGTCGAGCAGCGAGACCTTCACCCCGTCGACCCGCTCGGGGTGCGCCGCGATGATGCGCAGGAATGTGTCGGTGGCCTCGTCCAGGTCGCTGCTGCCCCAATAGCCCTCCAGCGCCGGGTCGAACATGGGACCCAGCCAGTGGAGGACGACAGGACGGCTCGCCTGGCGCAGCAGCGTGCCGTAGACGCTCTCGTAGTCCTCGGGGCCGCGCGCGACAGCGGCCAGGGCGCGGGAGGCCATCACGATGGCCTGCGCGCCGGTGTCCTCGGTCAGCGTCAACTGCTCCTCGTACGCCGCCGTGACGGCGGCCAGGGCCCGCTCGGGCGCCCCGGCCGGGCGCTGTCCGAGCGGGCCGAGCTGATCGGTGCCCACACCGCAGGCCAGCAGCCCGCCGACCGCCTCGGCCTCGGCTGCCGAGCGCCGGATCAGCTCGGCAGCCCCTGCCCAGTCCAGGCCCATGCCGCGCTGTGCCGTGTCCATCGCCTCGGCCACGCCCAGCCCGTGCGCCCACAGATGGCGGCGGAAGGCGAGCGTGGCGTCCCAGTCGAGTGCCGCGGGGCCGTCGGGCGAGGTGTCGGCCAGCGGGTCGGCCACCACGTGCGCGGCGGCCAGGACCGTACGGGAGTCGAGCGGCAGCCCCGCACCGGTGCCGCCGCCGTGGTGGGCGCTCACGGCGTCGGAGGGCGTGCTGCGCGGCTCGTAGCCGCGGGTGCCCCCGGTGTCCGGGTCGGGCAGCCGGATCACAGCTCCAGCTCCGGAACCTCGCAGCGGCGGCCCTCGGCCGAGGAGATGAGTGCCAGTTCGGCCAGCTGCACCCCGCGCGCCCCGGCGAGCAGATCCCACGGGTAGGGCTCGGCGGCTTCCGGGCCGGATGTGTCCGGGGCGCAGACGTGGCGCAAGAACAGCTCCCACTGCGCCTTGAAGCCGTTGGTGTCCTCGTCGCCGTCGTTGTCGGGCACTTCCTGCCACTGTGCGCGGAAGCGCTCGGTGGCGGGCAGGTCCGGGTTCCACACCGGCTTCGGCGTACCGGCGCGATGCTGGTAGCGGCAGCCGCGCAGACCGGCGACGGCGGAGCCCTCGGTGCCGTCCACCTGGAACTCGACCAGTTCGTCCCGGTGCACCCGTACCGCCCAGGAGGAGTTGATCTGTGCGACGGCGCCGCCCTCCAGGGTGAAGATGCCGTAGGCGGCGTCGTCCGCCGTCGCCTCGTAGGGCTCGCCCCGCTCGTCCCAGCGGCGCGGGATGTGGGTGGTGGCGTGCGCCTGCACGGAGGTGACGCGGCCGAAGAGGTTGTGCAACACGTACTCCCAGTGCGGGAACATGTCGCTGACGATGCCGCCGCCGTCCTCCGCGCGGTAGTTCCAGGAGGGGCGTTGGGCGCTCTGCCGGTCGCCCTCGAACACCCAGTAGCCGAACTCGCCGCGCACCGACAGCACCCGGCCGAAGAAGCCGCTGTCGACCAGCCGGGCGAGCTTGCGCAGTCCGGGCAGGAAGAGCTTGTCCTGGACGACGCCGTGCTTGACGCCGGCCCGGGACGCCGCCCTCGCCAGCTCCAGGGCGCCGTCCAGCGAGGTGGCGGTGGGCTTTTCCGCGTAGATGTGCTTACCGGACGCGATGGCCTTCTTGAGGGCTTCCTGACGCGCCGAGGTGACCTGGGCGTCGAAGTAGATGTCGATGCTGTCGTCGGCCAGCACCGCGTCCAGGTCGGTGGAGACGGCTTGAGGATCCAGTCCGTACTCGTGTGCGAGGGCGCGCAGCGCGTGCTCCCTGCGGCCCACCAGGACGGGTTCGGGCCACAGCGTCTCGCCGCCGCCGAGGTCGATGCCGCCCTCCTCGCGCAGTGCGAGGACGGAGCGTACGAGGTGTTGGCGGTGTCCCATCCGGCCGGTGACGCCGTTCATGGCGATCCGGACTGTCCTGCGTGACACGTGGGCTCGTCTCCCTGCTGTCGGCGGTGGAGGGCGCGGTGGCAAGCGTGCGTGGTAAGCGTGTGACAAGTGCGCGTAGTAAGCGCTTACTAGCCACTCACGGTAGCCCCGGGGTACGGCACGGGCAAGGGACTTGGCGCACGGTAGGGCACCACTCGTCCGCGTGGGAACATGTCCTCGAAGCCCTCGACCGGGACGAGGCGGAGGAACGGATGGCAGTGACCCTGGCGGATGTCGCGGCACGCGCGGGCGTCTCGTCGGCGACCGTCTCCCGCGTGCTGAGCGGCAACTACCCCGTCGCGGGCGCCACCAGAAGCCGCGTACTGCGCGCGGTGGACGAGCTGGAGTACGTCGTCAACGGCCCCGCCAGCTCACTGGCCGCCGCCAGCTCGGACCTGCTGGGCATCCTCGTCAACGACATCGCCGACCCGTTCTTCGGCATCATCGCCGGTGCCGTCCAGGGCGAACTGGAGGGCCGGACGGACGGGCCCGGCCCGCGCAAACTCGCCGTGGTGTGCAACACCGGCGGTTCACCCGAACGGGAGCTCACCTATCTGACGCTGCTGCAGCGCCAGCGTGCCGCGGCGATCGTACTGACCGGTGGCGCGGTGGAGGACCCGCAGCACAGCGCCGCCCTGACCACCCGGCTGCGGCGGCTGGCCGCGGGCGGCACCCGGATCGTGCTGTGCGGCAGACCGCCGCTGGACGAACCGGCGGCCGCCACCGGGACCGGCGCACGGCAGCCCGGCCCACCGCCGTCCGGACCGGAGCTGTCCGGCCCACCGCCGTCCGGGCCGGTGTCCTCGGCGAAGCCGCGCTCGGCGGCAGGCGACCGGGGTCCGCTGAGCGCCGCGCACGACGGCACCCGAGGCGGCGTTCTCACGGTCGCGTTCGACAACTACGGCGGGGCCCGCGAGCTGACCGAACACCTGCTGGCACTGGGCCACCGGCACATCGGCTATGTCGCGGGCCCCGCCGAGCGCACCACCACCAGGCACCGGCTGGAGGGTCACCGTGCCGCACTGGCGGCGCACGGTGGAGTCACCGCCGACCGGGCCGAGCAGCTGACCGTCCACGGCGGCGGCTACGACCGCTCCTGCGGCTACCAGGGCGCCCGCGAACTGCTGCGCAGGGCGCCCGGGACGACCGCCGTGCTGGCCGCCAACGACACCGTCGCACTCGGCGTGTGCGCGGCGCTGCGCGAGATGGGTCTGCGCGTCCCGCAGGACGTGTCGGTCGCCGGCTTCGACGACCTGCCCTTCAGCGTCGACACCTCCCCCGCGCTGACCACCGTCCGCCTGCCGCTGCAGGAGGCGGGTGCCCGCGCCGGACAGCTCGCGCTGGGAACGCTGGCGCCCCCGCCGAGCGGCATCGTGACCGTACGCCACGAACTGCGGCTCCGCGCCTCCACCGCCCCGCCGCGCACCGGGGGTTGAGGCGTCGGCCGGTCGCCGGTCGGATGTGCCGGGCAGCACCGGCGCGGTACGGCCGACACGTCCTTTGGGAACCTTGCCGGAGGGCGGGGCATCTGGTCGGGTGAGCGCATGCGACTCGCGTTCTCCACTCTCGGCATCCCCGGTGTGCCCGTCCCCGAAGTGCTCAGCCTGGCCGACCGCTCGGGCTTCCACGGGGTGGAACTGCGTGCCCACCCCGAGGAACCCGTGCACCCGGGGCTCGGCCGGGACGAGCGGCAGCAGGTGGTGCGGCAGTTCGCCGAGTCCGGCATCCGGCTGCTGTGCGTGGCCGGGTATCCGCGTATGGCCGACAGCGGCGACGACGCGCCCGTACTCGACGAAGTGCGCGCCCTGGTGGAGCTGGCACACGACCTGGGCGCGCCGTACGTCCGGGTCTTCCCCGGAGGCGGCCCCGACCGCGCAACGGGCGACGCGACGGCCGTACGACGGCTGCGGCAGGCCGCCGCGATCGCCGCCGGTCTGGGTGTGCGGGTGCTGCTGGAGACGCACGACTCGCACAGCACGGGCGCCGACGCGGCCAGGGTCCTGGACGCGGTGGACCATCCGGGCGCCGGCGCGCTGTGGGACGTGATGCACACCTGGCGCGGTGGCGAGGAGCCCGAAGAGACGTACCGGCTGCTGGGCCCGCACCTGGGCTATGTGCAGGTGAAGGACATCGCCTCCCGTCAGGACACGACGCCGCTGCCACCCGGCGAGGGGGTGCTGCCGCTCGCCGACGTCGCGGAGCTGCTCACCCGCGCCGCGGACGCCCGGACGCCCGCCCCCGGGGAGGGGACGGGCGTCGAGTGGCTGTGCTGGGAGTACGAGAAGCGCTGGTACCCCCAGGTGAGTGAGCTGCCCGAGCTGCTGCCGCGAGTACGCGAGCATCTGCTGGGGCTGCTGGCCGACGCCGCCTGAGCGACGCGGCGCGGCTCGGACGGCCGGGCGGAGGTGCCCGGCCGATCCGGCGTCAGGGACGCAGCTCCAGCGTGTCCTTCCGCGGCTTGTCCAGCTTCTTGTCGTACGCCGTCAGCCGCTTGGGCTTCTTGTCCGGGTCGACCTTCAGACCCGCGAACTCCAGCACCATGCGGGTCGCCGCCGCCCGGTCGTCCTCCTTGAGCGTGGCGATCTTCGCGCCGTGGTCCTGCCCGGGCGCCCAGTAGACGGCGGTGTCCTCGGTGTGCCTGCCGGGACGGAACGGCTCGGCGCCCCAGGGGTCGTTCTCGCCGTAGACGAAGAGCATCTGCGAGGAGCGGTGGCGCACCCAGCGGTCGATGTCACGCATCGCCCTGTCGTGCTTGTTGAACGCCATCGGGATGCTGCGCGGCACATAGGTGCGGGGCACGTTCAGGCCCGGGTACTTGCGCACGTCGTCCAGCAGAGGCTCTTCGTAGTCCGGGGACCCCATCTGGGTGCCCGCCTGGTAGTAGTACGGGACGTACGGGGTGATGCCCTGGTCGGTGCCGGCGGACCAGCCGCCGATCTCGTCGGCCCACTTGTAGAGCGTGTCGGTGGAGGCGTCGGTGGCGGGCACCTGGTCGCACTCGCTCTCCAGGTTGTACTGCCAGTAGGCCCACACGAGGTCCTGTGCGACCAGTTCGAACGCCTTGTCGGCGCTGCCGGCCAGCTTGAAGGTGTAGTCGTTCTTCTTCGCCCACGCCTTGATCCGCTGGACCATCTCGCCGCGCCGCTCGAAGATCTCGTGCTGCACGCCGTTCAGCCGGTCGCGGCACTCCTTGGAGCCCACGTTCCGGAAGAACTTGTAGTAGGCCGAGTCCTCGTCGTTGCGCACGTCGTTGGGGGCGACGTAGGGGACGGTGCCGTCCATGTCGTGCGGGTAGTAGCGGCGGTAGTAGGTCGCCGTCATGCCGCCCTTGCTGCCGCCGGTCGCGATCCAGTTCTTGCTGTAGATCTTCTTGAGCGCCTTGTAGATGCGGTGCTGGTCGCTCGCCGCCTGCCAGATGGTGAGCTTGGACCAGTCCGCGGGCTGCGGGCGGGAGGGGGTGAAGAAGCGGTACTCCATGGAGACCTGGTTGCCGTCCGTCAGCTGCGTCGGCTCACTGCGGCTGGGGTTGGTGTTGAGGTTGTAGCCGCTGGTGAAGAACACCGTGGGACGGTCGGTGTCCTTGTGCAGGATGGAGATGCGCTGCTTGAACGTGCCCTTGCCGGGGTGCCGATGGTCCACCGGCTGTTCGTAGTTGAGCAGGAAGAAGCGGTATCCGTCGACGGGCTTCTCCTCGATGAGGCTCATCCCGGGCACCGCGAGGATGCGGTCCTTGATGTCCGTGTCGGCCGCCGTCCCGGCCGTGGTGGCGGCCCCCGCGGTGGCGCTGCCGACGCTGAAGGTGCCTATGAGCACCACCAAAGACAGCAGCCATCTGAGCGTTTTACGCATTCACCCTCCCCTTACTTCGCCAAAAGTCGTCGAGAACCTATCTGCGTCCGACCGGCTCCGCCAGACCCCCTCAGCGACCAGGTGTACGGAATACGGGAGCGCGCGCACCGCTCAGCGGTGCCGGAAGGGCTGTCCGCGCCCGGGGTTACGCTGCCGACATGACTGATCCCGCGACCTCGCCGACACCCGCTCCGCTGGCCACGGGTCCACGCGGGATGCGGTTGCTGTCCTTCCACCGCGAACCGGAGGAGACCCGCTTCCCGGACGCGCCCGTCGGCTATGTGCTGCTGGCCGTCCGGCACGGGGGCAGACTGCTGATGGTGCATGTGCGCAGCCGCGCCTGCTGGGAGCTGCCCGGCGGCGGCATCGAGGAGGGCGAGAGTCCGCGTGCGGCGGCGGCACGCGAACTGCGCGAGGAGACCTGCCAATCGGTCGAGCCGGCCGCCCTGCGCTTCGCCGGTTTCGCCCGCACCGCGCTGGGGCCCGAGCAGCGCGTCCTCTACGGCGCCGTCTACACCGGGGAACTGACACGGGTGCTCCCCTTCACCGCGACCGACGAGATCTCCGATATCCACTGGCGCACGGGGCAGGAGCCGTTGCCCTACGGCGAGGTGCAGACGGTGGACGAATATGTGGTCGGCCTCTGCGGCACCTGAGGCGTACCGTCGGCGTATGCCGAGACCACAGGGATTCGCCTACGAGCAGCACGACGCGACGGCGGCCGTGGTCATCACCCACCACGGCCGCCCGGTCACCACCCTGCGCGGTCCGCGCGCCGACCGCTTCCTCCAGGAGGTCCGCGCCGGTGACGCCCAGTTGGTGATGGCCCGCTGGACGGGCAACTACAAGCGCGGCAACGAGCGTGCCGCCCGGGCCCATCCGCGCAACCGCGGCGCCCGCTGAGCCCGCCCGTGCGGCGCCGCCCGGTCCGCCTCACACGCGGGACGGGCTCGCGGGTGTCCTCTCCCCCGTGAACGTCCGCCACAGCTGCGCGTAGCGCCCGTTTCGCGCCACCAGTTCCTCGTGCGTGCCGTCCTCGACGACCCTTCCGTGGTCGAGCACGACCACCCGGTCGGCACGCGCGGCAGTCGTCAGCCGGTGCGCCACCACCAAAGTGGTGCGCGAACCGGCCAGTCGGTCCGTCGCCTGGTTGACCAGCGACTCGGTCGCCAGATCCAGCGCCGCAGTCGCCTCGTCCAGCAGCAGGATCGCCGGATCCACCAGCTCCGCCCGGGCCAGCGCGATCAACTGCCGCTGCCCGGCGGACAGATTGCGGCCCCGCTCGTCCACCTCGTGCAGATAGCCGCCCGACAGGGAGGCGATCATGTCGTGCGCGCCGACCGCCCGGGCCGCCGCCTCCACCTCGGCGTCGGTGGCGTCCATACGGCCGTAGGCGATGGCGTCCCGGACGGTGCCCGGGAAGAGGTACGGCTCCTGGGGGACGACTCCGAGCCGGTGCCGGTAGCCGGTCAGATCGATCTCGCGCAGATCCTGACCGTCGACCAGGACGGCGCCCCGGCTCGGGTCGTAGAACCGCGCGACAAGCTTGACCAGCGTGGACTTGCCCGCCCCGGTCTCCCCCACGAAGGCGACGGTCTGACCGGCCGGGATGGTCAGCCCGACGCCCGAGAGCGCGGCCTCGTCCCCCTGGGTGCCTTCCGGGTCGGCGGTGGCGTAGCGGAAGTGCACGTCCCGGAACTCGACCCGGCCGTCCACCGCCGTCAACTCCCGCGGCGAAGCGGCCTGCGGCGTGCTGCTCTTCTCGTGCAGCAGCTCCTGGATACGGCGCAGCGAGACGGCCGCCTGCTGGTAGCCGTCGAAGACCTGCGAGAGCTGCTGCACCGGGGCGAAGAACAGCTCGATGTAGAGCAGATAGGCCACCAGCGCGCCCGCCGTCAGTGTGCCGTTCTCGATCCGTCCGGCGCCGACGACGAGCACGGCGGCGGTCGCCACGGAGGCGAGGAGCTGCACGAAGGGGAAGTAGACGGATATCAGCCACTGGCCGCGCACCCGCGCCCGGCGGTAGCCGTCGCTGCGCCGCTCGAACTGCTCGGCGCCGCGCTCCTCACCGCGGAACGCCTGCACCATGCGCAGCCCGGCGACCGACTCCTGCAGGTCCGCGTTGACCACGCTCACCCGCTCGCGGGCCAGTTCGTACGCCTTGACGCTCTGCCTGCGGAAGAAGACCGTGCCGATGACCAGCAGCGGCAGCGTCGCGAAGACGACCAGCGCCAGCTCGACGTCGAGGACGAGCAGCGCGCCCAGGATGCCCAGGAAGGTGAAGAGCGAGACGACAGCGGTGACCAGGCCGGTCTGCAGGAACGTCGACAGCGCGTCCACGTCGGTGGTCATACGGGTCATCACGGCGCCCGCTTGGTGCCGTTCGTAGTAGTCGAGCCCCAACCGCTGCAACTGCGCGAAGATCTTCACCCGCAGGGCGTACAGCACGCGCTCTCCGGTGCGCCCGGTCAGCAGCAGCGAGCCGATCTGCGCGCCCCACTGGGCGATGACCACGGCCAGTGCCAGCCCGGAGGCGACCCAGACAGCGCTCAGCGCGCCCTTCTCCACCCCGTCGTCGATGCCGTGCCGGATCAGTACGGGCAGCATCAGCCCGAACCCGGCGTCCAGCGCGGCGAAGACGAGAGCGACCAGCAGCGCCTTGCCGAAGCCGCGCAGCAGTCGGCGGAGTCCGTAGTTGTCCTCCCGCTGTTCGGCACGCTCCTCGTCCACGTCCGGGGTGTCGTCGGCGGGTGGCAGCGCGGCCACTCTGGCGAGCAGTTCCGGGCTGCCGGGCAGGCCCGCCAGTTCGGCACCGAAGGCACCGGGCCGTCCGGCCTGTGCCGCGGCGGTACCGGTGAGGCCTCCCTGATCGGCACCGTCGGCCTCCGGCTCCTGCTCGCGCACCCACAGCTCGGGCGTCACCCCGTCGACGGTGTCGTGCGCGTCGTGCACCGCCATCCCCGCCGGGTCGCGCTCCACATCGCCGAGCTCGTCCGGGTCGGTCAGCAGCCGGCGGTAGAGCGCGCAGCGCTCGGTCAGCTCCTCGTGGGTGCCGATGTCGGCCAGCCGCCCGCCCTCCAGCACCGCGATGCGGTCGGCCAGCGCCAGGGTGGATTGCCGGTGGGCGATCAGCAGCGTCGTACGGCCCGCCATCACCTCACGCAGCGCCTCGTGGATCTCGTGTTCCACCCGGGCGTCCACGGCCGAGGTGGCGTCGTCCAGCAGCAGCAGACGCGGGTCCGTCAGCAGGGCGCGGGCGAGCGCTATGCGCTGACGCTGACCGCCGGAGAGGGTCAGCCCCTGCTCGCCGACGGCGGTCTCGTAGCCGTCGGGCAGCTCCTGGATGAAGCGGTCGGCCTGCGCGGCCCGGGCGGCGGCGCGGATCTCCTCGTCGGTCGCGTCGGGGGCACCGTAGGCGATGTTCTCCCGGATGGAGGAGGAGAACAGGAAGGGGTTCTCGGGGACGAGGCCGATGGCGGAGCGCAGCGAGTCCAGCGTCAGCTCGCGCACGTCCTGGCCGCCCACGCGCACCGCTCCGCCCGTCACGTCGTAGTAGCGCGGCAGCAGCATGGAGACGGTGGATTTGCCGCTGCCGCTGGCGCCCACCAGGGCGACCGTCTCACCGGGCTCGATGCGCAGGCTGAAGCCGTCCAGCACCGGGTTGTCCGGCGCGTAGCCGAAGGTGACGTCCTCGAACTCGACGGAAGCGTCGGCGGACTTCGGCAGGGCGCGTGCGTAGGGGCTCTCGGCCATCTGCGGCTCGGTGTCGATCAGGTCGTAGACCCGCTCGACGCCTGCCCGTGCCTGCTGTCCGACGGTGAGCATCATGGCGAGCATCCGGACGGGGCCCACCAGCTGCGCCAGATAGGTGGAGAACGCGACGAAGGTGCCCAGCGTGATCTGGCCGCGGGTGGCCATCCAGCCGCCCAGCGCCAGCATGGCGACCTGGCCGAGAGAGGGCACCATCTGAAGGGCCGGGGTGTAGCGCGCGTTGAGGCGTACGGTGCGCAGCCGGCCGGCGAACAGCTTCCGGCTGATGTCCCGGAGCTTGCCGGTCTCCTGTGCCTCCTGACCGAACCCCTTGACCACCCGGACGCCGGTGACCGATCCGTCCACCACGGAGGCGACCGCACCGGCCTGCTGCTGCGCGTACCAGGTCGCGGGGAAGAGGCGCTTGCGGCTGAGGTTGGCCACCCACCACAGCAGCGGGAAGACGGCCACCGACACCAGCGTCAGCAGCGGTGACAGGACGAGCATCACGACCAGCGCCACCAGGAACAGCAGCACGTTGCCGATCATCATCGGCAGCATGAACAGCAGGCTCTGCACCAGCTGCAGATCGCTGGTGCCGCGTCCGACGACCTGCCCGGTGGACAGCTCGTCCTGGCTGCGCCCGTCCAGCCGCACGATCGAGCGGTACATCTCGGTCCGCAGGTCGTGCTGGACGTCCAGGGCGAGCCGCCCGCCGTAGTAGCGGCGGGCGTAGGTCAGTACGTAGATGACGACGGCGGCGGCGAGCAGCAGCCCGATCCACGTCCACAGGCTGCCCTGGCCGCCGACCACCACCTCATCGATGATGATCTTGGTCAGCAGCGGGACCATCGCCATGACGGCCATGCCGCCGAGCGAGGCGCCCAGCGCGAGCACGACCGCACGCCTGTACCGCCAGCAGTACCCGGCAAGCCGCCTGGCCCAGCCCGGCGTACTCGCACTCTCCTCCGTCACGACGTCCCCAGTCCCTTCGTGTTGGGCCTTGCCCCGGCTCCCCTGCGGAAAGCCCAACATCGAAGGAGCGGATTTTCATTCCGGAGCGCCAGGGTCGAGGCGAGGGAGTGAGGGGTGAGGGGAGGAGGAGGGTGAGGATGAGGGTGACCGAAGGCGGCCCGGTGAGCCCTTGGCTCTTCCGAGGCCGCCCCGGCCACCGACGGCGCGTCCCTGGGTGCGTGCGGGCCGGCACCCCCCACGAGGCCAGCTCCGCGACCGCTCCGCGCCGTCTTCCCGCGGGATCGCTTGTGCAGTCTGTCGAGAACTTCCACGGAATGCACATCGACCGATCAAATTTAGTAACGTCCCGTATTAAACCAGTGGCAGTCAGTGACTGAGCGGACGATTTGCCGGGGTTCGTCAAGCCCACCCCGACCTGCACCGTTCGTCATGCCGTACACGGGTGGCGGCACCGAGGTGCACGGCGGACCGCCCGGGCCCGGACGAGGAGCGGAAGGACCCGGTCCCCAACACGGCCGGAACCCACTCATCCGGGCGCCCGCTCAGCCCCGGGCCGCCGCGATCTGCCGGGTCATCAGCGTCGTCAGCTCGTATGCCGTATGCGAGGCGGCAACAGAAGTGATCTCCGCGTGGTCGTAAGCGGGCGCGACCTCCACCAGATCGGCGGAGACCAGATGGCAGTCGGACAGACCGCGCAGAATCTCCAGCAGCTCCCGCGAGGTGAGTCCACCCGCCTCGGGAGTGCCGGTCCCGGGGGCGTGCGCGGGGTCGAGCACATCGATGTCCACCGACACATACAGCGGGCGGGACCCGATGCGCTGCCGCAACTGGTCGGTCACCTCGTCCACCCCCCGCCGCATCACATCGGCGGCGGTGACGATGCCGAAACCCATCTTGGCGTCGTCGTCCAGGTCTCGCTTCCCGTACAGCGGCCCCCTGGTGCCCACGTGGGAGAGCGCCGAGGTGTCCAGCAGCCCCTCCTCGACCGCGCGCCGGAAGGGGGTGCCGTGCGTGTAGGCGGCACCGAAGTAGGTGTCCCAGGTGTCCAGGTGCGCGTCGAAGTGCAGCAGTGCGACGGGGCCGTGCTTGCGGGCCATCGCGCGCAGCAGCGGCAGTGCGATGGTGTGGTCACCACCGAGCGTCATCAGCCGGGACCCGGTCTCCAGCAGGGACCCGGCCGCCTCCTGGACCGTCTCGACCGCCTCGTCGATGTCGAACGGGTTGACGGCGATGTCCCCGGCGTCGGCGACCTGGGCCAGTGCGAAGGGAGCGGCGTCCTGTGCCGGGTTGTAGGGCCGCAGCAACCGCGAGGCCTCACGGATGGCGTTGCCGCCGAAGCGGGCACCGGGACGGTAGGAGACGCCGGTGTCGAACGGGACACCCACCACGGCGACGTCCGCGCGGCCGCCCGTCTCGTCGATCCGCGGCAGCCGCGCGAAGGTCGCGGGGCCCGCGTAGCGGGGCACCCGGGAGGAGTCGACGGGGCCGCGGGGCGTCGGAACGCTGTCGGAGGGATGTATTTCGCTGCTGGTCATACCGTCGAGCGTAGGCGGAACGATGCCGTCCGCCGTTGGACGGTCCGCAGGAGCGTACGCCGCCTTTTGGACACTCCGTCCATCGAGTGTCCGTACGAGCCACAATGGCTACATGTCACAGCCTCTCTTGCCCGTGTCACTGCCCCTGCCGCTCCCGGAAGCGCCCTCCCGTGACGAACTCGCCGGCCACCTGGTGCGCACCCGGATCGCGGGGGACGTCGCCACGCCGCGGGAGAACAACCTGTCCCACTACCGCAAGCTCGCCAACGGCGACCGCCACTACTGGCTCGGCCTGGAGCTGGGCGAGCGCTGGGCGGACGAGCAGGACGTGCTCGCGGTGATGGCCGAGCGCTGCGGGGTCAACGACGACCCGGACTACCGCACCGGCCAGGACACCATCGACCCGGAGCTGACCTTGGCCGCGCTCGACCGCGCCGCCGCCGAGCTGCGCAAGGCGGCCGAAGGACGCAGCCGGGTGCTGTTCGCCACCGGCCACCCGGGGGCACTGCTGGACATGCACGGCACCCTGGCCACCGCGCTGCGCGCGGCGGGGTGCGACATCGTGCGCACCCCGCTGAACGTCTTCGCGGACGAAGGCGTCATCGTGCAGTTCCAGGGGGTCGCCGTCTACGAGCGGGGCGCCTCCCTGTGGCACACGCACTCCCCCGAGCCCATGGCGGGCGTGCTGCACGGGCTGGAGCAGGCCGGGGAGCCGCTGCCCGACCTGGTGGTGGCCGACCACGGCTGGGCGGGCCGCGCCGCGCAGCACGGACTGACCACCGTCGGTTTCGCCGACTGCAACGACCCCGCGCTCTTCCTGGGCGAGGCGGAGGGCACGCTGGAGGTCACCGTGCCCCTGGACGACCATGTGGTCGACCCCCGCTTCTACGAGCCGATGACGGCCTATCTGCTGGCCGCCGCCGGACTGGCCGGCTGATCGACCTCCCCGCGCGGAACCCGGACTACGCCCTCCTGGATGACGGAGACGACCAGCCGTCCGTCCCGGGTGAAGATCCGCCCCTTGGCGAGCCCCCTGCCGCCCTGCGCCGTGGGTGACTCCTGGTCGTAGAGCAGCCATTCGTCCGCACGGAACGGACGGTGGAACCACATGGCGTGATCCAGGCTGGCCCCCACCACGTCGCCGACCGCCCAGCCGCCCCTGCCGTGCGCGAGCAGCACGGAGTCCAGCAGCGTCATGTCCGAGACATACGTCGCCAGACAGATGTGCAGCATCGGGTCGTCCAGCTCGCCGTCCAGCTTCCCGTTGGTGCGGAACCACACCTGCGAGCGCGGCTCGCTCGGCCTGCCCACCCTGCCGAACGGCGGCTCCTCGACGTAGCGCAGATCCACCGCGGCCCGCGCCCGCAGCAGCCGCTCGGGCACCTGCGGGTCGGTGAACAGCTCCCGGTAGCGCGGAACGATCTCCTCCGCGGTCGGCAGCGTCTCCGGGTCGGGTGCCTGGGGCATCGGCTCCTGGTGCTCCATCCCCTCCTCGTGCGCCTGGAAGGAGGCGGACAGATGGAAGATCGGCTGCCCGTGCTGCACGGCCACCACCCGGCGGGTGGTGAAGGAGCGCCCGTCGCGTATCCGGTCCACCGTGTAGACGATGTGCGCCCCCGGGTCGCCCGAGCGCAGGAAGTACGCGTGCAGGGAGTGCGGCAGCCGTCCGGCCGGGACGGTGCGGCAGGCGGCGACCAGTGCCTGGGCCGCGACCTGGCCGCCGAAGACGCGGGGGACGACGGCGGGGCGGCTGCTGCCGCGGAAGATGTCCTGCTCGACCCGCTCCAGGTCGAGCAGTTCGAGCAGGGACGTCAGTTCTTGGCTCATGTAGATGATTCTGCCGAGGGGGGCTGCGCGGCGGTCGTGCCGCTCACAGACCCATGGACTTCGCGATGATGGAGCGCATGACCTCGCTGGTACCGCCGTAGATGCGCGAGACACGGGTGTCGGCGTACAGATTGGCGATCGGGTACTCCAGCATGTAGCCGTAACCGCCGTGCAGCTGCAGGCACTTGTCGATGACCCGGGCGGCGAGCTCGGTGGTGAACAGCTTGGCCGACGCGGCGTCCGCGGGCGTCAGCTCGCCGGCGTCCAGCGCCTCCAGCGCGCGGTCCACCACGGCCTGCATCGCGTCCACGTCGGACTTGCAGTCGGCGAGCACGAACTTGGTGTTCTGGAAGGAGGCGACCTCCTTGCCGAAGACCGTGCGCTCCTTCACGTACTGATGGGCGAAGCGCACGGCCGCCGCCGACATCGCGTAGGCGCCCAGGGCGATGCCCAGCCGCTCCTGCGGCAGGTTGTGGGTGAGGTAGGAGAACGCCTTGCCCTCCTCGCCCAGCAGGTCCTCGACGGGCACCTTGACGTCGGTGAAGGACAGCTCGGCGGTGTCGGAGGTGCGCAGCCCGAGCTTGTCGAGCTTGCGGCCGACCGCGTAGCCCTCGCTGTTGGCGTCCACGACGAGGATGGAGATGCCGCCGCGCCGGTCCTCGGGGGTCGGAGGGGCGGTACGGGCGCAGACCAGCACCCGGTCGGCCTGGACGCCGCCGGTGATGAAGGTCTTGGCGCCGTTGAGGATGTAGTGGGTGCCGTCCTCGGAGAGCTTGGCGGTGGTCTTCATCCCGGCCAGGTCGGAGCCGGTGCCCGGCTCGGTCATGGCGATGGCGGTCATCATCTCGCCGGAGACGAAGGCGGGCAGCCAGCGCTTCTTCTGCTCCTCGTCGGCGTACTTGAGCAGGTAGGGGAGGCACAGCGCGGTGTGCACGCTGGAGCCGCCGAAGCTGACGCCCGCGCGGGCGCACTCCTCGGTGATCACGGCGTTGTACTTGAAGCTGGTCTCCCCGGCGCCGCCGTACTCCTCGGGGACCTCGATACCGAAGACGCCCAGTTCGCCGAGCTTCTTGTAGAACTCCTTGGGTACGTAGCCCTGCTCCGCCCACTGCGGGTAATGGGGCACGACCTCCGCCGCGATGAACTCGCGGATCGTCTGGCGGAACGCTTCGTGGTCCTCGTTGAACACCGTGCGGCGCACAGCACGCCTCCTCGTCGGGGTGGCAGTCTCGACCATGGCTAAGCGCTTGCTCAGTCCATGGGAGTCAAAGCTACCGAGCAGTCACGTCAACTGTCCAGGGCAGCCCGTGGGCACTGGACCGCACACCCGCACGCCCGTACGCCCCTTCGTCACTCGGCGCGCTCCCGGGGTGCCGCCGCCGAGAAGGCGCCGCGCGCCAGGCGGTGCAGCAGCGCGGCCGTCGTCTCCCGGTCGGGCAGCGCCGAGGGACCGCTCAGATGCGGGGTCGAGTTCAGCAGCCCGAAGACGGTGTGCACCGAGACCCGGGCCTCCAGCTCGGTCAGATCCGGATACATCGCACGGACCGCGGCGACCCACAGCTCGACATACTGCCGCTGCAGCTTGCGGACCTGCTTGCGGTCGGCCTCCCGCAACCGGTCCAGCTCGCGGTCGTGCAGCGTGATCAACTCGCGGTCGTTCAGCGCGAAGTCGATATGCCCTTCGATCAGCGCGTCCAGCGCCGCCTCCGGCGCCAGGCCGGCCTCCGCCGACTCCTCGGCTCTGCGCCGCCCCCCTTCGTAGAGCCGCTGGCTGATCCCGACCAGCAACTCGGCCAGCATCGCGTCCTTGCCCGCGAAGTGGCGGTAGAGGCCGGGGCCGCTGATACCGACGGCGGCTCCTATCTCGTCGACACCCACCCCGTGGAAACCGCGCTCGGCGAAGAGCCGTGCGGCCTCCCGCAGGATCTGCTCCCGTCGGCCGGGTGCGGCCGTGCCTGCCGTCTTCGTGCTCATGCTGACCATTCTAGACAGCCGCGTTAGTGAGCGTTAACCTGGAAGCAGCGAGTTAACGATGGCTAACCGATGACGGGGTCGGCGACCGCCGACGCGGCGACCGTCCCGGGCGACCGCCGGGTTTGGCTCGCGGTGCGCAGCGCCGGACGTGCGGTGGCGTGGCGCGGTGAAAGTGGTGGTGTCGTGCGAGCGAGGGGGCCGGCGGATGAACGAGCGAGCAGTGCGGGACGTGAGCGGGCACGGACCCGCGGCGCCACGCCTGGTGAGCGCCCTGGACCCGGGATCCGAGGCCGCCGCGGAGAACCGCAGGGCCCACCGCGAGCTGGCCGGGCAGCTCCGCGAGAAGCTGGCCCGCGCCCGGCTGGGCGGCGGAGCCCGCGCCCGCGAGCGGCACACGGCGCGCGGCAAGCTGCTGCCCCGCGAGCGGGTGGACGCCCTGCTGGATCCCGGCTCCCCCTTCCTGGAGCTCTCCCCGCTGGCGGCGGACGGGATGTACGGCGACGCGGCACCGGCCGCCGGAGTGATCGCGGGCATCGGCCGGGTCGCCGGCCGCGAGGTGGTGATCGTCGCCAACGACGCCACGGTCAAGGGCGGCACCTACTACCCCATGACGATCAAGAAGCATCTGCGCGCCCAGGAGGTCGCGCTGGAGAACCGGCTGCCGTGCCTGTATCTGGTCGACTCGGGCGGCGCTTTCCTGCCGATGCAGGACGAGGTCTTCCCCGACCGCGAGCACTTCGGCCGCATCTTCTACAACCAGGCCCGGATGTCGGCCTCCGGCGTCCCGCAGATCGCCGCCGTCCTCGGCTCCTGCACGGCAGGCGGGGCCTACGTCCCGGCGATGAGCGACGAGGCGGTGATCGTGCGTGAGCAGGGCACCATCTTCCTGGGCGGCCCGCCGCTGGTGAAGGCGGCGACCGGTGAGGTCGTCACCGCCGAGGAGCTCGGCGGCGGTGAGACGCACGCCCGGATCTCGGGCGTCACCGACCACCTGGCCGAGGACGACGCGCACGCGCTGCGCATCGTCCGCCATATCGTCGCCACCCTGCCCGCACCGCCCGCCGCCTCCGCCCTGCCCTGGGCCGTGCGGCCGGCGGAGGAACCGGCCCTGGACCCGGCCGGACTCTACGACGCGGTGCCCGTCGACTCCCGCACGCCCTACGAGGTGCGCGAGGTCATCGCCCGGCTGGTGGACGGCTCCCGCTTCCAGGAGTTCAAGGCGGAGTACGGCACCACGCTGGTCACCGGCTTCGCCCATGTCCACGGCCACCCGGTCGGCGTGGTGGCCAACAACGGCATCCTCTTCTCCGAGTCGGCCCAAAAGGGCGCCCACTTCATCGAGCTGTGCGACCAGCGCGGCATCCCGCTGCTCTTCCTGCAGAACATCTCCGGCTTCATGGTCGGCAAGGACTACGAGGCGGGCGGCATCGCCAAGCACGGCGCCAAGATGGTCACCGCCGTGGCCTGCGCCCGGGTCCCCAAGCTGACGGTGGTGATCGGGGGCTCCTACGGGGCCGGCAACTACTCGATGTGCGGCCGGGCCTACAGCCCGCGCTTCCTGTGGATGTGGCCGAACGCCAAGATCTCCGTCATGGGCGGCGAACAGGCCGCCTCGGTGCTCTCCACCGTCAAGCGCGACCAGTTGGAGGCGCGCGGCGAGGAGTGGAGCGCCGAGGAGGAAGAGGAGTTCCGCGCCCCTGTCCGCGCACAGTACGAGACCCAGGGCAACGCCTACTACGCCACCGCCCGGCTGTGGGACGACGGCGTCATCGACCCCCTGGAGACCCGCCAGGTGCTGGGGCTGGCGCTGACCGCGTGCGCCAACGCCCCGCTGCCGCACCGCGATCCGGAGGCGCCCCGCTTCGGCGTCTTCCGGATGTGAGGGGGCCGGACATGACGCAGCCGAACGCCGGCGACGGGGCCGGGAGCGACGGGGCCGCAAGGGCGAGGAGAGGACCGATGTTCGACACGGTGCTGGTGGCCAACCGGGGCGAGATCGCGGTACGGGTGATCCGTACGCTGCGCCGGCTCGGAATCCGTTCCGTCGCGGTGCACAGCGACGCGGACGCCGAAGCACGCCATGTTCGGGAGGCCGACACAGCCGTGCGGATCGGCCCTGCGGCGGCGGTCCACAGCTATCTGAGCGCGGACCGGCTGTTGGAGGCGGCGCACCGCAGCGGCGCCCAGGCCGTCCACCCGGGGTACGGATTCCTCGCGGAGAACGCACAGTTCGCGCGGCGCTGCGAAGAAGCGGGCCTTGTCTTCATCGGTCCGCCCACGGATGCCATCGAGCTGATGGGCGACAAGATCCGCGCCAAGGAGACGGTGCGCGAGGCGGCCGTCCCGGTGGTGCCGGGCTCCTCGGGCAGCGGACTGACCGACGCCGAGCTGGTCGTCGCGGCACGGGAGACCGGTCTTCCGGTGCTCCTCAAACCGTCCGCGGGCGGCGGCGGCAAGGGGATGCGCCTGGTGCGCGACGAGGCGGTGCTGCCCGACGAGATCGCCGCGGCGCGCCGCGAGGCCCAGGGCGCGTTCGGTGACGACGGGCTGCTGGTGGAGCGGTGGATCGACCGGCCGCGGCACATCGAGATCCAGGTGCTGGCGGACGGACACGGCAACGTCATCCACCTGGGAGAGCGTGAGTGCTCCCTCCAGCGCCGCCACCAGAAGATCATCGAGGAGGCCCCCAGCCCACTGCTGGACGCTCCCACACGTCAGGCGATGGGCCGGGCGGCGGTGAACGCGGCACGCTCGTGCGGCTACCGGGGCGCGGGCACGGTCGAGTTCATCGTGCCGGGCGACGGCTCGGGGTCGTACTACTTCATGGAGATGAACACCCGGCTCCAGGTGGAGCACCCGGTCACCGAGCTGATCACCGGGCTGGATCTGGTGGAGTGGCAGCTTCGGGTGGCCGCCGGGGAACCGCTGCCCTTCGCCCAGGAGGACATCGCCCTCGACGGGCACGCGGTGGAGGCCCGGATCTGCGCGGAGACCGCCCGCGTCACACCGGGTGCCGAGGACGGCCATGTGGACTTCCTGCCCTCGGCCGGGCGGGTGCTGCTGCTACGGGAGCCGCAGGGCGAAGGCGTGCGCACCGACTCCGGGCTGTCGGAGGGCACCGAGGTGGGCACGACCTACGACCCGATGCTCGCCAAGGTCGTCGCATGGGGCCCCGACCGGCCCGCGGCGCTGCGCGGACTGCGGGCGGCACTGGCGCGGACGACGGTGCTGGGGGTGGACACCAACACGGCGTTCCTGCGCGCCCTCCTCGCCCACCCCGAGGTGGCCTCCGGCCAACTGGACACCGGCCTGGTGGAACGCGCGGCGGCCGGGCTGCTGCCCGACAGCGTGCCCGCTCAGGTGTACGGCGCGGCGGCGCTGCTGCGGCAGGCGGCGCTCACCCCGCAGACCGGAGCGGCGCAGGAGGCCGCTGCCCCATCGGGGGCCGGACCGGACACCGCCTCCGGCACCGGCGCCGGGTCCGCCGGCTGGGTCAGCCCGTTCTCGGTGCCGTCCGGATGGCGGCTCGGTGGGCAGCGGGCCTGGACGGTGCACCATCTGCGGGTGCCGGGCCGCGATCCGGTGGCGGTGCGGGTCCGCCCGGCCGCCCCGGACGGCAGGCGCCCCGAGGGGCCGCCGCCGGGTGAGATGGAGGTCGGTGTCGACGGCGCCACCCCCGTGCGGGCACGGCTGGCACCGGGTGCGACAGCGGACGGTGCGGCGGTCCGGCTCGACTGGGACGGCATGAGTTGCACCTTCACCCGCGCCCTGCACATGGAAGGCGACACCCCGGGGGTCTGGCTGGGCAGGGACGGCGAGGCCTGGCAGGTGCGCGGTCACGACCCGGTGGCGGACGCCCTGCGCCGGGCCGGCGCCGCGCACGGCGCCGACGCGCTCACCGCGCCCATGCCCGGCACCGTCACCGTGGTCAAGGCGGCCGTCGGCGACGAGGTCGCCGCGGGCCAGAGCCTGCTGGTGGTGGAGGCCATGAAGATGGAGCACGTCATCACGGCCCCGCACGCCGGCCGGGTGGCCGAGCTGGAGGTGACGGCCGGCAGCACCGTGGCGATGGACCAGGTGCTCGCGGTGGTGGACCCGTTCGAGGACGGCGGAGCGGCAAACACCGACACACAGGTCGGCACACAGGCCGACATGCAGGCCGGATCGGAAGCCGGATCGGAGGTGGCGGGATGACGGACGCGGCCAACTGCACGGTCTCTGGAGGATCACCGGCTCAGTTGCCCATGGTCTTCCCGGTGGAGGGCCTGCCCGCCCGGGTGCGGATCCATGAGGTGGGACCGCGGGACGGCTTGCAGAACGAGTCGGCGATCGTCCCGGTCGAGGTGAAGGCGGAGTTCATCGGGCGGCTCGCGGCGGCGGGGCTGACCACCGTGGAGGCCACCAGCTTCGTCCACCCCAAATGGGTCCCGCAGCTCGCCGACGCGGAGGAGCTGTATCCACGGCTCGACGGTCTGTCGGGGGTGCGGCTGCCGGTGCTGGTTCCCAACGCCCGCGGGCTGGAGCGGGCGTTGGCGCTGGGGGCGCGGGAGGTGGCGGTGTTCGCCAGCGCCACCGAGTCGTTCGCGCACGCCAATCTGAACCGCACGGTGGACGGCGCGCTGGAGATGTTCGAGCCCGTGGTGGCCCGCGCCAAACGGGAGGGCCTTCGGGTGCGCGGCTATCTGTCGATGTGCTTCGGCGACCCGTGGGAGGGCCCGGTCCCCGTCGACCAGGTGGTACGGGTGTGCCGGGCGCTGGCCGGGATGGGTTGTGACGAGCTGAGCCTGGGCGACACCATCGGCGTCGCCACCCCCGGCCATGTCCACGCGCTGCTCGCGGCCCTCCGTACGGCCGGACTGCCCGCCGCCGGCCCGTCGGCCGCCGGTCCCACGCTCGCCGTGCACTTCCACGACACCTATGGCCAGGCCCTCTCCAACACCCTGGCGGCGCTCCAGAACGGTGTGGCCACGGTGGACGCCTCGGCCGGAGGGCTGGGCGGCTGCCCGTACGCGAAGAGCGCCACCGGAAACCTCGCCACCGAAGACCTCGTCTGGATGCTGAACGGGCTCGGCATCGAGACCGGCGTCGATCTGGCCGCGCTCAGCGCCACCAGCCACTGGATGGCCGAGCGGCTGGGCCGGCCCAGCCCGTCCCGTACGGTCCGCGCCCTCGCCGGCACGGCCTCCCCCACCTCTTCCCAGGAGCAGTGACCATGGCACTCGACCACCGACTGAGCCCCGAGCATGAGGAACTGCGCCGCACCGTCGAGGAGTTCGCCCACGATGTGGTCGCACCCAAGATCGGCGAGTTCTACGAGCAGCACGAGTTCCCGTACGACATCGTCCGGCAGATGGGCTCCATGGGCCTGTTCGGCCTGCCCTTCCCCGAGGAGTACGGCGGCATGGGCGGTGACTACCTCGCCCTCTGTCTCGCCCTGGAGGAACTGGCCCGGGTCGACTCCTCGGTCGCCATCACGTTGGAGGCGGGGGTGTCGCTGGGTGCGATGCCGCTGTACCTGTTCGGCACCGAGGAGCAGAAGCGCGAGTGGCTGCCGCGGCTGTGCGCGGGCGAGATCCTGGGCGCCTTCGGACTGACCGAGCCGGAGTGCGGATCGGACGCGGGCGGCACCCGCACCACCGCCGTCCTGGACGAGAAGACCGACGACTGGGTGATCAACGGCACCAAGTCCTTCATCACCAACTCCGGTACGCAGATAACGGGGCTGGTCACCGTGACAGCCGTCACCGGCCGCAAGGACGACGGCGCACCACGTATCTCCACGATCATCGTGCCGTCCGGCACCCCCGGGTTCACCGTCGCACCGGCGTACTCCAAGGTCGGCTGGAACGCCTCGGACACCCATGAGCTGTCCTTCACCGACGTCCGCGTTCCGCACGCCAACCTGCTCGGCGAGCCGGGCCGCGGCTACGCCCAGTTCCTGCGGATCCTCGACGAGGGCCGCATCGCGATCTCCGCGCTCGCCACCGGGCTCGCCCAGGGCTGTGTGGACGAGTCGGTGCGCTACGCCAACACCCGTACGGCCTTCGGAAAGCCCATCGGTGCCAACCAGGCGATCCAGTTCAAGATCGCGGACATGGAGATGCGCGCCCACACCTCCCGGGTGGCCTGGCGCGACGCGGCCGCACGGCTGATGGCGGGCGAGCCGTTCAAGAAGGAGGCGGCGCTGGCCAAGCTGTACTCCTCGGAGATCGCCGTCACCAACGCCCGCGAGGCCACCCAGATCCACGGTGGCTACGGCTTCATGAACGAGTATCCGGTGGCACGTATGTGGCGGGACGCGAAGATCCTGGAGATCGGCGAGGGCACCAGCGAGGTGCAGCGCATGCTGGTGAGCCGCGAGTTGGGGGTCGGCCAGTGAGGGCACCGCTCACGGCGGCAGCCGGACCGGGGGTGACCCGGGCACCCCGAGCCTAAATAATCGGGGTATGGCGGAAATCCTCCAGCGGGCCGGGGCGTGGACCTTCGACGGGGAGACCGTCAGGATCGTGCCCGGCACCGAGCGTCAGGTGCATCAGCTGCGCAAGGCCCTGGGAGAGGTCGCCGTGCCATTGCGCGCGGTGGCGGGCATCGCCTACGAGCCCGGCGGGCGCAAGGGCGGCAGACTCCGTCTGCGGCTGCGCGACGGCGCCGACCCGCTCTCCCAGGTGGCCAGCGGGCGGCTGCCGGACGCCGCGGACCCGTATCAGCTGGCGGTGGACAAGGACCGCACCGGTGTGGCCGAGTACTTCGTCGAGGAGGTGCGCAACGCCCTGCTGCTGGAGGAGGTGCCCGACACCTCGTGCGACCGCTATCTGCTGCCGGGGCCGCCGGTGCCGCTGACCGCCGCCGGTACGGACGGCACCGCGGCGTTCGACGGGGAGCACATCCAACTGGAGTGGAACTGGATGGCCGAGCAGAGCAAGTCGTCGGCCGGGCCGCGTCGACTGCTGCTCAAGGAGCTGGAGGGCGTGGAGTGGACGCCGGCGCTCGGCTGGGAGAACGGCAGTCTCCGCTTCCGTCCCAAGGGCACCCACCCCACCCTCAAGCCGCAGCACGATCCCAACTGTCTGCTGCTGTGGGGCGTGCGGCAGACGAAGGAGACGGGCGGCGCGGTGCTGCTGGCCGCCGCTGTGGTCGCCCGGCTGCCGCATCCGTCGGCCGGGCATGTGGTGGACGCGGCGGCCGACCCACCGGAGTCGGGCACCCCGTCCCGCTCGCCGACCGCCGGGAGGGACGGCGAGCGGTCGGACACGCCCGGGATCCCGGTGGCCGGCGAGGCGGACCACGACGGCCTGCTGCGCCGACTGCGCGAGCTGGGTGAGCTGCACAGCACGGGCGTGCTCACGGACGATGAGTTCGCCCTCGCCAAGAAGGCCATACTCGACCGCTTCTAGCGGTACCCGACCGCTGCTGGCCGTACTCGACCACTTGGGGGGGGGAGGTCAGCGGGGCCAGGGCACCTGCGGGGAGCGGTAGTGGTTCACCCCCATCAGCTCCCAGCGCGGCCCCTGTTGGGCCAGCCGCTCCCGGTAGCCGTCCCAGTCATGGGTGGCGGCGGGCGACCAGCCCAGTTCGGCCACGCCGGGCAGCCGGGGGAAGGCCAGGTATTCCAGTTGGGCGCTGGTGGCGATGGTCTCCGACCACAGCGGCGCCTCCACCCCGAGTACGGCGCGCTCGGGCACTCCGCTCAGATAGTCGGCCGGGTCCCAGTCGTAGGCGCGCCGGGTGGACACATAGCCGGCCCAGCTGAGGCCCAGCGGGGTGTCCTTGTCGTATTTCATGTCCAGGTAGGCGCGGTCGGCCGGGGAGAGCACCAGCTTGGTGCCGCGCTGCGCCGCCTCGGCCACCTGGGCGCGCTCCTGGGGGCCGGTCCGGTCGTAGCCCCAGTACTGGGCGACGGTGCCACGGGCCGGCGCTGCGGTGATCTGGTGCCAGCCGATCGCCTTCTTGCCGTACTTGGCGACGACGGGCTGTACGCGCCGCATGAAGGTGACGTAGTCCTCGTGGCTGGTGGAGTGTGCCTCGTCCCCGCCGATGTGGATGTAGGGGCCGGGGGTGAGGGCCGCCAGTTCGCGGATCACGTCGTCGACGAAGTCGTAGGTCCGCTCCAGCGGTACGCACAGGGAGCTGAAGCCGACCTCGGTGCCGGTGTAGCGGGGCGGTGCGATGCCGTCGCAGTTGAGTTCGGCGTAGGAGGCCAGTGCCGCGTTGGTGTGGCCGGGCATGTCGATCTCGGGGACGACGGTCAGGTGCCGCGCCGCGGCGTAGCGCACGATCTCCCGGTAGTCGGCCTTGGTGTAGTGGCCGCCGGGGCCGCCGCCGACCTCGGTGCCGCCGCCGTAGGTGGCCAGCCGGGGCCAGGAGTCGATGGCGATGCGCCAGCCCTGGTCGTCGGAGAGGTGCAGATGCAGGGTGTTGATCTTGTAGAGGGCGAGCTGGTCGATGTAGCGCTTGACCGCCGGCACGGGGAAGAAGTGCCGGGAGACGTCCAGCATGGCGCCCCGGTAGGCGTAGCGCGGCGTGTCGGTGATGGTGCCGCCCGCGATCCGCCAGGGTCCGGGCTGCCGGTCGCGGGCCTCGACGGCGGCGGGCAGCAGTTGGCGGAGGGTCTGTATCCCGTGGAAGAGGCCGGCCGGCTCCCGTGCGCCGAGCCGGACGGCCCGCTCGCGCACGTCGAGCCGGTAGCCCTCGGCGCCCAGCCCGCGGTGGCCGCCGAGGCGCAGCTGGATACCGTCCCGCCCCGGGCGGGTGGTGATGGGCAGCCGGTAGCCGGTGGCGGGGCGCAGCAGCTCGGCGAGGTGCTCGGCCACCTGTCGTACGTCCTTGGCGGCGCCGGGTCCGCGCTGCCGGCCGCGCCCGTGGTCGGGGGCCCGTTCCTCGTGGACCCGGATCACGGTCCGCGGGGTGATCGTGTACGGCCTGCCTTTCTCCCGCACCGAGGCGGGTGCGGGTATCACCTGGTCGAGCGGTCGGGCTCGGCGGTCGGAGTGTGCGGTGGCCGCGTCGCTCGCCTCCGGGTCGGCGGTCGCCGGTGTGGCGGGCAGCGTGGTGGTGGCGAGAAGCGAGGCGCAAAGGACCAGCAGCGGTCCCAGTCGTCGTCCCATCAGCGATCCCTCCGGGATCCGCACCGGATCCCTTTCGAACGGTTGTTCATCGGGGTTGTTCACTGGGGTGGCGCACTCTCAACGAAAGCCGTGTTCAGGACACTTCGTCATAATGACCGCCACGGGCGGGACCGGGAAGGCGTCGGGAGGCGCCTTTTCCCGCTCCTTCTCCACCGTTTTCGCCACACGGTGCCCGCTATCGGGCAGATTTCTTGCGATCGAGGCGCTGAGACCGCAGTATCGACGGGTGCTCGACAGCCCGACGCCGGTCCATGAGGACCTCATCGACCATCTGGTCCGCACCACACCGCTGCAGCGCGGTGAGGCGGCCCGGGTGGTGCTGGACGTCCTGTCGTACTTCGACGAGACGGCACCCGAGTTCGTCCGCCGTCGGCACCGCGAGCTCCAGGCCAAGGGCCTGTCGAACCCGGAGATTTTCGAACGTATCGAGGCCGAGCTGCCGCACCGGGCTGTGGCACCGCCTCAGCTGTCCCTCAGACAGCTCCGCCGCATCGTGTACGGCTGATCACGCGGCGGCGGCACCAGATCATTCACAGCGCAATCAGCACGGCACGACGGAGAGGCAGGGCATCAGCAGTATGTGCGGAATCGTGGGATATATCGGTAAGCGTGACACCGCCCCGCTCCTGCTGGAGGGCCTCCAGCGGCTGGAGTACCGCGGCTACGACTCGGCGGGCATCGCCATCCAGGCCGGCACCGGCGGCAAGCCGGGCGGGCTGAAGATTGCCAAGACCAAGGGCCGGGTCCGCGATCTGGAGGAGCGGATCCCCAAGCGCTTCGCCGGTACCGCCGGTATCGCCCACACCCGCTGGGCCACCCACGGGGTACCCAACGACGTCAACGCGCACCCGCACCTCGACGCGGCCGAGAAGGTCGCCGTCGTCCACAACGGCATCATCGACAACGCCGCCGAGCTGCGCGCCAAGCTCACCGCGGACGGCATCACCTTCGTCTCCGACACCGACACCGAGGTCCTGACCCACCTCATCGCCGGCGCCCAGGCCGAGCGCCTGGAGGCCCGCGTCCAGGAGGCGCTGCGGCACGTCGAGGGCACCTACGGCATCGCCGTGCTGCACGCCGACTTCCCCGACCGCATCGTGGTGGCCCGCAACGGCTCGCCCGTCGTGTTGGGCATCGGCGAGAACGAGATGTTCGTCGCCTCGGACGTCGCCGCGCTGGTCTCCCACACCCGCCAGGTGGTCACCCTGGACGACGGCGAGATGGCCACCATCAAGGCCGGCGACTACCGCACCTACACCACCGAGGGCTCCCGCACCTCCTCCTCGCCGGAGACGGTGGAGTACGCCGCCGAGTCCTACGACCTGGGCGGCCACGACACCTATATGCACAAGGAGATCGCCGAGCAGGCGGACGCGGTGGACCGGGTGCTGGCCGGACGGATCGACGACCGGTTCGCCACCGTCCACCTCGGCGGCCTCAATCTCGACCCGCGCGAGGCGCGTGCCGTACGCCGGGTGAAGATCCTCGGCTGCGGCACCTCGTACCACGCGGGCCTCATCGGCGCCCAGATGATCGAGGAGCTGGCCCGCATCCCGGCCGACGCGGAGCCCGCCAGCGAGTTCCGCTACCGCAACGCGGTCGTGGACCCGGACACGCTCTACATCGCCGTCTCGCAGTCCGGTGAGACCTATGACGCGCTCGCCGCCGTCCAGGAGCTCAAGCGCAAGGGCGCCCGGGTGCTGGGCGTCATCAACGTCGTCGGTTCGGCCATCGCCCGGGAGGCCGACGGCGGGGTCTATGTGCACGCCGGACCCGAGGTCTGCGTCGTGTCCACCAAGTGCTTCACCAACACGGTGGTCGCCTTCGGGCTGCTCGCCCTGCACCTGGGCCGCATCCGCGACCTGTCGGTCAAGGACGGCAAGCGCATCATCGAGGGGCTGCGCCGGCTGCCCGGACAGATCGCCGAGATCCTCAAGCAGGAGCCGGAGATCGAGAAGCTGGCCAAGAACTACGCGGACGCGCGCTCGATGCTCTTCATCGGCCGGGTGCGCGGCTACCCGGTGGCGCTGGAGGCGTCCTTGAAGCTGAAGGAGGTCTCCTACATCCATGCCGAGGCCTACCCCGCCTCCGAGCTCAAGCACGGGCCGCTGGCACTGATCGAACCCGCGATGCCGACGGTCGCGATCGTGCCGGAGGACGATCTGCTGGAGAAGAACCGGGCGGCCATGGAGGAGATCAAGGCGCGCAGCGGCCGCATCCTGGCCGTGGCGCACCAGGAGCAGGAGAAGGCCGACCACACCATCGTCGTACCGAAGAACGAGGACGAGCTGGACCCGATCCTGATGGGCATCCCGCTCCAGCTGCTGGCCTACCACACGGCGCTCGCCCTGGGCCGGGACATCGACAAGCCCCGCAACCTGGCCAAGTCGGTCACCGTCGAGTAAGAGGGTACGCAGCGCCGCGCCGTATGACGGGGCGGGACGCATGAATGGGCGGAATCCCGCGCGGGCCACCAACCGCGCGGGATTCCGCCTCCCCTGTGCCGGCGTCGCCCATTACGCCGGCGGGTGGGCTGCCGTGCGGGACCGTCACCTCCCGTCCGGCAGCACGCCCTCGGGTCTCGGCCACCCGTGTGTTGTCTGTATGCCCCTCACAAGCGCACAACCCACCTCTACGGCTGGGTAGATTTGTCGATGTGCGGCACTTCTGCGGCAGCGGCGCGGAATGCCGAAGGCCCGGAACGCGCACCGGAGTCGCTGCTCCGGGACGAGACGGGAGCCGCCCGCGCAGAGACCGGGAGCGGCCCGCCGCAGAGGCGTTCGGGAGGTAGAGGCCTTCGGGAGCGGTGCGTCAGGGGACGACGATGACCGGGCGCTGGGCGCGCCGGGCGAGCCGGCCGGCCACCGAGCCGAAGATCCGCCCCACCAGCCCGTGGGTCGAGCCGACCACGATGGCGTCGGCCGCGTACTCGCTGCCGACCTCCTCCAGCTCGTGGCAGATGTCGCCACCCCGCTCCACCAGGATCCAGGGCACCTCCGCCAGATGATCGGCGCAGGCCAGTTCGAGCCCGAGCACCTCGGTGCGATGATCGGGGACGTCGACGAAGACGGGCGGCTCGCACCCCGCCCATACGGTGGTCGGCAGCCGGTTGGCGACATGGACGATGATCAGACCGGAGCCGGAGCGGTGGGCCATACCGATGGCGTACGCCAGCGCACGCTCACTGGAGACCGAGCCGTCGAAGCCCACGACGACACCGTGCTGAAAGGCCGGATCGCAGGAGTGGCGCGTCTCGTCCGCCGCTTCCGGGATCGCCGTCGAGTCGGCGACCTGCCTGCGGTCTGCTGGGTCAGGGATCTCGTGTCCTGCCATGAGTTGTCTCGGCGAAGTGAGTCCTCTGTGCAGAGGGACGACGGACGGCTTGCGTTCTCTCGAATCTGCTCGGTCGAAATGTGCTGGTCGACTGCGCTGGTCGACGGTGCTGGGTGACCGCACGGCCTGCTCGACGAAGACCGGGAATCGTCTTCCCAAGTCCCTTACCCACAGGGTACGGCCGCACTCCCCTCTTGCCCAGGTTGGGAACGGCAGCCGCCCGAGACGGTTGACCCCGGAGCATGCCTGAGCGCGGCCCGCAGCGCAATGCCGCGTTACGCCCCTTACGCGCCTCCTTGACAGGGGCACCGGGTAACCGGGGCCCGAAGAAGCGCTGAACAGCCCTGACCCTCGGCATGAAAACCCTACGATAACCCTAAGTGCCAGCCTAATTACACAGAGTGCTAGCGCGTCCCGTTCACCGCCCGACGGCCGGGGTGGCACAGGGGGCGCATCGGAGCAGGCCCACCTCGATGGTTGCGTTGGCGCGAGAAGATCCCTTGGGGCGCACACCGGCACACGGAAGCGCGCACAGAGTCACAAATAGTTACGCATCGTTGCGCGCTGCGCGCATCCGGCGCACCTCGTACGCCTCACACGCCACACAGGCCTCCAGCGCCTCGGAGGCGTGGCCGAGGAATGACCTCATCGCACGTCTGCTCCCCCGCTAATTTCAGCCAACTTGCCACCTCGTCACAACCCTTACCACCTCTTTCGCCAACCCCTCTGCCACCAGGGGCGAAAGGAGCGTCGCGCGGGTGTGCACCCTACGTTGATGGGGCAGAGAGGGCATGCGTACTTCCCTGCAGCGCCGTTGAGTGAAACGCTTCGTGATCGAATGCTTCACGCCAAGTTGCCTTGTCGACATAGCGCCGGATGCCGAACTTGCACCGCCCACCTCATCCGACGCAGTAGATTCGATCTTGGCTTTCGCTGCGGGGGAGAGCGGGGGAGATGTGCATGGACCGAGAGGAACACAACGATTGAGGGGGGCTTAGTTCCAATGAGCCAGGACTCCACGAACGGCCCAGTCGAGACCCGCAAGCTGGCCGCGCGCCGCCGGCGCGAGATCGTGGCGGTGTTGCTCTTCAGCGGTGGTCCCATCTTCGAGAGTTCCATCCCGCTCTCCGTCTTCGGAATCGACCGCCAGGACGCCGGAGTTCCGCGCTACAGGCTGCTGGTCTGCGCGGGCGAGGACGGGCCGCTGCGCACCACAGGCGGGCTCCAGTTGAGCGCGCCGTTCGGGCTGGAGGCGATCTCCCGCGCCGGGACCGTCGTCGTACCGGCCTGGCGCTCCATCACCCAGCCACCACCACCGGCCGCACTGGAGGCGCTGCGCCGCGCGCACGAGGAGGGAGCCCGCGTCATGGGGCTGTGCACCGGCGCCTTCGTCCTCGCCGCCGCCGGACTGCTCGACGGGCGCCCGGCCACCACACACTGGATGTACGCCCCGACGCTGGCCAAGCGCTACCCGTCCGTCCATGTCGATCCGCGCGAACTGTTCGTGGACGACGGGGACATCCTCACCTCCGCGGGCACGGCCGCGGGCATAGACCTGTGCCTGCACGTCGTGCGCACCGACCACGGAGCCGAGGCGGCCGGGGCGCTCGCCCGCCGCCTGGTCGTCCCGCCCCGCCGCGGCAACGGCCAGGAGACCGGCGGCCACCCCCGCCACCTGGACCGCTCCTTACCAGAGGAGATCGGCGCCGACCCGCTCGCCGAGGTCGTCGCCTGGGCGCTGGAACACCTCCACGAGCAGTTCGACGTGGAGACGCTCGCCGCGCGCGCGTACATGAGCCGCCGCACCTTCGACCGGCGCTTCCGGTCTCTTACTGGGAGCGCTCCACTGCAGTGGCTGATCACTCAGCGCGTGCTGCAGGCGCAGCGGCTGCTGGAGACGTCGGACTACTCGGTGGACGAGGTGGCGGGCCGCTGCGGCTTCCGCTCCCCCGTCGCGCTGCGCGGTCACTTCCGCCGCCAGCTCGGCGCCTCCCCCGCCGCCTACCGGGCCGCATACCGGGCCCGCCGGCCGGACGGGGAGCAGGGCCACGAGCAGCCGGGTGCGGCGGGGACGGCGGGCGGCATCGGCGGCTCCCCGGGGCCGGGCGGTCAGGGCCCGGACAACTCCCTGCGCCTGCCGCACCAGCCGCAGCCGGGGCACCCGGGGCCTCCCGGACATCCGGGGCCGGCCGGGCACCCCGGGCACTCCCCGGGCAGCCACGCGGGACACCCGGGAGGCGGCCATGAGCCGGGGGCGGCGAGCGGGCCACCGGCGTACGGCACCAGGCAGGAGACCCGACACGAGCTGAGGGAGTACAGGAACGCCCAGCAGAGCCGCTCCGACCGCCCTGAACAGGGCAAACCGGAGTCGGACGCCTTCGCCCCCCGGGTCCCCGGCCAGCGGGGCCGGGGAGCGGGCTGAGCGGGCCGCGTCACGTAGTGTGAAGCGCATGAACGATCGCATGGTGTGGATCGACTGCGAGATGACCGGCCTCTCGCTGTCCGATGACGCGCTCATCGAGGTGGCCGCGCTGGTGACCGACTCGGAGCTGAACGTACTCGGCGACGGCGTGGACATCGTGATCCGCCCGCCCGCACACGCCCTGGAGGCGATGCCGGAGGTGGTGCGCGAGATGCACACCACCTCCGGCCTGCTGGAGGAACTGGACGCGGGTACGACGCTGGCCGACGCCGAGGCCCGCGTCCTGGCGTACGTACGGGAGTGGGTCCCGGAGGCCGGCAAGGCGCCGCTGTGCGGCAACTCCATCAGCACCGACCGCGGCTTCCTGGCCCGGGACATGCCAGCGCTCGACGGCCATCTGCACTACCGCATCGTGGATGTCTCCTCGGTCAAGGAGCTGGCCCGGCGCTGGTATCCGCGCGCCTACTACAACAGCCCCGAGAAGAACGGCAACCACCGGGCGCTGGCCGACATCCGCGAGTCCATCGCCGAGCTGCGCTACTACCGCGAGGCCGTCTTCGTACCCCAGCCCGGGCCCGACTCGGAGACGGCGAAGAAGATCGCGGCCCGGCACGTGCTGCCCCCGGCGGACTGACCGCCCGGGCGGCGCGGGAAACCCGGGAGCGAGCACGGCGCCGGACCCTGTACACTCGTAGCGGCCGGTCAGGGAAGATCTTCTCTTCCCCCGCCGGACGTGGTGGTCGTAGCTCAGTTGGTAGAGCACCTGGTTGTGGTCCAGGATGTCGCGGGTTCAAGTCCCGTCGATCACCCTTCTCTCAGAGGCCCTGTGGCCGGCGGAAACGCGGGTCACAGGGCTTTTTGACGTGTGCACGGGTTGGGCGGGGGTTGTTCTCTTGGTCTTGGTCGTCGTCTTCGGAGTCGCACTGCTGGTCGCTGTGCTGCTGTCCGGACTGGCCGCGCGGTCGGTGCTGTCCACCTCGCTGCTGTTCCTGGCCGGTGGCGCACTGGTCGGGGACGGCGGACTCGGATTCATCCATGTCTCGCCCAGCAGCGACATCGTCCGCGTCACCGCCGATCTGGCCCTCTTCGCCGTGCTGTTCACGGACGGCATGCACGTCCGCTTCGCCGAGCTGCGCGAGCGCTGGAAGAGCCCGGCCCGGGCGCTCGGCCTCGGTATGCCGCTGGCGTTCCTCGGTATCGCGCTGCTCACCCACTATCTGGTCGGCTTCGACTGGACGACCTCCTTCCTGGTCGGCGCCGTGCTCTCGCCCACCGACCCGGTCTTCGCCTCGGCCATCGTCGGCCGCCAGCAGGTACCGGCCAGGTTGCGCCAGCTCCTCAACGTCGAGAGCGGGATCAACGACGGCCTGGCGCTGCCCTTCGTACTGATCTTCATTGCGGCCGCGGCCCCGGCCGGGCACAGCGAACACGCCTCGTTCGGCAGCATCGCCCTGGAACTGGTGCTCGGTGTGGCCTTCGGTGTCGCCGCGCCCCTGATCGTCAACTGGCTGACCCGCTTCCGGCTGCTGGGTGCCGAGCCCAAGCTGCAGCCGCTGGGGCCGCTGGCCATCGGCGTGATCCTGTACGCCGTGTGCCACCTCACCCACGCCAACGCCTACCTCGCCGCGTTCAGCGCGGGTGCCGTCCTCGCGGCCGTCTCGCCCGAGGCCAAGCACGCGTTCGAGCCGCTGGGGGACTCGTTGTCCGAACTGGCCAAGTTCGCCGCGCTGCTGATCTTCGGCGCGCTGCTGACCGGTCAGCTGTTCAGCGATCTGTCCTTCGGCGGATATGTGGTCGCCGTGCTGGCGATCATCCTGATCCGCCCGGCCTCGCTGCTGCTGTCGCTGATCGGCACGTCGTTCGACAAGCGGGAGAAGCTGACAGCGGCCTGGTTCGGTCCCAAGGGCTTCGCCTCGGTGGTCTACGGGCTGCTGGTGCTGCAGGCCGGGATCCCGCGCGGCGAGGAGGCGTTCACGCTCATCGCCGTCACCATCGCCTTCTCGATCGTCGCCCACAGCAGCTCGGACGTGCCCATCGCCCGCCTCTTCGACGTCGAGGAGCTCGCGGGCATCCCCGACGACCAGCGCGGTCCCCACTGGCCGTTCCGTCCGGGCGAGCGGAAGAAGGGGAAGAAGACCGCGGAGCCGGCGGACACGGCCGCCCGCGGCAGCGGCAGCAGCGGTACCGGCGGCGGCAGCAGCGGCGAACAGCGGGCCGGGGAGTAGCCGGCCCGCGGGCGGCCGGTGGTCGGTCGCGGACGCAGAAAACACCGCGTTCCCGGCCTCCCTCCCGGGAGACGGGAACGCAGTGCTGACGGGCGGGCAGAGCGATGTCTGCCAGGGAAGCGCTCGGGCTCAGTCCAGCTGCATCGGGCCGAAGAACATGAAGACCGAGTCGTTGATGATGTGGTCGTCGTCGGAGACCTTGATCTCCTTGTTCTCCTTCTTCACCGACTCGTGCACCCAGTTGTACTGGTGCCCCTTCGGCCAGGCGGCGGCCGAGCCCGCGCCGGCGCCGGCCAGGCCCAGGACGGCGAAGCCGACGGCGACGGAACGCGCGAGCTTACGCATACGCATGTGAACCTCCAAGGGTTGGTTGGACGAGGCACCACGATGGCGGGCGAAGTGTCACTTTTTGGTACAACACGACAACGGCCTCCGGAATGAACCCGGACGGCGCACCCACTCATGTATTCGAACTAATATTCGGTACGTGAGTGAGTGGCACGACCGGGCGGGACCGTGGGCGCGGGCCCGGATGCCGGACGGACAGGAGCTGGACGTGATCGTCACGGGTCGCTCCCGCACGCCCGACGGCCACTGGTGGTACGAGTGCGAGGCGATCCTGCCGAGCCGCTACGAGCACCCCGACGGGCGCGCCGAGCCCAAGAGCGCACCGACCGCGATCAGCGTCGCCGCCGAGAACATCACCCCGCTTCCCGGCGAGAGCTACCAGGCGGTGCCCACAGCCGGCGCCGTGGCGGGCCGGCAGTGGGTGGCCGTACGCAGGCGCGGCGTCGGCGACACAGGGCCCTGGTGGTGCGTGCACCGCCGGGACTGCTGGCAGGCCAGGGACGGCTGGCTCACCCGGCGCATCACGGCGCGCGAAGCGGTGGAGCTGCTGGCGCGCACCGAGGAGGCGCGGGTGTGCGACATCTGCCGCCCGGACCGGGCGCTGGGGCGGTACGGCCGCTGACCGACGGCCGAGGTCACCGTCATACGAGGCGGACGCCGTGCGCGGCGAGATAGCGGACCGGATCGATGTCCGAGCCGTAGCCGCGCCCTGCCCGCACCTCGAAGTGCAGATGCGGGCCGGTGGAGCGGCCGGTGTTGCCGGAGAGGCCGACCCAGGTGCCGGGACGGACGACGGCGCCGGTCGTCACATGGATCTCCGACAGATGGGCGAAGAGGGTGTACTTGCCGTCGGGCATCCGGACCGTCACCGCCTTGCCGTAGGCACCGGCCCATCCCGCGAAGACCACCGTCCCAGGACCGACCGAGCGCACCGGGGTGCCCTCGGGGACAGCCAGATCGACACCGGTGTGGTGACCTGCCGCCCAGTTGCCCCTGACGCCGTACGGCTGCGAGACCCGCACGCCCGGATGGACCACCGGGCGCACCCATTGCACGCCCGCCCCGGCCCCCGCGTCCTGCCCCGCCTCGGAGGACGAGGGCGGGGGCGGGGGCGAGGGCTCCCGGGAGGGAGCGGCCGTGGGCGGCCCGGAGGACTGGGAGGGAGCGGCCGTGGGCGGCCCGGAGGACTGGGAGGGAGCGGCTGTCGGCCCGGGGGGCTGCGGCGCGGACGCCTCGGGGGTCGGCGCCGCGGATGTCGGCGAAGGGGCGGAGGTGGGGCCGGACGCGGGGCCCGGGGTGAGGGTGGAGGCGGGGGTGTCCGGCGGCGGTGTGGCGGACACCGGGAAGGGGCTGAGGACGGCGGGGAAGGCGAGGAGGGCGGCGGTTGTCAGGGCGAAGCGGATCGGACGAGGAGCGCGGCGGCGTGCTGCCGCGCCCGTCCGCGTGGTGCCGGTCCCGGTGCGAGCCATGTCTGTGATGCAACGGCCGGGCCGGGCCCGGCGCATCCGGAGCGCGCCCCATGGGGTGAGGTGATCCCCCGTCAGGAGGAGGCACGGGGCACCAGTTCGGTGGCCAGCACCCGGTGCTGGGCGTCGCCCTCTCCCCGCGCCGGTCCGCTACCGGCGGAGCCGGTGGGGGAGGCCGCGCCGGTACCCGGGGCGCCCGGCGTCCACTTGCCCAGCAATTGCAGCAGCACCCTGGCCATCTCCCGTCCCATGTCGGCGATCGGCTGGCGGACGGTGGTCAGCGGCGGGTCCATATGACGGGCCACGACCGAGTCGTCGAAGCCGACGAGTGCGACGTCGTCCGGCACCGACCGGCCCGCCTCGCGCAGCGCGCGCCGGGCCCCGGCGGCCATCACGTCGGAGGCGCAGAAGACGGCGTCGAGTCCGGGCGCCCGCTCCAGCAGCTGCCGCATCGCACGGTCCCCGCCCTCCTCGGTGAAGTCGCCGCACACCAGCAGATCCGCCGCCACGGGCCGGTCCGCCCGGTGCAGCGCCTCGCGGTAGCCGTCGGTGCGGCAGCGTGCCGCGTACACGTCCGCCGGGCCGGTGATCGTGGCGATCGTCTCGCGCCCGCGGGCCAGCAGATGGTCGACGGCCGAGCGGGCGCCGCCGGTGTTGTCGCAGTCCACGTAGGGCAGCGGTTCGGCGGCGCGGCGGCGGCCGCCGAGCACGGCGGGGATCTCGGAGCGGGCCAGCAGGTCCGGCAGGGTGTGGTCGGCGTGTACGGACACGAGCAGCACTCCGTCGATGCTGTGGGCCGCCGCGTACTGCGCGAAGCGGTCGCGCTCCTTGCGGCCGCGCAGCAGGGTGAGCAGCAGCTGCATGTCGGCCAGGGCGAGTTCGGCGCTGATGCCGCGCACGATGGCGGGGAAGTAGGGCTCGGTGAAGAACCGGGACTCCGTTTCGGGGACCACCAGTGCGACGGTGTCCGCGCTGCCCGCCGCGAGTGCGCGGGCCACCCGGTTGGGGACGTACCCCAGTTCGGCCACGGCGTCCTCGACGGCCGCGCGGGTGCGGTCGCTGACCCGCGGCGAGCCGTTGATGACGCGGGAGACGGTGCCGCGGCCCACCCCGGCGCGGCGCGCCACCTCCTCCAGGGTCGGCCCGGACTGCGCGGTCCTGCGGGCCCGTCCGCCGCGCACTGCTGCCATGGTGCCCTCCCCGTGCCGCGAGCCCGGGCCCCGTGGGAACCGGGCGAGGGGAACATTCAACTACAACCGGGCCGGGCAGCAGGAGGGTGCGGGCGAAGGGCGTCAGCGCATGGGTGGCCGGGGCGGACCCGCCGGTGTCTCACTCCCCCAGGCGGCTCAGCGCCTCCATGGCCGCGCGCTCCAGGCGTGAAAGCTCGCACAGGACGGTACTCGCCTGTGCGAGGCACTGCGCGTCGCCCGACTCACCGGCCTTCGCGATCAGTGCCGCGGCCTCCGTCCACAGGGTGGCTGCCTCGGTGTACAACCGGTGACCGGTGCGCAGATGGCTGCTGTCGAGCAGCTGGGTGCACTCGCCGAGGAAGTCGCGGTAGAGGTTGCGGAACAGGGCGCCGCCGGTGCCGGCCTTCTCCATCAGGAGGGCCGCCTGGGGCAGGTCCCGCTGCGGCGCGTCGGTGCGCTGGAGCCAGGTGCGTACCCGCTTGCCGGCCTTCTCGATGCCTCGGTGGCCGAGGTTGGCGATGGGCGGATCGAGGAAGGCTTCGGCGCAGGCGGTGATGGCGGGGACGATCCGGCTCGACAAGGAGGGCGGGTTCCTCGAAACGGTGAGGGTGAACGACCGGTGCTTGGCGGCCATCGGGCCGCGCGCGGCTCTCGCCCGGGCGAGGCTGGTCAAGCTGGTGGACACCGCTCCGCCTTGCTGGTCGGTGTCGACCAGATGGGCGTACTGGTCGTCGTAGCCGTACATGGCGACGACATGGCCGCCGAAGTGCACCTTCGAGGAGAAGTACTCCAGGTGGTAGCTGTCGAGCTGCAGTCCGACGGGGCGGTCGGCGCCGAGGGAGGCTGCCACGTTCTGCCATGCCCTGCGGGGGGAGGTCGTCTCCTGGACCTGGAGGTCGAGACCGAGCCCGGCGGCCAGGTTCCTGGTGAGAACGAAGGGTTTGACCCGCCCGCCGAGGAAGGGGAAGCCCATGTTCTTGCTGTCCCAGTAGATGAAGGACAGGCCGGAGCCGAGGCCGAAGAGCATGGGCTCGGACAGATCGATTCCCTGGTGCCGCAGCAGTACCCCCAGGGCTGTCGTCTCGCAGTGCTGCATACCGCGGGTGTCGACGCCCTTCACCGAGATCATCGCCATGCCCTCCTGAACGGAACGGTCGGAATACGGCGTGCCTGCTCGGGCGCGACATGGCCGGAGCCGCAGCCGGTGCCCGCGTCGGCCGGAGCCGGTGACCGCACGCGTCGTGCATGGTGGACCCTCCCACAGTGGGAGAGTCCACCGGGCGCACTCGATGAGGCGGAAGGAGACGGGGCGCGACGGTGAGTGTGGGGGTGGGTACCGTCGCGCCCCGCCGGTGGGGGGTGGCTGTTGGGGTGGCCGTGGGGGGTGGCCGCAGAAGGGCCGGGTCAGCCGGCGAACGCCTTGCTGAAGTCGAAGGGGCTCTGCTCGATGCTGGAGCAGGTCGGGTCCGCCTGGTCCTTGGGGCCGCCGGGGCACGGCTTGTCGCGGGTGCCCGACCACATGGAGACCCAGCCCATGCCGTGCTCGTCGGCGAACGCGCGCACCTCCTTGGCGTCCTCGGGCCTGAAGACCTCGACACTGACGTCGTTGACGCCGATCATCGGGGTGATGGCCAGCGCCTTCCACGCGGCGTCGTCGTCCAGGCCGAGCGCCGTGGCGACCTGCTCGTGGGAGGCGGTGGCGGCCTGGGTGGCGTACTCGCCCATGTCGCCGTCGTAGGAGGGGCCGTAGTCCATCGCCATGATGTTGACGGCCGACACCTTCACCCCGTTGGCCTTGGCGTTCTTCAGCAGTGCGACGCCCGGCCGGGTGAGCCCCTCGGGCATCACCGGCAGGGTGTAGGAGACATCCAGGTCCTGGTGGCTCTTCTGGAGCGCGGCGACGGCCTTGGCGCGCCGCTCGTTGGCCTCGGTGTCGGGCAGGGCGGCGCCCTCGATGTCCAGGTCGATCTTCTTCAGGTCGAAGGTGTCGATGACCTTCCCGTACGCCTTGGCCAGCTCCGCCGCGGAGTCGCAGGCCACGCCGAGCTCGGAGCCGTTGGCGCCGCCGAAGGAGACCCGGACGTCACCGCCCTCGGCGCGCAGCTCGGGTATCTGCCCGGCGACCGGGTTGTCGGTCAGCTCCTGGGTGCCGCCCCACTTGGGGACACACCCGCCGCCGCTGGTGACGAAGGCGAGGTTGTACTCCTTCACACCGGTCTTCCCGGCGCTCTCCAGCAGGTCGTAGGAGGGCTGGAGCGAGGTGTCGACGTACGGCGCGAACGGCGTGCCCGCGGCGTCGGCCGCCTTCTGGTCCGCCGGCTCCTCGCCCGCCGTCGCGTTGCCCGCGAGCAGGAAGCCGCCGCCCGCCACGAGTGCCACGGCCGCGGCACCCGTGACCGCCTTGGTGGTGCGGCTGGTGCGTCGACGGTGGCCTGCTGTGTTCGTCGTCTTCATCGTCGGGTCGCTGCCTCGTTCTGTGGGGGATGGGGACGGGCAGCACGTTACTGACGGGCAATCGGGCAAACGCCGCGTTGCGGACTTCCGCCGTTGTCCTTAGGGCGCTCTTAAGGCAGCGGAAAGGGCCGCCTTAAGGGGGCGGGCCGAAGGCGGACACCGCGGCGGGCCGGGGCCTGCCACCGTGCCGTTGCTCCGTTCGCCGCACACTTCAGCCACTCCGTGGAGTGAGGGTGCGGCGCTGGTCGGAAAGTCACAACGACGCGGCCTCGATCCCTGTGCCTGGATGGTGCGCAAGTTGTCTGTCTCCTGGAGGAAGAACACCATGCTCCGTTACGTGACCACGGCCGCCTGCGCCGCCGCACTCGTCCTGGGCGGCGCCTCCGCCGCCGCCGCCGACGCCGGTGCCCAGGGCGGCGCCGCCAAGTCGCCGGGTGCGCTCAGCGGTAACGTCGTCCAGGTCCCCATCCACCTTCCGATTCAGGTGTGTGGCAACACCGTCGACATCATCGCCCTGCTGAACCCGGCCATGGGCAACGCCTGCGTCGCCAAGTAGGCCGCGGCGGATCACGACGCCGCCGGGTCCGGCCCGTCCCACGGGCCGGACCCGGCGGCAGTCGTATGCGCGTCCCCCGGGGGCCGGTCCGGGGGGCCGGTTCCCCTGGAGGCGGCCTCAGCCCGGCCGTTCGGCCGTCCGCCCCCGGCGGCGGGCACGTCGGCCGCCGCGCGGCCGGCGTGCGGTGCCGTTCCGCAGCGCCAGCCAGACCCGCACCTCCGTACCGCCGAGCACCGAGCGGCCCAGCCGGACATCGCCGCCGGTGGACTCCGCGACGCGGCGCACGATGTCCAGGCCCAGCCCTGTGGAGCCGGGGCCACCGGCGCCGTGGCCGCGGCGCAGCGCGGCCCGGGGGTCGGCGATCCCGGGCCCCGCGTCGGAGACCAGCACGATGACGGCCTCGCTGCCGGGGCCGCCGCTGTGCAGGTCGACGGAGAAGGCGGTGCCCTCGGGGGTGTGCCGGAAGACGTTGCCGAGCAGGGCGTCGACGGCGGCGGCGAGTTCGGCCCGGGCGACCGGCACCCGCACCGGCCGCTCGACTCCCGCGACCCGCGCCTCGCGCCCCTCGTCCTCGGCCAGCGCCGACCAGAAGGCCATCCGGTCCCGGATCACCTCGGCCGCGTCGGAGGCGGCCGAGTGCCCCGCGCCCGGCGACTGGGCGCGCTGCTCGCGGGCCGTACTGATGATCCGGTCCACCTCGCCCTCCAACTGCGCGACGGCGGCCCGCGTCTGGTCGGCGGCGTCGCCCTCCCCCAGTGAGGCCGCGTTGAGCCGCAGTACGGTCAGCGGGGTGCGCAGCCGGTGCGAGAGGTCGGCGGCCAGCTCCCGCTCGTTGGCCAGGAGCTGGACGACCTGGTCGGCCATGGAGTTGAAGGCGACGGCGGCCGACCGCAGCTCGGTCGGCCCGTCCTCCGGCACCCGGACGTCCAGTTCGCCCTCGCCCAGGTCGTGCGCGGCGCCCGCGAGCCGCTCGGCGGGCCGCACCATCCGGGTACCCAGCCGGTCGGCGACCGCGACCGAGCCGATGACCAGCGCGACACCGACCCCGGCGAGCACCATCCAGGAGGTGGCCACCCCGCGGGTGACCTCTTCGTCGGGTACGAAGACCTCCACGACGGCGACCTTTCCGCCCGCGACGGCGGTGGGGCGCAGCAGCGCGTAGCCGCCCGCGACCTCGACGGTGGAGGCCCGCCCGAGCCGCTGCGCCGCGGCCAGCCGGTCCTGCGGGGCGCGGCTGTGCCCGACGCGCAGCTCGCCGTGCTCGCCGCCTGCGCCGCGCTCGCCGCCGCTGCTGCCCGCGCTGTCGCTCTTGCTCCTGCTCCTGCTCTCGGGGGCGCTGCCGGTGCCGTTGCTGCCGCTTCCGCCCTCGGCGCCGGCTGCGGACTCCCCGGCCGGTACATGGACGGCGATCCTGCCCTCCGCGCCCGCCTGGGTGATGGCGACGGCGCGCTGCAGTTCGCCGCGGTCCCGGGTGATGGCCAGCGCGGGGCCGATGGCGGAGGCCTGCCGTTCGGCACCCGCGAAGGCACGGTCCCGTGCGGTCTCCCTGACGACCAGTGCCAGCGGCACGGCGAAGGCCACCACCACCATCACCGTCACGGCGAGGCAGACCTTCACCAGCGCCCACCTCACGGGCAGCCGCCTCTCACGCCGGGCCGCCCCTCATATGCGCCCGCCCTCGCCCTGCGGCGGCTCCAGCTTGACGCCGACGCCGCGCAGGGTGTGCAGATAGCGCGGCCGGGCAGCCGTCTCCCCCAGTTTCCGCCGCAGCCATGACAAATGCACATCGATGGTCTGATCGTCCCCGTACGAGAGCTGCCACACCTCGGCCAGCAACTCCTTGCGCGGGACGACGACGCCCGGCCGCCCCGCCAGATAGGCGAGCAGATCGAACTCCCGGCGCGTCAGATCCAGCACCACACCGTCCAGTTGGGCCATCCGGCGCTGCGGGTCGACGACGAGTCCGCCCACCCGCAGCACGGCGTCCCCGCCGCTGTCCCCGCTCCCGCCGAACTCGCCGGTGGTACGGCGCAGCACGGCCGCCATCCGGGCGGACAGGTGCGCCACCGAGAACGGCTTGACCAGGTAGTCGTCCGCGCCCGCGTTGAGCAGCCGGACGATCTCCGCCTCGTCGTCGCGCGCGGTGGCGATGATCACGGGGACGTCCGTGACGCCGCGCAGCATCTTCAACGCCTCCGCGCCGTCCAGATCCGGCAGCCCCAGATCGAGGATGACCACGTCGAACCCGACCTGCGCGACCTCGCGCAGGGCCTCCAGCGCCGTGCCCACGCTGCGGACCGTGTGGGCGGCCTCGGTGAGGTGCCGGATGAGGGCGGAGCGCACGAACTGGTCGTCCTCGACCACGAGCACACTTGCCATGGGCGGAACCGTACGACATTCCGACGGGCTCTAGGCTGACGGGGATGCAGCGCCCCCGACGACTCCCCAGACCCCGCTGGCTGCACATCGGCGCGTGGACCCTGGCCACCGGCGCCGCCACCACACTGTCCTGGTTCGGCGTCCACACGGTGCTGAACGACACCACCTACGAACCGCCCCGCGCGCTGCCCGTCCCGGACGGGAGCGCCGAGCGCCCCACGCCCCGGGCCTCCTCCACCCACCGGCCGAGGCCGACCCCCTCCCCCACCGCCGGCCCCTCGCAGAGCCCCACCCGGAAACCGCGGACCAGCGCCGCCACCGGCCCCCGTCCCAGTACGGACGGCCCCGCCCGGGACGCACACACCGGGCAGGTCGAAGGCACGGCCGTACGCGGCGGCAGAGCCGTCTTCGACCTGGGCGGCGAGGAGGGCGCGCTGGTGTCCGCGACACCCGACCCCGGCTGGCGCATGAAGGTCTGGCACGCGCCCGGCTACATCCGTGTGACCTTCACCGACGGGACGGTGTCCTCCTCGGTCTTCTGCCGCTGGGACGACGCGGAGCCGCGGATCGAGACGTACGACGGATAGCCACCGGGCAGCCCGCGTCAGGCGGTCCTAGCCGAACGTCCCCTCGGGTGGTGGCGGGGAGGCCGTCGCCGTCGCGTCGGTCACCGGACCGGCTCCGGCCGTGAAGGCGTCCAGGGCACGCCCCGCCTCCACCCGTCCGGGGTGCGCATCGCCTGCCGTGCGCCGGGTCAGTTCGGCGACCGGAAGCTCACCGTCGGCCGCCAGCAGCACGCTGTTGCCGAACCGGCGGCCGCGCAGCACGGCGGGGTCGGCGAGCACGCAGCGCTCCGCGAAGACCGCGCCCGCCGTGGCGATCTGGGCGCGCAGATGGCGCAGCGGCGCACCGTCCGCGATGTTGGCGGCGTACCATCCGGCGGGCTGCAGCACCCGCCGCACCTCGTGCAGGAATTCGACGCTGGTGAGGTGCGCCGGGGTGCGGGCGCCGCTGAAGACATCGGCGATCACGAGGTCCGCCCACGCCTCGGGCAGCCGGCCCAGGCCCTCGCGCGCGTCGCCGCCGCGCACCCGGATGCGCCAGCCGCGCTCCAGGGGCAGATGCTCACGCACCAGCCGGGTCAGCTTCTCGTCCACCTCGACCACCTGCTGGGTGGAGCGCGGCCGGGTGGCGGCGACATACCGCGCCAGCGTCAGGGCTCCGCCGCCCAGGTGCAGGACCTGCGCCGGGCGGCCGGGCGGCGCCAGCAGGTCCACCAGGTGGCCGAGGCGGCGCTGGTACTCGAAGCCCAGGTGCGTGGGGTCGGCGAGGTCGACATGTGACTGCGGCGCTCCGTCCAGCAGCAGCGACCGGGCGTGCGGGCGGTCGGGGTCGGACACCAACGAGGCTGTGCCGCCGTCGACTTCGGCGACGACGACAGCACTGCCGCGCCGCTTGTCGCGCGCCTTGTCGTGCCGTCCGCCGCCTCGTGCCATGCACCCATTGTCCGGCACTTTCCGCAGGTACCCCACACGAGTGGTTTTCCGGCCGCCGCCGCGCGCCTGGAGGGTCGATCTCCCCATGTCCGGTAGGGTCCGGCCGCCTTTGCCCGGTATCCACACGGACAATATGGAAAGTGCGGAATTCTTGATTTCGCCTTTGCCGTCCCACGATTCTCTCTTTTGTCGCTCCTGAATCGAGCGATCGGCTCTGTCGGCCGTGCGACTGAGGAAAGAGAAAAGGAATGAAAGTTCGGAATTCCCTGGCTGCGCTGGGCATGAGTGCGGTACTCGCACTCGGGGTCGGCGGGGCGGTGGCCCCCGCGACCGCCGCGGCCTCGCCCGCCACGGCGACCACCACGGCGCCCGGTGTGGCGGCCAACGCCGACTACGCGAGCAAGGACCTCAAGAACGGCCGCACCCAGCGCGGCAAGGCGACGCCGGCCGGCAAGGCCGGTGACGCCCGGCCGCCGGCCCGGTCCTCGCTGCGCTGCTGGAACCCCCACCTGTCGGGGCGGGTCTTCGCGGTGTCCTGCTCCGGCCGGGCCTTCCGGGTCTTCGTCGACTGCTCGAACCGGGTCCGGTACATCACGCCCGTCCTGTCCGGCAGCAAGCGCGTGACCATGGTGTGCCCGGCCGGTACCCGGGCGCTGCGCGGCGGGGCGTTCGGCCGCTGAGCCGACTCGTCACGGTGGGGCTGCCCAGCGTCCGCGCCGGACGCCGGGCAGCCCTTCGGCATGTCCCGCTCCCGGCTACACCCGGGACGGCTGCACCCGGCCGGCGGCGGCGATGGTGCGGGCCGCCTCGCCGAGGGCGGCGCGCAGTTCCGCGGGCTCGGTCGCGTGCGCGTAGGCACCCTCCGGCGGCACCAGCCACCCGGTGCCGGCCACCGGCGGCTCGCCCGAGGCGCTGCGGGCCCCGGCCCCCTGTCCGCGCGGCTGCGTACAGGTCCCGTACGTCTGCGTACAGGCGCTGCCGGGCAGGTCCCAGCCGTCGGCGGTGCCGGGCGGGACGAGGAAGCCGAGGGTGTCACCCGCGCGGTCGTGCAGCACAGGGCCGACGCCGTCGCGGAGCCGGAGGATGTCCACGGCCTCGAGCCCGTGCCGGGCGGGCACGGTCACCAGGTCGCAGGGGCCGGGCACACGCCCGGCCGGACTGCCGCTGCCTACGCCAGTGTCCAACAACTCAGACCCCTCCTCGCGGTCGCTGTGCATCGTTCAACGGCTGTCCTTGTCAACGGCTACGGTGGCGAACCAGCGCATTGGATGGCGTTTCATGGCAGAAGCAGGGTGAGATATCCCGTTTGTAGCCAAACACTGGGTGTCGGAGCCGTCACAGCCGGTACGTTTCCGCCATGGCGTCGTCACCCTCAACGTCACCAGTTCCGCAGCACCGCCCCAACACCGCTTTCCGGGCACTGAGGGGGCATCTCTCTCCGGGAGAGTTCGCGGCGAACGTACGCCGCTCCGCTCGCGAGATCGGTGAGCAGGTCTCGTGCGACGCGCGCTACATCGGCCGCGTCGAGTCCGGGGAGATCAGGTGCCCCAACTACGCCTACGAGCGGGTGTTTCTGCACATGTTTCCGGGCTACTCGCTGACGGACATGGGCTTCGCACCCCGGGAGTCCGTACGTGGTCGTGCGGCACGTGCTCGCGGGGCGCGTGGCGATGGACAAGCGCCCCGACAATCCCCTGCACGCTCCGACGACCCCGCACTCCCCCAACTTCCCCCGTTCACCATCCATCCCGACAGCACCGGTCTCACCGAATTCCCCAACTGTCCCGAGTACGACGAGGAGAGCGACGTGCTACGTCGCGCTTTCATGACGGGCGGTCCGGCCGCCCTCGCCACCGCCTCGCTGAGCGGTGCCGCGCCCAGCGCCTGGGCCGCCCATCCGGCGCCCCCCACCGCGCCCGGCCACGCACACGTGGGAGCCACCGAGGCCGGTGCCGTCGAGAACGCCGTACGCCGGATCCGGCTGCTCGACGACCGGCACGGCGGCGCCGGGCTCTACCGCCAGGCCACCGGCTCCCTGCGCGCCGCCTACGAGTTGCTCGACACCGGCGCGCACCGCCAGGCGGTGACCGACAGACTGCACGCCGGCGCGGGCGAACTCGCCATCTCCGTGGGGTGGCTGGCCCACGACTCGGGCCGCTACGGCGACGCCCGCTCGCACTACGCCGAAGCACTGGCGACCGCCCGGGTCGCCCAGGACCCCGCACTGGAGGCGCACGCCTTCTGCAACACCGCCTTCCTCGCCCGGGACGCGGGACGCCCCCGCGAGGCCGTACGCGCCGCGCAGGCGGGCCAGCACGCCGCCAAGCACCTGGGCTCGCACCACCTGCTGTCGCTGCTCGCGCTGCGCGAGGCGGGCGGCTGGGCGGGGCTCGGCGACCGCGCGGGCTGCCGACAGGCGCTGGCGCGGGCCCAACAGCTGTTCGCGAAGGGGCCGTGCGACAACGACCCGGAGTGGATGAGCTTCTTCGGCGAGGCCGAACTGGAAGGCCTGGAAGCACAGTGCTGGTCGGCGCTGGGCATGTGGGACCGCGCCGCCGACCACGCCGAGCGGGCCGTGCAGCTCCAGGACCCGCACTTCACCCGCAACCGCGCACTGTTCACCGCCGAACTCGCGGGCGACCTCGCCGCCCAGGGCGAGCCGGAGGCAGCGGCAGCCGCGGGATCGCGTGCGCTCGACTTCCTCGGCCCGGTCCAGTCCACCCGGATCAGCGCCATGCTGCGCGCTGCCGCCGACCGCTTGCGGAGTTGTCGCGGGGCGCCTGGGGTTGCCGCCTTCCTCTCGCGCCAGGCGGCAACGGCCTGAGGCCGAACGCCTACGTACCTCGCAATGGGGGCTGCGCCTGTCGGCCCTGCTCCCCTGGGGGTATCCCGGCCGAAGGCTGGGGGACTTCCGCCGGGAGGTGCCCCCACAGCCACGGAGCACCCGCAGTCCGCGACGGGCGGGGCAGGGGCACCCTCATCGGAAGCGTCCAGTCTGTGGAAGCGTCCAGTCAGTCCAAGTGGCCCGTGTCGTTCCACCGTTCGACGGCGGGGTCGCCGTAGGCCCAGCCGAGGATGGAGAGCGAGGCGGGGTCCAGCCGCAGTCGGGCGGCGAAGGACGGGTCGTAGCCGAGCCAGCGGGCGCCGAGCACCCGCAGGATGTGGCCGTGGGCGAAGACCAGCACATCGCGATCGGCCGAGCGTGCCCAGCGCACCACCTCGTCGGCGCGGGCGCCCACCTCGGCCAGGCTCTCGCCGCCGGTCACCCCGTCCCGCCAGATGAACCAGTCGTCCCCGGCGCGCTCGCGGATCGCCTGCGAGGTGAGCCCTTCGTAGTCGCCGTAGTCCCACTCCATGAGCGCGTCCCACCGCGGGGCGCCCTCGAAACCGGCCAGCTCGCAGGTCTCGCTCGCACGGGAGAGCGGGCTGGTGCACACCTCGACGCCGGGCAGCCCGTTCCAGGGCGCGCGGTGCAGCCGCTCGCCCAGCAGCTTCGCCGTCCGGCGGCCCTCGTCCAGCAGCGGTACGTCCGTCCGGCCGGTGTGCTGCCCGGTCGTCGACCACTCGGTCTGACCGTGCCGGACGAGGAGGATGCGCGGTGCCATAGGGACCTCTCGGACGTGCTCGACGGTGCTCCGGTCTGTCCGGAAGCCACTGTTCCATCTTCGCGCAGGCCACCAGGAGGCGATCGGGCGGGGGCGCGTTGCCGACATGGGGAGGCGCGTTGTCAGCGGAGGATGCGAGACTTCCGCGGGTACCGCACCCTCCCCCGAGGCCACAGCCGATGACTAGCTCCTCGCTACCGAAGCAGACACCGCCGCAGGGCACCGCGCCGGCCGACCGGCAGGCCACGGTGCAGCGGCTCGCCGAGCTGCGCGGCGGGCCCGACGTACCGCAGCGCCCGCTCGACGCGCGGGCGCTGGCCGCGCTGGCCGCCAATCCCGGCTGTCGGCGCCGCGCCCTGCTGGACGGCGCGGGCGTCGACAAGAGCGCGGTGGCCCACGCCCTGGGCTCGCCCGCGCCGTTCGGCCAGTCGCAGTTCGCGCTGGTGCGCGGAAACGCGTTCGAGGCGGCTGTGAAGGCGGACGGCGGCGAGGTGCTGCTCGCGCTGCTGTGCGAGCACACCGGCGCGGCCCGTCCGGACCCGGCGGAGGTCACCGTGCCGCAGCTGACCGCCGACGGCCCGGCCGGGCGGGCGTTCCGCACCCGGCAGGCGCTGATCGAGGCGGACGGCGGCCGATGGACGCTGCTCGATCACCCGCTGCTGGCGCTGGAGGTGGCCGGGTCGACGGCGTATCTGGAGCCGGACGCACTGGCCGTCCATCCCGACGGCACCGTGTCCATCATCGAGATCAAGTCGTTCCCGATCCTGGACGGTTCGGCCGACCCGGTGAAGGTCGGCGCCGCCGCCCGGCAGGCGGCGGTGTACGCGCTCGCGCTGGAAGGGCTGCGTACGGTGCGCGAGAGCGCGCTGCTGGTGTGCCCGAAGGACTTCTCCAACCTGCCCACCGGCGGACTGCTCCAGCTGCGCAAGCAGATCGCCGCCACCCGGCGCCAGCTGCGGCGGCTGACCCGGTTGGAGGAGATCGCCGCCGAACTGCCCGAGGGCGTGCACTTCGCGCCGGACCAGGAACCGGCGGCGCTGACGGCGGCCGTCGAGTCGGTGCCCGCCGCCTACGCGCCCGAGTGCCTGTCCACCTGCGAGCTGGCTTTCCACTGCCGCGACCGGGCCAGGTCCGCCGGTGACGTGGTGGCGCTCGGCCGCTCGGTGCGCGGCGAGCTGGGCGGGCTGACGACGGTGGACGAGGTGCTCGCGGCGGCCTCCGGCGATCCGGACAACGCCGCCGCGAAGGACCCGGCCGCCGCGACGCTGCGCCGCGCGGCGGCACTGCGCGCCGAGGCCCTGGCGGCGGCGGAGCCGGCGACCGCGCCGGGCCCGGAGGCGCGCTGATGTCGCTGCTGAGCGCGTTGGCGCGGATGGAGGCCGCCGCGTGCGGACGCGCGCGGCCGGTGGCGACCGTGCGCCACCGGCATCTGGCCACGAACCCGCTCGTCCTCGTCCCGTTGACGACTGCCGGTGAGAACGGCGCCCCCCTGGGGGTGATGCTGGGCACCGACCGGTCGGCGCCCGAGGTGTTCACCGTGCCGCAGCCGCGCGACCGCGATCTGCGGTTCGCGTTCCTGGGGCGGTTGGCGGAGGCGATGCTGCCGCACCTGGAGTCCTGCCAGGACGAGGTGGAGCTGGTCGAGCGCAAGGAGACCGACCCGGAGACCGGCAAGCGCGTCACCGTCGAGGCGGAGCTGTGCGCCGACGCGCCGCAGGTGCTGGTGCCCACCGGGCCCGGCGTGGACTTCGTACGGCTGCTGGGGCGCTCGATGCGGTTCCGGCGCACCGCGGAGGAGGACCCCGGAGCCGAGCACCCGGCGCCGCCCCGGGTGCCGCTGCTGGGTCGCTGGCTGACGCACTACGGCGAGCGGGCCCGGGTGCCGGGCTCCTCGCTGCTGCTGTCGATGACGGGGCTGCTGTCGCGGCACTGGGCCACCGGGCAGAGCCAGCTGGAGGACCAGCATCTGGGCGCGCTGCTGGCGTGGCTCGCGCCGCCGGACGGGCTCGGCGGAGCCGAGGCGGCGCTCCGGGCCGAGCTGGGCCGGGACGCGCGCGGGCAGCTGCTGGTGCCTCCGGCCGGACCGGCGACCGATCCGGCGTTCGACAACGAACTGCTCGCCCCCGCCATCGCGCGCTACGACAAGGGCGTGCCGGGCGCCGCGCAGGAGGTGCACGAGTTGGTGGCCTCCCAGCTGCGCCCCACCTGGGAGGCGATGTGGCAGGGCGTCGATCTGCTGCGCGCCCTGCCCGAGGCCGCACATGTGCCCGACAGATGGCGGCGCGACCGGCAGTCCTACACCCACCACCGGGACCGGCTGCGGGCCGCCGAGCCGCCCCAGCCGCGCCGGGACGACGCGGTGACGGCGGCGCGCAAGCTGGCCATGCGCGAGCAGCGGCAGGCCGAGCTGGACGCACAGGAGGCGCTGGACGACCCGCTGGTGATGGCCGTACGCCGGCTGGCGGGCGAGGCCTTCCTGGCGGAGGTGCTGGAGGTGGAGATGGCGTACTCGGACGGCAAGCGGCCCTCGCCCCGCCCCTTGGTGACGGTGCACACCCAGGACGTCCCGCTGCTGTCCGACGGGGACAAGCTGCACCGGCAGCTGCCGACCGGGGCCCAGCAGCGGGCCGAGCTGGTGGAGATGGCCGGCCCGGGAGAGTACGTGCTGCGGCTGGTCGGCGGGATGGGCCGGGGCAAGGAGCCGGCGCCGGGCACGGTGCCGGAGAAGGGCGATCTGATGTGCTGGACGCTGTTCGAGCACGCGCCGCGCGGTGGGCCGGGGCTGCCCGAGCCGGAGGAGACGCCCTGGACGCACGGCGGTCCGCCCGGTGAGCCGAGCGCGGAGCGCCCCGACCCGGTGACCGCGGAGGACGTGCTGTGACAGCGATCGTGGAGCCGTCCGGGGCCGTGGCTCCGGCCGAGCGGGCGGCCGACCCCGGCCGGGCCGCCGCCGCGGCCACCGAGGCGATCCTGGCCGACACGCTGGACGGCGCGCACCGGGGCGTGGTGGTGGACTCGCCGCCCGGCGCGGGCAAGTCCACCCTCGTGGTGCGCGCGGCACGCGAACTGGCCGCCGCAGGGCACCCGCTGATGGTCATCGCACAGACGAACGCACAGGTGGACGACCTGGTGGACCGGCTGGCGACGGCCGACCCGCAGCTGCCGGTGGGGCGGCTGCACAGCAGTGAACCCAGGCCGTACGACCCGATGCTGGACCGCCATCCGTCCGTGCGGACCTCCGCGAAGCCGGCCGATCTGGCGGGGCAGGACATCGTCGTCTCCACGGCGGCCAAGTGGGCCTGGGTGTCCGCGGAGGAGCCGTGGCGGCACGCGATCGTCGACGAGGCGTACCAGATGCGCTCGGACGCGCTGCTGGCGGTGGCCGGGCTGTTCGAGCGGGCGCTGTTCGTGGGCGACCCCGGCCAGCTCGACCCGTTCAGCCAGGTCGGGGTCGAGCAGTGGACGGGCCAGCCGCACGACCCCTCGACCAGCGCGGTCAGCACCCTGCTGGCGCACAACCCGGCGCTGCCGCAGCACCGGCTGCCGGTCTCCTGGCGGCTTCCGGCGTCGGCCGCCGAGCTGGTGTCGGACGCCTTCTATCCGTACACCCCGTTCCGCAGCGGCACCGGGCCGGGCGACCGCCGGCTCTCCTTCGCGGCCCCGGCCGACGGTTCGCCCGTCGACGCGGTGCTGGACGAGGCCGCCGACGCCGGCTGGGGCCTGCTGGAGCTGCCGGCGGCCCGTACGCCGCGTACGGACCCGGAGGCGGTCGGGGCCGTCGCCCGGCTGGTGCACCGGATGCTGGAGCGCGAGGGAGGTACGCGCAGCGAGCGGGACGGCGGCGCCGACGGCCCGGGGTCGGCGCTGTCGGCCGACCGGATCGCGGTGGGCACGGCGCACCGCGACCAGGCGGCGGCGGTCCGCGCGGCGCTGGCCGAGCTGGGCGGGGTGAACGGCGCCGCCGCCGAGGTCACCGTGGACACCGCCAACCGGCTCCAGGGGCGGGAGTTCGACGTCACCGTCGTACTGCACCCGCTGTCGGGGCGACCGGATGCGACGCGTTTCCATCTGGAGACCGGACGGCTGTGTGTGCTGGCGTCGCGGCACCGGCACGCCTGTGTGGTGGTGTGCCGGGCGGGCGTCGCCGAACTGCTGGACGAGCATCCGGCGACCGAACCCGTGCAGCTCGGCCCCGTCTCCCCGGCGCCGGACGGCTGGGAGGCCCACCAGGCGGTGCTGGCCCGTCTGGCGCGGCACCGGGTCCGGCTGGAGTGAGCTGCCGCGGGCGGTGCGGGCGCGGGGGTACGGAGCGCACAATGGGGGGCGGCCCACGACCTTGGAGGTATGTACATGGCTGAGCCGCACTCGGCTCCGGACCCCTCGCGCTCCTCCGCCGCGGGAAGCGGTGGCGGTGGCCCGCAGTACCGTCGCCCCGCCCCGCTGCTGTTCGAGCCGACCGAGGCGGCCCCCGACGACGAGCACTTCTTCGGTCTGGAGTCGCTCACCGACCCGCAGGAGCTGCTGGACCGTGCGACGGAGCTGGTGCACGCGTTCCGGGCCGCCGCCGACCGGGCGCAGGAGTACCAGGCCGCGGCGGCGGCTCAGCTGGCCGACCCCAAGAAGTTCGACAAGCTGCCGGACTCGGCCATCGCCGACCGCGGGGGCTGGAGCGAGGAGTACGCCCGCAAGATGATCGAGTTCGGCCGGGATCTGCTCAAGGACCGGGTGCCGGGTACCCAGCCGCCCGGCCGGCAGTGAGCGCCCCGGTCGCTGCCCGCACCCGGGCGTCGCAGGTCGGGAGGGTGGCGCCCGGAATATCGATTTTCGCTTCACCGGATCGTGGTGTTAAGGTCTACGACGTCAGCAGGCGCCGCTAGCTCAGTTGGTTAGAGCAGCTGACTCTTAATCAGCGGGTCCGGGGTTCGAGTCCCTGGCGGCGCACAGACAGCCGAAGGCCCCTCGCGCGAGCGGGGGGCCTTCGGCGTTCCCGGCGTCGTGGCCTGCTCTCTCCCCGGAGGCTCTTCCGCATACAGACAGTCGTCAGCACCGCTACCGATAGTTGGACTATCCATCCTGGTTGAGGGAAGGTGCAAGGGCCGCCCGCACAACGGAGAAGGGGAGCCCGATGCGCATCGCGGAGCTGAGCCGACTCAGCGGAGTGCCCGCGCCGACGATCAAGTACTACGTACGGGAGTCGCTGCTGGCGCCCGGCGAGCGCACCAGCCACAACCAGGCACAGTACGACGAGCGGCACGTGGACAGGCTCCGTCTCATCCGTGCCCTGCTGGAGGTGGGCGGGCTGTCGGTCGCCGCCGCACGCGATGTCCTCGCCGCACTGGACAGCCCCGAGACGGGTCGGCACAAGGTGCTGCATGCCGCCCGGCGGACCGTCGCCCCCAGCAGGGTCGGCGGGCACCAGGACGTGGCCGGGCGGCGGGAGGCGGTCGCCGAGATCCGGGCCCTGGCCGAGCGCCAGGGGTGGCAGGTCTCCGAGCAGAGCCCGGCGCTGACGGCCGCCGCGGAGGTGCTGGACGCGCTGCGGCGGCTGGACCAGGACGACTTCGCCGACCAACTGGACGCCTACGCGCGCGCGGCGGACGCCGTGGCCGCCACCGATCTGGAGATCGTCCGCAAACGGCCGGACACCGACGCGATGACCGAGGCGGTCGTACTCGGCAACATACTGGGCGACGCGCTGCTGGCCGCGCTGCGTCGGCTCGCCCAGACGCACAGGTCGGCGGAGCTGTTCGACTGAGCCGGCCGCTTCCGCAGCCGCCGGGCCCGCCCTGGCCCCCTCAGCTCCTCCGCCCCTCAGCCCCGGATCAGCCGCACCTGCCAGTCGCCGTCCGCCGTGCGGCCGGTGACCTCCACCCGGAGCCCGTTACGGGGGTCGGACCAGCTCTCGCCCACACCGAGCGGCGCGTCGGCGAGCCTGCTGTGCACCGAGGTCTCGTGGCAGCGGGAGGTTCCGGGGTGGCCGTCGACGACCTCCACGGGACCGTGGGTGGAGGCGGTGTCGCTGGTGACGCGGTAGATCAGCAGCCCCTGGGCGCACGAGCCGCGGTCGTTGCCCTTCCGCTCGCGGACCTCCATGGCCACGGCCCGGTGCTCACCGGTACGCAGGACCAGCAGCCGGACACCGTCCGGACGCTCCGCGGGCGTCGCAGGTGCGGCCGCTCCCGCCCCGGACACGGACGCCCGCACCCCCCTGCGGGCCTGCGCCGCGCGGGAGGCGGCCGCCAGGGGGCGCAGCGTGTAGCGGGCCTGCGCTGTCGCGCCGCGGGCGGCCTCGGCCTTCTCGTCCTTGTCGGCGTTCGGCGGGGCGGCGCCCCTGGTGGTGGGGACGCAGACCACGTTGGACCGGTCCAGCCAGCCCAGCTTCCACTTGTGCCAGCCGAAGGGTTCGGGCGCCAGTCCGAACTGGCTGCCCATCAGGTCCCAGTCCCCCACCCTGGTGTCCCAGTCGGCCTTGCCGTCGGAGGGGCGCTGATAGAGGTCGGGCAGGTCGAAGAGGTGTCCGGTCTCGTGGGCGAGAACGTTGCGGTCCGGCGGGCTCTGCTCGAACACGGTGACGAGGCGACCGAGTCCGACCCCGTCGGCGGTGAGCGGCTTGTCGAGGTTGACGACTTTGGTGGCGTCGGGGTCCACTCCGGGAGCGTCGGGGTCCGCGACGAGATAGACGATGTCGTACCGACCGAAGTCCACATGCGGGTCGGCGGCGGCTACCGCATCCCGCAGATAGGAGTTGCGCAGGTCGGGGTCCCAGTCGCGCTGTATGCCGTACTCCGTGGCGGGGCGCGGCAGCTCGATCCAGCGGTCGACCGGACGCGGTCGCAACCGGAACTTTCCGTAACTCGCCCGCTGGAAAAAGTCCGATGTGGCAGGGAAATGGTCGTTCACAAGCTCCTGAGGGGTGGCCATGGGGGTCGCATCGGGGAAAGAGAGAAAGAGAAGGGCGGCATCGAGCGTCCCCTCGGGGCGCGGATAGGAGGCGTTCCAGGTGTCCAAACCCAGCGAGTGGTGCGCGTCGGTGCGCGGCAGAGCGCACGGCATGTCCGCCGCAACGGAATGTACGGGGCCGGCCACGAGACCGACGCCCATGAAGGCGGTCAGCGCCATGACGACCGCTCCGACCCGGTGCCGGGCACGGGGGCCCCGGGCGGACGCGCCGCACCCGAGGCGGCGCGGGGCCACTCCGTCGGGTACAGACGCAGACGCCACGCGAAGACCTCACCGGAAGAGGAGAGATGGACCCTCCCCAGGCTCGCGCCGTATGTCCGGCTATGCGCTGTTTCAGTAGACCGGACGGGTCAGCCGCAGTATGACTACCCTTCGTAACGCTCGGTCGTTAGCGGTCAGGGCGCTCTCAGCACCGGTGCAGAAACGGTCACCCTCGCGCCCGAGCCCGACTCCCGGCCGCCCGGCCGACCGGAAGCCCCAGCGGAGACACTGGCTCCGCTCACGCGTCAACCTCTATGATCGGCACATTTCCAGCGCGGATCCTCCCCTGGGCGGCCCTCGGGCAGCCGGCCGACCGATCCGCACGAGACGAGCCCCCCGCGGAGCGATCGGTGAACGGACCCCTCGAAGGACCGGGCAAAGACTCCGGCGAAGCCCTCGTAACCCAACCCCAGACCATCACGGAAAGTAGCCACAAGCGCTGGCGACGGCGCGCACACCACGGGCACAGCGAGAGCGACTTCCGGGCCGCCTTCCACGCGGCGCAGCTGCCGATGGCCATCGTCGACCCCAACGGCCGGGTACTGACGGCCAACCGCGCACTGGGCACCCTGCTCGGTGCCGAGCCGCACCGGCTGACCGCACGTCCCATCGCCGAACTGGCCGGACTCGGCCTGGACGGGCGGGTACGCAGCGCCTACCACGAGGCGCTGCAGGGCCGCACCGACCGGATGTCCTGCACCCGCAGGCTCAAACACGCCGACGGCCACACCCTGTGGGCCGAGATCACCGTGACCCCCACCTCGCGCGGCGGCGAGGCGTTGCTGTCCATCGCGGACATCAGCGAGCGCCGCGACCTCCAGGAACGGCTGCGGCATCTGCAGATGCACGACCCGGTCACCAGGCTGCCCAACCGCACCCTGTTCTTCGAACGGCTGGCCGGTGCGCTGGCCGACTCGGCGACCGGCAGGACCGGGCTGTGCTACATCGATCTGGACGGCTTCAAGGCCGTCAACGACACCCTCGGCCACCGCATCGGGGACAGCCTGCTGGACGCGGTCGCCCAGCGGCTGACGCAGTGCGCCGAGGCGGGCGGCGAGGAGTGCGGCGGCCATCTGGTGGCCCGGCTCGGCGGTGACGAGTTCGCGCTGCTGGTCGAGTCCTCCACCGGGACCGAGCAGCTCACCCAGCTCGCCCAGTCCGTACTGGCCGCGCTCCAGCGGCCCTTCGACCTGGCCGGGCAGCGGCTGGCGGTCTCGGCCAGCATCGGCGTCGTCGAACGTGAGACGGCGGGCACCACACCCACCGAGCTGATGCAGGCCGCCGACACCACGCTCTACTGGGCCAAGGCCGACGGCAAGGCCCGCTGGACGCTCTTCGACCCGGAGCGCAACGCGCACCGGATGACCCGGCAGGCCCTCTCCTCCACCCTGCGCCGGGCCGTGGAACGCGGCGAGTTCGTGCTGGAGTACCAGCCGATCGTGGGCTTCGCCGACGACATGCTGCGCGGCGTAGAGGCACTGGTGCGCTGGCGGCATCCGCAGTTCGGGACGCTGGGCCCGGACCGGTTCATCGGCCTGGCCGAGGAGAACGGCGCCATCGTCCCGCTGGGCCGCTGGGTGCTGGAGGAGTCCTGCCGCCAGGCCCGGCGCTGGATGCGGGAGCATCCGGGGCCGCCGCTGTATGTGAGCGTCAATGTGGCGGTACGGCAGGTGTGGGACTCCGACCTGGTGCAGGACGTGGCCGACATCCTGGAGGAGACCGGCCTGCCCGCCGGGCTGCTCCAGCTGGAGCTGACCGAGTCCGCGGTGATGGGCTCGGCCGGGCGCCCCCTCCAGGCGCTGCAGGCGCTCTCGGAGATGGGCGTCCGTATCGCCATCGACGACTTCGGCACCGGCTACTCCAACCTCGCCTACCTCAGCCGGCTCCCGGTGCGCGCGCTCAAGCTGGACGGCACCTTCGTCCGCGGCTTCCGCACGGCCCGGCACCAGAATCCGGCGGACGAGACGATCGTGACGGCACTGGTCCAGCTCGCCCACAAGCTGGGGCTGACCGTCACGGCCGAGTGCGTGGAGGGTCCGGCACAGGCGGAGCGGCTGCGCCGGATCGGCTGCGACACCGGCCAGGGCTGGCACTACGCCAAGCCGATGGAGGCCGACCGCATCGCGGAGCTGCTGCTGCGCGTCGCTGTATGAGCCGGACTCCCCCAGCCTTCGGCCGGGAGGTGCCCCCAGGTTGCGGAGTTCGTTGATTCCGCCGGAAGAACCGAGCCCCGCAACCAGAACGTTCGGCGGGCCCCTCACGGGCTCACATGGCGTACGCGTCGGCTATCAGCTCCAGCGAGCGCACCCGGGCCTCGGGGGTGTGGGCGTTGGCGGTGAGCATCAACTCATCGGCGCCGGTCCGCTTGACCAGAGCGTCCAGTCCCTCCCGTACGGCGTCAGGAGTGCCATAGGTGACATTGGCGAGCCAGCTGTCGACGAAGTCGCGCTCGACGGGGCTGAACGGGTAGGCCTCGGCCTCCTCCGGGGTGGGGATCAGCCCGGGCCGGCCGGTACGCAGCCGCACCATCGACAGGGCCCCCGTCAGCACCTGGCGGTGGGCCTCCTTCTCGTCCTCGGCGGCCAGCGCGGCGGCGCCGATCAGCGCGTACGGCTCCGCCAGCACCGCCGAGGGGCGGAACGTCTCGCGGTAGAGCTCCAGGGCCGGCAGCGTGTTGGCGGCCGAGAAGTGGTGCGCGAAGGCGAACGGGAGGCCCAGCTGCCCGGCCAGCTGGGCGCTGAACCCGGAGGAGCCCAGCAGCCAGACCGGCGGCCGGTGTGCGGCGGCCTTCGCCCCGGTGCCCCGCGCCTGGACCGGGCCGGGCACGGCGTGGATGCGCGCGTAGCGGTGCCCGTCGGGAAAGTCGTCGTCCAGGAACCGGATCAGCTCGGCGAGCTGCTGCGGAAAGTCCTCCGCGCCCTCGCGCAGCTTCTCGGTGCGGCGCAGCGCCGCCGCCGTCGCCCCGTCGGTGCCCGGCGCCCGGCCCAGCCCCAGGTCGACCCGGCCCGGGGCCAGCGCCTCCAGGGTGCCGAACTGTTCGGCGATGACCAGCGGCGCGTGGTTGGGCAGCATCACTCCGCCGGAACCGAGCCGGACCCGGCGGGTGTGCGCGGCCAGGTGGGCCAGGATCACCGCGGGCGAGGAGCTGGCGACGCCCGGCATGGAGTGGTGCTCGGCGACCCAGTAGCGGGTGAAGCCGCGGGCGTCCGCGAGCGCGGCCATCCGGGTGGAGGCCACCAGCGCGTCACCCGCCGTGTACCCCTCGCCCACGTTCACCAGGTCCAGGACGGAAAGCGGCACGGGTGCCACGCCGCGCGCCTCGCCCCGGATACCGGTCGTCGGGTCCCCGCTGTGCTGTTCGTCCGCGCCCTGTGCGTCCTGGCCTGCCTGGCTCACGATGGCTTCGCCTTCCTCCTGCGTTCCGTTGCGCGGACCCGCTCCCACGGAGGGTGCACGGGCCACGGGGCGGTAACGCATCAGCAGGCCGCTGTCTTCCCGGGCTCCCGGCTCCCGCTCGCCGCGCCGCGAGCGAGTCGGGGCCCGCGCCTGCCGGTGACCGGTGACCGGCGGCCGGTGACCGGCCACCGACGGGCGCGGGGTTTCAGGTGAGCGGTTCCGTCAGGAGAAGAGTTTGCCCAGTGCCGGGCAGTGGACCTTGAGGTCCAGCAGCCGCAGCCCCTCCTTGGCGGTGACCTGGTTCGCCGTCAGCACGGGCTTGCCCAGCTCGGCCTCCAGGGCCGGGATGTAGGCGGCGGTGTGCAGCGCGGTGTCCGGCAGCAGCACCGCCTGGGCGTCCGGGTGGTCGCCGCCACGGGCCAGTGCCAGCACCTCCTCCTCGCCCCAGGTGCCCACCTCGGCGGCGGTGATGATGCCGCTGCCGCGCATGGCGACCACCTCGGCGCCCGCCGCCTTGAGGAAGCCGGTGAACAGTTCGGCAACGTCCTCGGGGTAGGTCGCGGCGATGCTGACCCGCTCGACGCCCAGGTCGCGTACGGCGTGGGCGAAGGCGAAGGAGGTGCTGGAGGCCGGCAGCCCCGCCGTCTGGCCCAGCTCCCGCACCTGGTCGTGCGCGCCGTCCCAGCCGAAGACGAAGCTGGCGCTGGTGCAGGCCCACACCACGGCCTGGATGCCGTGGCCCTTGGCCTCCTCGACCTTCGCGGCGAGCCGTGCGGCCGAGCCCATCTCCAGCAGGGCGTCCACCCGGTGGGCGTCCTCGCCGATGTCGGTGTGCACGAGCGGCAGCCGTACTTCGGCGCCCGCCTCGGCGAGGATGCGCTCCAGCCTCGGGTAGTCGTCCTCGGCCGAGTAGCCGGGGTAGAGGAATCCGACCGCCGGTGCCGATGCCGCCTGTGCCATCTACGCCTCCTGTGCGTGCTCAAAGCTGGGTGTGGGGTGTGTGCGTGGGGGGTGTGCTGCGGGGTGGATCCGGGGGTGCTGCGAGAGGGGGCGCGTACGCACGCAGCGGGGCGTACGCGCGTACTCGGCCGCCGTACTGCCGGTAGCGGTACGGCGGTTGGGTCGTACGGAAGGTTGTTTCGTACGGAACGGGCCGGGCCGTTCGGAGCCGGTGGGGGAGGTCAGGCCGGGGGCTGTGTGCCGCCGCCCCACTCCTCCGGATGTCCGGACTGTCCGTAGCCGAGGTCGGAGGTGCCCTCCAGCGGCTCGGCGGACGCCGACGAATCGGTGCCGGCGCCCGCCAGCGCGGCCTCCGGCTCGTGTTTCTGCTGCTCTTCCGGCTCGACCAGCCCGTCCGTCTCGTGGGCCACCGGCTGGGTGCCGGTGGTGGACGTCATGGCGGCCGGGCCGCGTCGGGCGACCGGGTCGAGCAGCGCCTGGTAGGGGCCGACCGCCTGCTTGCCGACCGAGCGCAGCGCCGCCCACATGGTGACCTGGTTGGCGGAGAGCACCGGCATCCGCAACTCGGCCTCCAGCTGCGGGATGACGTCGTACGTCGGGAGGTTGGTACAGGAGATGAACAGCGCGTCCGGCGCGTCCACCACCGCCTCCCGCGCCATGTCGACCACGTCCCGGTAGGCCACCCGCCAGATCTCCCGGGTCAGCCCCATGTAGCAGCGCCCGGTGATGCCGATACCGGCCTCGTCCAGGTACTCCTCCAGGGAGTCGGTGACCGATTTGGTGTACGGGGTGACGATGGCGATGCGCCGCGCGTCGATCTCACGCAGCGCGTCCAGAAGCGCACCCGAGGTGGTGAGGGCGGGGATGTCACCGGCCTCCGCCATGGCAGCCGCCATGGCCCGTTCACCGGCGGTACCGCCCACGAAGCTGCCCGATGTGCAGGCGTAGGCCACCACTTCGGGAGCCACCGCGCACAGCGCCCGTACCGCCTCGCGCAGCGTCTCGTGCTCGCTGACCAGGCGGGCGAGGTCGAGGCTGACCTCCACGGGGACGAAGGGAGTTCGGGTCAGATGCAAGGACACGTCGTCCGGCACCCAGCGCCAGAGCTCACGGTCCAGTGCGAAGTCGAAGGGAGCGACGATTCCCACGCCGCGCTGCGGCAACGGTCCGCCGAGGAAGGAGACGTCCATTTCGGGCCCCAAAAGAACGGAGGGGAAGGCTCATGGCCAGAAGGCCCCTGAGTCAAGGGAAGTCAGAGGAAAAGCAAAGCCGGTCAGAAGCCGGGACGCCGGGACAGATGTCTTTGTTGACGAAGGTAGTTTCTGCTCCCTACCGTGGTCAATCCCGCCATCTGAGGCTGGTTCCCGTCCCTCCCCGGCTCACACGTTCAGCCAACCGTCCCTGCGTTTCGAAACGGTTTCCTGCCTATGTCCGAAACCTGCGTTCTTGTCCTCGACGCCGAGCCGCTTCCCCGGCTCGACCGACTCGCGGGACGCGCGCGCGTCATGCACGCCGACGAGAAGACTCTCGCCGCCCAACTCCCCGAGGCCGACGTACTGTTGGTCTGGGACTTCCTCTCCGACGCGGTGCGCGAGGCATGGCCGGGCGACGGGCAGAGGCCGCGCTGGGTGCACACGCCCAGCGCCGGAGTGGACCGGCTGCTGCCGGAGCTCGCCGACGGTCGTGAGACCGTCATCACAAATGCACGAGGCGTCTTCGACCGTCCCATTGCCGAATACGTCCTCGGGCTCGTACTGGCCATGGCCAAGGACTTCCGTGGCACATGGGAATTGCAACGACAGCGGCGCTGGCGGCACCGGGAGACATTCCGCGTGGGCGGAAGTCGCGCGACGGTCGTCGGCTCCGGGCCGATCGGCCGGGAAATCGGGCGCGCGCTGCTGGCACTCGGTGTCAAAGTGGACCTCGTCGGGCGGACGGCGCGGGAGGGCGACCCCGAATTCGGGCGCGTCCACAGCACCGCTTCCCTGCCCGGCCTGCTCGGCGAGGCCGACTGGGTCGTATGCGTGGCGCCGCTGACCCAGGAGTCGACGGGAATGTTCGACGCCGGGATGTTTGCGCGGATGAAGCCCGGGGCCCACTTCGTGAACGTGGGCAGGGGGGCGCACGTGGTCGAGGACGATCTGATGGACGCGCTGCTCAAGCACCGGATCAAGGGCGCGGCGCTGGATGTGTTCGCCGAGGAGCCGCTGCCGGCCGACAGCAAGCTGTGGGACGTGCCCGGACTGCTCATCTCGCCCCATATGAGCGGTGACACGGTCGGCTGGCGCGACGACCTGGCGGAGCAGTTCCTCGACAATTTCGACCGCTGGGAGGCGGGCGAGCCGCTGCTCAACGTCGTCGACAAGCACCTCGGCTACGTTCCGAGCGCCCCCGCGGCGCCGACGGACTGACCGGCGGGCAGCAGGCGCCCTGAGGGGCGCCTGCTGCCGGCTCGCTCCACCGGGACCCGTTCCCGGTCACCGGTCACCGGTCACCGGATCTCGTGTCACCGGGTCGTTTCTTCACGCGGGTCGTTTCTTCACGCCTTGGGCGCGGTGCGGGCCAAGGCTCGTGTTCCTGTGGCAGTCCGCCTTGCGGGGTGCCCGGTCTCTCGGGAGGTTTCGTCATGTCCGATCTCAACGCCCTGACCGCGACCCAGCTCGTGGCGGGCTATGAAACGGGGGACTTCACTCCCGTGGAGGTCACCCGGGCGGCGCTGGATCGCGCGGCACAGACACAGGAGCGCGTCAACGCGTTCGTCCGCATCGACAGCGAGGACGCGCTGCGGCAGGCCGAGGAGTCGGCGGGACGCTGGCAGCGCGGTGAGCCGGCGGGCCCGGTGGACGGGGTGCCGGTGACCGTCAAGGACATCCTGCTGCAGCGCGGCGGGCCCACCTTCAAGGGCTCCTGGGCCGTGGGGGACGGCGGCCCCGGGGACGAGGACGCGCCCTCGGTCGCCCGGCTGCGGGAGAGCGGCGCCGTCTTCCTGGGCAAGACGACGACGCCCGAGTTCGGCTGGAAGGGGGTCACCGACAGCCCCCGGCACGGAGTGACCGGCAACCCGTACGCGCCCGACCGCACCGCCGGCGGCTCCAGCGGGGGCAGCGCGGCGGCCGTCGCGGCGGGTGCCGGGCCGCTGTCGCTGGGCACGGACGGTGGCGGGTCGGTGCGGATCCCGGCCTCCTTCTGCGGGATCTTCGCGCTGAAGCCCACCTACGGGCGGGTGCCCATCTATCCCGCGAGTGCCTTCGGGACGCTGGCGCACGTCGGCCCGATGACCCGGGACGCGGAGGACGCGGCCCTGCTGATGGATGTGATCAGCTCGCCGGACCCGCGGGACTGGTCGCACCTGGGCCCGGTGCCGCACAGCTTCCGCGGGGCGCTGGCCGCCGGGGCCGAGGGGGTGCGCGGGCTGCGGGTGGCCTTCAGTCCCGACTTCGGGGGCCGGGTACCGGTGGAGCCGGACGTCGCGGCCGCGGTACGCGAGGCGGTCGCGCTGCTGGCGGAGCTGGGCGCGGTGGTGGAGGAGGCGGATCCGGGGTTCGCCGATCCGGTCGATTCCTTCCACACGCTGTGGTTCAGCGGTGCGGCGCGGGTCACTCAAGGTTTCAGCCAAGATCAGCGCGAGAGTCTTGATCCCGGCTTGCAGGAGATCTGCGCGGACGGTGCCGCGCGCAGCGCGCTGGAGTATCTGGCCGCCGTGGACGAGCGGATGGAGCTGGGCCGGCTGATGGGCGCCTTCCACGAGCGGTACGACCTGCTGGTGACGCCGACCATGCCGATCACCGCCTTCGAGGCGGGGGTGGAGGTGCCGCGCGGCTCGTCCCACACCCGGTGGACCGGGTGGACGCCGTTCTCCTACCCGTTCAACATGACGCAGCAGCCCGCGGCCTCGGTGCCGTGCGGTGTCGACGGGGCGGGTCTGCCCGTCGGGCTCCAACTGGTGGGGCCCCGGCACGCCGACGCCCTCGTGCTGAGCGCCTCGCACGCGCTGTTCGAGGCGGGCGTCGCCGCCCAGGTGCCCTCGGCCCTCGGCTGAGGGCGTCGTTACGGGCCCGTCGGGGAGGCCTCACCCCCCGACGGGCACTGCTGTCAGGTGTCAGGCTCGGCGGAAGTTGAGGGTCTCGCCGATGGCGCCGGACCGCCACAGGTCCTGGCAGGCCTCCGCCATGGCGTCGAGCCCCTCGACCACCTGCCCCCACACGATGCCGGGCACCCAGCCGGCATCGCCGTTGATCAGCAGGTTGTTGCGCTCGTAGAACAGCGCGAGGTCGACGACGGTGGAGTGCTCGACGTGTGCCGCCTGGCCGCCCTGCTGCTCGGCCGCGGCCTCGTACCCGTACCCCGGCGTGGCCAACTGGGTGTTGGTGAAGGTGAAATAGCAGAGGTCACCGGGAATGGGGGTAATGGTCGGATTCTCCAGAGGCGGCTCCTGCGGGGCAAAGGGGGGAATGAGGGCGTAGATCTCGTTGCGCGCATACTTCGCGTGGTAGACGTCGCCGCCCAGCGGCAGCGCATCCCACACCGCGGCGCAGGTGATCGGTGCGCGGTCGTCGAGCAGCTTTGCCGTGCAGCTCACTCCCCGCTTGTCCAACGACACTTCAATGAAGCGCTCAGCCATCGTGCCTCCGCACCAGGGTGGTCATTTACCCGCTAATGGTGGCCCAGATGTCGGCCTCAGCGCGACCCCATAACGGCTTGAAATTATCCGCATATCTTCAGTACGCCTGGGTATACGCGCGCCCATGGCTCCACCACAGAGGAACAACACGGCAGGTGCCGGGAGACGTTTGAGCCGTCGGTCGCTGCTCGCGGGGGCGGCGTCCTTGAGTGCGGTGAGTGCGCTCGGCGCAACAACCGCCTGCAGCCGGGTGTCCAGCGCGGACACCCAGAACGGGGGGGATCTTCTGGAACGGCTGAAGGCCCAGGGCACGGTGAAGCTGGGCCTCGCCGGTGAACAGCCCTACAGCTACATCGACAAGGACGGCGAGCTGACGGGGAGCTCACCGGCGATCGCGCGCGTCATCTTCGAGAGGCTGGGGGTCCCGAAGGTCCAGCCGTTCCCGACCGAGTTCAACTCGCTGATCCCGGGGCTCAACTCGCAGCAGTTCGACGTGGTCGCGGCCGGTATGTACATAACGCCCGTTCGGTGCAAACAGGTCCTGTTCGCCGACCCCGAGTACGAGATGCGCGACGCGTTTATCGTGCGCAAGGGGAATCCCAAGAACCTGCACAACTACGAGGACATCAAGAAGAGCGGCGCCAAGATGGCCACCGGCACCGGGTACGCGGAAATCGCGTATGCGGCGGAGGCAGGCATCAAGGAGTCGGAAATTCTGCTGCTCCCCGACCAGCTGGCGGGACTCCTTGCCGTGGAACAGGGCCGCGCCGATGTTTTCGCCGGTACGGCCGTCACGGTTCGCAACGTGGTCCGGCAGACGAAGAGCCGGAAAGCCGAGTTCACCGATGCTTTCACCCCGAAGCTGGACGGAAAGCCCGACCTCGGCACCGGCGCATTCGCGTTCCGTAAGACGGAAACGAAACTCCGGGACGCGTTCAACCGCGAGCTGCACAAGATGAAGAAGAGCGGTGAACTCTTCCGCCTCATGAAGCCCTTCGGCTTCGTGGAGGACGAGATGACCGACATGACCGCGAAGGAGCGTTGCGCATGACGAACCTGACCGCGGGTCTGTGGGAACTGCTCTTCCAGGGTGTCTGGGTCACCGTCCAGCTGACCGTCTTCAGCGCGGCGCTGGGCGCGTTCGTCGCCTTCGTGGTGGGTGTCGCCAGGACGCACCGGCTGTGGATAGTCCGGTTCCTCTCCGGTCTGTACATGGAGATATTCCGGGGGACGTCGGCACTGGTGCTGATGTTCTGGATCTTCTTCGTGCTCCCGATGGCGTTCGGCTGGCAGCTGGTGCCGATGTGGGCGGCGGTGCTCGCGCTCGGGTTGTCGTACGGCGCCTACGGCTCGGAGATCGTGCGCGGCGCACTGGCCGCCGTGGCACCGGCCCAGCAGGAGGCGGGCATCGCGCTCAGCTTCTCGCCGTGGCAGCGGCTGACGAAGATCCTGCTGCCGCAGGCGTGGCCGGAGATGATCCCGCCCGCCAACAACCTGCTGATCGAACTGCTCAAGGGCACCGCGCTGGTGTCCGTACTGGGCGTCGGCGACATCACCTTCGGGGCCGCGCTGGTGCGCAACGCGCTCGGTGAGAGCGCCCCGGTCTACACGATCATCCTGGTCATGTACTTCATCCTGGCCTTCCTGCTGACGCGGGTGATGCGCGCCGTGGAGCGGAAGGCGAAGGCGGGCATCGGCCAGGCCCCGGAGAAGGGCAAGGGCTTGAAGAAGCTCAGCATCCGGCAGGCGACCGCCGTCTCCAAGTCCAGTGCGGGAGGTGCCTGATGGAGTGGGACTGGTCCGCTGTCGGTGACTTCATGCCGCGCTTCTGGGACGGCGTGCTCGTCACGCTCCAGGCGCTGGTGCTCGGCTCGCTGATCGCCTTCGCGCTCGGCCTGGTCTGGGCGATGGCCCAGCGCTCGCCGCTGAAGGTGGTCCGCTGGCCGGTGATGGTCGTCACCGAGTTCGTCCGCAACACACCGCTGCTGGTGCAGCTGTTCTTCCTGTTCTACGTACTGCCGGAGTGGGGCGTCACGCTCTCCGCGCTCACCACCGGCGTCATCGGCCTCGGTCTGCACTACTCGACGTACACGGCCGAGGTCTACCGCGCCGGTATCGACGGAGTGCCGGTCGGCCAGTGGGAGGCCTGCACCGCGCTGAGCATGCCGCGTGGCCGCACCTGGAGCGCCGTGATCCTGCCGCAGGCGATCCGCCGCGTGGTGCCCGCGCTGGGCAACTACGTGATCGCGATGCTGAAGGACTCGCCGATGATCGCGGTGATCGGTGCGCTGGAGATGCTCGGCCAGGCGCGGCAGTTCACCGCGACCACCTTCCAGCCGACCGAGCCGATCACCGTCGTCGGCATCGCCTTCATCCTCATCGCCTACCCGGCTTCCCTGCTGATGCGAGCCCTGGAGCGTCGTCTTGTCCGTTGAGAAGAACCCGAGCACAGCCGTGAGCGAGGGTACGAACCCCGCCGTCGACGGCAGCGAACTGATCAAGTTCGACAACGTCACCAAGCGCTACGGCAGCAACGTGGTGCTGGACAACCTCTGTTTCGATGTGTCGTCCGGCAAGCACGTCACCCTCATCGGCCCGTCCGGATCGGGCAAGACGACCATCCTGCGGCTGCTGATGACCCTGGTGAAGCCCGACGAGGGCACCATCAAGGTGGGCGGCGAGTACCTCTCCCACGAGGAGAAGAACGGCAAGCTGGTGCCGGCGAGCGAGAGGCACTCGCGCGAGGTCCGCAAGAACATCGGCATGGTCTTCCAGCAGTTCAACCTCTTCCCCAACATGAAGGTGCTGCGCAACATCACCGAGGCTCCGGTGCATGTGCTGGGCCTGGGCAAGGACGAGGCCGAGCAGCGGGCGCGTGAACTGATGGAGATGGTCGGGCTGACCGACCACATCGACAAGTACCCCAGCCAGCTGTCCGGCGGCCAGCAGCAGCGGGTGGCCATCGCGCGTGCCCTCGCGATGCGGCCGCAGGTGCTGCTGCTGGACGAGGTCACCTCGGCGCTCGACCCGGAGCTGGTGGCCGGGGTGCTGGACGTGCTGCGGGACATCGCCCACTCCACGGACATCACCATGCTCTGCGTCACGCACGAGATGAACTTCGCGCGGGACATCTCCGACGACGTGCTGATGTTCGACGCGGGGCGGGTCATCGAGTCCGGAGCGCCGGAGAAGATCTTCACCGACCCGGAGCACGAGCGCACCAGGGAGTTCCTCAGCGCCGTCCTGTGACTCATCACGTCATCGACGAACGCGCGCCCCTGGGGCCCTGCCGAGCCCGCGCCGCATCGCGGCGCGGGCTCGGTGCCGTGGGCCCCGCGTAAGGGGCGGGGGGCGCGCCAAGGGGCGCGTCAGGGGGCGCATTCAGCCGTCTGGCATATGCCGATCACGAAAACAGCCCCGTCCCGGCACCCGGTTGGCCGCTATCGTGAGATATGAAGCCGTGACCACACGAAGTGGTAACGGTACAAACGGTCACAACCTCCAGGGGGACACCGTGACGCTACTCCAACCGCCCGGAGGCTCGTCCGAGGAGCCGGAACGGGAGCCGGTCACGCCCTTCGGCTCGGTGCGGCACGCCCTGCGGGTGCTGGAGACCGTCTCCCGGTACCGGGACGGCATCGACGAGGACGCGATAGCCCGCCGGACCCGACTGCCCACCGGCCAGCTGGACCAACTGCTGCGCATGCTGTGCCGCGAGGGGTATCTGGCGCAACTGGAGGACGGCACATACGTCGTCGGGGAGGCGCTGGTGCTGCTGGGCTCCGGCGTGGAGCGCGCCCGCGCCCTCCGCGAACGGCTCCAGGCCACCCTGGACGAGCTGCGGGACACCGTGGGCGCCGCCGTCTACTTCGGCCGGTACCAGGACGGTGAGCTGGAGAGCACCCAGGTCGCCGACGGCCCCACCACCCCGGCGGTCAACCAGTGGGTGGACTTCCGCTCGGCCGCGCACGCGACCGCGATCGGCAAGTGTCTGCTCAGCCAGCTCGACCACGACCGGCGCCTCGACCATCTCTCCCGCCACAAGACGCCCCGGCTCACCTCTCGGACGATCACCGACGAGCGGCTGCTGCTGACCGCGCTCGACCGGCAGCCGCCCACCGTCCCGGTGCTGGACCTGCAGGAGTACGCCGTGGGCACGGTCTGCGCCGCGGTGCCGGTGACGGCGGGCTCGGCGGTCAGCTGCCTGGCGCTCTCGCTCCCCGTCGACCAGGCGCACCGGCTGCGCCGCGCCGCCGAGGTGCTGAGTCAGCGGGCCGCGCCGGTGATGCTGTCGCTGGCGATCTGAGCGCTTCCGCACCAAGACGACTGCGGCCCCCTTGGAAACCAAGGGGGCCGCAGCCTGTGGGTACGCCGCCAGGGACTCGAACCCCGGACCCGCTGATTAAGAGTCAGCTGCTCTAACCAACTGAGCTAGCGGCGCCCGTCGCCGTTTCCGGCCGACGACACAAATACTACCCCCTTCGAGAGGGTGCTGGTGACCACCCGTCCGGCCGGGGCCCGCCCCCGACGAGCCCGGCCCGGCCGTGTGCCTCGTACCTGGCCAGCAGTGCCGCCAGGTCCGGTCCGGTCAGTGGGCGGTAGCCGGTCCCGGGCGCCCTGCCGCGCGCTCCCGCACCGGGTTCCCGGACGTCCTCGTAGGGCGTCCACCACACCGGCTCCGGACAGCGGAAGCCCGCACGGCGCAGCGCCGCGCGGTCGATCTTGTGGGTGGCGGTGAGCGGCAGGGCCGGCAGGATCCGCACGAAGCGCGGCGCGGCCTTGGTGGCCAGCTCGGTCCGCCCGGCCAGGAACGCCGAGAAGCCCTGCGGATCGAAGGCGCCCTCGGGGCCGACGGCGAGGGCGGCCATGACCTGGTCGCCGGAGACCGGGTCGGGCACGGCGTAGACGGCGGCGGAGTGCACCCCGGGGCAGTGGGCGAGGGTGTTCTCGATCACGGCCGCGGCCAGGTTCTCGCCATCGACCCGCAACCGGTCGTCCGCGCGCCCGGCGAAGTGGAACCAGCCCTCCTCGTCCCGGAAGAACAGGTCGCCGGTCCAGAACCAGCCGTTTCGGGTGCGGGCGGCGTCGGCCGCCGGGTTCTTCCAGTAGCCCTCGAAACCGTTCGGGCCCCGGTTGACCAGTTCTCCGATGGCGGCCGCGACCTCCGTCGGCCTGCCGTCGGGCCCGCGGCGGGCGCGGGGCCGCTCCGTGCCGGTGTCCGGGTCGACGACGGCCGCATCGGTGCCCGGCGCGGCCCGGCCCACGGCTCCGGGCGGTGCGTCCGGGTCGTGCTGGAGGGCCGCTCCGCCCTCGGAGGAGCCGTACCCCTCCACCAGCCGGACGCCGAACCGCGCGGCGAAGCGGTCCGCGTCCACGGGGCCGGCCTCGGTGCCGAAGCCGAGCCGCAGCGGGTTGTCGGCATCGTCCTCGCGGGGCGGTGTGGCCAGCAGATACTGGATCGCACGGCCGACGTAGGTGAAGTAGGTCGCGCCCCGGGCACGTACATCGGGCAGGAAGCGCGAGGCCGAGAAGCGGCGGGCCAGCGCCACCCCGGCGCCCGCGGTGAGCGCCGGCGCCCAGCCCGCGATGACGGCGTTGCCGTGGAACAGCGGCATGCACAGGTAGTGCACGTCGTCCCGGCCCAGGGCGAACCGGTCGGCCAGCGCGCTTCCGGCGCCGACCAGTCGGCCCTGGGTGACGACGACGGCCTTGGGTGCACCCGTGGAGCCGGAGGTGAAGGTGAGCAGCATGCGACGGGAGGGCTCGGGCGGGGCGACGGTGACCTCCCCCGGCTCCGCGGTCGCGTACGGCCGCAGCAGCTCCGCGTAACCGGGCTCGTCGGTCACCAGCAGCCGCCCCGGGCCCGGCCCGCCGCGCCGGAGCACGGGCAGCTCCAGTCCGTCCAGCAGCGCAAGGTGGGCGCGTTCGGTGACCAGCAGGGCGCACTCGGTGTGGCTGATGTCGCGGGCCAGCTCGGCGCCGCGCCGGGTGGGGTTGACGCCGACGACGGTGGCTCCGGCGAGCGCGGCGGCGGCCAGCCAGAGCGGGTACTCGGGCGTGTTGTCGAGCAGCACTCCGATGTGCGGCTCGGCACCGCGGGGCAGCAGGTCGGCCAGGAGCGCGGCGCGGGCGGCGGCAGCCGCGGCAGTGGCGTGCCGGGTGAGGCTGAGCCCGGCGGCCCGGAGCCCGCCGGGGCGCGGATCGTGCCACTGGGCCCGTACCAGCTCGGCGACGGTGCCCGCGCCGGGCGCCGGGTGCCTGCGGGGTGCGCTCACCGATGCGCTCATGGCCGCGCACGATAACTGATGCTGCGTCAGATCGGGAGGCCTGCCGCGCTCCGGTTCCTCAGAGCGGAAGGGTCAGACCGCGCTCCCTGCGCCGCAGCGACCCCACCAGCAGCAGCACCACGCCCGCCAGCGCCCAGCCGCCGAGCACCAGCAGGGGCGTGCCGAGCGCGTTGCCGGAGAAGTAGACGATGTTGCGTACGGCGGTGGTCCCGGCACCGGTCGGGATCCAGTCGCCGATCGCCCGCCAGAACGAGGGGATCAGATGCTGCTGGAAGGCGCCGCCCGCGCTCGGATTGCCCAGGACGACGAAGATGAGCACCGCCACCCCGATGCCGACCACCCCCAAGAACGCCTCCAGCGCCAGCGTGCACGCCGCAGTACCGAACACCAGCAGCGCACCGACCCACCACAGCGCCACGAAGTGCCCCGGCAGCGCGTGCAGCACCGGATCGACGATGATCGCCCCGCCGAGCCCGGACAGGACGGCGTACCCCGCCGCCCCGGCCAGCCGCAGCCCGGCGAGTCCCGGCCGCGCGGGCCGGGTGCCCGCCAGCACCCCCATCAGCGAGGCCAGCAGATAACCGCCCACCAGCCAGCCGACGATGAGGTAGAACGCGGTCAGGCTCTCGTGGTCCTGCTCCCCCGACGGGGCGACGTCCACCACCTTCAGCTGCCTGCCCTGGTCGGCGGCCACCCGCTCGCCGACCTTGCGCAGCGCCTGGGCCTGGGGGCCGCCCGCGCCGGAGGCGACCAGCAGGGTGTCCCGGCTGCCGCGCGGGTTCATCAGATAGGCGCCCTCGGCCTTCCGCTCCCGGATGCGCTCACGCGCCGTGTGCTCGTCCTCGACCACGGTGACGGACAGCGGGTCCCCGGGCAGCCGGTCGAGCCGGTCGGCCGCCTTCTGGGGCGCGACGGCGGCAATCGGGATGCCCTGCGGGTCGGGAGCGTGGAAGGAGCCGATGTAGGAGAGCAGGAAGCTCAGTTGGACGAGGAGCACGCCGAGGACGAGCGCGAGCGTGCCGGGAGTGAGCGCGCCGCGGGCTCCAGCTCCAGGGGTGGCATTGTGCATGGACTCATTCCCTTGTCGGTGCCCTCGGGAGTAATTGTCTCCATCCATACCGCATGCCCCGGTACATACCCCGCTGTTGGGGTTCCGGGCGCGCCGTGCCGCGGCCGTCGCGTGGCGCGGCACGGCCCCATCGGCGAGACTCATGACCATGCCCGCACCCCTGACGCGGCCGGCCCTGTGCCGCGCCCTGCTCGCACGCCAACTGCTCGTCGAACGCGCCCGGATGCCGGTACGGGACGCCGTCGAGCACCTGGTCGGTCTCCAGGCACAGGCGCCCAGGCCGCCGTACTTCGCCCTGTGGAGCAGGGTTGCGGACTTCGACCCGCGCGACCTCTCGCTGCTGCTGGAGAGCCGCGAACTGGTCAGGCTCAGCGTCATGCGCGGCACCGTCCATCTGGTCAGCGAGCGCGACGCGATCCAGTTGCGGGCCCTCACCCAGCCGCTGCACGAGGCCATGGTGCGCACCTCCCTCGCCAAACAGCTCGGCGGCGCTGACCCCCGGCAGGTGGCGGAGGCGGCCCGCACGCTCCTCGCCGAGGAGCCGCTGACCGGCAGCCAGCTCGGCGTCCGGCTCCAGGAGCGCTGGCCGCAGGTGGAGGCCCGCGCGCTGGCGATGACGGCGCGGTATCTGCTGGCGCTGGTGCAGCTGCCGCCGCGCGGGCTGTGGGGGCGCTCGGGACAGCCGGTGGTGGACACCGTGGAGCGCTGGCTGGGACGGCCCCCGGCGGCCGAACCGTGCGTGGAGACGATGGTGCTGCGCTACCTCGGCGCCTTCGGCCCGGCCTCCGTACGGGACGCGCAGAGCTGGTCGGGGCTGACCCGGCTCGGTGAGGTGCTGGAGCGGCTGCGGCCCCAGCTGCGGGTCTTCACCGACGAGGCGGGCCGCGAGCTGTTCGACCTGCCCGACGCGCCCCGGCCCGACCCCGAACTCCCGTTGCCGGTGCGTTTCCTGGCCGAGTACGACAACATCATCCTCTCGCACGCGGACCGCTCCCGCCTCCTGGACGAGCCGGTCCGCCGCGCCCTGGCCACCAAGAACGGACAGGTGCCCGGCACCTTCCTGGTGGACGGCAGGGTGCGCGGCACCTGGAAGGCGGACACCGGCCGCAAGACCGCCACCTTGACCCTGGCCCCCTTCGAGCCGCTGGCCGACGAGGTGGAACAGGCGCTGGCCGAGGAGGGCGAGCGGCTGCTGACGTTCGCGACCGACGGCCGTCCCGGACCGCGCCTCGTCACCTTCACCGCGCCCCGCGCTCCGGGGCCCGCGTAGGCTGACGGCCGAAGGGCGGGTGACGGGGCGGTGACAAGGCCCGGGTGAAGGAGGCCACAGGGTGCGCAGCCGGGGAAGGCTCGGGGAGATCCAGGAGCGGATCAAAAAGCTGATCATCGAGGAGCGGCTGCCGCCCGGTGCCCCGATGCCCACCGAGACGGAGCTGATGGAGCGGCTGGAGGTGAGCCGCAACTCCGTGCGCGAGGCGCTCAAGGCGCTGCAGGCGATGGGCATCGTGGAGATCCGGCACGGCTTCGGCACCTACGTCGGCACGATGTCCATGGCCCCCATGACCGAGGGGCTCTCCTTCCGTACCGTCGCCGGGCACTACCGCGGCGAGGACAGCCTGCTGCAACTGCTGGAGCTGCGCGAGGCGGTGGAGACGGGGCTGATGGCGCGGCTGGTGGCCGGGCCCGAGCAGCTGGCCGAACTGGAGGCGCTGGTCGAGCGGATGCGGCGGGAGGCGGACGAGGGGGAGGTGCGGGCGGAGACCGACCGGGCCTTCCACTCGACGCTCTACGCCGGGCTGGGCAACTCGCTGCTGAGCGAGGTGCTGGACGCCTTCTGGGACGCCTTCCACCGGGTACGCACGGATCTGGCCGAACTGCGGCCGGACCCGCGGATGACCTGGCAGCAGCACGCCGCGATCCTCGACGCCGTCCGCAGCGGTGACATGCGGCGCGCGGAGGAGGCCGTGCGCGCCCATTTCGGCAACATCCGTGAACGACTCCGTTCGACCGCCTCGGACGCCACCACACGGCAGCCACGTTTTGGTGACTCCTCCATCACATCTGCCGCTCCGATAACGCCCCAATGGCGCTAAACCACCCCTTCCGCTCTTGCGTTCATCTGCCAAGTTGTAGAACCTGACGTGCGGTTACCGTTCGGTCCGTACCGTGCTGCGGGGACACGGGGACACGGAGACCGAAGTACGCCGCGCCTCGAGCGGGGGCCAGGACGCGGCTCGGCACAAGAGCACGCCCCACAGGTGCGTGCGGGGGGACAGAAGTCATGACCACGCCGCCCATGGGCGCCCGGCACCCGCAATGGCAGGAGCACGACAGCCAGGACCCGACGCAGACCACGCAGCTGCGCATACCCGGACTGCGCAGACCCTCCGGCCGGTCGGCGCCTTCCCGGCGGCCCTCCCCGCACCCCTGGGAGCGTGCCGCGCCCCGCTACGACTACGAGCACTACAGCCGGCTCGCCGGGCCGCTCACCCGGCCCGACCCGGACCGGCCCTACCGGGTGCGCTACCGCAGCCTGCTGGCCGACGAGCCGCACCGGTTCCGCGCGGGCTTCCTGCTGTGCCTGGCCCCGCTGCTGTCCGCCGCGCTGCTGGTCTGGCTGATGCAGCCCGACCACTGGACGCGCCGCGACGCGGGCGAGGTCTCCGACCTGGTGCTCAAGCTCGATGTCGTCATGCTCGTCTCGATCGGGCTGATCGAGCTGTTCCGTACGCTCAACGTCCTGTCCAACGCGCACGCCACCCTGGTGGCCCGCGACCCGATACCCGTGGTGCCCGAGGCCGGCACCCGCGTCGCCTTCCTCACCTCGTTCGTGCCCGGCAAGGAGCCGATCGAGATGGTCACCAGGACCCTGGAGGCGGCCGTACGGGTGCGGCACCGCGGCACCATGCACGTCTGGCTGCTCGACGAGGGCGACGACCCCCAGGTCAAGGAGGTCTGCCGGCGGCTGGGAGTGCACCACTTCTCCCGCAAGGGCACGGCCAGGTGGAACACCGCCAAGGGCGCCTTCCGCGCCAAGACCAAGCACGGCAACTACAACGCCTGGCTGGACGCGCACGGCGACGACTACGACTTCTTCGCCGGCGTGGACACCGACCATGTGCCGCTGCCCAACTACCTGGAGCGGATGCTCGGCTACTTCCGCGACCCGGACGTCGGCTTCGTCATCGGCCCGCAGGTCTACGGCAACTACGACAACTTCGTCACCAAGGCCGCCGAGAGCCAGCAGTTCCTCTTCCACGCCCTCATCCAGCGCGCAGGCAACCGCTACCAGGCGCCGATGTTCGTCGGCACCAGCAACGCGGTGCGCGTCAAGGCCCTCAAGTCCATCGGCGGTCTCTACGACTCCATCACCGAGGACATGGCCACCGGCTTCGAGATGCACCGCCACCGCAACCCGGCCACCGGCAACAAATGGCGCTCCGTCTACACCCCCGACGTGCTGGCCGTCGGCGAGGGCCCCAACGCCTGGACGGACTTCTTCACCCAGCAACTGCGCTGGTCGCGCGGCACCTACGAGACGATCCTGGGGCAGTACTGGCGCGGCCTGGGCTCCATGCCGCCCGGCAAGCTGTTCAACTACACCCTGCTGATGCTCTTCTACCCGGCCTCGGCGCTCAACTGGATCCTGGCCGCGCTGTCCTGCGCGCTCTTCCTCGGCATGGGCGCCTCCGGCGTGCAGATCGACCCCACCATCTGGATGGCGCTGTACGGCAACGCCACCGCGCTGCAGATCGGGCTGTACATCTGGAACCGGCGGCACAACGTCTCCCCGCACGAGCCCGAGGGCTCCGGCGGGCTGGCCGGGATGCTGATGTCCGCGCTGTCCGCGCCGATCTACGCGCGCTCCCTCTTCGACACCGTGCTGCGCCGCAAGAGCAAGTTCGTCGTCACGCCCAAGGGTGACTCGGCGAGCCCGGACACCCTCTTCGGCACCTTCCGGGTGCACCTGTTCTTCATCGCGGTCTTCGCCGGCTCGCTCGTCGGCTCCCTCTTCCTGGGCCACGACCATCCGGCGATGCTCACCTGGGCGGCGCTCGCGCTGCTGATCACGGCAGCGCCGATCGTCGGCTGGCGCGCCACCGTCCGGGCCGAGAAGCGGCGCCGCACGGCGCGCAGAGGCCGCCGCAGGAGCCGGCACGGCGCATCGCCGCAGCCCCCGGCCGCGGCGGAAGCCCCGGCCGGGACCGGGGCGGCCGGCCCACCGTCGGCGTACGCGCCCGACCGGCAGTATGTGAACCAGAGCGTCCTTGGGGGACAGGAACGATGACAACCCGACGGAGCCGTCGCCGCGCCGCGAGCGCCAAGAAGCGACGGGCCCGGCGCATAGCCATCGGTACGGCGGTCGTCGCGCTCATCGCCGGGTTCAACGGCCCGGCGCTGTACGGCTTCGCCTCGAAGCAGTACCACGAGTACGAGATCAACCGGCCCGAGTACAAGGCCGAGAAGGGCCACTGGCAGATCGTCGACATTCCCGAGAAGTACCGGATCAACACCATCCACGCGGCACTGCTGCACACCGGCAAGGTGCTGCTGGTGGCGGGCTCGGGCAACGACGCGAAGAACTTCAAGGCCAAGAGCTTCCGCACCGTGCTGTGGGACCCGGCGAAGAACACCTTCAAGAACATCCCCACCCCCAACGACCTGTTCTGCTCGGGGCACAACCAGCTTCCCGACGGCAAGCTGCTGGTCGCGGGCGGCACCCAGCGCTACGAGACGCTCCAGGGCGATGTGAAGAAGGCCGGCGGGCTGATGTTCGTCTACAACGAGAACCCCGACCGGTCCAAGATGATCAAGAAGGGGACGCGCTTCACCGGCCGCAGGACGGGCAAGACGTTCGTCGCCCAGCGCAGCGTCAACCTGCCGCCCGCGAAGAAGGTCAAGGACCCGGAGACCGGCAAGGTCGCCACCGTGCACAGCGTCACCCGGCTGTACGCCGAGGCCGCCAAGGAAGGCCGCGAGTACCAGACGGGCACCGAGGACAAGTACGCGGTCAGCGGTCTGAAGGGGGCGTGGAAGCACGACGTCTACGGCATCGCCCAGAAGATGTCCTTCGACAAGAAGGACTTCCAGGGGATCAAGGACGCCTACGAGTTCGATCCGGTGGCCGAGCGCTACATCACCGTCGACCCGATGCACGAGGCCCGCTGGTACCCCACCCAGCTCACCCTCCAGGACGGCAGGGTCATGTCCGTCTCCGGGCTCGACGACATCGGCCAGGTCGTCCCCGGCAAGAACGAGATCTACAACCCGAAGACGAAGAAGTGGCACTACATGCCCGAGACCCGCTTCTTCCCCACCTACCCCGGGCTGCACCTGATCGGCGAGAACCGGGTCTTCTACAGCGGCACCACCGCCGGGTACGGACCGGCCGACAAGGGCCGCACGCCCGGCATCTGGAACCTGGAGACGAACAAGTTCACCAAGATCCCCGGGATGAGCGACCCGGACGTGCTGGAGACGGCGATGTCGGTACCGCTGCCGCCCACCCAGTCGCGGAAGTTCATCGTCGAGGGCGGCGGCGGGGTCGGCGAGTCCGACAAGACCACGGACAAGACCCGCATCGTGGACCTGTCCTCCGACACCCCCCGCTTCCGCGACGGCCCCAGGCTCTACGACAAGGTCCGCTACCCCAGCAGCGTGATCCTGCCGAACGACACCGTGCTGACGACGAACGGCTCGGGCCGGTACCGGGGCAAGAGCGACAGCAATGTGCTGAAGGCCGCGCTCTACGACCCGAAGACCAACAAGTTCAAGGAGGCCGCCGCGCCCCTGGTCGGCCGCAACTACCACTCCGGCGGGCTGTTGCTGCCCGACGGCCGGGTGATGACCTTCGGCTCGGACTCGCTGTACGCGGACAAGGCCAACACCAAGCCGGGGGAGTTCGACCAGCGCATCGAGATCTACACACCGCCCTACCTGCACAAGGGGAAACCCCAGCCGCAGTTGCGGCTCGCCGAAGGCAACCCGGAGAAGCTGATGCCCGGCTCCCGGCTCTCCCTCAAGAGCAAGGACGCCGCCTCGCTGAAGCGGCTGCGGCTGGTGCGACCCGGCTCCTTCACACACGTGACGAACGTGGAGCAGTCGTCCGTCGCGCTGAAGATGAAGCGGTCCGCCGATGGAACGGTGACCACCACCATTCCGGACGATCCGTCCCTGGTCACACCCGGCTGGTGGATGGTCTTCGGCGTGGACGGGGACGGCGTACCCTCGAAGGCCCAGTGGGTCCATGTGGGCATCGACCCCGACGCGGCGCACGCCCCCATCACCACGGGCGACCCGAAGTAGGGGTCCCGCCCCGTCAGGGGCGCGGGGAACTGCTCCCCCGGACTCCGTCCGGGAGGTGCCCCCACAGCCACAACGCACCCCTGGCCTGCAACGGACAGCCAGGGGCACCCCCTTCTTCAGCCGCCTGACACGGCTCACCCCTTGGTGTTGCGGGCCAGTTCCAGGGCGTAGGACGGCCACCATGTGCCCGGCGCGGGGCCCCCGCGGCACTGGCCGTCCGACTCGCCCGGCCGTTTGATCCACAGATAGGCGTCCACCTTCTCGTGTCCCGTCCGGGTGGTGGGCGCCTCGCCCAGCGCCCGGCCGGGCGGGTTGCACCAGCGCTCGTCCCCGCTGCCGCGCAGCGGCCCGTTGCCGTTCCGGCTGGTGTCGACGACGAAGTGCTTGCCGTCGACCATCGAGGACAGCCGCTTGCCGTAGGCGACGTTCGAGGCGGTGGTCTGGAAGTTGGAGACGTTCAGCGCGAACCCGTCGGCCTTGCCGATCCCCGCCCGGCGGAGGGGCTCGACCAGCGCGCCCGGGTCTCGGATCCAGTCCGGGTTTCCGGCGTCCAGGTAGACCGTCGTGCCGGGGAGCCGCTTGAGCCGGGTGACGGCGTCGCGCAGCAGCCGGTGGCGCTCCTCACGCAGCTGGGGTGCGGCGCATGCGCCGGAGACGGTGTGGGCCAGGGCGTCCGGCTCCACGATCACCGTGGCGGTGCGCTTCCCGATGCCTGCCACGACGCCGTCCAGCCAAGCGCGGTAGGCCGCAGCGTCCTTCGCGCCGCCCTTGCTGTACTGCCCGCAGTCCCGCTGCGGCACGTTGTAGAGGACGAGCAGCGCGCCGCGGTCCGCGGCGGCCGCGGCCTTGGTGACGCGGGCGGTGTGGCCGCGGGGGTCGGCCGAGTCGATCCACTCGGCCACCGGCTGCTCGGCGATCTTCTTCAGCTGTGCGGCCCGCGCCGACTTGCCGTCCTCGGCGTAGGCCCGCGCCTGCCGTGCGGCGTTCCCCGCGGGGTCGACCCAGTACGGGGCCACGGACTCGGGGCGCTGCCGCACGGTGGGACCCGCCTGCGGGTCACCGTCGTCCGCGCCGCCACCCGACGAGCAGCCGGCCAGCAGCAGGGCTCCCGCCACTGCGCTCCCGGTGACGCCCCGGGCGCGGGCGCATATCGCGCGCGCGGTACGCGGGCGCCGGGCGCCGTTACTGGCGCTGCCGTACATCCACTCCCCCTCGGCTGTACTCCGGCCATCGACCGGACCGCCGGTCGGCCGCCGACCGGACCGCTGACGGGCCACAACGTCGCCCCATCGTGTCACAACGCCCGATTCGCACGGCCGAGTTCCGCACCCGGTGCGACGGGGAGTGTGACGGGGACCTTGTTGACAGTGGTCATGACAGGCTGGGAGTCTCCGGAACGGCATACTTTCATATCGAGGCGACAGTGCTCAGGAACCCGGTGCGACTCCGGGACGGTCCCGCCACTGTGTCCGCAACCGCCCCGGCGGCCGCGGAAGTCAGGAACTGATCTGTCGCTTCTCCACCGATGGGGCGTGGAAACCCCAGGAGGAGGCACGCGGATGTCCCCGCACACCGTCGGCACGACCGTCGCACCCGAGAGCGCCGCCGCACACCCGGCGACCGTCAGGACCCGCGACTGGCTCATCGTCGCCGCCGCCGCGATCGTCGCGCTGATCGCCCTGTACGCCGTCTTCGTCGACAACGGCGACCTCGTCTCGGCAACCGGCTCCTATCTGCACGAGTTCTCGCACGACGGCCGTCATCTGTTCGGCGCCCCCTGCCACTGACCGATCGGGGGTCGCGCGTCATGTCCGTCTCCGCACAACCAACTCCCTATCCCCTGCTGCCCCTGCTCGGCCGCGGTCTCGCGGCCGGCGGGATCGCGGGGCTGGCGTCCGGGCTGTTCTCACTGCTGCTGGCCGAGCCCCTGATGGACCGGGCCATCCGGCTGGAGGAGAAACGCTCGGCAGCCGAAGCCGCCACCGCGCACGCGGGCGCCTCCCACTCGGGGCACAGCCATGCCGCCGAGGCCGAGGAACTCTTCAGCCGGGGCACCCAGCACCTCGGGCTGGTGGTCACCGCCGTGGTGGCCGGTCTGGCGATCGGCGTGTTCTTCACGCTCGCTTACGCGTTGTCCCGCGGCCTTCGGCCGGGAGGTTCCCCCAACCGCTCGGCGCCCCGGGACGACGGCCGCGACTGGCAGCGCTCCATGGGCCTGGCCGGCGCCGGGTTCCTCGCGCTGTCCCTGCTTCCGGCGCTGCGCTACCCGGCGAACCCGCCGGGGGTCGGCGACGGCGGCACCGTCACCGAACGGCAGGGCCTGTGGCTGGCCGCGCTGGTCATCGGCGTACTCGGAACGGTGCTGGCACACCAGGTCCACCAGCGGCTCGGGCAGGCCGGGCACGGGCTGCCGGTACGTCAGTCGGGCGCCGCGGCAGCCGTTGTCGCCACCTTGGCCGCGCTCTTCCTGCTGCCGGACAACCCGGACGCGGTCCCGGTGCCGGCCACCTTGCTGTGGGACTTCCGGATGCTCTCGCTGGGCGGGCAGGTGGTCCTGTGGGGCGTACTGGGTGCGGTCTTCGCGGCCCCGTCCCTGCGCCGGCAGCGGTCCGCCCCCCGCGAGCGGTCCGCCTCTTCCACTCCCTGACCCCGGCCGGCTTCCGCTGTGGGGGCGGCGGCCCCCGCAGCGGGACGCTCCGTGCCGGACCGCTCCGGGGCGAGGCTGCCCGCCCGGGAGACGTCCCCCAGCAGCGGGCCGCCCCCGGCCGCACCGGACGTGCCGGAGTCCGGTGCGCACAGCCACACCACCACCATCAGCAGGACCCACCCCGCCCCGACGGCCGGCCGCCACCGGCCCGCCCCGCTGCGGACCAGCGTCGCGGGGGCGGGGACGTGCGGCATGGCGGAGACCTCCGGGGCATCGGTCCGATGCCATAGACGCTCCGCCCGGTGGTGCCGCTCCGCATCCGCAGAGCACGCCCGTTACTCCGTACGGCGGCCCTGCAGGGCAAGAGAGTTGCGCTCAGACCCGGTCGACGAGGTCCGCGATCGAATCGACGACGCTGGAGGGGCGGTAGGGGTACCGCTCGACCTCGTCGGGCCGGGTCAGACCCGTCAGCACCAGGAAGGTCTCCAGTCCGGCTTCCATGCCCGCGCGCACATCGGTGTCCATCCGGTCACCGATCATCGCGCTGGTCTCGGAGTGCGCACCGATCGCGTTCAGCCCGGCGCGCATCATCAGCGGGTTGGGCTTGCCGACGAAGTAGGGGTGCTGGCCCGTGGCCTTGGTGATGAGGGCGGCGACCGAGCCGGTGGCGGGCAGCGCGCCCTCGGCCGAGGGTCCGGTCTCGTCGGGGTTGGTGGCGATGAAGCGGGCACCGTCGTTGATCAGCCGGATGGCCCGGGTCAGCGCCTCGAAGCTGTAGGTGCGGGTCTCACCGAGGACCACGTAGTCGGGGTCGGCGTCGGACAGGACGTATCCGATGTCGTGCAGGGCCGTCGTCAGCCCGGCCTCCCCGATGACGTAGGCGGTGCCGCCGGGGCGCTGGTCGTCCAGGAACTGCGCGGTGGCCAGCGCGGAGGTCCAGATGTTCTCCGTCGGCACGCTCAGTCCGATACGGGACAGCCGCGCGTGCAGATCCCGAGGGGTGTACATCGAGTTGTTGGTGAGCACCAGGAACGGCCGCCCCGACTCCTTGAGCCGCTTGATGAACGAGTCGGCGCCGGGGACGGGGATCCCCTCGTGCATCAGCACACCGTCCATGTCGGTGAGCCAGGACTCGATGGGCTTGCGCTCTGCCACGGATGGACTCCTGCCAGGTCGTGGTGGTCCGGCCGGCGGGGACGTGCGCGCGTGAGCCGAGCACGAACCGGCCGCCGCGCTCAGCGTAACGGCAGCGACCGGTGCCGGTCAGCCGAGGCGTACGCCGTCGAGTACCCGAGGCGTACGCCGTCGAGTACCCGGGGCCGCGGTACGGAGGCGGGTGCGGTGCGTGCTCCCGCCGGAAGGCTTTGCAAGGGTGGGGGCATGAACCGCATGGACACCACCGTCACGCCGCTCCGCGTCGGGCTGCTCGGCTTCGGCCTGGCCGGATCGGTCTTTCACGCCCCGCTGATCGCCACCACACCGGGGCTCGCGCTGGACACCGTGGTCACCTCCGACCCGGAGCGCCGCAAGCAGGCACGGGCGGCAGGCGGCCCGGACGGCGAGGTGCGGACGGTCGCGTCGGCGGACGAGCTGTTCGCGGACGCGGACAGGTTCGACCTGGTGGTGATCGCCACCCCCAACCGCACCCACGTCCCCCTCGCGCACCGCGCACTGGACGCGGGGCTGCCGGTCGTGGTCGACAAGCCGCTGGCGCCCACCGCCGAGCAGGCCCGCGAGCTGGCGGCGAAGGCCGAGTCGCGGGGCCTGCTGCTGGCGCCGTTCCAGAACCGCCGCTGGGACAACGACTTCCTCACCCTGCGCTCGCTGCTGGGTCAGGACGCGCTGGGCGAGGTGTTCCGCTTCGAGTCGCGCTTCGAGCGCTGGCGCCCCCGGCTCAAGGGCGGCTGGCGCGAGTCGGGCGACCCGGAAGAGGTGGGCGGACTCCTCTACGACCTGGGCAGCCATCTGGTCGACCAGGCGCTGACCCTCTTCGGCCCGGCCACCTCCGTCTACGCGGAGTCGGATGTACGGCGCGCGGGTGCCGAGGCGGACGACGACACCTTCATCGCCATCACCCACGAGACCGGCGTCCGCTCCCATCTGTGGATGAGCGCCACCGCCGCCCAGCTCGGCCCGCGCTTCAGGGTGCTGGGCAGCAGGGCCGCGTATGTGAAGTACGGCCTCGACCCGCAGGAGAACGCGCTGCGCGCGGGCGCGCGCCCCGCCGAGGGGGCGCCCTGGGGTGTGGAGCCCCAGGACGCGTGGGGCACGCTCGGTGCCCAGGACGCCCCCGACGAGTTGCGCGAGGTGCCCACGCTGGACGGCGACTATCCCGCGTTCTACGACGCGATCGCCGCCGCGCTGCACGACGGCACCCCGCCGCCGGTCACCGCCCATGAGGCGGCGGCCACCCTCCAGGTGCTGGAGGCGGCCCGCTCTTTCGCGCACAGCGCCTGACGCCGCGCTTGGGCAGTCCGCGCGTGGGGGTACCCCCCCCCGCGCCGCGCAGGCGTTCACGCCGACTTCATGACCTGGCGTTGGCGGCCGAGTCCCTCGATCTCCAGTTCCACGACGTCGCCGGCGCGCAGGTACGGCTTGGGCTCGGCCATGCCCATGGCGACACCGGCCGGGGTGCCGGTGGAGACCACGTCGCCCGGATACAGCGTCATGAAGTGGCTGAGGTAGCGCACCACTTCGGCGACGGAGAAGATCTGGTCCGCCGTGCTGCCGTCCTGCCGCAGTTCCCCGTTGACCCACAGGCGCATTTCCAGCGCCTGCGGGTCGGGCACCTCGTCGGCCGTCACCAGCCACGGGCCCAGCGGGTTGAAGGTCTCGCAGTTCTTGCCCTTGTCCCACTGGCCGCCGCGCTCGATCTGGAAGGCCCGCTCGGACACGTCGTTGCCGACGGTGTACCCGGCGACGTGGGCGAGTGCCTCCTCGTGGGAGTCCAGACAGCGGGCGGTGCGGCCGATGACGACGGCCAGTTCGACCTCCCAGTCGGTCTTCTCGCTGCCGCGCGGGATCAGCACCGTGTCGTGGGGGCCGACGACGGTGTCGGGCGCCTTCATGAAGACGATGGGTTCCTCGGGCACCGCTGCCCCGGTCTCCCGGGCGTGGTCGTGGAAGTTCAGCCCGATGCACACGATCTTGCCGATCCGGGCCAGCGGCGGCCCGATCCGCGCTCCTTCCGGCTCGGCCGCCGCCGCCATCTCGGGCAGTCTCCCGGCGGCGGCCGCCGCGCGCACCCTGTCGAGCGCGGCGGGGTCCGCGAGCAGGGCGGGGTCGATGTCCGCAACGATCCCCGACAGGTCGCGCAGGGTGTTGTCCTCGTCCAGCAGCGCGGGGCGCTCGGCTCCCGCAGGTCCGACGCGGAGCAGTTTCACGTCGCTCTCCCTCCCAGGCGAATCAGCTGATCCTCCAAGAGGGCGTTCAGAACCACAAGAGAGCGTTCACGTACTGGACCGTAGCTTCCGTGTCACGGAACTACGGCCACCCGGACCTACACCCCGAACAGCCGGGCCACCGTGTAGATGGCCAGCCCGGCCAGCGAACCGACCACTGTGCCGTTGATCCGGATGAACTGCAGATCCCGGCCGATATGGGCCTCGATCTTCTTCGAGGTGTGCTCGGCGTCCCAGCCGGCGACCGTCTCCGAGATCAGCGAGGTGATCTCCTCCCGGTAGGTGGTCACCAGATGCACGGCGGCGCCCTCGATCCAACCGTCCACCTTCGACCGCAGCCGCCCGTCGGCGGCCAGCCGGTTGCCCAGCGACAGCAGCGCGGTCCGGGCCCGGACCCGCAGTTCGCTGCGCTCGTCCTCGGCGGCGGCCACCAGCATGGCCCGCACGGCGCCCCACACCGAGGCGATCAGGTCCTGCACCTCGCCGCGGGCCAGCGTCTCGTTCTTCAGCCGCTCCACCCGGGCTCGGGTGTCCGGGTCGCTTTGCAGGTCGGCGGCGAAGTCGGTCAAAAAGCGGTCCACGGCGCCGCGCGCGGGGTGGTCGGGCATGTCCCGCATCTCGGTGACGAAGCGCAGCAGTTCGCGGTAGACACGTTCACCGACCTTCCGGTCCACGAACTTCGGCGTCCAGCCCGGCGCGCCCCCCGTGACCGCGCCCATGACCGAGTCGCCGTGCTCACGCAGCCACTCGGCGGCCCGGGTGCACACCAGATCGACCACCCGGCGGTGGCCGCCGTCCGCGACGATCTTCTCCAGCATCGTGCCGAGCCCCGGCGCCACCTCCTTGGCGGTGGCCCGGCGGGTGATGGCCTCGCTGACGACGGCCTGGACGTCGGAGTCCCGCAGCACGGTCAGCGCCCCGCGCAGCGCGGTGGACAGTTCGGCCGTCACCCGGTCGGCGTTCTCCGGCTGTGCCAGCCAGGCGCCGAGCCTGCTGCTGATGCCGACGGCACGCAGCCGGTCGCGGACGACAGCGGCGGACAGGAAGTTCTCCCCGACGAAATCGCCGAGACTCTGCCCGAGTTGGTCCTTCTTGGTCGGAATGATCGCGGTGTGCGGGATCGGCAGTCCCATCGGATGCCGGAACAGCGCCGTGACCGCGAACCAGTCGGCGAGCGCGCCCACCATCCCGGCCTCGGCGGCAGCCGCCACATAACCGGTCCAGGAGCCCGCGCCCGCGTGCCCCGCCCACTTGGCCAGCACGAAGACGGTGGCCATCAACAGCAGCGCCCCGGTGGCGATGGTCTTCATCCGCCGTACGCCGCGCCGCCGCTCCTCGTCCGCGGGGGTGAAACCGCCGACACCGCCCGGCCCCCGCGGCCCTCCGGCACCACCGGCGGCACCCGAAGCCCCGGCGGCACCCGAGTGGCGTAGCGCCTCGTCCCCGGCTCCGGGGAGTTGCCGGGATGCGGCACGGCCGCGTGTGATCGCTCTCACGTGGGCATCCTCACCCTCGGTCCGCTCGCCCCGGGTCATCGGTTCCATCCGATCCACTCTCCCCCTGCATCGCCCCTGGCCACGCCCCGACACCGGCGGACGTTCCGGAGCTTCGGGGTACCCCTTCCGCCCCGAACCGCCCTCGAGCCCGGGGAGGGACATTCTCCCTTGCCGGACATCGGAGGGAACGGAGCAAGCCTGTTCCGCGTCTGTGTGAGCGGCGGTAGTGAAACGACATCAGCAAGGACCAGGTGCCGGGGGAAAGCCCACCGACTGCCCGTCCGGCGTACGGCCCCCGAGCGGGCGCCGTGCCCCGATCGTGGGATCATGGCACCGCAGACCATCCGGAGCCGGCGGGCTCCGTGCAGCCCGAGGAGAACCATCGCGCGTGACCAGGAACATGGGCTATGCCCTGCTCGCCGGACTGGCGGCGATCGTGGTCCTCGTCTCGACCGCGATATTCATCGGAGCGGGCAACAACGGCGACGGGCTGGACGAGAATTCACCCCAGGCACGCAACTCGGCCGCACCCGCCTCCTCGGGCAACTGGGTCGGCACCTGGGCCGCGGCGCCCGCGGCGGCCGAACCGCGCTCGCGGGACGGCTTCGCGAACATGTCGATACGGAACGTCGTGCACACCTCCGTGGGCGGCACCCAGGCCCGTGTCCAGCTGTCCAATCTGTTCGGCAACCGCCCGCTGACCATCACCCACGCGAGCGTCGCCCTCGCCGCGGCCCCGAGCAACCCCACGGCCGCGGCCGGCAGCATGCGCCGCCTCACCTTCGGCAACAAGTCCTCGGTCACCATCCCGGCCGGGGGCGAGGTCACCAGCGACGCGGTACGGCTGAACGTGCCGCCCGCCGCCGACCTGCTGGTCACCACCTACTCGCCCACCCCCTCGGGTCCTGTCACCTACCACCCGTACGCCCGGCAGACCAGCTATGTGGCCGCGGGCGACCGCGCCGAGGACACCTCGGGCACCGCCTTCGACCAGCAGAGCCCGTACTGGCGCTATCTCACCGGTGTCGACGTGTGGAGCTCCGAGACCGAGGGCGCCGTGGCGGTGCTGGGCGACTCGATCACGGACGGCATCACCTCCAGCCCCGGCGCCAACCGGCGCTGGACCGACTTCCTCGCCGAGCGGCTGCGCACCGAGCGCGACGCGCCCCGGCTGAGCGTCCTCAACTCGGGCATCAGCGGTAACCGGGTCCTGGTCGACGGCAGCAAGTTCTCGCCCAACAACGGGCCGAGCGCGCTGTCGCGGATGAACCGCGATGTGCTCTCCCGCACCGGTGTGAAGGTCGTCGTCGTGGAGATGGGCCTCAACGACATCATCAAGCCGCCCCGCCAGCGCGATCCGCAGCGGATCGTCAACGGCCTGCGGGACCTGGTGCGCCAGGCGCACGCGCGGGGCCTGCGCGTCGTCGGCGGCACCCTCACCCCGTTCGGCGGCCACCGCGGCTACACCCCTCGGATGGAGGCCGTGCGGCAGGCCGTCAACGCCGAGATCCGCAAGGGGAAGGTGTACGACGACGTCGTCGACTTCGACGCCGCCCTGCGGGACCCCGCGCACCCGGAGCGGCTGCGTGCGGCCTACGACTCGGGCGACCATCTGCACCCGAGCGACAACGGGTACCAGGCCATGGCCCAGGCCCTGGACCTGAAGACGCTGAAGGGCTCGCGCCCGGCGAAGCTGTGAGGGCGGGCCCGGCGGCAAGGACGAGCCCGGCGGCTTCGTCGCGCCGGGTCCTCAGCCCGCGTACATCCGGGCGATGACGTCCTCGATGGCCGGCTCGCGGAGGGACAGATCCACCAGCGGGTAGTCGGCCGCCAGCTGGGAGACCAGGGGCGCGGCGCTGGCGGAGGCGGGGAAGGCCAGCCATTGGCGCGGCCCCTCGGTGCGCACCGTGCGAGCGCCGGGAATGCCCTCGATGGGGGGCAGCTCACGTTCCAGGTCGACCACGAGGGTGCGCTCACCGCGCCCCACCTCGTGCAGGCCGGAGAGGAGGCCGTCGTACACGAGGCGGCCGTGGTCGATGACCACGACCCGCTTGCACAGGTGTTCGATGTCGCTCAGATCATGGGTGGTCAGCAGCACGGTGGTACCCAGCTCGGCGTTGAGGGCGACCAGGAACCGGCGCACCCGGGCCTTGCTGACCACATCCAGGCCGATGGTGGGCTCGTCCAGGTAGAGCACATCGGGATCGTGCAGCAGCGCGGCGGTGATGTCGCCGCGCATCCGCTGCCCCAGGGAGAGCTGCCGTACCGGCACATCCAGCAGGTCGCCCAGCTCCAGCAGCTCCACGCAGCGGGCCAGGTTCTCCTCGAAGCGGGCCCGCGGGATGCGGTACATACGGCGGACCAGTCCGTAGGAGTCCCGCAGCGGCAGGTCCCACCACAGGGTGGTGCGCTGCCCGAAGACCACGCCGATGCGCCGCACCAGCCGGGTGCGCTCCTGCCAGGGGTCGACCCCGGCCACCCGCAGGCTTCCATCGGTCGGGGTGAGGATGCCGGTGAGCATCTTGATGGTGGTCGACTTGCCGGCCCCGTTGGGCCCGATGAAGCCCACCATCTCCCCGCGCCGGAGCGCGAAGGAGATCCCGTCGACAGCGTGCACCTGAGTGGCCGTACGGCGCAGCAGGCCGGTTTTGCGGCGCACCGTGAACGTCTTGGTCAGCTCCCGGACATCGATGAACTCGCCGTCCCCGTCGCTCACAGCTCCCACTTCCTTCCGTCAGCTTCCTGTGCTGCGGTACGCGCGCAGCCCCGCCCGCCACACCAGACCCGTCACCGCGCAGCACAGCAGCGCGACGGCGGGGGAGGCGAAGTCGAGGCCGCCCGGCAGCCCGAGCGGATCGTCCCGGCCCAGCAGACGCAGCGCGGGTAGCCAGTTGACGAAGGCCAGCGGCACCACGAACGTCACACCGCGCACCAGTTCCTTGCCGAAGACGGTGGGTGGGTACTGGAGCAGCGTCGTACCGCCGTAGGTGAAGGCGTTCTGCACCTCCGAGGCGTCCTGCGCCCAGAACTGGAAGGCACCGCCGAGGACGAACACACAGCCGAAGATGGCGGCGCCGCTCAGCACCATGGAGAAGAGCAGCGCCACCCTGCCCGGCGTCCAGTCCAGGTCGAGCCGGAGTACGGCCCAGCCCAGCACCAGCGAGCCCTGGATGATCCGGCCCAGCCTGCGCAGCGCGAACCGGTCGGCGGCGAGTTGGCTGAGGACGGGGACAGGGCGGGTCAGCAGGACGTCCATCGTGCCGTCGCGCACCCGGCGGCCGACCCGCTCCGCCGTGCCCAGCAGCAGGTCGGACAGGCCGAAGGCGACACAGGAGGTGCCGTAGAGGAAGGCGACCTCGGGCAGCGTGAAGCCGCCCAGCGCGTCGACCTGCGAGAACATGATCATGATGGCGGCGAAGTCGAGGAAGGTCGTCGCGAAGTTCGCCGCCAGCATCATCGCGAACGAGGCCCGGTAGGCCATCGTCGAGCGCACCCACATCGCCACGATGAAGCCGTAGGCCCGTACCCCCCAGACCGCATCGCCCAGCACCGCCCGGGGCCGCGGCGTTCCGTCAGCCACCCTGGACCACCACCTTGCGGGTCGCGGCGGTCTGCAGCGCGCGCCCCGCGGCCAGCAGCACCAGCGCCCATCCCGCCTGGAAGGCGAGCCCGGCCGCCGAGCCGCCCGGATGGGTGCCCAGCAGTACGTCGGCGGGCACCTGCAGCGTGGCCGACCACGGCAGCAGGCGCGCCACCTCGCCGAAGGCACCGGGGAAGACGGTCAGCGGCAGCAGCATCCCGGAGAAGAAGAGGCTCAGCAGCGTGGACAGGGCGTTCAGTCCGGTCGCGTCCAGCAGCCAGAAGCCGCACAGCGCGAACAGGTAGCGCAGCGCGAAGCTGACCACGACGGCCAGCCAGACGGCCAGCAGGAACCGCAACCACACCCACGGGGAGGAGGGCAGCGCCAGATCGAAGGCGAGCGCCCCGACGGCCAGCGGCGCCACGCCCCGGCCCAGCAGCTGGAAGGCGGCCCGCCCCAGGTCGGAGGCGAGCCACCACAGCTGAAGGTCGACCGGCCGGTACAGGTCGATGGCGACGTCACCGTTCCTGATCCGCTCGTGGAACTCGTCCTGGAAACCGCCGCCCATCAGCGCCGCGCCGGCCAGCATCGCCTGACCGATCCACACGAAGGTCAGCGCCTGGCTCTGGTCGTAACCGCCCAGGTGGGGGCGCTCGTGCCACAGGGCGATGAAGGTATAGGCGAGAATGAAGCCGAAGACGGTGTTGGTGAAGACGCCGGCCGCCGTGGCGACGCGGTAGGTGGCGTAGCGCCGGAAGCCGCTGAGGGCTACGGCGAAATTGAGACGGAGCAGATGCATCCTTTCGAGCTCCTTCACCGTCTTTCCCATAGCACTTCCGTGCGAACACCGTGCGCGAGCGAAGCCAGGGAGCCTAGCTCACGGGCCGGGTGGACGACCATCGAATATCCACCGGGCCGGGCTACGGCCCCCAGGGCGTTCTCCGGTGCGGAGGGTGCGACAGTGTTCTACGGGGCGTACCAGCATCGCCCGCCATTGGACGAGGAGTCCCTGCAGACATGAGTGACGAGCCGAACAGCGACGCCGAAGGCCGGGAGCCGGAGTCGGACGGCCCGCCAGAGCAGACCCCCCAGGAGAAGCCCGCCGGGGCCGCGGGGAAGAGCGCGGGGGCCCCGGGCAGCAGCACGAACCAGCCCGGAAGCAGTTCCGCTGACAAGGCCGGGAAGGGACCCGTCGGTCAGGGCGGCCCGCCGAAGGGCGACGGCGGGAGCGAGCAGCAGCCTGCCGACCGGGGCGAGGGGCCGATATCCGCACCCCAGCAGCCCGCGCGGTCCGACCGGCCCGAGCAGCCCGCCCCGGACGGGAGCGAGGGGCCGGCGCCGAGCGAGCAGCCCGCAGTACCGGACAAGCCCGCGCCGAGCGAGCCGCCTGCTTCGTCCCAGCAGTCCGCTTCGCCGGCGGCGCCCACCCCGCCCGTACCGCCGCCACCGGCCGGTGCGGACCAGACGGCCGCCATGCCCGTGGGGCACGGACCGGGCGGGGACAGCACCCCACCCGAGGAGAGCGGCAGCCTCATGGAGAACACCTCCGCCGCGGACGACGGCATGAGCGCCAAGGAAGCCAAGAAGGCCGCGAAGAAGGCAGCGAAGCTGGAGAAGAAGCAGAAGCGCCGCCGCACCGGCTGGCGCCGGCTGCTGCCCACCTGGCGGATGGTGCTGGGCGGCGTACTGCTGGTCGTCCTGCTGGTGTCGGGCGCGCTGGTCGCCGGCTATCTGCTGGTGAGCATCCCTGCTCCGAACAAGGCCGCGGCGGCGCAGACCAACGTCTTCCTGTACGCGGACGGCACCCAGATCGCCCGGGACGGCGAGATCAACCGCGAGAACGTCACACTCGGTCAGGTGCCGAAGAAGGCCCAGCACGCGGTGCTGGCCGCCGAGGACCGCGACTTCTACAACGAGTCCGCGGTCGACCCGCAGGCGATGGCCCGCGCCGGCTGGAACATGATCACCGGTGGGGAGCGCCAGTCCGGCTCGACGATCACCCAGCAGTACGTGAAGAACTACTACCTGAGCCAGGACCAGACGGTCACCCGTAAGGCCAAGGAGTTCTTCATCGCGCTGAAGCTGGACAACGAGGTCAGCAAGAACGACATCCTGCAGGGCTACCTCAACACCAGCTACTTCGGCCGCAACGCCTACGGCATCCAGTCGGCGGCGCACGCCTACTACGGCAAGGACGTCAGCGAGCTGACCACGGCCGAGGGCGCCTATCTGGCCGCGCTGGTCAACTCGCCCAACGCCTACGACACCCGCGCCCACCCGGAGAACAAGGACCGCGCCGTCGCCCGCTGGAACTACGTGCTGGACGGCATGGTCGAGGAGGGCTGGCTGGGCAAGGGCGAGCGGGCGAAGATGAAGTTCCCCGAGCCGGACCCCGTCAAGCCGCCGCGGAACATGTCCGGGGAGCGCGGGTACCTGGTCTGGGCGGTCAAGAACTACCTCATCAACAACAACATCATCGATGAGCAGCGGCTGGCGGCCGGCGGCTTCCGGATCACCACGACCTTCCAGCCGAAGAAGCAGAAGGCCATGCGCGACGCGGTCGACGACAAGCTGATGTCGAAGCTGGACAAGAAGAACCGCAAGGTCGACAGGTACGTCCGCGCCGGCGGCGCCTCGGTGGACCCGAAGACCGGCAAGGTCGTCGCGATGTACGGCGGGATCGGCTTCACCAAGCAGTACACGAACAACGCGACCCGCCGGGACTACCAGGTCGGCTCGACCTTCAAGCCGTTCCTGTTCACCGCGGCCATCCAGCACAAGTCCACCACCCAGGACGGCCGGCCCATCCGCGCGAACACCATCTACGACGGCACCAACAAGCGCGAAGTGGTGAGCAACGGCCAGGGCACCGGCTACGCGCCCGAGAACGAGGACCAGCGCTCCTACGGGAAGATCCCCGTCTCGACCGCCATGGACAAGTCGGTCAACAGCGTCTTCGCCCAGATGGGTATCGACGTCGGCCCCAAGAAGGTCGTGGAGACCGCCGTCGACCTGGGCATCTCCAAGAACGTGCCCAATCTGGCCCCGAACGGCTCCATCGCGCTGGGCGTCACCACGGCCTCGCCGCTGGACATGGCCGAGGCGTACGCCACGCTCGCCAACCACGGCAAGCACGGCCACTACAGCATGGTGCAGAAGGCCACCCGGGGCGGCGAGGTCGTCAACCTGCCCGACCACGACCCCAAGCAGGCCGTCCCCCGGGCCGCCGCCGACTCCACGACGGCCACGATGCGCAGCGTCGTCCAGGGCGGTACCGGAACGGCGGCGCAGGCCGCCGGTCGCCCGGCCGCCGGTAAGACCGGTACCGCCGAGGAGGACAAGGCGGCCTGGTTCGCGGGCTACACCCCGGACCTGGCCACCGTCATCGGTGTGATGGGCCAGAACCCCAAGACGGCCGTCCAGGAGCCGCTGTACGGGGCCGGTGGCCAGCCGCGCGTCAACGGCGGCGGCTACCCGGCGGAGATCTGGGGCGCCTACACGAAGAAGGCGCTGGAGGGCCGCCCGGTCAAGGACTTCGACCTGGAGACGGCGGGCAAAGGGAACGTGCCCGGCACCCAGCCGCCGTCCAGCTCCGACCCGAGCTCCGAGGCACCGTCGGACGAGCCGAGCGACAAGCCGACCCAGCCCGAGGAGCCGACCGAGGGTCCCTCGTCGCCTCCCCCGTCCACCCAGCCGCCCAGCAGCCCGCCGCCGAGCGACCCGGCGATCGGCGGGGTGGACGGAGGCGGCCCCGGTGACCCCGGCGGCGGCGACCCCGGCGGCGTCGGCGGGAACGGAGCCCCGGGCGGGGATACCGAAGGAGATCCGGGCAGCGCCTGGAACGGCGGGGCGCCCGGTGTCCGCCGTTGGTGAGCACGCGCTGGTGAATACGCGCTGGTGAATACGCGCTGGTGAATACGGAAGGGCGCCCCCTCCATGGAGCTGAGGGGGCGCCCTTCCTCCGTCAGGGGCGGAGCGGATCACTCGCCGCGGGGGGCCGCCGCCGAGGCAGCGGCGCTGCCGACGCTACAGGTACAGACCCGTGGAGTCGGCGGTGTCCTGGAGGCGTTCGGCGGCGACCGCGTGCAAGTCCCGTTCGCGCATCAGGACGTAGGCGACCCCCCGGACCTCGACCTCGGCCCGGTCCTCCGGGTCGTACAGCACCCGGTCCCCGGGCTCGACCGTTCGTACGTTCTGGCCGACGGCGACGACCTCCGCCCAGTCGAGCTTGCGTCCTACGGCCGCCGTCGCGGGGATCACGATGCCGCCGGAGGAGCGGCGCTCTCCTTCGCTGGTATCGGTCCGTACGAGCACGCGGTCGTGCAGCATGCGGATCGGCAGCTTGTCATCGTGTGTGGAAGCAGGGGTCTTTGGGCTCACCGGAAGACCGTATCTCAGCGCCTCAGTGGCGACGGCGGCGAGCCCGGCCACGGCCGGCGGGCTTGTGCCGGGAGGAGAGGGCGAGCGCGCCGCCCACCACGGCGACGGCCAGCACGGCGGCGGGCACGACCCGGTCCAGCCGCACGGCGCCGTCCTCGCCGACGAACTGGGCCCGCACATCGGTGACCGTGCGGTTGGCCACCACGTACGCCCGCCCCGCGGTGCGGTCCACCGCGGCGGCCGCCCGCGCCTTGGCGTCACCCATGATGGTCTTCGGATGCACGCGTACGGCGATCTCGTCCAGCGCGGCGGCGAGATCCTGCCGCCTGCGGATGATGTCCGCCTCGATGTCCGCGGGGGTCCTGGCTTCCGGCACCGAGCTGCCTCCGTCGCTGTCAGTCCTGCGTCCTACCGTGTGTCAGCGGCCATCCTGTCAGCTAGCCGGTGCCGCCGCCCCGTGGCGTCCCCGATCGGCGGCCTTTGGATACGCTCGGGCAGGGCTGGCCCCGCCGCTGCGGACAAGTCGACCGCGGATGAGTCCACTACGGACAAGTACAGCACTACCGGTGGGTACCGCGGCGGCCACCCGAGGAAACGCACTGGAGTGAAGGAGCCCCGATGAGCCCACGACTGGAGCCCGGCGACGTCGCCCCGGACTTCACGCTGCCCGACGCGGACGGCAACGACGTCTCGCTCTCCGGCCACCGGGGCCGGAAGGTGATCGTGTACTTCTACCCGGCGGCGCTGACCCCCGGCTGCACCAAGCAGGCCTGCGACTTCACGGACAATCTGCAGCTGCTGGCCGACCAGGGCTACGACGTCATCGGCGTCTCCCCCGACAAGCCGGAGAAGTTGGCGAAGTTCCGTGAGAAGGAGTCGCTGAAGGTCACCCTCGTCGGCGACCCGGGCAAGGAGACGATGGAGGCCTACGGCGCCTTCGGCGAGAAGAAGCTGTACGGCAAGACCGTCACCGGCGTCATCCGCTCCACGGTCGTCGTGGACGAGGAGGGCAAGGTCGAACGGGCGCTGTACAACGTGAAGGCCACCGGGCACGTGGCCAAGCTGATCAAGGACATGGGGCTGGCTTCGGAGTGATCCTGCGGGGCCCTTGACAACGGTGGGAATGCCGAGGTGAAGCCGGTGGTACCCATGAGGGATGAAGCACGAGGATCAGCCCCGGGACCCGGCTGCCCTCAAGCGGCACCGGCACCTTTTCCGTGCGGTCAGACGCAGGCGGACGCCGAAGGTCCGCCGTAGCGACATCACGGTGACCGACGAGGCGACGGTCAAGCGCGCCACCGCGGCAGCCGCTGTCGGCAATGCCATGGAGTGGTTCGACTTCGGGATCTACGCCTATCTCGCGGTCACCATCGGCAAGGTGTTCTTCCCCGGCGGCAGCACCCAACTGCTCGCCTCGTTCACCGCCTTCGCCGCCTCCTTCCTGGTGCGACCGCTGGGCGGACTGTTCTTCGGTCCGCTCGGCGACCGCATCGGCCGCAAGACGGTACTGGCGCTGACGATGGTGCTGATGGCGGCGGGCACCTTCTGCATCGGCCTGATCCCCTCCTACGAGTCGATCGGGATCATGTCGCCGGTGCTGCTGCTGGTCTGCCGGCTGGTGCAGGGCTTCTCCACCGGCGGCGAGTACGGCGGCGCGGCCACCTTCATCGCGGAGTACGCGCCCGACAAGCGCCGCGGCTTCTTCGGCAGCTTCCTGGAGCTGGGCACCCTCACCGGCTACACCGGCGCGGCCGCACTGGTGCTGGTGCTGAACACCGCGCTGGGCGACGACACGATGCTGCGCTGGGGCTGGCGCATCCCCTTCCTGGTGGGTGGGCCGATCGGGGTCGTCGGCCTGTATCTGCGGATGAAGCTGGACGAGACCCCGGCCTTCCAGAAGCAGGCCGCGCAGCAGTCGCACTCCCCCGAGGCGGGCACCGTGGGGGCGAACGAGCCGAAGCTGTCGGAGAACGTGCCGCAGAAGGAGCTCAGGTCGATCTTCGCCCAGCAGTGGCGCACGCTGCTGCTGTGCGTCGGCCTGGTGGCCGCCTACAACGTCACCGACTACATGCTCCTGTCGTACATGCCCGCCTACCTCACCGACGCCCTCGGGTACGAGAACTCGATGGAGCTGGTCGCGGCCATCATCGCGATGGTGGCGATGGCCACGGTGATCCAGCGGGTGGGGCACCTCAACGACCGGTTCGGCCGCAAGCCCGTCCTGATGACCGGCATGGTCGGCTTCCTCGTACTGACCATCCCCGCCTTCGCCCTCTTCCAACTGGGCAACTTCGTCGCGGTGCTGTTCGGACTGCTGGTGCTCGGGGCCTGCCTGGTGTGTCTGCTGGGCACGATGTCGGCGACGCTGCCCGCGCTCTTCCCCACCGATGTGCGCTACGGCTCGCTCTCCATCGGCTACAACGTGGCGACCGCCGTCTTCGGCGGTACCGCGCCCGGCGTGATGACCTATCTGGTGGACACCACCGGCGACAAACTGGCTCCGGCCTACTACGCCTCGGGGGCGGCACTGCTCGGCATCATCGCGGTGGCCTGCATGAAGGAGACGGCCCAGCAGCCGCTGGCGGGCTCGCCGCCCTCGGTCAGCACCCAGGAGGAGGCACGGGCGCTGGCCCGGGCCGAGACCCACGAGCCCACCTTCTGACCCGTGCGGCTGTCCGCCCCCGGCCCGCCGGGCGGACAGCCGGGCGCAGTACGATACGTGCGCGCGCGAGTGCCGGAATTGGTAGACGGGACGGCTTTAGGTGCCGGTGTCTTCGGACGTGGGGGTTCGAGTCCCCCCTCGCGCACCGTGACGGGCGGAGCGCCCAGGCACCCCTCAGCGGACCAACTCCCGCACGGCGGGGACGAGGGCGCGGAACGCCTTGCCGCGGTGGCTGATGGCGTTCTTCTCCTGAGGGCTGAGCTCGGCACAGGTCCTGGTCTCGCCCTCCGGCTGCAGAATCGGGTCGTAGCCGAAGCCGCCCGCGCCCGCGGGGGCGTGCCGCAGGGTGCCGCGCAGCCGGCCGCTGACGACCCGTTCGGTGCCGTCGGGCAGCGCGAGGGCCGCGGCGCACTCGAAATGTGCCGCCCGGTGCGCGGCGTCGATGTCGGCGAGCTGGGCCAGCAGCAGCTCCAGGTTGGCGGCGTCGTCCCCGTGCCGGCCCGCCCAGCGGGCCGAGAAGATGCCGGGCGCTCCGCCGAGTACGTCCACACACAGTCCGGAGTCGTCCGCGACGGCGGGCAGCGAGGTGGCCTGCGCGAGGGCGTGCGCCTTGAGGAGGGCGTTCTCGGCGAACGTCACACCGGTCTCCTTGACGTCCGGCACCTCGGGGTAGGCGTCGGCGCCCACCAGGTCCAACTCGAGGCCCGCGTCGGCGAGGATCGCCTTCAGCTCGGTGACCTTGTGGGCGTTGCGGGTGGCGAGGATCAGCCGCTGGGTGCTCATGGCTCCCCAGTATCCCGTCCGGCGGCGGGCGGCGTGCGCCGGGCCCTCAGCCCGGGGTGCACACCTTCGTCAGCTCGTCCGCCGCGTCCACGACCGGCTGGGTGCGCGGCGTACGGCCCGCCTCCACATCGGAGCGGACGCTGTCGACCGCCTCGCGCAGCCGCGAGACGGACTTGCCGACATCGCCGTCGTCCGTCTCCTTGTCGATCTCGGTGAGGTTCTTGTCGATCCGGTCCAGGGCCTTGTCCGCCTGGGCCGGGTCCTCACCCGCGTCGGAGACGGCCTGCTGGAGGTCGTCCACGGACCGGGCGACGGTCGAGGCCGTTCCGGCGCAGTCCAGCGCCCTGTCCACTGCCGAACAGCTCAGCAGCAGGGGTGCGACGACCAGTGCGACGGCTGCTGTCGCGGTGACGGTCTTCCTCCGTGACACCTGCGCGTCCCCCTCCCCCTCCGACAACGACTGGTCGGGCCGCACGGTTCGACACGTGCGGCCCGCACCCGGTTAGACGCGTAAAGCGAGAGCAAAGTTCCCCCGGATGCCCGCCTTCCACGGTTTCCCGTCGCCGTCTCAGCGTCCCAGCGCCGTGCGCTGGTGGCCGTCGAGCTGCGCGCAGCCCGCGACCGCGAGATCGAGCAGCCCGTCGAGCTCCTCCCGGGCGAACGGCGCGCCCTCCGCCGTGCCCTGCACCTCGACGAACCGGCCGTCGCCCGTGCAGACCACGTTCATGTCCGTCTCGGCGCGGACGTCCTCCTCGTAGCGCAGATCGAGCAGCGGCACGCCGTCGACGATGCCGACGCTGACGGCGGAGACGGTGCCGGTCAGCGGCTGGGCCTTGGCCTTGACCAGCTTGCGGTCCTGCGCCCAGGCCACGGCGTCGGCCAGCGCGACGTACGCGCCGGTGATCGCCGCGGTGCGGGTGCCGCCGTCGGCCTGCAGCACATCGCAGTCGATCACGATGGTGTTCTCGCCCAGCGCCTTGGTGTCCACCACGGCGCGCAGCGAACGCCCGACGAGGCGGGAGATCTCATGGGTACGGCCGCCGATCCGGCCCCGCACGGATTCGCGGTCCCCGCGGGTGTTGGTGGCGCGCGGCAGCATGGCGTACTCCGCCGTGACCCATCCCTCCCCGCTGCCCTTGCGCCAGCGCGGCACGCCCTCGGTCAGGCTGGCGGTGCACAGCACCCGGGTGTCGCCGAAGGAGACGAGGACGGACCCCTCCGCGTGCTTGCTCCAACCGCGCTCGATGGTGACGGGTCGCAACTCCTCGGCCGTACGGCCGTCGATACGTGACATGCGTGCGAGCGTATCGGTGGCCGGGTGGCTCAGCCGAATGAGAGGGGGCTCCCTCTCTGCTTGCCGCAGTGCTGATGAGGGGGTGCCCCTTGCTGTGCGTTGCGGGCCGCGGGTGCGTTGTGCCTGTGGGGGCACCTCCCGGACGGAGTCTGGGGGAGCAGTTCCCCGCGCCCCTCACGGGGCGCGTCCCTACATCATGTCTTCGATCTCGGCGGCGATGGGGTCGGCGTCGGTGCCGATGACGACCTGGATCGCGGAGCCCATCTTGACGACGCCGTGCGCGCCGGCGGCCTTCAGCGCGGCCTCGTCGACGAGGGAGGCGTCGTTGACCTCGGTGCGCAGGCGGGTGATGCAGCCCTCGACCTCTTCGATGTTGTCGAGTCCGCCGAGTCCGGCGACGATCTTCTCAGCCTTGCTGGCCATGTCCTTGCCCCTCTCCCTGTGTTCCGGCCCGGTGGGCAGCGTGGTGCTTTGTCACGTTAACCCACGATCAGCCCAGCTATCCGAGCGCCGGTGCACTGTCTGGCGAATGATGACGGTGACGGTGACGGCGATTGCCGAGGCCGCCGCTAGTGGTCTACACCAGTATGCGTCAGGAGGAGGCTCGTGAGCGCCAACGCCGCAGCCGGGCCGGGGAGGAAGTGGAGCTCCGCCTTCTTCCAGGGCCTGCAGAAGATGGGCCGCAGCCTCCAGCTCCCCATCGCGGTGCTGCCCGCCGCCGGCATCCTCAACCGGCTCGGCCAGCCGGACATCTTCGGGGACGACGGGCTGGGCTGGACCGATGTGGCCAAGGTCTTCCAGGGCGCGGGCGGCGCCCTGCTGGATTCGGCGCTCGGGCTGCCGCTGCTGTTCTGCGTCGGCGTGGCCATCGGCATGGCCAAGAAGGCGGACGGCTCGACGGCGCTGGCCGCCGTCGCGGGCTTCCTCGTCTACTACAACATCCTCCAGCAGTTCCCCACCTGCCCGGCCGGCTCCCGGTACGACGCCGAGCAGGGCACCTGTCTGACCGGGGAGGGCACCGCCGCCGGCGCCGCCACCTTCCAGAACCCGGGGGTCTTCGGCGGCATCGTCGTCGGCCTGCTGGCGGCGTGGTTCTGGCAGCGCTTCCACCGGGTGAAGCTGGTGGACTGGCTCGGCTTCTTCAACGGCCGCCGCCTGGTGCCGATCATCATGGCCTTCGTCGCGCTGCTCTTCGCGGTGGTGTGCCAGTGGGTGTGGCCGCCGATCGGGGACGGGCTCACCAGCTTCTCGAAGTGGATGACGGACCTGGGCGCCTGGGGATCGGGCATCTTCGGGGTGGCCAACCGCGCCCTCATCCCGATCGGCATGCACCAGTTCCTGAACACCTTCATGTGGTTCCAGTTCGGCAGCTACAAGACGCCGGACGGCGAGGTCGTGCACGGCGACATCAACCGCTTCCTGGCCGGCGACCCGAGCGCGGGGCAGTTCCTGTCCGGCTTCTTCCCGATCATGATGTTCGCGCTGCCCGCCGCCGCGCTGGCCATCACGCACGCGGCCCGGCCCGAGCGGCGCAAGGTGGTCGGCGGCCTGATGCTCTCGACGGCGCTGACCTCGTTCGTCACGGGGGTGACCGAGCCGATCGAGTTCTCATTCCTGTTCGTCGCCCCGGCGCTGTACGTCATCCATGTACTGCTGACCGGCGTCTCGATGGCGGTGACATGGGCACTCGGTGTCCACGACGGCTTCAGCTTCTCCGCCGGGCTGATCGACTACGTCATCAACTGGAGCCTGGCCACCAAACCGTGGCTGATCATCCCGATCGGGCTGTGTTTCGCGGTGGTCTACTACGTGCTCTTCCGCGTCGTGATCAGCAAGTTCGATCTGAAGACCCCCGGGCGGGAGCCGGAAGAGGTCGCCGAGGAGATCGAGGACGAGGTGACGCGGTAGGACGGGCCGCCCGGCACCCGGCACCCGGCGTCGGCACCCCGTGCGGGGGCCGGGCGGCGCCCTGTGCGGAGCCGGGCGGCTGCGCCCCGCACAGGGTGGCGGACGTTACCCGGATCACTCGGAACAGGCCGTTCCGGTCGGTCCGGCACCCGTGTTACTAATGGTCTACACCACCAGAGTGGTGTAGACCACCGCGGGCTGCCCCTCCCTGTGCCGCGCCCGCTTCACCTGGAGGAACACCCCCATGAGCACGGACACCGCTGCTCCCGCGAAGAAGCGGGGCTCCGGACTGTTCCAAGGACTGCAGAAGGTCGGCCGCAGTCTGCAGCTGCCCATCGCCGTCCTGCCCGCGGCCGGCATCCTCAATCGGCTCGGCCAGCCCGACGTCTTCGGCGACGAGGGGCTGAAGTGGCACGACGTCGCCGCCGCGTTCGCCGGCGCGGGCGGTGCCATCTTCGACAACCTGCCGCTGCTGTTCTGCATCGGTGTGGCCATCGGCTTCGCCAAGAAGTCCGACGGCTCCACGGCGCTGGCCGCGCTCGTCGGCTTCCTCGTCTACAAGAACGTCCTGAAGGCGTTCCCGGTGCACGAGGCGGTGGTCAAGGCCGGCGAGGACACACCCGCCGTCTACAACGACCCCGGCGTGCTGGGCGGCGTGCTGATGGGGCTGATCGCCGCCGTCGTGTGGCAGCGCTTCCACCGCACCAAGCTGGTGGACTGGCTCGGCTTCTTCAACGGCCGCCGCCTGGTGCCGATCCTCATGGCCTTCGTCGGCCTGCTCGTCGGCGTGGCCTTCACCCTGGTCTGGGGCCCGATCGGCGATGCCATCACCTCGTTCGGCGAGTGGATGACGGGGCTGGGCGCCACCGGGGCCGGCATCTTCGGCCTGATCAACCGCGCGCTGATCCCCGTCGGCATGCACCAGTTCCTCAACACCGTGGCCTGGTTCCAGCTCGGCGACTTCAAGGACGCCTCGGGGGACGTCGTGCACGGCGACATCGCCCGGTTCTTCGCGGGCGACCCGAGCGCAGGCCAGTTCATGTCCGGCTTCTTCCCGATCATGATGTTCGGGCTGCCCGCCGCCGCGCTGGCCATCGCGCACTGCGCCAGGCCGCACCGCCGCAAGGCCGTGACGGGCATGATGGTCTCGCTGGCGCTGACCTCGTTCGTGACCGGCATCACCGAACCGATCGAGTTCACCTTCATGTTCATCGCACCGGTGCTGTACGTGGTGCACGCGGTGCTCACGGCCGTCTCGATGGCGGTGACCTGGATGCTCGGGGTGCACCACGGCTTCAGTTTCTCCGCCGGGTTCATCGACTACGCCATCAACTGGAGTCTGGCCGAGAAGCCCTGGATGATCGTCCCCATCGGACTGTGTTTCGCGGCGGTCTACTACGTGGCCTTCCGCTTCCTGATCGTGCGGCTGGACATCAAGACCCCGGGGCGGGAGCCGGACGAAGAGGTCGAGGATCTGACGAAGTAGCGCTGCTGAGCGGCGGCGTCGCGGCGCCGCCGCTCAGATCTCGTAGACCGCGCCGGGCCGGGCCATCTCCACCGGCCCGGCGAACACCGCTTTGGCGTCCCGCAGATTGATCTGCGGGTCCGTCCACGGCGGTACATGGGTGAGCACCAGGCGGGCGGCGCCGGCCCTGGCGGCGACCTCCCCGGCCTCCCTGCCGTTCAGATGGAGGCCGGGGATCTGCTCCTTGCCGTCCGTGAAGGACGCCTCGCACAGGAACAGATCGGCATCGCGCGCGGCCAGTTCCAGCTCCGCGCACGGACCGGTGTCACCCGAATACGTGAGGACCCGTCCGCTCTCCTTGTGCTCGACCCGGAACGCGTACGCCTCCACCGGATGGTCGACCAGCTCCGTACGCACCCGGAACGGGCCCGCCTCGAAGCTGCCGCCGGCGGTCAGGGTGCGGAAGGCGAAGACCTCGCTCATCGACGAGTCGGAGGGCGTGTCGGCGTAGGCCGTGGTGAGCCGCTGCTCGGTGCCGGGCGGGCCGTGGACCGGGATGGGGCTGCAACGGCCACCCTCGTGGCGGTAGTAGCGCGCGACGAAGTAGCCGCACATGTCGATGCAGTGGTCGGCGTGGAGGTGGCTGAGCGCGATCACGTCGAGGTCGTAGAGGCCGCAGTGACGCTGGAGCTCACCGAGCGCGCCGTTGCCCATGTCCAGGAGCAACCGGAAACCGTCGGCTTCGACGAGATAGCTCGAACAGGCCGATTCCGTGGACGGAAACGACCCGGAACAGCCGACGACGGTGAGCTTCATGGAGTGGGAACCTCCGTTGACGGCCTGCGGGAGAAGTCCCCATGTCGTTGACGAGGGGACTTCCGAGCGTAAGCCGCGCGGGTCGGGGTGACTCCTCGATGGGGCGGCGGTGTGGGCGGAATCACCAGCCCGGGGTAGCGTCGTTCCCCGGTGGACCCCGACGCAAACGCCGCACGGTGTTGCGGCAGACACCCGCACAGGCCGGAGTGTCCCGGCCGGAGCTTGGGGAAGAGATGGACACCTCGTGGTGGCTCGCCCTCGGCGGCGTCGTGCTGCTCGCCTTCGTGGCGGCGCTCGTCGACGGCCGGGGCCGACTGGGCCCCCCGCGACGCGCCCTGCGGGCCGCCTCAGCGGCGGACGAGGGGACGCCGCCGCCCCGGCCCGGAGAGATCTGGCGGGCGACGCTGCCGGACGGCGGCGAAGCGCTCTTCCTGGTGCTCGCGGTGTGGACGGACGGCGCCCGGCTCGCCCGGCTGACGCGCGAGCCTTCCGCGCTGCCCGTACTGGCCGCCGACGCCCCGGCCGGGCCCGCCTATCTGGAGCCCGACTCCCTCGCCGAGGCCGGTCTCGCCCGCCTCCGCGCCCGCTGCGGCGAAGTGGACCCCGCCACCTGGGAGGGAGTCTGCCGCACGCTGGGCTTGCGGTAATCCTCTTGGCGGCGCCCCGTCAGGGGCGCGGGGAACTGCGCGAGCGACCACCAAGCACCCGCAGACCGCATACCTCGGACAGGGGCGCCTCCTGCCCGGAGAAAAGCTAGGCCCAGAGCTGGCCCTGGACGGTCTCGATGGCGGCCTCGTCGGACTCGGCGGTGTACAGGCCCGTCGACAGGTACTTCCAGCCGCCGTCGGCGACGAGGAAGACGACATCGGCGCTCTCACCCGCGCGGAGCGCCTTGCGGCCCACCCCGATCGCGGCGTGCAGCGCGGCACCCGTGGAGACGCCCGCGAAGATGCCCTCCTGTGCGAGCAGTTCCCGGGTGCGGGTGACCGCGTCCGCCGAGCCGACCGAGAAGCGGGTGGTGAGCACGGACTCGTCGTACAGCTCCGGCACGAAGCCCTCGTCCAGGTTGCGCAGCCCGTACACCAGGTCGTCGTAGCGCGGCTCGGCGGCGACGATCTGGATGTCCGGACGGTGCTCGCGCAGATAGCGGCCCGCCCCCATCAGCGTGCCGGTGGTGCCCAGCCCCGCGACGAAATGGGTGACCGACGGCAGGTCGGCGAGGATCTCGGGGCCCGTGGTGGCGTAGTGCGCACCCGCGTTGTCCGGGTTGCCGTACTGGTAGAGCATCACCCAGTCCGGATGCTCGGCCGCCAGCTCCTTGGCCACCCGTACCGCGGTGTTGGAGCCGCCGGCCGCGGGGGACGAGATGATCTCCGCGCCCCACATGGCCAGCAGCTGGCGGCGCTCCTCGCTGGTGTTCTCCGGCATGACGCAGACGATGCGGTAGCCCTTGAGCCTGGCCGCCATCGCCAGCGAGATGCCGGTGTTTCCCGAGGTCGGCTCCAGGATGGTGCAGCCGGGGCGCAACCGGCCGTCCTTCTCCGCCTGTTCGACCATGTGCAGGGCCGGGCGGTCCTTGACGGAGCCGGTCGGGTTGCGGTCCTCCAGCTTCGCCCAGATGCGCACGTCCTCGGAGGGCGAGAGCTTCGGAAGCCGTACGAGGGGCGTGTTGCCGACCGCGTCGAGCGGGGAGTCGTAGCGCATCAGCGCGTTCCCGCCCGACGGGGCTCCGCCCCGGCGCCGCCGGCTACGGCGGGCAGGATCGTGATGCTGTCGCCGTCGCCGACCTTGGTGGAGATGCCGTCCAGGAAGCGCACGTCCTCGTCGTTGAGGTAGACGTTCACGAAGCGGCGCAGCTCACCGCCGTCCACCAGGCGGTCCTGGATGCCGGTGTGGCGGCTCTCCAGGTCGGCGAAGAGCTCACCGATGGTGCTGCCCGTGCCCTCGACCGCCTTCTGGCCGTCGGTGTAGGTGCGAAGGATGGTCGGAATGCGGACCTCGATGGCCATGAGAGTGCTCCTGTCGGAGAGGGAGAGTGCGGCTGTGGCTGTGCTGTGGACAGGCGGACGCGCGGACGCCCCGCGGTGCGGGGCGAAAGACGGGGACGGACGGGCTCGGCGGCCTCCCGGCCGGGCGGCCCCCACAGGGACGGCGCCCGTCAGGCCTGCCGACAGATCGCGCTGGCGAGGCGGCACAGGTCGACGTGCAGGCGCGCCACGAGCAGCATGCCCGGGGTCTTCTCGAATGCGCTCACGTCGTGGACAACCATGGGCTCATCGTAACGATTCCCGACGGCGGAATCGGATGTGCGTTTCATGATGCGGACCGATTCGTCTCACGGACACCGGACAGCGCCTCCCGGCCGCCCGCTGTCCCAGCTCTGCGCTCAGTAGCTCTCGACGACCTCGACCTCTTCCTCGGTCACCTCGCCGTCCACGATGCGGAACGAGCGGAAGGAGAAGGGCCCCTCGTCGTTGCCGCACTCGGCGGTGGAGACGAGGACGTAGTGGGCGCCGGGCTCGTTGGCGTAGGAGATGTCCGTACGGGAGGGGTAGGCCTCGGTGGCCGTGTGCGAGTGGTAGATCACGACCGGCTCCTCGTCCCGGTCGTCCATCTCGCGGTAGAGCTTGAGCAGGTCGGTCGAGTCGAACTCGTAGAAGGTCGGCGAGCGCGCCGCGTTCAGCATCGGGATGAAGCGCTCGGGACGGCCCTCGCCGACCGGCCCCGCGATCACGCCGCACGCCTCGTCGGGGTGGTCCGCACGGGCGTGGGCGACGATCCGGTCGTGCAGCTCCTGTGTGATGGTCAGCATGGGGGCAAGGATATGAGTGCCTCGGGGCCGGGGCGGGGGTGCCCCTTTCCACCCGTCGCGGTCTGCACGTGCGTTGTCGCTGGTCGCGCAGTTCCCCGCGCCCCTTCGGGGCGCGGGGGACGATCAGCGCTGCTTGGCGAAGACATGCGGGGTGCGCGCCTTGACCACGAAGTAGGCGACCGTCAGCAGCGCCGCCCAGATCGGCGCCGCGTAGAGCGAGACCCGGGCGTCCTTGTCGAAGCCCATCAGCACGATCACCAGGAAGATGAAGGCCAGGGCCGCGATGCCGGTCCAGGGCGCGCCGGGCATCCGGAACTCCGAGCGCGGCAGCTCGCCGCGGTCGGCCTTGGCCCGGTAGCGCAGCTGCGAGAAGAGAATCATGATCCAGGCCCACATGCCGGAGATGGTCGCGAAGGACACGACGTAGTCGAAGGCCTTGGACGGCCACTCGTAGTTGATCCATACGCCGACCATCATCAGCGCGGCCGAGACCGTGGTGCCGAGGAACGGCAGCCCGGCCTTGGACAGCCTGGTGAACAGCCTCGGGCCCTGTCCGTTGAGCGCGAGGTCACGCAGCATCCGGCCGGTGGAGTACATGCCGGAGTTGCAGGAGGAGAGCGCCGCGGTCAGCACCACGAAGTTGACGATGCCCGCGCCCGCCGGCAGCCCGATCTTCCGGAAGGCCTCGACGAACGGGCTGGTGCCCGGCTCGAACGCGGTCCAGGAGACGACCGAGAGGATGACGATCAGGGAGCCGATGTAGAAGAGCGCGATACGCCACGGCACCGTCTTGATCGCCCGCGGCAGGGCCTTGGCCGGGTTGGCCGCCTCTCCCGCGGTGACACCGACCAGCTCGACGGCGAGGAAGGAGAACATCACGATCTGCAGCGTCATCAGGGTGCCGCCGATGCCCTTGGGGAAGATCCCGCCGTGCTGGTAGAGATTGCCGACCGACGCGGTGTCGCCGGCCTGAGAGAAGCCCAGGGTGAGCACGCCGATGCCGATCAGGATCATGCCGACGATCGCGGTGACCTTGACCATCGAGAACCAGAACTCCAGCTCGCCGAAGAGCTTCACGGAGACCAGGTTGATGCCGTAGAGGGCGATGGTGAACACGAGCGCGGAGATCCACGGTGCGACGTTCCACCAGTAGTTCACATATGTCGCGGCCGCCGTGACCTCGGTGATGCCGGTGACGACCCAGAAGAGCCAGTACGTCCAGCCCGTGACGAAGCCCCAGTACGGCCCGAGCAGCTCCCGCGCGTACTCGGAGAACGAGCCGGAGACCGGGCGGTACATCAGCAGCTCGCCCAGCGCACGCATGATCAGGTAGATGACGGCGCCCGCGACGAGGTACGCCAGGATGATGCTGGGGCCGGCCTTGTGGATGGACTTGCCGGCGCCGAGGAAGAGTCCGGTCCCGATGGCGCCGCCGATGGCGATCATCTGGATCTGACGGCCGCCGAGCCCCCGCTGATAGCCCTCGGAGGAGCCGCTGTCCTCGACCGCGTCGAGGAGGACACCCGTCGCGCTGCTGTCCACCCCGGTGCCGGGCACCGGGTCCGGTACCGGGTCGTGGTCTTCGACCTCGGAGGTCATGTGGTGCGCCTTTCTCCATACCGATCCGGCCTCTTCCGGATCGGGTCCCGATCCCCCCGGCTGGAGTTGTGCGTGCCGACGGTCGGCCGGCGGTGCACCGCTGGGCGGGCAGGGGTGGTGCCCGGCTCAACAGCGGATCCGTGCAGGTGTACCACGCAGAGGCGTTCATGACGCACCGCGCCGGTGAGGGACATAAGGGATGAAGAAGGGCGCCTCGTCAGGAAAATCCGCCCTCATGACGGGTTCGTTAGTCGGTTTTTACCGTCCGATTGACGAACCTGGGCATCGATCACCGCGACACCCGATCACCGAGGCGCCGATCGCCGGGCCGAGCCGCGGCGGCGTCAGGGCATCAGCGTCTCGACCAAGGTCTCCTGGAGGCCGCCCAGCCACAGATAGGCCATCACCATCGGCTTGCGCTCGTCGGAGTCGGGCAGCTGGTAGAGCTCGTCGTCGCTGTCGTCGCTCACCTGGAGGCGGGTGCCGATGGCCAGCCGCAGATCGTTGAGGGCGCCCAGCCACTGCTGGGACTCCTGCGGGGTGAGGGTGAGCACGGCTCCCCGCTCCCCCGGGGTCAGCGCGTCCAGCGTGCGCACCACGGCCAGCCCGTCCTCCCGCTTGCGGGCCCGCAGGTCGTTCTCCGTGTAGCGGCGGAACTCGGCGGAGGCCGCCCGGTCCCGCTTGGCGCGTGCGGCCTCCTCGCTGTCCGGCGGCTGCCCCTCGGGGGGTGCGGCGCCGGGCCCGGGGCCGTAGGCGTCGGGGAAGAGCCGGGCCAGCGCGGGGTCGGCGGGCGGCTCGCTGGGGCCGTCGGCGAACGGCGGCCAGGAGACGGCCTCGATGCCCGCCAGCTCGTCGTCCACGCTGTTGCCGCCGCCCTCCCCGCCGGACCCGGCGTCGTGCGGCGGGCGGGGCTGGTCGGCGGGTTCGTTCCCGGGGCCGATCAGCTCCAGCAGCTGCACCACCAGGCTGCGCAAGATCGAGATCTCCACCTCGTCCAGCGCGATGGCGGCGCCACCGTCCTCGGTCGGCTCGAAGTGCCCTGCCATCAGCGGTCCTGGGTGAGCGTGGCCCACAGGCCGTAGCTGTGCATGGCCTGCACGTCGCGCTCCATCTCCTCGCGGGTACCGCTGGAGACGATGGCGCGCCCCTTGTGGTGGACGTCGAGCATCAGCTTCTTCGCCTTCTCCTTCGAATAGCCGAAGTACGCCTGGAACACGTACGTCACATAGCTCATGAGGTTGACCGGGTCGTTGTGCACGACGGTCACCCAGGGCACATCCGGCTCAGGAACCTCCACGGGCTCCTCGGTGGTCTCCGGGCGCTCGATCTCCGTTGGGGTGGCGACACTCACAGGTCCCATGCTGCCACCCGGCACCCCGGCCCGCCCAAACAGCACCTCCCTTCACCGTATATCGTCAAGCTGACGAGATCCGGGGTAGGCTCGAAAACGACCGACCCGAACACACGAGGTGAGGCAGCAGTGCTGGATTCCCCAGGGGGGCAGCCCCCGAAAGACTCCCGGCAGGAACACGCCCGGCGGATGGAGACGGGACTGCCGGTGGCCGTACCCTCCACGGCGCTCTTCACCGACCAGTACGAGCTGACCATGCTCCAGGCCGCGCTGCGGGCCGGGACCGCCGAGCGCCGCTCCGTCTTCGAGGTCTTCACCCGCCGGCTCCCCGAGGGCCGCCGCTACGGCGTCGTGGCGGGCACCGGGCGGGTGCTGGACGCGGTGGAGAACTTCCGCTTCGACGACCAGCTGCTCGACTTCCTGCGGGAGACCGGGGTGGTCGACGAGCCGACCCTCCGTTGGCTGGCCGACTACCGCTTCACGGGCGACATCGTCGGCTATCCGGAGGGCGAGGTGTACTTCCCCGGCTCGCCCATCCTGCGGGTGGAGGGCACCTTCGCCGAGTGCGTGCTGCTGGAGACGGTGATCCTCTCCATCCTCAACCACGACTCCGCCGTGGCGGCCGCCGCCTCCCGGATGGCCGTCGCCGCCGCCGACCGGCCGCTGATCGAGATGGGCGCCCGCCGCACCCATGAGCTCGGCGCCGTCGCCGCCGCCCGCGCCGCCTATGTGGGCGGCTTCGACACCACCTCCGACCTGGCCGCCGGCTTCCGCTACGGCATCCCCACCGTCGGCACCAGCGCCCACGCCTTCACTCTGCTGCACGACACCGAACGGGACGCTTTCACCGCGCAGGTCGAGTCGCTGGGCAGCGGTACGACGCTGCTGGTGGACACCTACGACGTGGCCGAGGCCGTCCGTACGGCCGTGGAGGTCGCCGGCCCCGGTCTCGGCGCCGTCCGGATCGACTCCGGGGACCTGCTGCTGGTGGCCCACCGGGTGCGCCAGCAGCTCGACGAGCTGGGTGCGGACCGCACCCGGATCGTGGTCACCAGCGACCTGGACGAGTACGCCATCGCCTCGCTGGCCGCGGCGCCCGTGGACGCGTACGGCGTCGGCACCCAGCTGGTCACCGGCAGCGGCCATCCGACCTGCTCGATGGTCTACAAGCTGGTCGCCCGCGCCGACTCCACCGAGCCGGGCGCCGCGCTGAGCCCGGTCGCCAAGCGCTCGACCGGCGGCAAGACCTCCATCGGCGGTGCCAAGTGGGCGGCCCGGCCGCTGGACGCGGACGGGGTGGCCGAGGCGGAGATCGTGGGCACCGGCGAGGTACCGCCCGAGCTGGCCGACCATCTCCTTCAGGTGAAGCTGGTCGACAAGGGCACCGTCGTCGGCCGCGAGCCCCTGGACGCCGCCCGCGAACGCCACCGCGCGGCCCGCGCCCGGCTCCCGCTGTCGGCGACCCAGCTCTCCCGCGGCGAGCCGGTGCTGCCGGTCGAGCACGTGTAACCCCCGGTACGGGTGGGGGCCGCATACCGGCGCCCACCCACTGCCGCGGGGCCCCTCGAGTGTCTAGGCTCGGAGGTGACGGGCGGCGGTCCCTGACGCCACACCGAAGACTTCCCAGGCCCCACCGAGGACTCCGGCGGTCGCCGGCCACGGTCCGTCCCACCCAGTCGACCCACCAGCCGAAAGGTGTGCACCATGCACCGGGCACTGATCGTCGTGGACGTGCAGAACGACTTCTGCGAAGGCGGCAGCCTCGCCGTCGCGGGCGGTGCCGACGTCGCCGCCGCCATCACCGACCTGGTCGGGGACGCCTCCGCCGGATACCGCCATGTCGTCGCGACCCGGGACACGCACATCGATCCCGGCGACCACTTCTCCGCCGACCCCGACTTCCGGCACTCCTGGCCCCCGCACTGCGTGGCCGGCACCGAGGGCGTCGGCTTCCACCCCAACTTCGCCCCCGCCGTCGCCTCGGGCTCGATCGAGGCGGTCTTCGACAAGGGCGCCCACACCGCCGCCTACAGCGGCTTCGAGGGCGCCGACGAGAACGGGGTCGCGCTGGCCGACTGGCTGCGCGAGCGGGACGTCACCGAGGTGGACGTCGTCGGTATCGCCACGGACCACTGCGTACGCGAGACGGCGCTGGACGCCGCCCGGGAGGGCTTCCGCACCCAGGTGCTGCTGGATCTGACCGCGGGTGTCGCCGATGAGAGCGTCCAGCAGGCACTGGACGCTCTGCGGGAGGCCGGAGTGGAGCTGACCGGCAAGCCGGTGGTCGCTTCCTCCTAGCGCCCCTTCCGCGCCCCGCCGGGCGGCGCGTGGTTCCCCGCGCCTCTTCGGGCGCGGGGCGGGTTCAGGCCGGGGTGACGCGCAGCAGGGCGGCGATGGGGCGCCAGGAGTTGCGGTCGTCGTCGGGCACGGCGCGCCACACCAGGCCCTCCGGGTGGTGCAGGACCGCCGTGACCTCGTCGGCCGTGGGCGGCTCGGCGTTGCCGCGCAAATAGATCGCACGCAGCCCGAGGTTCCGCAGCCTGGTCAGGGCGCGGGCCCGGTTGCGGGAGTGCACCAGCACCCGGACGCGTTGCTCCTCGCCGGGTCTGCGCGCCGTCGCCTCACGCACCGTGTGCGGTTCGTCCGCAAACGCCGACCAGCGCCGCGACGCCGGCAGCAGCCCGCCGCGGCCGCCGGACGCGGTCGCGGCGGAGCGACGCGTTCCGGCGCCGCTCCTGCTCCGCGTGCCCGGGGCAGCGGCGTCGGCGGCGCCGGCTGCGGCACCGTGCGGCTCGCGTGGCACCGGAAGCGTCAGCGCGACGATCACGCTGCCGTCCGGAAGCCTGACGAATCCGCCTCCTGACATGATCACCATCTCCCCCGTGAGACTCGTTCGGGTCGGTCGATACGGGGCCTCCAGGAGGTGGCCCCACCGTGCATCTAAACGCGATCGAGCGCCGACCGCCAGGGGGTAACGGATGATCATGTTTTGACCTGCAACGATGCAAACAAATTCATACCCAGGTTGCACAGTCATCGATCACCTGTACGCGGCAACCCGCTTGTGGATCTTCACGTCGCCTTCACTGTCCGTAGTTGTGGCATTCTGTGGGCCGTTTTAGGGGGTTTTACGTGGAATACCCCGGGTGGTTGAAGCGGCTACTACTTTCGGTGCCGCCATTGGGCCGACCGCTGGCAACAGCGGGAGTCACCACCGCCGGCTCGGGAAGCGGAATCCTCAACTCCCCATCAGATAGCGGGTGCGAACATCGGTACGGGGCATTGGCCGCCGCGCACGAGCCGCCCCTGCGCCGGGCGTCGGACACGGCCGGCACACGACTCGTACAAGGCCCCACCTCTGTCCGGCAGTTGGGACGGCCGAGGCCCTGTGCGCCAGTGCGCCCCCCGTGCAACTAAGGCGTGGGTCACCTCACGCTTGCCGTGCTTTCCGCCAGGGCATGCCGGACCGTAGAGTCGTTCGATGGCGCCCCGTTTGTAGCGAGGCAACGCGTAGCGCACAACGACCTGTTCACACGTTCAGACCGTGCCCACACCCCCGAGGACGGATCCGCCATGCCGCGTCCGAACCCCGCCCAACTCGTCTACGGCTCGGCCACCGTCATGTGTTCCACGCTCGCCATGCTGCTGATCTCCGGGGCCCGCTCAGGACCCTGGATCGCCCTGATCGCATTCGCAGCCCTCGTACTTGGCCTGCTGGTGGCACTGACCGTTCCCTCCGCCCGCTCAACGCGCGCAGGACGCCGGGCCGTCGGCAGCGTGATCGCCGCCGCCGGCAGCCCCCGCCCCGAAGCGCAGCCGGCCCCCGTACCCGCCCAGCACGCGGCCTCGGCGCCCGCAGCGACGGCGGGCCTGGGAGCCCGCCACTGACGCGAGAGACGCGCCCGCCCGGGCCCACGATGCCGGCCCTCCACCGGCCGCCGCGCCACGAGTTGGCTCCGCCGTGCCCGCTGCCGGCGCGCGGACCCACACGCGCCGCCGGGGCAGGCCATCAGTCCGCCGCGACCACCACCGTGCGGGCCGCCTTGTCGTGCAGGCACTGCTGATACGGCTTGTCCCAGGTGCAGAAGAGCACGTTCACCAGCCAGAACAGCGAGCCCACGCACGGCACCAGCGGGGGGATCTGGTAGACGGCCGCCCGCAGCCAGCCCGGCGGACCCGCCGGTACGGCACCGTTCTGCAACATGGCCACCCGGATGCGCATCAGCTTCTTGCCCACCGTCTGACCCGAGTTCGTCAGCATCAGCCCCTCGTAGAGGAAGTAGACCAGGGTGTAGCTGAGCTGCGGCCAGTAGCTGATACCGGTATCGGTCGAATAGCCCCCCTCGACCACCCCGGCGATGATGCCGATCGGAATGGCGATCAGCAGCGCGTCGATGATGCGCGCCAGCAGACGCTTGCCACGGGACGCCAACGGCGCCATGCCCGCGAGGGGGTCCGCGGCGCCCGCAGGACCGCCGTAGGGGTTGTCGTACGGACTTCCGTAGCCGCCGCCGTATCCACCGCCCGGGCCGCCCGCAGGACCGCCGCCCGTGGGAGGCGGCGGCGGATCCCCATACGGCATCCCCGGGCCGCCCGGTGGCGGAGACCCTCCGCCAGGCGGCTCCTGACCGGGCGCCTGCCCGCCCGCCCCGGGGCGCTGTGGTCCCTGCCCCGGACCCGGAGACCGCGGCTGCTCGGACTCCTGCGGCTCCTGCGGGTCCTGCCGCTTGCGGAACGGATCGTTCTCCGGCTGCTCCGTGCTCATGGCCCGAGTGCACAGCCCCCGCAGCCGCACCGCATCCGGGGCGGGCTGTTCGGGCGACGGAGCGCCGACGCGGGCCGCGCCCGCTGATTCGGGGCCGTCGGCTCCCGCCGGCGCGCCGGGGCGCGCCCGGCCTCAGGCTCCTTCGGCTGTCACGCCCCGAGCGTCACAGCCTGAGTTCGCCGTCGCCCGCGCTGCCCTTGGCCACGAACGTACCGGCCACCTTGTCGTGCCAGCACTGCCGCCACGGGCGGTCGAACAAGCACCACGCGGCATTGACCAGCCCGACCACCAGCAGCCCCAGCACCCCGTGCACCAGCCAGCGCGCGACCGCCCTGCCGAAGGTTGGCTTCTGATAGCCCTCGATGTTCAGCACCGAGAGCCCGAACAGCTTCTTGCCGAGCGTGCGGCCCCAGCGGGCCGTCGGCACCACCTCGTAGAGCAGCCCGAACAGCAGCAGCACGCCCACGACCACGGCCAGATAGCCGCCCGTGGTGCCGTCGATCAGCCACACCCGCTGAGTCCCGCCCGCCTGCTCGACCGCCTCGATCTTGGCGTCGATGTGGTCGACCGTCCTGCCGACGAACGGGTACGCCGCACCGGCAGCCACCCCCAGGGTGAGGACGAGGTCGACGAGCCGGGCGCCCAACCGCTTGCCCAGCGCCCCCGGCCGCGCCTCCTGGCGCGCGGCCCGCGCGAACGGGTCGTCGACGGGCGGGCGCCACGGGGTGACGGCGTCCGGGCCGCCGGTCTGCGGCTGGGCGGGCAGTCCCGCCGGGCCTGCGGGCTGCGACCAGGACGGTACGGCCGAGGCCTGCGGTCCGCCGCCCTGCTGCGGCGCCGGGCCCGCCACGGGCCCGGCCACCGGAGCGAGCCCGGCAGGCGGCCCCTGCTGTGCGGGCAGCTGTTGGGCGGGCAGCCCGGCCGGTCCCGCGTCGATCGCCGCCTGGGCCGGTCGGTCCGGCCCCGGCGCAGGCCGGGCCGCCTCCGGCCCCGGCGATGCCTGGCGGGGCACCAACTGCCCGACGCCCGCCGCGCCCCCGGGAGCCGGAGCCGCGGAGGGGCCGCCCTGCCCTTCGGGCGCCACGCCCACGGACGGATTCGACGCCCCGCCGGGCGCCTGGCCGGACGCTTGGCCCGGCACCTGCCGGGCCGGTGTCGCGGCGCCGCCCGCCGCGTCCGGGCGCGGACCCCCGGCCGACTGCTCGGGGACCGGCCGGGCCTGCTGGGTGCTGCCGGGGCCCTGCTCGGGCCGCTCGCCCTGTCCTCCCCCACCGGCGGCGCCGGAGGCCGGGGCCTGCTCCTGACGGGCGGCGGAACCGGCCGGCGTACTCCGCTCGGGGCCGCTGTCCGGTGCGGGCGACTGCGCCTGCGAGGGGACGCCGGTCCGCGGCGGCCGGTCACCGGTGCGGAGCACCTCGGAGCGGCGCAGGCCGACCGTCTTCTCGCGGCCGCCCTGACCCGGCAGTTCGGGCGCCGGCTCCGGACCACTCGCACCGCTCGCGGCGGCGGTCCGGCGCTCCGCCCGGCCGGACGCGCGGCCCTCGCTGCCCCAGTCGCCGCGCGGATCGGCCGCGGGCGGCCCGAAGCCGCCCCGCGGCGAGGCGGCGGGCTGGGGGCCCGGGACGGACGGCTGAACACCGGGAGCGGGGCGCTCGTCGCCGTCGCCGTCCGTGTCCAGGAAGACCGGGCCGGTCTCGTCCGAGGCCGAGCGCCGAGGGCTCGGCGGCCCCGCCGGGCCCTCCTGGTCGGCGGTGGCGGGAGGCGAGGGAGCCGTGGCGGGTGAGGACGCCACCGGCGGCGGCGCCGGCATGGGTTCACCCTCCCGTGGCTCCGGGCGACTGGTGCCGGGCACCCACGAAGAACCGTTCCAGTAACGGATGTATCCGGGGATGGACGGATCCGGATAGTACCCGGCACGGGGTGCCTCCCCATGAGTACCGGAGGGTCCCACAACCCCCAACTCCCCTCACGCACGACGCTCTTGATCAAGCCGCTGCTGCACGGCCCCGCGGCCCCGCCGCCCGTGGTGCGGCGGGGTCCTCCGCCTGTCCGAGAAGGACAGTAAGGAGGACAGTAACGAAGAAGACCGCGCGGGGAGGAAGCAGACGGCGGGTAAGCCCGCCTTCGAGCGACCCCGAAGGGCCCCGCCGCCCCTCACCCGACCAGGCGCGAACCGCCCCCGGACACCGGTCCGCCGACCGATCGGGCACACCGATCCGGCACCGATCGGGTGCCCCTCGCTGCGCGGTCTGCCAGCACCCACCGAACAAATCCCCGGGCCGGGAAGCGAGAAACTTCCCCGAACCCGTGTAAGAAACCGCGCCCTGCGCCCTCTCTTCCTGTGCGGGTCCCTCCCAGCGGCCCGCACAGGGGAACAGGGGACACAGGAAAGGGCGCACCGTATGCACACCGTGGTCGAACACGAAGTGGAGATGAGGCTCGTCCTCTCGCCGGAACGCAGCGTGGCCGTACCCGCACGCTTCAGCTACCGCACGGACGATCCGTACGCCGTCCACATGACCTTCCACATCTACTCGGAGAAGCCCGTCGACTGGACGTTCGCCCGCGAACTGCTGGTGAAGGGGGTGACTCAGCCGTCCGGCGACGGCGACGTACGGGTGTGGCCCACGTGCGTCGCGGGCCGCAAGATGCTGTGCCTGGCCCTCAGTTCGCCGAACGGCGACGCGCTGCTGGAGACTCCGTCCGACGTGGTGGCGGCCTGGCTGGAGCGGACGCTGCACGCGGTGCCGCAGGGGAGCGAGTCGGAAGCGCTCGGGCTTGACGAGCAGTTGATCGAACTGCTGGAACGGTGAACGGCGGCCACCCGCCGTTCACCCGCTTCGAGGGCCGGGCCGCCGCCCGGCCCTCAGAAGACCTTTCCGGGATTCAGGATGCCGTTCGGGTCGAAGGCTGTCTTGATGGCCCGGTGGAGATCGAGACCGACCTCGCCCAACTCCTGGGCGAGCCAGTCCTTCTTCAGCACGCCGACCCCGTGCTCACCGGTGATCGTTCCGCCCAGCTTCAGACCGAGCTCCATGATCTCGTCGAAGGAACGGCGGGCACGACGGCACTCCTCCTCGTCGGTGGCGTCGAAACAGACGGTCGGGTGCGTGTTGCCGTCCCCCGCGTGGGCGCAGACACCGATCGTCAGCCCGTACCGTTCGGCGATCTCGGCCGTGCCCTCCAGCATGTCCGCAAGCCGGCTGCGCGGTACGCACACATCGTCGATCATCGTGGTGCCCTTGACCGCCTCCAGCGCCGTGAGCGCCGCGCGTCGGCCGTTGAGCAGCAGTTCCGACTCGGCCGCGTCCTCGGCGGGCACCACCTCGCTCGCACCCGCCGCCGCGCACAGTTCACCCACCGCACGCAGCTGCGGTGCCGGGTCGGGAGTGTCGAAAGCCGCGAGCAGCAGCGCCTCAGTGGTCTCGGGCAGGCCCATCTTCGTCATCTCGTTGACCGCCCGCAGCGTCGTGCGGTCCATCAGCTCCAGCAGCGACGGCGTATGACCCGCCTCCATGATCCGGCACACCGCGTCGCAGGCCGCAGCCGCCGACG
>NZ_JAFFZM010000013.1 GCF_017676345.1 Streptomyces smyrnaeus | reverse complement strand
GACCGTCTGCCCCGCCAGGTCTGACCGCCTGACCGCACCGGGAACCCACGGCACCGTACGACCAGAACATCACCGGCTCACAGCCCGGCAAGCCGTCGTTCCTTTCGACACCCAACCCGTCGCCGCACGAGTAGCGCCGCCAGTTGTTCACGGTTCGGGAGGCATCCGGATTCACGGTCGGGTCATGTTCACGAGTCCGGTTCTGGCTCAACTTCCGTGCCCTGCACACGTCGAGCGCCTATCGGGCGGCGCGGTCGGCATCGGGCAAATCGCCCGAACGTCGCCATCCGTTCTCCTGGACGTTCGAGATCCAAGTCTCCCCGGTATCCCGGGCCTCAGGGCCCGTTTTGAGCCCTGGCCCGATAGGTGCGCTTCTTGGCGAGGGCGCCGCAGGTCTTCATCGAGCACCAGCGGCGGGCGCCCGCACGGGAGGTGTCGACGAACGGTGTACCGCACGCGGGGTTTCCGCAGATGAGGACGCGTGTGCGGTGTTCCGAGCAGCAGAGTTCGATCAGATCCCGCGCAACCATGGAGAGCACCGCCGCGACCCTGTCTCCGTGCCAGCGCACGGAGGTCGCGTCGGCCGAGAGTTCGGGTACGGAGGTGGGCTCGGCGGCCGCGCTGTTGATGAGCGCGATGTCCTCGCGGGCGGGCGGGGCTCCGTCGGCCAAAGCCTGGCCCGTCCGCTGGATCGCCTCGCGTAGTCGTCTGGCGTGGTCCAGGTCGGATTCGGTGCAGTCCGGCGCCACCTTGGTGCAGCCGCTCTCAACGCTCCAGCGTCCCAGGTCGTTGGGCCGGGCCAGCCGTTCGAAGGGCGTGTCCGTGCCGCGATCGGCCAGGGTGCCGACGAAGGCGAAGCACAGGCGCGCGTCGTCAAAGCGGAAGTCGGCCTTGGTGCGCTGGCGCCCTCTGCGTCGACCGCCCTTGTCGTTCATGTCCACCACTTTATGCGGTTGACATCGCGTCGGACAAGTACTTGGCTTCAAAGTCCACCGCTTGAACCGGTGGACTTTGAGGTCCTCGCCGCATCACGAGCCACAAGGAGGTCGCGTCCATGCGCGCCGCAGTCATCGAAGAACTCAACAAGCCGCTCGTCATCCGCGACGTGCCCGACCCCGACTGCCCGCCGGACGGCGCGATCCTGCGCGTCGGCGCCAACGGGATCTGCCGCACCGACTGGGCACTATGGTCCGGGAACTTCTGGACGGGCGGCCCGAGCGTCAAGCCCCCGTTCGTCCTCGGCCACGAGTTCGCCGGCACCGTCATGGAAGTCGGCCGGGACGTACGGCACTGGCGGGAGGGTGACCGCGTCATCTTCCCGATGAACCCCGGCGAGGGCTCCTGCGAGATGTGCCGCAGCGGCAACCAGCAGGTGTGCGAGCACGTGGACTCGCTCGTGCCCGGGGTCTCCTACTGGGGCGCCTTCGCCGAGTACGTCACCGTCCGCTTCGCCGACGTCAACCTGGTCCGCGTGCCGGAGTCCGTCGACTTCGTCGACGTCGCCGCTCTCGCCTGCCGCTACATGACCGCCTTCCACGGCCTCGTCGACCAGGCGAAGGTCCGCGGCGGGGAATGGGTCGCGGTGTACGGAGCCGGCGGCGGCATGGGCCTGTCGACGGTGGAGGTCGCCGCGGCGACGGGCGCCAACGTCATCGCGATCGACATCACGGACGAGAAGCTGGAGGCCGCGCGGGCCTTGGGCGCGGTCCATACCATCAACGCGGCGAAGGACCAGCCCACGGAGGCGGTGAAGAACCTCACCAGGGGTGGAGCGCACGTGTCGGTCGACGCCGTCGGGATCGCCGAGGCCTGCCGCAACTCCGTCCTGTCCCTGCGTACACGGGGCCGCCACCTCCAGCTCGGGCACACCACCGCCGCGGAGAAGGGGGAGGTGGCGCTGCCGATCGACGTCATGATGGTCAAGGAGCTGGAGATTCTGAGTGCCTTCGGCATGCAGGGCCAGCGATTCGGCACCATGCTGAACATGATCTCCGCGGGCCGCCTCAACCCCGGCCGGATCGTGACCCGCACCGTCGGCCTGCACGAGGCGAACGGGGTGCTGGAGTCCCTGGAGACGTACGGACCGACCGGCGTTGTGGTCATCGACGAGTTCCAGGCCTGAGCCATCCCGCCCGGCACCGCACGCAGCGACACCCCTCTCGGGGAAGGAGGATTGTTCGGGGCGTCGAACGTCGTGCCGTCGCCGGCAGAGCAAGCCGTTCTGCCTGCCGGCGGGGTCGCCGTACCCTCCTGTGCGGTTTGCCCGCCGGATGTGAGCAGCGGCTGGATACCCCCGCGACCGGTATACGGTGGCCGGTCGGGTTGCAGGTCAACGAGACTCGCGCGCTGTGGATGAGGACAATGACTCCGGCGGCGTCCTCTCTCCGAGGGCTGGACGTTGGTGATACTGCCGCAAAAGGCGTGATGCCGGCGGCTGGTCGTCGGCGCCGCTGTGCGGCCGGTGACAGTTGTAGTGGATGTTCCAGACGGCAATCGCAGCCGATCGCGCGTCTTCGCTGGTGAAGTCCCGGGCGCAGAGCAGTTCTTCGGCCAGGACGCGCTGGTGGCGTGCCACCGTCCCGTTGTGGCGGGCTGTGCAGGGCTTGGTCTTCTGGTGGCGGGTCTGGTTACCGACGATCCGGGCGAAGTCGCCGGATCGTCGGCAGGCGCCGTTGTCGGTGACGCTCCTCTGGATGTGGTTGATGCCGTGGGCAAACCAAACCCTCGCACGGGCGAGGAACGCCGCCGCGGTGAAGCCCTTCTCGTCGTCCAGGGGTTCGATGCAGACGAGCCGAAAGTGACCGTCGACGATGGAGTGCAGGTAGATGTGGCCGCGCTTCGCGCCGGCCGTCTTCGCCCGTGCCGTCACCTTGGCCTGGTCGCTGTTTCGGCCGTGGATCCGCCGGCCCCCGCCGTCGGGGATCCGGCAGGCCTTGTTCAGTCCAAGTGGACCATGTGCCCGGGCCGGCGGGCAATGATCTTGCCGGGCCCTGCGGTCGGTGCCGCCGCTGGGGTCGATGAACCCTCGCCGGAGCAGCCCGGGCCGGCTCAGGTGGCGGCCGACCGTGCGTCGGTCGATGACGATGCCCAGGTCGGCGGGTTCGTCGGTGATCCGTCGGGCGGACCACTCGTGCTCACGCCACCATGCCCCGACCCGTCGGATCGCCTCGGGCGGCGTCGCGGTCGGGCTGCTGTGCGGTGTCGAGGGGCGGCCTGGAAGACCGGCTTCGCCATATCGCCGCCATCGGTCGACCCACTTGGCGCACGCACGCGCGATACCCGCCTCGGCTGCTACGTGAGCGATCAGTCGGGTCCCACACCGAGCGATCAGGCGGCGCCACCCCTCCAGGCTGAGCGGGGCGTTGCGATGCACCATGAGCACGTCCATCCTCGTCGGGGGCAGGGTTACGCCGTGGTCGGACGGTCGCGCTGCATCTCGCACAGCTCCCAAATGGTGTTGCGGGTGGTGTCGTCCAGGACGGCATCGGGCCACGGGGTCGGCTTGGCCTTGCTGTTGAAGTAGACGCCGTTCGTTTTGCGCTCCTCGGGGCTGGAGGCGAGGTACACGCTGGAGCGCGTGGCCCTCAGCAGCGCCCGGTGGCCGTAGACGACAGGCATCGCCAGCCGCAGCAACGGGACGATCGGGCGGGCCAGTGGCGGATAGGTGCCGACGGTGAGGTTCTTGTTCATCGAGGTATAGGCGTGTCCGGGGTAGGCGACGTTCAGCGTCACCGGTGTGGCCGCAAGTTCCTGTGCGAAGCGGTAGCTCATCGCCATCTGCGCCAGCTTGGTCTGGTTGTAGAACGACAGCCCGACATAGGACTTCTCGCCCTGCAGGTTGTCGAGGTCGATCCGCCCCCGGGGGATGCCGCCGGTGATGTTGATGACCCGGGCCTGCCCGGACGCGGTCAGGGCCGGCATCAGCCAGTGGGTGAGGCAGAACGGCGCGACCACGTTGACCGCGAACGCGGTCTCGATACCGTCCTCGGTCACCTCGCGGTGGGAACGGGTCGCTCCGGCGTTGTTGATCAGCACGTCCACGCCGCCGGCCCGGCCGCCGGCCTCCTGGGCGAGGCGACGGACGTCGCGCAGCCGGGACATGTCGGCCGTTATCGCCGTGACGTCGTCATTCCCGCTGGTGTGACGGAGGTCCGCCACGGCAGCGTCGGCGCGGCACTTGTCCCGTCCGACGAGGATCACGCTCGCGCCGAGCGCGGCCAACTGTCGCGCAGTCTCCTTGCCGATGCCACCCGTGCTGCCGGTCACCAGGACGATCTTGCCTTCCATGGACACCATCCCATTCGTCATCTGTCACTTGGTGACATGATAGTCATCGAATGAAGCAAAGTAGACTGAGTGCATGAAAGAAGGACTGCGCGAACGCACCCGCCGAGCAGTGCGGGCGGAGCTCGCCCAAGTGGCCATCGACCTGTTCGCCCGCCAGGGCTTCGACGAGACGACCGTCGAGGACATCGCCCGAGCAGCCGGCATGACCAAGCGCAGCTTCTTCCGCTACTTCCCGACCAAGGAAGACGTCGTCTTCGACGGCATCGACCTCACCGGAGAGAACGTCGTCGCCGACATCGCAGCGCGACCAGCAGACGAAAGGCCGTGGGAGTGCCTGCACCACGTCCTGCAGGCTTGGCAGGAAGAGATCCACGCCAGTGAGCAGGCACTCGCCACCATCCGCCTGATCGAGGCAACGCCCGCACTGGCCGGGCGACTCCACCAACGCAGAACCGAATGGCGCAGGCGAGTCAGCGACGCACTCCAACATCGGCCAGGGACCGACCTCGACCCGTACACCGCGGACCTGCTCACCAACGCCGCCACGGCCGTACTCGACGCCGTATCCAGCCAGTGGGCCCGATCAGACGGGAACGCGAACCGCCCAGCCCTCCTAGACCAGGGATTCAACCAGATCCACGTCGATCCCAACCCGCAGCAGGAGTGACCCGCCCCCCGTCAATCTGACCGCAGAGCGCACGGCATCGTCGATTCGACCGCGTCCACGCACGTCTCCGGGTACCCGGGGAACGCGCCTGCGCCCGGCTCGAGCAGTAGCCCATCCTGAGTCTGGCCAGCTGCTCGGCCAACCGCGTCGGAACCGTCATCGCTGCTGTTCATACGCTTCTGACCTGCGGCTGTTCCGCATGAAAGAGGTTCGCTGAGCAGCACGTGGCCGTCAGGTCGTTGGCCAAGAGCGCGTGGCAGTACGGGAGCAGGGCGTCGAGCGGGTCCCGGGGCGGGCGACGGGAGCGGTCGAGCGGTCCGACGGCCGCGAACGTCTCCCGTACGTCGGGGCAGAGGATGGCGGTAAAGCGCTCGAAGTACAGGCGGGCGGCCGTGCCCTCGACACCGCGGAGTTCGTCGATGCGACTGACCCCGGCTGCCTGCGCGGCGAAGGCGGTCAGGGCGTCGAGGCCCGGGGCGAGAGCGCTTGCTGCCTGGCGGCTGTTGCGGCGCAGGCCCCCGAGGTGATCGGGCACGCGGTACGAGCCGTGCTGCGGCTTCGGCGATCGCGAGATCCGCCTCGGGGATCAGGCTCATGCACGTGTCGGCCGTGATGGTGATCGAGGAATGGCCGAGCATCCCTCTGGATGCCTTTCAGGTTGGCCCGGCCGCGTGGGCCGGCGTCGCCGCACCGTGGCGGAGGTCGTGGAGCCGGACCGGCGGGAGGCCGATCTCCTCGTACAGTTCGATGAGTCACCGTGTGACGTTAGCGCGGTGGCGTTGGCGCGGTGGTTCATCTCGCCGCTCTCCTGGGGGAAGACGCGCCCCGTCTCCACCCAGGCGCTCCCCCACTCCTCGCGCTCCTTGTTGCCTGTCAGCGCGGTGATGCGAGGAACCCGTCGACAACGCGACGAACCATTGAGACCGCGTCACTTTCACCCACGCGCAGGGCGGTGTTTGCGGCGTTGAGCACCGCGTCGATCTGAAAAACCGTGAGGTCCACGTCCAGTTGGGCGATCTCCCCGGTGTCCACGGCCCGGCGTAGTTCGCCGGCGAGGAGAGCGAGCCATGTACGGCGATGGAGCAACAGGGCGTCACGGACTTGTCCGGGCCGGCTGTCGAAGTCGGGGAGGCTGGCCGCCCAGAAACAGCCTCCGGCGAACAGGGGCGCCTCGATGTAGGAGATCCAGCGTTCCGTCAGTGCGCGGAGCCGGGCGATGCCCGGCTGAGTGGTCTGTGCGGGGCGGATGACCACTTCGGTGAACTCTTCGCGCGCCGACTCCGCGACCGCGAGCTGCAAGTTCTCCTTGGTCTTGAAGAGTGTCTGGATGCCGCTCTTACTCACTCCCAGGTCGGCGGCCAGGCGGCCGATGCTGAGCCCGTTGAGCCCTTCCAGTGAGGCAACGTCGACGCCATGGCGTGCGATCTTGCGCCGGGTCCGGGCGCCCCGGACGAGGCGCTGGTCCACCATGGTCGCGTCTGCTGCTTCCGATGAGGGCACGGCCGCTTGTTGCCCCCGGCTCCCTGAGTGCTCGTTCATCGACCCCATCATGTCATGCGCTTGCTGAAGCGTACGATCGATCGTATGTTTACTTTACTCGGCGCAACATGAAGGAGACATCTGTGCATGAACGACGCATGTTCGAACTGGCGCACGCGCTCGCCGTCGCCAAGAGCCGCCAGGACGTGCCCGCCGCTGTACGGCTCTTCCACCCCGGCATGGTGCTGGAGACCCCGGCCTTCGGTGCGACGTCTCGGGGCCTGACCGAGAACGAAAAGGTGTTGCGGCGGTTCTTCGCCTCGTTCCCCGACTACGACGTCGCCCTGCACGGCCACGCGAGCGGCGGCGACACACTCGTGTGCTGGGGTACGGCACGGCTGACCATGACGGGCAACCGGTTCGGCGTCCTCCCCAACGGCCAACGTGCCGAGATACCGGTGTTCATCCAGTTCGCTTTCGAAGACGACCTGATCTCGTACGAACGCTTCTTCTTCGACCTCGCGACGCTGTGCGCCCAGTCGGGCGTTTCGACGGACGCGGTCCGGCAGAGGCTGTTTCCCGCGCTCACAGGAGGCGACGCGGCATGACAGCAGACCCACGCGTGAAGGATGTCGCCGAGATCCGGACAGCACACCTCTTCGACATGGTCGTCGACTTGAACTGCCGACTGCCCATCGGCAGCGGCCCGTTCGGCCGGCGCGTCCTCTTCGGTGCGGCAGGCGGCACATTCCACGGCTCCAGGCTGCACGGTGACGTCCTCCCCGGTGGGGGAGACTGGGCTCTGTTCGACTCCGACGGAACGATGACCCTGGACGTACGCCTCACACTGCGCACCCACGACGGCGCCCTTCTGCATATGACCTACGGCGGCCGCTGGGTCACCCCGTCCGAGGCGCGCGACGCCCTGGCCGACCCCGACGAGTGGTACCGGATCGACCCGGCCGACTACTACTTCCGGACCAATCCGCTCTTCGAGACAGGCGCCGAGCCTTACGCATGGCTCAACGGCACGGTCTGCGTCGGGTCTGGATACCTTGTCGAAGGCGGCATCGCCTACAGGGTCTCCCAGGTCCTGTGACGAAACGTCATGGCGGAGAAAGGCACGGTGCGAGGATGCCTGGCGGATCAGCCGATGAACTCGACCGTGCAGGTGCTGACTTCCTGGCCGCTCATGCCCTTGGCTAAAGCGTGTTGCACAAGGACGTGAACTGGGCATCTCCGTTGTATGGCTGGGGTGTTGAGGGCCGAGCGGGTATGGGTGGAGACGTTCACCGGGCTGCGCATGGATCAGTTCGGGAGGCTGCTGAAGGCGGTACGTGAACGGGGCGGCAACGGGACCCTGCGGGGCCGGCCGTGGGGTCTTCCGCTGGCCGAGCGGGTCCTGGTGGTGGCCGTGTACTACCGCACGAACCTGACCATGCGACAGCTCGGGCCGCTGTTCGGGATCTCCTCCTCGACCGTGTGCCGGGTGATCCAGCGGCTGGGTCCGCTGCTCGCGCTGGAGCCCGTCTCCCGTCCGGCTGATGCGGCCGACCGGTTGTGGATCGTGGACGGCACCCTGATCCCGGTACGCGACCGCAACGTCGGCTCCTCCTCACGCAACTACCGGTTCTCGGCGAACGTGCAGGTCATCGTGGACGCCGACACCCGCCTGGTGATCGCGGCGGCCCGGCCGGTGCCGGGCACTACTGCGGACGCGCATGCCTGGCGGGCCTCCGGCCTGGCCGTGCATTGCGAGGGCGTGACCGTCCTCGGCGATGGCGCCTACCTCAACTGCGGCATGGTCACCCCGCACCGCAAACGCCCCCACCGGCCCTTGCTGCCGGGCGAGGAGGACGACAACGCCGCCCACCGCAAGGTCCGCGCCCGGGTGGAGCATGTGATCGGCCGGATGAAGAACTACAAGATCCTCCGCGACTGCCGCCAGCACGGCGACGGCCTCCACCATGCGGTCCAGGCCGTCGCCCACATGCACAACCTCGCCCTCGCATCATGACCACAGGACTATCTCCCCGGGCCCTGACCTGCCCGAACGCGGCCTTGTGCAACACGCTTTAAGCGTTGTCCCGTAACTGCTGGTCAGGGATGAGGTGATCTTGTCGTGACTGGTGTCACCACGGCGTCGGAGTCCTCCTGGATGACCCCATTCACCGGGCTGGGCCCGCGGTAGATCGGCAAGCTGGTCACCGCGCTGCGGCGCGAGGGTGTCGATCCGGTTCGCAAGGGGCGACTGCCGCCTGAGAGGCGACGGCGTCCACCACGCCATGCTCGGCATCGCCCGTCCCCACAACCTCGCCCTCGCCGGATGACCGGGAAACTACGCCGGTCAGCCAGCATGTCGTGGATCATTTACGGGACAACTGCGCTCACAGGTTCTACGGGCGGTTCCCACACGTTGCTGCATGGTCGACAACGCCAGCAGAGCACGATGCCCGGCACCGGTCCGCTCGGTCGTCCATGTCGAGGTCTCGTCGGCTGCGTCGCACCGCCTTCGTGTTGTTGCGCCACTGCACCCAGGCCGTGCGGAATCAACCGCACCCTCAAGCCGTCCCTGCAGCCTCTACAGCGGCAGCGACGAAGGAGGCGACCAGCGGGCGGCGGTCATCCTGCGCCCACGCGAGGACAAGCTCGCTGTCAGGGGCGTCGGTCACGCCGGATCGCTATGGACAGGGCCGGCTGCACGATCGCCAGGCAGGCCGCGGCGCGACCGAAGTATCTTTCTGATACCGCCGTCCGTGCCCCCGCTCAGGCAGCTACAGGCGCCATTCGCTCGACGGGTTACAGAGTTGCGGAGCCGCCTACCGGAGCTGCGTCGGTTCTTCGTCATCGGTCAGGTGGACGAGGCGCTTGGAGTCGCCCCACAGCTGCTCCGCGCGCCGTTCGTCGTAGGAGAGCCGCGCGGAGCGCACGGCCGAGAGGGCCCTGTCGTGGGCCTGGAAGTATGTGCCGGATGCCTGCGCATAGCCGGGGTCGGTGGCGAGTGCCGCCAGCGAAGCCCCTGAGAACTCCGCGTCCGAGGTGATGACGCCTATGCGCTTGGAGACCCACTTCATGGCCGCCGTGTTCGAAACCCATCGCACTGGCCTCGGCATGCCGCGGAGGAATCCGGTCTCGGGCACGGATCCGGGATCGAAGGCGATCGAGGACACCGAACTGTGGGCCCTGCGAAGCCGGCGGTCCAGCTCGTAGGCGTACATCACGGTGCACAGCTTCGAGGTGGAGTAGCGCTTGCCGGCAGGCAGTGCCTTGCCGCCGCCCTTTCCGTTGGTGGCCAGCGCGACGGCGTCCGGCTCCACGGCGGCACCGACCAAGCGGCCGTCCATCGAGTCCGGGTCGTGGGTGCCGCTGGCGGTGTAGACGACGCGGCCCTTCTCGGAAAGGCTTGGGAACAGCAGCTCGACGAGGAGGAAGTGGCCCAGGCAGTTGGTCGCGAAGGTCGTCTCGTACCCGTCGGGGCTGTAGGAGATGTCGCCGTCGAAGCGACCGCCGGCATTGCAGACGATCGCGTCGAGCCCGGAGACCTCACCGGAGTCGAGCATCGTGCGGAACCGCGTGGCGGCCGCCCTGACCGAGGCGAGCGACGAGGTGTCGAGCGTCAGCGTCGTCACCGACACACCGTGCTGCGCGCTCAGCTCGTCGGCGACCGGTCGCATGCGCTCCACGCTGCGACCCGCGAGGACGAGGTCGATGTGTTGCGCGGCGAGCACCTGCGCCGCGGCGAGACCGATGCCCGAGTGGCCGCCGGTGATCAGGATCGCAGTCATGGCCGTTCCTCCTGGTGTGCTGGTTCTCGACGTTGTTGATGACGGGAGCCGACGGGACCGCCGTCCCTGCGGAGTGAGAGACCCGCATGCCGTGCCGGCACTGCGTGTTCGACGGGGCGGGTGGCAGGTTCGGAGGACGAAGACCCCATGGCCCCCGGTCGGCGGGGCCGCGGCCGTCTCTGCGCTTTCACCGCCCGGGGCGGGTCCGCGAACCCGGCCACCTCAGGATCACCGACCGGGTGGTGTCTCAGCCAGGGACAAGCTGTCCGCGGCTGGCGACTACCCGGAACGGGCGGAGCGGGGGTCTACTGGAGACATGATCGACCGTCCTGGCTTTGCCGAATTCCTCCGCCGTCGCCGGGAGTTGCTGCGCCCGGCCGACATAGGTCTGCTCGAGGGTGTGCGGCGGCGTACGCCGGGACTGCGGCGCGACGAGGTGGCCCAGCTGGCGAACATCTCCACGGACTACTACGCCCGGCTGGAACAGTGCCGCGGCGCGAACCCCTCCGAGACCATCGTGGCGTCGCTGGCCCGTGCGCTGCGCTGCGATCCCGACGAGCGTGACCACCTGTACCATTTGGCCGGATTCTCGGCCCCGGCCCGCTACTCGGGTGGGTACGTGCGGCCGGGGGTGATGAGTTTGCTGGATCGGCTCGGCGACATCCCGGCGTTTGTCGTCAGTGATCTGGGCGAGGTGCTGTGGCAGAACACCGTTGCCGCGATCACTCTGGGCTGGACCGCTGGGCACCGCGACGATCGCTCGGCCAACATCGTCTGGCGGTGGTTCACCGAGCCGGCCCTGCGCCCCTGCTTCCCGGAGGAGGACTGGCCACGGCATTCGCTCGCGCACGTCAGCGACCTGCGGGCGACCTCCGCGCGGCGCGGGGGTGATGCCGACGTCACCGACCTGATCCACGGCCTGCTGGAGCGCAGCGAGGAGTTCCGCACTCTGTGGGAACGCCACGAGGTGGCGGTGCGCCGCTTCGACCGGAAGAGGTTCCTGCACCCCGAGGTCGGCGTCCTGCACCTGACCTGCGAGGTCCTGCTCTCGCCCGAGGCGGACACCAAGGTTCTGGCGTTCTTCCCGACCGAGGGCACCGACGCACTCGAGAAGCTCGCACTGCTGCGGACGATCGGGACGCAGAGCTTCCAGGCGATCCGGTGACCCGGTAACCCGGTGACTCCTCGCACCGTCCACGCGCCGAGGGCAGCCCCGCGGAACCAGGGACAGGGTGGTCCTGGTTCCCCCCGGACAGACGCCTCACGCTGGTCATGAACGCCGATCCCACACCAGGTGCGGGGATCCGCCCTTCCCGCTGACCTGCCGGGTCGGGGCGACGCCCCGAGGAAGTGAGTGCACATGACCGAAGCACGGATACCGGTCTTTTCCACGATCGAGCGCGACCGCCGATGGAACCTGGCGAGGGACTTCATGGCCCGCGAGGGCCTCGACGCGCTGCTGGTCTTCGGCGAGCACGAGGACGCGGGCCCCGCGCCGGTCGCTTACGACACCTGGTTCACCAACGGCCGGGCCGGCACGACGGTTGTCTTCCCCAGGACCGGTGAGCCGGTCTCCCTGCTGCCGGGGCCCATGTTCGTCATGGACCACCTGGAATCCCGCCGACGCGGAGACACCCCGTGGATCCCCCCACACCACCTGCGCGGCACCCGTCATTCCGGCACGGTCATCGAAACACTCGACGAGCTGAGTCTGGCCGAGGCGGTCATCGGCGTTATCGGCCTCGGCTCCCACATGCCGTGGCATCCCGAGGGAATCATCCCCTACGGCGTCTGGAACAACGTCCTGTCCCGCTTTCCCGACGCCGTCTTCGAGCCGGTCGATCTCCCCTTCGGTCAACTCGTCATGCGGCTCGGCGAGGAGGAGATCGCCGTGCTGCGGCACTCGGCCAGGATCGGTGACGCCATGGTCGAGGCCATGGTGGCGACCGCCGCGCCCGGTATTCCGGAGAGCCGGGTGTACGCGGCGGGTATGGCCGCGGGATACAGCCACGGGTCGCTGCCCCCTGCCATGCACCTGTGGTCGGGGCCGGACGTGGTGGCGGCGGGGCCGCCGGCCTGGGGCCAACGCGCGCAGGCTCCCCGTGTCCTGGAGGACGGCGATGTCATCTACGCCGAGGTGTTCTCCAGCTTCGGCGGCCGCCACGCCCAGAACCAGGTCACCATCGCCGTCGGTGACGTGCACGAGGACTTCCACCGTGCCGCGGACGTGTGCCGCGCGTCCTACGACGCCGGCCTCAAGGCGCTTCGCCCGGGGCACACGTTCGGCGAACTCGTCGACGCCATGCACGAGCCGATCGACGCAGCCGACGGCTGGCCGTTCCTGATCGCTGTGCACTCACTCAACCCCGGGCTCTCCGTGGGCAAGGGACGCGGACTCTTCAGCCGCATCCCCGGCACCGAAGGGTATCCCCGCGTATCCGACCACCCCACGTTCCTGCCCAGTATGGAACTGGCGCCCGGAATGAGTTTCGCCTTCGAGCCGAACTACGCGTTCGGCCGCCATCTGGCGCACCTCGGAGGCACGGTGGTGGTCGGCGAGGACGCACCGATCGAACTCAATTCGTACTCGGCGCAACTGCTGCACGCGGCAGGAGCCGGGCAGCCACGTTGACCGGGCCGGGACCGGCGGTGTGGGAAATCGGTGCGCTGGCTGGTAGTGGGCGGACAAGCCGGAGTTGCGTGCGTGACTGGCTGTTCTTCGATCGTCCGGGGTCGGCCAGGCCCTCGGGCGGTCCCGGGGCGGCCTGACCGCCAGGATCCACCTGGCGGTGGACGGCGGCCGGAGCCGCCCGCCCGCCCGCTCGCGCTTATCGTCACGGGCGGGGGAACACCGACGACTGGGCTCGGTTCACCCGCGTCATGGAGTCGATACGGGAGCCCCGCCCGCCTTCTTGCGGCCTTGTACCGAGATCAGGCTGATACCGGTGTCGGTGAAGTCGGGCGAGCGGTGGAGTGCGCGCATTGCTGCCATGTCCTGGCGGGTGAGTAGGCCCTTGTCCAGCAGGGCGGGGACGGCTTGGTCGAACGTCGCCGTCCAGAAGGCATCGGTCGCGCTTCGATCGCCGACGGTGCCCGGAGCGGTGGAGGACTCGACGTCGTCCAGGTCGAGCTCGGTGAATCGGCCGGCAAGCTTGTCGGCCCAGCGCAGGTCGGATCCGACCGTCGTGGCGAGCAGCTCTTCGCCGGCCCGGGTGACCTTTTTGAACACGAGATGCGGGGAGGTGTCGGCGAGCCGGACGGAGAGGTCCTCGACGACCAGCCAGCCGCCGGGGCGGACCCAATCGACGGCCCGCCGGAGCAGCTTTTCGCGTTGGGGCAGGTGGCACAGCAGGGCGCGGGCGTGGACGAGGTCGAACGCCTCGGGCGGGAAGTCCTCGCGAACGGCGTCGTGGCGAAGCACCCGGATCGGTGTGCGGGGCGGGAAGCGCAGGAACCGGGTGTCCGTGTCGGTGGCGGTGATCTGCCCGAGGGGGTGGTGGGCTGCCAGCCAGGCGGCGACCGACCCCGCTCCGGCGCCCAGGTCGAGACAGCGCGCGTCCTCGGGCAGGCCGAGACGGCTGAGCACGCGGAAGGTCGCCGGATCGAACGCGGCCTCCAAGGCGTGCAGGCGGGCTTGTTCGCCGGGGACGTGGTGGGCGACATAGCTGCTCGCGTAGCCCTCGGGTCCGTGTGCCGCTTCGGTCACAGGGTGACCTCCAGTCGGCTGGGGCAGCGGTTGAGGAAGCCGGTCGGTTCCGGTCGGAAGCCGTGCGCCCAACGCACGCGGGGGTATTGCGCGATCAGCAGCCGCAGACCGGTGGTGATCTCGGCGCGGGCCAGATGGGACCCGAGGCAGAAGTGCCGGCCCGCGCCGAACGCGAAGTGGGTGGCCGCGCCGCCGTACTCCCGGTCGAGACGGCCGTCGGCGCGGTGCAGTGCGAAGCTGTCCGGGTCCGGGAAGCGACGGGGGTCACGGTTGGCCGAGCCGATCAGACAGGCGACGGTGACGCCCGCGGGTACCCTCCCGGAGGGCAGGTCGACATCTTCGCGGGTCTGTCGGAGCACCAGTTGCAGGGCCGGATCGCGGCGCATCGTCTCGGCGAGCGCCAGGTCGATCGCCGCCGGGTCGGTGCGTATCGCGTTCAACAGCCCGGGGGTCTCCAGGACGTTGGTGATCAGGTTGGCGAGGGTGCCGTGGCTGGTCTCGCTGCCCGCGGTCATCAGGATCGCGCAGCACCCGCGGACGTACTGCTCCGACAGCGGTCTGCCGTCCACCGTGGCGGTCAGCAGGGCGGAGATCAGGTCGTTGCCGGGGCGGGCACGTCGGGCGTCCAGGTGGGGCTGGAGGTAGTCGTAGAAGTCGTCCCGATTGGTGAGACCGTGCGTCAACAGGCCCGGGTCCTGCCGGTAGTTGCCCATGTAGGAGAAGCCGACGGTGCACCAGCGTTTCAACCGGGCGACTTGCTCGGGTGTGTCGGCGGGCAGCCCCAGCGCGCGGGCCATCACCTGGATCGGCAGGGGGGCAGTGAACTCGGCGACCAGGTCCACCTGCCCGCGGCCGCGTAACCGTGCCACCAGACCACTGGCGACGTCGTCGATGGAATCCTGCAGGATCGTCAGGGCCTGGCTGCGGAAGGCCCGGGTGAGCGGTGCGCGGTGCGCGGCGTGCTCCTGACCGTCCATGGACACGATGCTGTGGCCGAGCAGCGGGGCGATCTGCCAGGTGTAGTTCTCGTTACTGAACCTGGGATCGGTCAAGGCCGCGCGTACGTCCGCGTGCCGGCTCAGCAGCCAGGTATCGGTGGGCTCGTCATAGGCGATCGGCATGGTGTCGCGCAGCCGCCGATACAGCGGATAGGGGTCGATTTCGAAAGCTCGTGACTTCAGCGTGGGCGGCGTCAGCGAGGTGTCCATGACGCTGACGCCGCGGTGCGGGCCCCCATCGGCCTGCAAGTGGTAGCGGGAGACGCCCGCGTGCCAGTCGGCGGAGGCGCGCATCGCCTGTTCGAGCCGTCCGATCCGCGCTGCCTGGTCCGCGGTACGAGAGACGGACGGCAGGTGGGCGAGGTGGCGGAGTTTGCGGGCGGTGAAGTCGTCGGCGGCCGCGACGATCATGTCGCGGGTCGTGTCCAGTGTTTCCTGCCAAGGGGTGCGGTGTTCCCCGGCGAGAAGCGTGACCAGGTTGTAGGGCTCACCGTGCACGAGGTCCTTCGCGACGGAGTGGATGTCGTTGGTCCAGGCGATGACATCCGCCGCGAGAGCGCGCAGGTCACGCCAGCACCCCTCGCCGCAGGGGTCGGTCGCCGGGACGGCACCGTCCGCGGCTTCGATGAGATCGAAGAACAGCAGCGCGCCGAACGCCTCGCGCCGAAGCTCGGTGTACTCGGCCACGGTGCAGGCCGCGCCGCTTTCCCGCATCTGCACGACAGTCTGCTGTGCGCGCAAGTGGTGGAGCAGGTCACGGCGCAGGCGTGCCTGCCATGCCGTGTCGCCGAGGGCCTGGGTGCGCGGCCACAGGTCGGTGGCCAGAGCGTGCAGCATCGGGTCACGGCTGTCCGTGCCACAACCGGGCTCCACGATCGACTCGACCTCGGCGGAGAAACGCCGTAGCGCCCCACCTTCACCCCAGGGTCCGTCGTCGACCCGGTCGTCGAGCACCAGCGCCCACAGGAACCAGTCCATCAAAACCGCCGCGCCAGGCAGCGGGGCCGGACCGGCCAGCGCCACTGCCAGGCCCAGCAGGGCCGACTGCTGAAGTCTGGCCCGGCCCCTCGGCCCGATCAGGCCGTGCCGCTCGGCCCAGGCGATGGCGTCGTCGCGCAGGGCGCCCGCATCCGGACGGGTCGGCGGTGGCTCGAACGGCAAAGCGACCGACGGGACGACGAACGCGGGAGCTACCGGCTCGTGGACCGGCGGGACAGGCGGCATCGCTATTCCTCACACGCGCTGGAGCGGGCTCGGCCGGGATCACCGGTGCGTGCCCGCACCGGTGGGCGGCCCTGGCGCGGAGCCGCCGGTTCCCTCGACGGTGCACCGGCGATGCCCAGCGCCGCCCCGCACAGACCGGCAACTTCCTCCATACGAGTGAAGCTGCTTCCGGATGGCAGGTTCCTGCCTGCCGATGGGTAGCCAGCGGCCTGGAGTCGCGAAGCCGACGATTTCCCAAGGCCGTTGACACCGCTGTCACCGCCCGGCGCAACAGCGGACCCAGCGGCACAAAAGAACGGAGAGTGCAAGCCATGACTGCCGTCCACAGTTCGATACTGAGTACCAAACTCCGCCGCATGTTCGCCTTCCTCGACACCGACCAGGACGGATTCCTCACCGAACAGGACCTGACGGCCATCGCCGACCGCCTGGCCGATTCCGTCTCCACCCAGCCGGGGAAGGCACAGCGGCTGCGGGAGGCCCTCGCCGTCATCTGGGACCCCCACCTGCGGCACATGGACGACGACGGCGACGGGCGGATCAACCCGGACGAGTACGAGCGCGGCGTCCGTGCGTCCATCGCCTCCGACGAGTCCGCACTGGTCTCCGCCCTCCACGACGTCGTTGCAGCCTGCCTGGACATTTGCGACACGGACAACGACGGCCTGATCACCGTGAACGAGTACACCCTGCTCGGCCAGGCCGTGAGCGGCGGCACCCCCGAGGAGATGGCGGCCGCTTTCACCAAGCTCGACCTGGACGGCAACGGCACCCTCGGCCCTGAAGAGATCCGCACCGCTGTGACCGAGTACTTCACGAGCGAGGACGCCGAAGCTCGCGGCAACTGGCTCTACGGCCCGCTGTAACCGCCGCCGTCACCGCCACCGCCGGCGCCATCGCCACCGCGGCGCTGGCGACCGCGCGGTGACGGGCCGGTCCGCCGAGGTGATCGCCGAACGCGTGGTGGAGGCAGGCCCGTGCCCGACAGCGGCCGAGGTGTCAGAGGCTGCGGGGCCGGCGATAGTCGTGCAGTCCCTGACGCATCTGCGAGACGGGCCTTCTTGACAAAGCCCCGCGCGATGGGGGCGGCCCGTTCAGCGGCTTCGCCGCCGGCCCGAGCCGGGACGTGCGTGTGGTGGGCGGGTTCGGCGCCTCGGGTGTTGACCGAGTTGGAGAGGGCCGGGTCGAGGGCCGGGTCGTTGGCGCCACGCCGGTGAACGCGTCTGCTGTTCGGAAGCCGCGGGTGCCGGTCGGGCGGTCATGAGTTGGTGGCGTGTTGCATGCGTCCGGCGGTCTGGTGGAGGTAGGCGGTCACCTCGGGGTCGGCATCGAGGGTGTAGTCGGCGTCGAGGGCGGCGAGGGTCTGTGCGATGCCGGGAAGGTGGTTGCTGGAGCAGCCGATGGTGCAGGTGGCCTCGTCGCGGGGGCGGATGCGGGTGGCCAGGGCCCAGCTGCGGCGGCGGACGGTGTCGGCGGGGGCGTGCACGGTCGCGATGGCGCGGTAGCGGGTCGGTGCCGTGGCGATCTTGTCGGCGACGTAGGCGGCCGGGTCGTCGCCGGGGACTGTGCGCGGGGTGAAGTGGTGGCGGGTGGGGGCTGGATCGGTGATGCGGTCGAGGCGGAAGATGCGCCAGTTGTTCTTGTGGGTGTCGTGGGCGAGGAGGTACCACAGGCCGCCGGAGGCGATGAGGTGGTGGGGCTCGACGCGGCGGGAGGCGGTGCCGCTGTGGCGGGTGGTGTAGTCGAAGGTGACGCTTTCGTGGTCGCGGCAGGCGGCGGCCAGGCCGCCCAGCAGCTCGGGGTTGACGCGCGGGCCGCGGGTTTCCCAGCCGATGGCGGCTGTTGTCTGCTGCACGGCCGCGACCTGGGCGCGCAGCCGGGCGGGCAGGACCTGTTCGAGTTTGGCCAGGGCGCGCAGTGAGGTCTCCTCCATGCCGGTGAGGTGGCCGGCTGCGGTGCGCAGGGCGACGGTGGTGGCGATGGCTTCGTCGTCGCCCAGGATCAGCGGGGGCATGGCGGTGCCGGAGGCGAGGCGGTAGCCGCCGGCGTGGCCGGTGGTGCCTTCAACGGGGTAGCCGAGGTCGCGCAGGCGGTCGATGTCGCGGCGGATGGTGCGGCCGGTGACGCACCGCGGCGGCCCAGCAGGACGGCGCGCTGGTGGAGCAGCAGCCGCGCTCCGCGCCCGGCGGCCCGGTCCGCGCCCGTATCCGCGACCCCCGCGGGAGGCGCTTCGGCCTCCTCTCCCAGCCCACCCGGCCCACGGCCCGCTGACCCCCTACGCCCCGACCGCACATACGCATCTCAAGGAGACGAACGATGAAGATCGCACTGTTGGGAACCGGTTTCGGACAGGCGCACGCCGCCGTCTACGCCGCTCGTGATGATGTGGAGGTGGTGATGTTCGGCCGGGACGCGGTCAAGACCGCGAAGGCGGCAGGCCAGTTCGGGTTTACCTCCTCGACCGATATGGACGCCGCGTTCGAGGACGGCTCCTTCGACCTGGTGGACATCTGCCTGCCGCTCCCGCTGCACGCCCAGTTCGTACTGCGCGCCCTTCAGGCGGGCAAGCACGCGCTGGTCGAGCTGCCGCTGGCCGATGACATCGAGGACGCAAAGCGGGTGGCCGAGGCCGCCGCCCGCAGCGACAAGCACGTGTTCGTCGACATGTTCGAGAGGTTCATCCCGGCCAACCAGGCCCTGTTCGACGCCGTGAAGCGGGGCACCTACGGGCGGCTGGAGCATCTGACGCTGTGGAATCTGACCGCGCACCTGTGGCCGGGCGCCTCGCTGGGGCTGAAGGTCCTGCCGCTGGAAGCACTGCACAGCGACATGGACATCATCACTCGCACTCTCGGTCTGCCCCAGGCCACCACCGTCACCACCGTGGCGCGCGGCGAGGACTCCGGGGCCATCGACGCCACCTTCCGCTTCGACGGAGCGGCGGCCCGCAGCTCCGTCTCCTCGCTGATGCCCCAGGCGTGGGGAGCCCGCGGCGGCTACACCGCCACCTTCGAGCACGCCGCCTCGAATGCCACCTCCACGATGGGCTTCGACGGCAAACCCTCCGGCACCGTCACCGCCTGCACCACCGAGGGCGCGCACGAGCTCCAGCTGCCGGCCGCCGACCAGTACACCACCATGATCGGCCACGTCCTGGAAGTGGTGCGCGGCGAAGCAGACAACCAGATCGCCCCCGCGAGTGTGCTGGACGCCCTCCAACTCACCCTCGACCTCGACCGCAAGGTCAATGACGAGCGCTGAGCCGCGCTTTTCCCACCCCCGCTCCGGCTGAACCCGGTGACGGGGGCCAGTGCGGGTCGACTCAGACCTGCAGGGGTGGAGTACGCCATCCCTCCCATTGGCCAGTGTTGTTCTTTCCGACAGTGAAGCTAAATTCCCACTCGTCGGAGAAGGTTGCACTAGTGTCGGCCCATCCTCCGTTCCACGAAAGGAAGTTGAAGGCTCTTGCTTCCTTCATTTCTTGCGCCTGGCCGCGGTTGTAGTCTTTCCCGTTTTTGCGCAGTTCGAACTGGCCGAGCAGGAGGCAGTTTTTCCCCTTCCCGGCGTAACCCCAAATCGGCGTGAAGGAACCACAACCACGAATCCTGATTTCGGGATGCACGTCGGTTCCCTTGTCCTTATTGGGGCGGGCGAGCAGGCATGTCTGCACCCAGGCTTCGACACTGTTGCGGCTCTTCTTTTCCAAGGGACTGCAGGAAGTCTTCACAATCTTTGGGGTGTGACTTCCATCCTGGAGGAATTCCATCGACCGTTCGCGCGTCCAGTCGTCGTGGTAGAAGCTGCCGTGTGGAATGCACTCGGTGACGTAATTGGTGGCACCGGCCAGGGCCGACGTTTCTCCCTCGAAGACGGTGAGGTCGCACATGCCGAGCACCGTGGGCTCGTCGCCGACGTTCGAACGCAGGGTCAGATATTTTGTCGGGCCCGGCGTCTCACCGCCGGAGTTGAGCCACTTGATGAAGGGAGATGTTGTTGTCATCTCCTTGCACTGGTGATCGCTCGTGGCGTCGCAATACCCGTAGTTCGACCCCAGGTCTGCGGCCTTGGTTCCGTGGTGAGGACTTCCCATGGACACGAAGTGCTTGGTGACTTTCGTGCCCTCGTATCCCTTCAGGTACGCGCGAGCCACGAGACCGCCCATGGAATGGGCGATGATGTCGACCTTCCCATCGGGAGACTTCCCGAGGATGTTCCTCTCCCGGTCCTTGATGAAGTCCCTGAGATCTCGCCCGAGGGTTGTGATGGAAGTATTTCCGGGTGTCTTGTTGCGGTAGTCGAACCGATACAGCTCGTCGCTCTTGTAGCCGTACCTTTCAGCGTAAGAGACCATGGAGTCCCAGACACCGGAGTTCGACTTGTAGCCGTGTACGAAGATGATGGGACGATGGGCGTGTCTTTGGTTGGGCTGCGCGGAAGCAGCCGGGAGAGTCAGCGCCGAGGCCAGCAAGACAGCCAGCGCAAGCAGCGCACGGAACGGGCTCGGAAATCTGGACACAGTACGGGAACTCCTTGACCCGGTGAACACGTAGCAGTGTTCAGGCATGCCCTTCTCGGAAATACTTGGATCATCGTGAAAGACACTTACCCCCGTCCGGAGCAACGCCCGTGGCACCATGGGCACAGGCGCGGGCAGCCGCCATCGGTCCGTACTCGCCGGCAGGCCACCCGCAGGGATTGCTGCGCCCGGCGGCAAAGAGACCGTGGACGGTGGCGTGCCTGGCGCGAGTGCGTCCGAAGCAGTGCGCTGTCGGCCAAGGGCGCCGTAGTTGGCTCCGCCTCTTCCGAAAGGCTCGCTCCCGGCGGGCCGGTAGCCGAGCTGGCTGTCAGCGCGGCAAGGGCCGGCGGCAGTACGGACAGGGCTTCGTGGGGGTCTAGTGGGTGACGCCGTAGAGCAGGGCGCCGATCAGCCCCAGTACGACGGCGACGTAGGTCACTTGGGCGCGCACGGTCTGCCCCCGTCCCGGGTGCAGGCGGCGTCCGGGAGGAGCACGGCCGCCTCGTGCTGCACCACCGGATCGGTGGGCAGCGCGGTCGGCTCGATGGCGAAGCGGCCAGGGCCGCTGTGGTCGAGGGCGGCGTGCCGCAGTCTCCTGGCGAGGTCGTAGGCGGCGCGGGACACCGCCGAGGCTCCCAGCCGCGCACCCCGGGCGTTCCAGGCGTACCGGGCCGGCCTGTCGGCCGGCTGCTCGGCCGGTGAGATCTTCCACTGCGCCCGCAGGAACTGGTGGCGCACGGTTCCCTCGATCCCGTGCCGCGCGAGTGAATCGGCCATCATCCGGCGGCCGGACATCTCCCGGTGCTCAGCCACGATGCACTTTCCGAGCTCTGGAGCGGCTGCGTGCGGCGCGCTCCTTCATCACCCTCACAGCCACCTGGGCGGCCTTGCCGTATGGGAAACGTTCCGTCGAGCCGTTCGCGCACGGCAGGCAGGCGGACACCGCGGCGGCCGGGCCCGAGCCGCGTTCCTCGAAGATGATCGGCTCGACGTCTTCGGCGGTGTCGCGGTGCCAGGTGCAGTAGCCGGCACTCATCTGGCAGTCCTTTCAGGGTCTTTTTCCGTGGGGCGGGCGGTGTTCGAGCCTGTACATCTGCGGCAGCGAGCCCCGACGCACCGAACTGCTGTGTCGTCATCGGCCTTGTCGGCCCCCGCGGTCAGCGGGCCTCCGCACCGGGGGCAGGTCCCGTACCAGCCGGGCCGGTGCGACGCGCTGCGAGGCGGGATCGTCCTAGGCATCGCGACCTCATCCCCGGGCCGGCACAGGGCGCACTGACAGTCCGGCCAGCGGGAGGTCGTCCTCGGCAGCTTGGTCGGGCGGACGATGCGCGGCCGGGTCCAAGAGCGCCCCGAGTCGCGGGATACGCGGACCGTCATACGGCTCACTTCGCGGCCCTCCCCGTCCAAGGGCGCAGGACGTCGCGCCGGGCGGCGTTGTAGGCGTCCCGCTCCTGCTGGGTGGCCGCGCGCAGATGCTTCGGGCCGGCCCACCACTCATAACCGGTGGGCGTGACCAGCTGCACGGGGCCGTCGGGTCGGGGCTGCTGTACCCGGTCCGTCCACGGCGGCTCAGGCGGCATCTGCTGCCCGGTGGTCTCGCCAACCCGATACGCGCCAGGAGCGTGGCGCTCTCGGGCTGGTCCTCAACGCCGTGGTGCTGTGGAACACCCGTTACCTCGACGCCGCCGTGGCCCGGCTCCGCGCCGAGGGCCACGACATCAAGGACGAGGACGTCGCCCGGCTCTCCTTGCTCAAGGACCGGCACGTCAACTTCCTGGGCCGGTACCTGTTCAACATCACCGCCAGCGGCCCCGGCCAGGGCCTGCGGCCCTTCCGCGACCCAGACGCGTCCGAGGACGGTGACGAGGAGGAGTAATCCGGGTCCGGACCGGTGTCCATTCAAGCTATGAGCAGACGGAGTCCGAGGTCTGCCGTGTCGAGGTGGGCGAGGCCGCTGTTGCGCTCAGCCCACCGGCCGGAGTCGAGGTCGTCGCGGAGGCTTCGCACCGCCCGCCGCTCGGCGTCCGGCCCGACCCGCGTCCACACCGACATCGCACGGCGGACGTGCTCCTCCAGATACGCCCCCGGTCTGCGCCAGTACGCCTCAAACAGGCCGTCAGCACAGTCCCACGGGATGGGCACCGGCTCGGCGCGGGCGCCGATCGCATCGGCCATCCCCGCAAGTGAGGGAAATTCCGCGAGGACGGTGGCGAACTCGGGCAGGTAGTCGCGGGTGAGCCAGAACCGGTCCTGCCATCCGGGCTCGTCGGTGTCGAACGTCAGCACCACCACGCGTCGGGCTACACGCCGCATCTCGCGCAGCCCCGCTATTGGGTCCCCCCAGTGGTGAACAGTGGAGACGGCCATCGCGACGTCGAAGGAGTGGTCCTCGAACGGCAGGCTCTCCGCGGCGGCGGCCATGCACGGCGCCGAACCGGCAGGCCGCTGACGCCGCATGACCTCCGACGGCTCCACCGCGGTCACCTCGCGATCAGCCGGCTCGTAGGAGCCCGTGCCGGCCCCGACATTCAGCACCGTCCGAGCGTCGCCGAGCGCGTCCCAGATCTGCGCTGCGATCCGAGGCTCGGTACGCCGCGTCGCGGGATAAGCGCCGCCGATCGCGTCGTACAGCCGTGCACCGAGCATCCCCAGTTGCTCCTCCGGTGTCACCTTCAGTCCCCTCGCCCGTGCCTCAAGTTCCCTGTCGATGGCCGCCACCATGGCGTCAGCTCGATCGCGCCGCTCCAGCAGCAGGCCGCGCAGTCGGCGCAGGTGCGCGACTGCGTTGGTGGACGAGTCGCCGACCAGTTCCGCAACCTCCCGCAGACCGAAGCCCAGCCGCCGGTAGGCCAGCACCTCCCGCAGCCGCTCCACGTCGCCCGCCGAGTAGGCCCGGTACCCACCCGCGGTCCGCGTCGACGGACGCACGAGCCCGATCTCGTCATAGTGATGCAGCGTGCGGACGCTCACGCCGGCCAGGTCGGCCACGCGCCCCACTGTCCAGTGATCTTCCACGGCACCGACTATGCAGCCTGACGTCACGTGAGGGTCAAGAGCCGCACCATGGCCCACAAGAGCCGACGCGGAGGCCATAGCCGCACGCCGCGTTACTGTCAGAAACGGGGGGCCTTTGCGCGAACAAGACCAAGAGCAGATTGCCGGAGCCCTGCCGACACCGGATCTCACAACTCGTTCTCATCAAAGACGGAACGGACCCCCTTCTGAGACTTGCATTTCGCGAAAATCCGCGCCCATGACGGCCCCTCAGCACCCCCTCCCCGGCCGACCGGTCGGACGCGGACGACGTCGAACGGCACGCCTGTCCGAAGTGCGACGTGCAGCCCGGCTCGCCGTGCCGCTCACGCGGCGGCACCGTCGCCTCCGCCTACCACACCCGCCGCTTCACGAAGGTGCCCCAGCTGAAAAAGGCGCTGCGGGTGCCCACCCCGGCCGACCGCGGACCGGGACGGCCGTGGCGGCCGGGCACCCCGCCGCCGCCGATCGACCCGGACGTGTCGAGCGTGGACATCCGCATCGGCTACGCGCGCTGTTCGACGCTCGGGCAGGAACTCGACTCGCAGCTCGACGCGCTCGCGGGGCACGGCATTCCGAGGGACAAGATCTTCAGCGAGAAGATCAGCACTCGGGTGCGGGTCCGCCCCCGGTTCGAGGAGGCACTGAGGACGGCGCGGGAGGTCAAGGCGCACGCCCCGCACTGCCGCGTCATCTTCACCGTCTACGAGATGAAGCGCCTCGGCCGCGACGCCGCCGAACTCACCGCGCTCGCCGACCACCTCACCGCCCACGGCCTGGTCCTGGAGATGCTCGCCGGACCCCTGCGCGGCATCTACGACCCCACCGGCCCCGGCAAGCTGCTGTTCGCGTTCTTCGCCGCGATGGCGGAGACCGAGCGGGAGAACATCCGCGAGTCGACACTGGAAGGGCTCGACACCGCGGCCTGCAAGGGCAAGCACGGCGGCCGGCCCCCGGTCATCACCGACGACATGCTCCACACCGTGCTGCGGCGCCGTGCAGCCGGTGAGTCCGTCGAGCAGATCCAGCCCGACCTGATCATCCCCTCCGGCAAGCGCAAGGGACAGAACCCCTCCGTCGCCAGCATCTACCGGGCGCTCGCCGAACACGCCAAGCGCGAGGCGTACCCCCAAGCCGTCGAACAGGCCCATGCCGACTTCGCCGCCCTCCAGGTTGGCGATGTACCCGGACCTCGCCTCACTCTCCCTGACCGAGCGTCACTCTGATTACAGAGAGCTGCCTGTCACTTCGTCGTAGCTTCGGGAGAACAGGGCCGTGCCGCACAGGGGTCCCACCAACCAGTGGCGCACAGCGTCGGCGGCACCCTGCTGCCCGCCTTCCTCGCCGAGCACCGCATCATCGGGCCGTGCGGCACGGATGACGCCGAGGATCGCCTCCTCTGCCTCCACATCGACGGCGGTGACAAAGTCCCCGGCACCCTTGTCGATGCGGCTGAGCCGCTGGCCGTACATGTCGCGGATCACGTTCGCGCCAGCCAGCGCCCCGGCTATCGCGACTGCAGCATCGTCGGAGCTCGTGCATGAGTCGATCACGCCGTGCAGGCTATCGAGGCGAAGCTGTCGCCTCGGCGATCCTTGCCGGACAGAGCACTGGCGAAGCTAGGCGCCCCCGCCCGGGGCGATCAGCCCCGTCTCGTAGGCAAAGACGACGGCCTGGACGCGGTCGCGCAGGTCCAGCTTCGACAGGATACGGCCGACGTGACTTTTGACCGTGGTCGGGCTGAGGAACAGCCGGGAGGCGAGTTCGGCATTACTGAGGCCCGTCGCGAGTAGGCGGAGCACCTCGAGCTCGCGCGGGGTCAGGCCGGACAGATCGCGGTGCGGGGCGATGGTCTGCGGTTCGTAGTGATGGGCGAAGCGCTCGATCAGCCGACGAGTGATCGTGGGTGCGAGGAGAGCGTCGCCGGTCTGCACCAGGCGTAGGGCGGAGACCAGATGTTCGGGACTGACGTCCTTGAGCAGGAAGCCGCTGGCGCCGGCCGTGAGCGCGGCGTAGACGTAGTGGTCGAGGTCGTATGTGGTCAGGATGATCACCCGCGATCCGGCCGGGCCGGCGTCGCCGATGATGCGCCTGGTGGCCTCGATGCCGTCCATCTCCGGCATCCGGATGTCCATGAGGACGACGTCGGGCCGCGTACGGCGAACCGCTGCGACAGCCTCGGCCCCGTCGGCGGCCTCGGCCGTCACTTCGATGCCGTCCGCCGCCAGGATCATCTTGAAACCGGTGCGTACGAGAGCTTGATCATCGGCGATGACGACGCGCAGAGTCGACCGGTCCGCGGTCATACCGCGCTCCGCGGCATGCGGGCCGTCACGCGGTAGCCGCCGGTCGGCGTCGGTCCGGCCGTCAGCTCACCTTGGTAAACGGCCAACCGCTCGCGCAGCCCCATGTGGCCACGGCCGTTACTCTGCACGGGCGCGGATTCCTTGGCACCGCCCGTGTCCGTGATCTCGATCTCCAGACAGGCGTCGGTGTAACCGATGGTGACGGTCGCCTGCGCGCCGCGCGCATGCTTGATCGTGTTGGTCAGCGCCTCCTGTACGACGCGATACGCCGCGAGGCCCACCCCCGGTGGCAGCGGATCCGGCGGCAGCGACACCCCGACGCTGACCGGCGTACCGGCGGCACGTACGCGTGCGACGAGCGCGTCAAGCTGCGCGAGCCCAGGCTGGGGCTCCAGGCCGTCGGGCCTCTCGTGGTCCGGGGCGGCCAGCAGGCCCATCACGTGGCGGAGTTCGGCCATGGCGGCCCGACCGCCCGCCTCGACGGCCAGCAGTGCCTCCTTGGACTGCTCGGGCGCCATGTCCATCACTTTGCGGGCCGCCCCGGCCTGGATCACCATCACGCTCACATTGTGGGTCACGACGTCGTGCAGTTCGGCGGCAATGCGGACACGCTCCTCTTCGACGGCGCGACGTGTGGTCTCCTCCTGAGCGGCCTGCAGTTCTGCCATCCGGTCCCGGCTGGAGGCCAGCCGCAGTTGCAGAAAGCGGACGAGGCTGGCCAGCATCCCTGCCACCAGGAGCACGAATCCCGGGCTGGACCATCCGGGGAGCACGGGCTCCGCGTTGCGGAAAGCGAAGCCGGACAGCGCAGCGGCGATCACCAGGACAGCGATCGCCGCTATCCGGTAACGGCTGTATACAACGGCGCTGTAGGCGCCGATGACACAGGCCAGGACGGTGATCCACGAGGCGGAGCTGCCGATGGCCAGTGCTGCTCCCAGCACCACCACGAACAAGGTCAGCGGATACCGGCGCCGGGCTGCCAGCGGCAGCGTCGACAGGAAGACCAGGGCCCAGGGCACGGAAGGGGGTTCCTCCTTCACTGGCACCTGACCAGGGTCGGGCGGCGAGGGCGGGGCCGGGACCCCGGTCCCGACGTCCACCCTAGGCGGATCGATGTTCACCGGCCCGTCGCCGGGATAGCGCACCGCCACGAACAGGGCAATGACGGTCAGTACGACCGCCAGCACCACATCGGCGCGCACCGCTCGCCGGGACAGCGGGGCGGCCTTCGCCTCCGGGCGTAGCGCGTCGACGAGTTGCTGATGCCAGTTGCGCCGGTCTTCCGTCTCCACCCGTGCATTGTGCTGCGCTCTCCGCCCGGCCCGCGTCCGCCTGTCCGGCCAGGACATTGCCCAAGAGGCCTACTTCTCAGGTATGACTCGCGGCCGAATCCTCCGCAGGAAGGACCTGATGTTGGTTCCGCGGCCGACGCGCCCCATACGCGGCACTTCTAGGTTCGCAGGCAACGGCAACGGTGCCTCTCGCGATCGTAAGGACGGACAACTCGTATGCATCAAGTGATCGAACTGGAGGGTGTGGTGAAGCGCTACGTCAGCGCCGACGCGCCGGCGCTCGGACCGCTCACGCTCAGCGTCGCCAAGGGTGAGGCCCTTGCCGTTACGGGCCCTTCCGGCAGCGGCAAGTCCACGCTGCTGAATCTCGTCGCTGGTCTGGACAAGCCGACCGATGGCGCCGTGACCGTGGCCGGGCGACGGATCGACCAGTTGAGCGAGCATGCCCTCGCCAAGTTCCGTCGCGAGCACATCGGCATGGCCTTTCAGTTCTTCAATCTTCTCGACGACCTCACCGTTACCGACAACATTCGGCTCCCGGCCCAGCTGATTGGGACCAGTCGGCGCAGGGCCGCGGCCCGCGCGGGTGAGCTCATGGAGATGCTGGGGATCCAGAAGCATGCCCGCGCCTACCCGGGCCGATTGTCCGGAGGTGAACGTCAACGGGTCGCGGTCGCTCGGGCGTTGGTCAACCGGCCCGCGCTGCTGCTCGCCGACGAGCCCACCGGTGCGCTCGACACCGCCTCGGGCCACGACGTCCGCAATCTGCTGATGGATCTGCACCGCGCCGGACAGACCATCGTGCTGGTGACGCATGACCTGACGCTGGCGGAGGCGTGTGCGAGCCGCACTGTTCACCTGGTCGACGGTCACGCCGCCCTCGACTCTTACGCGCAGGCCGCCCGATGAGCCTGTTCGGTACCGGCGCGCTGGGCCGGGTCGTGCGTTCCGGGGTGAGCCGACGGCGGGTGCAGACCGTGGTGATCGCCGTGGCCACGATGATGGCCGTGGCGTCGGCCGTGGTAGCCGGGTCGCTGATGGTCGCTGCGGCCGCGCCCTTCGACCACGCTTTCGGGAAGCAACAGGGTGCGCACATCACCGCGCAGTTCGATCCGGCCAAGGCGAGTGCGGGGGAGCTGGCGAAGACCGGGAAGTTGCCCGGCGTCGCCGCGAGCGCGGGGCCGTACCCGTCCACGTCGGTCCGCCCGGTGGATCGGGCGGGCTTCCAACTGCCCACGCTGACCCTGGTCGGGCGGTCCGGTCCGGAAGGAGCCGTGGACCGCGTGGATCTGCAGTCCGGCCGATGGGCGCAGAAGCCGGGCGAGATCGTGCTCGACGCGTCGTTCGAGGGGCCCGCCATCGGGATCGGCGCCACCCTGAAGGCCTCGGACACCACGAACGCCCCAACTCTTTCGATCGTCGGCTTCGCTGTGTCGGCCAGCAAGACCGCCGACTCCTGGGCGACTCCCGCGCAGGTCGACGCGCTGGCGTCGGAGGGCAACCCAGTCTCGAGTCAGATGCTCTACCGCTTCGACTCCGCGAGCACGAAGGAGCAGATCCTCGCCGACCGCAAGAAGCTCGCCGCCTCCGTGGGGTCCCGGGCGCTGCTGGGAACCCAGTCCTGGCTGGACACCAAGCGCGCCGCTGATCAGGGTGCGGCGGCGACCGTCCCGTTCGTGATGGCTTTCGGCATGCTCGGCATCGCGATGTCGGTGATCATCGTTAGCAGCGTGATCAGTGGTGCGGTCGGCACCAGCCTGCGCAGGATCGGCATTCTCAAGGCCATCGGCTTCACTCCGCGCGAGGTCGTACGCGCCTACGTGGCCCAGGCGCTGATTCCGGCCGGTGCAGGCATGGCCCTGGGGGTCGTCCTGGGAAATCTCCTGGCAGTGCCGCTACTCTCGGACACCGAGGCGGTATACGGCACCGTCTCGCTGTCAGTGGCCTGGTGGGTGGACGTCACGGTGCCGGCCGCCGCCCTGGTCGTCGTGGGGCTCGCGGCGTTGATTCCCGCACTGCGGGCCGGAAGACTGTGTACGGTCGAGGCCATCGCGGTCGGCCGGTCGCCACGCACAGGACGCGGCCAGTGGGCGCATCGGGTGATGGGGGTGCTGCCGCTGCCACGTCCGGTGACCTACGGTCTCGCGACCCCCTTCACGCATCCGGTACGTACCCTCGCGATGCTGCTCGCGGTGACGTTCGGCACGGTCGCGGCGACGTTCGCGGTGGGGCTGACCTCGTCCCTGAACGCAATCGGCACCTCCCAGGACCCCGAGAACCGTGCCGCGGTCACGGTCACGACGACCAAGGCAATCGAAGTAGCTCCTCCCCCGACGCCTCCTGCGGGGGGCAACGCGGAAGACTCGCCTCCCCCTGGCGGCAGCGAGCCAGGCCCGCCTCCCGTGGAAGACAGCGCGACAAGCACGTCCCAAAAGCCCAAGGTCGCAGATCCGGCGAAGGTGCGGGCCGCCGTCACGTCGCAGCCGGGTACGGAGTCGTACTACGGCAAGGCCCAGACCGAGGTCACCGTGGCAGGGATCTCCGGCTCGATCCAGGCCGACCTCTACGAGGGCAATGCGCGCTCCGGCAGCTACGAGATGCTCTCCGGGCACTGGATCACTGGTAAGGGGCAGGTCGTGGTGCCCTCCCGCTTCCTGGAGAGGACCAGCACCAAGATGGGTGACACGGTGCGGGCGACCTACGAGAAGGAGACCGCGAACCTGCGGATCGTGGGCGAGTCCTTCGACACGTCGGGCAGCCAGCTGGTAATCCACGCGGACATGGCCAACTTCACGTCGGCCAAGCCCAGTACCTTCCTCATCGAGACCAAGCCCGGCGTCTCCGCCGACGAATACGCTCAGGAGGTCGCCGCAGTCGTACAGCCGCTGGGGGGCGACGCCACCACCAACGTCTCCTCGGGGCAGGAGGGCGTCATCCTCATCATGTCCGCGATGGCGGTGCTGCTCACCCTCATGCTGATCACCGTGGCCGGTCTCGGCGTACTCAACTCCGTGGTCCTCGACACCCGGGAACGCATTCACGACCTGGGCGTCTGCAAGGCGATCGGCATGACGCCGCGGCAGACCATGTGCCTCGTGCTCGCCTCGGTGGCCATGATCGGCGCGATCGGCGGGCTCATCGGCGTCCCTGCGGGGTACGCGCTGCACCACGTCGTCATGCCGGTGATGGGGCGTGCCGTAGGAACCAGCCTGCCACCGCTGGTCCTCGATGTATACGGACCTTTCCAACTGCTCCTGCTGGGGCTCGGCGGGGTCGTGATCGCGGTGCTGGGCGCGCTGATCCCGGCAGGCTGGGCCGCCAGGGCGCGTACGGCCACGGCGCTGCGCACCGAGTAGCGTCCGGCGGAGCGCGAGCGGCTGGGGCGGATCCGCCGGGTCCGCGAGGTCGGGCCGCCTGTACAGGCACAGGTGCCGATGCCCCCGTCCAGGCAGGTCCTCCTGAGAGGGACTCGGAAGGCCCGGATGGGGCCCGGCAGCGGGAAGCGATGCGGGGCATCGGCGGCGAGACCGGGCGTGGGGCAGCAGCTCCGACCCGGTCTCGGGGGCTGAGATTGGTAACCGTCGGCCGGACAACCCGCTCACCCCGACGCCCGCCGGGCCATGATCAATATCAGCGGCACTTTCTGTACCGCAACTACTCACACCCGGAGGCGCGAAGCTCCACACCATCATGAAGGTCCTCGGGCACATCTCCGTGAACATGGCGCTCGTCTATGCGCAGATCAGCGACCACGAAGTCCTGCGTGACTATCAGGCCGTGCTCGGTCCCGGCGCCACCATCGCCGGCCCTGCCGCCGACGAACTGCGCAGCGGCACGCTGCCGGATGCGTCGGTCGACTGGCTCAAGACGAACTTCTTCAAGACCGAACTCGAACTCGGCCGTTGCCTTCGGCTTCCCGCCGGAGGCCCCTGCGAATGCGACCTCTACCTGACCTGCGCGAAGTTCGTCACCACGCCCGAATACCCACCACGACTGCGGGCACGGCGCGAGCTCGAGCTGGCCCTCGCCCGCGACGCGGCCGAACGTGGCTGGGACCGCGAGGTCGAACGCCACCGCTGCACCAGCGAACGCATCGAAAGACTCCTGGCCGACCTCAGCCAGCCGGCCAACGCGGAAGCGGTGGAGGACAGCTCCAGTGCGTGATCAACCCGTAGCGGAGCTACCGGAGCGGTCCTCGCTCGTCAACGTGGGCAGTGGGCTCCGACCAGAACACGTCGGCATCCACTGGGCCATAGGCGATGTTGAAGGTGTCCAGCCAGTACGACCAGTCCCGCACTCCCGCCGCGCTGCTGAAACGGTAGTTGAGCTGCCAGCGGACCCACTGGCCGGAGGCAAGACGCACGGCTGGGGGCCGTCGCGGCCGAGGGGGATGGCGAACAGAGGCTGCACTCGGGGAAGGACGCGCAGCTGGCCGTCGGCTTCGCGGAGCTGGACGTCGACCTTGCGCAGGTCTTCCTCGACGCCATGGGGCTCGAAGCCGTCTCGCTCATGCATGCGGACCACGTGGGCAAACGAGGGCGGCACAGACGGAACAGGGAAGCCGACCGGGGCCGCGTTCCTACGGGCGGCGGCCTCTCCTCCACGGGACTGTTTTGTCCCGGACGTTCGTATCCACTGGACGGTGATTTCCACGGCCTCCACCCCCTGCCACTCCGTTGAAGATCTCACTCTATGCGCGCGGCTTCTCCGGCCCGCACCAACACCGCCAATGCCACGAGCGGCAAGCCGAAGGAAGATCAACTTGAACTTCCGCATAAACAGCGACATTGTCTTCGGGCTGCTCACCTTGGCGGGGTTCACGTATGCGCCGCAGCTCGCTGACCTGCCGGACCAGAAAGTGTGGCGCATCGACCGTGCCGCCGACTACGGCGCCTTCCGGGATGCGGCCCGCGGCCGGATCGATCTCGCCAGGATTGAACGGCACTGGGAGGACATTCTTCGGATCATCGGCTCCATCCACACCGGTGCCGTGCGCGCGTACGACGTGATCCGGATGCTGTCCCGCGACGGCCGACCCACCCCGCTCGGCGATGCGATCGCCCACTACGGGCGGATCGCCAAGACCCTGCACATCCTGCGGCTGACCGACGAGCCCGGCTACCGGCGGCAGATCAAGAGTCAGGCGAACCTCCAGGAGGGGAGCCACTCCCTCGCCCGGAAGGTCTTCCATGGCCGGTCCGGGCAGCTCTACCAGCGCTACCAGGACGGTATGGAAGACCAGATCGGCGCCCTGGGCCTGGTCCTCAACGCCCTCGTGCTGTTCAACACGCGGTACATGGACGCCGCGGTGAACCAGCTGCGTGCGGATGGCTTCGACGTCCGTGACAAGGACGTGGCCCGCCTCTCGCCGTTCGTCAGGCATCACATCAACATGCTCGGCCGGTACTCCTTCCAGCTTCCCGACCTGCCCGGCGGCCTGCGTCCGCTGCGCGATCCGGACGCGGCCGAAGAGGTGTGAATCTGGTGCAGGTGGCATTCACCGCCGGGGCTATCCCGGCGGTGACGTTTGCACTGGTCATCGGCTCGTAGTGTGCCGGGAGCCGTAACGCAACCTGAGGTCGCGGCGGCTATGAAGTTCCGGGCTGCTGTTGGGTCGGCACTGGGGGGGCGTGAGGGGCCGCCAACACTGGGTGGATGCGGCGGCCGTGGGCGGGATCGGTTCGTGGTTCGAGTCAGTCAGCCCGGAGCAGGGTGTGCATCTCGGTGGTGTCGATGATGTGGGCCCCGGAAGACTTTGTGGAGCAGGACGTTGTGGACTTCGGTGTCTGGGTCGGCGACGCCGTCGGAAGGACGTAGAGCTGGTAGTCGCGGTCGGCCGCGTCGATGACGGTGGACAGGACGGCGCCGCTGGTGCTGATGCCGGAGGCGACCAGAGTGGTGATGCCGCGCTCGCGTAGCTGCTGGTCGAGGTCAGTGGTGGACATGCCGCCGTAGCGGATCTTGCGCACGACGATATCGCCGTCCTGGGGAGCCAGGCGCTCTTGGATGGCAGTGGCAGGGTCCTCGTGGTGCATGACACGGTGTTGGGCCAGCGGGGCGATGGACTTGTTGGAGGCCGGAAACGCGTCCCAGTCGGCATCGGTGAAGCCGACGCGTACGTAGGCGATGGTGCCGCCGTTTGCGCGAACGTCGGCGATAGCCCCTTCCACACGACCGAGCAGGGCGTTTCGGTCCTCGCCTTCGGGCCCAAAGGCCAGGATCGCGGGCTGGTGGTCCATGACGAGAAGAGCGGTGTGGGGGGCAGGTGCGGGGGCAGTGCTCACTCGAGTGTTCTCGTTGCTGGTGGTGTGCCTGTCGACGCGGACGCGCACCGGTGGACCGGCTGAGGGCTGCGGACTTCAGTGGTGAGTTGCGGTGTCTCATGAGTGGCTGCGGGACAGTTCCGGCTCGTGCTGCAACGTCTGGTCCTGTCGGAGAAGCAGGAGCGGGGTGGTCAGGATGAGCAGTCCTGCGACCGTGAGAGCGGTGCGAGGGCTGGTGACGTCGGCGAGCAGCCCGGCGAGTGCGGTGAGGACGGCGATGGACGCCTGCTGGCCGATCGACCAGGCCGTCAGGGTGCGGGCGACGAGATGCTTGGGGGTGTGTTCGAGCCGGTAGGTGGCGAGCACTGGGCTGTACAGGCTCATGTTGATGATGATCGCCAGCTCGATGGCCGTCACGGTGACGAGACCGAAGGCGCCTGGACGGACAAAGGCCAGGCCGATCAGCCAGATGGCGCGCAGTGTGCCGACGGTCCGGAAGACCCAGTGCCGGCCGAAGCGGGCCACGACACGGCGGGCCAACCGGGAGCCGATGAGTCCGCCGAGGCAGGGGGCGGCGAAGGCGAGGGCGTACTGCCAGGGTGGGAACCCGAGCTGGCGTAGCAGGAGCACGGCCAGCAGCGGCTCGGTGGCCATGATCAGACCGGCGACAAGCATTTGGTTGAGGTAGAGCGGCCGCAGACCGGGGTGGCCCATGATGTGTCGCCAGCCGTCGAGCAGTGCGCCCGCCCGGACCGGGCTCTTGTCGGTTGTTCGCGGTGCTTCTTCCTGGCCACCGATCGCGGTGATGCCCAACGCGGAGAGCAGGTAGCTGAGCGCGTCGGCCACCACGGTAGTGACCGGCCCGAACAGGCCGATCGCCGCCCCGCCCAGCGGTGGCCCCACTGCGATGGAGCTCCAGTTCGTGGACTCGAATCGCGCGTTGGCCACGAGCAGGTCATCCGGTCGGACGAGGGCCTTGAGATAGGCGCCGCTGGCCGCGTTGAAGGCGATCTTAGCTGCGGCGACCACGGCCGAGACCACGAGCAGTTGGACGAGACTGAGCCACTCGAAGGCGTAGGCGACGGGGATCGTCGCCATGGACGCGAACCGGGCCACGTCCATCATGATCATGACTGAGCGCTTGCGCCGGAACTCCACCCACGGCGCGAGCGGCACCGCGATCAGCGCACCCACCGCAGGCCCCACCGCGGACAGCGCGGACACCTCAGCAGGCCCGGCATGCAGCACCAGCACAGCGATCAGCGGCAACGCCCCGAACCCCAGCCCGGACCCATACGCGCTCACCGCATATGACGCCCACAGCCAGCCGAACTGCCAGCCCAACCGTCTCCTGCCCACCATGCTCAGCGCACTCCCCTTGATGGCTCCACCCGAACAAACTGACGTTGACCGATGAGAGACAAGCGGGCAGGAAAACAGCAGGTCAAACAACTGACCTGCCAACAATCCACAACCGTCTGTTGTTAGCTAAGGTGAGCTGGCGTGGATCTCGCAGTACGTACCTTCGTCGCCGTCGCGGAAGGGGGCCAGTTCCAGAAAGCCGCGGCCGACCTGTCGATCACTCAGCAGGCCGTCTCCAAACGCATCGCCGCGCTGGAGCGCGCCCTCGGCGTGCGGCTGTTTACCCGTGCCCCACGCGGCGCTGAACTCACCATCGACGGGCAGGCATTCCTGCCCCACGCACGCGAGCTGCTACGCGTCGCCGAGCGTGCGGGCGCGTCCGTGCGCCCCGGCCGCCGTCCGCTACGCGTCGACGTGATCGCCTCGCGCAGCGCGCAGTCGAGCCTGAAGCGCGGCTTCCACCGCACACACCCCGACATCGACCTCGACGTGATGATGCTCTTCGACATCGAGACGGCCGTCACCGCCATCCGCTCCGGGGCCATCGACGCGTCCTTCCGCGCCGTCGCCGCGCCCGGCCGCCCCCTTCCCGAGGACATCGCCTCCGTCCGGGTGCTCGACGAGCCGCTCCAACTCCTCACCGGCCCCGCCCACACACTGGCGGGCGCCCGGTCGGTGACCGTCGCCCAGCTCACCGGGCACCGGATCTGGATGCCCGGCATCGCCCCGGCACCGAGTGGGGCGCCTACTATGACGACCTCGTCGCCGAGTCCGGCCTCACCATCGAGGCGACCGGCCCCAACTTCGGTTCCGACGCGCTCCTCGACACCATCTCCGACACCCCAGCCCTGGCCACCTTCATGGGTGAGCACACCCGCCTCATCTGGCCCGACGGCCACGGTCTGCGCCGCATCCCGGTGACCGACCCGACGGCCGTCTACCCGCACTCGCTCCTCTGGCACCGCGACAGCCCCCACACAGCGCTGACCACCCTCCGCACCCACCTCGCCGCCACGACGGCCGTCCACGACGCCGCCGGGATCTGGGCACCGGGCTGGGTGATTCCGCTCTGAACGGCTCCTGCCCGTGCGGCCAGGCCTGTCCAGAGCGGGCGGTCAACGGCGGGCGTCGCCGGGGGCGAGCAGGCTGGTCAGCTCGGCGACTGCCTGCGGGGAGGGCTTGAAGTAGCGGCGGACGTTCTCCGGCTTCTTGTGCCGGGACTTCGCCATCAGCGTCAACAGCGAGGCACCCCGCTCGCTGAGATGGGTCAGGGCGGAGTGGCGGTACTCGTGCAGGTCCCAGCCCGTACCCGGCCCGCGCAGGGCGGCGTGCTCGTCGAGCAGGGCGCGGGCCTGCCCGTACGACAGCCTGGCCAGCCCAGTGTCCGGGCATACGTCGCGGGGGCTGACGACCTTGCCCGGCCCAGGGCAGCGGTGGGTGACGAACACCGGCCCGCAGGTGCGGCCCTTGAGCAGTCGGGGCAGCAGCCGGGCGGTACCGGCGTCCCAGTACACGGTCTCCAGCACGTAGTCCTCGCGTGCCTGGCCCCGGCGGCGAGCCTTGGTCCGGGCACCCTTGGCCTTGATCAGGCAACGCCGCCCGGCGAAGGCCAGCTCCTCGATGTTGACGCCCAGGATCTCCTCGGACCGCCCGGCGGTCTCGTAGAGCATCCGCCACAGCGTCTTCTCCCGCAGGTGCACCTCCCTGCGCGCGATCAGCCGGTCGACCGCCATCTTCGAGCGGGCCGGGGTCTCGGAGTCCGGCACCGCCAGCCGTTTCGCCCAGGCCCGGGACCATCGGTCCCTCGTAGCCTCGCTCACGGCACCAACCGAGCCAGGACAGCGCCCCCGCCCGGCGGGAATTCCAGGTGTTGATCGCCGCGGTGCCCCAGAGCAATTCGAGGGCCTCGCCGACCTCGTCGTCCGCAACCGACGCCAGTGGCCGGGCCTCGCCGAGCCGTTCGGCGGTCTTGCCTACCCCGATCCCATAGTTCCGGATCGTGTTCGGGTTACCAAGCAAGTCGAGAAACACGTCCGCCGCCGCCCGGACGGTCAACGCCTTCCCGGCCGGCAACTGCACGACGCTGGGCACCGCTTCCCCCTTGCCACAGATAACAGGGCCGCTTCGCACGCGGCCCGTAGAACGTCACCGCAGGTGGCGGATCAAGTTAGCGCAGATACTGGAGTGTTATCCGTGGGACGACTTCAGACCGGTCCGCCGGTCGAAGCTCCGTCAGCCGCCCGCCAGGGGCGACGGAGGCTTAGCGCCGGTTTTCGTTCCGATGTTCCTACCGACGCCAATTGCAACCGATGCGAATACGCGATACGAGACTGGACGGCCGCTCGTTGATCGCCAAGCAGGTCGCTGACCTGGTCCTTCAGGGGGCCGGACGGTGGTCGTTGCACGCTACCGGACCGGGGCACAGGCGCTTGGCCGGTATCACTCCTTCGGGGGACTGAACTGGGGAAACGTCCCGGGGTCGCATTGGACGCGACGTTCTCGCGTCCAATGCGATAGGCGGAGAGTGATGAACGGATGGGTGTGGACACCCTTGTGCCCGGCTCGGCCCGGCTTCACCTGGTCGACGGTCTGCCGCTGCTGCGGCCGGAAGAGCAGGTCTTCGAGGCGATGCTGACCGGCTGGCGCAACCAGCAGTTGGCCAGGAATCTGTCACCCGGCTACGTCGAGGGCCAGGAACGCACGGTGCGTGCGTTCGCCCGCCACGCCGACGAGCTGCCGTGGGAGTGGGCGTCTCAGCACGTCGATGAGTGGTCCGTTGACTTGCGGTCGGTGCGGGGATGCGCTCGCTCACGGTGCGGAACTACCAGGGGAGGCCGAGCGTGCAGACCACGGCCCACACCCGGTGAGTTGACCGTGAACGTGTGGGTCACGGGCGCCGGGCGATCCGTGTCTCCCACTCGGTAGCCGCCCATGCTGTGCGGAGCAGCGCTTGACCATGATGTTCGCGCTGGTGAGCGCTACCCACTGCGGCATGCGCCACCGCGCGCCGGTCCGTGACGATCGCCGGCGACTTCGAGCCGCGCGTATGCCACGGGTTCGCTCGCCACCCACCGGCCGGCGCGCACCCGGTCGGGAGACCGGCGCCTTCGACCGACAGCCACCGCTTACGACGTTGTCGGCCACCGAGGGTCGTGGCGCTCCGATCGCCGGCGCGTCGTGGTCCGGTTCTTCGGCGGCTATCGACGGACCGCGTACTCGCCCAGCCCGTTCTCCACCAGCCCGAAGACCTTCTGAGCGAGGGTGACCATGGTCGGGTAGATCTCGTCGACGCCCTCGCCCTTGATCCGGCGCTTGTGGATCTCGTCGTGGAGGGAGGTGCGGGCCGCGGCGATCTGCATGGCCGCGCAGCGCGCGACCGCCTCGTCCGGACTGCTTCGCTCCCCGTCCGCCTCGGCGATGAGTTCGTGCGCGAGCAGTTGCGTGCCCCGGGCGCTCCAGGCGTACGTTCGGGTCAGCAGCGCCGGTGTCGCCAGAATCAGTTCGTGTACACGCACGTTCAGCGGGTCGGGGCTCATGCCGATCGACGCGTCCCGGGCTGCCAGCTGCTCGAGGAACTGCCGGTGTACGGCCGCCACGGCGGACTCCCCCGGTTGGCGTTCGCGTACCGCGCGGGCCAGGTCTCCGGTGTGCTCCTCCATGGGCTTGAAGACCAGGTCTTCCTTGCTTCCGAAGTAATTGAAGACCGTCATCTTCGAAACGTCCGCGGCGTCGGCGATCTCCGCCACCGCTACCTCGTCGAAGCCCCGCTCGACGAAGAGTTCGATGGCGATCCGCCGGATCCGCAGCGAGGTGTCCCGCTTCTTGCGCTCGCGCAGTCCCATACGTTCGACCATGACGCCGACTTTATCAAGACGAAAATTGAGCCTGGCCGAAAAATTGACTCAGTACATATTTGCTGCCACCGTGGGGTGATGGCCTCCTCCATGACCCCCCTGCAGCGGAACATCGCCCTCGCCGCCTGCCTGGCGACCGTGCTCCTCGCCGTCTTGGACATGCAGATCGTGTCCGCGGCGACGGTGCCGATCGTCCGCGACCTCGACCCTCTCCACGGAGTGGACCGCATACCCTGGCTGATCAGCGCCTACAGCCTGGCGGCCACCGCGGCCCTGCCGCTGTACGGCAAGCTCTGCGACGTCCTCGGCGCCAAGCACGTCTTCCTCGCAGCCGTGACCGTCTTCCTTGTCGGCTCCGGGCTCTGCGGCACCGCCCAGAACATGGACTCGCTCATCGCCTTCCGGGCGATCCAGGGCATCGGTGGCGGCGGCCTGATGAGCGTCACCCTGGTCGTCATGGCCCAACTCATGGCCGGCGCCGGGAAGCAGGGCCCGAACGGGACCAACATGGGCGGCCTGATCGCCGGCGCCGGCATGGCGCTGGGCCCGGTCGTCGGCGGCGCCCTCGCCGACCACGCCGACTGGCGCTGGATCTTCTACATCAACGTGCCTCTCGGCGTCGCCGTCCTCGTCGCCGCCGGCTACACCCTGCGCCTACCACGGCAGACCGCCGCCCGCCGCATCGACCTTCCGGGCGCCGCCCTCGTGGCCGCCTTCGCGAGCGCACTGCTGCTGGTGACGGAGTGGGGCGGCACGAACCACCCCTGGTCCTCGGCCACGATCCGCGGGTTGATCGGCGCCGCAGCCCTGTCGCTTGCCCTCTTCCTCCGGCGACAGGCGACCGCGTCGGAACCGATCCTGCCGCTGTCACTCTTCAAACACCCGGTACTGGCCGGCTCGTTCGCCATCCAACTCCTGCTCGGCATGGCCCTGACCGGCTCGATCGTCTATGTCCTCATGTACCTCCAGCTGGCCCGGGACGTCGCCGCGACCCAGGCCAGCCTGTACCTGATCCCCATGGCGATCGGCATGGCTGTCGTCGGCCTAGCTTCCGCACAACTGGCCCGCCGTGGCTGGACCGCCCGGACATTCGTGGTGTCCGGCACGGCGACCGCAACGGTCGCGCTGGCCTCGCTGGCGACGAGCGGTACCGGCACCAGCCTGTGGCTCGTCCGAGGCGAGATGCTGCTTCTGGGCCTGGGCTTCGGGCAACTCCTCGGCCAGCTCATCCTGCTCGCCCAGGAGTCCGCCCCCACGCACCACCTGGGCGTGGCCACCACCTCCGCCCGGTTCTTCCAGACACTGGGCAGCGCCCTGGGCACGGCGCTCTTCGGGACGGTGCTGGCCCGGGTGTACCAGGCGCAGGTGCCCAACTCGACGACCAGCGCAATCGCCCATCTCGAAGGCACGGCACGAACGGAAGCGGTACGCGGCTTCGTCACGGGCACCCACTGGGTCTTCCTCTGCGCGGCCGGTGCGATGGCGCTCGCCCTGCTCCTGTCCGTACTGCTGCCGAAACGCCCCAGCCCGGAACGGCCGGAACCACAGCGGCAGCCCACCGGGACAGCACCGGCTGAAAGCCGCTGAAGCATGTTGCTGAAAGCACAAGCGCTGGAGACAGATCCTGTGGCCACGGCCGAAATCCCTCATGGCCCTCATTCGATCGTGGCCGTGACGTGAGAGGTCGCACGGGTTCCCCACGCATGAAAGCGGTCTGAGCCCGTGCGGCCCTGGCCCATCTGCCTCCACCGGCATCTCTGCGCGCAACCCGGCGGGTTGGGCGTGGAGTCGACCTCCACATGGCGGGCAGGCTCAACTCCGACTGGCCCATCCTCTTCGCCGGACTGACCATCGCCGCGCTCCCCATGATCATCATTTTCCTGCTGGACCAACGGCACTTCATTCAGGGCCTGGCGGAAGGTGTGGGGAAGCGACCCCTCGCAGACAGAGCTTCACAGGCCGGCCGGGTGGCTGGACAACCAGCCAGCATGCCGGTTGCGGAGCCGATCCCGTTCAGCGGGAGTGCGGACGAAAACGTCCGCGCCACCGTCGTAGGGGTGGTGGATGCGCTCCATCCGGACGTCGGTGACGAGGACGCCCGCCACCTCGTCGTCGGCGACCGCACGCAGCAGGCCGTCGATGCACCCGAGCCGCCAAGGGCGACGGCCGACGAAGAGGTGGGAGTAGGTGGCGTACTCCGGATCGGGGTCCTCCACTGTCGGAAGAGTCCGCCAGTAGCCCGCGCCAGGCGCGTGAGCGGGGACGCCGGGCTCGGCCGTCCACACCGGACGGACCACGTACACGTCCTCGTCTGCGAACAACTCGTCGAGCACGGTGTTGTAGCGCTCCAGGACAACGGCGTATTCGCCGTCGTTCTCCGGATACCTTTTCGATTTCGGCAGGCTGTGGAAGCGCACCCACACCTCCGGGTAGGCACCGCGGAGCCTGTGTCCGACAGGGTCACATTCGGGCCAGCGCTGCTGCCACAGTGCCGTCAAAGCAGCCTGCTCACTTCCGGACACCGGTAGCTCCCGTCCCCCGCATGGTCTTCTGTGCCCTGGCGGACCACGATGCCCTACGCGCTGCTCGCCATGAGGAAGACGTCTTACTGGTCCTCAGGACGGCGTGCAAGGCGGTCTCAAGCAGATGAGTTCGCAGGCGAGTTGGAGCGGGTACCGGCCAGGCACCACCGGCAGTCTGCCGGAAGAATCTCGTGCAGACGGTCGGCACCGAGGTCTGCAGGCGCCCCCGACGGCGGCGGGGAGCGATGCTCCGGCCCGGATGGAAGTGCCGGCGGAGGATCGCTCACAGCCCGCGTCCGACCGCTTCCATCACCTGCGCCACTGCTTCCTCCACCTGTGTGGGGAGCATGTGCCGCAGGGGGCCGTCGATGAGGAGGGTGGCCATGCCATGGACAGTCGCCCAGACGAAGTATTCGGATCCTGGGCGGCGTTCGGGGGGAACAGCGCCACATGCGGTGAGCTCGTCGAGGGCGTCCGCGAGCATGCGGAAAGCGGTGCGGCCTCCGGCTCCGGTCGCCGCTTCGGCATCGGTATCGGCCATCTCCGTGGTCGCGAACGCCGCGCGGAACAGGCCGGGTTCCGCCTGGGCGAAGCCGAGGTATCCGCGCATGAGGGCCCGTAGCCGGGCGTGGGCCGCGGTGGCCGCCGCGTCGGGGGCTGCATCGGCTGACAGGGACGTGGTATCGGCCCCCGGCCGGCTTGCTGCTTGCGCTGCGCTCTGGTTCACCTCGTCCGACGCGGCCTGAGCCAGTGTGTGCTCCATCGCGCGAGCGAGGTGCGCCAGTGCCGCCTGTGAAACCGCGCTCAGCAGGGCGCGGCGGTCGGTGAAGTGGCGGTAGGCCGCGTTGGGGACGACGCCTGCGCGCCGGGTGGCTTCACGCAGGACCACCGCGTCCGGGCCGCCGGCGCGGGCCAGTTCCACGCCCGCCGCGATGAGCGCGTGCCGCAGGTTCCCGTGCCGATAGGTGTCGCGGGTGGTCATCGGGGCTCTCTCCGTTCAGGCCTGGTCTGTGCTCGGTTCGTTCCGCCGCCAGATGTGGACGGCATCCACATCCATGCGTAGTCTACGGCCCATCCCCTCCCTCACCCATGGCGACGGGCGACCCGCCAAATGTGGATGCTGTCCACAAGTGGGCGCGAAGAGGAGAGGGGCCCACAAGGACTACGCGGGAACGCGTGCGCAGAAAGGTCGATCCATGGATGACGCGGTGCGGCTTGAAGCACTGACCAGACGGTACGGGTCCGGGAAGACGGCGGTGACCGCGCTCGGCCCGGTCAGCATGAGCTTCCCCCGCGGAAGTTTCACAGCGATCATGGGTCCCTCCGGGTCGGGGAAGTCGACACTGCTCCAGTGCGCGGCAGGTCTGGACCGGGCCACCTCCGGTAGCGCCGTCCTCGACGGCACCGACCTGTCGGCGCTGAGCGAGACGAAGCGCACCACGTTCCGCAGGGAAGCGACCGGCTTCGTCTTCCAGGCGTACAACCTGCTGCCGTCGCTTACCGCTGAGCAGAACGTCGCGCTGCCCCTGCGGCTCTCGGGCAGACGGCCGGGGCGCGACGAGGTGCGACGGGCACTGGCACAAGTCGGCCTCGCGGATCGGGCGCACAGCCGGCCGGATCACCTCTCCGGAGGCCAGCAGCAGCGTGTCGCCGTGGCGCGCGCCCTGGTCACCAGGCCCGCCGTGCTTTTCGCCGACGAACCCACCGGAGCCCTGGACCTCACGACGGGTAATGAACTGCTGGAGCTCTTGCGGGACTTGGTGGACTCACGCGAGCGGGGAGTCGGGACGGTTGTGATGGTCACGCACGACCCCCGAGTCGCGGCCTTCGCCGACCGGGTGGTGTTCCTCACCGACGGCGTTCTCGCCGGGGAGTTGCACTCCCCCACCGCGCAGACGGTCGCCGCGCGCATGTCCGACCTGGGCCGCCCCGGGCCCGTGGCGACGGCTCCGCGATGCTGAGCGTGGCCCTGGGCACGCTGCGGGCCCGCTGGGTGTCGTTCCTCGGCACGATCGCCGCGCTGGTCCTCGCGGTCGCGCAACTCGCCGCGCTGGGTGTGGTGATGGTGGCCGCGCTCCAGCCGCCGCAGCGACCCCCACAGCGGTTCGCCACCGCCCCGAACGTCGTGCTGCCCTCCGACCCGTCCTGGGACCCCGCCCACCACGACCTCGGCGTGCGATCACTGACTGAGGCCAAAGGGGTACCACCCACACTGGTGGACAAGCTGGCCGGGACGGGGCGCACCATCGTCGACCGGACCTTCTACGCCCAACTCGCACGCGGCCCCAAGAACCAGGTCGGGCACCCGTGGCCGGTGGCGCGGTTCGGCGGCCACACCCTGCGGGACGGCCGTGCGCCACGCACCGACCGGGAGATCGTGGTGGCCGCCGGGCGGGCGCACACCGGGGAGCGGGTCTCGGTACTGACCGCGGCCGGCCCCGAGAGCTACACGGTCGTCGGCACCGTCTCCCCCGTGGACTGGGAGGACGCCATCTTCTTCACCACGACCGAGACCGCCAGACTGTCGCCGAGGATCGACGCCCTGGTCGCGCTCGGCCCGCCGGAGCGGGTGCGCGCGGCGGTGCACGAAGCCGGCGATACGGTCCAACTCCTCACCGGCCGTGCCCGGCACCACGCCGACGCGGCTGCCAAGGACGACCGGGAAGCGCTGGACAACACCGTCACGCTGCTGCCGGTGATGGCCACGGTCGCGGGCACAACGGCGGTCTTCGTCGTGGCGTCGACCTTCGCCTTCTCGGTCGTACAGCGCCGACGGGAAATCGCCCTGCTGCGCACCGTGGGCGCCGTCGGACGGCAGGTGCGCCGCATGATCTACGGTGAGGCCCTCCTCGTCGGCTGCTGCGCATCGGCACTGGGCTCGCTGCTCGGGCTGCTCGCCACCGGGCCGCTGACCAGCCTGCTCATCAGGATGGACATCGCGCCACCGTGGTTCGACGTCGGCCCTGCCTCGGCGTCATGGAGCATGATGGCACCGTTGGGAGCGGCGTTCCTGACGGGTGTGCTCGTGGCGCTCGGCGGCGCGATGGCCGCAGCACACCGGGCCTCCCGGATACAGCCCATGGAGGCGCTGCGGGAGGCGGCAGTCGACGACAGCGCAACGACCCCCGGCCGCACCGTTCTCGGCGTCGCGGGCATCGCCGGTGGCCTTGGAACCGCCTGCTGGATCGGACTGGCGGCGCCCCGCACGGCTCTGTCCCCCACCGCGTACGTGGTCTGCCTGATGGTGCCCGTGGTGGCGACCGCGCTGCTCGCCCCGCTCGTGGTGGGACCGCTTGTCCGATTGCTGATGTGGCCCCTGCGCCGCCTGCCGGGGCCGCACACCATGCTGGTGCGGCAGAGCACACTCGCGGCCCGCAGGCGCACGGCGGCCACCGCGGCGCCCGTACTGCTGACCGTCGGGCTCACCCTGTCCCTGCTGACGGCGACCAACTCGCTGGGCGCGGCCCGCGACCACGGGCTGCGCGGCACCATCAGTGCCCCCTACGCCCTGGTGCCGGACGGTACACCGGGGATCAGCCCGGCCGTGGCGGCACGAGTGGACCGTATCGAGGGTGTGCAGGTGGCGGCGCCCGTACTCACCACCGTCTATCTGCCGGACGGTGACAATCGCCTTGAGGAGATCGACGGACTCGCCCTGGAACCCGCCGCACTGAGCCGGACCATGCGGCTGAAGGTGGTGCACGGATCACTCGGAGACTTCGGTGACAACAGCATGGTCGTCGCCGAGCAGTGGGGCAGGAAGGTCGGCGACCGGGTCCCCGTGCACCTTGCGGACGGCCGGCACATCACACTGAAGGTGGCGGCAACCTACGCGGCACCACCCGGCGGGGACGTCGCCTACCTCCCCGAAAGCCTCGCTGACACCGGTGTGTTCGCGCGCGACGGACTGGCCCGCCGCGGGTATCTGGCGCTGAGCCCCGGCACGGACCGCGAAAGAGCGCTGACGGCCGTTCGCACCGTGGTCGAAGGGAGCGGGGCGCACCTGACAACCAGAGACGACCTGGTCACCGCCGAGGCCGCATACGCCCGCCAGCTGACCGAGACCCGGCAGCGCTCCACCGCGGTCATCGTCGTGCTCTTCTGCTTCCTGGCCATCCTCAACACGCTGCTGATGGCCACGGCGGACCGCCGCAGCGATCTTGCCGTCCTCCGCCTGGCCGGAGCCACGCCCCGGCAGGTTCTGCGCTTCTTCGTCGCCGAATCGCTTCTGGTCTCGGCAGTCGGGACAGCCCTCGCGGCGCTCGCCTTCGGTGTCAATCTCATCGGCTTGGTAGGCGCTTTGCACGCCCTGTTCGGGACAGCACCGATCGCGGTGCCCTACGCACTCATCGCCTCCATCGCGGCTGTGTCGGGCATGCTGGCGGTGGCAGGGACCGTCTTGCCGGTGACCGCCGCTTTGCGGCGCCGGGCGATGGATACGGCAGGTGACCGATGATCCGTGATGATCTGAAGGAGTGAGCAGCCCCGCGGCCTTCTCATCGCGGCTCCGGCCCCGCTACCAGACGAGAACCGGCCACCGCCTGCCCCTGCTCCGCCTCGCTAGCACATCCTCACCTGCTTGGGACGACTCCGCTTATCAACAGGGAAAGGAAGGATACGGCCCACGCCTCCGGCTGCCTCGCCGACCGGCTGCGCCGCCGCCTCCCGCCTCGGTGGCTCCAAGGTTCTGTGTCGAAAGTGGATCTCGAACGTTGGATGATCACGGTTCATGGCGCGGCGAGATCGCACGGACGAGCAGTGGGCGGTGCTGGAGCCGTTGTTGCCGAAGGGGGCGAGGACTGCACGGCTGCCTGTGCGGCCGCGGCGGAGCTGATCGACGGCATACGGTCCCGGATCCGGACCGGTGTTTCGTGGTGCGACGTGCCCTTCGGGTACGGGTCGTGGGACCGTAACGCTCGCGCGGCCGGTTCACCACCAAACTGCACCTCGCCGTCGAGCAAGGTCAGAAGCCCATACATCATCCGTGATCACGGCCGGTCAGCGCGGGGACTCACCGCAGTGCGAACCCGCGCTGGAGCAGATCCGCGTGCCCCGAGGCACCGGGCGGTCGCCGCGGCCTGTTGACCCGTGCAGAACCTGTCACCCCTGGAGGTGCGCCAGCACGGCCGCCGGGGTACCACACCACTGCGTACACCATCGCGAACGTCCACAGGACAACACCGTCCACGGCGCTTCGCATCTTGCGATTCGCTTCGCTGCGGGGCTTAGTGCTTCCGCCAACCGCATCGTCCTCCAAAAAGATGCGGATCTAAGTGTCAGCGCCGTAGACCCAGGTGGGGTCGGAGCCTGTGACGAGCACGTCTGCACGCTCCGGCGTGAGTTGCACGGTGACCGCACATATGCCCGAGCTTCCTTTGCCGTGAAGGTCAGGTTGCTCCACCGGTCCGGATCGCCCGGCAGGGGCGCGCCACGCACTGTCTGCACCAGGTCGTCCAGAGTGTTGGCACAAAAGGTCCGGCTGTGACGTTCGGTGGATACCTCGACGACATCAGTACTGAAGCCTGTCGAAGCAGTGAGGGCCGCGGCCAACGTGACCGTGGCTGCGCCGTACGGGCAGATCCGCAGTGGCTTGTGTGGCAACAAGCGGTCATGCCGCTGATTTGGGCCCTTCGGCCGGGCCCGTGCAGGCCGGGGGTGTCGCGTCCGACGGGCTTGCCGCCACCGGCCACGCGGCCATGGCCGCGTCGACGATGCGATCCAGCGTCTCGCGTCCGGCTCCGTCCCATGCCTGTTGGTTCATCCCTTGGATGACCGCCGCGTAGAAGGCTGCGAGGCCGTCGGTGTCCGTGTCGGCCGGAAGGCGTCCTGCGTCGAGGTCGGTGCGGATGCAGGCGGCGATGGCCGCCTTGGACTCCTCGCGCATGGCGCGCAGCTTGTCCTTCACGTCCTGTGAGCCGGGGGCGCAGTTGGTCGCTCCGGTGATGATGAGGCAGCCCGGCGGGTGGCGGGGGTCGGTGTAGTCGGCGGCGAGGTGACGGAGCATCCGGGTGATGGCCGTGCGGGCGTCGGGGCCCTGTGGCGGGCCTGCGGCGTAGCTACGCGTGTACAGCCCGACGGCCTCGTCGAACAGCTGCTTCTTGTCACCGAAGGCGGCGTACAGGCTCGGCGGGTTGATGCCCATGGCCTTGGTGAGGGAGGCGATCGAGGTCGTGTCGTATCCGTGCGTCCAAAACTCATGGAGCGCGACGGTCAGGGCTTCGTCGCGGTCGAAAGCGCGCCGGGCCCGGCCGGGTTTGGCATGCGCGGGGCTCTTCTCACTGCTCACGAAGCTCACCCTACCGCAGCTATAGCGACCGCTACAGGCTTTCTGCTACCGTCCGGGCAACGCGCTTTAGTGATCGCTAAAGAGGCGTTCGCGCCACCGCGTCTGCCCGCTTCCTCGAAAGGGACCACCCATGACCACCGCACCCCTGCTCACCGGCCTCGCCCGCACCACTCGCGGCTCCGGCCCCGGCCTCCTCCTCGCCCACGGCGCCGGCGGCGGGATCGAAGCCAACTACGGGCCGATCCTGGACGGACTGGCCGCACAGCACACCGTCGTCGGAGTCGACTTCCCCGGCGCCGGCAAGACGCCGCAGTCCGGGACACCCCTGGACGCGGACGAGCTGGCGGATCAGATGGTGGCCGCCGCAGACGCCGAAGGGCTCGAGACGTTCGCGGTCAGCGGCTACTCGCTCGGCGGGCCCGTCGCCATCCGCCTCGCCGCACGCCACCCCGAGCGGGTCACCGCACTCATCCTCAGCGCCACCTTCGCCCACGCCGACACCCGCACCGACCTGGCCGCCTCCATCTGGCAGCAGCTCCACGAGTCCGGCCAGCACACCCTGCTGGCCGGCTACCTGAACCTGATGGCACCCAGCGAGGACACCCTGAACACCCACACCCCCGCCCAGATCCGAGACTCCGCCGAGCAACTCGCATCCGACATCCCGCCCGGCACCGCAGCCCACCTCGACCTGGTCCGCCGCATCGACGTACGCACCGACCTCGCCCACATCACAGCGCCGACCCTTGCCGTCATCACCACCGCAGACCCGCTCATCTCCCCCGCCCTGCAGCGCCACCTCGCCACTGGCATCCCCACAGCCGAAATCGCCGAACTGCCCACCGGACACCTGCCCTTCGCCGAAAACCCGCAGCAATGGCTGAAGCTCATCACCGACTTCCTCGCACAGCACTGAGACCGCCCAAGGAGCCGACCAGACGACGCGCTTACTGCGACCACCGGCAGCGGCAGACCACGACCAGCCGCCAACTCCGACAACCGGACCCCCACCGGCACCCGCACCCGCACCCGCACCCGCACCCGCACCCGCACCGGATCACGCCACCACCCGTCACCGCAGTGCGGGCGTGACAGGTAGGAATTTTCCTACGTATGGTGGAGGGCATGAACATCACGCACGCCAAGTCCGTCACCCTGCCCGTCTCCGACCAGGAGCGGGCCAGGGACTTCTACGTCGACGCGCTCGGCTTCCGGGTGCTCGCCGACCAGCGCATGGGACCGGTCCGCTGGCTCCAGGTCGCACCGCACGGAGCCGAGACCGGCTTCACGCTCGCCTCCGCCGAACAGGGCTTCACTCCCGGCAGCGTCAGCGGCCTCATCCTGGAGACCTCCGACCTGGACACCGACTGCGCCGAACTCGCCAGGGCCGGAGCCGCCGTCGAGGGCCCGCACGAGCTGCCGTGGGGCCGCCAGGCCACCCTCACCGACCCGGACGGCAACAGCTTCGTGCTCGCCGAGCCGACGCCCGCACCGGCGAAGTCCGGGTCCTGAGCCGATGCGCACCACCGGCACCGAGGACGGGAAGGTCTTCGCCGCGCTGGCCAGCCCGGTGCGCCGCGAGGTGCTGGAACTGCTGCGGGAGCAGGGGCCGCAGCCGGTCACCCGGCTCGCCTCACACTTCGCCATGGCCCGCCCCAGCTTCTCCGAGCACCTGCGGGTGCTGCGGGAGGCCGGACTGGTCAGCGAGACCAGATCGGGCCGGCAGCGGCTGTACCGGCTGGAGGCGGCCCCGCTGCACGACGTGCAGGAGTGGCTGAGCCCGTTCGAGAGGTTCTGGCGCGAGAAGCTCGGCAACCTGCGCGACCTGCTCGACACGCTTCCCGACGGGGAGCACCCGCCCGGGAACGGCGACACCCGTGGTGTCGGCGATGCGCAGGGGGACGGCGACACCCGTGGGGACGACAGGCCATGACCGACGACGAGGTGACGAGCAGCAATACGGCCGACGACGATCCGGGCACCGTGCGGGTCGACCAGTTCCTGTCCCACCCACCCACCAAGGTGTGGCGGGCCCTGACCGAACCGGACCTGATCGCGCAGTGGCTCATGCCCTGCGACTTCCGGCTCGAGGTCGGCCACCGCTACACCATGCAAACCCGGCCCATACCCGCCACGGGGTTCTCCGGCACCGTACGGGCCGAGGTGCTCGCCTTCGAGCCCGAGCGCATGCTGCGCGTCGGCTGGCGCGACGCGGACCCCGCGAGCCCGAGCGGCGCCGACTGGACCGTCACCTGGACCCTGCGGCCCGAAGGGCGCGGCACCCGGCTCTTCCTTCTCCACGAGGGCTTCGACCCCGACAACCCGCTCCAGCAGCGGGCCCGCAACGCGATGGGCGGCGGATGGAACTCCCTGGTCCAGCGCCGACTGGCGGATTTCCTCGACGAGTCGGCCCCGCACTGACACACCCGGCGAACAGACAGGAACACCCGATGTCCGACACAGCAGACCACTACGCCCACCTCGCCGACGCCTTCCTGGCCCGCGTCCGGGCCACGCCCGACGACCGGTGGGACGCGCACAGCCCATGCCGGGGCTGGACGGCCCGCGATGTCGTCGCACACGTCATCAACGGACACCGCGGCATCCTCGCCGCTGTCCACGGCACTCCCCCCTCCCCCGCGCACGGCGTCGGCGTCTCACCCATGGCCGAGGCGCCCGCCGTGGAACCGGGCGCCGACCTGGCGGCAGCGTTCCTCGCCTGCCGCGACGCCATGACCGCGATGCTCCGCGATCCCCAGCAGGCCGGCCGCCCCCTGCCCGGCGGACCACTCGGACCGGTGCCCGTGGAAGTGGCCGTCGAGGTGATCGGCTCCCTGGAACTGCTGGGCCACACCTGGGACCTGGCCCGAGCCACCGGTGGCGACGAAATACTCGACCACGACGCCGTCACCCGCACCCACCAGGCGCTGCTCCCGCACCACGCGGCGCTGCTGTCCACCGGGGCCTTCGACCCGAGCCTCCCGGCACCCGAAGGCGCCGACGCGCAGACCGCGTTCCTCTGCTTCACCGGGCGGCACCCCTGAAGCTGCCGCACCCACCCGCATGCACAGCAGTGCGGTTCTGACGGGCGCTGACTGGCCCGCGAAAATAAACCGCCACGCCCCCTTCGTCCGCACCGACGCGTTGCGGACCGACACCGAACAACCCGACACACCCGGCCAAGCAGTGCACGAAGCCCTGGCCGAAACGGTCGGGATCCCGCTCGACGACCGGCTCCAGGTCTTCGCCGGCCACAACGGCACCAATCGCACGCTGACGTACGACAACCACCCCGACGCGCACCGGAACGGAGGCAACGCCCATACGGCGGTCACCATGCACCCCGGCCGGTCCACACTGCTCGGCCTGGATACCACCGCTGATCTCCAGCCGAAGCCGCCGTGCAGGAAGAACCACTCGACTCCCACCACTCACGAAGCGCTCCCCCGCCCCGCGCAGGACCCCGCAGAAGACTCCGGCGCCGACCCGTCTCTGGTGAAGCACCACGGCAGCACGCGTGGCCACGCCCACACCGCCGAGCACGGGTGCGCCGGGAAGGACGGGAGGGGAAGGGTCTGTTCGGGCCACGGTTCATACGTTCGGGAGTCGGGGAGGGAGGGGTCCGGTCCGGCACCGGCCCCAGCGAACCGGCAGGTGGCGGCCGGACGTTCGCGGTGTCGTTCCACGTACCGGCCGCCGCCCGTCCGGTGAAGGCGTTGCCGGTCACGACGGTGACGGCGGCTTGGCGGGAGCAGAGGAGTGTCAGGCGGTGAGGCGTGCCGCCGGCTCTTTCACATGAGGGTCATTGTTCGTCGCGGTGGACAACAGTGATGAGATGCTGCTGGGGGTCGGGGTCTTCGAGTTCGTCGAGTACGGCGACGGCCAGGTCTTCGGCGCTGATCCACGATCGACCGTCGGGGCCGGTGAGCAAGGTGTCGGTGCCGCGCAGGTAGCGGCCGGTACGTTCGCCGGGCTCGAGCACAGCCGGCGGGCTCAGGTAGACCCAGTCGCCACCGGCATGGGCCTGGCAGGTCCGCAACTGCGCCACCCCGGCGGCGGCGATGGTCTTGAACCCGGCCGGGACATAGGCGGGGTTGTCGGCGACCAGCCGCTCGTGGTCGCCGGGGCTGCGCAGTGCGCCTGCGCCGCCAACCACGAGGGTCCGGATGCCGAGCTCTGCGGCGATGCTCAGCACCGTACGGGTGGCCCCGACCAGGAACTCCTGGTCGACCGGGAAGGTCCGCACGGTCAACACGACCGCGTCCGCGGCACTGTGCGAGGCGGAGCCTGCGAGCGCCTCGCGTACGGCGTGCGAGTTGTTCACATCGACCGCGATCGGCGTCACGTTCGGGTCGTCGCTCGCCGGCTTCCGGGACAGGGCAAGCACCCGGTGTCCGCGGGTACCGGCCTCGGTGATCACCCGGCTGCCGACCATCCCGGTGGCGCCGAGCACGGCGATGGTCATATTCGTTCTCATCGAATCTGCTCCTTCTGGATCGGTTCTTCTCGTATGGGATCTACTGAGGATCGGATGGGATCTGCTGCGGGCCGGCTGCGTGCGAGGCGGCTCGTCAGGCTCGGGGCATCGAGCTGGGCGGCGAGCATGGCTGCCAGGGCGAGGACGAAACCAAGGGTCTGCAGCAGACTCAGCGACTCGCCCAGCGCGATACCGAAGGCGGTTGCGACCAAGGGGGACAGCAGCACCAGCGGGGCGGACGCGCCGACCGGCAGCTTTCCGATCCCGCGGAACCACAGTGCGTACGCGATCAGTCCGCCCACGCTGCCGAGCCACAGGTAACCGCCGACAGCTCCGGCGTCGATCCGCTGCGGCACCCACTCGATCGCGAGAGTGAGCGGGAGCAGCAGCAGGCCGCCGGCCGTCAGTTGCCAGCCGGCCAGTGTCAGTGGGCCGACCCCCGCCGGGCGGCCCCAGCGCTTGGTGAGGACGACCCCGCCGGCCATGGTGGCCGTATGCCCGACACCGGCGAGCACCCCGACGACGTCCAAGCGGGCCGCCGGACCGAGCACGACGAGACCGACGCCGATCGCGCCCAACACGCCCCAGGCCAGGCGCCAGGCGGTCGGTCGGTCGCGGAGTACCGCGACAGCCAAGCCGGCGACCAGCAGCGGCTGGACAGCGCTGAGGGTGGCTGCGACACCGCCGGGGAGTCGTTCGGCCGCCAGGAACAACAGAGGGAGCCCGCCGATGTTGAGCACGCCGAGGAGGGCGGCCCTCCACCACCAGTCTCCGTGCGGGAGCACCCGGGTGATTGCCAGTGCGAGCAGCCCGGCGGGCAGGGCGCGCATCAGTCCGGCGAACAACGGGTGCCCGGGCGGCAGCAGTTCGGTGGTCACCACATATGTGGTGCCCCAGGTTGCGGGGGCGAGCGCGGTCAGCGCGACGGTCGCCGCCCGCTGTGCGTGCGAGGGCGGTGGCGGGCTCGATGACCGCTCGGTCGTGGCATTCATGTGAGGAGTCTCGGCGTGACGGGATCATGTAGGCAAAGCATGGTTGCGATAGAAGCTATGAAGGACAACGATGACTGTATGGATCTCCAGCAGCTGCGGTACGTCGTCGCCGTCGCCGAAACCCGCAACTTCACCCGCGCTGCCGAGCATTGCCGTGTAGTGCAGTCCTCCCTCAGCCACCGGATCGCCGGTCTCGAACGGGAGTTGGGGATCAGATTGTTCGCCCGGTCCAGCCGTCGTACCGAGCTGACCAGCGCCGGAGAGGCCTTCCTCGTCGGTGCCCGCGAGTGCCTGGCCGCTGCGGAGCGGGCGGTTGCCGACGCCGCCGCAGCAGCCGGTGTGGTGCGCGGCCGACTCGCCGTTGGCATGATCAGGACCGCAGCTGCCATCGACGTCCCCGAACTGCTGCAGCGGTACCACGCCCGGCACCCGGACGTCCGCGTCAGCCTCCGCGCCGGAAGCAGTGACGAGCTGGCCGCGGCGATCCGGAACGCAGAGCTGGACATCGCCTTTCTCGGCCTGCCGGAGGGCCAACGGCCAGAGGGTGTGGAAGCCATCGTCCTCGATCACGACGAACACGTACTAGTGGTACCGGCCGGGCACCGGCTCGCGTCCGCTTCCCAGGTCACGCTGCACGAGGTTGCCGAGGAGACGTTCGTGGACTTCAGGGACGGGTCACCCGGTCGGGCCCAGTCCGACCAGGCGTTCGCCGCTGCGGGCCTGGCCCGTGATGTTGCGTACGAGGCAGGCGTGGCCGAGCTGATAACGCGGCTGATCGCGCGTGGGCTCGGCATCGCATTGCTGCCGTCCGCGTTCATCCGACCGCTGGCCGCCGACGACCCGGAACTGGCGCTGGTCCCGGTGGTCGACGGGCCGCACCGCATCGAGTATCTGGCGTGGAGCCGCTTCAACCCCAGCCCGGCCACCCGAGCGCTGCTCGATGTCCTCGGGGCCGGATCGCAGGCGTAGCCGACTCTGGACCCTGGTATCGAGAAGTACGCCGCGGCGCCCTGGAGCCTGGCCGCGGAGTCAGGAGCGGTGCCGGAGTCCCGAAAGGTGCCGTGGGGCGGCATCGACGACGAGGTCGCCTTCGAGACCGGCGATCCGGTGACGGAGCCAGGCAGCGGCTTGGCAAGGCCGGGTCGAGGGCGACCTTAGGGAGGTGTGCGCCAGGTCAGTACGGCGATTCAACAACCCACACTCCCCTCCCCTGGTGTCCGGCGGGCATCTCTGACCAGGCCCGAGAGACACCCTGGCATCGCATGCCGACTTGCGACATGCCCAACCAGTCAGTCCATCCCGCAAGCGAGACACACCGAGCCTCGCCTGCGTGCCGATCAGGCGACGCTCACCGCGCTGCCGGAGCCGGTCACGGGCGCCGAGGGCTGGCCACGGCGCTGCGCAGCTTCTTTCGCGCGCTGAAGCGTGAACGCGTGATCTTCCGCAACCCCGCCCGGGGCCTCCCGGTCGGCGACATCAAGGGCATCCCGAGGTCGATCCCCTCCGAGCTCCTGATGGGCTCCTCGAACAGGCGACGACACTGCTCGGCCGCCTCGTCGCGGCCCTCGCCGCCGTTCACGCGCTGCCCGGCAAGGAGATCCGGACCACCCTGCACACCACGGGTCTGGATCTCTTCAAGGGGCACGCTCGAAGTCCGGCGCGGTCTGCTACGGCACGCCCTCCACCCGGAGGAGCTCACCACCAACTCGCCGGCGACTGGACGGCCTACCGCCACCGGCGTTGGCCGACGTCGTCCAACCCCCGCCTGCTGGTCAGCCAGAAGAGGGCCATCGACCCCGACCACCCGGCGGTCAGCACCGGCACTCTGAGCGGCGCTCTTCCCCGCGGGCTGACGCTGAGCGGCCTGCGCCAGGACCGCATCCTCGACGAAGCGGCCGAAAGCCGACCCGCACCAGCTGATGCGCCTGTTTCGGCATCACCGAACAGACCGCCGTGCGCTACGTCACCGCCGCCCACCCCGAGCGCACCAGCGAGCTGCCCCGGTGAGCACCGCCGTGACGAGGTCAGCGCGCGGCGGACCCGGCCGGTTGCCCCGCAGGCACCAGGCGAGGCACGAGCCGGACGTAGGTGACCATGCCGATCACCTCGACCAGGGTCTGGGTGACCACGACCACCGCGGCGACGGCCAGGGCGTCGGGCAGCGCCAGGGCCAGGGGCAGGACGACGAGGGAGTTGCGGGTCGCCCCGGTGAAGACGATCGCCCGGCCCGCGGGCGCTTCCAGGCGGAACAGGCGGGCCACGGCTTTGCCGGCGAACGCCATCACCACGAGGAACGCCACGTAGAACGGGATGACGGCGGCGACGTCGGCCAGGCTGCCGCCGAGCTTGGGGACCTGGGAGGCCACCACGACCAGCAGGGTGGCGGCCATCAACGGCACCATCGTGGTGGTCGCGCCGTCGGACACCTTCTGCCCGGCGGGTCGGCGTCCGGCCCACGCCTGCAGGGCCCACGCGAGGGCGAGCGGGACGACGATGAGGACGACGAACGCCTCGACGAACGGGCCGACCTCGACGATGTCGGCGAGCTCCGAGCCCATGAACAGGTACAGGAACCCTGGCAGCAACAGCATCTGTGCGACCAGGAGGACCGGGGTGGCGGCCAACAGGCGGCGGCTGGAGCCGCCTGCCAGGCCGGAGAAGACGATGACGTAGTCGACGCACGGGCACAGCAGCACCAGCAGCACGCCGAGCCGGACCGCCTGGTCGGCGGGCAGGGACGCGAACATCGCGGCGACCACCAGCGGCACGACCACGAAGTTCACCACGACCGCGGCGGACAGGAACCGGCCGTCTCGCAGCGAGCGGACGAGCTCGGCGGCAGGGACCTGGAGGAAGGTGACGAACAGCAGCGCCCCGAGCACCGGGTTGATCGCGTGCTCCAGCGCGGGTCCGAAGCCGGGGGCCACCCAGCCCAGCAGTCCACCGGCGGCCATCGCCGCCAGGTAGATCGCGACCTGGTGGCGTTCCATCCGCTCGACCAGGACCTGCGGTCCCTGCTGCGACACCCGAACTGCTCCTTCTTTCGGTGCCGGCCGCCCCGCGGCGACCGCGCCCGTTCATCCTCACAGGCCGCCGTGCCCGGCCTGAGCACGACTCCCGGCTCAGCGGTCGGACGCGTGGGCGTCCGCCCCGGGCGCGGACCGGCAGTCGGCATGCCGAGGTCGGCTGGTGCCGGGGAAGTCCGGCAGCCCGCTGTCCGGCGTCGGCGCCGGACGACGAGTACGCCCAGTCCGGCGGCCACGGCCGGTACTGCCAGGGCGGGCATCCACAGCGCGCCGATCGCGGAGGTGATGCCGGTGCCGCCGAGGACGGCCGGCAGCGGGCCCGCGCAGCACATCGCGCAGGCGGCGATCACGGCCGCGCCAGCGCCGAGGGCACTCCAGGGCCGCGAAGGACGGGAGGCGGCACGGGGCGGAACGGTCATGCGGTCGCTGCGAAAAGGTCGGCCAGCATCCCGGCGGCGGACTCGGGCGCCCGCACCTCCAGCCGGAGAGCGGTCGGGGTCAGGTGCAGACGGAAGTCGAAGAACGCGCAGCAGCCCTGCTCGGCCGCGGCGAGGGCGGCGACCTCACCGGCGAGTTCGGCGCCGGCAGGGAAGGACAGGCGCACGCCGTCGTCGATCTCCTCGCGCTGTTCGGCCTTGCCGACCAGCTGCTGCCACTGCTCTGTGCGCTCGCCCAGCTCGGCGCCGCCCAGCCTGCAGGCCACCGGCGTGTCCCGCCACACCTCGGCGGCCGGGCCCGAACGCGCGGGAGACAGCGTGATCGGCACGGGCCCGGCCGTCGGCGACGGGCTGGTCATGGTGCAGCCGCAGCCCGGCCCGCACGCCCCTGCGGGCGCTGGGCTCGACAGGTCGGCGTGGACGGCGGCCAGGTGAGCTAAGAACGCGCGCAACTCGGCGATCCGGCCGTGGGTCTCCGCGATCCGGCCCGCGACCAACGGCAGCATCCGCGCCCGGACCGACGCGCACACTCCGTCCTCGCGGACGTCGAGGAGCTCGCGGATCTCCTCCAGTGCCAAGCCCAAGAGCTTCGCCGAGGAGATGAAGGCGAGACGCTCCACCGCGTCCTCGCCGTACACGCGATACCCGGACGGCGTGCGGTCGGCGGGCAGTAGCCCGGCATCCTCGTAGAAGCGCAGCGTCGTGGCCGGCACGCCGGAGCGCTCGGCCAGCTGCGAAATGCGGTAAGTGGTCACACCGCGGACCGTAAACCTTCGACCCGACTCGAAGGTCAAGCCGGAGCCCGCACCTGATCAGCACCGGATCGCGCACCTGCGTAGGTGTTCGCCCGAGGACCCCTCCTGGATTCCATGAACTCGCGCGCTTCTGACCGGCCCGCCCAGAGAGTACGCCGCCAGGAGAAAGCCACGATCACGTCGAAGCCAGGCTCGTGGGTCCGGGCGCATCCGCGCCTCACCCAGGCGTCGACCCGGCGGTGTGGCTGAGGGAGGCGCCCACAGATCGGAGCCCGGAGCATTCATCACCGCAGCGCTCACCGGTACGTCTTCCGGCTGCTGGGGAAGATTCGACGTGAGCGCGTCCCATGACGTTTTGGTCCTGCAAGGTCAGAAGTGCCGCGAAGCGGAAGTCCCGGTCCTCGGAGGCCTGCTCACCGACCTATGATGCGAACCCGGCCCTCCACCTGCTTGGAGAAGACGCATGACGGATGCGAGCACCGGCAAAGTGGTCGTGAACAGGGTGATGTCCCTCGACGGGTTCATCGCCGGTCCCGGCCACACGATGGACTGGATCTTCGAGCACATGACGTCGGCGACGTTCCCGGAGGTCATGGCGGCCACGGGCGCCATGCTCATCGGCCGGGGCACGTACGAGGTCGGCAAGCGCATGTCCGACGAGAACACCGACTACGACGGCGGGGCGCAGTTCGTCCTCACCCACCGCCCGCCCGACGAGCCGGACCCCAACGTCACCTTCCTCACCTGCGGCATCGAGGAAGCCGTGGCCACGGCACGCCACGCCGCCGGCGACAAGAACCTGGAGATCCTCGGCGCCGACGTGGCCGCCCAGTGCCTGCAGCGCGGCCTCGTCGACGAGATCCTGGTGTACGTGCTACCGGTGCTGCTCGGCGACGGCGTCCGCTTCGCGCCGCCGGGCCTCGACCGGATCGACCTGGAACCGTTCAGCAACGTCCAGTCGGGCGGGGTCACCATGCTGCGCTTCCACGTGCGCAAGACGGATGCTTGAGCGCGGCGGCTGCCACAGAACTGTCGGAGCACGGCCGGTGGGCTGTCTCCCCCTGCCATCCCTTTCATGGGCGATCCACACCGGCAGACGTCATAGCCGGCACCCTCGCCTGGGTCGACGCCGCAGCCGTGGCCGCCTACAACTGGCCGCCTACCACTTGGGCGCCTCCGGCAGCTTCCCGCGCGTCGCAGGCCGGTGCTTGAACGGGTCGTCGACCTGACGCGGCAGCAGTCACCCGCTGTTTGTCGAGTGGGACGAGCCGATGCGCTTCCTGCTGTCAGATCAATCCCAATAGTGGACGCGCTTCATCCCACCGTCTATGGTCCCGATGAAGAATTCGGCGCGGTTATTGTCTCCGTCGACGTACGCCCCGATGTTGCGGAATATCCAACAGCCGGCTCCCCGAACTTGTGAGACTCTCTTTGCACGTATAGGGTCCGAGTCCTGCTCAAGAAGATCGTAGAACTCGGAATCGGTGCTCGTCGTCGTGATGCAAGCTTTGAAGTCACCGCCACCCGACTTCACCGCTTTCGTCCTGTATCTGCTCTGGTAGTAGACACCGTGCGTTCCGAGGTCATCCCACTCGCCCGGCCCCGGCGGGGCGGCGTGAACGGCCTGCGCATCACCCGGCCCCGCAGGCGCGGCATGAACGGTCTGAGCAGAGGAAAGCGGAATCGCAACTGCCAGTACCGCGATGCTTGACGTTAAACGCCGATTGGGTAGTTTCACTTGTCCTCCCGTCGTGTCCGGGTGTCATTCCGACTCGTCCGTATACGTAGCGCGCATGTTCGCACTTAGTGAAGAGGATATTGAGCCATCTTCCATCCGCTGAATTCTGCGTTCTGGGCCCCGCTCCGGGTGCTGGTGGCGACGGTTGGGGTTCCCGGGCTACGCCCGGAGTTGCCGGGCGGAAGCCCTCTGGATCGCTGGGTCCGTGGTGCTCCGGGCTGGCGGGCGCGGTAGGCGCCGAGGTGTCGCGGATCTGGGTGTTGGGCCTGGTGCTCGGTCTCGGTGTGCGCCCGGGCCACGCCCTCTCGGAAGCAGACAGTGCGCGGCCAGAACGCGGGCCACGAATACGTCGAAACCAGGCTCGTGGGTCCGGGCGCGTCCGCGCCTCGCCCAGGCGTCGACCCGGCGGTGTGGCCGAGGGAGGCGCCCACAGATCGGAGCCCGGAGCATTCATCACCGCGGCGCTCACGGACTCTGCGGTCGGTTCCCCCATGTTTTGCTGCTTGGTCGACAACGCCGGCAGAGCACCATGCCCGACACCGTTCCGCTCGGTCGTCCATGCCGAGGTCTCGTCGGCTGCGTCGCACCGCCTTCGTGTTGTTGCGCCACTGCACCGCAGGTCGTGCGGAATCATCCGCATCCTCAAGTCCTCCCTGCCGCCTCTACGGCGGCGGCGACGAAGGAGGCGACCAGGGGGCGGCGGTCGTCCTGTGCCCATGCGAGGACGAGTGCGCTGGTGGGGGCGTCGGTGACGGGTCGGTAGACGAGGTCGGGGTGCATGGGCCGGGCCAGTGAGCGGGGCAGTACGGCGATGGTGCGTCCCAGTCTGATCAGGTGCAGGGCTTCGGCTGCGTCCGTGACCTGCGGCCCGTGCTCGGCCTCGGGTGCTCCGGTCCAGCGCACGCCTTTCCAGCGTGGCAGTGTCTCCTGGGCGAGGTCGGCGAGCGTGACCTGTGGACGAGTGGCGAGCCGGTGGTCGGGCGGCAGGATCGCCACCCTTCCTTCGACCGTCAGGGTTTCGTGGTCCAGGCCGGTCATGTCGTCGAACGGTGCGTACAGCAGGGCGACATCGGCGCGGCCGTCGCGGACGTGATCGGCGCGGTCGGTGGCGCCGCCGAAGAGGATGTCCACCTGGCGGGCGTCGGGCCGGCCGGCGTAGGCGGCCAGGATGCCGGACAGCAGGTTCGCATCGCCGCCGGGTTTGATCACCAGGCGCAGGCGGGCTTGCTGTTCGGCGGCCCGGCGGGTCTTCTCGGCAGCCGCGCTGACGGCGTTGAGGGCGTGCCGGCCGTGGTGCAGGAGTGCTTGACCGGCGGGGGTGAGGGTGACGCTTCTGCTGGAGCGTTCCAGCAGCCGCACTCCGAGCCGGGCTTCCAGGCGCCGGATCGCTTTGGACAGGGCCGGCTGGGCGATCGCCAGGCGGGTTGCGGCGTGGCCGAAGTGCAGTTCCTCGGCCACGGCGACGAAGTACTCCAGCTCGCGGGTCTCCAGCTCGGCCATGCCGCGAGACTACCGCTCGCTCGATTCCTGCCAGGCATGGAACGAGAACGGATGGATCTTGGACGGGGGTGAAATATGCCTGTTCGCTGGGGGCATGATTCACCACACGATGATCGTGGCGTTCGACGATCCGATTCCCGCGAGTGAGCTGGACCAGTACCTCAAGGAGTTCGAGGAGCTGGTGATGGGCTCCGGCCTGGTCGAGTCGTTCACGGCCCGGCACCACATCCGCGTCCCGGGCGACGATCACGCCCCGCTGGCCGTCGCCAGCGCCGTCCTGCAACTGGGCCTGACCGACCTCGACGCCCTGAACGCGACCTTCACCATGCCCGGGGCAGCCGACCTCATCAAACGCTGGCAGAGCCGCCACCCGTACAAGGCGATCTGGGTCAACCACGAGCCGCTGGCGTGAGCAGCTACGCCGGCAAGACCGGTCTGGTCACCGGCGCCGGAAGCGGAATCGGGCGCGCCGCCGCGCTCGAGTTCGCCCGGCGCGGGGCCGCGGTCGCTGTACTCGACCTGGACGAGTACAGCGCTCGTCAGACCGTGGAGCTGATCGTGAAGGAGGGCGGCCGGGCTGAGGCCGTGGCCGTCGACATCGGCGATGAACAGTCCGTGCAGCGGGCCGTGGCTCAGGTCATGGCAACGTTCGGCGGGCTCGACTTCGCGGTGAACAACGCGGGAATTCCCTCATATGACCGTGACCTGACGGAGATGTCGGTCCAGGAGTGGGAGCGCGTACTGCGAGTCAACCTGATCGGCACATGGCTGTGCATGAAGTACGAACTGCCCGTGATGAAGCAACACGGCGGCGGGGCGATCGTCAACGTCGCCTCCAACGGCGGCCTGTACGCGATCCCCGGCGCCCCGGCGTATGTGGCCAGCAAGCACGGCGTCGTCGGCCTGTCCAAGGCGGCCGCCATGGACCACGGGCCGGACAACATCCGAGTCAACGCGCTGTGCCCGGCGCTGACGAAGACCGCCATGTTCGATGGTGTCGTTGCTTCGGCCGGTGCGCAGATGGCCGAGCGGCAGGCGGCCGTGACCCCGCTGCGCAGGCTGGCGGAGTCCGAGGAGGTTGCAGCCGCGGCTGTGTGGCTGTGCTCGCCGGACGCCTCCTACGTCACCGGTACCGCCCTGTCGGTCGACGGCGGCCGCCGGGCTTGAGCGGGGGCACGGACGGCGGCGGGGGCGGGCCGCTGCCCGCCCCCACCGCCACCGCTGCCGCTATCAGAGAGATCTGCGGATTGGAGTCGGCTGGGGTTCGCGCTCCAGATGTGCACGGTGCGGTATTTGGGGCTGTTCCTGGAAGACCCGCTGGATGTGCCGTGGCCGGTGGTGGAGTACCTGGCCGAGCCTCTGGAGATGAAGGACACCTCGTGCGTGAAGCAGTACACCGAGCGGTCCAGGACGGCGTACGAGCACGCGAAGTTCCGTACGTTCCCGCACGGGCGGGCCTGGACGCATGCGGAGGGGCCGCAGGCGCTGTTCAACCAGGCGACCCGGGTGGCTGCGGCGGAACCGGGTGGCTGCGGAGGAACCGGGTGCTGCTGCCGGGCGTGAGCGTGCTGGGCGCGGCAGGTGGCGGAGGTGCGCGCGGTCGCCGACAAGCGGCTGTACGCGACGCTGGCCAGGGCCGCCCGCCGCGCGGACCCGGCGCTGCCCGGGGACCTGGTGGCGCTGCTGGAAGTGCCGGAGGGGCGGCTGACCTTGGAGCTGGAGTGGCTGCGCCGACCGCCGCCGCGACGACGGGCACCGGGATGGCGAACGCCCTGGAGCGGGTCGATGAGATCTCCGCCTTCCGCCTGGAGAGGGTGAGAGTGGAGAAGGTGCCGCCGAACCGGCTGGCGGCGGTCGAGGAGCACGGCGCCGACCTGGGCGTGGCGGCGCTGTGGCGGGCGCTGGAGGAGGAAGTGGGCCGGGAGCCCGGGCGGGAGCCGTCACGCTCCCCGCCGGGGCCCCTGGAGCGTACGGGCGCCGAGGCCGGTCGGAGTCCGTTCCTGAGCCGTTGATCTCGTGAGTTATGGCCGCCTGGACGCTGTCACACCAACTTCCGGGGCCGCTGCCTGTTCAACATCGCCTCCAGCCTCCGGGTCGGGGCCCTGCGCCCCTTCCGGGACTCCGATGCCGCCGAAGACGGCGAGGACGAGGACGGCTGTCGGCCCAGGCCCCCGAAGGGTGCCTGGGCCGACCTACTGGGGTGGCTCAGTCAGCCGGGGTGTTCGCCTGCTTGGGCAGGCAGAACATCAGGGTCCACATCAGGGCGAGGAGGCCGCCGTCCCACCACAGCACGGTGACGAAGGCGTCGCGGTTGAGTCCGGCATCGGGCGAGCCGTCGGTGGTGGCGAAGAACACCAGGGCGGTCAGCGCGGTGCCGAGGGCGATGCCCAGGTGCATGACGGTGTTGAACAGCCCCGAGGCCGAGCCGGCGTCCTCGTGCGGGACCTTGGCCAGTGACATGTCGGCGAGCGGGCCGCCGACCATGCCGAGGCCGAAGCCGATCAGTGTCACCGGGGCCGTCATCGCCGTCAGGGTCAGGCCCGCTTGGCCCGTGTCGATCTGGAGACCGTAGGCGGCCACCGCGGCGAGGGTGATGAGGGCTCCGGTCTGGGGAAGGCGACGGGCGAAGCGCCCAGCGCTCTTCACCGCGATCGTCGCGCCGACCAGCTCGCCGAGGGAGAGCAGCACGAAGGCCAGGGCCGCGTGGAGGGGGCTCATGCCCAGACCGCGCTGGAGGTAGAGGGTCCAGGTCATGAAGAACAGCCCGCACAGCAGGCCGTGCATGAGCTGCGCGGCCATGCCGCCGGAGAACTGCCGGCCCCGGAAGAGGGACAGGGCCACGAGCGGGGCGTTGTCCTGCTTGCGCCGCTGATGGCGCAGGAAGGCGCCCAGGGTGAGCAGACCTGCGGCGAGCAGGGCGAAGCACCACAGGGGCCAGTGGTGCAGGTGTCCCTCGGTGAGGGGGAAGACGGTCAGGATGATGGCCAGTGCGGACAGCAGCATGCCGGTCACGTCGGGTTGGTCGGCCTTCCGGGCGGTCGATTCGGGGATGAACCTGCGTCCCAAGAGAAGCACGGCGAGCCCGACGGGCACGTTGACCAGGAAGACCGGCCGCCAGGACAGCCCGGACAGGTCCGCCTCGGTCAGCAGGCCGCCCATCACCGGGCCCAGGACGTTGGCGAGCGACATGATGGCCCCGTACAGGGCGAACACCTTGCTGCGGTTCTGTCCCTCGAAGGTGATGTGGAGGGTGGCCAGGATCTGCGGAATCATGATGGCCGCTCCCACACCCTGGAGGGCGCGGGCCCCGATCAGCACTCCCGGCCCGGCGGCGAGGCCGCACAGCAGCGAGGCCGAGGTGAAGATGACGGTGCCGATGAGCAGGATCTTTCGCCGACCGTAGAGGTCGCCGAGGCGACCGCCGGTGATCAGCCCGACGGCGATGGGCAGTGAGTAGGCGGTCGTCAGCCACTGCACCGCGGCCGGTCCGGCGCCGGTCGACTCCTGGATCGCGGGCAGGGCGGTCAGGACGACCGACTGGTCGATCATGTCCATGAGCTCGGCGCCCAGCAGCACCAAGAGGGCGATCCAGGCGGCCAAGCCCATCTTCGACAGGCCAGGTGCGGAGTGGCATGGAGATGGGGTGGTGTGCTGCGGCTCGTTGTCGAGCGCGGAGAAAGACACGAGAGGGGACTCCTGTTCCAACGGAACCGGGGAGCCCTACCGGCAGCCGCACCCGGGCCGGAAACGCGAAACCCGGGGCACACGGCAGAGCTGCACCCGGGAAAGACAGAAAACTGCGGAAAAGGTGACGCAACTCAGACCCGCGCTACGTCCGCCCCCGGACACGTGCGACAAAACAACACGCGGGGACACGGACGGCTACATGGCCCGGTTGATAGGTCGCCACCTCAAGATCACGCAGAAGAAACAGGATTCCGGTCACTGCCACCGACACCTCGGCGCAGGAACCCACCCAGCGTACGACACGCCCGGACCCCGCCGTACACCAGTAGCAGGCCCGCCCCGGGACGGATCGATTACGCATGGCGCCAAGCCCCGCTGCCAGACACAGTCCTTGCCCGAGCGAGATCGAACGTGATGACCCGGCGGCTGCGGAGCGTCGTTCTGGTTCGCAGAACCCGTTCTCACTCAGCAGTAACCCCGCTCTCCGCTCTGTCATTAAGGCTCCGGGAGCAGGTGCTCAGGGCTTCGGCAACGGCAGGCCGGGCCTGCACGGGTGCCGCAGGTACTGCCCGCCGCCGTACACGTGCGGCGTGAAGGTCTCCGGACCGGGCCGACCTGCCTCGTCGTAGGCGGACAGGACCGTCTCGATGCACTCCCACAGCTTCTTGCATGTGTGTAGCGCGGCCTGTGCGGGCGCGGGCACTTGCACGCGCTCGTGCTCCAACGCGTCCCAGCCGCTGCGGCCCGGTCCAGCGCCCCGTCGGGGGCGGCCACCCGCTGCGCGAAGACCCGCTCGCCGACCACGGTGACGCGTACGTCGGCGGCCTTGGGAATCTCGGCCCGGAACAGGTGCGCGGTCACGGCCAGGGAGTGCTCGGCGGCGAACTTGACCGCGGCCTCGGAGTCGTTGGTCACGTTCGGAGCGGAGATCTTGCGGTCTCGGCCCTGCATTGCGGCATTCGCTGCGATGCAGGGCGCATCGAGAGGAACGCCCTCGGGGGTCCGAACAAGTTCGTCGAAGGCGGGCTCGGACGAAACCCGGGGTCGGGTCCAGCGGGGTCGGGTGCCGGTACTCAACGCGGGCTGCGTCGGCTCCGGTAGGCCGCGACGCTGGCCCGGTGTGCGCAGGTTCGGGTGCAGTACTGCTTCGAGCCGTTGCGCGAGAGGTCCACGAAAGTGGCCCGGCAGGTCGGCCCGGCACATACGCCGAGACGAGCGGGACCGAGCGTGGCGATCACGGATGCCAGTGCGCTGAGCGTCGTCGCTGCAAGGTGCGCCGCGCAGCGGTCGGTGTCGGAGGCCACCTCGGTCCACCAGCGGTCGTCCTCGTGGCGCAGTACCGGGGTGGCGCGGCTGCGACGCAGACCGTCGTTGATCAGAGCCGCAGCCGCGTCCGCATCCGTGTTCGCCCGTTCGAGCACCTCACGCACCGTCTCGCGCAACGCGCGGACTTCCGCCAGGTCGGCGCGGGTGAGATACCGCGAACCGGTCCCTTGGTTCGCCGCCGAACTCGGAGGCTCGACCGCGGGGTGGTCGTCAAGGAAGTCCCGGAGCTGCTCCACGGTCTCCAGCGCGTCCTCTCCCTTGACCGGTCTCAAGGTGTTGGCCAGGTCGACGGCCGTCTGGACCACCAATGGGTTGTGATACGCGTCCCGCATTTGACGTGTCTCCTCACCGCTCCGTAACGTTACACTCAAAGGAGCTTTCGCATGTCACAACATACCCGGCGGGGCGCGACGCCGCAGACGATCCCGCCCGGAGGTGCTCCGGCACCGGAACGAACGGATGCCCCGGACGGGCGCCGGCTGGCGCTGACTCTCGGGATGCTGGTGCTGCCGATGTACGTGGCACTGGGAGCGCCGTCGGTGGCCCTGCCGGCCATCGGCCGCTCACTCGCGGTGCCGTTCGGGGCCACCGCATGGATTCTCGCCGCGTGGTCGCTGACCTCCGCGCTCGCGATGCCGGTCGCGGGTCGGCTGCTGGTCCGCCGGAGCCCCTTCCAGGTCCTGGTCGCCGGGGTCGTGGCGCTCGCCGCAGGCTCCGCGCTCGCCGGAGCCGGACCGGCGCTGTCCGTCGTGATCGTCGGCCGACTGATCGGCGGCGCCGGGGCGGGGGCGACGGTGATCGCCGTCTTTGCCGCGGCCACCGCCCTTCCCGGGCGGCAGCGGATCCGCGTCCTGGGAATCATCGCGGCGGCCAGCGCGACGGCGTCGGGGTGCGGGACTCTGGTAGGCGGGGCGGTGACCGCATGGCTCGGGTGGCGTGCCGTGCTCGCGATCCCGGTCCTCGCGCTGCCCCTCCTGCTGGCCGCATTGCCGAGCAGGCGCGCGCTGACGCGGAGCGGTAGCGGCGAGCAAAACGGCTCGACCGAGCGACTCGATGTCGTCGGTGCGGCCGTGCTGTCGGTACTCGCCGGCTCCTTGATCACGTTGCTGCAGGCACACTCGGTCGGACTGCCCGCTCCGGTCACGCTCGTCGTGGCCGCCGCCGGGGCGCTCGCCGCCGTCGGACTGTGGTGGCGCGTGCGCAGCACGCCCGACGGGTTCGTGCCTCGGCGGGTGCTCGCATCCCGCGGCTTCCTGGCGGCCGGGCTCATCGGCGGGACCGTCTTCGCCGGCTACTACGGGGTGCTGTTCCGCGCCCCCTCCCTGATCGAGCAGGCCACGGGCGGTGGCCCCCTGGAAGCCGGCGTGCTCCTGCTCCCGGCCGCCGCCTGCTCGGTGCCGGCCGGGCGGCTGATCGGCACCTTGACCGACCGGTTCACCGGCTGGCAGATGTCGGCCGGGCTTGCGGCACTCACCGTCATCGGCGTGCTCGTGGTCGCGGTCTCCACCGGGCCGGTCCCGATCGTCCTCGGCACAGCCATGACCGTATGCGGGTTCGCCGGTGCCCAAGCCGTAACTGTGAACCTCGCGCCGGACCTGGTCGCCGCGGACGACCGCCACACCGCACAGGGCCTGCTCAACTTCATGAACGTCCTGGGCGGCGGCATCGGTCCGGCCGCTGTCGCAGGTCTGTCCGGCATCGTGCCGGCGCCGGTGGCCCTCGCCGTGCTCGCGGCACTCCCCCTGTCCGGACTCGTCCTCAGCCTGACCCGGCGCCCCGCCCCCGAGTGCCGCCCCGAACCCGGTGCCACGCGTGGGAGCCCGCGCTGACAGTCCACCTGCATCTGACCCGACAACGCCTCGACCAGTATGGAGCCTTGCCATGTCCGCCCAGCCGTTCGAGGTCGGCATCACCGAAGCCGAGATCGCGGACCTGCGTGAACGATTGCGACGGACACGGTGGCCCGAGCGCGAACCGGTGGACGACTGGTCACAGGGGCTGCCGCTGGCGTATACGCAGGAGCTGTGCCGCAGCTGGGCCGAGGACTACGACTTCGGGTTCGCCGAGCGGCTGAACTTCTTCCCGCAGTACCGCGACACCATCGACGGGCTGGGCATCCACTTCCTGCACGTCCGCTCGCCGGAGCCGGGCGCGTTCCCGCTCGTGCTCACGCACGGGTGGCCAGGTTCGGTGCTCGAGTTCCTGGAGGTCCTCGGCCCGCTGACCGACCCCCGCACGCACGGCGGTGACCCGGCGGACGCGTTCCACGTGGTCGCGCCGTCGTTGCCCGGGTACGGCTGGAGTGACAAGCCGTCGACGACCGGGTGGGGCATCACCCGCATCGCGCGCGCCTGGGACACCTTGATGGTCTCGCTGGGTTACGAACGGTACGGCGCGCAGGGCGGTGACTGGGGTTCGGCGGTGTTCGGGGCGCTGGGCGAAGTGGCACCCGATCGGGTCGCCGGCGTCCACCTGAACCTGGGATCCGTGGCGGCGGGCACGTTCAACGACCCGACGCCCGCGGAGCTGGCGAATCTTGAGGCCGAGAAGGAGATGCAGCGCACCGGCCGGGGATACTCGGCGGTCCAGGCGACCCGGCCGCAGACGCTCGGCTACGGCCTCACCGACTCCCCGGCCGGGCAGGCGGCTTGGATCGCCGAGAAGTTCTGGGCTTGGACGGACAACGACGGCCATCCGGAGGACGCGTTGTCGCGGCAGACGATCCTCGACGAGATCTCGGTCTATTGGTTCACCGCGTCGGCCACGTCGTCGGCGCGCCTGTACTGGGAGAGCTTCGCCAACTTCCGGGACAAGGTGACCGCGCCATCCGGGCTGTCGGTCTATCCGCGCGACATAACCCGCCCGTCGAGGCGGGAGGCCGAGCTGCGGTTCACCGACCTGCGCTGGTTCGAGGAGCTGCCGCACGGTGGCCACTTCGCCGCGCTGGAGCAGCCGGAATCGCTGGTCGAGCAGGTGCGCGGATTCTTCCGCCTGTTCCGTTGACTGTCCGTGCCATCTCCTGGGAAGCCCACGCCCAGGAGATGGTCCTGTCCGTCCCCCGGGTCAACGGCAAATCGACGGCCGCGCACCACGTTCTCCTGAATGACCAGTTGCGAGAGTTCTGCGAACGGCGCGCGAGTGATCGCGTTTCCGCAGGTCGCCGTTTGCGGAAAACCTCTCAAAACCAGGGCGTTGTGCGAAACGGATCTGAGAAACTGCCGGGGTGGGCCCGGCCCCCGATCAAGCCGCGAGTGCGGTAGAACGCAACGAATGCCCCAAGTGTGAAGCCCCGGCCGGGAGTCCGTGCCGCACCCGGAGCGGGAAAGGCGCAAAGGAAGTACCACACACCGCCCGCTTCACCCTCGTCCCCGCACTCCGCGAAGAACTCGACCTCCCCGTACCCGACGACCGCGGCCCGAGCTGGAGAAGGCGCTCAAGCTGACGTACGACATCCGTGAGAAGACCCTGGAGGGCCAGCAGACCGCCGCCGCCAAGGGCAACCACGGCGGCCGGCCGAAGGTCATCGACGACGACTCACTCCTCCTGCCCCAGGTCCTCCTGCTGCTTGCGGCTGCGGGCCTGCGCAGCCTCGGAGATCGGTTCGGGGCTGTGGCCGCGGGCCTTGACCAAGGCGTGGAACAGGTGGTTGAGGGCGTTGTGCTTGTGGGTGAGCTTGTTGGGTTTCTGCGGCGAGCGAGAAGCGATGGCCGCGCTGCTGGAAGCCACCACCTCGTCCGGGCCGGACAGATGGTCCGCACCGACAAGGGCTTCGCCGGCGAGGAGTTCGAAACCTTCATCACCAGCCGACTGAGGGCTCACCTGGTCCGGCCGAAGCGCAAGGGCGAGCCGGTCCGGCACGGGAAGACCGCCCGCGTCCGCCATGGAGCGAAGCCGTCATCGCCACCCTCAAAGGCCAGCTCAGCTCGAACAGCACGGCGGCAGCATCCCGGCCGCGGTCTTCGCCCGCTCCGGCCAACGACTCCTCGCCCTCGCAGCCGGTATCCGGCATCTGGCGCAACTGGACCACCGGCGCCAAGACCAAACGCTCCCTGATCGCCTACGACCATCGAGAACATCGGACTCAACTATCCAGCGGGGGTGTCAGTCGTTGTGGGCGACCGGCTCGGGATCGGTGTCCAGTGCGTCGAGCACTGCGTCGCCGTTCGCCCTCGCCCACTCGGCCAGCATGTGGATCGGTTCGATCAGCGTCGCCCCAAGTGCGGTGAGCTCGTACTCGACGCGGGGCGGGACTTCGGCGTAGGCGTGGCGGCGGATGAGTCCGTGCGCCTCGAGGCGTCGGAGCGTCTGGGTGAGCATCTTGCGGGAGATGCCGCCGATCAGCTCGATCAGCTCGCCATGGCGCACCGGGCCCTTGCTGAGACCGGCGAGCACGACCACCGTCCACTTGTCGGCGATGAGCTCGACCGCCAGCCGCGCCGGGCAGTCGGCGAGAAAGAGATCACCGGGACCAGAACCGCTCATGGCGCCAAAGGTACCTGCTGGTTCCTATCGGAAACCTAGCCTGGGTTCTCTCCCCCTTCCAAAGCCAGGAGAGTCATGCGAGTCATCACCCAGGAGATGCTCGGCGGTCCCGAGGTGCTCACCGTCGTGGACGCGCCCGAGCCCCAGCCCCTTCCGACCGAGGTCCTCGTCCGCGTCAAGGCTATCGGGCTGAACCCGCTGGAGGCGCGCCTGCGCGCCGGCGAGTTCCCGCTGATCGGCCAGCCGCCGTTCATCCTCGGCTGGGACATCAGCGGCGTGGTCGAGGAGTCGTCGCAGACGTGGCGGTTCCGGCCCGGCGACGAGGTGTTCGGGATGCCGCTGTTCCCGCGGGCGGCGAGCGCGTACGCCGAGGTCGTGGCGGCGCCGGCGTTGCACCTGGCACGCAAGCCGGCGTTGCTCTCGCACGTCGAGGCGTCGGCGCTGCCGGTCGTCGGGCTGACGGCGTGGCAGGGCCTCGTCGACCTGGGCGGCGTGAGCGAGGGCGACCGCGTCCTGGTCCACGGCGGTGGTGGCGGGGTCGGCCACGTCGCGATCCAGATCGCGAAAGCGCTCGGCGCGCACGTGATCGCGACCGCCGGCGGGAGCAAGCGGAAGTTCGTCGAGGGTTTCGGCGCTGACCAGGTGATCGACTACACGGCGGTCGACTTCACCGAGGCGGTCCGCGACATCGACGTCGTGCTCGACACTATCGGCGGCGACACCGTCAAGCGGTCGCTCGAAGTGCTCCGCCCAGGCGGGCACCTGGTGACGGCGGTCGCCGAGGAGGATGCGGAGCTCATCGCCGAGTACGAGGCGGCCGGCATGCGCTTCAGCGGCATCGCGGTCGACCCTGATCCGGTCGCCCTGCGAGGTCTCGTCGAACTCGTCGAACAGGGCAGGCTCCGGGTCCATGTGCAGCAGACGTTCCCGTTCGAGCGGGTCGCCGAGGCGCACCGGCTGCTCGACGGCGGTCACCTCCAGGGCAAGCTCGTCCTCACCATCTGATCCCCTCATGCCCGTGAGAAGTTCGCCGGCATCGTGCTCCGGCTGGGCGGCCCCTTGTCGGCGAACTCCGCAACAAAGCACGGAGTTCGCCGCGCTCCGAGATCTCGGCGAGGTCGCCACCGTCCGGTCGACCCGCAAGTCCGTCCTGCCTTCCCGGGCCGGCCGTGCGGACCTACAGTGCGGAGCGCGCCGTCCGGAGCGAGCTCCGCCGCTCAGCCCTCCGGAGGGACCGATGCGCCTCCTCCTCCCCCCCCAACAGCGGGTGCCAGATGAGTCGCGTCCCGCCTTCCTCGGGCTGAGGATCTCCATGTCAGCGCCGAGCTTGCGTGCCCGGTCCGCCAATACACCCGCGTTCAACACGCCAGCCGTCTGGCTCTGGACGCGTGGGGGCGGCTGATGGACGAGACCGTCTCGACGCCCCGGTCACGCCCCGTACGAGCTGAACCGGTGCCTCGAGAGCGGCTACCTCCTCCACGTCTCCCGTGACTCCACCCGGTCCCTCTGGACGCTGCCGGCCGACAGGAACGCCGACTTGCACCCCGACGACGGCTGCGTCGACGGCAGGGCGCCGCCCTCACACCCGAACACCAGCCGCAAGCGGTCATCGGCACCACCTCCAGCGCCGATCCCAGCATCCCGACTCCCGCCCTCTTCCACGGCATCGACGAATACGCAACCTCAGCGACGGGGACAAGGTCAGCGACGCCCCGATCAAACTCGACGACGCCGGTACGACCCTCATTGAGCCGACAAGCTGGACCCGACCGGCAGGGGACGCCGACGCGGGACATGCGCTGGAAGGCGCCCCTGAGCACCTTCGAGATGGCCCTCGAAGGCCGACTCTCCGGAAACCCGCCGCTGGCCAACCGACCATCGCAGACCAATCGCTCGATGGGCGTACCTCCGCACCGAACGTGCCTGACTGCCCCGGCGGCTCGGCGGTCCGGGCAGTGGAGCACTCCGGCAGTACCCGGGTCTCGGAGCCGGTGTCGGCGGCGTGTGTCACAAGAGGATGACGGTGCGCTCGCCCGGTGCATCCTGGTGAGCCCAGGCCGCCTCGACCTGGTCGAGCGGGAACGGGCGCGGGTGCACGGCCATGCCGCCTGCGGCGATCGCTGCGACGAGTTCGGTGAGCTCCCGCTGCATGCTCTGCATGTCCACCGAGCCGAAGCCGCTGCCCAGGATGCGGAACGCGTTGGAGCGCAGGGCGTGCCCGGACAGGGTGATCGAGTCTCCGCCCACGCCGCCGATCTGCACCCAGTCGAGCAAGCGGGTGTGCTGGGTGCGTGCTCCGAGGACGGCGCGCATGGCGAGTTCGGTGGCTGGGCCCCAGATGTAGTCGAGGACCACGTCGACCTCTGCGGCGGCCTCGGCGAGCGAGGCCGCGGTGGCGTCCTGGTCGGGGGTGAGCTGGACGATATCGTCCGCCCCTTCGGCCGGGAGCTCGTCGAGGCGGGTGCGGTTGCGGCCGGCGGCGATCACTCGCCCGGCGCCGAGGTGTTTGGCCACCTTGACGGCCATCGATCCGGCGTTGCCGGTCGCGCCGTGCACCAGGACCGACTGCCCGGCCTGGAAGGGCACACGGGTGCGCAGCGCACACCATGAGGACATGGCGGGGTTCATGGTTGCGGCCAGAAGTGCGGGAGCGGCTCCGGCCGGAACCGGGATGGCGGCGGCCGGGTCGACGACGATGCGTTCGGCCAAGGTGCCGGCGCCCATCACCATGACGTATCCGAGGCTGCCGTCCGCCCGGCGGACGACGGCGTCGGCACCTGCCAGCGCGGGCAGTGTCCTGGGACTCGTGTAGTGCTTGCCGGCGGCGATGCCGCGGGTGGCGGGGTGCACGCCGACGGCGAGGACATCCACCACCTCTTGGCCGGGGGCGGCATCGGGGGCGGGGATGGAACGAAGGTGCGGCGGCTCGTCGTAGGACTCTACGAGCGCGGCATTCATCATGGACATGCGGGCCTCTCTGGCGTGGATTGGCGGTGAGGGGCGGCGGCTCGGCTGGGACGGAACCGACGGGCGAGTCGTAAGATACGGCGCAGTGTCTTATTTGCCGAGGATAGAACCCGACATTAAGATACGCAAGCGAACCTAATCGCCTGGCGGAATACCGCGAGAATGGATGCGTGGCGCAGTGGATATTGGGGGCAGTGGTGAGTGAGCAGCACACGGAGAGCACTCCCACCCGACGCAGGGGTGCCGCCCTGGAGAAGGCCATCACCGACGCCGCCTGGGAGGTTCTGGTCGAGCAGGGCTACAACGGCTTCACCTTCGAGGCCATCGCAGCGCGTGCCGGCACCAGCAAACCGGTGCTCTACCGACGCTGGCCGCAGCGCGAGGACCTCCTCATCGCCACACTCGCCCGCTACTGGCGCCCACTCGACATCCCTGACACCGGAGACCTACGCCAGGACGCCGTTACTCTCCTGCGCACGGTCAACTCCGAGCGGGCCCGAGCACTGATACTCATGCAGATCCATCTGGCGGACTACTTCCGCGCAACCGGCACCAACTTCAGCGACCTACGCAGCCGCCTCCATAGCGCAGACGAGACGCCCCCCTTCGAGCGGCTCGTCGACCGCGCTGTCGAGCGCGGCGAGCTGGCGGAGGTGCCGCGGACCGAACGCATGGTGAACCTGCCCTTCGATCTCGTGCGCCACGACATGCTGATGCGTATGGGCCCCGTGCCGGACGAGACGATCGTCGAGATCGTGGATACGGTGTGGCTGCCCCTGCTCGACCTGCCGTCCCGCGGTGCGCACGCAGGACGTTGAGCCCCGCAACGGCGTACCGGCACGACCTCCCGGACCGAAGTGGAGTCCCCTCCTATAGCGCAGCGGGGTTTCAGTCGTGCGAGGGGCGGGCTCGCAGGGACCGCCCCTCGATCGTGCGACTACGCCGCAAGTAGCGACAGCGGCGGGCAGCCTCCGAGGGCGATCAGCGAGTATCCCGCCACGCTCATCAAGAAGGGCACCACTTGAGCCGGGTCTGGCCGGGCGGGGTTCTCGGTCACTGCTGACCGGTTGCCGGCGGTCCGTCGAGGACGGTGGGCTTGTAGTCGAGCACTTGCGAGCGGCCGTCCAGGGTGCGGCTTTCGATGAGGTCGAGCTTGACATCAGGGTAGCCGTCGAAGATCCGGTCGCGCCCGGTTGCCCCGGTGATCACGGGGAAGACGACGACGCGGAACCGGTCGACGAGACCTGCCTTCAGCAGCGATCGGGAGAGGCTGAGGCTGCCGAGGGTGCGCAGGTCTCGCGAGCCGCGCTTCATCTTCCGCACGGATTCGACCGCGTCGCCGGTGACCAGGTCGGTGTTGGCCCAGGACAAGGGCGCGGTCAGAGTGGAGGAGAAAACGACTTTGTTCAGCGCGGTCAGCGCATCGACACCCTCCTCGCCTCGCTCGGCGAACGCGGACATCACCCGGTACGTCGTCGCGCCCATGAGCGTGACCCAGTCGTTCTTGCCGTCTTCTTCCAGCCACGCGAAGTACTCCGGGCCCTCCATGCCCCACCATCCGGGCCAGCCCTCCGCCGCGCCGTATCCGTCGAGGGACATGATGTAGTCGACCATCAGGCTTGACATCGGGTTTCCTTCCTTCGCCGGGTGTCTTCCCAATCCAGACCCATGGCGGGCCGGAAACTCATCGGTCCTTGCTGCGCGTGGCCGCGTCGGCATCGGTGACGCGGAACAGGACGAGGAATGACAGTCCAGGTCAGACGCTTGCGGTGCGGGGTGAGGCGGTGGCCCATGAGGGGTGATGGCGGCCCAGGCGATCAGTGCCTCGGAGCCCGACGAGCCGTTCGTGGTCCAGCCCCCTCCAGGGCCCGAAGCCCGGGCGATCCCGCCCGAACCCGGACACCGCTTGCCCCGCGTGGAGCCGAAACGGGAGAGCGCGAAGGGGTACAGCGGGTACAGCAGCAGCCACACGAGCGCTCCAGCGGCCCCCGTGGCGAGCGTGTGCGGGGTTGCCTCTTCAGCGGCCCCCGTGGCGAGACCGACGACGACGCTGGTGGCTGCCCGGAGCAGAGCTCCACGAAGCGAGCCGCCGACCGGTTGCCCTGCTCGCGAGCACAAGGGTGTCCTGATCCCTGTCGGACTGCGCATATCCCCTACGTGATCATGACGCACCGTAGTCGGTGACTCACGGTTCGCGCTATGGCCTACGATCCTCTCCTGGCCGCTGTAGGCCTGTGTGCAGGAGATCTCCACCCGTCGGCAGGGTCGACAGTACCTTTCCGGCGGATGTCGATCCCTGTCCTCCGGGCCGGCGGCCCGTGCAACTCGTGCGCAAGGGAACAGGCACACCAAGGACGGTGACCCATGGCCGGTACAGCCATGACTGCGACGTTTCTCGCGGTGCTCGCCGGGGCGTCGCTGCTCGCGGTCACCGCGCGCCGCCTGCGTCCCAACGACCGGCTTCCCTCCCTGGAGGGCTGGGCGCTGGCCGACCGGAGCCTCGGACCCTGGTGGACCTGGGTGCTGCTCGGCGGCACGATCTTCACGGCGTACACCTTCACCGCCGTACCAGGACTGGCGTACGGCAACGGCGCGCCCGCGTTCTTCGCGGTGCCCTACACGGTACTCGTCTGCCCGCTCGTCTTCGTCCTGCTGGCCCGGCTGTGGACGGTGGCCCGGCGGCACGGCTACATCACCGTCGCCGACTTCGTGCGCGGACGGTACGGATCCCCTCCACTGGCCCTGGTGGTCGCGCTGACCGGGATCCTCGCGACGATGCCGTATCTGGCACTGCAGCTGCTGGGCATACGCGCGGTGCTGACAGCCGGCGGCATGTACCCGGGGGGCGTGACCGGCGATCTGGTGATGGCGGCGCTGTTCGCCGGACTCGCGGTGGCGACCTACCGGCACGGGCTGCGGGCGCCGACCGTCATCTCCGCGCTGAAAGCGGTCGCCGTCTTCGTCTCATTGACCGCCGTGACCTGGCTGGTCCTGGTGCGGCTCGGTGGTCCGGGTGCGATCTTCGAGGGCGCCGCCCAGCAGCTGGGCTCTCCCGCGCTGCTCCTCAGCCCCGCGCATCAGCCCGCCTACGCCACCCTCGCCCTGGGCTCTGCGCTCGCCCTGCTGATGTACCCGCACGTGCTCACGGCGGGCTTCGCCTCCGACGGTTCGCGCACCCTGCGCAAGACCGCCGTGGCGCTGCCCGTGTGGACCGGGCTGCTCGCACTCTTCGGGTTCCTGGGGATCGCCGCACTCGCGGTGGGGGTGCGGGCGCCGGAGGGCGCGGCCGAGGCGGCCGTGCCGATGCTGGTGGACCGGCTGATGCCGGGTGCGCTGGCCGGGCTGGTGTTCGGAGCGATCACCGTGGGGGCGCTGGTCCCGGCTGCGGTGATGTCGATCGCGGCCGCGACCAGCTTCGTCCGCAATGTCTATGTCGAGTACGTCCATCCGACGGCCACGCCCAAGCGGCAGGTGCGCGTCGCCAAGTCGGTGTCGCTCACCGCGAAGGTGGGCGCGGTGGCGTTCGTGTTCGGGCTGCGCGATCAGGACGCCGTCAACCTGCAGTTGCTCGGCGGGGTCTGGATCCTGCAGATCTTCCCGGCTGTGGCCGTGGGGCTGTACACCCGGTGGCTGCACCCCCGAGCTCTCCTTGCCGGGTGGGGCGTGGGCATGGTGGCCGGGACGTTCCTCGTGGTGCGGGAAGGGTTCTCGCCCATCGTGCCGATCGGCACGGATGCCGGATCGCTGGAGATATACGTCGGGCTCGTCGCGCTGTTGCTCAATCTGACTGTCGCAGTGGCCGGGAGCGTCGCTCTCGAACGTCTCCACGTCCCGCGCGGCGCCGACCTCACCGACCTGCCCCCGCGTCTGACCGTCAGGCGGCGCCCCGAGACGGGAGCGAACAACCCATGAGACACAGACCCGGCATCCCTGTGCCCGTGCCGCAGCCCGCAGTTCCAGCCGAGGCACTCGCCCCCGCGATCGACGACCCCGCCGACGCGGAGAGGGAGGCCGGTGTGGCTCGGCTGTTCGAACTGCACTACACCCCGATGCTGCGACTCGCCGTGCTGCTGGGAGCCGACGATCCGGAGAACGTGGTGGCCGAGGCCTACTACCAGATCTACCGCAGATGGCCACGGCTGCGGGACACTGCGGCGGCTGAGGCTTATCTGCGCTCCACGGTCTGCAATCTGACGCGGATGCGGATACGCCATCTGCAAATGGCACGCAAACACGCGGTGAGATCACCCGACGAGATGGTCGCCTCGGCCGAGAGCACTGCGCTGCTGCGCGACGACCAGCGTGCGCTGATCGACACACTGCGGCAGCTCCCGACCCGGCAGCGCGAGGCGCTGGTGCTGCGGCACTGGCTCGGGCTGAAGGAAAGTGAGATCGCCGCTGCGATGGGCATTTCCTGCGGATCCGTCAAGACGCATACGACGCGCGGTATCGCAGCGCTGACCCAGGCGATGGAGGCCCGGAAATGAACGACACCAGTCCCGACCGGACGGAGAGGGAACTGGGCGAGGCCCTGGCCGCGCTCGCGGACGGGGTGCGGGGTGCCCCCGACGCCTACAGCACTGCGCGCGGCGAGTGGCTGCGCCGCGAGCGTCGGCGCAGGCTCGTCCTCGCGGTGCTCGTCGCGGTCGTGTTCACCCTGGCCACGCTGATCGGCCTGTGGGTGCTGAACCAGACGCCCTCGGAGCGGGGGGTCATCTTTTCCGGTGCGGGGTCCGGCAGCGGGGTTCTCGCGTCACTTCCCCGAACCCTCCCCGACTGCCTCGTGCCCTGCGCCTCAGCCGTGTGACCGCTCGACCGGTTTGCTGTCCTGCTTTGTTCGCGTAGTCGGCGAGGGAAGGGAGCCGCCGTAATGCCGGGGAGACCTCGAATGAAACCAGCGGTGATCACGCCGACCCGGGTAGTGATCGCCCTGTGTCTCGTCGCCCCGTTCGTCGCGATGCTGTGGGTCGGCTCCTACGCCAAGACCGACCCCGCCTTGATGGGCATCCCGTTCTTCTACTGGTACCAGCTGCTGTGGGTGCCGATTTCCGCAGTGCTGACGATGATTGCCTACCAACTCTGGCGGCGTGACCAGCGGGCACGTCGGGGCGGGGGCGCCGCGGAGTGAAACGGGGGCAGTGGCGTCCGGTGTGTGCGTCGCGCTGCTTGAAAGCCGGGCCGTCGAGGAAGTTCTCCGGACACGGCACAGTCGTCGCCCGCCAGGACAGCGGGGCGTGTTCGTGACGCCATGACCCGCCACCTGAAACTCGAGGAAATCTCCTGTCAACCGAACCGCAACCTCCGGCAACTCCTGAGCAGACCGCCGGGCGACCGGCTCGCGGCATCCAAGCAGGAGGTCAGGGGGCACCATTGGCAGACAGCGGGTACGGACTCGTGCCGGGCCGGATGGTGACCGACGGCTGCGGACAGGTGTGCGGACAGATGCGTGTGGCCGTGACGGAAGAGCTCCGCCACCGCCACGGCACAGTCGCCGCCCACCCGCAGCACCCCGTGACCGGATACACCGCCGAGCCGTGCAAAGCGGGCGCAGGCGCCCGATCCCCCGTTCCGGTCGCCGGTCTGACTCGGTCGAGGAAGGCCACGCTCCACCGTCCACGCTGTCTGCCTGCCAGGTGCACATCGTGCACATCCCGTGCAGGGCAACGGCTCAATTCCCCAGAACCCAGAGAGCGTCTCGCATGAACGCACTTCCGCTGCTGTTGATCGGCCTTGCGATATTCGCGGGCGGATACGTCCTCTACTCGAAATTCCTTGGCAACCGGGTCTACAAGCTCGACGCGTCCTTCAAGACACCCGCGCACGAGCTGCAGGACGGCGTGGACTACGTCCCGACCAACAAGTTCGTGCTGTGGGGTCACCACTTCACCTCGGTCGCGGGTGCAGCGCCGATCGTCGGCCCCGCAGTCGCCGTGATCTGGGGCTGGGTGCCCGCTTTCCTGTGGGTCACCCTCGGCACGGTTTTCTTCGCGGGCATGCACGACCTGGGTGCGCTGTGGGCCTCGGCACGCAACAAGGGCCGCTCGATGGGCACGCTCTCCAGCCGCTACATCGGCGCCCGGGGCGCGAACCTCTTCCTCGTCGTGATCTTCCTGCTGCTCCTGATGGTGATCGCGGCCTTCGCGGTGGTCATCAAGGACCTGCTGATCTCCACTCCCTCGGCGGTGATCCCCGCCTGGGGCGCGGTCGTGGTGGCGCTGCTGGTCGGCCAGGCGGTCTACCGCTACAGGATGAATCTGGGCCTGGTCACCGTGGTGGGCGTCGCGGCACTCTACGGCCTGGTCCTCCTCGGTGACGCCTTCCCTGTGGAGCTGCCCGACCCGATCCTGGGCATGTCCCCGGCGACCTTCTGGATCGTCTCCCTCTTCGTCTACGCGGGCGTAGCCTCCCTGTTGCCCGTGTGGGTGCTGCTCCAGCCGCGTGACTACATCAACGGCGTCCAGCTCTTCGTCGGGCTCGGCATCCTGTTCGTCGCGGTGGTGCTGAGCGCCCCGACGGTCGTCGCCCCGGCCTTCAACGACGCCGTGCCCGCGGGCACCCCGGACCTCCTGCCACTGCTGTTCGTGACCATCGCGTGCGGCGCGATCTCCGGCTTCCACGGCATGGTCTCCTCGGGCACCTCCTCGAAGCAGTTGGACAAGGAGACCGACGCCCGCTTCGTCGGCTACTTCGGCGCGGTCGGCGAGGGCATGCTCGCGCTCGGCGCGATCATCGCCGCCATCGCGGGCTATCGCACCATGGCCGACTGGAAGGCCGTCTACACCGCCTTCGGCGAGGGCGGCGTCGGAGCGTTCGTCACGGGCGGCGGCGAGATCGTCAACAGCGGCCTGGGCCTGTCGGCTTCGCTGAGCTCGACGGTCCTGGCCACAATGGCGATCCTGTTCGCCGCTACCACCATGGACACCGGCATGCGCCTGCTGCGCTTCGTCGTCCAGGAGGCCGGCGAGGCCGCGAAGTTGAAGATCAGCAATGGTGTCGGCACCCTCATCGCGCTCGCCGCCGGTATGGGACTGACCTTCAGCCAGGGCGCCGACGGCGCCGGCGGCCTCCGTATCTGGCCGCTGTTCGGCACCAGCAACCAGTTGCTGGCCTCCCTGACCCTGTCCATCGTCGCCGTCATGCTGATCCGCAAGCGGCGCAACCCGGCTCCTGCCCTGGTGCCGCTCGCGGTCGTGTTCGTGATGGCGTTCTGGGCCGCGCTCGCGCAGCTCGGCGACCTCTACGACGCCCGGGACTGGCTGCTGCTGACCATCGACGTCGTCATCATCGTCGCCGCCGTGTGGGTCGCCTTCGAAGCGGTCGTCGCGATGCGGCGGGCGTCCCAGGAGCCGCCTGAGGCCCCTGACGCCGATGTGACGGAGAAGGCCGAGGTGACAGGGTGACATCCCGCTGGGCCTCGTTCCGGGCCGGGCTGGAGGAGTTCTACGCCGGCCCCTACCGGCGTACCTTCGCCCGCGCCCGGCGCGAGGAGGACGACCTCTTCCGGATGGTCGTCCTCGCGGAGGCACTGGGCGTGCCGGACCCGGCGGCGTACTACACCGTCGAGCTGATGCCCGCCCTCTATGAGGACTTCCACGCCTGGCACCGCCGGATGGGCATGGACCGCTCGCCACTGGAGCATGTCGGGTGCTGCTAGATCTCATCGCCTCGCGCCGGGTCGTCTTCGTCGGCGGCAAGGGCGGGGTGGGCAAGACGTCCATCGCCGCGGCGCTCGCCCTCGGCCGTGCCAGGGCGGGCGCCCGCGTGCTGCTGGTTTCCACCGACCCCGCCCACAACCTCGGCCACCTCTGGGACCGCCTCGTGGGCGACGAGCCCACGCGCCTCGCCGGCCCCGGGGACCTCGCCCCCGGGGCCGGGACGGCGGGTTACGTCGACGGACTGGAGATCGACCCCGAGCGCACGGTCGAGCAGCACTTGTCCGCGGTCGCCGGGACGATGCGGCGGCTGCTGCCCGAGCGCATGCACGCACCGGCCGCCCGGCACCTGGAGCTGGCCCGGCTGGCACCCGGCACCCACGAGTCGGCGGTGCTGGAGCGGATCGCCGAGGCGGTGGAGCTCGGGGAGGAGGCGTACGACCTGGTCGTCTTCGACACCGCCCCGTCCGGCCACACGCTGCGGCTGCTCGCGCTGCCCGAACAGCTCACCTCCTGGACCGAGACCCTGCTCGCCAACCGTGACCGGTCCGAGCGGTTCGGCGCCGCGGTGCGCGGCCTCGGCGGCGGTGAGCAGTCGGACCGCGACGCCGACCTGCGCAGGATCCTGCTGCGCCGACGCGACCGCTTCTCCCGTTTGCGCGAGGTGGTGACGGACCCGGCACAGGCCGGGTTCGTACTCGTGCTGACCGCCGAGCTGCTCCCGATCGCCGAGACCATGGAGGTGTACGAGAAGCTCACCGGCCTCGGCGTCGAGGTGGCCGCACTCGTCGCCAACCGCCGTTCTCCGGCGGACGCCGGTGAGGTGCTCGCCCGGCGCCGGGGACAGGAGGACCGGCACCTCGTCCGACTGCGGCCGCAGGTGGACGTACCGCTGCTCGACATACCACTGCTGCCGGGAGATCTGGTGGGCACTCAGGCCCTTGCCGCGCTGGCCGACCTGCTCGGACCCTCCTCTTCCTGAGTTCCCGGATGATTCCGGACCACCGCCTGCTGGGCGGATGGACAGCTCTTCCGAATGATTCATCGTCGACAGGAAGGAACCGGCCTCCATCCTCCTGCCCCTGCCTCCGATGCAGGCGCGGCGGCAGGGTCCGGGCAACCACGAGGAGGCGGTCATCCGGAAGGAACGCCGACGGCCGCCTGGTGAGGTGGTTCGAGGATCTCTCGTCCAACCTGTCGGCGGGTGCGACACGACGTCGAACTCGCGTACGTGGACGGCGACGTCGTCCACGCGAGTCACGGCCGTACGGTTACCGCCCCCGAAGGCGTGACCTCATGGAGGCTGACGTTTCGTCACCCCTGCGGCATGCCGTCTTCACGAGCTGAGCCCTGGTGGCGCTGGAGTGCCGTCGGCACCGCGTCGACGACCGGATGACGGCTGAGGCGAACCGTCCCGTGGATCGCCGTTGCATGGCGGCCAGGTCACCGGACGGCAGTGGCCGGGTATCGGCCATTGGTCGTGCGCGCTTCATGAGCAGCTCACAGGCTCTTCGGCCGGCACTGTGACGATCGGGCGAGAAACCCCCTCCATCACCTGGGCGGAACTGTCCTGCCAGAGCCCGTCGAAGATGTCGACGGGCTCTGGCAGGTCTTCCTGCGGCGCTTCGACATCGAACACACCTTCCGGTTCCTCAAGCAGACCCTGGGCTGGACGTACCCCAAGATCCGTACACCCGATGCCTCCGCTCAATGGACGTGGCTGATCCTCGCCGTCCATGCCCAACTCCGTCCCGCCCGACCGCTGGCAGCCGACTTGCGACGGCCATGGGAGAGACCCAGCGAACCGCACCGGCTCACATCTGCCCGCGTCCGCCGCGACTTTCGGTACCTCCGCTTCAAGGCGACATGTCCGGCCAGAGCACCGAAACCCACCAGCCCAGGCCAGGACGGCCACCAAGCCGCAAGAACACGCGCCCCGCCCCACGCTACGACGTCCACACAGTCCGCAAAACGGACACTCGAAACGAAAGAAGAAGACGTCAACCACCCCTCGCCCACGGCGCACAGGTCAAAGATCAAGCTAGGGGCGCTGCTTCAAGCGGTCGACGATCGCCCACTCCACCGTGTGCGAGAGCTGGACGTACGTCCTGCCGGAAGCCGTGGACCCCTCGCTGCGGAAGCCCAGGAATTCGTAGGATTCCGCATCAAAGATGAGGTAGCTGCCCTTCTGGGCCCCCTGTCCGGTGTAAGCGATCCCCACTCCCGGGCGCCCGGCAGAGTCCTTCACGCCCGGAATCGCCTTGACCCCGGGCACCAGGGCCAGTGCCTCGTACGCGGCGGCACGCATCCCCGGGGGCAGCACCGGGTGCTTCAGGAGCTCACCGAGCAGGAAGTAGGCGCGGAACCAGTCGAAGCCGGAGAGGTCGTCGATCGACTGGTCGGTCGTGCCGCGGGCGGAGACGATGGCCGGAACGAGCTTCTCCGGATCGGTCGGGAGCTTCTTGAGCTTGCTCCACTCCCGGGGAGGCCACACGGAGCCGCCGTCCTTCATGGGCTCTTCCCAGATCACGTTGCCGCGCTCCATGGTCAAGGAGCGCTTGGAGCCGTCCACCGAGTCCCAGTTCACGTCCACAAAGGTCTTGACCTTGCCGGTCTTCCGGTCCCTCTCCTTGATGATCCGCTTCGAGTAGATGAACTGGTCGCCGCGCGGCGCAACGGGCGTCTCCTGATCGCCCGCGTACGCCGCCGCTCCTTTCAGCACCTTCGCAGCGGCGGCGTTGCGCATCTGCGGGGCTACCGTGCCCGCGCGGTCCGGGTCTTCGCCCTCGCTAGTGATCAGCACCGCCGTCCCCGTGATCGCCATGGCGACCACCCCGGCCGTCGCAAGGCGCAGCGCGCGGCGGCGGCCGAGTCCGGTGTCGGGGTGCCGCTCCGTGCGCGTGATCGTGTTGAGCAGTCGGTGCCGGGCCTGTGCCCGGGCCGGTTCGGTGAGCGGGGACGCGTCGGCGTCCCAGTCCCGCAGGAGTTCGAGTTCGTCAGTCATGGCCGGATGCCTCTCGCAGTGCCGTCGGATCGGATCCGCCCAACGCTTCGCGTAGCTTGCTGCGAGCCCGGTGCAGCCGTGACCTGACCGTGCCGATGGGGACACCGAGGGCCTGGGCCACCTCCTCGTAGCCGAGGCCGCCCCACGCCACCAGCAGCAGCACGTCCCGGTGCCGCGCGGGCAGTGCGGCCAGTGCCGCCGCCAAATCGCGGCGTACGGCCAGCGCTCCCACCCGGGCCGCAGCGCGTTCGGCCAGCGGCTCCTCGTGGTCGGCGGGAGCCGGAATGCGGGCCAGGGCCTTGAATCGGCGGGCCTCGGCCCGCCGGTGCCGGCCGACCAGGTTGGTCGCTATGCCGAACAGCCAGGGCCGGGCGCCGTCGCCCGTGGCCCGCGCGGGGTCGTACCGGTGCCGCTGCTGGAAAGCAGTGGTGAAGGTCTCCGCCATGAGGTCGTCGGCCGGCTCGCCGCCGAGCCTACGGGCCAGATAACGGTGTACCGCATCCGCGTGCCGGTCGAAGAGCACGGCGAATGCCTCGGGCTCATCCCGGGACCGCGCAATTACCGAGGCATCACTGTCCACCCCCGTGCGGACGCCTGGTTCGACGGTCATCGGGGCTCCTCTCGTTCTGGGGAACGCTTCGAAGGTTTGGGCTTTCATCTCTCCTTCGCCCGTCGCCCCCGGCGAGTTCCCTCGGGCCCCTGGCCGCTGGTCTCCAGGTCCTGTCTCCCCGATCACAAGTGGTCTTTACGAGCGGGATACTCCGTATGAATCCATCAAGCGGGCCAGTTGTCGGCTCGTCGCCCGTAGTGGTTCCTCGCTGCGGTTGACCTGGGCCGTCACTTCGGCGCCTTCCAGGGCGCCGATGATGGTGGTCGCCAACTCCCGGGCGTCGCGGGCCTGGAAGCCGGAGCGCAGGAGCTTGTCGGTGACCGTCTGCTCCCAGCTGCGCAGTGCGTTGACACATGCCTGCTGGATTTCGGAGTCGGTTCCCAGGGTTTCCAGTGCCGCTGCCGTGACCGGGCACCCGTCGGTCCAACCCGACGCGCGCAGTCCTTCGGCGAGCTGCCGGGCGCAGGCTTGAACGCCCGCGCCCGGATCCTCCTCGCTGTCCAGCGCGTCGCGGAGGACCGCCGCGAACTCCTGACTGCTGTACTTGATGGCGGCGACCGCAACGGCCTCCTTGCCGCCCGGGAAGAAGTGATAGACGGAGCCCAGTGTGGCCTCCGCCTCCTTGGCGATCTGCTTGATGCCCGTGCCGACATAGCCCTGGCGCTGCAGGAGGCGCGCTGCGGCGATGACGATCCGGTCCCGGGTGCTGGCCTGTCCCATGTGCACACCCTACTGGTTAGAGCGTTCGTTTTAGAGCCGTGTTACATTGCCTCCATACTCTAAATAGAGCGCTCGTTTTAGTCGCCTCGTCACTCGTACCGCGGAGGTCTTCCCAATGAGCAGCAAGCAGTCCGTGACCGTCATCGGACTCGGCCCCATGGGGCAGGCAATGGTGCACGCCTTGCTCGGCAAGGGTCACCAGGTCACCGTCTGGAACCGCACCCCATCCCGTGCCGATGCCCTCGTCGCGCGCGGCGCCGTACTCGCAAAGAGCGCCGAAGACGCCCTGAGCGCCAATGAGCTGGTCGTCCTGAGCCTCACCGACTACGACGCGATGTACGCCGTGCTGGAGCCTGCGTCCCACGCCCTGGCCGGTCGAGTGCTCGTCAATCTCAGCTCCGACACCCCGAAGAAGACCCGCGCTGGGGCGCGGTGGGTGTCCGAGCACGGCGGGGTCCACCTCACGGGTGGCGTCAACGCCTCGCCTTCCGGCATCGGACAGCCCGGGTCGTCCACCTTCTACAGCGGGCCGCGCCAGGTCTTCGATGCGCACCGATCCACCCTCGAAGTCCTGACCGGCACGGACTACCGGGGCGAGGACCCCGGCCTGGCCGCGCTCCTGTACCAGATGGGCATGGTCATGTTCTGGACGTCCACGCTCAGTTATTGGCAGGTCATCGCACTCGCCGACGCCAACGGACTCACGGCAACGGACGTCCTCCCGCACGCCACCGAGACCATGACCGGGATGCCGGACTTTCTCTCCTTCTACGCAGAGCGCATCGACGCCGGCGAGCATCCCGGCGACGTGGACCGCCTCGCCATGGGCATGGCCAGCGTCGAACACGTACTGCACACCAACGCCGACGCGGGCGTCGACACCACTCTGCCGGCCGCCGTGGCCGCTCTGTTCCGGCGCGGCATGGACGCCGGGCACGCGGCGGACAGCTTCTCCAGCCTGGTGGAGCTGATGAAGACGGCCAAGGCATAGTCGCGGCACAACGCGATGCCTGCAGGTCTGGACATGACCAGCAGGGGTGACTTGACCGACACGGGATCTTCCACCGGTTCAGCACCGGGGCGCAGTGGAGAGAGTTGCCCGGACGCTTCGGCCCACGGAAGACCGTGCACAAGCGGCACTTACCGTGGTCGGCCGATGGTGCCTGGGAGAGTCTCCTCCAGCACGTCCAGGCCCAGGCCGACGCCGAGGGTGACATCGCTTGGGACATCAACGTCGACTCCACCGCTGTCCGCGCCCACCTGCACGCCGCCGGGGCACCCAGGGCGGCACCGTCCGCACCACCGGGTTCCTCAGAAAGGAGGGCTCCGCGAAGATCAGTTCGCGGAGCTGATGAGGGCGAGTCCGCGGCTCCTCGTGAGTTGCACGGTGACCGCACATTTGCCCGATGCTTCCTGTGTCGTGAAGGTCAGGTTGCTCCACTGGTCCGGATCGCCCGGCAGGGGCGGTGTGCTTCAGCGCGATGGCTGGCGGGTGCGCGGTCATGAAGTTGCACTGGCAGGCCATCTCCGGGACCTGATGCGGCCAGGACCATCGTTCTGCACCACGGAGGCGTGGGCCCCAGAGAGTTGCCCCACGCGTCTCGTGCCGGTGCCCGAGTCGCCCATCAGGCAGAGCGGCTGCCCCCTCTTGATCCAGTCACAGCTGGTGACCCGACGCCAGATCCCGAACAGCGGGTTCCTGGATAGAGACCGGGATGAAATGAGCTTCTCAGTAGGACGGAGCGGCTGGGCGGGCGAAGCTTGTGATGTTTCCGCGGAACCGCTCGGAGTGCGGTGTGGCAGACAGGCTTCGTGCGAGGCGGCAGGCAGCCGCGGGATCTTCGTGCTGGTTATGGGAGACCGGGCGGGGCACGGTCGATAACGGTTTCATCGTCAGGCCCCACATCCTCAAACAGGGTGATCTCCGAGAATTCGGAGACGACATGAATTGGATATGTCGGTCCTTCATCACGGTACGAGTGCATGCGGTCAAGGTGGTCGTTCTGAAAGAGGACGGTACGTTCAGGGTGTTGCGCGACCCAGCGCGGAAAGAAGATCACGCCGTGGGAGAGTCGCGCGGCCGGCACCAAGGTGACGCACACTGATGTGCCGGTGGGTTCGTTCCAGGAAATCTTGTACACGCCCTCGGTGAGGGTGACGAGGTCGACTTTCTGGTCTTTGACCCAGCGGCCGCCGACCATGCCGCTGTGGATGCGGTAGTCGATGGTCGTGGCGTTCTTGACGTACATCTCGTAGCGCCAGCCGTTGGCATAGGTGTACTCGATCCGATGGCCGATGATGCCTTCGGTGTCCCTTTCGTCTGTCGTGCTGAGAGGGGATATCACTTGGTGCGTCATGCGTGGCTCCTGGGCGGGCGCTGGGCGGTCAGGGTTTGCGGGCGATGACGCCTGCGTTGGCGGTGGGTGCATGGATGCGGGTGACGTGGACGTCAGTGAAGCCTGTCCGGGTGAGCCAACTGGTGAGCTCGGCGGCGGTGAAGCTGCGGCCCCAGGTTTCCACCTGCATCGCGAGACCCATCAGGGCAGCGTCAAGGGGTCCGTCCTCGGTGTCATCGATCAACAGCTCGGCGATGACGAGCCGGCCGTTCGAGGGCAGGGCGGTGAAGGACCTGGCCAGCAGTTCGCGGCACTGCGCATCGGACCAGTCGTGCAGGACGGAGGAGACCAGGTGGGTGTCGTAGCCTTCGGGGAAGGATGTGTCAGCGAAGAAGTCGCCGGGGATGGTGGTGATGCGGTCCCCCAGGTTGGCCTGGTCGATCTTCTTCTGAGTGAGCTCGCACACATGCGGCAGGTCGTAGACTGCCGCACGCAGCGGCGGATGCATACGGCAGAGTTCGATGTCCCAGGCGGCACCACCTCCCCCCACGTCCAGCAGGGCGCGCGTCCGTGTGAGGTCGAGGCGGGAGCCGAGTTGGCGGGCAGTGACGGTGGAGACCGTCGTCATGGCTTCCCAGAACGTGTCGAGCATGACGGGGTCGGCGTTGTCGAAGAGGGAGTTTTGCTCGTCGGGATTCCAGGCGGTGGGTCGGTTGTGGCGTAGGGCGTCGTGCAGTTGCATCCAGCCCGGGTAGTCATGGCGGTCGAGCATCTCGACCCAGCCACCGAAGTAGTCGGGGCTCGTGCGCACGAGGTGACGCTGCGAGAGAGGGGTGTTGAAGCACTTCTCGCCGACGCGGGTCAGCAGGCCGAGCGCCGCGCAGGCGGCCAGGAGTGATCGCATGGGGCGGGCGGAGATGCCCAGCCGGTCGGCCAGTTCGGTGTGCGTCGCACCGGGGTGGGCGGCCAGGGCACCGAAGAGGTCCAGGTGCAGTGCAGTGGACAGGGTCTTGGAAGCCCACAGGCCGGAGGACAGCTCCATGATGCGCTGCGGCCCCTGTGCTTCGTTGGGCAAGTCCGTCATGAGCAAGCCTCCATGGTGAGGTGTTCGTCATTGCGCTTGCGGGTCAGAGTCAGGCCGTCCGCGATGGGAAGCATCACGTTCTCGACGCGGGGATCGTTGTGAACGTGAGCGTTGAAAGCCCGGATGGCCTGGGCGTTGCCGGTGGCGTCGGGGTTTGCCGCGTCGCCGGAGTAGAGCACGTTGTCGGCGAGGAGGACGCCTCCCGGACGGACACGAGGGAGCAGCTCCTCCCAGTAGTCGCAGTAGGAGGGCTTGTCCGCGTCGATGAAGGCCAGGTCGATGGTCGGCTCGTGGGGTAAGGAGCGCAGGGTCTCCAGTGCCGGGCCCAGGCGCAGCTCGATGCGGTCGGCGACGCCTGCCTGCTTCCATGCGTCCTGGGCGATGCCTGTCCACTCCGTGGAGGTGTCGCAGGTGATGACGCGACCGCCGGGAGGGGAGCCCAGGGCGAGAGCCAGGGCCGAATAGCCCGTAAAGGTACCGATGTCGATGATGTCGCGGGCAGCGGTCAATTTGGTGAGCAAGGTCAGAAGCGCCGCCTGCTCATGGGGGATCCGCATCTCGGCGACCGTCCCCAGGGCGTGGGTGTGGTCCATGAGGTCTTGCTGGACGCGGCTGGGCGCCATTGTGTGGCCGACCAGGTACCGGTGCAGAGCTGGGGTGATGGGCACGGTCTTCGTGTCGTCGGTCAGGGACGTCATCGCACCTCCCGTGTGCGTGCTGAGGTCGACGAGGCTGGGTGAGGAAGTCATGAGGAAGTCGGCCAGCTCTGTGAAGCGGCCGATGGTGGAGCCGAGCAGAGCGTCGAGGTCTGGCCGGTGCCGTGCTGCGACCTGGGGCGGTGGTTCCAGGTCGGTCAGGCCATAGCTACGGATGTCGCATACGACCTGGACGAGGCGCCGGATGGCCTGAGCGATGAACGCCTTCTCACAGATGGGCGCGCGCCGCACCTGGAAGAAGTCGTCGATGACATCACACTCGGCTTCCGTCGGCTGGACGCCTGCTTGCTTCCCGGCCTGTTGGAGGAGTGATTGGCCGCTGGGGACGAGCTTGCCCGCAACAGCCATGTGGATGTGGTGACTGCGTTTGACTGCCGCCGTGAGCGGAGCCAGCACGGACGCCGGGCAGCTGGCTCGCGCCTGGCGCAGCAGGTCGGGCAAGGCCATGTGGTCGCGGTGCCACTCACCGCTGAGCGCGGGGTCGTGGGCCGCCATGTCGGCCCGCACCGTCGCCGCGTAGCGTGCGGCCGAGCAGCTGCCGGTGTAGAGGAACAGCACGGTGTAGATGTCGTACAGCCGTGCTGCGCGTTCAGCGGCCTGGGGAGCTGAGGTGCGGATGAGTTCCTGCAGGGTGTGCCGGATCAGCCGCCAGACGGCGAAGGCCAGTTGATGGCCGATGAGCCACCGGTGGCGAATGCGGGCACCGGGGTCCGCAGGTGGCCGTTCGCCGGGGGGCGCCGGCCCGTGCACGACTTGGGTGAGAATGCTCAGGTCGCCTTTGATGTGCTGGGCAGCACGCGCGCACATATCGCCCGGACAACGGCGACAGGCGGTGAACTCCTCGTCCGGTAGAGGCAGTGTCAGCACAGCACCGTCGGCAGCGGTGCCGTGCGTGATAAGTGCGGGGCAGTGGCGGTCGGTCAAATGTGTCATTACAGGCCCTGCCCGTCGGTCAGATAGGTGTCGGCCATGTCGTCGAGGAGAGCGGCGGCGCGACGAACATCAGCATCCAGGGGGCGGTCCCCGTCGATGGGTGGGATCTCCGCACTGATCTTGCTGAGAAGCTCTGTGCACAGCGGCGCTGTTGGCTGACGCGTTCCCACACATGCGGCTTGGCGCAGGGCGACAGCAAGGGATCCGTGCAGGAGCCGCAGCTTTGTGGCGAGGTCGAGGGCGTTGAGCGCAGCCTGAGTACCGAACGGAATCACATCCTGGTTGTGGAGGTTCGTCGGCAGGCTCTGGGTCGAGGCAGGTATGGCGGCACGACGCATCGACGCAATGAGTGCCGTGGCCGCGAGTTGCACTCCCTGCACGGCATGTTGACGGCCCGGCTCGGGCGCCAGCATGGGCGGCAGTCCTCCGTTGCGGTGTGGATCGATGAGTAAGTCGAGTTGCCTCTCGGCCAGATTCCCGAGCTGCACGGCGGTCACGGCGAGCGCGTCCCCGCTGAACGCGGCCGGCTGCCCGAAGAAGTTACCGCCGTGCGCGACCACGTCCTGCTCCGGGAAGAACAGCGGATTGTCACTGATGGCGTTGATGTCATCGCACATCACCCCGGCGCAATGCTCCACGAAAGAGGCCGCGGCACCGATCAGCTGAGGAGCGCAGCGGATACTGTACGGCTCCTGCAATCCGCGCGTGCCCGAAGGAACGAGGCCCTTGAGCAGCTGGTTGAGGCGTTCACCTGCCAGAGCTGCGTGCGGGTGCCCGAAGGCGGCGAGCAGCCTCGCGTCCACGAACGCAGAGGAGCAGCCCAGGATGTCCACGAGCAACGCCACGAGCAGCACCGCACCGCGCAGCGACCTCTGCAGGGAGGACACGGCCAGGGCACCCGCACCCGCGGTCAAGGATGTTCCATTCACCAAGGCCAGAGCGTCACGCCCGTCGAGCTCCACCGGCTTCAGACCCAGCTCCGCGAGAGCCTCACCGGCGGTAAGACGTTCTCCGCCGGTGTAAGCATGACCATGGCCCTGCAGTGCACGGGCCACATAGGCGAGCGGAATCAGATCGCCACTTGCCCCGAGTGACCCCAGCCGGGGCACCGCTGGCGCGAAGTCCGTCCCCAGAGCATGTGCCAACCCTTCCACCACGGCGAGGGACGCCCCGGATCGGCCCTGGCACAGCGAATGCAGTCGTACGAGCATCGCCGCCCGCACCACCGAAGACTCCAGATCCACGCCCTGCCCTGCAATGAGGTGGTTGAGCGCGTTCTCGCACTGCTCCGCCGTGGTCTCACGCCCGCGAAAACTGACCAGCGGGCCGAACCCGGTCGTCGCCCCGTACACGGAGCGGCCCCTGTCCAGGCTGCCGAGCATGAAGTCGCGACACACCTCAATGCGGTGGCGCACGGTGCCATCGATCCGAATTCTCACCGGCTCACGCATGCGCTCCAGGTCGCGCAGCCGGAGCTTCGTACTGGTGGATATCTGCAGCATCGTTTCGGACTGATCGGCCGGCGAAGTCACTCACACCTCCGTACAGGCAGCAGCAGAAGCCCCGCATCTCGCGGGCTCCAATGCCACGGCGCGGCATTGCCCTTCGTGTTCTGCATGGTGGGCAACGAGAACTCCGTGCCGGAACCCGGGCCCTCCCCCGGATGCGTGAATACGTTGAAAGCGCGCCTTGCGCTCTCGTGGACTCTTCTGCTGGCTACGTGAGCCAGGCCGACCTCCGACTTCACACAGACGGTGCCGGGTCAGTGAGTCATTTCGACTTCAGTTCGAGCAGGTCATGTGCAGGGTGAGGGGCGGCCTGGACAAGTCTGGTGACGCGGATGGTGCAGCATCGCGGCTTGCGCAGCAGACGCCAGCTCTTACGGGTAGCCATGGCCTGTCCGAGGAGCGCGCGGAGCCTTCGCCTGCGAGCAGTGCGCGGCCTGCTCAGTGAGCGCCGCCGAGTCGGCGGGCGGCGGGCCTGATTCGCCCAGCACTACGAGGCCCTGCCGTCACCCCTCAGTGGGGGCCGTCCCATGTGGCGGGCCGGCACGACTCCGGCGGTGTGCCCCTGCGGCGGCTCTCCCAGCCGTGCGTGATGAACACATCTGTGGCCGGGGAGCCCGGCCGCAGGTAGTTCGAACTGCGGCGAGTCCCGCGCTGTCCTGCCGGCCGCGATCGGCATGGGCCCCTGGCGCTGCTCGACGGCGTTGCACGGCCAGGTGCAGCTTCGTGGTGAACCCGCCACGCGAGCGTTTGCGGTCACGTGGACGTAGGTCAGGTCGCTGACCGGTTGAGCCACGCGGGCAGGAGCCTGGTGGATCCGTCTCGTCGGAAGCACCGGAAGCACCGTCAGCAGCTCGCGTTGATGTGCGTTCCCGGCTCGTGCGCACGCTCTCCGCCTGCCGTCCGATGCTTCCTGGACGGCCGAAGAGGCGGGGATGACCCGCACATCAGGCAGCGGTCACGGATCAGGCGAAGGCAGACCGGCCCGGTCGCATGGCGGATGGCGGATGGCGTTGGTGACCAGTGCGCTCACGCATAGAGGCACCCCGGGTCACACCGCCTGTGACGTTCACCGTGTCCGCTGTCCGACTGGTGTGTCCGCCCCGAGCTGTGGCGGTGCGCAGCGGCCGAGCATTCGCACGGCACCCTTGCATCGCAGACAGAGTGCGTCTGGACCGGAGCTGTTCCGGTAGCACCTCGCCGCGTCGCGCGCTTCGGGAGACTCCGGTGGACAAGTTGCCGATCATCTACGTGCGGGGATACGCCGGGCCGACGGCCGGTATCGACAACGTGGTGGACGACCCCTTCTACGGGTTCAATCGCGGCGCCACGCACGTACGTATCGGAGGAGACGGCGACCCCCGCTTCTACCAGTTCGAAGGTCCACTGCTGCGTTTGATGGGCGACGAGGGCTACCGGTTGCTCGTACAGGGAGACCAGCACCGGCACCTCCTCGACTCCGCCGACGCGGCGCTTCCGCCTGCCTCACTGTGGGTGTACCGGTTCTACGACCAGGCAGCCACCACCTTTGTTCCGCCCCCGCACGAGAACGTGTTCAAGCACCTTTGGAGCAAGGTGCACCACCGGGTGACCGCCAACGGTTTCAACATCGAGGCGGCAGCCGCCGGCCTGTACGACCTGATCACGCTGATCCTGCAGAAGACCGGAGCCCCCAAAGTCCACCTCGTGGCCCACTCGATGGGTGGTCTGGTCGTGCGCTGCATGATGCAGAAGATCTGCTTCCAGCCACAGGAGGACGGCCGGTCCCGGCTGCTGGCCAAGGACCTGGTGGCGAAGTTCTTCACCTACGGCACTCCGCACGGCGGTATCGACTTCCAGCTCGATGCCCTCGACTGGGCGCAGCAGGCCTTCGGACCGGCCGGTTCGGACATCTTCGCCCCGGAGAAGATGTACGGCTACCTCGAGCCCGGGGCGAAGTTCGGCGACACTCCCCCGCGCTCGTCCGCCTTCGATCCGCAGACCGTGCCAGAGGAAGTTTTCCCCACCGAGGACATCTTCTGTCTCGTGGGCACCAACCCCAAGGACTACGGGCTCGCCCGGCTCACCGTCGGCCCCAAGAGCGACGGCCTGGTGTCCATCGACCACGCCTATGTGCGCCGCGCCCACCGCGCCTACGTACACCGTTCCCACTCAGGTCCCTACGGCGAGGTGAATTCCGAAGAGGGCTACCAGAACCTACGGCGCTTCCTCTTCGGGCCCTGGCAGGTCGCCCTCGGTCTCACCGGCCTGCCTGCCGCCGTGGAGGACGAACAGTGGCAGGCGGATATGCGCCTCGCCATCCGCGGACTTCCCGTCATCATCAGTGACCAGCGAACCTCCCACTGGTGTCCGATTCAGCTCAGCCAGGAGGTCCGACGCCTGGAAGGAAGCCCCGACGGTGCCGTTCCGCTGGCCGCCACCTTTCTGTTGGAGCCTGCTCGCCCCGAGCCGGGGATTCCCTCGGACAAGAGCGCCGCTCCGCGTATGCGCTACAGCCTCACGCTTCGGGTGTTCAAGCTCGACGGACACGACGACCACTTCCGCTTCGCCGACCACCTGGAGCAGGTGCCGGCCTGGAGCGACTCCCTCATCGTCGACATCGGGCCCGACGCCCAGAGCGGCGATATCCAGGCATGGGCGGCGTGGAATTCCATGGTCGAGGGCCCCAGCGACAGCTTCGACCCGATCACCGACGGCCTGCCTCCGGCACAGCGCCACCCGGCGACGATGGAGCGCGACGGCGAGGACCGCCTTTGCCGTATCGATCTGCCACCCACGGCCCGCGCTCTCCCCGTCCTGGGCGCCGACGCCACGGTGAGGATTCATGTGCACGACCGCCGCACCGCTCGGTGACCGATTCATACGCGGTCGGCCGTCGGCCGCCTCCGTCCCGCACATTTTTGCCTGCGTCGATGCACGCCAGGCGACAGCAGGTGTCAGCCGATCGGAGGACGCGGCTGCTCTCCGAGCTGTCGTCCTACTCCTCCTCTCGGCCAGTTGGCGGCTGTCGTGGTTTGCGCGGAGTGGCGCGGAGTGATCCATGGAGTCGGATCCCATCACGGCCGACAGGCCCGCAGCTCGCCCTGGAGTGCCGAGGTGCGCTGTTTGCAGCTGGGGCGACGAGTACCCGACGGCGAGGAGGCACTGCGTCATGCCGGAGTTCGACCGCGGGCCGACGGCTCAGTTCGCGGAGCTGTTCGCGCAAGTACCCGACCCGCCCGTCGAGTCCGCGTTCTGGTACGACTGGGGGCCGATCTTCTACCGCGGCCGGCTCGACGGCTCAGCCCGTGTGCTGATCGTCGCCTCGGACCCCGGACCGACCGAGCGGATCGCCGGACGCAGCCTCGTCGGCAACGCCGGCCAACGGGTGCAGGGCTTCCTCACCAAGCTGGGGCTGACCCGCTCCTATGTCTGTCTGAACGCGTGGGCGTACGCGGTGCACCCGAGTCAGGCGTTCGCGATGAAGGACGGCCTGGCCGATCCGGCACAGACGCAGTGGCGGAACGCGGTCTTCGACCGGGCGACCGATCCGACGCTCCAGGCCATCGTCGCGATGGGGTTCATGGCCCGGGAGGCGGTGCGGTTGTGGACGTCACGGCCACAGGTCACGCTGGTCGAGGTGCCCCACCCCTCCAGCCACGACCCCGAGGCGCTACTCGGCGCCTGGCGCGGCGCCGTCACACAGCTGCGCGAGATCGTGACGCCGGACGACGACGGCGACAACACCGGCCCCACCTACGGGGCGGACTTCTCGGAGGCCGACTACAGCCCGATCCCCCGGCGCGACCTGCCCTTCGGTGCGCCCGCGTTCCTGGGCGACGACGCGTGGGTGCGTGCCAGACCGAGTGGAGCGCAGAACTCCGTCAGCCGCCCGTCGCCGGACGACGGGCACACGCTGGTCTGGAAGGCGCCGGACTGATGGCACTCGTGCTCCGAGGCACGGTCGTCACCTTCGACGACGACCATCGGGTCCTGGACCCTGGCGCCGTGTACGTGGGCGACGACGGCCGGCTGGCCGCGGTACGGTCGGCCGGTCAGGCTCCGCCCGCGGGTTTCTCCGACGCGCCGCGGATCGACACGGAGGCGATGATCCTCCCCGGTCTGGTCGACCTTCACAACCACCTCGCGTACAACACGCTCCCCCTGTGGGAGGCGGTCGGTGTGCCCTACGCGCACCACGACCGCTGGGTCGGCGAACGGCGTCCGCCCGACTATTCCACCTCTGTCACCTGGCCCGCCAAGGTGCTCGGTCACGCGGCGCCCGAGGCACTGGTCAAATACATCGAGGTCAAGGCGCTGATCGGTGGCACAACGGCCATCCAGGGCGCCCCACGCTCCACCCGCCACGTCGACGGCTGGCTGCTGCGGATCATCGACAACGAGAAGCTGCCGACAGGCACCGACATGGTGATGACCGCGGCGCTCCAGCTCGACGCCGAAGAGCTGCGCGACAGCCGGGCGGACAAGCTCGACGGCACCCGAGTGCTGATCTACCACGTCGCGGAGGGCAGGCGTGGCTCGACCGTGCACGACGAGTTCGTTGACCTCGGGCCGTGTCTGAAGCCCGGCCTGATCGGCGTGCACGGCACCGCACTGACCCGCGCCGACTTCGGGACATGGCAGGAGGCGGTGGCGGCGATCGACGCCGCGGCGCGGGGCACGGTCGTATGGTCGCCGTTCTCCAACTACTGGCTCTACCACGAGACGACGAGCGTGGTAGAGGCCGACAGGAAGGGGCTGCGGATCGCGCTGGGTTCCGACTGGTCACCGTCGGGAACCAAGCATGTGCTCGGCGAGCTGAAGGTCGCCGACGCCGTCAACCGGCATGAGTTGGATGGGCACTTCAGCGACCGGGAGCTGTGCGACATGGTCACCGCCAATCCCGGTGACGCGCTGGCGACCGCCTGGGGGCCGCAGGTGGGCCGGTTGCAGCGGGGCAGCGCCGCGGACCTGCTCGTACTCGATCGCCACGACCCGGACCGGGACGTGTATCGCAATCTGATCAACGCCACCGAGCGGCACGTGCGGCTGGTACTGGTGCGCGGCCGGCCGTTCTACGGGACGCCGGGGCTGATGACCGCCTCCGGTGCGACACACACAGACACCCTCACGGTGGCCGGGCTCAAGCGCCGGGTGGCCGTACGGCAGCCGGACCGCGCCGACGCCACCCTCGACTGGCCCGGCGTCAAGCGCGCGCTGGAGAAGGTACGCGCCGATCCGGTGGCCGCCTGGCATGCCGCGCAGGACGCGCTCGCGGACTGGGGCGGCCCGCTGGACGATCCCGAGGCGCCGCTCGTGCTCTTCGGGGACATGCCGGAAGGCGACGCGGGCACGTTCGCCGCCGCGGCCGAGGTTCCGCAGGACCTGGTCGTACCGCGTCTGGACCCGCTCACGCACGACGCCGCCTACTTCGCCGCCGTGGCCCGCAGCGGTGTGCCCCAGCTCCAGCACCTCGCGGAGTACTACACATGAGCACGACGGTGGCACAGCCGACCCACACCCTGCCCGACTCGATCGGGCTCGACGCTTTCCTGGAACGGGCCGCCGACGACCCGCTGCCGCTCGCGGACCGCTACCGCCTGGTGGCCGCGGCCCGGGTGCTGCTCGAGGAGTTGTACGTGCACCTCCCGCTGAAGCGGGCGATGCACGCCACCGACCCGGTCCAGCGCCTGAGGCTGCTGGAACGCCGCCTGAGACCGCTCAGCGAGCCGCAGTTCCACGCCGAGCTGGCGGGTGTCTTCCGGGAACTGCGGGACCTGCACACCGGCTACCAGCTGCCGGACCCGTACCGCGGTCATGTGGCGACGCTGGGCTTCCTCGTCGAGCGCTACGTCGACCCGGACGGCAGGCCGCACCACATCGTCTCCAAGATCGACCGCTCGCTCGTGCACGCGGGCTTCGACGTCGGGGCCGAGCTGGAGACCTGGAACGGCGTGCCGATCGAACGCACGATCGAGCGCAACGCGGCAGCACAGGCGGGCTCCAACCCGGACGCGCGCCTGGCGCGCGGCCTGGAGGCGCTGACCCTGCGCTCGTTGCGCACCGGTCCACCGCCCGACGAGCGCTGGGTACTGCTGACCTACCGCACCCGTGCCGGCCGGCGCCGCGAGACGCGTCTACCGTGGCGGGTGCGCGCCGCCGAGTGGCGCGCGGGCCGCGCGCAGGACCCGGTGCCCACCCTGGCCACCAGCCTCGGCATCGACGCCGGAAACGAGGCCACGCGGCAGATCAAACGCGCCTTGTTCGCCCCGCCCCAGGCGCGGCGCCCCTCTCCGCGTGCCTTCCGCGGTGTGGTCGCCTATCGGACGCAGCGGCTGCGCGGACGTTCCTACGGCTACCTGCGCATCTTCTCGTTCAACGTCTCGGGGGCGCGGCTGTTCGCCGAGCACCTGGCTCGGATGGTGGCGCGCGCTCCGTCGGAGGGGCTGATCGTGGACATCCGTGGCAACCCGGGCGGCCATGTCCCGGCGGCGGAGTCCGCGCTGCAGATCCTGAGCGGGCATCCTGTCGTCCCGGTGAGCTTCTCGCTACCGACCACGCGCAGTGCGCTCGTACTGGCCCGATCCAACCCGAGCTTCCGCGTCTGGTCGAGCTCGATCCGCGACGCCGTGGAAACCGGCGAGGTGCACTCCCAGGGCTTCCCGCTCACCGACCCGGAAGCGGTCACCGCAGGGCTGCCACGCTACACCGGACCGAAGATTCTGATCACCGACGCGCTGTCCTACTCGGCCGCAGACATCTTCGCCGCCGGCTTCCAGGACAACGACCTCGGCCCCGTTCTGGGGACCGCGTGGCGGTCCGGGGGCGGCGGTGCCAACGTGTGGACGCACGAACTGCTGCGCGTATGGCTGCCCGAACTGCTCGGCGAGCTGCCGCGCGGCGCCGGGTTCCGTGTCGCACTCCGGCGCGCCACCCGGACGCGCGGCAACGTCGATGTTCCGCTCGAGGACCTCGGTGTGCAGGCGGACGAGGTGCACGAGCTGACCGAACGCGACGTCACCGGCCGTAACCAGGACCTCCTGACGGCTGCCGCCGCCCTGCTGTCCTGACTCCCCCGGGGGCAGTGCCGGCTTCGCTCCACGGCGACCACAGGCAAGTCATGGCTTGCACATCATTGGTCATGGTCGACGCCGATCGGTCAAACTCCATGCGGACAAGGCCTACGACAACCGCCACTTGCGACAGTGGCTCCGTTCCCGGAAGATCACACCCCGCATCGCCCGCAAAGGCACCGAGTCCTTCGAGCGGCTCGGGCGCCACCGCTGGACGATCGAGCGAACGATGTCCTGGCTTGCAGGATGCCGCCGTCTGCACCGTCGCTACGAGCGCAAGGCCGACCACTTCCTCGCCTTCGCCGGTATCGCCGCTACCCTCATCTGCTACCGGCGACTCGCCAGGTAGCAAAACCCGTCGACACTCCAGGTCAGCGCCACTCGGGTGGAATGTTGGCGAGCTGCGTCATCAGGTCCCAGTCGGTTGAACGGAATTTTGGGGCGTGCCATTGGGCGCCGCTGGCGACCCAGTATCCACGCAGCTCGCGGACCTGCGACACGTTGTCATCGCCAATGCCGGATTCGTTGTAGCAGCAGGGGCAGATGACGTACTGCGGTACGCCGTACTCGTCGAACACCGCTTCGCCATCATCGTACCCGCAGATCCGGCAGGCGGTCTCGGTCTTGTCGTCCACGCTCATCTCGGCCAGAGCCTACCGATCGACGCCAAACGACACGACGTCTAAGTCTTTCGGGTCGGACTTTGGTGGCCAGCCGCCCTGGGAGCCTCGGTTCTTGCGGGAGGCGTACGCCTTCTCGGCGCGGGCCCGCACCTCGGTCCGGGTCCGCGGCCTTTCCGAATTCGAGGCGGCAGCGTATGCCGTCGATCAGTTGTCGCCTGATCCTTATCGGCGGCCCTCCCGGCTTTCTGCCCGCTTTCGAGGGCCGTCAGAGCAGAACAACGGGGTCTCCGACCCGCACGTGCCCTGGCGACACAACCGTGGCAAGCCCATCCAACCGCATGTCGTGCGCTTTCGTGATGGCTCGCAATACCAGCGGGGAGTGAGGGAGGTCATGCTGAGCCTCGTTGGTCATCACGCATCGCTCACTCGACCGCACGAACTCAATGCATACCGCGTCGCCTATCCGCGCCTTGCTCCCGAACCACTCGTCCTCTACGAACGGAGGAGTGCCTGGTGGTGTGCGTACCAGGAGGTTCGGCCGGAAGCGTCGCTCATCGACGGGTACATCGGGCACCGCCGAACGCACCCAGTCAAGGGTGGCCGTGGTCAACACACTGATAGGCAACTGGTCGAAGTGAGAGATTGCCCCCTCGCGAGCCACCTCGACGTCCTCGCGACCGAGGTAACGGCGAAGATAGGCGCTCCGATCCGGTACCACCGTGCCCCTCGGGTCGAGCAGTTCAGGCTCACCAGCGTCGTCCACGTACCGGGAACGCAGCTGCAGCAGTCCCTGCATCCTGCGGAAGCGACGGGTGTTCTTCCCCGAGCCGAACTTACCGTGAGCGTCGCGCACCGCGAAGAGACGGTCGCCGACAAACCCTCTTTCCTCGACCTCCGCTTGGTCGAGTATCTCGCCCCCTGTCGACTTGATCGGATACCGCCAGATCCGTTCGATCACGCCCGCTTCGGTTACCATCCGGATGAGGCTACAAGAGCGAGGGCCTACTCACTGGCCGGGCAAGACTGACCCGAGCCCGGACACGCCGCCGACCCGGCGAAGGTGAGATCCGACTTCCTGTCCGTGCTCAACACCGGCGAAGCGCGCGGACGGGACGCCATGCGGCGCGTTCCTCCGCCATCCTGAGCGCCGACTCTTGCCCAGGAAGGCCCGCAGCAGCGGGTATTGGCGAGGAAGCAATGCTTTTGAGTGAATAGCGGTAATGCTTCTGCTTCTTTGAGCGGGTGCCGGGCATGTCCCTGCTGAGAGGTCGTTCTCGCCTGGTCCTGGCAGCGGAGGCGGCGGCAAGCGGGCCAAGGCGACCCGAGAGGAAGGGGGAATCGCACATGAACCTGCGATCGCTTGTCCGCCGTCCGGTCATCGCCATCGTCACCGTGGGGCTCGCCGCCGCGACGTCGATCGGGGTCACCGCGCCCGCATCGAGCGCCGTCGCATTCCGCGACTACCAGTGCCGACACCTGGACTACGACTCCGGTCTGCACATGCTGGACGGATTCAACTGCACGCCCTTGTTCATCAATCATGAACCCATGGAAAACACTCTGATCACGAAGCCGGACAGTCGACGCTGGCTCTACGAATGCGAGATCGTCAAAGTCGTCGTGGGCAGCAACAACGATATCGTCGGCTCCCACTGCAACCCCATCTGAGTATCCCGTAAACGCTCTCTGTCGTGCTGGATGGCCTGCTGGTCCCTGCGTCACCCAGCAAGGACAGTTGTGCATGCGGGCGATGCCGAGAATGGCGTGATGGACGCCGTCGCCTTTGCAGCGCAGCCGCGCGCAATCGTCCTGCCGGAAGTTCGGCCGGCCGCTCTCGTGGCGGTGCGGGTGACCAGGCCGGTGCCCCCGCAGCCGCCGCCCCGAGCACCGTGTTCTTCCCGACGGCATCCCTGACGCCGGACAGCTCCCACGCCTTGCAGTCGTTGCGATTCCCGGGCAGGGGACGGCCGATGGTGACGCGCCGGGTGTCGGTGTCGAAGACGACCTGGTGGCTGGCTGCGTACCTGTAGTTCTTCGGTTGCTCGGCGCTGGTGTGGCCGCGGGCGGGAACCGGGGTTCCGTCCACGATCAGCACGGTGTCCTTGGGGGCACTGTTGGCGTCGCTGGAGCGCGGGCGCAGGGTCGAGGTGGTCGATGATGCGGTCGGGCGTCAGGGTGTGCCGCCTCATTTGATGTTGCTGGTGAGTGAGCCGATCGCCTGTCCCACACCGGCGGATCCTTAGGCTTCGGCAAGTACGCCCACTGTGTCGGCCATGGCTTGACGCAGTTCGGTCGGCGCGACGACCTCGACCCATCCCTCGCCCCAGCGGCGGTCGCGGTGGAGTCGACTGCCCGCGCCACCGGGTCACCCGGTAGGTCGCGATCCGGTTCTTCCCAGCGGCCACGAAGTACCAGACACCGGACTTGAGAACCAGGCCGTAGGGTCGAAGGCGGCGGCGCACCTCTTGCGGCGCGTGCCAGCGACGGTGGCGCACGTGCACCGCACGCTGGGTGATCACCGCATCGACGAACAAGGGCAGATACGGCGTCTGCTCGGGTTCCCGCTACCAGCCGGGAGCATCCAGGTGGAACACCGCCGCCCTCCGCTCGGCCTCCTCACGCAGTCCGGTCGGCAGCGCGGCCAGCAGCTTCAGCCGTGCTGCGGTCATCTCAGCCGCGAGCCCCAGGTCGGCGGCGGGCCGGGCAGCCCGGCGAAGAACAGCGCCCGCGCCTCGCCCTCGCTCATCCCGGTCAGGCGGGTGCGATAGCCGTCGACCAACTGATAGCCGCCTCCGCGGGCGCATTCTCCCCCGAAGCCCTGACGGCACCTGGCACACAGCTCCCCTACCGTCAGCTCACCGCCCGGTTCCGACCGAACGAGCCGGCATCACGTGCCCGCAGAACAAGACTCAACAGGAGCCTGCCGTGCCCCTCCCCAAACCCTGCCGAATCGCAAGGCAAGTCGCTTCGCCTTGAGCAAGACAAGATGGGCACCCGCGACTGCACGCTCCGTACTGCAATGCCGGCTCAAGCTGCGATGTCGGCTTCGGGTTGCAGTGCAGGGCCGAGCAGCAGGCCCCCGTCCAGGACGAATTCCGAGCCGGTGGCGAAAGATGCGTCCCGGGAGGTGATGAAGAGCAACAGGCGGGTGATCTCAGAGGGTTCGGCGAGGCGGGGAATGGCGAAAGGATCGGGCGAGTAGAAGTCGGCGATGGCCGGCTGGCCTGCGACGGTGGGTTCGTTGATCAGCGGTGTGGAGACGACGCCGGGGTGGATGGAGTTGACCCGGATGTTGTCCCGCCCCAGCTCCAGCGCGGCCGTCTTGGTCAGCCCGCGCACGGCCCACTTGCTGGCGGCGTAGGGGGCGTAGAAGGCCGTGCCGACGTGGGCCATGGTCGAGGCGATGTTGACGATGGTTCCGCCGCCGCCCCTGCGCATCGACGGAGCCACGGCCCTGATGCCGAGGAACTGGCCGGTGACATTGACGCTGAAGGTGTGCTCCCAGGTGCGGAGTTCGGTGTGCTCGATAGGGGCCGCCGGGTTCTGGACGCCCGCATTGTTCACCAGGGTGGTGATCGGCCCGAAGTGGCCTTCGACTTCTCGCACCAGTGCCTCCCAGTCGCCCTCGCTGGCGACATCCAGGTGAAAGGACAGAGCCCGATGACCGAGCTGAGCAGCGAGATCGCGGCCGGCGTCGTCGTCGCGGCCGACAATGACGACGTTCGCCCCCTCGGCGTGGTAGCCCCGCACATGACTGCTGCCCATACCCCCGCTGCCGCCCGTGACGATGACGGTCTGGCCCTCAAAGCGCCCCATGATGCTTCCTTCCAGGCTAATGGTGAGTCGAGTGACTCACCTCCTCTCACAAGGTAAGAGCAGGCTGAAGGTGAGTCAAGTGACTCACCTTGCAGCGAGAGGCATACTGGAGGGCATGACGGCACAGCCTTCGGAATACCACCGGCGCGTGGCAGCGCAGAAGCGGACGTCCATCATCGAGGCAGCGACGAAGCTGTTCCTCGACTCCGGCTACGACGGCACCTCGCTGGCCCGCATCGCCGAGGCGGCCGGAGTGTCGCGGGCGACTCTGTTCAAGCAATTCACCACCAAGGCGGCTCTGTTCGAGGCGATCGTCACCGAATACTGGAAGGTCGACGACGAGGAGGCGCCCCTCCCCCAGCCAGGGAACCTCCGCGCAGGACTTGAGACCATCGGACGCCGCTACGTGGACCTTCTCACCCAGCCCGGCATGGCCGCCCTCTTCCGCATCGTCATCGCCGAGGTACCGCGCTTCCCCGGACTCGGCGAGACCCAGTTCAATCTCGGCAAGATGCCCTACTTCGAATCGGTCCGCCGCTACCTGGAAGCGGAAAACGCCGCCGGCACGGCACGGCTCGACGATGCGGAGATGGCGGCGACCCAGTTCCTCGGGATGATCTCCAACTACGTGTTCTGGCCGCGGATGCTGCTCGCGCGCTGGGAGCCCGACGACTCCGCCATCACCAACGCGGTCGACCAAGCGGTGCTGACCATGCTCGCCCGATACGGCGCGCCGGGGACCCCCGGCGCCTGAGGCACCAGTGCCCCACCGCTCTGCGTGATCATCCGATATCTCCCGCACAGGCAGGCCCTCGACCCCTTCGGCGAGTTGCCGATCATCCAGCAGGCGCTCGGAGTGAGCGCGTGGGTCTTGAGGAAGACGCGATAGGTTTCGTCGCCCTTCTCCCGGACGATTCCGACCGCCCGGAAGTGCTGCGCCAGCCGGGAGATGTCGATCTTGCCCTGCTGTTCGTGTGGGTATTGGTCAGCAGGAGCAGCTCATGAGAGGTTCAGGCTCCAACCACCCCGGGCATCCCGCTGCCATCGCTTTCCCGCGAGGGCACGGCCCCCCTCGGCGCCAATGAGTACAACGGCGGGTCACCCACAAGACACCCGCCGTCAAGCAGTGGCTGCTGGCACACCAGGAGTTCGGCGTGGCCGAACCTCGTGGAGCGGTGGTTGGCCGAACTCACGCAAGAGAAGCTCAAGCACGGTGTCCACCGCTCCGTCCAAGCGCTCGAACGCGACATCCGCAGCCGGCTCGCCAATTGGAACGCCGTCCGGCCAACCGGCCCCCAGCGATGGTGGACACGCTGCCAGTGATGAACGGTGCCCTGTCACCGGCCAGGAACCGACCAGGTCGGCGACCTCCCGACTGCCCCGGTCGGCGCAGTGCAGGGGCAGCAGCGAAACCGATCCATGCGCCGTCATGGTCATCAATTTGCTTCCTTTTCTGATCCGAGACCCAGTCCGTTGGTGCTCAGCGAAGAGTGAGCGGGGTTGCGGAAGTGACGTGGGGCAGCTTTTCGGGGTTGCGGACGTAGTAGAGGCCGGTGATGAGGCCGTTCTCGACACTGATCGCCATGACACCGTCGATCTCGCCGCCCATGCGCACGAGCAGGGCCGGGTGGCCGTTGACCAGGGTCGGTTCGGTGGTGAACGTGCCTTCGACCTTGCCGATGCCGCCGGCGAACATCCGGGCCACGCGCTCGGCGCCGGTCACCGGCCGCTGTGCGGCGTGCTTGAGGCCGCCGCCGTCACTCATCAGGACGACCTCGGGGGCGAGCACGTCGAGGAGGGCCTGCGAGTCCCCGGTCTCCACGGCACGCCGGAAGGACTCCAGGACCGCCTGGCCCTCGTTCGAGGAGACCATCTGGCGGGGGCGCCGGGCGTCGACGTGCCGACGGGCGCGGTGGGCGATCTGGCGGACGGCCGCAGGGCTCTTGTCGACGGCGGCGGCGATCTCGTCGTAGCCGATGTCGAAGACCTCGCGCAGCACGAAGACAGCCCGCTCGGTCGGCGACAGCGTCTCCAGGACCAGCATCAGGGCCATCGACACGCTCTCGGCGAGCTCGACGTCCTCGGCCACGTCCGGCGCGGTGATCAGTGGTTCGGGCAGCCAGGGGCCGACGTACGCCTCCCGGTGGCGCCTGATGGCGCGCAGCCGGTTGAGCGCCTGGCGAGTGGTGATCCGCACCAGGAAGGCGCGCTGGTCGCGCACCTGCCCCCGGTCGGCCTTGGCCCATTGCAGCCAGGTCTCCTGGAGGACGTCCTCGGCGTCGGCCGCCGATCCGAGCACCTCGTAGGCGACGGTGAAGAGCAGGTTGCGGTGGGCGAGGAACGTTTCGGTCACCGGTTCGGTGGCGTCGTCGCTCAACACTCGTCACTCTCCTCGTCCTTCGCGGTCGGCCTTGGCGGCCGACCGCGTTCGCGTGCGTTCACAGCAAGCCCCTCGAGACAGGCACCGGTCAGCCCGCCCGGCCGGGAGCGGTCGGTGCCTCGGTGTGGTGTGCGCCGTTGGCCTGCAGTAGCCGTCGGCGCTTGGCGACGCCTCCCGGTGCGCGGTGCAGGCGGAACGAACCGGGCCTGTGCGCCTCCTTGGACAGGTGCCCGGGGATGCCTTTGCAGACCAGTTCCTTGATCCTGGCGCCCATGCCTTCGTCGACGTGCAGCCACACGGCGACGTCCGACCGGTTGGCGAACTGGTAAATGCCGGCGCTCCGGCCGAGGCTGATGCACTGGGCGTAGAACCCCTGGTGGATGGTCTCCGGGTGCTTGCCCGCGAGTCGGCTGAGCACGGTGTCGGCGGCGCGCGCGCCCAGCGGCGTGGCGTTCAGGCAGCTCATCCGCAGCGGCTGGTTCGACGGTGCCGCCGAGTCCCCGGCCGCGAGGATCCGCGCGTCGTCCACGCTCGTCAGCGTCTCGTCCGTGAGCAGCCGGCCCACGGCGTCGGTGCTCAGCCCGCTGCGCGCGGCCAGGTCGGGAACGCCGAAGCCCACGGTCCACACGGTGACCTCGCTCGGCAGCTCACGTCCGTTCGCGAGCCGCACGGTGTCGCGGGACACGGCCGTCACCTTCGCGTCCGAGCCGTCGATCACCGTCACACCGAGCTTGGCCAGTCGCTTGGCGACCGAGCGTCGGCCCCGCGTGTGCAGGTACGGGCCGAGCACGCCGCCGCACACCAGGGTCACCCGGCGGCCGGCATCCGCCAGCTCGGCGGCGATCTCGATGCCGGTAGGACCAGCGCCGACCACCGTCACGGGGGCCGCCGCAGGCGTGGCGTCGAGGGTCGCCCGGAGCCGCTGGGCCTCCTCCAGCGTGGCGAGCGGGTAGGCGAACTCAGCCGCGCCGGGCACGCCCGGTTCGGCGCTGCCGCTGCCCACCGCGTAGATCAGGTAGTCGTAGGGCAGCGTGCTGTCGGCCGCCGGCCTCACGCTGCGCTCGGCCGCGTCGATCCTGGTGACGGTGTCGACCACGAGCCTGACCCGCTCGGACAGCACGTCCTGGTAGGCGACGACCGCGTCGTCGGACCCGCCCACCAACTGGTGCAGGCGGACCCGGTGCACAAGGTCCGGGCGCGGGTTGACCAGCGTCACGGTCACGTCGACGCGCTGCGTCAGCCGATTCGCGGCCATCACGCCCGCATAGCCGCCACCGATCACGACGAGGCCTCGTTGCTGGTGGTCGGCAGGCGCGTCCGGCGCCCGGCGCTCGGCCCACGTCTGGGGCCGGTCACCCAGGCCGCCTTGCATCACGCCACCCCTCCGGTAGCCGTTGTCCCGCACACATAGGCTTACCGCCGGTGCGGGCGCGGTTGCTGACAAGGGCCGACCGGTCAGCTCCCGGCCGAGCTTCCAAGGGTGATGGTGCGGCTCTCGCCCGGCAACACGGTCACGGCACGGCCGCGTACGGAGAAGCGCAGAGGCGATCTCTCCGACAGCGGGAGGCCTACTTTCAGGTTGTCACCGCGGATCTGGACATTCACTCCCCAGTGTTCGCGGAAGCGGACGGAGAAGCCGTACGTGCACAGCTCCGGGACGGGTGCCGGGTCGACGTGGAGTGTGTTGTCCCGGACTTCCAGTCCGGCCAGCCCTCGCTGCACGAGGTCCAGCGTGCCGCCCATGGCTCCCAGGTGGATCCCCTCGGGCGTCGTCCCACCCTGGACGTCGGCCACATCCCCCACCAGCGCTTCCTGCATGTAGCGCCACGCATCGGGGCGGCGTTCGCGCGAGAGCAGCCAGCCGTGCACCAGGCCGCTGAGCGTGGAGCCGTGACTGGTGCGGGGAAGGTAGAAGTCCACCGTACGGTCCCACGTCTCGTCGTCGAGGCGGTACCCCAGCCGGTGGAAGACCGCAGCCAGCTCCGCAGGCGAGAACAGGTAGCCGAGCATCAGGGCGTCTGCCTGTTTGGAGACTCGGTAGCGATTGACGTCGTCCCCCTCGGCCTCCAGGAGACGGTCGAGCCGGCGCACCTCCCCGTAGCGGGTGCGATATCGCTCCCAGTCCAGCTCGGCCAGCGCGTGGTAGCCGTCGAACTGGTCGATGACACCGCGGTGGAAGGGGACACGCAAGCGCCTGGAAACGTCCTCCCAACGTTCCAGCTCTTCCGCGGTGAGCGCCAGGTCAGCGAAGAGGTGGTCTCTTCGCGGCTGCGGGAGCTCGTCGACCAACTCCAGAGCCCGGGTGAGTACCCAGGAAGCCGTCACATTGGTGTACGCGTTGTCATCGATCCCCGGCCGGTCGGAGCCGGGGTACGCCTCGTGGTACTCGTCGGGGCCCATCACTCCCCGGATGCGGTACCGCTCGTACTCGGGGTCGTACTCGGCCAGTCCGGACCAGAACCTGGCGATCTCCAGCAGCATCTCCGCACCGTTGGTGTGGAGAAACTCCCGGTCCCCGGTGGTTTCGGTGTACCGCCAGACGTTGTACGCGATCGCCGAGCCCACATGGTGCTGCAACCGCGATCTGTCGGGCAGCCAGCGGTGTGAGCGCGGGTTGAGATGCAGGGTCTGTGTTTCTTCGCGGCCATCACTGCCGCTCTGCCACGGGAACATGGCACCGGTGTGCCCGGCCTCGCTCGCGTTGCGACGCGCCGCGGGCAGCCGTCGGTGGCGGTAGTTGAGCAGCGCCTTGGAGACCTCGGGAAAGTGCAGGTCGAAGTAGGGGAGAACAAACAGCTCGTCCCAGAAGACATGTCCCCGGTACGCCTCTCCGTGCAGCCCACGGGCCGGTACACCGACGTCGAGACCCGCGGTGTGCGGGGAGAGCGTCTGGAGGATGTGGAAGAGATGGAGCCGCAGGATGCGCCCCGTCGTACCCGGAACGTCCAGATGCGCCCGCTGCCACAGGTGCCGCCACGCCCGGCGGTGGGAGACCAGAAGTTCCGGGAAGCCCGCAGCACGGCCCACCGCCTCGGTGGCGGCGCCGAGGGGTTCGCTGATCCCCCGGTCTCCGGACATGAACATCGCCACCGTCTTGTCCACGTGAACGCTCACGCCGGAGCGAAGAGGCAGACGGAGCCGTTGACGGGCCCGGCCGTCGCTCTTCGGCCCGGGCTGCACCAAGCCCTCCCCCGCCGAACACCACAGCCGCGCCGCCTGCGCCACCGTGATGCACGAGTTCCGCGTGCGGCAGCGGACCCACACCACGTCGCCACCGGCCTCACCGGCTTCGAGTGACGTCAGGTGCCTGCCCTCCAGTTCCCGGTACCGTGCCACGCCGCTGTTGGTGACGGTGGCGTCCAGTTCCGCCTCGATCTCCAACTCGCCGGACCAGTCCTCGGCGGTGAACGTGGTGCGCAGAGCAGCAAGATGCGAATCGCCCATATGTACGAGACGCTGCTGTCTGACCCGCAGGCGGCGTCCGGCCGTGTCCTCCCACAGAAGATCTCTCGTCAGGCTGCCTCCCTTCAGGTCGAGAGACTGCCGGTACCTCAGCAGGCCGGGCTGGTCCGGCGACCACCAGTCCGAGGCTCCGCCGACCGCGTCCCGGATGCGGAAGCGCAGGGGCAACCAGTTCGGGAGGTTGACCAGGTCCTCGTTCTCCACCTGATGCCCCGCCACCACCGATGGCAGCCGGTCGTAGCAACCGGCCGCGTAGGTGCCGGGGTAGTGGTGGTCGTCCGCAACGGACTCGGGTGACGCTCCGCGGGTGGCGAAATATCCGTTCCCCAGCGTGCACAGCGCTTCGCGCAGGCGCTCCTCAGCCGGGTCGTACCCTTCGTACACCCACGACCATTCGGCGCTCATCGCCCTCCAAGCCAGTCGTCCGTCTTCAGCCTCTCGAATCGACCGACGGGACCACGGCGATTCTTGTGCGTGGTCACCCAGCGACGTCCGTTGCGGTACGACGCTCCGCCGCACGTGCGACTCCAGCCGTTGCCCGAGCTTCAACACGGCCTGCGGTCTCAGGCAGAAGTTACTCGCCCATCGTTACGGGAGGAGACGACACGGGCCGTGTGTCATGGCCGGGTAGCAGTCAGCCGCCGATGACCGGCCCGAAGACGGCTCCTTCCCGTGAAAGGCCCGCCGGATGTGTTCGCCGACACTGCCGTGGGCCGACGGTGACCCGACCCGTGCGGGCCCAGCCATCTCGCACTGATGGTCGTCGGCGAAGGTGTTCGGCAGATGTCTGCCGCCCCGACCGGCGTCAGTCGCTCAGAGCGGCAAGAGTGGCCGCCAGGTCGGTGGCCCGGGGCCGGTTGTGGGGAAGCTTGGCCAGGACACGGGCCATGCCGCAGGTGTCGGTGAGGGCGGAGAAGACCAGTCCGCCGGCGACGCCTGCGGATATCCAGCGGGTCCTCGGCCAGCGGCGGGCGGCGAGCAGTCCGGTGAGGACAAGTGCTCCTGCGGCGAGGCGGACCTGGCGCTCCATGGCCCAGATGGCGGGGGTGTCCGCGGGGTGGTGGAGAGTATGGCCGAGCCGGCTCCAGGCAGCTGTGCCGCCGGTGAGCGTAGCGGCGGTGACGCCGTGTTCGGTCAGGCGCTGGGAGGCTTGCGCGGAGCGGGCACCAGAGGCGCACACCATGAGCAGGTCGCAACGGCCGGCTGCCGCCTTGAGTGCGTCGAGTGCCGCATCCAGGTGGTCGAGGGGGACGTTGTGGGCGCCGGGCAGATGCCCGGAGGCGTACTCCCCCGGCGTGCGCACATCGATCACGGTCAGCTTGTCCAGGCGGGCGTGGGCCTGCGCGGGAGTGAGGGCGGTGGTGGCGGTCACGTGGATCTTTCCATTTCTCATCGGGGGTTCCCCTCCGGGTAGGATACCCGCAGGGGTATCTATGAAGGAGAAGGAGTTGCGGTGGAACTGACGATGGCGGCCGAGGAGCTGAAGAAGGCGGTCAACCGGCTGCGTAGAGCGCAGGGTCAGATCGCCGGGGTGATCAAGATGATCGAAGAGGGGCGGGATTGCGAGGAAGTGGTGACCCAGTTGGCGGCAGCTTCCCGGGCTCTGGACAAGGCGGGGTTCGCGATCATCGCCACCGGCCTTCAGCACTGCATGACGGACGCGGAGGGCTCCGCCCCCGGTGACCGGGAGGAGATGCGGGCCCGTCTGGAGAAGTTGTTCTTGTCCCTTGCCTGACCGGTCCCTGCGGCCGCATCCACGGGGGCGACATCATGTCACGGCGTCGATGAGCATGAAGGCGGCCACGGCCAGCAGCACGACGGCGAACGTACGTTGCAGCAACGTACCGGAGATCCTGCTCGCCACCTTCCTGCCGTCCCAGGCGCCCAGGATCGCTGCCCCGGTGAACGGCGCGATCACCGCCCATTCCAGTCCCGCCAGGGTGGCCCCGCGGGTGGCGAGGGAAGCAAGTGAGTTCGTCGAGATGACCAGCAGGCTGGTGCCGATGGCGGCCTGCATCTCGAAGGCCAGAACCGCGACCAGGGCAGGAACGGCGAGGAAGCCGCCGCCCACCCCGAGCAGCCCGGTCAGGGCGCCCAGCCCGGCCCCGGTGCCGGCGGCTTCGGCCGGCCGCACGGGCTGCGATCCACCGTCGGTGGAGCTGCGGCGGGAGCGCAACATCTCGACGGCCGCGAAGGCGGCGACGGCGGCGAACGCGGCCGTCATGACCGGCTGTGGCAGGCGGTTCGCAGCGGCACCGGCTACCGCAGCGGGGACCAGACCCGCTGCGGCGAACAACGCACCGGTTTTCCACCGTACGTTTCCCGCACGGCTGTGGGCGTAGAGAGCGGTGAGCGAGGTGACGGTGACAATGATGAGACTCGCGGTGGTGGCTGCGGCCGGGGTGAAGCCCAGCAGATAGATCAGAGCAGGCACCGCCAGCACGCTGCCGCCCCCGCCCAGCGCACCGAGCGCAAGCCCGACCACGCCACCGGCGACAAGGGCAAGAAGCAGGGCACTCACGCTATGGAACCGCTGCTCTCATCGGCGACCGGAAGGCCCTCGCGCGCCCACGCGATCATGCCGCCTGTGATGTCACGCGCCTCGACGCCCCGGGCGGTCAGCAGCTCGGCAGCCTGCTGCGAACGGTGGCCGGAGCGGCAGATGACCAGAATCGGTTTGCCGTGCGCAGCTGCTGGAAGAGGCGACCCGGCCCGCAGGCGGCTCAGCGGCAGGTGCAGCGCGCAGGGGGCGTGCCCGGACAGCCACTCCGACATCTCGCGGACATCGAGCAGCACCGCCTGCTCATCACGCAGATGCCGGTGGGCCTGCGCAGGGCTGAGACGGCCGGGGCTGCGACGGAGAAGACGGAGAGAGGAAGGCAGGGAGAACAAAGCGCGATCACTCCGGGTGGGTGCTGTGAGTGGGTGTTTCAGCCGATGCTCTGAGGACGGGTGAGGGTGAGCCCGGCGTCGGAGGCGGCATCGAAGCCGTCATCGACGGCGATCACCTCGCGGCCGACCGCGTCCAGGAGGGAGGCGGCGATCGCCGCGCGCATCCCGCCGGCGCAGTGCACCCACACCTGACCGGACGGCACCTCGCCGATACGGTCGGGCAGCTCGTGGATGGGAATGTGGACCGAGCCGTCGAGGTAACCGCTCGCGCGCTCCGAGTCGCGCCTCACGTCCAGCACGACCAGGTCCTTGCCGCTCTCACGTACGTCGGCCAGGTCCGCGAAACGGGCCCGGGGAAAAGAGACGAGCTGGGAGTCGTCCCGGACCCAGTCGTCCGGTTCGCCGGTGGCGGCAGCGGCCGGCCGGTCGATACCCACCCGGGTCAGCTCCCGCTGCGCGTCGGCAATCTGCTCAGGAGTTTCGGCCAGCAACGTGACGGGCTTGCCCCACGGGATCAACCACGCGAGGTAGGTGGCCAACTTGCCCTCGCCCTCGAAGTTGAACGACCCGGCCACATGCCCCTCGGCGAAGGCAACGCGGTTACGCAGATCCACCACCCACTCCCCGGCGGCGAGCCGCTCGGAGATCTGCTCGGCGTCCGCCTGCCGGGGTGGCGTGAGGTCGACGGGGGCGGGCCCGGCGGCGTTGACCGGCCCCATGTGGGTGTAGTACGCGGGCACGTCGTCCAGTCCGGCGAGCATGTCGGCGATAAATGTGTCCGCGTCCTTGACCAGCGCCTCGTTCACCCTGCGCTCCGCGCCGATGGTGGTTGTGTCCCCCTCGGCCTGGGAGCTGGAGCAGAAGCTGCCGAAGCCATGGGTGGGCAGCACCTGCACCTCGTCGTCCAACTGGTCGGCCAGCCGGTGTGCGGAGGCGTGCTGGGCGCGGGCCAGCTGCTCGGTGAGCCTGGGCTCGACCAGGTCCGGCCGCCCGACCGTGCCGATCAGCAGTGACCCGCCGGTGAAGGCTGCCATCGCCTGACCGTCCTGTTCCAGCACGTAGGAGGTGTGGTGCGGAGTGTGACCGGGAGTGGCCACCGCACGCAGCGCCAGTCCCTCGTCCAGGGCGACGGTGTCACCGTCGTCGACAGGGGTGTGTTCGAACGAGACCGAAGCGCCCGTCGGAACCAGGTATCGGGCGCCGCTGACGCGAGCCAGCTCCAGGCCGCCGGTGACGTAGTCGTTGTGCAGGTGGGTCTCGGCAACGAAGGCGATGCGCACACCGCGCCGCGCGGCCGCCGCCATGACCCGGTCGATGTCGCGGGGCGGGTCCACCGCCACGGCAGCCGTGGAGCCCCCGGCCAGGTAGCTGCGGTTGCCCAGGCCTTGCACTTCCAAGGTGTCGATGAAGAACACCGGCTGTGCCTCCTCTCATCAGAGTACCCAGGGGGGTATTACGTCTCACCATAACAGGGATACGGGTGGGGGTATTCCTTGAGTGGTGATGGTGCATCGAGGGACCCGCACCCTGCCGCAGGGTGCGGGCGGGCCGACGGGGCAGCGGCCCGCTCCTGGTCAGGTCGCCGTTGCCTGTGAGCCACACATCAGCCGTGTGTCCTGGGACACCGCAGCAAAGACACACATGTCGACGACGGACGACGACAGCCCATCGCCGAACAACGAACCCGACATCGCCGACCGCCCAGACAAGCAGCTGCCTCACGGGGCGAGGGAGAAGTAGGTCTCTTCCTCCTGTGCGAAGTGCAGGCGCAGCACGCTGTGCAGCCCGTACAGACAGACGCGCAGATCATCGAGCTGCTCCAGCGCCAGGTCACCCTCGGTTGCGACCAGTTACAGATGGGTGGCGATGCGCCGGGCGAGACGCTCGATCTCAGTGTGGGCACGACTCATCGTGGCGGTCGCTTCAGGACCGCCCAGAGTGGGCGCGAGGGCAGGGTAGAGCTGGTGCTCTTCGGCCTGTTCATGCGGCAGGAGCCGTTCGTTGACCAGCCGGTGCGCCTCGCCCACTGCCGCGAGCGCCTTCGGGCCCGAGCTGTCGGACAGCTGGTCGGCGGCACCCCGTACGGCTTCGAGCACGTCCTGGAGGTCCTCGTGTTCGGCTGCGAAACGGTGGACGAGCGCTTCCGTCGCGGGTTGGAGGGCGGGGCGCGCAGCCTGGTCGAGGCGCAGCGCACGCAGGGCGTTGAGGATGACCGCGACATCGATCCCCTCCTGAAGCAGAGCACCGACGGCGGGCGGTAGCAGGCCCACGGCGGCTGCCGCCATGGCGGCGAGGGACATCAGCATGCCGCCGAGCGCGCTCTGCACGGCGATGCGGCGTGCTCGTACGGCGATGGCGACGGCGTCGGCGAGGCGGTCCACGCGGTCGGTGGTCAGGACGACGTCAGCGGCCTCGGAGGATGCGGTGGAGCCGCGGGCCCCCATCGCCACGCCGACATCCGCCGCTGCGAGCGCCGGGGCGTCGTTCACGCCGTCGCCCACCATCACTGTGACCGCGCGCCCGCGTTCGGCACGTACGGCGGCGACCTTGTCGGCCGGAGTGAGCTCGGCCCGCACGTCGTCCAGGCCGAGGACTGCCGCGATCTCGCGGGCCGGTTCCGGCCGGTCGCCGGTGAGCAGCGTCAGCCGCCCGATGCCCGTCGTGCGGAGTCGGCGCAGCGTCCGCGGCGCGTCCCGGCGCAGAGGGTCACGAAGGAGGACAGCGCCGACGGGACTGCCGTCAACAGTGAGCCAGGCGACGGCCGCCCCATCCAGGAGCGCCCGGTTGTCGGCCGCTCGTGCCCAGTTGGGCTTGTCGGATCGGGCCTCAAGGCGGCCGACGGACATGCGGCGGCCGTCGAGAGTTGCGGTGGCGCCCCGTCCCGGTTCCTCGGTCACGTCCGTGGGCGGCGACAGTTCCAGTCCGCGATCGCGGGCCGCATCGACGATCGCCCGCGCGAGGACATGCGGGGAGTACTGGTCGAGCGAGGCTGCCAGCCGCAGTACATCAGCGGGTTTCCAGCCGGGTGCGGCAACGACGTCGAGGGCGTGCGGGCGACCGCTGGTCAGGGTGCCGGTCTTGTCGAGCAGCAGGGTGCGGGCCCGGCCGAAGTTCTCCAGCGCGCCGCCGTCGCGGATCACCACACCCAGGCGGGAGGCCCGCGACAGGCCGGAGACGACAGCCACCGGCGCCGCGAGAAGCAGCGGGCACGGGGTGGCCACCACCAGAACCGCCACTGCCCGTACCGCCGAACCGCTGATCAGCCAGGCCAGTCCCGCTGCCGTCAGTAGGCGTTTGAGAACCCTGGCCATGAGGTCTGGCCTGGTCGGATGATCGCGCTATGAGGCCGGGTGCGGTGGTCCGGAGGTATTGCCGGGAGTGTGGTGATCCGTTGCCGGTGTCGAAGGCGGCGGGGGCGGTGTTTTGCTCGGGTCGGTGCAAGTCGCGGCGGTGGCGGCGGTTGGAGGCGACCCGGCGGCGGGTGGCTGCGATGCAGCAGGGGGAGCTGGCGGAGTGCCCGGTGTGCGGGCGGTCCTGGACGGTCGGGGTGGAGCGGGCGCGGTCGGCGGTGTACTGCTCGACGCGGTGTCGGGTGCGGGCCTGCCGCGAGAGGCGGGCGTCGCGGAAGGGCGTTACGGAAACGCCGTAGCCGAACGCCTCGGCCGACCCAGCGGCCCCGGGTGTCGTGCACGGGTTGGCTGGCGCGCGGGGTCGTGGCTACTTCCACTCCTGTTTGCGCCTGCCGCCGGGGCTCGCGCCCGCGTCACCGTGAGGGGTGACGCGGGCCGGTGCCGCGTTGACGGCCCGTGCCGGTGGCCGTCCCCCGGCTCGCCTTCGAGGTGGTGGCTGGTTATGGCGGAGCGGGTGGGCACCGTCTCTTGGGAACGTTACGAGCAGCTCGTCGCTGAAGGGCGGAAGTTGGTCGCGCAGGTGGCGCGGGCTCAGTTCGCGCTCGGTGACGCTGCGCTGGAGATCGAGCCGATGCGGCCGGTGGGCGGGTCGATGCCGAACGGCAGCGAGGATTTGTTCACGGTGCAGGAGTCGCTGGGGCTGTTCGCGCACGACACGGGGTGGCGGCCTCGACGGTGGAGGACTGGCGGTGGGTCGCGTCCCGCTGGCCGAAGGGGCGGCGGGCGGATGGGGTGTCGTTCACCGTCCACAAGATTTTTGGCGTCGGTGACCGGCGCCGCCGAGCGGTGGGCCGCGGTCCAGGACGTGCCGTTCGACCGGCACGGTCGCCGGCGATGGACCCCGGACGCCGCGAAGCGGCTGGTCGGGCAGCGGGTGGACCGGCCGGAGACGGTCGAGGAGAAGGTTCGGGCGGTCACCGATCTGACGCGGGACGGCGAGGTCGCCGGGCGGGTGGCGGCGGATCTGCTGCGCTGGCCGGAGCCCGCCGGCCAGCTCTCGGCCGAGGAACGGATGCGGGTGGTCCGGGAGCTCACGAGGGATGACGAGGTGGCCACGCGGGTGACCGCCGATCTGCTGCGGCGCCCTGAGGTGGCGCAGGAGACGATGCGGGACGACACCGCCCGGTTCCTGGTCAACCGGGCCCAGTTCGACAACTCCCACCGCACCCGCGGGGAGATCCGCGAGCGGACCCCGGCGGTCCGCCGGATCGAGCACAGCATGGAGTACGTGGGCCTGGTCGGCTCCTGCCACCAGTTCGTCGCCACCCTCGGCCGCCTGGTCCCGCGCCTTCGCGGGCAGGAGTTCAGCGAGGACGAGCGCGAGACCGTCCGGCGGGGGATAGCGAAGGTCCGTGCGGCGGCCGACTGGCTGGAAGACGCGATCGACGCGGGCGAGTTCACCCTGGACGAACAGCTCGCCCGGCTGCTGAAGGGCGAGTGAAGGCGGTGGCCCGCGAGGCGCGGCCGGTGGCCGTGCACAACGGCGACCTGGTGCGGGCCGCCCTGATGGAAGCCCGCCCCGCCGGCTTGCAGACTCGGCAGCTCATCGCCGCCACCCGCCTCACGCGCTCACAGGTCGAGCGCGGTATCCGGCACCTGCGGGACGTCGGCGCGGCCGAGCACCTGACGCCGATCATCTGGCGCCAGCGGGACGGCTACCTGTTCTCCGACGACCCGGCGGACTGGATCGAATACGAGAAGCGGCAGTTCCTGGAGATCCTCCACCGGCTCACCCGGATGATCACGGGCACGCTCGACCCGCACCTGGCCCGCCACCCGGACGACGAATGGGCACAGCTGGCCATCGCCCAGCTCACCGGCGTCCGCGCCACGCTGGCCCAGCTCACCCGATAACCCCGCCAGGGAACGACGGGCCGATGCCCGCACCCCGCCGACACCGCTATCCCTCCGACACCACCGCCGCGGAATGGGCCCTGATCGAGCCGCTGCTGCCCGTCCCGGCCTGCCAGACGAAGACCGGCGGCCGGCCGGAGAAGTGGCCGCGGCGCACCGTCGTGGACGCCATCCGCTACATCGTGGACAACGGCGCGAAGTGGCCGGCCCTGCCCGCCGACTACCCACCCTGGGAGACCGTCTACGCCATCTTCGCCCGCTGGAACCGGGCCGGGGTCGTGGCCTGGATACGAGACCAGCTCCGCCGCCGCATCCGCACCGGCGCCGGCCGCTGCCCCTACCCCGTCACCCTCATCGTCGACTCGCAGTCCGTGAAGGGCGCCTCCACCGTGGGCGCCGCCAGCCGCGGCTACGACGCCGCGAAGCGGATCAACGGCCGCAAACGACATATCGCCGTCGACACCCTCGGCCTCCCGGTGATGATCACGGTGACAGCCGCCGACATGACCGACCGCGACGCCGCCCGCGAACTCCTCTGGCACCTGAGGCTCACCCACCCCCAGATCACCCAGGTCTGGGCCGACTCCGCCTACGCCGGCCAACTGGTCACCTGGGCCGACGAACGCCTCCGGCTCACCCTGCGCACCGTCTCCCGCCCCCGCGGCACGAAAGGGTTCGTCGTCCTACCCCGCCGCTGGCGCGTCGAGCGCACCATCGGCTGGCTCATGAACGCGCGCCGCAACGTCCGCGACTACGAACGCCTGCCCCAGCACGCCGAAGCACATCTCACCTGGGCCCTCATCACCCTCATGACCCGCCGCCTCACCCGCAAAGGCTCACGGCCGAACTGGGCGAAGAAGCCATGACCGCACCCGCCTACCCGTTCTCACGAGGCCCCTCAACTCACCGGCCAGCAGCGACGGCGATCAAGCGCGGCGCCGGCGGCTGACTGGTTGAAGGTCCGGCTCAGGCGGGGGCGGACAGCCCGTGCTGGCGGGCGTATGCCGCTCGGCAGCTCTTCGCGCAGAAACCCATCGTCCGGCCCTCGTGTTCGAGAGTGAGGGCGCTTCCTCCCAGTCGTACATGCATGCCGCACATCGGGTCGATGGTGACTCCTTCGGGGAGGTCGGCGCTGTCGGCACTCGGGGCATCGTTCTTCGCCCGGTACGCAGCGGTCATCTGGCCGACGACGTCATCAGCGGTGCCGGGCTTGCCATCCATCCCGATGCTCCCGTCGATGACGCCGACGAGGTTGATCCACAGATGGCCCTCAGGGCGCTGCCACCCGTGCGAACGATCGAGCCGGCGCACCCCGCGACGCACCATGCCGATGGTGGTCAGCGACATCTCAGCGCGCCACGCCTCCGGCACGGTGATCGTGACCCAGAGCGGCGGCGCGTTCCCGGGTATCCACGGGCCGTCGCCGGTGGTCCAGCAGTCGAGCTCTCGGAAGCCGACATGCATCATCGCGCGGGCACGGCTCATGGTTTCCTCTGCCACACCCTCTTCGGCACCGACCAGCAGCCGGCACACTTCGCCGGCAAGGTCTCTTCGGTCGTCATCGGTCAATGCGCCGCGTGGGCAGGCGATTTCGATGAGAAACATTTGGGCTCCTTCGTTGCTCGGTGACACCCCACCGCAATATACCCTGGGGCGGTATCGGGGGCGCGCGTGTGGGGCTTGGGCTTCCCCGGTGAAGCGACCATTTCGGTCCGACAGCCGCCGCCCCGAGCGGCAGTCACCGCGACGCGTCGATCAGGTCGGCGGCCAGATGGGCGGCGGCGAGCGCCTCAGGGTTGCCGGTTCGCTCGAACGAATCGACGGCCGTGTCCGCGAACTTGATGACGTGCTCGTCGCGGTGGTCGGCGGCCCGTTCCAGCAGGACAGCGGCGGGGTTGTCGGCGACCGGGAGCGCGGCATGGGGGTTGCCGGGCGCGCCGGCGTAGGTGATGGTGATGGCGGCCGTGGCAACCCAGGCGGCGGCCAGGCTCACCCGCCACAGCTCGGCCGGAAGCACGGGCAAGCAGGCCAGCACCGCGTTGGGTGCGGTCGCGGTGTGCACCAGCAGCACGGGAGCGTGGGGGCCGATCCGCAGATACCGCACGGTCGCGGCGTCGACGAGCGCGGCCAGGGCGGCGGGTACGTCGCCGGTGCCATCCGGCGCGGGCAGAGCGGCAAGTGCTGAGGGCCACTGCGGCATCCGGGTGAGCCGGGCCAGCCGTTGGGCTATCAGCCCGGCGCGGTCGGGCAGTTCGGGCAGCGCGTCGAGGGCGGCGGCCGGTCCGGGCGCGGGGGCGCCGGAGGTGTCACCAGGCAGCGGACGCCACCTCGCCGCCCAGAACGCGAGGCCGTTGGCCAGTTCGTCGAGGGCCGGTCCACCGGCGCCGGTGCGCAGGGTGCGGACCGCGTGCCCGACGCGGATGACGCCGTGTGTCGAGCCCGCCGCGATGCCCGGGAGCAGCCGCGACCACCACGTGGCGAGCGTGTCCTGCCACGGACGGCATCGAAGCTCGGCGCGGAAGAACGCCGTCCAGTCGGCGATCCTGCGCGCGTCACCGAGCGCCTCGCGCCAGTGGGCCGCGGAGATCCGCTCGGAGGGCGTGGGGAGGTCGGTCAGCCGTGGCACGTAGTCGTCGAGCCAGCGCTCCATGTCCACATCGAGACCACGTCGTGCCATCACCTCGGCCGCCATCGGCCCGTGGTTGGTCAGGCCGTGGTTGCCCTCCTCGTCACCGCCGAACTCCGGCCCGAGGTGATGCAGCCGCTCGTAAGCCGCCAGCAGGTTCCCGGTTGTCGCTGTCATGGTGAAGAAGATGACAGCCGACCGCTCCGCCGCCCAACGATTCGCCCCCAGACTAATCTTGAGGGGTGATTGAGCTGGAATTCGCCCCGGCCGACTATCTACGGATCCATTTCGCGTTCTCCCCGATTGCCGAGCTGGTGACGAGCCTGCGGACGTTCTCCCTCGGCCGCCGCAACGGCCTGCACGGACCGTGGTTCCGGTACGTGGACTCCCGCCTCGGCGGCGTGGACATGGAACTGCTGACCGCGCTGGTGCGCCCGATCGGGTACGTGCCGGACTTCCTGCTCCCGGACCCGCAGGGCCGCACCGGCAGCCTGGCCGCCGGCCTCGAGCAGATCGCCCGCACCGACTTCGCCGTCGTCTCCGCGGAGCTGGCGCACTTGGCCGGACACCGCACCGCACAGCAGGGACCTGGTCGCCAGGGCCGGGCCGCGCTGATGCGCGAGCTGCTGGCCGATCCCTCACGTGCCGTCAAGCGGATCACCACCGAGTTCGCCGCCTACTGGCAGGTCGCGCTCGCACCGCACTGGCCCCGCATCCATGCGGTCCTGCAAGCCGACCTCGCGCACCGGCTGGAGGAACTCGCCTCCGCCGGGGCCGCCCGGCTCTTCGCCACGCTGCACCCCTCCGTGGCTCTCCGTGGCGAGCGGCTCACGATCGTCAAGTACTACGACGGCCGCGCCCCGTTGCGCGGACGTGGGCTGCTGCTCGTGCCCTGCGTGTTCGCGTGGCCGGACGTGCTGGTGCGCACCGCCGACCCTCAGCCTCGCCTCACCTACTCGTCGCGCGGACTCGGCCGGATGTGGGAATCGGCGCCGGACATGAAGTCCGTGCCGCTGGCCGCCGTCGTCGGCAGAACCAGGGCAGCGATCCTCGCCGCTCTGGAGCTCCCCATGTCCACCACCCAGCTTGCGACGCAGCTGGCCCTCTCCGCACCCACGCTCAACGCACACCTCAAAGCGCTTCAGGCCGCGTCCATACTCACCACCCGGCGCGATGGCCGGTCCGTGCTCTACCGGCGCACCTGCCTCGGCGACCAACTCGTACACACCCAGGCCCCCGACATCCCGTAGTAGCACCACGCCCACTCCAATCCGCCACCAGAACTCCGGGCCCTTGCGACTCTGGGCGGCCGGGTTCTCAAACACCTACTCAGGGACAGCGGCAGGAACCATGCCGCGTAGCGATCGGCCAGCCGGACGACCGGAGCGGACTCCGCCCCGGCCTCGCGGGCCAGCCGCACGATCCCCGCGTAGGTGCTGTCCTGCGCGGTGGCGGAGGCCCGCAGGTCGAAGGCGCCGCCGGCATTGACCGCGCCACTGCGCACCGCGCGACCCGCCGTGCGCTCCACGGCCTGGGGTTCCCCGGTGAGTACCGACTCGTCGAGTACGGCGGTTGAGCCGACCACACGGCCGTCAACGGGAACCACCTCTCCGGGGCCGACGACGAGCACATCACCGACGGCGACCTCGGCCAGCGGCACCGTGCGCACATCGCTGCCGATACGGCGGCGGGCGGAGCGCGGCGCGTGCTCCAGGAGCGCCCGCAGATCGTGGGAGGCCCGCGGCTGTGCCGCCGCCTCCAATGTGCGCCCGGTGGCGAGCATCAGCGCGATCAAGGCCCCGGCCAGGTACTCACCTACGACCAGCGTTCCGCCGAGAGCGAGTACGGCGATCAGGTCCACCCCGGCACGGTGCTGCCGCAGCGCGCTCACCACCCATGCCGAGGCGGGCCCGACGGCCGCTACCGTCCCCAGGCCCCAGCACAGGTCGGCGGTACCGCGGGTACCGCCGAGCCAGGTGGTCCCGCCGGCTGCCAGGGCGGCGGCCGTCACGGCCAGAAGAACCTGCTCAAGGCGCGAGCGCGGGACCGCTGAGAACACACGACGGGTGAACTCGACGGAAGTGAAGCGGAGGAAGTGGTCCATGGCATTCCTCGGTCCGACGCCGACCCTGGGCCCTGCTGGTTGTTCAGCACACTGCCACGGTTGATGTCAGCAACGAGGGACGAATCCCCCGACAGCGGAGCCACCCATACGTATGGCCGGATCGTACGGCGCCCAACGGGGCACCGAGGCTTCATGGCACGCCCATTCGGCCAACGGGACACGAAGCGAAGGCCGCAAGCGGCTGACGGGCGACGTCGTGAGCAACGCCCCCGAGAGATAGGGGGCGATGTAGGTGATGACGGCAGTCAGCGAGAGCAGGACCGCGCAGACCGCAGCGACGAGTGCGGCGCCGATGAGCGTCGCCCGCCAGCCCAGGGACCGTGCCGCCCAGCGAGGCCAGGGGCGCGCCGAGAGCGATGCCGACGGTGTTCGCACCGAAGACGATGCTCGGCGCGCGCCTTTCGTGTTCTAGGCCGGCGACACCGAGGGCGACCGCCGGGGCGAGCGACATCAGCAGTCCGGGCGCGCCCCCGGATATGAACCGGCCGGCCAGGGCCGGGAGCAGGTCGGAGGCGAAGAAGACAATGCGTTGCCCGTTACATGGACGCGGGGCAGCACCACATCAACATGTTCGGCCGCTCCTCCTTCCAGCTTCCCGACCTGCCCGGCGGCCTGCGGCCCCTACGCGAAGGATGCCGACGACGAGGAGTGACAGGGGCGCACCCGTCAGTGCTGGGCGGTGGGGGTGTCGGGGTCGGTTACGGTCCAGCTGATTCCGTGTGGGGCGAGGGAGGTGAGGAAGCTGGTCGGGTCGTACGCCTGTGCCGGGGCGAGCACGCCTGGTTCGGCGCCGTCCGCGACCAGTCGGCGAGCGGCTTCGGCAGCGATCACGGCGGTGCTGCCGTAGGTGTCGCGACCCTGCACAACGCCGCGCGCACGTCGGCCATCACGACCGACGGCATCAATGAGGTAGGTGAACCGTTGGGTGCGGCGGTTCTCGTCGGTCGGCCCTTCGGGAAGACTGTCGATGATCTCCGGGGTGATCGGGGTGCCCAACCGGGCGCCGACTGCGGCATCGATGAGGCTCTCGACATGCCGGACCGGGACGTGGCGCGGGATGGTGACCACCTCGGACAAGGGGCATTTCACCACTTCGGTCGGATGCTCGGCGCCGGGAAGAGTGACGGAGGTGTGCCGGGCGGGGATGCCGGTACGCCAGTCACCGTCGTCGTAGCCGAGGCCGCCGTTCTTGAGTGCGTCGATCGTGTCGAGAGCCGAGCGCAGGGAACCCCGGGACAATCCGGCACTGCCGACGACGAAGTGGCTGACGGTGATCTCCTCGACCGGTTGGACGCGCTCGGCGAGCAGGTGGGCGATCAGGTCCCCGGGGACGCACCCATCGTTCGTGGCGGGGACGACGGTGACCCCGGCGCGCTCAGCCTCGTCGGCGAAGGTGTCGAAAACCGCTTTGATGTAGAACTGTTCACCAGCAGTGTCGACGTAGTGGCAGCCGGCGGCGATGGCCGCTCGGACCACGGCGGGACCGGCGCTCGTGAAGGGGCCGGCGCAGTTGATGACCGCGTCGCATCCACGGAAGGCCGCCACGAGGGCGTCGTGGTCGTCGGTGTCGGCTACCCGCTGCTCGGCGTCGACCATCCCCGAGGTCACCGCGGCCTCACGAAGGCGCGTGGCGTTGCGGCCGACGAGCCGCATGTCGATTGCGCGATGGGCCAGTTCCGCGATGACGAGTTTTCCCTGGTAGCCGCTTGCGCCGTAGATGGCGATCTGCACGTGGATCTCCTGGTTCGAGGATGAGTGCTGTCGTGCAAGATGGCTGACCAACTCACCGACGATCTCACCGTATGGCGACGTTGCGAGACGCCCTATGCGTGAACGTCGCCAGACCATGCGCGATCGTCTTCCTCAGGACGACGGCGGTAGGTTGATAGTGTGGATGTTCTCTCTGATGCAGTCGCGGCCATGCGCACCGGCCAACCGCACTCCGGCCGGGTCCACCGGCCGGCGCCATTTGGAACGCGCCATCCGTCCGTCGCGGCGGCCGGATTCCACATCGTCTTGCAGGGATCGTGCTGGCTGTTCCCACCGGACGGCGCACCGATCGCTCTGAGCGTGGGGGATGTAGCGTTCCTGCCCCACGGCGCCGCCCACGGCCTCGCCGACAGCCTGTCGACCCCGCTGGTGGATGCATCCACCTCCCTGGCCGAGATTCCACCCGGCCAGGACGACCGCCAGAACGACGACGGGGTGGGGGCATCGACCGGCCGACACCCGACACCCGGGCCGACCGCTGCGACGGTCATGCTCTGCGGTGCTTACCTGCTGGACCGGTCCCGGGCACATCCGCTACTCGCAGACCTCCCGGAGGTCATCCACCTTCCGGCCCGGGTCGGACACCGACCAGAGCTACGCGCCGCCGTCGACCTGCTCGGCGGTGAACTGGAGCAGCCACGGCCGGGCAGCGACGCCATGCTGCCCGCCCTGCTGGACGTGCTGCTGCTGCACATTCTGCGCGCTTGGTTCGACGAACAATCCGCCCGCGGCGCCGCTACCGGCTGGGCAGCAGCGCTGCGCGATCCCGCCGTCGCCGCCGGGCTGCGCGTCATCCACGGCGACCCGGCCCGACCGTGGACCGTCGCGGAACTGGCTTCCCAAGCCGGGGTCTCCCGCGCGGCCTTCGCCCGGCGATTCGCCGCACTGGTCGGCCAACCACCGCAGACTTATCTGACCTGGTGGCGGATGACGCTGGCAGCCCGGCTACTACGAGACAGCGACGCGCCACTGGCCACAGTGGCACGAAAGGTGGGCTACACCTCGGAGTTCGCCTTCGCCCACGCGTTCAAACGAGAATACGGTTCAGCCCCCGGAGGATTCCGCCGTTCCACGCCCGGCGAACAATACTGAGCCGCACGCATGTCACCGACCCGCTCATGTCGGCTCGTCCACGCGACCGGCCGGAGCGGTCCAACTGCCTGCCCCGGCACGGTCTCTGTCAGACCTGCCTGGGAGGCTTCAGGCATGGAGGTGACAGTGCAGCTGACGATCGACTGCTCCGATCCGCAGAGAATGGTGGCGTTCTGGGCCCAGGCCCTGGGCTATGTGCCCGAGCCCGCGCCGGACGGGCACGCCACGTGGCGCGCCTACTGGGAGGCGATGGGGGTGCCCGCGGAAGAGCTACCGACCGGGGCCGGCGACATTCCGGAGTCGATCGTCGATCCGGCGGGGCGCGGACCACGCGTGTGGTTCCAGCAGGTTCCGGAGTCCAAGACCGCCAAGAACCGGTGGCACTTCGACCTGAAGGTGGGTGGCGGCCGTGACATCCCGCTGGACGTCCGCGCGCAGCGGGTCAGGGCCGCGGTGGACCGGCTGGTCGAGGCCGGTGCCACCATACTGAGGGTCACGGACGAGCCGGAGAGGGGCCTCTACGCCGCCGCAATGCAGGACCCCGAGGGCAACGAGTTCGACGTCGTCTGAGGGCCGTTGCGGTGATGCTGGTCGCAGCCACTCGTCCACGGCTGCGACCAGCACCATCGCCTGGTATCGACCGCGAGCTTGCCGTAGCGCGTGGCGACAGCGCGGCTTCTCCTGAGGCGGTTGCTGCCGCATTCGACCGCATGGCGTTCGCGGTGGTCGGTCGGGGCGAAGCACGGCGGTCGGCCGCCGCAGAGGCGAGCTTCTGGCGGTTGCGTGCCTGGTCAGCCTTGTCCGGGATGGTGCAGCGGATCCCGCGGCGGCGCAGGTCGATGCGGTTCTTGCGGAGGCGTACGCCTTGTCGGTCCGCGCGATCGGGGTGGACGCGTGGCCGGCCCTCCCGATGCGGGGCACGCGGACCCCCTGGTGGTGCCTTGTCACTCAGGTGGGACTCGTGTGGGCTGACGGCTGGCTCGTCCACTGCGGTATCACCGATGTATGCGGCTCCACAGGGGGCGGGCTGACTGCTGAACGACAGCAGTCAGCGAGGAGTTGTGGCCCAAGGCTGCCGAGCGTTTCGCCCGGGGCGAGGTGAGTTCGGAGATCACCGAGGACCTACGGGTCAGCGTCCGCTCAGTGCACCGGTGACGGACAAACGCGGGAAAAGGGCCATCCACGGGCTCTGCGGTCGCAGGGGCCGGCGTCACTCCCCAGGCTGAGCCACTGACCGCCTGCTTCCGCCAGGCCGCCCCCCCGTATGCAACACGCCGCCCACTCATCGCCGCCGACCGACACCCACGACCTCCGGCCAGTAGACGCGGTCACCGACGAGCTCTGTGGATCGGCTGCACCTTCGCGCCTGACGCCCTTCTGTACCTCCTGCCGAAGCACACGTAACCCAGCCTGAAACCCGCCGCCGCGTGCTCTGGCAATCCCCTGCCGGGGTGACCTGACCCCGTTCGAATGATCCCTGCGCCAGGCTTCGGCCTCCCGTCAGGCCGAAGCCCCATATCAGAACACCTGTTCACCAAATACCCGTTACAAACTCCTTGCCGGGGCTGTTTCTAGAGCACATGTACCCCTCGTCCATCCATATGGAGGATGCCTTGCCGTCTGCCTCTTCTCATGCGTCCGAGCGTTCCGGAATCGAACGGCTCCCTGGTGACCGGGGCCCTTTGGGGCGGCGTCGCGTTGACCTTCCCGGAAGCCCCGCGGGCACGGGGGTGTGGTCAGCATGAGGAAGCAGTCGCAGGGGAAGCGCGTGAGCAGCGGTGGACCTCGCCGCGGTACGAGTCCGTCCGCGAAGGTGATCAGGCACGACCGCGCCGCACGCGGGAAGACTGGTCTCACGGAGGCGTCAGCAGACACACCGACAGTGCCTCGGCAGGCCGAAGGCGGCGCTGCGGGGGGACAGGAGGCCGCCGAGCCGGAGATGCGGTACGTGGACCTGACCGGTAGCCGGGAGGCGGCCGGCCGCTCGATCCGGCTGATCGACATGGCCCGACGCCTGCCCCGGCTGGTGCGCCGGTCGCTGATGTTGGCCTGGCGGGTGGACCGGCCCGCTACCGCGGGGCTTCTGGCCTGCCAGATCGTCTCGGGCATCATGCAGGCGATGGGCCTGCTCGCCATCAGCGGCACGCTGACCGCTCTGCTGGCCAGCGGGAACGTCTTCCACCGGCTGCTGCAGGCTTGGCCGTCGGTCGCACTGCTGGCGGGCGCCGCCGCAGCGCGTGCGGTGATGGGCATCACGGTCAACTGGCTCTCCTCGCGCCTGGGGCCGCTGATGACGCGCGAGGCCGAGCAGATGCTCCTCGACGGATGCACCGAGGTGGAGCTGGCCGCCTACGATGAGCCGGACTTCAACCGCGACCGGGAGGCGGCCGACCGCGGCGCGCAGGTCACCGGGGACCTGATCAACGAAGGCCAGGACCTGATCGCCTCTTCCGCCAGCTTTCTCGCCGGTGCCGTGGTACTTGCCGGTGTCCACCCGATCCTGCTGCCGCTGCTGGTGGTCGCGAGCCTCCCGCAGGCCGTCTCCCAGGTCAGCGCCGCGCGTGTGCGCTACCTGGCCAACCTGCGCAGTAACGGTGACAACCGCATGCTCGCGGTGCTGCGCTGGCACATCTATACGCGCGACGCGGCCGACCAGATCCGCGCCGGCACCATGGCGTCCTTCCTCTCCGAGAGGTACCGGCGCACCGTCGCCCGGATCAACCGCGAGGACCGGGTCGCCGCCGATCAGGGAGCCCGCTTCTCCCTGATCGGCGCGATGTGCGCAGGGGTGGGCTCGACGATCGTGTGGGCAGCGGTGGTCTGGCTGCTGGCGACCGGTCAGATCAGCGTCGGCCGCGCGGGCGCGGCAGTCTTCGCACTTCAGACGGCCGGACAGGCCGTGCGCGGCCTGGTGTCGGTCGGCTCCCGGGCCGTGCGCACAGGCCTGTACATGGACGACTGGACCCGCTTCCTGGAGAGGGCGGGTGGGTTCCGTATGCGCCGCGGTACCCACCGCCCCGGGCCGCCGGAGACGATCGAGATCGCATCCCTCTCCCATCGCTACGCGGGTAAAGACAAGGACGCGCTGTCCGAGGTCTCCCTCACGCTGAAGCGCGGTGAAGTGACCGCGCTGGTGGGCTTCAACGGTTCCGGCAAGACGACGCTCTCACGGCTCGCCAGCGGACTGTACCTCCCCAGCAACGGACAAGTCCTGTGGGACGGCGTCCCCACGCAGGAGGCCGATCCGCAAGCGCTGTGGAAGCAGGTGGCCCTGGTGCCGCAGGATTATGCGCGCTGGCCGTTGACGGTGCGGGAGAACGTCACCCTCGGGCAGCCATCGCCGCGTGGGGACGCAGCTGTGCATGAAGCCTGCGAGGCCGCCGGTGCCGACGAAGTCGTCACCCAGCTCGGCTCCGGGCTGGACACTCTTCTCGCCCGGGAGTGGCTCAACGGGGAGGAGCTGAGCGGCGGACAGTGGCAACGTATCGCTCTGGCCCGGGCTTTCATGCGAGATGCGGGCCTGCTGGTCCTCGACGAGCCGACTGCCAACCTCGATCCCCGAGCCGAATACCGGATCTTCCAGCGGCTGCGCGGTCTCGCACAGGACCGGGTGGTGCTGCTGGTGACCCACCGCATCACCAACCTGGCCGTCGCCGACCGGATCGTCGTCCTCGATGAAGGACGGGTTGTCCAGGACGGCTCCTACCACGAGCTCGCCGAGCAGCCGGGCCTTTTCCAGGAGCTGCTGTCCTACCAGGTCACCGCGGAGACAGCCCGCAGCGACCGCGAGCAGCCCGGAGCACGTCAATGACCCCTACCCGCACGTGGGCCCGCGCCGCGCAACAGCTTCCGCGACCTGTCCCCTTCGTAACTGACTTCGTGAATTACGAGGTACTGACGTGCAGCCCACGCATTCTCTGATCTCCTCCACCGACGGCTCCAGCCACGTCTCCGTCAGCCAGGCGCCGGCCGCAGCGCCGCAGGGCCGCAGGGCCGCAGGGCTGCGGGAGACCGTGCTGAACGTCGTCGGGGGTATCTCTACCTGGAGGACAGGGGCGCGGGTGCTGCTCGGACTGCGCCACCCCGGCTCGGCATACGCCGCGTCCCATGCATCACTTCCTGGCGGGCCACTGCGAGCGCGAGAGCGCCAAGTCCTGCCCCGAACTCCCGGGCCAGCTGGACCAGGAGACTGCCGGTCCCGCCCGCGGCGGCATGGACCACACGCTCTCACCGGGTCTGATACGCGCGACCGACCGAAGCAGATGCCACGCCGTCAGCCCTGCAGGGGAAGTGCCAGCGCTTCGCCCGCCCCCCGGCGGCAACGCGGCCAGGTGGCGGTCGGCGACAACCGTCTTGGCGACGTAACCGGCCTGCGGGACGTAGCCGAGGACTCGTTGGCCGGCTGCGGTCCTGCCGACGACTTCCATGCCGGGAGTACGGGGCAGTGGGCCTTGGGGGGGCGTACGGACCGTCGGTGAACTCGCCCGCGATCTGCTTGATGTCGCCGAAATTGACACCCGCGGCCTCCACCTGGACCACACTCTCGCCCGGCCCCGCCAACGGATCCGGTACATCGGCCTCCTCCAGGGCCCCGGGGCCACCGAACCTCCCGAAGCGCATGGCACGCATGAATTCCCTTCCTCGAGATCCTGTTTCCAGCCCGTCCGAAAAGCTGTACCGCAACGCTGGCCAACGGCCGGATATGTGCGGGGTGCGGTCACCGGGCGCGAGCACTTCAGTGAAGATCCGACTGCATCTCCGTCAGTCGATGCCTTCGACGATGCGGAAGTCGCGCTCGACGCCGTCGGAGAGGGCGACCAGCGCCTCCTGGTAGGCAGCACTCTCGCGCGCCGCGACGGCCTGCTCGAAGCTGTCGAACTCGACCAGGACGGTGCGCTCGGCGATTCCGGCGTCATACGCCACGACCCGACCGCCACGGACGAAGGTCCGGCCGCCCCAGGGCTGGACGGCCTGGCGGGCCAGCTTGTTGTAAGCAGCCAGCTTCTCAGGGTCTGAAATGGTGCGGTAGACGCTGACCCAGTAGCCCTTGGGCATGGAACCTCCAGTGTGGGGATGAGTGCATCTGACCATGATCAGTGTGCGGAGATCGGCTCGGTGCCGGGCTCAAGGGGCAGACGGAGCACCCTGACGGCGAACGAAATGGCGTGGTACCAACCGCAGACCAGGACCAGTTCGAGTGCGGCATCTTCATCGGCGACAGCGACCAGGTTCGCCCAGGTGTCGTCGGACAGGTCAAAGGTCGCATGGAGCTCGTCGACCGCTTCGAGCACGGCACGATCGGTGGTGTGCCAGCAGTCGTCCGTCGGCCTTCCATCCGCGAGGGACGCGAGCTGCGCCGCGTCGAGTCCCGCCTTCTCGGCGAAGCCCGCGACGTGCACGGCCCACTCGTAGTCGGCGCCACACAGCGCGGTGGTCCGGTCGATGACCAGCTCGCGCTGGCGCAGAGTGAGAGCGGAGCGCCGAGAGAGGTAGTGGCTTCCCCAGCCCGCGATGGAGCGGGCGAGCTCGGGCCGCCGGGCCCACACCCGGAACAGCTGGATGGGTGAATGCCCCAGGAGCTCAAGGGCCTCGCTGGCACCCTCGCCATAGGGCGGCGAGAGCGGTTCGATGCGCGGCTGCTTCGATTTCAGAGGCATAGCGGGACGTTAGCATTGGCGCTTTGGAAAGGAAAGCAGATGACACGACCAACGCCGCTCCCAGGCCGCCGAGTTCGCGGCTCGCACACGGGGCGCCCGATCATGGCGCTCCTGGACCTCTTGGGTCGACGCTGGGCGCTGCGGGTCCTATGGGAGCTACGGGACGGCTCATCTCCGACCTTCCGCCAGCTCCAGCAACGATGCGGCGGCGTCTCATCAAGCGTCCTGGCAGACAGGCTTCGTGAGCTTGGACAGGCCGACCTCGTCGAGAACACCGGCGAGGGGTACCTGCTCACTGAACAGGGCAGGACCCTTCAAGAATCTCTCGCCCCGCTCGATGATTGGGCCTCCGGTTGGCGGCCCAAGGCGGCGGACTGACGGCCGTGACGGCGGGACGGGCACAGTCTCTCCAGTGGTCGGTCACAGAGTGTCGCGTCTCCATGTGCGTCGGGACCGTCCCCGCCCTGCTGCCCAGGCTCCCCACACCGCCTATTTGCGCGAGCTCTTACGGGTTGGTCTCGGACGAGCGTCGGCGGGCGAGAGCGAGGCTCGTCGGCATCGCTCCCGTCATGCGGTGTGGCTGGGCGCAGCAGCGCTGTTCATCGGCGTCTTGCCAGTGCTCCCCACCTATCGCAGCAGTGCCGAGCCAGGCTCCCCCGGCAGACGCGGCGATGACAGGCCTTCACCCGGTTACCCAGGGCCGACGCGGCCTGACCGTAAGTCAGCGGGTACTGTGCCCACATGGCGATACCGGGGGCCCAGCCGCAGCAGCCGCACTCACAGCGGCCCACCTCCGCCGCGATGCCCGCGTACCAGGTCAACCCGTACGCGCAGCCTCAGACTCCGCCGCCTGGCCAGCCCGGCCCGCCGGGAGGGCCGGGGCGCGGCGGGGGTCCGCGCTGGCTGTGGGCACTGGGCGGTGTGATGGTCGCCTCGGTCACCTGGGCCGCGACGCTGATGGCCACCGGCGCGCTGGACAAAGGTGCCACCGACTCGGCCGCTGCCGACGCGGCCGCGCCCGCCTCGGCCACCCCCGTCTACAAGGGCTACCGTTTCCACCACGACATGTGTGAGACGGCCGAGCTGGCGGCGTTCGAGCGGAAGTACGAGATCCAATCGCCCACCCTGGACGACCCCGACGGCTACTCCTCACGGCAGAAGGGGCTCGATGTCAGTTCCTGCCACCGCACGCTGCTCAAGCGCGGCGAGAAGTCGACGACGCCCGTGACAACATCGGTGACCACCACCGTGACGTGGCACAAGAAGGCCGACCCCGCAGGAGAGTTCGCCTCCCAGCAGCGGACGTGGAAGGACCAGGGAGCCGGCAGCAGTGCCTACCAGGTCTCCCCCGTCTCAGGTTTCGGTGACGAGGCGTACCTGGTCGAGGCGAAGGGCGGCGACCGGGTCATGCTGGAGGTGCGCGCGGGGTGGATGACGTACGAGATGAGCTGGAGTTGGTGGGGCGCCGGCCTGGGCAAGGAGAAGAAACCCCCGTCCAAGTCCACCGTCATCGGCTGGCTCAAGGAAGACACCCGCGCGGCGCTGAAGGCACTGAAGAAGCCGGATTCCAAGGAGGCTCCCGGACGCGACCCGAGCACATGACGGCTGTCGCTCTCGGCAGTGGCGCTGCTGTCCGCCGGTCCACGGTTCCGCTCGATCCACCCCGCTCGGAAGCGCACCAGTTCCGGCACCTCGAACGGGGCCGGATGGCCCGCGCCCCGTCTCTCGCCAACTCGCTGGCGGATGGGTGCCGGAATTGGCCGCGTCTGCTCACCATGCCAACGATCGCGTTCCCGGGCTCCGCCCCGGACGGCCGCGACGGCGCGACAGGTTCCTAGGCACACAGGCACCGTAGAAGAACGTGTCGTGGGGGGTGTCCAGGGCCAGGGCCGTCGCCGGGGTGCGAGCGGCGCTGTTGTTCAACCGGGCAACGGTCTCCTGCTGCTTGGTGGCGAGCAGGGTGGCGATGTCCAGTGGGCCCAAGCCGAAGCTGCTGGGCAGCAGTACGACGACCCCAGGCCGACAGCGTGCCGTGCGGGCGCGGCACTTATTTGATGCCAGCTCCGATTCCCGGATGCTCCGGCCCCCCTCGCGGCGTGCGGCAGCCATCAGGACTGGCAGGCGCTCGGCCACCTGGGCTGCGCACGTCATCCGGGAGACCGGCCATGGCAGCCGGGGCCATCGCCTCCTTGGGACCGGACCGGTGGCCCGTATACCGCCAAAGTTTGCCCCACTTCAAACCAGCACTGGACGACGCCAGGTCAGGCCGTTCATAGGCTGAGGAACAGGGAGGGGGCACAGATGACCGATGACCACGCCTATCGCGAGGCACAGCGCGCAGTGGCGCGCATTCAGCGCCTGTCGGACGAGTGCTGGCACGCACTGGACGCGTCCAGCCAGTCCATGGACGACGACGCCTGGGTCGGGCCGGTTGCCCGAGGCTTCCATGAGGCCGTACGTGCCGATGTGGGCGAGCTGCAGGCCCAACTGGCAGAAGCGGTACGGGAAGCCAACGCGAAGCTCCAGTCCATGCCGAGGACGTCATGAGTTACCCGGTGGGCAATCCCAACTTCTCCGGCGTCCAGCAGCCGGCCTTCGACCATCTGGTGAGCAGGCATGGGCGGGCCGCGTTCGTGCTCGAACAGCTCGCCGGGGACCTGTGGTGGGAGCTGCAAAGGCTGAATGTCGACACCTCTCCCGCGATGCGGCTGCGCACGCTCGCACAGCGGGTCCGCAGCCAGGCCACGGAGCTGCAAACGCGCCAGAGCCGGGTCCATGCGATGCAACGGCAGCGCAGCGGTGCCAAGCTCTGCACTCCTGGGAGCATCTACTGGGAGCTGCCCGAAACCGCCGTCCCCACGCCGCAACCGGGCCACCCGCCTCCCACCGATCCGGCGAAGCTGTCCATTGAGCTGTGGGACGCCAATCTGCTGCCCCGTGCGGGCCGGAAGCGCTCCGACGGCACACCGTTCTCCCCGGAGGAAGACGCGGTGCTGAGCTGGATGGCCGCGCACCGGGAATCCATCATCGCGGAAGCTCGGAAGTGGAACATCTCCCCGCAGGCGATCGCCGCCGCGATCGCGTGGGAGGCGATGGAGAATGTGAAGGGTATCCCCGCCAACCAGATCGCCGGCTCGGGGATCGGCAGCATCGTGAAGAAGGCGTCCTTCGGGCCTGGCAAGGTGCATGTCGGCGCGCCCCTCGTCAACCAGGTCGAGGAACGGGGATATCTCCCACGCAGAACCGTTCGGGAACGGGAGTCGCTGCTCACCAGCGATGAGGGATCGATCCAGTACATCGCCGGAATCATGGGGGCGTTTTCCAAGGTCACTGAGGACAGGGGGAAAGGGCACTACAACATCCGCTACGACGTGCCGATGCTCACCCAGCTGTATCAGGGACGCGACCTGGCACAGTGGGAAGCGGATCTGGACGAGAGAGCCAGGGAAGGCCGGTTGGGGGAGAAACTCGTTCCCGGCAACTCGATGCCGCAATGGGCGATGCGCAACCAGGAATTCCTCAACGCCGCCGTGCCGCTGCGCCCCTGGAAGACAGAGCCCACCCCTCCCCAGCCCATCCCACCTGCCGTCCCCCAACCGAGCCCCGGACTCAGCCCCACGCCCCGAAGCGCGCCGTAGGCCCCCCGCCACAACGGACTCCGGTACATGGCGTGGCGGCCGAGCCGCCCGCCGTTGCGTCGGTGCATGGGCTGGTCGGCGAGGACGACCGCGGGTGGCATCCTCATCCGCGGCCGATCGCCGCGCCGTTCCGGGCGCGAAGGGCGAGTTGCTGCCCGGTCTCGGACACCCGCGCATCCTTGAGGATCCCCCGCGAGCGGGGCACCGGCACCGACCGGATATCCGTCTGGCAGGAGGGCGCACGGCGTCCCCTGCGGGAGGGGGGCGGCCCTCAGGCCAGCAGCAGGGCCATGTCCCAGTCGGTCGTGGTGCGGCCGTCCGCGTAGGCGTCGAGGGCCAGGGCCGTGCCCGCGGCGCCTTCCAGGAACGCGGGGACATCGGTGCCCTGCGGGGCGCTCGTGAGGGTGGCTCGGAACCCGAAGCGGTATTCGGGACGGAACTCGGCGAGGGTTCGGGCCGCCATGCCGTCGACGAGGTCGGACAGACGCTTGTCGCCGATGGGCTCGTTCAGGACGGCGAGCAGGTGCATCATCCCGCCCCACCCGTGGCACAGGTTGGAGTTGTCGATGCTCCAACTGTCCGGATCGGTGGCCAGCAGCGGCAGCAGGGAGCGGTGGGCCAGTTCGAGCCACTCGGCACGGCCGAGTGCGAGCCCCGCGAGCTGTACCGCGCGGGAGATCCCCGGGGCGCCGTAGCACCAGGACGGTCGCTGGCGCGGCGGGGGGATGTCCGGACCGGCCACCCAGCGTTCGAGGGTCAGGTGCGGGGGCCACAGCAGTCCGCCCTCGCTCTCGTACGTCCACTGCTGGAGGAGGCGGACCAGTCGCTCGATGGCCTCGCGCTGCCCGTCGACGACCGCGCCCTGCTGCCAGGCCAGCGAGAGCAGGGCGAGCGGCCCCGCCACCCCGTGCGAGAGCCCGAGGTTCAGATGCCCGTCGGGCATCTCGACCTCCTGCCCCAGCTTGGGCGCTGCCCACGTCCACCAGCGGGGCACCTGATGGCCCCGGTGGGTGATCTCGCCGTGCGCCATGCGCGTCAGATACGTGAGGACGAGCCGCAGCTCCTCCTCGCACTGCTCCCGGCGCGCCAGCAGGTAGCGGCCGACGCCGCTCATGCCGCGGACCACCTCGAACTCACCGTTGGTCGTCGTCGGGGTGTCACGGACCTCGGGAAGCGCACGGTGGACCAGGCGGCGCTGATGCTCGTCGAGCCGGCCGAGGGCGGAGCGGTAGCCACCGGTGGCGCGGTGGGCGACGAGGACGGCGAAGGCCACGGCGCCCGCGCCGGTGTAGATGCCGCCCGGGGCGTGGGCGGTGGCGGCCGTGGCCCGCATCGCCCGCACGAGGTAGGCGTGCGCTCGGGCGGCGTCTTCGGGCCCAGGGGTGCCGCGGCCGGTGAACGCCAGGGACACTCCCGGATGGCCGCTGGAGAGGGCCAGGTCCTGCCAGAGGGGCTCGCGCAGGCTGATGTGCGAGGCGTCGCCCGGAATGCGGGTGTCGGCAGCGGTGGCGTCCGGATCGGCGAGCCGGTCGAAGACCTGCCGGGCGACGTCCCGGGCCTGGTCCGCGTGACGCGGGGCGGTCATCCGGTCTCCTTCCCGTCCCTGGCGTGGGCCAGGCGACCCTGGTGGTCACGGGCGACACCGCGCAGCACGGCGTAGCCGGTGTCCTCGCCGGTCCTGTCGATGCCGAGCAGACGGTTGTGCTGCATGTGCAGCAGCGCCATGACGGCTTCGGCGTGCTGTTCGGTACCGGGCGCCCGTCCTCCGTCGGACAGCAGCAGCGCACCGTACTTCCCGGTCTCGGGTGTGGTGCTCCACAGGGCCGCGAGGGGGGTGCCCAATACGGGGGCCGCGCTCTGTGCGGTACGCCCGGGCACGATCAGCGCTGTGGCCTGCTGCTGGTACTTCCGGTAGGCCGCGTGGGCGGGCCCCTTGGGCAGAGCGCGGCTGATCCAGGCCGACCAGTCCCAGTCGCCGAGCGATTCCAGCAGCAGCGCGTGGTTGACAGCGGCGAGCACGGGCGCCGGCACGGCCAGAGCGCCCCGCGCCCGCATTCCGAGCTGGGCCAGTGCCGACTGGCTGTCCACGCAGAACATGCGCTCCGCGTGGGCGAGGGCGTCGGGCCCGCCGTAGCGGTCGGTTTCGGGCCGGTAGGTGTCCAGGACCATGCCCCGGATCAGCCCTGTCTCCTGCCAGTGCCGGCTCACCGCCGCGAGCCGGGGCAGCGTCGTGGTCCGCAGGGTTTCGGCCTCGCCGTGCAGGCGGAGACGGATGTGGGGCTCGGGGTCGCGGTACCGGATGTAGTGCCAGCTGTGCAGGTCGTCTCCGACCTCGCGCACGAGCGTGGGCAGGGCGTGCAGCAACTCGTCGTGCGTGTCCTGGGTCGCGTAGAACTTGGCGTAGAGCCATTCCTCACCCGGCAGGTGCGCAGCGGTGTGGTCCGTGGGCCGGGGCGCGGTCACCGGGCGGCGCGGCCTGCGGGCGGATTCTCGTTGCCGGTCTTGTGCGGCCTCTTGGCGCCGGCCTTGTGCGGCTTCTTGGTGCCGGCCTTGCGCGGTTTCTTCGTACTGAACCTGTGTGGTGGCGGACCGGGCGAGCGGAATGACGACTTCGGTGCTGTGTCCGCCGGACCAGCCCAGTCCGCGTCCGCCGTCCGTGAGATCCTCCATGATCACCAGGGAGCCGCCGCCGCGGACTTCCTGGCGGAACACCTCCCGGCGCCAGGGGTCGGTGAGGTCCACCCGGTACATTCGGTCCCACCTGGCGAGGTTCACCTCGTCCGGTACGCGGTAGCGCTCCCGCCAGGCCTCGACCGCCTCCTCCCACCCGGATGTGCCGTCCGCCGCCGCGCGCAGGTGCCGGTCGGGCAGCCAGCGCCGGGGGAAGATCGTGACGCGGCCGTACGTGATACGGGGGAGGTAGGGCAGCCCCTCCAGCCCGCACCAGTTCCAGCCCGTCCACGTCCTGGCTCTGCCGGCGACGAGTTCCACCAGCAGCCGGGCGACCGGCGGCGCCTCCCGGTCGAGGGCCAGCATGTGCGGCACGACGGGCAGGACCTCGCGTCCGTCGTCCGGCAGAATGAGCCGCAGTCCCAAAGGCCCCGGCGTGACGAGGAGTCGGCGCCAGTCCAGTGTGCCGGGCGCGTCGCGGTCGGCGTACACGCCCACCGGTATCGAGTGCGGCAACAGGCGCGGAACCTGGGCCATGTTGAGCCCGCGCACCGTGTGCGGCCGGTACACCACCTGTGCCGGCACTGTCTCCGCATCGCCGAGGCCTTCAAGGAGCGACGCCAGTTCGCCTTCCATCCCGACGAGTTCGGCGAATCGTCCGACGGTCGCCCCGGCCACCCAGGAACCCGGGTAGGCCGGGGACAGGAGCCGGAAGTCACCCCGGTCGACGGCCTGTTCGCTCTCGGCCAGCAGATGGAAGCACAGCTCCAGCGACTTGGGCGCGGGGACCGCCGCTTCGCCCGTCCGGCCGGCGGCCAGCCGGTCGACGAGGCCGGGGGTGAGCCTGACCTCGTCGTCACCGCTCAGCAGTGCCTCCTGCACCAGGTCGTGGGTGAGGAGACGGCGTTCCTTGGGCAGCTGCTCAGGTTCCTGGGGGGCCGTGGGCTCTCCGTCGGGGCGCTCGCCGTAGCCGGGCGGGAAACCGATGCCCCGGTGCCGGTCGACGAGTTGCCCCATCGGGACCACACCGCCGGTGCCGTACGCCTCCAGGAACCGGTCCAGGTACGTACGCATGTGGGCGTGGGTCTGCCAGGCCCCGGACAGCTCCCACATGGCGGAGGCATAGCGGGCGGCCTCATCGGTCACCACCCGCGAGATCCGCAGGTCGGCGTCCATGCGCAGGTCGACGTGGATGGGCGGTCTGGCAGCGGTGCCTTCCGGGTCGGTCAGCCGCATCAGCCTGCGCCACTCCGCGTGGCCCTCGCCGGGCTTCGTCGTGGCGTAGGCGTCCAACGCCGCGCGTACGTCGTCGAGTTGAGCCGCAGCCTCCGGCACCGGGGCGATTGCCGCCGCGATGCGGTCGTACAGTGCGTCGTCCAGGGCCTGTGGGGTGATGGAGGTCAGCAGGAAGCCGTGCCGCACAAGTTCGAACAGCGCGGCGTCCACCTGGCCGCGGGTGAGGCTGGGGAAGGAAGCCGACGCTTGTTCCATGAGCACGGAGTAGCCGACCGGCTGCGCCGTCCGCTCGCGCACCCAGGCCACCAGGGCCGTGTTGCGCACGGAGGCCTCGCTGCCGTTGCGCGGGACGATCAGCCGCCCGCCCCGTGTTCGGCTCAGGTCGCTCAGTACGACATCGACGCCGCACCGGACCTCGGGCAGTTCGAGCCATTCGGTGACGCGCCGGGTCAGCCAGGCGGCGTCCAGCCGTACCTTCTTCCGGCCCGGTCCGGACACTCTCACCCGAGTGGTGTCCGCCGCCCGGGCGGGTGCGACACCGGCGAAGAGTCCGAAGGGCGTCGGTCTGGTCTCGGCCCGCAATGCGTACCGGGAGAGGGCGAGCGCCGTACGGCGCAGCCCCTTGGCCCCGAGGCCGGCCCCCGAGTCGAGCCGGTCGAGGCAGTCGGCGAGACTGCCGCTGGCGACCTGCAACGCCTCGCGGAACAGCGGGTCGGCGGCGGCTTCGCGCACCTGCGCAGCCGAATCGCCGAGGGCACGGCCACCCGGGCCGGTCCGGGAAATCGCCGTCATGCGTACGAACAGGCAGTCCTGCGGTGTGTAGTGATCATCCCGCACGTGTTCTGGCCCCCTCGATCCCGGGAACTGGCGCGACCCGCGCGGGGCGGGGGTGTCGACCCCGGCCCCGCGCGGGCGCGATGGGACGCTTACCAGCAGCAGAGGTTGCAGGGCGACCCGTACGTGCTGGGCGAGGTGTAGCCACCGGACGCGAACGCGGGGCCCTCACCTTCGGTCTCCGAGATCTGGATGTCGAGATCCAGCTCGGCGAGGTCGGTGGTGGTGTCTTCCAGCAGAAGGTTGGTGCTCATGAGACTCCTCCCGTTCAGTGGCTCGCCGATGTCGGCTGGACGTCGGCGAAATGCGGTGGTCCTGTTCGAACCAGACCGGAGCATATGCATGGCCGATGCCGAACACCGCCTGTGCGGCGGCAAGTTGACCGGAATTGGTGTTCGCTCACACAGGGAAGGGAAGCACTTCGCACGGCTCCACTCCTTGTGTGATGACCGGGCGTGCTGGCGTGACACATGTGCCTCGCGCGTCTCTGACCAACGGTGAATTCGCGCCATGATCGCCCAAGGCTCGGAAGCGCGCCGACGGTGCCCCCTGTCCCGGTGACGGTCATCGACGACACGGCCGCAACCGGAGCGTGAGCCCCGGTACCGAACCGCCGAGGAGGCATTCGTCCGATGCGGCCGCCAACCGCGGTGCATCGCCGAACCGCCCCCGCACTCAGCCGCCGCTGCGCTCAGCCAGGCTGCGCCGGGCGCATGTCCGTCCAGTGGCGCTCGATGTGGGCGAGGCAGATGGCGCGGTCGGACTCGGGTTGGGCCACGGCCCTGCCGGCCGGTACGTCGGCCCAGGCGGGCCACAAGGAGTGCTGTTCTCGTCGTACACGACCACCAGATAGCGGGCGTCTTCGTCCTCGAACGGGTTGGTGATCGCTGATCGTCTCCTTCGCTCAGGCGGCATGGGTTGGCAAGGGAGGGGCCCATTGCTCGAGAAGGTCTTTCGGGGCGCGGCCGATCTCCGACAGCGGGCCCGGGCGCGTCATGTGCTGATGTGCGCACGCGATCGGGTGGACGGTCACGGTAGCCGTCACGTAGGGGTGCCAGTGGGCAGCCGTAGGCGGGGGTGGTGTGCCGTTCTCGGTCGCCGCGAACAAGGTGATGTCCCCGTCGAAGGAGCGGCGTTCGAGACCGCTCGCCAGTCGGCTGTTGCTGCGGTAGACGGCGGTGCTCCCCCAGATCAGCCAGGGCGCTGTCGCCGCGGCGCAGAAACTCCGCGGCCTCCGCTTTGGTGGGTACGCCCTCGGCGCGTAGTGCGCCGGTGTCATAGTCGGCGGGCCCCAGGAGGACCAGGAGGAAGGGGCTCTCCTCCAGTTCGCCCTCCTCGGGCGCCTGGGCGCCGGGCGGTGCCGGGCCGAGGAGGTCCACCAGGCCGACCTCCTCGCCCTGTTCGCGGAGGCGGACAGCGGCGGCGTGGCCACCAGGCCACCGGGCGACCAGCCGATCAGGTGGTAGGGACCGGAAGGCCGGACCTGGCGGATCTGCTCGATGTAGTCGTCGGCCATCTCGGCGAGGCTTTGCGCCACCGGCTCCTCTTCGCCGAACAACGGGAGACGGCTGCCCCGGCTGCGCAGCGGCAGCAGGACGTCATAGAGCGCTTCGTGCCGGCCCCGAGCCTGGGGGAGACCTTCCTCGACCTGACCGACCGGGACACGCCAGAGCCGGTCACGAGAGGGAACGCACCCTGAGCAGCAGCGTCATCGAGCGCGCTTCCCGAAGTGACCCGTCTGTCCTACTGCACCAGTTCCACTACGAGCAGCTCACCTTCTGCCGCAAACGCAGAAGCCGGACCCGCAGTCGTGCGCTTCGTCCTCTTCCCGCTCGTGTTCATGTCCGGTACGTACATGCCCGTCCACAACGAGATCATGGAGAATGTCACCGGCGTGCCGCCGGTACGGCCGTTCGTCCAAGCCCTGCTGCAGGCAGCCGTCCCGGACGGCTGCTTCGCCTGGCGGCACCTTTTGGTACTGGTGATCTGGGGCGTCCTCGGAGCGACGGTCGCGGTCCGACGCTTCCGCTGGGACCCCCGGCCCGAACGACGATGCGGCTCGTTCCGATGCCCCTCGGCCCTGCCCGCCGCCGTACTTCGCCGCTCGACGGCAGGTACGCCCGGAGGGTTTCACAAAGCAACAGACAGAACCGACACATGGCGATCGAGAACGAGAACGGGGTGGTCAGAGTGGCAGGCCGAGCGCGTCGCTACCGTGGGCCGTGGCTGGTGTGGGTCGGCCCACGTCAACTGCACTGCCCGCTGTGCCGAGGCACGCTGTTCTGGGATCGGGAAGTGCAGCTCAACACCGCGGGCATGAGTTTCCTGAATCTGGACTGGGCGAACGCGTCGGCGACCGGCGTCCAGTGCGCCGACTGCTCACGCCTGGAGCTGTTCGCCGACAGCGGGCAGGTCCGCTTCAGCACTCCCGAGGCACAGCCCTGAGCTGCACGCTGCCGCGATCGGTGAAGAGGGCCGGCCCGCGTCCCGGGCGGGAAGCACGCGCCGGCAGCCGCCGCGCGACAGTTCGCCCTCCGATCCCACTTCCTAGACGTCCGGGCAGGTGGGGAGGGCCTGCTCCGTCCAGATGACCTTGCCGGTCGCCGTATGGCGGGTACCCCAGCGCTGGGCGAGCTGGGCCACGAGCAGCAGGCCCCGGCCTCCCTCGTCGGTGGTCCGGGCGTGGCGCAGGCGCGGTGATGTGCTGCTGGCGTCGGAGACTTCGCAGATCAGGCAGCGGTCGCGGATCAGGCGGAGGCAGACCGGCCCGGTCGCATGGCGGATGGCGTTGGTGACCAGTTCACTCACGATCAGTTCCGTGGTGAACGTCAGCTCGTCCATGCCCCACTCCCCCAGCTGCTCGCCGGCGAGGGTGCGTGCGCGGGCGACAGCAGCCGGATCGCTGGGCACGTCCCAGGAGATGACCTGGTCCGGGGCCAGGACACGGGTCCGTGCCAGCAGCAGGGCCGCGTCGTCGGCCGGCGGGCCGGTCACCAGGGCGTCGAGCGCGTTGCGGCCGGTCTCCTCCAGCGTCGGCCTGGGCGCCAGGAGGGCTTCACCCAGTCGGGCGAGCCCCACGTCGATGTCCCGGTCATAGGTCTCGATGAGGCCGTCGGTGTAGAGCGCGATGAGGCTGCCCTCGGCCAGCTCAAGTTCGAGGGATTCGAAGGGGAGGTAACCGAGGCCGAGTGGCGGTCCGGCCGGCAGGTCCAGGATGTCGGCGCTTCCATCGGGGGCGACGATCAGGGGCGGCAGGTGGCCGGCCCGTGCCAGGGTGCACCGCCTGCTGACCGGGTCGTACACCGCGACCAGGCACGTGGCCCCCAGGAACGCGGCGCGTGCGGTCTCGCCCTCGGCCGCCGTGGGTTCCTGAGACGGCTCCTCGCTGTCGGGCGCCTCCATGAGGCCGATGACGAGGTCGTCCAGATGGGCGAGCAATTCGTCCGGGGGGAGGTCCAGGTTGGCCAGGGTGCGCACTGCGGTACGCAGGCGCCCCATGGTTGCCGCCGCGTTGATGCCATGTCCGACCACGTCCCCGACGACCAGGGCGACCCGGGCTCCGGACAGCGGAATCGCGTCGAACCAGTCCCCGCCCACACCGCTGGGGGCATCTGCCGGCAGATACCACGACGCCACCTCCAGCGCGGATCCGGCGGTCAACTGCCGTGGCAGCAGAAAACTCTGCATGGAACGGGCGGCGGTGCGCTCGCGGGTGAAGCGGCGCGCGTTGTCCACGCACACCGCCGCGTGGGAGACGATTTCCTCGGCGAGACGCACGTCGTCCTCCTCGAAGGGCGCCCGGTCCTGCGACCTGGCGAACGTCGCCACGCCCATGGTGACGCCGCGCGCCCGCACCGGGATCACCATCAGCGAGCGGAAGTCGAACGCCCGGACGGAGGCACCCAGGGGCTGGTCCTCCATCACCCAAGGACTGGTGAAGGGGTCCAGGGTCCGTTCCACCAGCGTTCTGCTCTGCAGCAGGCAGCGGGTCACCGGCGACGACGGAGCACGCCGGACGGCTTCCCCCACGGCCCAGCTGGCCTCCGGGCAGCCCTCGCGCACCGACTGCTGCCCCGCGCGGCGCAGGACGGGCGTCATACCGACCGGTCCGGGGGCGGGTTCCTCACCCCTCATGACCGAGTCCAGTACGTCGACGGCGACGAAGTCGGCGAGCGCGGGCACGGCCTCTTCGGCCAGTTCCTGCGCCGTCCGCGTCACGTCCAGTGTGGTGCCGATGCGGACGGCGGCATCGTTCAGCAGGGCCAGCCGTTCCTGTGCCTGCCAGCGCTCGGTGACGTCGATGATCATGTACCAGATGCCCACATGTCGGCCCTGGCGGTCCTTCATGACGAAGAAGGACGCGGAGAAGGCACGCTTGCGGCGCGGGTCCGCGTATCGGGGGCCACGGAACTCGTAGTCCATCACCGGAGCACCGGTCTCCAGGACCGACTGCATCTTCTCCTCGAACGCCTGGCCTTCCTCCTTCGGCAGCACTTCCTTCACCTGTCGCCCCAGCCGCTGTTCGAGGGGGATCAGGCGGTCCAGTGGCTCGTTCACCCAGACGTAGCGCAGGTCCGTGTCCAAAACGGCCATGCCGACAGGCGCGTGGGTGAGAGACGGCACGAGCATCAGCTGGCTCACCCCGCCGCCGGGCATCCGCCAGAAGGCCCGCTTCGGCGGTCGGCCGACGAACCTGCCGAAGAACAGAGCGGCCCCCGTGGCGACGAGCACGCCCGGGACCATTTCGTAGATGCCTGACTCGAGTGGTCCGAGCAGCGGGTTGATCTGCTCCCAGAGAAGCACCGTGGCCGCGCCCGACACGATCCCGGCCATCGCCCCCGCCCAGGTCATCCGCGGCCAGTACAGCGAGAGGAGGACGACCGGCCCGAAGGCGGCACCGAATCCGGCCCAGGCATACGCGACGATGCTCAGCAGTCCGCCGGCATGGAGCGCGATCAGGAAGGCCACCACGATGACCAGGCCGACCGCGGCCCGGCCGACCCACACCAGGGCCTTGTCCGAGGCACGCCGGTTGAGGAACGCGCGGTAGAAGTCCTCGGTGAGAGCCACGGAGGACACCAGGAGCTGGCTGTCCGCGGTCGACATGATGGCGGCCAGCACGGCGACCAGCATCACCCCGGCCACCCATGGATCGAGCAGCGTCCGGCTCAGGACGATGAACACCGTATCCGGGTCGGACAGCGGCTCACCGAGCTCGGCGATGCCCACCAGTCCGGCGAGCGTGGCCCCGGCGAGTACGACCACGACCCACCCCGTGCCGATACGGCGGGCCGCCGGAACCGCACGGATACTGCGGATTCCCATGAAGCGGACCAAGATGTGCGGCTGCCCGAAGTAGCCCAGGCCCCAGGCGAGCAGCGAGACGATCGCGACGGCGCCCAGCCCTCCGCCTGCCGACCACTGTCCGTCGGCGTAGTCGACATCCGACCCCATGTCCAGCAGGCCCGGCCCTTTGTCGTCGAGGGCGGTGCCCAGTGCCCCGAAACCTCCGAGGACCGCGACACCCGTCACCGGGAGCACCAGCAGGGCGAGGAACATCAGCACGCCCTGCACCACATGCGTCAGGCTCACTGCGAGGAAGCCGCCGAGACAGGAGTAGGTGACGATCACCAGAGCCGTCACCGTCACGCCGAGCCCGAACCGGACATCGAATACCTGCTCGAACAGCACTCCTCCGGCCACCAGGCCGCTGGCGACATAGACGGTGAAGAACACCAGGGTGACCGCGGCCGAAACCATCCTGAGCATCCGGGTGCGATCCTCGAAGCGCTCCTCCAGATAGGCCGACAGGCTTACCGCGTTCCCGGCCCGTTCGGTGTAGGTACGCAGCCTGGGCGCGACAAAGAGCCAGTTGAGATAGGTGCCGGCCGCCAGGCCGACCGCGATCCAACTGGCACCGAGGCCGGCGGCGTACACCGCTCCGGGCAGTGCGAGAAAAAGCCAGCCGGACATATCGCTGGCTCCTGCGGACAGAGCGGCGACGGACGCGCTCAGCCTGCGGCTCCCGAGGGCGAAGGCGGCGAAGGTACGGGTGCGGGTGTAAGCCCAGACGCCGATTCCGACCATGGCGACCACGTACAGGGCGACCACGGTCACGATCGGCGTACTCAATTCGAACATGCTGTTCCCGCTGGAGAGGTTCATGAGCCCGGAGGCGACCATCGACACGCCTGGCAGTCGCACGCACTGGCGTCTCAATGTACTGAAACCGGTCGCCGGAACTTGACCACCGCATGTGTGTCGGCACGCAGGTCTCCATGCGCAGGTGCTTCGAAAGAGAGACCACCCGGCACGGATGTCGAGCGGTGCCCCTTCGGCGGCGGCGCGCTCGCCCGGCGGCATACGTCCGGGTAGAAGGCTCCCCCACCCCGGGCTCCGGCCGCCGCGCCGCCCCCGCCTGCGCCTGTGGCCGGACGGCATCGCTGGGGTCCTCTCGCCCCTCACGCAAAGGAGGGCACGCCCGTCCACGGCCACGGCCACGGCCACGGCCACGGCCACCTGGCATCGTTGCCGACGTCCTGGCCGGTGAACTGCCCGAGCCTGGACCAGCACATACCTGTCGACCGCGCACAAGACGGAACCGGCCCAACTCACCGAGCACATGCGGGGGCAAAGACCGGTTCGCCGAGACCGCCGCCCTCTCCCCCGGTCGACCGCAGTGCCGTATCGACCCACGCGGAAGACGGCAGCCGCCTCACCGTCGTCGGCCACCACAAGGAGCAGGGAGGGGTCCTCATCGCGACCCTCACTTCGCAGGCTGATTGTCACAGGGGACTGACATGATGCGGATCATGTCAACTCCCCCCGTGTGGCTGCCCGCCACCCATGGCCATGAACTGGCTCTGGACGGAACCACTCTCAGATGCCGTAAGACCGACGGCCAGGTGCTGCGGTCGGTCCCCAGAGCCGTGCGCAGCAGTTCGGTGGGCGAGAAGCTGTCCGAGTTGCGCGAGTGGTTGGTGCGGCACGAGGAGGAATGCCGGTCCACCGTGGAGTCCTGGCTGCTGGCCGGCGTTCCGGTGCCCCCCGCCCTGCTGGCCCGCGTGTGGCCGGACCCGAGCTGGCGGTCGGTCCTGGAGCACCTCGTGGTGGTCGTCGACGGGCGGACGGGCTTGTTGACGGAGGTCACCGAGGAGGGTCGCACTGTCTTGGTGGGCCGGGACGGTACTCCGCACACCTCCGTGGTGGGCCCCATTTCCCTGCCGCATCCGATCCTGCTGCCCGACGTGGAAAAGTGGCGGGAACTGCTCGCCAACCGTGGCGCCGCGCAGGGTGTCCCGCAGCTCGCCCGCGAGATCCACCACCGGCCGGACGATGTCGACCCCGAAGCCACCAGCCTTGAGGACTACGCCGGGGGCGGGTTCGAGGAGCTGCGTCACGCCACCGCCCGCGCCGCCCGGTACGGCTTCGTCATACGCGGCGGTTTCGCGATGCTGCGGATCGTTGACGGTGGCGTCGGTTTGCAGGCCCGCTACTGGCTGGGGGCCGACGATCCCGGCCTGCCCATCCAGACGGGACGACTGCTGTGGGTGGACGCATCCGAACGGCCCGTGGCGCTGGGCCAGGTCGGTCCGGTGGCCTGGTCCGAAGGCGTGCGCATGGCAGAACTGATCCATGCAGGAAGGACGACCGATGACCAGTGACCGGATCGCGCTGGACACGGGCCTGGCGCCCGCAGGTACTTCGGGCGGCGAGCCGGTCACCGCGCGCCGCTACACCCATCCGCTGCTCGGCACCCGCCCCGTGGTCCGGCTGACCGGGCAGGCCGCCGCGCCCGGCGAGGATCAGGTGCTGGCCGCCGCCGGATTCTCCGCACCCGATGCCGGCCCACCAGTGGCGGCCGGGTACCGCCAGGAGCCCGGCTACCCGGCGTGGGCCGTGCTCCACGACCCCGCCCACGCCGACGCGGCCCTCGCGGCGGCACCCGAGATGGCGCGCGCCGAGCGGCTGGCCGGTCCCAAGCCGGGGCCCGCGCTCGATCTGTACGGACAGATCGCCGCGACGCTGCCGAACTCCCACCTTCCGGCCTACTGGGAACAGGTCGGCCGGGCGTTCATCGCCGCCGGCCGCCTCCGGCAGGCTGCGATGATGTTCGGCCGGGCACGCCAGGCCGATCAGTACCTGCCGTCCGTCGATCCGACCAGGCAGCGCACGGTGTTCCTGGAGTTCGCCCTCGCCGGGGCACTGTCGGTCAAGGACATCAAGACCTACGTCGCGGACCTCGGCAAGCGCCGGGGCGACCCCGTCGAGGCCTACCAGGAGCTGCGGGAGCTGGCCGTCCGCCGTACGCTCGGCGGCCTGCCGCCCTGGCCCGAGGTGCTCAAGCAGCTCACCAAACTGGCCAAGGCCGCCGGCCTCGACGTGGCGGCCGAACACGGGTCCATGCTGGAACTCCTCGTGGAAGCACCGGCGCTCTGGCGGGCCTCGGACGGCTTTTGGACCTCGCAGCGCAAGACCTGGCTGGCCGCCGTCGCCACTTCGGACGCGGTGAAGCAGCGGCTGGTGTGGCAACTGGTCGACCTCCCGTATTCGGACATGGACGCCTGGTGGATCGCCTTCCTCGACGAAGCGGGCGCCTTCGACCAGCTCGGCGAGGACACCGGCCGCTGGCTCACTGCGATGCTGCGCCGCTACCGCGGACCCGGCGAACGTCCCCCCAAGGCCCCCAAGGAGCTGCTGGACCTGCTGCCGCGCCTGGCCGAACGGATCAGCCCGGAAGAGGGCCCGCTGCGCCTCGGCTACGGCACAGCGAAGGAGTACCGCATCGACGCGGGGGTCATCGGCGGCTGCCTGGCAGCGGGCATCCCGGTGCCGGACCCTGATCCGAAGCTGCTGCTGGGGCACTGGTGGGAGCACGACCGCGTCGATCTGGAAGCGCTGTCCGCCGACGACCGGTTCACCGACCTGCTGGTCCATTCCCTCCTCGAAGACAAGTGGTCCGACGAACGCTGGAAGAGGGAATGGGCGATCGAGCCACTGCGACCCTCTCTGCGCTGGATCATCGACGACCGGTTGAACTGCGCCACTTCCGGCACCCTGCAAAGCGCTCTCGACGCTTTCGACTGGCTCTACGCCACACTGTCCCGGCGGGCGGTGGCGGAACTGCCCGACCTCCCAGGCCGGCTCGCCCGCATCGACTTCGTGGCCCCGCTGACCAGGACGCTCCGCGCGGGCGTCCTCGACGAACTGGGCTGGGACGCCCTGGACAAGGCCGCCGGCGAGCTGAAGGGCGAGGACAACTGGTGCCGGGCCAGTTGGCCCATCCTGACCGTGCACGACCGCCGCAAGGCCATCGCTATCGGCCCCGGCGGCCGGATCGCGGAGCACCGGCTGGTGGTGCCGAAGGGCGCCGAACAGTTCAACTACGACGTCCGGGCGTTCTTCTCCGAAGGAGAGTTCCAGGTCTTCCACGCCGTCAACCAGGACCAGAGCGTGTACTGGTCCGGCGCACCGGCCGAGGTCCACACGGAGCGGGTAACCTCGTGGAAGTGGCGGTACGGCGAGAAGACGCGCTCCGGCTACACCTTTCTGGGCCCCCGCGCCCGGCGCTTCGTGGGCCACCGGCTCCTGACCGTGGGCGAACGCCGGGTCGGTCCTGAGGGCCACATGTTCCACGACGGCCGGACGTACTGGTGGTACACCGGCGTGGACAAAGAATCTCGGGTGGTGCGCCCCGTCGACCTGGCCACCGAGCAGCTCGGCGAGCCCGGCCTGCCCGCGTTCCTCGATCCGTCGCTGCTGGGTGAGGACGAGGGCTGGCTGATCGAGAATTCGTCGCTGGCCCCGGTCATCGCCGGCACCGCCACCTCGCCCCTGGGTACCGACGGCACCCATCTGGGCTTCAGGGTCGCCTACGACCGGTTGACGGGACAGGTCCGTTACCACCGTATCGACGGCGTTCACGGCACGGCTCTCCCGATGACCGGTTACCTGCCGCACGCTCGCTGGTCGTCCAAGCCACCCATCCCCTGGGGGCTGCTCGACGTTCCCGGCTCGGACCGACGGCTGCTGCTGGACGGCGGCTACGACGTCACCGCACGCGACCCGGAAACCGGTGCAGCACACTGGCGGGTCTACATGATGGACCAGGACTGGATCGTCAACCACCCGTCCCCGATGGCCGCGGGCACACGGCGCATGCCACCGAAGGCGTTCTGGCACTTCCTGACGCCGCGTGACCTTCCCGGCTCGCGGGCGCTGCGGGAGATCTCCGAGGACACCGTGCGGGCACTGCTGGCGGCGACAGCCACCTCCATCTCGGCGCTGCGGAAAGCCCTGGGTCTCCTGCTGCCCGAGGTCAGCCACCAACTGCTGCTGGACGGCCTGACGGGGTTCTTCCAGGAGACCAACCGCCGGATACAGCACCGGGACCGGCTCCTGAAAGTGCTCGATCGGCAGACCCCACGACTGCTGGAGGTTCCGGAAGCGGACCTGGACGGCGCTCTGGACGGGTTGGTCAGCTTCTACTCCGAGGGAACTGGCGGGACGGTACGGCAGATCGAGCTGGCCTCGGCGTTCTTCACCGGCTCGATCGACGGCGAGACGGTCATGGCCCACTGGTCGGTCCACGGGAGTCATTACGACTGGACGGAGCTCGTCGGCCGCATCGGCGGCCTCGGCATCCGCGCGGCCAGCGCCGTCACCCCTGCCGAGCACCGCACGGCCGTGATCGGGCTGCTGCGGTTCTGGGCTTCCTCGCCCCTGACCGATCCGGCACTGCACCGCGGCCTGTTGGACCCGGGAGAGGACGGGGACGAGGAACCCCCGGCGGCCCAGTCCACCGCGGAGGGCAAGCTGCTGCCGCTGGACATCGCCATGCACTTCGGCGACTGGGCCCGCTCGCAAGCAGCCAGGAACTACAGAATCAAGGCGTTTCTGCAACGCGGCGACCCACCCCGGCCGGAAGGATTCGTCGACATCCGGCCGGTGGCCCGAGGCTGGGCCACCGTCAAGCGGCTGCGACTGCTGGCCGACGAGTTGGAGCGACGCGAACCGGTGCCGTTCGACCCCGACGCAGCAGCCTGCCTCGCCAAGGCCGCCGACCTCGACCACGCGGAGGCAGCCTTGTGGCTGACCGGCCTGCCCGGAGTCGACTCCGGCGGTGTCCGCACCGACGAATGTCTGTCGCCCGACACCCGCGCCGCCTTGGGGCTGAAGGTGACCGAGGCGGCCGACGCGTGCGAAAGGCTGCGGCGAATGCCCACCGAAGCCCGCCTGGAGCTGTACGACGCGGCGATGCCCAACGACCCGGGACAGCTGTGGAACCAGCACATGATGGCCGAACGGCTGGCAGAGGCATTCCGACGGTCGCCGTCCGGATGACGGTTCCGGTTCGATCAGCGGTCGGCGGAAAGCGTCTCGCCAGCGCCCCCAGTAGGGGACGCGTGCGTACGGCGGCGCCGCGTCCCGGTAGCTCTGCGGCTGCGCCGCCCACCCCAACTGCGTGGATGGAAGGGGCGGTTCAAAGACGATCACTCAGGGCACGGTGATGATGATCTTTCCGCGTGCGTGGCCGGCGGCGCTGGCGTCGTGGGCCGCGGCGGTCTCCTTCAGCGGGAACGCGGCGTGCAGGGGGACGGTGAGGCGGCCCTGATCGGCCAGGTCCACCGCCAACGGCAGTCCTGCCCAGCCCGGTGACGCTCCTGCCTCGGAGCGGGAGAACCGCACTCCGTGCCGAGCGGCGTCGAAGTCCGCGATGGTCACCACGCGGTGCGGGTCGCCGACGATGGCCACCAGTTCGGCAAGGGAGCCCTTGCCCGCCGCGTCCAGAACCACGTCGACACCGCGCGGAGCCAGTGCAGCAAGGCGATCGGCCAGGCCCGGCCCGTAGGTGACCGGTACGACGCCGAGCCCCTCGAGGAAACCGTGATTGCCCTCGCTGGCGGTGCCGATCACGGTGAGGCCACGGGCCCGGGCGAGTTGCGCGGTGATGGTACCGACACCGCCGGCGGCACCCTCGATCAACAAGGTCATGCCCTCGACGGCGTCCAAGGCTTCCAGTACACGCGTGGCCGTGTCGATATTGCCCGCGGCGCCGCCCGCTTCCCCGAAGGACCACGACCGAGGCTTGGGAGCCCACGCCTCCAGCACGGCGTACTCGGCCGTGGCGCCACCCTGGTCCACGAAGGGAACGAGACCGAAGACCGCGTCTCCCACGGCGGTGCCGGTCACCCCCTCCCCCACCTCGTCGACGATGCCCGCGGCATCCATGCCCGGTATGTGCGGCAAGTCCAGGGAGACGAAGTCCCGCAGCTTCCCCGAACGCAGGTACCAGTCGGCAGGGGTGACACCGGTGGCACGCACGGCGATGCGGACCCGACCGGGCCCGGCGTGCGGCTCCTCGACCTCTTCGACGGCAAGAACCTCGGAACCGCCATAGCGGTGGTACTGCACAGCAAACACGGTCAGCCTCCATACACACGGCACGTCGTTCGACAGGAGAACCCGCAGCCGCTCATCTCCGCGCGGCCGGGAACCGGCTGCGGGAACCCGCAGCATCACGTACGCTAACCCGCTAAACGGTCGACCTCTTCCGTTTGTGCTTAAGTGGGAGACATGCCCGACCGACTGTCTCGGAACCCGTCCACCTCCCCCGCCGACACCCCCACCCGGAGACAGCGAGCCGACGCCCGGAACAACCGCGCTCGGCTCCTCCAGGCCGCTCGCGACGCGTACGCCCTCGACGGCACCGACGTGCCCTCCAGCGCAATCGCCCGCCGAGCCGGTGTGGGTGCCGCCACCCTCTACCGGCACTTCCCGACCCGCGACTCACTGATCGCGGCAGCGTTCGCCGAACAATTCGGCCAGTGCATCGCGACCGTCGACGAGGCACTCAAGGACGACGATCCGTGGCGCGGACTTCGCACTGCCCTCACCAAGGTTTGCCGGATGCAGGCGGAGGATCGCGGCTTCAGTGCCGCGTTCCTCGCCGAATTCCCCGACGCGCCCGAGGTCCGGCGTGAACGTGCCCGCGCGGAGTCGGGCCTCGCCCGGCTGATACAGCGCGCGAAGGACACCGGACAGCTGCGCAAGGACTTCGACAGCAGCGACATCACACTGCTGCTCCTGGCCAACAACGGCGTCCTGCAAGACTCCCCGGCGGCCTCCATGGCCGCGTCCCGTCGCCTGCTCGCCTACTTCTTCCAGTCCTGTCGGCCGACGGACGACACACCGCTGCCCGAACCCGCGCCACTCCGCCTCGACGATCTGTACAGGGCACCGCGTCGAACGGGATGACCGGACCGTCGAAGGCAAGTTCGGTGATCCTGGCATCGCCACCCGCGCTCGGCTCCAGAGCACTGCCGCACTCTTTTTGGCATAGGACAAACTGCTAGGGTGGCGTGTGGAGGTGATCGCGTGCCTACCAGCGGTACGACTGCGGCGGAGATCGCCGGCAGTGTGCGGGACCAGGTGGCATCGGGCGAGCTCGCACCAGGAGCGGTGCTGCCGCCGGTGCGGACGCTCGCCGCCGGGCTGGGGGTGAACCGGAACACGGTCGCCCTGGCCTACCGGCGGCTCGTCGAGGCCGGGGTGGCTGAGACCCGGGGCCGTGGCGGCACGGTGATCGCCGCAGTGCCGCAGCTCGCCCGCGAGGGCGTCGGTGTCGGCGGCGACTGCGTCGATCTGGCCAGCGGCAACCCTGATCCGCAACTGCTGCCGGACATCCTGGCCGCAGCCCGCAGCGGACACTACCGTCAGCCCCTGTACGGCATGCCCGCGATCGATGAGGCGCTGGACACGTGGGCCCGCGACGACTTCGCCGAAGACCTGGAGCAACCGTTTCGGACGCTGGTCGCGCACGGCGCGGTCGATGCCACCGAACGGCTCCTGAACGCCCACCTCGCCCGCGACGACACGGTGGCGGTCGAGGACCCCTGCTTCCTGGCGAGCATCGGCACGCTGCGGTTGAACGGCTACCGGCCGGCACCGGTCCCGGTCGACAGCGCGGGCATGCGCCCCGATGGCCTGCGGGCCGCTCTCGAAGGCGGTGCCCGGGCGGTCGTCTGCACGCCGCGAGCCCACAACCCCACCGGAGCGAGCCTGACTGCGGAGCGGGCCGCCGACCTGCGCGCCGTCCTCGCCCACCACCCCCAGGTCCTGGTGATCGAGGACGACCACTTCTCAGCCGTCTCCACCCGCCCGTACTGCCGGATCACTCCCACGACCACGGCGCGTTGGGCACTGGTGCGGTCCGTGTCCAAGTTCCTCGGCCCGGACCTGCGCCTGGCCCTGGTCGCCGCCGATACGCAGAGCGCGACGCGCCTGGAGGCCCGGCTCAGCGCCGGCACCACCTGGGTCAGCCGCCTGCTGCAGCACAGTGCCCGCGAACTGCTGGCCGATCCCGGCGTGCACGAACTCCACGAACGCGCCCGCGAAGCCTACGCACACCGCAGCGGCGTGCTCGTCCAGCAACTGCACGCCCATGGCATCGAGGTGCCCCACCGGCCTGACGGGCTCAACGTGTGGATCGAACTCGACGTCGACAGCCGAGCGGTGGTCCAAGCCCTGGCTGAGCGGGGCTGGGCCGTGCGCCCCGGCCACCTCTTCGTCCATGATCCGTCTTCCCACCAGGGCGCGATCCGGGTCACCAGCTCCACCCTCACCGAACCGCAGGCCGAGGCGTTCGCCGCCGAACTCGCCGCCGTCGTCACCTCCCTGCGCACCCCGCACTGACGAGCGGACCTCCTTCCCTCGTCCGCGACACCCCGCGGCACCCGACCGCGTGGTGTGCCGCCGCGCCACCGCCCGTAGTCATCACGCCCGCGTACCTTCGGAGGTTCCACTTGTTCACCGGTCTGAGCGCCTTCCCCCTCACCCCCGTCTCCGGCAACGCGGGCATCGACGAGAAGGCGTACGGCAGGCTCGTCCACCGGCTCGCCACCACCAGCGTCGACTCGATCGGGGCGCTGGGGTCCACCGGCTCCTACGCCTACCTGACCCGCGAGGAGCGGGCCCGCGTCGCCCGCCTCGCGGTCGAGCACGCCGACGGGGTGCCGGTCATCGTCGGCATCGGGGCGCTGCGCACCCGCCATGTGCTGGAAGCGGCCGAGGACGCGCAGAACGCGGGGGCAGCCGGTGTGCTGCTGGCGCCGGTGTCGTACCAGCCGTTGACCGACGACGACGTGTTCGGCCTGTTCGAAGAGGTCAGCGCACACCTCTCCGTCCCCTTGGTGATCTACGACAACCCCGGCACCACCCACTTCACCTTCACCGACGAGCTGTACACCCGCCTGGCGCACCTCCCGAACGTGGCATCCGTCAAGATCCCCGGCGTTCCCGCCGATCCTGAGGCGGCCCGGGCACGCATCGAGCACCTGCGGCGGCTGCTGCCCGCCACGGTGACCATCGGCGTCAGCGGAGACGCGACAGCCGCCAAGGGTCTGAACGCCGGATGCGACGCCTGGTACTCGGTGATCGGCGGCACGTTCCCCGAGCCGGCACTCGCGCTCACCCGGGCCGCACAGGCCGGTCAGCCCGAGCGGGCCGAACGGGACTCCCAGCGGCTCCAGCCGCTGTGGGACCTGTTCGCCCAGCACGGCGGATCGCTGCGGGTCGTCGCGGCAGCCGCCGCGCACCTCGGCCTCACCACGCCCCGCAACCTTCCCCTGCCGCTGCGCGGCCTCGGCGCGAAGGAACACGCCCAGGTCGCCGCAGTGATCGAGAAGCTGCAGCTCCATGCCTGACCACGTCACACGCTCACCTCACCGTTCTCCCGCCGACGGAAGGACGGTGACGTGAGCCGCTCCAGTCCGCCGTCCCCGGGGAAACGCACGGCCATACCCCGCAGCACCGAGAAGAACACCAGCAGTGCGGGCCGGGGCCCGCTCGCCCGCTACGTCATCGCGGCGACCCTGGCCCGCACCTCCGACGGCGGCGCGGTCGTGGCCATCGTGCTGATGGTCAACGCCGGCGGAGGATCGAGCTGGCTGGCAGGCGCCCTGGGCGCCTGCATCACCGCGCCTCACCTGCTGGGCCCCTTCGTCGCCCGCCGTCTGGACACCGCACGCGACGGCCGCACCGTCATCGCCGTGGCATCCCTCGCGCACGGCACCGCGCTGGCCGCCGGCGTCCTGCTCCACCCCCACACCCACCCGGCCGTCACCGCCGCCCTGCTGATCGCCTCCGGCCTGTTCGGGCCACTGCTCACCGGAGGCATCAGCAGCCGCCTGCCCGCCATCGCCGGCCACGGCCAACGGCGCCAACGCCGCGCACAGGGCTGGGACGTGGCCACCTACGGCATCGGCGGCACCGTCGGTCCCACCCTCGTCGCAGCTCTCTCCGCCTGGGCCTCCCCCACGACCGCCGCCCTCGTTCTGGCCGCCGGATGCTTCGTCGCCGCAGCCGTCATCCGTCTCCTGCCCCGCACCCCGGCCCCCGGCGTGGGCGAGGAGGTCCCCCGCCCGGTCCGCACCCTCATCACCATCGTCACCTCCGGGCCCCTGCGCCGGACGCTGTATCTGACCGTCACCGTCGCCTTCAGCGTCGCCGCCCTCCCCGTCACCGCCGTCTCCAGCACCCACACATTCGGCGTCGACGCCGCCGCGGCCGGCATCCTGACCGCCGCCTACGGCCTGGGCAACCTCGCCGGCTCCGCAGGCGTCATGATCCGTCCCTCGCGCACCGAAGCGGACCGGCTCACCACCCGCCTCGCCACCGCGGTCGCCGTCACCCTCCTGCTGATCACCCTCACCCCCTCCTTCCCGCTCGCCGTCGCCGCCTACGCCGCCGCCGGCATCGCCAACGCCTACTTCTTCGCCGCCACCCTCGCAGCCCGCAACGAATACGCCCCCGACAACGCCCGTGCACAGATATTCGTCTGGGTCGGCGCTTTGAAAATCACCGCCGGATCAGCCGGAACAGCAGCCGCCGGCGCCCTCATCGGCACCAGCGTCCTCCTCCCCCTCCTCCTGGTTACCGCCCTCGCCCTCACCAGCGCCCTGCTGTCGTGGGCCGAGCGCCGCCACCCTCGCCGTCGGCGCGAGCACCACCTGGGTGCTGCCCTCCCGGCGCCCGCCGCCTCGCCGACCGGATCCGAGAACAGACAGCCGAGCCCGCCTCGCGGCTGATCCGGTCCAGCACCTCCACCTGGACCGCGCCTTTGTGGCCGACTGTCCTGATACCGGCAACGAGCGACATGCTTCACGGAACACAAAGTCCGCCCCAAAGCGGCTGAGAAGGGCCTGTTGGCGACGACTTCCTGTGGGAGCCCACCACGAACTGCTGGACGATGCACCGGGCCGACGACGGGACATGGGTACCGGACTGGGCGGAGAGTGAGCCCGACCCCGTTCCTGTACCGACTGTCGGCTGGCTGAGCTGGCACATGGGTTGGTGGTGGAGCGTGGCCATCGATCACGCTCACGGCAGAGCGCCTCGGGAACGGAGCGAAGTCCTCTGGCCGGGCCCGGGGAACGCGCTGGTCACAGCCACTCGTTGAGGACTGCTTCCAGCACGGTCACCTCGCTGTCCGGCCGTGCGGTGGTTCTTGTCGAGTGCGGCAGGCGCGCCCGGGCGGGCGCGGGGCCGCCGGTAGTGGCGGCCCACCGGCCGCGGGTGACCGGTGGGCGCGGGGAGCGCCCGCCCGGGCGGCGTATCAGGTGCTGATGGTGGCGACGGGAGCGGTTCCGTAGGTGCGGGCGTAGCCGTTCTCCGTGCCGACAAGAAGGTCGACGACCTCGAAGTAGCGGTCCCAGAAGGGGGTTTCGCGGAGGGCATCGATGAGGAGCTGGTAGGCGTCGTGGTCGTCGGCTTCCCAGACCCAGACGTCGGTGACCCGGGTCGAATAGAACTCCGTGTCGTAGAAGCGCGACCTGACGCCGCTGGTCCTGGCCTTCACTGCGGGCATGACCTGGGTTTCGAGGGCGTTCACCCGTTCCTCGGGGGTCATGGCGAGCCACTCGGGCATGGTCTTGATGAGCATGAAGGCGGTGACCGGGGGTGCGGTGTCTTCAGTGGGCATGACGGGGTGCCTCCGGAATCGGCGGGTGAGGACGGCCGCGCGGATCGCGTGGCCGGTACCGGGGCGGTACGCAGACCATCCTGCGGACGATCTCGGTGTTGCCACAATGGGAACTTCAGCAACGGATCTTTGCCAGAAACGGAAAGCTGCTGGTGAACAGCACACAGCCCGCCATCGACGCCAATCTCGCCCTCGCGCTGGACGCCCTCCTGACCGAGCAGAGCGTCACCCGCGCCGCCGCGCGCCTGCACACGTCCCCCGCGGCCATGAGCCGCACCCTCGCCCGCCTCCGCCGCACCCTCCAGGACCCCCTGCTGGTCCGGGCCGGGCAGACGATGGTCCCCACCCCTCGCGCCCAGGCCCTGCGCGACGAAGCAGCCACAGTGGTGCGCCGCCTGGAAGAACTGCTCACTCCCAGGGGCGGCGTCGATCCCGCCACTTTGCGCACCACCTTCACCCTCCAGGCCGCCGACCTGGCCGGCGCGGCCCTGGGCCCCGGACTGCTGAGGCTGGTCCGGCAGGAGGCGCCAGGCGTTTCGCTGCGGTTCCGTTCCGAAGAGCTGGAGGGCGGACCGGCCCTGCGCGACGGCCGGATCGACCTGGAGATCGGCTCCATCGAGCACGTCGATCCCGAAACCCGGGTCGAAGAACTGGTCACTCTCCGGATGGCGGCAGCGGTCCGGCCCGGCCACCCCCTCACCGAATCCATCGTGACCCCGGCCCGGCTCGCCGCCGCCGAACATGTCGCGGTCAGCCGCCGGGGCCGGTTCACCGGCCCCCTGGATACCGCCCTGGCCGAGCAGAACCTCCGCCGCCGGGTCACCGTCGTCCTCCCCAGCCACCTGGCTGCCATGACCCTCGCCGCGCACAGCGACGTCGTCTGTCTCGTCCCCACCGACCCCTCCGGCAGCACCGCGCCTCCGCTTACCGACGCCGCCACCGCTCTCGGGCTGCGCCTCCTCGACATCCCCCTGCCGCTGCCGCCCGTGTCCATCGGCATGGCCTGGCACCCCCGTCACGCCGCCGACGGAGCCCACCAATGGCTCCGCGACGCCGTCCGCCGGACACTTGGCGCGTCCGGGGCCGGGGCGACGGCGGACTGATGCGATAGCGAGCCCCTCGGCCAAGGGCCTTGAGGGGCGGTCGGCGGCCGGTCGGGAGTCGGAAGGAGGTCCGGTGAGGCCCCACGGACAGGCTGCCGGGCCCCACCCGTGCCATACGTGCTCGCGCCATGATCCGCGCCGCCGCGACAGAGCCTGACTCGTCGCGGCCGTCAGTCAGCAGGCGGCACCGGTTCCGGTCGCCGTTCCGGGACGAGCTGCCAGTTCTCGGCGATGCGCATGAGGTGTCCGTCGGGGCCGGTATAGGGGCGCCAGCCCGGGTTCCCGGTCGTCGCGAAGGCGATCCAGGCCGCGTGCGTGCGGGCGGCGAGGCCGGCCGGGGGCGTCTGCGAACCGAGCAGGGCATCGGGTCCGCGCAGGCCGGGCTGGTCGGTCACGTCGAAGACGAACGGCACCTCGACGGCGTGCGCCGCGCCCAGTTCACCGTCCAGAGCGGGAGACCGCCAGGCGAACTCGTAGCAGTAGGTGCGGGTGTCGGGGTGTGCGGCATGCGCGTCGGCGAGGTCGCGGCTTCCGCCGATGAACAGGGCTTCCGACATCAGGGCGGAGCGCAGTTCGCCGTCCGTGGCATGCGGGCGGCTGCGGCGGAAGGCTTCGACGTATTCGGCGGGGTCCGGGCGGAACAGGGCTGCCGTGGCCTCCACGTCGGCCGCCGTCGACGTGGAGAGTGCGCCGAACGGAGCCAGATACAGGTGTGCCTCCTCCGCGTTCGTCCCGATCAATAGGTCGATGTCCGCGCCCCGGCCGTCGGCGACGGAGTCGGCGGGCTGGCGGCCGAGCACCACACTGAACGGGCTCAGCCCGATGAGTGGATCGCTGTCGGTCGCTGTCCGCAGGTCGATCCCCGTCAAGTCGGGCACGATGTCGACGAGACGTCGGTCGCTGATCCGCGTGAACGCCTCGACGTGCGGGGCGATGCCCAACGCCTCGGCCGCGGCAGCCGTCACGCGTGCGGCTTGTTCGGTGGTGAAGGCGCCACGTCCGCTGCCGCTCTGGACGATCGCCCGTCTCACGAGGCCCGTCGAGGCGGGATGGGCCAGGGCGGCGCCGGTGAGGGTGGCACCGGCCGACTGGCCGAACAAGGTGACGTTCCCGGGGTCCCCGCCGAAGGCCGCGATGTTCTCCCGAACCCAGCGCAGGGCCGCGAGGACATCGAGCAGCCCCCGGTTGCGCGGCGCTCCGGGCAGGTCGAGGAAGCCGGGGATGCCGAGCCGGTAGTTCACCGTCACCAGGACGACTCCGTCACGGGCGAAACGGCTCCCGTCGTACAGGGGCGATCGGGTGGAACCGGCGACGAATCCGCCGCCGTGCACGAACACCATGACCGGGGCAGCACACCGAAGGGTGCGGGGTGCCCAGATGTCGACGGTGAGGTAGTCGGCCCCTGGTACCCAGCCGGGCCCGAAATAGGCTGCCATGTCCAGCGCGCCCAGACGGCGCGGCCCCTGTGGCGCGGTCGGTCCCCCCTCCGTGGCGTCCCTGACCCCCTCCCATGGATCGTGCGGTTGCGGGGCGGCGAACCGGCCCCTGCCTATCGGCGGGGCGGCGTAGGGGATACCGAGGAACACGGTGTGGTCGTCGCCGTGTCTCCCGCGGACCGCGCCCTGCGCGGTCCGTACGACGATGTCGCGGTCGGTCAACGGGTCCTTCCTTGCTGTCGGTCGACGGGCAGGCGGCGTGCACGTCGGCGGCTCCGCCGCATCGACGGGTGGTTGAAGGTGGGGTGCCTGCCGACGGCCCCAGGGGGCCGTCGGGCGGGTGAGGGTGCGGTTCAGGCCGCGGGGTTGTCGGCGATCCAGCCGGCCAGCGCCACGAGGGTGTCTTCCATGCTTGCGGCGGTCTGGTCCCGCAGGGCGTCGAGTTCTGCGTAGGTGGTACCGAGAACGGGGTCGGCCTCAAGCAGCTGCCACGTATGGGCCAGCCGGGTCCCCTGCCCGTAGGGGGTGAAGGTCCAGCGCCAGCGCACGATGGGCACGGGCACCGAACCGAGGACGGTGTAGGTGAACTCGGCCCCGCGTTCGGCCTTCTGCACCTGCGAACGGCTGTCCCACTCCGTGCCCTCGCGCCGGTTACGGCCTGTGAACCAGGCTCCGGCCCATGGGCCGGAGCCGTCCTCGTACTGGGCGCGGATCGCGTTGGGGCTCCACAGAGCGATGTTCGAGACGGTGCTCAGCAGGTCGTACGCCCGCTTCGAATCGGTCGCGACCCAGGCTGGCCGGGTGATGCTGTAGCCGGACACGTCGAGGGACTTTGCCGGGTTCCCGGGGCTCTCGGGGCTCTCGGGCTTCTCGGGCAACGTGGTGGACATGTGGGTTCCTTTACCTTTCTTCTCCGTTGAGGCTGCGCGGTCGGATCAGGGATCAGGTGAGGGAGAACGGCGCCCAGTCGGTCAGCTGGAAACCGGACCCCTTACGGCGCAGCTCGAAGGCACCGTGGCCGGGAAGGTGGGCCGGGAGCACGAGAGTGCTGTTGTCGGCGGCGTACGCGAACATGCGCGCACGGCTGGCGCGGGCGCCGTCCTCATCCTCTTCGAAGCAGCTGTTGATGTGCGGCTCGTGCACCTGGATCGCACCGTGCAGCAGGTCACCGGCGAAGATCGCGCGGTCCCCCGCGGACTCCAGGTGGACGATCGACGCACCCGGCGTGTGGCCGGGCGTCAGCTCCAGACGGAGATTCGCGTCGATGGTGTACGACTCGTCCCAGGTCTTCACCAGTCCGGCCTCGATGACCGGGTCGATGCTGTCCTCGTAGACGTTCTGGTTTCCCCGTCCGAACACGGTGTTGTGGAGGTTCTCGGGTTTCCAGTACTCGAAGTCGCGATGCGGCATCAGGTAGGTGGCGTTGGGGAAAGTGGGGACCCAGTCACGGCCTTCGAGCCGGGTGTTCCAGCCGACGTGATCGTCGTGCAGGTGGGTGTTGACGACGATGTCGACGTCTTCGGGGCGTATACCGACAGCGGCGAGGTTCGCCAGGTAGTCGGTGCTCAGGTAGGACCAGATCGGCTGGAGGGGACGGTACTTGCCATTGCCCGCGCCCGTGTCGATCAAGATGATCTTGCCTTCGCTGCGCAGCACCCAGGACTGGGTGGCAGCACGGGTGAGGTCGGTCTCCGGGTCCCAGTGGTGGGGCGCCAGCAGCTCCGCGTGGCGCTGCCATTCCTCCGGCTTGCTGTCGGGGAAGAAGACATCGGTCGTCATCGGAGTGGTGTCGGAATACTCGATGACGCGGTGGATCTGCACATCACCGAGTTCGACGGTGCTGACCGTCGGCGTCCCGGCTCCAGGTTCGGACTCGGCTCGGTCGGACTCGACTGGGTGGGACTCGGACCGGGCTTCGGGGGAGGTGAGCGCGGACATGGTTCTCCTTTGTTCTCCATCGGGAAGTGCGGGCGTTTTCCAGCCTGCGAGCGGGGGTGCTGCGGGGGTATCGGACACCTGACTGCATTTGTCGGGCAGGAGTGGGAGGGCGGGGCCCCTACGGGGACGCCGAGCGGGCAGTTCCCGAGCCGCGCTGTGCACCGGGCGCGGGCGTGGCCGCCGGGTGCGGGCGGAGGTGGCCGCCTTCGGGCCATGGCCGCACGCGCTGATCGACGTCAGCGCCATCCGTCAGGTGACCGCACCTGGGCGGCACCCCAGGAGGTACCGCATATGCCCTGATAGCGTCGGTGGCCGGGAGGTGGTGACCGGAGGTGTCCGGTGCCGAAGGTCCCGCCACGTCTGGAGAACTGGTGGACGAGCACGCAGCGACTACCGCTGTCGACCGGGACAGCCGCACCGTGGTCAGGGAAGAAGAGCTGCACAGGCTTCTCGCTGCGGTGGGCCCGCCGCGCCCGGGGACGCGGCGGAAGGACGCGCTGCTGACCGTGGTGGGCATGCCCGGGGCGGGGAAGACCACGTTGGCGGAGGCCGTCGCGGACCGCTTCGCCGCGGACGGCGGGCGGGTGCTGAGGGCGGACTGCAGCCCGTCCGAGACCGACCTGGCCTTCTCCTGCCTGCACCAGCTGCTGCGGCCGATCCGCAAGGACATCGATGCCCTGCCCCCGCGGCAGCGCGAGGCCCTGCACACCGCTTTCGGCCTCACGGAGCGGGGCGAGGCGCCGGATCCGATGCTCATCGGGATCGCGGTGCTGACCATGCTGTCGGACCGGGCCGCCGAACAGCCGCTGCTGTTGGTCGTGGACGACGCCCAGTGGGCCGACAGCGCTTCTGTGGACGCCCTCTCCTTCGCCGCCCGGCGCCTGGCCGACGAACCGGTGACGCTCCTGGTCGCCACGCGGGACAGCGCGCTACGCGGCCTGGTCGCACGGGAGCCGGCCGTCACCCTGGAGCCGCTGGGCCGTGGCGCGGCGGAGCGGCTGCTGGACCTCCAGCCACAGGTGCCGACCGGGCTCACCCGGGTACGCGTTCTCGGCCAGGCCGAGGGCAACCCCCTCGCTCTGGTGGAGCTGGCCCGGGCCGCCGCGTACAGCGACGACGCCACCCGCGCGGCCGACGGCCCGCTGCCGGTCACCGACCGGCTGGAGCGGCTCTACGCCGGCCGACTGGCCGCCCTGCCCGAGGGGACCCGCCGCGCGGTGGTGCGCCTGGCCGCCGTGGACACCGAGGACCCCTCTCTCGCGGTGCTGTCCTGGCTGCCCGACATCGCCGACCCGGTGTGGGCGCCCGCCGAGGAGGCCGGGCTCGTCCGGCGCGGCGCAGGACGGCTGCGCCACGGCCACCCGCTGTCCCGCCTCGCGGTCTATCACGCGGCCCCAGCGGAGGAGCGGCGGGCGGCACACCTCGAACTGGCCGAGCTGTTCCGAGGTCAGGACCCGGACAGGCACGCCTGGCACCTCGCCGCCGCCACCGTCGGCGTGAGCGCGCGGGTGTCGGCCGTGCTGGAGGACAGCGCGGACCGGGCCCGGCACCGCAGCGGCTTCGCGGCAGCCGCGCACATGCTGGAAAGGGCCGCGGACCTGCACCCCGACCGGGGCCAGAGCACCCGGCTCCTGGGCGCCGCGACCAGGACGGCGGTCCTGACCGGCCGGCTCGACCTGGTCGAACGGCTGGCCGCCCGCACCCGCGCCGGCACCGACGACCCGACGGCAGCGGCGTACGCGGCGCTCCAGGTCGGTCGGCTCATGGCGCTGACCACCTCGCACAGCGCCGCCTTCGGTCAGCTGATGCGTTCCGCCGCCGCGCTGGCGGACCGGGCTCCCGGGCCGGCGCTGGAGGCCCTGGCCGCCGCCGCTGTGGTCCGCTTCTACTCCGGTGATGTGACCCAGCTGCACGAGATCGAACGCCTGCTGACCCGCACCTCGGCGCACCCCGGCCACGTGTACGGCGAGCGGGAGAAGCTCCTGGCGGGCTGGGTCGGGAGCGTCGCGCGCCCTGAAGCCGCCGAGCCGCATCTCGCCCTGCGGCTGCCCGCCCTGGCAGCGCGGGCGCGGGAGGAGCCGGAGACGCTGACCCTGCTCGCCGTCGCGGCCTGGCTGCTGGACGAGACGGAGCTGGCCGCCCGTACCTTCGACGACGCCTTCGCCTCGTGGACGTCCCACGGGCCGCTGCCGGACGGTCTCGGCGGGGTCGCTGCCCTCGCCTACCTGGAACAGGGCCGGTGGGCCCGCGCTCAGACCGCGTGCACCGAACTTGCGGCCGTCGCGTCCCGTGCCGGCCTGGACCATGCCTCGGCCTGTGCCGCCGCGACCGAAGCGCTGCTGCGCGCCCTGCGCGGTGACCTGGCCGGGGCCCGCTCCCGCGCTCGGTACGCCCTGTCGCTCGTCGATCCCCGGGAGAGCCGTTCCGTCCTCGCACTCGCCCATCGCGCGCTGGGTACCGCCGCCACCGCGGAGGGCGACCATGAGACCGCGTACCGCCACTATCGGGCGGTCTTCGACGACCAGGGCCATCCCGCCCACTACCACCTCTCCTACCCGGTGCTGCCCGAGCTGGCGGCTTCCGCCGCGCGTGAGGGCCGTCAGCAGGAGGCCACCCGCATCGTGGACGGAGTGGAGGAGTCCTTGGCGGACGCGGGCCTGCTCGCACCGCGCAGGACCGCACTGGTCCGGCTGAGCCGGGCAGTGCTCGCCCCCGCCGACGAGGCCGAGCGGCACTTCACCGCGGCGCTGGAGACCCCGGTGCTCGGCCGCCGGCCCTTCGAGCGCGCCCAGGCGCTGCTGGCGTACGGGGAGTGGCTGCGCCGCCGGCGCAGGATCGCCGATGCTCGTCCTCCGCTGATCGAAGCCGAGGCCGTCTTCCGTCAGCTGGCCGCGCAGCCCTGGGTGGCGCGGGCGCAGTCCGAACTCAGGGCCGCCGGAACCCGAAGCGGAACGGCGGCACCGGACGCCTTGGCCGCTCTCACCCCGCAGCAACAGCAGATCGTGCGGCTCGCGGCGCTCGGCCTGACCAACCGTGAGGTGGCCGAGAAGCTCTATCTGTCACCGCGCACGGTCAGCTCGCACCTGTACCGGGCGTTCCCCAAGCTGGGCATCACCTCACGGGCGCAGCTCCGGGACGTGGTCGAGGGCACCGTGTCGGGCGCCGACGCCGAGACTGGTCGGCAGCGTCCACCACTGTCCGCTCCTGAGGGCTCGTAACACGATCCTGTTGAGCTGTCCTGGTCGGGCGTGACCGGTCGGGTGATTCTGCCGTTCGGTGTGGGTGTGAGTACTCGGCCGCAGACCGCGGAGCAACCCGAAGCGATGACGCCGTCACCGCAGCTGTCTCCACTCGGGAGACGCACTGCCGGGAAAGGCTCAACGCAGGTCAAGCGCCTGTTGTCTCAGGGCTGCTACAGCCGCGTCGGTTTCCGCCGAACGCTGTTCGCTGGTCACGGCGATGGTCGCACGTCCCTGCCAGTGGCGGTCCTCGACCCGGACGATTCTCACGCCGACTGGGGCGGAGGAGAGACCGCCATACCCGGCAGCAGACAGACCCCCAGGCCGGCAGCCACCATTCCCAGGCGGGTGGACCATTCGCGCGCCCGATGGGCGACCGTTGGCCGAACAAGGGTGGGCCAGGCCCCGTAGTACGGGGTGTCGTAGCCGAGGGAAGCTGCCGCCTCGATACGCGACGACATCCACGAACCCTGCCTCACCCTTGGGAGCGCGCTGACCTGCAGGCAGCGCCTGAAGTCAGCGCACTTGGGCGTGTACCGGAAGTCGATCAGAGCCGAACAGGTAATAGGCTCTGCAGGTATTCGCTCCTATACTGCGACGGATGCAGTCCATGACGATCAGGCGCGCAGTCGCATCCGATGCAGAGCACCTCACCACACTGATCCACGATTCCAGCGCCTACCGGGGGGAGTACGCCTCGATCATCTCCGGCTACCGAGTCACCGCCGACTACATTGCCCGGCACCGGGTTTTCGTGGCCGTCGATGCGGTCGGGCGACTGCTGGGCTTCTACGCCCTGCTGGTGGAGCCACCGGAGTTGGACCTGGCCTTCGTGGCGGACAGCGCGCAGGGAACGGGCATCGGCCGACTCCTCATCGAGCACATGATCGACCAGGCCAGACAGGTCGGCCTGACTGACGTCCGTGTGGTCTCCCACCCCCCGGCCGAGGAGTTCTACCGGCGTCTGGGCGCCGAGCGGGTGGGGACGATCGCCCCATCGCCTCCGAAGGTTGCGTGGGAACGCCCGGAACTGCGGTTCACCACCGTCTGACGAGGCGCTGCCGCCCGGAGATCACAGCCACTCGTTGATGGCCGCTACGAGGACGGTCGCTTCGCAGCGGACAGCGGGCTTGTCGTCCTCGTGGCCATGGCGCGGTACCTCTTGAGGTGCTTGATGCAGCACTCGACCGTATGCCCTGCCTTGTGGTCCTGGGGGTCGAACCTCGGCGGACGGCCGGCGCGCGCGCCGCGGCTCTCGCCGTCGCTCGCCTGGCTGCGGCGTCGCCAGGACGAGCTGCTGCGGGCACATGTCGAGTGGTTCCGAGCTGCGGCGTATCCGTACGGCCGGTGAGCCCGACCGCCCGAGCGGGTTCGCTGCGGGCGCCGGGTCAGTTGCTCAGCTTCCGCTGTCTTCTCCGACTGCCGAGCCGCCGCCCAGGCTGCTGGACTTGCCGGGTTGTCCTCGCTCCGGGGGCTGGAGCTTCGGCTCGCCGGTCTCGCGGGAGCTGATCCGGTCGCTGAACGTGAGACGGCCTCCGCCGTGGTCGACCACGACCGTTTCGCCGTCTCGCACGGCCTTCTCCACCAGGTCGGCGAGCTCTTCTTCGCTCGCGTCGGGGTGGTCCTGGGCGATGCGTCTGCCGATTTCGTTGTTGTAGAGGTCCATGGCTTCGCGCTCGGGCTGGTTACCGGGCCGGGCCTCGTGGGTGGTGGCGTACTTCTCGGTCCACTGGGCGCCGTACTTCTTCGTCATCAGCGCGTTCCAGTAGGTGTGGCGGAAAGCGTCGTTGTGGTTGTCGTTCCGGTCCGGATTGCCGTTTCGTATGTCGGGCGCGAACCGGTCGTCGGCGGCGTCGAACGCTTTGCCCTTCACCTCTTTGAAGTCCTTCAACCCGCTGAGGCCCAGACCGTCGAGCATGTCCGCCTCCTGAGCCGTGACACTCTCGTTCATCTCCAGGACCAGGGCGCCTGCGTGCAGGACCCAGTTGCGGGGATACTCGACCAAGCCGCCCGCGTCCGGGTCGACCTGATAGTCGCGGAGGATCCGGTCCAGGTCCTGCCGGGTTCCCGGGGGCGTGTACTCGACCTTCTCGGGGTTGAACCCGTGTGCTCCGGCCGCGCGGCTATCGGGTGGCTCAACGGCCGCGATGAGGGTCTTCTTGATCGCGGCGTCCGTGTCGTTGACGGCTTCGACGGCCGCGTCGATACGGGACTGCCATTTCGCGACCTCTTCGTCGAGGGCCTCGGCGAAGGTGTTGTCGTGCCCTCTGGCCAGGCGTTCGCCCTCGCTGAGTTTGGTGGTGTCGAGCGTGACCCGGCCGTCGCCGTCCACACTCATCCTGTCCTCCTCAGCGGCCTTCACCCGCCTGCCGAGGGTCCGCTTCCTGTCCACCAGGTCGTCGTACGCCTTGGTCAGCAAGGTGGCGATGTTCTGCGCCTGGTGCTTGGCATCGCCGAACTGGCCCGAGGAGACACGCGCCACCTCGTCGTAGCCCACTCTCGCGAGGCCCTCCCAGGAGCTTCTGGCGACCTGGCCTCGCACGCGGGCGTCGTAGTCGGTGCGCAGCTCACCGAAGCGTTTGCCCATGCGCCGGAAGGCCGCCGCGGCATTCTCCAGTTCGGTCGCGTCGGCGGACATGATGTCGCGGAAGGTGAGCGTCATCGCCCGGACCCTTCTGCCCCTACCGGGCCGGGCGCAGGCCGGTGGGTTCGTTGCCGGGAAGAGTGGGCTGGTAGGGGTCCGTGCCGGTCAAGATGGAGTTGTGCACGAGACCGTCCCTCGACTGCAGGAGCACCCGCACTCCGCGCAGTGCGTCCCGCTCGCCTTGGAGGCGCTGTTCGAGGTTGCGGACCTGCTTGCCCCACTGTCGCAACACGTGTTCGACGCCCTCCCAGGCCTCCCAGGTATGCATCGTGCCGCCGGGTTGAGCGCGCTCGCTGCCCAACATCCCCGGCTGGGAGCCTTCGGACGGCTGCCCGGCCATGCGGCCCGCACTGCGCAGCTGCGGCAGCAGTTCCTCGTCGACATACTTCGCCGAAGCCTTCTTCGCCGCAGGGTCCGAGGCCAGCCGATCGGCACCACCCGGACCGGTGCTCCCGCCGCCCTCCGGAGCTGCGGAGTCGAGCCGCATCCGCGAATCGTGCCCCTCCTGCGCCCGCGAAACCAGCGCACCCCACTCCGCCTTGAACGAGTCCAACGCGCTCCCCAGCTCTCACCATTCGTGACGTTCCGTGACGTGGGCATGGTATCCCCGCACCGGTCGAGCACAGCACACGTGCACCTGCTGCCCCAGCAGCATCAATCCGCATCATTGCGCCTCCGAATCCCTGACACGAAGAGGCCCGAAGAGGCCCTGAGAGGCCCTGAGAATCGGACCATGCGCGAGAGCCGGAGACCTGTCACGGTCGCAAACGTGCCGGGGCGCCGAGCGAACGCGCAGAGCCGGGCCGTTGACGAGGAGCGTCGGTGGCTACGCTGAGCGCGAGCGTGCCAGGCGCATGACGGGAGCCTGCCGCACCGACCGTCTGTCGCATCGCCGACGAGGTGAGCCGTCAGGGAACCGACTGCGGGCATGAGACAGGCGCGCACCGTGCATCCGGGCGCGGGAAGCACTCGGCGGGGAGGAACACGGGCAATGACCAAGGCCGCAGCAACCGGAGCAGGACGAACAGCGCACCGGTGGAAGAGACTGACAGTGAACCTCGTGCTGTGGTCCATCCCGGTGTTGCTGCTCATGACCTCGGTCGTCGTGGTGCTGGTGCCCTTCCGTGCGAACGCGGATCCCGCCGATCCGACTGCGACGGTGCGGGAAGAGTGCGGATCCCTCCTCTCCCCCCGCACACTCAAGACCCCCTCAGGGGACCCCCATCTCACGCCCGTGTGCGAACACGCCCGCACTGCCCGGTGGAGCGGAGCCAAGCAACTGATGGCGTGGGGGGCCGGTACCGCCGTACTGGGCGGCGCCATACACGTGCGACGACGGCTGCGCCACCGGAGCGGACCGGCCGCGCAGCCGCGGCAGATCCGCAGCAGCTGAGACACCGGATGTGCACGGCCTGTCTTACAGGAGAGGCTTCTTGGAAGCAGGCGTGAGCGGTGGCCCACCGACGAAGGACAGGGAGCTGACGACGCCGGTGCCGGGCGCGCGTCTCTCCACCGTCGGTGGGCCACCGCGCATGCTGGGATGGCCCCGAGGCCTTGCGGTGCCACGTCGAGGTCCTGCGGTACCCCATGGACGACGGGGGTGTGTCGACGTGCACCGGAAGTGAGGAGAGACCGAGATCAAGGTCCGAGCCATCACTCGGACGGTGGCGTGCTGGTGAGCGCGCGTGCTGGTGGAGTCGACGTCGATGTACCAGTCGATGCTGGCTTCGGCATCGGCGGCGGACTGGACGTACCTCAGGAGCTCTCCAGGTTCCTTCCGCCGACCACAGCAAGTGCCGCTTGTGGATGGTCTGCCATGGGCCGAAGCGTTCGGGCAGTTCCCGCGACTGCGCCCCGGTGCCCAGATGGTGGATGGTCCCGTTGGCCACCTGCTCGCAGTGCTACGGCTATTCGATGACCGCGGTGGCTTCGACCTCGACCAGCAGGTCCGGTTCCCCCAGCGCCGCGACGCCCAGCAGGGTGATCGGCTTGACCGGGTCGATCCCCAGTTTCGCTGCCGCCCGGCTCACGCCCTGACCCAGCAGCGGCATCTTCTCGGAGCTCCAGTCGACGACGTAGACGGTCAGCTTCGCCACGTCATCGAAGGAGCTGCCGATCGCGGCCAGAGCGGTGCTGATGTTGAGGTAGCACTGCTCGACCTGCGCGGCGAAGTCCCCTTGGCCCACAGGGCGGCCGTCGGCGTCGCGGGCGACCTGCCCCGCGAGGAACACCAGCTTCGAACCGGTGGCTACCGACAGCTGCCGGTAGACCTCGGGCTTCGGCAATCCCTCGGGGTTGAGCAGCGTCACAGACATGAGCGACCTCTTCCTCGTGGCAGATGGAGCAGCAAGATCTCGGCACCCATCAAAGCATAGCGTTGCTATGTATTGTGGAGCCATGGCGAGGACGAAAGACCCAGCGGTCCGCTCCCTGCTGCTCGACCGGGCCGCACAGATGCTGCGGACGAGGCAACCGGTCACACTGCGCACCCTCGTCGCCGGAACCGGCGTATCGACGATGGCCGTCTACACCTACTTCGGCGGCATGGACGGCCTCTGGAAGGCACTGCGACAAGAAGGCTTCACACGCCTGGCCACCCGACTCGCAGCCGTCAAGATCTCCGCGGACCCGGTACGAGACCTCGCCGCCCTGGGCGCCGCCTACCTGGCCAACGCCCTGGAGAACCCCGACCTCTACCGCGTCATGTTCGACGCAGGCTTCGACCTCGAAGACGCCGGCGCCGCGGACGAAACCCTGCACCGTCTCGTCCGATCCATCGAGCGGGCCAAGGCGAGCGGGCGCTTCCGTGATGAGGTAGACCCGCTGGAACTGGCGACACAGAGCTGGACCATCGGCCACGGACTCGCCTCACTCGTCGCCACAGGCCCCCTGCCGCACCAGACCCTTGCTCACGGCGCACCCATGCTGACCGCACTGTTCACCAGTGCAGGAGACGAACCCGCCCGATGCCGCCAGTCGGTCGAGCAGGGCTGGGGCCGGCCACCCGGTGCGGTGGCGGACCGCCGAGCGGTTGTGCGAGGCGATCCGGCCTGAGGTGTGGGGCGTCGAGAACGTGTCGTTCCCCAAGTGCGGCACCGCTTCGGCCGGAGTGATCCGACAGCACTGCGGGGCCTTGGGCAAGCGGCCGTCCTCCCAGCCGCCGAACTGCAGCCGTACTGGCGGCGACGAATCGGATGAATGGGACGACGGAGTACCAGCCAGAGGCAGGAACACGGCCGCAGCCACCGGGCCGGAGCCGCTCGCCCCGCCGCTGTACCGCACCCCTGACCGGGCGCACGAGCGCACCACGCCCCCGCTGCTCTCCCAGCACCCGGTCGAAGGCGCGAGCGCCGACCAGCCACACCTCCAGCACGCCGCCAGCCCCGAGCACCTGTCGGGCGCTGGGTGTGCCTTCTCATGAGGTTGGCGCCACAGCGGTGATCATTGGCTCGTCGGCCGATCTGTGCTCAATCAGCCCGCGCAGCAGGCGGGTTCCCGTCTTGCGCCCGCCCGTGCGCCGGCACTCGGGGGCCGACCCGCTCGGCGATGAGCCGCTGGTAGTTCGGGCACTGGGTGATGTCCTCGTGCGCGCAGTTCAGGCCGCCCTCGATGAGCTCCAACGAGACCTGGGCCGCCGCGATTCTGGATCGGAGCTTCTCGGCCTCGGGATGCAGGATCTTGTGCCGGGTGGTGCGGTCGACGGTGGCGGACAGGCTCCTGATGATGTCCAGGCCGAGGCCGGCCTCCTTGGAGATGAGGATTGTCGCCACGCGGGTGAGGTCGTCGGCACCGTAGCGGCGGCGCCCGCCCGCGTCCCGATGGGGGTGCAGCAGGCCCATCGACTCCCAATGCCGCAGGACATGAGTGGCCAGGCCGAACCGTGCCGCAAGAGCGCCGATGCTCATCCCGGCGGCGCCGTTGTCTTCGCTTGACTTCACGCCGACATTAAGTCGCAGCCTGACGTCCATGTCCAGAAACCAGGAAGCGGTGGAAGAGCACCGCGACACCCAGTCCCTGCTGGCCGTCCTCGACGCGGCGGACCAGCTGCCCAGCGCCACCCGGCTGCGGGCCCGCTCCTACGAACTGCTGTCTCTCGTCCCGGGCTCGACTGTCGTGGACATCGGCTGCGGCGCCGGACGCGCCGTCGCCGAGCTGGCCGAACGCGGCATCCACGCGGTGGGTGTGGACCCCGACCCGGTGATGCTGACCGCGGCCCGGGAACGGTGGGCGGCGACCGAGTTCCGGGAGGCGGGAGCCGAGAATCTGCCGTTCGCCGACGGAAGCGTGCGCGGCTACCGCGCCGACAAGGTGTTCCATGTGCTTCGGGAACCAGGGCGCGCGATGGCCGAAGCCCGGCGCGTCCTTGCCCCGGGCGGCAGGGCAGTCCTGGTCGGGCAGGACTGGGACGCCATCATGATCGACTCGGACGACGCGGCGCTCACCCGCACGATCGTGCATGCCCGCGCCGACCTCCTGGGCACGCCCCGCGCCGGCCGCCAGTACCGCAACCTGCTCCTGGACAGCGGCTTCGACGATGTCACCGTCGAGGTGCACACCATCGTGTTCACCGACCCCGCGATGCTGTCGCTGCTCACCAGGCTCGCCGAGCCGGCCTGCATGAGCGGCGCCGTCGACCGTGATCAGGCCGACGAGTGGCTCATCGAGCAGCGCCGACGCGCCGAGGGCGGCCGCCTTTTCATCGCCATTCCGTTCTTCGTGGCCGCCGCCTCCGCCTAAGAGCCGTCCGGCCACCTGCGGGTGCCCTGCGCCCCGCCGGCCACAAGGGCTCTACCGTCCTCGCCGACCCTGACGGCCTTGACGGCCTGCGGCTGCTCCTTTCGGCCGCCCCACCACACCACCCCACCCCACCGGCGCATGTACATGCCGCGAAGAAGGAGAACACGGATGACCGATCGCGCACGTGCTGCCAACGGCCGCCTGCCTGCCGCCGTGAGCATCACCGGCCTGGGTCTGCAGTTGCGGGAGTGGGACGATGCCGATGCGCCGGTGATGGTGGAGTTGTTCGACGAACCCCAGCTCGACCGGTGGACACCCCTGCACCACCCGTTCGATCTTGCCGCCGCTCGCGCCTACCTGGACCAGGCCCGCACCCGCCGTGCCGAGGGCCGCAGCATCCAGTTGGCCATCACCAGCGGGGGGCCTTCCGCGCTCGGCGAGATCCTGTTGTTCGTCGCCGGCCCCGACGGGCCGCCGCAGGGCGGCCCGTACGCCGAACTCGCCTACGCCGTCGGCATCCGTCATCGGCGGCAGCACCTGGCCACCCGCGCGGTACGGCTGATGACCGACTACGCCTACCACGCCCTGGCCCTGCAGCAGGTCATCTTGCGCATCAACCCCGACAACGCGGCCAGCACGGCTGTAGCCCGTGCCACCGGCTTCCACATCACCAACGCCGCCCCGATCACCAGGGACCGCTCCGGGCCACTACTGACCTGGCGCCACCAGGCCCCCGGGTCGTTTCCTCGCCCTACGTACCAGGATCCGCAAACGTGAAGCCAGGGCGTCCAAGTGAGAGCGCCACCGGGCCCTCGCGGGCGACCCGTACTGCCACCACCCCGAGCGGCCGCGCGCCGCCCTCGAAGGCCGACCGCCGATCAGCCGAGCAACCAAAGACAGCTGCTACCGCGTCAGCCTCAATCAGGGCTCGGAAACACTCGAGACGTGCCCGCAGCAGCTCATGTTCAAGGACTTCGCGGAACCGACGTCCTGAGACACCACAGCCAGGTTTGACCTTGTAGACCTCGCGGTCGAAGGCCGGCGGCTTGGCCATACCGCAGGTAGCTCACCGCCGGGTTGTCCAGAAGGTTGAGTCTCAGCGCGACTTCGGTGAGTGTGCTGCCGTCGGCCAGGCTCTCAAGGGCACATCTCCCCTCGGGGCGACGCACCGGCGGGCAGCAAAATGCGACGTCGCCGAGGCGGGCATAGCCACCACGGCACCTGCCTCGCGCTAACAGCCCGGCGTCAGCCCGTACAAGCCCGTCCAGCCGCACCTGCGTTGCGCAACGCGGCCGACGCCACGATGCTCGACAACGACACCGGCTTCCGCTGCGTCAGCTTTCTGTGACCTCGGAACGACGTGTGCGAGGGGTGATTCGGGTCGTCACTGCTGCCGCTCGTACTCGTACCGGTGCAGGGTGATAGCCGAGCTAGGTGAGCGCCAGGACTCCGTCGCGTAGCCGGCACGGATCTGGTGGCGCGCCGTGGTTCAGCCCGGCCGAGCCATGGGGTCAGTCGCACCGGGACGATCGGTGCAGGCGTGCCCCTGCTTCACCTGCCGACCGCGCTCAAGGGCGTGAGCTTTCAACTCATCCGGAGAGCGCTTGAGTGCGTGTCCGTGTTCGCCGATCACTGACGTCCACTACTCGGTGATACCGTATAGTGGTACTCGGTGCTACGAGGTACCGGTGTGGGGGCCGTTGAGGCCGAGGAGGACTCGCGATGGACGACCTGACGGAGATGCTGAAAGGCACGCTCGAAGGGTGCGTGCTCGAAATCATCGGCGGCGAGGAGACCTACGGGTACGCCATCACCCGTCGGTTGCACGAGATTGGCTTCGCCGACGTCACCGAGGGGACGGTGTACACCATCTTGCTGAGGCTGGAGAGGAACAAACTCGTCCAGGTGACGAAACGACCATCCGGGGTGGGTCCACCGCGCAAGTTCTACGCGCTCAACGACGCCGGACGCGAGGAACTCGCGAAGTTCTGGGCGAAATGGCAGTACGTCTCATCACGCATCGACAAGCTCAAGGAGGGCGGGAGATGAACTTCTGGGAGAAGATCACAGGCAGCGATCTCACCCGGGAATGGAAGGCGTTCGAAGCCCGGGCCGAGGCACTGCCGGACGACTACCGGGCGGCGTGGGGACAGATCATCGCCCACCTCTTCCCCTATGGGGACTTCACCGGCCGCAACCTGTTGCCGATCCTCGACGCCGCCCTGGGGCTTCTAGAAGTAGCAGCGGCCGACGGGCAGAGCGTCCATGAGGTACTCGGCGACGACATCCCAGGCTTCTGCGCGGCGCTGGCCGGTGGCCAAGGAGCTCGCACCTATCGCGACCGGTGGCGCGAGCAGCTGAACAGGAATGTCGCAAAGAAGCTGAGCCGGCTGGGAGGCTGACGTGAGCATCCAGGACATCGTCGAAGGCAAGAAGCAGTGGCGGGCGCACCTGGCCCGGGTCAAGGCGCTCCCGCCGGACTACCAGATCGTCTACAAGGAGATGCAGAAGTACCTGTTCAAGGTCGGACCGATCGACCTGCCTGACGGGCCCCTGCTCCCCGGAATCGTCGACTTCTTCGAGGAAGGCGCCGCCGCGGGCAAGGGCGTCCTGGAACTCATCGGCACGGACGTCGCCGCATTCTGCGACGACCTGGTCAAGGACTCACGCACCTATGCGGACGTCTACCAGGAGTCCATCAACCGGGAATCCGGAACGGCCGAGCAGTAACCCACCCGTCGCCTCATACCAGCGCGCACAGCCCGCACACGCGGTTCGTCCGCCTCGGCGCAGCGCGAGCCGCCGCGGGCCGGTCGGCCGGCGGCTTCCAGCAGGCCGCGCCGGTAGAATGTCTCGGCGGAGCCGGCATTCAGGCCCCGCAGACCCAGCGGAAGCTCCTTCACAACACCCCGATCAGCCCCAGCGTGGGGGACCTGCTGGGGCAGGCCCTTTGGGGTCGCGGTCACCTATCCCCGCGGACGGGGTGCCTTACGCCGATACGAACAGCGGATCCGGGCCGGCGGCCAGGATCGGCCGGGATCTCGTCCGCGGCGATGGCCCGCAGACGGAAGTCGCTGAAGCGTTCACTGCCGATCGTTCCCCTGAGGGTTTCCGGCCCTCGGTGACGCCGTCGGTGCAGAGCAGGACGCGGTCGCCGCGCTGCAGACGGGCTTCATGGGCGGGGAGCAGCCATGCGAGAGCAGCAGCGGGGTATGGCGCTGTCTCTCATCGCCGAAACGTCTACTTGCCCTGGGACTCGTACTGGGCGCACGGCGGGAGCGGACCTCGGGCACAGAGCGGTGCCTCCCGTTGGCGCGGGAGGCACCGCAGGCGGCTCACAACAACACCAGCCGCCTGGCAGCCACGTTCGGCAGTGACCGGGCTTCCCACAGCCAGCTGGCCCAGGGGAAGCACCACGGCTCCACGGCTACCGTTCCGAACCGTGAAACCACGCCGCCGTTCCGCGGAAAGACGGGCTGCCTGAACTCAACGTTACCCCCGATCGAGGGAGCCGCGCCTGCCCCTGCCTCGCGGATCTGGTTGGTCGGCACCGTGGTTGGCGTGCCGCCAAGTGCTTGTTCGGGATGGCCAGGCCGCAGGTAGGCCGGGCTACCGCAGACGTGAAGACCTGCTGGGGGCAGGGAGGTCCGGCGTCGTCAGCTGGGAGTCGGGGTGGTTGACCGGGTTGCCAGTTGGTGGGCCAGTTGGGACAGACCGAGGGCCAGGGCGGCGAGCACGGCGGCGATGAGACTGAGGTTGTTGGTACCGACCCAGGCGATCCCGATGCCACCGACGGCTCCGGACAGGGCGATGGCCAGGTACAGGATGGCCTGGTTGAGGGAGACCAGCACCGAGGCGGAGCCAGGCTCGAGGGCGAGCAGGCGGTGCTGCTGGGGGGTCGTGATCGCGAAGGCCGCGACGCCGTAGCAGAGGATCAGCGCGATTGCTGCCGCGAAGTTCGAGGTGGTGAGCGGGAGAACGAGCAGGCTGACGGTCAACCATGCCAGCGCTGCCGCGACCACGCGTCGGCTGCCGATCCGGTCGGCGAGGGCACCGGCGGCGAGGTTCCCAGCCGTGCCGATGACTCCGAGTGCGAACATCAGGACGGACAGGCGGATGCCGTCGCCGGACGTCGCCGGCTCGAACACCGCTCCGATGTAGGTGTACGGAATGTAGACGGCGGTGAAGCCGACAAGGGTCGTGCCCAATGTGGCGAGGATCCGTCCCTGGGTGAGGGGCCGCAGCCGCTGCCGCAGTCCCGTAGGCGCGGGAACGGAGAGGTCACGGGGCAGCAGTGCCCGTATTCCGAGCATGCCGAGGGCGGCGAGCACGGCGGCGAACCACAGGGTGGCCCGCCAGCCGAGCAGTTCTCCCAGCATGGTGCCGAGCGGCGCCCCGAGCGTGACGGCGGCGGTGAACCCCGTGACGGTGGTGGCGATCGCCCGGCCGCTGCGTTCGGGCGGCACCAGCGCGGCGGCGGTGACAGATGCGGTCGGCACGAAGACCCCGACCCCGGTGGCCGCCACGATCTGCGCCGCGAGGACCACGGTGTACGACGGAGCCAGCGCCGTACCCAAGCTTCCGACGAGGTACGTGAGCACGGCGAGCAGCAGCACACGGCGTCGTGGCCACCTCGCCGTGAGGGTGGTGAGCACCGGAGCCGCCACCGCGCAGGAGAGGGCGAACACCGTGATCACCTGACCGGCCACGGCCATGGAGATGTCCAGTGACGCACTGAGCATGGGCAGCAACCCCGCCAGGACGAACTCCCCGGTGCCGACCACGAAGACGCCGACGGCCAGTGCGAGCACCCCCCAGCGGCCGGTGCCGGGGGCTGCCTGCGTCGGCGGTTGTGCCGCAGCGCCACCGGTCGGTGACAGTTCCGTGGACTCTGGAGGCTCTGTGGACTCGGTGGGCATGCTTCTTCTCGCTCCCTGGTCAATGACTCAAGACGGAACCGACCGGTTCCGAATCCCAGGACGGTACCGAACGTTTCCGTTTCTGGCCAATGCCGGGTACTCTCGGCCCCATGCCGACGAAAGCCCGGGAACGCCTGGTCGAGGCCGCGGAGAAGCTCTTCTATGCGGAGGGCATCCGCGCGGTCGGAGTGGAGCGGCTGCTGGCCGAATCAGGCGTCGGCCGCGCCTCGTTCTACCGACACTTCGACAGCAAGGACGACCTCGTCGTGACCATGCTGCGCGGCTACGACGAGCGCTGGCGGAGCTGGTTGGCGCAGGCGGTGGCCGACCGGGGAGGCTCGCCGCTGGCCGTGTTCGACGCGCTGGCGGAGAGCTTCGCCACCGAGGACTTCCGCGGCTGCGCCTCCATCAACGCCATGGTGGAGATCACCGACGCCACCAGCCCGGCCCACCGGGTAGCCGCCGAACACAAACGCTCTGTCACCGCCTACCTCGAAGAACTCCTCGCCTCGGCGGGGCACCCGGAACCCGCCGCGCTCGCCGAGCGGTTCATCCTGCTGCTCGACGGCGCGACCGTCACGGCCCTGCGCGAGCGCTCCGCCGAGCCCGCACGGCGGGCGAAGGAGATGGCGGCGATGCTGCTCGCATCCGCCCCGGCCGCCGAAGCGCCGGCCACGCGTCCCCAGCCGGCCCGGGGAAAACGGTGACGCGGGACGCGATCTTGGTCGGGTTGGGAAACGATCTTCAAAGCGTCGAGAACCCGCTGGCCAGAACCGTTCGTGAACCCCCCGAGGAGACGGAGCGCGTCAGCGGCGTGAAGTGGCGTGCCATGTCGGCCGACTTCCCGCCCTGGGACCGGGCGCATGCCTTCCTCCGCCGCTGGCCGATCCGGGCTGGTCGATGAATCGCACGACCGGCTGCGCGCGAAGGTTCGCGGGGTGCCGGGGCCGGGGCGGGGTGCCGAACCGAGTGCCAGGGCGACCCACTCGCAATCGGCCAAGTCGGACGCCGTCCCGGTCCGCCCCTGCGTGCGGGCGGCGGCAAACAAGTCACCGCCGACCTGCGCTTCGGCTTCGGCCGCCAGATGGACCGAAGCAACACGCAGCAGCCCCAAACGCGGACGCAGCAACACCCGCTGCACGGCCTCGGAGACCGAACGCACCTGGGTCATCTCCCGCTGCTGCCGCTCACGCAAGGCGACAAACACAGCGATCAGCGCGGTGACCATGACCAACGCGAGAATCTGCATCTGATGGTTGAGGGTCAGCCACCCGCGCCGTGTCACTCCGATCGTGGGCTGCGCTGCCGAGGCGACAGCTCCCACCGATGCCACGAGCCAGGGGCTGGCGGGCTACGTGCAGGAGTTGCAACGGGATTCGTGACGCCGGGTACGACGACGCCGAGGCCGAGCTCAACGAACTGTTGAGAGCACCGGCCTACGGGCATCGGGATCAAGGCTCCGCACGCTCGTAGCAGCGATTCAGCCTGCGGTCGTCGAGTTCGGCCATCCGGCACAGCCCGTCGGCGACACCTGCCGTCTGCGGGACCGTACGGAGAGGGGAAGGCCCGACGGTGGGCAGACGCACCGACCCCCCGATGGGCCGATCGGGCGATCGGTGCGGGCAGCGGAACGGGGCCGGACCGCTCGGCCCGGCCCCGGTGTGCAGCAGTCGGTCAGCCGTGCCGTGGGCGTGTGCGGCGCCGCACCAGCCATGTGCCGCCGGCTGCCACCGCGATGCCCGCCGCGCTCACCGCGACCAGGCCGAGCGCGTCGGTGGGCGGCTGTTCGCCGCTGCCCGATGCCGTGGGCACTGCGTTCTCCTCCTGTGTCACCTCCTGTTTCTCCTTCTGCGGGCCGAAGCCTCCCGCCAGGCCCTTCTTGTCGTAGCCGGAGCCCGGCAGCTTGTCGCCGTACGTCTCGTGCACCCGCGCGTGGTAGGCGCTCAGGCTCGTCCCCTCAGCGCCTACCGCCTTGCGCGCGTCGGGGTCGAGGGGCAGCACACGTGTCCCGTCCAGTACGTACCAGGCATCGATCTGCGGCTCTTCGAAAACTGTGCCGCCGGCGGCCTTGGCAGCGCCCTTGGCGGCGTAGCGTGTCTCGTCGTCACCGGTGGCGATGTTGACGACCTGCCAGCCGCGTGCGGTTCGCGCGGACATGAGGGAGGCTCGCTGCCCGTCGGACGAGATGGCCGTGGTGGCGAACGACTTCAGCTCTGCCACCGGCCGTGCGGTGGCCCGCGCGGCGGAGGGCGCGGCCACGAAGTCCGCCGAAAGGGCGTAGACCGGCACCGTCTCACCCTCGATACGTGGCTCCGCCCTCGCGGCGGTCACGGCACCGTCGCGGGCGAAGAAGCGCGCGAGGGCGTCGAGTGTCGCCTCGTCGGACGCCGCCTTGTGAGCGGCGTTCGCCGCTCCCTGCGGCGGTGCCGGGGGTTCGGCGGCGGTGTCGGCGTGCGCGTGCGGGGCGAGTCCCAGGAGCGCGACGGTCAGGGCTCCCGCGCTCGCGGCCGAGCGCAGGGAGGTACGCCGCGCGGAGAAGGCCTTCGTCATGACCTCACGCTCCGATCCGGTAGAGCGAGTGGGTCCACGAGAACTCGTTGTTGTCGATGTACCAGTTGTGCGACGCCCAGTTGTAGCGACTGTTCGACGGCCAGGGGTCGCCCCAGTACACCCAGCTCCTGCTGGTGTCGTAGCCGTACAGGACGTGCATGTGGCCGCCGCCCGAGCTCCACAGGATGCGCGTCTCGATGGGGCGGTTCGCATTGATCTCGTTCTGCACCGTGCTGTAGCGCAGCCATCCTGAGACGTACGAACCGGGGTTGATGCCCATCCAGTCGAGGGCGTTCTGCACATGGCCCAGTGTCGCCTGGCTGTTGGGGCAGGAGCTGCCCTGGCTACGGCCGAAGGCGGCGTTGCAGAAGGCGTTCTGGCTGTAGTTCTCGCCCGCGTAGTCGGCGATGGTGTTGCCTCCGGCCGCCCAGCACCAGTTGCTCATCTGCTGCGCCTGCATGGTGATGTCGAGCCGCTTGGCGGCGAGTGTGCGTGCTGGATCGGTCGTCGTCGGTGCCGAGCCGCCAGGAGCCGCCGCCGTGGCGACCGCGGTGGGCAGGGCGAGCAGGGCTGCCGCTGTGGCGGCGACCAGTGCGAGACGTCTGCGCCGGGTACGGCCGACGCCGTCGCGCGGCCGGTCGCCGTCGGCGCGACGGCGGAGAGTCAGTGGGGACATGGCGATCCTCCCAGGGAACGAAGGGGGTGGAGGAGCGCATCCGGATGCTGCCGTTGAGCATCGTGAGTTGTCGGTGCCTGGTCAACACGCTTCAATACGGCACGGGAACGAGCTGTGAACAGCGGGGGCGCGTATGTGAACGGCCCGGCTCACGGGCTGGCGAGGGATGGAAGGGCGGTGCTTCGGCTGTGAACGTTCACTCCGCGGACTCCGGCACCTCCGGCGAACTCGAACGAGTGCTGCACACCGGCCCCTTTCACCTCGCCCTGCGCGCTGCGATCGAGGCGCGCGGCCTCGCGCTGCACCGTGTGCGCCACCGGCTCGCGCTGCGCGGCATCAATGTCGGTGTCACCAGCCTCAGCTACTGGCAACAGGGCGCACGCCGCCCGCGCCGCCCCGAGTCGCTGAGTGCCGTACGTGCGCTTGAGGACATACTCGAACTGCCCGCCGAGTCGCTGCTGCGGCTGCTCGCCCGGACCGATGACGGAATCCAGGACCGGCCCGCTTCACGCTCGTACCAGACGCTGTTCGAACGCTCCGACGTGCTGCGGACGCTGCTGGCACAACTGGGCTCGCCGCTCGACGGAGGGCTGCACACCCTCGACCACTGGGAGCGTGTCCGGATCGGGGCGTGCCGCGAGTTGCTCTCCCGCTCCTCCCAGCAGGCCGTCCGCGCCCACCGCGACGGCGTCGACCGCTACCTCGCCATCCATCACGGCGACCCGGGCTGCGCGCCGGAGCGGGTCCGGGTGCGGGCGGGTGAGAACTGCCGGGTAGGACGCGTCCGCTGGAGCACGAGCGCCCAGCTCGTGGTGACGGAGTTGCTTTTCGACACCCGGCTGCGGTCGGGAGAGACCTACGTCTTCGGCTACGCCTTCGAGGACGGTACGGGAGGCGTCAGCCATGAGTATGTACGCGGCTTCAGCTTCGGCGGTGGCCAGTACGTGCTCCAGGTCGGCTTCGACGCGGCGCAGCTGCCCGTCCGCTGCCGCAGCTTCGCGCGTACGTCTGCCGGAGCGCGGCCGAGCGCGACGCAGGAGCTGACGCTACGAGGAGAAAGCCGTACGGTCCATCTGGTCCGGCACCCGGCAGGGCCCGGCATCCTCGGTATCGGATGGGAGTGGGCCTGACCCCCTCCCCCGGGCCGATCCACTGTCGGTGGGTGTTGGCGGGTGCAGGGCATTCAGAGAAGCCAATAACGGAAAGCTTCCTGCGTCGCGGCGCGGAGCAGTTCGTCCTCCACCGCGTTGAGGTGGGAGGAGCGGGGCGGCTGCGCCTCGGGCGGGATCGCCCGTGCTGCCCATACGCTGTCGGCCCCCGGCGTGGCAACAAGGCAATTGAAGCGCAGGTCTCCGGCGATCCACAGAACACCCCGGCCATCGGTCATTCCGTGCCACACGCTGTCGGGCATCTTCGTACGGAACTCCCGCGCCACTTTGCCGTCGGGAGCCAGGAGCAGGAGTCGCTTGGTGTTCCACCTTTTGCTGTCTTCCTCAGCCTGACACGGCCACACCTGGAAGGGGTGTTGCCGGGCGAGACGCATCAGCTCCGCCGCACCAGGCCAGCCAGCATCAGTAATGACTACCCACAACACGGTCAGGACGTACGGAGCGAGTAAAAAGGCACCTGCGAAAAGGAACAGGTGCGTTCCCGGGAACATCCATAACACGCCGACGCACGCCAGAACCGCGACTCCCGCAGCTCCGCGCTGAAGGCTCTTTCGTCGCCCGCTCCGAAGAAGTTCCATGACGCCGGGGAACTCCGCGGCCCGTCTGTCGGACACCTGGTAGCCGTACTCCTCAGCGAGCATCGTGTCACCCTCGTCTCCGGTTGTCCCTCGCCCTGCACACATGATGGCGTGCCACGCCGACAGGAGTAGGTGCGGTTCGCAGCCCTGTTCCGCTCTCCGACCGCTACGGACGGCGAATGCCGATCCTGCTGGGCACCGCGACGTGCGCCGTGGCCACGGCGCTGTGCGCGCTCGCTCCCCATCTCGGAGCGTTGATTGCCGTCGTCGGCGTCGGGGGCGGGGCCGTCTCCCCGTCGGCCTGAGGCAGCGGGATCCGCGCCCGGCCGGCCAGCGTGGTGATCTCCGTACGGAGCGGCGCGCGGCCCTGGTGAGGAAGGCGGCTTGGCGGGCGGCCCGGAGCTCGTGGTGCAGCACGGCGGTCTCCTTGGACGAGCTGATCTCTTGCTGTGCTTCCGACGCCGAGTCCCAAGTGGGGGCGCCGCATCGGGAGACCCGCACGTCTGTCGCGCAGCGGGTGACTTGGAGGCCCTCACAGAAGCGGGCCAAGGTCCCCGGTGTTGCTCGGGCGCCGTCCGGCCGTTCTCGACCTTCCGCAGTGGGGCGAAGCCCAAGGAAGCTTGATTGTTAGCCCTGCAACAGTTAGCGTGTTAACTATGGGCGGATCGAAGCGGGAAAGCACGTTGGAGCTGATGCGGTGGGTTGTGTGGGGGCAGCGACGCATCGCTGACGACTGGATACGGGAACGCGGCCTCACTCACGAGCAGAGCGCCGTGTTGGCGTACCTGTCGAAGAGCCCGGATGCCATTCAGCGTGACGTCGCGCGGGCCATGCGCACCAGCGCGCCGAGCGTCTCGCGGCTCCTGGCCGGACTCGAGCGGCGCGGACTCGTGGAACGCCAGACGCAGGAGGATGACACGCGCAGCCGCCGGGTGCATGTCACCCCGGCGGGCTCCGAACTGATCCAGGGTTTCGAAGAGGCCATGGACCGCGTCGAAGAGTCGATTCTCGCGCCGCTGGGCGCCGCAGAACAGGCCCAGCTCTACGAGTTCCTGGAACAGCTCGCCTCCCGGATCGAGCCAACCAGCTCCCCCTGACCCGGCCCTGCTGCTCCGCGCGGCGGCCGGAACCCTCTGCGGGCAGGACCGCCGGTCCGTCCGCCGGCAGTAAGGAACACATGTATGACTCAGATCACGATCCTCGGTGCCGGACTTGCGGGACTGACACTGGCACGGACCCTGGCGGTTCAAGGAATACCGTCCACGGTGTACGAGGCGGAGGCGTCTGCTCAGGCCCGGGGCCAAGGCGGCATGCTCGACATCCACGACTACAACGGACAGCACGGGATACGTGCCACCGGTCTGATGGACGGCTTCCGATCCCTCGTTCTCGAAGGTCGCCAGGCATCCCGCGACGTGGCACCTGACGGCACCGTCCTGGCGGATCAGCCCGATGACCCCGCCGGAGGCCGCCCCGAGGTGCAGCGTGGCGAGCTCCGACAGTTGCTGCTGGAATCCCTGCCTGCCGGCACGGTCGTCTGGGGCCACAAGACTCAGCACGTTCGGACCCTCCGGGACGGTCGTCACGAAGTGACCTTCGCCAACGGAGCGACGATTGTCACCGACATCCTCGTCGGCGCGGACGGCGCCTGGTCGAAGGTCCGACCGCTGCTCTCCGATGCCACGCCCGCCTACGCCGGACGCTCGATGGTCGAGACGTACCTGTATGAGAGCAACACCCGACACCCTGCCACCCTGGCGCTGGTCGGCGGCGGGTCGATGACCGCCTACGACGAAACGACCGGCACAGGTCTCGGCGTGCAGCGCGAGCGCGCGGACACCCTGCACTCCTACGCCATGTTCGACCAGCCGCTCGACTGGTTCGACGGCATCGACTTCCATGACGGGCCTGCGGCCGCCCGAACGGTCGCGGCGATGTTCGAGGGGTGGGCGCCGGAACTCGTCGCCCTGATCGCGGACAGCGACATCCCGCCGATCTTCCGCCCCTTGTACGGGCTACCGATCGGACACCGCTGGGAACATGTACCTGGGGTCACACTCATCGGGGACGCGGCCCACCTGGCACCGCCGGACGGCGAAGGGGCGAACTGGGCGCTCTTCGACGCAGGGCAGCTCGGCACCGCCATCGCCGAACAGCCCGAGGACATCGACGCGGCTATCCGCGCCTATGAAGCCGCGCTCTTCCCACGGAACATCGACACCGCAACCGCAGCCGCGGCCTACTACCCGGACTTCGAACCGCACTGACCACCGCAACTGGATGTGTCTGAGGTTCTACCGACCGACGCGCCGGCCACGGCCGGGGTCTTGTCCAGCATCAGGTGCAGTTGGTTCCACGCACCGATCTTGTTTCCAGGCAGCCAGGTTCCGCCAGCAGGCCACGAACCAACACCCCCAAGCCGAAGGCCACATGATCAGAAGCTTCCGTGAGGGCCTCTCAATGGTGCTTCGTCAGGTTGGGCGAACGCGCCTGCTGGTGGGCACGTTCTTGGGAGGGGGCTGAGGAAGGTGGAACGGCTCCGGGGTGCGGACGGTGCTCGACGGTGTCCAGGAGGTCGAGGGCGGCGAGTTCGGCCCGGGCGGTGACACCGAGTTTGGGGAAAGCTTTGTAGAGGTGGTATCCGACGGTGCGGGGACTGAGGAACAGCTGTGCGGCGATGTCGCGGTTGGACAATCCGCGTGCGGCCAGCCGGATGATCTTCCCCTCTTGCGGGGTGAGTACGGCCAGTGCTCCGTCTGCGGCCTCGGGCCGCGGGGCGACTTCGCCGGTCGCGTCGAGTTCGGCGCGCGCCCGCTGCGCCCAGGGGGTGGCGCCCAGTCTCCGGAACGTCTCGTGGGCGTCGCGGAGTTGGCCCCTGGCATCGGACTTGCGGCGCATACGGCGCAGCCATTCGCCGTAGAGCAGCGCGGTGCGGGCGCGTTCGAACTGTCTGTCGTCGGGGTGCAGCCGCAGGGCCGCCCGGTACAGCTCCTCGGCGTCGGCTTCCGGTGCGAGCAGGGCTCGGCAGCGGTGCACGTGCGCGTCGATCCATGGCTGCTCGGTTTGGCGTGCCCAGTCGTCGAGCCGGGCAAGGGGCTCGCGGGCGTCAGCCGGTCGGCCGAGCCGTACCGCTGCCTCGATCAGGTCGGGGATGCTGCGTAGACCGGGAAGCTGATGTCGTACCGGTCCGGCGTGCAGGGTTGCCAGCCGGTTGAGGGCGGCCTCCCAGCGGGAGTGGCCCAGCTCGAGCAGGGCCAGCGCCCAGTGTGCCCAGGGCGTGCCGGGTGCGGTGACGCCGGGTTCCGGTGCGGTGAGCGCTTCGTCCGCGAAGGCGTGGCAGTCTTGCGCATCCCCGCTCACCGCTGCCAGGTAGGCCAGTATGCCGGTGGTCTCGGCGATCCACTGCCGGTGCCGGAGCTCTCGTGCGAGCTGCAGCGCCTGGGTCGCCTCGTCCCAGGCGTCGGAGTGGCGGCTGAGGAAGGTCGACGCCCGGGCGAGACACGCCAGCACCGGCGCCGTCCGACCGAGCTGTCCCAGGGTGCGGCAGCGGGCAAGGAGTTCGCCGGCGACCTGGTGTGCCTCGGTGTCGTGGCCGGCGGCCTGGAGACTGGTGGCACCGACCAGGATGGTGTCGTGCGGTCCGCCGAATCCGGTCCGTCGGGCGGCGGCGATGAGTCGGGTGAGGTTTTGCGGTCGGCGGTCACCTTGTCCGATCGCGGAGCGCACGACCCAGGTCAGCAGGTGGGCGACGTGGGTGAGCGGGTCCTCGGGCGGCAACGGCAGGGCGTCCAGCTGGTCTGCGGTCTCCGCGATCTCGCGTTCGCCGAGGTACCAGGCGGCGTGCACCGCGTCGAGCATCATGTGAGCGGCCAGCGACGGGTCGTCGTCCCGGGTGAGCGCGGCAGCCTCGGCCAGCAGCCGGCAGGCCGTGCGCAGCGAACCGTGGTGGAACGCGGCGGCGGCGCGGATCCGGTTGGCGCGGACGGTCAGGGCCAGGTCGTCGGCGTGCGCGGCGCCGCGACGGGCGAGTTCTGCCATGCGTTCGACATCGCCTTCCTCGGCGGCCGCTTCGGCGGCCAGCACGAGTCGGCGGGCGTGGTCGGGGCCGGGCGAGGTCAGCTGTGCGGCCCGCTCGTAGGCGGCTGCCGCCGCGGCGTATCCGCTTCGCGCGGCGGCGCGCTGTGCGGTGCTCTCCAGTTCCGCGGCCACCTGCGCGTCAGGGCCCGTGGCCACCACGGCGCGGTGCCAGGCGCGCCGGTCGGCGTCCTCCGGCTGGTCGAGGACCTCGGCGAGGGCGGTGTGCACCACAAGACGCAGGCTGATCGGGGCCGCCTGGTAGACGGCCGACCGGACGAGGGGATGGCGGAAGCGCACGGTGCTGTTGTCCACCCGCAGCAGGTCGGCCTCCTCTGCAGGCACCAGGTCCGTCGGTCGGCAACCGAGGTCGGCGGCCGCGCGCAGGACGACATCGCGGTCGCCGGTGTCCTCGGCGGCCGCGACGAGCAGCAGGTGCCGGCTCGGCTCGGGCAGCCGCCGCACCTGGTCGAGGAAGGCCGCCTGGACCGTGCCGGTCATGGGCAGAGCCTGACCGGCGAGGACCGTCGGGTCGGCAGCCAGGGCGGCCGGCAGTTCGAGGAGAGCGAGCGGGTTGCCCTGGGCTTCGGCCAGCACCCGGTACCGGTCGACGGGCGACAGTGCGGCGGCGTGCTCGGCGAGGAGTTCGGCGGCGGCGGGGGCATCCAGCCCGGTCAGCGGTAGCTGGGCGAGTCCGGGCGCGGCGAAACCGGTCCGGGCGGCGACGATCAGCGCGATGCCTTCGGCGTCGAGCCGCCGCGCGGCGAACAGCAAGGCCTCGACCGATGCCCGGTCCAGCCATTGGGCGTCGTCGACGAGGCACAGGAGGGGGCCCTGGTCGGCGAACTCGGCGAGGAGGGAGAGGAGGGCGATACCGACGAGCATACGGTCGCCCGGTTCGGCTGGTGCGAGTCCGAACGCCCCCCGCAGGGCTCGTGCCTGCGGTGCGGGCAGCGCATCGATGCGGTCGAGAGCGGGCCGCAGCAGCAGGTGCAGACCGGCGAACGGCAGGTGCGCTTCGGACTCGATTCCGGTGCTGCGCATGACTCGCAGCCCCTCGGCCGCCGACGCCGCGTATTCCAGCAGTGCGGTCTTGCCCACGCCGGGCTCCCCGGTGATCGTCAAGCACCCGCTGCGACCGGTCCGGCAGTCCGCCAGCAATCGGTCGATGACCGATATCTCTTCACCCCGTCCGTGCAACACCCGACGATCGTACTTAAGTCGGCCACAAACTCCCTGGTCGACTACCGGCAGGTGACGGATTCGGCGTCCCCGTCCGCCGCCGTAGCGTGCTGACCACAGCGCACGACGGCCGAGGAGACCGATCATGTCCGACATCCAGGAGCTGGCCAGGCGGTACCTGGCGAGCTGGAACGAGCGTGCCCCGGCCAGGCGGCGGGCGCTCATCGAGGAGCTGTGGACCGACGACGCCCGCTATGTCGACCCGGTCGTGGCAGCCGAGGGCCGCGACGCCATCGACGCGGCCGTGGCAACGGCCCAGCAGCAGTTTCCCGGCCTGGTGTACCGAGCGGCAGGGCACGTCGACGGCCACCACCATGCGGCGCGTCTCGCCTGGGAGCTGGGGCCGGTCGACGGCCCACCAGTGATCATCGGGCTGGCCGTCCTGGTCGCCGAGCAGTCTCGGCTGTGCCGGGTCTACGGCTTCCTCGACTGACGGTTCCACGGCTCGGCCGGCCGAGCCGCGGCGAACATCCCTTCACCTCTGGAGTTGTACGTGCCACCTGATCCGATGACCCAGCACCCGCTTCCCGAGCATGAGCGGGTGGTGTTCCTCAAGCCGCTGGTCAGCTCGCCGAAGATCGTGGTGGGCGAGTACTCGTACTACGACGACCCGGACGGCGCGACCCGGTTCGAGCACCGCAACGTGCTCTACGCCTACGGGCCGGAGAAGCTGATCATCGGCCGATACTGCGCCATCGCCGCGGAAACCCGGTTCCTGATGGCCGGTGCCGAGCATCCGACGATGGGCGTCACCACCTTCCCGTTCACCATGTTCGGTGGTGAGTGGGCCGAGCGGACCCTGGACATCGTCACCGGTATGCCCAACCGGGGTGACACCGTGGTCGGTAACGATGTCTGGTTCGGCTACCGGGCCACCGTCATGCCGGGGGTGCGGATCGGCGACGGCGCGATCGTCGCCACGGGCGCGGTGGTCACCGGCGATGTGCCGCCCTACACGATCGTCGGCGGCAACCCGGCCCGCCCGATCCGGCAGCGCTTCGACGACGCCGACATCGCGCGACTGCGCCGCGCGGCCTGGTGGGACTGGCCGGTGGAGTTGGTCACCGAGCACGCCCGCACCCTCATGGCCGGCAGCCCGGCCGACATCGAACGCATCGCCGGCCGGCACGGATTGGGGAGCACGCTGTGACCCAGGTATCGCTACACAAGTACCCGGTGGCGGACGGCGGGCCGTACGCGCTCACCACCGGGCCGGACGGCGCGCTGTGGTTCACCATGGTCCGCGATGGCCGGATCGGCCGGCTGGTCCCCGGCCGGGAGGCCACATACCACCAGCTCGATCCGGAGTGCGGGCCCACGATCATCACCACCGGGCCCGACGGGGCGCTCTGGTTCACCGCTTACAAGGCGCACCACGTCGGGCGGATCAGCACTGCCGGGCACGTCACCGAGTTCCCCCTGCCCACCCCCGATTGTGGACCGTACGGCATCGCCGCCGGGCCCGACGGCGCACTGTGGTTCACCCAGACCGCCGCCGACCGTATCGGCCGCATCACCACCGACGGGAAGGTCACCGAATTCGCGCTCCCGGTCACCGGTGCGTTCCCCTCCGCGATCAGTGCCGGACTCGACGGGGGGATGTGGTTCACCATGAATCAGGCCAACGCCATCGGGCGGATCGGCACCGACGGAACGATCGCCGTTCATCCGCTGCCCACCCCGGCAGCAGCCCCGGTCGGCATCACCACGGCTCAAGACGGCGCACTGTGGTTCGTGGCGATCGCCACCGGGCAGATCGGCAGGATCACCGTCGACGGGCAGGTGACCGAGTTCTCGTTGCCCGACCCGGCCGGTAGACCCCATGCCATCACTCCGGGCACCGACGGTGCCCTGTGGTTCACCGAGTGGGGAGGCAACCGCGTCGGCTCCGTCACCGTCGACGGCGTGATCGAGGTGCACGACCTGTCCGCAGCCGGCTCGGAGCCGCACGGCATCACCCTCGGGCCGGACGGTGCCGTGTGGACGGCGCTGGAAAGCGGTGCCCTCGCGCGCCTCACCCGACAGCGGCACCGCGCCTGACCCCTCTCTCTGCCCATGACGTCTACCTGATCGACGACCTGTTCGAACGGCCACGTCCCGGAACCCGGTCCGTGCCCGCGCAGTGACTCCCTGCCCGTGTACCGGACCCTGCCCCTGTACTGCTGCTCATCGACCGAGCGATCCGAGAGGACCCACCTTGACAAGCACCGCCATCGACTCTGGTACCGAGTTCGACCGACAGGTCCGAAATCTCATCGAGCGGGACTACCCGGCGATGGCCGGTCTGACGGAGGAACAGTTCACCGCTGAGGTCGCGCCCCTGCGTGAACTCGTCACCGACCGGCAAGACACCTACGAGCCGGACACCGGTCGGCTGCCGTTCCTGCTGGTGGTCACCCGGCACCTCGTCGCGATCGAGCAGATGATGCCGCGCACCACCCTGGCCGGAAAGACCAAGCCCGGGTTCGTCGACCGCTCCTTCGAACCCGGCGCGCTCGAACGCTTCGTCGCCACCAAGGAGACCGAGCTCCCGAACCAGTCGGCCTACCTCCTGTTCGACATCGAACGCGGCGAGGAGTTCTGCGGCGCGGTGCCCAACGACGCCATGGACACCATCGCCGCCAGGGGCCGGACCCTGCTCACCATCGAGGAGGGGATCGCGATGATCACGCACTCCCCCGAGATCCTGGTCAAGAACAAGTGCTTCTCCCTCGGCGGCTCCCGTTCCGGCGACCGCCGTGTCCCGGCGATCTGGATCAGCCAGCACGCCCCCAAACTCGGCTGGTGCTGGGAACGCAACCCGCACACCTGGCTCGGCATGGCCTCGGCCGGTGACCGCCGGGGGTCATCCTCAGCGGGTGTTTCGTAGCGGGTCACCGGAGTGGCCCGACGGAGAGGTACGCGCCGCGCCGCCGGGGTGCCTGCGGCGTCGGCGCATCCGGCAGGTCGGCGTCCGACGTCGACCTGCTCGCCCCGCGGTTCGCCGCAGCCCTGCGGCCGGGTTGGCCTCTTGGCCGGCGTTGGTCACGGACGGGCGACTGCTTGCTCCAGGAGGCCCTGAAGGGCGCGCTGCTGTTCGGGGCTGAGGCCGGCCAGTGGAGAGTCCTGGGCGAGGAGTTCGAGGAGCTGCTCGCGGGCGGAGCCGCCTTGCGGGGTGAGGACCAGGTGCTTGGCGCGGCGATCGGTGGGGTGAGCGCGGCGCTCGACCAGGCCCTGCTTTTCGAGCTTGTCGATGACGAAGGTGGCGTTGGAGGGCTCGCAGCTCATGCGTTCGGCGAGCTCGCGCATGGTCATCGGTCCGGTCATTTCCCGAAGCGCGGTGGCCTGGGCGGCGGTGAAGCCGAGGGTGACGGCGCGTTGACGTACGTGGTCGGCGATGCGCTGGGCCAATCCGTTCACCAGCCCGCACAGCTCGCGCTCGGCGATGGCGGGCGGCTCCGGGGGCGTCGTCATGGATCCCATCCTAGCAAGTCCATCAAGCGAGAATATTTTGAGCTTGCATAGTTCTAACTTGATGCTTATGGTCGTCCCGACGCTCCGAGGAACCCGGCAACGACCCACCTGCAGAAGGAGAGATGGACCATGACGTACTCGGCGATCGACCGGACTGAGCGGCTGCGGCGGCCGGCTGGGATCCGTTCGCTGCAGCTGGGCGACACGAGAGTGTCCTACGTGCCCGACGGGGCGGTGCGGCTGCGACCACGCGATCTGCTCCCCGACACCGCCCATGGCACGGTGTGGGCCGACCACCCGGAGTACCTGGACGAGTCCGGCAATCTTGTAGCAAGCATCGGCGGCCTGCTGGTGGAGAACGGCGACCGCGCACTGCTGATCGACGCGGGGTTCGGGCCGCAGTCCTGGCCGCCCGCACCGGACGGCCCGCGCGGCGCGATCCACGGGGGCGCGCTCCTGGACAGCCTGGCCGAACTCGGCCGCGGGCCCGAGCAGATCGAGGCGGTGGCCATTACTCATCTGCACCCCGACCACACCGGTTGGGCCTGGCACCCCGCACCTGGCACCGGCCGGCCCGCATTCGCCCACGCGGACTATCTGGTGTCCGAACCGGAGTGGGCCCGGCGTGACCTGCTGGAGACGAAGGAGGTCACCGGGCTGGCGCCGCACATCCGCACGGTGGCGGACAGCCAGGAGATCTTCCCCGGCGTACGGATGCGGAGCGCCGCCGGCCACTCCCCCGGACACGCCGAGTACGTGATCACCGCGGGCGGGCAGCGGCTGATCGCCTTCGGAGACGCCCTGCACTCCCCGATCCAGGTCGACCACCCCGAATGGTCCACCACCTTCGACCATGACCCTGTCCAGGCCGCCGCACACCGCAGCCAACTCGTCGACGAGCTGGCGGAACCCGACACGATCGGCTTCGGTATCCACTTCGCCGATGTGGTGTTCGGGCAGGTCGAGCGGGACGGCGACGGCGCCGCCTGGCACCCCTTGGACCACGCACGGTAAGGGACGACCGCCTGGTGGCTCCGCCACTGAACCGGGCGACGTGCCGCATCACCGCGCCCATGCCTCCATGTAACGGCTGTCGACGACGCGCCCGCATGGCGGCGACGGCCTCCGCCGGCCGCACGCACGTGCCGTCGGGCGCGAGGCCGCCGTTCCCGGGCGGCAGGCCACCACACCTGCCGGGGCGTCTCGGCGATCGGGCTCAACTCTTCCCGTACTGCCCCGCGGCAGATTCGGACCGGTGGGCAGGCTCGTGCCGTGCCGCGACCACCCGGCGGGGCGGTAAGGGCAGCCGCTCACCCGCCGGCAACCAATCCGCGCACAACTCGTCGACAACGCGGCGCGTCACGTGCGGCATGGCGATCAACTGCGCCCGCTGCCCCTCGACCGTAAGACGCCAGCGTCGGCGCACCTCCTCCGGTGGCCGGTCGAACGTGACCGCAAGCGCGTGCGGCTGCCGCTGCGGGCGCGCCCCCACGGCGGCCAGCGACACCTTCGCGTACTCGGCGGTGTCCTGGCAGCGGTGCACCAGACAGCGCAACCCCGAGGTGCCCAACTGGCGCAGCCGCTTCCACAGCAGCACAGCAGCCAGCCCACTGCGGGAGCAGGCCAACGTGTGGTCACGGGCGCCCACATACTCGCCCACCGGAGAGCTCGGCAGCAGACTCCGCCGGGCCAGCACGATGCCGCACGGCACGGGGGCGCCGAGAAACTTGTGACCGCTCACCGAGACGCTGTCCGCGCCGTCCCGGAAGTTCCAGGGGGGCCGCGGAGAACTGAAGGCCGCCACGACGCCGCCCAGCGCCGCGTCGCTGTGCACATAGCAGGGCCCCGCCGCGCCGGCTGCCTCCCGGAGCGCCGGGACGTCGTCGTACGCTCCACCCATGGTCGTCCCGGCCGTGGCGAGCACCACCGCGCCCCGGGGCGAGCGTCCGGCCGCGGCGTCCTCACGGCGTTGGGCCCGGCACAGTGCGCCCAGCGCCTCCGCGTCCATGGTCCCGTCCGGCCCGCAGGGCACGGAGACCAGTCGCATCCGCAGCAGTTCGGCCGCTTTGCGCACGCTGTAATGCGCCTGCGAGGAGGCGTACAGAGGCGCGTGCTCGAACTGCTGGCGTCCCACGTACAGCCCGAAAGTGACGCCTTCGCTGCCACCGGTGGTCACATATCCGTACGTGGTGACCGGATCGCCCTGGGCCAGCTCGGTGAACCAGGCGATGACCTCCCGCTCGAAGTCCTTGGTGTGGACCCCCGAGGCGTCCTCGCTGTCGGGGTCGCCGACGTTGTTGGTGAGAGCAGCCAGCAGATGCCCGCTGTCGGAGTCGTCGAAGGCCATGTTGCCGGGGAAGCCCAGGTGGTTCTCCCTCGCTTGCGACAGCTGTCGGGACACCTCCAGCAGCGCCGACGCGGTCTCGTCGACGGGACAGGGCTTCTCGCCGATACTCAGGTTCGAGTGCGACAGTACGCTCAACTTCAGGTTCCTCGGGTCAGCGCCGGATCGCGGAATGCAGGGCCGGACATGGGTGGGTTCAGTGGTCACTGCTGTGGGTCGGGTCCCGCACGGCCGGGCGGCAGGCAGCCGGTTCCCGGGCGCCTCTTCATCGGCGTCGCACGGCGGCCGAGCGACCGCGCCCCGGCTCAGCGGCGGGTGCGAAGAGCTCACTGCTGGAAGCCAGGCGCACGGCCAAGGGCATGGTGAGTGCTGCACGGGGTGCAGGCCACGGACGCGGCGGATGGGCCACATCTGCGACCTGCGGGGCGTCGAGTTCAACCCGGGCGACGGGCAAGGCCCCCCGAGCGCCCGCAGGGAACCGGCCGTTCCCGCCGCTCTTCAGGGCGAGGGTGCATCAAGGTGGCTCAGCGGTTGGTCCGGAGCCTCTGCAGCGGCCGCCAACAGCCGTACCCAGCACGCGAAGAAGTCCTCGATCGTCTGGCGTTCGAACACATCGGTGCTGAATTTGATCATTCCTTCCAGACCGGCGGGGGTGCCGTCTGCACTGCGGCGTTCGGTCAGCCCGATGGAGATGTCCTCGTGCGCGGTTCCGGCGTCCACGGGGACTTCCCGCACCTGCAACCCTGGCGGCTCGAACCGGTCTTCCGGCAGGTTCTGCAGGATGAGCATGACCTGGTAGAGGGGGCGTTGGGAGAGGGATCGTGCGGGGTCGTCCCCCGCCACCAGATGATCGAAGGGCACATCCTGGTGGGCGTAGGCAGCCAGTGCCGTATCGCGGACCTGCTCGACGAGTTGGGTGAAGGTCGGATCACCGGAGGTGTCGCTCCGCAGAACGAGGATGTTGACGAAGTAGCCGACGAGGTCATCGAGCGCCTGGTCGGTGCGCCCGGCGACAGGGGAGGCCACGGGGATGTCGGTGCCTGCGCCGAGTTTGGTCAGCAGGGCGGCCAGACCCGCGTGCAGCACCATGAACAGGCTGGCGCCGGACCGGCGCGCCAGCTTTGTGAGAGCCGTATGCACCTCCGCGTCGATCCGGACCAGGGCGTAGGCACCGCGATGCGAGACGGCGGCGGGACGGGACCTGTCGAACGGAAGCTTCAGTTCGTCGGGCATCCCGCTCAACTCGCGCGCCCAGTGGGCGAGCTGGCGATTGCGAAGGCTGCCGGGGTCGGCGGGATCCCCCAGCAACTGCCGATGCCACAGCGTGTAGTCGGCATACCGCACCGGCAGCGGGTCCCATACCGGCTCCTCGCCCCGGCTCCGGGCGATGTAGGCGGTCGTCAGGTCCCGGGTCAGCGGTGCCATCGACCAGCCGTCGGCTGCGATGTGGTGGACGACGATCAGCAGCACGTGCTCTGTCGGCCCGAGAGCGAAGAGTTCCGCGCGCAGCTGCGGTTCGGTGGCCAGATCGAATGCGTAGCGGGAGGCTTCCGTCAGCCGTTCCGGCAGCTCCTTATCACCGACTGCGGTCATATGCAGTCGGGGCCGGGCCACTTCCGCGTCGAGTACGTCCTGGAAGGGCTCACCGCCGGCGTCGGGGAACACGGTGCGCAGGGGTTCGTGCCGGGTCACCACATCGGCCAGGGCCCGCTCCAGTGCTTCCTTGTCGAGCCGACCGGTCATGCGCAGTGCCAAGGGGATGTTGAACGTGGGGCTGGGCCCCTCCAAGCGGTGCAGCAGCAGCATCAACTGCTGCCCCGACGACAGCGGCACCCTGCCGGGATGCGGCATGGGGGTCAGCGGGCTGCGCGCGGGCTGCGTGCCGCCGTCGAGGCGCGCCGCCAGATCGGCGACGGTGGGAGCTTCGAACAGTGCGCGCACGGTGAGCTCCGCACCGAGCGTGGCTCGGATGCGGCTGGTCAAACGGGTCGCGAGCAGAGAGTGACCGCCAAGGGCGAAGAAGTCGTCGTCGACGCCGACGTCGGACACCCCCAGCACCTCGGCGAACAGCTCGCACAGCACCTGCTCTTTTGGCGTGCACGAACTGCGACTCGGCCCTGCAGCAGCGGTGGCGTCCGGTGCGGGCAGCGCGGCTCGGTCCAGCTTCCCGTTCTGCGTCAACGGCAACGCGTCCAGCCGCACGAATGCTGCCGGCACCATGTGGTCGGGGAGTCGCTCGCGGAGGAAGGTCCGCAGCTCGGCCGAAGCCGCCTCGGCCCCGGGAGCAGGCACGGTGTAGGCAGCCAGACGTACGTCGCCCGGGCGGTCCTCACGGGCGATCACGGCGGCCTGGGCCACCTGCGGGTGGAGGGTCAGCACCGTCTCGATCTCGCCCGGCTCGATACGGTGACCGCGCACCTTGACCTGGTCATCCACGCGCCCGGCGAATTCGAGCCACCTCTCTGGCCGCCGGCGGCACAGGTCACCGGTGCGGTACATCCGCGTCCCCGGCGGCCCGTACGGATCGGCCACGAAGCGCGCGGCAGTCGGCCCCGGCCGATGCAGATAGCCGCGCGCCAAGCCCGCACCGGCCACATACAACTCGCCGATCACGCCCGGTGGCACAGGCCGCAACGCCCCGTCCAGGACGTAGGCACGAGCGCCCGCGACCGGCAGCCCGAGCACCGGGGTGGCCGCATCGTCGAGCCGGGCGCGTACGGCGTCCACGGTGCATTCGGTCGGCCCGTACATGTTGTGGGCCGCCAGTCCCTCCACCGCCCGCAGCTCCTGCCACAGCCGCTCGGGCAGCGCTTCACCGCCGAGTACGGCAACGCTCGGCCGCCACCGCTCGCTCGTGAAGAGTCCGTGATCGATCAGTACACGCATGTACGAGGGCGTGACATCGACGGAGTCGATCCGGTGGCGGAGGAGCCAAGCTGTGAACCGCTCCCCGTCCGTGTAGGTCGCACCGTCGGCCACATGCAGTTCATGTCCGGTCATGAGCGCCGCCAGCTGGGCCCAGGACGCGTCGAAGGAGACCGAGGCGGTCAGCGCCACCCGCAGCCTCGCCCTTCCTGCACGCTCGGCCGCGGGGGTGAAAACCTGCGCGCCGTACTGGGCCACCGTTTCGGCCACGCCGGCGTGCCGGGCCACCACACCCTTGGGCTCCCCCGTCGTCCCCGAGGTGTAGATCACGTACGCCGGATGGTCGGGCAACAGCCCTGTGACCGGGTCGGCCTCGGACTGCGCCGCCAGCTCCCGGGCGGTTTCAGGCGCGTCGAGCAGCAGGTGCGGCAGACGGAACTCGGAATCCACGGCATCGACGGTGGCAGCGTCCGACAGCAGCAGCACGGGCCGCGCGTCGTCCAGCATGCCCGTGCGGCGGGCGCTCGGATGGTCGGGGTCGAGGGGGAGGTACGCGGCACCGGATTTGAGCACGGCGAGGATCGCCACGACCAGGTCGGCCGAACGCGGCAGAGCGAGAGCGACAATGTCCTCGACTCCGACGCCGCGAGCGGTCAGGGCATGGGCGAGCCGGTTGGCCCGGACGTTCAGGTCACCGTAGGTGAGGGCGGTACCACCGGCCACCACGGCGACCGAGTCGGGCGCGGTGCTCACCTGCTCGCGGAAGAGGTCGGGAAGTGTGCGCGCAGGCCCCCGCGTCACCGTCTCATCCGAGGTCCCGCCCAGGGCGCGGTGTCTCTCGTCGGCCGACAGGACGTCGATGTGGCTGATCGGCCGGTCCGGGTGCTGCACGGCTGCTTCCAGGAGCCGCGTCCAGCGCACCGCGATGTCGCGGACGGTGGCGTGGTCGAACAGGTCGGTGGCGTACACGATCGCCCCCGTCAGACCGAGACACTCGCCGTCCCCCGAGCGCTGCTCGGAGACGACGATGTCGAGGTCGAACTTGGCCGTCGGCGTCGCCACCGGTGCAGCGGTGGTTTCCAGACCTGGGAGGGAGAACGCATCGGCCTCGTCGGTGTGGATGGAGAGCATCACCTGGAACAACGGGTGCCGGGACGGTGACCGGGCCGGGTTGATCGCCTCCACCAGGTGGTCGAAAGGCACCTCCTGGTGGGCGAAGGCGGCCAGTGAGGTCTCACGAACGCGTTCCAGGAGCTGGCGGAAGGTCGGTGCGCCAGAGGTGTCGGTGCGCAGGACCAGAGTGTTGACGAAGAAGCCCACCAGATCGTCGAGCGCTTGGTCGGTACGTCCGGCGATGGGGCTGCCGACGGGGATGTCGTCACCCGCGCCGAGCTTGGTGAGCAGGGCGGCCAGTCCGGCGTGCAGCACCATGAACAGGCTGGCCCCCGAGTCGCGTGCGAGCTCGGTGAGAGCCGTGTGCAGTTCCGCGTCGATACCGAGGGGGACGCGAGCGCCGCGGTGCGAGGCGACGGCCGGGCGGGGCCGGTCGGTGGGGAGCGTGGTCTCGTCGGGCAGGCCGGCCAGCGCTCGTGTCCAGTAGGCAAGCTGACGGCTCAGCAGGCTGTCGGGGCCGGCGGTGTCGCCCAGCAACTGGCGCTGCCACAGCGTGTAGTCGGCGTACTGCACCGGCAGCGGCGCCCACCCCGGCTCCTCCCCCCGGCGGCGAGCGGCGTACGCCGTCGACAGATCCCGGGCCAACGGCGTCATCGACCAGCCGTCGGCGGCGATGTGATGGACCACGAGCAGCAGCACATGCGAGGTCGGGCTCACGACGAAAAGCTCGGCGTGCAGCGGAGGTTCGACACCGAGGTCGAACACGTGCTGGGCGGACTCCGCGAGCCGCGACGGGAGACTCTCCTCATCCACCTCGGTGACCGGAAGCAGCGGACACGCCGCCCGGGCCTCCACGATCTGTTGCCGAGGGACACCTGCGACTTCCGGACAGACGGTGCGCAAGGTCTCGTGCCGGGTGACAACATCCAGCAGCGCCTGCTTCAGCGCGTTCCGGTCGAACTCGCCGGAAAGCCGCAACGCCAGGGGGATGTTGTATGTCGCGTCGGGCCCCTGCATACGTTGCAGGAACAGCAACCGCTGCTGCGCGTACGACAGCGGCACGGGATCGGGTCGTTCACGGGCGGTCAGGGCCGGATACTTCTCCGCCGCGCTGTGCAGCCGGGCCGACAGCCGGGCGACGGTGGGTGCTTCGAACACCGCACGCAGATCCACGTCGGTGCCGAGGGTGGCCCGGATGCGGCTGCTGAGGCGGGTGGCAAGGAGCGAGTGGCCGCCGAGTGCGAAGAAGTCGTCGTCCACACCGACGGCGGGAACCCCCAGCACTTCGGCGAACAGCTCGCACAGCACCTGTTCACCCGGTGTACGCGGAGGGCGGCCGGTGGCTGCGGTCGTGGTGACGACCGGCGCGGGCAGCGCGGCCCTGTCCAGCTTGCCGTTCGGTGTCAGTGGCAATTCCTCCAGCACCACGAAGGAGGACGGCACCATGTATTCCGGCAGACGGTCCCGCAGGCGGTCGCGCATCGAGGCGATGTCCGCCTCGGCCCCGGACGTCGGCACCACATAGGCCACCAAACGCCCCTCCCGTACCTGGACGGTGGCGGAAGCGGCGTCGGAATCGCCGACAAGAGCGGCCTCTACCTCGCCGGATTCGACGCGGTGACCACGTACCTTGATCTGCTGGTCGCCGCGTCCGGCGAACTCCAGCAGTCCGTCGGAACGCCACCGGGCCAGGTCACCGGTGCGGTACATCCGGCTCCCCGGAGGGCCGAACGGGTCGGCCACAAAGCGTTCGGCGGTCATTCCCGGTCGCCTCAGGTAACCCCGCGCCAGCCCCACCCCCGTGATGTACAGCTCACCCACGGCGCCAGGCGGTGTCGGGCGCAGCGCGCTGTCCAGCACATGGACACGGGTGGCGGGGATCGGCGTCCCGATCGGTGGCGGGGTGTGGGCAGGGGTGAGCGGCTCGCTCATGGTGGCGCACACCGTGGCCTCGGTCGGTCCGTACGCGTTCACCATCCGGTGATTCACGGACCAGCGTTCCACCAGGCTCGCCGGACATGCCTCTCCCGCTACCACGAGGGTGCTCACGGAGGCCTGTGTTTCGTCCACCGCGGCCAGTGCCGAAGGCGGCACGGTCGCATGAGTGATCGACACGTCCGGATCGGTGAGGGCGGCCACCGGGTCGGCGGTGGGCGGGAGCACCAGGGTTGCACCGGTCAGCAAGGCGGTGAACAGCTCGGATACGGAGGCGTCGAAGCTGGGCGGGGCGAACTGCAGGACGCGGCTGTCGGCATCGATCGCGAAGCGCTCCGTCTGGGCAGCGACCAGGTTTCCCACGCCGGTGTGGGTGACCACCACGCCCTTGGGCCGGCCGGTCGACCCCGAGGTGTAGATCACGTACGCCGGGTGGAGCGGGTCCACCGGAATTCCCGGGTCGGTGTCGGGTCTGCCCTGAGCCAGTTCGGCCACCGTCCGCGGATCGTCGATCACCAGGGTCGGCCGCGCGTCGGTGAGCAGGTACTCGACCCGCGCCGCCGGATACGCCGGGTCCACCGGCAGGTAGGCCGCCCCTGCTTTGAGCACGCCGAGGATCGCCGTCACCAGTTCCTGGCCGCGTGGCAGAGCCAGGGCCACCACGTCCTCGGCCCCGATCCCCCGAGCGATGAGCGCATGCGCGAACCGGTTCGCGCGCGCGTTGAGCTCACCGTAGGTGAGGGCCGTATCAGCGGCGCACACCGCCACCGCCCCTGGTGTGCTGCGCACCTGCTCCTCGAACAGCGCCGGCACGGGAACGGCAGGAGCTCCGCGCACCGGTGCTTTCCCGTCGCCGATCAAGCGCTGCCGTTCGTCGGCCGAGAGGAGGTCAACCGTGCCGACCGGGAGGCCGGGGTCGCATTCCGCCAGGTCCGCCAGCAGACGCAGCAGCCGTCGCTGATGGTCCGCGAGGGCCGCGTCGTCGTACACCTCTGGAGCGCCGCGCAGTTGCAGTTGCGGGCCTTCGTCGTCCCGGCGGTCCCACACGGCGATCATCAGGTCTGCGAACAGCCCGGCGGATGTCTGGTGCGCGGTGCACCGGTGGCCGTCGAAGGTGAAGTCGTAGGGGAAGCCCATCAGATTCACCACGGGCGAGAAGGCCGTGCCGTCGTCGCGGGGCAGACCCAGCTCGCGATGCAGGTCCTCCCCGCGATAGCGCTGGTGCGCCACCGCCTCCTTCACCCGGTCGTCGACCTGGGCCAACAGGCTGTCCAGCGACATGTCGGGCCGCACGGTCAGCCGCAGGGGCACCCCGTTGGCCAGCATCCCAGGCGTCGCGCGGGAGGTGTGGTCAGGACGGCCGGAGACGGCCAGCCCCACGACGACGTCCCTGACACCGGTCAGCCGGTGGATGTAGAGCGCCACCGCCGCGATCACGAAGCGGCTCTGGGTGATGCCGGCGCGCCGGGCTGCCGCACGCAGGGCCCGGGGGCACAGGAAGGGATGTACCTCGGTCGTGCGCGCCGTCCCGGGAGCCGGGTGGTGGGAGGGCTGTTCGGTTCCCGGCACACCGTGCTCCGCTGCCGCGAAGCCGAGGCGGGGCGGGATCGTCGCAGCCCGCTGCCAGCCTGCCAACTGCCGAGCCCAGTACTCCCGGTCCTCGACGCACTCCGGGGACTCCCGGTACTTCTGATCCGCCCGGACCAGGACCGACAGCGGCCCGAAGGGACTGCGGCCGATCCCCCGTCCGCGGGCCAAGGCGGTGTACACCTCCGCGGTCCGGCGTGCCACGAGGGAGCGACCGAAACTGTCCATCACAGCGTGGTGGTACATGTGGGACCACCAGAACCGGTCCGGCGCCAATTTGAGCAGGGCGAAGCTGAACAGCGGGCCTTCCGCCAGTTCCATGGGCCGAGCCAGGTCCTGGGCGATCCACCCGCGTGCGGCCGCCTCCGGGTCGGGCTCGTCCCCGACATCGACGACCGACAGGGACCAGGGCAACTCAGCTTCCAGGGTCTGTACCGGGCCGTCGTCACCCAGCACCAGACGGGCCCGCAGCGCGTCGGTTTCCGCGACGACCTGGCGCAGCGCCGCCTCGAACACGGCCGGATCGACCGGCCCGCGGATCTCCAGGTACTCCCCGACGCGCAACGCGACGCCGGCCTGCGGAGCGTGCTGCTCGGACAACCAGATCTCGCGCTGGGCGGCTGTCAGCGGCAGGACCTCCGCCGACGGATCCGGCTGGTACTGCGCGACCGACGCCGGATCGTCCTCCACAGCGGCCAGCTCATGACGGGACAACGAGGCACCCTCCTGCAACGTCCGACGCCCTTCACCTACGCTCCGCACCCGGACGGGGCCGAGTCGGCCGACGGGCACAAGCAAACGCCCGCCGATCGTTCGGACAGACGACACCGCGTCCGGTCGACAGAACGACAACTGGCATGCGTGCGCTGCCCGTCGACGTCACCGGCTCTGTTTCAGCAGGCTCATCGTGCCAGCCGGAACCGCACGCTCCACCCGTGGTGGATCACTCCTACCCAAAGGGATGAAATCCTGCTCAGCGGCATTCCGCGCCACAGGACGAGTCGGACGTCCGCCGCGGACCTTCGCCCAATGGGCCGCCGCACACGCCGATGCCTTCCGTCCCCGATCTGGGGGTGGCAGGCCGCGCGGGGCGAGGCGGAGCAGGTTCTTCACCGTTCGGCGCGGCGCTGCCCTGTCGGGGGATTGACACCTGCTACACAGGGCACCCAGCACCGTCGAAGCCCAGATGTCCCAGCAGGACCCGCGCAGGGGTCAGCCGCGTGTCGGCGGTGTGGGACGCGTGGAGGAGTTGGTGCTGCTGTGCTGGTCCTGCTGGCTGCCCACCTGGGGGTCGCGGCGGCGATTCCCTGGTGGGCGCGGCGGCTCGGCCGCACGGTGTGGATGGTGGCCGCCGTGCTGCCGCTGGCGACGGTGGCCTGGGCGAGCGTGTCGGCGGGGCGGGTTCTGGACGGCGGTGCGTACCAGGAGTCACTGTCGTGGGCTCCGCGTCTCGGATTGGCGGTTGCCCTGCGCCTGGATGCGCTGTCGCTGCTGATGCTGTGGGTCGTGGCCGGTGTCGGTGCGCTGGTGCTGTTGTACTGCCGGTACTACGTGGAGCGGGACGCCGGCCGGATGGCTGCCCTGCTGCTGGCGTTCGCCGGAACGATGTCGGGTCTGGTGCTCGCCGACAACCTGTTCGTGCTGTACGTCTTTTGGGAACTGACCACGATCGCGTCCTTCCTGCTGATCGCGGGGCGGGGTGAGACTGCGGAGCAGCGGCGCGCAGCTCGGCAGGCCCTGCTGGTGACCGCGGCCGGCGGCCTGGTCATGCTGCTGGGTTTTGTCGTGCTCGGCCAGGAGGCGGGCACCTACCGGCTCTCGACGATCCTCGTCGATCCGCCGCGGGGCGGGCTCGTGCCGGTGGCGGTCGTGCTGGTGCTCGTGGGGGCGTTCGCCAAGTCCGCGCAGCTGCCGCTGCACGGCTGGCTGCCTGCGGCGATGGTGGCCCCCACCCCGGTGAGCGCGTATCTGCACGCGGCAGCGATGGTCAAGGCGGGGGTCTACCTGGTGGCGCGGTTGGCGCCCGCCCTGGCCGAAGTGGACCCGTGGCGGCCGATGGTGCTCGGGGTGGGCCTGGCCACCATGGTGCTGGCGGCGTGGCGGGCGCTGCGTGCGACCGATCTGAAGCTGCTGCTGGCCTATGGGACGGTCAGTGAACTCGGCCTGCTGACTGCTGTGCTGGGGATCGGCACCCGGACCGGGGCACTGGCGGGGGCAGCGATGCTGCTCGCGCACGCCGCGTTCAAGGCGGCGCTGTTCCTGTCCGCCGGGATCGTGGAGCATCAGACGGGCACCCGCGACATCCGGCAGTTGACGGGGCTCGGGCGCCGCCTGCCCGTGCTGTTCGGCGCCACCGCGCTCGCCACCGCGTCGATGGCCGGTCTGCCGCCGCTCCTCGGCTACTTGGGCAAGGAAGCAGTCCTGGAGGCGTTCTGGCACGGCACCGTACCGGGAAACATCAACCACCTGACCACGGCCGTGCTGGTGCTCGGTTTCGCCCTGACGGTGGCCTACGCGGCGCGGTTCCTGCACGGCGCCTTCGGCGGGCCGCCCGGCCGTCCGACAGGTGCACCACGCCGTCCTCAGGTGGGGTTCGTCGCGCCGGTGGCCGTGCTCGCGGGGGCGGGCCTGGTGCTCGGTGCGGGGTACGCGGGTACGGCGACTGTCGCGAACGCCTATGCCGAGGGCTATCCGGCGGGGCCGCAGGGCTCGTACGCACTGTCCTTGTGGCATGGATTCACGCCTGTCCTCGGCCTGTCGGCGCTGTCGCTGATCCTCGGCGGTTTGCTCCATGCGGTCCGGCGCCACACCCTCGCGGCGGCTGCCACCGTACCGCGCCTTCCGGACGTGCAGGGCGGCTACGACCGTGCGGTCGCGGGCGTGGACCGACTGGCGGTGGCGGTGACCCGGCACACGCAGGTCGGCTCGTTGCCGGTCTACCTGACCGTGCTGCTGGCGACCGTGGTCCTGGTGCCCGGCGCGGCGCTGGCGGCTGCGGCACCGTCGCTGGGGTCCCCGCCGCTGTGGTGGTCCCCGGCCGAGCCGCTGCTCGCTGTGGTGGTGGTGACGGCCGCCGCAGCGGTGGTGGCCGCCCGGCACCGGCTGACCGGCATCCTGCTGGCGGGGGCGGTCGGCTACGGGGTGGCGGGAGTGTTCCTGGTGCGGGGCGCACCGGGCCTGGCGCTCACCCAGTTCCTGGTGGAGACGATGACGCTGGTCGTGGTGGTGCTGGTGCTGCGGCGCATGCCGGCCCGGTTCGTGCACGGCCGGACGCTCCCGCGCGCCCGGCTGCTGCGGGTCGCGGTGGCCGGGGCAGTCGGGGTGCTCGTCACCTGCTTCGCCCTGGCGACATCCGCCGCCCGCACGGCCCCTGCAGTCTCGTCCGGGTATGTGCGCCGGGTGGCGGAGACGGGCGCCCACAACGTCGTCAACGCGATCGTCGTCGACTTCCGCGCCCTGGACACGCTGGGTGAGATCTCGGTGCTGCTGGTGGCGGCGGTCGGGGTCGTCAGCCTCGTCCGCAACCACAGTCACAAAGGGGCGGCGGACGGCGGCAGCGGCGAGGGCCGACGCGGCATATTCCCCACGGCACACTGGGACGAGCCCCGGCAGACGTGGCTGCCGGGAGCCGACGAGCGGCCCGGCGGTGAACGCTCGGTCCTCCTGGAAGTGGCCACCCGGCTGCTGTTCCCCTCGATCCTGGTCCTGTCGCTGTTCCTGCTGTTCTCCGGGCACCACCACCCCGGCGGGGGGTTCTCCGGCGGGCTGGTGGCGGGCCAGGCCTTCGTCCTCCGGTACCTGGTGGGCGGACGGGCCGACCTCGGGGTCGCCGTTCCCCTTCCCGCGGGCGCGGTCGCGGGCGGTGGCCTGCTGCTCGCGGCCGGCATCGGCCTGCTCCCGCCGATCCTCGGCGGGGTGCCGCTGGAGAGCGCCGTGGTGACGTGGCACCTGCCGGTGGTCGGCGCGGTGAAGTTCGCGACCAGCCTCTTCTTCGACGTGGGCGTCTATCTGCTCGTCGTCGGCGTCACGCTCAAGCTGCTGTCCGCAGTGGGGGTCTCGCTCGGCGACGCCCCCGCCGGAGCCCTTGGAGCAGACCGGGAGGAGGAAGGCTCTCGATGAACAGCGCACTGGGCACCACGGCCAACACACTCGATGTGACGATGGCTCTCGCGGTCGGCGCCCTGTTCGCCGTGGGTTTCTACCTCATGATGCAGCGGTCCTTGATGCGGATCGTGCTCGGCTTCGTCCTGCTGGGCCACGGCACCAACCTGCTGCTGCTGGTGGCCGGAGGCACGCCCGGCCCACCACCCGTGGTGGAGGGGAAGACGCCGCATCCCGAAGTGGCCGACCCGCTGCCCCAGGCCATGGCACTGACCTCGATCGTGATCACGTTCGGTCTCACGGCCTTCCTCACGGCCCTGGCCTACCGCTCCTGGCGGCTGTCCCGACACGACGAGGTACGCGACGACGTGGAGGACCGACGTATCGGCACCGCACAGGAACGCGCCGAGACCGCCGACGACACCGGCCGGATCCCCGGCGACGCCGCCGCCCGGGCGGAGGGCCGGCAATGACCGCGTTCCTGCTCGCCGTGCCCGTACTGCTGCCCGCGCTCAGCGCCGGGGTGACCTTGCTCGGTCTGCCCCGTTCGGTGGTCCGCACGCTCAGCATCGTCGTGCTGACGGGTGTCCTGGCCGACGCGGCGGCACTGTTCGTACGCGCGGACGCCCACGGACCGCAGGCGCTGAACGTCGGCGACTGGTCGGCGCCGCTGGGTATCACGCTCGTGGCCGACCGGCTGTCGGCGCTGCTGCTCACCGTGTCGGCACTGGTGGCGCTCGCTGTACTTCTCTTCGCTGTCGGGGAGGGCGCCGCCGAACGGCTCCAGGGGCCTCCCAGGGTCTTCCACCCTGCCTACCTGCTGCTCGTCACTGGTGTGAGCCTGGCATTTCTCACGGGTGACCTGTTCAACCTCTTCGTCGCGTTCGAAGTGATGCTCGCCGCTTCGTACGTTCTGATCACGCTGGACGCCGACGAGGGCCGCACCCGGTCGGGCATGACGTATGTGATCGCCGGCCTCACGTCCTCGCTGCTGTTCATCACCCTGGTCGCCCTGGTGTACGCCGCCACCGGCACGGTGACCCTGGCTCAGCTCGGCCCCCGACTGGCTGAGCTTCCGGACGGCCTGCGCGGCGCCCTCGCCCTGCTGCTCCTGGTCGTCCTGGGCGTCAAAGCGGCGATCGTGCCGCTGCACCTGTGGCTGCCCGACAGCTACCCGACCGCGCCCGCGCCGATCACGGCCGTGTTCGCCGCCCTGCTCACCAAGGTCGCCGTATACGCCCTGCTGCGCACCCAGACGCTGCTGTTTCCCCGCACCGGGGTATGGACTCTGCTGGCGTGCGCGGCGATCGCCGCCATGGTCGTCGGCATCCTCGGTGCCCTCGCCCAGGACGACATCAACCGGCTGTTGTCCTTCACGCTCGTCAGCCACATCGGCTTCATGCTGTTCGGACTGGCGCTCTTCGACGCGCGCGGTCTGTCGGGCACCATCCTGTACGTCGTCCACCACATCGCTGTCCAGGCGGCGCTCTTCCTCACCGCCGCTCTCGTCGTACGTCGCGCGGGGACTGCGGCACTGCGCCACATGGCCCGGTGGCCGCCACCGGGGGCGTGGGCCGCCGCACTGTTCGCCCTTCCGGCTCTGAGCCTGGCGGGCGTCCCTCCGTTCTCCGGCTTCGTGGCCAAGCTGGCCCTGCTGCGCGCCGGAACCGCGCAGGGCGGACCGGCGGCCTATGCCCTCGCGGGGACTGCTCTGCTCACCAGTCTGCTGACGCTCTACGCCATGACCCGGGTGTGGACATCGGCTTTCATGAAACAGCAATCGGACCCGTCCCACGGCGAGACGGACCCGCCGAAGCCGTCGCCGCCCGCGTCCCCATGGCCGCGCGAGCACCGTCGGCGCACAGGGCGCGGAACCGGGCTGATGACCGCAGCGGCAGCCGGTGTGACGGCGACCGGTCTCGTCATCGCCGCCTGCGCCGGCCCGCTCTCCATGGTCAGTGAACGAGCCGCACACGACCTGCTCGACCCGCAGGCGTACCGCTCCGTCGTTCTCGGCGAGGAGGACCATTGATCCGCCACGAACGCGCCCGCCGCGGCCTGCGGCACCTTCCGATGATCGCCTGGCTTTGGCTGCTGTGGATCCTGCTGTGGGGGTCGGTCAGTTGGGTGGTCCTCATCGCGGGGCTGCTCGTCGCCGCCACCGTCGTCGCGGCCTTCTCCCTGCCCCCGGTGCTGCCGGGGGCCGTGCCCCGGCTGCTGCCGATCGGGCATCTGCTGGTCCACTTGCTGACGGACCTGATCAGATCCGGAACAACAGTCGCCTGGCAGGTCCTCCGGCACGGCAGAAACACCTCTGCGGCAATCATCGAAGTCCAACTCCGCGTCGACAGCGACCTGCTGATCATGGCGGTTGCCGAACTCACGACCATGACCCCCGGCACGCTGGTGGCCGAGATCGACCGGCGCCGACAACGCCTCTACGTCCATGTGCTCCCGGCCCGCGACCCGGCCGACATCGCCCGCCACAAGGACGCAGTGCGAGCCGTGGAGCGCCGGGTCGCACGTGCGGTCGGCACGGCGCCGGAGGTCGGCGTCACAGGCCGGCCCCCGATTGCTGGGGGAGCATCCGGCGACACCTCCCAAGGAAGGGAACATGACCAGGGAAAGGGAACATGACCAGCGAGAACCGTGACAGCCGCACCGAGGACAGTGAGAGCCGTACCGGGTGCGCGTACGCCTGGTACACCTCCGCGGGCCGGTTCCGGAAACGGCCCGCTCGGCGCGCCGCCCGCCGCAGGAGGCAGCCATGACCGCCCTGTACCTGGTCACCCTGGCCGGTGTGGCTGCGGCCGGACTGCTCACCCTGCTGCGCCTGGTACGCGGCCCCCGGGCGCTCGACCGAGTCATAGCGCTGGACGTCCTGGTGACGATGGTCATCGCCGGAACCGCCGTACGGACAGCCATGGACAAGGACACCACGGCCCTGCCCGTACTCCTCGTCCTCGCTCTGCTGGCGTTCACCGGATCGGTGACGGCCGCTCACCTGATCGAGAAGAGAGAAGGTATGCGGTGACTGCTGTGCGCGACGTGATCACCGCCGTGCTGCTGCCGACCGGCGCGGCCTTTTGTCTGCTCGGAGCTGTGGGCCTGCTCCGTTTCCCGGACATCGGGAGCCGGCTGCACGCCGCGGCCAAGGCCCAGACCCTCGGTCTGCTGCTCATCCTGGTCGGAGCGAGCGTACAGATGCCCCTGCACTATGCGCCGGTGCTGCTGCTCGTCGCGCTCTTCCAACTGTTCACCACCCCGATCACCAGTCAGATCATCGGCCGCACCGCCTATCGCACCCGTGGGCTCGACCACCGTCTGCTGTTCGGGGACGAACTCGCCGAACGCCTCGCACGGGACGGCACCCCGGTCGACGAGACGAACGGGACGCCGCCGCAAGAGGAGGACGCTGAACGGTGAGCTTACGGACGTGGAGACCGACAGCCCGCCTCCCCTGACGACGACCGGGCCACTCCCCTCCCCCCGGCTACGGTCGCGCGGGTGGTCATGCGGCAGTTCGTTGTGCGTCCATCTCGGTCTCATACGGGGGTCGCGGTGTACGAACCGCCCAGCGCGGCACACTCATACTGGTCAACCGCACCAGCGGAGCGTGAGGGCACGAGCGCGGAACCACCGGCGCGAGCCCCACGGCCGGCTCCTCTCGTTCGCAGGCGGGAGACACAGTGCGGCAGTCGTGCTCACTGCTGCGGTGGGCGGCCGGATGACTGGGCGATCTCCCGCTCGGCCGCGTCGATGATTGCCAGTATGGCGGCGGACGCGGCTGCGGGATCGTTGCCTTCGACGGCTTCCACGATGGCGCGGTGGGCCGGCAGTGAGGCTTCGACCGCACCGGGTGTCCGCGTACTCACGGCGAAGCTGTGTTCCAGCGCGACGTCCACCGCGCGGCCCAGTGAGCCGAGGAGGCGGTTGCCGCTCGCGTCCAGCAGGGTGCGGTGGAAGGTGATGTCGGCCTCGACGTAACCGCGGCGTCCGGGACGCACCGCTGCGGCTTCCATCTGTGTCAGGGCGTCGCAGAGGGCACGTACCTCATCGGGCCCGGCGCGGCCGGCTGCCAGCCGGGCGGCCTCGGGCTCGACGATCCGGCGCAGTTCACCGGTGTCGCGCAGCAAGGCCGCGGAATCACCGGACTGTTGCCAGCGCAGCACGTCGCGATCCAGGTGGTTCCAGTGTTCCGGTGGCAGCACGCGGGTGCCCGTGCGCGGGCGTACGTGCAGCATCCCCTTGGCCGCGAGGGCCTTGACCGCCTCTCGCAACGCGCCGCGGCTGACGCCGATTTCGGTGGCGAGCACATCTTCGACCGGCAGCGACTGCCCCGGCTGCCATGTGCCGCCCACGATCCGTCGGCCGAGCTCCTCGACCACCCGCTGATGCATGGTCCGGTAATGCATCACGATCTTTGTTCGCCCCCTGGACGCCAATCATCGAATCATTCAATGATTGCTCTCATCGTACAGACCCGCGAGCTCGACCAGCCGGAGAGAGGCGTTCCCCATGACGCACGCGGACGACGGCGTCGGCACTCCCCACCATGCCGAAGCTCCCTTCCCTCTGAACAGCCGCCGACTACCGCTGCCCGAAGTGCGGACGCTGCCGGCCCCGCCCCGTAAGCCCTGGCGGATCATCGGGCCGGGCATCGTCGCAGCCGGTGTCGGGCTGTCCTCGGGCGAGTTCATCCTCTGGCCCTACATCGCCTCCCAGGCCGGGCTCGTCTTCCTGTGGGGCGCGGTCGTCGGCCTCGTCACCCAGTGGTTCCTCAACATGGAGATCGAGCGCTACACGCTCGCCACCGGGGAGACGGCCATGACCGGCTTCAACCGCTACTGGCGGCACTGGGGGGCGGTGCTGGCCGCGCTGACATACGCGGCGAACCTGTGGCCGGGCTGGGCCACCAGCTCCGCCGCCATGCTCTCGTACGTCTTCGGCGGCGAGCCGACCGTCATCGCCGTGGGCCTGCTGCTGCTCATCGGCGCGATCCTCACCCTCGCCCCGGTCGTGTACACCGCGCTGGAGCGGCTGCTGTTCGTCAAGGTCGCGCTGATCGGCGGATTCTTCGTACTCGCGGTGATCTTCGTCATCAAGGCGGCGAGCTGGAAGGAGCTGCCGCAGGCCGCCACCCACGTCGGCCAGTTCCCCAGTGAGCTCGGCATCGCCGTGCTGATGGGGGCGCTCGCCTACGCCGGGGCCGGCGGCGGGCAGAACCTGTGCCAGAGCAACTGGATACGTGACAAGGGCTTCGGCATGGGCCACTACGTGCCCCGGCTGGTCAGCCCGGTGACCGGCAAGGAGGACGCTGCCTCCGGTCCGGCCACCGGATACGTCTTCGTCCCGGAGGGAGAGAACCTCGTGCGGTGGAAGCGCTGGTGGCGCTTCGCCAACACCGAACAGGCCGTGACGTTCGGCCTCACCACCGTCGTGACCATCGTGCTCGCCTCGCTGATGGCGCACTCCACCCTCTTCGGCACGCCCGGTCTCGCCAACGACGTCGGCTTCGTGCGGGAGGAGGGCGAGGCGCTCAAGTCCCAGGCCGGCAGCTGGTTCGGGGTGCTGTTCTGGCTGATCGGCGCCTTCTCGCTGTTCTGTGCGGCGACCGGCATCGTCGACTACACCAGCAGACTCGCCGCGGACGTCCTCAAGTCGACGTATCTGCGAGGCGCTCGGCACTCCGAGAGCCGGCTGTACTTCTGGCTGGTGTGGGGGCTGGTGGCCATCGGTGTCGCCATTCTGGCGCTCGGCTTCGACCAGCCGCTCGTCCTGCTGGTCATCTCCGCCTGTGTGGCCGGGCTGATGATGTTCGTCTACTCCGGCCTGCTGCTCTTCATGAACCGCAAGGCGCTGCCCGCGCCGCTGAAGGTGCGCAGCTACCGGGCGGCCGCTCTCGTGTGGGCGGTCGGCCTGTTCGGCGTGTTGTCCGTGCTGACCGTACGGCAGCAGATCCAGGATCTCTTCGGCTGACCCCCTCACCCGACCGGACCGAACGGCTCACGAGCCACAGGAGGCACTCTTGACGGACGAGAAGCAGACGGCCCGCCGCAGCCAGGCGTGGTTCGGGGCGAGCGGCCGCAGTGGGATGTTGTACCGGTCCTGGATGCGCAACCAGGGCTTCGGGCACGAGGTGTTCGACGGGCGCCCGGTCATCGGCATCGCGACCAGTGCTTCCGAACTCGCCCCGTGCAACACCCATCTGACCGGCGTCGCCGAGGCGGTCAAACGCGGCGTATGGCAGGCCGGCGGCTTCCCGCTCCAGTTCCCGACCATGGCCACCGGCGAGACGCTGATGCGCCCCACCGCCATGCTCTACCGAAACCTGATGGCGATGGAGGTCGAGGAGCTCGTCCGGGCCAACCCGCTCGACGGCGTCGTGCTGCTGTCCGGCTGCGACAAGACCACGCCCGCCATGCTCATGGGCGCCGCCAGCGTCGACCTGCCCGCCCTCATGGTCACCGGCGGGCCGATGCTCAACGGCAAGTACCGGGGCGAGGAGGTGGGATCCGGCACCCATGTGTGGAAGTTCGAAGAGGACCTGAAGACCAGCCGGATGACGCAGGAGGAGTGCTTCTTCGCGGAGGGCTGCATGGCCCGCTCGGCCGGCCACTGCATGACCATGGGGACGGCCTCCACGATGGCGTGCATGGCTGAGGCGCTCGGCATGCAGCTGCCGGGGTCCGCGACCTGGCCGGCCGTCGACTCCCGGCGGATGGAGACGGCGCAGGCGGCGGGGCGGCGCATCGTGCAGATGGTGCACGAGGAGCTGCGGCCCTCGCACATCCTGACCCGGGAGGCGTTCGAGAACGCCATCCGCACCAACGCAGCCATCGGCGGCTCGACCAACGCCATCATCCACCTCACGGCCCTGGCCGGGCGGGTCGGCGTCGAGCTGGCCCCCGAGGACTTCGACGCCCTGGCCCGTGCGGTGCCGACCCTGGTCAACCTGATGCCCAGCGGCAAGTACCTGATGGAGGACTTCTGCTACGCGGGCGGGCTGCCCGCGGTCCTGGGCGAGCTCCTGCGCGGCGGAATGCTGCACGGCGAGCAGATCACCGTCACCGGCCGCGGCATCGCCGAGAACGTCGCGGACGCCGAGCGCATCGGCCCGGAGGTCATCACCGGCCTGGAGGCGCCGTTCCAGCCGGCCGGCACCGGCACCGCCGTACTGCGCGGCAACCTGTGCCCCGACGGTGCGGTGATCAAGCAGTCCGCCGCGTCACCGCGGCTGCTCACCCACCGCGGTCCGGCGCGCGTCTTCGACTCCCCCGAGTCGTATCACGCGGTCTGCGACGACCCGGACCTCGACGTGGACGAGGACACCGTGCTCGTCATCCGCAACGCCGGGCCCAAGGGCTACCCGGGCATGCCCGAAGTCTCCAACGTCCCGCTGCCGACCAAGCTGCTGAAGGCCGGCGTCACCGACATGGTGCGTATCTGCGACGGCCGGATGAGCGGCACCGGGTACGGCACCGTGGTCCTGCACGTGGCACCGGAGGCCGCCGTCGGCGGGCCCCTCGCCCTGGTGCGCGACGGCGACCCGGTGGTCCTCGACACCCCGAACCGCACCCTGCGCCTGGACGTGGACGACGCCGAACTCGAACGGCGCCGGGCCGCGTGGACGCCGCCCGCCCCGCAGCACACCAGCGGTTACGCCTGGCTCTACACCCAGCACGTCGAACAGGCCGACCGGGGCGCCGACTTCGGTTTCCTCCGCGGCTGCCGCGGTTTCGGCGTGCCCCGCGAGTCCCACTGACGCGTGCCCGGCAACATCCCGTCGAGCTCAGGAGGAACGCCGTGGACCCGGCAGCCCAACCCCGTCCGGCCCTGTCGTGCGGTTCGGTTCTGCCCAAGGACGCCGATCGAGCGGCCCTCGTCGCCCGTGTGTACGAGCCGGAGTGGCGCGGCCCGTGTGTGGCCGCGGTGCGCGGCGAGTACGCCGTCGATCTGACCGCCCTCGCTCCCACCGTCTGCGACCTGCTCGAACGCGAGGACCCGGACACCGTCGCCGCGCTCGTGCGCGAGGCGCCGGGCGGACGCACATGGCGGCTCGGCGAGCTGCTGGAGTCCACGGCGGCCGGCCGCCGGGATGTCCCGCACCTGCTCGCCCCCGTCGACCTCCAGGTGATCAAGGCAGCGGGCGTCACCTTCGCCCGCAGCCTGCTGGAGCGGGTCATCGAGGAGCGCACCGGCGGCGACCCTGCCCTGGCCGCCCGGGTGCGCGAGCGGGTCGTGAGTGCGGTCGGGGGCGCCCTCGGCCAGGTGCGTCCCGGGTCGCCGGAGGCCGCGAAGGCCAAGGAGCTGCTGATCGCCGAAGGGCTGTGGTCGCAGTATCTGGAGGTGGGCATCGGCCCGGACCCGGAGGTGTTCACCAAGGCGCCGGTGCTGTCCGCGGTGGGCACCGGAGCCGACATCGGCGTCCTCGCCGCATCGGTGTGGAACAACCCCGAGCCCGAGGTCGTCCTCGCCGCGGACTCGCGCGGCCGGCTGCGCGCCGCCACGCTCGGCAACGACGTCAATCTTCGCGACGTCGAGGGGCGCAGCGCGCTGCTGCTGTCCCAGGCCAAGGACAACAACGCCTCCTGCGCGATCGGCCCCTTCCTCCGCCTGTTCGACGACGGCTTCGGCCTGGACGACGTGCGCGGGCTGGACCTCGAACTGCGGGTCGAGGGCCGGGACGGCCATCTGCTGCACGGCAGCAGCTCGATGCGGGAGATCAGCCGCGACGTGCTCGACCTCGTCGCCTCCGTGCACGGCCCGCACCACCAGTACCCCGACGGCTTCGTGCTGTTCACCGGCACGCACTTCGCGCCCACCGCGGACCGCCACGCCCCCGGCGCGGGCTTCACCCACGAACCCGGCGACGTGGTACGGATCTCCAGCCCCCGGCTCGGTGCCCTGGTCAACACCGTCACCGTCAGCGAGCAGGCCGCGCCGTGGGAGTTCGGGCTGCGTGCGCTGATGCGCAACCTGGCCCAGCGCGGCGTGCTGTGACGCCGGGCCTTGTTCGTCGTCCGCCCCGTTTCGTGGGAGGTTGCACGATCACGGGTGAGCACGGTGTCGGAGGGCCTAGCGCGCACCCGATCGTCGCCTTGATGTGGCCGCGAGCCTTCCCGGTGTTCACGGCAGGGCCGCAGAATGATCGCTGATGTTGCAGTCGGTCGGTGGTCTGCCCGCCCCGGGGACAGATGCCCTGCTGGGAGCGAGGGTTGGGGACGGCGGCCGTTCGAAGTACTGGGAAGGCGGGACGGGATGAAGGTGCGGGAGAAGACGGCCGGGCGGGGCCGGTCGTCCGGGCGGCGGACCGGCAGACGGGGCAGCGCGCTGGCGGGTGCCGCCATGGTCGCCACACTGCTGGGGTCGGTTCTGATGCCGCAGACCGCGTCCGCCGCCGGGGATGCGGAGGAGGATGTCCGTGGCGGGAAACGGCTGCCGGCGGTCATCGACGGTGGCGCATGGGACGCCGGACACGTCCAGGGCATGGCCCTGGACCGCAAGGGCGGCCATATGTACTTCTCCTTCACCAACCTCCTGGTCAAGACGGACCTGCGCGGCAACCCGGTCGGCTCCGTCACAGGGTTCACCGGCCATCTGGGCGATCTGGACTTCAACGAGCGGGACGGCAGGCTCTACGGCTCCTTGGAGTACAAGGATGCCGAGTCCTTCTACATCGCCGTCTTCGACGCCGACCGCATCGACCGGATGGGCATCGACGCCGAGACCAGCGATGTCGTCTCGACGGTCTACCTCAAGGAGGTCGTCAAGGACTACACCGCCGACATGGACGGCAACGGGGTCTTCGACGGCGACACCGCCGACACGCGGGACCACCGTTACGGGTGCAGCGGCATCGACGGCGTCGCGTTCGGGCCGGACCTCGGCGGACGCGGCGAGCGCAAGCGCGGCGCCCCGCTGCTGACCGTCGCCTACGGGATCTACTCCAACAACGCGCGCTCCGACAACGACCACCAGGTGCTTTTGCAGTACGACGTGCGCCGGTGGAAGAAGTACGAGCGTCCGCTGAGCGAGTCGGCCCCGCACACCAGCGGCCCGGCGCACACCGACGGCAAGTACTTCGCGTACACCGGCAACACCACCTACGGTGTGCAGAACCTGGAGTACGACGCCGCCTCCCGGAACTGGCAGCTGGCGGTGTACGAGGGGAAGAAGCCGGAGTTCCCCAACTACTCCCTCTTCACCGTCGACGGTACGAGGCCCGCCGTGCGCGGCCCGGTGCGCGGTCAACCGGAGCCGGAGCAGGGCAAGTTGCTCACCCTCGCGAAGGAGGGCCTGCACGATCCGGCCACGGGTGTGCGTGGCTGGCAGGCTCCCGGCGAGTACGGCCTGGTCTCCTTGGACGACGGGCGCTACTACGTCGCGGAGTCCGGCACCGTCGAAGAGAACGGCGTCGAGAAGCAGACGGGGCGCGCCGTCCTGCACCGCTGGACGGGCCGCACCCCGAACCCGCTCGCTCCCGTACGCGGGGCGACGCGCTAGTCCTGGTGCGCCGGTGACCGTGCCCGGGGCTCAGCGCAGCGGGTCGAAGTGGCGGATGAGTGGATCCTCGCCGTTGCCCGTCATGGCGTCGGCGAGGAGCCTGCCGGTGAGCGGCCCGAGCACCATGCCCCACATCCCGTGTCCCCCGGCGATCTGTACCCGGGGCGAGCGGCTGGGACCGACCAGCGGCAGCCCGTCCGGGGTGCAGGGGCGCGAACCCACCCACTCCTCGTGGCGGTCGTTCCAGTCGATACCGGAGAACATCGGCCGCGCGGATTCGATGATGGTGCGAATACGCCGAGGATCCAGCGGCGCGTCCGGCGCGCGGAACTCCATGCTGCCGGTGACCCGGAAGCGGTCGCCCAGCGGATTGCAGGCAATTCGCCGGCCCGCCAGGTAGATCGGATGTGTGGGCATCGCCCGCGGTCGCACCGTGAAGCTGTATCCACGTCCTGCCTGCACCCGCATTCTTACGCCGAAGGGCTGTGCCAGGTCGTTCAGCCAGGCCCCACCGGCGAGTACGGCGGCGTCGGCACGCACCGTGTCCCCCGCCTGCGAGGTGCCGGAGGAAAGCAGTTCGACGCCTGCCTCACCCCGCTCGACGACCCGGGCCACGGGGAAATTCCCGACGATGTCGCCACCCCGGTCGTGCACGGCTTGCGCGAGACTGCGCACGAATTCCGGTGGGTTGATGAAGCGTTGCCCGTGCACCCGCAGTCCGGTGCGGACTTCGGCGCTGAGAACGGGTTCGAGTTCCCGCAGCTGATCACCGGTGACGGTCTCGAACCGGGCCTCGTCGCCGCCGCTCGCGCTCATCCGCGCGAATTCCTCAAGTACGTGCTCCCGGTCGTGACGGTCCCGGCAGGCGATCACGAGCGGGTCGGCGTTCGTCACGGGCGCGCTCACACCGCCCTCGGTGAGCTGCTCGAACGCCGCGAGACAGCCGCGGTTGAGTTCGTTGAACACCGCCATCGCTCGCCGCCATCGCCGTGCCGTGCAATTTCGCGCGAACGACAGCAGAAACGACCACAGTTGCCGGTCGACCGTCGGCGGTATGGACACCGGGGAGGAGCGGTCGAGGAACGACCTGAAGCCGTACCGCAGCACGGAAGGCTCCGGAAGCGGCACGGTGAACGCGGGATTCAGCATGCCGGCGTTCCCCCAGGAACTGCCCGCGGCAACTCCCGTACGGTCCAGTACGGTCACGCGTACGCCGCGTTCCTGGAGAAACCACGCGGTCGAGAGTCCGGCCATGCCGGCGCCGACGACGGCAACATGCTCGGGAGAGGTACGGGCTGTGTTCACGATCACCTCGAAGGTCAGGCAGAACGCGGAATGCTGGGGGGTTCCGACGCGCGGGCGCCGGAACGGTTCGGGTCAGCGCGGATTCACACTTCGATGAGGTCCGCCGGGCCGTGGGTGAGGACACGGGTGCCGCGCTCCTCCACCACGAAGGTCTGACTCAAGCCGACCCCGGAGCTGCCGAAGGAACGGAACGAGCCGGGAATGTGGAACACCATGCCGCTCACCAGAGGTTCGTGGTTGTCGGGCGTGAGATAGAACGGGGCGCCGTCCATCCAGTGCGGTTTGTGGGCCAGGCCGACGGGATATCCGAAGAGCTGGTGAAACATGACGTCGTCCGGGAGCGGGCCGAGGGCCTTCCCCGCCTGGACGGCGACCTGCGAGGCGGTGACGCCGGCTGCGGCGGTCTCCAGCACCGCGGCGACGGCAGTACGCGCCAGTTCGGCCAGCCGCTGGTCGGCGGCGCCCAGCGCTCCGTCCCGCACCACGGTGCGCATGACCGGCGCGTGGTAGCGCGCCCGGGTGCCGGCGAACTCCATGAAGGTGGGCCCGCTGCCCAACTGACGTCCCACCCAGCTGGAGTGCGGGATGCCCGCGCGCTGCCCGGTGGCGACGACCGGCCCCCACGCGGAGGGTGAGTCGGCCTCTCCGTACAGTGCCGCAGCGATCGCGGCGGCCACGGAGGAGTCGGTGGCGCCGGGGACACGGGTGGCCGCCACTCCGGCCTCCACCCCCTTCTGCGTCACCGCGGCTGCCTCCTCCACCCGGCACAGCTCGGCGGCGGAGAGCACCAGGCGGGCCCGTTCGACGAGATGGTCGGGGTGCTCGACCACCAGCCCGAGACCACGCAGGATGTCCAGCGCGCGCGGGGGTGTGGAGGCATGCCCGATCTCGACGCCCACGCGAGCGCCCTTGGGGAGCACCGATGCCGCGTGCTGGAGGAACAGGTCAAGTCCGCGCAGCGCGTCCGCGTAACCGCAGAAATGGAGGTTCCCGGCCACCGAGCTGGCCAGCGCCCTGCCGACTTCCAGGTCGGGAAGGTAGAGGTGGGTCTCGGAGGCGGTGACCAGCAGCGGCTGGGGCGCTGTCTCCGCCGTGTGATAGCCGCACAGGTACTCCACGCTGGAGGGGCGGAAGACCAGCATCGCGTCCAGCGGCAGCCGGTCCATGCGCATGCGCAGTTCGCTCAGCCGCGCAGCGTACTCGGCCTCGTCGAAGGCCGGGCTCTCGGCCGCCCGTACCGACGCCGCGGATTTCTCGGTGAGCCAGTCCGGCGAGGGAGCGCTACCGAGCCGGGTGATGTCGGGGCCGTTTCCGCTGTGCTCCGTGGTGCCCATGTGAGCCTCTTCCTGACGAAGGATTTCCCGTGGATCGCGCGGTGACCGCCCACGCCGCCTCCGCGGGAGGCGCGCTGCGGGAGGCGCGCTCCTGCGGGACGTTCGGGCGGCCTGGTGCTGGTGCTGTTCTGGGGTGCGGCAACGGGCCGGGCCGCGTCCGGCGGACTTCCGGGCCGTGCCTGCTGTGCGGATGTATGCGAAGGACCGGTGTGCTCGCTGCGACAGATGGACGACTGGGATCGGACTGCGGGGCGAGGTCGGCGGACTTCCGCTGCTCACTTCGCATGCAGTCTCGTGCACCGAATTCCTTCACGTCTATTGGGAAATCCTTCAGCGAATACTTAACGTTCGGTTAATGGAACTCTCGCTGAACCGCCTGCGGATGCTCCGTGAGCTGTCCCGCTGCGGCACCATCACCGGAGCGGCGGCGGCGCTCCACTACACGCCGTCCGCCGTCTCGCAGCAGTTGGCGGCGCTGGAGCGTGAGGTGTGCGTACCGCTGCTGGAGCAGGTCGGGCGCCGCGTGCGGCTGACGGAGACCGGGCGGGTGCTCGCGCAGCACGCCGAGGAGATCCTGGCGGCCGAGGAGCGCGCCCGGATCGCGCTCGAACAGGCACGGGAAACCCTGACCGCCGACCTCACCGTTGGCGTACTGGCGACCCTCGCGGGCACCCTGGTGCCGCCCGCCCTGGCAACCCTCGCCGAACGGCACCCCGGCGTGCGGGTCAAGACCAGGGAGGTCGTTCCGGAGGAGACGCAGTCGGCCGTACGGGACGGCGACCTCGACCTGGCGTTCGTGCTGGACTATCCGGCCGCGCCCAGCTCCGGCGCCTGGGACAACAGCGCCCTGGAGTGCACGCTCATCGGTGTGGAACAACTCCACCTCGTCGCCCCGCGCGGGCGCCTGAGCACACCGGCGGATTCGGCGGGGTCCGCGGAAGGCCCTCCCCCGGCTGCCGCTGTGCCGTCGCATACCAGTGCGGACCGGATGTTCTCAGGCGCCCCTGTGGAGCTCGCGGACCTGGCCGGGTGTTCCTGGGTCGCGTCCGGGACCGACACCGAGTTCGGCCGTGCCCTGTGGTCGGTGTGCCGTGCGGCCGGATTCACCCCGCACATCGCACATCAGATCGACGAGCAGGCGACCGCGATGGCGATGGTGTCGGCGGGCCTCGGTGTCACCCTGGTCGCCGAACTCGCCTTGCCGCTACGGCCCGTGAGCGTCGACGTCTTCCGCTTCCGCGACCCCATCCGGCGCCGGATCACCGTCATCCGGCGTACGTCCACCAGGGACCGCCCCTCGGAGCAGGCCTTCGTCCGTGCCGCTGTGGACACCGCTGTCTCCCTCGGACTGCTCGACGACCCGGCCGGCCAAGGCTGAACCGGCGCGGCCGTGCCTCGACGGCGCCGCCACGGCGGTTGACGTGCGGTGTCACCTGCACGGATTCGTCGCATGACACCGTGGGCGGTGAGTGGCAGCAGCTCAGGAGTTCGATCTGGAGGGTGCAAAGATGATCCGCGCCAACGGTGTCGCCCCAGGACCCATCTGGGCACCGCTCATTCCGGCGACCACGCCGCCCGAGCAGGTGGAGACGTTCGGGTCTCAGGTACCGCTGGGCCGGCCGGGACACCCGGCCGAGCTGGCACCGGTCTATGTACCGCTCGCCTCGGACGAGGCCGGCCGTGTCTCCGGCGCCGGCATCGCGGTCACCGGCGGGCAGCCGATCCTGTGAGCGCGCACCGGACGGGCGGAAAGCGACCGGGCTTGTACCCGCTGCGGCTGACCGTCACGGCGAAAGTACTGGTGTTCGGCGGGCACGCGATCGCCCGCCGCCTGGGCAAGACCGGCCTGCCGGACCGGAGTATCGCGGAGACATGGGAGTGCAGCGATGTCGAGGGCTCCGGCAGCGTGGTGGCCGACGGACCCCTGGCCGGTGTGCCCTTGCGCCAGCTGGTCCTCGACCAGCCCGAAGCGCTCATGGGCGCCGGGTGGTCCGGACGGCACTTCCCTGTACTGACGAAGTTCATCGACGCTGCCGGTGCCCTGCCCGTGCATCTGCACGCCGACGACGAGGCAGCTCAGCGCCTGGAGGGGCAGCCCAACGGCAAGACCGAGGCATGGCACATCCTTGACGCCGCGCCCGGCGCGACCGCCCTGTGCGGTGTCAAGGACGGTGTGAGGGCCGACCAGCTGCGCGCCGCACTGGAGGCGCAGGACTTCGACGCGGTGCTGCGGCGCCTGCCGGTGCGCGCGGGAGAGACCCTGTATGTTCCCGGCGGGACCCTGCACAGCTTCGGTCCGGACACCCTGGTCTACGAGATCGAGCAAACCTCCGACATTCAGCAGCATGCGATGCGCTGGAACATGGAGGACGGCTCTCCGGTGGGCGACGCGGAGTTCAGTTCGAACCTCGACATGCTGATGCAGCAGGTCGACCTGGACGCCAGGCCGGATTTCACACCTGGCCTGAGGGTTGCTGTCGGCGACGGGGTGGAGCGGGTCTTCTTGTGTGCGGGCCCGTATTTCGCTCTCGAACGCTGGCGGGCCGGGACGGCGGAGCCGTTGCGTCACTCGTTTGCCACTGCTCAGATTCTGTCCAATGTCGGCGCCCCCGTGCGGGTGCGGGCGGGTGACTGGAGTGGAGAGCTCGACCGGGCGGAAACGGTGCTGCTGCCCGCGGTCTGCGGAGAGGTCGAGATCACCGGGCCGGCCGATGTCCTGTTCGGTCACCTGCCCGACCTCGACCGTGACGTGCGCCGCCCACTGGTTGAGGCCGGCTACCCCCTCCAGGCCATCGCTGCCCTCGGCGCGGGCGCGCGCGGGGTGGAAACCCGGGAGTCACGAACCTAGTTGTTGCGGGTCAGGACGTTGGTGACGGCCCATAGTGGTGGGCAAGATCGGTAGCGAGGTCGCGGAGGTGAGCCTAGACTTCGGTGGGGCCGTGCACAGTGACGGCGCTGCCGAACGGCAGCAGCGCTCGCACGTCCTCCAACTGCAGGAAGCTGATCGTCACCTTGCGGCCGGTGGCGGATTCTTCATGGCCGTCCCGTACGAGTCGTCGGCCGAGGAGCCGTCGCGCTCGCTCGATCTGGGTCTCGTCGATGGTGGCGCCGACCTCGATCGCGAGGCCGTGTTCCTCGCTTGTACGGCGACCTCCTCGGCATGATCCCCTCGTTCGGGACTCCGGGATACAACACCGTCGACCGGTCGACCCGACGAGCTCAACGCGGCCTTCGAGCAGTGGCAGTCCAAGGGGCTCACGATCCTGCGCGGGCCTCATTACGGGGTTCGGGCCGACCTTCCTCGCAGCCGATCCTGACGGGAACCGTATCCGCGTCGCACCGCAGGACTGAAAGGCCGCGGTGCGGCAGGCGCGCCCCATAGGTGTCGCGCCTGCCAACCGGTCATCGCGACCGCAGTACAGGTTCCCGGCATCGCGACCGCCGTCACACCGTGAACTCCCGGATCACCACGTCCCGGAAGACCGCTCGCCCATCAATCGTGAACAGCGCGAGACCTGCGTCGATCAGGTACGGAAACGCCTGCGAGGAGTGGACGTAGCGGCCGTCGCCGACGAACAACTCCACCGACGTCCGGTCCACCAGGATCCGCAGCCGTACACGCCGCGCAGCCACATCGAAGGGACTGTGGCTCTCCTGCCACTTTCCAGAGGTGTCGGGATTCCGCACGTTGCGGCGGTTGAGGAAGGCGTAGTCCCGATACACTCCGGCGTCGACATGGCGACTCCCGTCACCGGAGCGCCGCAGTTGGAGTCCGGCACCGGCCAGTTCGTCCCAGGTGATCTCGCAGGTCACCTCGTACGCCGTGCCCGAGTAGTCCAGTACCCGAGTTCCGTCGACCTCCAGATCGCCGAGCCGCACCGTACGGGAGACGTACTCGTCCAGTGCGGGCACCGGCCGTGATGCCAGGTAGTAGGCACCGGACGACGTCGACTTGAGGGTGACCTCCCGGACGATCGAGTCGGTTCCGTTGAAGCCGTCGCTGTCGATCGTGGGTGTGGAGTTGGCGTAGTCCCAATTGTTCAGCCAGGCGATCGCGTGACGGACGCGTTCGTCGACGCGGCCGGCCGCGTCCCGCTTCTCGAAGGTGACGGCGCCGTACCAGTCCCAGCCGTGGTCCAGCCACTGGGGGTCGGCCGCGTCCGGTGTGAAGGTGGTGCCGTCGAAACCGCCGGTCCAATAGGCGTAGGTATTGGGCTGCCCGGATGCCTTGCCGTTGGCGCTCACGCCCAGCACCCACTTCGCCGTGCCGTTCTCGGCGGTGATGCGGAACAGATCGGGGCACTCCAGGACGCCGATCCCCTCCTTGACGAAACCGCCGACGTACTTCCAGGACTTCAGGTCCTCCGAATGGTAGAAGCCGACCTTGGTGTGCTCGGCCAGGGCCATCACCCATCGGCCGCGTTCCTCGTCGCGGATCACTTTGGGGTCGCGAAAATCGCGCACGCCCGGATTGGGCAGGACCGGGGTGGTGCCGTGATGCGTGAAGGTGCGGCCGCCGTCAGTGGAGTAGTACAGGTACTGGGCCTGGCTGTTGGCGTTCTCGACGGGCTCCATGGTGGCCAGGGCGACGACCGCGCCCGCACCGAACCCGGCGGTGTTGCCGGTGTCCACCACCGCCGATCCGGACCACACGTCGCCGTTGGGCGTGGTGTCCTTGGGCACGGCGATACCCCGGTCGGTGAACTTGACGAGGTCGGTGCTGGTGGCCAGCCGCCAGGCGGTACCGGCCGCGGTGCCGCCGGTGAAGTAGTCCGCGTTGTACAGGTAGTAGTAGTGGTACTCGCCGTCGATCCAGACCGGACGCTGCGGGTCGTTCTTCCACTGGTCGGGGACCGTGAAGTGGTACCGGGCGCGGTAACTGGCGCGGTCGGTGGTCCCGTGCTTGGGCTTCGCTGCCGCAGATCCGGTGGACAGCAGCGCGGCGGTCGCTCCTGCTGCCGTGCCGGCCAGTAGCACCCTTCTGGAGACTCCGGACATCACACATCGATCCCTTCGTGCGGATGGGCGGTCGTGTGGGGCAGGACTGTAGACCTAACTCGTTAAAGGTCAAGCCGTGCGCGACCCTTGACATCTGCGCCGAGCGGTTCTCATGATCTGGGTCATCAGCTTTCGGCTAACACGAGTTAGGGCCGCCGATGCACCATTTCGAGCGCCGCGCGCTGTTGCGGTACGGCGCCTACGGAGCCGGGGCCGCCGCGCTGGCCGGCACCGCCGCCAGTTGGGACCGGCTCACCGGAGCCGACATCCCCGGCCGGAACGACGGATCCCTCGTCGTCGCCACCCTCGGCTCCGCCTTCGACCAGGCCGCCGTCCGCTTCCTCGGCGAGGGTTTCCGCGAACTCCATCCCGACATCAAGCTGCGTGTGAACGCCGTACAGGCAGTCGACTGGTCCGACTTCTTCGCGAAGATCCTCACCCAGATCGCCGCGGGCACCGCACCCGATCTGGTCTACGTCGCCACCGAGGGCGTGCAGCTGTTCGCCCAGCGCCTCGGGGTGCCGCTGGACCGCTGGGTCAAACGGGATGCCGCCGAGCTGCGTGAGTACTTCTCCGACGTCCACCCCTCACTGGTGGAGTCGATGATGTACGAAGGCAGCCTCTACCAGTTGCCGGTGGAGTTCAACGCCGCCGACATCTACCTCAACCGGCAGGTGCTGCGCCGGGCCGGCGCGGACTTCCCACCGCCGGACTGGACCCGCGACGACTTCACCGACCTGCTGCGCAGGATGAAGCGGACCAGCGACTCCCACTTCACCCCCTACTTCTGGACCAACCGCCTGTGGGGCGGAGTGGTCCCGTGGCTGTTCGCCAACGGCACCAATCTCCTCGCTGAGTCGAAGGCCCCCGGCGGCGACTGGCTGTGGGACAGCTTCTACCCGGCCGGTCGGCGCCAGGGCCGCGGGGGAGGATTCCGCTGGACCACCCCACAGGTGACCGACGAACGGGTGGAGGAGGCGTACGAGTACCTCGCCTCCCTGATCAGGGACGGGCTGTGCACCCGGCCCGAGGGCGGTAACGGCAACAACCTGGTCGGTGTGTTCTCCACCGGCCGGGTGGGAGTCACTCCGGCGGGCGGCTTCTGGGCCGGCGGCCTGAGCCTGGCCGGGATGAAGCCGACCGGCTACGACGTGCAGTACTTCCCGCGCTGGCGCACCCAGCGCCACCAGTTCGGCGCGGCCGGCTACGCCATGCTGCGCACCTCGAAGCGGCAGGACGAGGCGTGGGAGTTCATCAAGTACGCCGCCCGCAAGGACACCCTGACCCGGCTGTTCCGGGCCAATCAGACCACCCCGGCGCGCCGCTCGATGCTCACCGCGGAGCGCTACCGGGAGAGCGGCCCGAAACACTGGGAGGCCTTCTACGGCACCCTCGACCAGTTCCCCGACACCGGCCCGATCCCGGCGCCGCCGCAGGTCGCCGGGGTCGAACAGGTGCTGCTCAAGCACACCGGAACCGCCCTGGCCTCCCCGCGTTCGGTGCGCCCCGCGCTGCGCCGGCTCCAGAGGGACCTGGAGAAAACCATGGAGCGTGACGCATGACGAGCACTCAGGCCCCGACCGTACGGCCGGATCGGGCCGCCGATCCCCCAGCCGGGGACCGGCCCCGGCCCTCGGCGCGCGAGCGCGGCGCCCGTTTGCTGGCGGCGCTGTTCCTCGCACCCACCATCGTGGGCATCGTGGTCTTCACCGTCGTACCGATCGCCGGCTCGGTGGTGCTCAGCCTCTTCCACTGGAACGTGATCGACTCTCCGCGCTTCGCCGGCACGGCGAACTACCGCGAGGCGTTCACGGACTCCACCGTGCTGGTGTCCTTCGGCAACACCCTGGTGTTCATGGTGCTGGCGGTGGTGTCGCAACTGCTGATCGCGCTGATACTGGCGCTCGCTGTGAACGGGCGAATGCCGGTGTGGCTGCGCTCGGCGTTCCGGTCGGCGTTCTTCTTCCCGCTGGTGCTGTCCGCCGCCTCCATCTCGGTGGTGATGAAGTACCTGTTCAACCAGGACTTCGGAGTTGTGAACTGGCTGCTCGGCCTGGTCGGCATCGCTCCGGTGCCCTGGCTGACCTCGGAGAACGGCGCCATGGCCGCGGTGATCCTCGTCTACGTATGGCAGCAGTTCGGCTTTTCGTTCCTCCTGTTCGTCGGCGGCCTGAACAACATCCCCAAGGAGATGCACGAGGCCGCCTCCCTCGACGGCGCGACCGGTCTGCGCAAGCACCTGCACGTCACATTGCCGCTGCTGTCGCCCACCCTGCTGGTGGCGTCCGTGGTCGGCATCATCAACGCCCTCCAGGTCTTCGAGCAGCCGTACGTGCTCACCAACGGCGGCCCCGGTGACTCCACCCGCACCGTTGTGATGGTCATCTACGAGACCGCCTTCGAACAGCTCCGCTTCGGTACGGCGTCCGCGGTGGGCGTGCTGCTGTTCGTGTTGATCATGGCGGTCACCGCCTTCCAGTTCCGGCTCAGCCGGCGTTTCGTCCACTACCAGTGAGCCGGGTGCGAGTCCATGAGCCAAGCATTCCTGACCGCCAGCCGTGTCCGGCGCTCACTCGCGCCGTCGGCACGGGTCGCCGCACTGACCGTGTGCGCACTGCTCACCCTGGGCCCGGTCATCTGGACCGTGTCCACGTCGTTGCGCACCCCCGCCGAGTCCTTCGACCTGCCCCCGAAGATCGTCCCGTCCAGCCCGACGGCCGAGGCCTACAGCGGCGTCTTCGACCAGATCGACATATGGCTGCTCGCCCTGAACTCCACGCTGGTGACCGCGCTGATCGCGCTGGGACAGATGGTCACCGCGGGCCTCGCCGGGTACGCCTTCGCCCGCTTGGACTTCCGCTTCAAGAAGGCCCTGTTCGCCCTGGTGCTGGCGACCATGATGGTGCCGCTCCAGGTCACGATCGTGCCGGTCTTCCTGGTGCTGAAGTCGATAAGTCTGACCGACACCCTGCTCGGCCTGATCGTTCCAGCGTTCCCGACCGCGTTCGGGACGTTTCTGATGCGCCAGTACTTCCTCGGCATGCCCAAGGACCTGGGCGAGGCGGCGATGCTCGACGGGGCAGGCCCCTGGCGGGTCTTCCGCTCGGTGTACGCCCCGCTGGCCGCGCCAGGCCTCGCGATCGTCGGTGTCCTGGCCTTCAACTACCACTGGAACGAGTTCTTCCGCCCGTTGATCCTCGAGACCTCCAGCCAGAACTACACACTGCCGCTGGGCCTGGTCTCGTTGCAGGGCAACCTCGGCACCGGCTCCATCTCGGTGGTGCTCGCCGGCGTCGTGCTGTCGATGATTCCCGCCGTCGCCGTGTTCGTCGTCGGCCAGCGCCCTCTCCGTGAGGGCATCACCTCCGCAGGAGTCAACCGTTGAGCCTCGCCGCTCCGTCCCACGATCCGAACGCTCCGCGCTTCCGGATCCGCCCGCCCGCGAACTGGGTCAACGACCCGAACGGCCCGTTCCATTGGCGCGGCCGGTACCACCTCTTCTACCAGCACAACCCCGACGCCCCCGTGCACGCCAACGTCCACTGGGGCCATGTCTCCAGCCCCGACCTCGCCCGCTGGCGGCACCACCCCGTGGCCCTCGCGCCGACCCCGGGCGGTCCTGACGAGGGAGGCTGCTGGTCCGGCTGCGTGGTCGACGACCACGGTGTGCCGACCGCTGTCTACACAGGCGTCGACCGCGACCACACCGGCCTGGGCACCATCTGCCTCGCGTCGGCCGCGGACCCCGACGACGAGACGTTGACCGAGTGGAAGCCGCTGCCCACACCGGTGGTGACGGGCCCTCCGGACGGGCTGGACGTGGTGATGTTCCGCGATCCGTTCGTCTTCCGGCACGGCGGCCGACGCTGGGCCCTGGTCGGTGCGGGACACGCCGACGGCACGCCGTCGGTGCTGCTCTACGACTGCGACGATCTGTCGCACTGGCGATTCGCCGGAGTCCTGATCGACGGCGCCGACCCCGTCGCGGCAGCCGCGTTCGGCGACACGGCGGTCGGCTGGGAATGCCCGCAGTTGTGCGAGACATCGGGCGGCGACTGGGTGCTCGTGGTGTCGCTGTGGGACAAGGAACCCCGCAGTACGGGGTACCTGACGGGACGCCTGGACAGCGTCGCCGACGGCGGTTGGCGTCTCGTGGCCCGTGCCGGGGGCCGTCTGGACCACGGCCGCGACTTCTACGCACCCGCAGTACTCCAGGAAGCCGGTCGCACTCTGATGTGGGGCTGGTCCTGGGAGGCCCGTGCACAGGCCGAGATCGACCGGGCAGGCTGGGCCGGCGTGCTGACCGCGCCCCGCGTCATCGACGTGGCCCCGGACGGAACCCTGCGGGTCGCGCCGGCCCCCGAGGTCCGGCTCCTGCGTGCCGCCGAGCCCTTCACCACGAGCCCGGGTCCGGCACCACTGCCGCAGGCTTACGACCTGACCGTCACCGCCCGCGCTCGCACCGCCGTGCGTCTGCTGCGCTCGGCGTCGGGTGCGGAGCTGACCATCCGCGTCGACCCCGTACAGGGCACGGTGACCCTCGACCGCAGTGGCTGGCCCCGCACGGCCCACCTGGACGACACGGCCGTCGAGGTACGGGTACCAGCGGGGGAGGAACTCACGGTGCGCGTCCTCGTCGACGGATCGCTGTACGAGGTGTTCGTCGGCGACCACGCCATGATCACCGAGCGCGTGTACCGCCGGCCGGACGACGTGCCGGAACTCCTCGTGACAGGCGACAGCGCGTCTGTCACCGCCTGGGAGCAGGCCCCACCGACTCCCGGTCGATGACGGGACAGGCGATACGCCGCACAGCGGGTCTCGGCACCTGTCCCGCACCGATGGCGCCCAGCACCAACCGGACCGCTGCCTCGCCCATCGCCCGGTGCGGCAGCGCCACCGTGGTGAGGGGCGGGGAGAGAAAGGCCGCCATGTGCTCTTGATCGTCGTACCCGATCACGGACAGGTCGCCGGGGACGGAGAGTCCCAGCCGGGCCGCAGCATGCAGGGCACCCGCCGCGACCCTGTCGTTGTAGCAGAAGAGCCCGGTGGGACACCGCCCTGCGGCAGCACCGTCGAGCAGCCGCAGGGCACCCTCGTAGCCACTGGAGATCTCCCCGCCCGTGCGGACGACCCACTCCCTGGGAACCGTGACCCCCTCGGTGCGCAGCGCGTCGCGGAAGCCCTGCAGACGTTCCACGGAGGCGATGTCCGCCTCGCCACCGACGACGGCGACTCTGCGATGCCCCTGCGCGAGCAGCAGCCGCGCCGCCGCACGGCCGCCCGCGCGTTCGGCGGGGATGACAGCCGACAAGGAGCCGTCCTCGGGCAGGCAGTTGGCGAGGACGGAGTGCGTACGGTGCAGCCCTTCGGGGACACGCACCCGGCGCAGGGACATGGCGGCGTAGATGATGCCGTCGACCCGCCGGTCGAGGAGCTCGGCAACAGCCGCGTCCTCCTTGGCCGGGTCGCCGCCGGAGTCGATGGTCAGCACCAGGTGCTCACTGTCCCAGGCGGTCTCCATCGCACCACGCAGCAAACGCCCCGCAAACGGGGTGGAGGCGATCTCGTCGGTGACCAGTCCGATCACGGCGGTGCGACGGCTGCGCAAGCCACGGGCCACAGGATCGGGCCGGTAGCCGAGCTGGGCGGCGGCTTGCCGGATACGCTCCTGGGTGGCGAGGGAGAGGTTGCCCTCGGCCCGGCCGTTGAACACGAAGGAAACGGCCGTGTGCGACACGCCGGCGAGCCTGGCCACGTCCCGGGACGTGGGACGACCCGGCCCTGACCCTGATGTGTGCTTCTCCTCCGAGGCTGCCATGCCTCCCGCCGGCCTCCTCCCGCCGCGTCCGCCGACCAGTGCTCACCCTATCCGCCTGTTGCGGTCCACAGTCGGTCAGGAGTCCGCTGGTGCGGACGCACCCTGCGTTCGGTCGGCGGTGCGGTGGGGTTGCTGGGCGGGGATCCGGCGTACGCACTCGATGAGGTAGTCACCGGTGTCCGGATCGAGGGCGACACCGTGGGTCTCGCTGTGGAAACCGGGGAACCGTCGATCGAAGCTTTCCAGGGCCGTCAGATAGCGCAGCAGCGGACCATCGGGCTTGCCGATGTTCTCGCCGGGCATCAGGACGGGGATGCCCGGTGGGGTGACGGTGACCATGGCGGCGGCGGTTCGGCCGGCCGCGTCGGCAAGCCGCACTCGTTCGGTGCCGCTGCGGATGAGGCGCTCGTAGCAGTGCTGAGGTGGGGCGACGGGCTCGGGGAGTTCCTGGAAGGCGGTGTCGAGCAGTTCGACCAGCCGGGCTTCCCGGAGGTGGTCGTGCATCTCCTGGCACAGCGCGCGCAAGGTCTGACCGGTGTAGCGCCGGGGGTGGGCAGCGACCAATTCGGGCAGCAGGCGCTCCAGCGGCGCGTCCTCGTCGTAGAGCGCCTTGAAGTCCATCAAGGCGTCCATGAGCGTCCCCCACTTGCCTTTGGTGATCCCCATGGAGAACAAGATGAGCGTGGTATAGGTGTCGGTCTTCTCCACCATGATGTTGCGGGTGGCCAGGTAGGCCGTGAGGACCCGGGCGGGGACGCCCCAGTCGGCCATGCGCCCGTCGGCGTCGATACCGGGGCAGGTGAGGGTGACCTTGACGGGGTCGAGCAAGCAGTAGCCGTCGGAGAGCCCGGCGAAACCGTGCCAGTCGGCGCCTGGCTCCAGCTGCCAGCAGGAGGGTTCCCCGCGCAGCAGTTCCACGGGGGCGTCGGCGAAGGGCAGCCGCTCGCCGGAGGCGGGGTCGACCACGGTCTCGGGCTGCCAGACGCCGAAGAACCAGCCGGGCCGGTCACCGGCGGCCGCGATGCGTCGGCCGACGCGTACGACCGTCTGGCGGAAGCGGATGGCCTCGATCACCGACTCGTCGACCAGCCAGCGGCCCTGCGGCCCGTCCATCATCGCGGCGGCCACGTCCAGCGAGGCGATCATCGGGTACATCGGCGAGGTGGTGCCGTGCATCATGAACGCCTCGTTGAACCGGTCGTGCTCCACCGGTGCACGGGGCGCGGGCTTGACGTGCACCATTGCGCTCTGCGACAGCGCGGCCAGCAGTTTGTGCGTCGACTGGGTGGAGAAGACGGTCGGGCGTTCGGGCCCGGGGAAGGTGTCGGGACCCACCGACATGCCGAAGCGTCCGGCGTAGAGGGGATGGAAGCGAGCATAGGCGAACCAGGCCTCGTCGAAGTGCAGCCGCGGAGTGCTGGGCGCGAGGGCGTGCGCGACCTGGAGGGCGTCGTAACACAGCCCGTCATAGGTGGAGTTGGTCAGCACCGCATATTGGGCCTGGGGCGTGCCCGCATTCCGGGCGAGTGGATTGCGGGCGATCCTGGCTGCGATCGCGTCCTCCCGGATCTCCGAAGGTGGCACAGGGCCCGCCAAGCCGTAGCCGTTGCGGGTGGGGACCAGGTAGACCGGCCGGGCGCCGGAGAGGACCAGGCCGTGCAGCACCGACTTGTGGCAGTTGCGGTCCACCAGCGCGATCTCGTCGCGGGTGAAGCTGAAGTGGCCGACCATGCGGTTGCAGGTCGAGTCGCCGTGCAGGACGAAGTAGGTGCGGTCGGCGCCGAAGACTTGGGCGGCGTTGCGCTCCGCCGCACCGACCGGTCCGGTGTGTTCGAACAGCGAGCCGAGTTCCTCGACCGAGATGGACAGGTCGCTGCGCAGCAGCCGTTCGCCGAAGTAGTCGTGGAAGGCCCGTCCCACCGGTGACTTGAGGAAGGCGACGCCGCCGGAGTGGGCGGGCGTGTGCCAGGAGTACTCGTGCGCGTCGTCGAACAGGCGCAGCGCTCGGAAGAACGGCGGCAGGAGCTCCTCCTGATAACTGCGGGCGGCGCGGGCGACCCGTCCGGCGATGAAACGCGCCGTGTCCTCCAGGGGCCAGATGTAACCGACCACGGTCTCCGCCACCCACAGCGGCAGCTGTTCCAGATCCTCACCGGTCATGACCAGGAAGACCGGCAGGCCCTGGAAACGCCGTCCGACCTGGCGTAGCGCTTCGGCGCCACCCGGTTCGTCGGCAACCGCACCGTCGTGCGGAAGCCCCCAGTCCACCACGGCGGCGGCCAGCCCCGCCTCGGTGCGCAACACCGCCTGCGCGTCCCCGCTCGTCGACGCCCAGCGCACCTCGAAGCCGCGGTTCTCCAGGTCCTCGCTGATCCTGCGCAGCTGTTCGGCGCCGGCGCCCCCGTCCGCAGGCAACTCGGTCACCGCGAACAGAACTGTTCCCTCTGCCATGCTGCCCCTCCGCGACTCGCTGGAGACCCGCACATACAGGCCTGGAGAGAGTGAACGGGACCCTCACCGAATACGCCCCCGGCCCACGTCGAAACCACTCGGAGGGGCGAATCGCACGCCGATCGGAGAGAGGCGCACGGTGCTCCGCACACATCGGGAAACCGAGCGTCCGGGGGTTGCGAGCGGACGGAGACGGGCCAGGGAGCAGCTGACGACCTGCCGGTCCCGTGCACACGTCGGGCACAGGGCGGGTTTCGTGGTCGCTGCCGTGCTCAGTCCGTTCGAATCGCTCGCCCAGAACCGGTTCGCCGTCTGACCTCGCCCAGTAAAGTTTTCTATGCTGCAGTCCAAACTATTGAGGTACCACTCAAACTGAGTTAGCTTCTCCGGCGTGAACACCGAATCCGGAACAGCCCAGACCCCGGGCGCACGCCTTCGCCGGCGTCGACGAGCACTGCAACTCACCCTCAGCGACGTTGCCGCCCGTGCGGAGGTCACCGAAGGTCACCTCTCCTCGATCGAACGGGGCCGCTCGAACGCGAGCGTGTCGACCCTTCAGCGGATTTGCTCGGTGCTCCGCCTCAACGTCGGTGACCTCTTCGCACAGGCTGCGTCCCCGACCCAACCGGTACTGCGCTTCCAGGACGCCAAAGGTGTGGCTTTCGGTGAAGGCGCCTCGAAGATCAAGCTGACACCGGCACACTTCGACCACCTCGAACTCCTCCTCGGCCACTTCGAGCCGAGCGGATCAACAGGCGTCGAGCCCTACACCCACGGCGATTCCGAGGAGGTCCTCCTTGTCATCGCCGGCGATGTCGAGGTCACGATCGACGGCGAGACCCATGCCCTGACGGCCTTCGACTCCGTTCACTACCGCAGCAGCCGGCCGCACCGTGTCGCCGAGAGCACAGGCACCGCCGAGGCCCGTGTCCTGTGGGCGATGTCCCCTCCGACCTACTGACCGTCCCCGCCCGCGTCCCCCGAACACGTCCCCGCCCGGACCGTGCCCGCGCACGCCACCACCCGCACATGTGCAGCGACGCGTGGCCCACGGGCACCCCTCGCGCGGGCGCACGGCACCCTCACGTCCGAGCGCCGACCACCCCACCTCGTCGCCGACCGCGCCGTCAGCGCGCGGCCCGCTCGGCCGGGCACCGGACTTTCGAAACCGCCGAGGAAACATGCAATGACCACATACCGCAATGGCGAGATCTCGCACTGGATGCGGGATTCCATTCCTCCGGACCTGCCGGGGCACAGCTCGGCCGGAGACACCGCGAACACCCCTGCCCGCGACGCCCGCTCGCCGGCCCCCTTGCCGACCGAGGATCAGGACCTCGTCATCGTCGGCGGCGGACTCACCGGACTATGGGCGGCCTACTACGCCTCGCTCGAACACCCTGACCGGGCGATCACCGTCCTGGAGGCGGATGAGATCGGTTACGGCGCGAGTGGCCGCAACGGAGGCTGGCTCTCGACCCTGATTCCCGGCAACCGCGCCGTCTACGCCAAGTCCGTCGACGCGGTGGGCGGGCACGGTATCGAGGCCGTCCGCGCCTTTCAGCAGGCCATGTTCACGGCGATCGACGAGACGCTGACCGTGCTCGACACCGAGGGCATCAACGCGCATCAGACGCAGGGCGGAAATCTCAAGATCGCCCAGACACCGGCCGGGATGGAACGCATCCGCACGACCTACCGGAGCGACCTCACCTACGGCTACTCGACCGATGACGTCCGGCTCCTCGGCGCGGCCGAGGCACGGGCCCGCGTCAATGTCGAAAACGCGGTCGGCGGCATCCTCTACGCGCGCACCACAGCTGTCGATCCCGCGCTGCTCACCCGGGGGCTCGCCGAGGCCGTCGCCGCGCGGGGCGTACGGATCTGCGAGGGTACGCGGGTCAGCCACATCGGTGCCGGGTCCGTGGTGACCGACCGCGGACCGGTGCGCGGCGCCACGATCCTGTCCTGTCTGGAAGCCTACTCCGGCACCGTCACCGGGGACGCGCCCGGCCTCGGCGCACGGCAGGTGATACCCGTGAACTCATCGATCATCGTCACCGAGCGCTTGCCGGAGAAGACCTGGGCACGCATCGGCTGGCGGGGCCGGGAGTGCCTGAGCGACGCCGCCCACACCTTCGTCTACGCCCAGCGCACCGCCGACGGCCGGATCGCCATCGGCGGGCGCGGCTCGCCCTACGCATACAACTCGGGTACGCCCGGCAGCGGCGCAGTCGACAAACGGACCGTAGCGCAGCTGCGAGGAAAGCTCGATGCTCTCTTCCCCGGGTTCGACATGCCCATCGCTCATGCCTGGCGCGGAGTCATCGGCGTCACCCGCGACTGGTGCGCCGGGATCCACTTCGACCCGGACACCCGTATCGGCGTCGCCCGTGGCTACGCCGGACACGGGGTGACGGCGACCCAACTGGCGGCCCGCACGCTCCTCGACCGTGCGGAGGGCCGGACGACCCCGCGCACCACACTGCCTTGGAACGACCACGACTCCGGGCTCTGGGAGCCCGAACCCCTCCGCTGGCTCGGCGTCCACGCGATGTACCGGCTCTTCGAGGTGGCCGACGGCTGGGAGCAGTCCCGCCGTGCCGAGCGGACCTCGCTGATCGCCCGCTTCGGCTCCCGGCTGGCAGGACTCCACGAGTAGCAGGACCCGACCGCGCCTCTGACATCTCCACCACGAGCCGTCAGCTCACCACTGCGAGGTACCACCATGACATTGACGCCGCCGCGGCTCGCCGCGCCCGCCGAGAACCGCGCCGTGCCTCGCCGCATATGGAGCATGGCGTTCACGGAGCTCTGGGAGCGCTTCTCCTTCTACGGCCTGCAGGGAATCCTGTCCTTCTATCTCCTGTACTCCCTCGACAAAGGCGGACTCGACCTCGGACCGGCCGCGTCGTCAGGAATCGTCGGAGCCTACGGCGGCGCCGTCTATCTGGCCCAGTTGGTCGGCGCCTGGGTCGGTGACCGGCTCGTCAGCCCAAAATATGTGGTGCTCTGGGGCGGAATCGTCATCACGTTCGGGCACATCGCCCTGGCGGCCGTGTCCGGGCTGGCGGGCCTCGGCGTCGGTCTCGTACTCATCATCCTCGGTACGGGAGCCCTCAAGACGAACATCACCTCGATCGTCGGGTTCATGCTCGACGGCCACACCGACGCCAAACGTGACGCCGGATTCTCCTACTTCTACATGGCGATCAACGTCGGAGCCGTCATCGGTCCGCTGTCCACCGGATTCGCCCAGAGCCAATGGGGATTCCACTACGGATTCGGCCTCGCCGCGGTGGGCATGTTCGCCGCCCTCGTCCAGTACGGCTTCTCCATGAAAAGGCTGCCCGAGCGGGCGGGAAAGGTGAACAATCCACTGCCCGCCAGGCAGCTCCTCGCCCCGGCCGGGTACGCGGTCACCACGCTCGCCGTCATCGCGGTGTGTTCGCTGAGCGGGCTGCTCAGCGCAGGGAACATGTCGAGCATCGTCACGATCGCCGCGCTGGTCGCCGCGGCCGGATACTTCGCACTCATCCTCTCCTCCGCAAGAGTGACGGGAGACGAGAAGCGGCGGGTGAGCGCCTACCTGCCGCTGTTCCTGCTCTCCGGCGTCTACTTCGGTTTCCTTTTCCAGAAGTTCACGGCGATCTCGATCCTCATCACCGACCGGGTCGACCTGGGGGTCGGGGCGTGGACGTTCCCGGTCGCCTGGATCACGGCGGTCAGCCCGCTCTCGGCCGTCTTGATCACGCCGCTCATCGCACGCCTGTGGAGCCGTCTCGGGGAGCGACAGCCCAAGCCGGTGGCGAAGTTCGCAATCGGGCTCATCCAGATCGGCCTCGCGTACTTCTACCTCCTCGTCGTCTCGACCGCGACCGGGAACGCGACAATTCCGCTCCTGCTCATCCTCCTCTTCATGGCGCTCGCCGGGTCGTCCGAGGTCTACGTCGGGCCGATCGGACTGGCGCTCGCGACGAAGATCGGGCCGTCCAGGTTCAAAGCTCAGATGGTCGGGTTGAACTTCCTCACCCTGGCCCTCGGCTCGTCGCTGTCCGGCCTCCTCGGCCAGCTCTTCGCCGCGCTCCCGAGTGCCGCGTACTTCACGATCGTCGCGGTCTCCTCAGTCGTTCTCGGCGGGACACTGCTGCTCGCCCGGAAGCCGCTGAACCAGCGGCTGGACGCGGGGCTTCAGGCGGAATAGCCCCGCGCCGGGCTCCCGGATCTGTCGAGTACGGCCTGACGCACCCGGGCGGACGAGGGGGCGTCGCCGCGGGGTGGGGTGGTGCGGGCCGTCGGCCGGGCAGCCGCAGGGGCCGGCGACTTGGTCGTCGTGGTGGCGTCGGGGTATGGCGGCAGACGGCGTCGCATGCCGCGTCGACCAGCGCGCGGGCGAGGCCTCGGCGCCGGTGCTCGGGTCGCACGTAGACGCGGACCAGTTGGGCGGTGGTTCCGGACGGGTAGGCTTCGGCGAGCCGGCGGGGGTGCGGCGGGTGGTTGGGGCCGTGTGACCGTACGCCGGTCGTGCCAACCACCTCGCGCCCGTGCACGGCTACGAGCAGTTGGTGCCGAGGGTCGTCGAGATACGTCCCCTTGAGGTCCACCACGTCGTGATGCCACCGGGGAACGTACCCGTAGCCGAACTCCTTGTAGAAGGTGTCGAGCATGACGCGGCGGGCGCCGTCGATGTCGGCCGGTGTCGCGGGGCGCACGGTGTAGTCGGGGTGCACGGTCCCAGTCAATGGAGCTCCTCACTCGGGGGGGGGGGGCGGCGTCACGGCGCCTCGGGCAGACCCGGCCCTGCGCATCGTCGATCCGTCGGCGGCACGGTCCCTTCGACGAGGTACGCGGCCACATTGTCGTCCACGCAGGCGTTGCCCCGGCTGGCGAACACGCCGTGGGAGTAGTCGTTGTCGAGGGTGATCAGCCGGGAGCCGGGCAGAAGCCGACGCAGTTGCCGTGCCCCTTCGGCGGGCGTGACGGGATCGTGTGCGGAGGCCACCAGCAGCACGGGCGGTGCCTCGGGGCTGCCCAGCCGGGTCCGGTGGGCGGGCCGGTGGTGCCAGTAGGCGCAGCTGGAGGCCTCCATGCCGGTCAGTACCGGCTGAGGGTCGATGCGGCGGGTACGGCGGATGTCCGTCACGATCTCCCGGGGCGTGGGCCCGGGGCCGTCGGCGCACTTGACGAGGCGGTTGGCCGCTTCGTAGTTGCGTGAGGCCGGGCCGTCGAAGTCGGTCTCTGGGCGGAGTCCGTCAGTGCTGCCGTCGCGCAGGTAGGTGCGCAGGCCGTCGGCGAGGCCCGCCCAGCGTTCGGTGCGGCCGAGGGCGCGGTAGACGGCACGGTCGAACTCGGCCGGACCGAAGGCCTGCACGGGCTGCTCGGCGAGCCGTTCGCGTACCCGCAGATAGGCCCGGCGCACCGCCGCCGCGCTGTGCCCCAGACCGAAGCGGTCCCCGTGGGTGGCGGTCCAGGTGAAGAAGGTGTCGCGCTGGCGCAGCAGCGCCCGGCTCTGCAGCACATCGAAGTCGTACCAGTCCCGGGGGCCGACGACGCTGTCGAGCACCATCCGGCCGGTGTGGTGCGGGAAGCGGGCGATGTAGGCGGCTCCGAGGTAGCTGCCGTAGGAGACGCCGAGAAAGTTGGTCCGGCGCTCACCGAGTGCGGCGCGTATCGCGTCCATGTCCCGTGCGGTCTGCTCGGTCGACAGGTGCGGCAGCCGGTCGCGGGCGGCTGCCGCGCAGTCGTCGGCCAGGTCCCGGAGTGATGCGAGGTAGGTCCGCTCCGCCACCGGTCCGGTGGGTACGGGGTCCGCTCCCGGGCTGTCGAACAGGCCGCCCATCGGGCCGCAGTCGGCGGGTGCGCTCTTGCCGACGCCGCGCGGGTCGAACCCGATGACGTCATAGGCGCGCCGCACGCTCTGGGGGAGCTTCGCCCGCTTGGTGACGGCGTAGGGGAGGCCGGAGCCGCCCGGGCCGCCGGGGTTGACCAGCAGACTGCCGCGTCGCTCGGCCGGGGAGCCCGAGGCACGCACCCGTGAGACGGCTATCTCGATGTGCGGCCCGCCCGGATGGGCCCAGTCCAGTGGCACGCTCAGCCGCGCACATTCGACACGCTCCGGCGCCGGCGGGTCGGGAACGGAATCGGGGCAGGCCCCGAAGCGCAGGGCGGGCGGCGGGGCGGCGCGGGCGGGAGCGGCGGGCAGGGCGGTCGCGGTGAGCGCCGCCAGAGCGCACAGCAGAGCACGGCGGTGGACGCGTGCGGTCACGGAGTGTCTCCCATCGAGTCCGTTGAGTACTGATGACAATGAAAATGATTACCGATAGCGTTGTTCTCCGTAAAGCCCGGCCCGCCTCCCGACAGAGGCGCCGGCGGGCTGCCTGAACCGCACCGCACGCGACGGGATGAAAAGGGGACCTGTGGCTCATCTGTTGGTGGTCGAGAGCTGGGTCGGATCGATGAGCAGACTGCTGCCGCGGGCGATCCGCGAGGGCGGGCACGAGTTCACCTTTCTCACCCGCGACCTGCATCACTACCTGCGCTCGGCGCCCGAGGGCACTGCGCACCCGCTGCTCGGCGCCCGCAACGTGATCACGGCGGACACCAACGACACCGAGGCCCTGCTGCCTCAGGTCGAGCGGCTGCAGGCGGTGTTCGGCTTCGACGGGGTGATCACTGCCTGCGACTACTACCTGTCCACGGTGGCGCGAATAGCCGGGCGCCTCGGTCTGCCCGCAGCGAGCCCCGAGGCGGTCCGGAACGCCTGCCGCAAGGACGCCACCCGCCGTGTCCTGGCCGATGCCGGGGTGCCCGGGCCACGCTTCGCCGTACACGGTGAATGGGCCGGCATCGCGCGGGCAGCGCAGGAGATCGGCTACCCGCTGGTGGTCAAGCCCGTCGACCTGTGCGCGGGCATGTATGTCCGGCTGGTGGAGAACGAAGAGCAACTGTCCTCCGCCGTACGGGCGATGGCCGACTTCCCGGTCAACGCGCGCGGGCAGCGGCGGCCACCCGAGGTGCTGCTCGAAGAACTCCTGGACGGCCCCGAGGTGAGTGTGGAGACCGTCTCGCACGCGGGCGCGGTCCATGTGGTGGGTGTGACCGACAAGAGCATCGGCGGAGCGCCCGCGTTCATCGAGACGGGCCATATGTTCCCCGCCGCGCTGTCGGCCGCGGACACCGAGGCCGCCGAGCAGACCGCACTCGGCGCACTCAAGGCGCTCGGGCTGACCGAAGGCACCGTGGCGCACACCGAGATCAAGCTCACCTCCGCCGGGCCGCGCGTGGTCGAGGTCAACCCCCGCCCGGCCGGTAACCGCATCACCGAACTCATACGCCACGTCACCGGCATCGACCTCGCCGCGGCCTTCGTGGACGTCTCCCTCGGCCGCGCACCCGATCTGCGGCGCACCGACACCGGACTGCGCAGCGCCGCCATCGGCTTCCTCGTGACGCAGACCCCCGGCACGCTCGAAGCGCTGGAAGGCGGCCGACTGCGCAATCTGCCGGAGGTTCTGGAGGTGCAGCTCGCCGAGCCCGGCAAGCAGGTCAAGGCCGCGGGCAGCAACAACGAGTACCTGGGACATGTCATGGCGGGTGACACCGAGGGCACAGGCGCCCGCGAACGGGTCGAAGCCCTGCTCGACGAGGTGCGATCCGGGCTGGTGATCCGATGACTCCCGCCACCTCGGCACCCACCCGTGTGACGACGTACGGCGAACTCGCGGCCCGGGCCCGCGCAGGCGAGCTCGGCCCGGACCCGGCAGCACAGCGGATCTCGGTTGCCTTCACCACGCGGCAGGCCGTACGGCACGACGGGCGCGGTACCGGCTACCGCAACGAGGTGCTCAGTCTGCGCCTCGCCGAGGCCGTAGGCTCGTGCGCGGTCGAGCCCGGCACGCTGTCGGACAGCGCGGTCGACGACTGCGCCGGCGCCGACGTGGCCCGGCTCCTGGACCATCCGCTGCTTCCGGTGCGCGTAGCCGCACTCGACGCCTATCTGGCCCACATCTCCCCGCACACCCCGGGCAACGGGGCGCGGCCCGTGCCGCTGCCGGCCGGGACGTCGCTGGAGAAGTCCCGTGCCCGCGCGCGTGCGGTGGTCGAACTGCTCGATCTGCCACCGGGCGCGACCGTGCTGGTCGTCGGCGTCGTCAACTCCCTGCTGGAAGCCCTCCGTGCACGCGAACTGGGCTACGTTCCATGCGACCTCAAGGGCGGGGTCACCGAGTGGGACGAGACCGTTGCCACCGACGCGCTGTCCGAGGCCGAACGGTGCGACGCGCTGCTCGTATCCGGGATGACGCTGGGCAACGGGACCTTCGAACCACTGCGACAGCACGCGTTGCGGCACGGCAAGCAGCTGGTGATGTTCGCCCAGACCGGCAGCGCCGTGCTGCCCCGCTTCCTGGACTCCGGGGTGAGCGCGGTGTGTGCGGAGCCCTACCCCTTCTTCTGGCTGGAAGGCGGCCCAGGCACCGTCCACCGCTACCGCGCCGACCGTCCGGGAGACGCCCGTTGACCGCGACCGCCATACGCCCAGCCGCCCGCCCGGAACTGCTCACCCTGCTCGGCCGTACGCCACTGGCCCGCATCACCGCCGGTCTACCGGAACCGCACCCCGGTTTCTGGGCCAAACTCGAAGGGCTCGCCGCGGGCGGTATGAAGGCGCGGGCCGCCGTATCCATGCTGCTCGGCGCCCGCGAGCGCGGCGAACTGCGGCCGGGGGCCGCGGTGGTGGAGTCCACCTCCGGCACCCTCGGCATCGGGCTCGCCTTCGCGGGCCAGGCTCTCGGCCATCCCGTCGTGCTGGTCGGGGACGGTGAGCTGGAGCCGTCCATGCGGCAGCTGCTGCGCGCCCACGGCGTACGGCTGGAGATCGTGGACCGACCGGCCTCCCAGGGCGGCTGGCAGGCCGCACGCCTGGCCCGGCTGCGCGAGCTGCTCGCCGAGTTGCCCGGCGCCTACTGGCCCGACCAGTACAACAACCCCGACAACAGCGCCGGTTACGCCTCCCTGGCCGCCGAACTCGCCGCCCAGCTCGACCACCTGGACATCCTGGTGTGCAGCGTCGGAACCGGCGGCCACAGCACCGGCATCATCGGCCCGCTGCGCCGCCACTGGCCCGCACTGCGGCTGATCGGTGTCGACTCCACCGGCTCCACGATCTTCGGCCAGCCGGCCCGGCCGCGGCTGATGCGCGGTCTGGGCAGCAGCATCCACCCGCGCAACGTCACCTACGGCGCGTTCGACGAGGTGCACTGGGTCGGCCCGGCCGAGGCCGTGGACAGCTGCCGCCGCCTGGCCCGCGGCAGTTTCGTCAGCGGCGGCTGGAGCACCGGCGCCGCCGCCCGGGTCGCCGCCTGGGCGGCCCGCGTCCACCCCGGTGCCGTGGTCGCCACCGTCTTCCCCGACGGCCCGCACCGCTACCTGGGCACCGTCTACGACGACGACTTCGCCACCGCTCACGGCCTCGACCCGGACACGGCGGCCACCCGGCCCGTCCAGATCCCGCACCCGTACGCGGCCGAGGCCACCGGCTGGGTCCGGTGCACGCGCGTCACCGACCCGCTGACGGCCGTCCCCTCTTCGGAAAGGAACCCGTGAAGGCCAGCCGGCGCACCGTACGCCTCGGCCTCGCCGAGCCGCTGCGCATCTCCCGCTCCACCATGACCGCACGCGACGCCGTATGGCTGAGCATCGAACACGAGGGCACGACCGGCCACGGCGAGGCCGTCAGCAGCATCTACTACGGCCTCGACGCCAAGACCCTGGAACGACTCGTCGCCACCGTCGCCGCGGACCTGGTCCGCTTCCCCGACCCCGAAAGCGCCCTGGACGCCCTGCGTGCGGGCGAGGTGATCGACGAGGGCACTCCCCCGGCCGTGACCGCCGCCGCCGAGGCCGCTCTCCTCGACCTCGTCGGCAAGCGCGCGAACAGCCCCGTGCACCGGCTCCTCGGCACGCCGGAAGCTCCGGTCGCGGCCACGGCCCGCACCATCGGCCTCACCTCCCACTTCCATGCGGCAGCGCAGGCCCGCTGTCTCGCGGCGAGCGGATTCGAGGTCATCAAGGTGAAGGCGGGGTCCCCCGAGCCCGAGGACGATGTGGAGCGCATCCGCGTCATCCGCGACGCCGCCCCCCGCGCCCGGCTGCTCCTGGACCCGAACGGCGCGTGGACCGTGGCACAGGCCGAAGCGCTGCTGCCCCGGTTCGCGCACCTCGGTGTCGAGGCGGTCGAACAGCCCTTGGCCCCCGGTCACCCGGAGGCCCTGGGCGCGTTGGCCGAACGCTCACCGCTGCCGATCATCGCCGACGAGGACGCCGTCGATCTGGAGGACGTGCGCCGGCTGGCCGGACGGGTGCACGGCGTCAACGTCAAGCTCGCCAAGTGCGGCGGCGTCCATGCGGCCCTGCGCATCGCCGAGTTGATCCAAGGCAGCGGCACCCGGCTGATGCTCGGCTGCATGACCGCCAGCAGCCTCTCCCTCGCACCCGCTGTGCACCTCGCCGACCGCGCACGCTGGGTCGACCTGGACGGGCATCTGCTGCTGGCCCGCGACCCGTGGAGCGGCATCGGGGGCGAGGACGGCTTCGTACGGACGAGTGCCCTGCCGGGGCTGGGCGTCGAGCCGCGGGAGGTGCGCTGTGAAGACGTGGCGTGAGATGCGCCGCTTTCCGCTCGCGGTCCAGCTCCTGCTGGTCAACCAGCTCGGCGTCAACACCGGCTTCTACCTCCTCATCCCCTACCTCGCCACCCACCTCACCGAGAACCTGGGCATGTCCGCCGCCGTCGTCGGCGTCGTCCTGGGTCTTCGCAACCTCAGCCAACAGGGCCTGTTCATCATCGGCGGCTCCGCCTCCGACCGGCTCGGCGCCCGCGGCGTCATCATCGCCGGCTGCGCCCTGCGCACCCTCGGATTCGCGCTCTTCGCGCTCGGCGACAACCTTCCCGTACTGCTCGCCGCCTCCATGCTCAGCGGCTTCGCCGGGGCACTGTTCAATCCCGCCGTACGCGCCTACATCGCCCAGGAGGCGGACGAGCGCAAGGCGGAGGCGTTCGCCCTGTTCAATGTGTTCGCCACCACGGGAGCGCTGGTCGGTCCGCTGGTGGGCAGCGCACTGCTGCTGGTGGACTTCCGCACCTCGGCGCTGACCGCCGCCGCGATCTTCGCGCTCCTCACCGTCGCCCAGGCTCTGGTCCTCCCCGCCCGGAAGGTGGAGCCGAACAAGGGCACCGTCCTCGCGGACTGGCGGGAGGTCCTCCGCAACCGGGCCTTCCTCGCCTTCGCACTCGCCATGGTCGGCATGTTCTCCCTGGAGAACCAGCTGTACCTGCTACTGCCCGACGGAGCGCGGCAGGCCACCGGCTGGGACGGAGCGGCGGGACTGGTGTTCCTCATCGGCACCGTCGCCAATCTCGCGCTCCAGCTGCGCATCACTCGCGGCCTCAAGGAGCGCGGCGACCGGGCCGGCTGGATTGCCGCGGGGCTGGGCCTCATGGCGCTGGCATTCCTGCCGCCCGCCCTGGCCGCGGGCATGTCCGGACCGGGTACGTCCGGCGGCCCGGACGGCGCCGCCGACGCTGCGCTGCGTGCTGCACCCGTACTGGCGGGAGCCCTGCTGCTGTATCTCGGGGTGATGGTGGTCCAGCCCTTTGTGATGGAGCTGATCCCCGGCTTCGGCCGCTCCGAGCTGACCGGCACCTACTTCGGGATCTTCTACGTCCTCTCGGGCATCGCCGCAGCCGTCGGCAACACCGTCGTCGGATGGGCCATGGACACCGGGGAGCGGAGCGGCGCGGGCTGGCTGCCGTGGCTGTGCTGCGCCCTGTTCGGGCTCGCCTCCGCGCTCGGCGTGGCCTGGCTGCGCCGGCTGCGGTCGCTGCCGGAGCCGTCGAAGCCTGCCGTACCCGTGAAGGCCTGAGACAGGAAGCCGATATGACCTCTGCGACGACCGGGAGTACCCGCAACCTGCTCACGGACAGCCCCGAGCTGTACGAGGCGCGCTTCCCCGACCCCGGCCGGCTGTCCGCGCGGTGGGCGGAGGACTGCCTTCGGCGGCACGGGGCGGGCCCGCGCGTTCTGGACATCGGCTGCGGTACCGGCCGGGACGCCGCCCATCTGCACGGCATCGGCCGCACGGTGACCGGCGCCGACATCTCCCCGGCGATGCTCGACCACGCCCGCACCCACCATCCGGGGCCCGCATACGTCCGCGCGGACCTGCACGGTTTCGATCTGGGGCGGGCCGCCTTCGACGCGATCAGCTGCCTGGACAGCGCCATGCTGTACTGCCACACCAACGATCAGCTCGACGGCTTTCTGTCCTCCTGCCGTCACGCGCTCGCGCCAGGCGGGCTGCTCGTCACGGAGATGCGCAACGGCGCGTACTTTCTCGGCCGTACCGACCTGTTGGACTCGCCCACCGTGAACGAGTTCACCTGGCGGGGCGCCACCTACCGGTCCACCACCACTCTCACGGTGGACCGTACGGCCCAGCTCCTGCGCCGTTCACGTGTGTGGATCGCGGACGACGGAGCGGAGCCCGTCGAGCAGCGCTCCGCATGGCGGCTGCTCTTCCCGCAGGAGCTGCGCCACCTGCTGGCCGCACACGGCTTCGAGGTCCTGGAGCTCCACGACGGTCCGGGACCGCGTACCGAGCCGCCCTGGCAGGAAGGTCTGCTCCCCGGCCGCACCACCGACGCCGACCGACTGCACCTCGTGGCCCGCGCGACCGGGCCCGACCCCGCGTCCTGACGCCTCCGCACCCTGACGCTCTCTCCCCTCCCCGCACCCCCCGCACCGGCATTGTCCACTCCACCTGAGGAAAACCGCATGCACGACGAATCCCCCCGGCAGCTCCCCTCCCAGGACCGCTTCCCCGGTCTGCGGCGCCGCGGCTTCCTCGCCGCCACGGGCGCCGCCTCACTCGGCGCGATCGCCCTCACCGGATGCGGTGGCCCCGACAGCGGCGACAGCAAGGGCGACGGCACACCGAAGCGCGGCGGGCGGCTGCGTGCCGCGTTCGCGGGCGGCGGTGCCGGCGAAACCCTCGACCCTCATCTGTCCAACCTCTTCGCCGACGTCGCCCGCGCCAAGGCGCTGTTCGACAAGCTCGCCGACTACGGCCCCGACCTGTCGGCCCGGCCCCGGCTCGCCGAGAAGTGGGAGCCGAACAAGTCCCTGGATCGCTGGAAGGTCACCCTGCGCAAGGCCACCTTCCACGACGGCAAGCCGGTCACCGCGAAGGACGTCCTCTACAGCTACCGCCGCATCACCGACCCCGACAAGGCGTTCCGGGCCAAGGCATCCCTGGAGCCCGTCGACCTCGACGCCAGCCGTGCCACAGGTGAGCGCTCCATCGAATTCGTGCTCAAGCGCCCCACGGCCGAATTCCCCAACGTCCTCGCCGCGTTCGGCGCGTACATCGTGCCCGAGAACGCCTCCGACTTCGACAAGAAGCCCATCGGCTCCGGCCCCTTCCGGTTCGTCTCCTTCACCCCCGGCCGTTCCGCCGTCTTCCGCCGCAACGACGACTACTGGGACGGCGCCCCGCACCTGGAGGAGCTCGAGTTCGTCATCGCCAACGAGGAGTCGGCGCGCGTCAACGCCCTGCTCGGGGGGCAGGTCGAGTACGCGCACGAGCTCAACCCCACGACCGCCCGTGCCCATGAGAACAAGGGCCGGATCGACATCGTCCGGCTGCCCAACAGCGCCATGCAGGCGTTCTGCATGAAGACCGACAGGCCGCCCTTCGACGACAAGCGGGTGCGAGAGGCCTTCTTCCTCATCGCTGACCGCAAGGAACTCATCGACGGCGCGCTGTCCGGCGCCGGGGAGATCGGCAACGACCTGTTCGGCAAGGGCTACGAGTACTACGCAGACGCCCTCCCCCAGCGCGAACAGGACCTCGACAAGGCCCGCGCCCTGCTCAAGAAGGCCGACGCCGAGCGCCTCAAGGTCACCCTCGACACCTCGGCCGTCGCCGCCGGGTTCACCGAGGCCGCCAGCATCTTCCGCGACCAGGCCAAGAAGGCGGGCGTCACCATCGAGGTCAAGAAGGGCAGCAAGGACTCCTACTGGAACGACATCCTCGACTCCGGCACCCTGTGCTGCTACCGCTCCGGCGCCATGCCCATCGAAACCCACATCTCCCAGCGCCTCCTCACCGACTCCACCACCAACGCCACCAAGTGGCGGCACAAGGACTTCGACGCCCTCTACCAGCAGGCGCAGTCCACCCGCGACAAGACCGAGCGCGCCGCTGTATACGCGCGCATGCAGCGCCGCCTGTACTCCGAGGGCGGCTTCCTGGTCTGGGGCTTCGCCGACTGGATCATCGGCACGCTCCCCCGTGTGAAGGGGGTCGAGACCAAGGCGCCCGCCAACACCCTCGACTGGGCACGCTTCGACAAGGTGTGGCTCGGGTGAGCGGAGTGCGCTCCTTCGTCGCCCGGCGGCTGCTCCTCGGTGCCGCGCAGACCGTCGCTGTTGTGCTGCTGGTCTTCGCGCTCACCGAGGCGCTGCCGGGCGACGCCGCTGTCGCCCTGGCCGGTGACCAGCCCGACCCGGCCCGCGTGGCCGCCATCCGGGAGGCCATGAATCTGGACCAGCCCGCATGGCAGCGGCTGGCCGACTGGGCGGCCGGGCTGCCGCACGGCGACCTCGGTACGTCACTCGTCTCCGGCCGCCCGGTCAGCCAGTACATCGCCGACGGCTTCGCCCCCACCCTGCTGCTGGCCGCGCTCACCGTGGCGCTGCTGGTCCCGGTCGGCTTCGGCCTCGGCGTGCTGGCGGCACGCCACGAGGGTCGGCTCGCCGACCGGCTGATCAGCTCGGTGACGCTGGCCGTGTACGCCGTTCCCGAATTCGCCCTCGGAATACTGCTGGTGACCGTCCTGGCGATCCAGCTGGGCTGGCTGCCGCCGACCGCGGTCGGCTACGGCGCCGACCTGCTCGGCCACCCGGCCGCCCTCGTCCTGCCCGTCCTGGTCCTGCTCGCCCGGCCCGTGTGCTCCCTGGTCCGCCTGGTGCGTGCAGGCATGATCGACGCTCTCGCCTCTCCCTATGTCGCCCAGGCACGCCGCTACGGAGTCCCCCGCGCACGGCTGCGCTACGCCCACGCGCTCCCCAACGCCCTCGCCCCGGCCGCCCAGCAACTCGCGCGCACCGTCGACTGGCTGCTGTCCGGCGTCATCGTGGTGGAGGCCCTGTTCGTGATCCCCGGACTCGGCACCGTGCTGCTGAACGCCATTGCCGAACGCGACGTCCCCGTTGTCCAGGGCCTCGCCGTGGTGTTCGGTGCCCTGACGGTCGTACTCAACCTCGGCGCCGATCTGGTGGCGCTGCGCCTCGCGCCCCGGACGGGGGTGGCCGCGTGAAGCAGCTGCGCGCCGGCCGCTTCGCACTCGGCCTCACCGTCGTCGCCCTGCCCCTCGCCCTCGCCCTGCTCGGACCGGTGTTCGCGGGCGAGCCGGGCCCGCGGGCCGCGTCCTTCACCCTGGGCGACGGCCACTGGCTGGGGACGGACTTCGTGGGCCGCGACACCTGGCAGCAGGTGCTGCACGGCGGCCGGCCCGTCGTGCTGACGGCCCTGGCGGCGACCGCCCTCGCCTACCTCGTGGCACTGCCCATCGGGCTGGTCAGCGCGCTCACCCATCGCCGCTGGCTGGAGGAACTGCTGATGCGGCCCCTGGACGTGCTGCTGGCCGTCCCCTCGCTGCTGCTGATCCTGCTGGCGGCCACAGTGTTCTCCCTCGGTGCCTTCGGTCTCGCCATGCTGGTCGCCCTGGTCAATGTGCCCGACGCGGCCCGCCTCGTACGTGCTGCCGCCGCGGAGGCCGCCGCCCGGCCCGCGGTCGAGGCGCTGCGGATGCAGGGGGAAACGTGGTGGCGAATGGCCTTCGGCTATGTCGGCCGCTCCATGTTGCGCCCCCTGGCGGCCGACGCCGGTACCCGGCTGACCGGGGTGCTGTATCTGGTCGCCACGGCCGCCTTCCTCGGCGTCGGTGTGGCACCCGACGCGGCCAACTGGGCGGTCATGGTCGACCGCAACCGCACCGGCCTGTTCGTCCAGCCCTGGGCGGTGGTCGTCCCGGCCCTGCTGATCGTCGGTCTGACGATGGGCGCCAACCTCCTCTTCGACGCCGCGCTGGACAAGGGCGGAAGACGAAGGGCCCTCCCCCGCGCAACCGGGTCCGAGACCGGAGAGGGACCCGTGCGGCGCCGGACAGAGAAGGAAGCACGTCCATGAACCACACCTGCGGCACACCCATGGATCCCGTGGCGGAGATCCGCGGGCTGCGCGTCGAGATCGGTGGTAGGTCGATCGTCGACGGAGTCAGCCTCAAGGCCCTCCCCGGCAAGGTCACGGCCCTGGTCGGCGCCTCGGGCAGCGGCAAGACCACCACCGGCCTCGCCCTGCTGGGCGAGTATCCGCCGGGCGCCCACGTCAGCGGTGACGTGCGGCTGGCGGCCCAGGGCCTGGCCGGCTACATCCCCCAGCACCCGGCGTCCGTCCTCAACCCCGCCCGCCGTATCGCCGCCCTCCTCACCGACATCGCCCGCTCCCAGGTACGCCGGCTGCCCCGCGGCGAGCGCCGCGCGGCGGCCCGCGAACGCGTCCTGCACGCCCTGGCCGAGGCGCAACTCCCCGACGCCGAGACCCTGCTGCGGCGCTACCCCCATCAGCTCTCCGGCGGCCAGCAGCAGCGCGTCGTCCTCGCCCAGGCCCTGCTGCTCGGCGCGCGCGTCATCGTCGCCGACGAACCCACCACCGGCCAGGACGCCCTGACCAAGAGGCGCATCGTCGACCACCTCGCGGCCGTCGCCGCCCGCGGCATCGCGGTCGTCCTGCTCAGCCACGACCTCGACGTCGTAAGAGCCCTCGCCGACGAGGTCCACGTCATGCGTGCGGGGCGGGTCGTCGAGTCGGGTCCCGCAGCACGCGTATGGCTCGCGCCCCGGCACGAATGGACCCGCAAGCTGCTCAGCGACCAGCCCCGGCGCAGCGAACCGGACGGTCCGGCCGGCACCGGGCAGCCCGTCCTACGGGTACGCGACCTCACCGCCCGCCACCGCGACGGCGACCGCCGAACGGCCGAGGTGCTGCACACTCCCGAACTCGATCTGTACCCGGGCGAATGTCTGGCCGTCGTCGGCCGCTCCGGCAGTGGAAAGACCACACTCGGCCGCTGCCTCGCCGGACTCCACCGCGACCACGACGGGCGGATCCTCCTCGACAGCACCCCGCTGCCGCGCAGCCTGCGCAACCGCTCCCGCAGCCAACTCGCAGCCGTGCAGTACGTCTTCCAGGATGTGCGCGCCGCCTTCGACGGGCACCGGCCCGTGCTGCACCAGGTGGCCCGCACCGCGACACGGCTGCACGGCACCGACGAACGCGCCGCCGTCACCGAGGCCCTGACCACCCTCGACAGCCTCGGCCTCCCGGAGGACCTGGTGCGCGGACGCCCCGGTCGGCTGTCCGGAGGCGAACTCCAGCGCGCCGCCCTCGCCCGCGCGCTCCTCGCCCGACCCCGCGTGCTGATCTGCGACGAGATCACCTCCGGCCTGGACACCGTCACCCGCCGCGACATCCTGGGCATCGTCACCTCGCTGCTCCACGACCGCGGCGACCTGTCCCTGGTACTGATCACCCATGATCTGGACACCGCGGCCCTCGCCCACCGCATCGCCGTCTTCGACGCGGGTGAACTCGTCGAGCAAGGCCCCGCCCGGTCCGTCCTGACGGAGCCGAGCCACCCCTTCACCATCTCGCTGCTGGAGACCACGGCACGTCTGGAGGCGGGGGTCGCCGAGTAGGAACGAGACTGTGGAGTCCTGGAACCCGGCGCCCGCCCGATGCGAGGCAGCCGGACCACCGACCTGCCCGGCCGCGGCCGAGACCAGGCCGGCTTGCGGCTCCGCGACGGGCGGCGATGGCCGTTGTTACCAAGTGCGGACACAATCCGGTGAACAACTCCTGCTCAGGCGCCATCTCACGGGGTGCAGCGAACAGCAGCTGCGACCGGTGCCCCGCTGAGGAAGGGGAGGTACCGGATCCCGACACCCATGGGGGACTCGCATCATGACCATTCGCCGTACTCCTCGTACCGTCCGCGCCGCCGGCCTGGTTGCCGTCGCCGTCGCTGCGGCGCTCTCGCTGACTGCCTGCCAGGGCGGGGACAAGGAATCCGCCCAGGAGAAGAAGGACTCCGCATCCTCCTCCGCCTCCTCCACCAGAGGCGGAGGAGGCGACAGCGAAGGTGCCCGGTCCGAGACGGGCAAGGACCGGACCGGCGAGCAGAGCGCGTCGCCCGCCGCGGACGCCGGCACACCGTCCACCACCTCCAAGGCGGGAGCCCCGGACCGCACCCAGAAGCTGGCGGACGGCAGCACGGCCAAGATCTACGAGCTCGGCGACCAGCACTACCGTGCCAAGATCGTCAGCCGCGGCTCGGTCCTGGCCACGCTGGAGACGAACAAGCACGACGCCGGGCTCAACGCCAACGACATGTCCGTCGTGCTCACCCTGGGCGGCGAGGTCCACTCCTGGATGGGTGGCGGACAGCAGGGACCGGGCACCTTCCAGCTCGCGGGTGGCTGGACGGCCAAGGTCAAGAAGCTCGGCGAGCTGCGGTACCGGGCACAGATCATCGGAAACGACGGGGTGGCCGCCACACTGGAGACGAACGGGCATGATGTCGGGCTCGACGCCAACGGCTCGTACATCGTGCTCAGCAGCGGCGGCGTGATCAGCGC
>NZ_JAFFZM010000012.1 GCF_017676345.1 Streptomyces smyrnaeus | reverse complement strand
TGCGAGGCCGCGCTGACGCGAGAACTCCACGAAGGTGTTCGGGGTCGCCATGACAGTGACGCCACCGGCCAACGCCAGTTCGCACTCGCCCTGGCGCAGCGCCTGGGCCGCCAGATGCATCGCGACCAGCGACGACGAACACGCCGTGTCCACCGTCATCGCGGGCCCCTCCAGGCCGAAGGAGTACGAGACGCGGCCCGAGGCGATGCTCGGGGCGCTGCCGGGCATCAGGCGTCCCTCGACGCCCTGTGGCGTGCGGCCGAGGAAGCGGGAGCCGTAGTCGTCGTACATCACGCCCGTGTAGACGCCCGTGCGGCTGCCCCGCAGCGTGGCGGGGTCGAGCCCGGCGGACTCGAAGGTCTGCCAGGTGGTCTCCAGCAGCAGCCGCTGCTGCGGGTCCATGGCCAGCGCCTCACGCGGCGCGATGCCGAAGAAGTCGGCGTCGAACAGGTCGGCGTCGTGGAGGAAGCCGCCCTCCTCGGTGTAGCTGTGCCCGGCGCGGTCCGGGTCCGGGTCGAAGAGGTCCGCGAGGTCCCAGCCGCGCCCTGTCGGGAAGGTGCCGATCGCGTCGCCGCCCTCGGTCACCAGCCGCCACAGTTCCTCGGGCGAGGTCACGCCGCCCGGGTACCGGCAGGCCATGCCGACGAGGGCGATCGGCTCGTCCGTCGCAGGGCCCGCAGCGGCGGCGGAAGCCGGTGCCGGGAGCCGGCGACCGGTGGCCGTCGCATCGCCGAGTGCCTTGTCGCGCAGCAGGCGGATCAGCGCTTCGGGGGTCGGGTGGTCGAAGACGACGGTGGTGGGCAGGTCGACGCCGGTCTCGGCCTTGAGACGGTTGCGGAGTTCGAGCGCGGTCAGGGAGTCGAACCCGAGGTCCTGGAAGGCGCGGCTCAGATCGAGGGTGTCCGGGGAGGGGTGGGAGAGGACGGCGGCGAGCTGTTCGCGTACGAGTGCTGCGACGGTGCGGTCCTGTTCGGATGCGGACTGTTCCGCGAGGCGCTGCTGCCAACTCGCCGTTGCCGGGGCTGCGGCCGTCTGCCGTTTCACCGCGCGGACCTTGCTCCGCAGGACGGGTGCCAGTGTCGCGGCATCCGCCTGGGCGCGGAGCGCCGCACGGTCGAAGCGTACGGGCAGCAGCGTCGGCCGGTGCGTGGCGAGGGACAGGTCGAGCAGGGCGAGCGCCTGGTCGCCGGGGAGCGGTGCGACGCCGGTACGGGCGATGCGCGCGAGGTCGGTCGCGGTCAGCTCGCTGGTCATGCCGCCGGGTGTCTCCCACAGTCCCCAGGCCAGCGACGTGGCGGGCAGGCCGAGTGCTCGTCGGTGTTCGGCGAGGGCGTCGAGGAAGGCGTTGGCCGCCGCGTAGTTGGCCTGCCCGGCGCTGCCGAGCACGGCGGCGGCCGAGGAGAACAGCACGAACGCCGCGAGGTCCAGCCCGCGCTGCCGGATCTGCGTGTGCAGTTCCCAGGCGGCGTCGAGCTTGGGCGCCAGTACGGCGTCGAGCCGCTCGGCGGTGAGGGAGCTGAGGATCCCGTCGTCGACGAGCCCGGCAGCGTGGACGACGGCCGTCAGCGGGTGCGCGTCCGGTACGGAGTCGAGCAGGTCGGTGAGGGCGCGGGGGTCGGTCACATCGCAGCGGGCGTGCCGGATGTCCGCGCCGAGTGCGGTGAGTTCGGCCTCCAACTCGGCGCTGCCGGCCGCCTCTCCTCCCCTCCGGCCGACCAGCAGCAGTCGGCGGGCTCCGTGCGCGGTGACGAAGTGGCGGGCGACGAGCCGGCCCAGCTCGCCGGTGCCGCCCGTGATCAGGACGGTGCCGTCCGGGTCGAGTGCGGGCGGCGCTTCGGTCCCGGGTTCCGTGGTCGCCGTTGCCAGCCTCGGGACGCGCGGTTCTCCCGCCCGTACGGCGCACTCCGTCTCGGCGGCGGCCTCGACCGCCGCGAGCGCGGGGCGCAGGGCACGGTGGGAGGTCTCCTCCCCGTCCAGGTCCAGCAGCAGGATCCGGCCGGGGTGCTCGGCCTGTGCCGCGCGGGTCAGCCCCCACAGGGGTGCTGCCGCCAGATCGGCCGACGGGTCGCCGGGGTCGGCGGCCACCGCGTTCCGTGTGACGACGACGAGCCGGGAGTCGGCCAGGTCGTCCGCGGCCAGGAAGTCCTGGAGGAGGGCCAGCAGTTGGTGCGCGGCAGTCCGTACCCGTGCGGGTACCGCGTCGACGGGTTCGGCGTCGGTCCCGGTCGGGCAGGGCGCGAGGATCAGGTCGGGGACGGCGGCTCCGTCCGCGACCGCCTCCCGTAGCGCGGCCAGATCCGGGTGCGCGGGGGCCTCGGCCGGGCCGTCGGCCAGGTCGCCGCCGAACACTTGCTGCCCGGCGTCGTGCGCGAGGACGGCGTACGTGGCGGCGTCCGGTCGCTGACCCTCCGCGAGCCGCAGCGGCTGCCAGTCGACGCGGTGCAGGGAGCGGGTCAGGGTGTCGTCGGCTGCCGCCCGGTCGGCGCGCCACCGCTCGGTGGGGATCCGGCGCAGGCCGAGGGAGCGGATGGTGGCCACCGGGGTGCCCGCCGTGTCGGACAGGGTGAGTGCGATCTCGTCCTGTGCGCGCCGCTCGATGCGGACGCGCAGGCGCGTGTGCGGTCCGGCGGTGTGCAGGCGCACACCGCTGAAGGAGAAGGGGAGCCGCACGGTGCCGTCGGCCTCCGGATCGTTCCGGTACAGCTCGTCCACTGCGTGCAGTGCGCTGTCGAGGAGCGCCGGGTGCAGGGCGCAGCCGTCGGCGGCGTCGTGCTGGTCGGCGGGCAGGCGTACGTCCGCGAACAGGGTCTCGTCGTGCCGCCAGGCGGCGTGGACGCCCCGGAAGGCGGGGCCGTACCGATAACCCTGCTCGGCGAGTTCGGCGTACAGCTCGTCGGCGTCGATCGCCACGGCGTGCGCGGGCGGTTGCTCGTGACCCGCCGCGCCGGGGCCCCCAGAACTGGAGCCGGAGCCGGGTTCGGCGAGGGTTCCGGCGGCGTGTCGGCGCCAGGCGCGGGCGGATGCTCCGTCTGCCTCGGGCGTGTGGCCCTCGTCGTCGTCGGCGTCGGCGTCGGCGTCGGCCTGTGCCGGGCGTGCGTAGACGGTGATCTGGCGGCGTCCGCTGCCGGTCCCGTCGGCCGGTGCGACGGCCACCTGGAGGTCCACTGCGCCGGTGGCGGGGAGCAGGAGCGGGGTCTCCAGCGTGAGGTCCTCGACCAGGGTGTGACCGGTGTGGGCTGCGGCCGTCAGGGCGAGTTCCAGGAAGGCCGTGCCGGGCAGCGGCACGCTGTCGGCGATGGCGTGGTCGGTGAGCCAGCCGTGCGTACGCGGGGAGATACGGCCGGTCAGCAGCAGCCCGCCGTCCGCCGCATCGAGGGCGGAGGGCAGCAGCGGATGCCCTGTCCCACGCAGTCCGGAGGCGCTACCGACGGCCGGGTCGGGCACGGGGCGCCAGTACCGGCTCCGCTGGAACCGGTACGTGGGCAGGGCGACGCGTCCGGCACCGGGCGGCAGCGCGGCGGAGAAGTCGGCCGTGCCGCCGTGCACATGCGTCGCGGCGAGCGCGTCGAGCAGGGTGTGCCGTTCGTCGTGGCCGGAGCGCAGCACCGCTGCGCACGACGCGCGCGGCCCGCCCGGTTGTTCACCGTTCCCACCGTTCCCACCGCTCCCGCCGTTCCCGTCGGCCTCCTCCGCCAGGCACGCCTCGGTCATGGCGGTCAGGACGGGGGCCGGGCCCAGCTCCAGGAAGCGGGTGACGCCCTCGGCGCGCAGTGTGCGCACGCCGTCGAGGAACCGTACGGGCTGCCGCACGTGCCGCACCCAGTACTCGGGGTCGGCGAGCTCCTCGGGTTCGGCGACGCGTCCGGTGACGTCGGAGACGACGGGGATGCGCGGCGGCGCGTAGGAAAGGCCCTGGGCGACACGGCGGAACGCGTCCAGCATGGGATCGAGGCGGGGCGAGTGGAAGGCGTGGCTGACCCGCAGCCGCTTGGTCCTGTGCCCCGACTCGCGCAACGGCCCCGCGATGGCCTCGACGGCGTCCTCGTCACCGGAGACGACGACCGAGGAGGGGCCGTTGACGGCGGCGAGCGTGGCGCGGCCGTCGGAGCGCGCGAGCTGCGCGAGCACCTGCTCCTCGGGGGCCTCGACGGCGACCATCGCTCCGCCCGGCGGCAGCTCCTGCATCAGCCTGCCACGCGCTGCGACGAGCGTGCAGGCGTCGGACAGCGACAGGACGCCCGCGATGTGGGCGGCGACGATCTCCCCGACGGAGTGGCCGATCAGCCGGCCCGGCACGACCCCGAAGGATGCGACGAGGCGGTGGAGGGCGACCTCCAGTGCGAACAGCGCGGCTTGTGTCACGCCTGTCCGATCCAGCTCGCCTCGTCCGTCGTCGGTGAGGACCAGTTCGCGCAGTGAGCGGCCGAGCAGCGGGTCCAGCACTGCGCATGTCTCGTCGAAGGCCTGCCTGAACACGTCGTAGGTCTCGTACAGCTGCCGTCCCATGCCGGGGCGCTGGCTGCCCTGGCCGGTGAACAGGAACGCGGTCTCCCCGGAGGCGGCAGGACCCGGGGCGACGGTGAGCCCGGGGTGGTCCCGGCCCGCGGCGAGCGCGTCGAGCGCTTCCGTGAGCCGGTGCCGGCTGTCGCCGAGCAGCACGGCACGGTGCTCGAAGACCGTGCGGGTTCTCGCCAGCGACCAGGCGACACCGGCCGACGCCTGCGACGGGTGCGTGGCCAGGTGTGCCGCGAGCGCCTCGGCCTGTGCCCGGAGCGCGGCGCCGCTGCGGCCGGACAGCACCCAGGGGACCGGCGCGGCGAACTCGTCCTCCTCCGAGTCGCGTTCACCCTGCTGCGCGGAGTGTTCGGGCTCGGGTGACTGCTCCAGGATGAGGTGCGCGTTGGTCCCGGAGATGCCGAACGAGGAGACGCCAGCCCGGCGCACCCGTTCCCCCCGCGGCCAGGGCACGGCCTGCCCCAGCAGCCGTACGGCACCCGAGTCCCAGTCGACGTGCGGTGTGGGTTCGTCGGCGTTGCGGGTCGGCGGCAGCATCCCGTGCCGCAGGGCCATGACGGTCTTGATGACTCCTGCGACGCCCGCGGCGCCCTGGGTGTGCCCGATGTTGGACTTGACGGAACCCAGCCACAGCGGCCGGTCGGCGGGCCGGTCCTGGCCGTACGTCGCCAGCAGCGACGCGGCCTCGATGGGGTCACCGAGGCGGGTACCCGTGCCGTGCGCCTCGACGGCGTCGATCTCCGCCGGTGTCAGACGGGCGCTCTCCAGCGCCTGTCGGATGACCCGCTGCTGGGAGGGGCCGTTGGGCGCGGTGAGGCCGTTGCTGGCGCCGTCCTGGTTGACGGCGGAGCCGCGCACGACCGCGAGGACGCGGTGACCGTTGCGGCGCGCGTCCGACAGGCGCTCCAGCAGGACCAGGCCGACGCCTTCGGAGAAGGCGGTGCCGTCGGCGTCGGCGCCGAACGGCTTGCACCGCCCGTCGGCTGCCAGGCCGCGCTGTCGGGAGAACTCGGTGAACACATTGGGCAGCGGCATCACCGTCACGCCGCCTGCCAGCGCGAGCGTGCACTCGCCCTGGCGCAGGGCGTGGCAGGCCAGGTGGATGGCGACCAGCGAGGAGGAGCAGGCGGTGTCGACGGTGACGGCGGGCCCTTCCAGGCCGAGGGTGTAGGCGATCCGTCCGGACAGCACGCTGGGCGCGTTCCCGGTGACCAGGTAGCCCTCGGCGGCGCTGTCCATGTGCGGGGTGCCGAAGCCGGGCAGCGCCGCACCCGTGTAGACCCCCGTGCGGGTGCCCTTCACCGATACGGGGTCGATCCCGGCGCGCTCCAGCGCCTCCCAGGCGACCTCCAGCAGCAGGCGTTGCTGCGGATCGAGGGCGAGGGCCTCGCGGTGGCTGATGCCGAAGAACTCCGGGTCGAACCCGGCCGCGTCGTAGAGGAAGCCGCCCCGGCGTGCATAGCTGGTGCCGGGGTGGTCCGGGTCCGGGTGGAAGAGCCGGTCCAGGTCCCAGCCGCGGTCCTCGGGAAAGGCGCCCATGGCGTCCCGCCCCGAGGCGACCAGGTCCCACAGCTCCTCCGGCGTGCGCACCGCGCCCGGGTAGCGGCAGGCCATGTCCACCACGGCCACCGGCTCCTGGTGCCGCTCCTCCGCCTGCCGCAGACGCCTGCGGGTGTCGTGGAGCTCGGCGGCGACACGCCGGAGGTAGTCGACCAGCTTCTCCTCATTCACGGTTGGTGGTCACCGCCTTTCACACGCCCAGTTCGTTGTCGATGAAGTCGAGGATCTGGCCGGCGTCCGCGCTCTCCAGCCGCTCCGCCGCGCTGCCCTCGTCGTCGGTGCCCGTGCCGGTGCCGGTTCGGGCGGCGTTTCGGTCACCACTGCTGCTGCCGCTGCCACTGCCGCTGTTGCTGCCGTTGTTGTCGCCGTTGCTGCCGTTGTCCGGGCCCGGTCCCGTGCGCCCGGCCTTCCACTTGGCGAGCAGCGTCTCCAGCCGTGCGGTGACCGCCTCGGCGTCGAGTTGCGTACCGTCGGCGGCGGTCACGGCAGCCAGGGCGCTCTCCAACCGGGCCACCTCTTCGAGCAGAGGGGCGGTTCCATCGCTCGCGGTCCCCTTGCGGGAGCCGCCGTCGGCTTCCGGGGCCAACCGCTCGACGAGGTGTGCGGCCAGCAGCCCCGCCTCGGGGAAGTCGAAGATCAACGCTGCGTGCAGGCGCAGCCCGGTGGTGGCCGCGAGCCGGTTGCGCAGCTCGACGGCGGTCAGCGAGTCGAAGCCCAACTCCTTGAACGAGGCGTCGGCCGGCACGGCGCCGGTCCCGGTGTGGCCGAGCACCGTGGCGGCGTGGCCGCGCACCAGATCGAGCACGGTGCGGTGCCGCTCGTCGGCGGACTGCGGGGCGAGCCGCGCGGCCCAGTCGACGGGCTGCCCGCCGTCTCCTCCCGCCGCGGCGCGAGCCGTCCGCCGCGGTCCGGCCGTGGCGCGCCGCGCCGTGTGCGCGGCGTACTCGGCGGCGAGCTCCCGCAGCGGCGCGGGCACCGTGCCCGGCTGCTGGGCGGCGAGGGTGCGGGGGTCGAGCCGCAGCGCGAGCAGCGCGGGGCCGCCGTGCGCGCGTGCCGCGTCCAGCATCGCCAGGCCCTCGGTGGAGCTGTTGGCCTTGATGCCGTAACGGTCGATGCGCGCCAGGTCGGCGTCGCTCAGCCCGCCCGTGAGCCCGCTGGACTCGGCCCACAGCCCCCAGGCGAGGGACTGCCCCGCCAGTCCCTGGGCGCGGCGCCGTGCGGCGAGCGCGTCGCAGTAGGCGTTGGCTGCCGCGTAGTTGGCCTGCCCCGGGGTGCCCAGGGTGGAGGCGAAGGAGGAGAAGAGCAGGAACATGCCGAGCCGCATCCCGGCCGTGGCGGCGTGCAGATGGGCCGCCGCTGTGGCTTTGGCGCGCCAGACACCGGCCAGCTTTTCCGGGGTGAGCGCCGGGACGAGTGCGTTGTCGAGTGTGCCCGCGGCGTGGACCACTCCGGTCAGCGGGTGCGCGGGGTCGATGTCCGCGAGCACCGCGTCCAGCACGGCACGGTCACCGACATCGGCGGCCACGATGTCGACCTCGGCTCCCCACTTGCGTATGCGGGCCGCGAGTTCGTCGGCTCCGGGGGCTTCGGGACCGCGGCGGCCGAGCAGCAGGAGGCGGCGGGTGGCGCCGGTGCGCACGAGGTGTTCGGCCACCGCGCTGCCGATGGTCCCGGTGCCGCCGGTGACGAGTACGGTGCCGTCCGGGTCGAGCCGGGCCGGCAGATCGAGCGCCAGCTTGCCGGTGTGCCGGGCCTGACTCATGTGCCGTAGCGCCTCGCGTGCCCGCTCCAGCGGCCACGCCCGCACCGGCAGCGGCTCCAGGGCCGTTGCGGTGAACAGTTCCGCGAGGGTGCGCAGCATCCCCCCCAGCCGGTCGGGAGCCACGTCGGCGAGCAGGTCGAAGGCCTGGTACGAGGGGCCGGCCGGAGCGGCCCTGATGTCGGTCTTGCCCATCTCGATGAAGCGGCCGGTGTCGCCGAGCAGCCGGAGGGAGGCGTCGACGGCTTCGCCCGCCAGGCTGTTGAGCACGACGTCGACGGTCGGGAACACGGAAGCGAAGTGCACGTCACGGGAGGAGGCACGGTGGGCCGCGTCGATGCCCATGTCCTCCAGCACGCCGTGCTTGCCGGGGCTCGCCGTGGCGTACACCTCGGCGCCCAGGTGGCGGGCGATCCGCACGGCAGCCATGCCGACGGCCCCGGTCGCGGCGTGCACCAGTACCGACTCACCGGAGCGCAGCCCGGCCAGCTCGACGAGCGCGTACCAGGCGGTCAGATATGCGACGGGAGCCGTCGCCGCCTGCCGGAAGTCCCATCCGTCGGGTACGGGCACGAGAGTGCGGGCCTCGGCCACGGCGACCGGTCCGAAAGCGCCGTCGATCAGGCCTGTCACCCGGTCGCCCGGCGCCAGTTCGGTGACGCCGGGGCCGACCTCGGTCACGACGCCCGCACCCTCGCTGCCGGCGAAGACGGCGGTACCGGTCTCATCGGGGTACATCCCGAGCGCCAGCAGCGCGTCCCGGAAGTTCAGCCCGGCGGCCCGTACGTCCAGGCGTACCTGGCCGTGCTCCAGCGGCCGTTCGGCCTGTGGGCAGGGCAGGAGCGCAAGGTTCTCCAGGGTGTTGGCGGTGCCCGCGGTACCGAGCCGCCAGGTCCGCAGCTCCGGGTCCGGTACGAGTGGGGCGGGTTCGCCTGCTCGGGCGAGCCGGGGCACGAACACCTGGCCGTCGCGTACGGCGAGTTGCGGCTCGTCGGTTGCCAGGATCGGCCGAAGGGCCCGCAGTCCGGCAACGCCGACGGGTTCGGGATCGGGTTCTGGGTCGGGATCGGCAGGGTCGATGTCGAGCAGGACGATCCTGCCGGGGTTCTCCGCCTGCGCGCTACGTGCCAGCCCCCACAGCGCGGCGCCCACCGGGTCGGGTGCCTCCATGCCATCGGCGACGGCGACAGCGCCTCGAGTGACCAGCAGCAGCCGGGAGTCGGCGCACCGCTCCACCGCCAGCCAGTCCTGGATCATCTCCAGCGTCCGGGCGACGGTCACCGGCTCCTCGTCGCCCTCGCCGGGCTTCACCTCGGCCGCCACCACGGGCGGTACGGGGGCGCCCTCGTCCAGGGCACGCGCCAGCCCCGCCAGATCCGGGTGGTCGCCGGCCTCGCCCAGCACCACCCATGGGGCGCCGTCCGCGGCATCGGACGCGGCACCGGATGCGGCAAGGCCCGGTAGCGGGGACCAGTCCAGGGCGAACAGGTCCTCGGCACCGCGCGTCCCGGCGGCGGCCCGGAGCATCGCACTGCTGGACGGGCGCAGTACGACCGACTCGGCGCTCAGTACCGGTTCACCCGCCGTATCGGCCACCAGCACACGTACGCCGTCCTCCAGTCGACCGCCCAGCGGAGTGAGCCGGACGCGTGCGGCCGTGGCGCCCACCGCGTGCAGCACCACACCGCTCCAGACGAACGGCAGCCACACCTGCCCGTTGCCGATCCCGTTCGCCAGCAGGAGCGGCTGCATCGCGGCGTCGAGCAGCGCGGGATGCACCCCGTGGCCCTCGGGTGTGCCGGCGGACTCGGGCAGCGCCACCTCGGCGAGCACGTCCGTACCCTCCCGCCAGGCGGCTCGCAGCCCCTGGAACGACGGCCCGTAGGCGTACCCCTCGGCGGCGGCACGCTCGTAGAACCCCGCCACCGGCAGCGGCTCGGCACCCGCGGGGGGCCAGCTCCCGTTCAGCAGGCCCGGTGTGTCGGGCGTACCGGGGCGCAGCACACCTTCCGCGTGGCATGTCCAGCCGTTTGGGGCAGCGGTGTCCTCCTCGTCCTGGTCGAGGCGGGTGTACAGGCGCACGCCGCGGCCGCCGTCGTCCTCGGCGGGTTCCACCGCGACCTGGACGCGGAGCCCGCCGGACTCCGGGAGAACGACCGGCTCCTGCAAGGTGAACTCGGTCAGTTCGTGGCAGCCCGCAGCGTCCCCGGCGCGCAGCACCCACTCCACCAGCGCGGCGCCGGGCACCAGAACCGTGTCCAGCACCCGGTGCTCGGACAGCCAGGAGGATCCCGACGGCCCCGACGCCTGGCGCGGCAGCCGTCCCGTCAGCAGCAGTCCGCTGCCGTCGGCGGCCTCCACAGCGGCGCCCAGCAGGGGGTGCCCGGTCGTCTCCAGGCCCAGGTCACCGGCGTCCACCCCGATGCTCTCCCCCACCAGCCAGTAGCGCTGCCGCTGGAAGGCGTACGTCGGCAGGTCCACAAGGCGCGGTGCCGGGTCGGCGGGGAACCAGGGCGTCCAGTCGACCGGTGCCCCGGCGGTGAACGCCTCGGCCAGCGCGTGTCCCAGCTGCTCGCTGCCGCCCTGGTCGCGGCGGAGGGTGGGAACAGTGACGGCGGTGGCGTCGGCTTCCTCGAAGCACTCCTGCATGCCGGGAGTGAGTACCGGGTGCGGGCTCGCCTCGATGAAGATCCGGTGCCCGTCCTGGACGAGCGCGGCGATCGTGTCGGCGAACCGTACGGGTTCGCGCAGGTTGCTGATCCAGTACTCGGTGTCCAGTGCGGTGGTGTCGATACGGGCGCCCGCCACCGTCGAGAAGAAGGCGACGTCCGTGCCGACGGGTTCCACCCCGGACAGCAGGGACAGCAGCTCTTCGGTGATCTGGTCGACCTGCGGGCCGTGCGAGGCGTAGTCGACGTCGATCAGCCGGGCCCGCAACCCCTCCTCCTGGGCCTTCTCCACCATCAGCTCGACCTGTCGGGGCGGGCCCGAGATGACGGTGGACGAGGGCCCGTTGACGGCCGCGACCACCACATCGGCGTCGCGGGGCAGGAATTCCTCGGCCTGCTCCCGTCCGACGCCCAGGGAGGCCATCGCTCCGCCCCCGGCAAGCTGCCGCAGCGCCCGGCTGCGCAACGCCACGATCCGCGCACCGTCCTCCAACGACAACGCCCCCGCCACACAAGCGGCAGCGATCTCGCCCTGGCTGTGACCCACCACCGCCGCGGGCCGCACCCCGTACTCCGCCCACACCGCAGCCAGCGAAACCATCACCGCCCACAACACCGGCTGCACCACATCCACCCGGTCCAACGCGGACCCGTCCCCCCGCAACACCTGCGCCAAGGACCAGTCCACATGCGGCTTCAACGCCAGCTCACACTCCGCCAACCGCGCCGCGAAGGCAGGCGAGGAATCCAGCAGTTCAACGCCCATCCCCACCCACTGCGAACCCTGCCCCGGAAACACCAGCACCGGACCAGTTCCCCCGCCGACCGCCGACCCGCACACCAACCCCGGATACGGCTCACCCGACGCCAACGCCGCCAAGCCCGCCGTCAGCTCTTCCCGCTCCTCCCCCAGCACCACAGCCCGCTGCTCGAACACCGACCGCGTCCGCAGCAACGACCAGCCGATGTCCTCGGGCGCACCAGCTGTCTCCCGTATCCGGCCGGCCGCCTCCCGCAACGCCTCGGGGCTCCGGGCGGACAGCACCCACGGCACCGGGCCATGGTTCGTGCCCGCGGCGGAGGGGGCCACTCCTTCCGCCGCGGGGGCTTCTTCGACAATCACATGGGCGTTGGTCCCGGAGATGCCGAACGACGAGACGGCGGCCCTGCGCGGACGTTCGCCGCGCGGCCACTCCACCGGCTCGGTCAGCAGCCGCACCGCGCCCGACTCCCAGTCGACGTGCGGCGTCGGTTCTTCGATGTGCAGCGAGGCGGGCAGCAAGCCGTTCCGCAGCGCCATCACCATCTTGATCACGCCCGCGACTCCTGCGGTGGCGTGCATGTGCCCGATGTTGGTCTTGACCGACCCCAGCCACAGCGGCCGGTCGGCCGGCCGATCCTGGCCGTATGTGGCGAGCAGCGCACCTGCCTCGATCGGGTCTCCGAGCATCGTGCCGGTACCGTGCGCCTCGACGGCGTCCACGTCGGAGGTGCCGAGGCGGGCGTTGGAGAGCGCCTGCCGGATGACGCGTTCCTGTGCGGCATCGTTGGGCGCGGTGAGCCCGTTGCTGGCGCCGTCCTGGTTGATGGCGGAGCCCCGGAGCACCGCGAGCACCCGGTGACCGTTGCGGCGCGCGTCCGACAGCCGCTCCAGCAGCACCAGACCCACACCCTCCGAAAATCCCGTGCCGTCCGCCGAGGCGTCGAAGGCCTTGCAGCGTCCGTCCGGCGACAGCCCGCGTTGCCGCGAGAACTCCCGGAACATCAGCGGCGAGGACAGCACCAGCGCCCCGCCCGCCAGTGCCAGCGTGCAGTCGCCCTGCCGCAGCGACTGCGCCGCCAGATGCATCGCCACCAGCGACGAAGAGCAGGCCGTGTCCACGGTGACGGCCGGGCCCTCGAACCCGAACGTGTAGGCCACCCGGCCGGACAGCACGCTGGTGAGGCTGCCGGTGGTGGCGTGTCCCTCGTAGCCCTCGGGGATGCGTGGGAGCTGGGAGAGGTAGTCCTCGCTGGAGACCCCGGCGTAGATCCCGGTCCTGGTCCCGCGCAGGGTGTCCGGGTCGATCCCGGCCCGCTCCAGCAGCTCCCAGGAGACCTCCAGCAGCAGTCGCTGCTGCGGGTCCATCGCCAACGCCTCGCGCGGAGAGATCCCGAAGAACTCCGCGTCGAACTTGTCCGCGTCGGTGACGAAGCCGCCCTCGCGGACATAGCTGGTCCAGGGGGTGGCCGGGTCGGGGTCGTAGAGCTTCTCCAGATCCCAGCCGCGGTCCTGGGGGAACGGCCCGATCACGTCCCGGCCCTCGGCGACGAGCTGCCACAGCGCCTCGGGCGAGTCGGCGTCGCCGGGGAGCCGGCAGGCCATGCCGACGATCGCCACCGGCTCCTGATACCGCTCCTCGACCTCGCGGAGCCGCTGCCGGGTCGTGTGCAGATCGGCGGCGACACGCTTGAGGTAGTCGACCAGCTTCTCTTCATTCGCCATGGCGGGCCACCATTCAGCTCACTCCAAGCTCGTTGTCGATGAAGTCGAGCACCTGGTCGGCGGAGGCGGACCGCAGCCTGTCCGCTGCCTCGTGCGCTGCGTGCTCGTCCCTCGCGGCGCTCCCGCCCCCGGCGCCACCGGGCGCGGCGCGGCTGTCCTTCCAGGTGGCGAGCAGGTCCTCCAGCCGGGCCGTGACGGAGTCGAACTCACCGTCCTCCAGCGCCGCGCCCGCCAGCGTGGACTCAAGCCGGGCCAGCTCGTTCAGCAACGCGTTGCCGGAATCCCGCGCCTGACCGTGCCCCCGCCCTCCGGCCGGTCCGCGGCCCGGCGCCGCCGTACCGTCCGCGCCGTCGGGTGCGAGACGGTGCAGCAGGTCGTCGGCGATGCCCTCGGCCGTGGGATGGCGGAAGACGTATGCGGCGGGCAGGCGCAGCCCGGTGGCGGCGGCGAGCCGGTCGCGCAGCTCGACGGAGGTCAGCGAGGTGAAGCCCAACTCCTTGAACGCCGCGCCCGGGGAGACGGCGGCGGGATCGGCGTGGCCCAGCACGGCTGCCGCATGGCCCCGCACCAGGCCGAGCAGTGTGCGGCGGCGCTCCTCGGGACCGAGCCCGGCGAGCCGCCCCGCCCAGTCGTCCGGGCCACCGCCCGCGCCCGCCGCGGCGCTGCGCCGCCGGGGACCAGCGGGCGCGGCCTGGGCCCGCCCCACGGTGCGGGAGTACGGCGACGCCGGGACGGCAGCAGCCTGCCGGCCGGCGCCCGTGACCAGGAGATGGGAGGCCGGGTGCCGCAGCACGGCGTCGAGCGTCTCCGCCGTTCCGTGTTCCTCGGTGCCGTGCTCGGGGCTCCAGAGCACCGACGTTCCGGGCAGGCCCCGCGCCCGGCGGTGGGCGGCAAGCGCGTCGCAGTACGCACGCACAGCGGCGTGGTCGGCCGCGCCCGCCCGCTCGCCCGCCGCGTGCCGGACGGCCCCGGGTTCGGGCCCCCGCCCGCTCTCGGGCCCTGCTTCGGCTTCGGCTTCGGCTTCGGCTTCGGCTTCGGCTTCGGCTTCGGCTTCGGCTTCGGCTTCGGAGAAGAGTGTGAACCAGCGCAGCGACGGCAACTCCTCGGTTGCCGCGTGCAACTGTGCGGCGACGGTGGCCCGGGCCCGCCAGACCTGCGCCGACGTGCCCTCACGCGCTCCCGCCGCGTGCGCGACCCCGGTCAGCGGACACCCTGGAGCCACACCTGCGACGATCTCGGCCGCCCGGTCCTGCTCGGCCAGATCGGCGGCAACCACCCGGACCGGAACACCCCACTCCTCGATACGGGAGACGAGTTCGGCCGCCCCGGGGGCGTCGGGACCCCGGCGGCTGACCAGGAGCAGCTGCGCCGCCTGCCCGGTACGTGCCAGGTGCTCGGCCAACCGGCCGCCCCAGGCACCCGTACCACCACTGATCAGCACGGTGCCGGGTGATTCCGGTTCCGGTTCTCGTTCCGTGTCCGTGGACGACGACTCCGGCACACCACCGTCGCGTGTCCAGCGCGGCACCAGCACCCGGCCACCGCGTACGGCGAGTTGGGGCTCGCCGCGCGCCACGGCGGCATCCACCACGGCAGGCGGTGCGCCCGCCGACCCCGCCGGTTCGCCGTCCGTCTCCGGGGCCGGGTCGAGATCGATCAGGACGAAGCGGCCCGGATGCCGCGCCTGGACGTGCCGGAGCCGCCCCCAGACCCCGTCCCGCACCGCGTCGGGCGTGGCGCCGCCGCCCTCCGGCACTCCGATGTCGACCGCGCCCCGGGTGAGCAGCACCAATGTGGCGTCGGCGGCGCGGGGTTCGGCCAGCCATTCCCGTACGAGCCCTGCCGCCGCCTCCGCCTCGGCCAGCCTGGAGGAGAAGCCGGTGTACACATCTGCGAGCACGACGGAGGACCCGCCTTCCAGCGCCTCCGCCACCGCGCCGTCTCCGTCGGTGTGTCCGTGGCCGCTGAGCAAGGGCCACTGACCGGTCGGCGCCGCGCCGGGCGCGTCCGCGAAGGCCTCGTGTCCGGTGAGCGCGAGCGGCGTCCAGACCGCGGCGCACAGCCGGGCTCCCCCGGCGCGCCGTCCGGCGGTGCGCACCGCTTCGGCGTCCACCGGGCGCAGCACGACCGACTCCGCTGTCAGCACGGGGTCGCCCACGGCGTCGACGACCTCGACCCGGAGCTCCCGACGGCCGTCGCCCGTATCGGGGGCGAGAGGCGTGAGCCGTACCCGTACGGCGGTGGCCCCGCTCGCCCACAGCGAGACACCCGACCAGGCGAACGGCGTCCACAGCTGCCCCTCGCCCTCCTTGGCGCCGATCCCGTCCAGTACGGCGGGTTGCAGGGCGGCGTCCAACAGCAGGGGGTGGATACCGAACCCGCCGTCGCCGGCGCTCCGCGCCTCGGGCAGCAGTACGTCGGCCAGCAGATCGGGGCCGTGCCGCCACAGTGCGCGCAGTCCTCGGAACGCGGGGCCGTACGTGCAGCCGGCGGCGGCAGCCCGTTCGTAGAAGCCCTCCAGCTCGACGGCTTGAGCATCCGTCGGGGGCCAGGGCCCGTCATCGCGTCCCGGTGGCGGCCCGGCAGGAGCGGTGTGCTGGGCGAGCAGTCCCGTGGCGTGGCAGCTCCAGCTCTCCTCGCCCGCGCGGTCCTGCTCGGCGCGCGAGGAGAGGCGCAGTTCGCGGACACCGTCCGGGCCGGGCGCCTCGACGGACACCTGGAGCAGCAGGCCTCCGCCCGACTGCGGCGGCACGAGGGGTTCGCGCAGGGTCAGCTCCTGAACGTCGCCGCATTCCGCCTCGTCGGCGGCGCGCAGCGCCCACTCCACCAGTGCGGCCGCCGGAACCAACGGCGTGCCCGCTACCTGGTGCCCGGTGAGCCAGTCCCCGGCACCGGCCTGGATACGGCCGGTCAGCACCAGCCCCCCGTCGGCCAGCCGCACCGCTGCGGGCAGCAGCGGGTGTTGCGTACGTCCGAGTCCTGCGGCGTTCAACTCGCCCGCGCCCACGCCCGATCGGAGCCAGTAACTGCGGCGCTGGAAGGCGTAGGTGGGCAGTTCCACGGTGCCCGGGACGGCTCCCGGCTCCGCGTCTGCGCCCGCGTCCGCGCCGGAGCGGAACCACCTCTCCCACTCGATTTCGGCCCCGGCCACGTGGGCCTGTGCGAGGGCACGTGCCAGTTGGGCGGTACCGCCGTCGTCCCTGCGGAGGGTGGGAACAGTGGCGGCTTCACGCTCTGCCTCCTCGAAGCTCTCCTGCATGCCGAGGGTGAGCACCGGGTGCGGGCTGGCCTCGATGAACAGCCGGTGGCCCTCTACCAGCAGGGTCTCGACGGTGTCGGCGAACCGCACCGGGCGACGGAGGTTGGTGATCCAGTACTCGGTATCCAGAGTCGTGGTGTCGATGCGCGCCCCCGTCACCGTCGAGAAGAATGCGACAGACGCGGAACGCGGCTCGATACCCTCCAGCACCCCGCGCAGCTCCTCGGCGATCTCATCGACCTGCGGACCGTGCGAGGCATAATCCACGTCCACCAGCCGCGCCCGCTCCCCCACCGCCTCACACGCCGCCACCACCGCCGCCACCGGCTCCGGCGGCCCGGACACCACCGTGGAAGAAGGACCGTTGACGGCCGCGATCCCGACACCCGGGGCATCGACCACCAGCCGCTCGGCCTGCTCCCTGCCCACCCCGAGCGAGGCCATCGCCCCACCCCCGGCAAGCCGCCGCAACGCACGGCTACGCAGCGCCACGATCCGCGCACCGTCCTCCAACGACAACGCCCCCGCCACACAAGCAGCAGCGATCTCACCCTGGCTGTGACCCACCACCGCCGCGGGCCGCACCCCGAACTCCGCCCACACCGCAGCCAGCGACACCATCACCGCCCACAACACCGGCTGCACCACATCCACCCGCGCCAGCCCAGCGCCGTCACCCCGCAGCACGTCCTCCAACGACCAGTCCACATGCGGCTTCAACGCCAGCTCACACTCCGCCAACCGCGCCGCGAACACCGGTGAAGAATCCACCAGCTCGACACCCATCCCCACCCACTGCGAACCCTGCCCCGGAAACACCAGCACCGGACCCGGTCCCTGGTCGCGTGCTACTGGCCGGCCATGGAACACATCCGGGTGCGGCAGGCCTTCGGCGAGTGCGGTCAGCCCGGCCACCAGCGCCTCCCGGTCCTCGCCAACCGCCACGGCCCGGCGTTCGAAGAGCGTCCGGGTCGTCAGCAGCGACCAGCCGACCTCGGCCACCCCGGCGTGCGGCGAGGCGGAGAGGTGTGTCGCCAGCGCGTCCGCCTGTGCCCGCAGCGCCTCCGGTTCGCGGGCCGAGACGATCCAGGGCACCGGGGTCGGGGGCAGCTCCGGGACCGGGGCCGGAGCAGGGCTGTCGGCGGGCGCCTCCTCGATGATCAGGTGGGCGTTGGTCCCGGAGATCCCGAACGACGAGACGGCAGCCCGGCGCGGGCGCTCTCTCTCCGGCCACTCCACCGGCTCGGTCAGCAGCCGTACCGCGCCCGACTCCCAATCCACGTGCGGCGAAGGCTCATCGATGTGCAACGACGCTGGCAGCACACCGTGCCGCATCGCCTGCACCATCTTGATGACACCCGCAACCCCAGCCGCCGCCTGCGTATGCCCCAGGTTCGATTTCACCGACCCCAACCACAACGGCCGCCCCCCGGACCGCTCCTGCCCATACGTCGCCAACAACGCCTGCGCCTCGATCGGATCGCCCAAAGTCGTGCCCGTGCCATGGGCCTCCACGGCATCGACGTCCGCGGGACCGAGTCCCGCGTTGGCGAGGGCCTGGCGGATCACCCGCTCCTGCGACGGACCGTTCGGCGCCGTCAGCCCGTTGCTGGCGCCGTCCTGGTTGACGGCGGAACCGCGGACGACCGCGAGCACCCGATGCCCGTTGCGCCGCGCGTCCGACAGCCGCTCCAGCACCACCAGGCCCACACCCTCGGCCCAGCCGGTGCCGTCGGCCGCCGCAGCGAACGCCTTGCACCGCCCGTCCGGCGCCAGGCCCCGCTGCCGCGAGAACTCGGTGAACATGCCGGGGCCCGCCAGCACGGTGACGCCTCCGGCGAGGGCCAGGGAGGACTCGCCCTGGCGCAGCGACTGGCAGGCCAGGTGGATGGCGGTCAGCGATGAGGAGCAGGCCGTGTCCACCGTCACCGCCGGGCCCTCCAGCCCGAGGGTGAAGGCCACCCGCCCCGCGGCGACGCTGGGGGTGGTGCCGGTCATTAGCTGGCCCTCCAGTCCGTCGACCGGCTCGTGCAGCCGGGGGCCGTAGTCCTGTGCGGTGAGCCCCACGAACACACCTGTCGGGCTGTGCCGGAGCGTGTCGCAGACGATCCCGGAGCGCTCCAGCGCCTCCCAGGCCGCTTCCAGCACCAGCCGCTGCTGGGGGTCCATGGCCAGCGCCTCGCGGGGGCTGATCCCGAAGAACTCCGCGTCGAACGCGTCCGCGTCGTGCAGGAATCCGCCTTGGCGTGCGTAGCTCGTGCCGGGGTTGTCGGGGTCCGGGTCGTAGAGCCCGGCCATGTCCCAGCCGCGTCCCTCGGGGAAGCCGCCGATCGCGTCCACGCCCTGCGCCACCAGGTCCCACAGTTGCTCAGGGGTGTCGGCGCCGCCGGGGTAGCGGCAGCTCATCCCGATGATGGCGAGCGGTTCGTCGGTGGCGCCGCGCGGGCGTGGGTCCGCGGTGGGGGCGGGGGTTCCGGCGGCCAGTGCATCCAGGTGGCGGGCCGCGGCCCTGGGCGTGGGGTGGTCGTAGCTGAGGGTGGCGGGTACGGGTAGCCCGGTGGCATCGCTCAGCCGTTCGCCGAGTTCGGTGGCGCCGAGCGAGTCCATGCCGAGCTGTTTGAAGGTGAGCGCGGGGTCGACGGCATCGGCCGAGGCGTAACCGAGCACCAGCGCGGTGTGCGTGCGTACGGTCTCCAGCAGGTCGTGCGCGGACGGTTGCGGCACGGGCTCGTCGGCCGGCCGTTCCCGCCGCTCGCCCGCCGAGCCCGGGGCGTCGGCCGAGCCCGCCGCGTCCGTCACGTCGGTCACATCCGCGGCGTCCGCCGCGTCCGCCGAGGTACGGGGCCTGTTCTCGTGGGCCGGTGCATCTTCCGCTCGCTCGGGCCAGTAGCGCTCGCGCTGGAAGGCGTAGGTGGGCAGCTCGACCCGGCGGCCGCGTCCGCCCAGGACCCGCTCCCAGGACACATCCGCGCCGCGAACGTACGCCTGGGCCAGCGCGGTCAGGAGAGTGTGTGTCTCGGATCGGTTTCGGCGCAGCACGGCCACTGCGGTGCCGGCACCGGCGCCTGCCGTGGCGCGTGCCGTGAGGCATTCGCGGGCCATGGCGGCGAGGGCCGCGTCTGGGCCGAGTTCCACGAAGGTGTCGGCCCCCGCGTCGCACAGTGCGTGCATGCCGTCGAGAAAGCGCACGGTGTTCCTGGCGTGCGCGGCCCAGTAGTCGGGCGAGGCGAGCGTCGAGGGATCGACGAGGGCGCCGGTCACGTTGGAGACGAGGGGAACGGCGGGCTCCGCGAACGTCAGGTTCGCGGCGACGGCACGCAGTTCGTCGAGCACCGTGTCCATGTGCGGGGAGTGGAAGGCGTGGCTGGTGCGCAGGTGGCTGACCTTGCGGCCACGCGCCCGCCACGCCTCGGCAGCCTCCTGCACGGCTTGCTCGTCGCCGGACAGCACGATGGAGCCCGGGCCGTTGACGGCGGCGAGCGCCAGCCTGTTCTCGTGTCCTGCCAGCAGCTGCTCGACGGCTTCGTCCTCGGTGGCCTGGAGCGCGACCATCGCGCCGGGTGCGGTGACGGTCTGCATGAGCCGTCCGCGTGCCGCCACGAGCGCGCAGGCGTCGGGCAGCGACAGGGCTCCCGCCACATGTGCCGCGGCGATCTCGCCGACCGAGTGGCCCATCAGATGGTCGGCGCGCAGCCCGAAGGAGGTGACGAGACGGTAGAGGGCGACCTCGACGGCGAAGAGGGCGGGCTGCGCATAGCAGGTCCGGTCGAGTGGCGAGTCCTGGTCGTCGCCGAGGACGACTTCGTGCAGCGGGCGTTCGAGGTGCGGGTCGAGGCAGGCGAACGCCTCGTCGAGGGCGTCGGCGAAGACGGGGTGCGCCGCATGGAGTTGACGTCCCATGGCGAGCCGCTGGCTGCCCTGGCCGCTGAAGAGGAAGGCGACGCTGCCGCCGGTGACCTCGCCGGTCACGGTTCCGGGGACGGAGTGGTCCGCCGCTGCCAGCGCGTCGAGCCGGTCCAGCAGTTCGGTGGTGTCAGTGCCGAGGGCGACGGCGCGGTGCGGGTGGGCCGTGCGGGTGGTGGCGAGGGAGTACGCGTAGTCCGCGGGGTCGGGCGCGGGCCGGGCCGCGACGTGGGCGCGCAACCGCTCGGCCTGGGCGCGGAGAGCGGCCCGGCTCTTGCCGGACAGCGGCCAGGGAATGGTGTCCCCGGGTGTGGGGCCCGACTCGGGAGGGGCCGGGGGCGCGGACTGGGCGGGTGTCGGGTCGGAGGCGGGCGAGACGGTCCTCGGCGCCACGGGCGAGGGCGCGACGGAGGAGGACGCCACGGGCGAGGGCGCCTCGGCGAGCACCAGGTGGCAGTTGGTGCCGCCCATGCCGAACGAGCTGACGCCGGCCACCTTCCGCCGCTCGGGGTGCGGCCATGGAGCGAGTGTGTCCTGGACCCGCAGCCCGAGGTCCGCGAGGGGGATGCGGGGGTTGGGGGTGGCGTAGTTGAGGCTGGGCGGCAGCTCGCCGTAGGCGATGCTCAGCGCGGCCTTGAGCAGTCCCGCCACGCCGGAGGCGCCTTCCAGGTGCCCGATGTTGGTCTTGGCGGAGCCGACCAGCAGCGGCTCGTCCTGCGGGCGTCCGCCGCCCGAACCGAGCGCCGCGCCCAGGGCCGCGGCTTCGATCGGGTCGCCGACGCGGGTGCCCGTACCGTGCAGCTCGACGTACTGCACCTCGGCGGGTGTACGCCCCGCCCGCCGGTGGGCGAGCCGGATCACGGCCTCCTGGGCCTCGGCGCTGGGGACGGTGAGCCCGTCGGTCGCACCGTCGTTGTTGAACGCGCCGCCCTCGATCACGCAGTGGACGCGATCGCCGTCGCGCAGGGCGTCGTCCAGGGGTTTGAGCAGCACGGTGACGCCGCCCTCGCCGCGGACGAATCCGTTGGCGCGGGCGTCGAAGGTGTAGCAGCGGTCGTCGGGTGAGAGCCCGCCGAAGTGCTCGGTGGCGGTCGTGCTGGCGTCGCCGAGCACGAGGTTCACGCCACCGGCGAGGGCGAGTCGGCACTCGTCGTGGCGCAGGCTCTCGCACGCGAGGTGCACGGCGGCCAGCGAGGAGGCCTGCGCCGCGTCGATGGTCAGACTCGGCCCGCGCAGGCCGAGGGTGTACGAGAGCCGGTTGGCGATGATGCTCCGGTGCACTCCCGTCATGGTGTGCCGGGTCTGCGCCGCCGGGCCGTGGGCCCGTAGCAGATGGGCGTAGTCGTCCCAGATGGCGCCGACGAAGACTCCGGTGTCGGAGCCGTGCAGGGCGGGGGCCGGGATCCCGGCGTCCTCCATCGCCTCCCAGCCCAGTTCGAGCATGAGCCGCTGTTGGGGGTCCATGGCCAGGGCTTCGCGGGGCGAGACGCCGAAGAAGCGCGCGTCGAACGCGTCCACCCGGTCGAGGAAGCCGCCGTGCCGACCGGACGGCGGCTCGTGCGTGGCGGCACGGCGATCCGCCGGCATCGGGGCGATGGCGCTGCGGCCGTCGCGCAGCAGCCGCCAGTAGGCTGACGGGCTGTCAGCGCGGGGCAGCCGACAGGCCAGTCCCACGACCGCGATGGAAGTAGCAGGCATCGCACCTCACGCCAGAGTCGAACGTATGGTTCACCAGGGCGTTCATCCTCAGCAGCGGATCAAAGCTAGTTCTAAAGCGGCACCAAAAAATGCCCTTGGCACACGCCGTCGCCTCCGCTGAAAAGCAGGGATGAGCAGCACGCATACAGTTCGCGACCGGGTCCGTGTGCACCTGCTCGGGAACGTTGCGGGGGTGGCGTCGTTGACGCCGGTCTGTACAGTGCTCATGGGGAGTCGAGTGTTTACCCCTCCTACGGCAAGAGCAGATTCGACACCGTATAGCCGACGCGTTGGGAGCCGTGGCCGCGGCGGCGGAGAAGTCGGCGGGCAAGAAGGCCCGAGGCGTCATCCAGCACGGCCACGAGAGGCGCGGTAGCCGCCCGTCGGCATGCCCTCGCACGGGCCACTCAGCCACGGACCATTCACGGACACTTTCCTTGGGAGGCAGTACATGCAGGAAAATAAACGTCCGTCACATGACGGGGGAAAGATAGACGTCCTGTTGGAGGGCGGCCCTGCCGGAATGCCGAATGCGGTACAGGCCGAGCGTTCCACCGTGGTCGACAGGAAGCTCAAGATCCCGTACTGCGGTGGATATGAGCACTTCGAACTCGTCGGCGATTCCGGGGACCTTTCCCGGGTCATCTTCAGGTGGACTATGCGCACCAGGATCGCCGAATAGCGGGAGCATCTGCTGCAGCGTTCGGTGAACGCACGAACGAACGCGCGCCAGATGGGAACATCTGGCGCGCGGCCGTTGCGAAACCGCTCCCGATCGCCCGGGGAGAACGGTTGGTTGTTCAACTGCCGACGGCTGTGAGCTGTTCGCCGACGAAGTCCATGACGTCTCGGCTCCTGTCCACGAGGTAGAAGTGGCCGCCGGGATGCACCCGCAGGTCGAACGTGCCCGAGGTGTGCCCGGCCCAGGCACGGGCCTCGTCCGTGGTCACCTTGCCGTCCTGGTCCCCGATGAGCGCGACGACCGGACAGCTCACCGCGCGGCCGGGCTCGTGGCGGTACCGCTCCACCGCGGCGTAGTCGCTGCGCACCGCGGGGAGGATCATCTCCAGCACCTCCGGATCGTCGAGCAGGTCCGACTCGGTGCCGCTGAGCTGCTGGAGTTCCGCGATGACCCCGTTGTCGTCGCGCTCGTGCACCCGTTCCTCGCGATAGGTGGACGGCGCCCTTCTCCCTGAGACGAAGAGCCGGGTGAGGGCCGGCGCCCCGTCCGCTTCGAGCCTGAGTGCCACCTCGTAGGCGACCATGGCCCCCATGCTGTGCCCGAAGAACGCCAACGGGCGCTCGGCCAGCGGTCGGACGGCCTCCGCCACCAGGTCGGCCAGCTTCTGGATGCTGTCGACGCAGGGCTCGGCGCGGCGGTCCTGCCGCCCCGGGTACTGCACCGCCGAGACATCGACGTCCGGGGCGAGATGGGCGGAGACCGGGAAGTAGAAGCTCGCGGAGCCCCCGGCGTGCGGGAAGCAGACGAGCTGCACGGCGCCCTCGCGGGCCTGGTGGTAGCGCCGGATCCACAGGTCCCGGTCCTCTTGAGTGAGCTGCGGATTCACGACACTCCCCCGGTCACGGTCGAGTCGCGGTGCGGCAGCACCAGACGGCTGTCGGCCGTCAGGATCGCGTGCTGCATGTCCTGGAGTGCGCGGCCGGGCTCCAGCCCCAGCTCGTCGTTGAGCATGCGGCGGGCCCGCTGGTACACCTGCAACGCGTCGGCCTGGCGGTCGCTGCGGTGCAGTGCCAGCATCAGCTGGCGGTGGAACGCCTCCCGCAGGGGGTGTTCGGTGCTGAGCCAGTACAGGTCGCTGATGAGTTCGCGGTGCCGGCCCAGGGCCAGGCGCGCGTCCATCAGCATCTCCATGCATTCGAGCCAGGTCTCGTTGAGCCAGGTCTGGAATCCCTGGAGTATCGGCCCTCGGCACGCGCCGTCGAGCAGCGGGCCGCGGCACAGGCTCAGCGCATTTTCCAGACTTCGGGTCGCCTCCTCGTACTCCTGCGAACGGTAATACCCTCTGCCGTCCCTCACCAATTTGTCGAAGGTGCGAAGATCGAGCCCGTCCGACCCCAGACTCAACATGTAGCCCGAGGGTTTTGTGAGAACCGGCCCCTCCTTCCTTTCTTTTCCGTCCGGGCGGTTCAGGAATTTCCGCACCTGCGAAACGTAGACGTGGAGCCCCGCGATGACTCGGCGGGGTGGCTCCTCTCCCCATATCTCTCGAATGAGCTGGTCGACGGTGACCACCTGGTTGGATCTAACGAGAAGAACAGCGAGCAGAATTTCGACCTTCTGAGCCTTGATCGTTGTTTTACGTTCTCCGTCAACGACACGAAGCGGACCCATGATCTCGTATCGCACGCGTGAACCCCCGTCACTGGGTTGAAGTGCTCCTTGGTCGTAGCCTTCCGATCCGGCCTCTAGGGCCCGTAAGGGTCCCGGCTGGAAGGTGGTCCAGGCCATCGACAAAGCCAAACAAAAGTGGACTGCGGACGTCAACGGTCGTAATCAGTCGCACCGTAAGTGATTGTTAAGTGCAGGCAAACGAAAGACGGCACTGGCGGTTCCACGGCACAACAGGGGGAGCCACGGAAACCAGCGCAACGGAAGTTACTCAAGTAACGTGGGCGAGCTGGCCGAAAACAGACGCTCTCTGATCCCAACTTAACGGAATATACCGTTCAGCCCACAGGCCATTGCCGCAGAGCTAACAGGATATTCACGGCCACTCGCGCGGCGATGGAGGCCCGGGGCCGGGCCGCAGCCGTGCGGGCGGCGGCCGGCACCGCCGGGGCGGCGGCAAGGCCCACGCCGCGTCGGCGAGTTGGTCGGCGGCGGTCAGGCGCAGCAGGTTCAGCCGCGCTTCGATCTGGTCGATCATTCGACTCATGGTCTGCTCATGGCGCTCGGTGAGGACCGTGCGCAGACCAGCGGCCTCGAAGGTCGCCTCGTACTCGGCCTGCGAGCGGGCGTCGGCGATGCAGGCGATACGGGCGGCCGGACCCGTCAGTTCCGGCGGGAGCCGGTCGGTGCCGACGGTGACGCCCGTGAGGCCCACCCGGCCGCCGGGTGGGAGAACGCGCGCGAACTCGGCGGCGGCGCGGGGCTCGTCGGGGAAGGTGCACAGGGCGCATTCGCGCACCACCGCGCCGAAGACGCCGTCCGGGAAGGGCAGGCGCTCGGCGTCGCCGGTGGTCAAGCCGGTCCGAGCGGCCGGTCCGGCGGCGGAGGCGGCTGCCTGCGCGAGGGCGCCGACGCCGACCGCTTCTTCACCGGCGCCCGCCCTGGGCCCGGCGTTCCGCTTCGGCCCTGATCGCCGACAGGGACGCGGCCACGGTGCTCTCCCACCGTGCGGCCACCTGCGCACTCCACCACTGGCCTGGCGAGGCGGAAGTCGATGCGCTCGGGCGGGGTGAGGCGCACCGTCTCCACCGCCACCGCGGTCAGCCGCCCGCCCGCGATCGGAGTGAAACGTGCGGCCAGGACCAGGTCGCTGCCGCGCTCACGGATGTTCAGCTTCTCCCCCACGGCCCTCGGCGTGCGCTTCAGACAGGGCCCGGAGACCACCTCGAAGACCATCTCCCTCTCTTCACACGGACTCTCTCTACTTGGACCAGCCAAGTATCCACTTGGAAAAACCAACCACCATCGCTACGCTGCCTCGTCATGACCTCTTGCTGGAAAGACGGCTACGAGCTCTCCACGGACCCGGACCGTCTCGACATCGACCTGGTACATCACTGGCTTTCGACCGACGCGTACTGGGCGCTGGGCCTCAGCCGGGAAACGGTCGAGCGCTCGGTGCGCGGCTCCCTCAACTTCGGGCTCTACGATGTCTCCTGCTCCGGGACCGACAGCGCCGGTACCGCCGGCTCCCAGGTCGCCTACGCGCGGGTGGTGACCGACCGCGCCACCTTCGCCTGGCTCTGCGACGTCTACGTCGCTCCCGCGCACCGCGGCAAAGGACTCGGCACTCGGCTGGCCGGTGCTGTTCGCGACCACCTTGCTCTTTACCGGCTCAGGCGTGTCCTGCTCGCCACTCTCGACGCCCACGGCGTCTACTCCAAGGTCGGCTTCGTGCCGCTACCGGATCCCGAACACGTGATGCTCCTGAGCCCGACATCCTGATCCGGCACCCGGGCTGACAGGTCGTTACATCGAAGTACGAGGCTGGGCCGGCCGATGCTGCGCTGCGGGCGCCGGCCGGCCCGGTGAGGGTGGAGGAATCCCCGGATGCGTGTTGTTGTCCTTTGCGGTGGAGAGAGCCCGGAGCGGGAAGTGTCCCTGGCCTCGGGGTGGTCGGTTGCCGGGGCTCTGCTCGAACGGGAGCACGAGGTGGTACTGGTCGACCCGGCCGCAGCCGCACCGGTCCTCGCAGGGCCGCTGCACCCGGGTGCTGTGATCGACGGGGCAGCGGTCGGGACGGAGCCGCCGCCCCTCTCGGACCGGCGTCGGCTGCGATCACGGATGCATGCCGCGTTGACCGGTGGTCCGGTGCTGGAACTGCTGTGCGACGCGGATCTGGTCTTCCTGGCGCTGCACGGCGGCTGGGGCGAGGACGGTCATGTGCAGGCGCTGCTGGAGATGGCCGGTCTGCGGTTCACCGGTGCGGACAGCGCAGCGTGTGCGGCGGCGTGGCACAAGGGGCGGGCGCAAGCGGTGCTGGACGCGGCAGGTCTGCCGGTGGTCGAGCGGGTGCTGTGGCGCCCCGGTACGGGCGAGGTACCGGAGGGCGTGAAACGGCTGGTGGCGGCCGGGCCGGTGGTGACCAAGCCGGTCGCGGACGGCTCGAGCGTGTCGGTCCACCACGTCGACTCCCTGTCGCAGCTGGAGGACGTCGCGGCGGAGGCGGGTTCCGGGGGTGCCGAGCTGCTGGTGGAGCCGTTCCTGCCGGGCCGGGAGTTCACCGTGGCCATGGTCGGCGAGCAACTGCTTCCCGTGGTCGAGATCGAGCTGACGACGCCGTTGTTCGACTATGCGGCCAAGTACCAGCCGGGGGCGGTCGGCGAAGTCTGCCCGGCCCGGGTCCCGGACGACTTCGCTCGTCGGCTTCAGGAGCTGGCTCTGCGCGCCCACCGGGCGCTGGGATTCGGCCCTGACACCTATGCGCGGACCGACTTCCGCTGCGACGGTGACGGAGCGCCGATGTGCCTGGAGGTGAACGCGCTCCCGGGACTGACAGCGGCGAGCCTGCTGCCATGCGCCGCGACCGGCGCCGGCTGGACCTACCCGGACCTGATCGGACGCATCATGGATCTGTCGACCCGCTGAGCCCGCACGAGGCGGAACGGCCGGCCGGCAGCCGTCGCCCCCGCACTGACACCCGGCCGTCGGGCCGGTCCGCTGGTGGTGTGCTCGTCCCCGAGGACGAGCAGAAGGTCCGGTCCCGCACCGGCTGAGTCCCCGCTCAGGCGCTGCCCGCGGCGGGTTCTGTGGAGCTCGACTCCTGCTGGGCACGGGCCTCCTGGGCGGCGCGCCGGTGCTGGCGTTGGCGCTCGCGTTTGCTGTAGGCGGCTTCGCGGACGGCGTTCTCGTCGGAGAGGCCGGAGCCGAGCGCACCGGCGAGGGTGCCCAGACAGGCGGCGAGCCAGGCGACGGTGACCAGGTCGGACGCTCCCGCCGGATGATGCAGGACGCTGCTCAGGTAATTGAACGGCACGACGACCAGTGCGGCCAGGAATGTGGCGGTGAGCAAGAGCAGGAACATGTAGACCACCCCGCAGGTGATGGTGACCAGCGTTGCCGCGTTGTACAGCGCGGACAGCAGTCGCAGCCGACGGTCCGGTGAGCGTTCCCACAGCCCGTTGGCCAGGATGAGCCAGGCGATCATGGCGCCGATGGCGAGGGCGTTGACACCCGCGAGACGGAGGGTGCTGGAGACGTCGGCCAGCTGCCAGATGCTGGAGTAGAAGATGCCGAAGGCGGCACCGGCCACGGCGGCCGCCAACGCGGGCGACAGCGACGGGACCAGCCGCCAGGGACGGTTCGCGCGCACCATGCCCGCCAGCAACCGGCCCTTCCCGCGCCAGCCGGGCAGGGCGTAGTGCAGACCGACTCCGTCGAGGCGCACATTGGCGTCCACCGCACGCTGATCCTGTTGCTCCTCACGTTCCCGGCCGGCCTCGCGTTCATCGATCAACCGGTAGCGGCCCGAGGGCAGGGCCGCCCGCATCGTTTCGCCGGTCGTATGCCGGCCCGCGTCCTGTTCACCGCTGAGGCAGCCGGTCACCAGGTGGACGAGTACGGCCCGCATGCGGTGGCGCAGCCGACTCGCACCCAACGCGGGGAGCGATACCAGGCCCACACCGTGCTCGGGGGCGCAGTCGGCGAGGATGGGCAACTTGCCCGCCCGGCGCGGCAGCTCGGTGAGAACCACCACCACGTCCCAGCCGCGGGCCCGGCGCTGGTCCCGCGCGATGTCGAGCAGGCGCAGACAACCCTCCGCGTCCAGTGGCAGGAACTCTGTGATCACCTCCACCTTCCAGCCGCCGTCCGACCGGCTGTGACTGCCGTCGGCCTCTTCCAGGGCGGCAGGCAGATCATCGGCCAGTCGGCGTGCGGTTTCGTCTGCCATGCCCGGCTCGACGATCAGCCCCAGCACCCGGGCCCGATCTTCCTGCCCCGTGGCAGGGTTCTGCTCGCGAAAGGTCGCCTTCCCCTCGGCCACAGTCACGTCCTTCCTGGTGGCTCCCGCCTCGGCGCGATGATCGTCTCCGCCGTCGACGATGCGAAGGCGGCGCGCGGCCATCGGGTGGCTTTCTTGCCGAATCGCAAACGTCCAGCCGCACTGCCCGGATCGGCGGCCGACCCGGCACCGCAAACCGCACTTGCGCCAGGCGCTGGACGTCGCTCCCCACAGCGGGTGGTGCCGCAGTCGGCCCAAGGCCTGGCCGATGTGCCCGCTTGCGGGAAGATCGGCCAGAAGACGTGCTCGCCACCGCGGCGGTCGGCGGGTCGGGCCTGTCCAGCCGCCAGGGCTCGCGCCCCGCCCGTCGGGCCGGGTCGGCCCCTGGGCGTCCGGTGCCCTGGGCTCGGACATCAGGCCGCTGCTGCCCGAAGTCGAGCGGCGGGTCCGGCCCGCCGCCGCCCGGTCGTGCCGGAGCTGCGTGGCCGCGTTCAGCGCCGGCCCGGCAGCGATGAACTCGAACAGTGCCCGGTCGATGCCGGACCCGGCGTGGAGTTCGCCGTTCTCCACCGCCGCGTCAGGTCCGCCCGCAACTGCTCCCGCCAGCGCGACCACACCTCGGCCACCGCGTCGCGGACCCGGCCGGCGTCGGTCGCCTGACGGCGACACCCTGTGGGCGTGGAATTCGGTGTGTGGCCGTTCGGCGGACGTCGTGACGCCTTGGTGCGTTCCGAGCCAGTGGGTCAGGCGTTCTGCTTCTGCGGGTGCAGGTCGAGAGCGACATGCGGGGCGGGTGCGTGCAGGAAGTCCCGCCGGCCGTGGCCCGGCGTTCGGCTCCCCCGGAGCGCACGACCACGTCGACGAGGAAGGTCTGGTCGGAGCGCCCGCTCCCGTCGGCGGCGGTCGGGGCCGGTGTGTGGGGAGCGGCGACGTCGCGGGCCGCCTCGGCGCTCATGTAGGTGGTCACGTCGGGGATGGACAGATGCTGGGGGACGGTGACGACGTCCGCCATCGTGAACTCCCCGATCACCTACCGCCGCACCTTCCGCCCCTGGAACCCGGGGCTCAAGGGCCGGCCCTGGTGACTGCCGCCGGAGGACCGCGTGCTCCTGGTCGCCGCCTACTGGCGGAGAACCGAAGTCGGCCGACGACCGCATCATGGCCACACCGCCGCGAAAAGGCCCCGGCCGAACTCCCCGCCCGGAAAGAGGGGCACAACGCCTCTCAACGGAAAGTCCGCGCCCGCCCCACGGCGGCCCCTTCCCCATGACGTGCCCAACGAGCCGCTTCCACAACGGTCAGGGACCGCAGAGGCCTTCTGCCGGCTCCTCCCAGGACAAGGCTCGGTGGGCCGGCCGCACGGAGCGCCGTTGAGAATGCTCGTATGACCGAACTTGTTGAGATGTCGCCGGGAGGGCTGCCGGCGTCCGTGGCCGCCGGTGAACTGCTCGCGCTCGGCGCCGGGTACCACTCACGTGCCGTGAGGCCGCTGGGCACGCACGAGACAGCGGGGCACCTGGTGAAGGTGTACGCGATCGAGGCGCCCGGACGCACGGTGGCCGAGCGGGAGAAGTCCGCGGCGCTGCGGCTTGCCGGGGACCACTTGGCGGCGGGCGGCGCACGCGGTTCTCTCGGGCTCGCCGTGTTGCTGGTGCATGCCGGGGGTGACGGCGACTACGTGCTCGTCCACACCTGGATCGAGGGGTACATGTCGGATCTGGCGGTGTTCACCGGTCCGGCCGGGGCCCCCGATCAGCTGCGGCCGGGGCGGCAGGGCCTGGCACCGTGCGTATGGGAGGCAGCCGTGCTGGCGCACGAGCGGAACGCGTTTAGCACTCATGTGCTGAACGGGGACGGTGAGCTCGCCGAACGGCTGACGGTGTGGGGCGGTGATGTGCTGCGGGGACAGGTGCGGTGACGGACTCGGGTCCGGGGCCACCATCGAAAGGGCTGCGGGCAGCCGGCCTTCTCACGGCCGACTGCCCGCGCTGAGCGACGCGTTCCGGTGAGAACACGTTTATGTTCGACCGGTCAGCCGAAGTTCACGTCACTGCACAGGTAGTACGTCTGATCCATGTGCGAGGCCTTCCAGATCGTGTAGACGACATGGCGGCCGTCGTAGCCGGACGTGCTGACCGGGATCGAGTAGGTGTTGGCAGGCGCGTAGCTGCCCGTCTCCGCGACGAGTTCCAGATCGTCCCAGCCGATGGCCTGCGTGGTGGGGTCGAAGCCCTGCTTGGTGACGTACACCTGGAAGTAGTCCGCGCCGTGGCTGGCCTGGTCGTACAGCTCCACGGTGAAGTCGTCCGTCACATCCGTGGTCTTCCACGCACCCACGGCGTCCAGGGAGTTGTAGCGGCCTCCCTCCGTCTGACCACCGCTGCACAGCTGGCCGTCCGGGATGGCGCCCTGGTGATCGCCGCCGACCCCGTTGCGGTAGAGGCCGTTCCAGTTCCACATGGCGTTGGGGTCGTCCTGCCACGCCTGCCAGCACATGGGGTCTTCCGTGGCCATGTCCGGGTTCAGATGGTCGTCGCCCCACCGTTCCCAGCAGCCGTAGTTGCGGGACGCCGGGTCGACGACCGAGCCATGGGCGGATGCGCCCTGCGCCCACGGGAGCAGGAACAGCATGGCGGCGGCCAGCAGGACCACTGCGCGCACTGCGTGGCGGGGGGAGCTGCCTGATACATGGGATTGCATGTCGTGATCTCCGTCCTCCGAGACGAGGTTCCGGGACCGGGAGCACCCCTTCCGGTTTGGGAGCGCTCCCATTTGACGGTGCAACAGATTGGTTGCCCCGATGTCATCGCCGTAAAACCCACCGGAGTCGGACCGACCACAATTCAGGCCACCACCTGCGCTCGGCCCCCCTCGTCCCCGCGACCCTGACCGAGCGGCGGGCGCGCCGGAGACCGGAGGTCGGCCCTTACGGGCGGGAGCGCTCCCGCAGTTCGGCTCAGCTCGGCCCGGATTTGTGGAGCGACCCGGGTCGGCGATGCGGACGCGTCGGGACTCTCAGGGGTTCCGAGCGGCGTTGAGCGTGTCCACGGCCGCCGCGGCGTCACCGAGGTTGGCGAAGTCCACGGCGACGAAGTTCACCGGGTGGCCGCGTGCGGCCTCGCACTTTTGGGCGCGGTCCACGACGAAGTCCTTCGCGTTGACCTCCCTCGCGTCGATCCTGCTGCCCCCGCCGCTGGTGACGAAGTGGTTCATCAGGAAGAGCCGTTTGCCGGTCCCGCCGCGGTTGGGCTCGCAGGTCATCTCCTCCGGGGTGGAGAAGGCGTAGGGCGTCTCCATGCCGTACCGGTAGAAGTTGCGGTACCAGGGGGCCGGGCCGTCGGCGTGCTCGGCGAAGACGACCAGGCGCTTGTTGTCCTCGACCATCTTCCCCAGCGTCGGCCACTGCGCCTTCGGGTCGTCGTCGGGGGTGTACAGCAGGCGGTCCAGACCGGCCTTCCGGAACGCGGCCCTGGTCCGCTCGCCGGAGATCCCGTCCTGGACGATCAGCGTCACGACCTCGCCCGGGTGCTCGTCGAGCCAGGTCCCGATGTCGCGCAGCGTCTCGACGAGCGGGATCGCCCCGCCCCGGCAGACGGCGTGGCACAGCCACAGCCCTGGCCGCGACGGCTGTGCCTTGTCGATCAGGCCAGTGATCCGCTCCCTCATCTCCGGCGCGAACTCGGACACCTTCAGCCGCTGCGCTATCTGGTCGGGCCGCTCCCAGGTATGGGTGTCCACCAGCAGCGCCCGGGCGCCGTTGTCGAGCTGTGCGGTGATGTCACCGTCCTGGAGCGGGCTGATGAAGCGGTCGGCGGTCGTCGACATCGCGTTGTGGGTGGCGACGTAGGCGGCCTGGTCGTAGCGCAGCTCGCACAGCTGGGCGGAGCCGTTGCAGTAGGTCTCCTCCGAACCGCTCGCGGCCGCCGGAACGAACGTGACGCCCAGCACGACCGCGGTGGTGGTGACCGCCGACATGCCGGCCAGCAGCTTGGTACGGCCCTTGGCTGTCAGCGACCGCGCCGCCCTCGGCCGCCGCCGCACGAAGGAGAGGGCCACCAGGAACAGCCCGAAGGCCAGCGGGGTGAGTGCGGCCGAGACGCCCGCGGTGGTGAGAGTCTGCAGCGCGGTGCGCTCCAGGTCCTCCACCAGGGCGGCGAGGGCCGGCGGCCACGAGCCGGGCGCCCTCCCCCACAGGCCGTCCGCCTCCCACTGGACGATCCGGAAGAAGGCGGCCGTCAGCACACCGCCCGCGGCGAGGCTCCAACCGACGGCGCGCAGCCTCCTCAACCGGCGGCGCGGTCCGGTGAGCCACAGAAACGCGAAGGAAGCGGCGCCGACGATCACGGCGAGGCTGTAGACCCATCCCAGGGCGAGCCGGGTGATGCCGCGGGCATACTCCAGGGCCCCGGTGCGCACACCGGTGCTCTCCAGGTCCTCCACGACGTTCCACCGGCCGCCCTCGGTGATGCGCAGCAGTTCCTGTTCGCCCTCCTCGGCGCCGGTGCCCGCTCGGCCGCCGATCAGCTGCGGTCCGACCGCAGCCAGTGCCGTCGCCACGTCACCCACCGCGAGCGCCCCTTCGACCTGCGGCCTGAGCGCCGCGCGTTCGCCCTTGGGGACGCCGGACAGCAGCAGCCTGGCGACATCCTTCACGGCCCGGTCGCTCAGGTCGACAGTGGGAAGATCCGCGGGGCGCCGTCCGGCAGCGACATCGTCCACCGCCTCCTCGATGCGCTTGACGGCTACCGAAAGGTCGGCCTTCTCCCGGCCCTGCGCCTGGGAGACCAGACCGCCGAGGTACACCTCCGCAAGCTTGTCCACGTTGGCCAGTACGGGGGTGAGGTCGACCGAGACGGCCAGGGTGTCCGTCTCACCCCGGAGATAGCGGGTGACGGCTCCGATCTGCTCGTCGGTGAGTTCACGTACGGTCGCGGGCGGCAGCACCGTCTTCAGATTCGCCGTCACCACCGACTCCGGTACCGGGAGACGGGCCAGCAGGCTCCGCGTGACCGGTTGGGCCTCCGGGGAGACGAGCACCTCGTCGTAGAGCCGGTGGTACGCCCGCTCGTCGTCCAGTACGTGCTGGTAGAAGCCACGGTCCAGGACCGTGTTGCGCAACGTACCGATCGTCGCCAGCACCGTTACGCACAGGGCCGCCAATACCGCCGCCACGGGGCGCACCAGGCGGACCCACCGCGATCGGGTCCAGGTGGGGTGGCGGGAGGGGGCGTCCGGCGGGCCGGGCACGGGCTCCGGCGCGCCGTCCTCGCGCTGCGGTTCCGCGCGTTCCGGTTCCTCGCGCCGTGGTCCCTCGCGTTCCGGGTCAGGGACACCGTCGTTCGTGTTCCGTGACACCCGTACTCCCGTGGTCGTGTGCAGTTCGTGTCGGTCGGTGCGCCGGTCGGTGGCCTGCGGCCCGGGGCGGTGCGGGTGGGCCTGGCGGGCGTGCCTCGTTCGAGGGCGGCGGCACACCGACTCCCACCAGGCTAGAGGGCGCCGGCGAACGGCCGTACCAGGGACCCTGGCGCGCGGAACCGGTGCGGCGCTCACCCGGCCACGGGTGGCCTGTCCCCGCTGACCATGTCGAACAGCAGTTTCGCGGCCACCGTCGCTCCGTCGCTGCGGATCGCCCCGGCCACGGCTCCCGCCCGGGCCCGGGTCCCGGGGTTCAACGCCGTGGTGAGTGCGGCCGACAGGGAGTCGACCGTCGGCGTCGGTCCGTCATGTGCCGCGCCGATGCCGAGTTCGGCCACGCGGGCGGCCCAGTGCGGCTGGTCCGCGATCTGGGGTACCACCACCTGGGGCACGCCGGCCCGGGCGGCCGTCGTCGTGGTGCCGGCGCCGCCGTGGTGCACGACGGCGGCCACCCTGCCGAACAGCGCCTGATGGTTGACCTCGCCCACGACGAAGCAGTCGTCCCGGTTGTCGATCGGGGTCAGCCCGGCCCAGCCCCGGGCGACGAGCACGCGGCGACCGTGCGTCCGGACCGCCTCGACGGCCACCCGGGCGATGTCCGTCGAGGCGTGCATGGCCATGCTGCCGAACCCCACGTGCACGGGCGGTTCACCGGCGTCCAGGAACTCCACCAGCTCTCTTGGGAGGGGACGTTCGTCCGGAAGGATCCACGCCCCGGTCTGCAAGAGATCGAGATATGTCATCTCCTGCCACGGGCCCAGTGCGGGGTCTGCCGCCAGCCACGGCCGGTCGGTGAGGACGTGGTCACGGACGTTGTCCACCGGTGGCAGACCGATCGCCGCCCGATGGCTGTTGAGCGCCTCGCCGTACAAGGCGTTCACGCGTTGGGCGTCCTGCTTCCACAGCACCTCAAGGTCGGTCTCCTGCGACGGGGACGGCTTGCCGGGCCTCCGCCCCGGAGGGATGTGCCGCGACGGCAGCCCGAACGGATGGAAGCACGCGAACACGTAGGGGATGCCGAGCTTTTCGGCAACGTCCCGCGCGCCTGCCGGCAGCAAGCCCGTCGCCACCAGCGCGTCACATCCCTCGGCCGCCTTCCCGAGCGTGTCGAACCGCGCCGCGACCAGCTCGGCCGCGAGCCGGAACGCGTCCTGCTCCGTCGGCGGCCTCTCACCGGTCACCACCGAGCGCACCGCCGGGCCGAGCGGCACCAGCGGTACCCCGACACCGGCCAGCAGCTGAGCGAACTCCTCGTCCGGCGGCGCGCACATCCGCACCTCCGCGCCGAGTTCCCGCAACCGCACCGCCAGCCCCGCCACCGGTTCGACATCCCCGCGCGAACCCCATGTCGTCAACACCACACGCATGCAGCAACCCCCCAATTACGGCCCGGTTCCAGCTCGGGCCGACAATGCTGCGGCAGGACCCGGGCCTTGCCGCAAGCCCCCCGCCGCGCTATATGTTGAGAGTGGCAAGGAGTGGGATCTCCTTGCTTTTTCCTTTGTCGTGGCTCCGGTTGAACGCCATGACGGCGTACCCGTCCACCTCGCTCCTGGCTCCTGGTCGGCGTCCGACTGCTCGCCCGCCGCCCGGCTACAGCCACCGGGTCCTGTTCGACGGAGACACCGAGGCGCGCTCGGTCGCGACCGGTGACTCAAAGGACGAGACGACCGATGTTCTGCCGCACGCCGCCCCATGTGCCCACCACGACGGCCGCCACGAAGAGGGAGGCGAGGAGACCTCCGTACGAGCTGCTGTTCTTGTCCTCGGTCGGGCCGGCCACGCCTTCAGGGTCGTACCGCACGCGCAGCTCGTCGCCCTTGGTCACCCAGTCGTCGCGGCCGTCGACCACCAGGCCCCTGTACCGACACGACCCGGCCGGACGGTGCCGCCAGGGGCGTGGTTCGTCACTGCTCCTCCTCATCCTTCGGACGCGTCCGGCGTCGAAGGCTGCCCGCGTTCTCGAACGCACACCCTAGCCAGGCCGCCACCCCGGTGGACGGTCGCGGTCTGCTCCCACGGATGGCGGCCCGCGTTTCAGCTGCCCTGCCTCTCCTCGGGAGGGGAGGCGTCCGGCCGGGCGGAGGGCAGGGGCGGGACGCTCAGCAGAAGACGGTAGTGGCCCTTGAGGTGGGGCTCACCGACCGGGTGGCCCGCGGCCTCGATCCAGGCGTGGGCGGCGAAAGGATGGGTGCGGACCCCCGTGCACCAGGTGGGCCAGGTGCCCCGGCAGCGGCAGAGCAGGGCCGCCGCAAGGGAGCGTTCCAGGCAGCCTTGCCCGGCGCACCGAAGGCTCACCGAGACGACGTCGCGGCGGGCGGCGAGTGCTTGCTCCACGGTGGCCGGCGCGGCGCCGCGCCGGGCATGTTCGAGGAACCACCGGATCCGTGCCGGGGGCAGCAGGGCCAGCAGCCGGGCCACGGCGACGGCTGCCAGCGGCAGTGGCCGACGGCGCAACGGCAGCCGGTCCCGGGGGGCGAGGGCGACCGGTTCGCTCAATGGTCCTGGACCAATTGAGCATCGCGCAGCCGTTCGACCACGGCCGCGACATCCCGTCCGACCTGCTCCGGGTCCGCCTGGTGGCGCTCGGCCAGTTGGGAGGCGATGTCGGAGGCCTCGTGACCGTCGAGCAGGCACCGCAGGACGAATGCGCCGGTCGCGTTGAGCTGCCAGTACCCACCGGTACGCTCGTTGAGCAGCACAATGCCGTCCCGGGCGTGGGTGCGGGTGTCGGCGTCGGTGTCGGTTTCGGCGTCGGTGATGGAGACGTCAGGGTGAAGCCGCAGCACCATCGGACCCCTTGGAGTCGGTACGTTCGGTGAATCGGCGGGTGGCCCGCAGCCAGGCCTCGCAGCCGATCAGGTTCTCCACGTGTGCTGTCGCGGTGATGTCGGCTCGCGGCGCGTGCAGTTGTCGGTGCAGAGCATCGACGTCGAGCAGGCCACGCTCGGCCAGTGCCGAGTCGGCGAACAGCGCCAGAACGGCGCCTCGATGCGTACGCAGTCCGTCGCGGGCCTCCGCGCTGAACTCGCCCTTGGTCGCACGGTTGCGCACCGTCTCCGGCAGGATGCCGCGCATCGCTTCGGACAGCAGCGCCTTGTACCGCCAGGGGGTTCCGCGCTCGTGCACGCGGACCGACAGAACGGCTTCGACCACCCGGTCGTCCAGGTAGGGCAGGTCCAGATGGACGCCCGAGTCGGCGAACATCCCGGCCAGTTGCCGATAGTCGGCCACCGACGAGCGCAGGACCAGCAGGGCCTGGTGCTGGCCCGGGTCGTCGGCCAGCGGTACAACTTCGTCAGCCGTGCGGAGCAGGGCCGTGCGCGCCGCTTCCACAGCGAGGGCCGTGGCGGATTCGGAGGCGCGGATCGGGTCCATCCCCCAGCCCAGTACCGGGCGGCGGTCGTCGGCGTCCGACGGCTCGGTCAGGCGCCGGGCCTGGGTCCGCCACCAACTGTGCACGGTGCCGGGGAAGGCGAGGCCGGCCAGTGTGGCGCCCAGCGGCCACCGGGCCAGCGAGCGGAACGCGCGGATGTACCGCAGCGCGGTGACAGGGTGCCGCAGCGCCAACCGGTGCAGGTACCCGTGGGAGGGCAGGAACAGTTCGTCACCGCCGTACCCGGACAGGTGCCAATGGTGGCCGCGCTGCGCCAGCATCCGGCTGATGTGCCGCATTCTGGCGTCGGTGCGGGAGAAGATCACGGGTTGCTCGGTGTCGCACGTCAGGCCCGGCTCGGCGAACAGCTCCGGCAGGTCCTCCTGAGCGACCACCAGGTGCTCGGCCCCGGGCAGACGACGTGCCGCGTGGGCTGCGAACACCGCGTCGTCGTTGCCGGCTTCCGCTTCGGCGACGCGAAAGGTCAGCAGCTCGGAGGCGTGCGGCGCGGCCAGGAAGCACAGCGACGTGGAATCCAGCCCTCCGGACAGGTCGGCGCTCATCCGCCGACCCTGTCGCCCCCGCAGGGCGTCGGTCAGCGCTTCGCGTACGACCGCGGCGCCCTCCGGCAGCGACAGCGCGGGTGCCGGCGGAGTCCACCAACGCACCACCCGCGCGCGGCCCCGGTCCAGCACGAGACAGTGGTCCGGCGGCACGGGACAGACATCGCGCCACATGCTCTGTTCACCCAATGGGGGCGGCAGCACACCGCCGCAGACCACCCGCACCGCGAGAGCCTGCTCGTCCACGCCGCGGCCGGTGATCTCCGCCAGCACATCTGCCCGGTCGGCGACCAGCACGTCTCCGGCCACCCGGGTGTGGAAGACCTTCCGCAGCCCGGACAGGCTGCCCTGCACGCGTACTTCGTTCCCGACCGAGGCCACCAGGTGGAAGCTGCCGGGCAGTCGCCGGGCCATCTCGTCGATGTCCTGCACCGAGCGGACCCGGCCGGCCAGTGCTTCCAGCCGGACGGTGGTGACCGGGCAGAACCCGATCACCACCACTGCCACCCGGCCCGCTGTCACCCGCAGCACCGGCTCCGGCGCCCCCAGCTGGATCACCCAGGGACGGCCCGAGCGGTACCGCACCACCTCGCCGGCACGCGGGACGACGGGCGCCGCCGCGCCCTCGGCGGTGTCGGTGTCGGGAAGGACAACGAACCCGGATGCCACTGTCACCAGCGCCAGGCCCGGGGACGGTAGTCGTGCCAGGGACCGGGGCGGCCAAGGGTGTCCTTGGTGAAGCGGCCGACCTTCTCCAGCATCGGCGGCTCGTACGGCTCCGGCGGCTTCTTCTCGTTCCTCATTTCTCCTCCTTGTGTCACTCGATGTGCCGTTCACGGCACTTATCAAAAACAGCGTGCACAAGAAAGAGGTGACCCAACAGCCCCTCGATAAAGTATTCACCCGACAGAATGACCTACGCCGGGAAATCCCGCTCACGCCGCGTTTACCCGCGGCACTGATGACACATTTTTCCCATCGAAGCAGACGGCCGAAGGACCAGGCCGCACCAGCACGCCACCTGCCACATCACGGGAGCGACCTCGTGTGCGCCCCGGCGTGCGCCCTGGCTTCCGCATCGCATTCTCCCTGCTCCCGGAATACCGGTCACGGTGGTTTCAGCCCGCTCGGCGGCGCCTCTCCCTTTGCTTTCCCGGAACCGAAAGGCATGGTGAGAGCGACAGGTACGAAAATGAGGTGAAGCCCGCGGGGAAGGAGGGTTTTCACCGAATGGCCGGCCGTCGGGCCGGCCCTGCTCCGGCTCACATACTCAGGCAGGCGCCACGGCGATGACCACCGACCACCCGAATCCCACGCCGGAAGCCCGCGGCCCCCGGCCCTCCATGACCGGGAACCGTGCGCACCCCTTCGAGCCCGAGGCGGAGCGCCCACCTCACCCCGCGCCCGCAGTCTTGGCGCGAGGGCTGACCAAGACCTACGGCGAGCGGCGGGCCGTCGACGGAATCGACCTCACCATCGGGCCGGGCGAGATCTTCGGCTTCCTCGGTCCGAACGGGGCCGGCAAGAGCACCACCATCGCCATGTTGTGCGCACTGACGCCGCCCACCGCGGGCCGCGCCCGGGTTGCCGGGGCCGACGTCGTCCGTCAACCGCAACAGGTACGCCGCCAGATCGGTCTGCTGCTCCAGGACACCGCCCTGGACGCGGACATGAGCCTGGCACGGAATCTGTATCTGCACGCCCGGCTGCATCAACTCCCCCGTCCGCTGGCCCGCGCCCGCACCACCGAAGTGCTCGAACTCGCCGACCTGGCCGACCGGCGCCACCACAAGGTCCGCACCCTCTCCGGCGGCATGCGGCGCCGCCTGGAGATCGCCCGTGCCCTCCTTCACCAGCCCCGCGTCCTCTTCCTGGACGAGCCCACCACCGGCCTGGACCCACATGCCCGTGCCCGCATCTGGCACCACCTGACCCAGCTGCGCGACCGTACCGGCACGACTCTCTACGTCACCACCCACTATCTGGAAGAAGCCGAACACTGCGACCGCGCCGCCGTCATCGACCACGGCCGCATCGTCGCCGTGGGCACACCGGCCGACCTCAAGGCCCAGATCGGCGAGGACCGCATCCGGCTGCACACCGACAACGACACGGCCGCCGTCGCGGCGCTGCGCGACCTCGGCCTGCGGCCCGCCCGGACCGGTGACGGCCTCACCCTCCGCGTGGCCGACAGCGCGCGCACGGTTCCCCTGGTCGTCGCCGCCCTGGCCGACCGTCAGCTCGCCCTGCGGGCGCTGGCGGTGACGCCCCCCACCCTGGACGAGGTCTTCTTCCATCACACCGGCCGCAGCACCGACACCGACCCCGGCACCGAGCCTCTGGAGTCGAAATGAGCACACCGCTCGCCGCCGTGGACGCTCGGCCCCGGCGCGCGGAGCTGTTGCGCCGTGAACTGCGCACGGTGCACGCGGTCGTCCTCCGCGACCTGCTGCGCACCGTCGGCCAACCGGTCTACAGCGGCATGATGCTCCTGGAGCCCCTGGTCTTCCTGCTCGCCCTGGGCGGCGGCCTGGCCGCCTTCATCCCGGACACCGCTGTCGGCGAGGACTACACCACCTACCTCTTCCCCGGCATTCTCGTCATGACCATCCAGATGCCCACCTTCGGTGTCGGCGCCCGTCTGATCGTCGACCGGGCCAGCGGGCATCTCCGCGAGACCCTCATGGCTCCCGCCCACCGCCCGACCCTGCTGATCGGCATGTGCCTGGGCGGCACCACCGTAGCCACCGCCCAGGGAACCCTGCTCCTGTCCTTGGCAGGCACCGCTCACCTCCCGTACCGGCCGGCCATGCTCGCGGGGCTGCTGGGCGTCCTGGTGCTGGCCGCCTTCACTCTCACCGCGGTGACCATCGCGCTGGCCGTGGCCATCCGGACGCCGGAGACCTTCGAAGTCGTCCTGAGCTTGGCCATGACTCCCCTGCTCTTCCTCTCAGGGGCGTTCTTTCCGCTCACCAAGCTCCCCGACTGGCTCGCCGCCCTCGCCGCGCTCAACCCCCTCAGCTACGCGGTCGACCTTCTCCACCGCACCATCGAGGCCACCACCTCGCACACCGCCACATACGCCGGTGTCCGCTGGGCGGACTGGACGCCCCCTGCCCTGCTGGAACTCGCGCTCGTCGCCCTGCTCGGCCTCGCCGCCCTCACCGCAGCCGCCCGTCGCTTCTCCCACACCCCATAGCGGAGCCTCCCGACGGGGGGAGTCAGAGGCGGTGGCCGGGTCCGGGTCCGCCGCCCGCGCTGCGCGCGGCGAAGCGGGACGGTGGCATGCCGAAGGCGCGTGTGAAGGCGGCGGTGAACGCGGCCGGGGACGCGTAGCCGAGGTGGCCGGCGACTTCGCTGACGGACGCGGTGCGCAGCAGCGGGACGGCCGCGAGCAGGCGGGCGCGAGCCCGCCAGACAGCAGGACTGTCGCCGATCTCCGAGCGGAAGCGCCGGGTGAAGGACCGTTCGCTCATGGCCGTCCGCGCGGCCCATGTGGCGTTGGTGACGCCGACGTCCGGGGCGGCGAGGTACTCGCGGCAGAGTGCCGCGAGCTCAGCGGTGGCGGGGATCGCCACATGGAACGGCAGGGGCGTGCGTGCGGCGATCTCGTGCAGGAGGAGCGCGGCGATGTGTCCCTCCCACCCGGAGAGGCTGTAGTGGGCCTCGAACCCGACGGCTGCCGACAGAAGTTCGCGCAGCAGTGGCGGTACGTCCACCACCGTGCAGGTGGCGGGCCACCAGGGGACGGCGTCCGGCTCGATGTACAGGCTCCGGGTGCTCACGCCCAGCATGCGCACCCGGTGCCGGGTGGCGGCCGGGATCAGGACGGCGCGCTCGGGCGGAACGGTCCAGGTGCCCTCGTCGGTGTCGACGACCATGACGCCGGTGGCGCCGTAGAGGAACTGCGCGCGCCGGTGCTCGTGCCAGTCCAGCAGGTGGCCGGGCGGGTAGTCGGTGCCGATCGGCAGTACGGCCCGGTCCACGTGGTCGACGCTGTCGAGAGGAACGTTCTTCACCCCGCCACCGTACTGGCCGAGTCACGAAGGAAATGTGCCGACCTTCGCATGCGAGAAGGCCCCTGCTGCTGGTGGGGTGGCTCCGTGGATGTTCTGGCTTTGACAGGGATCGGGCTCCTCACCGGGGTGACGACAGTGGTGTTCGGGTTCGGCGGCGGGTTCGTCGCCGTCCCGGTCGTGGTGTGGGCGGACGCCGCGCTGGGCGCGGACGCGGTACGGGTGGCCACGGCGACCTCGGCCCTGGTGATGGTGGTGAACGCGGGGTTCGCGACGGCCGTCACGCCCCGGCGGGTACTGGCCGCCCTGCGCGGCAGCGGCACACTGCTCCTCCTGCTGGCGGTGGGCGCCTCGGTCGGTGCGCTCGTCACCCGCGTCGCGCCGCCCGCGCTGGCCCGTTGGGCGTTCGTCGGCTATGTCGCCCTCACCGCCGCTGATCTGCTGCTTCGGCCCGGCTTCCTCCGCCCTCCCACCCGGCCCGGGGCCGTCACCGACGGGTCGCGGCCACTGCCGGTCGTCCTCGGCGCGCCGGTCGGCGCGATAGCGGCCTTCCTCGGCGTAGGGGGCAGCGTCATGACCGTCCCCGCGATGCGGCGGGCCGGGCACACGATGCACGTCGCGACAGCGCTGGCCAACCCCCTCACCCTCGCCATCGCCCTCCCGGCCACGGCGGTCTCCCTGAGCGCCGCCACCGTGCCGTCCGCAGTGCATACGCAGATGCACCTGGTGGGCCTCGTCGACGCCCGCGCCGCCGCGGCGCTGCTTGCCGGGGCTCTGCCGGTGATCGCCGTGCTGCGGCGGCGCCCGCTGCGGATACCGGACCGTCCGTACGCCTGGGCGTACATCGGGCTCCTGGTGACGGTGGCGGTCGCGATGCTGCCGTAGAGCCAGGGAGCTGAGCTCGCCGCCCACCAGGCTCGGGGCCCGACCGGTGCGGAATGGCCAACTCCATTGTCGCCAGGGTGTCTTGGTCGTGTCGCAGAGCTGTCAGAGCACCCCGTTCCCGGCACGCCGAGCGGACGAGTTGCAGTAATGTCACTCAGCGTCAGTCACAACAGATCGAACGGGGGAACGATTCGATGGTGACCAGCACATCGCGCCGTATGGCGGCCGTCGCGCTCGTCAGCGCGGCTCTCGTGACCGGAGGGGCCACCTCCAGCTACGCGGCGCAGAACACCGGCGCGGGAACATCCGGGGCGCAGGCGACGACCACCGAGCGGCAGGGCTCCGACAAGGGGATCGCCGCCCGCTGGGCCAGCTGCACCGCCCAGGTCAACAACCCGCACTGGTCGAAGAAGGGCAAGTCCGTCATCTTCAAGACCCGCGTCACCTGCGCGGGGAACATCGCCCGAGTGCATGTGAAGGTGACGGGCAAGCTGTACCGCAAGAGCGGCTCCAAGTGGAAGGCCGTCGCAGGATCCAGCGAGACCAAGGTCAAGGCCACGAACGGCTCGGTGTCGACCTACTACACCCCGAGGCCCAGCGGCAAGAAGGTAACGTTGGACGGCACCTACAAGGGGCAGATCACCGTACAGATCACCTCACCGTTCCCGGGCACCAAGGGGAAGGCGTCCTCCAAGGCCGTCAAGGTGAACACTCCGGGCAAGTGAGCGCATGAACTGGGAAGTCCGACTGGAGCTCGAAGCCTCGCGCGCGGGGCTCGACCCCGACGTCCTCGCCGCACACCTCGCACAGTGGTTCGCGGCCCAGGGCGTGGCGGCCCTCCCCCAGTTGACCGTCACCGATGAGGGCCACGCCGAGACGGTGGGGGCGAATTTCACCCTCTCCGCGGACACGCCCGGTCAGGCCGTGGACGAGGCGATGCGCCTGCTGAGGGAGGCCGCCGCGGACTCCGCAATCCCGGTGGGCCCACTGTACGAGGCCCAGCTCGAACGGGCCTAGGCAGTTCGCCCGGCTCGTCGGCTCGCCGGTCGGGCCGGCGGAGTCCGCCGGTCGCCGGCTCAACGGCCCGGGGCCCCTGTTGGGGGTCCCGGGCTTTGGGCTCCGGGCTCCGGGGTCCGGAGTTCAACGGCGCGGACGAGTCGGACCGTAATACGTTTGTCCGCCGATCCCGGTCGGCCTTACCGTGCCGCAGTGGACCTCTTCTCCCGCTCCTGGGCAGCGTTGCGCACAGCTGTCGCCGACCTCCCGGACGAGGACTTCGAGCGGCCGTCCGGCTGTACCGGCTGGCTCGTGCGGGACCTGGTGTGCCACCTGGTCATCGACGCCCAGGACGTACTGATCACCCTGGTCACACCCACCCGATCCGAACCGACCGCGGACGCGGTCACCTACTGGGACCTCGTCGAGCCGCCCACCGGCGAGGACCCGCTCGACGCTCTGATCCCCCGGCTGGCCGCCGCCTACGGGGAGCCCCGGTTGCTCAAGTTCCACTTCGAGGACGTCGGTTCCGCCGCGGGTCGCGCCGCCGAACTCGCCGATCCGACCGTCCGCGTCAGCACCCAGGACAAGGTCCTGACCATCGGCGACTTCCTCTCCGCTTACGTGCTCGAATGGGCTCTGCACCATCTCGATCTGATCGCGCAGCTCCCGTCGGCCGCCGAACCGCCCGCCGAAACCCTCGCAGCAGCACGGCTGTCACTGGAGGACATCGCCGGATTCGCGTTTCCCGTCTCGTTCACCGACAAGGACGCGCTGCTGGTCGGCACCGGACGTCGTACACCGACCGACGAGGAGACGGCCGCGCTGGGTGAGCGTGCCGTGAAGCTCCCGCTGGTCCTCGGCTGAACGCCCCGTCACCGTGCGTGCCGTGCGATGCCGCGCCGCGCCGTGCGGTGCCGCGCCGCGCCGCGCCGGAAACAGCCGGCTGGAGGTGACCGGAGGGCGGGGCTCCGCGTTGCCCATCCGCGCGAAGCCCCGCCGTTCAGCTGCCCGGTCGTGCCGGGCCCCGATCAGTCGTACGAGATGTCGGACTCGGAGTAGCGGCAGGTGGTGCCGTCCGGACCACTGCCGATCTCCTCCGGCTCGTCGCCGGTGTCGTTGCCCTTGTAGCGGACGCAGGGCTCGATCTTCTTGTCGGAGTCGCCGTGGATACGCACGTCACGGAGGGTCGCGGTGTCTCCGTAGTTGGCGTTGACGCCGACGATGGACTTGCCGGGCGCCGTGATGTCCACATTCTTGACGGTGATGGACCGCTTGTGCTGGGTGGAGCAGTTGCCGCAGGAGCGCACCAGCTTGCCGAAGTCGGAGACCTGGAAGCCGGATACCGTCAGCGAGCCCGCGCCGTTGAACTGGAAGACCTTGTCGTCGGCCTTGCGCGCGCCACCTCCGGTGACGGTGTAGCGGGCAGAGGAGGAGCCGCCCTTGAAGGAGGCCGCGTCCTCACCGACGTCCTCCCACCACACGTTCTCCAAGGTGCAGCTGCCCATGCAGTGCACACCGTCGGAGGCGGGCTTGCCCAGTACGACGTTCTTCAGGACCGCGCCGTCCTCCAGCTTGAAGATCGGGTCCTTGCCTTCGCCCTGGTCACCGCCGCCGAGGTCGCCCTCGCCGTAGAAGCGCTTCATCTCGCCGTCGTAGGTGCCGGAGACCGGGATCGTCTCGGACACCGGCTCACTGCCCTGCGGCTCGGGCCACTCGGTGGCGGCCCCCGCCGAGGTCACGGAGGTGCTGAGCAGAGCGGCGCCGGTCAGCGCGACGGTGGCGACCGTCCCGGCCAGGACGGCGCGGCGGCTGGTGCGGCGCTTGTGCAGTGCGGTTCTCATCGTCGGATGTCCTTCTGTGAGGGGGGTTGGTTGTGGGGGGCAAGTGCGGGTCAGCGGCTGGTGACGCCGAACTGACGGGTGAAGAAGTCGAGGCCGCCGGGCGAGGAGGTGATCTCGTACCCGAACTGGACGTCGCCGATGGTCTCGTCGCCCCACCAGCCCTTGACGTCCTTCAACCAGCGGAGGATCGGCAGGATGTCGACGGTGCCCTGCGCCGAGTCGGAGGTGCGCAGGAACGAGAAGACCTGGTTGGAGCCGTTGTCGCCCTTGTAGACCTGCCAGGTGTGCCCGCCGAGGGAGACCGTGCCCTGTGGCGCACCGATGGGTCCGACCGCGCCGTGCTGGTTGACCCACAGCATGACCTCGTAGTCGTGGTCGCTGTCCCAGATGTCGTACGAGGTGTTGTAGGCGCCGGCCTCCGGGACGTTCACCCGGTAGCTGCTGCTGAGCGAGGAGAGTTCACTGATGCGTTTGCCGACGACCTTCTTGGCGTTCGGGTAGGACTTGATGCCACCGGTGGCGGGGTGGTCCGCGTGCACCCGCCAGTCCGACGCCGAGTTGGCCTCGATGGTCTGCGAGCCGGCTCCCTGGCCCCAGATGTTGTTGTAGAGGGTGTAGCCGTCGGACGTCTGCCAGCTGCCCCAGCGGTCCGAGGAGGACCAGGCGGCGGCGTGCGCCGGTGCCGCGGCCGGACCGAGCACCGCGGCTAACGCCGCAGCGGGTGCCAGGAGGAGGGTCGAGCGTCTGCGGAGCCTGTGCCGTTTCTGCCGTTTCGGCTGAGTTCTCAGTGCCATGAGGAGTGCCTTTCGGTGTCGTTCGGTGCCGTTCGTGTCGTTCGGGGCCCGCTCGTCGTCGTTCGCCGGTCCGCCGTCCGGCGGCGGTCCGGTCCGGCACGCCCCGGAGCAGTCACCGGCCGGCAGCCGGTGCTGTCTGCTCTGTTGTTGCCGCCGATGCGCGAGAGGTTGCCGTCCTGGCGCACGTTTTCCAGGAGCGCCGTCACCAGTCGTGGAGCAGTCAGCGGACTGCCGGGAGGACCGGCGACGCACTGGCCGCCCTCTCTCCTCCTCTCGACAGCCGTACTCGGGCTGTTCGGAAGGTTTGCCGCACCTATGCCTTGACTTGGTACAGACCAATACGGTTGAGTTCCCCCGCCCCCTACGAATGAAGGAGTGCGCCAGTGTCGAAGAGACGCGTCATGGCGCTGCTGACCGCATTGGTGGTCGGATGCGCAGTATGGTTTGTCATGCCCACGACTTCCCAGGCGACGACAGCGAAGTCGTCGAAGGGCACGGCAGCGGAATTCGTCGTGAGCGAAGCGCAGTTCAATCAGATGTTCCCGAACCGGAACTCCTTCTACACCTACAGCGGCCTGACAGCGGCCCTGGACGCCTACCCGGCCTTCGCCAACACCGGCAGTGACACCGTCAAGAGGCAGGAGGCCGCCGCGTTCCTGGCCAACGTCAGCCACGAAACCGGCGGTCTGGTCCACATCGTGGAGCAGAACGAGAGCAACTACCCCCACTACTGCGACGCCAACCAGCCGTACGGCTGCCCCGCGGGCCAGGCCGCCTACTACGGCCGCGGCCCCATCCAGCTCAGCTGGAACTTCAACTACAAGGCAGCGGGCGACGCGTTGGGCATCGACCTGCTCAACGACCCGTACAAGGTGGAACGCGACGCCGCGGTCTCCTGGAAGACCGCCCTGTGGTACTGGAACACCCAGAGCGGCCCCGGCACGATGACCCCGCACAACGCCATGGTCAACGGTGCCGGATTCGGCGAGACCATCCGCGCGATCAACGGCGCGCTGGAGTGCAACGGCGGAAATCCGGGCCAGGTGCAGAGCCGGATCGACAAGTACCGGCAATTCACCGGGATACTGGGCGTACCCACGGGTGAGAACCTGAGCTGCTGAGCAGCTCACCCATCGGCGGCCCACCGGAAGCAGCCCAGGTCGCAATCGTCCGACCTGGGCTGTGCCGCTGCCGCTGCGGGCGCAGCGACCGTGCGGAGGCCGATGGTCGGCACTTTCGGGTCCTTCCGCCTGTTCAGCTCCTTCGAGGGAATATCCCGAGGCGACGTTTCCGGATCCCGCCTCAGGCGTAGATCAGTAACGCTCCGATCATCACTGATCACGCCTCGAAGGAGACACTTGTGCATGACGTGAAACGCCGGGTACCGCTGCTGGTCGGCGCCGCGCTGCTCGTGGGAGGAGCTTCGATCCCCGCCCAGGCGGTCGACACCGCCCCGCATACCGTGCGCGTGGTCAAGGGGCAGGGCAAGGAGGCGTGCTCCTGGGGTGTCGTATGCCTCTACGAGAACGCCGACCGGAACAAAGGCGCCAACGCCCCGATGCTGCTGACGAATCAGAACATCCCCCGACTGGGCAAATACGCGTTCGACAACAAGGCCGGCTCGGTCTGCAACCACACCACCCGACCGGTCCGCGTCTACGAGCGCGCCGGTTACAAAGGTCCGTCCGAGACCGTCAAACCCGCCGGTTGCAAGAATGTACGCGCCTCGTTCGACAACAAGGCGTCATCACTCAGGCTCACGTCCTGATCCGAAGCGCCCCACTGCCCGCGGACCGCGGACGGCAGGCCGCGGACCGCAGGCCGGGCGCCGGGGCACCCGCCTCCGCGCGGCAACGGGAGACGCAGGGCGGCTGCTCACCCCGGAACCGGAGGAGTCGCAGGTCCCGACCCGAAGGGGCACCGACGGCTCCGCAACCCGCCCGCGGCAATCGCCGTACCCGCGTGGACGCTGCCCCGAGTGGTACTTGAGGAGGACATTCCCGGATCAGCACCTGTGGGGACGGCAAACCACTGCCGGCTGCCTACTGTGGGCGGCATGAACGACCAGACCCGGACCGCGAAGGCGGCCGCACCCGCGGAGACCGAGACCGCCCTCGTCTTCAGCGTCCTGAAGACAGTGCACCAGGACCTGTTCCAGGACGCCTTCGCGTCACGCCCGCTGCCGCCGCGCCCCGAGCCGCGTCCGGGAGACCGGCTGCACCGGCTGCCGGCCGGGATCCGACGTCGGACCCGGTGGACGCCGCACGCGCTCGTCGGCGCTACGGCGATGTTCGCCTTCCTCATAGGGTTGGCCAAGGGCATGGAGTTCGGCTCCCTCGGAGGTGCCGTCACGTTCGCCACCTGCTGTCTGGCCGCCGTTCCCATCGCCTTGGTCCTCCTCAGGCCCGTCGGCGCCTACTGGATCTCCTACAGCGGTGTTCTGCTGTCCCTGTTGCACGGCCAGGAGTGGGCCATGCTGTCCCTGCTGTGCCATGTGGTGGTGATGGTGCTGGTGGTGCTGCGCACCCGGCCGCGACTGGCCGCGGAAATGTGGTCGGTGACCTTGGTGAGCGGTTCGCTGCTGTCGGCGCTCACGCCGGGCACGGCGAGCAGCGATCTCCCACAGTTCGCGGTGGCCTCGGCCGTGCTGCTGGTCGCCGCCGGAGCCGTGCGGGCCTGGCGGGAGGAACGGCGGCATGTCGTGGCCTCGGAGACGGTCAAGGAACAAGAACGCGCCCAGCGCACCGTGCTGGAGGAACGCGCCACCATCGCCCGCGAACTGCACGACGTGGTCGCGCACCACATGTCCGTCATCGCCATCCAGGCGGAGGCGGCACCGTACCGGGTCGATCAGACACCTCCCGAACTGGCCACCTCGTTCGCCACCATCCGCGAGAACGCCGTCGCCGCCCTCACCGAACTGCGTCGCATCCTCGGTGTCGTACGCTCCAGCGACCCCGATCCGTTCGCCGAGACGGATCCCGAAGCACCCCAGCCGACCCTGGCCGATCTCGACACGTTGCTCGGGAGCGTGCGCTCGACGGGGCTGGACGCCGAGGCAGTCGTCACCGGGGCGGTGCGGCCGCTGCCGCAGGGTGTCGAGCTGTCCGCGTACCGCCTCGTGCAGGAAGCCCTCAGCAATGTGCTGCGGCACTCGCCCGGCGCCTCCGCACGGGTGGAGGTCGCCCATGTCCTCGGCGGGCTCGGGCTGCGCGTCGTCAACGGCAGCCCCGACCGCCCCGCCACCCCCTCCCCGGGCGCCGGGCACGGGGTGCTCGGTATGCGCGAACGGGTCCAGGTGCTCGGCGGGGAGATGACGGCCGGACCGACCGACGACGGCGGCTACGAGGTCGCCGCCTTCCTGCCCGTCCACACGCCGGCTTCGGAGTCTTCGGCCGACGGTGGCGTCGCGGCGGAAGCGGGAGACGGCAAGGAGGTCGCCGCGTGATCCGGGTACTCATCGTCGACGACCAGGCCATGGTCCGGGAAGGCTTCTCGGTGCTACTCGGCGCCATGCCCGGGATAGAGGTGATCGGAGAGGCCGAGGACGGGCACCAGGCGGTGGAGAAGGTCGCAGCGCTGCGCCCCGATGTCGTCCTGATGGATGTGCGCATGCCCCGGATGAACGGGCTGGAGGCCACTCGGGAGATCGTGGCCGCCGACAGCGAGGCGAAGGTGCTGATCCTGACCACCTACGACCTGGACGAGTACGTCTACCGGGCGCTGCGGGCGGGTGCCAGCGGCTTTCTACTCAAGGACGCCCCGGCCGAGCGGCTGGCGGAGGGCGTGCGGGTCGTGGCCGGTGGCGAGGCCCTGCTCGCGCCGACCGTCACCAGACGGCTGCTGGCCGAGTTCTCCAAGCTCGGTGCCCCGCGTGCGCGGACACACGAACGCGTCGAGGACCTCACCGAACGGGAGACGGAGGTCCTCGTACTCGTCGCCCAGGGCCTGTCCAACAGTGAGATCGCCTCCCGTCTCGTCGTCGCCGAGTCGACCGTCAAGACACACGTCGGGCGGGTGCTGGTCAAGCTGGGGCTGCGGGACCGGACGCAGGCGGTGGTGTTCGCGTACGAGGAGCGGCTGGTGACGCCGGGCGGCTGAGCTCCTCCCCCTCGCCGTCGGCTTGTCACGGACCGAGGCCTGGTGCCGCTCAGAGGGGGTCGAGGAGGGCTGCGGAGCGGATGAGGGCATCGGCGGCGACGGTGCAGCGGTGGGCGAGGTGTTCGATCTGACGGTGGAAGGCGGTGGCCTCCGGACCGGTCCAGTCGACGGCCGCCGCGCCGGTGCGGAGGCGTTCGGCGTGCGCGTGCAGGGCGACGGCGTGGGCACGCAGCTGAGCCGCAGGGTCCGTCCGGCCGCCGGGGGCGGGCCGCGGGGCGGGGACGGTGGTGGTCACAGCGGTGGGAGGCGGCTGTGTCACAGGTTCCTCCAGGGGGCGAAGGCGTTGGTCACACCGTCCAGAGCGGGGGCGAGTTCGGGGTGGTGGCGCAGCAGAACGCGGATCATGCCGTTGCGGTCGATCCACTCCAGCCCTTCAGGTGTGTAGATCTCGGGCCGGTAGTCGGTGGTGAAGAAGCGGTCGCTCTTGAGGCGTCGGCTGGCCATCAGGATGAAGATGCGGAAGAGCGAGTCGCTGAAGCCGAAGCCGGCTGGGCGGGGCTCGACGAGATTGCCGACGAGCGTGTCGACGCGGTCGAGCCGGCCTTCGTAGAGCTCCTCCAGCAGCGGGGTGTCGGTGGGGTGGCCGCCGGTGAGTTCCTCGAAGGAGCTCACGGGGCGCTTGCGGAGCATCTCGCGGTAGCTGTTGTACCGGGGGATGCCGCGCTCGCGGTCGCGGAGGATGTCGACAGTGCCCAGGTCGACGTGTTCGCCGGTGAGCCGGGTCAGATTGCGCAGCGAGTCGGGGTGGTTGTGCAGGACCAGGGCGCCGGGATTGGCGGTGCCGAAGCTGTAGAACAGATCGCTCATACCGTATGCGTCGATGGCGGTGCGGGTGGTGGCGCCCTGCATGTCGTCGAAGCCGATCGTCTCCCCCCTGCGCCCCGAGCGGTGGTCGCGCAATGTCAGCTCATCCGGGATGAGGGGGTGCAGCCGGTAGGCGGAGACGAACTCCTCCGTCATGGAGAACGGAGCCGCGTGGTGGTCGGTCGGGGAGCCCAGGATGCCGCTGAGCATCTCGCCCTGGCCGATACGCCCGTACTTCTTGCGGACCCAGCGGGGCAGGACTCCGTACCAGTTGGCGTTCATGGCGCGGTGCAGGACGGGGGTGTCAAGGATGCCCGGTGTCCACTCCACAGTGTGGATCTTCGCCATCAGCGCGGTGTTGACGAGACGCGCGGTGTGGAAGAGCCGTTCGTCGTCCCAGGTGGGGTAGTGGGAGCGCAGATAGTCGCAGATCGCGTTGTGTTCCTTGGCGAACAGGGTGTGCAGCAGGGACAGGCCGGTCCAGTAGTCGCTGTTCATACCGGTGGCGTCCAGGCAGGACATGCCCGGCCTGGGGTCGGCCGGAAGTCGGCCGTCCCGGACGATGAGGTGTCCCCGCTCGCCGGTACGCAGTGACCGGCAGCGCTCCTCGGAGGAGCCGTAGATCTGAGATCCGTCCCACCAGTGCGTAAGGGTGTTCTCGTACGTGGGTGGGGCGTCGGGGGTGGTGTGTGCGACCGGGTCGGGGCGGGTGCGGTTGACGCGCATGGGGCACTCCCCCACCCAGTCGTCGTCCTCGGCCAGCGGCACGGTGAACGGTTCGGCCTCTTCGTTGTCGCCGTGGTTGGCCCAGCCGTGGTTCTCGAACTGGATCCAGGCGGCCGCCAGCAGGTTGAGGGTGGGGGCCGGCAGGAAGGTGCGCCGCGCCAGGAGGTGCCGGCTGACCTCGCGGGGGTTGGGCGACATCAGTTCGGCGTCGCTGTCCGGGAAGGCGAGGTGGAGCGGAGTGTTGCGGTCCAGACGGGTGCCGACTCGGCCCATGTCCTCGTCATGGGGGTCGTAGGCCGACCCGTCGTAGGAGCGGAAGGGCGGGAGGCTCGCCGGGGCGCGGCGGGGGCGCTCGCCGCCGGCACGGTAGGTGTCGTGGAGGTTCTCCCGGCGCAGGTCGTCGCGGAGGAAGCGCAGATTCAGCAGACCCAGTGCGGTGGGGAGTTCATGCCATTCGCGGCGCCGGTTGACGCGGGCGAACGCGGCCGACCCGAGACGTTCGAGGACGCCGGGCGGCCCGTAGGGCTCCGGTTGCGACGGATTGGGCTGCCGGCCGTCGGACTGCGCGGGGATGTCCGGGGCGGAGGCGGCGGGGCTGGTGGGGGTGCCGGCGTTGGTGGGCGTGGTGTCGGTCATCCGGGTCCTCCGGGCGGCATGCGGCGACGGGTTGGCGGGGCGGTGCGAGGTCGGCGGGCCTCACGGCACGAGCGGTGGCCCCTGGTGTCGTACGGGCGAGGGTGTGGCGGGTTCTCTCAGCGGTCGTAGAGCGCGAAGAGCCGGGTCGCGGTCACCCTGCCGCGGTACGGGGCGAGCGCGGCGTCGACGTCGGCGCTCGCCTCGGGCACGTCGAACTCCAGGTTGTGGGCGTAGCGTTCGGCCGCGTGGCACAGCGGGAAGGCATGGGTGTCGTCGGTCCAGGTGTACTCGGTGAACTGCGCCGGGGGCGCATACGGCGAGACCGCGGAGCGGCCCTCCAGGCTGGGCACGACATCGTGTTCGTTGATCAGCGAGAACGCACGGGTGTCCGGGTCGGCGGGGTGCTTGCCGTCGACGGGCGAACCGATCGCGACACTGTGCGTGACGCGGTAGAGCGCGCAGAAGTCGGGGTCGGCGGCGAGGTTCATCGCGGTGATACCGCCCAGGCTGTGCCCGACGAGAGCCACCTCGCTGCCGGAGGGCACCCAGGAGCGCAGGGCCCGGGTGACAGCGCGGGTGTACGGCGTGGCGGGCCGGGCGACCGCATGGATGGCGCCGAGCACATCCTGAGGGCTGGCCTTGGACACCGCGTCGGTGGCCATCCCGGCGAGCTGGACGATGTAGCGCGTCACCCCGTCGGGGCCGGTGACCTGCTGGACGAGCAGAGTGCCGCCGGTGCCCACCGTCCCGATGTTGCGGATGCAGCCGACGACGGTACCGGAGGAGTCGAGCCGCTCCAGCAGGGCCGGGTCGGGGGCGACGGGTTCGGCGCGGCCGGGGCCGCGGTCGAGGAGGGCCCAGATGCGGGCGCTGATCCCGAGGACCGGTTCGGCGCCCGCAAGGGTGCGGCCGGTGGCGATCTCCCATGCGGCGGCGTCGTTGAAAGGGTTCTCGTCGGTGAGCGCGTTCCAGGCGAGGATGTCGCCGAAGGAGGGGGCGAGCAGAGCGAAGGCGCGTTCGGCGCCTTGGCTGCCGACGATGGACCTGAAGGCGCGCAGGGCCTCGCGTTGCCTGTCGTCGTCGATGGCCCGCAGCACCCGGGCCGTGTCCGGGTCGGTGAGCAGTTCGGGATGTGTGACGGCCGCCGCCCGGATACGGGCCTTGAGCCCCGCGACGGCCAGGCTCACCGCGAGACTTTCCCGGCTGGTGAGCACCCCGAGGAGCCAGGCGGCGCGCACCGCGGGGCGCCGGCCGTCGGACGGCCAGCCGAGCCCGGCCGGGTCGGTGAGGGCACCCAGCAGGGCGCGCAGTGCCGCACGGGCCCGGCCACCGACCAGTGCCCGCGCCGGGAGGCGGGTGCCGAGAGCGAGCTCGCCGACGTACCTGCCGGCTTCGCGTACCGCGTCCGCGGCCTCGCCCAGCTCGCGGCAGAGTGCGTGCAGTCCGGCCACGTCCGGTTCGGTGCCGGTGCCGGTTTCGGTGCCGGTTTCGGCCATGGGTGGTGCCTCCAGGTCGGCGGTCCGGTGTTCAGGAGCGGGCCAGGGCGAGCTGGACGCCGGAGGCGTTCAGGGCGCCCGGCAGCGGCCGGTGCGGGTCGAGTCGGGGGCGGCCCCCGACGACGCGGTGCTCGCGGAGCACCTGGGCACAGACTTCGGTGGCGGCCATGAGGCCGAGCCGGTCGCCCGGACAGCGGCCCTCCCCGTGGCTGAACGGCGCCATCCGCCTGTCGCGCTCGGCGCCTTCGGCGCACCAGCGACCGGGGGCGAACAGCGAGCCGCCGGGGACCAGACCGCTGTCGCGCTGCAGGAACCCGATGGGGACCAGGACATGGGTCCCGGCCGGGTAGGGCCTCCCGCGCCAGGTGGTGTCGGCGCGCAGGATGCGCAGCAGATCGGGCACGATCGGATAGAGGCGGAGGCTCTCCATGACGCAGGCCTGCAGCCGGGTGCTGTCGAAGCCGCCGGACTGGTCGTGCAGTGCGGCCTGTTCGGCGGGGTGCGCGGCGAGCAGCAGCAGCGTGCGGGCGGCGATGGGGGCGATCGTGTCCAGAGCCAGCATCCAGTGGTGGGCCTGCCCCACTGCGTCGACGTCCGCACCGCAGGCGGTGTCCCTGGCACGGCCGAGGAGCGTGGTGTCGGGAGCGTGCGGAGCGTAGACGTGCAACCGGTCGGTGGCGGCTGTGTACAGCCGCTGATCGGCCGCAGTGGGGCCGCGCCGCAGCGCTCCCCAGTTGCCCTCCTTGCGCAGGGTGAGCAGCCAGCCGTGCAGTTCCTCGTCCCCGGCCGCCTGGTCCCCCAGCACGATGCGGCGTGCGATGCGCTGAACGGTGCGCCGCAGCCGGGCGAACGTCAGGGTGGGCCCGGCGGTGAGCCGGGTGCATTCCTCGGCGATGACGGTCCGGAACGTGCCGTGCGAGGGGTGGGTGTCCTCGTGGTGGGCCAGCACCTCGTCGTTGAGGGAGCGGCGTTCTTCGCGCAGGTCGCCGTGGGAGCAGATGACGCCGGTGGGTTCGAGGACCGCGAGCATCTTGGTCTTGTCCACGGCGTCCAGCGCCAGCTCACGCACCGGGCGGGCGAAGAACTCCTCGACGTCGGCGGGGTCGAGGAGGACGAGCGTGTCACCGGATGCCCCACCGAGCAGCACGGGCGCGCCGTGGTAGCGGTCGCGCAGGGCCCGCAGGGTCGCGGCGGACCAGCGGGGCTGGCCTACCGCGCCCAGCAGCGCTCCGATCGCCGGGCGGGGGGCCGGAACGCCGCGGACGAAGGCCGGCAGCGAGTGGGTGACGGCGAAGCGGACGGATTCGCCGCGGCGGGCGCGGGACGGTCGCGCGGCAGCACTTCCGGGCGGCGAATCGGTGGAGCCGGTTGAGTCGTAGGGGCCGGCGGGGTCCTCGGGGCCGGTCGGCGGCGCGGGACGGATCATGCTTCCACGACCTTTCCCGGGTTGAGCAGCTGCTTGGGGTCGAAGAGCCGCTTGATGCCCCGGTGCAGTTCGAGGCTGACGGCGTCGAGTTCGCGGCCGAGCCAGTCGCGCTTTAGCGTCCCGATGCCGTGTTCCCCGGTGGTTGTGCCGCCGAGCGCGAGTCCGGCCGCCATGATGTCGTCGTAGGCGGTGCGGGCCCGGTGGACCTCGTCGGGGTCGGACTCGTCGAAGAGGACCGTGGGGTGCAGATTGCCGTCCCCGGCGTGGCCGAGGGTGAAGATCCGCAGCCGGTGGTGCCGGGCGATGTCCTCGATCGTGCCGACGAACTTGGGCAGTTCGGACGGTGGTACGGCCACGTCCTCGATGAACGCCGTGGGCCGCCCGCCCAGCGCGGCGGCGTACTTGCCCAGCGCGGGAGACACCAGTCGCCGGGCCTCGATGATCTGCTGGGACTCTTCAGCGGTGGTGGCGGCGACCACCTGGTCGGCGCCGGCGTCCTCGCAGAGCGCCTTCATCGCGGCGAGGTCAGGTGCCGGGTCGGGTGCGTCGCTCTCGACGATGAGGGTGGCGGCGCTGTCGGGCCGCAGCAGCGCGTGCCCGTACTCGGCGACGGCCTGGGAGGTGGCCCTGTCCAGCAGTTCGACGGCCGAGGGCAGATGTCCCGCTCCGGTGAGGGCCGCGACGGCGTGCCCGGCCGCGGCCAGGCTCGGGAACTGCGCCAGCAGCGCGAGCGGGGCGGGCCGGGCGGGCCGCAGCGCGAGGGTGGCGCCGACGATGACACCGAGGGTGCCTTCCGAGCCGACGAAGAGCCGGGTCAGGTCGTATCCGGCGACGCCCTTGGCCGTGTCACGCCCGGTGCGCATCCGCCGCCCGTCGGGGAGCACCACGTCCAGGCCGAGCACGTAGTCGGCCGTCACGCCGTACTTCACACAGCAGATACCGCCTGCCCCGGTGGCGATGTTGCCGCCGATCGTGCAGGTCTCCCAGGACGCGGGGTCGGGCGGATAGCTCAGCCCGTGCTCGGCGACGGCGTCGTTGAGGCGTTTGGTGACGACACCGGGCTCGCACCGCACGAGCCGGTTGACCGGGTCGATGGCGGCGATCCGGTCCATGCGGACGGTCGATACCACGACGCAGCCGTCGACCGCGTTCGCGGCACCGGCGAGTCCCGTGCGGGCGCCCTGCGGGACGACGGGGACACCCAGGTGGTACGCGGTCCGCATCACCTCCTCGACCTGTGCGGCGGTGCGCGGCAGCGCGACGACCGCGGGATGGCCGGGAGCGGAGAACGGGGCCGCGTCCCGGGCATGCGCTGCCAGGGACTCGGGGTCGGTGAGCAGAGTGTCGGCGGGCAGCCGGTCGCGCAGTTCGTTCAGCAGACGCGAGGAATCAGCGGGCATGGGCCTTCCAGGGGTTGTGCGGCCGGTGCGGGCTCGGTGCCCCACGGCGGATCCGGGAGTGGTGGGCGGATGCCGCCGCAGGTGGTTCAAAGAGAGGGCAGCTCAGTGGTGACCGGTACGTCGATCAGTACGGGCCCTTCGCGCTGGGCCGTGGCGTCCCGCACCGACTTGGTGAGTTCCCCCGCGCTCTCGGCACGGCAGGAGCTCACCCCGTAGCCTGCGGCGACGGTGGGGATGTCCAGTCCGGGGATGTCCAGTCCCGGGGCGCCTTGCGCATGTTCGAGCTGCGCGAACCACTGCAGGATCGCATAGCGCGCATTGCTCAGCACCACGAAGGTGACGGGCAGGCGGTAGGCCGACGCGGTCCACAGCGCCTGGACGGCGTAGTGGACCGAGCCGTCGCCCAGCACGGCGACAACCGGCCGGTCGGGAGCGCCGAGTTGGGCGCCGACCGCCGCGGCGGCTCCGAAGCCGAGGCCGCCCCCGGCGGAGAAGAGGTAGGAGCCGGGGGTGCTGATCCGCGCCGCCTCGTGGAACTGCGGAACGTTGGACGGCGACTCGTTCACCCACAGCGTGTCCTCGGGCGCTCCTTCCACGACAGCCGCCAGCGCCGTGCCGGGCGGCAGCGCCCCGTCCGCCGCCTGCGGGACCCGCACCCGCCGGTCCGGCGCAGGGGCGGGTTCGCGGGCGGGAAAGTGCTCGGCGAGCGCCTGGGCCGTCGCCGCGGGGTCGGCGACGACCGCGTCACCGACGGGTGCTTTGGCGGCGTCTTCCAAGTCCCGTGTGACGAGGACCAGTTCGGTGCCTTCGGGCAGGTACGGGCCCGGTACGTAGGGGTAGTAGCGGAAGACCTGCGCGCCGATGACCACGACCAGGTCGTGGCCCTCCAGCGCCCGGGTGAGCGGGCCGATGGCGGGCGGCAGTTCGCCCCTGTACAGCGGGTGGGTGTGCGGGAAGGAGACGCGCGCCGAGGCGGGTGCGGACCACACCGGAAGTCCGCCACGCTCGGCGAGGCGGACCACGGCGTCCCAGGCACCGGAGGAGTCCACGTCGTCGCCGACGACCAGCACGGCGTTGCGGGCCTGCTTGAGGCGGTCGGCGAGGGAGCGTACGGTCTCCGGCCGCGGGGCTGTGGCGTGTTCGACCTCGCGGGCCGCTGTGGCCTGCGCGGCCTGGTCCTCGGCCCGTGTGACGGCGGCGTCGAAATCGTCCATGGGCAGGGAGAGGAACACGGGCCCGTGCGGCGGGGTTTCGGCCAGCTGGACGGCCCGTGCGAGCGCGGGCGGCACGTCGGTGGGACGCGGCGGCTCGTACGCCCACTTGACGGCCGGCTGCGGCAGCAGTGTGGGCTGGGGGTTGGAGAGCAGGGCCTCCATGGTCAGCATCGCCCGCACCTGCTGTCCCGCGGTGACCACCATCGGGGTGCGGTTGGCGCGGGCGTTGAGGATGGCGCCCATCGCGTTCCCGGTGCCGGGGCCGGTGTGCAGGTTGACGAGAGCGGTGGTGCCGGACGCGAGCGCGTAGCCGTCCGCCATGCCCACGACCACGGCTTCCTGCAGGCCGAGGATGTACCGGAAATCGTCGGGGAAGTGCTTGAGAAAGGGCAGCTCGGTCGAGCCGGGGTTGCCGAACACCGTGGTCATGCCGCGTGTTCTCAGAACATCCAGGGCGGATTCCCGGACTGTGCGCATGGAGGTCCTTCCCGCAGAGCTGGCGGTGACCGTGACGACGGTCCCCGGCGTGCGGAGGCCAATGCAGCACGACAGCGACGTCACAACAAAATGTCCCGCTCTTACGGGTTTTGCTCCCCCTCGGAGCCGTGATATCGGGCTTTACCCGCCGACCGCGCCTGTCTCGTGTCAACTGCCCGTTCGGCAAACCCCGCGCAGTGATGTTTTCTTCACAGCGCCCGGCCGCACACATAACCCGGTGTCGATCAGTTGAGCAGGAGCAGGGCGCCCCAGCAGTTCACGGGTGGCCGCGGTTCAGGAAGCCGGGCTCCCACGGGGCGAACGGCTGTCGTGGATCTCGGCGTGGGTGCCCCCGGCCACCCCCCTCAGTGATCTCGGCATGGGTCCGTCCGGGTACGGCCCGGTGCCGGCCGAGGCCGATCGGCGTGGCCGCAGCCGGCACCGGGTGAGCCCTCAGGCCGACCTTGGTCGGTGGATCCGGCGGGCGATCTCACGCCAGCCGGTGCGACGGCGCTCGGGCACGGCGGGTTCGGGTTCGGCAGGTTCGGCCGGTTCGCGGGGCTCGGGAGTGGTGGGTGTGGTCGTACGGGCGGCTTCGGCGCGTGCGAGCGCGGCGATGGCCCGGAAGGGGTCGGTAGGCATGGTTCTCCTGCGGCAGAGGTGAAGGACCGTGGCGGCAGCCATCCGGGACCCGGCATGGACACGGGTTCCGGACGGACGGGTCCGATCAGCAGCGCAGGATCTGCCGTTGGGTCGTCCGTTGGGGACAGTCGGCGGTGACACCGGGAGCCGGGTCCGTCGGCGCTGCCGCCGCGGGCAAGGGACCGCTGATGGCCGGGGAGTCGATCGCGGGGAGAGGCGTGTGGCACAGCTGCCGATGGGTGGAGGTCGCCACGAGGCTCACCGGGGCGGAGGACGGGTCGTGCCCAGGGTGCTGGTCGCTTCCCGGGGCGTCCACGGCCACCTGCGGACAGGGCGTGGTGCCTGCGGCCACGGCAGCGGCCCGGTCGTGCACGCAGCCCGCCTCCTCGGCCGCCAGATCGGAACTGCCGAGGGTGAAGAGAGTGAGCAGCAGAGTGAGTACGGCCGCCAAGGTCGCAGCTGTCGCATGTCCGCGGCCTGACGGCCGCAGGCGGGCCATGGGTGGTGCTCGAAGGGGCATCCGGCACGCCTCCTGCCATCCCATCCCGTCCGCGTCTTCCTCTGCCATGCTCAATGCGGTCGGTACGGAACATCAGGGGAGTCACCCGTACGAGAGCCGTGTTTCACTCATGTTGGCTAAACCATGCGCTACGCGGTCAGATCGGTGAGTGCGGAGTGAGGCGTCCGAGAACCCCGTACAGCCGGATCCGGCCCAAGCCGCCGGAGCCGGTGCTCCAACTGCGTGGAGGTACGGGCTCGTTCGGCGACTCTGCGCAGCACACTGAGGACGGAGAGGCCGTGCTCGCGGCCGACGGCGCCGGCGGGACCGTCGGCCGCGCGGGTGGCGGATCGCAGGGGTCCGGAGTCTTCTTGGGCGCGGGAGGCGTGGCGAGAGGGATCAGGTGGTGGCCAGTAGCAGGTCCTCTCCGCTCGACGGGCGGAGGCCGTCGGTGCGATCGGCGAAGTAGCGGTCGGCGAGCGCGGTGCCCGACACATGTCGGACCTGGCTGAAGCCGGCTTCGCGGGCCAGCGCCAGCATCTGCTGCGGCGGATAGAAGCTGATGAACGGCGTTCCGGACTGTTGTGCGCCTTCCGTGCTCCTGCGGAGGCCGGGGCGGTCCGCCACGTCGACAAGTTCGGTCGGCAGCAGAAAGGTCATGGCGAGCGTGGAGCCCGGCGCGAGCCCGGCGATCTGTCCCAGGGTGGCCGCGGTGGCGTCTTCGGTGAGGTACATGGTGACGCCGGTCGAGACGATGACCGCCGGCCGGCCGGGGTCGAAGCCCGCCTCCGTGAGCTGCTTCAGCCAGTCTTCGCTCGCCTCGAAGTCGACCGGCACCAGGTGCAGCCAGTCGGGGATGCCGTAGCCGAGCGCGTCCAGACAGTGGCGCTTCCAGGCCTGGGCCCGGGGCTGGTCGACCTCGAAGAGCTGCAGCCGGGAGGCGATCTCCGGTCTGCGCTGCGCGAAGGTGTCCAGACCGGCTCCCAGGACGACGTACTGGGTGACGCCACGGTCCGCCTGCTCGGTGACCAGGTCCTCGATGAAACGGGAGCGGGCCACGACGGCCGCTCGGAATCCGCTGGTGATGTGCGGGTCCATGTCGGGGCGGTCACGCCAGTCGTCGTCGGGGTCCGCCAGCCGCAGCCCGACCTCGTCCCGGAGCACATGGGGTGGCGGGTCGATCTGGACATGCATGGCCCGCCAGAGGGCCACGCGCACCGCGGTGTTGTCCGGCGCCCCGGCCTGCTCCTCCGTCATGGGTGTACTCCTCCCTTTCGGTTGCGGTCAGTCGTCGGCGGGAGCCTGGAGGCTCCACAGACGACCGTCGGGGTCGCGGACGGTCATCTCCTTGGTCCCGTAATGGGTGCTCTCGAACGGCGTGACCACCTCGACTGCCGGGTCGGGGCGGAACGTCTCCGCGTCCGGCACCTTCAGCGCGAGCCGCATACGGGGCTCCTGGTCCTCCGGGACCTCGGCGATGAAGACGTACGGCCCGTCGCCGTTGCGGAGTTGGCCGGAGTTGTGATCGGTCGCGAACTCCAGTTCGAAGCCCAATGACTGGAAGAACTTCGCCGCCCTGCCCCAGTTGTGCGTCTCCAGGAACACGGCCTCGATTCCTTCGGTCGCCATATCAGCTCAGCTCTCCTTCTCGGTGGACTGCTGTCCTTGCTGCTCATGGGCGTCGTCGAGATGGGCCCGCAGCGCCTCGGCGACCAGCGCCGACAACGACATGCCCGACTCGATGGCGCGGTACTTGACCTGCTTGATCAGCTCGATCGGCAGGTACACGTTGAACTGCTTGACTTCCTGATCACCCACGGGACGATGCTAGCATCCTAGCAAGCTAGGCGCTGGCGAATGCCGGACGGCGGTGCCGCCCGGCCAACGGCCCGGGTACGGCTCGGGAGATCGACACCTGTCCCGCCGACCCCGCCGGTCCCGTCGGTCCGGCCGGTCCCGTCGGCCCCGACCCGGGCTACGGGCCGTCGCTACCGGCCGTGGCGTCCGGCCGGTCGGGCGAGGAGGAAGTGACCGCGTCCCGGACACGGTCGAGCAGTGCGGCGAAAGGGCCGAAGGTCCATTGGGCAGCCGTCGAACCGGCGGTCGAGGGGTGCGGGTGAGTGGGCGCGGATCGCTCCACCGCCAGGAGTCGCCGGCCCATCCTGCACAGTTCCTCCTGGGTGCACAGGCGGCGCAGCGAAGGGAATTCCTCGCGTTCCTCCCGTGCAGCGTGCTCGTGCACCGCCTGCTCGAAGCCGGCGAACACGGTGACGAACTCTTCGCTGCCGGAATCGAGCTTCTCCAGCTCGGCCAGGGTCTTGCCGGCGTCCTTCTCCTCCCCGTTGCGAGCGGCGGCTTCTTCTCCGCCGCCGATCTTCTTGACCGTGGGGCGGACGATCATCTCCTCGGCGGTCTCATGGACCGCCAGCAGCGCCCGCAGCTCCCGAAAGTTCCGCTCACGCTCCTCGGCAGGCCCGCTGCGCACCGCTTCGAGCAGCTTCCGGATCCGGGCATGCTGCGTCAGCAGCACCCCTACGACATCGTCCGGCGGCAGTTGGGCAGCCGGAGGCTGATCATGGTTCTGCTGCGCCTGGCCCACAGGAGACTCCTCGTTCAGGAAACATGGGCGGTACGTCGGGCAGCGGCCTCGGAGGGCGGGCCCACGCCGGAACACGACTCCGGGTGAGCGGGCCGGCCCCTTCAGTCCGCCGACGACACAGCGCCCCGATTCGACCGCATATGGTGATCATGGCAGCAGGAGGTACGGTTCCGGGCCGACCCGCGCCGTTCAGTGCGACTACCGGCGGGCGGCGTCCGTGCCCTGCCCTGCAGGCGTACGGCACCCGATCGTTTGCGGCAGCCGTGCGTGGGGACTCGCGGCCTGTGGTGGCGTACGAGGCGGAGCAGCGAGTGCGTCTGCCCGCGCTGCGGGCCGGCTGGCTGACGCAGACGTTCGTCGACTGGCCCTACCGGCCGGAGACGGTGCAGGCCCTGCTTCCCGAGGGCCTGGTCGTGGACGAGTACGAGGGAGTCGCCTGGGTCGGGCTCACCCCGTTCCTCATGACCGACGTGCGTCCCGCCGGCGTCCCTGCCGCCCTCCCCGGGCTCCGGACCTTCGCGGAGACGAACCTGCGAACCTACGTCCGGCACCGGGACGGGCGGGACGGCCTGTGGTTCCTCTCGCTCGACGTCGCCTGCCCCGCGATGCTGGCGGCCCGCGCCATCGGCGCGCCGTATCACGTGGCCGCTCTCGACGTATCCACGGAAGGGGACACCGTCTCGTACGCGGGTTCGAGAAGGACCGACGGGGCTTCGTACCGTCTGACCGTACGCACCGGCAACTCCCTGGGGCCGGGGCCGACGGACCGGGCCGTGTGGCTGACCTCGCGCTGGCGGGCGTACACCCGACGGTTCGGGATGCTCTGGGAGACACCCGTGGAACACGAGCCCTGGCCGCTGGCCGAAGCGGCGGTCGATGTACTGGAGGAGACGCTGACCACCGCGGCGGGCCTCCCCACCCCTCTCGACAAGCCCGTGACGCACTTCTCGGAAGGAGTCGGGCATGTACGGCTTGGCCCCTCCCGGCCCTGCGTACCGGCGTCGGGCGCCTCTTGACCAGCCCGGTCCCGGGCCGGCACGAGCACCCTTCGGGCGAGCGGGTTCTCGCGGGGTGAGCGGATGAGCGGAAAACTCGGCGGAACCACTCGGCGCCCCCGGTGGCGTTTCGAGGGCTGGATCGCCGGCATGGGAACCGCCTCCGGGACGCGCATCGTGCTCGGACACTGGCAGCGGTCACTGTTCGGGCCGTTCAGCGACGTGATGCTCGAACGGTCCGACGGGGAACGACTGCTGCTGGCCCCCACCCGGGAGACGGCGGACTTCGTCCGCGACACCTACTCCTTCGACACGGTGCGCCTGGTCCCGGTCGAGGTGAGCGTCACCGGGCAGACCTGGACCGTGACCGCAGGGCCGCTCGCCCTGCGCTTCAGCACCGGCCCGCGACGGCTGCTGGGGCTCCTGCTGTCCGTCGTCCCCGGCCCGCTCGCCGGGCGTCCGGCATGGAGTGCGCTGACGGACCGGCCCGCTCGCCTGCTGCTCTCCGGAGTTCGGACCCGCGGCAGCGCGGGAGGGGGCCGCCGCGAGTGGTACGGCGCCCGGGATCTGCAGCCGATCAGCGCGGTGTCCGCGACCTTCGAGGGCGCCGACCTCGGTGGGATGACACCCGTCGAACCGCCCGTGCACTTCGGATTCGGTTCGGTGCCGAGGAAGCCCGCCGTGACGCGGGTGACGACGACGGTGGCGTCCGGCCCCGGATGACAGCTCCCGGCCGGGGACGTTCGGCCGCTCGGCCGGGGCAGCGCCCCCCGGCACCGCCACACCGCCCTGTCCCTCAGACACGGCGCGAACAGGGGCGTCGGGACGACGAGCACATGGAAAACTGGCGCAATGCCGGACAAAAAGGAACCGAGTGCGCACGATCGACCGCCGCCGAGTCAGCCGTACGTCTACGGGCAAGGTGTGCGAACGGCACTTCAGGACAACGCCACTGCCTACGGGTTCTCCGTCTCGATCACGGCTGCCTACGGACTGACCGGCGCGGCGAAAGGCCCCGGGGGCGCAACCGAGACGGTGTGCTTCGCCCTGGGTGCCGCCGGGGCCTTCATGCTGGTGAGCCTCGGCTTCCTCGGGCGGTTCCGGCACGGACGGCTGGGTGAGAGCCAGCAGGTCCTGGGACTCAGGGGAGGCATCGACTTCGTCTCCGTCGCACTGGCGGTGGCGGTGGCCTACGGACTCTCCCGCATCCCCGGCCTCATCGCCTGGCCCGTCACAGGACTGGGCACGGTTGTCGCCTACCTCCTGATGGGAGGGGTGGACGTGGTCCTCGCACAGCTCCTGTCGCGGCACACCTCCCTCGGCCGCTCCCAGGAAGAGGGCGACGAGGCGGACTGACCGCCGCTACTTCTTGAACACACATCGGTCTGGACCAAAGCCTTGACGGCTTGCTCGGACGCGTTTACAACAAGTCATCAAGAAAGCCCGGGACTTGCGGAAGGTGCCATGCACATCTCCGTTGATGTTTTGTCATGAGCAGACCCAGCAGGCCCTATGTCCACTCCCCCACGAAAGGACGGGCTGACGTGAGACTCACCTGGCGACGCCGCACGGCCGTGTGCGGAGCAACCCTGCTGTGCTGCCTGACCACCGCGCTGCTGCCCGCCACAGCCTCGGCCGACGCCACAGGCACCGGACGCCCCGGCAGCGGCACACAAGCGGTCGTCTTCTCCGACGACTTCGACGGCCCAGCCGGCGCCCTGGTCGACAGCAGCAAGTGGCAGACCGAGACGGGCGACAACGTCAACAACCACGAACGGCAGTACTACACCCCCGGTACCGACAACGCCGCGCTCGACGGCAACGGCAATCTCGTCATCACCGCACGCAAGGAGAACCCCGGCAACTACCAGTGCTGGTACGGCACATGCGAGTACACCTCGGCGCGGCTGAACACCGCGGGCAAGTTCACCCAGACCTACGGTCATGTGGAAGCGCGCATCAAAGTGCCGCGCGGCCAGGGCATGTGGCCGGCCTTCTGGATGCTCGGTGACGACATCGGCAGCGCCGGATGGCCGGCCTGCGGCGAGATCGATGTGATGGAGAACGTCGGTTTCGAGCCGAGCACCGTGCACGGCACCCTGCACGGCCCCGGCTACTCCGGCTCGGGCGGCGTCGGCGCCGCATACACCCTGCCAGGCGGCGCGGCCTTCGCCGACGACTTCCACACCTTCGCCATCGACTGGTCCCCCGGCGCCGTCACCTGGTCGGTGGACGGGAACGTCTACCAGACACGTACGCCCGCCGATGTCGGCGGCAACCCGTGGGTGTTCGACAAGCCGTTCTTCCTGATCCTCAACCTCGCCGTGGGCGGCTACTGGCCCGGCGACCCGGACGGCTCGACGAACTTCCCACAGCGGATGACCGTCGACTACGTACGGGTCACCACCGGCGACTGACCCTTTGTACACGCACGGGCGCCCGCACCCCGGCCGAGCTGCCGTCCGGCCGGGTGCGGGCGCCCCCGCGTACGCGGCGCGCGCCCGGTGGCTCCGGAGCTAACCGATCGGCTGTTTCGCACCGACGTACGCCGCGAGGTGCTCGCCCGTGAGGGTGGAGCGGGCGGCGACGAGGTCGGCGGGGGTGCCCTCGAAGACGATCCGGCCGCCGTCGTGGCCGGCGCCCGGCCCGAGATCGATGATCCAGTCCGCGTGCGCCATGACCGCCTGATGGTGCTCGATGACGATGACGGACTTGCCCGAGTCGACGAGCCGGTCGAGCAGGCCGAGCAGCTGCTCGACGTCGGCCAGATGCAGACCGGTGGTCGGCTCGTCGAGGACGTACACACCGCCCTTCTCACCCATATGGGTGGCCAGCTTGAGCCGCTGCCGCTCGCCGCCGGACAGGGTGGTGAGCGGCTGGCCGAGGGTGAGATAGCCGAGTCCGACGTCGGCGAGCCGGTCGAGAATCTTGTGCGCGGCCGGAGTGCGTGCCTCTCCGGCGCCGAAGAACTCCTCGGCCCGGGCCACCGACATCGACAGCACCTCGCTGATGTCCCGGCCGCCGAGGCGGTACTCCAGCACCGAGGGCTGGAACCGCTTGCCCTCGCAGTCCTCGCAGGGGGTGGCGACACCGGCCATCATGGCCAGGTCGGTGTAGATCACGCCGGCGCCGTTGCAGGTGGGGCAGGCCCCTTCGGAGTTGGCGCTGAACAGCGACGGCTTCACTCCGTTGGCCTTGGCGAAGGCCTTGCGGATCGGGTCGAGCAGTCCGGTGTAGGTCGCCGGATTGCTCCGCCGGGAGCCCTTGATGGCGCTCTGATCGACCGAGACGACGTCCGCCCCGGCGGGGACCGAGCCGTGGATCAGCGAGCTCTTGCCGGAGCCCGCCACGCCGGTGACCACGCAGAGGACGCCGAGTGGCACGTCCACGTCGACGCCCTGGAGGTTGTGCGTCGTCGCGCCCCGGATCTCCAGCGCTCCGGTGGACTCGCGCACGGTCTCCTTGAGCGAGGCCCGGTCGTCGAGATGGCGGCCGGTGACTGTGTCGCTGGAGCGCAGCCCCTCGACGCTGCCCTCGTAGCAGACGGTGCCGCCCGCGGTACCTGCGCCGGGCCCGAGGTCGACGACATGGTCGGCAATCGCGATCGTCTCCGGCTTGTGCTCGACGACGAGGACCGTGTTGCCCTTGTCCCGCAGCCGCAGCAGCAGGTCGTTCATCCGCTGGATGTCGTGCGGGTGCAGACCGATGGTGGGCTCGTCGAAGACGTACGTGGTGTCGGTGAGGGACGAGCCGAGGTGGCGGATCATCTTCACGCGCTGCGCCTCGCCGCCCGACAAGGTGCCCGCCGGACGGTCGAGCGAGAGATAGCCGAGACCGATCTCCACGAACGAGTCGAGGGTGTCCTGCAGCGCGGTGAGCAGCGGCGCCACCGACGGCTCGTCGAGGTCGCGGACCCATTCGGCCAGGTCGCGGATCTCCATGGCGCAGGCGTCGGCGATGCTGATCTTCCCGATCTTCGAGGAGCGGGCGCCCTCGCTCAGCCGGGTGCCGTCGCACTCGGGACAGGTGGTGAAGGTGACGGCCCGCTCCACGAACGCCCGGATGTGCGGCTGCATCGCCTCCTTGTCCTTGGACAGGAACGACTTCTGGATCTTCGGGATCAGCCCTTCGTAGGTGAGGTTGACGCCGTTGACCTTCACCTTGACCGGCTCGCCGTAGAGGAAGTCCCGCAGCTCCTTCTCGGTGTACTCGCGGATCGGCTTGTCCGGGTCGACGAAGCCCGACTGTGCGTAGACCTGCACGGTCCACTGGCTGTCCGACTTCCAGCCCGGGATGGTGAACGCGCCCTGGGCGAGCGACTTGGAGTCGTCGTACAGCTGGGAGAGGTCGATGTCGGAGACCGTGCCACGGCCCTCGCAGTGCGTGCACATACCGCCGGTGCGCTGGAAGGTCGCCTTCACCGCCTTCTTGTTGCCGCGCTCGACGGTGATCGCACCGGATGCCCGGACCGAGGCGGTGTTGAAGGAGTACGCGCTGGGCGGGCCGATGTGGGGCTCGCCCAGTCGGCTGAAGAGGATGCGCAGCATCGCGTTGGCGTCGGTGGCGGTGCCGACCGTGGAGCGGGGGTCGGCGCCCATCCGCTGCTGGTCCACGATGATCGCGGTCGTCAGGCCGTCGAGGACGTCGACCTCGGGCCGGGCCAGCGTCGGCATGAAACCCTGCACGAAGGCGCTGTAGGTCTCGTTGATCAACCGCTGCGACTCGGCGGCGATCGTGTTGAAGACCAGCGAGCTCTTACCCGAGCCGGAGACGCCGGTGAACACCGTCAGCCGGCGCTTCGGTATCTCGACGGCGACGTTCTTGAGGTTGTTCTCGCACGCCCCGTACACGCGGATCATGTCGTGGCTGTCGGCAGCATGCAGCGCAGACGACTGCGCCTGCGCCCCCGTGGTCCTGCTCATCGTGTCTCCATCTGTGAGGCGGGGACCGCCCACGCGGTCCCCGTCGGCGTCGCCCGGCTGTGCCCGACCAACTCCGCGTAGTACGTCCTGCTGCTTCTCTTCACGTCGTGTCCCCTCTTCGGCGCCGCACGGGCGCGACCCGACGAAGGAGACCCCTCCCCGGCCCCGCCCCGGCTCCCGCTGCGGTCCCGGGTCCCGGTGGGCTCCCCGGCCGTACGGCGCGGACGAGCAGCCGTCCGGCGCGCACGGCGGCGGGGCGGGGCCGGGGCGACCGGGCGCTACGCCTTGGATTCCTGCTGGATCCGCACCATGTTGCCCGAGGGATCGCGGAACGCGCAGTCGCGCGGGCCCCAGGGCTGGTCGATGGGCTCCTGCAGCACCTCGGCACCGGAGACCCGCGCCCGCTCGAAGGTGGCCTCGAGGTCATCGGTCCTGAAGACGATCATCGGCAGGACGCCCTTGGTGAGCAGTTCCTGCAGGGCGTCCCCGTCGGCCTGGGAACGCCCGGCGTGCGGCTCCGAGAGCACGATCTCGACGCCCGGCTGAGCCGCGCTACCCAGAGTGACCCAGCGGAACTCGCCGGAGGCGACGTCGTTGCGCACTTCGAGGCCGAGAGCCTCCCGGTAGAAGACGAGCGCCTCGTCCACGTCGTTGACGGTGATGTGGCTGTATTGCAGTGCGATAGTCATGTGAGTGACGTTAAGCGGCGGCGTCGGGGCGCGCTTCTCGAATCCTGCTCGACACGTCCCGCAGCGGGCGGGTGCGCACCTTCGCCAGGCACGCGGGCATCGCCACCACGGCGTCGTGGTCCCGAGCGCGGTACGCGCTCGGCGTCTCCCCCGCGAGCTCGGTGAACCGCGAGCTGAACGAGCCCAGTGAGGTACAGCCGACCGCCATGCACGCGTCCGTCACGCTCATCCCCCCGCGCAGCAGCGCCATCGCCCGCTCGATCCGGCGGGTCATGAGATAGCCGTAGGGGGTCTCGCCGTAGGCGGCCCGGAACCGTCGCGAGAAGTGCGCCGGCGACATGAGCGCGTGGCGGGCCATCGTCGGCACATCGAGGGGCTGCGCGTACTCCCGATCGATCAGATCCCGCGCTCGGCGCAGATGTGCGAGATCGGCAAGCTCTTCCGGCGTCATGTCGTGACGCTACCACCGCCCTCCGACAGCGCCGCTCACCTGCAAGAACGCGGTTCAAGGCGGGGGTGGACAGGGCCCGGGGCGAGGGGCGAGCCCCGCGGCGCGGGACCGCCCGCTCCCGAACCGTCCAGGCCGGGCCCGAACGGGACCGGCCTCCCTTCCAAGGCGCGGGCGGACGCGCGGGGTTACGGGTCTCCCCCACCGTTCCTATGCTGCGGCAGCGCCCCCTCAGCCACGCGGCGCTCCACCGGGGGCGGGGCGACGCTCCGCCGGGGGCGGAAGCAGCGTTCCGTCTTCATCCGGGACCCGGACGGGAGCCGGCGAGGGCGCGCGTGCGCTGTGCACCGGAAGACAGCCGAGAAGAGAAGGCCAAGGGGGCGCGATGAAGTGGAGAGCACGGAGTGCTGTCGCCATCGGCGCGACGCTGCTGCTCGGCACCGTCCAGGCAGCGAACACCGCCGAGGCGGCGGCCTTACCCGTCTGCCCGACGATCTTCGGACACGGCGGCTACCCGACCGGTGACAACCCCTGGAACCGTGACCAGATCCGCCAGCCCAACAATCCCCGGGCGCTCGCCCAGCAGAAGAGTTGGGGCGCCTCGGGCGTGGAGGCCGACCTCCAGCTCACCAGGAACGGCACCAAGGGCGTGATGTGGCACAACACCACGACCAACGGGCTGACCGGCACCCGAGCGCCCATCACCGAGCTGTGGTGGGCGACGGGGGCGGACCAGCTCAGAGGCCGGACGATCACCCGGGGCCCGTACACCGGGGAGACCGTCCACACCTTCCGCGAGTGGCTCGACAGTGCCGAGGCCAAGGGCATCATCCCCCTGGTGGAGCTCAAGCCGGAGGCCGAGCAGTCACTGCTCCACAGCGACTCGGCCATCCGCGAGAGGGCCTGGAGAGAGGTCATCGCACCCGTCTCGGAGCGGGCCGCCACCCAGGAAATCATGCTCTACACGCATGACGCCGCTCTGCGGCCGGAACTCGAGCGGCGTCTCAAGGCGGCAGGGCTCGGCTCCTCGCTCACCGGGCGTCCAGCCTGGGTCGACGGGATCGGCTGGGAGGAGCCGCCCCCGGCTGCTTCCGGCAACTACGCGTCGTGGCAGGACAGTCTGGCGCGGCTCGGATCCCCCACGCGTTCGGTGCGGATGGCCACCTCGTGGACCAAGGGCTTCAAGGACTGGTTGTCCGGCAAGTGCGTCTGACGCTCGGAGCGCACCGGTGGTGGGGGCGCGGCGCACCCGGCCCCCACAGCCACCGCACAGGCGGGGAGGCCGAGATCAGGACCGGGCCAGGCAGCGGGGCGGGGGTCAGTCGGTGGACGCGGCGATCCGTACCCGGTCGCTGTCCCCGTCGGAGAGGAACAGCGCCAGCGCCCGCGCCTGCTCCGCCAGGTCGGTGCGGTCGGCACGGGAGAAGCGACGCAGCGGAGTGACGAGGACGGTGCCCGCCTCAACGGTCCAGGTCGCGCCGACCCGGCCGTCGACCAGGACGACGCGCGCGCCGGCGACCGACAGCCCCCGGTGGTCGTCGTCGACGATCCGGCTGCGGTCGTGGTATCCGAGGATCGCGTTGTCGAAAGCCGGCAGGAACCGCACCGGGGCGGGCGTCCCGGGGTCGGGGCGCGGCGCGTCGGGGAGGTCCAGCAGTTCCCGGCCCCGTTCGTCGCGAAAGGTGACCAACTCCTCGCGTATCGCGGCAATCGCGGCAGGCAGCCCCGCCAGTCCGCACCAGGAGCGCAGGTCGGCCGAGGCGGCGGGTCCGAAAGCGGCCAGATAGCGGCGCACCAGAGCTTGGCCGACCGGGTCGGATCCGTCCATGGCCGGCGGGTCGATCTCGCGCCCCAGCCAGGCGGAGAGCAGGACGTTGCGCACACCCGCCCTGGCGCGCCACAGCCCGCGCGGCGGCAGCTGCGCCATCGGGAGGAGGGCGGCGACCAGCATCTCCCCCAGGGCGCGCGGCTGTCGCTGCGGCCAGCGGTCGGCGAGCGCACGCGTGAGCTCGGCCATCGAGCGGGGCCGGCCGTCGGCCATGACCGCCTTGCCCGCGGCGGCCAGTTCGTCGAGGTCCACCCCGTCGAGCTCCCGGCGATAGGTTCCGAGCACCCGCTGGCGCAGCATGGGGTCGTGGCGGGCCCGCCAGGCGAGAGCGTCTTCGGCGGTGACGAGGTGGACGGTGCGGCGCATGAGGTGGGTCCGTGCCACGCTGCGCCGGACGAGCAGGTCCGAGAGCGTGGACGGGGCGAAGGCACGCAGCCGCGACCAGAGACCGATGAACGGCTCCTGCGGTTCCTGTGCCTGCAGTCCACCGAGGTGGCCGACGGCGTCGAGCACCGGCATGTCGGCACGGTCGAGCAGCAACTGCCGGGCGAGCGTGGCGCGGTTGAGCGCCCGGGTGTCGAGCACGGTCATCGGCTCACCGCGACCCGTTCGTCGGTCGTCGGCCGACTGTCGGCACGGCAGCGGTCGGGCGACGGCCGGGCGGCGGGGTGCCGCCGCCCGGCTCGGGTCACAGTGTCGAGAGACATGATCGGCTCCTTGCCTGTCGAGGGATCTCGTGCGGGCGGTCCGTGTGGCGCCGGGCGTGCCGACACGACGAGGGCGGGCGGTCTGCTCGGGCCCGCCCGGTGGTGATCACAGTCGCAGGAGAAGCGGTCAGATCCTGGCCGCTTCCTGGAGCAGGATGGAGGTCGTGCAGAAGACCTCAGGACGACTGCTGTCGTTGCTCTCGCTGCTCCAGGCGCGCCGGGACTGGCCGGGAGCGCTGCTGGCCGAGCGGCTGGACGTCAGCCGGCGCACCGTGCGCCGGGACGTGGACCGTCTGCGCGAACTCGGCTACCCCATCGTGGCGAGCAAGGGCCCCGACGGCGGCTACCGACTCGACGCCGGAACACAGCTGCCCCCGTTGCTGTTCGACGACGAGCAGGCCGTCGCCCTCGCCGTGGCATTGCAGAGCGCCACCGCCACCGGTGCCGGCATCGAGGAGGCCGCGGCCCGCGCCCTCAACACCGTCCGGCAGGTCATGCCCGCACGGCTGCGCCACCGGATCGACGCCCTCCGGGTCACCGCTGTCGAGCGACCCGCGGCCCGGCCGCTTCCCCAGGTCGACAGCAGCGTGCTGATGGCACTCAGCGCGGCCGTCCAGGCCCGCGAAGTGCTGCGCTTCGACTACGCTCCCGTCTCCCCGCCGGGCGCCGGTCGGGACAGCGCCACGACGTCGCCGCGCCGGGTGCAGCCGCACCATCTGGTGACCTGGGGCGGACGTTGGTATCTCGTCGCCTGGGACCTCGACCGCGAGGACTGGCGCACCTTCCGCGCGGACCGGCTCTCTCCGCGTGTCCCCACGGGCCCTCGCTTCACCCCGCGTGAGGTACCCGGGGGTGATGTGGCCGCCTTCGTCGCCGGCAGGTTCCAGGGCTCCGACGGCTCGTACGACTGGCCCTGCCGCGGCGAGGTGGTCCTGGACCTGCCCGCCGCCGCCGTGTCCCACTACGTCCACGACGGGCTGGTGGAGGAACTCGCCGCGGACCGCTGCCGGCTTGTGCTGGGCTCGTGGTCGTGGCCCGGCCTGGCCGCGACCGTCGGCAGATTCGACGCCGGGATCGAGGTGGTCGGCCCGCCCGAACTCAAGCAGGCCTTCGCGCAGTTGGCCCGCCGCTTCGCCGACGCCGCGTCCGACGGACCCGCCGACTCCACCGTGCCGCCCGCGAGCCACTGAGCAACCGCGCGTCGCTGCCGCGTGCCCACGCGCGACTCCGCGCCATCCTGCCCGGTGGGTGAGGGTGTACACGGCCTGTTCCCAGGCTCCCCCTACCGCCGCGATGCAGCGCATTTATGCCGGTCGGTGCCTATTTGTGCACTTGATCAAGTCTTTTCTTCGCACCTCTTGACGCTGCTGTTTGGCGAAAACTACGTTCTGGCCAGCGGAATCCCACTTCCATTTTGTGGAAACCTCTGAACTTCCACTTCCCTCCCCCTCCGGAGCCCCTATGACTGCCGTGGATGAGCGGTCGTCCGTGGAGACCGGTGCCACCTCCAGCACCGGCTTGTACACGTACGACCTGGCCCCGACGAAGAAGGAAGGGCGCCGCTGGGGCGCCTACAACGTCTTCACGCTCTGGGCCAACGACGTACACAGCCTCGGGAACTACGCGTTCGCCATCGGCCTCTTCGCCCTCGGACTGAACATCTGGGGCATCATGGCGGCCTTCGCGCTCGCTTCCGTCCTGCTGTTTCTCCTGCTGACCCTGTCCGGCTTCATGGGGCACAAGACGGGCGTCCCTTTCCCGGTCATGAGCCGCATCGCGTTCGGCATCAAAGGAGCGAAGATCCCGGCCGGTATCCGGGGGGCCGTCGCCATCGCCTGGTTCGGCATCCAGACCTATCTGGCCTCTTCCGTCCTCAGCACCCTGCTCGTGGCGATGTTCCCCGGCCTGAGCCGGCTGGAGAGCAACTCCGTACTCGGCCAGTCGACTCTCGGCTGGATCACCTTCCTGGCCCTGTGGGCCGTGCAGGTGCTCATCGTGAGTTACGGGATGCAGATGATCCGGCGGTACATGGCCTTCGCGGCGCCCACCACCCTGATCACCATGTGCGCCCTGGCGGGGTGGATGTTCCTCCGCGCCGACGGCTCGATCTCCCTGTCCATCGACGAGCCGCTCATCGGCGGCGAGATGTGGCTGCAGATCCTGCAGGGCGCCGCGCTGTGGGTGGTGATCTACGGGACGTTCGTACTGAACTTCTGCGACTTCACCCGCTCCGCCAGGAGCCGTGGCTCCATCGTCCGGGGCAACGTGGTCGGTATCCCGGTGAACATGCTCTTCTTCGCCGTCATCGTGGCGGTGCTCAGCGGGGCCCAGTTCAAGCTCGACGGGCACGTCATCACCAGCCCCGCCGACATCGTCAGGACCGTACCGAACATGTTCCTGCTGGCGACGGCTTCGCTCGCCCTCATCGTGCTGACGGTGGCGGTGAATCTGCTGGCCAACTTCGTCGCGCCCATCTACGCGCTGGTCAACCTCTTCCCCCGCCGGTTGAACTTTCGCCGGGCCGGACTGGTCAGCGCCGTACTGGGCCTCGTCATCCTCCCCTGGAACCTCTACGACAGCCCAATCGTGGTCAACTACTTCCTCGGCGGGCTCGGCGCCCTGCTCGGGCCGCTGTTCGGTGTGATCATGGCGGACTACTGGCTGCTGCGCAGATCCCGCGTGAACGTGCCCGACCTCTACACCGAAGACGCACAGGGCGAGTACCACTACCGCGGGGGCTACAACCCGCGGGCCGTCGCCGCCTTCGCCCCCAGCGCCGCGGTCGCGGTCGTCCTCGCCCTGGTGCCCGCCTTCCACGCCGTGGCCGGATTCTCCTGGTTCATCGGCGCCGCCCTCGCCGCCGTGCTGTACGCGGTGATCGCCGACCGCAGCGCGGCGATCCGTGATGTGGACGGCGAGGCCATCGCCGTCGCCGCCGAATGACCCGACCACCAGAAGGCCGTCCCATGCGTATCCTCGTCGTCAACGTCAACACCACGCGCTCCATCACCGACTCGATCGGCCGACAGGCGACCGGCGCCGCCTCGCCCGGCACCGAGATCGTCCCCCTGACGCCCTCCTTCGGCGCGGAGTCGGTCGAGGGCAACTACGAGAGCTACCTCGCCGCCGTCGCCGTGATGGAAGCGGTACGCGCCCATCCGGAACCGTTCGACGCGGTGATCCAGGCCGGATACGGCGAACACGGCCGCGAGGGGCTGCAGGAACTGCTCGACGTCCCGGTCGTCGACATCACCGAGGCCGCCGCGAGCACGGCACAGTTCCTCGGCCGCTGCTACTCCGTCGTCACCAGCCTCGACCGTACGGTCCCCTTGATCGAGGAGCGTCTCCATGTGGCCGGTCTGAGCGCCCGGTGTGCCTCGGTGCGCGCCAGCGGGCTGGCCGTGCTCGACCTGGAACGCGACGAGAAAGCCGCGGTGGACGCCATCGCCGAGCAGGCGGCCCGGGCGGTGGAGGACGACCGCGCGGAAGTGATCTGCCTGGGCTGCGGAGGCATGTCCGGTCTGACCGAACGCGTCGTCGAACGGACCGGTGTCCCCGTCGTCGACGGGGTCACCGCCGCCGTGAAGGTCGCCGAGTCCCTGGTCGGCCTCGGCCTGTCCACGTCGAAGGTGCGCACCTACGCCCCACCACGCCCCAAGAAGATCCTCAACTGGCCGCCACCGACGCCGTGACATCCACCCGCGCACGACCGACCACGTTGGAACCGGAAGAGACCGAGGCCATGACCTATCTGCACACCCGTGCGGCCGTCGAGGAGTATCTGCGCGTCCGGGAGGATCTGTTCTCGGCCATGCGCGCAGACCGCAGGAGGGGCGTCGCCGCCAGTGAGATCGCACGGACCGCGGCAGGCACCTACAGCACGCCGGTCATCCTGGAGTACCTGTCGTGCGTCGAGTTGCGGGACGACACCCGGGCCGCTCTGCGCACAGCGGGACTGGACCGCTGGGTCGGGGTGCGGTCGACCGGTGCGGGCCGTGGACCACGCAAGGTCCTGCTGGCCCTCACCCGTGATCCGGCCGAACTGGCAGAGCCCGACCGGCGAGCCCTGCCCGAGCGTCTCATTCGCGCCCTGAAGGACGCGGGCATCGCGTTGCAGCTCACCGACCGGACCACGCTCGCGGACGCGCTCTACGGCGGAGAGGAAGTGCGCCTCTGCCGGGCGCGCGGCGGATGTGTGCGGCGGACGGCGCTCTCCTCCCGCCCTTGACCGGCCGGTCGTCTCCCGCTCTCGACCGGCCGGTCGTCGATCATGTGCGCGCCGGCGACCGTTGCCCCGGGAAGGATCGCGTTACTTCTTGAGCAGAACTGATGGCTCTATTGACGCAATCCAACAACTCCCCTCAAAATCCCGTCGTTCTGCGGGCCGCGTCGATCGCGCGGCGTTTCGACAACAGCGAGGGCGGGAGCCACAAAATGGCGATCTCACGACGAGCGGCCCTGGGCGGAGCGACCGTGTTCGGCGGAGTGCTGGCGGTCCCGATCGTGGGGCACACCCCGGCTGCTGCCGCCGGCGCACCGACCGCCCCGGCAACGGTGCCCACTTCGAAGCGAACGGTCGACTTCCGCCAAGGGTGGCAGTTCGCGCTGGTCAACACCACGGGAGCCGACGCCCGGCAGCCGGCCGCAGACGCCTCGCTGTGGCGCGCTGTGGACCTGCCGCACGACTGGAGCATCGAACTGTCACCCCGCGAGGGGGACCACACCACCGCCGGCAGCGGTTATCTGCCCGGAGGCCTCGGCTGGTACGCCAAGACCTTCACCCTGCCGCCGGAGGCCGCCGGGAAGCGGCTGTCCGTCGAATTCGACGGCGTCTACATGGACGCACACGTCTACTGCAACGGCCGACTCGCCGGCACCCACCCCTACGGCTACACCGGTTTCGCCCTCGATCTGACCGACCTGGTCCACACCGACGGGAAGACCCCGAACAGACTGTCGGTGAAGGTACGCAACCAGGTGCCCAGCAGCCGCTGGTACTCAGGCAGCGGCATCTACCGCGACGTACGCCTCGTCCTCACCGATCCTGTGCACCTCACCCGGCACGGTGTCACGGTCACCACGCCGAAGCTCGAAAAGGCCGTCGAGGACGGCCATGCCGATGTACGCCTGGAAGCCCGCGCGGTCAGCCACGGCCAGGGGTCGGTGCGGGCCAAGCTGTCCGCGACCGTCAAGGACGCGGACGGAAAGACCGTGGCGAAGGCCGACGCACCGGCGACGCTGGGCGAACGCCCCGCCGCCACACGGCTCGACCTGCGCATCGACGCCCCCCGTCTGTGGACGTTCGACAGACCGTATCTCTACACCGCCGTCACCCGGATCACCGTGGGCGGCAAGGTCGTCGACGAGACGACCACACGGTTCGGTCTGCGGTGGTTCGCCTTCGACCCCGAGCACGGCTTCTCGCTGAACGGCGAGTCGGCGAAGCTGCGCGGCGTCAATCTCCACCACGACCTGGGCTCGCTGGGTGCCGCCTTCCACCCCGACGCGGCCCGACGGCAGTTGACGAAGATGCGCACGATGGGCGTCAACGCACTGCGCACCTCGCACAACCCACCGGCGCCGCAGGTGGTCGAGATGTGTGACGAACTCGGCATCGTGCTGATGGTCGAGGCCTTCGACTGCTGGCGCACCCCCAAGAACCCGTACGACTACGGCCGGTTCTTCGACGAGCACAGCGACACCGACGTCAAGGAGATGGTCCACGCCGCCAAGAACTCCCCCGCCGTGGTGATGTGGTCGATCGGCAACGAGATCCCCGACAGCACCAGCAGCGCCGGGGTCGCCATGGCACAGCGGCTCATCGAGGCCGTCAGGTCAGTCGATACCACCCGGCCGATCGTGATGGGCTCGGACAAATACCGCACGGTGCCCGAGGACGGCTCGCCACAGGACCGGATCCTGCGCATGCTCGACGGCGTCGGCCTGAACTACAACACGGCCGCCTCGGTCGACGCTCTGCACAAGAAGTACCCCACCACCTTCCTGCTGGAGGCCGAATCGTCCTCCGCCACCTCCACCCGCGGGGTGTACGACAATCCCTCACAGCTCAACACGGGGGAGAACTACACACCCGGCGCGCGGGGCGCCTCCTCCTACGACAACAACCTCGAAACCTGGACGATGAGCGGGGAGTACGCCCTGAAGAAGGATCGCGACCGGGAGTTCTTCGCCGGCCAGTTCCTGTGGACGGGCATCGACTACCTGGGCGAGCCCACCCCGTACTACAACGTCTTCCCCGTCAAGTCGTCCTTCTTCGGCGCCGTCGACACCGCCGGCTTCGCCAAGGACCAGTTCTTCCTCTTCCGCAGCCAGTGGAGCCAGGAGCCGATGGTGCACCTGGTGCCGATGGACTGGACGACCCATCGGCGCAAGGATGAGGTCACGGTATGGGCCTACAGCAACGTCGAGACCGTGGAACTCTTCCTCAACGGGCGGTCGCTGGGAGCCAAGTCCTTCGATCGGAAGACCACGAAGGACGGCCGGACGTACTGGGAGACGACGGAAGCGACCGGTGACGACAAGACGGTCACCTCCGGCCCCTACCCGGGCAGTTACACCAGCCCGAACGGCAGCGCCGGCAAGCTGCACCTGACCTGGCAGGTCCCCTTCCGGCCGGGGAAGCTCGTCGCGGTGGCCCGGCGCGACGGCGTCGAGGTGGCCCGCGACACGCTGCGGACAGCCGGCGACCCGGCCGCCGTACGGCTCACCGCGGACCGGGAGCGCATCGCCGCCGACGGCCGCTCCTTGTGCTTCGTCACCGCCGAGGTCACCGACGCGCGGGGCGTAGTGGTGCCGGACGCGGACCACCGCATCACCTTTCGGGTCTCCGGAGGCGGCAGCCGCCTGCTGGGCGTGGACAACGGACAGCAGGAGAGCGCGGAGAACTACCGCTCCCCCGCACGCGCCGCCTTCCACGGCAAAGCACTCGCCATCGTGCAGGCAGGACAGGACTCCGGGTCTGTCGTCGTCACCGCGCACGCAGACGGGCTCCGCCCGGGGTCGACAAGGATCCGGGCCACCGGAAGGGGCCGGGGACACGAGCGTGCGCCTGCTGCCCTGCCCGTACCGGACGCTGCCGGCAAGAAGCCGGAACGCGGCGACGGGCCGAGCGCGGACGCCAGTTTCTCCGGCGCGCCCGAGACCGTTCCCGCGGCCATGCTCGACGGCGACCCTGCCACCGGCTGGTCGAACTTCTACCGGATGCCGGCGACAGGGCTGCTGCACGCCATCAGCAAGGCCCACGCCCACGACTGGGTCTCGCTCAGCTGGCCGGACCGCCGACGTCTCACCGGCCTTCAGGCCTCGTTCACGACGGACGACGCCCACGCCCTGCCGAAGAAGCTCACCGTCAGCTACTGGAACGGCAAGGACTACGTCCCGGTCGACCACCTCCGCGTCGACTGGGCGTCCACCTCCGGGGAGCCGACCCGCATCACGTTCGACGACGTTGTGACCACCCGGCTGAAGCTCGGGATGACAAGCGCTCACCCGCACGAGGACAACGGCTTCCTGCGCATCGTCTCGCTGCGGGCCCTCATGGGTGCGCACAGCGACCGGAAGGCCGAGGAGACGCAGCGCGCGGACGACCGGGACTGACCCTCCCCTCCCGGCACCCGGTCGGCTCCATACGTCGGCGGCTCCGTCATCCGGTGGGGCCGCCGGTGGCCGCTCGCCGTACCGGACCTACGCCTTCCCGGACAGGAGACTGCCCGGTGCCGCCGATGGTTGAGTGGAACCTGTCCTGGTCGACCGAGCGGGAGGGCGAAGGCCCATGGTTTTCGGCAGAACCAAGCGACGCGAAACCGATGCGCTTCGGGCGAAGTTCGTCGCCAACCGCGAGACGGTCCGCTCATGGACGGCGCGTTGGGAATGCCCCGAGGTGGAATGGCCGCCCTTCGACGAGGTCCCGGGCCCCTGGGTGGTGGCGCCACGGGAGAGGAAGAGATGGCTGGAGCAGCACGCGCCCTTCCTGGACACGTACCGGTGGCTGCTGGAAGCACGGCCCGTCGCGGCGGGCGTCAACCAGCTCGTGGCCGAGTGGGAGTTCGGCGCCGGACACGAGTTCCAGCAGCTGACCATCCGCTTCCGCAGTGTTCTCGACCCCGACTACCTGGCCGAGAAACTGGCTCTGGGCATCCACGCCGCCGCCCTCAAGGGATGGCAGGACGATGACGTGCACGACCTGTACGACTGGCTCCTAGAAGGTGTGAACCAGTGCGTGGGCGCCGGCGGCGTACGTGCCCAGTACCGCACGGGATTCCTCCTGACCGAGATGTCCTGCGGCGCGGTCGGCCCCAAGGAGGTCATCACCACGACCCGCACCAGCCTCACGGACACCGCCCTGGGCGGCGCTCCGCTCAACAGCCACGGCAGCGCCTAGGTCGCCGGTCCCGGCCCGGACCGCCCTCCGACGACCTGCCCGCCTCCAGGTGGAAACACGGTGGAAACACCGCTGCCCGGACGCGGTCGGCCGTGCGACGATCCGGGGACGCGGACGAGGGAGGCGGAGTGATCACATGGCGGCGGGTGACGGAGCAGGATTTCGGGCTGTTGCGGGCCTGGCTCGCCCAGCCGCACGTGGCCCGCTGGTGGCACCACGACACGTCCGCCGAAGCGGTCGCGCGGGACTTCGGGCCCGCGGCGCGCGGCGAGGAGCCATCCGAGGACCTTCTGGTCATGCTGGACGGCACGCCTGTCGCGTTGGTCCAGCGGTGCCGGTTCGCGGACTACCCGGACTACCGCCAGGAGTTGGCCGACCAGGTCGAACTTCCCGAAGGCGCCGTCACCATCGACTATCTGCTCGCCGACCCCACGCGGGTGGGGCAGGGACTGGGGCCACGCATCCTGCGGGCGATCGTGGCGGCCACCTGGACCGACGTCCCTGACGCCTCGGCCGTCGTCGTCCCGGTGAACGCGGCCAACCGCGCGTCGTGGCGGGCGCTGGAGAAGACCGGACTGCGCAGGGTCGGCACCGTCGACCTGGCCCCGGACAACCCGGCCGACGAGCGCGCCCACCACGTCTATCGCATCGACCGTCCCGCCGACGCGCCGTCTTGACGGCTGCCTTGGCCGCTGCGGTGCCCGTCGAGGCCGGTGGCGGTGTTGATCAGGGCGATGTGGGAGAGGGCCTGCGGAAAGTTGCCGACGAGTCGTTCGGCACGGATGTCGTACTCCTCGGAGAGCAGACCGACATCGTTGCGCAGCCCCAGCAGCCGCTCGAACAGGGCCCTGCCCCTTGCCGTGTCCCCCTGCTGGATGTAGCAGTCGGCGAGCCAGAACGTGCAGGGCAGGAAGGCGCCCTCGCCCTGGGGAAGACCGTCGACGTGCGGGGTCCGGTCGGTCATGGCGTAGCGCTGCACGAAGCCTCCGCTGAGAAGCTCCTCCTCCACCGCGCGGACGGTGCCGCGCATCCGCTCGTCCTGGGCGGGCAGGAAGCCGATGCCCGGCAGCGTCAGCAGCGCGGCGTCCACCGTGGTGGAGCCGTAATGCTGGGTGAAGGTGTTGCGCCCCGGGTCGTAGCCCTTGTCGCAGATGTCGTCGAAGATCTGCGCGCGCAGCCGCTTCCACCGGTCGACAGGTCCGTGGAGGCCGAAGTCCTCCACGGCTTTGACCGCGCGGTCGGCGGCTGCCCAGGCCATCGCCTTCGAGTGGGTGAAGTGCCGTCGCGGGCCGCGCATCTCCCAGATACCGCTGTCGGGCTCACGCCAGTGCCCCTCAAGGAAGTCCATCAGTTTCCGCTGCACCCGCCAGGCGTCCTCGGCGGGCGGAATGCCCGCGTGGCGCGCCTGGTGCAGGGCGTCCATCAGCTCTCCGTAGACGTCCCACTGGTGTTGGCGTGCGGCATCGTTGCCGATGCGTACCGGCCGGGAGTTCTCGTAGCCGGGCAGCCAGTCCAGTTCCAGTTCGGGGAGTCGGCGGGTGCCGTCGATGCCGTAGAGGATCTGCATCTGCTCGGGCTCACCGGCGACCGCGCGCAGCAGCCACTCCCGCCAGGCGCGGGCCTCGCTCTCGTAGCCGGAGTCGAGCAGCGCCAGCAGGGTGAAGGTGGCGTCCCTGATCCAGCAGTGGCGGTAGTCCCAGTTCCGTACGCCGCCCAGCTGCTCCGGCAGCGAGGTGGTGGGGGCGGCGATGATGCCGCCGGTGGGGGCGTAGGTGAGTGCCTTGAGGGTGATCAGCGACCGCACCACCGCTTCCCGGTACCGGCCCTGGTACCGGCAGTGCGAAGCCCACTCCTGCCACCACCGCCGGGTCGCGGAGACGATGTCGCCACCGGGGCGTGGCGGGCTGCCGTACTCGCGGGAGTTCCAGCCCAGGTGGAACTCCACGGCATCCCCCGGACCGACCTGGAAGTGGGTGACGGCCCGGCCGTCGTCCGTCGGTTCGAGGGGGAATTCGCTGTCCAGGGTGAGATGGTCGGGCCCCGCCACCGCGTGCAGCCGCCGGTTGTCCGGGCGGAACCAGGGGACGATGCTTCCGTAGTCGAACCGCGGCACGAAACAGCTGCGCATCGGCACCCGACCGCGCACGCCCTCGACACGACGCGTCACATCCGGCCTGTCGTTGCGGACGGGCATGCAGTCGAGCACCCGCACCTCGTCCCCTGCCTGGCGGAACGTCGTCTCCAGCACGAGGCTGTCAGTCAGGTAGCGCCGGGTGACCGACCATCCGTCTCCGTACGGTGCCAAGGACCAGTGGCCGTGCCGCTCACCGCCCAGCAGCCGCGCGAAGCAGGCCCCCGAATCGAACCGCGGCAGGCACAGCCAGTCCATGGAGCCGCTGCGGCTGACGAGCCCCGCCGTGTAGGTGTCGCCGATCAGCGCGTAGTCCTCCAGGGGAGCCGACAAGGCCGACCTCCTTACCGCGTGGCACCAGTCCGTACACGCCGAGTCGCCGGAAAGATCAGAACCCGGGTACCGCCGCGAGGTCCGCGGGAAACTCCCGGATCATCGGCTGCGCACGTCAGACGCCCACCGCCCCGCACCAGGGGCACCTCCGCGCCCGGCATCCCGCACCCGGCGAGGTGCACGGCTCCGTGCGACGCCAGGACGCCTGACCGACTCGCTAGGCCAGCGGTTCGCTCAGTTCGATGGAGCGCAGAGCCGCCGCGAGCGCCTGTTCGTCCCCGACGTCGAGGGCCGTGTCGGTGAGCTTGATGACGTGTTCATCACCGTGCGCAACGGCCCGCTCGAAGACCTCTTCGGCGGTGAGCGTGCCCGGCGGGGTGCGGACGATCGGGGCGACCGGGGCGTACATCGCGGTCACCGCCGCGGACGCCGTCCAGGCGGCCCGCAGACTCGGTACCCACAGGGCCTCCGGGAGCGCGGGCAGCACACGCAGCACGGCGTTGGGGGCCGTGGCCGCGTGCACCAGCATCGTCTCCTGCCCGTGGCCATGGGTGGCGTACCGATGGGTGGCCGCCCGCACCAGTTCGGTGAGGCGGTGTCGCGCCTCGTGCGGATCCGTGACCGTGGCCGCCCACACCGGCAGGCCTGTGACGCGGCCGAGCCGGTCGGGGAAGCCGCCGTCCTGCTCGGCGAGCGGCGTCACCGCGTCGAGGGCGGCGGCCGCGCTCTCGGCACCCGGCAGCGGGTCCAGATCCGCGACAGGGTGGTGGCGGGCGGCCCAGTAGCCGAGGCCGTGGGCGAGCTCGCTCAGATACGGCTCGGCGGCGGAGGCATCCGCGTCGTCGGCGGCGGCGGCCAGCAGCGTACGCACGGCGTGGCCCACCCGGATCACCGGATGCGTCGCGCCGCCGTACATGCCGGACAGCAGCCGGGGCCACCACTGGGCGACCACCTCCCGCCAGGGGCGCTCGGTGAGCTCGCGGCCGAAGTACCCGATCCAGTCGGCGGCGCGGCGGGGATCGCCGAGGGCGGAGCGCCAGTTGGCTGCCGTGACCGGTTCGACGCCCGGCGGGAACTCCTCCAGCCTGCTGGTGTACAGGTCGAGCCAGCGGTGCACCGAGCCTGCCGCCCCGTGTGCGGAGAGGGCCTCGACGACCATCGGCGCGTGATTGGAGAGCCGCCCGAGCCGCTCCGGACCTGAGCTGTGCAAGCGCTGCAGCGCCTCTGGGAGGGTGCCTGTCGAATCCATGGCGAGGACGCTAGGCCAGGCGCGACGGCGGCGTAACGGGCTGCCGACCTAGGACCGGGACCAGGTCGTCGGCGTCCGGACCTCCGCCGGTCGGCCCAGCGCGTCCACCACCGAGACGCGTGTCACATCCGCTCATGTCACAGCGTGCCGGGCCGATCCGTCTCAAGGGTGTGGCCACCGACGACCGCCGAGGTGCAGAAGCGCTGCCCCGACCCGCCAGTGGCACGACCGACCGTACGAAGGCGCCCGCGCCGGTGGATCCGGCCGGGCCCAGGGGATGTGAGGAGGAGTCGGTGTGGCCGAGGCAGCCGAGCCCGAGGAGTTCGAGGAGCTGCGACCGCTGCTGTTCTCCATCGCCTACCGGATTCTGGGCAGCGTGACCGAGGCCGAGGACGCGGTCCAGGAGACTTGGCTGCGCTTCGCGGGCTCTGCCACCCGGCCCGCGTCGCTCAAGGCCTTTCTCTCGGCCACGGTGACCCGGATCTCGATCGACGTGCTGCGCTCGGCGCGCGTCCGGCGGGAGGAGTACGTCGGCCAGTGGTTCCCCGAGCCGCTGCTCGCCGACCCCTACGAGGATCCGGCGCGGTCGGCCGAGTTGGCCGACTCGTTGTCGACGGCCGCCTTGTTGCTGCTCGAACGGCTCAGCCCACTGGAGCGGGCGGTCTTCGTGCTGCGCGAGGTGTTCGCCTTCGACTTCCCCGACATCGCCTCGGCGGTGGGACGCTCGGAGGCGGCCTGCCGCCAGCTCGCGGTGCGGGCGCGGCGCCACATGGACGCGGGGCGCCCTCGGTTCGAGGCCGACCACCGGGCGCAGCAGGAACTGGCGGCCCGGTTCTTCGACGCGCTCCGCGCAGGCGACGTGGACGACTTGCGGGAGCTGCTCGCTGCCGACGTCCAGCTGGTCGGGGACAGTGGCGGCAAGGCCCCGCAGTGGTCCAGGCCCGTCGTCGGAGCCGACAGCGTCGCCCGGGTGCTCGCCGGCGCCTTCTCCTGGCTGGCGCGGATCGATGTGACGTGCGAGCCGCACCAGGTGAACGGCCAGCCGGGCGCGATCGTCCGCGACCGGGACGGCAAGGTCCTCACCACCATGACGCTCGACGTGCTCGACGGGCGGGTGCGGACGGTCCGCTCGGTGTCCAACCCCGACAAGCTCCGGCACGTGGGCCCGGTGGGGGATGTCTGGGCGGTCGCCCGCGAGGTGAAGCTGGCTCGCCGCCGCACACGTTGACCGGCGGGCCGGCCGCCGGTGCGGCCGTGTCGCGCCTCACGGCCGGTCGGATGTGTGCGTCGACGCGTGCAGGCGTCCGCGGGCGACGAGTTCGATGGTGAGGGCGACCGCCACGGCCTGCACCGCCATCAGCGCCACCAGTACGAACAGTTGGACCGCGCCCGCCGCGAGCGGGTCGGCGCCGCCCAGGAGCATGCCGACAAAGGCTCCCGGGAGTGTCACCAGTCCTACCGTGCGGGTCTGGTCCAGGCCGGGGATCAACGCCTCGGAGGCGGCGGGGCGGGCTATCTCCAGGCGGGCGTCCCGCTCGGTGAGGCCCAGCGCGAGGCCGGATTCCACCTCCCCGTGCCGCAGCCTCAGTTCGTCCAGGGCGCGTCGACCGGCCAGTACGGTCGCGCTGAGCGCTCCTCCGGTGAGGATGCCGGTGATCGGGATCAGCACGATGCCGTCGAGCGGAATCAGGCCGGTGGCCAGCAGCGCGACCATGACCGGCAGCACGCCGGCGGCGAGCGGCAGGGCCGTCGTCCACCATGTTCCGTCCCGCGTGATGCGGCGCCCGGCGGTCCGTACGGCCACCAGCAGCATGAGCGTCAGAAAGGCCGCGGTCGCCGCCAGGGAGCGGACCACCCAGACGATGACCACGGAAACGACCGCGAGTTGGAGGGCGCCTCGCGCTCCGGCGAGCAGGATCTGCCGGGCGCGGTGGGTGCGCACGGCATCCGGGGAGAGATGGAAGAAGGCGGCTGCCGCGGCAGCCGCGAGGAGGAGCGCGACGAGCAGCCCGGCGAACGTCGCGTTGACCGGCAGGAGGGAGGCCGCACTCAACTGCATGCTGCAGGTTACCGTCCTGAGTGCCCCGGCCCACGGGCCCCGGAAGCACAGGACGGAACAGACGGAGACCAGGTGAGCGGAGTCAGACCCGCGCGGGAGGAACGGCCCGGGGACGACGGTACGGAGGATGCGGGGCATCCGCAGCGGTGGGCGATTCTGGTCGCCGTTTGTGCCGCGCTGCTGGTGATCGTGGTGGACAACACGGTCCTCAACGTGGCCCTGCCCTCGGTGGCCAGGTCGTTCGACGCCTCCACGGCGTGGCAGCAGGCGGTGCTGGACGCGTACACCGTTGTCTTCTCCGGGTTGCTGATCACCGCTGGTGCGGTGTCGGACCGGTGGGGGCGGCGACGGGCCATGGTCGCGGGGTTGGTGGTACTGGGTGTGTCCTCCGCCGCGGCGGCGCTGGCGTGGTCGGTGTGGTGGCTGGTGCTGATGCGTGCGCTGATGGGGGTGGGCGCCGCCTTGGTGATGCCGGCGACCCTGGCCCTGCTGGTACAGGTCTTCCCCGCGCACGAGCGCCCCCGCGCGTTCGCGGTGTGGGGTGTCGTCGCGTCGGTGGCGATGGCGCTCGGGCCGGTCGCGGGTGGGGCCGTGGTGGAGCTGTGGGGCTGGCCGGGCGCGTTCTTGATCAACGTCCCGGTGGTCTGCGGCGCCGTGGTCGCCATCGTGCGGCTGGTGCCCGAGTCGCGCGACAGCCGGGTGCGCGCGGTCGATCCGTACAGCGCTGTGCTGATAACCGTGGGCATGGTCGCACTGACCTCAGCGGTGATCCTGGCCGGAGAGGGCCCGACGACCCGCCCGCTGCTGTGGGCGTGCGGAGCGGTCGCACTGGTGGCGCTGGCCGCTTTCCTGCGGCGCCAGCGGCGAACCGCGTCGCCCATGGTCGACCTGGCCCTGTACCGGGACCGCCAGTTCGCGGGCGGCAGCATGGCGGTGACGATCATCTCGCTGGGCACCGGAAGCACCCTGTTCATCCTCGCCCAGTATCTGCAGTTGGTGGACGGGATGGGTCCGCTGGAGGCCGGACTGGCTTCCTCCCCGATGGCGGCGGGCATCGTGCTCGGCTCGTACGCCGGGGGCCGGGCGCCGGCCCGTATCGGTCATCGCCGCTCGATAGTTGTGGGCTTCACCGGGACTGCGGTGGGCTTTCTGGTTCTGGCCGCGCTGGCCGTGCACCCCAGTTACATACTGGTCGCTGTCGGCCTGTTCCTGGTGGGCGGTGGAAACGGGTTCGCCGGGCCGGCAGTCACCAGCACTGTCCTGGGGGCCGTCCCCAAGGACCGGGCAGGGATGGGCTCGGCGCTCAACGACACCCACCAGCAGTTCGGCGTCGCGTTCGGAGTGGCCGTCCTCGGAGGTCTCCTGGCCGCCGTCTACCGGGCCGAGCTGCCGACCACGGTCCCTCCGCACGCGAGCGGTGCGCTCGCCACGACCCTTGATCACAGCGATGCGCTCGGCGGTTCGGGTGGGCACGCGCTGGCCGTGGCCGCGCGCGCCGCATTCACCCAGGCCCAGACGGCCACCATGCTCGCCGCCGGGGGCTGCGTCGTGGCCGGGGTGGTGATCGCCGCTGTGGTGCTGCGCAACGACTCGCCCGTCGCGGCCGGAGCCAAGGTGCGCCCGGCCCGGCGGAATCGGCTCACGCGGACCCGGCTCGGGCGGGCGCACCTCACCCGACAGCGGCAGCAGGAACGGCTCGACAGCGAGCGATGATGGCCCTGGTCCCGGCGCTGGGGCCGGAGCCGGGGCCGGGAACGCGGTCCGCTGTCCACCGACGGCTGTCGCCCGACGGTGTGACGCGCTCAGCGGGCAAGCGCTCCGCGCCCGGTCGAACAGGCTGTGCCGGGCCTTCGGAGCGGCGAGCGGTGTGTCTGACACTGATGGCCCATACCGGGACATACGGTGCCACAGCGTGTTGGCCGGACGTGCCGAGCGGAGAGTGGAGCCGGGATGGAGCAACGGAGGATCTTCGAGCAGGTCTTCACCACGGAGTCGGCCATCGCCGCGTTCGTCTTCCTGGTGGTGCTGTGCGCGTTGGCGTACTCGCTGATCCGCCGGCGGGCCCGTGCGGGAGCCACCCCGTCGCCGCACGCGGAACGGCAGCGGCTGGAGACGGTCTACGTTGTCGTGCTCGTCGGGATCGCCGCCTTCCTCGTGGTCTACACGGCCTCGGCGAACGACCGGGAGCACCCCGGAGGGGAGTCGCACGCCGCCGGCCGGGGGGTCGAAGCCGCGCACCCCGTCACCGTGGATGTCACCGCCTTCCAGTGGTGCTGGAAGTTCAGCCACCCGGCGCCCGGCCCCTCGCGTGCCGGGGAGGCGACCACGACGGCGAACTGCCGCGACGGTCGGCTGCCCACCCTGGTCGTTCCGACCGGACGGACCGTCCGGCTGAAAATCACCTCGCAGGACGTCATCCACTCGCTGTGGGTGCCCGCGCTGCGCTACAAGATGGACGCCTTCCCCGACCACACCAACAGCTTCACCCTGAAGATCGACAAGGAGGGGAAGTGGATCGGCCGGTGTGCCGAATTCTGCGGCAACCGGCACCACAGCATGGACTTCTGGCTCAAGGCCGTCTCCCCTGACGAGTACGAGGAGTGGGTGCAGCAGCACCAAGGCGCGGCGCCGACGCCGGAGGCGTCCACATGACGCTGGCACCCGACGCCGCACGGTCGACGGGAGCCTCCCGGTCGGTGCGGCCCCGCTCCTGGCTGGGCTGGGCGATCAGCACCGACCACAAGCGCATCGGTCTGCTGACCATGGGCACCGCTGTGGTGCTGCTCTTCCTCATGGGGATTCTGGCGCTCCTGATGCGCAGCCAATTGGCGCAGCCGGAACAGCAGGTGTTCAGCCCCGATCTGTACAACCAACTGTTCAGCATCCACGGCTCCGGCATGATCTACATGGTCATGACGCCGTTCGCCATCGGTCTCGGCGTATATCTCGTCCCCCTCCAGGTGGGCGCCCCCGCCATCGCGATGCCCCGTACGACATTGTTCGGATACTGGCTCTACGCGCTCGGCGCCGTGCTCATGCTCACCGGCTTCGCCATGCCGACCGGTGCACACGCCGACGGCTGGTTCTCCTATCCGCCCATGGCCAGCAGCGTCTACACGCCCGGCAACGGCACGCCGCTGTGGATCGTGGGGGTCTTCGCGGCCACCGTCGGTTCGCTGGGCATGGGCTGGGCGGTGCTGTGGACCGCGCTGCGCAAGCGTGCCCGTGGTATGACGATGCTGCGGCTGCCCATCTTCACCTGGTCGATGATCGCCTCGACGCTCATGGTGATCGGCGCCTTCCCCTCGCTGCTCGCCGCGCTGACCCTGTTGGCCATCGGCCGCGTCGAACCGTCGGTCTTCGACTCGAACGTGTGGAACATCGGATACCAGCACCTGTTCTGGTTCTACGGACATCCCGTGGTGTACGTGATGTTCTTCCCCTATCTGGGAGCCGTCGGTGAGGTGCTCGCGGTCTTCTCACGGCGCCGTTTCTTCGGCTACAAGGGGACCGTCATCTCCCTGCTGGTCTTCGCGGCGCTGTCGATGAGCGTGTGGGGTCACCACATGTTCGCGACGGGGCAGGCGACCAACGACTACTACTCGTTGACCTCCATCGCGCTGCTCGTCCCGGCCGGTATCGAGTACTTCGCGCTGGTCGGGACCGTGCTCGGCGGCCAGTTGGTCTTCACCACCCCGATGCTGTTCGCGCTGGCCTTCATTCCGCAGTTCCTCATCGGAGGGCTCTCCGGCATCATGGTCGGCACCCCGGTGATCGACTACCACGTGACGGACAGCTATTTCGTCGTCGCCCATCTGCACTACGTCCTCTTCGCCGGCAGCGCGTTCGGGCTGTTCGCCGCCGTCTATTTCTGGTGGCCCAAGGTGACCGGATTCCTGCTCGACGAGCGGCTGGGCCGCGTGCATTTCGTGCTTCTGGTCATCGGCACCAATCTGACGTTCCTTCCCATGTTCTGGCTGGGCCAGTTCGGCATGCCCCGGCGGGTGGCCACCTACCCGGAGTGGGCGGGCTTCGGGGCGCTGAATCTGGTGTCCTCCATCGGTGCGGCCTTCCTGGCCGCAGGGATGATCGCCTTCGCGATGAACATCCAGGTCTCCTTCCGCCGGCGCCCGAAAGCGCCGGCGGACCCATGGCAGGGCCACAGCCTGGAGTGGGCCACCGCCTCGCCCCCGCCGCGGTACAACTTCACGCCGCACCTTCCGCTGCCCCCGATCACCAGCAACGCTCCCCTCCTCGACGCCCGGACGCGGCAGGGACAGGGGCGGGCGTGAGCGGGCCGGTGACACGCTGGTGCAAGCGGCACCCGGGTGCCGTGGTGGTGGGCGGCTGGGCGGTGCTCAACGCGGTGCTCCTGGGCGTGCTCACCGGCTACGGCGAGAGCGAGTTGGCGCTGCTGCTGTGGGCGGGAGCGTTCGTCCTCCTCACGCTGGCGGCGACCGCCGTGCTGGTCTCCTCCCGGCGGGGCCCGCGCGAGCTGACGGACTACGGCGTGCCGGGAGACAACGGTGCCGCGGTCGTCCTCACCGCGTTCGGCCTGGCGGCGGGCGGACTGATGTTCGTCTACAGCACCTGGCTCGTCATCATCGCCGCCCCGCTGCTGCTGGTCGCCGCGGTCTTCGCCGTCCGGCACCGCGGGCGCGGAGGAAGTTCCCGATGACGCCCGGCGGGTGGCCGGACGCGCTGGCCATGGGAGCGCTGGGGCTGGCCCTTTCCGTGCTGCTGCCCGCGTTGATCCTCGGCACCCGGGCCGGCCCGGCCTGGGCACGGCTGTGGCAGCGCCTGTGTCCGCCTGCCGGGGCGGCACTGGGGGGCTTCGTCGTGCTGCACGCGGCCGTCACCCTCGGCGACTGCGTGCTGATGCCGGGGACCGGCGTCCGGATCGTGCTGCACGCCGCCTTGCTCGTCGGCGGTCTGCTGTTCTGGCTGCCGGTCCTGGGCCCGGCAAGAAGGCTGAGCGAGCCGGGCCGCTGCCTGTATCTGTTCGTGGGCGCCCCGCTGCTCGACATCCCGATGGTCGCAGTGATCGCCCTCGGCCACCACTACGGCGGGCTGGGCATGATCGTCGGCATGCTGCCGATGGGAGTCGCCGCTGCCGCTCTCACCTGGCGGTGGATCTGGGCCGAGGAACGCGCACACCAGGGCCGGGAGGCGGCGCTCCACGGACCGGCCGACCGGTTCCCCCTCGCCCGGCAGCCCGGCACGGCCCGGCGGCCGTAGCGAGTCCACCGTTGGGTTAGTTGACGTTTGAGGTGGTCCGAGCCTCGGGATTGCTGGGAGGGCGACCGGCAGGAGACGCGATCCGTCGGCTCGGCAGATACGTGAGCAGCGCTGCCCAGGAGGCGAACGCAGGTGCCCTTGCCAGGAAGAGGTGCGGAGCGACGACGAGCGGCAAGGCGGGAGCGGGCCGTACGCGCCTCACGCGCACTGGACAAGCGCATGCCGCTGATGGCGGCGGGCAAGGAATTCCTGCGCAAGGCCTTTCCCGACCACTGGTCGTTCCTGCTCGGTGAGATCGCCCTGTACAGCTTTGTCGTCCTGGTGCTCACCGGCACGTACTTGACCTTCTTCTTCCATCCCGACATGGCGGAGCAGCCGTACGGCGGGGCCTACCGGCCGCTGCGGGGCATCCCCACCTCGGAGGCGTACGCATCGGTGCTGCGCATCTGCTTCGAGATCAGAGGCGGGCAGCTCATCCGGCAGATCCACCACTGGGGCGCGCTGCTGTTCATCAGCGCGATCGGGGTGCACATGCTGCGCATCTTCTTCACCGGGGCGTTCCGCCGCCCCCGGGAGACCAACTGGTTCATCGGCGTCAGCCTGTTCGGGCTGGCGCTGCTCGAGGGCTTCTGCGGCTACTCGCTCCCCGACGATCTGCTGTCCGGTACCGGGCTGCGCACCTTCCAGGGCATCATGCTCTCGATCCCCGTCGTGGGCACCTATCTCTCGCTCTTCCTGTTCGGCGGCGAATATCCGGGGCACGAGATCGTGCCCCGGCTGTTCTCGGCGCACATTCTCTTCATTCCCGGTCTTCTCATCGCGCTGATCACACTGCACCTGTTCTTCGTCGTCCACCTCAAACACACCCAGTGGCCGGGCAAGGGGAAGGACAACCGCAACGTGGTCGGCAAACCGATGGTGCCGCAGTACGCGGCAAAGTCCATCGGGCTCTTCCTCACCGTCTTCGGGGTGCTCGCCCTCCTCGGCGGTCTGCTCCAGATCAATCCGATCTGGGCGTACGGGCCCTACCGCACCGACCAGGCCAGTATCGACTCACAACCCGACTGGTACGTCGGGTTCATCGAGGGTGCGCTGCGGCTGATGCCGCAGGCGGAAACCAGATTCGCGGGGCACACGGTGGCCTGGGACGTCTTCATCCCGGGCGTGGTGATCCCCTCCGCGCTGTTCCTCGTCCTGTACGCGTATCCCTTCCTCGAACGGTGGGTGACGGGCAACTGGAAGGAACACCACCTGTGCGACCGCCCCCGCAACCACCCCACCCGGACGGGACTCGGCGTGGCCGGTATCTCCGCCTACGCGGTGCTGCTGGCCGCCGGGGGGCAGGACGTACTCGCCTTCCTGTTCGACTGGCCCCTGGAGTCGCTGACCTGGATCTTCCGCGGCGCGCTCTTCCTGCTGCCCGTGCTCGCGTTCTGGCTGACGAAGCGGCTGTGCCTCGGACTGCAGGCGCAGGACGCCGTACGCGTCGAGCAGGGCGACGGGGCCGGGTATGTGCGGCGCGTGGCCGACGGCTACCAGGAACTGCGCCGGCCCCTTCCCGACGAGAAGAAGCACCGGCTGCTGGTACGGGACACCCCTCCCCCGCTGTCGACCGAAGAGATCAAGGAGGCGGGGAATCTGCGCAGGACGCTGTACTTCTGGTACTTCGGCGAGCGGATCGAGCCGGACCGCACACCCAAGCAGAAACGCGTGGTACGCAAGGCCACCACGCCCCCTGCGGGGCCGGAGGAAGAAGAGAGCGGAAAGTAGCCTGCGATGGCCACCGTCTACTCACTGTGGAAGCACCCATGATCGAGGTCAGCCCCTCCAGCAGTCTCTCCGTAGGCCTGTCGAGGCCCTGGGTACTGCGCGATTACGCCTTTCTCGGCGACGGTGAACGCGGAGCCCTCGTCGGGCCGCGCGGCGAGGTGGTGTGGCTGTGTGCACCCCGGTGGGACAGCGATGCCGTCTTCTCCGGCCTGATCGGCGGAGCCGGCGAGTACGTCGTCCGCCCCGAGGACGACTGGCATGTGTGGGGCGGCTACTACGAGGACGGCACCCTCGTCCGCGTCAACCGCTGGGTCACGGCCGGCGGCATCATCGAGTGCCGCGAGGCGCTGGCCATGCCGAGCACCCCCGACCGGCTGGTGCTGCTGCGCCGGGTCCGTGCCGTACGAGGCGACGCGAGGGTGGAGTTCCTGCTCGACCCGCGTCCCGGTTTCGGCCGGGAGGCCATGACGGATGTGCGCCGGGAGGGGGACGTGTGGTGTGCCTCCGGGGGCGGACTCCGGCTTCGCTTCGTCGGCGCCGCCAACGCCGGGCCGGCTCCCGGCGGCGGTTTGCGCGGCCGGCTGTCCGTGCCCCGGGGGGAGGAGCACGACCTCGTGCTGGAGATCCGCGCCGGGAACGCCACCGACAGTACCGACCGTGCCGGTTTCGACCCGGCGCTGCTGTGGCGGCGGACCGAGCAGCACTGGCGCGAGGCCGTACCGGACTGCCACGAGCTGTCGGCGCCCTCCGACACCCGCCATGCGTACGCCGTACTGACCGGGCTGACCAGTTCCTACGGCGGCATGGTCGCCGCCGCCACCACCTCGCTGCCCGAACGCGCCAACGCCGGCCGCAACTACGACTACCGCTACGCTTGGCTGCGCGACCAGGCGTACGCGGGCATCGCGGTCGCCGCGCACGGCAGGCACCCGCTGCTGGAGGGCGCGGTCCGCTTCGTGACCGAGCGGGTGCTGGAGGACGGGGAGCGGCTGCGTCCCCTCTACACGGTCAGCGGCGGCCCGGTCCCCGAGCAGAGCTCGCTTCCCCTGCCGGGCTATCCGGGCGGCAGTGACCGGGTCGGCAACCAGGCAGCGGAGCAGTTCCAGCTCGACAGCTTCGGCGAGGTGCTGCAGCTGTACGCGGCCGCCGCCCGGCACGACTGTCTCGACCGCGACGCCCGCCGTGCCGTCGATGTCGCCGTCGAGGCCGTGGAGAACAACTGGCAGCGGCCGGATGCCGGCTTGTGGGAGCTGGGGACGCGCTGGTGGACGCACTCGCGGCTGAGCGCGGCGACCGGACTGCGGGCGCTGGCCGAGCAGTTGCCCGGCCACCCGTCCGCACGCCGCTGGACCCGGCTGTCCGAGGCCGTACTGCGCGAGACCCGCCGCCGGTGTCTGCGGCCCGACGGTGCATGGGCACGTGCCGAGGACGACGAGCGACCGGACGCGGCACTGTTGATCCCGTACGCCCGCGGGCTGTCGGCCGGTGCCCGAGCCGACGAGGGCACGTCCGCCGCCGGCACCGACCAGGCCTTTCGCCGCACCCGTCGCCTTGTCGAGGAGGAGTTGGCCGTCGACGGCTTCGTCTACCGCTTCCGGCACGACGGCTGCGCGCTCGGCGAGGCGGAGGGCGCGTTCTTGCTGTGCGGCTTCGTCATGGCGATGGCCACCCACCGTGAGGGCGACGCCGTGGCCGCGTACCGCTGGTTCGAGCGCGGCCGTACGGCATACGGTCCACCAGGGCTCTTCTCCGAGGAGTACGACATCGGCCAGCGTCAGCTGCGGGGCAACCTCCCCCAGGCGTTCGTCCACGCCGCGCTGCTCGAAGCGGCGGTGCGGCTCGACCGGCCGGGCTGAGGCACCGGCGAGCCGGCCTCGGCCGACGTCCGGCCCGCGGTGTCCGTCGGGAGGCCGGCGATGCGCGCCACCCGGGGCCGTGCGAGCTGCTGGTAGTCCGTTCCCGAGATGACCAGTGACCGGTCCAGGCGCGCGGCGTTGAAGTAGAGCTGCGGCTGGGCGACGACACCCGGGTCGGCCACGAGTGCCAGGTCGGGGTCGAAGCTGAAGGGCAGCACCGTCCCCGGTGCTGCCCGGGCCAGGCGTTCGGCGGTGACCGCATCGCTGACTCCGACGTAGCGGGCGGCGAGCAGGGCACGGACGGCGTCCAGGTCGACGCGCCGATCCCCGGGGACGACAGCCAGCACATGGCGGGTGGTGCGCCGGTCGAGCTTGGCCCGCAGGATCAGGCACTTCGCCGCTTGGCACAGGGGGTGCCCGCGGAGCGCGCTCACCACCTCGGTGGTGCCCTCGGGTACATGGTCGATCAGCCGGTAGGGGGTCGCGGTGCCGTCGAGCAGCGAGATCAGACGGTGGTAGGTGTCGTCGTGGGACACGGGGTGCTCTCCTTCGTCATACGGGTGCGGTGGGTGTGCTCGACGCTCCGGCCCCAGTAGGTCCCGGTGACCATCAACGCGGCGCCGATGCCCTCCAGCGCGGCCAGGTCTGCCATCGTGGGCACCAGGAAGACCAGGGGCCCCAACGAGGTCTGTACGACGGTCAGTTGCAGCGGGCGCGGGGCACGGCCGGCGGTGAGCCTCCCGACGAGACGGCTGTTTGGGAGAGGCCCAGGATCGCTCCGACCTTGCCCTCCTCCCGCGTCCAGCGGGGTCGCGGACCGAGCGTGGTGGCGAGGACGAGGGGGATACCGGCGAGGGTCGAGAGCAGCTGGCGCAGGAACAGCACCACCAGTACCGGGGCGGCTTCGGTGGCGGTCTTGGCCGTCAGATAGCTGGAGCCCCGCACAAGGGCGACCAGCAACAGCACCAGATCGGTGCGACGCGCTTCAGGCATGCCCGTAACGCTGCCCCGACCAGCACAATGAAGCCAAGTACCACTTACTCAAACAACGATGTAGTAGAGCTACAGTGTTCGCCATGGACGAGAGACAGCTGCGGGTCCTGCGGGAGTTGGGGGAGCTGGGCAGCGTCACAGCGGTGGCCGAAGCACTCATGGTCACGCCTTCGGCGGTCTCCCAGCAGCTGCGGCTGCTGCAGCGCTCGGTGCCCGTTCCCCTCACCGAGCGCGAGGGTCGAAGGCTTGTACTGACGCCTGCCGGACGCGCCTTGGCCGTCGCGGCGATCGATGTGGAGACGGCCCTGGCTCGCGCCCGGCACACCGTCGAGGAATTCCTGGGCCGACCAGACGGCATCGTGTCGATCGCGGCGTTCCACAGCGCCGCCGCGGGCCTGTGGCCCCACCTCGTGCGCGGCCTGGCCGCCCCCGGGTCGCCACACGTCGCGCTCGCCGACGAAGACGTCTCCCAGGACGGCTTCCCGCCGCTGACCCACGACTACGACATCGTCCTCGCCCATCGGCTCGACCACTCACCGGCCTGGCCGAGGACCGTGTCGGTCACGCCGCTGCTGCACGAACCCCTCGACATCGCACTGCCCGCCGACCACCCGCTGGCGGACGAACCGGAGCTGACCCCGCACGACGTGGCCGACCAGCCGTGGATCACCGTCCATGACGGCTTCCCGCTGATGGCCACCATCGAGGCCATCGCCGCCGCTGCCGACCGCCGCCTGCACCTGGCTCACCGCATCAACGAATTCGCCGTGGTCTCGGAGGTGGTGGCCGCCGGGGGCGGCATCGCGCTGATGCCTCGCTGGACGGCGCGTCCGCACCCCGCCGTGTGCCTGCGGCCCCTCACCGGCGTCCACGCCCGCCGTCACATCGACGCGCTGCACCGACCGGAGAACGCGGCCCGCAAGGCCGTCCGCACCGTCCTCACCGAGCTCCGGCGCGCCGCGGCGGTCGTCAGCAGCGACGACGACCGCCGGACGACCACCCCGGGCCGCGCCGGGAATCCCTGACCGCCTTCGGGAGGACCGGGCGCGCGGGAGCCCGGGGCCGTCGTGGTCGAACGGGCTCGGCCACGGGGCGGGCGCCTGCCGGGCACGTTCCGTGGCGGCCGGGTTCCGCACCGCAGTGGGCGGCGGTGGTGTGACGCAGCCCGCACGGTGCGAGCCGGGTGCCGTGGCATACTCGCCCAAAGGTGCCCGTTCCGCCCCGACAGCCACCGGCTGCGCCCCGGAAAGCGGCACGCAGACACGACGCCGGTCCAGCTGGGCCCGGCGTTCCGGCACTCCGCCGGGCAGGGTCACGGGCTCACCCGGCGACGGTCTCCGTCCAGTGACGCCGGATGCCGACACCGACGCCGCAGTCGGTCCCCACAGCGATTCCCCCGTCCCCGTCGACCGCCGCACCGCTGCGGTCCGCCGCGGACCCGGCCACGGTCGGGCCGACGCCCCGGCACCTGCCCCGGGCGCCCTCTCCCCGATGGAGTTCCACCCCCATGAGAATCCGCCGTACCGTCCTCATCCCCGCTGCCGCGCTCGCCACCGTCCTCACAGCGGGCGGCGGCGCCAACGCCTTCGTCGAGCACAAGGCCCAGGAGCGCGTGGCCGAAGAAGCCCGGTCCCGGCTGGGTGCGAACGCCGACGTCCACGCGGAGCTCACGGATCCGCTGGCCGGCTTGAAGACCCTGACCGGGCAGGTCGGCACGGTGCGCATCAACGCCGACGGGGTCCGGCACGAGGGGACGTCCTTCGCCGTCGACGCCGCGCTCCACGGCGTGTCGACCGACGGCAGCGCCACATCCGGTTCGGCCACCGTCACCGTGGGCTACGACGAGCTGGCCGAGCGACTGCCCAAGCCGTTGCGCGGGATGAAGCCCGGCACCGACGGCAGCCACCTCACCCTCTCCGGCACCGTGGGCGGTCTCGGAATCCCCGTGAGCGTTCTGAACAAGGTGTCGGCCGACCCGGACGGCCTGACCGTCACCCCGGACAGCGTCCGCGTCATGGGCCAGCGGATGAAGCTGGACACGCTCACGTCGCTGCCCGGCATGGAACAGTTCGCTGACGACCTCGGCCCGCGCACCGTCGGGCTCGGCCAACTTCCCGAGGGGGTCCGGCTCACCGACGCGAAGCCCTCGGACGACGGGCTCGCCCTCACTTTCCGCTTCTCCCCCGACGTCCTGCGCGCCGCCGACGCGCCCGGTGGCCCCTCAGGGAACACGTCCGGGGACTCCGGCGGCTCCGGGGACACGGGCACCTGAGCCGATCACGAGCGGCCGCTTACCGCGCGGTCCGGGGACGCAGATCCGCACCGGGAGGCCGCGCGGCTTGGTGGCCGGGCTGCTGCTCTGGCATCATGAGCAACCGGAACTTTGCTCCGGTAAACATCCGGAGCAGCACTCCCTATCGGCGAGCCCGGGTGGAAGGAGCGGCGTGATGAGCGACAGCAGGGGGGACGCGGAGCACCCGGCCCGGCCCAAGCGGGCGGACGCCCGGCGCAACGAGAAGACGCTGCTCGACGCCGCCGCCGCGCTCTTCGTCACCTCTGGTGTGGATGCGCCGGTACGCGACATCGCGGCCAAGGCCGGTGTCGGGGTGGGCACCATCTACCGGCACTTCCCGACACGGGCGGATCTCATCATCGCCGTCTACCGGCACCAGGTGGAGGCCTGCGCCGAGGCCGGGCCGACCCTGCTGGCGACCAGCGAGAGCCCGCACGCCGCACTGCGGCAGTGGATCAGACTCTTCGTCGATTTCCTGGTCACCAAGCACGGGCTCGCCGCTGTGCTGCACTCCGACGACGCCGGGTTCGACTCGCTGCACAGCTATTTCCTCGACCGCCTGGTACCCGTGTGCACCCAACTGCTCGACGCCGCTGCCGAGGCCGGTGAGATCCCCGGCGACGTGGAGGCCTACCAGCTCATGCGCGGCGTCGGGAACCTGTGCGTGGGCGCGGACAGCGATCCCCGGTACGACGCACGTCGACTGGCCGAGCTCCTGATCGCGGGCCTGCGTCAACCGCACTGACTTTCAGCCGGGCAGCTGACGGCCGAGCGCCCGACCGGCCGGGCAGTACGGACAGGCAGCTGCCCGGCAGGCACTCACAGGGCTCCTACTTGGCGAGGTAACCCCTCAGATCGTCGAGCACCTTGTCGGCCGCTGTCACACCGAGGCCCAGGTACCAGATCTCCTCGTCGACGTTCTTCGCCTGCCCCTTCTGCACGGCGCGCAGGTTCTTCCACAGCGGGCTGTCCTGCGCCTTGGCGCGGTCCGTCGCCTTCGGGTCGCCATAGGTACCGGTGAAGATCCAGTCCGCGTCGGCCTCGTCCATCCGCTCGGCACTGATCTCGGCCGCGAGATCGTCGACCTGCTGGTTCTTGGGCCGCGGCAGCCCGACGTCCTGAAGGATGGTGCCGATGAACGACGCCTTCGCGTACAGCCGGATCATGCCCGGCATGTAGCGCACCATCGAAACGGTGGGCTTGTCGTCCCCGAGGTCCTCGCCGAGCTTCTCGGCCTTCTTCTCGTACGCGTCGAGCTGGGCCTTCGCCTGCTTCGTACGGTCGAGGGCGGCGGCGTTCAGGAGGTAGTTCTCCTTCCAGGTGAAGCCGGGCCGGATGGAGAAGACCGTCGGTGCGATGGCCGAAAGCTGCTTGTACTTGTCGGCAGCGCGGAGCTGGCTGCCCAGGATCAGATCGGGCTTGAGCTCGGCGATGGCCTCAAGGTTGAGGTTGTTGATGGTGCCGACGCTCTTGGGGTGGCCTGCCTGCTTCTTGAGGTAACTGGGGATCTCGTTGTCACCCTCGGTGGGGGCGAGTCCGACGGGCTCGAAACCGAGGGAGACGGCGTTGTCGAACTCACCGACATCCAGCACGACCACCCGCTTGGGCTGCTTTTTGAGCTCCGTCTCTCCCATGGCGTGGGTGATGGTGCGTGGGAACTGCCCGGGCTCGGCGTCCGTGCCGAACGAGGCGGTCTTCTTCGCGGCCTCCGCGAAGCCCTCGCCGCCCTGTGCCACCTTCTCCTTCGTCCTGCCCTTGCCGTCGCCGGACCCACCGCTGCCGGACGAGCCACAGGCGGAGAGCGCCAGTGCGGCGGCCAGGGGAAGGGCAACGGCTGCGGCGACGCGCTTACGACTGCCGCTCGGGCGTATCGACATCAGGTGCTCCGAAACTCGGGGATCGCTACTTGGGCGAACCTTAACTTAGGCGAACCTTACTTTGTTTTCGGCCACGCCCCACACCTCCTCGCGGTGCCGCCTGCGGGCCCGTACCGTCCGCCCCGGGAGCAGACGTGCGGGAGCGGAGGGACGGGTCGCGCTATTCGGCCAACAGCCGCGCTCCCCGGCTAGCCTCGCCGTTTCCCCGTGCGTAGCGTCCTGGCACACAAGGCGCCAAGTGTCGTGGGACGCCGGGCGGTTCTCGCGGGTGGGATGCGCGCAGGGCGGCCGCGGCCACGCCTTGGGGCTGTCACGTGGCTGGGATTCGGGGGATCCCAGCGCCGTGCAGCGAGGCCCCGAGCCGGCAATCCGGCTCGGGGCCCTGCTTGTACCTGTCCCGCTTCGTGCCCTGTGCCGTGCTGCACCGCAAGGAGGATCAGTGCCTTACGCGACCGTCAACCGGATCGAGTTGTTCTATGAGGATCACGGTGCCGGACAGCCGCTGGTCCTGTTGCACGGCTGGGGCACATGCGGCCTGGTGTGGCGCGCCCAGCAGGAGGAGTTCGCCCGTGACCACCGGGTCGTCGTACCCGACTGGCGCGGGTGCGGCCGCTCCGAGCGACCGGCGAGCGACAACACCATCGCGGACAACGCGCAGGACGTCCTGGCGCTGACGGCCGCACTCGAACTGGAGGCTCCGGTTCTGGTCGGCTGCTCCGCCGGGGCCGCGATCGTGCTGGAAGCCGCCAGACGGGCCCCCTCGTCCGTACGTGCCGTGGTCGCTGTCGACGGGCCCGGCTACTGGCCCGCGGAGCGGAAGGCCGAGCGGCTCGTCGAGCTGCGGGAGGCGCTGCGCACGGACCGGGCTGCGACGGTCAGGCAGTGGGTCGTGGACTGGTACGGCCCCCTGGCCGACCCGTCGCTGCCGGAGTGGACGACCGAGCAGATCCTGACCGCCTCGGAAACCATCGACCAGATCCTCACCGACGCGGTGCGCCACAATCCACGGGAGACCATCGGGGAGCTCACCGTGCCCGCGGTCTTCATCCACGGAGAGCTGGACGCGGAGATCCCCGCGGAGGTGTCCACCACCCTCGCTCGGCTCGCTCCGCGCGGGGAGGCGCACCTCATGACGGAGTCGGGCCACATGCCGCACGTCGAGCAGCCCGCGGAGTTCAACGCGCTGCTGCGGTCGGTCCTGGGGCGTCTCACCGCGCCGGGAGCCGCCTCCGCCGCCGATCCGGGCTGACGGCCCGGCGCCGCGGCCGCGACGGGGCGTTCCGGGCCGCGGTAGGCGTCCACGGGAAACCGTGAATACAGCGACAAACCGTGAATACAGCGACACAGCACAGCAGGACCCCGAGCCGGAAACACCGGCCCGGGGTCCTGCCGTACAGCGCTGGGGTCCCCCGACCCCCAGGCGCGGTACGGCTCCAGGTATGGCCGATACTCGCCCGTGTGAATTCCCCGGACTTGCCCGGCATTTGACTCCTGGGATTGAGAACGTTACTCACTGCGGAAAGGGCAGGCTAGCCGCGGAACGCGGCCTCTGGCCGGATAACGCGACGGTGAGTGAGGAAGCTTGAATGAACGCGTCCGCTGCCGATGACAGCCGGATGCGGACGCTGGTCCGCAGCGACGACCTGGACGAGACGCGGGAGATGATCAGCACCGCCTACAGCCCGTACGAACTGCGCGCCCTGAACAGGCCGCAGGACTTCTCCGCGTGGTACGCGGAAGGAGGCTTTCCCGGTGTCACCCTGTCCGCCTTGAGCTACGGCACCGAGACACTGGTGGCTCCGGAGCCGCTGACGACGTATCTGCTCGTCTGCCAGGTGCACAAGGGCAGGGTCCGGGTCGAGTCGCCGGGCCGCGAGGAACAGTTCGTCGGGACGGGGGACACCTATGTGCTCGACCCGCAGCGCAGGTTCAAGGTCTTCTGGGGCGCCGGCGCCCGCATGACCACGATCAGACTGTCCAAGGAACTGGTGGACCGGGCGGCCGGGGAGGCGTTGGGCCGTGAGGAGCCGGTGCGGGCACGGTTCGCCCTGGGCGGACCGGTGTCCGCAGCCGCGGCGGAGAGCTGGTCGGGGATCTCCGCGGCAGTGCACCGGGAGATCATGGCCGGTGGTCTCGCGCACACCAATCCGCTGGTCGCGGCGCAACTCACCCAGGCGGCGGCCGCGACACTGATGGCGACGCACCGGCTGCTGCCGGGCTCGGAGCCGGTGCGGCACATCGGGAACGTGGCACATCCTGCCGTCCGCAGAGCCATCCAGCTCATCGAGGAACGCAGCGACCAGCCGCTGACCCTCTCCGACCTCGCCGCGGCCGCCAGGCTCAGCCCCAGGGCACTCCAGGAAGCGTTCCAACGGTATGTCGGCCGCACACCGTTGGCCTATCTTCGCGAGGTGCGTCTGGACCGCGCCCACCGGGACCTGGTCGCGGCCGACGCCGACGGGCCGGTCACCGTGGCCGAGATCGCCTTCCGCTGGGGCTTCTCCAACCTCGGCCGGTTCGCCAACTGGTACCGGCGGCGCTACGGGCACGCGCCCTCGGTCACCTTACGCGCATGACGGACCCGAAGGCTCGGCGTGCGAACGCCGACCACCGGCCTGTTCCATGCGCGGGAGCGCGTCCGAAAACCGACCTGGCCAACCACTGACGGGACAAGTACATACCAATTGCGGGGGAGAAGACGTCGCTGGGTGCGCGGTGGGGGGACTTCGCCACAGCGGCGGTAGCGGCACTGCGCCAACCTCGACCCGGTTCTGTTTCCCGGGCCCTGTTCCGGATTCCGTTCCGGGTCTGTCACGGACCTCAGCTCTCCTGCTGAGTGGTCGAGCCCGAAACGACTCGAAGGGTACGGTCATGTCTCGAAGATCACTCAAGATCCCAGCGGTGGCGGTGGCGTTGTTCGCTGCCGCGTTCTCCGCGCAGCCCGCTCAGGGTGCGTCCAGCGCCATCGCCGACCCGCCTGACGACAAGATCGTCATCGACGTCGCCACGGTGAACGGTTCCGGGTGCCCCGAAGGAACCGCCCAGGTGGCTGTCGCGGAGGACAACACGGCCTTCACCGTCACCTACAGCGACTACCTCGCCGAAGTGGGACCCAACTCCAAGCCCACCGACCGCCGCAAGAACTGCCAGCTCAACCTCATCGTGCACGTCCCGCAGGGCTTCACCTACGCGATCGTCAGCGCGGACTACCGCGGATACGCGTATCTGCAGCCCGGTGCCAGTGGACTGCAGAAGGCGTCGTACTACTTCCAGGGCTCCTCGGACACGGCAGCCACCAGCCACCCCTTCGACGGCCCGCAGGACGGCAACTGGCAGGCCACCGACTCCACCGACTGGGGCCAGTTGGTGTGGAAGCCCTGCGGCGAGCAGCGCAACTTCAACGTCAACACCGAGATACGCGTCGATGCCGGCACCTCGGACCCGACCAAGACCAGCTTCATGACGATGGACTCCACCGACGGGAACATCAACACGACCTACCACTTCGCCTGGAAGAAGTGCCCGACCTCCTGACACACCCCACCAGCCGCCCTCCGGCCGATCACACACGATGACGTGTGGGTGGGCCTGCACATCCCGCCCCCGTGCGCGGAACAGCTGTCGCCGGTCCACCGCACGGGGGCGTTCTCGCACATGCCGCGGCTCGCACACCGCAGCGGTCTCCTGCGACCGGCTACAGCCGCAACAGCCGCTCGGCGGTGTCGCGATACTGCTGGAGCGCCCGACGCAGCTCCTCCGTGCCGGTGCCGCCCAGCTGGTCGGGGCAGCTCGAACGGAGGGAGCGCCGCAGCTCCACAAGCGCCTCGGTCAGCTGGTTCGTCGCCTCCTCGAACACCGCGTCGGCCTCCCGCACCGCGCCGCGCGGGTCCTCGACGAAGGTGGTGAGGGATTCCTGGAGGCGCAGCTCCAGTTCCGCACGCCGCCCCTCCGGCAGCAGCGCCTCCGTCGTACGGAGCGCCCCCGCGTGTGCGGGCGCCGTGTGGCCCCCGCCGGGTGCGCCGCCGGTGGTCCGCGGTGCTCCGGCCGGTTCGGTCGGTTCCGCCGGTCCCGACGGTCCCGTCGGCGCGGTGTGGCCGGTTCGCCCGGCCGCTCCTGGGACGCCCGGTGGGGGCGGAGGCGGGGGCGCGGTCCGGGAGCGTTCGGCGTCGGTCGTCATCGGGCCTCGCCTCCCCTCATGGAGTGGCCCGGCGTCCAGCGCGCTCCGCCGGCGCGGCCGGGCTCACTTCCCCGTCCCACGGCGTGCGTCGGCTCGTGCCGGTGGTGCCTGCGCCCGATGCCGCCGCTGCGCCCGAGCCCCGGCTCGGGCGTCGCGCTGTCGTGGTGCGGGGTGGCCAGCGCCTCGAACAGGCCACGCGCCTCCAGGAAGGCCGCCCGCATCTCCTCGGTGCTGTCACCGCGCAGCGCCTCGCGCACGCGCAGGTATCCGTGCACCTGGTGGGCGTGGTGCACCGACAGCGCGGCGATGCGCTCCTCGAACGGGACGTTCGGAGGGTAACCGCGTTCGGTGGCCAACTGGTCCAGCAGAACGTCCGCTTCGTTCAGTGCCGCGTGCGGCGACTGAACGAAGTGCTCCTGGACCGCGGCCCAGCGTTCGGCGTACCGCTCCGGCTCACCGGGTGTCAGCGGCTTCTCCCGCAGCGAGCCGTAGCGCCGCAGCCGCTCGTTCAACTCGCGCCTGGCGGCCTTGGCGTCCCCGTTGTGACGGGCCACGGCACGGTCGTACTCGGGTCCGAAACGCCGCTTCAGGCTCTGCCCGCCGGCTCCCGCCCGCTGCCTGAGGCGGAAGGCCAGAACGAGGGCGACGGCCAGGATCACGACGAGACCGACGATGAGCAAAGTGGTGTACATGTCCGCCCTCTCCGGCTCCCGGACCGTCGCGCATGGGGCGGGAGCCGAGCTGATGGGTCGTTGCGCCCCGGATCCGGGGCCGGCGCAGGCCGGGTAGCCCGCCCCACCGCCGGTAAACGCCCGGCCCCGTGGCCGGGTGGCACGTCCCCGTCCGGCGGCGCCGCGGCGTGCCGGTCGGCCGTGGGCAGGAGGGCACCGACGGCTCCTTGCCGCGCCATTTCGGCCGCCTATAGCCTGAGGCAGGCGACCCACCCCTCCGTTCCGGAGGACCGGATGTCGGTTGCCGCCGAGCTCACCGAAGCCGAAAGGAACCGGTTCGTGGGTACTGACGCGCACTCTGCTCTCCCTCTGGTCGGCACTGTCGTCGCCGAGGGGTTCGCTCGCTGGAGCCCCGAGCTGAAGAAGGAGTTCGACAACAACGCCCACAACGGCCGGGTCGGCCAGACGCTGCTGAAAGAGACCGATGCCCTCCGCATCTGGGAGACTCGTCTCCAGCCGGGAGAGCGCATCCCCGTGCACCGGCATGTGCTGGACTATTTCTGGATAGCTCTCACCAGCGGCCGGGCCCGCCAGCACAACAGCGACGGCACCACGCGCGAGATCTCCTACTCCCGCGGCCGTACCCAGAACTTCTGTCTCGCCGAGGGGCGACACCACCTGCACGACCTGAAGAACATCGGCGACGACGTCCTGTCGTTCCTGACCATCGAGACAAAAGGCGGCGGGAACGAGCCCGTGCCGCTTCTCTAGCGCCTTGCACCGGCCCGGAGTGCGGACCCGCGTCCTCCTCCTGGCACGCGGCCTGGCACGCGGCACGACCCCCTGGCCGGCACTGGGCGCCGCGCTCGGCAGCCGGCCCCCTGCCCGGCCGACCTCACCGTCGGGCGCGCGCCCCTCCTGGCCCGGCTCTCCGAGCACCGGCTCGCCGCCACCGACGATCCGGCCCGCCATGCGTCGCTCTTCGCCGGCCACGGCAACGACCTGATGGACCTCGGCCGCCCAAAGGAGGCGCTGCGGACGGTTGAGGCCCGTGCCCCCGCCGCTTCGGACGGCTCACAGGGCCGAGGAGAGCGCTTCGAGCAGCATGTTGTTGGCTCGCCGATCACCGACCGAGATACGGCAGGTTCCCGGGACGAGGCGCCCGGTGTCGGCGACGAGGATGCCCGCATCGCGCAACCGGCCCATCACATGCTCGTGCTTGTGCAGACGGACCAGCAGGAAGTTGGCGTCGGAGGGGAACACCCGGTCCACCGCCGGGTGGTCGGCCAGTGCCGCGGCCATCCGCTCACGCTCGGCGCGGATGCGCCGGATCCCGGCGAGCACCCGTCGGGAGTCGGTCAGCCGGGCCCGAACGGCGTGCTGCGAGGCGTTGGTGAATCCGAAGGGCACCTGCACCCGCCGCAGCGCCTCGACGATGCCGGGGTGCGCCAGGACGATGCCACAGCGCGCACTGGCCAGCCCCCACGCTTTCGAGAGCGTCCTGAGGACAATGAGGTTGTCGTGCTGTTCGATCAACTCGGCATACGAAGGCTGCTCACTGAACTCGACATAGGCTTCGTCGATCACCACCAGCCCGCGACTGCGCGCCACCAGGGCGTGCACCTGCGCCCGTTCGAGCCGCGTCCCGACGGGGTTGTTCGGATCGCACAGGATGGTCGCCCGGGGCTCGGCCTCCAGGATGCGCTCGACGTCGAGGTTTGACAGCGAGTCGCCGCGCAGCGGCACCTCGACGACGGGCAGGCGCAGCAGACGGGCGAAGTGGGAGTACAGCTCGAAGGTGGGCGGGGTGACGCAGATGCGCTCGTCGGGCGAGGTCAGCGCCGCCAGGAGCAGCATGACACCGTCGACCGCCCCGCTGGTGAACAGCAGGTGGTCCGGGGTCAGCGTGCCCGGGCCACCGTGCCCGGGCAGTTTCGCGACCGTGTCCAGATACGTTCCGGCGAGCTCCGCCGTGTCGAGTTCGGGGTAGTGGCCGGCGGTGCCGAGGAAGGGGTTGGTGTTGCTCGACAGGTCGACCAGGTCGAACCGTGGCCGATGGCGGAAGCGTGCCGGGCCGGGCACCGGCACCGCCGTGACGGGAGGGGCCGCGAACTTCGAGAGCTCCTGCTCCGCTTCGGCTGTCTGCGAGGACGTGAGGCCGGGGGCGCGCAGCCAGTGGTCGAGGGGGACGAACAGATCGGCTCCCAGGCGGCGCTTGCGGTGGGCGTCCCCTCGTCCGAGGTGGACCCAGTCCAGGCCGGAGCGCCGCGCATCCTGGTACAGCCTGTAGAGGGAGGCCAGGTAGAGGTTGTGCCGCGCGGCAGGATCGTCCTGGTCCACGGCCTGCGTGAGGAAGTGGATGCCCCGGCCGTTGTGCGATGCCATGACGAGCCCGGCCTGCACGACGGTGTTCTTTCTGCGGCGTACGAACATCTCGGTGCGCTCCGCCAGCGCGCCGTGCGCCAGTGCGTCGAGGGCGTCGGCGCTGTACGGGTTGAAGCCATGGCCGCCCGAGCGCTCGGCGTGGTGCCGGTGGAGTTCCACGAAGGCGTCCCGCGCCCACTGCCTGTGGTCCAGCTCGCTCAACCGGAACCGCTCCCAGCCGACTTCTCGGGACGCCGCGTTGTGGCGGCGGCGCAGGTCGCGGAGTTGTTTGGCACCGACGCGGTCGCGCAGGAGCTCGTCCACGTCTCCGGTCAGCCGAAGGACGCACTCGGTTCCGGCGGTGAGGGGAACGAAGCCGGCTGCCCGCAGCGCGCCGGTGTCGTCGCCGCGGCGTACGTGGGGCACCAGGATCTGCGGCGCGTCCAAGGTCTTCGCACGGCGGGCCAGCTCGTCGAGCACGGCGGGGCCCGGGGCGGGGCTGGTCGGGTTGTACAGGGCTCCGCCGCCGACAAGAGTGCGGCGCTCGCGCACCGCCGGGTCCGCAGCGGCGAACGCGCCGGGGTCGGGTTCCAGCCGGGCCAAGGAGCAGACGGGCTCGGGGGAGCCCAGAGCGGCGCACAGTACGCGCCGCAGTTCGTCGATATCCGCGGACCTGCGCATCTCAACCCCGTTCCGGTTCGGGCCACGTCCTGCCGCCGCCTTCGCGTACCGGCCTGGGCCCGCTGTCGTCGTCGACGCGAGTGCCGTGGGCGCGCACAAGCACCTTCTCCACTCCCCTTCGTCAGTTCGAGCTCGCGGCCTTGTGCGCATCGACGTGGGCGTCGATGCGGTCCCGGTATTCCGGGAACAGTGCGGCCAGGGTGCGGGCGATTCCGGTACGCCAGCCGACCGAGCAGTCGCCGATGAGGCTGCGGCGGACGTCGTGGTCGAAGATCGCTGTCTCCCGGCTGTAGTCGTTGCGGTCCAGTCGGACGGGCACTCCGGTGAGCGCGGACATGTGTTCCAGCAGGTCGGTGATGCCGACCTCCTCGTCACCGCCCCAGTTGACGACCCGCGCCGGCGTCCGCGCCACGGCCCACAGCAGCGGCACCTGTCGGACGACGTCGTCGGTGTGCAGCAGGTTGCAGTAGTTCTGCCCCTCGCGCGGCACCGCGCACGGCTGCCCCCCGCGCATCTCCTTGAACAGGATCATCGGCACACCGCCATGGCCGTACGGGCCGTAGGCGATGTTGAGCCGGGCTATCACCGCCGGCAGCGAAAGGGCCTCGGCCAGACCGCGCACCACGCCTTCGGCCGTGATCTTGGCGACGGGGTACGTCGGTAGCCATGGCGCCGCTCCGCCCAGCGGATCGCTCTCGCGGTACCGGTGCGTACGGTCGGCCCGGTTGTAGACCACGCCGGAGGAGACGTACAGGAACGACTCGGCCGAGCGACAGTGCGTCATCAACCGTGCCGTTGCGACAGCGTTGATCCGCGCGGCCTCCTCGAAGTCCTTGCCGTCGCCCCTGTGCACGGCCGAGTGCAGCACATGGGTGAAGTCGCGGGGCACTTCACCGAGTTCGTCGGTGGCCATGTCCCAGGTGGCGGTACGCACACCCCGTGCTTCGAGTGCCTTGCGGGCGGCCAGGTCGCCGAACCGGCCCAGGCACCACACCTCGTTGTCCTCGGCGAGCGACTCGGCGACGGGTCTTGCGACCTGTCCGGTTCCACCTGTGACGAGTATCTTCCTGCCTTGCATGATCGGCGGCTCCTGGTCCGTCGTATCGGCGGCTGCTGCCTCTTGTCGTCCTCAGCCGAGCGCGCGGGCCAGCTCGTGCCGCAACGTCGTCTGGAAGGTCTGCACATGCTGCGGGCTCATCAGGGTGTAGTGCTCCCCGTCGACTTCGACATAGGTGTTGGGGGCGCGGGTGAACTCGTCCCAGTGGCGCAGCTGGTTGTCCAGCCACTCCTGTTTGCTGCCGCGCAACGGAGTGCAGTAGAAGACCCGCACCTGCTCGACCGTCCCCGAGGGTTCGTAAGTGCGGCCCAGCTGCACCATGTTCTGAGCCAGGTGCACCCAGTTGGCGAACCGCTCGACGTTCAGGTCCAGCTCGGTCAGCCGCCGCTTGGGGGCCTGGTCGACCAGATAGGCCAGTTGCTCGGCCTCGGGCAGGGCGCGGAGCGTGGTCGTCAGCCGTTCGACGTCGGCCGCGCTGATCAGCTCCAGGAACAGCGCGAGATTGATCGCGCCGTCGGTGAAGGAGATCTCGTTCATACGGCCGGAGATATGCGGCGGCAGGTTGAAGACGCCCACGAAACCGACCCGGTCGCCGTCGGCCTCCAGCCGCTTGGCGATCTCGAACGCGACTGCGCCGCCGTAGGAGTAGCCCGCGACCGCGTAGGGGCCGGTCGGCTGAGTGCGCCGGATCGCTTCCACATAGGTGGAGACCATTTCGTCGAACGACCCGAAGTGGGTCTCGCCCTCCCCGAACCCCCGGGCCCGCAGGGCGTAGAACGGGCGCTCGCCGGTGAAGTACTTGGCGAGGTTGACGAACACCAGCACCTCCCCCAGACCCGGATGCACACAGAACAGGGGTGTCCCGTCCCCGGTGATCTGCAGCGGCACCAGCGGGTCGTAGGCCGCGTCCCCGCCCGCCCCCCGCCCAGCGGTCAGCCGGCGGGCCAGTGCTCGGACGGTCGGGGTCTGCAGGAGCGTCGACATCGGCACGTCATCGAGGCCGAACCCGGCCTGGATCTCGGACTTGAGCCGCAGCACATCGAGCGAGGTCCCGCCCAGGTCGAAGAAGCTGGCGGTCGCTGACACCCTTCCGGTGTTCAGTACGCGGGTGTAGATGGCGGCCAGCGCGGTCTCGGCCTCCCCCTCCGGTGCCACGTAGGCACCGAGGAACCGGGTGCTCACCTCCTCCGCCCGGCGTGCCGCCTCCGCCAGGTCCCCGCTCTCCACGGCTGAGCGCAGCCGGGACCGTTGGACCTTGCCGAGGTTGCCGCGCGGGATCTGGGCCGCGGCGACCGGGAGGATCAGCTGGGGCCGGAACCCCCAGTGCATCACCGTGGAGCTGCGTATCGCCACGATGGCGCGGTAGACGGCCGAGTCGTCGGTGGGGTCTCCTGCCGGGACGAACGCGACGGCGAGCTGTTCGGAGTCGGCACCGGCGGGTCGGATCGGGAATGCCGCGACCTGCCCGTGCCGCACCTCCTCCAGCCCGTTCAGGACGGCTTCCAGATCGTGGCTGTAGTAGTTGACCCCGTTGACGATGATGGAGTCCTTGGTCCGGCCGACCAGCATCAGCCGCCCTTCGGCGTCGAGGCGGCCCAGGTCGCCGGTGCGGAACCAGCCGTCGGCGGTGAACGCCTGCGCGGTGGCCCGGTCGTTGCCGAAATAGCCGTCGGTGACCATCGTGCCGCGTAGCTGCACCTCACCCGGGTCGGCCGTGCCGGGCGCGTCGGTGGACGACAGGACGTTGCCGTCCGCGTCGGCGATCCGAATGTGCAGCCCGCGCACCGGGCGGCCCAGCGGAGGGAACTCGGTTTCCAGGTCCCGGGCGGCGAAGTCGCGGTTGAACACGCTGCCCGCACATGTCTCGGTCATCCCGAAAGCGGGCACGATCACATCCTGGCGCAGCCCGTGGCCCGACAGCGCGTTCAGGAACGCCCGTGCGGTGGCGGTGACGGTGGCCTCGCCGCCGGAGATGATGTACCGCACCCGGGACAGTTCCACCCCCTGCGGGGCCGGCCCCTGTGCGAGGGCCTGGTTGATCTGGCCGAACAAGAAGTTGGGGGTGAAGGTCACCCTCACCCGGTGCGCGGTCAGCAGGCGCAGGAATTCGAGCGGGTCCGCCAGCACGGTGGCGGGGGTCGCCACCACCTGCTCGGCGCCGTTGACCATCGGCAGCAGGTGTGCCTCGATCGCGGCTATGTGATCGGCCGAGATCCAGTTCATCGTCGTGTCCTGCGGCCCCAGTTCCAGCGCCCCCGCCTTTCCCGCCTGCGCCGCCAGCAGGTTGGCGTGGGTGAGCCTGACCGCCTTGCTCGAACCGGTGGAGCCGGAAGTGAGCATCAGCAAGGCGAGATCGTCGGCGACCGGAGCATGGCGCTGCTCGTGCTCGGCCTCGGCCGGAGCCTGACTCAGCTCCTCCACCGTCACGGTGCGCAACCCGACATCGGGGAGATCTCCGTGCACCGCCTTGGGAACGACCGCCAGCGGGTCACCCAACAGCTCGCGAAGATCCTCCAGTTGAGCCCGTGCGCGGCCGGGTTCGGCCGGTGGTGTGAACGGGCACGGCACGACACCGCTCAGCACGCACCCCCAGAAGGCACGGACGAAACTCTCCGGATCGTTGGCGGCGATCAGCGCGCGGCCGCCCGGAGTGGTGCCGTGGCTGCGCAGCCCCTGCGACATCCGGCAGGCCGACTCCCACAGATCGGCGTAGGACAGGAAGGAGCCACCGATGAAAGTGATGCCTCGGGATCTGTCATGCGACACACTTTCGAGCAACTGCGGGAGTGTCGAAGCGGGGTTCTGGTCCGGCATGGGGGAATACCTCCGATTCGGAAGCGACGGGACAGTCGCGAACAGACGCCTGAGCGGAGGCGTACGGGACGTACGGGACGGAAACTTGGCCGCGCCCCCTGGGGCTCCCACGGCGGGCGGACGCGCGGGCAGGCGACCTCAAGGCCGCCTGAGGGCACCCAGGAGCTGGATCCGGGCACGACCCCGCGCCAGAAGCGTTGTCGAGCCCGGCGGCCGTGGGCCGGGCGGGACCGGGGCGTCCCTGCCCGGCAGCGGCCTCGGCCGATCTCAGCCGACCTCGTTGAAGCGCACGATCTCCTCGATCGTCTTCTGCAACTGCAGCTCGTCCGGGTCGGACACCACGGCATGACCGACACTGCCGTACGGCCCGAGCGGCGTGTCGGGCGACGAAGAGTAGGTGATGGCCTCCAAGCGGAAGCTGCGCTCGAAGTCCTGCTGCGTCAGATGTCCGCTGCTGGAGGGGCGCAGAAGCACATATCCGTAGAAGCGTTCCGGTGCCTGACTGCCCAGGGCCCGGGTGGGCACCTCCCCGAGTGCGAGACCGATCTCGACGTCGAAGAGGTCGACGCCGTACGTCAGTCCGTTGGCCTGCGGTGAAAGCCCTCCGGGGAGGCGGACGGCGCACTCGCCGAACGTCAATCCCGCCTCGCTCAGGAAGGCTTCGAGATGAAAGACGCAGTCGGGGGCGTCCAGACTGGTGAACACCTGCCCAGCCAGCGTCTCCAGTTGCTGGAACAGTTCGGGGTGTCGTCTTCGGTCCAGGAGATGAGCGGCCAGGATGCCGCCTTGTGCGGCACTGACCGGCGAGGCGTGGTAGCGGGAGACGGAAGACCACCGCAGGCCCCCGTTGCTCCAGATGCCGTCGATATAGACTTCCGGAGCGTCTATGAAGGACTCGGCGACGATTTCCACGTCGGACTTCCCGGGGAAGAGCTCCAAGCACTTCGCGTATTCTTCGGGGCTACGAACGATATTCGTACGCAAAGAGCCCGCCCCGGTGGCCGGCTTGATGACGACAGCGTCCCCCAGATCCTCGACAAGATCCTCGAAAGACGTCTTCTTTGTCGCATACCGGCAGCGCGCCCGCCGGATCTGCGGAGGCAGACCGCTCTTTTGCAGATACTTGTCCCGGAAGTAGAGAACCTTCTTCGCGTCCGCGTTCCCGGGCAGGCCCAACTGCTGACGCAGACAGGCGGCCGGGAAGACTCCCATTTCATGGACGGACAGCACTCCGGCCAGGTCGTCGAGGCGCGCGGAGAGTATTACCCGCAGTACTTCCTGAACATTCTCCATATCGCTGACACACGCGGACCTCCGCCCCTCCGGCGGACTCGCCGGCGCCTGCACGATATAGAAGGGATCCAGGCCACGGCGCTGCAGCGCTCGGTCGAGGTCGCCCCGGTACCCGATGACGATCAGTGTCGGCACTCTCATCTCCCCGCGTCACGTCCAGCCAAAACCTGAGAAGTCATGTGCCGTACGGCCCGGGTAAGAAGAAGCAGCCGGCCAGTGGATCGGATAAACGTTTTGCGGAGACAGCGAATCTCGGCATGACTGAACCCCCGTTGGATGTTTCCCGATCAGTTACTCCGACCGGGGCCAACACAATGGCATCGTGGCACAGGGGGTACAGCGATGTGGATATACAGGAGCATGATCTTTTACCGGGTGATGCGTGACATAGGTCACAGGAAGAACTCTGCGGTTGGCGGGTACGGAATGACACCGCGCCTTGCCGCTGTTCGGAGCACATTCGCTGCGCCCGTGAAACCTCACACCTCTTCGTGTACGTGTCGGCACGAATAGTGACCGCCCTGTGCAAGCACCACACATCCACCCGGCAGAGATGAACAAGGCACGCCCGGGCTCCACTTGCAGAATTGCAACCGGACGGACGGTTCCGGTCCCCGGTCCCCGGTACGGGCCCCCCGTTCCGGCTCGGGCCGGAGGCCCGCCGTCTGCTTGGTCACCGCGAGAACCGCAGAGGGCGGGCCTCATCCCGCTCGCACATCACGCCTGTCCCCCAAGTAACCCTGCGCAGTAACCTGTTCCTCCGCGTCGCCGTCGCGCTCGGGAGGCTGAGGGACAGTGATCGTGCTCGGTTACAACGGCTTCACCCGAGGTGCGGAGCTGTTCGGACGCCTCTTCGGCGCGACCGGTGTCGGCCGCAATCTCCTGGTCGGGCACGACGCCGCGGCAGCGCTGATGATCGATGGCGAGGTGGTCGCCGCGGTCGAGGAGGAGCGGTTGAGCCGGGTCAAGAAGACCTCGGACTTCCCGGCGCACGCGATCGAGTGGTGTCTGGACTCGGTGGGTGTCGGTCTCGACCAGGTGGATGTGGTCGCCTTCCCCTGGCGCTTCTCCCCGACCGTGGCCGAGGAGATGATCGCGCAGATATGCGGCAGCGATCTGCCGGTCACGGCGAAGTTCGACTCCCTGCGGCGTACTGGTGAGCTGTACACCGACATGCTCAGCCGCGAGGCGGTGTACAGCGACTTCGTCCAACGTACCGGCTACGAGCTCGATCCCGACAAGCTCTCCTTGGTGCCCCACCATCTGGCTCATCTCATGTGCGGCGCCTATCTGGCCGGCGGAGGCGATGCCGCTTTCCTGGTGAGTGACGGTCGGGCCGAGACCCTGTCCTCCGTCATGGGCGAGCTGCGCAACGGCGTGGTCCGTCTGCTGGAGGACACCGCCGTCGACATGAGCAGTTCGCTGGCCGTGACCTACGGGAGGATCACGCGCTATCTGGGGTTCGTGCCCAACAACGACGAGTACAAGGTGATGGGCCTGGCCGCCTACGGTCCGCCGCCGCGGCACAATCCCCTGCTCGAACGGGTCGTGCGGCTGCACGAGAACGGCTCGTACACCCTCTCCGTCCCCCAGGACGTCCAGGCTTACTACGCGCTGTTCGACAGCCTCTTCGACGGCGACAGCGAGAAGCGGGAGCAGTTCGACTTCCGCGTCAAGGTCGCCGGGCTGGCCCAGCATATGGTCGAGGCCGTCACCGCGCACCAGCTGCGGACGCTGACGGCAGCCTCCAACCTGGACACCCTGCTCTTCGAGGGCGGTCTGGCCCTCAACTGCGTCGCCAACACCAAGATGCTGGAGAGATCGTCGTTCACCGGTATGGAGGTCAGCTTCGGGGCCAGTGATCCGGGTGTCGCCATCGGCGCGGCCGTGTACGCCGCCGGTCTGCGGAATCGGCCCGCCGCCGCGGTCACCACCCCTTATCTGGGGCCGTCCTACGACGCGGGGCACATCCGGGAGGCGCTGGAGCAGTACGCGGACCTCGTGGTGTGGCAGGAGGAGCCTGACGCCGCTTCGGTCGCGGACAGGACCGCGGAGCTGCTGGCCGGGACGCGCGTCGTGGGCTGGTTCCAGGGGCGTGCCGAGTTCGGGCCGCGCGCCCTGGGGAACCGGAGCATCCTCGCCAACCCGGCGATCCCCGATATCAAGGACATCATCAACCTCCGTGTGAAGCACCGGGAGCCGTTCCGCCCGTTCGCACCTGTCGTCCTCGAAGCCGAGGCTCCCCGCGTCTTCGAGATGGGCAAGAAGACGTCCTCCCCCTATATGACGTTCGTCTTCCCGGTACGGCAGGAGTACCGGGAGCGGATCCCCGGCGCCTGCCATGTGGACGGCACCGCGCGCATCCAGACGGTCGACGAGCGGCAGAATCCGCACCTCGCGCAGCTGCTGCGGGCCTTCACGGCCCGGACCGACGTCCCTTGCCTGCTCAACACCTCCTTCAACGTGGCCGGAGAGCCCATCGTCTGCTCGCCGAGGGACGCGTTGGAGTGCTTCCTCGCCACCGAGATCGACCACCTGGTCATCGACCGGTTCGTGGTCACCAAACGGGATCGCTGAGCTGTCGGGCCGTGCCGGGCCGGGTGGCCTTACCACCACCCGGCACTCTCCTGGCGACCGGCCTCGAACGGTCCTCTTCCGCTGTCGGACCGGCCTCGTCCTCCGGCGGTTGCGGCAGCGCGTCAGCGCTGTTGGTAGACGAGCCAGACCTGGCCCTTGTCGAAGGGCATCCGCCGACCGTCCGGCAAGGTGTAGGTGGTGTCGGCCGTCGCACTCGTGCGCTGCCACTCGGTCGTGAACGCCTTGCCGTCGCGCAGCACGGTCGCCTCTCCGCTGCCGACCGTCTCGATGTACGGCGTCTTGCCGCTGGAGTCCGGCGGCATGTCCGTCTTCTGGACGATCACGGTCTTGCCGCCGAGCCGCTTGCCGGATGTGCTCTTCGCCGGCTCCCCGTCGAAGGAGGCCAGCCAGCGGTCCTCCTTCGCGGACCAGGTGAACGTGGTCCGGGACGAGCCGTGATCGACGGTCTGCTCCTCGGTCGGCGTACCACCGCTCGGCTCCGCGCCGAAACGGAAGCCGATGTCGTCGGCCTTGCTCGCCTTCGGCGCCTTTGCGAGGAGCTTGTCGGGGTGGCCGTAGAGGTTGTGCGGGGGCTCGTGGTCGCCACCGCGCTCGTAGGCGTCCGGGTGGTCGTCGTGCGAGACGCCGTACAGCGGTGACTTCTCGATCTTGTCGACGACTGCCTGGCGTGCGCCCGAGTAGGCGAGGGCCGGGCGCTGGAACATGCGCAGCTGCTCGACGTTGTACTCGCGGGCGCTGCGCACCGGGCCCAGAGTCTCGGGATAGTGGCTGGAGTAGATGGCGAACACCCGGCTCAGGCCGCCCTCGACCTTCTCCACGCCGACGATGTCGGCGTCTTCGAGCGCGGTCTGCGGCCGCGCGTCCTTGTGGTTGTCGATCTTCACCGCGAGCACCGGGTTCCGTTTCGCCGGAAGCCCGGTGAACGGCGAGGTGTACTCGGCCTTCGGCTGCTTCGGGGCCGTCCCGGCATCCTCGTGGGCGGCGAACGACGAGGTGCCCGGCGCCGCGCCCGTCAATCCGCCGACGACGGCCAGGGCGATCAGCAAGCGGAAGCGGTGTGGGGGTATCCGCCTCCCTCGTTCCGCGCCACCGGCAGGGGTGGGTGAGGTGGAGCTGTCTTCCATCGAACAGGCCTCCTGTGGGGGGAACATCTGCCTGAGGGGCCAACCCCACCTCCCACGGAACCGCGCCGTCAATACCCGGTGCGCCGACGCCGCGTCACCTCCTGCGGCCGGGCAACTCCCCGAAGTACGCGGGCAATTACGTTCGGCCGCGCCTTCACCGCACGTCGGGCCACGCCCGGTCCCGGGGCCGGACAGGCCGCCGGAACCGGGCGGAGCCGGTCACTCGATGTTGATCTTGAAGGTGGATGTCGTGTTGCGGATGTCCTCGGCGTTGTCCCGCAGGGTCAGCCCGCGGAACGTCGCCTCGCCCACGGCCGGTCCCTGGCCGGCCTCGGGCATCTCGTTGGCCCAGATGCCGAAGCCGGACTTCTCGTCGTACTCGTCACCGCTCTTCCTGGCCCCGGAGACGGTGACGTCGGTCAGCTCCGTGTCCTCGACGGGATGCTGTGGCTGCTGTCCGACGTAGTTGGTCTGGAACATGATCCCGTGGTACGTCGGATCGGTGATCTCGGCACCGTTCACCCGGATTCCCCGGAACGGCTTCGAGGCCGAGAACAGCCAGATGCCGGGGAAGGTCTGGCCGTTCCAGAAGTGACCCCCGGCCCGCTCGATGCCAAGGCCCTCGAACGTCGTCTCCTCGGGCCCGAAGCCGTTCATCGGATAGCCGAAGTCCAGCGAGGAGATGGTCACCCCGGAGTAGACCAGGGTGTCCGCGACACGGATGTTGCGGAAGGTGTTGAGCCGTCCGCCGTAGACGGCCAGACCCGCGGCCCGCCAGGTGAGCTTCGAGGTGAGGTTCTGGTAGACGTTGTGCTGCTGGTCGCCACCGCCCGAGTCGAGCGCGGAGAACAGCGCGAAGGAGTCGTCGCCGGTCGCCCTCGTCTCGTTGTCGGTCACCAGGTTGTCGCTGGAGCCGTTGGTCATGTTCAGACCGTCGGCGAAGGTGTTGCGGATGCGGTTGTCCTTGAGCGTCATCCTGTCGGTGTTGGCGCCCCAGTAGAGACAGACCATGTGTTCGGCCCAGATGTTCTCGATCGTGATGTCCGAGACGTTCTGGAAGTCGAAGACCTTGCCGGGCCCGTCGATGCGGGAGGTGTAGTTCCCGAAGTACGCGAAGCCGGAGAACGTCGAGCCGTTGGCCCCGTTGTCGGCCCGGAAGCCCACGTCGGTGTTCTCCTGCCCCGAGGGGGCGTGGAAGCGGGTGAACCACGGCCCGGCGCCGATCACCTTCACGGGTTTGAGGTAGACCTGGAACTTGCTGGAGGTCCGGTAGTCGCCCGGCGGCAGATAGACACCCTGGATCCTACCCGTGGTGTCCATCCGGGCCTTGTCCAACGCGTTCTGCACGTCCTGGTGGGTGAAGCCGGCCGGCTCGACGAACGCCTCCGGGTCCGGGTTCGGCGTCGCGGAGACCTTCTCGAAATCGACGAAGTCGATCGCGTAGGACGAGGAGTTGTCGGCGTCCTTCTGCAGCCGGATCCGGCTTCCGGCCGGTACGGTGCGGCCGAGGTCCAGCTGCGCCTCGTCGTAGATGTGCCGCGCGGGGCCCGCGCCCGGGTTGTTGACCGGCGCCGCCTCGGGGCCGTACAGCCAGGCGTACCTGGAGGTCAGGTCGAGCGCCTTGCTCTTCTCGCCGTCCACATACACGTTCAGGGTCGCGTCGGTCCCGCCGCCGCCCGGTGCGTCCGGTATGGAGAAGCGGGTGACCAGGGTGTTGGTGTCGACCGTGGTGGTGAACTCCACGTACTGACCCGTCTCCTTGAGCGTCACGGCCTTGCGGCCCGACGCCTCCCCCGCCAGATCACCGATCTTCCGGTTGGGGCCGACCACCTGGGCGCCGCCCCCGGTGGTGCCGGACTCGGCCTCGACGGTGGTGTAGGGCATGTCGGCGCCGGTCGCGGTCACGTTCCCGGCGCGCTCGGGCGCGGCCTTGGAGGTGGGCTTGGCCCGGGGCGGGGTGAAGGCGGCACGCGAGGAGCCCTTACCGGCCGCGACGACGCGGGTGGCCGCGCGGCTGTCCGGGGACTGGTTGCCCGCCGCGTCCCTGGCCCGCACCGTGTACGCCACCTTCTGACGGGTGCCGCCGGCTGCCGTGGTGTCCTGCCACCGCGTCGCCGTCGCTGGCAGCCCGGCGCGCAGTCGGCCGTCGGCGTAGATGTCGTAGCCGGCCGCGCCCGGGACGCGCTCCCAGCGCAGTGTCGCGCCGTCCAGCCGGATGCGCTGCGGTGCCTTCGGCGGTGCCGTGTCTCCCGAGGCCGCGCCGTACACCGCGAGCTCACCGACCCGGGTCGCACCGACGGCACGCAGGTAGCGCACCGGGGCGCCGCCCAGGCGGAGCGTGACCTCGCCCTTGCGGGCCCGGGCGTCGGACAGCTCGACGAAATCGCGGCCGTTGACGGACCCTTGGAGTTGCACCTGCTGGGCCTTGCCGGGCAGCGAGAGCCGCACCCGGTCCAGGCGGCGGGTGGCCCCGAGGTCGGCCCCTACCCAGTGGGATCTGCTGCCCTTCGCGTAGGTGTCCGGATCGCCGTCCTGCGCGCGGTCGGCGCTCTTGCCGCCGATGCGGACGGGGAGGGGACCGGTGTCCCGGCCGTCGGGGAGGCCGCCGGGGACCGCCCCGGCCGAGGCCGCCTGCCAGCCGGACAGCAGCAGTCCGGCGCTGAGCACGGCGGCCAGCGTGGGCCGCCAGGCCCTGGTGCGTGCCGCGCCTCGACGGGCGCGGGCCGTGCGTTGTGTAGTGCCCATGACATTCCCTTCTGTGGGGGAGGGAGGGCGGCGGCCGTGCCCGGGTCAGGCCCGCAGCCAGACCGCCGTGTCCTGCGGCAGCCCGCCCGACGGTGTCAGGGGGCCGCTCGCCAGCAGGAGTTCTCGGTGCGCGGGGAGCGCCACCTCCGGCGGGCCGAAGTTGACCACGCACAGCACGGTGCCGCCGCCGTCCGGCACGGTTCGCGCGAAGGACAGCACATGGGGTGCCTCCATGGGCAGCCAGCGCAGCCCGCCCGCGTCCCGGAAAGCGCGGCGCAGCCGCAGCGCGGTGCGGTACAGCGAGAGCATCGAGTCCGCGTCACCGGACTGCCGCTCGGCCGCGTAGCGCTCCCAGCCGGCGGGGCGCGGCAGCCAGGACGGCCCGTCACCGTCCGCGCGCCAGGGCAGCGGTACCCGGCAGCCGTCCCGGCCCGGGTCGACACCGCCGGAGCGGGCGTGCATCGGATCCTGGACCCGCTCCGGGGGAATCTCCGCCTCCGGCAGACCCAGCTCCTCGCCCTGGTAGAGGTAGACGGAGCCGGGCAGCGCCAGGCTGAGCAGCGCGGCGGCGCGTGCCCTGCGGGTCCCCAGGTCCAGATCGGTGGGCACCCCGGAGCGCTTCCGCTCGAAGGCGAAGCCGGTGTCCTCCGCCCGCCCGTAGCGGGTGACCGTGCGGGTCACATCGTGGTTGGCCAGCACCCAGGTGGCCGGCGCTCCGACCGGGGCGTGCGCGGCGAGCGTCATATCGATCGACTCGCGCAGCTCGGCCGCGTCCCAGGGGCGGGCGAGGAAGTCGAAGTTGAAGGCGGTGTGCAGCTCGTCGGGGCGCAGATAGCGGGCGAACCGCTCGGGGTCCGGCAGCCAGATCTCACCGATCAGCACGGCGTCGTACTCCTCGGCCAGCCGCCGCCAAGTGCGGTAGATGCCGTGCAGCTCGGGCCGGTCGTGGAACGGGTGCGGGCCGCCGTCAGCGGGCATGTCGGGCAGCCCGTCCGCCTTGGCGAGCAGGGCGGCGCTGTCGATCCGTACGCCCGCCGCGCCGCGCTCGAACCAGAACCGCAGCACCTCCTCGTGCTCCTGGCGCACCTTCGGATGGTTCCAGTTGAGGTCCGGCTGTTCGGGGGTGAACAGGTGCAGGTACCACTGACCGCTCTCGGTGCGCGACCAGGGCACCCCGCCGAACTCGCTCACCCAGTCGTTCGGCGGCTCGGCGGAGGGCGGGCGGAAGTGGAACAGCTCCTGCTCGGGTGAGCCCGGCCCGGCGGCGAGCGCGGCCTTGAACCACGGGTGCTGGTCCGAGACATGGTTGGGCACGATGTCCACGATGGTGCGCAGCCCGAGCGCGCGGGCCTCGGCCAGCAGCGCCTCCGCCTCGGCGAGGGTGCCGAAGGCCGGGTCGATGGTGCGGTAGTCGGCGACGTCGTAGCCGCCGTCGGCGAGCGGTGAGAGGTACCAGGGGGTGAACCACAGGGCGTCCACGCCGAGTTCGGCAAGGTAGGGCAGCCGGGCGCGGACGCCGGCCAGATCGCCGGTGCCGTCGCCGTTCCCGTCGGCGAAGGAGCGGACGTACACCTGGTAGATGGCCGCGCTGCGCCACCATTCCGTGCGGGACAAAGGAGGAGTCCTTTCGTACGGCGAAGTCGTTCGTACGGCGAAGTCCGTGCGTGCGATGCTGGGATGCGGCTGTGTCCAGCGCGTCCCGTCAGCCCTTGAGGCTGCCCGCGCCGAGGCCGGCGACGATCTGCCGCTGGAAGACCAGGAAGAGCGCGATCAGCGGCAGCGAGGCCATCACCAGGCCCGCCACCAGGCTGTTCAGCGGGGTGTCCTGGGCGACGCGCTGGAGGAAGACGCTCAGCGGCTGCTTGGCCGGGTCCGGCAGCACCAGCAGCGGCCAGAGGAAGTCCTTCCACGCGGTGACGACCGACAGGATCGACACCACGGCCAGGATGGGCCGGGACAGCGGCAGCACGATCCGCCACATGGTGCCGAGCGGCCCGGCGCCGTCGATCCGCGCGGCGTCCAGCAACTCGTCGGGGACGCGGTCGAAGAAGTTCTTCAGGATGTAGATGTTGAAGGCGTTGGCGGCGGCGGGCAGCCATACCGCGCTCGGACTGTTGATCAGATTCCGGTCGAACAGCGGGACGTCGACCACGGTGAGGTAGACGGGCACCAGCAGGGCGGTGGCGGGCATCATCAGGGTGACCAGCATCAGACCCAGCACCGCGTTCCCGAACCGGGGCCGCAGCTTGGACAGCGCGTACGCGGCCGGTACCTGCACCGCGAGCTGGACCAGCCAGGCGCCGCCCGCCAGCAGCACCGTGTTGAGGAAGTAGCGGGTCAGGTCCATCTCGCGCCAGGCCCGGGCATAGTTCTCCGGGTGCCAGTGCGCGGGGACGTACGAGGGCGGGTTCTGCGCCAGTTCGGTGGAGGACTTCATCGCGCCGGTCGCGGCCCAGTACAGCGGGACCAGGAAGGCGACGGTGAACAGTGCCAGCGTCACGGCCAGCACCGACCAGTAGACCAGCCGGCCCTTGCGGGTGCGCAGTACGGCGGGACGGACGAGCGTTCGGGGCGAGGCGGCCATCAGTCCTCCCCGGCGCCGCGGGTGAGGCGCAGATACAGGCCGGAGAATCCGGCGAGGACGATCAGCAGCAGCAGGCTGAGCGCACTGGCGGTACCGAAGTCGTTGTAGACGAACGCGTAGCGGTAGACGAGGAACATCACGGTCACCGTCGAGTCCTCCGGGCCGCCGCCCGTCATCACGTACGGCTCGGTGAACACCTGCATCGTCGCGACGACCTGGAGCAGCAGCAGGACCAGCAGGACGAACCGGGTCTGCGGGACGGTGACGTGGCGCAGCCGCTGCCAGATGTTCGCGCCGTCCAGCTCCGCGGCCTCGTACAGCTCGCCGGGGATGGTCTGGAGGGCCGCCAGATAGATCAGCGTGGCGGTGCCCATGTTGGCCCAGGTGGAGACGATCACCAGGGAGACCAGCGAGGTGGAGGAGGAGTCCAGCCAGGCGGAGGTCGGCAGGTGAAGGGTGCGCAGGATCTCGTTGATCAGTCCCGGGCCGGGGTCGTAGAACCATTTCCACATCAGGGCGACCACCACCGGCGGCAGCATCACCGGCAGATAGACCAGGACGCGGAAGTACGCACGGGCGTGCCGGAACTCGTTCAGCAGCACCGCGGTCAGGAACGGCACCAGGAAGCCGAGCACGAGCGCGTACGCGGTGAACAACCCGGTGTTCTTCCAGGCCGTGGCCAGCAGCGGGTCGCGGAACAACTTCTCGAAGTTGTCCCAGCCCGCCCAGGTGTTGCCGGTGGCGAAGTTGACGTGCTGGAAGGCCAGCAGCACATTGCGGACGATCGGCCACCACGAGAAGAGCGCGAAGACCGCCACGGCGGCGCACAGGAAGCCGTACGCGGTCAGATGCTCGCGCACCGAGCGGCGGCGCCGTGCCGCACGTCGCTCACGGGCCGCGGTGACGGACGGCGGGACAACCGGCTTCTCCGGCCGTTCCGGTTTCTCCAGCAGGGGTGCGGCGGCCATCAGGACGCGCTGTAGATCTGGTTGACCTTCTTCTCGGCGGTGTCGAGAAGCTTGTCGATGTCGGCGTCCTTCTTGGTGAGGACCGCCTGCATCGCGCTGTCCAGCACGGCGTAGACCTGCTGCGCCTTGGGGGGTTCGAGTACGCCGGTGGTGCGGGGAGCGGCGTCCATGAACCGCTGGTAGTTGTGGACCGGAACGTTGGCGTGCTTCCGCTTGGCCTTCTCCACCCGGTCGCGCACGGTGCCCTTCCAGATGTCCGGGGTGGGGGGCATGGGCAGCCCGATGGGCAGCTTCGCGTCGAGGTTGTCCTGGATGTTGCGCTCGACGAGGTCGGGGTTGAGGTATTTCCACTGCAGCCACTCGACGCCGGCCTCGATCTTCTCCGGGGAGGCCTTCGGGTTGATCATGTAGCCCTCGCCGCCGATCAGCGTAGCCTTGGCGTCGGGGACGGGCGCGAGACCGAAGTCCTTGTAGTCGCCGCCGAACTGCTTGGCGATGACGGTGATGTTGTCGGCGGCGGAGATGTACATGCCGAGCTTGCCGCTGCCCATCATCCGCTGGACGTCCTCGGCCTGGAGCAGCTGCTTGCTGCCCATCGAGTTGTCCTTCCACCGCATGTCGTGCAAGTCCTGCAGGGTGGCCCTGCCCTCGGCGGAGTTGAACGCGGCCTTCCACTTCCCGTCGTGCTGGGTGGCCATCCGGCCGCCGCGCGAGTACAGCTCCGCGGTGAAGTGCCAGCCGCCCTGGTTGTTCTTGGAGAAGTCGGCGTAGCCGACGGTGTTGTCGCCCAGCTTGGCGATCCTCTTCGCCGCGGCGCGTACGTCCGCCCAGGTCCGCGGCGGCTGGTCCGGGTCGAGTCCGGCCTTCTTGAACAGCGCGCGGTTGTAGAGCAGGCCCATGGAGTAGTTGGCGGTCGGCAGACCGTACTGGCGGCCCTGTTCGTCCTGGAAGACCTTCATCAGCTCGTCCTGGACGTCACCTCGGTGCGGCATGTCCTTGATCTGGTCGGTGATGTCGGCTGCCTGCTTCTTGGCGATCAGATTCCGGGTGTCGGTGAAGTAGACGTAGAAGACGTCCTCCAACTTGCCGCCCGCCAGCTTGGCGTTGAAGGTCTTCGGGTCCATGAAGCCCTCGTGCGGAACGATGTCGATGTCCGGATGGGCCTTCTCGAACTGCTTGACGTGCTTGTCGAAGAGCTTGCGTTCGAATGCCTGGGTCTTCGGCGGCTGCCCGTTGACATCGAGCCGCACCGTGCCGCCCGGCCCGTCGTCCGTGCTGTTGCTGCTGGTGCCACAGCCGGCGAGCGCGGTCAGGGACGCGGCGGTGACGGTGGCGAGCGCGAGGGCGCGGGTTCTCGTGGATGACATCGGTTGACCCCTCTGGGCGACGCTTGAGTGAGCGATGGCGCACACTCAAGCACCGGGACCATGGGAGAGCAAGATGTCGCGCAGAAATTGAAAATTATCGACAGCTCATTGCGCGAGGTTCACCGGCCGGATGCGAGGGGCCCGGTCGAGCCGCGTACCACGAGCTCGGGTTCGAACACGATCTCGTCGCGCACCACTTCCTTGCCGTCGATCTGCGCCGTCAGCAGCTGGATCGCCGTACGGCCCATCGCGTCGATCGGCTGCCGGACGGTCGACAGCGGCGGGTCGGTGACGGTCATCAGCGGCGAGTCGTCGTACCCCACCACCGACACGTCCTCCGGGACCCGCATCCCGCGCCGGCGCGCGGCCCGTACAGCACCCAGGGCGATGATGTCGCTGGCGCAGACGATGCCGGTCACTCCGGCGTCCAGCAGCCGGGACGCCGCCGCGTGGCCGCCCTCCATCGAGTACATCCCGCGCACCACACGCTCCTCGGGCAGCTCGGAGCCCGCGGCGCGCGCCACGGCCTGCGCCGCTGCCAGTTTGCGCCGCGAGGGCATGTGGTCGGACGGGCCGAGGGCCAGGCCGATCCGCTCGTGCCCGAGCGAGGTGAGATGGCGCCACGCCTGCTCCACCGCGACCGCGTCGTCGGTGGAGACGCAGGGGAAGTCGAGCCCGGGCACCAGCGCGTTGACCAGCACGACCGGGAGGTTCCTGTCGTGCAGCAGCCGGTAGTGGTCGTGCGGAGCGTCCGCCTGGGCGTAGAGCCCGCCCGCGAACACCACCCCGGAGACCTGCTGCTGGAGCAGCAGGTCCACATAGTCCGTCTCCTGGATGCCCCCCGGCGTCTGGGTGCACAGCACCGGAGTCAACCCACGCTGGGCGAGCGCACCACCGACGACCTCGGCGAACGCGGGGAAGATCGGGTTCGACAGCTCGGGCAGCACCAGGCCGATCAGCTTGCCGCGCTCACCGCGCAGTTGGGTCGGCCGTTCGTAGCCGAGCACGTCCAGCGCGGTGAGCACCGCCTGCCGGGTGCCCTCCGACACCCCGGGCTTGCCGTTCAGCACCCGGCTGACGGTCGCCTCGGAGACGCCCACCTTCTTCGCCACCTGCGCAAGTCGTCGCGTCATACACGCAAGTCTAGCGCAAATATTGCAAGCGAATTGCGAGAGAGCTCACCGAGTCCGGGCCGTCCAGTCCAGCAGTCGGGCGACCGGCAGGGTGTTGACGACCCGCTCGGCCGGTACGCCGCACTCGGCAGCGCGCACGCAGCCGCCCGCCTGCCAGTCGAGCTGACCGGGCGCGTGCGCGTCGGTGTCGATGGCGAAGCACACTCCCGCGTCCAGGGCCTGCCGCAGCAGCCGGCGGGGTGGATCGCTGCGCTCAGGGCGGCAGTTGATCTCCACCGCGGTCCCGGACTCCGCGCAGGCCGCGAATACCTCCTCCGCGTCGAACTCCGACTCCGGCCGCCGCCTTCCCGACAGCAGCCGACCGGTGCAGTGCCCCAGAACGTCCACCAGCGGGTTCCGGACGGCCCTGACCATGCGCCGCGTCATCCGCTCGCCGGGCATCCGCAGTTCGGAGTGGACCGACGCCACCACCACATCGAGGCGGGCCAGCAACTCCTCCTCCTGGTCGAGGGCGCCGTCCTCCAGGATGTCGCACTCGATGCCCGTCAGCAGCCGGAAGGGCGCCAGTCGCTCGCTCACCCGTGCGACCACGTCCAGCTGGGCGCGCAGCCGGTCGGCCGACAGGCCGCCTGCGACGGTCAGCCGCGGCGAGTGGTCGGTGAGCACGGCCCACTCGTGCCCGAGCGCCTTCGCCGTGGCGGCCATCTCCTCGATGGGACTGCCGCCGTCGGACCAGTCCGAGTGCAGATGACAGTCGCCACGCAGCGCCGCCCGCAGCTCCCGTGCCGCCTCGGGCAGCGCGGCCTCCCGTGCCGGCTCGGCCTCCAGCTTCCCCAGGTACCGCGGTACCTCCCCCGCCAGCGCCTCCCGCACCACCTGCGCGGTCTTGGGCCCCACGCCCTTCAACGACTCCAGGGAGCCGGCCGCCGCCAGCTTCTCGGTCTCCCCCGGCGGCAGCCCGGCCAGCACCCGCGCAGCCGTACGGAAGGCCCGGACCCGGTACGTCGGCGCCTGAGCACGCTCCAGCAGAAACGCGATCCGCTCCAACGCAGCCTGCGGCTCCACACCCGCTCCTCTCCCTGCCCCCAGCCGGCTTCTCCTTCCACGGTGACGCGTCCTTCGCCTCCACGCGCGCCGACCCCGGCACAAGCCCGAGGCACCCCGGTCTCCGCGAAAGCACGGGGCCGCCCCCTCAGGAGCCCGGGGTACCACCCGTCGAGGTGAGCATGTGCGCGTCCAGGGCCAGGGTCATCTCCGTGAGGTCGCGGGGGCGGGAGAGTGCCCTGCCGGTGAGCTGCTCCAGGCGCCGCAGCCGGTTGAAGACCGTGTTGCGGTGGCAGTAGAGCCGCCCGGCGGCCCGGCCGGCCGAGCCCTCGCAGTCGAGCCAGGCCTCGAGGGTCTCCAGCAGCACCGCCCGGTCGGCGGGGTCCTGGGCCAGCAACTCCCCGAATACCTCGGCCACCAGCCGGGCGGCCAGATCCGGCCGGCCGACCACGAGCGCCGCGGGCATCCTGCGGTCGAAGCGCATCACGCCGGTCTCGCCGCGAGGGCAGGTGCGCAGCGCCAGCTCCGCCAGCTGCCGGGCCCACCCCAGCTCGGCCAGCCCCTCCACGACCGGGCTGATCCCGCCGGGGCCGAGGCAGTGCCCGTCGAGCAGTCCTGCCAGCGCATCGAGCCCGGCGCCCTCGGACAGTGCCACGATCCCGACCTCGCAGTCGGCCCGCATCCGCCACACGATGCGCATCCCCGGGTCGCGGATCAGCCGGTGGAACGGCTCGCGCCCCTCGCGCCTGGCCAGCCGCAGAACCACCACGGCGTACCGGCCGTGCTCGGGCATGTCCAGGCCCGCGGCGGCGCGCGAGGTGAGTTCGGGCGCGCACTGGCCGTCGAGCAACGCGTCGAGCAGCGCCCGCAACCGCTCGTCCGTACGGCGGCGCAGTTCCAGTTCGGTCGCGCGGTACGCCTCGGACAGCAGGTCGGTCTGCTCGTCCACCGCGGACCACACCATCGTTCCCGACCGCATCACCACCTCCATGCGCTCGGAGGTCTGCGCGGCTGCGGTCTCCAGCAAGGTCTCCCACACCAGTCGGCCCGCTTCGCGGTAGGCGTGCACCAGCAGTTCGAGCGGCAGGCCCTGCTGTGCGCGGCGTCTGCCGAGGCGTTCCGCGTGCTCCAGGTCGCGGCGCGGCGAGTCGCGCGGGGCCCGGATGGACTCGATCCCGATCCGCAGCGCCTCTTCGGCCTCCTGCCAGTGCTGGTCGTACGGGATGACGCGCCCGTACGCGGTCGAGTGTGCGCCGAGCCGCCGCAGGTACTCCTCCACGAGTTCCGGCAGCCGCTCCAGAAGCGCGCCGCACGTCTCGGCGAGCAGCTTCCAGTCGCGCCCCGTGCGGGGTCTGGTCCCTCCCATGTGCCGGAGGATGGCACCTGCCGGGCGATTCCGGCAGGCCCCTGACGCGGGGCGTTGTGCGCGTGCACAACGGTCCGCGGTCCCGGCTGTACCCCCGCAGCGATTCCGGCCCCGGCAATGGACATACCGACTGGTCGGTGTTGCTGTGAACGCCCACCGGACGAGCGGGCGAAAGGGGAACCATGGGGGGTGCCGCACTCGACGTCACGCGCTTGTCGGCCGGATACGGGCCGGTCCGAGCGCTGCGCGAAGTGACACTCGACGTACCGCAGGGCAGCGTCGTCGCAGTCCTCGGCGGCAACGGGGCAGGCAAGTCCACGCTGCTGCGCGCCATCTCACGCACACTGCCCTACTACGGCGGCGCGTCCAAGGGCGGCTCCGTTCGCTTCGGCGGCGCACCGCTGCACACCCTGACCGCCGACCGGGTGGTCGCGGCCGGCGTGTCACAAGTGCCGGAAGGGCGCCAGGTGTTCGCGCGGATGACCGTTCAGGACAATCTGCGCGCGGGAGCACTCGGCTCCACCGGGGGAAGGGCGGCACGCGCCGCGGCCCTGCGCCGGGTGCACGGGCTGTTCCCCGTACTGGCGCAGCGCGCACACCAGCGTGCGGGGCTGCTCTCCGGCGGCGAACAGCAGCAACTCGCCGTCGCCCGCGCGCTGATGGCCGGGCCCCGGCTGCTGCTGCTGGACGAGCCGTCCCTGGGGCTCGCGCCGATGATGGCCGCCCGTATCGCGGACACCATTCGGCAGATCAACGCGGAGGGCACCTCCGTGCTGCTGGTGGAGCAGAACGCGGCCCTCGCACTGCGGCTGGCCTCCCGCGCCTACGTACTCGAAGTGGGCGAGGTGACCCTCTCGGGGCCCGCCGACGAGCTCGCCGCATCCGACGAGGTGCGCCGCCGCTACCTCGGTGTCGTCGACGAGGACGCGGCCGACGACGCCTTTCGGGTGACGGAGCAGGCGGGTGCGGCCGGACCCGGCGGGAGGCCCCCCGCCCTGACCCGCTGGGTGGGCCCATGACGGCGCCGGCCGCCGAGCCGCTGGAAGTCGGCGGGGTGACCGTCCGGTTCGCGGGACTCACCGCCCTCGACGGGCTCGGCTTCACCGTCGCCCCGGGAACCGTGCATGCCCTCATCGGACCCAACGGAGCGGGCAAGTCGACCTGTTTCAACGTGCTGTCCGGAGTCTGCCGCCCCGCGTCCGGCAGCGTGCGCCTAGGCGAGCGCGAACTGACCGGGCTGCCACCGCACCGCATCGCGGCGCTCGGCGTGGCACGCACCTTCCAGAACCTCGCCCTGCCACCGCGCGCCACCGTCGCCGACACCCTGCTGCTGGGACGGCACGCGCTCACCCGTACGGGCTTCGTCGCCGCGGGGCTGCGTCGGCCCTCCGCCGCCCGCGAGGCGGCCAGGCACCGCGAACGGGTGCGCGAGATCGCCGCGTTCGTCGGACTGGACAAGCAGCTCGGCGCCGTCGCCGGGTCCCTGCCCTACGGACAGCGCAAGCTCACCGAACTGGCCCGCGCCCTGTGCATGGAGCCCAAGCTGCTGCTGCTCGACGAGCCGGTCGCCGGGATGACCGCCGACGAGCGCCGACGCACCGCCGCCGTCATCGCGGGTGTACGGGAGAGCCTCGGCATCTCCATCGTCCTCGTCGAACACGACATGGGAGTCGTGATGCGCCTCGCCGACGCCGTGACCGTCCTGGACTTCGGCCGCCGCATCGCCGAAGGCACTCCGGACCAGGTGCAGAACGATCCCGCCGTGGTGCGCGCCTACCTCGGTGAGACGGACGGGATCGGCGACGCCGGCAGCGGCGCCCCCACGGACAGCGCGGAAGGAACAGCGCCGTGACCACCTTCATCGAACTCCTGCTCGGCGGCGTCTCGCTGGGCTCCGTCTATGCCCTCATCGCGCTGGGCTTCGTGGTGATCTTCCGGGCCACGGAGGTCGTCAACTTCGCCCACGCCTCGCTGCTGCTCGCCGGGGGCTATGTCACCGCCGTGCTCAGCGACGACATCGGCTTCTGGCCCGCGCTGCTCACCGGGATCGCCTCGGGGGCGCTCGTCGGCGCCGCGATCGAGTTCCTGGTGCTGCGCCGCTACCGCGGCTCGGACCACAGCGTCCTGGCCATCGTCACCATCGGCGTGGACATTCTCCTGGTCACCGACCTCACCCGGCGTATCGGCACCGATGTGCTCGCGGTGCGGGACCCGTGGGGGGACCAGTTGCTGACCATCGGCTCCGTCTCCCTCGCCCAGACCCGGGTGGCCGCGCTGCTCGTCGCCGGGCTGCTCATCACGGCGTTCCTACTCGCCTTCCGCTACACCTCCTGGGGCGTGGCGATGCGCGCCGCCGCCGAGAACGCCGGGACGGCCGCCCTCATGGGCATCCGGCTGGGCCGGGTCTCGCTCGGCGCCTGGGCGGTCGCCGGTGGACTGGCCGCCGTCGCCGCGCTCTTCCTCACCGTCTTCCCCACACCCGGACTGGAGCGGGCCACTTCGCTGGCCGCGCTGAAGGCGTTCCCGGCGGCCATTCTCGGCGGGCTCGACTCGACCACCGGAGCCCTGGCCGGCGGGCTGATCGTCGGTGTCACCGAGTCCCTGGCCACCGGCTACCAGAGCGATCTGACCTTCCTCGGGCGGGGACTCGGCGACCTCGCGCCCTACCTGGTGATGATCGCGATTCTGCTCGTGAGGCCCGCCGGGCTGCTCGGCACGAAGGAGACGGCCCGTGTCTGAACCCGCCGAACACACAGCCGTACGCCGCCGCCCGTACGACGGCTCCCGCACCCAGCAGCGCAGGTTCCGCTCCCCCGCTGTTCCGCGCGATCCGCGCGTCTGCCTCTGGGCCGTGGGCACCGTGCTGCTGCTGGCCCTGCCGTTCTATCTGGACAGGTTCTGGCTCCAGGCGGGGCTGTTCGCGATGGCCGCGGCCATCGGCGCCATCGGCATCAACCTGCTGACCGGCGCCACCGGCCAGCTCTCCATGGGCCACGCCTTCTTCCTCGCCGTCGGCGCCTACGGCTACTGCGCCTTCGCGGGAGACGGCGGCGACGGCCTGCTCGGACTCGGCCTGCCCACCTGGCTCGCCGTACCGGCCGCCGTGGCCACCGCGGGCGCCGCCGGCGGGCTCTTCAGCCCCATCGCGGGGCGGCTGCGCGGCGCGTATCTGGGCATCGCCACACTCGCCCTGATCTTCATAGGGCAGCACGTCCTGTTCAACGCCGAGGACCTGACCGGCGGCTTCAACGGGCGCGACGTGCCCCCGCTCAGCGTCTTCGGGCTCACCTTCGACGACGCCGAAGTCACCGTCGCCGCGGTGCCCTTCGGCGCGGCCGAGAAGCTCTGGTACGCGGGCCTCGTCCTGCTGCTGTGCTGCGGTCTGTTCGCCCGCGGTGTGCTGCGCGACCGCCCGGGGCGCGCGCTGAACGCCATTCGCGACCACCGCATCGCCGCCGGGGTGATGGGCGTACCCGTGGCGCGCTACCGCGCCGCCGTCTTCGTACTGTCCTCGATGTACGCGGGCCTGGCGGGAGTGCTGCTCGCCCTCGTCTTCCAGCGCACCGTACCGGACTACTTCGGTATGGCCCTCTCGCTGGAATACCTCGCGATGATCGTCATCGGCGGGCTCGGCTCGGTGTCGGGCGCGGTGCTGGGCGCCGCCCTGGTCGCGCTGCTCCCCCAGTTGCTGACCCGCTACAGCGAGGCGCTGCCACTGGTCTCCGACCCCGGCACCGGCGGCATCGCACCCGGTGAGGCGTCCCGCTATCTGTACGGCGCCGCCGTTGTGGCGGTTGTGCTCTTCCTGCCCGGCGGCTTGGCCTCGCTCACCGCCCGGCGCAGCTCGTCAACCCCAGGGGAGGACCGATGAACCACTCCACACGCCCCGGCCGCGGCCGGACCAGAGCCACCGCGACCGCGCTCGCCGTCCTGCTCGCGCTCACCGCCGCCGCCGGCTGCAGCTCCAAGGCGGCGGACGGCAAGGACGGCAAGCAGGGCGCCGGAGGTGTGAAGACCGGCGACGGCGTGACGGACAAGACGATCGCACTGGGTGCCCTGACCGATCTCACCGGTGTGTACGCCACGCTCGGCAAGAGCGTCACCCAGGCCCAGCGGCTCTATGTGAAGCAGGTCAACGCCGAGGGCGGTATCTGCGGCCGCACACTGAAGTTGACGGTACGGGACCACGGCTACGACCCGCAGAAGGCCGTCGCCGCCTACACCGAACTGGAACCGGACGTGCTGGGCTACGTCCAGTTCATCGGCTCGCCCTTCGTCGCCTCGCTCCGGCAGCGCATCGACCGGCGTGACAAGGCGCTGGTGGTGCCGCAGGCGTGGTCCGCCGAGCTGCTGGGCAGCCCCTACATCCGGGTGGTGGGCTCGACGTACGACATCGAGACCATCAACGCCATCGACTTCCTGATGAAGGAACACGGCCTGAAGAAGGGCGACAAGCTCGGCCACGTCTACTTCGAGGGCGACTACGGCGAAAACGCGCTGGCCGGCTCGCGCCACATGGCGAACAAGTCCGGGCTCGAACTGGTCGAGCAGAAGATCAAGCCGACGGACAACGACATGACGGCCCAGGTGGCGGCGCTGAAGAAGGCCGGGGTCGAGGCCGTCGTCCTCAGCGCCGGACCCCGGCAGGCCGCCTCGCTGGTCGGAGTCGCCGCGGCCCGCAGGCTCTCCGTCCCCGTGATCGGGAACAACTCCGCCTTCTCACCGCAGCTCCTCGGTACCCAGGCGGGCCCGGCCCTGGAGAAGGCGTACTACGTGGCCTCCCCCGCGCTGCCGATCGGTGACGACTCCGAGGGACCCTCGGCGCTCGCCTCCGCCTATGCGAAGGCGTACCCGAAGGACACCCTGGACAACGGCGTCGTCGCCGGCTGGACCGCCGCCTCCACCTACGGGGAGGCCCTCAAGCGGGCGTGCAAGGCCAAGGACCTCACCCGCGAGGGGGTCAGCAAGGCCCTGCGCACGATGGACGACTTCGACGCGGGCTTCGGCAAGCAGGACTTCACCGACCCCGAGGCGCCGTCGTCCGGGCAGAGCGTGATCCTGCGGCCCGACAAGAAGGCCAAGGGCGGCTCGAAGGCCGTCCGCGGCCCCGAGGAGTCCGCGGCGGCGCGCGCGTACGAGCGCGAGCCTCGCTGAGCCGGATCGGGGACCGGGCTCACCGGCTGACGGTCGGTTCCCGGTCCCGCCGCTTCACTGCCCGGAGGTCGTCCTCCGGCGACGCGAGGGCTCGCCCGGCAGGCTCCGCTCCGCGATGGGGGTGCCACGTGGGGGCGGGATGGGCCCGGCGCAGCGGAGGGTGCCCGAGCGGGACGGGGGTGCCCGAACTGGGCCGGAGGGTGCCCGAGCGGGACGGGGCGTGCCCGTATCTGCCCGTTCTTGCACGGGCCTTGACGATGGTCCAGACCTTCGGCACGGTGCTGTGCCGTGAGAGCGCTCACCCACCCCCCACTGCTAAGGAGCGCATCGCCATGTTCCCTGCCGGCAGCAGACGCCGTCGCCCGTTTCTGATGGCGGTGGCCGCCACCATGACGGCACTGGGCGCACTGACGCTGCCCTCGGCCCAGGCCGACGAGGCATCGTCACAGCCGCGCACCCAGGCCACAAAGGACGCACAGATCACACAGGAGGTGTGGCGGACCGACTTCGACGGCGCCGCCGGCTCCCTGCCCTCCTCGGACGACTGGATCATCGACACCGGCCACGGCTATCCCGGCGGCCCGCCCAACTGGGGCACCGGCGAGGTCCAGAACTACACCGACAGGCCCGAGAATCTCCAGCTCGACGGGGCGGGCCACTTGAAGATCACCGCCCTCAAGGAGGGCGACACCTGGACCTCGGCCCGCATCGAGACCAGGCGCACCGACTTCGCGGCGCCCGAGGGCGGCAAGATGCGCATCTCCGCGCGCCTCAAGCTGCCCGAGGTCTCCGGGGACGGTGCGCTGGGCTACTGGCCGGCCTTCTGGACGTTGGGCGCCGACTACCGGGGCAACTACCAGAACTGGCCCGGCATCGGCGAGTTCGACATCATGGAGAACGTCAACGGACAGAGCGCCGCGCACGGCGTCCTGCACTGCGGCGTCAACCCGGGCGGCCCCTGCAACGAGACCCAGGGCCTCGGCAACAGTGCCACCTGCGGCGGCACCTGTCAGGGCGGCTTCCACGAGTTCGCCCTCGAACTCGACCGCACCGGCCCCACCGAAGAGCTGCGCTGGTACCAGGACGGCCGACACTTCCACACCGTACGGGAGTCCGACATGGACGCCGCGACCTGGCAGAAGGCCACCGACCACGGCCACTTCATCCTGCTCAACCTGGCGATGGGCGGCGCCTTCCCCGACGGCGTGGCCGGGCACGCGACACCGACCGCCGCCACCACGCCCGGCGGCTTTCTTCTCGTCGACCACGTCGCCGTGGACATCACCCGACCCGCGGCGTGACAAGCCGCGCAGCGTGACAGACCGCTCGGGTCGTTGAGGGGAGACCCAGCACGGCGGCCCCGCTCCGGTCGAACCGGTGCGGGGCCGCCCGCCGGCAGAACCGCACCGGCCCTGTCGCAGTCGTGGGCTCCGCAGGGTTGGTGGGCCCGCGCGAGGGGTATGGTCCCAGCGGTCTGTGGATGTCGGCTCGGGCCGGAGATCCCATGCGAGCACATCGCCTGGGATGCCCAGTTTGCGTCGCCGTCCAGCACGGTTCCCTTTCGGGGAAGAGCCCCCTGGAGGTCGACGCATGCCCGTTTGGATGCCACGCCCGTCTCTTGCCGCGCTGTTCCTACTGCCTCTCCTGGTGGTCGTACTGCTGTCCGCGCCCGCCTGGCTGACATGGCCTTTTCTGCCGCGGGACCGCCAGCAGTTCGTGTTGGAGGTGCTGGATCGCCTCGTCCGATGGACACGCGCGGCGATCCCCCCGCACCGACGGGCACCGAGCAGCACGAGTACCGGCGTCCGCTCCCTCGCTGGTCGGCGCTCCTGACGGAACGCGTCCGCGCCTCCCCGCGCTCGCCCACACGGCCTCGGGGAGCGAGAGGGCCGGGTCCTCCTGCGCCGCGGGCCCGGCGCTGCCGCCCACAGGCGGAGCCGTAACGTTTCCGCCATGTTGTGGTGGGAGGGTGCACTGATCGCCGTCGCCGGTCTGTGGGCAGGCGCGATCAACACGGTGGTGGGCTCCGGCACGCTTGTGACGTTCCCGGTCCTGGTGGCCCTCGGCCATCCCCCGGTGACGGCCACAACGTCGAACGCGGTGGGACTGATCACCGGAACGATCACCGGCGCGTACGGATACCGGCACGAGCTGGCCGGACAGGCCCGCCGGGTGGCCCGCTACGCGGTGCCCTCGTTCTTCGGAGCCATCGGCGGCACCGCACTGCTGCTGTCGCTGCCCCGTACCGCCTTCGAGGTCATCGTGCCGGGGCTGGTCGCCCTCTCGGTCGTCCTCGTCGCGCTCCAGCCGCTCGCCGCGAAGCGACTGCGGACCCGCGACCCCGCGAAGAGGCGCTCCGGGCCGCTGCTGTACTTCCTCATCTTCCTCATCGGCGTCTACGGCGGCTACTTCACCGCGGCGCAGGGCATCATGCTCGTCGGCGTCATGGGGCTGCTGCTCACCGACTCCTTGCAGAGGCTCAACGCGTTCAAGAACACGCTGACCGCCGTGGTCAACATCGTGGCGGGCGCCATCTACGCCTTCATCGCCCCGATCAGTTGGCCCGTGGTCGGCATACTCGCCGCCAGTTCCACGCTGGGCGGGCTGCTGGGCGCGAAGGTCGGACGCAAGCTCCCGCCTACGGTGCTGCGCGGAACTGTCGTGGTCATCGGTGTCGCGGCAGTCGTCCGGCTGCTCGTCTAGTGATCGGACGGCGGTCCGCACGGAGCGGGGGCGGACCTCCGCACGGGAGGCGGTCCGGACGGCGGCGGGCGCCGGGCCGACCCTGCCCACCGCCGGGGCATCTCCGCGCTCAGGAGCCCTTGAGCGTGTACTTGCACCCCTGGGAACTCTGTCCCCCGGCGTTCTCGTCCACCTTCTTGCCGTCGACCTTGAGGACGCACGGGGGGAAGACGAACTTGCCGTCGGCCCCCTTCACGGCCTGTGGTGTCACATACAGCTGCACGCCCTCCTTCAGCTGAGCCCCTTCGAGCGTGACCTGAGCCGTCTTCTTCCATGGCAGGGTCGCCGTCTCGAAGTGGCTGGTGCCGTCCGCCCACCCGATCTGCGAGGAACCGGTGCCCGACACCTGGAGGGTCACCTCATGGGTCTCGGGCGGCCCCCACTTGTCCTTCGGCGTCGCCGCCGCAGCCGGCTTGTCATCGCTCTCCTCATTGCCGTCCGAGCCACCGCCGCAGCCGGTCACCAGAACGCCAACCATGACCCAGGCCGCCCCCGCGACTGTCCTGCGCACGTTCTTCTCCTCTGTGTCAACGGCCAAGCACTTCCCAGGACTCGACGGGTGAGCCTAGTGGGGTCGGAGCCCATGGATGGGCATATTGAGCAGGGAGAGAGAGATCTGACTCCCATACGAGCGAATCGGCATATGCCCGGGGTCTCCGCCCCGGTGAGCAGCGCGGATCCGTGACGGACCGGCCAGGGCCGCTGAGCGACAGGCGCACTCCGAATCAGCGCAGGGGAGGCCGAGTTCGCTGCTCTGTACATGCACCGGGGATCGACCCGCCGAAGGCTCGCGCCACGGCCGGATCCGGTGTGCGCACCCCCTTGCGGAACGCGGGCTCCGCACTAACCTCCGTGGGAGCGCTTCCACTTGGCCGACACAAGCACCGTGTCGCACCTATGGGAGCGGTTCCATGCCACGGGGGGCCCACGGGAACCCGAGCGGGAGCCCGGCCGCAGGAGGGCCGGAGGATCCGCGAGGGAACGTCCCGCACCGCAACAACCGTTGGAGGGAACACTTCATATGAAACAGCTCGCCGATCGACACCGCGGCAGTCGTCGCAACAGCAGAGCCGGCCGGCTCATCGGCACCGTCACCACCGCTCTCGCCCTCACCCTCGGCCCGCTCGGTGCGGCCGGCTTCGCGCAGGAGTCCGGCTCCGACGTACAGGCCAAGCTGGACAACCCCTATGAGGGTGCGCAGTTATACGTGAACCCGGACTGGTCCGCGAAGGCCGCCGCCGAACCCGGCGGCGACGCCGTCGCCGACGAGGGCACCGGCGTATGGCTCGACCGCATCGCGGCGATCGAGGGCAACGCGGAGGCCATGGGCCTGCGGGAGCATCTCGACACCGCGCTGCAGCAGGCCGACGGCAAACCGATCGCCGTCCAACTGGTCATCTACGACCTGCCCGGTCGCGACTGTGCGGCCCTCGCCTCCAACGGCGAACTCGAACCGGAGGAGATCGGGCGGTACAAGAACGACTACATCAACCCGATCCGCGACATCCTGCGGGAGTACTCCTCGCGCAGCAACCTGCGGGTCGTGACGACGATCGAGCCGGACTCGCTGCCGAACCTCGTCACCAACACCAGCGGGCGGCCCACCGCCACCCCGGAGTGCGACGAGATGAAGCGGAACGGCAACTACGTCGAGGGCGTCGGCTACGCCCTCGCACAGCTCGGCGCGATCGACAACGTCTACAACTACGTCGACGCCGGTCACCACGGCTGGCTCGGCTGGGACAGCAATCTGCAGCCGGCGGCGGACGTCATGTTCGATGCCGCCAACGCGGCCGGCGCCACGCCCGCCGACGTCCACGGCTTCATCGTCAACACCGCCAACTACAGCGCGCTGAAGGAGGAGAACTTCTCCCTCACCGACTCGGTCAACGGCCAGCCGGTACGGCAGTCGAAGTGGGTGGACTGGAACCAGTACCTGGACGAGCTCAGCTTCGCGCAGGGCTTCCGCCAGGCCGCCGTCTCCGCCGGCTTCCCGTCCGACATCGGCATGCTCATCGACACCTCCCGCAACGGTTGGGGCGGTTCCGAGCGACCCACCGGTCCCGGCCCCAGGACGTCGGTCGACGCATACGTCGACGGCGGGCGCTACGACCGCCGCATCCACCTGGGCAACTGGTGCAACCAGGCCGGTGCCGGTCTCGGTGAGCGCCCGCAAGCCTCCCCGGCCGCCGGGATCGACGCGTATGTGTGGATGAAGCCGCCAGGTGAGTCCGACGGCTCCAGCACCGAGATCCCGAACGACGAGGACAAGGGTTTCGACCGCATGTGCGACCCCACCTACCAGGGCAACGCACGCAACGGCTACAACCCCTCCGGAGCGCTGCCGGACGCTCCGATCTCCGGCAAGTGGTTCCCGGCCCAGTTCCAGCAGCTGCTGAAGAACGCTCACCCCCCGGTGTCCTGAGAGCGGCCCGGCCGGTGTTCTGACCGGCTCCCTCCCCAGAACACCGCACGGACGGGCCGACTCCCCACCCACCGACGACGGCCGGGCCCCGCACCACGGGCCCGGCCGTCCCGTACCGCAGAGGCGGACTTCACCGACGGGGCTCGCTGATCCATAGTCGAGTCATGAGCGTCTCACCAGATCATCCTCGCCGCGTCTTCGGAGTCCGCGAGGCAGCAGCCGCGGTACTGACCGCGACGGTCGCCCTGTACATCGCGCTGGTCGCTTTCGGGAACATCACGGACTTCGACACCAACAGGCAGTTCGTACGCCATGTGCTGGCGATGGACACCACCTTCCGGGACGAGGACCTGATGTGGCGCGCGATCACCTCTCGTGCGTGGCAGGACGCGGCCTACGTCGCGATCATCGTCTGGGAGACGGTGGCCGCGCTGGTGCTGATCGCCGCGACCTGGCTGTGGCTTCGGCGGCGCGACCTGCGACGGGCCCGCCTGCTGTCCAGCGCCGGCCTGCTGATGCTCCTGCTGCTGTTCGGAGCGGGCTTCATCGCAGTGGGCGGCGAGTGGTTCGCCATGTGGCAGTCCGACAAGTGGAACGGGCTGGATGCCGCCATCCGCGTCGTCCTGCTGAGTGGGCTGGCCCTGCTGACGGTGCACTCCACGGGCGACCGCTCCGGCCCGGCACGGTCCGGCTAAGCCGGGGAAGCCGTTTCCGATGCGGCGCGCCGGCTCCCGGTGCTGCCCGGCCCGAGCGGCGCGCTCCTCGCAGGCTAAAGTCTCCGACCAGGCCTGACCTGGGAATCGGCGCCGCCCGCGGCGGCTCGTGCTGGGTGGGCACGGACGGCACCGGAAGCTCAGGAGAAGCGCGGACGATGGACTACCAGGCAGTGCTCGACGAGGTGGCGGCCACCGTGGCGCCTCAGGTCGGCCGCGGGCAGGCAGCCGGGTACATTCCAGCGCTGGCCGCGGTGGACCTGGGCGGCTTCGGTATGGCGGTCGCGGATGTGGACGGCTCGGTCACCGGGGTCGGCGACTGGGAGGTGCCCTTCTCCGTGCAGAGCATCTCCAAGACCTTCAGCCTGGCGCTCGTGCTGGCCCAGGACGGCGAGAGCCTGTGGCGACGCGTGGGACGGGAGCCGTCCGGCACCCCCTTCAACTCCCTGGTGCAGCTGGAGTACGAGAACGGCATCCCGCGCAACCCCTTCATCAACGCGGGGGCGCTGGTGGTCACCGATCGGCTGCAGTCGCTCACCGGTGACGCCGGCACCGCCATGCTGGAATTTCTGCGCACCCAGAGCGACAACACCGCGGTCGCCTTCGACCCGGCCGTGGCCTCCTCCGAGTCCGAACACGGCGACCGCAACGCGGCCCTGGCGCACTTCATGGCCAGCTACGGCAATCTGGACAACCCCGTCCCGACGGTGCTGGAGCACTACTTCTGGCAGTGCTCGATCTCCATGAGCTGCCGCGATCTGGCGCTCGCCGGCTCCTTCCTGGCCCGGCACGGAGTGGGTTCGGACGGCTCCCGACTGCTGCCCGCCCGCGAGGCCAAGCGGATCAACGCCGTCATGCTCACCTGTGGCACCTACGACGCGGCGGGCGACTTCGCGTACCGGGTGGGGCTTCCCGGCAAGAGCGGCGTCGGCGGCGGCATCCTCGCGGTGGTCCCGGGCCGGTGCACCCTGTGCGTGTGGAGCCCCGGCCTCGACCTGCGCGGCAACTCGGTGGCCGGGGTGGCGGCGCTGGACGCGTTCACCTCGCTGACCGGCTGGTCGGTGTTCTGAGCCGCAGCCAGTCGGCCGGTGTTTCGCACCGCTTCGGGGAGTGGCCGTTGACTCCCGTAGTACCGATCGGTACGCTCCCTTGAGTACCGAACGGTACGTCGCCAGTTCGCGGGCCCTGAGCAGGCCCTCCGGCCGTCATGAGAAGGAGCGCGACATGGAAGCGCGGTCACCGGCAGGACAGCGCGTCTGGAATGTCGCCTGCGACCTGTTCTACCGAGAAGGCATCCGCTCAGTCGGCGTCGCGGAGATCGCGGAGCGCTCCGGAGTGGGGAAACCGAGCATCTACCGGAACTTCGAGTCGAAGGACCGCCTCGCGGTCGCCTATGTGGAGGCACAGGCAGCACCTCCGCGTACCTGGCTGGAGGAGGCGCGCGCCGCCTGCCCGGACGATCCGTCGGCCCAACTGGAGTATGTGATCGGAGCCATCGCCGACCGGATCAGCGAACCGGACTTCCGCGGCTGTCCGCTGGCCAACGCCTGCGTCGAGTTCCCCGACCGCGAGCACCCGGTGCACCGGAAAGCCGGCGCGTTGAAGGCCGAGTACCTGGAGATGCTGGTCGAACTCATCGCCCCGCTGCCGGTCCGCGACCCGCAAGGGCTGGCCTACATGCTCCAGATGCTGGTGGAAGGCGCCAACGTCACCACCCAGATCTTCTCCGCGGACCGCTCCGCCGCCGCGCTCAAGGAAGCGGCGGCCCGCATCGTCCGCTCCTACCTGGACCAGTGAGCGGACCAGCAACCGAATCCGACACCCACTCCCTACCGAGGACCCGAACAGCCCATGAGCACCACCACCCTGCCCTCCCCCGCCGACGCCTCCCTCCGCACCCACGCGGAACAGCTCATACGCGGCCGTCGCGCCATCCGCGCCTTCCGTCCCGATCCCGTACCGGACGAAACGCTCCGCTCCGTGTTCTCCCTGGCAGGCGCCGCCCCGTCCAACTCCAACACCCAGCCGTGGTGCGTCGAAGTGGTCAGCGGCAGTGCACGCGACCGGCTCGGTGCGGACCTGCGGGTCGCACACGAAGCCGGCCGGATGACGCCGGACTACCCCTACGACGAGGCCATGTACAGCGACATCCACAACGAGCGACGAGCTGCGGCAGGCGCTGCGATGTACGGGGCCCTCGGTATCGGCCGTGAGGACCACGCCGCACGCGCCGCGTACGACGTCGAGAGCCTGGACTTCTACGGGGCACCACACGTCGCCCTGCTGTTCCTGCCCTCCAGCGCGGAGGTGCGGATGGCCGCCGACGTCGGCATGTACGGCCAGACGCTGCTCCTCGCGCTGACCGCACACGGCATCGCGAGCTGTCCGCAGGGCCTCCTCAGCTTCTACGCCGACACGGTGCGCCGCTCCCTGGACGTGCCGGAGGACCGGAAGCTGCTGCTCGGCATCTCCTTCGGCTACGCGGACCCGTCCGCCCCGGTCAACAGCATCACCGTCCCGCGCGCGGATCTGAGCGAGACCACCCGATTCACCGAGTAGCGCCGCGGCCCGGTGGGGCGGGGCTCAGCCGCAGTTGAGCCCCGCCTCGGGGCCCGGCTCGCCCGGCGCACGGCTCATTGGGGTACGAGCTGATCCGCGAGGTGCGCAGGGGTGGTGCGCACAGAAGCGCACGCCGGGCAAAAGTGAGCGGCGCGTGGCCGTTCGCTGCCCGTATTCGGTGCAGCGGACGTGCGCGCCCCCTGCCTCACGCTGTGCGCCCCGATGCCCCCGCTCCGCACTCTCGGGGGATCATCTGCTTGCATTCTTGCTTTCTCTCACCGGTGTTCCTCGAATGGGTACGCCGCATCAGCGCGATGTGACGACCCTCGATACCGACGGCGTTGCGGGAATCGGAGTCGAGAGGTACTCGGACACGATCGAATCACTTGGACAGGCCCTGGTGACTCCTCGACCGAAATCCTCGCCGACCGCGGCCCGGAGCAGGCTGAAAGAGAGTGAGCCGGTATGACGAGTCGAACGATCCCCCCGAAAATCGAGGAAAAGGAGGAGACAACTCCCCGGGCAACTCCGCAGCGCTCCCTGAACTCCTGCACCGAGTGGGACCCGCTCAAGGAAGTGGTCGTGGGAACGCTCGCGGGCGGGGTGTTCCCCACGTGGCAGGACTCGATGGCCCATGTCGTGCCCGAGACGGCCCGCGCCGTCTTCCAGGAACGCGGCGGCCTTCCCTTCCCGGCCGCTCACCTTGAGGCCGCCGAAGCCGAGTTGGACACGCTGGCCGAGGTCCTGACCGCTGAGGGCGTCAACGTCCTGCGGCCTGCTGCCATGGATCATCAGCAGTCGTTCCGGACACCGGCGTGGGAGAGCACCGGCGGACTGTACGCGGGGATGCCCAGGGATCTGCTGATGGTCGTCGGGGACGCCCTGATCGAGGCACCGATGTCCTGGCGGTGCCGCCACCACGAGGTCGACGCCTTCCGTTCCCTGATCAAGTCCTACTTCCGGCGCGGAGCCCGATGGCTGCCCGCTCCGCGCCCGCAGCTGGTCGACGAGCTGTACCGCACCCCGTCGGGCGACCGCGCGAACGGTGGCAGGTGGGCCGTCACCGAGTTCGAGCCGGTCTTCGACGCGGCCGATTTCCTCCGCTTCGGTACGGACGTGGTGGCCCAGCGCAGCCATGTGACCAACCAGTTCGGCATCGACTGGGTGCGGCGGAGCCTCGGCGAGGACTTCACCGTCTCCGTCATCGAGACGGACGACCCGCACGCCATGCACATCGATGCCACGCTGGCGCCGTTGGCTCCCGGAAAGCTGCTGGTGCATCCCGAACGCTATGTGCACTGCGACCTGTTCGACGGGTGGGAGATCCGGCCGGCGCCACAGCCCACGCTGCCGGACAGCTGGCCCATGTACTTCTGCAGTCCGTGGGTCAGCATGAACGTCCTGTCACTCGACCCGGAGACCGTGGTGGTGGAGCGCCAGGAACTGCCGCTGATCGAAGCCCTCACGGACTGGGGGTTCCGCTGCGTTCCCGTCGACTTCCGCCATGTCTACAGCTTCGGCGGCTCCTTCCACTGCGTCACCTTGGACACCGTGCGCGAGGGCGGAGCTCACAAGTATCTGGCCTGATCCGCGGGCCCGCCGTCCCTGCCCGTCATTCCTCGCGGGGCGGCCCACTGGTGTCCCGGATCACCAGCTTCGGGTCGATGACTGCCTCTTGTGGTTCGAGCGTCTTGTTGTCGAGCCGGCGCACCGCGAAGCGGACCGCGTGCTCGGCCATCTGCACAGCGTCCTGACGCACTGTCGTCAGGCCGACGGGCATGAGGTGGGAGAGGTGGCTGTCGTCGTAGCCGACGACGGACACCTCTCCCGGGACCTCGACACCGGCCCGACCGAAGGCCATCAACAGCCCCATGGCGCACCGGTCGTTGGCCGCCAGTACCGCGGTGGGCAGCGGTTGTCCGGCGTCGCGTTCCGCGACCAGGAGCCGTCCGGCGTCGATGCCCGACTCCTCGGTGTGGCTGCCCGGGATCACCCGGATGTCGGACGCCAGCCCGTGCCGACGCATGGCGGCGCGGTAGGCACGTCGGCGTTCGACCGAGCCGGGGCCGCGGCCGCCGTCGATGTGCACGATGCGGCGGTGCCCCTTCTCGACGAGGTGGTCCATGGCCTGTCGTACGCCTTTGCCCTCGGCGCTGTGGACGACGTCGATCAGCGATCCGGGCGTCCGGCGGCTGACCGAGACGGCCACCGTGCGCCTTCCGAGCGCGTCGAGGTCCGCGGCCGACGAGTCCGGCCCGAGCAGGATCACCGCTTCGCAGCGGTGGCTGAGCAGCGCCTCGACGGCCTTCGGCTCCCCCCGGCCCTGACCTGTCGCGGAGAGCAGTACGTCGTAGCCGTGGCACTCGGCCTCGGCATAGATCCCGTCGATGAGATCGGCGTGGAAGGTCTGGTGCACGGTGAACATCACGCCCAGGGCCCGGCTGCGACCACGGGCCAGGAGGCGGGCGGCGCTGTCGGGCCGGTAGCCGAGCTCGTCGGCCACCCGCAGCACCCGTTCGCGGGTCTCCTGGCCGGCTCCCGGCTGGTTGCGGAAGACGATCGAGACCAGTGCCCGGGAGACGCCTGCCTTCGAGGCGACGTCCGCCATCGTGGGACGCTGTTTGCCCGTCGCTGCCACCTGTCGTCTCACTCTCCCGCTCTCCCGCGGTCCTGCGGTGTCTCCGCGGCCCCCCGGTTCCTCCGAGCCGCCGTGTTCCGTCGCCGGGCTGCTTCCGGTCGGGCTCCGCTCCTCGGCGTTTCGCGGCGACGTTTCTCGGCGTTCGCCCGCACGGTATCGCGCGAGGCTGGATGTTCCGCACGGTGCGTCCCGTCGAGCTCCCGGCACATCTCGGCGCGACAACCTATTGACATGACATTTGCACGGGGTTCATCGTACTCGAACTAGAGCGCGCTAGTAGAGCGCGGCAGTCCAGCCACCACCCCACCATCCCGGGGTCTTCCGGTGCGAAGGGAAACCAGCGTGATGTCGTTCGAAGTGCTGACCATGGGCCGTGTCGGAGTGGATGTGTACCCGCTCCAGAGCGGTGTCGGGCTGCCGCAGGTCACTTCGTTCGGCAAGTACCTCGGCGGCAGCCCCACCAACGTCGCGGTGGCCGCCGCCCGCCACGGACACCGCGCCGCGGTGATCACGAAGACGGGCCGCGACCCGTTCGGCGACTTCGTCCGCACGGCCCTCGGCGGCTACGGCGTCAGCACCCGGTTCGTCGGCACCTCGGACATCGCGCCCACTCCGGTCACCTTCTGCGAGATCTTCCCGCCCGACGATTTCCCGCTCTGGTTCTACCGGCTGCCGAAAGCCCCTGACCTGGACATCCGCCCGGACGAGCTGGACCTGGGCGCCGTCCGCCACGCGCGGATCCTCTGGATCACCGGCACCGGGCTGGCCGAGGAACCGAGCCGCTCGGCCACCTTGGCCGCGCTGGAGCACCGGGCGAAGTCGGGCACCACCGTCTTCGATCTCGACTGGCGCCCGATGTTCTGGCCCGACACCGACGCCACGGCAGCCCGCGCGTACTACGCGGAGGCGCTGCGGCACACCACCGTCGCCGTCGGAAACCTGGCCGAGTGCACCGTGGCCACCGGTGAGCACGAGCCGTACGCCGCCGCGCGGGCGCTGCTCGCGACCGGGGTGGAGCTGGCCGTCGTGAAGCGGGGCCCAGCGGGCGTGCTGGCCATGGACGCCGAGGGCCGCACGGTAGAGGTACCGCCCGCTCCGGTGGAGGTCGTCAACGGGCTCGGTGCCGGTGACGCCTTCGGCGGCGCCCTCTGCCACGGCCTGCTGGCCGGGTGGGACACCCGGCGCACGACGGCCTTCGCCAACGCGGCAGGCGCACTCGTCGCGGGCCGGCTCGCCTGCTCCGACGCCATGCCCACCGAGGCCGAGGTCGACGACAAACTGCGCGCGGTGAACGGGACGAGCGCGAGCACGAGCAGGGCGACGAGCGACGAGGTGAACAGTGCTGCCTGAGAAGGTGAGCCGCCTCGTGGAGACCCGGGTCAAGGATCCGGGCGCCATCGCCGCCGCGGCTGCCCGACGGATGAAGGCCACCTCCCTGTTCGGCGAGCACGGCAAGGCGATGATCATTGCCGCCGACCATCCCGCGCGGGGTGCCAACGCGGTGGGTTCGGACCCGTTCGCCATGGCAGACCGGTTCGAGCTGCTGGAGCGGATGTGCCTGGCGCTGGAGCGGCCCGGGGTGACCGGGGTCCTGGCCACCGCCGACATCCTGGAGGACCTGCTGCTGCTCGGCGTGCTGGACGGCAAGAGCGTCTTCGGGTCGATGAACCGCGCGGGGCTGGCGGGTTCGGTCTTCGAGATCGACGACCGCTTCACCGGGTACGACGCCGAGACGATCGCCGCGATGGGATTCGACGGCGGCAAGATGCTCACCCGTATCGCCCTCGACGACCCGGCGACCCCGGCGGCCTTGGAGAACACCGCCCGTGCCGTCGACGCGTTGAACGACCGCCGGCTCATCGCCATGGTGGAGCCGTTCTGGTCCTGCTGGCAGGACGGGCGGATACGCAACGACCTCTCCCCGGACGCGGTCGTCAAGTCGGTCACCGTCGCCTCCGGTCTGGGACGGCGCAGCGCCCACACCTGGCTGAAGCTGCCGGTCGTGGCCGATCCGGAGGCGATGGAACGCGTGCTGGCCTCCTCGACGCTGCCCGCGCTGCTGCTGGGCGGCGAGGTCAAGGACCCCGACACCGCCTTCGCCTCCTGGGGCCGGGCCCTCAAGCTGCCCACCGCACAGGGCCTGGTCGTGGGGCGCTCCCTCCTCCACCCCGCGGACGGTGATGTCGCCGGTGCCGTGGACCGGGCGGTGGAGCTGCTGTGAGCGACACGAGTACGGGCCAGGTGTCCAACCCTCCGATGCCCAAGGAGAAGAACCGATGACCGCAACCGTCCGCCTCACCACCGCACAGGCCCTGGTGCGCTTCCTGGCCAACCAGTACAGCGAGCGGGACGGGCACGAGCAGCGGCTGATCCCCGGCGCGTGGGGGATCTTCGGACACGGCAACGTGGCAGGCCTCGGGCAGGCACTGTTGCAGGCTGCGGTCGCCGAAGAAGCCGATCTGCCCTACTACCTGGCACGCAACGAGCAGGGCATGGTGCACGCGGCGGTGGCGTACGCGAAGATGCGCGACCGGCTCTCGGCATTCGCGTGCACGGCGTCAACCGGGCCCGGCTCTACGAACATGCTCACCGGTGCGGCACTGGCGACGACCAACCGGCTGCCGGTGCTGCTGCTCCCCAGCGACATGTTCGCCACCCGCGCGCCCGATCCCGCACTCCAGCAGCTGGAGGACACCAGAAGCGGGGATGTGACGGTCAATGACGCCTTCCGGGCCGTCTCGAAGTACTTCGACCGCATCTCGCGGCCCGAACAGCTGCTCTCGGCGGCACCTGCTGCCATGCGGGTGCTGACCGATCCGGTGGAGACGGGCGCCGTCACGCTGGCGCTGCCGCAGGATGTGCAGGCCGAAGCGTTCGACTGGTCGGCCGACTTCTTCCGGCGCCGGGTGTGGCACGTGGGTCGCCCGGTGCCGGAACCGGCCGCTGTGGAGCGGGCCGCGCAGGTGCTGCGTCGGGCGAGAAGGCCGCTGATCGTCGCGGGTGGCGGCACGGTCTACTCCGGCGCCTGCACCCAGCTGCGGGCCTTCGCCGAGGCCACCGGCATCCCCGTGGCCGACACCCACGCGGGCAAGGGCGCGGTGGCCTGGGACCACCCCTGCGCGGTGGGCGGGATCGGCTCGACCGGCGCGTACGCGGCCAACGAACTGGCACGCGAGGCGGATGTCGTGTTGGGCATCGGTACCCGCTACTCGGACTTCACCACCGCGAGCCACACGGTGTTCGGCAATCCGGACGTCACGTTCGTCAACCTCAACGTGGCCCGCCTGGACGCGGTGAAACACGCGGCCGAGCCGCTGGTCGCCGACGCCCGGCTGGGTATCGAGGCGTTGGCGGGGGCGCTGGCCGGCCGGCACGTCACCGACGGCTACCGCCGCCGCAGCCGCGCACTGATCGCCCGCAACCGGGAGATCGAGGAGGAGTGCTTCGCACCCGGTCGCGGCGGAGGTCGGCTGCCTGCCCAGACGCAGATCCTGGGTGCGCTCAACGATGCCTTGGACGAGCGCGACGTGGTCATCAACGCGGCCGGTTCCATGCCCGGCGATCTGCAGCAGCTGTGGCGGGCCCGGGACCCGAAGGCGTACCACGTGGAGTACGCGTACTCGTGCATGGGCTACGAGGTGGCCGCCGGGGTCGGCGCCAAGATGGCCGACCCGACGCGTGAGGTGGTCGTCCTGGTCGGGGACGGCTCCTATCTGATGATGGCCCAGGAGATCGTGACCATGGTGTCCGAGGGGCTGAAGGTCATCATCGTCCTGGTCCAGAACCACGGCTTCGCCTCCATCGGTTCGCTCTCCGAGGCCCTCGGCTCGCAGCGCTTCGGCACCAGCTACCGCTTCCGGAACGACGACTCCGGGCTGCTGGACGGCGACGTGCTGCCCGTCGATCTGGCCGCCAACGCCGCATCCCTCGGTGCCGAGGTGCTGCACGCCGAGGGCGTCGAGGACTTCCGCACGGCGATGGAGAAGGCCAAGGCCGCCGATCGCACCACCGTCGTCCATGTGGAGACCGACCTGTACGGGCCCAACCCGCCCGCACACGGATGGTGGGACGTACCCGTGAGCCAGACCTCGGCGCTCGACTCCACCCGCGCCGCCTACCAGGCATACGCCGCGCACAAGGCCACCCAGCGCCACTACCTGTAGATCGCCGGCCCGTCCGGCACGCCCCAGCGAAGGAAGCCCCACCGCGCAACCCGCCCCGCCGCGTACACCACCGTCGTACCGGACCCAGGCCTCCCCTCCTCCCCCTCTCCCCTAAGGACTGATCCACCATGGCAACGGCGCCGTCCGAGCTTCGTACCGTCGCAGGCAATCTGTGCCTCGGCTCAGCTCCCGACTCCTGGGGTGTCTGGTTCCCCGAGGACGAGCACCAGGTCCCCTACACCCGCTTCCTCGACGAGCTCGCACAGGCCGGCTACACCTGGCTGGAGCTCGGGCCCTACGGCTATCTGCCCACCGATCCGGCCGTCCTCGCCGAAGAGCTCGCGGTGCGCGGGCTGCAGGTCTCCGGGGGTACCGCCTTCGGCGGGCTGCACCGCCCCGAGGCATGGGACGAGATGCTCGCCCACGTCCGGAAGGTGGCGGAGCTCACAGCTGCCGCGGGCGCCCATCATCTCGTCCTCATTCCGCCCATGTACCGGGACGAGAAGACCGGCGACTTCACCGAGTCCCCCGAGCTGAGCCCACAGCAGTGGGCCGGCTTCGGCCGGAACGCCGACCGCCTCGGTAGGCTGTTGCTCGACGAGTACGACATCCGGCTGGTCCTCCACCCGCACGCGGACAGCCACATCCAGACCCAGCCCGAGATCGAGCGGCTGCTCAACGAGTCCGACAGCCGGTACACGAATCTGTGTCTGGACACCGGTCACGTCGCGTACGGCGGTGGTGACAACCTCGATCTCGTGCGCCGCTTCGGCGCGCGCGTCGGATATGTGCACATCAAGCAGCTGGACCCGGCGGTGCTGGCGCAGGTCGCCGACGAGAACCTCTCCTTCGGGGAGGCCGTCAAGCGGGGCGTATGCGTCTCGCCACCCGACGGGGTACCGGATCCGGCCGAGGTGGTGGACGCCCTCTCCAGGCTCGACGCGGAGCTGTTCGTCATCGTCGAGCAGGACCTGTACCCGTGCGCTCCGCAGGTGCCGCTCCCCATCGCGGTGCGCACCCGTGAGCACCTGGCCGGCTGCGGCCTGACCGGGACCCGACGCCCGAACAACGACCGGTAGGAGGCGGCCATGGATGTCAGAGACGAACCGACCAGCGGTGAAACGACCGCGCATCCGGCGCCTTCCGTGCCGTCCACGGCGCTCGACGACGCGCCACCGGCCGTGCGGCGCCGGTTGCGGCTCATCACCCTGATCGCCACCTTCGGCGGGCTGCTCTTCGGCTACGACACGGGCGTGATCAACGGCGCGCTGCCGTACATGACCGACGACCTGGGCCTGACCCCGGTCACCGAGGGTATGGTCACCAGTTCGCTGCTGCTCGGCGCGGCCCTCGGAGCGGTCACCGGCGGCCGGCTCTCGGACGCGCGGGGACGGCGGCGCAACATCCTGCTGCTGGCCGCGGTCTTCTTCGTCGGCGCACTGGGCTGCTCCCTCGCCCCCAACACCGAGGTCATGATCGTGGCGCGGTTCGTGCTCGGTCTCGCGGTCGGCGGCGCGTCGGTGACGGTGCCCGTCTACCTCGCGGAGATCTCGCCCGCCGAGCGGCGGGGCGCGCTGGTCACCCGCAACGAACTGATGATCGTCAGCGGTCAGCTGCTGGCGTTCAGCTGCAATGCGGCCCTCGCCCGGGTGGGTGGCGAGTCCGGCGGTGTCTGGCGCTGGATGCTGGTGCTGGCGACCCTGCCGGCCGTGGTGCTGTGGTTCGGCATGCTGGTGATGCCGGAGAGCCCCCGCTGGCTGGCCACCAAGGGCCGATTCCCCGACGCGCTCGCGGTCCTCCAGCAGGTCAGGTCGCAGGCGCGGGCGGAGGCCGAACTGAGCGAGGTCTCCGCGCTGGCGGTCAAGGACGAGCAGGCCAAGCTGGGCGGCTGGAAGGACATGCGGGCCACCCCCTGGGTGCGCAAGCTGATGTTCGTCGGCTTCGGCATCGCGATCGTGCAGCAGATCACCGGCGTCAACACGATCATGTACTACGGCACCCAGATCCTCACCGAGGCCGGCTTCGCCTCGGACAACGCACTCACGGCGAACATCGCCAACGGTGTGATCTCGGTGCTCGCCACCTTCGTCGGCATCTGGCTGCTGGGGCGCGTCAGCCGTCGCCCGATGCTGATGACCGGGCAGCTGGGAACCACCGCGGCGCTGCTGCTGATCGGTGTCTTCTCCCTGACCATGGAGTCCGGCGCCGGGCGTGCCTTCGCGGTGCTGGCCATGACCATCACCTTCCTGGCCTTCCAGCAGGGCGCGATCTCGCCGGTGACCTGGCTGATGCTCTCGGAGATCTTCCCGACGCGGATGCGGGGCTTCGGAATGGGCGTCGCGGCTGTGGTGCTGTGGCTGACCAACTTCGTCATCGGGCTGGTCTTTCCCTCCCTGGTCTCCGGGATCGGGGTCTCGAACACCTTCTTCCTGTTCGTGGTGTTGGGCCTGTTCTCCTTCGCCTTCGTGAAGCTCTACGTCCCCGAGACGAAGGGGCGCACCCTCGAACATCTCGAGGACGAGCTGCGCGCCCGCTTCTCCTGATCTCTTCTCCCCTCTTCTCTCCCACTCTCCCTCCCATCACCGTCCCCCGGGGCGCGGCCGAGACGGCGCCCCGGGGGACGTGGAAAGGAATCCCCATGACAGTGCGTGTAGGGGTCATCGGTGCCGGGATGATCGGCCAGGAGCACATCCGCCGGCTCAGCGATGCCGTCGCGGGCGCCCGGGTCACGGCGGTCACCGACATCGACGGCGCCCGGGCGGACGAGACGGCGGCCCAGGTCGGCGCGGTCACGTTTCCCGACGGCCCGGCGCTCATCGCGGCGGACGACATCGACGCCGTACTCGTCACCTCCTGGGGCCCCACCCACGCCGAGCATGTGCTGAACGCCGTCGCGGCGGGCAAGCCGGTCTTCTGCGAGAAGCCGCTCGCGACCAGCGCGGAGGACTGTCTGCGCATCGTCGAGGCCGAGCGCGCGCACGGCCGGCGGCTGGTCCAGGTCGGCTTCATGCGCCGCTACGACGCCGGATACCGGCAGCTGAAGGAGGTGCTGGACGGCGGCTCCATCGGTGCCCCGCTGATGGTGCACTGCGCCCACCGGAACCCCACCGTGCCGGACTCCTACCACTCCGCCATGGCCGCCCAGGACACGGCCGTGCACGAGATAGACGTACTGCGCTGGCTGCTGGAGGACGAGATCGTCTCGGCCCAGGTGGTCACCCCGCGCTCGACCAGCAAGCGGTTCGCGCACCTCAAGGACCCGCAGATCATGCTCTTCGAGACCGCGAAGGGCGTGCGCATCGACCTCGAGGTGTTCGTCAACTGCCAGTACGGCTACGACATCCAGTGCGAGACCGTCGGTGAGGACGGGCTGGTCCGGCTGCCCGACCCGGCAGCCGTCGGCGTTCGTACCGCCGGACGGCACGGCACCGCCGTGCTGCAAGACTGGAAGGGCCGGTTCGCCGACGCGTTCGACACCGAGTTCCGCGAGTGGGTCGCCTCGGTCGAGGCGGGCGACGAGCCCACCGGTCCGTCCGCCTGGGACGGTTACGCCGCCACCGTCATCACCGACGCCACGGTCCGGTCCCTCGAATCGGACCAGCAACCCGTCACCGTCGACATGAAGCCCCGCCCCGCTCTCTACGGAGGCCTCGCGTGAAGATCACCCTCGACCCCTACATGCTCCGCTCGCTGCCGCTCGACGAGATGGTGCGCACCGTCGCCGAACTCGGCTACGAGTACATCGAGTTGTCGCCGCGCGACGACTTCATGCCGTTCTTCCTGCACCCTCGCGCGGACGACGACCGCGTCGCCCAACTGAAGGACTCGCTACGGCGGCACGGCGTCAAGCTCTCCTCGGTGCTGCCGCTGTACAAGTGGTCCTCGCCCGACGAGACCGAGCGGCAGACCGCCGTGCGGCACTGGAAGCGGATGATCGAGATCACGGCCGAGCTCGAATGCCCGCTGATGAACTCCGAGTTCAACGGTCGCCCGGAGCGCGCCGCCGAGAGCGAGGCGGCCTTCTGGCGCTCGATGGAGGAGCTGCTGCCCGTCTTCGAACGCGAGGGCATCGCGCTGAATCTGGAGGCGCACCCTGACGACTTCTGCGAGGAGAACGCCCCCGCGGTCGACCTCGTCCGGGCGCTCAACAAGCCCTGGGTGGGCTACCTCTACTGCGCCCCTCACTCCTTCCACCTCTCGGGGCCCGCGCAGACCGGTGCGGACATCGCGGCGATGCTGCGCTACGCGGGCGAAAAGCTCCGCCATGTACACATCGCCGACACCTTCAACCACAAGGGCTCGTCCGGGCTGCGCTACATCCTCAACCCTCCGGGCACCCCCGCCCGTATCCACCAGCACCTCGACATCGGCCAGGGCGAGGTCGACTGGGACGCCTTCTTCGGCACCCTGCGCGAGCTGGGTTTCGACGGCGTCGCCACCGCCTGTGTCTTCGCCTGGGAGGAGCGCGCACGCGAGTCCTCGGCCCTGATGCTGGAGCGTATCTCGAAGGAACTCATCGGCTGAGCGGCGACCGGGCACCCGGTCCGATGAACGCCTGTCGTACCCGATCGAGTGGAAAACAGAAAGCGGCACGCAGGCCCGGCCGTGCCCTCGCTAATCTGCTGCCAAGAAGGGGACAGGGCCGCAGGGGGCGAGAGGGCACGGTGGGGGAAAAGCATGCGCCGCATGGGACAGGTATTTTGGCCGAATTCCGTCGCGGCGGAGTACGAATGCCGGGGGTATTGGCGCCGCCAATTGCTGGGGGACCTCCCGAAGAAGTGGGCGGCGCGGCACGGCGACCGGGTCGCGGTGGTGGACGATCACCGCTCACTGACCTACGCGGAACTGGCCGCGATCACGGAGAGGACGGCGGCAAGGCTGCTGCGGTCGGGCCTGCGTGACGGCGACAACCTGGTGCTGCAGCTCCCCAACAGCTGCGAGTTCGTCGCACTGCTGCTGGGCTGCATGCGCGCGGGGATCGCACCGGTCATGGCGCTCCCGCAGTACCGCGAACACGAACTGGTCCACCTGGTCCGCACCACGGACGCCGCCGCGATCGCGGTGGCGGGCCAGGACCGGGGGTGCGACTACGAACAACTCGCCCACCGGGTCGCCGAGATGAGCGATCGGCGCTGCCGGGTCCTCGTCGCGGGCGAGCCGGGGCTGCCCGCCTCCGTCTCCCTGCGCCCCGCTCTCGAACGCCGTCCCACCGCGGCGCGGGAGGAGGCCGACGGCACCGGCACGCCGCCGGACCTGCCGTCTCCGCTGCCCGACGATCTGGCGCTGCTGCTGCTGTCGGGCGGCACGACGAGTGGTGCGCCGAAACTGATCGGACGCACGCACAACGACTACGAGTACAACTTCCGCCGTATGGCCGAGCTGTGCGGCTTCGACGAGCGCACCGTGTATCTGGCGGTCCTGCCCGCCGGGCACAATTTCACGCTCGGCTGCCCCGGCGTGCTCGGCGCCCTGTCGGCCGGCGGCAAGGTGGTGCTGGTCTCCTCGCCCGCCCCCGAGGCCGCTTTCGCGGCGATCGACAGGCACGCGGTGACCGCCACCGCGCTGGTGCCCTCCCTCGCCCAGCGGTGGCTCGACAGCGTAGCGGGAACCCGCTCCGACGCCTTTGGCCTCGCCCTCGTCCAGGTGGGCGGGGCGCGGTGCCCGGAGTCCGTGGTCACCGGGCTCCAAGGGGCGTTCGGCTGCACCGTGCAGCAGGTGTTCGGCATGGCTGAGGGCCTGCTGAACTGCACTCGGCTCGACGACCCGGCCCGGATCGTGCGCGGCACCCAGGGCCGTCCCATCAGCCCCGGTGACGAGATCAGGGTCGTCGATGCCGAGGGCAGGCCGGCTGAGCGGGGCGAGTTGCTGACCCGGGGGCCCTACACACCGCGCGGATACTTCCGCGGGGGCACGCACAACAGCCGCAGCTTCACGGCCGACGGCTGGTACCGCACCGGTGACATCGTGCGCCGGCACCCGAGCGGCAATCTGGTGGTCGAGGGCCGCACCAAGGATCTGATCAACCGGAACGGGGAGAAGATCTCCGCGGCGGAGGTCGAGGACCTGGCGTGCCTCATCCCCGGCGTGCGCGCGGCCGTCGCCGTACCGGTGCCCGACCCGGCCACCGGGGAACGCCTCGGACTCGGCGTCGTACTGCGGCACGGCAACGGGCTCGACCTGGACCAGGTGAGAACCTTCCTCACCGGAAAGGGCGTCGCCAGGTTCAAACTCCCGGAATATCTGCATGTTCTGCCGGAGATCCCGCTGACACCCCTCGGCAAGCCCGACAAGAAAAAGGTTCGGGACTTTCTCCTCGCCGACCGGTCCGTCGAAACGGTGTGAGCCCGACCAACAAGGAAAGAGAGACGGACTTGGCCGCAAGGTCTCGTTACGAGGAATTTGGTGCCGAGTTGTCGGCGGACCCGTTGTCGGCCGCCGTGGGCCTGGTCCGGTCGAATCTTTTCGACCGGTACCTGGTGTACGAGAAGAACGGCGTCTTCACCGTGGCCGGAGGAATCGCCGGTCAAGTGGTCGCCGACCCCACCCGGATCCGGGCCGTGTGGCAGGACACCGAGACCTCGCTCCCCTGGGACGCCAAGGATCTGCGTCCGTTGGCGGGACTCCTCGACTCGCTGCCGGTGGCGGACTGGCGGGTCTACGGGTGGGCCGCCTTCGAGCTCTCCTACCCGCGTGCGGGCATTCCCGTGCCCCCTTCCGCCGACCCGCTCCTGCACCTGGTGCTGCCCAGGGTCGAGGTGTCCTTCGGCCCTGGGCGGGTGCGGGGGCGGGCGTTGGACGCCGTGGAGCGGGAGAAGGTGCTGGAGCAGCTTCTGGAGTGCTCCGGCGCGCCGCCCGGTGGGGACGACGGCGCCGAAGCGGTGCAGCCCCGCCGCCTGGGGGTCGAGGGAGACGACGCGGCCGCCTACCAGGAGGCGGTACGTCAGGCGGTGGAGCACATCGAGCAGCGCCGGCTGCAGAAGGTCATTCTCTCCCGCGTGCTGCCCGTGGACTTCGAGGTGGACCTCGTCGGCACATACGCCGCCGGGCGGCGCCGCAACACACCCGCACGGTCCTTCCTCTTCGACTTCGGGCAGCTGCGGGGCGCCGGATTCAGCCCCGAGACGGTGGCCGAGGTCTCCCCCGAGGGCGTGGTGACCACCCAGCCGCTGGCGGGTACGCGGGCCCGCTCCGACGTCAGAGAGATCAACGAGCGCCTGCGGTCGGACCTGCTGCGCAACGCCAAGGAGATCTACGAGCACGCGATCTCGGTCAAGGCGTCCTTCGAGGAGCTGCAGCACGTGTGCGACCCGGCCAGTGTGCGGGTGAACGACTTCATGTCCGTCAAGCAGCGGGGCAGCGTCCAGCACCTGGGCTCCCGCGTCACCGGCGACCTGGCGGCGGAACGCACCGCCTGGGACGCGTTCGCCGCGCTCTTCCCCGGCATCACGGCGTCCGGCATCCCGAAACCCGCCGCCTACCGGGAGATCCGGCAGCACGAGCCGTCCATGCGCGGACCCTACGCGGGCGCGGTGCTCACAGCCGGGGCGGACGGCGGCCTGGATGCCGCGCTCGTGCTGCGCAGCATCTTCCAGCGCGACGGGCGCACCTGGCTGCGGGCCGGCGCCGGAATCGTGGAGCAGTCCGATCCGGCCCGGGAGTACGAGGAGACCTGCGAGAAGTTGCGGAGCGTGGCGGGCTGCCTGGTGCCGCAGCCCTCCTCCGCCGTACTGCTCGGCTGAGCTGCCCCGTTCCGGGCGGAAGCCCGTACCCGGCGGGAGGTCGCCGCCGGGTACGGGTCTCAGGCGTAGACCTGCTCGACGAACTCGGCGAGTTGGTCGTCGCTGAGGTGGTGGGCGAGATCGGTCTCGCTGATCACGCCGACCAGGCGCTTGTTCTCGTCGATGACCGGCAGGCGCCGGATCTGGTGGGTCTCCATCTCGCGGAGGACCTCGTTCACATCCGCGTCCGCGCTGACCCAGCGCGGGGTGCCCTCGCACAGGTCCCCTGCCGTGACACGTGAGGGATCGCGTCCCGCCGCGACACAGCCGACGACGATGTCACGGTCGGTGATGATGCCGCACATCCGCTCGTTGGGGTCGTTGGGGTCGCTCACCGGCAGGGCACCCACATCGAGTTCACGCATGAGCTGGGCGGCCCGGTCGAGGGTCTCGGTGGCGGGCACCCACCGGGCGCCGGGGTGCATGATGTCGGCTGCGGTGGTCATGGCGTTCTCCTGTCGACGCAGTTCAGCCCTTCGATTCCGCCCCTCGTCCATCGTGGCCGCCGTGGCCGGATTACGCCATTCGGTCTCCGTGTGCCGTGCTCAGCCGTCGGTGCGCGCGGCGCCCGGCGCCCCCGCGCGCAGGCCGTCCATCACCAGGTCGAGGAGGCGGTCGGCGCGCGCCTGCCAGTCGTCGTGGGGGCCGATCTGCCACAGTCCGGCGATGGCGAGGAGGAAGTCCTGCGGTGTCACTCCGGGGCGGATGGTGCCGGCCCGCTCGTTCGCCTCCAGGAGGCTGGTGACCGCCTGGGTCACCGGTGCGTGCCCGAGTCCGGCCAGTGAACCGCATGTGCTGGTGGCCGCGCGCAGCGCGTCGGCGAGGCCCGCCTTGGCCAGGGCGTACTGGGCGAGCCGGTCCATCCACTCGCGCAGCGCGCGGTCCGGCGGCCGGGTGCGCAGCAACTGCTCCGCCGCCTCGGCCACTTGCTGGACCTCGTAGCGGTACACCTCCAGCACCAGCGCCTCCCGGCTGGGGAAGTTGCGATAGAAGGTGCCCTGGCCGACGCCTGCCTTCTTGGCGATGGCGCTCAGGGGGGCGTCCGCCGCGCGGGTCAGCTCCGTCAGTGCCACTTCGAGGATGCGTTCGCGGTTGCGTTGCGCGTCCGAGCGCAGCGGGGTGTCGGACCTTTGGTGCCGCACTCGTCCTCCTCCTTCCGCCCCGGCGCGGAACTGGGTGCGCTGCGGCGTGTACGGGAACTCTTGCGAACCGGACAACTGTCCGCTACGTTCGTGCCCCGTAGAGTGGACTGTTGTCCGGTTTTCTTGCACCCAACCATAGCGGCGGACGTCCGATCGGCGGGCCGCCGCTCGCCCAGCTTTTCCGTACGCGCCGATTTCCTCCCCCGCATTTGCGAAAGAGGCTGCTCATGGCCCCAGCCACCGCCAGCGCGATCACTTTGACCATCAACGGAGAGCACCACACGCTGACCGTCGATCACCGCACCAGCCTGCTCGACGCCCTGCGCGAGCGCCTCGACCTGACCGGCACGAAGAAGGGCTGCGACCAGGGGCAGTGCGGAGCCTGCACCGTCCTGGTCGACGGACGCCGCATCGTCTCCTGTCTGCAACTGGCGGTCGCGGCGGAGGGCCGCGCCGTCACCACCATCGAAGGGGTCGCGGACGGTGAAGGGCTGCACCCGGTGCAGCAGGCGTTCCTCGACCTCGACGGGTTCCAGTGCGGCTACTGCACTCCCGGCCAGATCTGTTCGGCGCTCGCCGTACTCGACGAGCACGCGGCGGGCTGGCCGAGCGCCGCCACCGACGACATACGTCCCGAGGCGGGACCCCCGGAACTGACGCCCGAGGAGATAGGAGAGCGGATGAGCGGCAACCTGTGCCGCTGCGGCGCCTACGTCTCGATCGTCCAAGCGGTGGCCCGGGCCGCCGAGAACACGACGGGGTCCGCCGCGGGCGGGACCACGAAGGAGCCTGCCGCGTGAGGGAGTTCAGCTACCAGCGCGCCACCGACGTCGACGGTGCCGTCGCCCTGCTCGACGCCGACCCGGACGCGCGCTATCTGGGCGGCGGTACCAACCTCGTCGACCTGATGAGGACCGGGGTCGAGCGCCCGGGCCGTCTCGTCGACGTACGCGAACTGCCGCTGGACAGCATCGAGTCCACCGACGACGGCGGACTGCGCATCGGCGCCACGGTCACCAACAGCGAGCTGGCCGCCCATCCTCAGGTTCGCCGCCGCTACCCGGCGCTGGCGCAGGCCGTGCTGGCCGGGGCCTCCGGGCAGCTGCGCAACATGGCCACCGTGGGCGGCAACCTCCTCCAGCGCACCCGCTGCGCCTATTTCACCGACACCTCCCTCCCCTGCAACAAGCGCGCCCCCGGCACCGGCTGCTCGGCCGCCACCGGCGAGCACCGCAACCACGCGATCCTCGGGGCCTCCGCGCACTGCGTGGCCGTGCACCCCTCCGACATGGGTGTCGCACTGGCCGCGTTCGACGCCGTCGTCTCGTACGAGACCGCCGAGGGCAGCGGGCAGGTGGCTCTCGCCGACTTCTATCTGCCGGTGGGCGACACACCGCACCGGGAGACCGCGCTGCCGCCCGGCGCGCTGATCACCGCCGTCACGCTGCCGCCTGCTCCGGTCGCCGCGCACTCGCGCTACCGCAAGGTCCGCGAGCGAGCCTCCTACGCCTTCGCCATCGGCTCCGCAGCCGCCGCGCTGGAGGTGGCCGACGGTGTGGTCCGCGAGGTGCGGCTGGCCTTCGGCGCCGTCGCCTCCCGGCCGTGGCGGGCCGGCACCGCCGAGCGGGTGCTGAGCGGGCGGCCGCCCGTCGCCTCCGTGTTCGCCGAGGCCGCCGACGCGGAGCTGGCTGCCGCCCAGGTGCTGGAGCAGAACGCCTACAAGGTGCCCCTGATACGCAACCTCGTCGTCGCCCTGCTCACCGAACTGGCCGAGGAGACCACCCGATGACCACCACGGCACAGCCCACGGCCACCACCGCGCGGCACCGCTCCGTGGGTGTCGCCCACACCCGCGTCGAGGGCCGGGACAAGGTGACCGGTGCCGCTCGCTACGCGAGCGAACAGCCCTTCGCCGACCTGGCACACGGCTGGCTGGTGCTGTCGACCGCGGCACGTGGCCGTATCCGCGCGATCGGCGAGGAAGCGGTGCGCGCCATGCCCGGCGTCCTGGCCGTCCTCCACTCCGGCAACGCGCCACGCGTGATGACCGACTACGTCTCCCTGCTCGGCCCGCCCGACCCCACCAACGCGCTGTTCCAGCACGACCGGGTACCGCACATCGGCTGGCCGGTGGCGCTGGTGGTCGCCGAGACGCCCGAGCAGGCCCGGGAAGCCGCCGAAGCGCTCGTGGTCGAGTACGAGGTGGAACCCCACGACGTGGCCTTCCACGCCGACCGGCCCGACAGCTACGTGCCCGACGACGGCAACGCGGTGCTGACCAAGGGGGACCTGGAGGCCGAACTCGCCGCCTCCGCCGTGGTGCTGGACGCCACTTACACCACCCCCGAGCAGCACCACAGCGCCATGGAGCCGCACGCCGCCACCGCCCGGTGGGACGGTGGACGACTCGATGTGCTCGACGCCAATCAGGGCGCCATGTGGGTCGCGGACGAACTCGCGAAGATGTTCTCCCTGGACCCGTCGTCGGTCCGGGTGCGCTCGGAACACATCGGCGGCGCCTTCGGCTCCAAGGGCCTGCGGCCGCACCAGGTGGCCGCGGTGATGGCGGCGACGGTGCTGCAGCGTCCCGTGCGCGTCGCACTGACCCGGCGCCAGACGTTCGCGGTCACCGGCTATCGCAGCCCCACCGCGCAGCGGATGCGGCTCGGCGCCGACCCGGACGGGCGGCTGCGCGCGTTCGGCCACGAGGCCCTCAACCTCACCTCGACGCTGCGCCCCTTCGTCGAGACGAGCGCCGCGCTCGGACGCGTGCTGTACGACGCCCGGGCGCACCACACCGCGCACCGGCTCGTCGATGTGGACATGCCCACGCCGACCTGGATGCGGGCGCCCGGCGAGGCACCGGGTTCGTTCGCGGTGGAGTCGGCCCTGGACGAGCTGGCCGAACGGCTCGGTATGGACCCGATCGCACTGCGCGCCCGCAACGAGCCGACCGTCGGCCCGCTGTCCGGGCTGCCGTTCAGCAGCCGCGATCTGCTGGGCTGCTTCGAGGAGGGAGCCCGCCGGTTCGGCTGGGCCGAGCGCGATCCGCGCCCCCGCCTGCGCCGCGAGGGACGATGGCTGCTGGGCACCGGGACGGCCGCCGCCACCTACCCGTCGGGGGCCGCGCCCTCCACGGCGTCCGTGACGGCCGAGGCGGACGGCACCTTCACCGTGCGGATCTCCGCGGCGGACGTGGGCACCGGCGCCCGTACCGCCCTCACCCTGATCGCCGCGGAGGCGCTGGAGGTCGAGCCCGAACGCGTGGCGGTGCGGATCGGCGACAGCGACTTCGGGCCCGCCTGGGTCGCCGGGGGCTCGATGGGCACCCGCTCCTGGGCGCTGGCCGTCACCTCCGCCGCCGCTGAGCTGCGTGGCCGACTGGCCCTGGGCGACGGGGAGATCCCGCCGGAGGGCATCACGGCGCACACGGACACCGCGGGGCTGCTCGCCGAGCTCGCCAAGAAGGAGCGGCACTCCTTCGGCGCGCAGTTCGCCGAGGTCGCCGTCGACCCGGCCACGGGTGAGATCCGGGTACGCCGCATGCTGGGCATCTTCGCGGCGGGTCGCATCATCAACCCGCTCACCGCCCGCAGCCAGCTCGTCGGCGGTATGGTCTGGGGCCTGTCCATGGCCCTGCACGAGGAGGCGGTCCGGGACCCGGCCTCGGGCAGCCACATCGGCGCGGACCTCGCGGGCTACCACGTCGCCGCCAACGCCGATGTCCCCGTGATCGAGGCGGACTGGATCGAGGACCCGGTCCCCGACGACCCCGTGGGGCTCAAGGGCATCGGGGAAATCGGCATCGTGGGGGTCGCGGCGGCGATCTCCAACGCGGTCTGGCACGCCACCGGCGTCCGCCACCGGGACCTGCCGCTGCGACCGGATCGCGTACTGCGCGCCGAGGAGGCCCGGACCGGCGCCTGAGGACGGCGCCGAATCGCACGCCGCCTCCCGTCCGCAGCAGTGCGGACGGGAGGCGGCCGCATCCCGCTCCCGGTCAGCGGGACCGCTCGGCCCCGCTCGGCTTCCCGGTCCGGGCGAAGGCCGCCGACCGGAGCACCTCCACCAGGGCCGCCACCGTCGGACGATGCTCCGCGGCCGACCGGACGACCACGACGATGTGACGCTCCATGGCCTCGCGCAGCCCGATGACATCGAGCCGCGAGGCCCGCAGCCGCAGCATCAGGTCGGTCACCACGCTCACCCCCACACCCGTCTCGACCAGGGCCAGGGTCGCGGCGGTGTCGGTCACCTCGTGCAGCACCCGTGGCTCGAAGCCCGCCCGGCGGCAGGCGGTGAGCACGGCGCGCCCGTAGTAGCTGTCGGCGGACGGCAGGATCCACCCCTCTTCCCGCATCTCCGCCAGGGAGGCCGTCTTCCGGCCGGGCATGGCGCCGGCCGGAACCGCGAGGGAGAACCGCTCCCGGGACAGCGGCAGTACGCACAAGGACGGATCACGGGGAATGGGAACGTCGGGGTAGTCCAACCCGAGCGCCAGATCCACCGCGCCGCCGGCCACCGCGTCGTACACGTCGTCCACATCCATGTCCCGGCTGCGCACGGTCAGCCCGGGATGCACCTCCCGGGCACGGCGCAGCGCCGGGGGGAGGATCTCGGCGGCGGCCGTGGTGAACAGCCCGATCCGCAAGGTCCCCGAGATCTCGGTACGGGTGCGCTCCAGCGCCTCGACGGCCTCGGCCTCCGTGGCCAGGATGCGCTCGGCGTGCGCGGCGAGGGTCAGCCCCGCGTCGGTCAACTCGACCCGGCGTCCCACTCTCCGCAGCAGTTCCATGCCCGTGGACTTCTCCAGGGCGGCGATCTGCTGGGACACCCCGCCCGGCGTGTATCCCAGGGCCTTCGCCACCGCGGTGACCGTTCCCTGCCGGGTCAGCTCCACCAGCGATCGCAGTTGCGCGCTCGTCCACTCCATATAGAGACCGTAAACGGATCGGCGCAGGAACTGTTCATGGACGTCAACGTTCGGGCTGCTGCACGATGTGGGGCAGACAGCTGATCAGCACCGCCTCGCACTGACAGCCACGCCGCGTCCGGGCCCCGCCACGCGTCCGCCCGTCGCCGGCCGTCGGAAGGGATCGGCCCATGCCCTCCTCCGCTCTCCGCACCGTTCCGCACTCCGCCGATGTCGTGATCATCGGCGGCGGTGTGATGGGTGCAAGCACCGCCTTCCACCTCGCCGAGGCCGGGGTACGCGACATCGTCGTACTCGAACGCGGCGAGGTGGGCTGCGGCAGCTCGGGCAAGCCGATCGGTGGCGTACGCGCCCAGTTCTCCGACCCGCTCAACATCGAGCTGGGCCACCGCAGCCTGCACGCCTACCGGAACTTCCGCGCCCGCCCCGGCGCCGACATCCGGCTCGACACCGTCGGCTATCTGTTCCTGCTCACGACGGAGGAACAGGTGGCCGACTTCGAGTCCGGGGTCGGCGTCCAGAACGGTCTCGGCGTGCCCAGCCGTATGATCGGCCCGCGGGAGGCGCAGCAGTTGTGCCCCTGGCTGAGCACTGACGGCCTGGTGGCCGCCGCGTACTCCCCCACCGACGGCCACGCCCGTCCGGGGCTCGTCGTTCGGGGCTACGCGAAGGCCGCCGCCGACACCGGCGTCACCTTCGCCACGCACACCGAGGTCACCGGTATCGACACCGCCGGCACCCGGGTGGCCCGGGTGCACACCAGCAACGGGGCCATCGCCTGCGGCACCGTCATCTGTGCAGCGGGGGCGTGGTCCCGGCAGATCGGCGACATGGTCGGCGTCAGCCTCCCCGTACGGCCGGTGCGACGGCAGCTGGCGTTCAGCGCGCCGCTCGTCCCGCCCGCGCCGCGCATCCCCTTCACCATCGACTTCTCCTCCACCGCCTACTTCCACAACAGCGACGACGGACTGCTGTTCGGGCTCGCCGACCCCGATCAGCCCGAGGGCTTCGACACCACCTGGACCCCGGAGTGGCTGGAGCTGTTCCGCGCCGCCGTCCGCCGCCGCGCCCCCGCACTGGCCGACCTGGGGACCGTCGGCGGATGGGCCGGTCTGTACGAGAACACCCCGGACCACAACGCGCTGATCGGCCGCTCCGGCGAGCTCGACAACTTCCTGTACGCCACCGGCTTCTCCGGACACGGCTTCCTGCAGGCGCCCGCGGTGGGAGAAGTCGTGCGGGACCTGTATCTGGAACGCCGGCCGTTCGCCGACATCGGCCCGTTCAGCGCAGACCGCTTCCGTTCCGGCGCCGAGGCCCGTCCCGAAGCCCATGTGGTGTGAACCCGGTGCCCCCTCCCTCCGCGGCGCCCAGCGCGTTGTGCGATGCGAAAGGCCGAACAATGTCAACGCTCAGCCAGTGGCGGCTCCGGGCCGCCTTCGCCGACCGGCTCTCAAAGATGTACGGGCGGGAGGTGCCCGCCTACACCACGCTCGTGGACGTCTCGCGCGAGGTCAACGAAGACGTGCTGCGCGCACAGGGTGCCGACGCCGAACGCCTGGGGTCCATCAGTCGGGTGACCGCCGAGCGCCACGGCGCGATCCGCGTCGGCACGCCCCGGGAACTGCAGCAGGTCGGCCGGGTGTTCGCGGCGCTCGGTATGCACCCTGTCGGCTTCTACGATCTGCGCGAGGCCGCCACCAGTGCCGTCCCCGTCGTCTCCACCGCCTTCCGGCCGGTCGAGCGCGAGGAGTTGGCCCGCAACCCCTTCCGGGTCTTCACCTCCATGCTCACCCCGGCCGACCCCCGCTTCTTCGACCCCGACCTGCGCGCCCGGCTGGAGGCCTTCCTCGCGGGTCGTGAGCTCTTCCCACCGGAACTGCTCGCGCTGGCGGACCGCGCCGCCGCCGAACGGGAACTCCCCCAGGAGGACGCCGAGCGCTTCCTCCAACTCGCCGTCGAGGCCTTCGAACTGTCCCCGGAGCCGGTCGACAGGTCGTGGTACCGGGCCCTGGAGCGCATCTCCGCGGTCGCCGCGGACATCGGCGGAGTGCGCAGTACCCACATCAACCACCTCACTCCGCGCGTCCTCGACATCGACGAGCTGTACCGCCGGATGACCGAGCGCGGTATCGAGATGATCGACACCATCCAGGGGCCGCCCGCGTGGCGCGGGCCGGACGTCCTGCTGCGGCAGACCTCCTTCAGGGCCCTGGCCGAACCCCGCGCGATGCGTACCCCGGACGGCAGCGTCATCAGCGGCGCCCTGCGCGTGCGCTTCGGGGAGGTGGAGGCACGCGGCATCGCCCTCACCCGCGAGGGCCGCGCCCGCTACGACAACCTGCTCGGACTGGTCGACGAGCGGAGCGCCCAGTCGCCCGGAGAAGCACGCGCGGACATCGCCCGCACCGTGTGGGAACAGCACATGCCCGACACCGAACAGGAGCTCGCCGCCCAGGGGCTGGCCTACTTCACCTACCGGGTGGCCGCCGACCGGCCCCGCGACGGCAGCCCTCCCCCGAACAGCGTCAGCGAACTGGTGCGGCAGGGCCGGGTCCGCGCCGAGCCCATCGTCTACGAGGACTTCCTGCCCCGCTCGGCCGCCGGCATCTTCCAGTCCAACCTCGGTTCGGAAGGCACCCGGGACAACGAGCAGCAGGGAGCAGCCTACGACGCCGACTGGCTCTCCGGGGCCGTCGGACGCGACGTTCTCGATCCCTACGCGCTCTACGAGCAGCAGCAGAACCGCTCCCTCGCCCAGGTGGCGAGCGAGTTGGGGCACGACGGTGCCCTCCTTCGCCCTGTCCCTCCCCTCCACCCCCAAGGATGACCATGACCAGCGACAGCCCCGCCCTGCCCACCACGCACGAACTGCGGGCCCGCGCGCTCGCCGGCCTCGGCAACCTCGGCGTCACCGTTCCGGAAGGCGGTGACTTCCACGCGCGCACCCCCCTCACCGGGGAGAATCTCTTCGGGCTGCAGGCCGCCACCGCGGGCGACGCCGAAGCCGCCGTGGCCGATGCCCACGCCGCGTTCCTCACCTGGCGCTCCACGCCCGCCCCGCGCCGCGGTGAACTGGTGCGCCGACTGGGCGAGCTGCTGCGCGAGCACAAGAGCGACCTCGCCGACCTCGTCACCATCGAGGCGGGCAAGATCCGGTCCGAAGCCCTCGGCGAGGTCCAGGAGATGATCGACATCTGCGACTTCGCCGTCGGCCTGTCCCGGCAGCTGTACGGCCGCACCATCGCCTCCGAGCGGCCCGGCCACCGCTTGGCCGAGACCTGGCACCCGCTCGGCGTGGTCGGTGTCGTCTCCGCCTTCAACTTCCCCGCCGCCGTGTGGTCGTGGAACACCGCCGTCGCCCTCGCCTGCGGTGACACCGTCGTGTGGAAGCCCTCCGAACTCACCCCGCTGATCTCGCTGGCCTGCGACCATCTGCTGTGCCGTGCGGCCGACGAGGTCGGCGCTCCCCGCGATGTGCACCGGCTGCTGCTCGGCGACCGGGCCGTCGGCGAGCGGCTGGTCGACGATCCGCGCGTCGCCCTCGTCAGCGCCACCGGCTCGACGCGGATGGGCCGCGAGGTCGGCCCCCGGGTCGCGGCCCGCTTCGGCCGCAGTCTGCTGGAGCTCGGCGGCAACAACGCGGCGATCGTCGCCCCGTCCGCCGATCTCGATCTCGCCGTCCAGGGCATCGTGTTCGCCGCGGCGGGCACCGCCGGCCAGCGCTGCACGACGCTGCGCCGCCTCATCGTCCACCGCGACATCGCCGAAACACTCGTCGAACGTCTGGTCGCCGCCTACCGCAGGCTTCCCATCGGTGACCCGTTCGACGAGAACACCCTGGTGGGGCCGCTCATCTCCACCGCGTCGCTGGACGCGATGAACAGCGCCCTCGCCCGCGTCCAGGCGCAGGGCGGCAAGGTCCTCGCGGGCGGCAACCGGCGGCTGTCCCAGGCAGCGCCCCGTGCGGCCTACGCCGAACCGGTCCTCGTCCGCGTCGACGAACAGACCGATGTCGTACGGGAGGAGACCTTCGCACCGATCCTCTACGTCCTCACCTACGACACCCTGGAGGAGGCGATCGAGCTGCACAACGACGTCCCCCAGGGCCTGTCGTCCAGCATCTTCACCCGCGACCAGCAGGAGGCCGAGATCTTCCTCTCCGCGGCGGGCTCCGACTGCGGCATCGCCAATGTCAACATCGGCACCTCAGGCGCGGAGATCGGCGGCGCCTTCGGCGGAGAGAAGGAGACCGGCGGCGGACGGGAGTCGGGCTCCGACGCCTGGAAGGCCTATATGCGCTCGGCCACCAACACCATCAACTACTCCAGCGAACTCTCCCTCGCCCAGAATGTCAGCTTCCTGTGAGCACCCGTGCGCAGCAGCCGCGCCTCGAGATGGCAGGCTGAGCGGCGGACGGCACCGGGGAAGCGGACGGCACCGAGGGGGAAGAGTTGCCCGCACTGCGCCAGGCCCAGGTCGGCGACCACGGCACGATCGTCGATTGCGTACAGCGGTGGTGGGGAGACTCACGCACCCCGCAGCAGGCCCGCGAACTGTCGCTGCTGCTCCCCAAGCTGTTCTTGCAGTTCTTCTCCCGCACCAGCCTGGTGCTGGAGGACGACACGGGTATCCGGGGCTTCCTCGTCGGCTTCCATGCCGCCGACAACGACGAGGAGGCCTACATCCACTTCGTGGGTGTGGATCCGCAGCTGCGGGGTCAGGGCATGGCCCGCACGCTCTACACGGCGTTCTTCCACCGCGCCGCCGAGGCAGGCAGGACTCAGGTGCGGGCCATCACCTCGCCCGCGAACACCGGGTCCATCGCTTTCCACCGCGCACTGGGCTTCACCGTGGAAAGCGGGGACCGCGAGGTCGACGGTCTGCCCGTGCACAGCGACTACGACGGCCCCGGGCAGGACCGGGTGTGCTTCCGCAGGACGCTCGGTTCCTGACCGCCCCGACCGCTGCCCCTGTCCGCGGGCTCGGCGGTGCCGGATCGGCGCCGCCGAGCAGCCCCTCGGGCCGGTCGGTACGGCAGCGCCGGGGCGGCTGCCCACCGCAGCGACCTGCGCGCATACCCTGGCGGCAGCCCACCGCACCTCCAGGACGTCAGGAGCGTTCATGAGCGCCACCCCGCACGCCACTTCGTCCCGTACCGCTGTTGTCACCGGCGCGAGCAGCGGTATCGGCGCCGCCACCGCGCGCCGGCTGGCGGCGTCCGGCTACCGGGTGGTGCTCACAGCACGCCGCGCGGACCGCATCGAGGCGCTGGCGGCGGAGCTCGACGACGCGGGTCACCAGGCGGAGGCGTACGCCCTGGATGTGACGGACCGGGCGGCGGTCGACGAGTTCGCCGGGCGGTTCAGCACGCTGCACGTCCTGGTGAACAACGCGGGCGGCGCGCTGGGGGCCGACCCTGTGGCCTCCGGCGACCCGGACGACTGGCGGGCGATGTACGAGACGAACGTCCTGGGCACGCTGCACGCCACCCAGGCGCTGCTGCCCGCACTGACCGCGAGCGGCGACGGCACGGTCGTGGTGCTCTCCTCCACCGCCGGGCACGCGACGTACGAGGGCGGGGCCGGTTATGTCGCGGCCAAGCACGGGCAGCATGTGCTCGCGGAGACGCTGCGGCTGGAGATCGTCGGCGATCCGGTACGGGTGATCGAGATCGCGCCCGGCATGGTCAGGACCGACGAGTTCGCGCTGACCCGCTTCCGCGGGGACGAGGAGAAGGCAGCGAAGGTGTACGCGGGCGTGGCCGAGCCGCTGACCGCCGACGACGTCGCCGACACGATCGTCTGGTCCGTCACACGCCCCAGCCACGTCAACGTCGACCTGCTGGTGGTCCGCCCGCGCGCCCAGGCGTCCAACACGAAGGTGCACCGGGAGCCGTGACACCCGGGGCGGAACCGGCCCGGGTCACGCGATCCCGCTCAGCGCGGCGCCCCGAGCCCGTCCGGTCCTTGCAGCCGATCCGGTCCTCCGAGCCGCAGCATCACCTTTCCGCAGCCCGCCGCGGGGTCGGCCGCGACGGCCAGGGCCCGGGCGCCCTCCGCCAGATCGAAGCGGTGGCTGATGACCGGGGTGACGTCGAGACCGTCCCGCATGGCCGCCAGGGCGTCGTCGATCTCCTCCACGAAGCGGTAGGAACCGCTCCAGGTGATCTCACGGGTCACCAGATCGCCGAGCACGGCGGGCGCCGGAGTGCCGGGCAGATTGCCGACCTGGATCAGATGTCCGCCCCGCGCGGTTGCCCGCAGCACCGCTCCGAGCGCCCCGGGCGCGCCGGACGCCTCGAAGACGACCTCCACGTCCTCGGGGAGCTCCTGGCCCTCGGACAGATCGCGGGTGTCGTGGGCGCCCATCGCACGGGCGACCTCCAGCGCGCCCTGGGCCACATCGGCGGCGGTCACATGGGCGGCTCCGGCGTGCCGTAGCGCGGCGACCAGCAGGGAGCCGATCGGCCCCGCCCCGTTGACCAGCACGGCGCGGTCCCGCAGCGCGGGAGCCCGGCGGACGGCGTGCACGGCGACGGCCAGCGGTTCAGCGAGGGCGCCGTGTTCGGTGGAGACGCCCTCGGGCAGCGGTCGCAGCTGTGCGGCGGGCACGGTGCGGTATTCGCTGAAGCCGCCGTCGGTGTGCGGGTCGAAGGCGGCGGAGCCGAAGTACCGCACGTGGGGCAGCAGGTTGGTGCGGCCCGCCAGCCGCTCGGGGAGACTGGTGTCGCCGACCGGCTGGGCGGGGTGCACGGTGACGGGAGTCCCCTCGGTGATCCGGGCACCGCCGGTGACCCCGGGTCCGACGGCGGCGATCCGGCCGGCTACCTCGTGCCCGAGTACCAGGGGATGGACGAGCGTGGCGGTGCCGGAGGCCCCGTGTCTCCAGTAGGCGATGTCGGAGCCGCAGATGCCGCCCCACTCCAGTGCGAGCAGTACTTCGCCGGGGCCGGGAGCGGGCACGGGCCGCTCGTCGACCCGTACGTCACCGGGTCCGTGGACCACGACGGCTTTCATACGGCGTCCTCCGCGCGGACCAGGTCGCGACCGCGGGTCTCGGGGGCGAGCAGGGCGGACAGCAGGGTGATGAGGGAGTAGACGACGAGCATGACGGCGATCGGCCACCAGCTCCCGGTCGCCGCGGTCAGCGCGGCGGCGAGCACCGGGCCGATCGCGGTCGCCAGGACGCCGCCTATCTCCTTGGCCACCGCCAGCTGGGTGAAGCGGGTGCGGGAGCCGAAGAGTTCGGCCATGGTGACGCTCTCCAGCGAGAACAGGCCCAGGACGCCGATGTTCAGCGCGAGGATCATGCCGAGTGTCAGCGCGACGGTGTTCCCATGGGCGATCATCAGCATGAGCGGGAACGCCAGCACGATGGTCAGGCCGGACAGCGCGACGTAGACGGGCCGGCGGCCCCAGCGGTCTCCGGCCATGCCGATCAGCGGCACGGTGACGAAGCCGAGCAGCGAGCCGTAGAGGATGGCGTCGGTGGGCACGGAGCGGTCGACGGCCAGGGTCCCGGCGATATAGCCCACCAGGAAGGTCTGTATCAGACCGGAGTTGCCGGCCTGGCCGAAGCGCAGGCCGAGCGTCAGGAAGAAGGCCCGGCCCTTGCGCTGCCGCAGCCCCGCCTCCAGCGTGGCCGCCGCGCCACCGGCGGGCTGTCCGGCGTACGCGGGCTGCGGGCTCTCGTCCCTGCCGGCGGGCTGCTCATCGCGGCTCGTGGGCTGCTCGGCGGCTGCGGAGCGCGATCCGCCGCTGTCGAGGGCCACTCCGTCGACGACGTCGGGGCGCTCCTCGAAGACCGGGCTCTCCTTGAGGTTGCGGCGCAGCCACAGGGCGAACAGCAGCGGGAGGAAGCTCAGCAGGAACGGCAGCCGCCAGCCCCAGGAGAGCAGTTGGTCCTCGGACAGCACGGCCAGCAGCACGGCCCACAGCCCGGACGCCGCCAGAGTGCCGGTGTTGGTGCCCAGCGACGCCAGCGAGGCGACCAGACCACGGCGGCGGACCGGGGCGTACTCGGCGAGCATGACGGTGGCACCGGCGATCTCGGCACCGGCGCCGAACCCCTGGACCAGGCGCAGGGCCACCAGCAGGGAGGGAGCCAGCAGTCCGATCTCGGCGTAGGTGGGCAGCGCGCCGATCAGCGTCGTGGAGGCGCCCATCATGAGGATGGTGAGGACCAGGACCTTCTTGCGGCCGACCCGGTCGCCCATCCGGCCGAAGTAGACGGCGCCGACCAGGCGGGCCACGTAGCCGACGCCGTAGGTGGCCATGGCGGCCAGGAGGCCGAACGCCGGGCCGGCGCCCGGGAAGAAGATCTTGTTGAAGACGATCGCCGCGGCCAGCGAGTAGAGCTGGAAGTCCATGAACTCCATCGCTGTGCCCAGCCATCCGGAGACGGCGGCTCTGGTCAGATCGCGGGTCGTTCGCTGCACACGACCGGTGCCCGCCGGCTCGGTTGCGGCGCTGTGCGTCATCGGAACTCCGTCGTTCGTCGAGGCAAGTGGGGAGGGGGACGTATGTCCGGCGTTCGGGTCAGACCTCGATCCGGCCGACCCGCAGCGCGGGCAGCCGGGCCGCGACGGCGCCGGTGAGCGCGGTGTCGTCGGCGAGGTCGGCGGCGCCGAGCGCGGTGAGCAGGGCGCGGACGGTGCCGGTGGGCTCCGGGTGGCCGCGCCAGCAGTCGGCGAGGGTTTCGGCCGCGGGGTCGGCGGCCTGCCGGTCCGGGTGGGTGGCGTACACCCAGCCCGCGAGGGCGACTTCGAGGAGGGGGGTGGGGGTGCCGGCCGCACGCAGTGTGCGCAGCGCGGGCAGCCAGCGTTCGGGGAGCTTGAGCGAACCGTCGGTGGCGATCTGCCGCAGTTGGTGGTCCATGGCCGGGTTGCGGAAGCGGGTCACGAGTTCGGCGGCGTAGGCCACCGGATCGGGCCCGCCCGGCGGCAGGGTGGGGGCCAGTTCGGCGCACAGGCCGCGCACCAGCGGGGCGCCCCAGTCGGTGTCCAGCGCTTCGGCGACGGTGGTCCGGCCGGCCGCGGACCCGAGGTAGGCGAGTGCGGAGTGGCAGCCGTTGAGCAGCCGGAGTTTGGTGAGCTGGTAGGGGGTGGTGTCGGGGACGAACAGCGCGCCGTCCAGCTCCCAGGGGGGCCGGGGTGCGGCGAAGGAGTCCTCCAGTACCCAGCTGCGGTACGGCTCACCGGTCACGGCGGCCGTGTCCCGCTGTCCGAGCGCCTTGGCCGCGCGTGCCAGGTCGGTGTCGGTGGTGGCGGGGACGATCCGGTCGACGACCGTGCCGGGGAAGGCGACGGCGGTGGCCATCCTGTCGAGTACGGTCCGCCGGTCGGGCCAGCCGCTCGCGGCGATGAAGTCCCGTACGGCGGCGCCCAGTACGGCGCCGTTGTCCGCCATGTTGTCGCAGGAGACGACGGTCAGGGGCGCCGCACCGGACCGCATCCTGGCGGCCAGCCCGGCGGCCAGCCGCCCGACCACGGTGGACAGCCGCTCCGCAGAGCTCCCGGCCCCGATCCCGGCTCCGGCTCCGGCCGCGGTGCGTTCCAGGTCCGCGGCGATTGCCGGTGCCGCCCGGTCCAGGACGGGCCCCTCGCGGGGGTCCCGTCCGGCCAGGCGGTGATAGCCCTTCTCGGTGACGGTGAGGGTGACGACCGTGACCTCGGGATCGGCGAGCAGCGCGTCGACCCGCGCGGCGTCCTCGGTCATCACCAGTGCGCCGGTCAGCGCGGCGACGACCCGGGTGGCGGCGCCGTCCGGGCGGCGCTCGGTGAACGAGTACAGGAGGTCCTGTTCGCGCAGTGCCCCGGCCGCCGCGGGCGAGCGGGGCGCGACCGCGGTGATCCCCCAGGGCTCCCCTGAGCGGGCGGCCGCCTGCTCGGTCCATACGGCCTGGTGCGCCCGGTGGAAGGCACCGAGCCCGAAGTGGACGACGCGGGTGCGCAGCGCGTCCGGGTCGATGGCGGGACGGCACTCGTGCGGAAGCCGGTGCAGGGTCGCCCGGCCGAGACGGGGCGGCGCCGCCCGGTCGGTGCGGTCGGAGGCGGTCACCAGTCGTGGACCGATCCGTCGAGGCGGCGGGCCACCGGTAGATAGCGCTGTTCGTACGGGAAGCGGGCCGCGGCGGTCTCGTCGTACTCCACTCCCAGGCCCGGTTCCTCGGAGGGGTGCAGCATGCCGTCGGAGAAGGTGACGCCGCCCGGGAAGACCTCGGCCGCCTCCTCGGGGTGGCCCATGTACTCCTGGATGCCGAAGTTGGGCACGGCCAGGTCGAGGTGGACGTTGGCGCTGAGACTGACCGGGGACAGGTCGGTGGCCCCGTGCGACCCGGTGCGTACCTGGTAGAGGGCGGCGAGGTCGAAGATCCGGCGCAGATGGGTGATGCCTCCGGCGTGCACGACGGTGGTGCGTACGTAGTCGATGAGCTGCTCGGTGATCAGCTGCTGGACGTCCCAGATCGAAGTGAGCACCTCCCCGACCGCGACCGGCGTTGTGGTGTGCTGCCGGATGAGGCGGAAGGCTTCCTGGTTCTCGGCCGGTGTCGGGTCCTCCATCCACATCAGCCCGACGTCCTCGACGCGCTTGCCGAAGCGGGCGGCTTCCATCGGGGTGAGCCGGTGGTGGACGTCGTGCAGGAGGTGGAAGCCGAGGCCGAAGCGTTCGCGTACCGCCTCCAGATAGGTGGGGGCGAAGCGCAGATACGCCTCGGTGTCCCAGGGCTGCTCCTGGGGCAGCGCGGTGGCGGCCGGCTCGTAGAGCCTGCCCTTGCGCACCCCGTAGGTGCCGCCGACGTCGGGGACGGCGGCCTGGGCCCGGACCGCCTTGTAGCCGAGTTCGAGGAAGCGTTCGACATCGTCGAGGAGGGCGGGGACGTCGGTGCCGCTGGCGTGCGAGTAGACGAGGACGCCGTCGCGGGAGCGGCCACCGAGCAGCTGGTAGACGGGGAGCCCCGCGGTCTTGCCCTTGATGTCCCACAGGGCCGTGTCGACGGCGGAGACGGCGGTCATGGTGACCGGTCCGCGCCGCCAGTAGGCGCCCTTGTACAGGTACTGCCAGATGTCCTCGATACGGGCCGGGTCCTTGCCGATCAGCAGGGGGGCGACATGGTCGCGCAGATACGCGGCGACGGCCAGCTCCCGTCCGTTGAGGGTGGCGTCGCCGAGGCCGGTGACCCCGTCGGTGGTGGTGATGCGCAGGGTCACGAACGTGCGTCCCGGGGAAGCGACGAACACCTCGGCGTGCTCGATCTTGCTCACGGCGTCCCTTCTCCTTCAAACGGCCGGGTGAAGCGGCCAATGGTCGGGCAGGACTTGTATACAAGCACTTGTCGGCCAGATGGACAAGAGGTGCACCCCGCTCACCTGTGCTTCTGTCCGGGCCCGACGGGCGCACCCTCCCGATACGATGGGCCGCATGGCTGACTCGAACCGGCGGACGACCAGCCGGCGCGCCCTCTACAACCGGCTGCGCCGGATGGTCCTGACCCTGGAGCTCCCCCCGGGCGCCGCCCTCTCCGAGAACGAGTTGGCGGCCTCCCTCGGGGTGAGCCGCACCCCGGTCCGGGAGAGCTTGATCATGCTGGCCCAGGACGGGCTGGTGCAGATCTTCCCCAAGATCGGCTCCTTCGTCTCCCGGGTCGACCCGGCCCAGGTCGCGGACGCCCAGTTCCTGCGCGAGGCGGTCGAACTGGCCGCGCTGGAGGACCTGCCCGCGGAACTCGACCCCGGCGTCGTCGCCGAACTGCGGGACAACCTGGAGCACCAGCGCGGCCCCGAGCTGGATCTGGAGGAGTTCTTCACCCTGGACGAGGCGTTCCACCAGGGCCTGCTGCGGTTGAGCGGCCACGCCAACGCCTGGACGACCGTCGCCGCCGCCAAGGGGCACCTGGACCGCGCCCGTCGGCTCGGGCTCCACGAGCACGCCTCCTCGGCCGCGTTCGCCGACCAGCACACTCAGATCTTCGAGGCGGTCCTCAGCGGCGACACGGACGGCGCCCGCACGGCCATGCGCACCCATCTGCGCGCGGTCTTCAGCGACATCGAACGCATCCGCGCCCACTCCCCCCAGCTGTTCGCCAGCGACCCGGGAGCCGTCCCGGTCCGGCGCAGCGTCGCCGTCTGGGAGTGAGCGGCCCGCCGGGCGGGGAGCACCGGCACCGCAGGCCGCTCGCGCCGCGGCGGGCCGCAGCGCGCCGAGCAGACCTCAGCAGTGCCGTGCCGCCTCGCAGAAGGCCGGCGGGATGCTGCGCGTCTCGATGGTGACGCCTCCGCGCAGGCGTCCCCCGGCGATGGCGGCGGCACCGAGGGCGACGTGCACCCACATGTTGAACTGGATCTCCTTGGCCACCCGCAGCCGGCTGTAGAGCAGGTCGGCCCACCAGTCACCGGCGCGGGACCACGCTTCGACCTCGAACCGCAGCTCGTCCCCGGCCTCGCGGGCCGCGAACTGGATCTGTCCCGCCTCCAGGTGTCCGCGCAGCGTGCCCAGCCGGATGGTGACCGGGTCGCGGTGGAGCACCCGGACGGGCCCGTCCCAGGGGCCCGGCATCTGCACCCGATACTCGTCGCCGGGGCGCGCGGGCCCCTCCTCGCCCCGCGTCTTGTGGAAGACCGCCACGGTCGAGGGGGCGGGCCGGTTCAGGTCCGCGGCCATGGCGCCGATCAGCGCCTCGGGCCCCAGCCGGGCACCGTGGATGCGGACGCTGAAGCGGCGGTGGAACATCGGGCCCACGCCGTCGACGAGGCGCTTGGTGAGCTCGTCGACGAATGCGCTCGGCAGCGGCGGCGGCAGATCGTCGGCGTCCCCCTCCACCTCGCTGCGGTGCAGCGCGGTCACCCGCCACATGTACTCCCAGGAGACCAGCAGGACACCCACCGGGAAGCGCAGGAGCGTGCCGATCCGCCGTCGCGGTGACGGCTTGCCCGGCAGCCTGGCCGGAGGCCCGTCCGAGCCGTTCCGGACGGGGCCGCCGGCTCCCAGCCGCATCCGACCCTGTAGGGACATAACACCTATGACACCATGAATGGGGCATAGGTGCGTACTGGTGATGCCCGCACTCCCAGCTCAGGAGGTCGGCGTGCTCTTCGAAAAGCTGATGTACCGGACCGGGCTGCGCAGCGCGCATCTGCAACTGCTGTCGATGGGATCCGTCGGGCTCTGCATCGTCTTTTGGATGCGCGCCGCCAGCTTCGACCAGGACGAGCGCGGCAACGCCGAGCGCCGCGCCCTGTTCGTCGGCCTGTGGGCACCCACGCTGTGGAACATGAGCCAGTCCATGGCGGAGCTGGAGCAGGGGCTCCTCACACAGCCGGACGGCCGCCCCCGACGGGGCAGCGGGCATGCTGCGTGAACGACGGCTGTACCGCGCGTCGGCTGTCGCCGCACTGCACACGCTGTCCGACCGCAAGGTCAACTACGGCCCGCTGACCGGGAACCGGGTGCCCACCTGGGACTCGGGCTGGCACGTCGACTCGCTCTGCCGGCTGTTGGCCCACGAACCGGCCGGTGACCCCGTGCGGGGCGGCCCCTGGGAGATCGCCTGCCGCCTGGTGCGCGACTACCAGTTCGCGGAACCGGCGATCCTGCGCGCCCTGTACCGCACCGACTCCGCACTGCTCGGCCGCGACATGCTCCTGGAAGGCCGGTTCGCCGGGCTCCGGTTCGACATGGGCGTACGGGTGACGTCCGTGATCGACGAGACGCACGGCAGCGGCGAGGCCGCGTCGCGGGTGTGGGGGTGGGCCTACCGGACCCTCCAGGGCCACCTGGAGCAGGGTGAACTCACCTACAAGGTCGTCAAACACCTGCGGACAGGAGCCGTGGAGTTCCGCATCTCCGGCTACTCACGGCGCGCGCCGATGGCGAACCCCGTCGTCCGGGCCGGCTTCGCGGTGTTCGGACGCGGGACGCAGCTTCGCTTCTACCGCGCCAGCGCCCGGCGGCTGCGGCGGCTGCTGCACGCGGAACTCCACGGCGCGCCACCGCTGACGGCCGAGATCCTTCCCGGATACGACAACATCGCCCTCGCGCCCACCCCCCGGCCGCACCTGTCCCCCGGCACCTGACGGGGACGCCGCCGGGTGACGGCCGGAGCTTCTTACTGAGGGGTAGGCACGGCATTTCGCTTGTTATACAGTCCGTCTAACAAGAGGCGTGCGGCGTCTCGGGACGCCGCATCACGCCCGTGGCCAGTCGGGAACGGCCCGCTATCCGAACCGAGGAGTCGCAGCATGGCAAGCAGCACCACCCGGCCGGACATTCCGCACCTCGCCGAGGAAGACGGCGTCGCCCGACGGCTGTTGGACTCCTCGGCGACGCTGTCGTACGACCCGCAGACCGAAGTCGACTGGGACACGCCGTTGGATGAGGACTTCCACGGCACCAGCCCGGAGTGGAGCACCCTGTTCGGCACCGCCTACTGGGCGGAGCTGACCGACGCGCAGCGCAAGGAGCTCACCCGGCAGGAGGCCGCGTCGGTCGCCGGTACCGGCATCTGGTTCGAGATGATCCTGCAGCAGATGATCCTGCGGGACATCTACGCCAAGGACCCGTCCGACGAGACGGTGCAGTGGGCGCTGACCGAGATCGCCGACGAGTGCCGGCACTCGATCATGTTCGCCCGTGGAGCCAAAAAGCTCCGGGCGCCCGCCTATCAGCCGCGCCGCGTCGCCCGTGAGCTCGGCCGGGCCTTCAAGACCCTCGCGTTCGGGGAGGCCGCCTACGCCGCGATCCTCGTCGCCGAGGAAGTCCTCGATGTCATGCAGCGGGACTGGATGCGGGACCAGCGGGTCGTGCCGTTCGTCCGCACCATCAACAACATCCATGTCGTCGAGGAGTCGCGGCACATGAAGTTCGCCCGCGACGAGACCCGCAAGCGGCTGGCGAAAGCAGGGTGGCTGCGCCGTCAGATCAACGCCTTCGTGATCGCCGTCGCCTCCTACGTCATCGTCACCAGCATGGTGAACAAGAAGGTGTACGCCCACGCCGGGCTGGACGAGAAGCGCGCGCTCGCCGAGGCGCAGGCGAACGAGCACCACAAGTCCATGCTGCGCTCCAGCTGCGCGGGGCTGATGGAGTTCCTGGCCTCGGCCCGGCTGCTGACCAGGCCGGCGCTGGTCTTCTACAAGCGCGCCCATCTGATCTGACCCGGCCCGCCGCAGCCCGCCCGGGCACCGCCACCGCGCGCCCCGACACCGCCCGCCCACCACTGCACGCCGCCCACAGAACTGGTCCCATGACGTACGCCATCAGTCAGAACTGCTGCAACGACGCCACCTGCGTGTCCGTCTGTCCGGTCAACTGCATCCACCCCGCCCCCGGCGAGCCGGGCTTCGGCAGCACCGAGATGCTCTACATCGACCCCGCCACCTGCATCGACTGCGGCGCCTGCGCGGACGCCTGCCCGGTGGACGCGGTCTTCCCCGTCGAGAGCCTCACCGGTCCGCAGCAGGCGTACGCCGAGATCAACGCCGCCTACTACGCGGACGCCCCGACACCGCAACCGGCGGCCGACAGCCCCATCTTCCACTCCTGGGACGAGCCGGCCTTTCCCCGTACCCTGCCCGCCGACTTCACCGCGCCCCGGGTCGCGATCGTCGGTACCGGTCCGGCCGGCATGTACGCCGCGGAGGATCTGCTGCTGCACACCGCCGCCGAGGTCACGCTCCTGGACCGGCTCCCGGTGGCCGGTGGGCTGGTGCGGTACGGCGTGGCGCCCGACCACCCGGCGACCAAGCGGATCGGGGACGCCTTCGCCCGGTTCCACGACCATCCGCGGGTGCGGATGCTGCTGGGCGTGGACGTGGGCAAGGACATCACCGCGGACGAGCTGTCCGCCCACCACGACGCCGTCGTCTACGCGGTGGGCGCCCCCGGCGACCGGCGGCTGGGCATCCCCGGCGAGGAGGCGACCGGCTCCCTGCCCGCCACCACCTTCGTCGCCTGGTACAACGCCCACCCCGACGTCCCCGCCGACGCGGTCGACCTGTCCACCGAGCGCGTCGTCGTCGTCGGAACCGGCAATGTCGCCCTGGACGTGGCACGCATCCTGCTCACCGACCCGGAGGAGCTGGCCGGCACGGACATCGCCGACCACGCGCTCGACGCGCTGCGGGCAAGCGCCGTGCGGGAAGTCGTGCTGCTGGCGCGCCGAGGCCCCGAGGACGCCGCCTGCACCCGGCCCGAACTCCTCGCCCTCACCCAACTGCCCGGTATCGAGTTGGTCGTCGACGACCACGACCCGCGTACCGGCCCGGCGATCGACGCAGCAGGTCCACGGGACAAGGCCGCCCTGCTGCGGGAACTCCCGCGCGAGCAGGTGGACTTGTCCGGGCCGGTGCCGACGGGCGGCCGCCGGCTGATCTTCCGCTTCCACTCCGCGCCGCTGGCGGTGCAGCACGACGGCGGCACGGACCGGACGAGTCCGGGCGTGGTCGGCGTTCGCGTCACCGGAAGCGCCGGTGGGACCGGCATCCGCACAGGGATGCTGCTGCGAGCCATCGGCTACCGCGGCGCGCCGCTGCCCGGGCTGCCGTTCGACGAGGACAGCGGCACGGTCCCGCACGACAAGGGCCGGGTGACCGGCCGGACCGGCAGCTATGTCGTGGGATGGATCAAACGCGGCCCCACCGGGGGCATAGGTACCAACCGCGCCTGCGCCGCCGAGACCGTCACCACCCTGCTCGGTGACGCGGCCGACGGTCTTCTTCCGGCACCCGCCCACTCGGGAAAGGCGTTCCGGCGCCTGGCGCGCCGCCGCAGCCGCCATGTCGTCGACGCACGCGGGCTGGCCGCCATCGACCGCGCCGAGCAGGCCCGCGGCAGCCGGACCGGCAGACCGCGCAGCAAGCTGGCCACCGTCCCCGAACTCGTGGCCGCCTCGAAGACCCGCCTGCCCCTTTCCCGCTGACCGCATCAGGACGGCCGCCTTCAGGGCCGCCGAGTTCCGCAGCGGAGCCCACGGGGCACCGACTGAGCCGTAGGCTGGCGAACCGTGACCGCAGAGATGGATCTCTCCGCCCTCCCCCGGGAGGAGTTCGCCTTCCCCGGCCCGCTCCGCGACCGGCTGGTAGCGGCGATTCTCGCCGGCCGGAAGACGGCCACGACAGGGCTTCTGCGGGCGTACGAGGCTGCGGACGAACCGCTGCCCGAGGTGGGCCGCCGCGCCGTCGTGGTCGACTCCGACGAGCGGCCTGTCGCCCTCATCGAGGTGACGGCGGTACGTGTCGTGGGCCTCGGCGACGTCGACACCGCACACGCCCTCGCCGAGGGCGAGGGCCACGGCACCCTCGCGGAGTGGCGCGCAGCCCACGAGAGGTTCTGGCACGGGAAGGAGATGCGCCGTGAGCTGAACGACCCGTCGTTCACCGTGGACGAGAGCACGCCGGTGGTACTGGAGCGGTTCCGGCTGGAGCGGGACCTCAGGCTCGCCACCTCGGACGGAGAACGTCGAAAGAGCACATCGGGATGACAGCGGGCCCGCTTCCGGCCTTTGGCGACAGTGTGCGGCGACGAAGGTCGGAGCCGGTGGGAGCCGCTTCGCCGACCGTCACTCGATCGGCAGAGGCACACGAAACGGCGACCGGCGGCTGCGTGGCGAGCCGAGCCGCGCGCAGGTGGTCTGAAGCAGACTGGTGCCATGGGCAACCTCAGCTCGCCGGAACCATCCGGAACACCGGGAACACCGGAGGCGCCCGCGCGGCGCTTCCCCCCACGACCGGAGAGCGTGACGGCGGCCCGGCACTTCGCACGGGCCGCCTTGGACGGTCTGGCGTCCCAGGTGGTGGACACCGCTGAGCTGCTGCTGAGCGAACTGGTGACCAATGCCGTACTGCACGCCCGCACCGAAGTGGAGGTGTCGGTCTCCCGCTCCGCCGATCGGGTCCTGGTGCGGGTCGGTGATCACCTGCCGTCCCGGGGAGTGGTGCCGCAGGAGCACCGGCCGTATCCCAGCACGGGGCTGGGGCTGGTCGTGGTGGAGGAGCTGGCGTCACGCTACGGGGTCGACACCGGTGAGGGGCGCAAGACGGTGTGGTGCGAGCTGGGCCCCACCGACCTGTCCGCACCGCCCTCCAGCTGGCAGGCCGCGACGCCGCCCGCCGGCCCCCACGACACAGTGACGCTGGTCGACCTGCCGGACGCCCTGTTCATGGCGTCCCGATATCGCCGCCACGCCCTGCTGCGCGAGCTGACCCTCGCCGTCTTCGCCGGAGCGGATCTCGGCGTACGGCCGCAGGAGCTGGAGACGGCGCACGACATGAGCAATGTGCTCAGCGCCTGTGTGACGGCCGCCCGGGAGAACCAGCCCTCCGACGCGGACATCCGCTCCCTGCAGGTGTCGGTGCCGGCGGACGCCACGCCCGCGCTGTTCACACTGCGGCGGGTACTCGGGCTGGCCGAGGAGGCGGCCCGCGACGAGCGGCTTCTCACCCGGCCGCCCCTCCCGCAGAATCGCATCTTCCACCAGTGGCTGTTCGACCAGATCACCAGTCAGCTCGCCGGTGGGCAGCCCACCGCCTGGACGGTGGTACCCCGCGAGCCGGGCGCCAGCCCCTCCGAGCTGGCGTCGTGGGACCCCCGCCAGGTGCGGGACAGCAGGGTCCCGACCGTCGCCGCCGACGAGGAGGACCGGATCCTGGCGGCGAACGACCCGGTGGCGGACATGCTCGGCTGGCAGCCCGACGAGCTCGTCGGGCAGCAGCTGACGGTGCTCATTCCCGAGCACCTGCGGGAGCGCCACCTGGCGGCGTTCACATCACTGCAGCTCACCGGCCAGCCCCGTATCCTCGGCCGCTCCGTACCCCTGCCCGCCCTGCACCACGACGGCAGCCTGGTCCCCGTGCGGCTGCTCATCCAGACCCAGGAGACGGTCGACGGGCGCACCGTGTTCGTCGCCCAGCTCTCGCCGCGCGCGGCCGGCCCCTCCGGTCCCGCTCCCCGCAAGGAACGGACGCCCGCGCCCTCGGAGTCGGCCGACCAGTACGAGCAGGCCGACCAGTACGAGCAGGCAGCCGCGGAGCCGGTGGCGGTGGGGAGCGGCGAGGGCGACGTCTCGGCGCTGGAGCGGCTCTCCCTGCTGTCCGGCACCCGCAGCGCGCTGAGTGGTACCTCGGATCTGTTCGAGGGGCTGCGGAAGGCGTGCCGCATCCTGACCCAGCGGCTGGCCGACTGGTGTGCCCTGGATCTGCTGGACGAGCGCGGCCTCGTGGACCGCGTCTGTGTCGCCCATCGCGACCCCCGGCGGGTGACTCCCGATGTCCGGGAGGGCCGGCTGCCTCCGGTGACGGAGGCGGCGCGGGGAGCGCTGGCCCGGGTGTTGCGGGGTGCGGGGCCGTTGCTGTTCACCGAGATCCCGGCGGCACATCAGGCACAGAACCCGTTGGACGCCCGCCACCTGGAGCTGTTCGAACAACTTGGCGGAAGCAGTGCTGTGGTCGCCCCGCTACGGACCCGGCGGGAGATCCTCGGCGCCCTGACCGTCGCCCGTGGCGAGGGCAGAAGGCCGTTCACCGAGGAGGATCTGCCCCTGGTCGACGACCTGGTCCGCAATCTCGCCCTCGGTGTGGACAACGTCCGCCTCTATCAGGAAACCCGGGACATCGCCGAACGCCTCCAGCACTCCCTCCTGCCCGCGCTGCCGGACATCCAGGACCTCCAGCTGGCCGCCCGCTACGCCCCCTCCTCCAGCACCGCCCAGGTCGGTGGCGACTGGTACGACTGCTTCGTCGTCCCCAACGGCGAGACGGCGCTGGTCATCGGGGACGTCGCCGGACACGACCTCGACGCGGCCATCACCATGAGCCAGCTGCGCAGCATGCTCCGCGGGATCGCCGTCGACCGCCAGGAGCCGCCCGAAGCGGTGCTCCGCCGGTTGGACCTGGCCAACCACAGCCTGTACCGCGAGGCCACCGCGACCTGCGTCTATGCTCTCGTCAAGAGGTCCGAGCGCGGATCCTGGGAGCTGAAGCACTCCTCCGCCGGGCATCTGCCGCCGCTGCTGACCACCGCGGACGGGGAGACCCGCTACCTGGAGAACGGGGCGGGCCTGCTGCTCGGTATGGACCCCGAGCAGCGCCGCCCCACCGCCGTCGATCCGCTCCCCGCGCATTCGACGGTGCTGCTCTACACCGACGGTCTGATCGAGCGACGCGGCGAATCCCTCGGCGACGCCATGGCCGTGCTGCGGCAGCACACGGCCGCTCTGGCACACGAACCCCTCGATGTCTTCTGCGACGAGCTGCTCATCGGGCTCGGCGCCGACAGCACCGACGACATCGCGGTCCTCGCCGTCCGCCCCACCCCGCGGGACTGAGGACTACGGCAGATAGCGGGGAGGCCGCCAGGCGTCGAGCCGCCGCTCCACCGCGGCGCCCAGCGCCAGGAGTTCGGCGTCCTGATGGTCACCGGCCATCAGCAGCAGGCCGACGGGCAACTTGTCCACGGACCCGGCGGGCACCGACAGAGAGGGGTATCCGGCCACCGCCGCCGGGGTGGAGGACGGGATCACATCGTTGTCGCCCCGCGCGCAGTCGGTCGTCCAGGCGGGCGGGTTCGTCGGGGCGGCGATGGCGTCGAGGCCGTGGTCGGCCATGGTCTCGTCCACGGAGCGCCGGGACAGGTCGGTCAGTTCGGCGCGCATGGCCCGGTACTCCGGGTCGGTGGTGCCGGGCGCTGCGAGGGCCTGCTCGAACAGCTCCTGACCGGCGAAGCAGGTCTGCTCGGCCGGGTGGTCGCGGTTGAACTCGATCAGTTCCGCGAGGTTGCGCGGCCCCTGGCGCGTGGCCAGATAGGCGTTGATGTCGCGGTGGAACTCGCTCAACAGCGCCGGGAATTCGAGCTCCGCGAGCCGCTTCTGGTACGGCGGCGTCACCTCGACGACCTCGGCCCCCGCGCGGCGCAGCTTCTTGGCCGTACGGGTCATCAGAGCGTCCACCTCGGCCCCGAGCCGCGGCAGCCGCCACAGCCCGATCCGTTTGCCGTGCAGCCCGCCGGGGCGCGTCGGCTCCGCTTGGAGACCGCGAAGGCCGGCGTGGCGTGCGGTGTCGTCCTCGCTGAGCACGGCAAGGGTGAGGGCGGTGTCGATCACGTTGCGGGCCATGGGTCCCGCGGTGTCCTGCTCCGCGGAGATGGGGACCACCCCCGCCTGGCTGACCACTCCGAGGCTGGGCTTGTGACCGACCACCCCGTTCATCCCGGCCGGACACACGATCGAGCCGTCCGTCTCGGTGCCGATCGCCACCTGTGACAGCGAGGCCGCGAGCGCGGCGGCCGAACCGGAGGACGACCCGCACGGGTTACGGTGCAGCGCGTACGGGTTGCGGGTCTGGCCTCCCACCGCGGACCAGCCGGATGTCGGCTTCGCCGCCCGGAAGTTCGCCCACTCCGACAGATTGGTCTTGCCGAGGACGACCGCCCCCGCCTTGCGCAGCCGGGTCACCAGCGCGGCATCGCGGTCCGGGGGAGCGCCGGCCAGCGCCAGCGACCCCGCCGTGGTCGGCATGTCGCGGGTGTTCACGTTGTCCTTGAGCAGCACGGGTATACCGTCGAGCGGACCGCGCGTGCTGCCGCGGCGATGTCTGGCGTCACTGGCAGCCGCCTGCCGCATGGCTGCGGGATTGGTGTGCAGCACCGCGTCGATCTTCGGGTCGACGGCCTTGATCCGGCGCAGATAGGCGCTGGTCAACGCGGAGGAGGTCAGCGAACCGTCCGCCATGCGGGCCTGCAGCTGCGGGATGGTCACCGTGTCGAGGTCGACTCCGGGCAGCCGAGGCGAGCCGGTCGCCGCCGGTGCCCCGCCGCCATCGGGCGCGGCGGCCTCCGCCCGCGGATTCGGCGCGCCGGTCAGCGTGGAGCCCGCGAGCAGGGCGGCGATCAGCGTGGCAACGCTCCTCTTCCTCATGGAAATCAGCCGACTACATCCCAAGGCCCCGCGCAAGGAGGCCGTACCGGCCACAACGGCCCGCCGGGTCCCTCCAGTTGCGTCCTGTCAGCCGGCGTGCCAGCCGGACCAGCGGCCGACCGCGATGGCCACGACCGGCCCTGCGGGTGGACGCGAACCGTACTGCTGCGGGTACTTCTCCCCCAGCAGGCGCACGTACCGCGCGGAGGCCGACGATACGTCGGCGGTCGGCAGCACCTCGGCCGTGCCGTCGGCGCGTGCCCACCACAGGAGGTCCCAGTCCTCGTCGTAGTGGTCGGCGAGGAGGCACACCTGGGGGTGGGCTTCGATGTTGGCCAGCCGCTTCAGCCGGGCCGTGCGCTTCGGTTTGTGGTCGACGGCGAACACCACCGTGTCACCGGTCACGGCGAACACCACGGGAACCAGGTGCGGACGGGTGGAGCCGTCGATCGTCGCGAGGTGGGCGACCCGGGCCCCGGCGAACCGCTCCCGGGCCCGGCTGTCCGTCATCCCGGGCACGAGTGCTCCGGCCGGCTCAACGGAAACGCCCGGCGACGTCGGCGAGCTGGTCGAGGTAGGAGAGCGTGTCGGCTTCCGGCTTCGTCGGCAGGTAGAACAACACACGCTCCACATCGAGCCGGGTGTACTTCTCGATGACCTCCGGCTTCTTCGACACCGCGTAGACGGTCACCGGAACGTCGCGGCCGGCGATGTTCCGCATCCGGTCGATCTGCGGCCCCAGTTCCTCGGGCGGCACGCTGTTGGCCAGCCAGGCGTCGCCGAGGGCGGCCACCCGTTGGAAGGCGCCCTCGCCGCCGCCCACATAGATGGGCGGGTGGGGCCGCTGGACGGGCTTCGGCCAGGAGTAGACGGGCTCGAAGTCGACGAACTCGCCGTGGAACTCCGCCTTGTCCGCCGTCCACAGCTCGCGGATGGCCCGCAGCCGCTCGTCCACGAGACGGCCCCGGGTGCGCGGGTCCGTGCCGTGGTTCTCCATCTCCTCCCGGTTCCAGCCGACGCCGACCCCGAAGACGGCCCGCCCGCCGGACACCAGGTCCAGGGAGGCCACCGCCTTGGCCGTGGTGATCGGGTCCCGCTGGGCCACCAGCGCAACGCCGGTGCCCACGAGGAGCCGTCGCGTCACCGCCGCGACCGCGCTGAGCGCGACGAAGGGATCCAGCGTGCGGTAGTAGATCTCCGGCAGATCGCCGCCGCCGGGATACGGCGTGCGGCGAGCCACCGGGATGTGTGTGTGCTCGGCGATGAGCAGGGACTCCAGCCCCCGCTCCTCGACGGCGCGTCCCAACGCGGCCGGCGCGATGCCCTGGTCGGTGAGGAAGGTCGAGACACCGAACTTCACTGCGGCTCCTTCGGTTCCGGGAACGTGCAGGGACTCTTCCGGGAGGCGGTTGCACGGCCCCGGCCGAGATACCCCGCTCGGGCCCTGTGCAACATCCCGTGCGTCCGAACGGCGTACCGATCGGGCCCGCCCGGGCGGCGCCGCCCCGCTGCGGCACCGGACGACGCCTCGGCAGTCGGGACCGCGACCGTACGCGCTGCTAGGCGAAGCGCGCGGTGTCGCCCGCGCCGGCCCGTACGATCTGGGCAGCGCCCTCGGAGAAATCGACCACGGTGGTCGGCTCGGTGCCACAGTCACCCGAGTCGACCACGGCGTCCACCACATGGTCGAGCCGTTCCTTGATCTCCCAGCCCTGGGTCATCGGCTCCTCCTCGTCCGGCAGCAGAAGGGTGCTGGACAGCAGCGGCTCGCCGAGTTCGGACAGCAGCGCCTGGGCCACGACGTGGTCGGGGATGCGGACTCCGACCGTCTTCTTCTTCGGGTGCAGCAGCTTGCGGGGCACCTCCTTCGTCGCGGGGAGGATGAAGGTGTAGCGGCCCGGGGTGGCCGCCTTGATCGCGCGGAACACGTCGTTGTCCACGTGCACGAACTGGCCGAGCTGCGCGAAGTTCTGGCACACGAGGGTGAAGTGGTGCCTCTCGTCGAGGTTGCGGATGGAGCGGATGCGGGACATGCCGTCGCGGCTGCCCAGCCGGCACCCCAGAGCGAAACAGGAGTCCGTCGGATACGCGATGAGCGCGTCGGCCCGGACGCTGTCGACCACGGTGCTGATGGTGCGCCGCTGCGGGTTGTCGGGGTGCACGTCGAAGTACTTCGCCATCCGCCGAGCCTAAACCGAAGCCGCGCCGGACAGGTCCCGGGTCAGCTCTGGGCGGTGGGACGGACGACGATCTCGTTCACATCGACGGTGTGCGGCTGCTCGACGGCGAACGCCAGGGTCCGGGCGACGGCCTCGGGTGGGATGGCGATCCGGTCCCGGGCCTGCGAGATCTCGGCACGGATGTGTGGGTTCGTCGACGCTTCGGCGAACTCGGTGTCCACCATGCCCGGCGAGACCGTCGTCACCCGCAGCGCGTCGCCGGCTTCCTGCCGCAGCCCCTCGCAGATGGCGCGCACCGCGACCTTCGTGCCCGCGTAGACGGCCATGGCGGGAACGACGCGGAACGCCGCCGTGGACGCGGTGGTGATGAAGTGTCCGGAGCCCTGCGCGCGGAAGACCGGCAGTGCGGCGCCGATACCGTGCAGCACACCCTTGATGTTGACGTCCACCATCCGGTCCCATTCGTCGACGCGCAGATCGTCCAGCGGGGAGACCGTCCCGATCCCCGCGTTGCTGATCAGTACGTCGAGCCGGCCGAAGCGCTCCGCGGCCAGGGCGACCAGGGCCTGCAGATCAGCACGCCGGGTGACGTCCGTGCGGAGCTGCACGGCGCTGCCGCCCGCCTTCTCGATCCGGGTCACCAGGTCCCCGAGGCGCTCGGACCTGCGGGCGCCCAGCACGAGCCGGGCGCCCCGTTCGGCCAGCAGCAGTGCGGTGGCCTCACCGATACCGCTGCCGGCTCCCGTGATCGCCACGACCTTGCCGTCGATTCCCGTCATGATGCCTTCCCTCTCGCTTCCTCGCGGGGCGCCGCCGCCCCGCTTCGGCATCAGTCTGCGGAGGGCCCACCCTGGTATACAGAGCCCGTTCGTTCTGGAACCAGGAGTGCCACCCACCATGTCGAAGAATCCCGGTCAACGCCGTGAGCTGGGCACTTTCCTGCGCAGCCGGAGAGAGCGGGTCACGCCCGAACAGGTCGGCCTGCCGCGGAGCGCCCGGCGCCGGACGCCGGGGCTGCGCCGGGAGGAGCTTGCGCTGCTCGCCGGGATCAGCGCCACCTGGTACACGTATCTGGAGCAGGGCCGGGAGATCCACGCCTCGGACCAGGTACTCGCCTCGCTGGCCTCGGTGCTGCGGTTGAACCGGCACGAGCGCGGACATCTCTTCCAGCTCGCCGGTCGTACCCCGGCGGCGGAGGCTGCTGCGGCCGAGGCGGGGGGATCCGAGCCGCTCGCGGCCGAGGTGGCGGCCGTTCCGCTGCTGCTCCAACCGCACCCGGCCTACATCATCGATGGCGTCTACGACCTGCTCAGCCACAATCCGGCAGCCGAGGAGCTGTTCCCCTCGCTCACCGCGGAGGCGGACCGCCCGCCGAACTTCGCCCGCTGGGTCTTCCTGGCACCCGTGGCGCGGGAGGTGCTGGTCGACTGGGAGCGGGAGGCGCGGGGGCTGCTCGCCCGGTTGCGCACGCTGTCCGGGCGGCATCCCGGTGATCCGCGCCATGCGAGGCTGATCGACGAGTTGCACGCCGGAAGCGCGCAGGTGCGCGCCTGGTGGCCCCGGTACGACGTGGAGCCACGGCGCGGTGGACGCAAACGGCTGCGGCGTGCGGGCCACGGGGTGACCAGTTTCGCGTACACCGCTTTCCACCTGGCCGGACAGCCGGAGCAGACGCTGGTGATCTACTCCGACGAAAGACAGGCAGCCGAAGAGGGTTGACGACGGGACGCAGGACGGGCGGCGGTGGTTGCAGGGCGGGGCGTCCGTGCGGTCAGGGGCGGTCGTCCTCGCGGGGGCGGCGGTCGAGCACCAGGTCGGCGGCGGCGGCGCGCACCTCGGCCCGGGTGCGGGGGCCGTGGTCGGCAGCGATGAAGTGCGCGCCGATCGCCACGCAGAAGGCGAGCAGGCTGCGGGCCTCGACCTCGATCTCGTCGGAGCAGAAGGTGCCGATCATCTCCCGCAGCAGCGCCATACGCCGGTTGTCCACCCGCCGCAGCCGCTCGGCGACCGCCTCGTCGCGCCGGGCCCAGTCGCGGACCGCCAGGTCGAGCGGGAGCAGGCGGTCGCTGGAGAAGGTGAGCATCCCGGCGCGCTGGATCTTGGTCTTCGGGTCGCCGCCCTCGCGCTCGACGCGGTCGATCACCTCGTCGGTGCTCTCCCGCTCCCAGGTGTCGAGCATCGCCTCCAGCAGCGCGTCGCGGTCCGCGAAGTACCCGTAGAAGCCGCCTTTGGTGACGCCGAGTTGTTTGGCCAGTGCCTCGACGCGGACGGCGTCCGGCCCGCCGACGGCCAGCGCCCGCAGCCCCTCCTCGATCCACCGGTCACGGGGTGTGCGTACAGCGCCCATGGTGTGTTCCACCTCACTTCTCCGCTATGTATACGCCATCGTACAAGCGGATTAGCCTCGCATTTATACGCCATCGTATAACCGATCGGAGCCAGAGATGACCGTGGGTTTCGCCGCCTTCCACTACCCGCGCGCCGAGCACTTCGAGGAATTCGTCGACCGTGCCCACCAAGTGGGCGCGTTCCTGCGGGCGAAGCCCGGGTGCCTGTCCGCGGAGATCTGGGCCACCGCCGACGGCGACTCCGTCGTCACATGCGGGCGGTTCGAGTCCCAGGAGGCCCTCGGCGCGGCACTCACGGCCGCCCGCGACCTGGGCGCCGTCACCGCGTTCGACGACCGCGAGCACAAGCCCCGCCAGATCTTCAACCTCCTCGCGCGCTAGCGAGCGCGGAGCCGGGCACGGACGACGAGCGGCGGCGGGAGCCGGGCCGTCGTCGACCGCAACAGGCCCCCCGGGCCCCGGAGTTCCTGGTACCCTCACCGCCGCACGGGGGTGTGCGGGATAGCGGCAGGTGGCCGGGATATCGAACAGGAGGGGGCTCCGTGCATTCCCCGACGGGCGGGTTCGACGCCTTTTTCGAGCGGCACCACGCTGAACTCGCCCGACTGGCCTACTTGTTGCTCGGCGACGCGGAGGAAGCCGACGACCTCGCCGCGGACGCGTTCGTCGCGATCTGGAACCAGTGGGACCGGGTGTGCACGGCCGACCATCCCCTCGCGTACGCCCGCGGAGTCGTCACCAACCTCGCACGCGGCCATATACGCAGCCGCGCCCGCGAACGCCGCAGGATCGCGCTGTTCTGGTCCCGGCACCAGGAACCCGCCGAGGGCCCGGACGTCCCCGCCGTCCTGGACGTCCGCGAGGCCCTCGCCCGGCTGCCGTTCCGCCGACGCGCCTGTGTGGTGCTGCGGCACGCCTTCGACGTCCCGGAACGCGAAACGGCCCGCATCCTGGGGATATCGACCGGCACCGTGAAGAGCCAGGCGTCGCGCGGCATGGCTCAGTTGGCACAGCTGCTGGCATCCGCCGAGCAGGGCGCGGGCCGTAGCGTGGGCACCGTTCTGGCGCTACGCGGAAGGAAGGCAGGACGGTACACCTGATGAACGTGCGCGAGGAGTGGGAGGAGACCGAGGCGGGGCAGCGGCTCGACGCCCGGTTGCGTGCCGCGGCCGACGCTCACCAGCCGGACCGCGCACGGATGCTCGCCCGGATCGCGCGAGCCACCCAGGAGCCCGGCGCCCGGAAGCAGTCGCCCCGCCCCTCGCCGCCCCGCTCCTGGCCACGGGTGGCGGCCGTGGTCGGCGCCCTCGTCATGGTGCTCGGCACCGGTGGCGCCGTCGCGCTGTGGGCCCAGGGAGACCGGCACACCGCCGGGGACGGCCGGCCTGCGACGGTACGCACCTCGCCCTCCCCCGGTGGAGACGCCCGGACGGGCGGGGCCGGTGGACTCCCGGCAGTCGACGGCCCACTGCGGTCGAGCGGTGCGACGGCCCGCGACGACAACGACTACTGGTCGCAGACCGAGGTCACCGTCCGTACGAAGAAGCGGCTCACCACGCTGACCGTGGAGCTGCGCATCGCCGAACGGTCGCCGCTCACCTCCACCGGTTCCTGGCGCACCCGCCCGCCCCGGGACTTCGACGTCGATGTCCGGCACGCCCAGGGCGCACTCGTCTACCGCTGGACGCTCAAGGAGGGCCGTACGGTACCGCCCGGGCGCCATGTGTTCGCCGGGCAGTACGACCACGGCTCGGGCAGGCGGAGCGCGGCAAACGACACCTACACGGTCTCGGCCACTGCCGAGGGCCGCGGATACGCCGTCGGCGGCGCAATCGGCTAGGGCACCGCGCCGACGGACCCCAGGGGGAGGGTGCCCGGCAGCAGGGCACCTCGCCCGGGCGCCGTGTGTCAGCTCCCCAGCAGGGTGCGCAGCCCCGGCTGGAGGCGGTCCCCGTGGGCTTCCACCATGGCGTCGCACAGCTCCCAGATGCGGTCCGGCGACAGGGTGGCGGCAGTGGCCGGGTCGGTCATGGCGGCCTGCCGGACAAAGGTCGGCGCGTCCTCCCGGGCGGCGCGCACAACCAGGTCGGTGGTGCTCAGATAGGTGCGGTTGAGGGCGGCCAACTGGGCGGGGAGCGGTCCGGTGCGGGTGGGCTGGACCCCCGAGTCGTCCACCAGGCAGGGCACTTCCACGGTGCCCTCGCTGGGCAGATTGCCGATCAGTCCGCGGTTGGGGACGTTTCCGTAGACGGTGCGCGGTGTGCCGGTGACGATGCTGTGGATGATCTGCGGCGCGTACTCCATCGTCCCCTCGACCTGCAGCGTGCGCCCGGCGGCGAGGGCGTCCCGGGTCCTTTCGTACTCGGCGACGTTCTCGGCCACGATGTCGAGATAGGCGCCGACGGGCAGCCTGAGGCGGTCGATCTCGCTGTCGTGGTGCAGATACCAGGGCACGTACTCGGCGGAGTGCTCGCTGGTCTCGGTCGGGTAATAGCCCAGCCTGCGGTACATGTCGACGCGGGTGCGGCGACGCAGCTGCGCGTCCTGTTCGATCAGCGCGTCCAGCTTGGCGTACAGATCGGTGCCGCCGTGGCGGAACTCCAGCACCCACGCCTGGTGGTTGACGCCCGCAGCCCGGTAGGTCACCTCCTCGAAGGGGACGCCCACCAGCTCCGACAGGCCGTGCATGGTCCAGTGGACCGAGTGGCACAGGCCCACCACCCGGGTCAGCCCGGTGGCCTGGACGAGGTACTGCACATTCATGGCCATCGGGTTGGTGTAGTTGAGCAGCCAGGCGTCGGGGCAGACCTCGGCGATGTCCTCACCGAGTGCCTTGAGCAGCGGGAAGGTGCGCAGTCCCCGGAAGATCCCGCCGATGCCGAGGGTGTCGCCGATGGTCTGCCGCACCCCGAAGCGTGCGGGTACCTCGAAGTCGGTGCGGGTGGCCTCGCCCATACCGACCTGGACGCTGTTGATGACGAAGTCGGCGCCGGTGAGCGCTGCGCGGCGGTCGGCGTGTGCGGTGATGTGCGGGTCGGCGCCACGCGCCTGCGCGATCTGCCGGGCGGCGGCCACGGCCGTCTCCAGCCGCTCGGGGTCGATGTCGTGCAGGGCGATGCGCGCGCCGCGCAGCTCGGGGAAGGCGAACAGGTCGGCGAGCAGCCCCTGGGTGAAGACGACGCTGCCGGCGCCGATGAAGCTGATCTTGGGGGTGGTGCTGGTGGTCATGATGCTCTCTCAGTCGGTGGTGGCGAGAGGGGCCGCCGTATGGGCGCGGGCTTCCTCCCAGGTGGGCTGGGCCGGGGTGCCGCCGTGCGCGCGGGTCGACAGCGCGCCGCACACGGAGGCGAGTTCGAGTGCTTCGGGGAGCGGGAGGCCGGCGAGGTTCGCGGCGATGAACCCGGCATCGAAGCTGTCGCCCGCGCCGACGGTGTCGCGCGGGGTGACGGTGATACCGCCGGTGTGCACCAGACCGCGGCCGTCGTGCGCGAGGGCGCCGTCCGCGCCGTTCTTGACGACGGTCACCGGCCCGCGTGCGGCCAGCCGCGCCGCGGCCTCGGCGGGCGAGCCGCCGCTGCCGGTACCGGCAAGGGCGAGGGCCTCGGCGGCGTTGGGCAGCAGGAAGTCGGTGACGGGGAGCAGCGCGGCCATCCCGTCCGGGTCCCAACGGCCGGCGGGGTCGTCGTTGGTGTCCAGCGAGGTGGTGGCGCCGTGACAGCGGGCGGTACGCAGCAGCGCCGGCAGCGTCCGCGCCAGCCGGGGCATGAGGAAGTAGGAGGCGGCGTGGACGTGCCGGGCGGCGGTCAGCAGCCCGGGCGGCACATCGGAGCTGCTGGTGGAGGCCAGGGTGCCCGGGCTGGTGAGGATGGCCCGGTCGCTGCCGGGCCCGTCGCCGCGGGTGACGACGACGGTCAGCGGCGTGGGCAGTTCGGGGTCCACGCCGAGCGCCGCGGTGTCGACGCCTCGTGCGGCGAGCGCGTCCCGTACGAAGTGTCCGGCCTCGTCGTCGCCGACACGGCCGACGAGTGCGACCGACAGCCCCAGCCGGGCCGCCCCGCAGGCCGTGATCGCGGCGGAGCCGCCGAGAGTGAGGGCCCCGGAGCCGACGAGTTGTTCGCGCTGCCCGAAGGCGAGGGGTTCGTCCAGCGGTCCGACGACGACATCCGGGTTGGCGTCGCCGAGAACGACCAGATCGTGGCTGTGCGGCATGGTTGCTGTTACCCCTTGAGGCCGGTGGAGGTGAGGGAGCGGATGAACGACTTCTGCGCGCCGAGGAAGGCCAGCAGCACGGGCAGCACGGTGAGCACGTTCCCGGCCATCACGGCGGACCACCGGGTGTGGTGCTGTCCCTGGAAGGTGGTGAGGCCGAGCTGAAGGGTGTACTGGGTGTCGTGGTTGAGGGCGATCAGCGGCCAGGTGAGGTCGTTCCAGGTGGTCAGGAACGTCAGTACGGCCACGGTGCTCAGCGCGGGGCGGGACAGCGGCAGCACGATGGTGAACAGCACGCGCAGCCGCGAGCAGCCGTCGAGCCAGGCCGCCTCCTCCAGTTCGCGGGGCAGCGAGAGGAAGAATTGCCGCAGCAGGAAGACGGCGAACGGGGTGACCAGTGACGGCACGATCAGCGCACCGAGCGTGTCGATGAGGCCGAGCCGCTTCATCACCAGGAATGTCGGGATCATCGTCAGCTGGAACGGCACGGCCATCGTCGCCAGCATCAGAACCAGCAACACCTTGGAGCCGGCGAACCGCATACGGGCGAAGGCGTAGCCGCCCAGCGATCCGAACAGCAGGTTGGCGGCGACCGCGACGGCCGAGACGATCAGCGAGTTGAGGAACCAGCGTGGGAACAGCGCGTTGCCCAGCACGTACCGGTAGCCGCCCAGGTCGATGCCGGAGGGCCACAGGGCCGGGGGGAACCGGTTGATCTCGGCGTCGCTCATCACCGAGCTGAGCAGCAGCCACGCCAGCGGCAGTGCGAACAGCAGGGCCAGCGGCGCCAGCAGCAGATGCCACGCGCTGAAGGGCAACCGCGGGCGCCGCCGCCCGACGCCCGGTGCCGCGTCGGATGTCGCGTTGCGCGGCTGTGTGCCGGGACGGGGCGCTGCGAGGGTCATCGTGCGGCTCCTTGCGGGTGCGTACGGCCACGGACGACCCGCGTCACGACACCGATCAGACACAGCGCGAAGGCCAGTACATAGGCGGCTGCCGCGCCGTATCCGGCGGTGAAGCTCTTGAACGCCTGCTCCCAGATGAAGTAGACGATCACCGTGGTGGAGCCGAGGGGCCCGCCCTTGGTCGTGACGTACACCAGGTCGAACACTTGGAGGGACTGGATGGTCTGCCACAGCACCAGGAAGACGGTGACGGGCGTGAGCGCGGGCAGGGTGACGTGCCGCAGCACATGCCGGCGGCCCGCGCCGTCCAGCCGTGCCGCCTCGATCAGCGACTCGGGGACGTCCTGGAGCGCGGCGAGGTAGACGACGACGCAGAATCCGGTACCGCTCCACAGCGTGATGCCCACCAGCACGGCGAGCGCCTGCCCGGGGTCGGTGAGGAAGCCCTGCGGGGACAGGCCCAGCCGGGACAGCACCGAGTTGGCGGCGCCGAACTCGGGGTCGAGGATGAAGGAGAACAGCACCCCCTGGGCCGTCGCCGAGACCACGAACGGTACGAAGATCAGTGTGCGGTAGAGGCCGACAAGGCGTATCCGCCGGTTCAGCGCGAGGGCCAGCGCCAAACCGCCGACCAGGCTCAGCGGCACGAACAGCACGGTGAACAGCAGGGTGTTGCGGATCGCCTGGCTGAAGTGCGGATCGGCGGCGAGCGCCCGGTAGTTGTCGAGCCCCACCCAACGGCTCGGGGTGACCAGGTCGTTGGCCTGGAACGACAGCAGCAGCGACCAGACCACGGGCAGCACGCTGAGCCCCAGGATGATCAGCACCGCGGGCGAGACGAAGGCCCATGCGGTGGCTGCTTCCCTGCGGTGGGCGTCCCGCAGACGGCCGCTGGGCCATCTGCGGTGTGCGGTCCCCGGTCGGGGTGCGGGGGCTCCGGGACCGGGGTCGGACCGGTCGGCGGGTGGGTCCGCCAGTGTCAGCGGCGCGGGATGGTGTGGCATCGGGGCTCCTCAGCGGGGAATCAGGAGGGCGGCGTCGGCCTCGTCGGCGCAGGCGCGCATCGCGGCGCGCGGGCTGCTCCGGCCGAGCAGTACGGAGATGAGGGCCTGCCCCAGCGCCTGGGAGATCTCGGGGTAGGCAGGGTGGTTCGGGCGTACCCTGGCGCCCTCCAGCGCCTTGGTGAAGGTGGCGAGGCCCTCGCTGCGGCGGGTCTCGCGCTGCCAGCGCGGCAGTTCCTGCGCATGCCTGCTCAGCGGCAGACTGCCTGCCTCCGCACCCCAGCGCACGTCCTGGGCCGGACGCATCAGCCAGTCCACGAAGGTGCGGGCGGCACGCACCCGTGCGGACCCGTTGTCGAAGACGGTCCAGGTGTCGGGTCCGGAGATGGTCGCGGGCCGGCCCGAGAAGCTGGGCAGCGGGACCACATGGTGGTCGATCCCCGCCTTCCGGATGTCGGGGAGCTGCCAGGGGCCGGTGATCGCCATGGCCATCCGGCCGCCCTGGAAGACCTGGTACATCTGCTCGCCGCCGGGTTTCGGGTCGACGTAGACGCTCTTGTGCCTGACCAGGTCCTCGACGACCTCCAGCGCCCGCACCCCCTCCTTCGCGAAGCCGATGCTGCGCCCGTCGTCCGCGATCACGTCCCCGCCCAGGTCCCAGACCATGGGCCACAGCCGCCAGACGGTGTCCTCGTCACCGGCGCCGGGCCAGCCGGTACCGAAGTGGCCGGCCCCCTTGTCGGTCAGCTTCCGGGCGACGGAGACGAAGTCGTGCCACCGCCAGCCGGCCCGGGGCAGCGGCACGCCCGCCCGCGCGAACAGCTTCTTGTTGCAGACCACGGCCAGCGCATCCAGCAGCGCCGGCGCCGCCCGGACCCGGCCGTTGAGGGAGACGGCCTCCCGGGCGGGGGCCCAGTAGCTCTTCCACGGCGTATCGGCGGAGCCCACGGTGTCGGTCAGATCGACGACCTGCGGGCTGCGGGCGACGTTGGCCAGATCGGAGCCGAAGACGTAGGCGATGTCGGGGTAGGCGCCCGAGGCGAGAGCCGCGGTGATCTTCTGCAGCATCGAGTCGGCCAGCACCCCGCCCCCCATGTCCACCCGGATGTGCGGATGGCTGCGCTCGAAGTCGGCGACCAGGCGGCGCAGCGCGGCCCGTGCCGTATCGGCCTGGCCGTGCCACAGCTCGATGGTGACCCGGCCGTCGGCACCGACGCCGTCGCCCGGACCGGTGCCGCAGCCGGGCACAGCGGCCCCGGCCAGCGCCGTGAGCGCCAGCGCGCCACCTCGGCGCAGCACCCGGCGACGGGAGGGCGACGGGGCGGGGACGCTGAGGGGTACGGCCATCTGTACCTCCGGATGAAGGGGTGCGGGCGGCGGCTGGGCCGCGGGACATGCGAGCAAGTGCGGGGCCGCGTCGGGAACGCGAAGGGGAGCGCGTTCCCGACGCGGGAGCCGGGACCACGCGGTGCGGGGCGCGGGCCCCGGGGTACTCGGGCACTACCGCCCGGCAGGGGTGCGGGCGCTGCCCGGCGCGGTTCGCCGGACGGTCCATCGGCGGGTGCGGGCGGCGTGGCCGGCCCTCGGCTCACCGGGCCCCGGCCGCCCGTCATCGGCTCCCAACCGCCCGCCGCCTCAGCGGGAGCAGGGTCGCGGCGAGGCCGTGGGCGGGGCGCTGTCGGGGCGGGGGCCGGGGCCGGGAGCAGGTGCGCGACGGTGCCGACCGGCAGCCGTCAGCAGGTCTCCCGGACGTAGTCGTCGTGCGACGGGGGGCGGACGTCCAGGTCCCGGCGGACGATACTGAGCTGGTCGCTCCAGCCCTCGCACGCGGTCGCCAGGCCGTCGGCGGTGTACTCGATGACGAAGACCTCGTCGCCGAACGCCTTGGTGTAGGTGCCGCACTCCTTCCATTCGCCGCACTGCTCGGCGATGGCGAAGTCCAGCCCGTTGTCCTTGCGGGACGTGGCCAGTTCGGCGGCGTTCTTCTGGCCGATCGCCAGTCCCTTGCTGTGCGCGTGGCCGGACAGCCTGCGGATGAGGTCCTGGGCCTGATCGGTCGTCAGCAGCCCCTCGGACCGGTCGTAGCTGTCGTAGTTGTCCGGCTCGACGGCCTGGAAGCCCTTGGCGGCGCAGGAGTCGATCCAGGCGTTGACCTTCTTGGCGATCCGCTTGCGCTTGTCCGCTGTCCGGATGTCGAGGAGGGCCTCACCCTTCCATTCGCCGTCGTAGACGACATCGCCGGACTTGTCGCGCAGCAGCAGGTCGGAGTCCCAGCTGTCCTCGGCACCGGGCTGCGTCTGGAAGGCGTTGACGTAGCAGATGTTGTACAGCCCCTCGGCGGGCTGCACGGAGTGGTCGCGGCTGACCACCCGCACGCCGTCGGGGGGCGTGTACGGGCCGCCGATCTGGTAGTCGAACCCGGCGTGTGCCGGAGGAAGTGTCACGTCCTGCGCCGCCCGGGGCTCGGCCACGGGCTCGGTTTCGGCCGAGGCCGAGGAGCTGTTCGCCTGCGCGGCCGCCAGCAGCAAGGTCGCGGCAGCGGCGGCGGCGCCGAGAGCCCGGTACGGACGTCGACGGTCGGAATGCATCGTCGAACTCCAGGGGGTGGAGGGCACGTCCCCGCCTCGGACACACAGGGGTCCTGGCGACTCAGTCCGGGCTCACGGCGCACCGCATACCGGCTGGGCGTACCTCTGACGTCGAGAACTCGCCTACGACGTGCAACGGAGTAAACCGACCTCCAACACCCGGTGTCAAGAGCTCGAAACTGCTCGAAACAGCGCCACTTGACGCAACTTCGCGCAGAATCCGGGAGAGTCCCGTACCCGTTGCGCCCCTCAGCGGTCGGGTCGGCAGCGCCGGCGGGATCCGGCGTTCAGCCGTGCCGGAGATGGTCCCGCAGTTCGCGGGCGACCTGGGCCATCAGGGCTTCGGCACCGGGCTGCGCCGCCGCGGCCACCTGGGACTCGGTCAGCGCCGCGACGGCGAAGACGGCACCGTCGGCGTGCTGCACCACGCCGACCTCGTGCCGGAGGTTGAGGAGCGTACCCGTCTTGGACGCCCAGGTGGCGAAGTCGGAGCTGAAGTCGGGGGCGAGCCGCTGGCGCACCACGTTGTCGGCCATGAGGGAGCGTATGCGTGCGGCCACGTCCGGGTGGACGGCCGAGGGGGTCCACAGGGCCTGGAGCAGGTCCACGAACGCCCGCGCCGTACCGGCGTTGGTGCGGGTGACATCGAGCTGCGGCAGCTGGTGGCCGTGGCCGCTGGTACCGGCGGCGATGGCGAGGGAGTGCGCCAGATGTGTGGCGTCCGCCCGCAGCTGCTCGGCGGCGGTGTCCGTCAGCTCGTCGAGGGCGTGCCGCACGGTGATGCCTTTGACGCCGATCCCGCGCAGCACGGCGTCCACGGCGGCGGGCGGGGTGAGGCCGAACAGGGCGTTGGCGGCGGCGTTGTCACTGAGCGAGGTGCTCAGATAGATCAGGTCCTCCAGGGCGACCCGGGCGGGGTGCCGGAACCGGGTGATCCCGATGGGGCCGGGCCTGGTGGCGCCGCCCGGCGGCACCTCCAGCTGCCGCGCCCCGTCGAGTTCGCCGCGCCGGATACGGTCGAGTGTGGCGACCGCGAGGGGGACCTTGACGAGGGAGGCGACGGGCAGCTCGGTGTCCGGGTCGATGCCCAGTTCCTGTCCCGTGCGCAGGTCGCGGACCAGGAACGAGCCGGTCAGACCGCCGTCGCGCAGGTCCTGGCGCAGTTCGCGCAGCAGCTGGTCGGCCCTCATACGTTCTCCGTCCCCGCTGTCTGCGCCGTCCCCGCTTCTGCGCCCGCCCCCAAGCAGTGCGCGAGGTCGTCGCCCAGCCGGGTGCCGAGGCGTTCGGCGTCGCCCTCTTCCGCCGCGAGGAGACCGAACGTCCGCTCCAGGCTTTCGAACTCGCCCAGCGGGCGCCAGTGCAGGGTGAATTCCCGGGCCTGCAGGGGCGAACACAGCAGCAGGTCCGCCGAGGAGAACACCTCGGCGGCCGCCTGGGTGAGGCTGGTGGCGACGGAGAGCTGCGCGGGGCGCAGCCCGACGGCGTCCCGCAGCCGCGTCACCCGGTCCCGGATGTGCGGCACGTCGTCCTCGGGCTGCAGCCAGACACGGCGCGGTGGGCCCTGGTCGGTGCGCCGGGGGCGGAGGGTCTCCAGGTAGAGGCGCCGGGCCCGGGGCCGGGCGACACCGGCGAGCCCGAGCGGTACGCGCCAGCGCGCCTGGTCCGGCGGCACCGCGACGAGCGCGGCCCGCACCTGCTGGGAGCGCACCAGGTGGGGGCGCACCGCGGGGGCCGCGGTACGCAGGTCCAGGGTGATGCCGTGGTCCAGCGCCGCCGCCGCGAGCCGGGCGAGGGCGGGCGCGGGGCAGGTGTCGGGGACGGCGAGCCGGACCGGCCTGCGCTGCGCCGTCGCCGCCTCGTGCTCCAGCTCCTCGGCGGCGAGCACCAGCCGTCGCGCCGCGGGGAGCAGCTCGCGCCCGAACGGGGTGAGGCGGGCCCGGCGCGAGCTCCGCTCGAACAGTCGCTCGCCGAGGCGCCGCTCCAGTGCGGCGACGCGGCGGCTGGCGACCGACTGCGACATGTGCGCTGCCGCCGCGCCCACCGTGAAGCTGCCGCGCTCACTGACATGTACGAACGCACGACAGGCACCCACAAGATCCACGACACCACCCTATGTCCCGGCCTCCGGTATGCGGATCCCGCATCAACCGGCGCGATCCGGTCTTGGACGGCATGACGTACGAGGCGGCAGGCTGCGGGGGCCGGGGCGGGCGACCGGCAGGGCGCAGCGCCACCCGACCGCGCTGCTCGCCGTGCCGCGCCGCGCCCCGAGGCAGACCGGTTTCGGACAGTCGGAGGTATCGACCACCATGCGCACCACCACAGCCCGGCGCACCGCCCTGGGCGCACTCGGCAGCCTCGCGCTCCTGCTGCCACTGGCGGCCTGCGGCAGCGACGACCCGGCCGGCTCCTCCGCCAAGTCGTCCGCCGAGTCGTCGGCCGGGTCCTCGAAGTCCGGGGCGCCCGACAAGGCACGGGGCGAGGTGGCTGCGGCCTTCAAGAAGCTGGAGCGGAAGTACGACGCGCGGCTCGGCGTCCACGCCGTCGACACCGGGTCGGACCAGGAGATCTCCTACCACGCGGACGAGCGCTTCGCCTACGCCTCGACACACAAGGCGTTCACCGCCGCCGCCATCTTGGACAAGCACTCGCTCAGCGGCCTCGACAAGGTGATCACCTACAAGAAGAAGGACCTGCTCCCGCACTCCCCCGTCACCAGCAAGCATGTGGACGAGGGGATGACCCTGCGGGCGTTGTGCGCGGCCACCGTCCGGTACAGCGACAACGCCGCTGACAACCTGCTGCTGCGCGAGCTGGGCGGGCCCAAGGCACTCGACGCCTTCCTCGAAGATCTCGGCGACGACGTCACCCACGCCAGCCGCTACGAGCGGGAGCTCAACGAGGCGACACCGGGCGACAAGCGGGACACCACCACGCCCCGCGCCTTCGCCGAGGATCTGCGCGCCGTCGCACTCGGTGACGCCCTCGACAAGAAGGAGCGCGCCCAGCTCAACACGTGGATGCGCGAGAGCCCCACCGGGAAGACGCTGATCAACGCCGGCTTTCCGAATGACTGGACCGTCGCCGACAAGAGTGGCGCGGGCCGGTACGCGAGCCGCAACGACATCGCCGTCGTCCGTCCGCCCGGCAAGGCTCCGCTCGTGGTGACGGTCATGTCCAAGCGTTCGGAGCGGGACGCCGACTACGACGACAAGCTGGTGTCCGAGGCCGCCTCCGTGGTCGCCACCCAGCTGAAGTAGTTCCCCGCGCCCCAAAGGGGCGCGGGGAACTGCGCAGGGCCGCCGGTCTCTAAGCCTTGTCGGCGGCCTTCGCCTCCGCGGGAGCGGACCAGCATTCGATCTCACCCGGCAGCTCCGGCAGCCGGTCCCGGAAGAAGGCGGGGTCGAGGCCCTGGCGCCGCTGGGTGAGGTAGTCGTCCAGCAGCTTCCAGGCGATGGCCGACAGGGGCAGGATCGCCACCAGGTTGACCAGCGCCATACCGCCCATGAAGACGTCGGCGAGGTTCCACACCACGTCCACCGAGCCGAGCGCCCCGGCGAAGACGGCGCCCAGTACCAGTACGCGGTAGCCGGGCAGCACCCAGCGGCTGGCCGTCCCCGTCATGAACTGGATGTTGGACTCGCCGTAGTAGTAGTTGCCGATCAGCGTGGAGAAGGCGAGCAGGAAGACGACCAGCGTCAGCACGTGCCCCGCCCAGCCACCGAGCGTGTCCTCCAGTGCCGACTGCGTCAGATCGGCGCCGCCGCGCTCGGAGAGCGAGGGGTTCGTGGTGAGGATGATGAAGGCGGTCATCGAGCAGATCAGCAGCGTGTCGAAGAAGACACCGAGCGTCTGCACGAGTCCCTGCTTGACGGGGTGCGACACCTCGGCGGTCGCCGCCGCGTTGGGCGCCGAGCCCAGACCGGCCTCGTTGGAGAACATCCCGCGCCGGATGCCCTGCTGGATCGCCGCGCCGACGGCACCGCCCGCGACCTCGCGGAAGCCGAAGGCACCGCCCACGATGTCCCCGAAGACGCGCGGCACGTCGGTGATGTTGAGGATGACGACGGCGAGGCCGAGCAGCAGATAGATCACGGCCATCACCGGCACGACGAGCTGGGTGACCGTCGCGATCCGCCGGACGCCTCCGAAGATCACCAGGGCCAGCAGCACCACGACGGCCACGCCCGCGCCCGCCACGGGGAAGTCGTCCCCGAAGGAGCCCTGGGCGACCGAGGCGATGGTGTTGGACTGCACGGCGTTGAAGACGAAGCCGAAGGTCAGGGTGATGACGACCGCGAAGACCAGGCCCAGCCAGCGCTTTCCGAGGCCGCGCTGCATGTAGTACGCGGGCCCGCCGCGGTAGGTACCGGACTCCTTGCCGTCGCTGTCCCGGTTGCGGACCTTGTACAGCTGGGCGAGGGAGGCCTCCACGAACGCGGACGAGGCACCCAGCAGGGCCATCACCCACATCCAGAAGACGGCGCCCGCACCGCCCGCGGTGATCGCGGCGGCCACGCCGGCGACATTGCCGGTGCCGACCCGGGCGGCGGCGGAGATGGTGAAGGCGCCGAAGGACGACACCTGCTTGCGGCCGTCGGGGGCCGGCTGACTCTTGTCGCCGAGCACCCGCACCATCTCGGGCAGCAGCCGCAACTGCACCCCTCGTGAACGGAGCGTGAAGTACAGCGCGGCACCTACCACCAGGGGGATGAGGAGGTAGGTCCAGAAGACGTCGTTGACGTCCAGAATGAACGAGTTGAGCGAATCCACGCGGCGTCCTCGGGAAGATCACAGCTGGTGCACGCAGCACCAACCGAGGGACAAGGTTCCGAAAATCTTCCGTAGACTACTCGGCCGTCCGGACAGCCTGCACCGCTGAGCGGTATGCCCTATCTCACAGGTCCCACGAGCCACGTGAGCCCCATCCATCACATGGGCCCCATGGACGTGGAGGACGTGGAGCCCGGCCCTGCTGAACGACTTCCCACACAGAGATCGACACCCTTTCGTCGAGTGCAAATTCTTGTAGTTGCTCGGGCACTTCTCCGCCCCTGAGCACACACAACAACCCGTCGACGCCCACACGACGACCGGCCGCTGCGCTCTGCATCGTGCCGCTTGGACAGGCCTCCAAGGTGAGATGTGGTGACCGACATCGATGTTCGCGATGGCACATTCATCATAGCTGCGTAACTGGTCGTGTCCGAAGCGTTGACGTCGCCCGGACCCCCTTCTACCTTCGGACCGTCGTACTTCGTACGTCATATATGAGACGTGATATGTGAGATCCGAGGGCCCATGACGACCGTCCCGACCCCCATCCCCTCGCGCACGCAATATGTGCTGGAGGCGATCAAACACCGCATCCTCACAGGCCAGTTGTCGCCGGGCCAGACGCTGGTCGAGACCGAGCTCGCGGCACAGTTCGGGGTATCCAAGACGCCCGTGCGCGAGGCGCTCAAGACGCTGGCCGGGACCGGGCTGGTGGTGATGAGCCAGTACAAGGGCGTCACGGTGCGCACGGTGGACGCATCGATGGCACGGGAGGTCTACGACGTACGGCTGCTGCTGGAGCCGGAAGCGGTACGCCGCGCGGTGCGAAGGAGCGCCGCGCTCGATACGGCCCGCGAAGCTCTCGACCGCGCGGACGCGGCCACCGACGCCGCCGAACGCTCCCTGGCCAACCGGGAGTTCCACCGCGCCCTGTACCAGCCCTGCGGCAACCCGCTGCTCACCCGGATGCTCGACGAGGTCCGCGACCAGGCGGCCCTGGTCTCGGCCGTGGCCTGGGCGGCCGACCCGTCCTGGCAGCGGGAGGCCGACGAGCACCGGGAGATCCTGCGACTCGCCGTCGAGGGCGACGCGGAGGGCGCGGCACAGGCCGTCCACGCACATATCGCCTCGTTCGTACGGCGCGCCTTCCCGGCGGCAGCCGACACCACGGCGGCCGACGCCACGACGGCGAACACCATGGCGGCGAGCACCGCGGCGGGCCGTCCCACGGCGGCCCGTGCCACCACCGACGGCAGCGCAGCAGACGAGACCGCGGCCGACGACGCCGCGGCCCAGGACGGAGGGGCCGGACATGGCCATGGATCATGAGGCCCAGCGGGCCGCGCTCGCCGATGTGGTCGCGATCCCCGTGACCCCGTTCGCCGAGGACGGCACCGTGGACGAGCGGGCGCACCGCGCACTGCTGCGCCGGCTCGTGGACAACGGCATCCGGAGCCTCACCCCGAACGGCAACACCGGTGAGTTCTACGCACTGACCCCGGCGGAACGGCGGGCTGTCACCGAGCTGACGGTCGAGGTGGCCGCGGACCGCGCCGCGGTGCTGGCCGGAGTGGGGCACGATGTGCCGACCGCGGTCGCCGCCGCCCGGCACGCCCGCGAGGTGGGCGCGGGAATGGTGATGGTGCACCAGCCGGCGCACCCCTATGTCTCCGAGAGCGGCTGGGTCGACTACCACCGGGCGATCGCCCAGGAGGTGCCCGAGTTAGGTGTCGTGCCCTATGTCCGCGATCCCCGGCTGAGCGGGGCGCGCCTCGCCGAGCTCGGCGACAGCTGCCCCAACGTCATCGGCGTCAAGTACGCGGTACCGGACGCGGTGCGCTTCGCCGCCTTCGCACGCGACGCGGGGCTGGAGCGCTTCGTGTGGGTGGCCGGACTCGCGGAGCCGTACGCTCCCCCGTACTTCGCCATGGGCGCCACCGGATTCACCTCCGGCCTGGTCAACGTCGCGCCCGCCCTCTCCTTGACCCTGCTCGAAGCGCTGCGCTGCGGCGACTACCGGGCCGCGATGAAGGGGTGGGAGCAGATCCGCCGCTTCGAGGAGCTGCGTGCGGCGCACGGCGCGGCGAACAACGTCACCGTCGTCAAGGAGGCGCTGGCCTCGCTCGGACTGTGCCGCCGGGACGTCCGCCCGCCCAGCAAGATGCTGCCCGAGGCGGAGCGCGCCGAGGTCGCGGCCATCGCCGCGGGGTGGTCCGTATGACGGCGCCGGGCTCCCCGCGCAGATCCTCCCCCGGCGCCCCTCCCGGACCCGGGCGGCGCGCGCCCGAGGAGCTGCGCAGCCACCAGTGGTACGGCACCGACGGGCTGCGCTCCTTCAGCCATCGGGCCCGCACCCGTCAGCTCGGTTATCTGCCCGAGGAACATCTGGGCAAGCCGGTGATCGCCGTGCTCAACACCTGGTCCGACATCAACCCCTGCCACGCGCACCTGCGGGAGCGGGCACAGGCCGTGAAGCGGGGAGTGTGGCAGGCGGGCGGGTTCCCGCTGGAGTTCCCCGTAGCCACGCTCTCGGAGACCTTCCAGAAGCCCACCCCGATGCTCTACCGCAATCTGCTGGCGATGGAGACCGAGGAGCTGCTGCGCTCGTACCCGGTGGACGGGGCGGTGTTGCTGGGCGGCTGCGACAAGACCACGCCGGCGCTGCTGATGGGGGCGGCGAGCGTCGGGCTGCCGACCGTGTTCGTGCCCGCCGGGCCGATGCTGCCGGGGCACTGGCGGGGCGAGGTGCTGGGTTCGGGCACCGACATGTGGAAGTACTGGGACGACAAGCGGGCCGGGCTCATCGGGGACTGCGAACTGAGCGAGCTGGAGAGCGGGCTGGCCCGCTCCCCCGGGCACTGTATGACCATGGGCACGGCCGCGACCCTGACGGCGGCGGCCGAGGCCCTGGGCGTGACGCTGCCGGGCGCCTCCTCCGTACCCGCCGTCGACTCCGGTCACGAGCGGATGGCCGCCGCCGCCGGGCTGCGCAGCGTCGAGCTGGTCCACCGGGGGCGCGGGCTGGCCCAGCTGTTGACCGGGGAGGCGTTCGAGGACGCCGTGACCACCGTGCTGGGGCTCGGCGGCTCCAGCAATGCCGTCATCCATCTGATCGCGATGGCCGGGCGCGCCGGCGTCCGGCTCACCCTCGACGACTTCGACCGCATCGCCCGCCGGGTCCCGGTACTGGCCAACGTCCGCCCCGGCGGAGGCCCTCATCTGATGGAGGACTTCCACTTCGCCGGCGGGCTGCCCGGCTTCCTCTCCCGGATCACCGACCTGCTCCACCTGGACCGGCCCACGGTCGCCCACGACAGCCTGCGCGAACAACTGGCCGGTGCGGGAGTCCACAACGACGAGGTGATACGCACCCGCGACAACCCGGTCGCCGCCGAGGGCGGACTGGCCGTGCTGCGCGGCAACCTGTGCCCGAACGGCGCCGTCATCAAGCACATCGCCGCCGAGCCGCACCTGCTGGAGCACACCGGGCCCGCCGTCGTCTTCGACGACTACCGCACGATGCAGCGCACCATCAACGATCCGGAGCTGGGCATCACGCCCGACCATGTGCTGGTGCTGCGCAACGCGGGCCCCAAGGGCGGTCCCGGCATGCCGGAGTACGGCATGCTGCCGCTTCCCGAGTACCTGCTGAAGCAGGGGGTGCGGGACATGGTGCGGATCTCCGACGCACGGATGAGCGGCACCTCCTACGGCACCTGCGTGCTGCACGTGGCCCCCGAGTCGTACGTCGGCGGGCCGCTGGCGCTGGTCCGTACCGGGGACCGGATCACGCTGGACGTCCCGGCGCGCACCCTGCGGCTCGAGGTGAGCGAGGAGGAGCTGGCGCGGCGTGCGGCCGGGTGGGAACCGCCGCCCGAGCGGTACGAGCGCGGCTACGGAGCGCTCTACAACGAGCAGATCACCCAGGCCGACACCGGCTGCGACTTCGCCTTCCTCGCCAGGCCGGGAACGGTGCCCGATCCGTACGCCGGCTGACGGCTGACGGCTGCCCGCCTCGGCCGACGGCCTCCCGCCGGCCACGCCCCACCTACGCCCCGCCCGAACCACCTCCGATCCGCATATTCGATATCTCGAACAGCGTCCGAGGGTGCTTTCCGCACGCTCACCCACCCAGAACGGAGCACAGGCATGGCCCAAGGCGCAGCCGTGGCGAAACCACCGCCCGGGCGAACGCGGGCGCCCCGACGGCACGGTACGGGAGCGACGCCGCGCAGGCTCCCGTATCTGCTCATCGCACCGGCCGTCCTGCTGATGCTGGGCTTCATCGCCTATCCGGTGCTCAGCGTCTTCTACTACAGCCTGCAGCACCACAACCCCACCAAGCCCTGGCGCAACGGCTTCGCGGGCTTCGACAACTTCGTCACCGCCTTCACCGACGACCCCCAGTTCTGGTCCACCCTCGGCTTCAGCTTCCAGTGGGTGGCCGTCGAGGTGGTGCTGCAGCTGCTGTTCGGCCTCGCACTGGCGCTGCTGGTCAACCAGACCTTCGTCGGCCGCGCCATGGCCCGCGCGCTGGTCTTCTCCCCGTGGGCCGTCTCCGGCGTGCTCACCTCGGTGATCTGGGTCCTGCTCTACAACTCCCAGACGGGCATCGCCCGTTACCTCGCCGACCTCGGGCTCGGCTCGTACGGCACCTCCTGGCTGTCCGACACCGGAACCGTCTTCCCCGCCGTCGTGGTCGCCGAACTGTGGCGCGGGGTGCCGTTCTTCGCCATCCTCATCCTCGCCGACCTGCAGTCCATACCGAAGGACCTGTACGAGGCGGCCGAGGTGGACGGCGCCGGCCGACTGCGGCAGTTCCTGCACATCACGCTGCCGCACCTGAAGGACGCCATCATCCTGTCCACGCTGCTGCGGGCGGTCTGGGAGTTCAACAACGTCGACCTGCTCTACACCCTCACGGGCGGCGGTCCCGCGGGCGAGACGACCACCCTGCCGCTGCGTATCGCCTCCATCGCCGTCGACTCGCACGACTTCGGCTACGCCTCGGCGCTCACCTCCGTCGCCTTCGTGCTGCTGCTGTTCTGTTCGGTCATCTATCTGCGGCTCAGCAAGTTCGGAGGCGAGGACAAGTGAGCACCAAGGAAGCCCCCGCAGCCGTGGCCGCCCGGACCCGGGCCGCTCCCCCGTCCGGGGCGCAGCCGGCGCCCCCGCACAGCGGGCGGCGGCGCCGACGCGCCTGGGACGAGGCGCCCCGCTGGCAGATCTATCTCCCGCTCACCCTCTATCTGCTGTTCACCATCATCCCGTTCTACTGGATGCTGCTGTTCGCGTTCCGGCCCTCGGGCTCCACCTCGCTCGTCCCGTGGCCGCTGACCTTCGAGCACTTCGACAAGGTGTGGACCGAGCGCAGCTTCGCCCTCTACTTCCGAAACAGCGTGCTGGTCGGGGTCTTCTCGCTGCTGATGACCACCGTGGTCGCGCTCGCCGGCGGCTACGCACTCGCCCGCTTCCGGTTCCGCTTCCGGCGCGCCTTCCTGCTGGCGTTGCTGTGCTCGCAGTTCATCCCCGGTGCGCTGATGCTGGTGCCGCTCTTCCAGATCTTCGCCGAACTGCAGATGATCAACTCGCTGGGCAGTGTCATCATCGCGGAGACGGTCTTCCAACTGCCGCTGTCGATGATCCTCATCAGCGGGTTCATCAAGAATGTGCCCTACTCGCTGGAGGAGTCGGCCTGGGTGGATGGCTGCGGGCGCTTCCGCGCCTTCCGTGCCGTCGTACTGCCGCTGCTGCGCCCCGGACTGATCGCCGTCGGCTCGTTCGCCTTCGTCCACAGCTGGAACCACTTCCTGTTCGCGCTGATGTTCCTCAGCAACCAGGAGAAGCAGACCATCCCCGTCGGTCTGAACACCCTGATGAGCGCGGACAGCGTGGACCTGGGGGCGCTCGCAGCGGGCGGTGTCGTCGCCGCGGTGCCGGTCGTCATCGTCTTCGCCTTCATCCAGAAGTGGCTGATCACCGGATTCAGCGCCGGGGCGGTGAAGGGATGAGCGAACACGAAGCCGGACCCGGCGCGGCCCGGCCCGCACACCCTCCCTACGACGTGGTGCTCGCGGGGGCCCGCGGGCACGGCCGATGGCATCTGCGCAACATCCGCCGACTCCAGGATCGCGGGCTCGTCAGGCTCGTCGGGATCTGCGAACTGCGGCCGCTCACCGGGCAGGAGCTCGACGGTCTGGGACGGCCCGAGCAGTCCGCCGACTTCGCCGCGCTGCTGGCGTCCACCCGGGCCCACCTCGCCGTCGTCTGCACCCCCATCCCCACCCACGCCGACATGGCGCTGACCGCCGCCGAGCAGGGGGTGCACCTGCTGCTGGAGAAACCCCCCGCGCCGTCCTGGGCCGAGTTCCGCAGGATCGCCGACGGAGTGGCCGCCGCCGGGGTGAGCTGCCAGATCGGCTTCCAGTCGCTGGGCTCGGCCGCCGTCCCGGCCGTACGCGCACTGGTCACCGAGGGGGCGATCGGAAAGCCGCTGGGCATCGGCGGGGCCGGGGCCTGGACCCGGGACGAGTCCTACTACCGCCGCGCCCCCTGGGCAGGCCGCCGCCGACTGAACGGCGTTGACGTACTCGACGGCGCCCTCACCAACCCGCTCGCACACGCCGTCGCCACCGCACTGGCACTCGACGGCGGCACCCGGGGTGAGGACGTGGCGTCGGTGGAGACGGAACTGTTCCGCGCCAACGCCATCGAGGCCGACGACACCTCCTGCGTACGGATCACCACCACGCGCGGCACCACCGTCACCGTCGCGGCGACGCTGTGCGCGGAGCAACCGGGCGAGCCGTACATAGTCGTCCACGGCAGCGGCGGACGGATCACCTACTGGTACAAGCGGGACCGCGTACGGCTGCACCGCGCCGGACACGAGCCCACCGAGCTCGGCTACGGCCGGACCGACCTGCTGGAGAATCTGGTCGCCCAGCTGGCCGGACGGGCGCGGCTGCTGGTCCCGCCCGACCGGACGGGCGCGTTCATGCGGGTGGCCGAAGCCGTCCGGCAGGCGCCGGCGCCGACCGAGCTGCCGCCGGAGGCCTGGCGGAGCCTGCCGGGCGAGTCGGCACCGCGCCGGGCCGTACGGGGTGTCGACGGGCTGGTCGCGGCCTCGGCCGACACTCTCTCCCTCTACTCCGAGCTGGGCGCTTCCTGGGCGCTCGGCTCCTCCCCGTCCTCCGCGAGGTGACCGCGCCGTGCCCAGATCACGTACGCCCGAGACGAGTACAGCCGCCGACACCGACCTGGTGCTGCGGAGCGGGGGCCGGTCCGTCGGCCGCTACGTCACCCGGCCCCGGCAGGACCGGCGGCTCTCCCCGCGGCCCTACCTCCACCCGGTGACCACGCGAGCCGGCACCCTCGTCACCGAGCTGGGTCCTGCCGACCATCCACACCACCTCGGCGTCGGTGTCGTGGTTCCCGACGTCGAGGGGCACAACTTCTGGGGCGGGCGCACCTTCGTCCCCGGCCGCGGCCCCACCGAGCTGGACAACCACGGAGTCCAGCTGCACGAGGAGTTCGCGGCGCACGGCGAGGGCGGCTTCGAGGAACGGCTGAGCTGGGTCGCGGACGGTCGCGAGCTGCTGCGGGAGCGCCGCACCGCGGCCGTCGTCGGGCTCGGTGCGGACGCCTGGGCCCTGGACTTCGGCTTCGCGCTCACCAATGCGACCGCTCTGCCGCTGTCGATCGGCAGCCCCGCGACCAACGGCCGGCCCGGCGCGGCCTACGGCGGTTTCTTCCGGCGCGCCCCGGCGGAAGGGAAGGCGCCGCGAGTGTTCACCGCCGCTGCCGAGGGGGAGGGCGCGGTGCACGGCAGCTGTGCCCCGTGGCTCGCGCTGGCCTCGGCGAGCTGGACGCTGGTGTTCGCCGGGGCCACCGCACGCACGCGCGAGGATCCGTGGTTCGTCCGGGCGGCCGACTACCCGGGCGTCGGCTCCTCACTGGCACATCGGGCGCGGCTGCGCCTCGCTGCGGGCGGCACGGTCGAACGCCGCCTCGTCACGGTGGTGGCGGACGGACGGCTCGGCACCGACGAGGCCGCTGCGCTCATGAGCCGAGCGCTCGGCGGGGTGGTGGACGCATGAGCACCCGACTGCCCTGGACGGCCGACCTGGGGAACGGCACCTACCGCAATCCGGTGCTCAATGCCGACTGGTCCGACCCGGACGTGGTCCGGGTCGATGACGACTTCTACCTCACCGCCTCCAGCTTCGGACGCGTCCCGGGACTCCCCCTGCTGCACTCCCGCGACCTGGTCAACTGGACCCTGCTCGGGCATGCGCTGGAGCGGCTGGAGCCCGTCACCGCGTTCAGCGCGCCGCGCCACGACTGCGGTGTGTGGGCGCCGTCCATCCGTCATCACGACGGCCGGTTGTGGATCTTCTGGGGCGACCCCGACCACGGCATCTTCCAGGTCAACGCCCCGCGTGCGACCGGGCCGTGGACGCGCCCCCACCTGGTCAAGGAGGGCAGGGGACTCATCGACGCCTGCCCGCTGTGGGACGAGGAGACCGGCGACGCCTACCTCGTGCACGGCTGGGCCAAGTCCCGCTCCGGGATCAAGAACCGGCTCACCGGCCACCGGATGCGGCCCGACGGGACCGGGCTGCTCGACGCGGGCAAGGTGATCGTCGACGGCGACCGCATTCCCGGCTGGTTCACCCTCGAAGGCCCCAAGCTCTACCGGCACGAGGGCTGGTACGTCATCCTCGCCCCGGCCGGGGGCGTGGCGACCGGCTGGCAAGGTGCCCTGCGCGCACGGAACTTCTTCGGCCCGTACGAGGAGCGCATCGTCCTCTCCCAGGGGAGCACCGACGTCAACGGCCCGCACCAGGGCGGCTGGGTGCGCACCCCCACCGGTGAGGACTGGTTCCTGCACTTCCAACAGCGCGGCGCCTACGGGCGGGTCGTCCACCTGCAGCCGATGCGCTGGCGGGACGACGGCTGGCCGGAGCTGGGCGCGAGGGGCGAGCCCGTCGCGGTGCACCGCAAACCCGAGCTGCCCGAGCAGCCGGTGTCGGCCCCCGCCACCGACGACTCCTTCCCACGGGGCCGGTTCGGTCCCCAGTGGCAGTGGACCGCCAACCCGCGCGACGGCTGGACGGTGCAGGGCGGCGGTGACGGGCTGCGGCTCACCTGCGTTCCCGGCGAGGCCGTACCGGATCTGCGGCGGCTGCCGCATGTGCTGACCCAGCGGCTGCCCGCCCCGGCCTTCACCGCCGAGGTGGACCTGGCCCTGCACGGCGAGGAACCGGGCGCGCGCGCCGGGCTGACGGTGCTGGGTGACGCGTACGCGTGGATCGGGCTGGAGCGGGGCGAGGACGGCACGGTCCGCGTGGTGCACAGGTTCGCCGAGCAGACCGCGGACGCGGAACGGGACGCCGCTCATCCCCGGCCGGCGCCGAAGGGCACCGCCCGGCTGCGGATCGAGGTGTCCCAGGGCGCCCGCTGCCGGTTCGGCGCCGACACGGGCGACGGCTTCCGGCCCTCCGGGCCGGTCTTCGCGGCGACCCCATGGCGCTGGGTCGGCGCCCTGCTCGGGCTGTTCGCCGCCGCACCGTCCGGTGCGGGGCACGCCTCGGCAGCTGTGTTCACCCGGTTCCGCACCATCGGCTGACCTCGGCCCCGCCCTGGGGCGGGGCCCTTTCACAACTCTCGGCGGAGGAGCAGCAATGACGCAGCCGCGTAGCAAGCGCTTACGAACACGAGGGTGGGTCCTCGCCTGCCTCACCGCGCTGGTGGCCGCCCTCGGGCTGACACCGGCGAACACGCCACCGGTGGCCGCGGCCACCGCACGGCCCGCGACAGTGCCCGCCGCGCCGGTCGGCAGCACCGCGACCGAGGCACCGAAGGGCGAGGCGACAGCAGCAGCGGGCCGCCTCTCCCCCACTCCGCACGGCTTCGCCTCCCTCGCCGGCGGCACCACCGGCGGCGCCGGGGGCGAGGTCGTCACCGTCACCGACCAGGCGTCGCTGGCCAAGTACGCCGCGGCCGACGGGCGTTACATCATCCGCATCAAGGGCACCATCGACGTCGAGCCCTTCGGCTCCGAGATCGAGGTGACCTCCGACAAGACACTCGTCGGCGTCGGCACCCTGGGCGAGATCGTGCACGGCGAACTGCATCTGAACCCGGGCACCCGCAACGTCATCATCCGTAACCTGACCATCCGCGACAGCTATGTCGAGGGCGACTGGGACGGCAAGACGCAGGATTTCGACGGTATCCAGATGGACTCCGTCGACCATGTGTGGATCGACCACAACAGGTTGACGCACATGGGCGACGGGCTGCTGGACATCCGCAAGGACAGCCAGTACGTGACCGTCTCCTACAACCGCTTCGACCACCACAACAAGGCGTTCGGCATCGGCTGGACCGACAACGTCACCACACAGATCACCATCGACCACAACTGGTTCAACGGCACCAAGCAGCGCAACCCATCGGCTGACAACTGCGCCTACGCGCATCTGTACAACAACTACCTCTCCGCCCAGGTCGACGACGGCGATCCGGTCTGGTCGTACGGCAACTGGGCGCGCGGCCGCACCGAGATGGTGATCGAGAACAGCTACTACGCGGACGTCCAGCACCCCTACCAGGCGGACGAGACCGCCGAACTCGTCCAGCGCGGTTCGATCCTCAAGCGCACCTTTGGCCGCCACGACGCCCGGGGCGAGGCGTTCGATCCGCGCGACTTCTACGACTACCGGCTGGACCGTGCGGCGGCCGTCCCCGCCCTGGTCAAGCGGTTCTCCGGCCCTCAGCGGGCGATCGGCACGCAGACCGTGCTGAACGTACCGGCCGACTACCCCACCGTGCAGGCCGCCGTGGACGCGGTACCGGAGGGCAACGACGGCGAGGTCACGCTGCGGATCGCACCGGGCAGCTACCGCGAGCAGGTCCGTATTCCCGCCTCGAAGCCGCACCTGGCCCTGCGCGGCACAGGTGACGACCGCTCACACACCCGGATCGTGCACGACACCCCGGCGGAGTACGGCGGCTCGTCGGGCAGCGCCACCGTGCTGATCGCCGCGGACGACGTCACGGCGGACAACCTCACCTTCGTCAACGACTTCGACGAGGCCGCACACGACCTGGACGGCGAGCAGGCCCTGGCGATGAAGACCACCGGCGACCGGATCGTCTTCGAGAACACCGCCTTCGAGGGCAACCAGGACACCCTGATGACCAACAGCCCGGACCTGCGCAGCCTCAGCCGGGTCTATGTCCACGACTCCTCCGTCGAGGGCGACGTCGACTTCCTCTACGGGCGGGCCACCACGGTCTTCGACGACTGCGTCATCAAGGCCCTCAGTCGCGGCTCCTCCAGCAACAACGGCTACATCACGGCCGCCTCGACCTGGAAGGAGAACCCATATGGATTCCTGATCACCGACTCGCGGATCGTCAGCGACGCGCCCGCCGGCACCTTCCATCTGGGCCGCCCCTGGCACCCGGGCGGTGAACCTGACGCAATCGGTCAGGTCCTGATCCGGGACACCGAACTGCCCGCGGCGATCAAGGACTCGCCGTGGACGGACATGAGCGGCTTCCCGTGGCAGGAGGCGCGCTTCACCGAGTACCGCAACTACGGGCCGGGCGCGACCGTGACGGCCGACCGGCCCCAGATGAGCGCCGACGAGGCCGCACGGCACACGGTCACCGACTACCTCGCCGGACCGGACGGCTGGGCCCCGCACCGCTGATTCCCCTGTCTCCACCGCTTCCGTCTCCACAGCCCCATCTCTCCGTCCCACCAGCAGAAGAGAGCCGACCATGATCAGACTTGGCAGCAGCACGGCACGCGGCAGAATCCGCCGCAGCACGGTACGCCGTCGTACCAGCGCGGCCCTCGCCCTGGGCACCGCCCTCGCGCTGTCCGTCACCGCCTGCGGTGACGACGGCAGCGGGGCCGCGGGCGACAAGGGCGCCGAGGGCTCGGGCAAGGGCGAGATCACCTTCTGGGACAACAACGGTGGCGTCCGCACCGAGGTCTGGAAGAAGATCATCAAGGACTTCGAGCGCAAGAACCCCGATATCCAGGTGAAGTACGTCGGGATCCCCGCCGAGAGCGTTCAGTCGAAGTACGACACCGCCATTCAGGGCGGCGGCCTGCCCGACGTCGGCGGGGTGGGCATGGCGATGCTCTCCGGGATCTCTGCGCAGGGGGCGCTGGAACCGCTCGACAAGCGCCTCAAAGGCAGCTCGCTGCAGGGCAAGCTGAACACCGGCATGGTCGACAGTGTCCGCGCCTCGGGCGACGGCAAGCGGCTCTACACGGTGCCGACCTCGGCCAACAACGGCACGCTGTGGTACCGCACGGACATGTTCAAGGCCGCCGGTCTCGACGCGCCCACGACTTGGCCGAAGTTCTACAAGGCGGCCAAGGAGCTGACCGACAAGTCCAAGAACACCTTCGGCTACACCATCCGCGGCGGTGAGGGCTCCATCGCGCAGGCGCTGGACGCGATGTACGGCCAGTCCGGCATCACCTCGTTCTGGAACGGCGACAAGACGACCGTCAACGACCCGAAGAACGTCAAGGCGCTGGAGAAGTACGTCGGCCTGTTCAAAAGGACCACCCCCTCGGCCGACGTCAACAACGACTTCAAGAAGATGGTGGCCCAGTGGGACAGCGGCCGGATCGGGATGCTGAGCCACAACCTGGGCTCCTACCAGGACCACGTCAAAGCGCTCGGCAAGGACAAGTTCCGGGGCATACCGAACCCGACGCTCGCTGACGGCACCCGGGTGCAGGTCTCCAACCCGGTGGACGGTCTCGGCCTGTTCAAGAGCAGCAAGAACAAGGCGGCGGCCTGGAAGTTCATCGAGTTCGCCGTCTCGCACGAGGCCAACAGCCGGTGGAACGAGTCGGCCGGGGCCATCCCCTCGAACACGGAGGCCGCCAAGGACGAGTGGGTGCAGCAGGCCGAGCCCACCAAGCTCGCCGCACAGGCCCTCAACGACGGCTCCATCAAGATCGTCCAGCTGCCCTACCACCTGCCCGACTGGAACACCATCAGCAAGGCCGACAACGAGCCCAATCTGCAGAAGGTCATGCTCGGCAAGATGACGGCGAAGCAGTTCCTGGACACCCTCGCCGAGCAGCTCAACAAGGCTCAGGCCGAGTGGAAGGAGCAGCGGGGATGACAACCGGCCGGCCACTGGGCCGTCGGCAGGCGGTGGCGGCCCTCGCGGGACTTCCCCTCGCGGTGGCCGCCACCCCGGCCGCCCTCGCGCACTCCCCCGCAGCCGCCGACGCGGCTGCCCAGGCTTCACCAGCACCGATCCAAGCTCCCACCGGAGGTCACCGCAGCATGCGCACCCTCTACATCGCCGGCGACTCCACCGCGGCGCAGAAGTACGCCGCCGCGGCGCCCGAGACCGGCTGGGGCATGGCGCTCCCGTTCTTTCTGCACAAGACGGTCCCGGTCGCCAACCACGCGGTGAACGGGCGCAGTTCGAAGAGCTTTCTGGACGAGGGGCGACTGGCCGCCGTCCTCAAGCAGATCGGCCCCGGCGACCTCCTCCTCGTCCAGTTCGGTCACAACGACGAGAAGGTGGAGGACCCGAGCCGCTACACCGAGCCCTGGACGACCTACCAGCAGTGCCTGCGCCAGTACGTGACAGGAGCGCGGGACCGTGGCGCCCGCCCGGTACTGGCCACATCGGTGGAGCGCAGACGCTTCGACAGCGCGGGCGACGCCCGGCCCACCCACGGTGACTACCCGGCGGCGATGCGCGCCCTGGCCGAGGAGGAGGGCGTGGCGCTGCTCGACATCCAGGCGCTGTCCCTCGCTCTGTGGCAGCGACTCGGCCCCGAAGAGACGAAGAAGTACTTCAACTGGACAGCGACCGAGCAGGACAACACGCACTTCAACCCGCCGGGCGCCATCGAGGTGGCCCGGCTGGTGGCCCGGCAGCTCGCGGTCCGCGGGGTCCTCGCTGCCGGGGAGGTGCGCCGCCTGGACGACGAGATCCCCGAGTCCTGGATCACCTGGCCCACAGCGTGAGCACGGTCATAGAGCAGCCGCACCCACCACACCGTAAGGAGCCGCTCCATGCGCAGAGTTGTCCGCCACCGGTGCGCGGCACGACTGACCGTCGCCGGCTGCACCGCCCTGGCGCTGGCCGTCACGGGAACGGTGGCTGCCGGCGGCGCGGCCGCGGCGGGGGAAGCAGCAGCCGGGAAGAGCGCCGGAAGAGGGGCCGGTGAGGCCACCGGCAAGCACCTGGGCAGGCAGACCCTGCCTGCTCAGGACGGCTGGGCCTCGTCCGGCAGCGGCACCACAGGAGGCGCCGCCGCCGACTCCGCACACGTCCACACGGTCGGCAGCTGGAGGGAGTTCAAGGCCGCGCTGGCGAAGGGCGGCTCGGCCCCGAAGATCATCAAGGTACGGGGCACGATCGCTGCCGGTTCCGGCGGCGACTGCGCCGCCTACGAGGCCGACGGCTACGACTTCGACCAGTACCTCGCCGACTACTCCCCCGAGGTCTGGGGCCGGGACAAGGACCTGTCCGACGAGCCCGACGACAGCCAGGAGGGGCTGCGCCGCGCCTCCGCGGCACGGCAGGCGGCAGCCATCACCGCGCGCGTCCCCGCCAACACCACCATCGTGGGCATCGGCCGGCGCGCCGGCTTCACCGGTGCCGGCCTCCGGATCCAGGGAGTGGACAACGTCATCATCCGCAACCTCCGCTTCGAGAGCCCCCTCGACTGCTTCCCGCAGTGGGACCCCACCGACGGCGACTCGGGCAACTGGAACTCCGAGTACGACAGCGCCGTGGTGCACGGCGCCACCCATGTGTGGCTCGACCACAACACGTTCACCGACGGCCGCCACCCCGACAGCTCCCTGCCGTTCTACTACGGCCGCCTCTACCAGCAGCACGACGGCGAGTTGGACATCGTCCGGGGTGCCGACCAGGTCACCGTCTCGTGGAACGTCTTCGCCGACCACGACAAGACGCTGATGATCGGCAACAGCGACAGCGCCGCCGACACCGATCGGGGCCGCCTGCGGGTGACACTGCACCACAATCTGTTCTCCGGCCTGGTCGAGCGGGCACCCCGGGTACGCTTCGGCAAGGTCGACGTGTACAACAACCACTATGTGATCGACGCGAGACGCGCGTCCTACAGCTACAGCCTGGGAATCGGCAAGGAGTCGCGGCTCGTCGCCGAGAAGAACGCCTTCACCCTGGCGGGCGGCGTCAGTGCCGGGCGCCTCCTCAAGAAGTGGAGCGAGGCGCCGCTCACTGCCGAGTGCAATGTCGTCAACAGCCGCCCCGTGGATCTGATCGCCGCGCACAACGCGGAGTTCCCCGGGCAGCAGCTGGAGTCCCCGGCCGGCTGGAAGCCCCGGCTGCGCACCCGCGTCGATACGCCGAACGCCGTGCCCCGTCTGGTGGACCGGTGGGCGGGCGCCGGAGTCCTCGACCGACTGCTCGACCGGTAGCCGGACCCACCGGGCCGGGACTTCGCCGGGCGCCAGGGGGCGGCGCACGCGACGAGCTGTTCGGCGTCGCCACTAGAGACCCGTCACCGTGCGAGGTCGCCCCCGGTGCCCGGCGTGCTCGGCACCACCACCGGGGTCCAGTCCCGAATGCTCAGGACCTGGACGCCCGGTGTGGTGTAGTAGGGATCGGCCGCCATGATCGCTTCCAGTTCGGCGCGGGTCGCATCGAAGACCAGCAGTGCTCCGCTGTCGTCCGCCCACGGCCCGGCGGCCAGGAGCTGTCCTTGCGCGTGCAGTTCCGTCAGGCGCTGCCGGTGGGCGGGGCGTGCGGCCAGTCGTACCGCGCTGTCGGTGAAGGCCAGTTCGAGAATCACCATGCCGCTGACGGTACGGTCGGGACGTGACCTTGTATGTATCGACTGATACACCCGAGCAGTGGCGCTCGCTGAGCCGTATCCCCCTGCTCGCCTCCCTCCCGGACACCACGCTGCGGCAGGTGTGGGCCGGCTCCGTACCGCACACCGCACCGGCGGGGCAGACGCTGCGCCGGGCAGGCGATCCCGCCACTCATCTCCTCCTGCTGTTGCGCGGCCGGGTGGCCGCCACGGCCACGACGGGCACCGGACGCGTGCTCCGCTTCGGGGAGTGGGCGGGGCCCTGCGCGTTGGACAAGGTCGCCGTGATCGACGGAGCGGGGCACACCGCCACCCTCGACACGCTCACGCCGTGCGCCGTACGGAGCCTGCCGCGCGACCGGTTCCTGGGCCTGGTGGACGACGCGGCCTCGGTACGGGCTCATGTACTGCGCGTCCTGGCCGGGCACGCCCGAGCGCAGCAGCGACAGCTGGCGGCGACCGCCACCCTGCCCGCCCAGGCCCGGCTGTCGGCCTGGCTGCTGGAGCAGGCCGCCGCCCTGCCCGGCGGGCGGGTACCGCTGCCCGGCACCCAGCAGGCCCTCGCCGATCTGCTGGGGGTCACCCGGGTCACCGTGAACCGCGCGCTGGCCCGCCTCCGACGGGACGGGCTGATCGAGCTGAGGGGAGGCACCGTCACCGTACTCGCCCCGGAACTGCTCGAACGCCGCGCCGAGGGCTGACCCTGCCCGGACAAGCGTCACCGTGCCGTTCGGCTCGACGGCCGTTGTTCGAAATTCTGGTCAAACGAAGACGCCCGGGGGCGGCGCGCAGCTGTTCCGTTCCACGAGCCGGGTGGGCAGCTCGGTCGTGGTGCCCGGTGACATCTCCCCCTCGCGCACCCGCAGCAGTCGCCGCAGCGCGGTGGCCGCCATCTCACCGAGCGGCTGCCGAACGGTCGTCAGAGCGGGCGTCACCCACTCCCCCTCCGGCAGATCGTCGAAGCCGACGACACTGACATCCTGTGGAACCCGCAACCCCAACTCGGCCAGGGCCTGGTAGACGCCGAGGGCCATCGGGTCCGAGCAGGCGAAGACCGCTGTGGGTGGCTGCTCCAGCGCGAACAGCTCGCGGGTCCGCCGACGCGCGAGGCCGGTGTCGAAGTCGGCGTAGCGGATGTACTCGGGACGCGGGCCCACCCCGGCAGCGACCAGCGCCGTGCGGTAGCCCGCCACGCGTGCACGGCCGCACCGCGTACGGCGATGGCCGCCGATCACGGCGATTCTGACGTGTCCGAGCGCCAGCAGGTGCTCGACCGCACCGAGCGCACCTCGTTCGTCGGCCGCTCCGACGGCGAGCACACCGGGCGGCGGGTCGGCCACCGGGTCGACCATGGCGTAGGCGATCCGGTGCTGTTCCAGCCAGGCGTGGTGGGTCGGGGCCGGCTCGGCAAGGTGGAAGAGCACACCCGAAGTACCGCGCAGTGCCAGTCTGTCGAGCCAGCCGCGCTCCGGTCTGCCGCCCCGGGTACGGGCCGGACCCGCGGAGACCAGCACCTCCAGGCCCGCCTCGTGCGCCGCCTCCTCCACCCCGCGCAGCACGGCACCCGACCGGGCGTTGTCCAAGGAGTGCACGACCAGGTCGACGACCGGCGGCGGCTGGCGCGGGGTGAGGCGCGGGCGGCGTACATAACCCAGCGCATGCAGTGCTTCGGTGACACGGCGGCGGGTGTCGGGAGCCACGTCCTCGCGGCCGTTGACCACCTTGGAGGCCGTCGGTATGGAGACGGCCGCCGCGCGCGCCACCACGGCGAGAGTGGGTCCCGCCGAGCGGGGCTCGGTGCGCGTCATTCTCGCTCTCCTCTCTTTTCTTTCCGCCCCTAATGGGCGCAGCGCTGTGCGACGCACTCGATGGTGCGCGCGGAAAGCGGACAGCTGGGCGAACGCACCACACATTACGGCTGCTTCGGTATGCGTTGTAGTCCTGGAAACCGGCCAGAAATTCTTTGTGACCGGTATTTCGAACCGCTCGGCCGGTATTTCGAACCGCTCGAAATACCGGCCGACATCAGTGGACAACCCGGTCGACCCGCCATGTCCGGCGCTCGTGAGCCAGGTGTCCGGGAGCGCTGCGGGCGAGGGCTCGACCGGAGGTGAGGACCTGGCCGGCAAAGGCCGGAAAGGTCAGTTTCCTTTGCGGCGTTGCGCATCGAACCGACGGAGCACCCGCACCAGACGCCACACTCCGACCGCTGCCCCCACCAGCGTGCCTCCCGTCAGCACGCCTTGCCGCGTCGAGCCGGAGAGGCCGAGGAGCAGCGCGAGAGCCAATGCCGCAGCCCATACCACCGCGGCCAGCAAAGCGGCCGTCACCAGGGCGAACACGATCTCCACCGTCATCGCGTCCTTCTCCCACCGCGCCTCACGCCCCCTGTCCATGCTGCAAGTCTTCCAGCACGGTCAAGCCGCTGCTCTTCGCGGGGCGGGAGGAGCGGTGGAAGGGCGGGATCACCGCTTCACGACACTGCCACGGGCGCGACGGCGGTCCCTTCGAGCTCGACCATCAAGGTGGGGATCGCCAGCCGTGTCACTCCGAGCATCGTGGTGGCCGGCGCCACCTTGGCGGCGCCCAGCCGCGACGCCAGCCCGGCGTAGTGCTGGAAGAGCAGATCGACGTCGGTGGTGTAGACATTGAGCCGGACGAGATGCGCGAGGGTCATGTCCGCCTCGGCGAGAACCGCCTCCAGATTGTCGAGGCTCAGCGTCAACTGCGCCGCCATGTCGCCGGGGTGACAAGGTTCGCCGTCACCGCTCATCGCCGTCTGTCCGGCGCAGTACAGGGTCCGGGTCTGCCCGGAGACGATCTCACCCTGGTTGTACCCCATCTCCACCGACCACGCCCACGGGTTGACCGCCGTTCGCTCCACAGCCACATCAGCTCCATTCGATACCTCGACAGTGCGTACGCCCATCGGTGCGGTGACCGCCCCTGTTGACGTCGTGCTGTGAGCCTTTCAGCGAACCGTGACGCCCTGTGTCATGTATTCCGATAGGTTTGCCGCATGCGCGCCGACCGGTTGGTTTCACTGGTGCTGCTGCTGCGCCAGCGCGGTCAGTTGTCCGCGGCCACGCTCGCCCGCGAGCTGGAGGTGTCCACCCGCACCGTGCTGCGCGACATCGAGGCGCTGTCCGCAGCCGGCGTCCCGGTCTACGCCGAACGCGGTCGGCACGGCGGTTTCGGGTTGCTGCCCGGTTTCCGGACCGAACTGACGGGACTGAGCAACGACGAGGCCCTCGCCCTGGTGATCGCCGGATCGCGGCGCGGCGCGCAGGCGTTCGGCCTCGGCTCGGCGCTCGCTTCGGCCATGCTCAAGGTGGTCGACGCGCTGCCGGAAACCCACCGGGACACCGCGGCGGGTGTGGCCGAGCGGTTGCTCATCGACCCGGAGACCGACCTCCTCTCGCGCCGCGTGGTCACGGAGGAGGTGCCCGACACGATGCTGGCCGAGGTCCGGCGCGCCGTGCTCGACGGGCACAAGCTGCGCATCCACTACGCGGCCATGGGCCGGACACCGCAGTGGCGCACGGTGGACCCGATCGGTCTGGTCACCGTGCGCGACCGGGGCTATCTGCTGGCCATGAGAGCCGGCGCGGACCGGACCTACCGGCTGTCCCGGATTCTGGCCGCCGAGGAGCTCGACGAACCAGCGCAGCGACCGGACCGGATCGATCTGGACCGCGCCTGGCAGGAACGCAGCACGCGGTTCCGCGCCGGCGGCGACCAGGTCACCGTGCTGATACGGATGGACCCGGCGCGGCGGGAGGAACTGCTGGAGACCGCACTGGCCGTCCGCGCCGAAGAAACCGACCCGGACGGCCGGCTGCGGCTGGAGGTGGCCTTCCAGGATGCGAGACACGCCGAATGGGCGCTGTGGCAGCTCGCCATGGACGCGGAGGCCCTGGCCCCGCAGTGGTTGCGCACCGCGCTGCGCGACCGTGCCGAGGCGATGGCCACCCGCTACCGAACGCCGTCCTGAGAGTTGCCGTCCGCTGCGGCAGTCGGTCACGGTCCGTCCGCCCGTCGGCGGCCTGGATCGGGCGGAGCACGTCAACGGCCGGGCCGGGACCCGGCGTCATCTGCGCCCCGCCCGGTGACTCCTAGGCCTTCAGTACGTAGGTGAGGGTGCCGAAGCCGAGTTCGTCGTAGCCGCCGCTGTTGGGCCCGTGGTCGCCACCACCGCCCTCGGGACTCTGTTCGCGCGCCATCAGCGACAGATACGGCGTTCGGTATCCCTTGCGGTAGTGGTAGTGGTGGTAGACCCGCTCCCAGACGGGGCGGGTCTGGCCCCGGCTGTTTTCGGAGATGACGGTCTGCTCGCGGTGGGCGCAGTTCTGCCCGGTGCCCCAGGAGTAGGTACGGAACGGCACGCTCTCGCCGTGGTTGTACTTGGCGACGTATTCGCACGCTTTCATGAAGCGGTTGTCGTCGGCGCCGTACAGATCGATGCCCTGCTTGAGCGCCATTTCGCAGACGGTGCCCATCAGACCGATGCCCATGAGGGAGTGGCCCTGGTCGCGGCCGCTCTCCTGCCACTGGGCGAGCCCGCCCTCGTGCAGGAAGGGTACGGCGTGTGCGAGGGAGCCGTTGCCCTCGCCGTGGTGGAAGTAGTCCACCGCCTGGTCGAACTTGGCCCGGTCGTCGTTGAGGATGCCGATGGCCATGACGGCGGCCATGTTGCACAGGTCCCAGTTCGCCCAGTAGTTGGTGATGCAGGCGCCGTTGTGGTTCTTGAGGAAGTCGTCGCACAGCGGGTAGAAGACGTCGGCCAGCATCTCCTGGCAGCGGGCCAGGTCGAAGCCGTCGTAGCCACGCATGATCTCGGCGGCGTTGGCGAACTGGTAGCCGTAGATACCGGAGGCGAGGAAGCGATCGGCGTTGCCCGTGACGGTCCTCAGCTTCGCGGACCAGGCGTTGAGGATGTCGCGCGCGGTGTCGCCGTGTGCCCTTTCGCCGGTGACCTTCCAGCGCAGGGCGTTCTGATAGGCGGCGTGGATGTCCTTGTACAGCTGGGGGTAGTTCTGGCCGTCGCCGCCTCGCACGACGGTCTCCAACGGTCGTGGCGTCCATCCGGCCGCCGAGTGCGGGTTGGCCGTCAGCCGCTCCCATCCGCTCTTCCAGGGTTCCGCGCCCGCCCGGACCTTCTCGGCCATCCGTGCGAAGTCGTCAGCGCTGTGCAGCATGCCGGGGTGGGTGAGTGCGGCGGCCCCGGCCCGGGTCCGGGCCGGGGTGCCGGTCTTGCTGGTCCCGCTGTCCGCGGTGGTGGCGTAGGCGACACCGGGCACGGCGAGTGCGCCCGCGCCGAGTGCCGTGCCCTTGAGGAGACGGCGACGGCTCAGCTCGTTGCGGCGGTGTGTGTTGTCTTTACGGCTCATGGGGGGTGCCCTCTTTCCGGGAGGGGTGGGGGGTGACCGGCGCGCTCACCCTCGCTCGGGGCGCCGCGTTGCCGGGTGGTCGGCGACCGGGATGCCGAAGTGGGGGGTGCCGTCGGCGTTCCAGCCCAGGGTCTGGACGCGGGTGTGCCGGTTGGGGTCGTCGAGCGGGTCGCCCTCGATCTCCTTGTACTGCCGGGCGTGGTAGACGAGGACGTCGGTCCGTCCGTTCTCGGCGACGGTGAAGGAGTTGTGGCCGGGTCCGTACTGGCCGGTGCTGTCGTTGCTGGTGAAGACGGGCTGCCGGCTCTTGGTCCAGGAGCCGGGGTCGAGCAGGTCCGCGGTGTCGGGCGCGGTGAGCAGGCCCATGCAGTAGTTCGCGTCGGTGGCGCTGGCGGAGTAGGTCATGAAGACGCGCCCGTTGCGTCGGAGCACGGCGGGCCCCTCGTTGACGGAGAAGCCGATGGTCTCCCAGGGCAACTCCGGGCGGGAGAGCCGCACCTGCGGGCCCGTGACGCTCCAGGGGCTGTCCATCGCGGAGAGGTAGAGGTCGGTGTTGTTGTTCTGGGAGGGGTCGTGCTGCGCCCAGGCGAGGTAGCGGGTGCCCCGGTGCACGAAGGTGGTGGCGTCCAGCGAGAAGCTCTCCCACCGGGTGGCGATCCGGCCCCGCTCGCGCCACCGGCCCTGGAGCGGGTTGCGGGCGGTGTTCTCCAGCACGTACATCCGGATCGCCCACACGTCGTCGGAGCGGCCGGCGGCTAGGTAGATGTACCAGGCCCCGTCGATGAAGTGGATCTCCGGCGCCCAGATGTGGGCGGCCATCTCGCCGCTGCCGTGCTTCTCCCAGATCACCGTCTCGGGGGCCTGGGCGAGCCCGCCCAGGGTCCTGGCGCGGCGCAGCACGATCCGGTCGTACTCGGGAACGGTCGCCGTGAAGTAGTAGTAGCCGTCGCTGTGCCGCACGATGTGCGGGTCGGCACGCTGCCGCACCAGGGGATTGCGGTACGCGGGTGCGGCGCCACCGCCGGCCGCGCCTGCCGCGCGGGCCTCCTGGGCCGTACCGAGCGCGGTGAGCCCGATCCCGGCGGCCGTACCGGCCGCTCCCTTCAGTACGGTTCTGCGGCTCTTCACGTAAGTCACTCCTCGGGGGAGGCGGCGTGGTCGGTGGGGAGACTACGGTCCACGTGGTGCCAGGTCAGCGGAGCGGGACGGAACCGAAATTTTCGGGCCGTCCAGAACCCCCGCCCTCCTGTCCCGTCCCGCTCACGCCCACCGCCCCGACGAGGGGTCAGACGGGGCGCTCCGCGTCGGAAGCGCCCAGCGCTTCGGCCAGTGCGCTCGGCAGTGGAGCCCGGTGCAGAACGCCGAGGCCCTGGGTGGCCCGGGTGAGGGCGACGTACAGGTCGCTGGTGCCGAACTCGGCGGGCTCGACGACCAGGACGCGGTCGAATTCGAGGCCCTTCGCCTGGCGCGGGTCCAGCAGGACGAGCTGCCGGGTGAGGTCCGGCTCGGCGCCCGCGACGACACCGGGCAGCCGGTCGGCCAGCGCCTGGTGCAGGCGGCGGGGTGCGATGACACCGAGGCGGCCCTCGTCGGGGGTCTGCGCGGTCGCCGCCTCGGCGACGGCGGCCGGCAGGTCGTCCGACGACTGCCGGGCCCACGGCCGCTCGCCCGTGGTGCGGACCGAGGAAGGCGGCTCGAATCCGGGGCGTTCGGCCCGTACGACGGCTGCGGCGAGGTCCATCACCTCGGAGGGGGTGCGGTAGTTGACACCGAGCCGGGTGTGCTCCCAGCGGTCACCGACGTAGTCGGCGAGGATGTCCTCCCAGGAGCCGACCCCGGCCTCGTCGCCGGTCTGGACCGGGTCACCGACCAGGGTCATGGAGCGGGACGGGCAGCGCCGCATCAGCAGCCGCCAGGCCATCGGGGACAGCTCCTGCGCCTCGTCGACGATGATGTGGCCGAAGGCCCAGGAGCGGTCGGCGGCGGCACGTTCGGCCGCCGTCCGGTGGTCGGCCTCCTCGTGGCGCTCGGCCATCCGCTCCGCGTCGATGATGTCGTGCGCGGCGAGGATCTCCGATTCGCCGTCCTCGAACTCGAACGACTCCGAACCGCGGGCGACCTCCAGTACTCCCTGCGCGTACTGGATGCGCTCCTGGCGCTCGGCCTCGGCCGCCGCCTGCTGAGCGCTGTCGTCCTCGCCCAGCAGCTCGGCTGCCTCGTCGAGCAGCGGCACGTCCGCCGGCGTCCAGTCCACGGGCGAGGTGACCGGGCGACGGATCGCGGCGGCGTCCTGGTCGGACAGATGGGTGGGCTCGGCCAGATAGTCGGCGACGAACTCCGTCGGCGTCAGCTCGGGCCACAGCTGCGCGATGGCCTCGTGCACGTCGGGGTTGGCGGCGACGGCCTTGCCGAGCTGCGCGACGTCGTCCGGGCCCAGCAGATTGGGTCCGCCGTAGGGGTCGGTACCGATACGTTCGACGAGCTGCGCAGTGAGCGCGTCGAGGATGCGGAAGACGAAGTGCGGGCGGGCCAGGTTGTGCGGGAGCCGGGTCGCGCGGGCCGCCTCGCGCGCCTCGTCGACGAGATGCCAGTCGAGAAGGAGGTCGCCGTCGTCGTGCGGCACCACGACGGGTTCGCCCGGTTCCGGTACCTGCTGCCGGTCGCGTACGGCCAGTCGCAGGGCCTCGGCCATCTCGGTGCGGCCCTTGACAGCGGCGGCGCGCGGAGTGTCGGAACCGCGTGCCTCGACGCCCGGATACAGCTCGCCGGGAGTGGACAGCAGCACTCCGGTCTCACCGAGCGAGGGCAGCACCTCGCCGATGTAGGAGAGGAAGGCCGGGTTCGGGCCGACGATCAACACGGCCCGCCTGGCCAGCAACTCGCGGTGCTCGTAGAGGAGGAACGCGGCCCGGTGCAGCGCGACGGCGGTCTTGCCGGTGCCGGGTCCGCCCTCCACGACCAGGACACCGCGGTGCGGGGCGCGGATGATGCGGTCCTGTTCGGCCTGGATGGTGCGCACGATGTCGTTCATCCGGCCGGTGCGGGCCGCGTTCAAGGAGGCGAGCAGGACGGCGTCACCGCTGGGGTCCTCGTGTCCGGTGCGCTCCTGGTCGCCCAGGTCGAGCAATTCGTCGTGCAGCTCGGTGACGGTGCGGCCGTGCGTGGAGATGTGCCGCCGCCGACGCAGACCCATGGGGGTGTGTCCGGTGGCGAGATAGAAGGGGCGGGCCACCGGAGCACGCCAGTCGATGAGGACCGGCGTGCGCTCGGCGTCGTCCTCGCGGATGCCGATGCGGCCGATGTGGTGCGAGGCGCCGTCGGTCAGGTCGATACGGCCGAAGCACAGCGAGCCGTCCACGGCGTTCAGCGCGGCGAGCAGCCCCGAGCGCTCGGCGACGCGTACGTCCCGCTCGACGCGCGCCTGCTGGGTGCTGCCGTCCGGCCGCTGCGCCTCTTCGACGGCCGAAGCAGCCTGCCCACGCAGTGCATCGACCCGCGCGTAAAGGTGATCGATGTACTCCTGCTCGTGCTGCAGCTCGGCGCTTCCCCGGTTTGACAAAACGGCTCCCTGCCCGGTACGGTGCTTCTATTGGTCGCCCCTATCAGGGGCTTTTTCTGTGTGGACACACAGAAAGACCGAGCATAGCCAAGGAAATCCCCGGCCCGCAATTCGCCGCCGGGGTTGGTGTGTGCCCCCGCTCCGCCCTGCCCGCCGCCCCGGCCTGAGCGCGGCGTGGCGCCCGGCATTCCCGGCGGGAACCGCCGTCAACGGCGCCGCACATGCGGCCCACCTGTCGGCAAACGGCCGCTACGGCCGGTTCGCGCTGGAGACGAACGGCCGCCTGGAACCGGACGACCTGACCGCCCCGGCGGGCCCCGGGGATCTCAGTCCGGCCGGGCCGCGCGGTACCGGGGAGCGAATTCTTCCTCGATGAACCGTTCGATGGAGGTGGGGGTGGACGTGAGGGCGGTACGCGGCTGCTCCGTCCGCATGTACCGGGAGTTCACGGCTTCGCCAACCTCGGCCATCATGTCCGCGACGTTGACGGACACCCCTTTACCGCGGAGTTCCGCATGGAAGTCGGCGATGCTGGTCTGTTCATAGATGAAGTCGTCCGCACGCACAGCGTTCGCGATCACGCCCACGGCTTCCCGCATGCTCACGTCGCGCTCCCCGTGGAGCTCCAGGACCTCCGTGCCGTGCCAGGACCCGGTGGCGAGTTCCTCCCCGGCTCGGGTCCCGACATCGGGGGTGGTGACGAAGGGCAAGGGAATGTCGGGATCGAAGGGAGCGCTGATGCGGTGCTGGCCCCTGGCGGTGTCGATGTGGTCGAGCAGGTTCTCCATGAAGTAGCCGGCCCGCAGCCACAGCGTGTCGACCCCGGGGACGGCAGAGAGGCGCTGCTCGAAGCGGTGGAGTCCCATGACCGGTCCGGTGCCTCGGGGGTGCCGGGCCCCCCAGCTGCTGAGCCCGACGACGCGGGTCACGCCGGATTCGGCGACTGCCTTCGTCAGGGAGGCCGCCACGTGGTCCTGGAAGGCGCCGAAGTCGGGATGGTCGGGAATGTAGTTGGGCTGGAGCACCGCGTAGACGCCCTCCGCGCCACGGAAGGCATCGGTCAGCGTGGCCGGGTCGAGCGGGTCGGCTTCCCACACCTCGGCGCCCCGTGCGGCGAGGTCGGCGAGCCGCTGGGCCGACCGGCCGACGGCTCGGACGCGGTATCCGGCTGCGAGCAGGTGCACAGCGGCAGCCCGTCCGGTGCGGCCGCCGGCACCGGTGATGACGAACATCGGCGTATCTCTTTTCCTAGGCGTTCTGTACTGGTACCGGGAGGCCACCTGCGACACACGGCGCCCCGACGCTTTCCCGGGGCGGGCAGGGGAATCGAGGCCGTATCTCGGCCGGGCCCCCGGACCTTTCGGTAAGCGTTCGGCACGCTAGCCACCCGGCGAACCGGGCGGGTAGGAGCGATACACCCACCCCGGCGGGCCGGCGGTTCCGGGTTGCATCGATGCGCTGCGCGTCTTGATCTCCGCGACGTCGCGCAGCTGGGCCGAGCGGCCGCGACCACGCACGGCGGTCTTCGCACGCCGGAGAATGCCTCGTCCTTACGCTGGTGGCATGAAGGGTTCAAAGGGGCGCAGCAGCGACGAACCACTGGCGGCATTTCTGCGCGCCAGACGGCATCGGGTGCGGCCTGAACATCACCGGCTGGCCCCGGGGGCACCGCGCCAGGTGCCCGGTCTTCGGCGGGACGAAGTGGCGTTCCTGGCCGGGATCAGCACCGACTACTACGTGCGTCTCGAACAGGGGAGGGAGCGCCGGCCGTCCCGCGCAGTGGTGGAGGGCCTGAGTGAGGCATTGCTGCTGGACGACGTGGCAACACGTTATCTGCGCGAGCTCTCCGACCCAGGGGCTGCCTTCGGCGGAGAAGCGCCCTGCATGGACACGGATCGTCTGGACGCCGTGCACCAGTTGCTCGACTCCATGACGGTGCCGGCCCTGCTGGTGAACCGATGGCTCGACGTCGTGGACAGCAACACACTCGGCGATCTTCTCCACGAAGGGTTGGACCCCCGGGACAATTACGCCCGGCTGGTCTTCCTCGCTCCCGGAGCACCGGCGTTCTTCACCGAGTGGCCCGAACTCGCCCGCTGCATGGTGGCGGCCCTACGCGCACAGGCCGGCCCCGAAGCCGGATCGGCCCGCCTGACACAGCTTTTGAAGGAACTGACCGCGCACAGCGAGGGCTTCGAAGCCGCCTGGCGCGAGCACCACCTCTACGAGAAGACGATCGACCGTAAACGGTTCCGACACCCGAGGGTCGGATCGCTCGTACTCGACCAGCACGTCCTGGAACTGCCGGGAAGCGAAGGCCACCGGATCTGGGCCTTTCACCCGGCCGACGACGCGACCTCGAACGCCCTGCTCCGTCTGGCATCCCCGGCGCCGCCGTCCGGCCGTCCGAACCCGCAAACAGTGGAGGCCGCGATGTGAAGAGGAGCCGCGGGCGAGGGACGGCGGACCTCACCCTTGAGCGTCCCTCGGGTCGGGCGGCCGCTCAGCCCTCCGGCCGCAGCAGGCCGCGTTCGTAGGCCTTGACCAGCCGCTGAGGCACCCGGTGGACCTTGCCGTCGACCACGACGGGGACGAGCTGAGGCGCCTCGGCCTTCCACTGGGACCTGCGGTGCCGGGTGTTGCTGCGGGACATCTTCCGCTTGGGTACAGCCACGAGAGCCCTCCTGAGGCGTTGACGACCCCGGGAAGGTTAATGGAAATGACTTTCATGAGCAATTCTTGTCGACGCCGACGCCGACGCCGACGCCGACGCCGACACCGCTGCCGCGCTGTGCCCCGGAGGCGCGCCCGTCGACAGCCCTACGAGCTGAGAACTTGAAGCTTGAACGAATGAGTCGGGTGCGGACGTGGTAGACGCCGAATGCCGGCCGCCGCACGGCGGAAGCGCACACAGAGCGGAGAGAACTGGATGGAGTACAGGCAGTTGGGCCGTTCCGGCCTGCGGGTGTCGGTCCTGACGATGGGGACGATGACGTTCGGTGGCCGGGACTTCTTCGGGAACGTCGGTTCCACGGATGTCGCCGGGGCGCGCCGCCAGGTCGACATGTGTCTGGACGCGGGTGTCAACCTCTTCGACACGGCCAATATGTACTCCGCGGGGCTCAGCGAAGAGATCCTCGGGGAGGTGATCTCGGGCCGCCGTGAGCGCCTGCTGCTCTCCTCGAAGGTGCGCATGCCCGTGGGAGACGGCCCCAACGACCAGGGGCTGTCGCGCCATCACATCCTCAGCCAGGTCGAAGGCAGCCTGCGCCGGCTGGGCACGGACCACCTGGACATCTACCACGTCCACGAGTGGGACGGGCTCACTCCGCCGGAAGAGACCATGGAGGCGCTCGATTCCCTGGTCCGCGCCGGGAAGGTCCGCTATCTGGGGGTGTCGAACTACTCCGGCTGGCAGCTGATGAAGGCGCTCGGCGCCGCGGACACTCACGGCTACCAGCGCTTCGTCAGCAACCAGATCTACTACTCGCTCGAATCCCGGGACGCCGAGTACGAGTTGGTGCCGCTCTCGCTCGACCAGGGGCTCGGCATCATGGTGTGGAGCCCGCTGGCCGGCGGGCTGCTGTCCGGCAAGTACCGGCGCGGACAGCAGGCCGACAGCGGCAGGCATCTGACCGAGTGGTCGGAGCCGCCGGTGCGCAACGAGGAGAAGCTGTACGACACCATCGAGACGGTCGTCGACATCGCCGCGGCGCACGGTGTCTCACCCGCCCAGGTCTCCCTCGCGTATCTGCTCGCGCAGCCCGGCGTGACCACCCTCGTCATCGGAGCCCGCAAGGACGAGCAGCTGCGGGACAACCTGGGCGCGGTGGATGTGCGTCTCGACCCCGCCGACCTCGAACGCCTCGACAAGGTGAGCGCCCCCGACCTCATCTACCCGCACTGGCACCAGGCGGCCCTGGCCGCCGACAGGTTCGGCCACCCCGACCGCGCACTGCACCGCCGGAGCCGTTGAACGGCGGGGGGGGGACCGCCGGCGCACGGCTTCCCCCCGCCGGCGAGCGGACAGCCTTCACCGTCGGGAACGGAACACCGCTCCCGACGGCGGACCGACCGGGTCAGGGGCGGCGTGCGAAGACGTGCAGCATTCTGTCCGTCACCGCGGGGGCCGCGCTCAGCGTACGGCCGTGGGTGCGCGCCGACTCCTGTGCCGAGCGGCTGTCGTACGCCCAGCCGAGGGCGGTCAACTGCTCCTCCAGAGCGCGCCTTTCCCCGCGGGGCAGCAGCGCGGCCAGGTCGATACCGAGGGCGGCACTGCCGTCCTGCAGCAGTTCGTCCCGCACGGCGAGATCGGCGTCGAGGACGTACTCGACCGCGACACGGCTGCCGGCGGCGGAGAGCCGGTCGATCTCCTTGAACAGCCGCTCCTCGGCCTCCGGCGGCAGATAGGGCAGCAGGCCTTCCGCCAGCCAGGCGGTGGGCAAGGCCGCGTCGAAGCCCGCCGCCTCCAGCGCCGCGGGCCAGTCCTCGCGCAGGTCCGCGGGGACCGGGGTGTGCGCGCACTCCGCCCGGGCGTCCTGTTGGGCCAGGACACGCAGCTTGAAGTCGAGTACCAGCGGCTGGTCCAACTCGAAGCAGCGGGTGCCGGCGGGCCACTCCAGACGGAAGGGCCGGGTGTCCAGACCGGAGGCGAGGATGACCACCTGGCGTATGCCGTCGCGCGCCGCGCCGGTGAGGAAGTCGTCGAAGACCCGGGACCGCACACCCAGGTAGGCGTTCATCAGTGCCCACAGCTCCTCCTGCCCCGAACGCTCCCGCAGTTCCTGCGGGGTGACGGGGAGCGCGAGGGACGCCGGGGCCGCCGCCACGAAGGCGGCCGCGTACGGATCCTGGATCAGGGCGTCGGACCGGGCGGTCTCGATCGCTCTCCCGGCCGCGACCGCCAGGGCCGTCACGCCGACTCCGGTGACGATGTCCCACTGCTGATCCGAGCTCACGGATGTACCTCCATATGCGCCGAGGCAGGTGACTCACGGGCGGTTCGCACAGGTGCACGGGAGGGCACCTCGGAGGGACGCTACAAGATGGTAGCCGCAGGCAACCAGCCCCGAAGGGTCGTCAAGATCCTTGTCGGCCAACGCCGCAACTCCGCGAAGGGCGCCGCCGCTCACGGCAACCGTCGGTTGACCCCGCACCGGTCGCCGGTTAGCGTGCCCGATGCGTAGGGCCCGGCGCACTCCGAACAGCTGCCCGAGCCACGACCGTAAGCGTTAACGTCAGCCAACGCATCTCTTCAGCCTGCTCGAACGGCCGGGGTGGTGCGGCGGCGTACCCTGACGGGACTTCCCGGCCGAGAACGGAGATCGGCCGGTGACCACCGACACACCGCGTCAGGACCAGCCCGGTTCCCCTTCACCCGGCCCGGACGAGCCCCCCACCCGGAACCCGGAGCGCAAAGCGGGCGCGGGCCGAAGAACCGGCCTGCGACGGTTGCGCAGGTTCGCCATGGACACGGAACCACTGCGCGCCGCGCCCTTCCGACGGCTGTGGACATCGACCGTGGTCACCGCGACAGGCAGCCAGTTGACGGCTGTCGCCGTACCCCTGCAGATCTACGACGACACCGGCTCCTCGGCCCTCGTCGGCCTCGCCGGAGCGGCCGCCCTCGTACCGCTGGTCGTCTTCGCACTCTGGGGCGGGGCCGTCGCCGACCTGATGGACCGGCGCAGACTCCTGCTCGTCAGCAACGCCGGCATCGCGGTGACCTCCCTGCTGTTCTGGGCCCAGGCCGCCACCGGGGTGCGCTCCGTCACCGTGCTGCTGGTACTGCTCGCCGTTCAGCAGGCCCTGTTCGGCATCAACCAGCCGACACGTACCGCATCGGTGGCCCGTCTGGTGCCTGCCGGACAACTGCCCTCCGCGACAGCGCTCATCTCCACCGTCGGCCAGTTCGGACAGATCGCCGGTCCGCTGCTGGCCGGTGCGCTAGTGCCGGTCCTCGGTCTGTCGGTGCTCTACCTGTGCGACTCGCTGGCCCTCGTAGCGGCGCTGTGGGCCGTCTGGCGGCTGCCCTCGATACCACCGCTCAAGGTCGCGGCCCGGCGCGCCGGACTCGCCGACATCGTCGCCGGGTTCCGCTACATGATGCGCATGCGGCTGCTGCTCGTCTCGTTCCTCGTGGACATCATCGCCATGGTCCTGGGGATGCCCCGCGCCCTCTTCCCGGAGATGGCACAGCTCGACTTCGGCGGTCCGGAGGGCGGCGGCAGCGCACTCGGCGTGCTGTACGCGGCCATCCCCGCCGGCGCGCTGCTGTGCGGACTGCTGTCCGGGCTGTACTCCCGCGTGCACCGGCACGGCGTGATGGTCGTCCTCGCGATATCCGTGTGGGGACTGTCCATCGCCGGGTTCGGACTCTCCGGCCCGCTGTGGCTCGCTGCCGTGCTGCTCGCCGTGGCGGGCGCCGCCGACATGGTCTCGATGGTCTTCCGCGGCGCGATCTTGCAGTCCGCGGCGACCGACGAGATGCGGGGCCGTATGCAGGGCGTCTTCACGGTGGTGGTGGCCGGCGGTCCCCGCCTCGCCGACCTGCTGCACGGCACCGTCGGCGCCGTCGCGGGAACCCGGCCCACGGTGGTGGGCGGCGGCCTGCTGGTGGCCGTCGCCATGCCGGTGCTGGTCGCCATCGTTCCCGCCTTCTGGCGCTACACGGCCGCTCGCTAGCACCCCGCCGGGCCCCGTGGCTGCCCCCCGGGGGCTCGGGCCTGCCCCTCCTGCGCGCTCGGTGTCCTCTCACGTCCTGGCGGCCGCCTTGTGGGCCGTGCTGGGGCGGGCGGCGTGGTGGGCGAGGGAGGCGTGCGGGTCGCTGCCGAGGGGGGTGTGGTCGGTGTGCACGGTCGCGGCGGTCAGCCGGGGCACCGCGTGGATCAGGGCGTGCTCGGCCTCGACAGCCAGCCGGTGGGCGGCCACCACCGTCAGGTGCGCGTCGACGACGATGTCGGCCTCGGCGCGCAGCGCGTGGCCGACCCACCGCATCCGCACCTGTCCCACGCCCCGCACCCCGGGCACCGCGCCCAGGGCCGTCTCGGCGGTGGCGACCAAGGCGGGGTCGACCGAGTCCATCAGCCGCCGGTAGACCTCCCGGGCGGCGTCCCGCAGCACGAACAGGATCGCGGCCGTGATCAGCAGTCCGACCAGCGGGTCGGCGAACCGCCAGCCGACCGCGGCGCCACCCGCGCCCAGCAGTACGGCCAGCGAGGTGAAACCGTCGGTGCGGGCGTGCAGTCCGTCGGCGACCAGGGCGGCAGAGCCGATGCGCCGGCCGGTGCGGATGCGGTAGCGGGCGACCCACTCGTTGCCCACGAACCCGACCAGTGCCGCGGCGGAGACAGCCCACAGGTGCGTGATCTGCCGGGGGTCCAGCAGCCGGTCCACCGCTGCCCACGCCGCCAGGGCCGCCGAGGCGGCGATGGTGGCGACGATGAGGATGCCGGCCAGGTCCTCCGCCCGGCCGTAGCCGTAGGTGTAGCGGCGGTTGGCCGCCCGCCGCCCCAGTACGAACGCGATTCCCAGCGGTACGGCGGTCAGGGCGTCGGCGGCGTTGTGGATCGTGTCCCCGAGCAGCGCCACCGACCCGGACAAGACGACGATCACCGCCTGCACGACGGTGGTGACGCCGAGGGCTGCCAACGAGATCCACAGCGTGCGCATCCCGTCCCGAGAGGTCTCCATGGCCGCGTCCACCTTGTCCGCCGCCTCATGGCTGTGCGGCCTGCCGAGATGGGCCAACTGGTGGCGCAACCGGGCCGCTCGGGGCCTCCGGCAGGCGTCCGGCCCGTGGTGGTGCCCCGGAGTGTGGTGGTGCTCCATCCCCTCCATGACCGCCACGGTGGCACAGAAAGCCGATTGCGGCTACAGCTGTCTTACCGGCTCTGACCAGGTGCGATGCCTTCGCAATTACCCCTGGTGCGCACCCGGCTCGCGGGCGGGGAGGACAAGAGGGGCGCCCGAGGTGGGATGCGGGTGCACCTCGACCGGGTGGCGGTAGACCGATGTGAGCGCTTCGGGGGTGAGCACACGGGCGGGCGGGCCGACACCGGTCAGCCGGCCGGCGTCGAGCAGGGCGACGCGGTCGGCGTAGGCAGCCGCCAGGTTCAGATCGTGCAGGACGACGGCGACGGCATCACCCGCTGCGGCGCGGGCTCGGCACAGGGCCAGGACCAGTTCCTGATGGCGCAGGTCCAGCGCCGCCGTCGGCTCGTCCAGCAGAAGCAGCGGGGTGCGTTGGGCGAGGACCCGGGCCAGGGCGACGCGGGCCCGCTCACCACCGGAGAGCGCGGAGAACGGCCGGTCGGCGAACGCGGTGACCTCCGTTTGGGCCATCGCTTCGGTGACGGCCGCCTCGTCCTCGTCCTCCTGCGGGGTGCCGGCCCAGGGTGCGCGGCCCATCTGGACGACCTCCGCGACGGTGAACGGAAAGGCCAGTGTGGCGGCCTGGGGCAGTACGGCGCGGCGGACGGCGAGTTGGCGCGGGGAGAACTCACCCAGTTCGCGCCCGCCCAACCGAACGGTGCCCGACTCCAGCGGCAGGTCGCCGGCGAGTGCGGAGAGCAGGGTGGACTTGCCCGCGCCGTTGGGGCCGACGAGGGCCAGCACCTCACCGGCCGTCAGGCAGAGGTCGACGCCGTCCAGCACGCGCCTGCCGCCCAGCCGTACAGCGGCTGCGCATGCTTCGGCGGCGGCTTCTCCGTGGGCCGGGCGGATCCGGGTCAGGTCCTGTCGGCGCCGTGAGCTGAGGGGCAGTCGGGGCATGAAATTCCTCGGGTCGGCCGTGGAGCAGGTCTCGTCGGGGGCGTCGGCGGGGGCGTCGTCCGAAGGGGCGTCGGCGGGGTCGGTGAAAGAGGCGGACAGGAGGGGCAGTTGGTCGGCCGGGTCACGCCCAGCCGCCCTGTCTGCGGCGGGTCCTGCGCAGCAGCCAGAAGAAGAACGGGCTGCCCAGCAGTGCCGTGAGGACGCCGAGCGGGAGTTCGGCGGGCTGGGCCACGGTGCGTGCCGCCAGGTCGGCACCGACCAGGACCACGGCGCCGCCCAGCGCGCTGCCCGGCACCAGAAAGCGGTGCCCCGGACCGGCGGCCATCCGCAGCAGATGCGGGACCAGCAGCCCGACGAAGGTGATGATGCCGGCCACCGCGACGGCCGCCGCCGTCAGCAGCGCCACGACCAGCACGAGGGTCAGCCGCAGCCGCTCGACGTCCACCCCCAGGTGCCGTGCCGGCCGTTCGCCCAGCGCCAGCAGGTCGAGGCGGCGGGAGCAGAGCGGTGCGACCAGGAGTCCGGCCAGTGCGCAGGGCAGTACGGCCAGCACTTTGGGCCAGGTGGCCTGGGCGAGCGAACCGAGCTGCCAGAAGGTGATCTGGGTGAGCTGTGCGTTGTCGGCGAAGAAGATGCTCAGACCGATGAGCGCCCCCGCGAACGCGTTGACGGCGATTCCGGTCAGGAGGAGGGTGACGACCTCCGTACGGCCGCCGGAGCGGGAGAGCAGGTACACCAGCAGCACCGTGGCCAGGCCCGCGACGAACGCGCAGGCGGTCACCGTCCAGTTGCCGAGGAAGGTCAGACCGAGGGCGATGGAGGCAACGGCGCCGACTGCGGCGCCGGACGAGATCCCGATGACGCCGGGCTCGGCGAGCGGGTTGCCGAACACCCCCTGCATCAGCGCACCGGCGCAGCCGAGGGAGGCCCCGACGAGTACGGCGAGCACGACACGGGGCAACCGGACGTTCCACAGCACGCTTTCGGCAACGCGGTCGAGCGGGGCACCGCCCGCCCCGGCCCGGTGCAGAAGGGATCCGAGGACGTCGCTGACGGGGATGGTGTAGGCGCCGATGCCCGCCGAGAGCAGCGCCAGGAGCAGGAGGGCAGCGACGAGTGCGGCGGTCACCGTGGTGGCCGCAGCGCGCCGGGTGCGCGGCGGGGCACCCGGCGCGGCGACGCTCGACGCCGGCACGCCCGCCCCTGCGGCACCCGACCCCGCGGCGCCCGTCCCGTCGGCGCTCGGCCCGGTCGACTTCGCTGCCCCACCTGCGGCCCGCGCCCGGGGCGGCGCGGTCATGGCCGGCCGCCCTTCGCGTGGATCTGGGCGGCGAGGTCCCTCAGCACCTGGTCGGTGCGCGGGCCGTAGTTGAGCAGCACTCCGTCGTCGATGGTGGCGATACGCCGGTGCCGGCCCGCGGGGGTCTGCGCGACGCCGGGGATCTTCAGCAGGCCGTCGACGCCGTGCACGGAGTCCAGGCCCTTGGTCATCACCAGGATCACATCGGGGGCGGCCTTGGCGAGAGCTTCGCTGGTGATGGCGGTGAAGTCCTTCTTCAGGCCGGACTCCTTGCCCGCGTCTACGCCACCCGCCGCCTCGATGAGGGAGGAGGCACCGGAGCGGGAACCGCCCAGGAGGTAGACGGAGGCCGAGCCACGCAGATAGAGGAAGGCCACCCGTGGTCGGTCGCCGCCCTGCTCCTCGGCGCCGCGTGCGCCGCCGCCTTGGGCAATGTCGTTGCGGACGGCGTCGATCCGCTTGTCCGTCCGCTTCCGCAGCCGCTCACCCGCCGCACCGACCCCCAGGGCGCGGGCGACGTCGTCGATCCGGGTGTCCACGTCGGCGAGTTCGCGTGCCGGCTCGACGACGACGAGGGGAATGCCCGCGTCCCGTATCTGGTCGACGGCCTCATCCGGCCCGGTCGTGGTTTCGGCGAGCACGACGGTCGGCTTGAGGGAGAGCACGCCCTCGGCGGACACATCGTGTGCGCGGGTGATCACCGGAAGCTTTCTGGCCTGCGCGAACGTCGCCGTGATGTCCCGGGCCACCACCCGGTCGCCGAGCCCGAGGGTGTACACGATCTCCGAGAGGGAGCCGGTGAGCGGCACGATCCTGGCGGCGCTGCGGACGGTGACGGTGCGTCCGTCGGCGGACTCGACGCGTACCGGCAGCTCCGGAGCGGGCGGCGGACCGGAGAGCGGTTCCACACGGTCGGCGTGTGTGTCCCCGGCGGAGCCGTGCTTGCCTGCGGAGTCGGTCCCGTCGGACTGCCGGCCGAGGCCGTCGCCGCAGCCGCTGAGGGAGAGCGCCAGAGCGAGGGCGGCGACGAACACGCCCGGCACTCGGGTTCGTTGGGGCACTTGTGCGCCTTTCACCGGTCGGGGCCCGCCGGGGCCGTACGGAAGTCGGAAGTGGGGACTTCCAGGCGAGCCCGATATAGCTTAGGTTAGCCTTACCTAAGACGCTAGCCCGCCTTTTCTGGACCACCGGGCCCCGACGCCCAGTCGCGTCGCCCGCCCGCCCCATCCCCTCCGGTCTCCTGGAGACGTACCGATGCATTCCAGACCCCGGCCCGGCACCCGAGTGCGCCGCGCCCGGCCCCGAGCCCTCGCGGTGGCCCTGTTGCTGAGCGCGCTGCCAGTCGCCGTACCGACGAGCGCGACCGCCTCCACGGCCCCTGCGGCGGCCACGAAGCCGAACGCGCCAAGCGCCCGGTCCGCGCCGAACAACGCACTGAACGCGCCGAACGCACCGGCCGCCGAACGCACCGTCTCCGGAGGACGGTTGGACTGGGGCATCAAATCCTCGTTCCAGAGTTACGTCACCGGGCCGATCGCCCAGGGCCGCTGGTCCCTGACCGGCGGGGCCGCCACCGTGGGCGAGAGCCGGTTCCGCTTCCATTCGGCGCGGGGCGACTACGACCCGGGGTCCGGCGCCTTCGACGCCTCCTTCTCCGGTGGAGTGCACTTCACCGGACACCGCAAGCCCGGCGGCGGCAACCAGCTCGACCTGACCATCAGTCGACCCGCCGTGCGTGTCACCGGCAGGACCGGCACCCTGTACGCCGACATCCGCAGCAAGGCGAAGAGCACCGGAAAGGTCACCGACTCCGCCCGGGTGCCGCTCGCCTCGCTCGACCTCGGCAAGGTCGACATGCGCGGCGGCACCGGACCGATCGCTCTCACCCAGGTCCCCGCGCGTCTGACCACTCAAGGCGCCACCGCCTTCGCCGGTTACTACAAGGCGGGCACCCCGCTCGATCCCGTCAGCCTCTCCGTGGACCTCGCGCCGCGCGACGACAAGGGCGACACCTCCGGCGCGGAGAAGGGGAAGAAAGGGAAGAGGGAAAAGAAGGATGAAAAGGCCGGTGCGCCCCAGCGGGGCCGGTTCGCCGAAGCGGCCATCGACTGGGGTGTACGCCGCACGTTCCGCGAGTACGTCACCGGTTCGGTCACCAGGGGCCGTTGGAAGCTGACCGCCGGGGCACAGGACGGCGGGGCGCTCTTCCGCTTCCCCGCCGGGAAGGGCCACTACGACCGGGACGAGGCAACCCTCGACGCGGAATTCGACGGTGCGGTCCGCTTCACCGGCAAGCGTCTCGACCTGCGACTGGCCTCCGTCTCCGTACGGGTCGCCGACGGCAAGGGCACCCTGAGCGCCGATGTGACCCGCGACGGACGCACTGCTCGCGACCAGCCCCTGGTCACCTTCCCCGCCGGGAAGAAGGCGCTGAAGCCCGACGACGGACTGGTGCGGCTCACCGAGGTGCGGTCCGAACTCACCGCCCAGGGCGCCAAGGCGTTCGACGGCATGTACGCCAAGGGCACCCGGATGGACCCGGTGTCGCTGGCGGTCGCCCTCGACGAGGAGGCGGACCTGCCCGCCCTGCCCGATCTGGGCAGCGGCAGCACCTCCGCACACGGTGCGGATCCGCAGCGGGCCGAGGACGGCGAATCCACCGGCACCACGTCCGCCTCCGCCGCATCCTCCGCGACACCGCTGGTCGCGGGCGGCGGCGCGGCGGCCGTACTCCTGGCCGCCGCGGGCGTGTTCGTCGTCGTGCGCAAACGGCGTGCCCGGCAGCAGAGCCAAGGCTGACAGCGGCACGCCGCCCGTAGGGGCCGGACCCACCCGGGCCGCCCCCTTGCGTCCAGGTCCCGCCGCGCCCCGCCCCGTGTCGCGCCTCAGACACCTCCCGCACCACTCGAACCGTTCCCCGGGCCACCCCGGAAACACCTCGACACACTCCTGGAGACAGCAGTCATGACCGTCACCACCCCTCCCCCGCACCGTCGGCCGCGTACCGGCGCCCTCCTCCTGGCGACCGCGACGGCGACCGTCGCCGCGGTCACCACCTGCGCGCTGCCCGCCTTCGCGGCCTCCGGCACCGCGCGGACGGCCGCACCGGAGGCCGCCCCCGCGATCCCGCTGACGGACGGCACGTTGGACTGGGGCATCAAGAAGTCGTTCCGCGACTACCTGAACGGACCGATAGCCAAGGGCAAGATCACTGTCGCGGACGGCGCCAGGACCAACGCGGACGGCTCGTTCCGCTTCACCGACGGTACGGGCAGCTACGACATGACCACCCACGCCGTCACCACCTCCTTCCACGGCAGCGTCCATCTGTACGGCCATCACGGCGCACTCGACATCAAGCTCTCCGACTTCTCCATGGAGACGAAGGGCAAGAGCGGCACTCTGAGCGCCGATGTCGCCACGGGGACGGGCGAGGACGGGGACGGAAAGCCGGACAGGACCCAGGACGACGTGCAACTGGCCACGCTCGACCTCTCCGAGGTCACACCCGGTTCGGGCCAGGGCGGCACGATGACCTTCGCCGACATCCCGGCGACGCTCACCGAGGCGGGGTCCGGCGCGTTCGAGGGCTACTACCAGAAGGGGGAGAAACTCGATCCGGTGACGTTGAAGGTCACCCCGGGCGGGGGTGGCGGAAGCGCCGGGTCCGGTTCGGGCTCGGGTTCGGCGGGATCCGGAGCCGGGGGGTCGACCTCCGGATCGGGCGGCTCCGGGTCGGGGTCCGGGTCCGGGTCCGGGTCCGGCGGCAGCACCGCGAGTGGAGGCTCCGGAGGTGACGGCAACGGCGGTACGGGTACCGGCTCGGGTTCGGGTTCGGCTTCCGGAGGAGCAAGCGGCGGTACGAAGCAGCCTGCCTCGGGCGCCATCGCCGACGGGAACCTCGACTGGGGCGTCAAGGCGTCGTTCCGCAAGTACGTCACGGGCCCCATCGCCAACGGCAAGGTGGAGACGTCCGACGGCGCCAGGAGCACCGACGGCGGCTACCGCTTCCCCAAGGGCAGCGGCACATTCGCGGACGGCGACCTGAACGCCTCGTTCGACGGTGGAGTGCGCTTCCTCGGCCACAAGGAAGGCAGCGCCTACAGCCTGGATCTGACCTTCTCCCACCTCAAGGTGCAGGCGAAGGGCACCAAGGGCAGCCTGGTCGCCGACGTCCGCTCCAAGGACCGCGCGAGCGGCAAGGTCTCGACGGACAAGGCCGTCACCGTCGCCTCGCTGAAGCTCGACAGCGGCGCACTGACCCCGCGCGAGGACATCGTCTCCGTGCAGAAGGCGCCCGCCACGCTCACGGCGGCCGGAGCCGAGGCGTTCGGCGGCTTCTACCAGGCCGGTGACGCGCTGGATCCGGTCACGGTGGCCGTCTCCCTGGACGAGGACGCCGAACTGCCCGGGGCCGGCGGGGGCGGCGGGACCGGAAGCGGCGGTACCGACGGCGGCACGGACGGTGGCTCCGAGCCGGCCGCGGCAGGCGGCGCCGGCAGCGTGGGCGGCGGCGCGGCCTCCCTGGCCTCGACCGGCACCGGGCTGCCTTCGGGCACGCTGGCGGGCTCGGCCGCCGCACTGACCGTTCTCGGCGGTGCCGCCGTCTGGACCGCACGCCGCCGTACCGTGGGCCGCACCTTCCCCGCGGCGCCCACGGCGCCCGGCGCGGGGAACGGCAGCTGAGGTCCCGCTGCCGGTTCGTCCGTGTCGAGCGTGCCGTGTCCGCCGGGGGGCGGACACGGCACGCCTCGTCAGGGGGTCACCACGATCTTCCCGTGCACATGGCCCGACCGGCTCAGTTCGAATGCGTCGGCCAGCCGGGTGAGCGGGAACGTCTCGGCCACCCGGACCGTCAGCTTGCCCGCGTCTGCCAGCTCGGCCAGTGCGGTCAGGTCACTGCCGCTGGGGCGCACCCACATCCACTGGCCGCCGGACTCGGTGACCGTGTTGTCCGCGATGGAGGCATGCCGTCCGCCGTCGGCCAGGACGCCCAATGTGGCGTCCAGGACGCCGCCGACGAAGTCGGCGACCACGTCGACCCCCTTCGGTGCCAGCTCGCGCACCCGGTCGGTGAGGCCGTCGCCGTATGCGACCGGTTCGGCTCCCAGTTCCCGCAGCCGGTCGTGGTTGGCGGGTGAGGCGGTGCCGATGACACGGGCCCCGAGGGCGCGGGCGATCTGCACCCCCAGTGAGCCGACTCCCCCGGCCGCGTTGTGGATCAGCACCGTCTCGCCCTCGCGGGTGCCGAGGCGGGTGAGCGTCTGATACGCGGTGAGACCTGCCAGCGGCAGACCCGCCGCCTGCTCCCACCCGAGCGAGGAAGGACGGCGGGCCAGGCACCGTACGGGCACGGTGACGAACTCGGCGAACGTTCCGCCGTGCACATAGTCCTTGCGGGCGTAGGCCATCACCTCGTCGCCGACGGAGAACTCGGGCACGTCGATGCCGACCCGCTCGACGACGCCGGCCACGTCCCAGCCGGGCACGACGGGGAAGACGGTGTCCATCAGCGGCTCCAGCCCGCCCGCCATGATCTTCCAGTCGACCGGATTGACCGCCGCGCACCGCACCCGGACCAGCACTTCCCCCGGCCCCACCTTGGGCAGCGGCTGCCGCGTCGCGGACAGCACCTCCGGGCCGCCGAACCGGTCGTAGGTCATCGCCTGCATCGTCTCGCCGTCGGAGTTCCCGTTGGCCATGGTCGTCGCTCCCTCTCGGTCGATTCCTGCCGGTCTCACTCAACAGGGCGGGTCACAGGAGTGCGCACCCGTCCCGCACCCCACGTAACCCACTGCGGTGACACCTAACACCGTTCCCCCGTCGAAACTCCGTGGTCACGGGCGTGTCGGCGCAGGCCGACGACCCGGTGCCCCGCCGTGGCCCGGAATCGGCCGGGGTGGCGCAAGCCGCGGTCCGCGTTCTCGGCGAAGGCCGAAGGTGCCCTCGCCGAGAGGGCGGACGACCTCAATCGGCGTCGCGGCGCAGCCCGTTCAGCAACCGGTCCAACGCCCGCTCCGTCTGCGCCGCCGCCTCCGGCCCCGCCGACCGGGCCAACCACAGTGCGGCCTCGTTCATCGCCCCGGACAGCAGGCGTGCCAGCGGTTCCAGCGGCTGTTGGGCGATGGTTCCGGTCCGCACAAGGTCTTCCAGCGCCTCCGCCAGATGCCGGGCGGAGCTGTCCTCGTCCATGGCCCGCCATTCGTCCCAGCCGAGCACGGCCGGCGCGTCCACCAGCACGATCCGGCGCACCACCGGGTCGCAGCCGGCGGCGAGGAAGGTCCGGCAGCCGGCCCGCAACCGCTCCCATGGGTCGTCGTGCTGCTCGGCTGCGTCCGCGACCCGCTCACCGAGTTCGTGTTGCACCTCGGCGACCACGGCCCGGAAGAGCCCCGCCTTGCTCTCGAAATGGTGATAGGCCGCCCCCTTGGTGACCCCTGCCGCCTTCGCCACCTCGGCGAGAACCACCTCGTGGTAGCCGTCGGCGGCGAATCGCCGCCGCCCCTCGGCCAGCAGTGCCCGCCGAGTCGCCGCTCGCTGCTCGGCCCTGGTGACAGCCATCCGTGGTCCCCTTCCCATTTCACATACCCCAGGTATGTTAACCTCCCGTTTCACATACCCGAGGTATGTGAAACGAGTCCACGGACAACTGGAGACAGGTCATGCAGGTCCAGCTCGGCAGCTTCTACCCGGTCATCGCCACCCGCGATGTCGCCGCGGCGCGCCACTTCTACATCCACCACTTCGGGTTCGAGGTGACCTTCGAGGCGGACTGGTACGTGAGCCTCCACCGCCCGGACGCCCCGCAGTACGAACTCGCCCTGCTCGACCACTCCCATCCGACGCTCCCCGAGGGCCACCGCACTCCGCTCGACGGCGGCCTGCTGCTCAACTTCGAGGTCGACGACGTCGACGCCGAACACCTCAGGCTGGTCGGACAAGCGGGCCTGCCCGAACTGCTCACCCTGCGCACCGAGGCGTTCGGGCAGCGGCACTTCATCGTCGCGGCGCCGGACGGCGTCATGATCGACGTCATCACCGTCGTTCCGGCGACCGGTGAGTACGCCGGTCAGTACGCCTCAGGCCACGCTCCCCGTCCCTAGGACGTGCGGCGAGTGGTCCCCGGCCGCTCGCCGACGTCCGCGGGAGCCACGCGTGCGGGATCAGGCGCCGGGCCGGCCCCGCCGCGGGGCGTCCGGGTGCGATAGGAGTGGCCGAGTTCCGGGCCGAGGCCGAAGTAGTGGCGGAAGTTGTAGATGAGCGGACTCCAGGCGGCCGGATCGATGTGATCGGTACCGGCCACGACGATCCGGGGATCGGCATGGACCTTCTCCACGACGGCCTCCGCGATGACGCACTCCCCGGAGACATCCGGCCGCAGCCGCCGGATGCGGGCCTCGAACTGGAGGGGGCACTCGGCGACACGGGGCGGCCGTACGGTCTCGGACGGCGCCGCGCGCAGTCCTGCCGCGGCGAACTTGTCCGGCTCGTAACGGCAGCCGGCCGGCTTCGTCGCCGGTACCGGGTACCTGCCGGTCAGCGGCGCCAGCCGTTCCACCGCGGGCCACAGCGCCGGTGCCGGCAGGTTGATCACAAGGTCCGGCCGGTCGCCCAGGTTCCGCGCGGTCTGCCCCTCCCGGCCCAGACCGAGTACGACCGTGCGCCCGAGCGCCCACGCGGAGGACATGGGCGCGAGGTTGTACGAGCCGTCCTGGTTCTCCGTCGAGAGGAGGACGACCGGGGTACCGAAGTAGAGAATGCTCGGCTCGACCACCGCGTGGGAGGCGGACACGGAAGAGGCGGACACGGGAGAGGCGGCGTCCGCCGCGGAGCCGGTGTCGGTCGGTGCGCTGTTCATGGCCCGGAGCCTAGGAACCGGACGCTTCGGCGGGCGCCGAAGCGCCGCGGGCGATAATCTTGCCCATGAGCACTCGACACACCCGTGCTTCCGGCCCCGACCTGGCCTGCGTCGCCAGGCTCCTGGCCGACGGCACCCGTGCGGGTTTCTGTCTGGCCCTGCTCGACGGCCGGGCGTGGACGGCGACCGAGCTGGCACGCCACATGGGCGTGGCGGCCTCCACCGCGACCGAGCATCTGAACGCACTCGTGAGCGGAAGCCTGCTCGTCGAGGAACGCCAGGGGCGGCACCGCTATGTGCGGCTGGCCGACCCCCATGTCGCCGAACTGATCGAGAACCTCGCCGCGATGGCGCCCGCCCGTCCCACGCCGCCCCGTTCGCTGTCGGCGGCCGGTCGCCGCCGCGCCCTGGCCCACGCCCGCACCTGCTACGACCACCTCGCCGGAGCCGTCGGCGTCGCCATCAGCGACGCGCTGACCGCCCGGGGCCTGCTGGACTGGGACGGCGGACTCAGGCTGACCGCCCAGGGCGAGGCCTGGCTCCAGGACCTGGACATCGCCCCGACGACCGGGACCCGTCGGCCGGCGGTGCGGTCGTGTCTCGACTGGACCGAACGCCGCCCCCACCTGGCGGGCGCCGTCGGCGCAGCGCTGTGCCGGCACGCGTTCACCGCCGGGTGGATCACCCGCATCGGCACCACCCGCGCCGTGACCGTCACCGCTGTCGGCCGACAAGCCCTCCACGACCACCTCGGCCTCCCGGACGAGGTGCTCCAGCAGCAACTGTGAGCCCTCCGGTCCACCTCACGGCTCGGGAACCCGCAGCGGGAGGAGGTCGGGGCGTTTGGCCTGGATGTGGTCGCCGGAGGACTCGCCACGCAGTCGGCGGCCGATCCACGGCAGGAGGTACTGGCGGGCCCAGTACAGGTCGTCCCGGCGGGAGGCGGTGGGGCCCGGTGTGCCCGGCCAGGGTTCGTCCGGGCTCGTGGGCGGCTCCATGCCCAGCACTTCGGCACACCGCATGGCGACGCGCCGGTGCCCCTCGGGGGACAGATGGAGACGGTCCTCGTCCCACGCCCTGCGGTCCTGGACCGCCCGTAGCGACCACAGGTCGAGCACCGGGCAGCCATGGCGGTCGGCGACCGCGCGCAGATGGCCGTTGTAGGTGGCGATCCTGCCCCTGAGATGGCGCAGCAAGGGGAAGTTGCGGGTGTCGAAGCCGGTGCACACCACCACGGTGCCGACGGTCGTGCGGAGTTCGGTCAGCGCCGCCTCGTAGCGATCGGCGAGGGCGTCCGGGTCGGAGCCGGGCCGCAGGATGTCGTTGCCTCCCGCGCAGAACGTCACCAGATCGGGGGCGAGTTCCTTGGCACGCGGCACCTGCTCGGCGATGATCTGGTCCAGCAGACGCCCACGTACGGCCAGATTGGCGTAGCGGAAGTCCTCTCCGGCCGCCTCCGCCAGCAACTGGGCGAGCCGGTCGGCCCAGCCGACGAAGACTCCACCGGGACCCGGGTCCCCGACACCCTCGGTGAAACTGTCCCCGATCGCCGTGTACGAGGCGATAGGGGGTGCCGTTTCCGATGACCACTTACCTGTCGCGCCTGTCACGATACGCATTTCATCAGGACGGACCGACACGTGCGAAAGCGGGGTCCGGGCCGACCGCACTGCCGACCGGGCTGCCGACCGCGTTCCGGGCCGTGCCGCCTCGTTGTGCCGGGAGGCCCCGCGGGCGGGGTAGGTTTGCGGAGTGAGCGCACGATTCCAAGAGCTCGACTGGCGGCCGACCGAGATGGGAGCCATCAGTCTGCGGCGCCGCCGGGACCCTTCCTCCGGGGCGGACGTGTACGAGGTCAAACTCGATGACGACTTCCTCATGTCCAGCCTCTTCACGGAGGGGGAGGTCGCACTGGCGCGGCTCGGTCTGGCCGCGGCGCCGGAAGGGACCGGGCTGGATGTCGTCGTGGGCGGTCTCGGCCTCGGCTGCACGGCGGAAGCGGCGTTGCGGGACCAGCGGGTGCGCTCGCTGCTGGTCGTCGAGGCGCTCGGTGAAGTGATCGAGTGGCATGAGCGACAGCTGATTCCGGCGGGTGCCCTGCTGCTCGGCGACTCGCGATGCCGTCTGGTGCACGGCGACTTCTTCGCCCTCGCCGCCGATGAGCGGGGCTTCGACCCGCAGACGCCACGGCGGCGCTTCCACGCGATCCTGCTGGACATCGACCACTCGCCGCGGCACGTACTGCGGCCGGGCAACGCCGCCCTCTACGAGCCCGCAGGTCTGCGGCGCCTGGCCGGGAACCTGCACCCCGGCGGTGTCTTCGCCCTGTGGTCCGACGATCCCCCGGACGAGCGTTTCACCGCCGCTCTGCACGAGGTGTTCCAGGAGGCCGAAGCGCAGACGGTCACCTTCGACAACCCGATCCAGGGCGGCACTTCGGCCAACACCGTCTATGTGGCCCGCACTCCGGTGTAGCAGCGCGTGGCGCGACAGCCCGCAGCATCACGGGCATTCGTCGGCGGCGCCATCTCGCTCTGGTCGGTGACACCGCCCCTGCGACCTCGGTCGTCACCGGCCGGGGGTCGGGCATCTCCCTCCTCGGCTCGTGCGTCTTGGCCGTGGAGCCGGCCACGCACACCGGCCACACCGCCGTCCGCTCCGCCGTCGCCGCATCCGCTCCGGCCCTCTGACGTGGGGCGACGAGCCGGTCGCGGCCGCGACCGGCAGGTCCCGATGCGGCGTTTGCCTGGCGGAGCCCGCCGCGCGATCCTGAAAAAGGAGGTACCTGTCAGCCAAGGGAAGAAGGTGCCCTCGATGCGCAAGGTAGCGGACTGCAGGGATTACCCGAGCGAGTCGAACTGCACGCTCACCATCGCCGGTGAGGAGGACGAGGTGGTCCGGGCCGCGGCCGAACACGCTGCCTCCGTCCACGGTCACGCGGACACTCCTGAGCTGCGCGAGGATGTGCGCAAGATGCTGAAGGACGAGAAGTCGCCGCAGGCTGCCTGATCACCGGCGCTCGATCGTTCGGTCCCGGTCGGCCCGGTCGGAACGGCCGTCGGGCCACTCCCCGCCGGGCCCGGCCCCGCGCCTCCGGAGTGCCGGGGCTCCCGCTCACAGCGTCCTGGTCATGAAGACACTGTGCGGGTCTCGCTGGTAGTCGGCGAACGGCTCGCAGTAGGCGAATCCGAATTTCTCGTAGAGCCTGCGTGCCGGCAGGAAGAAGTCCGCCGACCCCGTCTCCAGACTCAGCCGGGCGAACCCCATGGCCCGGGCCTCGGCGAGGATGTGCTGGAGCAGCCGGGACGCCACCCCGCTCCTTCGCCGCACCGGTTTGGTCCGCATCGATTTCAGTTCCGCGTGGAGCGGGTCCAGCGTCTTGAGCGCGCCGCACCCGACCAGAACCTCGCCGTCCAGGGCCGACCAGAACGTTGTTCCGGGCTTGCGCAGACCGTCGAGATCCAGTGCGTGCTTGCTCTCCGGAGGCGTGAGGGACCGCATCTGCTGGACGTGTTCTTCAAGGAACGCGGCCGTCTTCGGGCCGGAAAGATCGTCCACCACGATCTTCAGCTGACTCACCTCGGGCTGCCCCTCCTCGCTCACCTGACGGGACCGGCGGGGCCAAGCGGGGCGCCGCGTCTCACCGGCTCTCCGCTCTTCCCGACTCTTCACGTCGAAGTCCTCGAAGCCGAGGCTATGTCGAGCACGACGAGCGCCACCAGGCGCACCCCTCGACGTACTCTCCACCCCCACCCGCAACCACGCCGCTGCTCCGCCACTGTCCGGGACACCGGCTCCGGGCGCCGCTGACCTGCCCGGACAGCGGGCCGGCCGTCCGGGACAGCGGATTCCTCTTTTCCTGGCGCCGACCGCGCCCAAGGATGCGGGGCATGCGGGCGACTTCCCCGGCGGCGGCGCTGCAGACCACCGTTTCCGCCGGTGACCGGCCGTCCCTCGGCCACGGGGGGCGAGGGACGGCCGGTCACCGGCGGGCGGTCACCCGCGCGCGGACTCGATACGGAACATCTGGTGACGGGCGGTGGTGCAGCGCTGGGCGACGGCCTCCGACCCCTCGGCGGTGACGGGGCGCGCGATGCCGACACAGCCGCCGGCCTCCGTCCGCAGGGTGTACACGTCCTCGTGTCCCCGTACGGGCACGAGACGGAAGAGGTCGGTGCGCTCGCACGCGTCCCAGGGCTCCAGGAGGTCCTTTCCGGGTCCCGTGGTGAGGACCTTGAGGCAGCCGGTGCCGAACTCGGGGTGGTGCCACTGGATACGGTGGCTGCCGCTGCCGGGCTCCGGGCGCAGCTCGGTCGTCTGCGGCCCGGTCCGGTCGCAGGGGCGTTGCACCGCCACCTGCGAGTGATAGCGCTGGTCGCGGACCCGGCCGTCTGTCAGGCACAGCTCCGGTGCGGAGAGGGGACGCAACCGGACGGCGCCGCGCGGCACGTCGGCGGCCGCCGCTCCGGCGCCGGCCTTCGTCTTCCGCGTGGCGTCCGCCGCGGCGGCCGAGTCGGGGTGCCGCTCGCCGCCGCCTGAGTCGCCGCGGGTGCCGAGCACTCCGGCCGTGGCGGCGAGCAGTACGGCGACCGCGAGCGGGACCAGCAGACGGGGCCGCAGCAAGCGACGCGGCAGCGGCGTGCGGGAGTTCTCGGCGACCGACGCGGTGCCGGCGGATCCGGCGGGGGCGCCGGTGGCGGCGGCAGCCCGGGCAGCGGAGGCGCCGGTCGAACCGGCGGCGGGGGCGCCACCGGGGTCGGCACCCTCGCGCTCGGCGAGGCTGTCCCGCAACCGGAGCCAGGTCGCCAGCCGTCGCTCGTGGCCGCAGGCTTTGACGAACGCGGCCAGCAGTTCGGGACGAGGGAGTCTCCTGCCGCTGAGCATGGAAGAGAGCGTGCTGCGTGGGAGGTAGTCGCCGGACGCGGCAGCACGCTCCTCCAGCTGCCGCAGCGTGAGGCCCGACGCCTCCTTGAGCTGTCGCAGGCACTCCAGGAACTCGGAGATGTCCTGAGCATGCGGTAACCCGGTCTTCTCCTGGGAATCCATGCCGTACCCCTATCAGACCGGTACACGCCTGACTACTGGTGTGCGCTGCGCTTCCACCGCAGGACAGGGCGGCTCCACGGCCGTTGATCGTCGCACTTTGCGATCTTCGACGGGGCCGGCGGCCGTCGTTCGGTCAGGTGTCGTCCGTGCAATTGGGCGAAGTCCGAACGCCGGAGCGCCGGCAACCGTGGCCGAGCGCATGCCAAGATTCACGACGCGTACGCTGGACGCATGGCTGACCCGAAACAATCCGAGCTCGACGCCCTGTACGAGGACGCGAACGCGGGCGTGATGGAAGCACGGAAACGCGTCCGCGACGCAGCGGCCGGAGAGGACAGTGCCGGGCTCGACACCGCCTTGGACGAGTTGGAGGCCGCGCTGGCCCATCGGGAGGCGGCGCGGCTGCGGACCCGCGAGGACGCGTGGATCCTCACCGCGCTCGGAGCGGCGAACGCGATCGACCCCGAGTTCCACGGCGGTGATCCGACACAGTCGTCCGACACCGACGACGCCGACGACGGCACTCCGCTGGCCAGCTGAACCACACGCGCGCGCTGCCGACGGCCGACGCGTCGGCGACGACCGGCGGGTCAGCCGGGCAACGAGCGCAGGCGCATCGGTCGCTTTCGTGCCGCCGTCGCCCGTCGGTACACCGCCCCCTGGGTGCGTACACGACCCGGCGATGAAGATCCGCCGTACGCGGCTCCAGCCGTGCCGGTGTGCCGGCACCGGCCGACTAGCCGGATCGTCGGCCGGACGCCCCCGGCCGACGTTGCTCGTCCCATCGGTGGGGGTCGTCCTCCAGTTCGGCGCGGTTCCAGCCGCCGTGCTCGGCTGCTGCCTCGTAGGTGGTCTGCAGGAAGTCGGTCAGTACCCGGTCCGGTTCGGGGGCGGTGCGCACCGCTTCGTACGGCAGCAGGAACTGACCGTTCTGCTCGCTGTAGTAGGCGCTGTCGGGGAGGACGGGGTGGTCCCGGAAGCCGGCCGGTTCGGGGTAGGCGTAGGCGTAGAAGGCGCCCTCCTCGCCGCCACCGGGCCAGAATCCGCAGCTGCTCAGCTCCCGGGAGTAGCCCTCCACCATCACCCAGTCCCCGCAGTGCGGCGCGCCGCCCGGGTGGGTCGGCGCCCGGCGGCCGGAGAACCTGGTGCAGGCCAGGTCCATGGCGCCCCAGAAGAAGTGCACCGGGCTGACCTTGCCGACGAAGCGGGACCGGAACCCGCCCAGTACCCGGTCGGCCTGCAGGAGTTGACGCCAGAACAGATGGGCGGCGTGCGGGTCGTAGGAGGCGTGGACGGTGTCCTCCGGGAAGGGGATCGCCTGCTCCACCTCGTTGGGCCGGTCCTGGATGGGCGTGTCGATACCCAGCTCGTGCAGCGCCTGTGTCACCTCGCCGTAGAACCGGGCGACGGGTTTGGGCTCCAGGGCCACCTGGCGCACGGTGCGGTCGCTGGTGCGGATGCGGAGCCGGTGCTCGACGAAGTCGAACTCGATGTCGAAAGCGCCTGTCGCGTACGGGATCGTCGAGGTGGTGAGGCCGCGCGGGGTGACGTAGAGCGTCACCTGCCACCAGTGGTTGACCAGTGGCGCGTGTGCCAGCCGGATCTTGCCGATGATCTGGGTCCACATATGGAGGGTGTCGCGGGTCCCGGTCCAGTCCGCCACCCGCAGCGCGGGCCACGCGCCGTGCGTGTGCGCCGTCCTCAGCTCCGTCACCGCCGTCCTCCTTCGCCGCCCCTCCCCCGATGGTGGGCCGGGTGCGCCCGGGCGACAACTCGGGCGGCGGCCGACGACCGGGGCGGTTCCGCGCGATCGGCGCCTCGCATCCACTCGTGGACACAGCGTGACACGGGTCGGCTCGTGGGCCTCAGTACGCCGGGGTGAGATCGCCGGTCAGCGGAACCTCGGGGGCCCGGGTGTTGTCGACCAGCGTGAGGCGGGGGCCGAACGCACCCTGGTGCCACTGGCCTCCTGCCAGCGGGATCAGGGCGATGTTGGGGGTGGGGCCCCGGGTCCAGTCGAGGGTGCCGACGACGGTCTCCGTGCGGGTCTTGGCAAGGGTCCGGGCGACGGCCGGGCGGTCGGAGGGGTCGGGGGCGGTGGCCAGCGCGTGGTGGGCGACCTCGAAGAGGGCGTGGGCCAACCCCAGGGGCTGGAGCCAGGACTGTCCGGTCTCCTCCCGGTAGGCGCGGGCGAGATCGGCGCAGCCGGTTCCGTCCAGGCTGGAGCGGTAGGGGTGCTCCGGGCTCCAGTAGACGAGTGTGGCCACCTTCGCCGCGGCCAGTTCGTCGTGCACCTCCCGCGTGCGCGTGGTGTGGGTGTGCGGATAGGTCAGCCAGCGTGAACAGGTGACCAGCCGAGGTGCCGGGCCCACGGTGCGGCTCTGCCGGAGGCACTGGGCCAGATCGGCGGCGGTGGCGGCGCTGGTGATCACCTCGGCGCCGCCCTCGCGCAGCCGGGCGAGATGGGAGCCGAAGTCGGTCGCCGGTTCGCGGTAGCCGCCGGGGTCGATGAGAGTGTGTCCGCGATCGACGGCCACCGGGGCGAAGCCGAACCGCTCGTGGCGCAGCAGCTGTCCTTGGAGGTCGTCGTTCCACAGGCACCCGACGGTCTGCCGGCCCCCGAGCTGTTCCCACAGGTCCGCGAAGACGGCGGCGATGTCGTCCAGCCCCCAGGCGAAGTGGTACGTCCACCGGAAGGTGCGCAGCGGGTCGCCGCCGCGGGCGTATCCGTAGGCCTGCCAGGGAAAGGTCGTCGACACGCACGGCACACCGAGCTCTTCGCAGGCGTCGGCCGCGGCGGGCAGTACCTGCGTGCCGGCCATGGTCACTACGATGCTCGCCCGCTCGTCGTCGGCCAGTTCGCGTACCGCCCGGCGCGCGCCCTCCGGCTGCGAGTGGCTGTCGCGTACCGCGATACGTACGTCATAGGTGCGCCCGCTGTTGTGGAGACGCAGCAGTCGCCGTGTCAGCGTCCGTACGGCGAACGACAGAGGTTCACCGAGCGGCGCGAGCCTCCCGGTCAGTGGTGCCACCACACCGATGCACACCTGCGTCGCCGCCCCGGCCATCGCCACCACCGCTCCCCTACTGCCCCAGGACTCCTCGGTCCGCCGTCGGCCCAGTACTCGGGCGCCGTAGGGATCAACGCTCCACAGGGCGCCGAGTGCGGCCCCTGGAGGAGTGAATCTCGACAAGACGCGTCCGCCTGCGTGTTGCCGAGCAGGCACCGGAGTCGGGGCATCTGTTGTGGGGCGCTCCAGGGGCGGACATACTGCCCGGCAGACGGCAGGCGTGGGGAAACGGGGGCGCCCATGGTCGCGTGGACTGTTTTCGGAGTGTTCCTCTTGGTGGCCCTCGTGCTCATCACCCGATGGACCGTCAAGCCGCCCAATCTCCGTCCCCGCCGGGGCAGGCGCAAAGCGGGCACCGGCGATACCCGACAGGCCTGGACGGCCGGTGAGAACACGGGCTCCGGGGACAGCTGCGGCGGTGGGAGCGGCGGCGGCCCATGACGGGCGCCGCCACACCGGCGCGCCGCCCCTCTGTCACGACGAGCGGCGGCGGATCAGTTCCGTGGGGAGCACCAGCCGCGGCTGGTCGTCGTCCGTCATCTCCCGGCCCTCGGCACGGTGCTGCCCCTGGGGATCGTCCTGGGCGCGGGCCATCAGGTCGAGCAGCATCCGGACCATGGCCCGCCCCATCTCCTCGATCGGCTGCCGTACGGTCGTCAGCGGTGGGTCCATGTGCCGGGCGACGGCCGAGTCGTCGAACCCGACGAGCGCCACGTCGTCCGGCACTCTCCGGCCGGTTTCGCGCAGCGCCAGCCGGGCGCCGGCGGCCATCACGTCCGAAGCGCAGAAGACCGCGTCCACCTCCGGATCCCTGCGCAGCAGTTCGAGCATGCCGCGTCGGCCGCCCTCCTCGGTGAAGTCGCCCTCCGCGACCAGGCGTCCGTCCGGTGGGGTGCGGGTCCTGCCGGCCGCGCGGAGTGCTTCGTGGTACCCCTCCAGCCGGCAGCGGGCCACATACATGTCGAGCGGGCCGGTGATGGTGGCGACCTTCCGCCGCCCTCTGCCCAGCAGATGCTCGACGGCGATCTGGGCGCCGAGGAGGTTGTCGGAGTCGACGTAGGGCAGTTGCTCGGCGTGTGACCGGCGACCGCTGAGGACCGCCGGCATACCGGCGTCCCGCAGCAGGTCGGGCAGCGGATCGTCGCCGTGTATGGACACCAGCAGCACCCCGTCCACCCGGTGTGCCGCGGCGTACTGGGCGAAGCGTTCGCGCCCCCGCTGGTCGCGGATGAGGGTCAGCAGCAGCTGCATGTCCGTGTCGCCGAGCTCCGTGCTGACGCCGCGCAGGATCTCCGAGAAGTAGGGCTCGGCGAAGAGCCGGTTCTCCTGTTCGGGGACGACGAGGGCGATGGCGTCCATGCTGCCGGCGGCCAGCGCCCGCGCGGCGCGGTTGGGGACGTAGCCCAGCTCCGCGACGGCGGCCTGGACCGCGGCACGGGTGCGCTCGCTGACCCGCGGGGAGCCGTTGATGACCCGGGAGGCCGTCCCCCTGCCGACCCCTGCGCGCGCGGCGACCTGTTCCAGGGTCGGCCCGGACTTCCCGGCGCCTTCCGCGCGAGCTGCTGGCATGGACGCGTCCTCCCTTGTCCCGTGCCCTGGCGGGCCCCTTCGTTCCACCGCCCGGCCGGGCGGCTGCTTGCTGCCCTGGTGGGCGCTGTTGTCGGCGCGTCGATCTCGCGTGCCGGGCCCATTCAACTACATCCGGGCCGTCGCAGCTTCGGGAGCGCTCCCTCGGCATACGTCTTGACGGCGCACGGTGACTCGCGCATGCTGCAACGCATCGATGGGAGCGCTCCCACTGCTTGCGCTTCGGACGCTCCCTGCTTTTCGCGGGTCCGGGAGGGACGGCACAGCCATGCGTACGACCAGGAAGAGAACCATGCGGCACCCACTCCGCAGCCGGCCCGCCGCCTACGGCCTCGTGGCCGTACTGGGGGCGGGATTGCTGGCCGGGTGCGCCGAGGACGGCGGCGGCTCGGACAGCGGCGACGGAAAGACGACCATCTCGGTCGGGGTGTTCGGCGTCTTCGGCTACAAGCAGGCCGGCCTCTACGACGAGTACGAGAAGCTCCACCCCGACATCCGGATCAAGGAGAACTCCACAGAGCGCAACGAGGACTACTACCCGGCCCTGCTGAACCACCTGACCGCCAACAGCGGACTGAGCGACATCCAGGCCGTCGAGGTCGACAACATCAACGAGGTCGCCGGCCTGCACTCGGACAAGCTGGTCGACATGTCCAAGGTCGACGGAGTGCGCAAGTCCGACTGGCTCGAGTGGAAGTGGAACCAGGCGAAGGCCGAGAACGGCCAGGTCGTCGGCCTCGGCACGGACATCGGCCCGATGGGCGTGTGCTACCGCAAGGACCTGTTCGAGAAGGCCGGGCTGCCCACCGACCGGGACGAGGTGGGCAAGCTGTGGGAGGGCGACTGGTCGAAGTACGTCGAGGCCGGTGAGAAGTACATGAAGTCGGCGCCCAAGGGCACCGCGTTCATGGACGGAGCGGCCGGTCTCTACAACGGAGCCGTCTCCAGCTACCCGGTCAAGTACTACAACGCCGCCGGCGAGCTGGTCTACAAGAAGAGCGAGGCCGTCCAGGAGTCCTGGGACCTGTCCATGCGGGCCATCAAGGGCGAGATGACCGGCAAGCTCAAGCAGTTCGACAAGGAGTGGGACCAGGCGTACGCCAACGGCGACTTCGCCAGCGTGGTCTGCCCGCCCTGGATGCTCGGCTACATCAAGGAGAAGGCCGGCGACAAGGGCGCCGGCAAGTGGGATGTGGCAGCGGCGCCGAAGCCCGCCAACTGGGGCGGCTCGTTCCTGACCGTCCCCAAGGGCGGCAAGAACGAGAAGGAAGCCGTCAAGCTCGCCAAGTGGCTCACCGCACCCGAGCAGCAGGCCAAGCTCTTCGAGAAGCAGGCCAGCTTCCCCAGTTCGAAGGCCGCGTACCCGCTGCCCGAGGTGAAGGACGCCAAGCACCCGTACTTCGACAACGCGCCCATCGGGAAGATCTTCTCCGCTGCGGCCGAGGGCATTCCCACCACCCCGCTCGGCCCGAAGGACCAGGTCATCAAGACGACCATCTCCGACATCGGCATCCTCCAGGTGGAACAGCAGGGCAAGAAGCCCGAGGAGGGCTGGAACGCCGCGGTGAAGAAGATCGATGACGTCGTCGAGGACTGAGCCACTCCCCGGCGTCCGGGAAGCCGGGCGTCCCGCTCCGGCGGACGGCGACCGCGAGCGCTCCCCGGAGCGCCGCGGCCGCCGCCGCCACCGGTGGGACGCCCGGTGGAGCCCCTACGCCTTCATCGCACCGTTCTTCGTCTTCTTCGCCGCCTTCGGGCTGTTCCCGCTGCTGTACACGGGCTGGGCCTCGCTGCACAAGGTGTCGTTGCACGACCCCACCCACATGGAATGGGTCGGGATGCGCAACTTCTCCCGGCTGCTGGAGGACGACTTCTTCTGGAACGCGCTGCAGAACACCTTCACCATCGGCGTGATGTCCACCGTCCCGCAGCTGCTGATGGCCCTGGGACTGGCCCATCTGCTCAACTACAAGCTGCGCGGGTCGACGTTCTTCCGCGTCGCCATGCTCACCCCGTACGCCACCTCCGTCGCCGCGGCGACGCTGGTGTTCACGATGCTGTACGGCCGCGACTACGGCATGATCAACTGGGGTCTCGGACTGGTCGGCATCGACAACATCGACTGGGAGAACGGCACCTGGACATCGCAGCTGGCCGTCTCGTCCATCGTCATCTGGCGGTGGACCGGTTACAACACGCTGATCTACCTCGCCGCCATGCAGGCCGTCCCCGACGATCTGTACGAGTCCGCGGCGCTGGACGGGGCCAACCGCTGGCAGCAGTTCCTGCACGTGACCATTCCCTCGCTGCGGCCGACGATCCTGTTCACCGTGGTCGTCTCCACCATCGGCGCCACCCAGCTCTTCGGTGAGCCGCTGCTGTTCGGCGGCTCGCAGACCGGCGGCGGCTCGCACCAGTACCAGACGCTTGGGCTCTATCTGTACGAACAGGGCTGGTTCGACTTCCAGCTCGGCCGGGCCTCCGCCATCGCCTGGACGATGTTCCTGATCCTCATCGTGATCGGCCTGGTCAACTGGCTGATCGCCCGACGTCTCAACAAGACCCACTGAAGGGGGCGGGACATGCTGCCAACCACGGCCCAGCGCCGCACCCGTACGGCCGCCGGGGCAACTGACGGGCCGAGCACCGCCACCACCGGCGGGAAGACCCCGAAGGCGGATCCCCGCAGGTCCACGCGGAAGGCCGGAAGCGCCGGCCGGCACCTGCACGCGGGACGGATCACCTACGGCATCCTGCTGCTCTTCACCGCCGGATCGCTCTTCCCGTTGATCTGGACCGCCATCGCGGCCTCCCGGAACAACCAGCGGCTGGCCGAGACCCCGCCACCGTTCTGGTTCGGCGGAAACCTGTTCAGCAACATGACCACCGCGTGGCAGGACGCGAACATGGGCAAGGCGCTGCTGAACACCACGTTCGTGGCCGGCAGCATCGCACTGAGCACCGTGCTGTTCGCGACGCTCGCCGGGTACGCCTTCGCCAAGCTGCGGTTCCGGGCGAAGAATCTGCTGCTGATGATGGTCATCGGCACGATGATGGTGCCGCCGCAGCTGAGTGTCGTACCGCTGTTCATGGCGATTGCCGAACTGGAGTGGACCAACCAGCTGCAGGCGGTGATCCTGCCGATGATGGTCAACGCGTTCGGCGTCTTCTTCATGCGTCAGTACCTGGTCAACGCGCTGCCGACCGAACTGATCGAGGCCGCGCGGGTGGACGGGGCGCACAGTCTGCGGATCGTGTGGCACGTCGTCTTCCCCGTCGCCCGGCCGGCGATGGCCGTGCTGGGGATGCTGACGTTCGTGCTGGCCTGGAACGAGTTCTTCTGGCCGATCATCGCGCTCACCCAGGACAACCCGACCGTCCAGGTCGCTCTGACCGGTCTCGGCCGCGGCTACATCCCCGACGAGTCCGTCATCATGGCGGGCGCCCTGCTGGGCACCCTGCCGCTGCTGCTCGCCTTCACCCTGTTCGGCAAGCAGATCGTCGGCGGAGTCATGCAGGGAGCCGTCAAGGGGTGACCACGACCCCGCACGGCCCCGGGGTCGTGGGACCCGGGCCCGTGCGGCCGGGAGCCGTGGGGGAGGCCGTGTGGGGCGGCTTCCCTCCGGCTCCCCCTCCTCCGTCCCCAGCCGCCGTCTTCCCGCCGTCCCCGCCGCCCGACTCCGCCCACCCCCGTTCCCTCCGTTCTTCCCCGCTCTCGCCATCCTTCGCTGTTCTCCCTGTTCTCCCTGTTCTCGCTGTTCCCTCTTCTCCTCCCCCTCCCCGTTCCACTGCACCACGACGAACCAGGGCACGGCTGTGCCCGCACACCTTGGGAGCGTTCCTATGACATCCGTGCAGGCTGATACCGCGGTGGACACCGCCGCCCCCCTCCGCTTCCCCACCGGCTTCCTGTGGGGCGCTTCCACCGCCGCCTACCAGATCGAGGGCGCGGTGGAGGAGGACGGTCGCACCCCGTCCATCTGGGACACCTTCTCCCACACCCCGGGCAAGGTGGCCGGTGGTGACACCGGGGACGTGGCCTGCGACCACTACCACCGCTACCGGGACGACGTGGCGCTGATGGCGGAACTGGGCCTGGGCGCCTACCGCTTCTCCGTCTCCTGGTCCCGCGTCCAGCCCACCGGGCGCGGACCGGCCCACCAGCGCGGCCTCGACTTCTACCGCGCGCTGACCGACGAACTCCTCACCGCGGGCATCACCCCGGTCCTCACCCTCTACCACTGGGACCTCCCCCAGGAGCTGGAGGAGGCCGGAGGCTGGCCGGCGCGGGAGACCGCCTACCGCTTCGCGGAGTACGCCGGGATCGTCGCCGAAGCGCTCGGCGACCGCGTCGAGCTGTGGACGACCCTGAACGAGCCGTGGTGCAGCGCCTTCCTCGGCTACGGCTCCGGCGTGCACGCGCCCGGCCGCACCGACCCCGTCGCCGCCCTGCGCGCGGCACACCACCTCAACCTCGGCCACGGCCTGGCCGTACAGGTGCTGCGTGCTGCGCTCCCGGACCGGGCACGCCTGAGTGTCAGCCTCAACCCGGCCGCCGTACGCCCCCGTACCGAGAGCCCTGCCGACCAGGACGCGGCTCGCCGTATCGACGCACTCGCCACCCGTGTCTTCACCGGGCCCATGCTGCACGGCAGGTACGACGAGGACCTGCTGACCGACACGGCCCACCTCACCGACTGGTCCTTCGTCCGGGACGGCGACCCGGCCCTCGCCCACCAGCCGCTCGACGGGGTCTGCCTGAACTACTACACCCCGACCGTCGTGTCCGCCGCGCCGGAGGGCACCGTGCCCGAGCGCAACGACGGACACGGTGGCGGCGCCCACTCACCCTGGCCGGGTGCGGACCGGGTCGCCTTCCACCAGCCGCCCGGCAACCGCACAGCCATGGGCTGGAGCATCGACCCCAGCGGCTTGACCGAACTCCTCCTGCGCTTCCACCGCGAGGCACCCGGAACCTCTCTCTACGTGACCGAGAACGGCGCCTCCTACCCCGACGTGCCGGACGCCGAGGGCCGGTTCCACGACCCGGAGCGCATCGCGTACGTCCACCGCCATCTGCAGGCAGTGCACCAGGCGATCCGGGAAGGCGCCGATGTGCGGGGCTACTTCATGTGGTCGCTGCTGGACAACTTCGAGTGGGCGTGGGGCTACGACAAGCGCTTCGGCCTGGTGCACGTCGACTACCAGACCCAGCGGCGCACCCCGAAGTCCAGCGCTTCCTGGTACTCGCGAATCGCCCGCTCCGGGGAGCTGCCGGCGGAGTGACCTTTGACGGTGTGCGCGCCCGGGAGCGGGGCCGCCGCGTCACTCGCCGTCGTAGACCAGCAGCCCGTCCTTGCGCAGCCGCGCCCCGGCAGTGGGCGGGTGCTCGGTGAGGCGGCCGTCGTGGGCGAGGTGCAGCACGGGCCGCCCGCGGGCCAGTAGCGCGAAGTCGGCGATGATCCGGCGGTGGCAGCGCCACCACACCGACTCACCGCACAGCACAGCCGTACGGGTGCCTTCGGCGTCGCGCAGCAGCTCCTCCATGGCGGCGAGGAAGTCGGGGCTGCGGGTGTGCCCGGCATAGCCCCGGAAGGAAGCGTTGCGCCAGAAGGTGTCGGGCGAGTCCGGCGCGGCCCGGCGGAAGCCGCCGAGCCGCTGCTCCCAGCGGTAGTCGACGCCCTCGGCGGGCAGCCACTCGCGCAGCGCTTCGCGGTGCACGTCGGGGTTGCGTCGGCTGCCGGGCGCTGTCCGTACGTCCACGACGGACCTGACCTCGGCCCCGTGCAGCAGACGGGCGAGTTCCTGGCGGCCGGCTGTGCCGTGGCCGAGGGTCAGCAGCGGCTGGGCGCTCTCCTCCACCCGCCCAGGATGGCACCGGCCCGACGACATCGGCGTGACCTGGACTGTCGCGGCAGTGGCGGCAAGTTTCGTTGCCGGGCTGGCAAACTGGTGGCATGGACGACGACCTTGACCAAGCCCTCGACGCAGTCGGACCCCGGCTCCGCGCGCTGCGGCGGCAGCGCGACACCACGCTGGTCGAGCTGTCGGCGACGACCGGCATCTCGGTGAGCACGCTCTCCCGGCTGGAGTCGGGCACCCGCCGCCCGACCCTGGAACTCCTGCTCCCGCTGGCCAAGGCCCACGGTGTCACGCTCGACGAGCTCGTCGACGCACCACCCACCGGGGACCCCCGCATCCATCTGCGCCCGGTCACGGCACACGGCATGACCATGCTGCCCCTCACCCGCCGGGCCGGCGGCATCCAGGCCTACAAGCTCGTCATCCCGCCCAGCACCGCCCGGCAGGAACCCGAGCTGCAGACCCACGACGGCTACGACTGGGTCTACGTCCTCAACGGGCGGCTGCGGCTCGTCCTGGGCGAACACGATCTGGAGCTCGCGCCGGGCGAAGCGGCCGAATTCGACACCCGGGTACCGCACTGGTTCGGTGCCGCGGCCGCCGAGCCTGTCGAAATCCTCAGCCTCTTCGGCAGACAGGGCGAACGCACCCACCTGCGCGCCCGCCCCAGCACGGCACGCTCGGAGGAAACCGCCACCTCCTGAGACCGCGTACGCCCGCCCCGGTCGCCGCTGCCCGTTATGGCAGCGGCGGCTGTACCCGAACCGGTGGGCACGGCGGTGCAGCCCGACCCTCACTTGGCGGCCGACCGTCACCGAGGGGTGCTGTGGTGCTCGACACGGTCGGGCGGCCGCGTGGTCCGCGCAGTGCGCTGCAGACCCGCCGGGCTGTCAGGAGCGTTCGCCCGGTCCGCGCCGATCGGCAGCAGCCGCCCTCCGAGCAGTACCGCGCAGGCCGCGACGGCCCGCAGTCCGCCGGCCAGGAAGGTGGCCCGCACGTCGGCGAGGTGCAGGACCAGTCCGCCGAGCGCGGCACCCGCCGCGATACCGGCGTTGTAGGCACCGGAATTCGCCGCGAGCGCGATGTCCGTGCGGCCCGGGGCGCAGTGCAGCATCTCGTTCTGAGTGGTCATGAACACCGGCCCGAGCGCGCCACCCACCAGCACCAGGAACACCACCGCCGCCATCGGACGACTGCCGGCCGTGTACAGCCCGAGCATGCCCACTGCCTGCGTGGCCACGGCCGTGGGCAGCGCGGAGTGCGGGAAGCGATCCAGCAGTGCCCCCGTGATGCTCACTCCGGCCAGACACGCGACTCCGAACACCACGAGCAGTCCACTGACCGTGTCGGTGGCGAACCCGCTCACGTCTCCGAGGGACTTCACGATGTAGGTGTAGCTCGCGAAAGCCCCGGTGGCGGACAGGGTTCCGGCCGCCAGCACGGTTCCGAAGCGGCGGACGTCGGGGCTGCTGCCGTAGGCGGCGTGCTCCTCCTCCGGACGCGTGGCCGGCAGCAGCCGAGTCCCAACCCCGCCAGGACGGCGATCGGCACCGGCCAGTCGCTGTGTTGGCCCAGCCAGGTTCCGGCGGGGACACCGAGCACGAGGGCGAGCGAACCGGCCACGGACAGGGCACCGATCACCCGCCCGCGCACCCCGGGCGCGAACAGGCCCACCGCGACCGTCACGGCGTACCCGGTGACCAGCAGGCCGACCGCTGACACCGGCACCCGCAGACTCGCGGCGATGAGTTCCAGGAGGCCGACCGGCAGGTTCTCCGCGGTGTTGAAGGTGAAGGCGGCCAGCATCAGGGCCCCGAGCACCGCCCACCTGTGCCATGGGGCCGCCCGCGTCGTGGCCATACGGTCTCCCGGTCTGTGCCCGCCTCGCCGGTCGCGCCCGTTGCGGCGCGCCGTCCATGGGAGTACCTCACCGGGCCGACCGGTCCGGCCGCAAACGGATTGTCCGCCGCGGGGCGAGGCCACGCCCAGGTGGTCGGGCATGGGCTGCAGGGCCGCCCTCCGCCCGGATGTGGACGCGTCCGGGAGCGGCGAGGGGCTGTCCCGGGAGCGGCGAGGGCTATTGCTGGCCCGCGAAGCGGGCCGGGGTGAGCGGGGCCAGTGAGTCCTTGTCCACGCCGCTGAACCGTGCGGGGCGGAACTGCGCCAGCAGTGCGCTCTCCTTCCCCGCGACGATCTCCTCGGCCGCGAGCCGGCCGAGGAGGGGGCCGAGGGTGATGCCGCTGTGCGTGGCGATCGCGTACACCGCACCGGAGGCGCTGAAGCCCGCGGCGGTCCTACCGTCGGCGGGCATCGACCGCCGGCCGACGCGCAGGGACTCCAGATACGCCCCCTCGGTGCCGGCCAGCAGGTTCCGCAGCCGCGTGCACAGCTCCCGGGCGTGGGTGCCGTCGGCGGGCGGGACATCGGCCGGGTCCGCGTCGCCGTCCAGGTCGAGGCCCTGCACCACGAGCCGCCCCCCGCCCTCGGGCCGTACGTTCAACTCGGGTGTCGTGAGGACCCGGCCCACACGGGAGGGCAGCGGTGCGGTGTAGCCGAGCAGGCCGACGGTGGCCGAACCCGCCGCGTCCGGGTCGGCCATCGGCAGCGCCATGCCGGATCGCCCTGCCAGCGCCTCCGTCCAGCGGCCGGTCGCCAGTACGGCGGTGTCGAAGTGCTCGGCGGCACCGGAGGCCAGGGCCACGCGGGCGCCGCCGCCGTCCTCCGTGATGCCGGTGACCTCCTCGGGGCAGCGCAGCTTCGCACCGTGGTCCCGTGCCTCGCCCCACAGCCGGGCCAGCAGCGCCACGGGCAGCACGTACCCCTCCTGCGGGTACCAGGCCACCTCGGACACCTCCGGCGGTGTCCGCAGGTCCGGGACCAGTTCACGGGCGCGCGCCGCGGTGATCCACTCGACGGGGTAGGCGCGGTCGCGCAGTTCGTCGACGGCGGCGGACAGGCGCTCCCGGCCCGCGCCGTGTGCCCATTCGAGGTTGCCGCTGGGGAAGAACCACTGACCTCCGGCCTCCTGGAGCGCCTGGTGTTCGGCGATGCCGGCGACGTTCAGCTCGTGGTAGGCCAGCGGGTTCTTCTGGTGGGAGTTGATCCAGGCGAACGAGGTGCCGGTGGTGCCCGCGGCGGGCGCCGTACGCTCGAAGACCGTCACCTCCGCGCCTGCCAGCGCCAGTGACCTGGCGACGCTCGCCCCGATGACTCCCAGTCCCACGACAGCGGTACGCATGGGTGGTGCTCCTCTCAGTTCTCCACAGTGGACAGGCTCTCGCCGGTGCCCTCGGCGCCGTCGTCGGCGTCACCGGCGCCGCCCGTACCGGCCGGCGCGCCGGGTCGCCTGCCGACTCCGGGGAGGAGGAGCAGGACGAGCAGCGCGAGTGCGGATGCCCCGATCCCGTAGACGGCGTACGGCACCGTGGTGTCGGCGAGTTGGGCTGCCGCGCAGCCCGCGATACCGGCGAGCATGCTGCTCAGTGCGGCGGCGGGCCGCAGGGCGAAGCGCTTGCGCAGCAGGTAGCCGCCGAACACCGGGACCGCCAAGGTGGCCGCCGAGTAGGCGTAGCTGGCGACCAGCCAGTCCAGCGCGCTGGGGAAGGCGATGGCCAGCGCGGCGGCGAGCCCGGCGACGAGCACCGTGATGAGCCGGGACAGCGACACCGTCTCCCGGTCGCCGCGGTTGCTGCCGAACACGTTCTGGCACAGGTCGCGGATGACGTTGGCGACGACGGACTGCAGCGCCGCGCCGGTCGTCGAGATGATGGTCGCGACCAGGAAGGCGCCGTAGACGACGAGCAGCGCTGCGGGCAGCCGTGTGATCAGCCAGCCCGCCGCGTTCTCCGCGTTGCCCAGCCCGGGGTTCATCGCACGTACGGCGAGGCCGATGCACCCCGCGTACAGCCCGCCCACCAGGATCGTCAGCCCGGACAGCACCAGGCCCCGGCGGGCGTCGGAGACCTTCTTGGTGGCGAACACCCGCTGGAAGTACAGCTGATTGGTCAGAGTGCCGGGCACGATTGCCGCCACCCACAGCCAGATCTGCTCGCCGCCGACGGCGAACACCGCCTGGGGCCGCCACAGTTCGTCCGGCACCTCGGCGGTCACCTCGCCCCAGCCACCGGCCAGATGGATCGCGTAGCCGGCCACGCCCAGCGACATCAGTATCGCGAAGACCCCGAAGACGAAGTCCGTCCACACCACGGATGTCAGACCGCCGGGGAGTACGAAGATGAGCGAGCCCACCATGATCGTGAGGACGAGTGTGGTCGCGGGGATGCCGGTGAGCTGCCCGAAGAGCTTGGCGAAGGCCACGAACTGGGTGGCCAGCCAGCCGAAGGGCACGATCAGCGCGGCCAGGCCGGCCATCGCGGTGACCGGTCTGCTGGCTCCGAACAGCCTGCTGATGATGTCCGGCACGGTCGTGAAGCGCTGTTCGCGCAGCCAGCGGGCGATCAGGGTCAGGCCGAGGAAGCCCAGCAGCACACAGCCCTCGTAGGCGAACACGGACCAGCCCGCCGCATAGGCGATGCCGACGTGGGCGATGAGTACCCCACCGCCGACGGCAGTGGCGAACTGGGTGATGACGACGACCCCGAGGGGAAGCGACTCGGGGGCCGCGAGCCAGTCGCGGGAATTCTTCGCGCGTCTGCCGAAGTACATCGACAGCAGGGCGCCCAACGCGATGATCAGCAGACTGGCGAGGACGATGGCGGTGATCTGGCCGGTCGACTTTCCGGGCATGGCCTGCCTCCGTGGGCATGACGGGACCAGCACACGTGCTGTGGCTTCGCACGTGTGGCGGG
>NZ_JAFFZM010000011.1 GCF_017676345.1 Streptomyces smyrnaeus | reverse complement strand
TATTCGTGAAGAAAGGCCCCGCCGATGACATCGGCGGGGCTTTTTTGTTTTTCACGGCATCTTCCGTGCCCGGTTTCCGCCGGCGGTTCCGCACCAGCCCTAGCCCTCCCTTCTCCCGCATCCCCTGTCTCCGTGAACAAGTCTTCGTCGTCAGCAGGCCATCGTGCGCAGTGTCCCCGACCCCGTGCACGCTCGGTGAGTGCTGCCGGGTAGGGTCGGGGGGTAGCGTCGGCACGGTTGCTCAGGAGGCCCACGGGTGGAGGTCCAGGAGACGCGGGTCCAGACGGATCGGGTCCTCACCATCCCGAACGTCCTCAGCATGGCTCGCCTGGTGGGCGTACCGGTGTTCCTGTGGCTGATTCTCTGGCCCGAGTTCGGCGGTCCGAACTGCGATCTCTGGGCGCTCCTCGTGCTCGCGCTGAGCGGAGTGAGCGACTACCTGGACGGCAAACTCGCCCGTAGGTGGAATCAGATCAGCAGTCTCGGCCGCATTCTCGATCCGGCCGCGGACCGGTTGTACATCCTCTCCACTCTGGTGGGTCTGACCTGGCGGGAGATTCTGCCGCTGTGGCTGACCCTCACTCTGCTGGCCCGGGAACTGCTGCTCCTGGTCATGGTGTGGATCCTGGACCGCCACGGCTATGCGCCGCCGCAGGTCAACTTCCTGGGCAAGGCCGCGACCTTCAACCTGATGTACGCCTTCCCGCTGCTGCTGCTCAGTGACGGAAGTGGCTGGGTTTCATCACTCGCAGCGATTTTCGGGTGGGCGTTCGCAGGTTGGGGTACTGCTCTCTATTGGTGGGCAGGGATCCTCTATGTGGTCCAGGTCCGCCGTCTGATCAGGGCGGACCCCGAGACGACCGGCTGAAACCCGCCTTTCCTCGCTTCGGAGGCCGGTTGCCCTGATTGAGCCTTTGTAGGTCATCCTGGAGGGGTCATGGTCGGGATGACCGTCGTCTGTACGAGGAGGACGCTTCCGATATGAAGGCCGTCGTGATGGCTGGCGGCGAAGGCACGCGCCTTCGGCCGATGACTGCGAGCATGCCCAAGCCGCTCCTGCCGGTGGTGAACAAGCCGATCATGGAGCACGTGCTGCAGCTGCTCAAGCGTCACGGGCTCACCGAGACCGTCGTGACCGTGCAATTCCTGGCCTCCCTGGTCAAGAATTACTTCGGCGACGGCGAGGAGCTCGGCATGGAGCTCACGTACGCCAACGAAGAGAAGCCACTGGGGACGGCCGGCAGCGTCAAGAACGCCGAGGAGGCCCTGCGGGACGATTCGTTTCTCGTCATCTCCGGGGACGCGCTCACCGACTTCGACCTCACCGACCTCATCAGGTTTCACCGGGAGCGCGGTGCGATGGTCACCGTGTGTCTGACCCGGGTACCGAATCCGCTGGAATTCGGCATCACCATCGTGGACGAGGACGGCAAGGTCGAAAGGTTCCTGGAGAAGCCGACCTGGGGGCAGGTCTTCTCCGACACGGTGAACACCGGCATTTATGTGATGGAGCCCGAGGTCTTCGACTACGTCGAGCCGGACGTGCCCGTCGACTGGTCCGGTGACGTCTTCCCTCAGCTGATGAAGGAGGGCAAGCCGATCTACGGCTACATCGCCGAGGGCTACTGGGAGGACGTCGGTACCCACGAGAGCTATGTGAAGGCCCAGGCCGACGTGCTCGAGGGCAAGGTCGACGCGGAGCGGGACGGCTTCGAGATCTCGCCCGGTGTCTGGGTGGCCGAGGGCGCAGAGGTGCACCCGGACGCGGTGCTGCGCGGCCCGCTCTACATCGGCGACTACGCGAAGGTGGAGGCCGGCGCGGAGATCCGCGAGCATTCCGTCATCGGCTCGAACGTCGTCGTCAAGAGCGGCGCCTTCCTGCACCGCGCCGTGGTGCACGACAACGTCTACATCGGCCCGCAGAGCAATCTGCGCGGCTGTGTGATCGGTAAGAACACCGACATCATGCGGGCCTCGCGCATCGAGGACGGCGCTGTCGTCGGGGACGAGTGCCTCATCGGTGAAGAGTCGATCGTCCAGGGGAACGTCCGTATCTATCCCTTCAAGACGATCGAGGCGGGCGCGTTCGTCAACACGTCCGTGATCTGGGAGTCCCGCGGCCAGGCGCATCTGTTCGGTGCCCGCGGTGTCTCCGGCATCCTGAACGTGGAGATCACCCCGGAGTTGGCCGTACGGCTGGCGGGCGCCTATGCGACGACGCTCAAGAAGGGCTCCACCGTCTGCACGGCCCGCGACCACTCCCGAGGCGCGCGTGCCCTCAAGCGGGCCATCATCTCCGCGCTCCAGGCGAGCGCCATCGACGTACGCGACCTGGAGAACGTGCCGCTTCCGGTGGCCCGGCAGCAGACCGCGCGAGGCAGCGCCGGCGGCATCATGATCCGTACGACGCCCGGTGTTCCGGACTCGGTCGACATCATGTTCTTCGACGAGCGGGGTGCCGATCTCTCGCAGGCCCGGCAGCGCAAGCTCGACCGCGTCTATGCGCGTCAGGAGTACCGACGGGCGTTCCCCGGCGAGATCGGTGACCTCAGCTTCCCTTCCAGCGTCTACGACTCGTACACGGGCTCGCTGCTGCGCGCCGTGGACACCACCGGCGTCGCGGAAGCCGGCCTGAAGGTCGTGGTCGACGCTTCCAACGGCAGCGCCGGGCTGGTCCTGCCGAGTCTGCTGGGTCGGTTGGGCGTGGACTCGCTGACCATCAATCCGGGTCTGGACGAGTCGCGCCCCACGGAGACGGCGGAGAGCCGGCGGGCCGGGCTGGTGCGGCTCGGGGAGATCGTGGCGTCGGCCCGTGCGGCGTTCGGAGTGCGCTTCGACCCGGTGGGGGAGCGCATCTCGCTGGTGGACGAGCACGGCAGGATCGTGGAGGACGACCGGGCCCTGTTGGTGATGCTCGACCTGGTGGCGGCCGAGCGGCGCAGCGGCCGGGTTTCGCTGCCGGTGACCACGACCCGCATCGCCGAACAGGTCGCCGCCTACCACGGCACACAGGTCGAGTGGACGACGACCTCTCCCGACGACCTCGCCCGGGTCAGCCGGGACGACGGCACCGTCTTCGGCGGGGACGGCCGGGGCGGTTTCATCGTCCCCGAGTTCAGTTCCGTCTTCGACGGTGCGGCTGCTTTCGTTCGGCTCATCGGGCTCGTGGCACGTACCCAGTTGACGCTCAGCCAGATCGACGCGCGTATCCCGAGGGCGCATGTGAGCCGACGTGATCTGGCAACGCCCTGGGCCGTCAAGGGACTTGTGATGCGTACCGTCGTGGAGGCGGCCGGGGACCGGTCGGTCGACACCACGGACGGGGTGCGTGTGGTCGAGTCCGACGGCCGCTGGGTGATGGTGCTGCCCGACCCGGCCGAGGCGGTCACCCATCTGTGGGCCGAGGGTCCCGATGAGGCCTCCGCGCAGGCTCTGCTGGACGAGTGGGCGGCCGTGGTGGACAGCGCGGGCCACTGAGCGTGACGGACTGAGCCCGGCGGCGGGACGTGCCCTGGCAGGGGCAAGTCCCGCCGCCTGAGGCAGGGGTGGGTGCATTCGGCGGCAGGGGTCTCGACGTGCGACGATGTGCGGCATGTCGCAGCAGCACCCCACTCGGAGCACCTCGTCGCGGTCCCCGCGGCTCGACGCTTCCATGTCGCTGCTGACCAATGTGATGGAGCACAGCCTCGACGACGGTTACGCGGAGGCCACCGCACGCCGGGGCGAGGTGGGCCGCTCCAGAATGCCGCGCACACTGCGGGCGAAGCTGGGGCTCGCCCTCGGGCTGGTGCTGGCGGCGCTGGTGGTGACCGTGGGGGCCGCGCAGGCGCAGATCTCCGCGCCGAGCGTGGCCAAGGAGAAGCAGGAGCTCATCGAGCGGATCGAGGCGGGCGGCGATCGGGCCGACCAGCTCCAGAAGGACGTCGACAAGCTGCGGGCCTCGGTCGAGCGCCGGCAGCGGAAGGCCCTGGAGCAGCACGGTGACGAGCGGGGGAAGACCACGGCCCTGCTCTCCGGTGCGACGGCGGTCGAGGGGCCGGGGCTCAAGCTGGTGGTGGACGACGCCGAGGACACCGAGTCCGGTGAAGGCGACGGGCCCCGCAAGACCGACGGTTTCTCCGACACGGGCAGGATCCGCGACCGCGATCTTCAGCGCGTCGTCAACGGACTGTGGGCGGCGGGCGCCGAGGCCATCTCGATCAACGGCCAGCGCCTCACGTCACGCTCGGCCATCCGCGCGGCGGGCGACGCCATCCTGGTCGACAACAAGCCGCTGGTTCCGCCCTATACGCTGCTGGCGATCGGGCCGGGGCAGCAGTTCTCCCGGACCTTCCAGGACAGCGTCGACGGCCAGTACCTGTACGTCCTGCACAAGGACTACGGTGCCAGAACGAGTATTTCCGTCCAGGACGAGGTGCGGCTGCCTGCCGCGCCGAGTCTGATTCTGAGAACAGCTGAACCTGTGCGGACAGGGAAGGGCAGCACATCGTGATCGCCGTACTGGGCCTCGTCGTGGGAGTCGTGGCCGGACTTGTCGTCCGGCCCGTGGTGCCGCTGGCGGTCGAACCGTATCTGCCCATCGCCGTCGTCGCAGCGCTGGACGCGGTCTTCGGTGGACTGCGCGCCATGCTGGACGGCATCTTCGACGACAAGGTGTTCGTCGTCTCGTTCCTGTCCAACGTGGTGGTGGCCGCGCTGATCGTCTTCCTCGGCGACAAGCTCGGGGTCGGTGCCCAGCTGTCCACCGGTGTGGTTGTCGTCCTGGGTATCCGGATCTTCTCCAACGCGGCCGCCATCCGTCGGCACGTGTTCAGGGCGTGAGGCCGATGAGTGACGACAGCACGCCGGGACAGGGACTTCCTCCGGAGCGCGGGCTGCCTCCGGAGCGCCGACTCCCACCGGAGCGCGAGCTGCCTCCGGAGCGGCAGGAGACGGCGGACGCGCAGGGCCGGGAGACGGCGGGCGCGCAGGGTGAGGACGGCGGCCCGCGGTTGACGGGACGGCAACGGCTCGCCAAGGCCGTATGGCCCCCGCGGGTGACGCGCGCCCAACTCATCGTCGCGCTCCTGCTCTTCGTCCTCGGCCTCGGGCTGGCGATCCAGGTGCGCTCCACGAGCGAGAACAGTGCGCTGCGCGGCGCCCGGCGCGAGGACCTGGTCCGTATCCTCGACGAGCTCGACGACCGCACCAAGCGGCTGGAGGACGAGAAGCGGCAGCTGGAGGGGCAGCGTACGCAGCTGGAGACCTCCTCGGACCAGGCCGAGGAAGCCCGTAAGCAGACCAGGCAGAAGGCGGCCCAGCTCGGTGTGCTCGCCGGTACGGTGGCGGCCGAGGGGCCCGGCATCCGGATGACGATCAAGGATCGGGCCGGGGCGGCGGATTCGGACGCGCTGCTCGACGCGGTCCAGGAGCTGCGGGCCGCCGGCGCCGAGGCCATGGAGGTCAACGGGGTGCGCGTGGTGGCGAGCACACATTTCACCGACAGCGGCGGCGGGGTCAGCGTGGACGGGCATAGGATCGAGCAGCCTTACCGTTTCGAGGTGATCGGCAAGCCCGCCGACCTGGAACCCGCGCTGAACATCCCCGGCGGAGTCGTGCAGACGCTGAAGAACAAGCAGGCCACGGTGGATGTGACCCGCTCGGGGAAGATCACTGTGGACGCCTTGCGACAGGCGAAGCGGCCTGACTACGCTCGGTCGTCATCACAGTGAGATGGTGATAGGAGTTTCGGGGGGTCGGCGGGCGAGTTGGGCACCGCGTGGTGGAAACTGTCTACGGGTCACGGACGTTATCCCGGCGTCGGAAGTGACCAGTGAGAGCATCGAGGGTCTGTCCTGCCCCACGGGCGGGTCTGTTTCGTGCGAGGGGAATCGCCCGTGAGTTTTTTTTCGAAGTTGTTCGGCAAGGGCCGCCGGGGCGGCGACACGGGTACCGCACGGCACCGTGCCCCTCAGGGCGCGGACCCGGCGGGAGCGCCGGAGGGCACCGAGCGCCCGCTCTTCCGTGATGAGGTGGCCGGACCCGGAGGAGACAATTCGGGTGGTCACGGGGCGTTTTCTGTTGACCCTGGCACACAGGGGCGCATAGGTTCCCAGGCACCGCCAACCTCAAATCCGGGTGGAGGTCCTGCCTTGCCGGTGTGTAACAGGTGTGGAGCCCGCGTCGCGGAAGCGAGCCGGTTCTGCTCCAACTGCGGCGCCCCCCTGAGGGGCGGTGTGCCTGCGGAAGGGTCGTCCGAGACGACGTCCACGATCTCCATCTCGGGGCTGGAGGCCTACGACTCCGAAGCGACCGGTCAGCATGTCTCTCCGGTGTTGCCGCCCGAGGCGCAGGCCGCGGTGGACGCGCTGCCCATGGGCTCGGCACTGCTTGTCGTACGGCGCGGCCCCAACTCGGGCAGCCGGTTCCTGCTCGACGGGGAGCTGACCACCGCCGGGCGTCACCCGGAGAGCGACATCTTCCTGGACGATGTGACCGTCTCGCGCCGTCACGTCGAGTTCCGGCGTGGGCCCGACGGTGTCTTCACCGTCTCCGACGTCGGCAGCCTGAACGGTACCTACGTCAACCGGGAGCGGATCGAGACGGGAGTGCCGCTCGGGAACGGCGACGAGGTGCAGATCGGGAAGTACCGGCTGGTCTTCTACGCGAGCCCGCGCACCTACTGACACCCCCGGCAGGGAGGCTCATGCTGCACACGCCGTCCGGCGGTGCCCGAGGGGGCACCGCCACCGGGCAGGAGAGCGAGCCGATGAGCATCGGCGCCGTCCTCCAGGCGCTCCGTGCGGAGTTTCCTGAGGTCACCGTCTCCAAGATCCGTTTTCTGGAGGCGGAGGGGCTGATCGAGCCGGCGCGTTCTCCGTCCGGGTATCGCAAGTTCCGGTCCGAGGATGTCGAGCGGCTCAGCTGTGTGCTGCGTATGCAGCGGGACCACTATCTGCCGCTGAAGGTCATCAAGGAGCATCTCGAAGCGGGCGGTGAGGCGGCCGACCGCCCGGCTGTCCCGGTGGTGCCGCCCCGCGATCCCAAGGAGCCGGAGGCGATCCCTCCGGCTCCCGCCGTGCGCATCGGGCGCCGCGAGCTGCTCCGGCTCGTGGGCGCGCGGGAGGCGGAGCTGGCCGAGTGGGAGAAGTACGGGCTGCTCGCCGCGGCCGAGGACGGTACCTACCGGCCGGCCGATGTGACCGTGGCACGGCTGGTGGCGCAGCTGGGCCGCTACGGGGTGGAGGCACGCCATCTGCGGGCGGTGAAGGCCGCGGCGGACCGGCAGCTGGATCTCGTCGAGCAGCTCGTGGCGCCGCTTCGCCGCCATCCGGACCAGCGGACCAGGACGCGCGCCGAGAGCACCGCCGAAGAGCTCACGGACCTCTCGGTGCGGCTCTACGGGGCCTTTGTGGAGTCCGCCGCGGGGGCGGCCCGCACGCGGGGTGACTGAAACAGCACACGGATGCCGGGGCCGGACGGCTGCCCGACTACCCAAACAGGCGCGGCACGGCCTAGGGTTGCTGTGTGAATGAGCTCGACGTCGTGGGTGTCCGGGTGGAAATGCCCACCAACCAACCGATCGTGCTCCTGCGAGAAGTGGGAGGCGACCGCTACCTCCCCATCTGGATCGGCCCCGGGGAGGCGACCGCGATCGCCTTCGCCCAGCAGGGCATGACTCCCGCACGCCCACTCACCCATGACCTGTTCAAGGACGTCCTGGAAGCAGTGGGTCAGGAGCTGACCGCGGTCCGCATCGTGGACCTGCGGGAAGGCGTGTTCTACGCGGAACTGGTCTTCGCCAGTGGTGTGGAAGTCAGTGCCCGTCCGTCCGACGCCATAGCGCTCGCTCTGCGTACCGGCACGCCGATCTACGGCAGTGACGGTGTGCTGGACGACGCGGGTATCGCGATTCCGGACGAGCAGGAGGACGAGGTGGAGAAGTTCCGCGAGTTCCTCGACCAGATCTCTCCGGAGGACTTCGGCACCAGCAGCCAGTGACGCTCCGCCGGGAGCCGCCGCCGGTCCGGGACTTCTCCCGGCCGGAGGCCGGGGAGAGGTGTGCGAGCGAGTCTGGCGCCGCTGACCAACCGGCCAGCTATTCCCCGGCCTAGGGCACGCGAAACCACTCTCCGGGGGATTATCACTCGCCGTGCCGAGTGTGGCGATCGTTGACGCACTCGGAGTGACTGCCTACCTTCATGTGGGCAGGTTCCGGGGGTAACCCGGGATGTGAAGGACGGAGGTCGGCGTGACAAGCACCGGCGGCGAAGGTACGGCGGCTGGCGACTCGTCCCTACCCGACGGCCCACCCCCGGCCTCCGGCCGGGAGATGCCCCCAGGGCGGCCGTCCCCCGCACCGACCCCCGGCCTGCGGCCGGGAGACGTCCCGGGGCCCCAGCCCGGCACTCCTGCCGAGCAGGTCGGCTACCGGGGTCCGACCGCCTGTTCGGCGGCCGGGATCACGTATCGGCAGCTGGACTACTGGGCCCGTACCGGGCTGGTCGAGCCCAGCATCCGCCCCGCCTACGGCTCGGGCACCCAGCGCCTCTACAGCTTTCAGGACATCGTCGTCCTCAAGATCGTCAAGCGGCTGCTGGACACCGGTGTCTCGCTGCAGAACATCCGCGCCGCCGTCCGGCATCTGCGCTCCCGGGGCCGAACCGACCTCGCCCGGATGACGCTGATGAGCGACGGGGCCACGGTCTACGAGTGTTCCTCGCCGGACGAGGTGGTGGATCTCCTGCAGGGCGGCCAGGGCGTCTTCGGTATCGCTGTCGGCGTGGTCTGGAAGGACGTCGAAGGCGCTCTGTCCCAGCTGCACGGGGAGCGCGTCGACACCGGCGAGACCCTGATCGGCAACCACCCCGAGGACGAGCTGGCCCGGCGCCGCAATCGCGCCGGCTGACGAGGCGACCCCACGCCGACCGGGGCTGCCCCTGGCCGTTGTACCGGCGGCATCACCGTCGGACCGAGCCACAGCGTCCGGTTGTCAGTGGTGTGCGGCACCATCAAGGGCGTGAGAGCGTCGCCGACCATCCTGCATCTGGACATGGACGCCTTCTTCGCAGCCGTGGAGCAGGCGTCCAAGCCCAGCCTGCGCGGGAAGCCGGTGGTGGTCGGCGGTCTCGGGCCGCGTGGGGTGGTCTCCACCGCCTCCTACGAGGCCAGACGCTTCGGGGTGCACTCCGCGATGCCCACGGCCCAGGCCAGAAGGCTGGCGCCGAACGCGGCGTATCTGGGCACGCGGTTCGGGCTCTACCGCGCGATCAGCGAGGTGGTGATGGAGTTGCTGCACGAGCTGTCGCCCCTGGTGGAGCCCCTGAGCCTCGACGAGGCCTTTGTGGACCTGGAGGCCGGGGAGGCGCTGGGAGGGACGCAGGGCGGCGCCGAGGGGGCGCGAGAGGTCGGTGAGCGGCTGCGGCGGGACATCGCAGCGGCCACGGGACTGACCGGCTCGGTGGGGCTCGCGGGATCCAAGATGCTGGCGAAGATCGCCTCGGAGCAGGCGAAGCCGGACGGCCTGGTCCTCATCCCGGTGGGCACCGAGCGCGACATGCTGGCGCCGCTGTCCGTGCGGACGCTGCCCGGGGTGGGTCCGGCCACGGCGGAGGTGCTGCGCAGGGCCGGTATCACCACCGTCGGGGAGGTCGTGGAAGCGGGCGAGGACGAGCTGCTGCGGCTGCTGGGCAGGGCGCACGGCACCTCGGTCCACGCGATGGCCCACGGCATCGACGACCGCCCGGTGGTGGCCGAGCGGGACGCCAAATCGGTCTCCGTCGAGGACACCTACGACGTGGACCTCACCGACCGCACCCGGGTGCGGCTGGAGGTGGAGCGGCTGGCCGGGCGCTGTGTGACGCGCCTGCGCGCCGCGGGCCGCTCCGGGCGCACCGTGGTCATCAAGGTGCGCAGCTACGACTTCTCCACCCTCACCAGGTCGGAGACGCTGCGCGGGCCCACCGACGACCCCGGCGTCGTCAAGGAGGCGGCGCTGCGGCTGCTGGACGGGGTGGACACCACGGCGGGCGTGCGGCTGCTGGGGGTCGGGGTCAGCGGGCTCGCCGACTTCACGCAGGAGGACCTGTTCGCGCAGGCCCAGGCCGCGCTGAGCCAGGAGACGGCGGACGGCGGCCGGCCGGAGGGTGCGCAGTCCCCGGCCACGGCCGAGGAAGGCCCGCGGGAGGGTGAGGGGCCGGTGCGGGCGGAGGGGGCGGCGAGGGAGCCGGGCGCCGCCGTCGAGGAGCCGGGCGCGGCGGTCCCCGCCGACCGGCGCTGGATCCCCGGCCGGGACGTGTACCACGCCCGGTACGGCAGAGGCTGGGTGCAGGGCAGCGGTGTCGGGAAGGTCACCGTCCGCTTCGAGGAGCCGGACACGCCGCCGGGCCGGGTGCGCACCTTCTCCGTCGACGACCCGGAGCTGGCGCCCGCCGAGCCGAGGATGCTGGACGCGGAGATCGCCGCGGTGCTGGCAGCTCAGTCCCCGGCGCCGGCGACCCGCCCGAAGTCACGGTCCGGGGGAGTGGGGGCGTCCCCGCCCGCCGGGACGTCGAGCCCGTAGTGGCGGTAGAGCTGCAGCTCCTGCTGGGGGGAGAGGTGCCGGCCGACGCCGAAGTCGGGCGCTCCCTTGATCAGGGCCCGCTCGAACGGGACGCGCAGCCCGGTGTCGTCCAGGCTGGCGGGCTCCAGCGGGACGAAGGCGTCACGGCTGAAGATGCCGGTACGCAGCGCCGCCCACTCCGGTTCGCCCGTGGCGTCGTCGAGATACACCTCGTCCACCGTGCCGATCTTGACTCCCTCGCTGTCGAACGCCTTGCGGCCGATCAGGCTCCGCGGATCTATGTCGGTCTGCACGGGTCTCCTCCACGGTGTCGCGACGTGTTCTTCACGCTCGTACCACCACGAAACGGCACTTTTCGGTTGATGGCTACTCGAGTTCGCTGCTTGAGTGCACTACGGGTTACCACTCAAGGGGGCGCTGATACTCTCGAAGTGGCTGTCGACCCCGTGCGGGAGAGTCCTCCGGCGTACGTTCCGGAGGCGCCGAAGGAGCAACTCCTCCCCGGAATCTCTCAGGCTCACGTACCGCGCGGACGAGGTCACTCTGGAAAGCAGGGCGGGCCCGGACCAGCACCGAAGCCCCTCCTCACCGACGGTGTAAGCCGAGCCTCCGGCACCTGGTGGCTCGGTGAAACTCTCAGGTCGAGATGACAGAGGGGGAGGCCGTCCGGGCACCCGTAAAGGTGCCCCTCGCAGGTCGCACAGACCAGGAGGCCCCCGCAGATGACTTCCCATCGCACCCCGCTCTCGGCACTGGAGAGCGGCACTCCCTTCGAGAGCCGCCATATCGGACCCGACGCCGGCGCGCAGGCCAAGATGCTCGCGCAGGTCGGCTACGGATCGCTGGACGAGCTGACCGCGGCGGCGGTGCCCGACGTGATCAGGAGCACCGAGCGGCTGCAGCTCCCCGAGGCCCGGAGCGAGGACCAGGTGCTGGCCGAGCTGCGCTCCCTCGCGCGCCGCAACCAGGTCCTGCACTCCATGATCGGCCTCGGCTACCACGGCACCGTCACGCCGCCGGTGATCCTGCGCAATGTGCTGGAGAACCCCGCCTGGTACACCGCGTACACGCCGTACCAGCCGGAGATCTCCCAGGGGCGGCTGGAGGCGCTGCTCAACTTCCAGACGGTCGTCGCCGATCTGACCGGGCTGCCCACCGCCGGAGCCTCACTGCTGGACGAGCCCACGGCCGCCGCCGAGGCGATGGCTCTCTCCCGCCGCGTCGGCAAGGTCGGCAAGAGCGGCGGCGGCGTCTTCCTGGTCGACGCCGACTGCCTGCCGCAGACTGTCGCCGTGCTGCGCACCCGCGCCGAGCCCACCGGTGTGGAGATCGTCGTCGCCGACCTGAGCGACGGCATCCCCGACGAGCTCGCCGAGCGCGGCGGGGTCTTCGGCGTGCTGCTCCAGTACCCCGGTGCCTCCGGCGCGGTGCGCGACCAGCGCCGGGTCGTCGAGCAGGCGCACGAACTGGGTGCCGTGGTCACCGTCGCGGCCGATCTGCTGGCGCTCACGCTGCTGACCTCGCCCGGTGAGCTGGGGGCCGACATCGCCGTCGGCTCCAGCCAGCGCTTCGGTGTCCCGATGGGCTTCGGCGGGCCGCACGCCGGCTACATGTCGGTGCGCGAGAAGTTCGCCCGCAGCCTGCCCGGCCGTCTGGTGGGTGTCTCCAAGGACGTGGACGGCGAGCAGGCCTACCGCCTCGCCCTGCAGACCCGCGAGCAGCACATCCGCCGTGAGAAGGCCACCAGCAACATCTGCACCGCACAGGTGCTGCTCGCCGTGATGGCCGGAATGTACGCCGCCTACCACGGCCCCGACGGACTGGCCGCCATCGCCCGCCGCACCCACCGCTACTCGGCGCTGCTCGCCGCCGGGCTGCGGGACGGCGGCGTGGAGATCGTCCACGACAGCTTCTTCGACACCGTCACCGCCCGTGTCCCGGGCCGTGCGGCCGAGATCACCGAGCGGGCCCGCGAGGCCGGAGTCAACCTGCGGCAGGTCGACGCCGACCACATCGGCATCGCCTGCGACGAGACGACGGGCCGCGAGCAGCTCACCGCCGTATGGCGCGCCTTCGGGGTCCCCGCGGACGCCGACCTCGACGAACTGGACGCGGCGACCGAAGAGGCGCTCCCCGGTGACCTGCTGCGCACCGACGAGTACCTCACCCATCCGGTCTTCCACGAGCACCGCTCCGAGACGGCGATGCTGCGCTATCTGCGGCGTCTGGCCGACCGCGACTACGCGCTGGACCGCGGCATGATCCCGCTCGGCTCCTGCACGATGAAGCTCAACGCCACCACCGAGATGGAGCCGATCACCTGGCCCGAGTTCGGCGCGCTGCACCCGTTCGCGCCCGCCGAGCAGGCCGAGGGCTATCTGACGCTGATCCGCGAACTGGAGGAGCGGCTGGCCGAGGTCACCGGCTACGACAAGGTCTCCCTCCAGCCCAACGCCGGCTCCCAGGGGGAGCTGGCCGGACTGCTGGCCGTACGCGCCTACCACCGGGCCAACGGTCAGGCACAGCGCACCGTCTGCCTCATCCCGTCCTCGGCGCACGGCACCAACGCGGCCAGCGCCGTGATGGCCGGGATGAAGGTCGTGGTCGTCAAGACCAGCGACAACGGTGACGTGGACGTGGCCGATCTGCACGCCAAGATCGAGCAGCACGGCGACGAGCTGGCCGTCCTCATGGTCACCTACCCCTCGACGCACGGCGTGTTCGAGGAGCACATCACCGAGGTCTGCGCCGCCGTGCACGACGCCGGTGGCCAGGTGTACGTGGACGGCGCCAACCTCAACGCCCTGCTGGGGCTGGCCCGCCCCGGCCGCTTCGGTGCCGACGTCTCGCATCTGAACCTGCACAAGACGTTCTGCATCCCGCACGGTGGCGGCGGCCCTGGCGTCGGCCCGATCGGCGTACGCGAGCATCTGGCGCCGTACCTGCCCAACCACCCGCTGCAGCCCGCCGCGGGTCCCGAGACGGGCATCGGGCCGGTCTCGGGGGCGCCGTGGGGCTCGGCCGGGATCCTGCCGATCTCCTGGGCGTATGTGCGGCTGATGGGCTCCGAGGGGCTGCGCAGGGCGACCCAGGTGGCGGTCTTGAGCGCCAACTACATCGCCAAGCGGCTGGAGCCGCACTACCCCGTGCTCTACACGGGCCCGAACGGACTGGTGGCGCACGAGTGCATCATCGACGTACGCCCGCTCACCAAGCAGACGGGTGTGAGCATCGACGACGTCGCCAAGCGGCTGATCGACTACGGCTTCCACGCGCCGACGATGTCCTTCCCCGTCGCGGGAACGCTGATGATCGAGCCGACCGAGAGCGAGGACCTCAACGAGGTCGACCGGTTCTGCGAGGCGATGATCGCCATTCGTGCGGAGATCGAGAAGGTCGGCACGGGGGAGTGGGACAGGGAGGACAACCCGCTGCGCAACGCCCCGCACACCGCCGCGATGCTCGGCCGCGAGTGGCAGCAGGGCTACGGACGCGAGGAAGCCGTCTTCCCGGCCGGTGTGCAGGCGTCCGACAAGTACTGGCCGCCGGTGCGCCGGATCGACGGCGCCTACGGTGACCGCAACCCTCATATGCGGTCGACTGCCGCCGCGCGCTAGGCGGCGGTGATGACGTGGCGCGCGCCGAGCGGCTTGTGCGGCGCGATGATCTGGCCGTCCGGCAGCAGCTCACCCGTGTCCTCGAAGAGCAGAACTCCGTTGCAGAGCAGGCTCCAGCCCTGCTCGGGGTGGTGGGCCACGGCGTGCGCGGCCTCCCTGTCGGCTGACTCCGCTGTCGGGCACGGTGGCTGGTGCTGGCACATTGTCGGTGTCGTCTTCCGTAGTGTTGTGGCGTCTGTCCTGCGGCTCTTGCTGTGCATGGCCGTTCCCCCGTAACCCCGTACGTGCGTACGTTCCGGTCCATCTCCCAGTGTTCCGCTGCTGGCTCGAATCCGCAGGGATTTCGCGTCAGCTCGTACCCAACCGCACAGACGCATCACCCGGGCGGGCGGTTGCGCCCAACTGCGCGGCTGTTCCGGGGGGTTCGGGTAATCGCGAAGAGTAGCCCATCCGGTGGAGCGCACAGCGGTGCAGGTGTGTCGCGGGACGGACGCCGGTCCCGCTCCGCCCCCGAGCCGGTCTCAGGCCGTACGCAGCAGCCCGGCCGCCTGCGGGTCCGTACCGGGAGCCGGCTGCGCCGCAGCCGCGGAGGCCACCAGCCTGCGCGTCAGTACGGGCAGCAGCGCATCCACCCGGTGCGCGGTGTGCGGGGCGATGCCGGGCGGCGCGGGGGCCAGCGGTATCAGCAGGTCGGCCGGGTCCGGCACGCCGCCGCACGGGTCGGCGGAGACGTCGGCGTGCAGCCACAGGGTGAGCATGTACAGCTCCGGCACCGACAGCAGCCGCGGCTGGTAGGGCGTCGGCAGCAGTTCGGCCTGGCGCATCGCCCGCACGGTCGACAGGACGTAGGGGCCCTGCCGGAACTGGCCGAAGGCCCAGCCGTCCGCCGTCATCACGGCTTCCGCCGTGCCGACGTACGCGCCCTGTGCGCCCTCACCGGCGGTTCCGTCGTCGGACAGCAGGAAGCGCCAGCCGGTCAGCCGGGTGCGCGGGGAGGCGGTCGCCGGTTCGTCGGCGCGTTCGGCGACGCGCTCCATGGCACGTTCGCGGGAGTGCGGCGCCACGCGTGCCATCTCGTACGCCGGGAGCGGGAGTTCGGGACGCAGGGGGCCCTGCGCGGTGCGCAGCGCCATGGGGGCTCGGGAGCCCCTGACCGCGCTCGGGGAGCCGAGAGCGGTCAGGACACTGCGCAGGGCGGGGGCCGGGGCCGAGGGTACGTGCAGCGGCATGGCGGGTCGCCTCTCTTGGGAGACACAAGGTGCTGGCGGGGGCGCGACGGCTGTGTCGGCGCGGGATGGGCCGCGGAAGCGGCTGGGAGGGGTCGACGGGGGCGGGCCGGGATCGCCAAGTCTCTGCCTCGTTCGCGCAGTTTATACGAGATGTGTTCGAGGAGTGTTTCCGCTAACGTGCCCCGTTGTTTCCCGTAAGGTCGTAACCGGTCGAATCTGCAGGCTTTTCACCTGCGGCGACGACGGGCATACGGGGTTGACCTCGGAATCTGGGGGAAACGCGGTCGGCCGGAAGATGCCGGTGTTTTTCACGGAAGCTGTGCCGCTGGGGCTGGACGCCGCCGTATGCCGAGGGAATGTGCCGTCCTGCATCCGCCAGCCTAGCGGCAGTTACCCGCCGCGTCAGCCCTGCCAGGCGTTATCCGTAGCGCGGCAGGGCATCATCGGTGCACGCTCGGCCGGGACCTCCGGCAGCATCCACCAGCAGGGAGGAAGCCCCCGATGGGAGAGAAGGTCGTCGCCGACAGGTTCGACCTGTCCGATCGACGGCGGTACCGACAGAAGCTGCACAAGTGCCTCCAGGGGCTGTGGCAGCTGCTGGAAGAGAAGAGGTTCGACCGGCCCAGGAATCTGATGGGGCTGGAGATCGAGCTGAATCTCTCGGACGCCCAAGGTCAGCCCCTCATGGTGAATGCGGAGGTTCTCCAGCACATCGCGAGCTCGGATTTCCAGACCGAACTGGGGCAGTTCAACCTCGAAGTGAATATCGTGCCGCACGCGCTCTCCGGAAGAGTTCTCGACCAGCTCGCCGAGGAACTGCGCACCGGGCTGGCCTACGCGGACCGGCAGGCCCGTGAGGTCGACGCGCGCATCGTCATGATCGGTACCCTGCCGACGCTCACGGCACGCGATCTGACCTTGGCCAACCTCACCGAGGGCGACCGCTACCGGCTGCTCAACGACCAGATCATGGCAGCACGCGGCGAGGAGATCTCCCTCGACATCGACGGTGTCGAACACCTGGTGAGCACCTCGGAGTCGATAGCGCCGGAGTCCGCCTGCACCTCCGTACAGCTCCACCTGCAGGTGACGCCCGGCCGGTTCGCCGACGTATGGAACGCGGCGCAGGCCGTCAGCGGCGCGCAGATCGCCATGGGCGCCAACTCGCCCTTCCTGTTCGGGCACGAACTGTGGCGCGAGTCGCGGATCCCGCTCTTCCTCCAGGCCACCGACACCCGCCCGCCGGAGCTGAGCGCCCAGGGAGTACGCCCGCGCACCTGGTTCGGGGAACGCTGGATCTCCTCCGCGTACGACCTGTTCGAGGAGAACCTGCGCTACTTCCCCGCCCTGCTGCCCATCTGCGACCAGGAGGACCCGCAGCGCGTGCTGGCCGCCGGCGGGGTGCCGGCGCTGCCGGAGCTGACCCTGCACAACGGCACCATCTACCGCTGGAACCGGCCCGTCTACGGAGTGATGGAGGGGGCCGCGCATCTGCGGGTGGAGAACAGGGTGCTGCCGGCCGGACCGACGGTGACCGATGTGCTGGCCAACGCCGCTTTCTACTACGGGCTGGTCCGGGCGCTGGCCGACGACCCGCGGCCGGTGTGGAACCGGATGCCGTTCGAGTACGCCGAGCGGAACTTCGACGCGGCCTGCCGGTACGGCATCGAGGCCGAGCTGTGGTGGCCGCGCTCCGGCCGGGGCACCGGGCTGGTGCGGCAGCCCGCCACCCGGCTGGTGCGCAACGAGCTGCTGCCGCTGGCCGCAGCCGGTCTCGACGCCTGGGGGGTGGAGCCCGCGGACCGCGACCGGTACCTGTCGGTGATCGAGGAGCGCTGCCGACTGCGGGTCAACGGCGCCTCGTGGCAGGCGGCGGCCTACCACCGCGCTGTGGACTCCGGACTCGACCGGGAGAAGGCGCTGGCCGCCGTCGCGCGTGCCTACTGCGAACGCGCGGCGGACGGCGCCGCCGTACACACCTGGGGCGAGGGGCCGTAGCCGGACGTGCGGAGAACGGCCGGGACAGGGCACCCCGATCGGCAGCGTTCCCGGCGTGTCGCCGCGGGCCGTTCCGTGGCGCGGGGCCCGGACTTCGGACACACCGGGCCCCGCACGTCGGCGCACCGGGCCCCCGCACGTCGGGCGCACCGGAGCCGTCGGGCAAGCTGGGACGTGGCAGGTCCGGTGGCGGTGCGACAGGAGGAGACGGGATGAGCACGGCGTCGGGAACTGGAGGTGCGCGTGCGCGCACAGGCGCCTGACGACCCGCTGCCCGCACCCGCGGCAGCCACCGCCGACGGGCTGCCGCGGCAGGCGCTCCGCAGCGAACTGCTGCTGGTGCTCGCCCTCTCGCTGGGAGCCAGCGCCGTCTCGTCGCTGATCAGCTTCGTCGGTGCGCTGACCCGACCGGGCGGGCTGGCCGACCAGGCCGCCCGGCTCAACTCCTCGCAGGCACCCGGCCGGCCCTGGCTCGACCTGGCCTGGCAGCTGTTCGGGATCGCGACCGCGCTGGTACCGGTCGCGCTGGTCGCGCACCTCCTGGCGCGCGAGGGGGCTGGCGGCCTGCGGGTACTCGGCTTCGACCGTCGCAGGCCCGCCTTCGACCTGAGCTGGGGCGCGGCTGCGGCTGCGGGTATCGGCGGCTGCGGCATCGGCCTCTATCTGCTGGCGCAGGCCGGCGGCTTCAACCTCACGGTGGAGCCCGAGTCACTGCCCGACGTGTGGTGGAAGTACCCGGTGCTGATCGCCTCCGCCGTGCAGAACTCCGTGCTGGAGGAGGTGATCGTCGTCGGCTATCTGCTGCGTCGGCTCGACCAGCTGGGTTGGTCGCCGCTCGCCTCGCTCTTCGCGAGCGCCGTGCTGCGCGGCTCCTACCATCTCTACCAGGGCATCGGCGGGTTCTTCGGCAACCTGGCGATGGGGCTCGTCTTCGGCCTCCTCTACCGGCGTTGGGGCCGCGTGGGGCCGCTGGTGGCGGCCCACGCGCTGATCGACATCGTCGCCTTCGTCGGCTACGCGCTGCTCGCGGGTCGGGTGGACTGGCTGCCCACACCGTGAGGCCGCGGCGATGAGCGGCACGGGCCGCCGCAGGACCTACAGCCGTGTACGCAGCTTCGCGTCCAGCACCGTGATCGCCTGACCGTTCAGCAGGGTGCGGTCGCCGCGCAGCGTGGTGCGCACATAGCCGGTGCGGCGCGACGCCTGGAGGCCGGTCAGCGTCTCGCGTCCGAGCCGGCGTGACCACAGGGGCGCGAGCGCGGTGTGCGCGCTGCCGGTGACGGGGTCCTCCGGGAGCCCTTGGGAGGGTGCGAAGACGCGGGAGACGAAGTCGTGCCCCGGCTCGCCCGGCGCGGCGTGCGAGGACGGTGCCGCCGCGGCCGTCACCACCACGACCGGGGTGGGGAGCGCGGCGACGGCGGCGGACTCGGGGGTCAGTTCGCGCAACGTCTGCTCGTCGGCGAGCTCCAGCACCAGCATCCCCAGCGTGCCGGTGTCCCAGGCGGCCACGGCGTCGGCGCCGAGGGCCTGCGGGACGCCGTCCGGCACCGGGACCGGCGCCGGACGGGCGGTGGGGAAGTCGAGGGTGAGCGTGCCGTCCGGCTCCCGGGTGGCGCTGAGCACCCCGCTGCGGGTACGGAAGCGCACCCGCTCGCCCTCGCCCAGCAGGCCGTCCTCGGCGAGCACATGGGCGGTGGCGAGCGTGGCGTGACCGCACATGTCCACCTCCGTCGTCGGTGTGAACCAGCGCAGCGCCCAGTCGGCTTCGGGGTCGCCGGGCACCGGGTGCGCGTAGGCGGTCTCGGACAGGTTGAGCTCGGCTGCGACGGCCTGGAGGCGGGAGTCGTCCGGCAGTCCGTCCTCGTCCATCAGGACGACGGCGGCGGGGTTCCCGGTGTAGGGCCGGGCGGCGAACGCGTCAACGGTACGGAGTCTCATGGCCCGGGACGGTACGACGCCGGGGCGGCCGGGGGCAGCGCCAATTCCCCGCGCGTGGCTTGAACAGCTGTGCGAGAGGCGCTGCTCAGGTGCAGGGTGCCCCGGGATGTGCGCTGCCGACCCCCGGAGCCGGCCGAGCCCGGCTCAGCACCGTTCGTACAGGTGCCCGTCCTCTCCCTCCGGCCGGACATCCAGATCCCGCCGGACGATCGACAGCCGCTCGCCCCATGTGCGGCAGGCCGCCGCGAGCCCCTTGGCCGTGTACTCGACGTCCAGCACCCGGTCGTCGTACGCCTTCGCGTAACTCCCGCACTCCTGGTACTGCCCGCACTCCTCCGTCACGGCGAAGTCGAACCCCATCGCGGCGCGCTGGTCCAGCAGTTCCTGGGCGTTCTTCTGGCCGGCCGCCATCCCGCTCCGGTGCGCGCGCCGGGTCAGCAGTGCGGCGAACTTCACGTTGTCGGCCCGGGTGAGGCGCTTTCCGGAGCGCTCGTAGGAGTCGAGGTTGTCCAGTTCGACCGCCTGGAACCCCTTGTCGGCGCAGCCCTCGATCCAGCCGCCGACGATACGGGCCAGCGCCTTGCGGCGCGCGGCGGTGGAGGTGTCGAGCAGTGCCTCGTTCCAGTCGGTGTCCATCACCGGCTTGCCGCCCGCCCCGTGCAGCACCAGGTCGGGGTGGTGCCGCTGCCACCAGTCCAGGGCGTCGGGCTGGGCCTGGAAGCCGTTGACGTAGCAGATGCTGTACCGCCCGGCTGCCGGCTTGTGCGCGCGGTCCCGGGAGACCACGCGCACCCCGTCGGGCGGCGGGTAGGCGCCGCCGATCTGGTAGTCGAAGCCCGCGTGTACGGGCGGGGGTGCGGGGCGGTCCGCCGTGGAGGTGCGGTCGCGCTCCGGGGTGCTGTCGCCCGGTTCGGCGCCGCACCCGGCGAGCACGGCCACCGCGAGAAGGGCGGCGACGAGTGCCGGAACCCGGCGGTTGCGGTCCGCTGAGACGACACGGGTGGACATACGGGCGACTCCTGACGCTTGCGGGAAGGCGCCGGCCGCCCCCCGGCGCCCAGCTTACGGAGCCGGTCGTGGCCCGCCCGCAGAGCTCCCCGTACGGCAGAAGGGCAGGTCGGCGGGGTGGTGGCCGGTGCTCGGCCGCGCGATGGCGGCAGGTGCTTGCCGACCGATGCCTTCCGATATATCGTTGAAGCATCGCGACGGATCAAAGATACGATGTGAAGGAGTCAGCGATGTATCCCTACGGAACGGAACACGAAATGGCACAGGGTGCTCGGCAGTACGGCCCGGGCCGCGAGCGTGGCGGAGGGGGAGCCGGTGGCGGTCCCTGCGGCCCGCACGGTCATGGCCCGGGCCGCGGATACGGCCCCGGGCGGGGGCGGGCGGCCTTCGGCCCCTTCGGGCCGCCCTTCGGCGGCGGACCCTTCGGCGGCCGTGGGCGCGGCCGGGGCGGGCCCCGGGGCCGGGCGCGGCGCGGCGACGTCAGGGCGTCGATCCTCGCGCTGCTCAAGGACCGCCCGATGCACGGCTACGAGATGATCCAGGAGATCGCCGAACGCAGTGGCGGTGCCTGGAAGCCCAGCCCCGGCTCCGTCTACCCGACCCTCCAACTGCTGGAGGACGAAGGCCTGATCGTCAGTGAGAGCGAGGGCGGCAAGAAGCACTTCTCGCTCACCGACGCGGGCCGGACCGAGGCCGAGGCCGGCGCCGAGGCCCCCTGGGAGGACGCGGGGCGCGGTGCCGACTGGGAGGCCCTGCAGGAGGTGCGTACCGCGGCCGGAGGGCTCGCCTCGGCCTTCCAGCAGGTGTGGGCGACAGGCACCGAGGAGCAGCGCGAAAAGGCGCTCCGGGTCGTCAACGACGCCCGCAAGAGTCTCTATCTGATCCTCGCCGAGGAAGACTGAGGCCCCGCCGCCCGCAGGGCGCGGAGTCGCGCGTCTCCTTCCCAAGGAGGAGACGTCCGACATCCGCGCCCACCCATGGGGGGACCGGCATATGCCACGGCACGCCGATGATTTTTCACAGGTGTGTGTGATGTGGTGGTTCGGTGCACAGTTCTACACCGCCCAGTCTCTCGGCCGAAGCGGGGTTCGACGCCGCCGTCGACCCGCAGGCCAGCGCTGCGCTGGCCGATGTGATCGCGACCGCGCGCCGCCGCGCGGCGCGGGACGGCGACCAGCAGATCGACACGGCGCACCTGCTGCACAGCCTGCTGGAGTCAGACAGCGGCACCTGGGAACTGCTGGACGGCGGCGGCCCGCAGATCGGCAAGCTGCTCGGCTATCTCGTGCAGCGCAGCATCGGCTACGGCCTGCGCTGGCAGAGCACGGTGGAGGATTCCGGCGCCGTGCCGGCCGTCTCCGACCAGCCCGGTGCGGTGCCCGGTTGGTCGCCCAGCGCGCAGGCGGCCCTGGAACTCGCCGCCCGCCGCGCCGGGCGGCTGGGGAGGGCGCGGACGGAGGGCGTCGACCTGTTCGCCGGTGTGGTGGCCGACCCGGAGTGCCGGGGCGCGGAGGTGCTGCGCCGCGCGGGGGTCGACGTGGAAGAGCTGGCCGCCCGGCTCGGGGTCGCCGACGGCGCCTGAGGCCACCTGGTGGGGCCCGAGGCCGCTGCGTCCCCTCGGCGGCAGGGGGCCGTACGCCGACGAGACCGTGCGCCGACGGCTCGGATCCGTCCGGACCGTGGATGTCAGGGGTATCGGGGATGACACTCCTGTCGGCGCTTGAGATGATGCGGCGATGCGCACCGACTCGTCCACCACGGGCGTCTCCCGCGCCCGCACCTCGGGCCTCGTTCTCGCGTTGGTCTCCGCCTGCGCGTTCGGCAGTTCGGGCGTCGCGGCCAAACCGCTCATCGAGGCCGGGCTGGAGCCCCTGCACGTCACCTGGCTGCGCGCCGCGGGCGGGGCGCTGGTCATGCTGCCGCTGGCCTGGCGGCACCGGGCGCTGGTACGGGAGCGGCCGTGGCTGCTGGTGGGCTTCGGGTTGCTCGCGGTCGCCGGTGTGCAGGCCTTCTACTTCACCGCGCTCTCCCGCATCCCGGTCGGCGTCGCGCTGCTGATCGAGTATCTTGCCCCCGCGCTGGTGCTGCTGTGGGTGCGGTTCGTCCAGCGCCGTGCGGTGACACGGGCCGCCGCCGTCGGCATGGTGCTCGCGGTCGGGGGCCTCAGCTGCGTCGTCGAGGTGTGGGCCGGGCTGCGGCTCGACGGGCTCGGACTGCTGCTCGCGCTGGGGGCCGCCTGCTGCCAGGTGGGGTACTTCGTGCTCTCGGACCACGGCAGCAGCGTCGAGGAGGGTGACGCGGCCAGGCCGCCCGCCGACCCGATCGGGGTCATCGCCTATGGACTGCTGATCGGCGCGTTGGCGCTGACCGTGGTCGCCAGGCCCTGGCACACCGACTGGTCGGTGCTCGGCGGCAGCGCCCAGTTGCAGGGCACCGGGGTGCACGGGCTGGCGCTGCTGGTCTGGATCGTGCTGGTGGCCACCGCGACCGCATATCTGACCGGAGTCGTTTCGGTACGGCGGCTGTCTCCCGCGGTGGCGGGTGTGGTGGCCTGCCTGGAGGCGGTCATCGCCACGGTGCTCGCCTGGGTGCTGCTCGGCGAGCACCTGAGCGCCGTCCAGTTGACGGGTGGTGCCGTGGTGCTGCTGGGCGCCTTCATCGCCCAGCGGTCCACCCCCAAGGCGCCGGCCGACGACGCCGCACCGGTGGCCGGGTCCCCCGGTCCCGCCGGTGCGGCGGCGGACGTCAGCGCGCGGTGAGGTAGCCGGGCAGCGGGATGTCCGGCGAGAGGTCGCCGGCCGGTATCGGAGCGCCGTGGACGGTGGAGACGGGCAGTACGCCGCTCCAGTACGGCAGGCCGAGGTCTTCCGGCTCGTCGTTGGGCCCGCCGGTGCGGGACTTCGCCGAGACCTCCTCCAGGTCCAACCGGACGACGGCAGTGGCGGCCAGCTCCTTCGGATTCGCCCTGCGTGAGTCGTCGGCCCGGCCCGGTACGGCGTTCTCCACGATCGCGTCCAGCGCCAGCAGCCGTTCCTCCTGATCGGTGACCTGGTGTGCGAGGCCGTGCGCCACCACGGAGCGGTAGTTGACCGAGTGGTGGAAGGCCGACTTGGCCAGAACCAGCCCGTCCAGATGGGTGACCGTCACACACACCGGCACCCCGGCGTCGTTCCGGCCCGCCTCGCGCAGCGGGCGGGAGCCCGTGGAGCCGTGCACATACAGCCGTTCCCCCACCCGGGCGTACAGCGTGGGCAGTACGACAGGCGCACCGTCCCGGACGAAGCCGAGATGGCACAGGTAGCCCGCGTCGAGGATGGCGTGCACCGATTCGCGGTCGTAGGCCAGGCGCTCGCGCGCCCGGCTGCCGGTGGTGCGCGCGGTGGGGGTGTAGGTCGCCGGGGTGGAGGGCGGGTCGTCCATTGCACACTCCTATTGCACTAGTGCATAATATTTTTTGTGCTAGGATACTACCGGATCGAAGGTCGTGGCGCAGCGGAGATCGCGGACAGCGTGGAGCGGGGCGTGGGCAGCGGTGCGCTCACGCCGGGCGAACCGCTGCCGCCACTGCGGGAGCTGGCGGCCGAGCTGGGTGTGAACCCCAATACCGTGGCTGCCGCCTACCGCACCCTGCGTGACCGCGGCGTCATCGAGACCGCGGGGCGACGGGGCAGCCGGATCCGGCAGCGGCCGGCCACCGCACCCCGCGAATCGGTCCGGGTCGAGCCACCCGCGGGCGGTGTCGACATCTCCACCGGCAACCCCGACCCCGCGCTGCTTCCGCCGCTCGCCACCGCCTTCGCCGCCTCCGCCGACCGGGCGGCACACGCCCCGGTGCTCTACGGCGCACCGGACGCCGACCCCGGATTCGCGGCGCTGGCCCGGGCGGCGCTGGATGCCGACGGAGTGCCCGCCGGGCCGCTCGCCGTCACCTCCGGCTCGCTCGACGCCATCGAACGTGTCCTGGCGGCACATCTGCGTCCCGGAGACGCCGTCGCCGTCGAGGACCCCGGCTGGGGCAGCCTGCTCGACCTCGTACCCGCGCTCGGACTGCGCCCGGTGCCCGTGGCCGTGGACGACGACGGACCGCTCCCCGCCGAACTGGAGCGTGCCCTCGGTCAGGGGGCACGCGCCGCCGTCGTCACCGACCGCGCGCAGAACCCGACGGGCGCCGCTGTCTCGCAAGCCCGCGCCCGGGAACTGCGGGCCGTGCTGAGGGACCGTCCCGGGACGCTGCTGATCGAGGACGACCACGGGCACGGCATCGTCGACCTTCCGCTGCACCCCCTCGCGGGCGTCACCCGGACGTGGGCGCTGGTGCGTTCGACCGCCAAGGCCTACGGGCCCGATCTGCGCCTGGCCGTACTGACGGGTGACCCGCTCACCGTCGACCGGGTCCGCGGCCGCCAGCGGCTGGGCCCCGGCTGGGTCAGCCACCTGCTGCAGCGCGCCGTCGCCCACCTGTGGGAGGCCGGCGCGACGGACCCGGCGCGGGTGGCCGGCGCGTACGACACCCGGCGCACGGCGCTGGTGGACGCGCTCGCCGCGCGGGGCGTCACCGCGCGGGGACGCAGCGGTATGAACGTATGGGTGCCGGTGCGGGACGAGACCGGTCCGGTGGCGCGGCTGCTCCAGGCCGGCTGGGCGGTGGCCCCCGGTGCCCGCTTCCGGCTCGCGTCCCCGCCGGGGCTGCGCGTGACCGTCTCGCCGCTGGCGCCGGGCGACATCGACCGCCTCGCCGACGACCTCACCAGGGCGCTGCGTCCGGCTCAGGCGGGGCGCTACGACTGACCTGGGCGGCGCCGGTTCCGCCGCTCACAGCTTGCGGAAGTCCCAGGAGGCGACCGACTCGGGCACCAGCTTCAGCCAGGCGTGCCGCCCGTCGTACGGCATCTGCGCCATACCGAAGTACTTGGCCGGGAACAGCCGTTCCACCTCGGCCAGTTCCGGGAAGGGCGCTCCGCCGCGCGGGGCCTCCCCGACGAACTCGGCGCTGCCGGACAGTTCGACGCCGCGCAACTGCCCGTACTCCTCGCCGTCGTCCACCAGTACGGCGAGCCGGGGGTCGTTGCACAGTTGCGTCCACCGTCTGCTGCGGACGAGCGAGTACAGCCACAGCGCCTCACCGTCCCAGCAGAACCACAGCGCGCCCACATGCGGTGCCCCCTGTCGGCTCACCGTGGCGACCCGGCAGGTGCGCTGGGCGCGCAGGAAGGCGTCGCGTTCTGCCGGCGTCATCATGATGCGGCGTCCTCGCCGCTGCTGTGCCTCGGCCATGCGTCTCCGCCTTCCCGAGCCGAACCGGGTGTTCCCGACCGAGCTGTTGCTGACGAACCGTCAGGAAATCATGGTGGCTCTTCCCGTCCGACGCAACGGTCCCTATCCTGCGGGCGCCCGACGACCCGGCGCCCGCAAGCCCTCACGACGGAAGGGAAACTGGGATGCCCCCGACCGATCGGCTCGCCGCTCAGCTCGACCCGGCCACCACCGCACTGCTGACGGTCGAATGCCAACGCGGCGTCGTCGGCGAGGAGAGCGCCCTGCCCGAACTCGCCCACCAGGTACGGAGCACGGGCGTGCTGGACCGGATCGCGCAGCTGACCGCCACCGCCCACCGGGCCGGCGTCCAGGTGCTGCACGCCGTCGCCGAGCGCCGCCCCGACGGCAGGGGAGCCGGCCGGAACGCGCGACTGTTCCGCGCGGCGGAGCGGCTTGCCGTGCAGCAGTTGACGGGATCGACCGCCGTGCAGGTTGCCGAGCCCGTCCCGGTGGCCGACCAGGACCTCGTCGTACGGCGGCTGCACGGGCTCTCGCCGCTCGCCGGTACGGACGTGGACGCGCTGCTGCGCAACCTCGGTGTGCGTACGCTCGTGGTCACCGGTGTCTCGGCGAACGTGGCGGTGCCCAACGCCGTCTTCGACGCCGTCAACCTCGGCTACACCGCCGTGGTACCGGCCGACGCCATCGCCGGGGTGCCGGCCGACTACACCGCCGCGCTGGTGCGTCACACCCTGGCGCTCGTCGCGACGGTCACCACAGCCGACGAGGTGGCGGGCTGCTGGCGGGACTGAACAACCGCTCACCCTGGCAGGGGCGCTGACCCTGGACCGGGTGCGGGGTCGTCCGGGCCGCTGTCAGCTCTCCGTGCGGAGTCGTCCGCTGGCCTCACCCGGGTCGAGGGTGATGGCCCCGGCGGGGCAGAGGCCGACGGCCGTGCGGGCGGCTGCCCGGTGCTCGGGGGCCGGTGCGGGGCGCAGCAGCACGACCAAGCCTTCCTCGTCGTCCTGGTCGAAGACCTCCGGAGCCGTCAGGGCGCACATACCCGCCCCGGCGCAGCGCCCACGGTCGACGCTCAGCAGCAGCGGCTGCGGTGTGTCGCTCATGGTGCTACTCCTTGTCCCAGGTGACGGGCAGGCTGATCACGCCGTAGATGTTGGAGCGGTCGCGCAGCGGCACCTCCTGCGGCGGCACGGCGAGGCGCAGGGTGGGGAAGCGGGCGAACAGCGCGGGGAACGCGACGGTCATCTCGACACGGGCGAGCTGCTGGCCGAGGCACTGATGGGCGCCGTGGCCGAAGGCCAGGTGTCCGGTGGCCCCGCGGTGGAGGTCGAGCCGGTCGGGGTCGGGGAACCTGCGCGGGTCGCGGTTGGCGGCCTGCACGGACACGGTCACCGTCTCGCCCGTCCGGATCAACCGGCCCTCCACCTCGACGTCTTCGAGCGCGGCCCGCGGAATCGGGTCGGCCACGCTGAGGTAGCGCAGCAACTCCTCCACGGTCTGCCCGGCGAGAGCGGGGTCGGCGCGCAGGGCGTCGAGCTGGTCGGGGTTGCTCAGCAGGGCGAAGGTGCCCAGGCCGAGCATGTTCGCGGTGGTGTCGAGACCGGCGGCCAGCAGCAGCCCGCCGATTCCCGCCAGCTCCTCGTCGGTGAGGTCGGAGGTGGTCAGATCGCTGAGCAGGTCGTCGGTGGGCTCGGCGCGCTTGGCGAGCACCAGTTCGTTCAGGTAGTGGGACAGCGCCGTATAGGCGTCGCCCTTCGCCTCCACCTCCGCCGTCTGGTCGAAGAGGGCCGCCACCTGGCTCTGGAAGCGCTCCCGGTCGGCGTACGGCACGCCGAGCAGTTCGCAGATCATGAGTGCGGGTACGGGCTGCGCGAAGGCCGCGACCAGGTCGGCCGTGGGCCCGGCCTGTTCCATGGCGTCCAGGCACTCGGCGGTGAAGTGCTGGACGCGCTCGGTGAGGCGACGCATGCGGCGGACGGTGAACTTCCCCGTGAGCAGGCGCCGGTAGCGGGTGTGCTCGGGGGCGTCGAGGCCGATGATGTCGCCGACCGGCGCCGGTGGCAGCTGTTCGGGCAGCCCCGGCATCGGTATCGGCGGGTGCAGGAGTTCGTAGCGTGAGCTGAAGCGCGGGTCGGACAGGACCGCGCGGGCCGCGGCATGGCCGGTGACCAGCCAACCGATGTGTCCGTCGGCGCAGCGCATCCGGCGCAGCGGCTCGTCGCTCGGCGCGGTGAGTCCGGTGGGCGGATCGAAGGGGCAGCCGGTGCGCCGGTCGGTGGGCAGGGTGGGCGGCCCTTCGGTGGTGGCGGCGTCGGCGGTGGTGCCGGCGGCCGTCGGGTCGTACGACATGGGTCCTCCTGCGAGCGTCGTTGCGGGACGTGGAAGGTCCGGATCGGCGCACTGGCTCGATCGGCGCGGTGGTTACCGCTTGGCACCCGCCTTGAAGGTGCGGCGCGCCCACACGTAGCCGACCAGGCACAGCGCCACGCACCAGGTGAGGCCGACGGCCGCGCTGGAGCCGATGCCGGTGCCGAGCCACAGGCCGCGCAGGGTCTCGATGATCGGTGTGAACGGCTGGTTATCGGCGAACCAGCGCAGACCGTCCGGCATGGACTCGGTGGGTACGATGGCGCTGCCGATGAACGGCATGAACGTCAGCGGCATCGGTATGTTGCTGGCGGTCTCCGGGTTCTTGGCGACCAGGCCGATGCCCGCGGAGATCCAGGTCAAGGCCAGAGTGAGCACGGTGAGCAGGCCGAGCGCCGCAACCCACTCGACGGGCGTGGCGTCGGGACGGAAGCCCATCAGGAGGGCGGCGGCGATGACGAGGGCGATGCTGGTCATCGTCTGGATCACACTGCCGACGACATGGCCGGTCAGGAACGAGGCCCGGGAGATCGGCATCGTACGGAACCGGTTGACGATGCCCTCGGTCTTGTCGACACACACGCTGACCGCGGTGGTCAGGGCCCCGGAGGTGGCGGCCATCAGGATGATGCCGGGCGCGACGTAGTCGATGTAGTCGCCGCCGCCGGTGGGCATGCCGCTGATGCCGGTGCCCAGGGCGCTGCCGAAGACGTAGTTGAACAGCAGCAGCATCATCAGGGGCATGATGACGACGGTCAGCGTCAGCGACGGGTAGCGCATGGCCTTCTTGAGGTTGCGCCGCAGCATCGTCCTGGAGTCTCTCGCGGCGTAGGACACGGTGGCCATCAGGCGTTCTCCTTGGGCGAGTCGACGGCGTCGGCGGGACGGGACTGACCGGTGAGGGTCAAGAAGACGTCGTCAAGGTCGGGGGTGTGCACGGTGAGCGACTCGGCCTGGACGGCGGTGGCCTCCAGGGCGTCGAGGACGGCCCGCAGATTGGGGATGGAGCCGTCGCTGGGGATCTGCAGGGTGAGGGACTCCTCGTCACGGGCGGCGATACCGAAGATGCCCGCGGCGGTCTCGAGGCTCTGGGCGTCGGCGAACCGCACCCGGATGTGGCCGCCGGGGATGCGCTGCTTCAGCTCCTCGGCAGTGCCCTCGGCGATCAGCCTGCCGTGGTCCAGCACGGCGATGCGGTCGGCGAGCTGGTCGGCCTCTTCGAGGTACTGGGTGGTCAGGAAGATGGTCACGCCGTCGTCGGCGACCAGACCGCGGATGATCTCCCACATGGTGCGCCGGCTGCGCGGGTCGAGACCGGTGGTGGGCTCGTCGAGGAAGATGATCCGGGGGTCGCCGACCAGGGTCATCGCCAGGTCCAGCTTGCGCCGCATACCGCCGGAGAAGGTGTGGGCGGTCCTGCCCGCCACCTCGGCGAGATCGAAGCGGCGCAGCAGGTTCTTGGCCCGCCGCTTGCCCTCGCGCCGGTCGAGGTGGTGCAGATCGGCCATGAGGAGCAGGTTCTCCTCGGCCGTCAGCAGATTGTCGACGGCCGAGAACTGGCCGGTGACGCCGATCGCGGAGCGCACGGCGTCGGCGGCCCGGGTCAGATGGCAGCCTGCGACCTGGACCTCGCCGGCGTCGGCGTCGATGAGGGTGGAGAGGATCTCCACCGTGGTGGTCTTGCCGGCGCCGTTGGGCCCCAGCAGCGCGAAGACGGTGCCTTCGGCGATGTTCAGATCGATGCCGTCGAGCACGAGTTTGTCGCCGTAGGACTTGCGCAGCCCCTCGGCGGTGATCGCCGGCGCCGTCGCCTTCGGGGCGGTCGGCGCGGATGTCCGGGTGGCAGTCATGCCGCTTTCCTCTCCGGGATGGGACGTTCGTTGGCGGTGCACGAGTCAGGCGCGGCGGACGACGATGTCGCCGACCCCGCCGCGGGCGTACACCTCGACGGTCTCGTCCGAGGCCGCGGGACCTGCGGCGGAGCCGAGCGAGTTGCGTACCGCGCCGTACTTGGTGGTCACGTCGAGCCAGGCGGCGGTGCCCTCGTGGATGCCCACTTCGAGGTCGCCGACGGAGGTGCGCAGGTCGATCCGGCCACGGGCCACGTCACCGACGCGGATGCCACCGGTGGCGGCCACCGCGGTGACCCCGGCGTGGGCGACACCGATCTCGGTGCGGCCGTTGGCGGACTTGGTGCCGACGCTGCTGTGCGCGGTACCGACCCAGATGTCGCCGTTGGCCGCGGAGATCTTCAACTCGCCGGTGACCTCACCGATCCCGGTCGCGCCGTTGCTGTTCTTGATGCCGGCCGCGCCGGCGACCGTGCCGATCTCGATCCGGCCCCCGCCGAGGACTTCGATGTCCCCGGTCGCGCGGGCCAGGCGGATGTCGCCGAGGTCGGTCCTGAGGTCGGCAGCCGCCACCTCATCGACCTGGAGGTCGCCGAACCCCGTCTTGAGCGTGACGTCCCCCAAGCGGCCTTCGCAGAACAGACCGCCCATGCCCGAGGTGGCCCGGACATCCGATCCGGCGGGCAGTTCGACGCTCACCTCGATGGCGCCCGGCTTGCCGAACAGGGACCGCTTCTTGGGTGTCTTGACGGTGAGGCGGCCATCGGAGCAGGTGACCTGGGTCTGCTGCACGGCGCGTACGTCGTTGTCGTCGGATCCGTTGCGCGGCAGCACCTCCACGACCGTGTCGGTGCGCTCGCCCGCGCTGATGCGGGCGGTACCGACCTCCAACTCGAAGGTGGCAGAGATCGGTTCCGGGGTCTCGAAAGCAGGCATGGCTGTCCCGTCCTCTTGGCTTGGGTGGGTGATCCCGCTGGTGAGGCGGGTGAGGAGTGACGTCGGCCGGATCGGCGATCGGCCGGTGACGGAGGGGCAGGGGCCGGGCGTGCGGCCCTAGCGGACCCAGCCGGTGAAGCCCCGGCCGCCCGAGTCCTTGCCGCGGCCCGGCGAACTCGGGCGCTCCGCGCCGTCGAGGGCGGTGGACACGGCCCGCACCAGCCAGGCGTTGACCGACAGCCCCTCCGCCGCAGCGGCGCCCTCGGCGCGGGCCTTGAGGTGCGCGGGAAGACGGAAGTTGATCCGGGCCATGGTGCTGTCGTCGGTGTCGGCGGGCGGGGGCGGTGGGGGCGCGGCAGCGGCGGGTTCCGTGACCGGCTCCCGCACCTCCGGGAACGGCTCGGGAGCGGGTGGCGCCGTCACCACGAACTCCGGGTCGAGGCCGCGCAGTCGTACGTCGACCGAGCCCGGCGCCAACTCCCGGGTGACCTCGCCCATGGCGGCGGACAGCGCGTTGAGGAGGGTCAGACGGGCGGCCGACTCCAGGGGGGCGGTGAGCCGCTCGGCGAGGGCGCGGGCGTCGTCGCCGCCGGCGTCAGCGGCGACCGCGAGTTCTTCCCGGAGGTTGTCGACGTAGGGCGTGAGGTCCATGGCGCCATGATGGCACATCTGTGGCGCCATGGCGAGCCATCGTGGCCAGCGTCGGCTCCCTCGGTGCCTTTGTCGGCTCTGACCTGGGGCTCCTCCCTTTCAGCGGGAAGTCGGGGTGTACGTGTCGATGCGGAGCCGTACCTGTGCGGGCGCCATGGTGACGCCATCATGGCGCCATTTGAGGGGTAGGCCTGGTGCCACCGCGTCGGTGGCTGCTGCGCGCGATGTCTGCCGTCCCGTACCTCCGGTGAGCGCGGGGCCGGCTCGCCGGTGGCGGCGTACGTCCACGGGGCGCGACCCGGTGAGGCGGTCGTCCCCGGGTCCGCCGGACACGGCAACCGGACTGCCCGGGCGGGCCATGTGGCGCCGCGCCCACCAGGCGCCACCCCGCACGCGTTTCGCCATCGTCAGGCCGACGAGTTCAAGCGTTGGCGCAGGGTGGCGGCGAAGTCCTGGGCCATCTCCAGGCGGGCGCGCAGCGTCTCGCAGCGTGCGTCGGCCACCTCGCGGTACGCATCGAGCCTTGCGCGGAGCCGCTGTCGCTCCTCGTCCGTGGGCGGGTCGTCCGTGGCGGCGATCCGGTCGGTGATCTCCAGCAGGTCCCGCATCTCCTCCAGGGAGAAGTCCAGCGGCTTCATCCGGCGGATGACCATCAGGCGCTCGACATCGGCCTCGGTGTAGAGCCGGAACCCGCCCTTGCTGCGGGCCGAGGGGATGACGAGACCGACTTCCTCGTAGTGCCGGATGGTGCGTAGCGACAAACCGGTCCGTTCGGCAACCTCACCGATCTGCATCTGCCGCTCACTCATCGCCGTGCCTTCTCCTTCTGCTGTACGCCTGGTTGCGACATCGTGACGCTTTCGGGCGCACGTAGCGTCAATCACAGGATCTCAAGGCGGGTTCACCTGTGATCCACGGTCCGCGGGCCGCACTCTTCCCTCACGTCAGGGTAGAGTGTTCATGTGTTCGCCTTCGCCGGCCAGTCGTCTTCGCTGTCCCGTACACGCTAGAGGCGATCTGGCCGCGGCAAGGGCCCCGACCGGGCCTTGGTGGCACCCGAGTCTTCCGGGCAATGATGCCCGATCGGCAACCGCGCGGTTGCCGTCCTGGTCCGGCGAGGTCCCCGCTGAGACGGCCGGGCCGCCGGGGGTTCCCACTCCTCGCGGAGTCAGTACGACGCGTGTGCGTCCACGGCCTGGACGCACGCCCGAACAGAAACGGTTGCATGTCCTCACCGCTGTCGGCAGCTGCCAAGCTGCGCCTGTCCAAGCCGGAATGGCTCGCCTCTCCCAAGGTGCTGCGCACCGAGGTGCTGGCCGGTCTTGTGGTGGCCCTCGCACTGATCCCCGAGGCGATCTCCTTCTCGATCATCGCCGGCGTCGACCCGAAGGTCGGCCTGTACGCGGCCTGCGTCATGGCGGTGGTGATCTCCATCGTCGGTGGCCGCAAGGCCATGATCTCGGCCGCCACCGGAGCCGTGGCCCTCGTGGTCGCCCCGCTGAACAGCGAGTACGGGCTGGGTCATCTGATCGCCGCCGTCATCCTCGGCGGCGTCTTCCAGATGATCCTGGGGGCTCTTGGCGTCGCCAAGCTGATGCGGTTCGTCCCCCGCAGCGTGATGGTGGGCTTCGTCAACGCGCTGGCCATCATGATCTTCATGGCCCAGGTGCCGGAGATGACCCATGTGCCGTGGCCGGTCTACCCGTTGATCGCCGCGGGCCTGGTGCTGATGGTCCTCTTCCCGAAGATCACCAAGACGGTGCCCGCGCCGCTGGTGTCCATCATCATCCTGACGGTGGTCACCGTCGCCGCCGGTATCGCCGTACCCACGGTCGGCGACAAGGGCAAGCTGCCCAGCTCGCTTCCCGTCCCCGGCCTGCCCGATGTGCCCTTCACTCTGCACACGCTCACCGTCATCGCCCCCTACGCCCTGGCGCTCGCACTGGTCGGGCTCATGGAGTCGCTGATGACGGCCAAGCTGGTCGACGACATCACCGACACCCGCTCCAACAAGACCCGTGAGTCGATCGGTCAGGGCATCGCCAATGTCGTCACCGGCTTCTTCGGCGGCATGGGCGGCTGCGCCATGATCGGCCAGACCATGATCAACGTGAAGACGTCCGGCGCGCGCACCCGCCTGTCCACCTTCCTGGCCGGGGCCTTCCTGCTCGTGCTGTGCATCGTCTTCGGCCCGGTGGTCTCCGACATCCCCATGGCGGCGCTCGTCGCGGTCATGGTCCTGGTGGCCGTCGGCACCTTCGACTGGCACTCGATCCAGCCCAGGACGCTCAAGCGCATGCCGGCCGGCGAGATCGCGGTCATGGCCATCACGGTCGTCGTGGTGGTCGCCACCGACAACCTCGCCATCGGTGTCGTCGTCGGTTCGATCACCGCCATGGTGATCTTCGCCAAGCGCGTCGCCCACCTCGCCGAGGTGTCCGGAGTCGTCGATCCGGAGGGCAAGCAAGTCGTCTACGCCGTCACCGGCGAGCTGTTCTTCGCCTCCTCCAACGATCTCGTCTACCAGTTCGACTACAAGGACGACCCGGACGACGTCGTCATCGACCTGTCCGACGCACACATCTGGGACGCCTCCTCCGTCGCCGCCCTCGACGCGGTGGAGACCAAATACGCCCAGCGCGGCAAGAAGGTCACGATCGTCGGCCTGAACGAGCCCAGCGCCGATATGCACCAGCGCCTGGCCGGACAGCTGACCGGCAGCCACTGAACAGCCCACCGCCCGGCCCACCCTGCGCCTGGTGCCTGTCTCCGGTGATACGCGGCCGTCGACGTGCTGGACGGGACCCGGCGGCCGCGAGCTCCCCTCCTGGGGGCACCCCAGGTTCTCGCCCCGCCTTCTGCGTCGGGTGCAGGCGCAGAAGGCGGGCATCGCCGCGATGGGCTTCGCGGCGCACCGGGCCCTGATGTGCCGGTGTCACCACCTGAAGCTTTCCAAGGACGAGCCTTGCGGCGGCACCGGGAGGCGGCCGGTGCCCCGCCACGGATACCAAGGACAGACGGGCGTATAACCTGGGAAAATGCTCCCCGAAGTCACAGCCACGCGCTACGTCACGGCACTGCGCGAGGGCGGTTCGCTCCCCGGTCTGGTCGAGGCCGACGACCTGGGGACCTATGTCATGAAGTTCACCGGCGCCGGGCAGGGCCGTAAGACGCTGGTGGCCGAGGTGCTGTGCGGCGGGCTCGGCCGACGGCTCGGCCTGCGGGTGCCCGAACTGGTGCAGGCCTGGCTCGACCCGGTGATCGGGTTGTCCGAGCCCGACGAGGAGGTCCAGCAGCTGCTGAAGGCGAGCGGCGGGCTCAACCTCGGCATGGATTTCCTGCCCGGCTCGCTGGGCTTCGACCCGCTCGCCTACCAGGTGGGCCCCGAGGAGGCCGGGCGGGTGGTGTGGTTCGACGCGCTCGTGAACAACGTCGACCGCTCCTGGCGCAACCCCAACATGCTGGTGTGGCACGGCGATCTATGGCTGATCGACCACGGTGCGACGCTGGTCTTCCACCACAACTGGCCCACCGCGCAGGCCGCCGCCGAGCGGCCCTACGACGCCTCCGACCACGCACTGGCCCCCTTCGCACCGCTGACCGACCAGGCCGCGGCAGAGCTGGCGCCGCGGGTCACCGAGGAGCTGTTGGCCGAGTGTGCCGCCGAGATCCCCGACGAGTGGCTCGTGGACGAACCCGGGTTCGCCGGCCCGGACGAGGTACGCGCCGCGTACACCCAGGTCCTGGCCTCCCGCGCCCGTACGATCCATGAGCGGATCACGCTCGGCGAGCCGAGCAAGGACGGGCCCTCGCAAGCGCCGGGGTGGCTCACCGGGAAGGGCGGCGGTGCCAAGTGACGCGGATTCGTACGGCAACAGGTGCGCGTGGCGGTCGCGGCGATCTCGATGTGTTCGAGTACGCGCTGCTGCGTGTTGTTCCCCACATCGAGCGCGGGGAGCTGATCAACGCGGGTGTTCTCGTCTACTGCCGGGCGCGCTCCTTCCTCGCCGCGCGTACCCATCTCGACGAGGACCGGCTGTACGCCCTCGACCCGTGCGCCGACGTCCAGGGCGTGCGGGCGGCACTGCACGCGGTGGAGGGGGTGTGCGACGGGGGGCCGCAGGCGGGACAGGCGGCCGGGGACGATGTGGGCCGGCGCTTCCGGTGGCTGGTCGCGCCGCGCAGCACGGTCGTCCAGCCCGGACCGGTGCACACCGGGCTGACCGCCGACCCGGAGGCCGAGAGCGAGCGCCTGCTGGATCTGCTGGTGCGGTGAGGCGCACCGGGGGCCTCTCCACCGGGAGGCCGGGCCGGGCCAGGGGCGGCGTCGGCCGTGGCCGGGGCCTCCGGCTCCGCCCGTGGGCGGGCGTTGACACCGCATCGCCCGCCCCATAGCGTCACGACTGCCAAAGGTACTAAGCGGTTGCTCACCCACTCAGGCCGAGGAGAGACCAGCATGTCCAGCACCGAGCAGCGAGTCGCGATCGTGACGGGGGCCGCCCGAGGGATCGGCGCGGCCACGGCCGTCCGCCTGGCGGCCCAGGGCCACGCCGTCGCCGTCCTCGACCTCGACGAGGCGGCCTGCGCCCAGACCGTCGAGCAGATCAGCCAGCAGGGCGGCAAGGCGCTCGCCGTCGGCTGTGACGTCTCCGACTCCGCGCAGGTGGAGACTGCTGTCGCCCGGGTCGCCGAGGAACTCGGTGCGCCCGTCGTACTGGTGAACAACGCCGGGGTGCTGCGCGACAACCTGCTGTTCAAGATGAGCGACAGCGACTGGGACACGGTCATGAACGTGCATCTGCGGGGTGCCTTCCTGATGTCCCGGGCCTGCCAGAAGCACATGGTGGACGCGGGCTACGGCCGTATCGTCAACCTCTCCTCGTCCTCCGCGCTCGGCAACCGCGGCCAGGTCAACTACGCGGCGGCCAAGGCCGGTATGCAGGGCTTCACCAAGACCCTGGCCAAGGAGCTGGGCAAGTTCGGTATCACCGCCAACGCGGTGGCCCCCGGCTTCATCGCCACCGACATGACCGCCGCCACCGCCGAGCGGGTGGGCATGGGGTTCGAGGACTTCAAGGCGGCAGCGGCCGGCCAGATCCCCGTTCAGCGGGTGGGGGAGCCGGAGGACATCGCCAACGCCGTCGCGTTCTTCGCCGACGAGAAGGCGGGCTTCGTCTCCGGTCAGGTGCTGTACGTCGCCGGCGGACCCCTCAACTGACGGCCGGCAAGGAGCGGAACAGATGACAGAGCAGACAGCGGGCGGCCCACGGCCCGACACCGGGAAGGTCGCCCTCATCACGGGCGGCAGCCGCGGCATCGGCTACGGCATCGCCGAGGCGCTCGTGGCACGCGGCGACCGGGTGTGCATCACCGGGCGGAACGAGGACGCGCTCAAGGAGGCCGTCGACAACCTCGGCCCCGACCGGGCGATGGCCGTCGCGGGCAAGGCGCACGACCTCGCGCACCAGGCGGCGGCCGTCGAGCGGGTGATGGAGGCCTACGGGCGCATCGACCACCTGGTCAACAACGCGGGTACCAACCCGGTGTTCGGACCGATGGCCGAGCTGGACCTGGCCGTCGCGCGCAAGGTGTTCGAGACGAACGTGATCTCGGCACTGGGCTTTGCGCAGCGCACCTGGGCCGCCTGGCAGCAGGAGCACGGTGGGACGATCGTCAACGTCGCCTCCATCGCGGGCGTCTCGGCCTCCCCGTTCATCGGCGCCTACGGTATGAGCAAGGCGGCGATGGTCAACCTGACCCAGCAGCTCGCGCACGAGTTCGCGCCGAAGGTACGGGTGAACGCGGTGGCGCCCGCAGTGGTCAAGACGAAGTTCGCCGTCGCGCTCTACGAGGGCCGCGAGGAGGAGGCGGCCGCGCGCTATCCGATGGGCAGGCTCGGCGCCCCGGAGGATGTGGCGGGCGCGGCCAAGTTCCTCACGTCCGACGAGGCGGGCTGGATCACCGGTCAGACGCTGACCGTGGACGGCGGCCTCTTCCTCAACGCGGGCGTCGAATAACGTCGAACAACACGGCGGGCCCGCTCGTGCGGCCGTCGACCAGGTGCCGGACCGCACGGTCCGGCACCCCGTCGGCACCGCGCCGGGACCACTCCCGCGCCCGGAAGCCTGTTCCGATCCCGTTCCGCTCCGTCACGGCTGTGGCTGGGGTAATGTCCAAGCGTTTTCCCGCAGTTGGGTGCCGCCCAGTACCGAGGGCGCACCCCATGGGCACCGCACCAGCAGTACAGGCACCGCCGACTGAGGAGCGCGCACGTGTTCGACCGGAAAGGGCTGCTGAGAGCCGCAGCGACCATACTCACCCTCGTTCTCGTGGCCGGGTGCGGTTCGCTCCCGGGTGGCGACGGGGACGAGGAACGCAAGATCGTGGTCGGTACCACAAGCGCTCCCAGCACTCTCGATCCGGCTGCCGCGTGGGACGGCTCCTGGGAGCTGTACCGGAACATCTTCCAGACCCTCATGACCATCCCCAGCTCCGGTACGACGCCCGAGCCGGAGGCCGCCCGGAACTGCGCGTTCACCGACTCCGCCAGCCGGATCTACCGCTGCGAGCTGCGCAAGGGGCTGAAGTTCTCCAACGGCCGGCCGCTGGACGCGGAGGCGGTCAAGCACACCTTCGACCGCATCACGTCGATCGAATCCCCGTCCGGCCCCGCCGCGCTGCTCGCCAATCTGCGCCGGGTCGACACCCGGGGCAGTCACGTCGTGATCTTCCGGCTGGAGAAGTCGGACGCGACCTTCCCGTTCATCCTCTCCACCCCGGCCACCTCCCTCGTCGACCCCGAGGAGTATCCGGGCGCCACCTTGCGCCCGGGCAACACGGCGACCGGTTCGGGCCCGTACGAGCTCAAGAGCTACCAGCCGGGCAAGCGGGCCGTGCTCGTCGAGAACGACGACTACAAGGGCACCGCGAAGATCAGGAACGACGCGGTGACCATCAGGTACTACAAGCGGTCGGCGCAGATGGTCAGCGACCTGGAGGCCGGCCGGATAGACCTCACCTACCGGGGCCTGACGCCGAGCCAGATCATGGAGTTCCAGGACGCGGCCGCCACGGGTGACACCTCCGTCGACCTGAGCGAGATGACCGGCTCCGAGGTGCATTTCCTGGTCTTCAACCCGAAGGACAAGCAGGCCGGCAAGCTCGCCGTGCGCCGCGCGGTCGCCCAGCTCGTCGACCGCAAGGAGCTGGTGCGCGAGGTCTACGACCGGACGGCCACCCCCCTCTACTCGATGGTGCCCACGGGCATCGCCGGGCACACCAACGCCTTCCTCAACCGTTATGGGGAGCCCGATCCCGACCGGGCGCGCAAGACCCTCCGGAATGCTGGAATCACCGACAAGGTGCGACTGACCCTCTGGTACTCCGAGGGCCGCTACGGGGACTCGACGAGCCGCGAGTTCGCCGAACTCAAGGAGCAGCTGGAGGACTCCGGCCTGTTCGACATCACCCTCAGGTCCCGTTCCTGGGACGCGTTCCAGAAGGGCTACCTCGCCGGCGAGTACCCCGTCTTCGGCCGCGGCTGGTCCGGCGACTTCCCCGACGCCGACAACTACATCACCCCCTTCCTGGGTGAGGAGAACGCGGTGGGAACCCCGTACCGGAACCGGGAACTGACCGAGGAGCTGCTGCCGTACTCGCGGCGGCAGAGTGACCGCGGAGCTGCCGGACAGTCGTTCGCCAAGGCGCAGCGGATGATGGCCGACGACGCGCAGCTGCTGCCGCTGTGGCAGGGCAAGATCTACATCGCCGCGGAGAAGGACGTCGCGGGTGTCGAGTCGTCGGTCGACGCCTCCGTGATCATGCGCGTGTGGGAGCTGTACAAGAAGTCGAGCTGGTAGCAGGCCTGTCAGTGCCGGGCGATACCTTCGGTGCGAACAGTGAGCACCACCCATGAGCACCACCGCAGCGGAGGTATCAGCGCGTGAAAGAGATGCTGCCCCAGTCCTGGCAGGGCGTCCTCGGGGAGGAGACCGAGAAGCCCTACTTCAAGGAACTGGCGGAGTTCGTCGAGGAGGAGCGGCAGCGCGGCCCGGTCTACCCGCCCCGCGAGGAGGTCTTCGCCGCCCTCGACGCGACCCCGTACGAGCAGGTGAAGGTGCTCGTCCTGGGCCAGGACCCGTACCACGGTCCGGGCCAGGGCCACGGCCTGTGCTTCTCGGTCCGCCCGGGCGTCAAGACGCCGCCCTCGCTGCGCAACATCTACAAGGAGATGCGCGACGAGCTGGGCCACCCCGTGCCCGACAACGGCTATCTGATGCCCTGGGCCGAGCAGGGCGTGCTGCTGCTGAACGCGGTGCTGACCGTGCGCGAGGGCGAGGCCAACTCGCACAAGGGCAAGGGCTGGGAGAAGTTCACCGACGCCGTGATCCGCGCCGTCGCCGACCGTCCCGACCCGGCGGTGTTCGTGCTGTGGGGCAACTACGCGAAGAAGAAGCTGCCCCTCATCGACACCGAGCGGCACGCGGTGGTGGAGGGCGCTCACCCCTCGCCGCTGTCGGCCAAGCGCTTCTTCGGCTCCCGGCCCTTCACCCGGATCGACGAGGCCGTCGCCGCGCAGGGCCACACCCCGATCGACTGGCGCATCCCCGACCTGGGCTGAGCCACGCGGGGCTCCTCCTTGGATGAGCGCCATTGTCAGAGGCGGCCGTTAGCGTCGTAGACCCAGCACACGGCGAACGGGAGGAGCCCCTCGTGGCGGAGCCCCAGCACGACGCGCCCCAGGGCGGCCAGGACGCGACGATGGTCAGAATCGGCCAGGCGATCATGCTGCATCGCGGTGGTGACCGGGAGGAGGCCCGGAACCGCTTCGCCGCGCTGTGGACGGAAACCGACGTGGACGCCGACCTGTTCCACCGCTGCACCATCGCGCACTACATGGCGGACACCCAGGACGACCCGGCCGACGAGCTCGCCTGGGACCTGCGCGCCCTGGCGGCGGCCGACGCCCTGGACCAGGACCGGGTCAGCTGGGGCGAGCACCAGCTCGCGGTCCGCTCGCTCTACCCCTCCCTGTATCTCAACCTCGCCGCCGACCACGTCAAGCTCGGCGACGAGGAGGCGGCCCGGCAGGAGCTGGAGCGGGCGCGGGCCAAGCTCGACGCGCTGCCGGCGGACGCGTACGGCGAGGGCATCCGTGCCGCCATCGAGCGCCTGGAGAAGCGGATCGCCGACGGCGCGGCCTCGCCCGGTGGCGCCGTGGACGGGTCGAGCGGCGGCACGGACCAGCTGCCGTAACCGGCCCGGGCCGTGGCCCGACCGGTGGCCGAAGCCGCGTCACCTGCCGTAGGCGGCACGGCAGATGCGCGCCTGTGCGCTGTCCGGCTTCCAGCGTCCGTAGGCCTCGCCCAGCTCGCACACCCCGGAGCCGGCTCCGGACCGACCGGCGCCGTGGTGGGGACCGTGCTGCTCACGCGCGCCGCTGCCGCGCCCGCCGCCGTCGGCGCCTCCATGGCCCGGGAGGCCACCCCGAGCGGGCGGAGCCTGCACAGGGGCGCCGGGCAGCGGTGCCGGACGGGGCGCGGGCTGTTGCGCCGAGCGCGCCGTCGAGCCTGTGGCGTTCCCGGTCCGGTCGGTGCCGGGCGAGGAGCCGTGCCGCGGGGATTCCGCTCGGTGCCGCCCCGGAGTGGTCGCCGGACCGGGCAGCTGCGACAGCGCCTCTGTCGCGGGCGGGCGCACCAGGCGAGGTGGTTGCGCGGCCCGGTGGCCGGGGGTGGGGGAGTGGTGCGGCGAGGGCCCTTCGCCGGGCGTACCGGTGTTGCCGGAGACGGTGAGGCACCCTGTGGCGGCCGAGAGTGCCACCCCCGCGACGGCCATGGCTTTCGTCATACGTGTCACTCCCGCAACTCTTCCCACCCGCGCCCGGCCGGGGAAGTCCCCTCAGGGGTGATCAAGGGGCGTTCAGAAGCCCGTTGCCCCGTCGATGCGCTCCCGCAGCAGATCGGCGTGGCCGTTGTGCCGTGCGTACTCACCGATCATGTGCAGATGGATCCACCGCAGGGAGTAGATCCAGGTGGGGCGCCGGGGATCGGTGCCCACAGCGTCGAGGGTCCGCCCGGCGGCGGACCTGCGGGCTCGTTCCACCTCGCGTTGCCAGGCGGCCAGCGTCTCGGCTCCGGTGCCGGCCCCGGCCGCCCCGGAGCCGTCGTCGGGGGCGTCGGCGGTCCAGCGGGCCGGGGTGGCGTCCTGCTCGCCGAACACGAACCGGAACCAGTGGCGTTCCACGTCGGTCATGTGCCGCAGCAGGCGCAGCAGCGTCAGATCGGACGGCGGTGCCGAGACCGTCCGCAGCTGCTCGTCGCTGAGCCCTTCGCACTTCGCGGCCAGCGTCGCGCGCTGGAAGTCCAGCCACTGCTCCAGCAGTTGCCTCTCGGAGCCGTTGCCCTGGGGAAGCGGGAGCCCGCTCACGGCCCCGACGGGACGGCGCTGGTACTGGTCGCTGTCGGTCGCCCGGGCTCCGGCCGTCGCCCGGGCCGGTCGGGCTGTCCGGTCCGGGTCGGCCGGCTGTTCCTCTTGAGACGTCATGGGGTCATCCTCGTCCCGGGCAGTGCGTGCAGCGACCCGCTTCCGGAAGTCTCCGTCGGCCTGGGCCGGGCCGCCTCAGCCGCTCGGGCGCGGTGGAGCCGGCGGCGCCGGGCGTCGCGCGCTGTGGTGGGGAGCGCCGACCGGCGCTCGCCCCGGCGCACGTATGCTGCGCAGGCGCAATCACCCGTACAGCTGTGAGGGAGGGCCCGTGAGGATCGGTGTGATCGGTCTCGGTGACATCGCCAAGAAGGCGTATCTGCCGGTGCTCATGGCCCAGCCGGGCCTGGAACCGCACCTGGTCACCCGCACCCCGGCCACTCTCGCGTCGGTCGGGGACGCCTACCGCGTCCCGGCCGCCCACCGGCACACCGACCTGGACGGGCTGCTCGCCGCGCGCCCCGACGCCGCGTTCGTACACGCCGCCACCAGCGCCCACCCCGAGCTGGTGCACCGGTTGCTGGACGCCGGCGTACCCACCTTCGTCGACAAGCCCCTCGCCTACGAGCTCGCCGCCTCGCGCGCCCTGGTGGAGCTGGCCGACAGGCGGCGCACCACCCTCGCCGTCGGCTTCAACCGGCGGCACGCCCCCGGTTACGCGCAGTGCCTGGAGCACCCGCGCGATCTGATCCTCCTCCAGAAGCACCGGGTGGGTCTGCCCGAGGAGCCGCGCAGGATGGTGCTGGACGACTTCATCCACGTCGTCGACACCCTCCGCTTCCTCGTCCCCGGCGAGGCCGACCACATCGCCGTCCGGGCCAGGGTCCGCGCCGGGCTGCTGCACCACGTGGTGCTCCAGCTCGGGGGCGACGGCTTCACCGCGCTCGGCGTGATGAACCGGCTCTCCGGCTCGGCCGAGGAGCTCCTGGAGGTCTCGGGACAGGACACCAAGCGCGAGGTGCGCGACCTCGCGGAGATCATCGACCACAAGGGCCAACCCAGCGTGCGCCGCCGCGGCGACTGGGTGCCCGTCGCCCGCCAGCGCGGCATCGAGCAGTCCGTGCTCACCTTTCTCGACGCCGTGCGGGAGGGGCGCACGCTCAGTGCGCAGGACGCCCTGCGCACGCACGAGCTGTGCGAGCGCGTCGTCACCGATGTGCTGGAGCAGGCGCGCTGAGCTCTGCACGGCCCTGGGACCGGCGCCCCCGCGCCGCCCGTACGCCCTCCACCACGCCGTAGGCCGCCAGCGAGCTGAGCACCAGCCACACCGTCCAGTCGCCCCAGCGCACGTACAGCGTCGTACCCGTGGCCAGCGGTACCTCCACGACCTGCACCGCGCTGGTGTCGGTGCCCATCGGCGACCCGAGCCGCTCCCCTTCGGGGCCGTGGAAGACGCTGACCCCGGTGAGCGTCGAGTGCACCATGGGCCGGCCCGATTCGGCGGCCCGCAACGCCGCCAGCGACGCATGCTGCTCCGGTGCCCAGCTGTCCTGGAAGGTGGAGGTCGACGACTGCGCCGTCAGCACCTGCGCGCCGTCGGCGACCAGATGCCTGCTCATGTCGGGGAACGCCGTCTCGAAGCAGATCAGCGGGCCGAAGCGCAGCCCGTTCTTCCGCATCACCACCGGGGTGTCGCCGCGGTGACGGTCCTCGTTCGCCGCACGCCCCACCGAGGTGGCCCAGCCGAGGAGCGACCGGGCCGGCACGTACTCGCCGAACGGCACCAGCCGCATCTTGTCGTAGCGCTGTCCGGTCAGGCCCTTCTCGTCGACGAGGACGGAGCTTTTGAAGATGCCGGGCCGGTCGCCGCGCCGTGAGTCGACGTTCACCAGCAGCGGTGCGCCGGTCGACCGGGAGAGCGCGGCGAGCCTGCGCTCCAGCGCCGGGTGGCTCCCCAGGTCGTAGCCGACACTGCTCTCGCCCCACACCACCAGGTCCGGATCGCGGCCGGCCAGTTGGCGGGTCAGCTCCTCACCGCGCTCGAACCGCGCCTGCCGCGAGGGCGTCTCGCCGATCTGCACGACGGCGATCCGGGTGTGACCCGCGGGCTCGGGCCGCGGGGCCCACAGCCACACCGCGCTGGTGACGAGGGCGACGGACACCAGTGCCACCACGGCGCCCACCCGGGCCCGGGGCGTGGCCAGCAGCGCGGCCACCATGGTGTTCACCGCCACCACCAGGAAGCTCACCAGCCATACGCCGCCCACCGAGGCCAGTCGCAGCGCGGGCGGCACCTCCCACTGGCTCGCGCCCAACAGCCCCCAGGGCCCGCCCAGGTACTCCCACGATCTGACCAACTCCGCCAGCAGCCACCCCGAGGGGACCAGCACCACGGCCGCCGCCAGCCGGCCGGAGCCGGGAGTCCCGGCCAACAGCCGGTGCACCAGCCAGCCCCACGGCAGCCACAACAGTCCCAGCAGCGCGGCGAGCAGGACGATGAACACATGCAGGCTCGGCATCAGCCAGTGGTGCATCGCCAGCATGAACCCCGTACCGCCCAGCCAGCCCGCGAACGCGGCGGCGCGGCCCGAGGGCGCGGTACGCAGCAGCAGCAGCCACGGCACGAGCGCCACATAGGCGAGCCACCACAGCGAGGGTTCGGGGAATGCCAGGGCGGGCACGGCGCCCGCCACCAGCGGCAACGTCATGCGCACCCAGCGGGGCGCCGGCCACGGACGCATGGGCCCCCTCCTTCATCCGGTGCTCTGATCACCAGTGTGCGGGAGGGGGTGCGTGGGAGCGAGAGGGCGTACTGGGGCGGGCGCGGCGCACCTGCACACATGTGTGCGCCGCTGTGTGCGCCGCGCCCGCGGCGGCGTCATGGTGCGGGCACCGGGTGGCGGTTCGCGGGAGCGCGGGGGCCGGGGACGACCGCGACTCGTACCGCTGCCTCCGGTGTGTGCTGCGCCGCGAACTCGGCCCCCGCGGCGCGGCCGGCTCCGCCGGACCGCCGTCGCGGCTCGTGCGGCCGGGCCTGCGGAGTCTCCTCCGGCCGTGCCTGCCGGGCGCTGTCGGAGGTCAGTACGACCAGGCCCCAGGCGGCCAGCGCCCCGGCGCCCAGCGCCAGCACCGTGCCCGTCGCGCCGTACCGGAAGCCCTCGTCCAGCAGGAGGATCCCGGCGGCCGCGGCGACCACCGGGTTGGCGACGGTGGCGGTCGCCAGCGGTGTGGCCAGACCTCCGTCCCGGTAGGAGGCCTGCGAGCTCGCCAGCCCGGTGGTCGCCAGCACCACCGTCAGCACGGCGAGCGGCACGGTGGCGGCGAGGGGGGCGGAGGTCCAGCTGTCGGCGAGCGTCTTCACGAAGACCGAGGCGGCGCCGTAGGCCACCCCGGCGGCCAGCGCCAGCGATGCGCTGCGCAGTGCGACGAGGCGGCTCCCGGGGCGGTCGTGGGCCATCCGGCGTGCCGCTGTCGCCGTGCCCACCAGCAGCGCGACGGAGCCCAGCACACATGCCGCCAGGGCGAACTGGCCGGTGCCGTCCAGGGAGTCGGCGCCCCGGTTCCCGGTGAGCAGCAGTATGCCCGCCAAACCGGCCGAGACCAGGATGATGCCCCGCCATGCCGACGGGGTCACCGGACGCCGCCCCAGGAGGGCCGCCATGGGGGCGGCGAGGACGAGCGTGAGCACGCCGAGCGGCTGGACGACGGTCAGCGGTCCCAGCCCGAGCGCCACCACATGCAGCAGCGCGCCCGCCCCCTGCAGCACGGCGGCGGTCCACCACATGCCGGTGCGCAGCAGGCCCCACCGGCTGGGTGCTGTCGTCGTGGCGATCCGCTCCTGCACGATCGCGGCCAGCGCGTAGCTGACGGCGGACACCAGGGACAGCAGCACCGCCATCGTCAGTGCGCTCATATCCGGTCCGTGCGGCGCGGCTTGGGCATCGGCTTCATGCCCTCCACGATCCCGTCTCCGCGGTGACCTGTCGTCACCTGTCAGCACCGTCTTGATGTACAGCCAGCGGAGTACGGCGCGCGCTCGTATCCGCCTGTCAGGTGACCTCCGGAGGACTACCGCCGTGCCGGGCGGCTAAGGCTGTGTCGGCAGGGGGCCCTCGCCCGAGACCTCGACCGGCCCGAAACCGCTGCCCAGCAAGGTGACCCGGCAGACGCGTCCGTCGGCCAGCCGCAGCCCGGCCGTGTCGCCCTCCAGCTCGGTCCACAGTGGCTGGCTGCCCTCCGGCCTGATGGTGCCGGACCATGCGGTTCCCGCGCCGCTGGTCTCCGTGAACAGCGCCGCGTCGACCGGCACCTCGGCGGCTCCGGTCAGCAGGGTCGCGGGACCACGGTAGAACTTGTCCATGCGGCCAGTGTGGCAGTCCTTTTCCCGCTCGGCACAACAGTGCGCGGGCTGATCGCTCGACGCGAACCGACGGAACCCCGCCGCCCGCACGGTGCGGGGGCGGGGTCCGACGGCCGACGTGCACTGTGGTGCCTGGACCTCAGAAGGTGTTCTTGCAGTAGCTCTGCGGGACGCTCAGCGCCGGGATGACGTTGATGCCGCAGGCGTTCACGCCGAGGTCCAGAATGCTCGGCGACTTTTTGGGGCCGTCGTTGGCGACCGCGGTCCCCGCTGTGGTGCCGAGCAGGGCGACGGCGCTGAGGGCGCCGGCGGCAATGGCGGTACGGATTCGCATGTTCGCTCCCAAGAGAGAGGTAGTTGTTGTCTCCACGCCCACCGTGGGTCCGTGGGGATGCACCGTGCATTTCGGGATACTCCGGACGGGTGTTCGTGTTGGTACGGTGCGTGCCGACGGGCTCGTGCGGTGCCAGGGCTCGTGACGCCGGGGAAGGGGGCGCGGATGACCGCGAAATGGGAGCCGGACCGGGCCGCCGGCGGCGATGCGGTGGCCACCACACGGGCGGCGGAGGACGCAGCCGCGGAGCGGGTGGACGCCCAGGCGGCCCCGCTGCCGGGGAGCGAGCCGGTGTCCGGGCGGCGGGTGCTGTGCCGCATGTGCGGGCAGCCGCTGCGCGACCGGGCCTCCCGGCTGTGGGGCCTGGGGCCGGACTGCCGTCGCAAGCTGGCCGTACGCAGCGCCCCCGCACCGGCCCGGCACGAGGTCGACCAGGACGCGCTGCCGGGGCTGTGAATCCTCCGCTGCCCCGACGCGTCCCGGCCGGGCCACTGGCGCGTCCGCGCCGGGTTTCCGGAGCGCGCCGGGAATCATGGGGGAGTCCACCGGCGAAAGGCAGTTTCCGTGTCCCAGCCACCGCAGCCCGGCCCGCACCGGGACGACGATCCCCGCTCCCACCGCCGCCCCCGCTCCGGTACCGAACCGGTGACCGCCCGCAGCGACCTCCGACTGCGCACGTTGCTGTCGTCCATCGGAGTGCCGTTCTTCGCCGCGGCCGCGGCGCTGTTCGCCTGGTGGGCCGCCTCTTCCGACAGCCACAGCACCCCCAGCGACCGGGTTCTCGTCGTGCTGGCAGCCGTCTGCGGCGCGTTGGCGCTGGGTGCGGCCGTCGATCTGCTGGTGCTCAGGCGCAGGCGCCGGCAGGAGCGCGAACGGCGCCGCTGACGGCAGCCGGTCCGCCCCCGGGTCCGGCGGTCAGCCCACCGACTCGCCCGCGTGCGGGCTGAGCACGCCCGCCGCCATCAGCGCGAACAGGGCCAGTCCCAGCAGGATCCGGTAGATGACGAACGGCATGAAGCTGCGGGTGGAGATGAACCGCATGAACCATGCGATGACGGCATATGCCACCACGAACGCCAGTACGGTGGCGAAGAGTGTCGGGCCCCAGGAGACATGCCCCTCGCCGATGTCCTTGAGTTCGAACAGGCCCGAGGCGAGCACCGCGGGAATCGCCAGCAGGAAGGAGTACCGGGCCGCCGCCTCGCGCCGGTACCCCATGAACAGGCCACCGCTGATGGTGGCGCCCGACCGGGACACCCCCGGTACCAGCGCCAGTGCCTGCGCGCATCCGTAGAGCAGGCCGTCGCGCACGGTGAGCTGTTCCAGCGACTTGCGCTCGCGCCGCGCCCGGTGCCGGCCGCCCTTGGTGTCGCGGGCCGCCATCCGGTCGGCGATGCCGAGGACGATGCCCAGACCCACCAGCGTGCTCGCGATCAGCCGCAGATCGCGGAACGGACCTTCGATCTGGTCCTTGAAGGTCAGTCCGAGCACCCCGATCGGGATGGAGCCGACGATGACGAGCCAGCCCATCTGCGCGTTGTGGTCGCTGCGGGCCTCGCGGTCGTGGAGCGAGCGGAACCAGGCCGCGAGGATACGGCCGATGTCCTTGCGGAAGAAGATCAGCACGGCTGCCTCGGTGCCGATCTGGGTGACGGCGGTGAACGCGGCGCCGGGATCCTTCCAGCCGGCGAACGCCGCGACCAGCCGCAGATGGGCGCTGGAGGAGATCGGGAGGAACTCGGTCAGTCCCTGGACGAGTCCGAGGACGAAGGATTCAAACCAAGACATCTGCGGCGGGGCTCGTCCCTGTGATAGTCGGTGTCAGTGGTGGGAGACCGGCTCGCGCACCGGCGGCGAGCAGGCTTCGGGAGGGGCGGTGGTCGCGGCGGCCTCGCGGGGGGCGGTGCCCCGCAGCTGGGCGCGCTTGCGCCAGGCGACCACGCCGCCCGCCAGCCCGGAGAGCGCGATGAAACCGAACGAGGCCAAAAAGACCGGGGAAGTCGGCGTCGCGGCGCTGCTGCCCGCGATGACGTAGGCCGCGGTGTTGGGCACCGAACCGAGCGCCGTCGCCCCGAGGAAGGCGGGCCAGCTCATCCGGGAGACGGCGGCGCCGTAGTTGGAGGCGGCGAACGGTACGCCGGGCAGCAACCGGATCACCAGCATCGAGCGGAAGCCGTGCTTGCTCAACTGACGGTCGGCGGCGGCCAGCCAACGCCCCCGCAGCAGTGTGCGCAGCGCGTCCTGGCCCAGCAGTCGGCCCAGTCCGAAGGCGATGCCCGCGCCGATCACCGTGCCGGCCGTCGCCGAGAAGGTGCCGGCCTGCGCGCCGAAGAGCACGCCTGCCGCGACGTTGAGCACCGGGCGGGGTACGAAGGCCGCGGTGCACAGCCCGTAGGCGGCGCCGAAGAGGGCGACGGCCACTCCGCCGGCGGCCTGCGGAGGCCAGCCGTGGGCGAGCAGCCGCTGGGGCTCGTACAGCAGCATCGTCGTCGCCGCCCCGCACAGCAGTACGGCCAGCAGGGCGAGGCGGGACCATGGTGAGAGCAGCGTCCTGGTGAGACGGCCGGGGAGTCCGTCTGGCTGCGTGGCGGGGACGGGCACGCTGGGAGCGTAACCGACGAACCGGTCCCTCCGCTGTTCGATGCGGTACGGAAAGCCCGAAAGGTGCCGCTTCGAAGCGGTGTTCGTCCGCTGTCCATCCCCGCTTTCACCTGCGCCGGAGGGCGCAGCACGGGCCGCGGGCGGCAGCGTCGAAAACCGTTCGACGCGGGGCGGTTGAGCGGGCGATGATCGACCGATGTTCCGGCAGCCCCGACTCTGTGCTCCGGCCGCGGTCGCGGCCGCTCCGCGGGCTGCCCTCGTCCCGCTCCCGGGCCTGCGCGTGCTGACCGCGGGCACGCACGCCTGCTGCCTGCCTCCCGGCGTCCGTCTCCGCCGACGCTGACCCTTCCCGGACCGAACCGAGGACCCCGCAGGGGAGGGTCGGTCCTCCTGCGGGGTCCCGCCTCGTCTCGTACCGGTCCAGGAGGGCACCCATGTCCGGCCACACCCACCCGTGCGTCATCCCGCATCCCGTTCCGCATCTGACCATCGGCACGCTGGGCCACCAAGGGCACGGCAAGACCACGCTGGCCGCTGCGCTGGCGGCGGCCCGCACGCCCGGTGCCCCCGGCCCCCGCCGCCCCGGATATCCACACCGGCCACGACGACGATTCCGGTACGCGACCGACACCCGTCGCTACACCCTGCTGGACCCTGCCGAGGGCCCGGAACACCTGGAAGGCCGGGAAGACCGGCAGGATCCGCTCGGCCCCGGGGGGCTGGGTGGCCTCGACGGTGCGGTGCTCGTCGTCTCCGTCCTGGAAGGCGCCCGCTCCGGCACGGCCGACCACCTCGCGCTCGCCCGGCGCAGCGGCCTCGCACACCTGGTCGTGGCCCTGTCCATGGCCGACGCCGGCAACGACGAGCTGACCGAGCTGGTGGAGAGCGAGGTACGGGCGCAGCTGACGGCGCACGGCTTCGCGGGGGAGTCCCTCCCGGCCGTACGGGTCTCCGCCCGCCGTGCGCTGGAGGGCGATCCACGGTGGCAAGGCACGATCGAGGCGCTGCTGGATGCCGTCGACACCTACGTGCCCCTGCCCGAGGTGTCCTGAGCCGCCCGCCCACCCGCACAATGGGGCGGTGGACACCGACGCCCACGGGGAGCAGATACCCCGCACCCGAGCCGTCGCGGGCGGCACCGCCAAGCTGCTGCCGGACGTCGACCGGGAGCGGGCCTGGCTACTGACCGTGGACGGGGCGCCGCAGTCCTATGTCGACCTGGACGACCCCCGGCATCTGGAGTTCGAGTACGCGCGCCGGGTCGGCCACCTGCTGGATGTGGCGGCGCCGCCCGGGGCGCCGCTGGACGTGCTCCACCTCGGCGGGGGAGCGCTGACCCTGCCCCGCTACCTCGCCGCCACCCGGCCCGGCTCGCGGCAGCAGGTGGCCGACCCGGACGCCGAGTTGACCGCGTTCGTCGCCGCGTACCTGCCACTCCCGGACGGTGCCGACATCACGGTGGAGGCCGTCGACGGGCGGGCCCTGGCCGAGTCCTCGCCGACCGGCAGCGCGGACGTGCTGGTGGCCGACGTCTACGGCGGCTCGCAGGTGCCGGCGCATCTGACCACGCTGCCGTACGCGAGGGAGGTGGAACGGGTGCTGCGGCCCGGGGGCACGTACGTGGCCAATCTCGCCGACGCCGCTCCGTTCCGCTTCCTGGCCTCCCAACTGGCCACGTTCGCCGCGGTCTTCCCGCAGCTGGCAGTCGTCGCCGAGCCGGCGGTGCTGCGGGGACGGCGGTTCGGCAACATTCTGCTGCTCGCCTCGCGGCACCAGCAGCCGCTGTCCGAACTGGCCCGCCGCTGCTCGGCCGATCCGTTTCCGGCCCGGGTGGAGCACGGAGCGGCACTGGAGCGCTTCACGAGCGGCGCGCGGGCGGTCGAGGACGGCGACGCCGTACCGAGCCCCGAACCGCCGGACGGCGCCTTCAGCATCGGCTGAAGGCGCCGCCCCGGGCCCGCACCGCGCCGGGCTTGCCGGGTCAGCCGCGGGGCTCGTTCCCGCCGCCGTCGTAGGTGCGGAGGCTGCCCATGATCTTCTTGATGGTGGCGTCCGGGAGCTCGTCCTTGACGCCCGCGTCGGTGTAGAGGACCCAGATCGCCAGGTCACCGTTGCTGTTGATCCAGGACGCCGTGACGACCTTGCCCGCGCTGGTGGCGCACTTGTCCGCCTTGGGAGCTCCTGTGACCTTCGCGGTGGCGGTGTGGCCCTTGATGCCGTGCTTGTTCTTGAACGGCTTGGCCTTGGAGACCTTGAGGGTGCCCTTCTGCTTCTGGTCGTAGCCGGCTATCGCGAAGTTGCCCGCCGCGATCCGCGCCGCCTCCTTGGTGTTCTTGGAGCCCTGCCCGCCCTTGGTGCCGACGGCGGCGCGGCTGCTCTCCTTGCACCAGTTGTCCTTGTAGTAGGCGGGCGCCGACATGGCGACCAGGACCTTGCCCTTGTCGCTCTCGAAGCCGGTGATGGTGCCCTGGCTCGCGAGCGTCCAGTCCTTGCTGTCCGGTACGTCGAAGGCCGAGTACCACTTGGGGTTGACGACGGTCTGCCAGCCGGGGACCACCGGGTCGGACGGGTCCTTGGAGGCTTTGCCCCCGCCTCCCGGGTCCGCATCCTCGCTCTTCTCCGGCTTGGTCTTCACCGAGGGCGAGGCGGACTTGTCGGCCTCGTTCTTCTTGCCGCTGTCGTCGTCACCGCCGAGCACGACGACGCCCGCGACGGTGGCCGCGACGACCGCGACCGCGGCGACGATCGAGATGACGACCGTCTTCTTCCGGCCGCCCCCGCCGCTCCCGCCGCCCTTGGGCGACTGCGGACCGCCGGGCATGTCCGCCGGGCCCCACTGCCCCGACTGGCCGGGGCCGCCCGGCTGCTGGCCGTAGGGGTACGACGGCGCTCCTTGCTGCGGCCCGTAACCGGGCTGACCGGTCGGCGGCTGCTGCCCGTAGCCGGGCTGACCCGCCGGCGGCTGCCCGTGACCGGGCTGCTGGCCCGGAGGCTGTTGCCCGTAGCCGGGCTGCTGATACGGGTTCGGCTGCCCGTAGCCGGGCTGTTGGTACGGGTTCGGCTGCTGCGGGTTCTGCTCGCCCCCGGGCTGCTGCTGTCCTGGCCACATGGCTGACAACCCTATGGTGCGCTCTTCCTGCCGACCACCGCTCCCCTCGGATCGGTACGTACCCGCTACATGAATGGGTCGGAAGCGGGAAAGAACGATTCTCCCGCCCGCGGTTACTCAGTGGTAACGTGCGGCCATGACCACTCAGTCGCAGCCGGACATCGGCGAGATGATGAGGGCTTCCGTGCCCATGGCCCGCACCCTCGACCTCCAGTACCTCGAAACGACACCGGAGCGGGTCGTCGTCTCGCTGCCCGACCGGAGCGAGTACCACAACCACGTCGGCGGCCCGCACGCCGGTGCGATGTTCACGCTCGCGGAGTCGGCGAGCGGAGCGGTGACGCTGGCCGCCTTCGCCGACCAGCTCTCCCGCTCCGTCCCGCTGCCGGTGCGCGCCGAGATGGACTTCAAGAAGATCGCCAAGGGCGTCGTCACCGCCACCGCCGAACTCGGCCGCCCGGCGGCCGACGTGGTCGCGGAGCTGGACAGGGGCGAACGACCGGAGTTTCCGGTGCGGGTCGCGCTCAGCCGCCCCGACGGCGCCGTCACCAGTGAGATGACCATCGTCTGGACCCTGCGGCCCAACGACTGACCTGGCGCTGCGCTCGACGCGGGGTGCGCGGCCCGGGCGGTGCCCGGTCGAGTAGGCTTCCGGACCCGTGCTGCCATGACAGCTCGTGCCCGTGTCATGAGAGGAAGCCGCAGTTGCACATCCAGGAGTGGCTGGAGAGCGTTCCGGCCGTGAGCGTGTACCTCCTGGTGGGGGTCGTCATCGGGCTGGAGAGCCTGGGCATTCCACTGCCCGGGGAGATCGTTCTCGTCAGCTCCGCGCTGCTGGCCTCGCAGCAGGGCCACATCGACCCACTGATCCTGGGAACCTGCGCCACGGTCGGGGCCGTGGTGGGCGACTCGATCGGGTACGCCATCGGCCGCAAGGGCGGCAAGCCGCTGCTGGAGTGGCTGGGCCGGAAGTTCCCCAAGCACTTCGGGCCCGGCCATGTGGCCACCGCCGAACGCTCCTTCCAGCGGTGGGGTATGTGGGCGGTCTTCTTCGGCCGGTTCATCGCACTGCTGCGCATCTTCGCCGGACCGCTCGCGGGCGTACTGAAGATGCCGTACTGGAAGTTCCTGACGGCGAACGTGCTGGGCGGAGTGCTGTGGGCCGGTGGTACGACCGCCGTCATCTACTACGTCGGTATCGTCGCCGAGGCGTGGCTCAAGCGCTTCTCCTGGCTCGGACTGGTGGTCGCCGTGCTGATCGGCGTCGCCTCCATGGTGATCGTCAAGCGCCGCGCGGCGAAGGTCACGGCCGGGACGACCGGGAGCCCGGTAGCGGAAGGGCGACCGGACCCCGCCGGAGCCGGAGGGGAGCGGACGGCCGCGGGTGCCGGGGACGCGGACCGGTCCGCGGACGGCGTGAGCGTTGCGGCGCCGGAGCTGGACACCGCGGCGACGGGCCCGGCAGGTGAGTGAGACGGAACGCGGCAACAGCGGCATACCCGAAGCGGAGAGTGGTGTGGCACAGCGTGGACTGCTCGTGGCGGTCGGCGGGCACGAACCCCAACTGGACGGCGCGGCGTTCAACGCGCCGACCTCCGTGATCGCCGGCCAGGTCACCATGGCCGCCGGGTCGAGCCTGTGGTACGGCGCCGTGCTGCGTGCCGACGCCGGTCCCATCGTGCTGGGCGAGGACAGCAATGTGCAGGACAACTGCACCGTCCACGGCGACCCGGGCTTCCCCGTCACCGTCGGCGCACGGGTCACCGTGGGACACAACGCGGTGCTGCACGGCTGCACCGTCGAGGACGAGGTGCTGATCGGTATGGGAGCCACCGTCCTCAACGGCGCGCACATCGGTGCCGGTTCGCTCGTCGCCGCGCAGACCCTGGTGCCGCAGGGCACCGTCGTGCCGCCCGGCTCGCTGGTCGCCGGGGTGCCGGGCAAGGTGCGCCGGGAGCTGACCGAGGAGGAGCGTGAGGGCGTGCGGTTGAACGCGCTCGCCTATGTGGAGCTGGCCGCACAGCATCGCGCGGCGTCCGTCTGCGAGCCGCCCTCGCCCTCCTGAGCCGCGCAGCCGCGGACCGGCTGCGGCCGGGTCGGCGCGACCCGGAAGCTACTGGTGAGGAACCTCACCGGGGCGAGCGGGTGCCAGGGCGCTACCGTGACGGCGTGCCATCCCTCAGGAACACGTTCTCGTCCCTCACCTCCCGCGCCGTGCACGGCATCTGGCGCCGGGTCCAGTACGCGGGAGCCGTCACGGCCGAGCGCCCCGGGCCGTACGCGTTCCGCCGGATCGGCACCGGGACCCGGCTCGCCTTTCCGCAGGGAACGCTCTTCGGTACGCCGTGGATCGAGCTCGGCGACCACTGCGTCGTCGGCCAGGACGTCACGCTGACGGCCGGGATGATGCCGGATCTGGACCTGGGCCCCGAGACCGTGCTGCGGCTGGGCAACGGCGTGGTGCTGGGCCGGGGCAGCCATGTCATCGCCGACACCCGGGTCAGCGTGGGGGACGACGTGTTCTGCGGCCCGTACGTCTACATCACCTCCACCAACCACTCCTACGACGATCCGGCACGGCCGGTCGGCAAGCAGTGGCCGCGCACGGCACCTGTCGAGATCGGCGCCGGCAGCTGGATCGGGGCCGGGGCCGTGGTGCTGCCGGGTGCGACGCTGGGGCGGAACGTCGTGGTCGCGGCGGGTGCAGTGGTGCGCGGGGAGGTGCCGGACCACGCGGTGGTCGCGGGAGCCCCCGCCAAAGTGGTGCGCCGCTTCGATCCGGAGGAGGGATGGCAGCCGCCGCTGCGCACCCCGCCGCCGGTGCCCGTCCCGGAGGGCGTCACCCCGCAGGAACTGCTCGCCCTGGCCGAACTGCCCCACCGGCGTGGCCCGCTGGACGGCGGCTGCGACCGCGACCCCGACGGCACCGCGGACGGCGGCTGAGCCGCGCGCCGGTCAGCCCGAGGCGAGCAGCACCGTGCCCAGCAGCGCCAGTCCCGCGCCCGCGGTCTGCAGGGCCCTGAGCCGCTCCTGGAGGACGCCCCGGGCGGCCAGCGCGGTGACCACCGGGTAGAGGGAGGCGAGCACCGCGGCCACCGTGACCGGGCCGTGCTGTGCCGCGACGGCGTAGGTCCCGTTGGCGGCGACGTCCGCCAGGCCGACGAAGGCCAGCGCGGGCAGCACCGTCCACACGGCCCGGACCCCCTCCTCGGGGAGCGCGGGGGTGCCCCGCCGCACCGAGGCGTACAGTGCGCCGCCCCCCACCACGACGTTGACGACCCGCTGGAGGAACAGCGTCAGGAAGAGCCCCGCGATGGTCGTCGACGCCTCGGCGACCAGGCTCATCGTCGCACCGAAGCCGAAGGCGGCGATGAGGGTCAGCAGGACGGTGCGCTGTTGCACGGGCGCGCTGCCCCCGCCCACGCCGCCGGCCAGCACCACACCGGTGACCGCGACCAGGGTGCCCACCGCCTGCAGCAGGCCGGGCCGTTCGCCGTGCAGCACCATGCCGACGGCCACCGGCACCGCCACACTGCCGAGGGTGGCGACGGGTGAGACCACGCCCATCGGGCCGATGGCCAGCGCCCGGTAGAAGCACAGCATCGACACCGGCCCGATCGCGCCGGCGGCCACCGCGCACCACAGCAGCCGGGCGTCCAGCTCGCTCCAGGCGCCGGTGGACAGCACGATGGCGCCGAGCACCAGGCAGGCCGCACCCTGTGAGACGACCACCACGGTCAGCTCGCGCAGACGCTTGCTGAGCAGCCCGCCGCCGAAGTCGGCCAGCCCCCACAGGAGACTGGTGGCCAAAGCAAAGACAGCGGTCATGACGGAATACCTCACAGTACAGTGTGGTGAACACTCAAGTCCAGCACACCGTAGTTCAGCGTAGTGCACTCTGCAATCTAGTATTTTGGATGGTGCGGAACACCGTGACGGACCTCGACCACCTCACGCAGGCGCTGGCCCGCAACCTCAAACACCTGCGGGCCGAGCGCGGCTTCACCCTGGATGCGCTCGCCGCGCGGGCAGGTGTCAGCCGGGGCATGCTCATCCAGATCGAACAGGCCCGCACCAACCCCAGCGTCGGCACCGTCGTCAAGATCGGCGACGCGCTCGGCGTCAGCATCACCTCGCTGCTCGACTTCGACCAGGAGCCGCAGGTCCGGCTGGTCCCCCCGGAGCAGGCCGTAAGGCTCTGGTCCACCGAGGCCGGCAGCCACAGCACCCTGCTCGCGGGCACGGAGGCCCCCGGGCCGCTCGAGCTGTGGCACTGGAAGCTGGTGCCGGGCGACGCCAGCGACTCCGATCCGCACCCCATCGGCACCGCCGAACTCGTCCACGTCAGGGAGGGCACGCTCACCCTCGATGTGGACGGCGACAAGTACACCGTCCCGGCCGGGACCTCCGCCTGCTTCGAGTCGCACGTACCGCACGGCTACCGCAACGACGGTACGGAAACCGTCGAGATGACCATGGCCGTCTCGGTACCCGAACCGCGCTGACCCTCCCCGGTCCGCGGCCGAACGGTACCCGTCGGCCCGACGCTCGCTAGAGTGCCGGTATGCGTGCGCCCATCGGAGAATTCGACAACGCCAGGCCGGCCCCCGAGGTCCTCGACCAGTTGGCCGCCCCCGTCGCCACCGCGGTCCGCGGCTGGGAAGGCCCCGTACCCGCCGACCAGTTGTTCCACGTCGACACCGATCCCGAGAAGGCCGACACGGCCGCCTTCGTGGAGGCCTACGGCCAGGAGTTGCTGGAGTCCTCCGCCAACTGTGTCGTCGTCGCCGCCAAGCAGGGCGGGGTCCGCACCCTGGCGGGATGTGTGGTGCTCTCCGCCGCCCGCGTCGACGTCAACGGAGCGGTCCGGCGCGGTCTCGGCGCCCGCAAGGTCTCCTTCGCACCGCACGAGACCGCCGTCGGCGAGACAGGCATGGAGTACGGCGGCATCACTCCCGTCGGGCTGCCCGGCGACTGGCCGCTGCTGGTGGACGCCGAAGTCGCGGCCCTGCCCTGGGTGCTGATCGGCAGCGGCAGCCGCCGGGGCAAGCTGATCGTGCCCGGCAAGGCACTGGCCTCGCTGCCCGGCGCCGAGGTCGTGGAGGGGCTGGGGCTGCGCGGCTAGTCCAGCGCTCAGCGCCGTGGAGGCCGGGAGGCGGCGTCCGGTGTGCCGACATCGAGCGACAGCGGGATCGAGTGCTCGGCGAAGCCCATGGACCGGTACATCGCCTCCGCCTCCGGCGTCGCGTGCAGATCCACGCGCGTGACGCCCGCGCGGGCGAACTGGGCCAGCAGCGCGGCGGTCGTCGCCCGAGCGTAGCCGCGACCGCGGTACCGCTCGTCGGTGCACACGTTGAAGACGAAGCCGAACAGGCCGTGCGGGCTCACCGGCGCCGGCAGCCGCTCCTCGACCCGGCCCACCGCGCACGCCGCGAGGTGGGCCGGCAGGTCGGGCCGCTCGCCGTCCACCACGAACGCCAGCAGCGGAGAGTCCTCCAGCGCGAGCTGCCGCCGCGCGATGCGTACGGCTTCCTTCTCCCACGGCCCCGGCTCGTCCCGGCCGAGCATGGCAGCGAACATGACCCTGCGCAGCCGTACGATCTCCTCGGCGTCGTCGGGTGTCGCCCTGCGTATGTCGATCATGCGTGGACGCTAGCGCGCCGCGCTCATCCCAGCCGGGGAATCTCGATCGCCGGACACCGGTCCATCACCATCCGCAGACCGGCCGCCCGGGTGCGTTCGTACGCCGCGTCGTCGACCACCCCGAGCTGGAACCAGACCGCTTTGGCGCCGATCGCCGCCGCCTCGTCGGCCACCTGTCCCGCCAGGCGGGAGTTGACAAAGACGTCCACCACGTCCACGGGGAAGGGGATCTGCGCCAGGCTCGGATAGCCGCGCTCGCCGTGCACCGTCTCCGCCGCTGGGTGGACGGGCACGATCCGCTTGCCGTGGCGCTGGAGCACCTCCGCCACCCCGTATGCGGGCCGGGAGGTGTTCCGGGAGAGCCCCACCACCGCCCAGGTATCACCCAGCTCGGTGAGAATCTCCCGTACCGTCCCGGAATCGCCGTACATCGCTCTCTCCTCCGCAGCAGACATGCCCCCTCCACCCCGACAACGGCTCGCACCCCGCACCGATTCCCGCGGCCCGCGGCCATAGGCTGGCGGGATGCAGCCCGAGCAGCGCCCACAGCACGAGCCGGAGGGACCGGCGGAGTACCTCACCGTCGCGGCCGAGGGTGTGCACGAGACCGAGGTCAACCGCTCGCGCTTCCTGTGCGCCCTCGCACCCGCCGCCACCGAGGCCGAGGCACAGGAGTTCATCGCGCGGGTGCGCAAGCAGCACCCCGGCGCCAACCACAACTGCTCCGCCTATGTCATCGGCGCGGACGCGAGCATCCAGAAGGCGAACGACGACGGTGAACCGGGCGGCACCGCGGGAGTGCCGATGCTCCAGATGCTGCTGCGCCGTGAGGTCCGCTACGCGGTCGCCGTCGTCACCCGCTACTTCGGCGGTGTCAAGCTGGGCGCGGGGGGCCTGATCCGGGCGTACGGCGGAGCGGTCGGAGAGGCCCTGGACGCCGTCGGGACCGTCACCCGGCGGCGCTTCCGGCTGGTGACGGTCACCGTCGGCCATGAGCGTGCCGGACGGCTGGAGAACGATCTGCGCGCCACCGGGCGCGAGGTACGCGAGGTGCGGTACGGCGCCGAGGTCACCATCGAACTCGGACTGCCCGGCGCGGAGGTGGCCGAATTCCGGCGCTGGCTCGCCGACGCGACCGCGGGCGCCGCACACGTCGAGGTGGGCGGCGAGGCGTTCGGCACCGTCTGAGTGCACCGTCTGCGTGCACCGTCTGAGCGCGCCGTACGAACGCACCGACTGCGGGCGCGTCCGAGCACACCAGCTGCGCGCACCGTCCGGAGCGGGCGGGGGACAGCGGACGGTCCGGGGTGCGGCACGCGCTGTCAGTGGTGGGCCGTAAGGTCGTTGACCATGCGTCTGCTGCACACCTCGGACTGGCATCTGGGCCGGAGCTTCCACCGCGTGAGCCTCCTCGATGCCCAGCGTGCCTTCCTCGACCACCTGGTCGCCACCGTCGAGGAGCGCGCGGTGGACGCCGTGCTCGTCTCCGGCGACATCTACGACCGCGCCGTCCCCTCCCTCGCCGCGGTCGAGCTGTTCGACCAGGCGCTCCACCGCCTCGCTGACCTGGGCGTGCCCACCGTGATGATCTCCGGCAACCACGATTCGGCACGCCGGCTCGGCGTCGGCTCGAAGCTGATGGGCCGTGCGGGCGTGCACCTGCGCACCGACCCGCGCGAGTGCGGCACACCGGTGCTCCTCGACGGCGCCGACGGGGGCGGCCAGGTCGCCGTCTACGGGCTGCCCTACCTGGAGCCCTCGCTGGTGCGCCAGACCCTCGGCGCCGAGGGCACCGGCCACACCGCCGTGCTCCGCGCCGCGATGGACCGGGTCCGCGCCGACCTCGCCACCAGACCCGCCGGGACCCGCTCCGTCGTCCTGGCGCACGCCTTCGTCACCGGTGCCGAAGTCTCCGACAGCGAACGGGACATCACCGTCGGCGGGGTCGCCTCCGTACCCGTCTCCGTCTTCGACGGCGTCGATTACGTCGCCCTCGGTCATCTGCACAACTGTCAGTCGATCACCGAACGGGTGCGCTACTCGGGCACCCCGCTCGCCTACTCCTTCTCCGAGGCCGGGCACGAGAAGTCGATGTGGCTGGTCGAGCTCGGCCCCGGCGGCGAACCGGCCGCCGAGCGGCTGCGCTGTCCTGTCCCGCGCCCCCTGGCCCGGCTGCGCGGCACACTCGCCGAACTGCTGGAGGAGCCGGCCCACGAACAGCACACGGGCTCCTGGGTGGAGGCCACCCTCACCGACGCCGCCCGCCCGCACGACCCGATGGCCCGGCTGGCGAAGCGCTTCCCGCACATCGTCAGCCTCGTCTTCGCACCCGAGCGGGAGGAGACCGACGACTCACGCTCCTACGCCGTCCGGCTCAAGGGCCGCACCGACCGCCAGATCGCCGAGGACTTCGTCGGCCACGTACGGCCAGGGCGGCAGGCGGCGCCCGAGGAACGCGAGATGCTGGGACAGGCGCTGGAGGCCGTCCGCGTCGCCGAGTCGGAACCGGACGAGCCGCTCGCCGCCTCCCGTACGGCACCGACGGCACCGACGGCGGCGCGGCAGGGCGAGGGCGCACCCGGGGTGGTCCGATGAGGCTCCACCGGCTCACCCTCACCGCCTTCGGCCCCTTCAGCGGCACCCACACCGTCGACTTCGACACCCTCTCCTCGGCAGGGCTCTTCCTGCTGCACGGCCCCACGGGGGCGGGCAAGACCTCCGTGCTGGACGCCGTCTGCTTCGCCCTCTACGGAGGCGTGCCCGGCGCCCGCCAGCAGCCCGGCGGCACCCTGCGCAGCGACCACGCCGACCCCCGCACCCGCACCCAGGTCGTCCTCGACCTCACCGTCGCGGGCCGGCGGTTGGAGCTCACCCGCGCCCCCGAGCAGCTTCGTCCCAAGGCCCGCGGCACCGGTCTCACCCGGGAGCGGGCCCGCTGCGAGCTGCGCGTCCTGGACCCCGCGACCGGTGAGTGGCACGGCCTCAGCCGCTCCCACCAGGAGATCGGCGAGGAGATCGGCCAGGCCCTGGGGATGAGCAAGGAGCAGTTCTGCCAGGTGGTGCTGCTGCCGCAGGGCGATTTCGCGCGGTTCCTGCGCTCCGGCGCCGAGGACCGGGCGAAGCTGCTGGGACGCCTCTTCGACACCGGCCGGTTCGCGGCCGTCGAGGAAGAGCTGGCGCGCAGGCGCAAGAGCGCCCAGCAGGAGGTCGCCGCGGCCGACGAGGAACTGCTCGCCCTCGCCCACCGGATGCGGCAGGCGGTCGGCGATCCCGCGGAACTGGGCGACGGCCCCACACCCGCGCCCGAAGCGCAGCCCCTCCCCGGCCAGCGCACCGCCCCGGCGTCCGGCAGCGCCCCGGCGGCCACCTCGGGCCCGGAGCCCGGCACCGCAACGGGCGGCACCCGGCGTGCCGGACGGGGCGGCGCCCGTGCCAAGCAGTCCGTGGCACCCGAGCGCGGCCGGCTCGCACCCGGCGACCCGGGTCTCACCGAAGCCGTGCTGACCTGGGCGGCGCAGGCCCGCTGCTACGCCAGGGAGCGCCTCACCTGCGCCGCCCTGGCCGCCGAGACGGCGCGCGAGCGGTACGGGACCGCCGTAGAGAAACTGGAGGCGAGCCGCGAACTCGCGCGAGCACAGCAGCGGTTCGCCCGCGCCCGGCAACGCGCCGACGAACTGGCGGCCGGCGCGGAGGAGAGCGAGGCGCTGCGGCGCCGACTGGAGCGGGCGCAGTCCGCCGAGGCCGTGGCGCCCGCGCTCCGGTTCCACCGGGCGGCACATGACGAGCACGTCCGGGCGCGTGCGGCCGAACGGGACGCGCGGGCCCGCCTGCCGCAGCCCCTGGCCGAGGCCGCCCCCGAGCGGCTGGCGGAGCTGGAGCGGGAGCTGCGCCAGGAGCTGGGCGCGCTGCGGGCCGTCCGCGAGGAGGAGCCGCGCGCTGCCGGGATCGAGGCCGAACTGCGCCGGCTGGACGCCGAGTCACGGGCCGACGAGGATCTGCTCCGCGAGGCGGCGGAGTGGCTGGCGGCCTGGGAGGAGCAGCGGTACACCCTCCAGCGCCGCGTCGAGGACGCACAGGAGGCTGCCACCCGCGCCGAACACCTCTCCGGACGGCTCCACCCGGCCCGCGCCCGCCTCCAGGCCGCGCGCCGCCGCGACCAGCTCGCCACCGAGATCTCGGCCGCCGTCGAAGCCCTGCACAGCGCCCGGGAGGTGGCCGCCGAGGCGAAGGAGCGCTGGCTCGCCCTGCGCGAGCGGCGGCTGCGCGGTGTCGCGGCCGAGCTCGCCGCCCACCTGGTGGCGGGCGAGCCGTGTGCCGTCTGCGGCTCCACCGCCCACCCGGCTCCCGCCCGCGAGGAGCCGGACCATGTGGACCGCGCGACCGAGGACGCCGCACTCGCCGCCTCGCAACGGGCGGCCGAGCACCGCCGGTCGGCCGAGGAGCGCCTCGCGGCGCTGCGCGAGAACCACACGGCGGCTCAGACCGAAGCGGCGGGCGGAGCCGTCGGCGGGCCGGGGACCGAGGGGTCCGCCGCGCTCCCGGGGGAGGCCGAGGACGCGAGCACCGAGGCGCTGGCCGCCGCCGTCGCCGCGCTGGAGGACGAGCACGCGGAGGCGTACAGGCAGGCGTCCGGCACCCACGAGGCGCGTGAGGCGTTGGCCGCCGCCGAACGCGAGCATGCCGAGCGGCAGAACGCGCGCCAGGACGCCGAGCGCCGTGCAGCGGCCCGCACCTCCACGCGGGACGCGCTGCAGCGGGAGCTGGCGGCCCTCACCGAGCGGCTGGCGAAAGCCCGCGGCGAGGCCCCCAGCGTCGCCGCCCGCTTCACCGAGCTGGAGCGGCGCGTCGGACTGCTGTCCCGGGCGGCGGAGGCCGCCCACACGGCCGCCCGCGCCGCCGAACGGCTCGCCGAGGCCGCGGAGCAGTTGGCCGACGCCGCCGACCGGGCCGGGTTCCGGGGGCCCGAGGACGCGGAGCAGGCCGTGCTGCCCGAGTCCGAGCAGCGCGAGCTGCGTACCCGGCTGGAACGCCGGCAGGCCGAGGAAGCAGCCGTGCGCGAGGAACTGGCCGACCCCGCACTGGCCGCGGCAGCCGCGCGGTCGGCGGCGGACCCCGAGGCGGCGCGGGCCGTCGCCGATGCCGCGGAGACGCGGCTGCGCTCCGCCGACGCCGAACGCCATGCCGCGCGGGGCACGGTGGAGGCACTGGACGGGCTGGGGGCGCGCGCCGCCGACCGCGCGCGCAGGCTGGCGCCGCTGCGTACGGCCTACGACCGCGTCGCCCGGCTAGCCGCTCTCGCGGCGGGTACGTCGGCCGAGAACGAGCGCCGCATGCGGCTGGAGTCGTATGTGCTGGCCGCCCGGCTCGAACAGGTCGCCGCCGCTGCCTCGGCACGCCTCGCCCGGATGTCCTCGGGCCGCTACACACTGGTGCACTCCGACGCACGGGCCTCCGGGCGCGGCAGATCCGGGCTGGGCCTGCACGTCGTGGACGCCTGGACCGGAGCCGAGCGGGACACCGCCACCCTCTCCGGCGGTGAGACGTTCTTCGCCTCCCTCGCCCTCGCCCTCGGACTCGCCGACGTGGTGACCGAGGAGGCCGGCGGCACCCGGCTGGAGACGCTCTTCATCGACGAGGGCTTCGGCAGCCTGGACGAGCAGACGCTGGATGAGGTCCTGGACGTGCTCGACTCGCTGCGCGAGAGGGATCGCTGCGTCGGCATCGTCAGCCACGTGGCCGACCTGCGACAGCGAGTGCCCGCCCAGCTGGAGGTCGTCAAATCCCGGCACGGCTCCGCGCTGCGCCACCATGCGGCTCCCGCGGACGGCTAGCTTCTCCGCCGCGACGGTGCTCAGCCGACGACTCACTGTCCGGCTGCCCGCCGTCGCGGCGGAATGGGGAAGAGGGGAAGGGCGGCTCAGCTGCTCAGAGCGCCGACAGCTCCCTCACCAGATCATCGAGGCCCAGCGAGCCGAGCGAGAGCGCCGCCATGTGCCAGGCCTTGGCGTCGAACGCGGCGCCGCGCTCGCGCCGCGCCGCGTCGCGACCCTCCAGCCAGGCGCGCTCGCCCAGCTTGTAGCCGATCGCCTGACCCGGCATACCCAGGTAGCGCACCAGCTCGCTCTCCACGAAGTCGGCGGGGCGGCCGCTGTGCATGCCGAAGAACTCCTGCGCCAGTTCGGGAGTCCACCGCTCGCCCGGGTGGAAGGGGGAGTCGGCGGGGATCTCCAGTTCCAGGTGCATACCGATGTCGACGATGACCCGGGTGGAGCGCATCATCTGCGCGTCCAGATAGCCCAGTCGCCGCTCGGCCGTGGTCAGGAAGCCGAGCTCGTCCATGAGCCGTTCGGCGTACAGTGCCCAGCCCTCGGCGTTGGCGCTGACCATGCCGACGGTCGTCTGGTAGCGGGAGAGCTTGTCGGCGACGTACGTCCACTGCGCGAGCTGCAGATGGTGTCCGGGCACACCCTCGTGGTACCAGGTGCTGACCAGGTCGTAGACCGGGAACCGGGTCTCGCCCATGGTGGGCAGCCAGGTGCGGCCCGGCCGGGAGAAGTCCAGCGACGGCTGGGTGTAGTACGGCGCGGCGGCGCTGCCGGGCGGGGCGATCCTGGCCTCCACCCGGCGCACCGGATCGGCCAGCTCGAAGTGGGTGCCGTCCAGCTCGCTGATGGCCTCGTCCATCAGCCCCTGGAGCCATTCGCGGACCGCGTCGACGCCCTCGATGGCCTCGCCGTGCGTGTCCAGATGGCGCAGCGCCTCCCAGGGGGTCTTCGCGCCGGGAAGGACCTCCTCCGCCTCGGTGCGCATCTCGCCGAGCAGCCGGTGGAACTCCTCCCAGCCGTAGTGGTAGGCCTCCTCCAGGTCGAGATCCGCGCCGTTCCAATAGCGCGCCCAGCGCGCGTACCGCTCGCGGCCCACCGTCTCGGGGGCGCCGGCGATGCCCGGTGCGTACACGTCCCGCAGCCAGTCGCGCAGCTCGGAGACGGCGCGGGTGGCCTCGGCAGCCGCTTCGCCGAGCTCGGGACGGAGGGTGTCGGGGCAGCCGCCGGCGAACTGCGCGAACCAGCCCCGGTCGTCTTCCGAGTCCTTCTCGCCCAGCCACTGCGCCAGCTGTCCCAGCACCGTGGACACCTGCCGGGGCCCGGCGTACAGCCCGCGGGAGAGGCCCTCGGCGAGGGAGGCGCGGTATCCGTCGAGCGCGAGCGGCATCGCCCGCATCCGGTCGGCGACCGCCTCCCAGTCCTCCTTCGTCTCGGACGGCATCACGGTGAAGATGCCGCGCACCGCGTGGAGGGGCGAGTTGAGGTTGCTGACGGCGCGCAGCCCCTCACCTGCCTCGTGCACGGCCAGCTCGGCGGTCAGCCGCTCGCGCAGCAGCCGCGCGCAGCGCCGCTCCTCGTCGCTGTCGCCGCCGGGCCGCGCCTCGGCAGCGGCCAACTCCTCAAGGGTGGTGCGGTTGAGTACGGCCACCGCCTCCTGGCCCGCGGGGGAGAAGTCGGGCAGCTTGCCGTGGCTCTCGGGCACCCCGAGGTAGGTGCCGGAGATCGGGTCGAGTTCGACGAGCGCGTCGACGTAGGTGTCGGCCACCTGACGGGGCAGGGGACCGGGGGTCGCTGTGTTGATCGCATCGGACATGCGCCCATACTCGTACGCCGACACCCCTGCCGTCAGCACCGGGACGCCGCAGGTGGAATGCCGACGCACGGTGCCGTGGCGGTCGGTGTGCGGGGCGGCGCTCAGCGCGGCGCCACGGCGGCGGGTGTCAGCGCCGCGGTCACCACCAGCGTGCCCTCCTCGACCTGGTAGTCGAGCGGCAGCCCCAGTCCGCGCATCGCGGCGACCATTCCCGTGTTGGACGACTGGGTGACCGCGTAGACGCTCTCGCAGCGCGCCTCGCGGGCCATGCCGATCAGCCGCCGCAGCAGTGCCGAACCGATACCCCGCCGCTGCCAGGCGTCCTCGACCAGCAGCGCCGCCTCGGTCTCGTCGCCGTCCCACAGCAGATGGCCGAGCGCCACCAGCTCGCCCGCGGGTGACTCCACCGCGAGGGTGCGGCCGAACCGGGGGGAGAGCAGATGCCGCAGATAGCGGTCGGCGTCCTTGACGGGGCCGTGGTAGCGGCTGCCGAGGGTCTGCTTCGAGCAGCGGGCGTGCATCGCCAGCGCGGCGTCGAGGTCGCCCTCGTCGGCGCGGCGGATCGACACGGCCCGGCCCTCGGGCAGCGTCAGCGCGTGCTGCTCGCGCGGGGCGCGCCGTCCCAGCCGCGCGTCCAGCTGCACCAGAGCGTGTGCCCGTGCGAACTCGGTGGGGGTGAAGGGCACATGGTGCCGTTCCACGACGATCTCTCCTCCGGCAGGGTCGGGCAGGCGCAGTAGCGTACCCTCCAGTGTGCCCTGGGCGGGGGTGTCGCCGGGGACCGAGCGGATCGTGCAGCGGCCCAGCAACGTCCGCAGGGCCAGCGGGAGTTCGGCGGAGTCGAGTGCGGCCCGGGTGGCCAGGCCGAGGATCCGGGTGGGGGTGTCCACCAGGTCGTGGGCGTCGGCCCGCTCGGCCCAGGTGTCGTCGCCGCCGGCCTCGGACAGCAGCCGGGTCAGTTCGGGTGCCTCCAGCGCCGCGGGGGTGCGCAGCAGGAACTCGTCCACCGTGCGGTCGCCGAGCGGGTGGGTCTGCAGGGTGAGGATGTCGACCCGGCCCGCCGCCAGCGCGCCGCACACCCGCGCGAGGGAGCCGGGTTCCTCCCGTACGGTCGTGCGTACCCGCCACAGGCAGGTGGTGCCCTCGGGGCACGGGCGGCCACCTGCCCCGGCGCCCTCCCGGGGGCCCTCGCCGTGCACCTGGCGGGCGCGCCACGCCCGCCATCCCTCCCGTGCGGCCGTCGTCGCACGGTGCCAGGGACGCGTCGTCGCCCCGGTCGTGGTGCCCGCCTTCTTCGCGGCAGAGTCATCAGCCATACGACCACCCTCCCGGACGGTCGTTGCCTGACCACGAACGATGCGTGACAGGTGCGTAAAAAGAGCGCCTGGCGGCCAAACATCCCTTTTGAGTCATCTGTTGAGCATTCACCCTGTGGGGGGCCGCTCCCGCGCCAGTCGCCGCAGCACCTGCCCGCACCGGTGCGCGTACAGCCGCTGCAGCACCGGCACCAGGGGGCCCGCCGCGCGTGTCCACCACACCGCCGGGTTGCTGTAGGACCATACGGTCAGCCGGACCCGGCCGTCCACGGCCTGCTCGACCCAGAACGCCTCCTCGCCGCACTGCGGATGACCCGGCAGCGTGCCGTACGCCCATCCGGCGCGGCGCTCGTCCTCCACCAGCCACACCACCCGGCAGGGTCCGTACACCCGCAGCGGCCCGATGCCCAGGCCCACCGTCACCTGTACGCCGGGCGCCGCCCGTTCGGCGTCCGTCTCCATCCGTACGCCCATCGCTCGGTGCATCCGCCACTCCAGCACGGCCCGCGAGGCCGCCTCGAAGACGGCCTCGCCGGTGCCCAGGGGAGTACGTACGCACAGCGGGCGGAAACCGGGCGGCGTCACCCCGTGCGCGGTGCGGCCGACGGGCGCGTAGCTGAACGCGGGATGCTGCTCGGTCACGGCTGCCGCCCGCCCCGCGCTACTGTCCCACCCGGCCGGGCCGGAGCGCCTGGGTGAACAGCACCGCGCCGCTCTCCTCGCGCAGCCGCACCGTCATCGCGCCGGTGGAGCCGTCGATGTCGACCTGGCCGAAGTACTGCCCGCCCTCGGTCGGCGGTGTGTTGGCGCGGGTCGGTGCCTTGATGAACCTCTGGTCGGGACCGAAGGTGCCGTCCAGCTTCAGTGCGCCGAACCCGCCCGCGTTCAGCGGCCCGGAGACGAACTCCCAGAACGGCTCGAAGTCCTTGAACGCCGCCCGGTCGGGGTCGTACCGCTGCGCACAGGTGTGGTGCACATCCGTGGTGAACCACACCGTGCCGGTGATCCGCCGGTGCTTGATGTGCCGCAGCAGCTCCGCGATCTGCAGCTCCCGGCCCAGCGGGGCACCCGGATCACCCTGTGCGACCGCCTCGAAGTCGGTCTTGCCGTCCGACACGACCAGCCCGAGCGGCATGTCCGAGGCGATCACCTTCCACACCGCGCGGGAGCGCGACAGCTCCCGCTTGAGCCACTTCAGCTGCCGCTCGCCCAGGATGCCCTGGGTGTCGTCCGGCCGGCGGCCCGGCGAGTTGGCGTTCCGGTAGCTGCGCATGTCCAGGACGAACACATCCAGCAGCGGGCCGTGCCGCACCACGCGGTAGACGCGTCCGTCCTCGTCCGCGGGCGGCAGGGTGCTGATGGGGAAGTACTCGCTGAAGGCCCGCAGCGAGCGGGCTGCGAGGGTGGAGACGTCCTTGACGGTGTACCGGTCGTCGTCCAGGATCTCGCCCGGGTACCAGTTGTTGAGCACCTCGTGGTCGTCCCACTGCACGATCGAGGGCACCTGCGCGTTGAACCGGCGCAGATTGTCGGCCAGCAGGTTGTAGCGGAAGTTGCCGCGGAACTCCGCCAGGGTCTCGGCCACCTTCGACTTCTCCTCGGTGGTGACGTTGCGCCACACCCCGCCGTCCGGCAGCTCCACCCGCTCCTGGATGGGGGAGTCCGCGTAGATGGTGTCGCCGCTGTTGAGGAAGAAGTCCGGGTTCAGCTTCCGCATCCGGTCGAAGATCGGATAACCGCCCCGGTCCGGGTTGATGCCCCAGCCCTGTCCCGCCAGGTCACCCGACCACAGGAACCGTACGTCGCGTCGGCGCGCCGGCGCCGTGCGGAACGTGCCGTGCACCGGCCGGCCGGATCGCCGCGGGTCGTCGGGGTCGGCCAGGATCACCCGGTAGTGGATCTGCTCGCCCGGCGGCAGCCCGTGCAGTGCGGTACGGCCCGTGAAGTCGGTGTCCGGCCCCACCACGGGCCCGTACCACCGCTTCGGGTTGCGGAACGACTCGGTGGCCGCCGTCTCCACCACCATGCGCGCCCGGCGGTCCGCACGCACCCACACCAGCCCGGAGGTCGTGGTCACGTCCCCCGCCTGTACGCCCCACTCGGCCGACGGGCGACCGCGCCGCGCCTGTGCGGGTGCCGCCGCGCCGACCAGCGGCAGGGACAGCGCCGCCCCCGCGCCGACCGTGCCGCGCAGCACCGTCCGCCGGGCGGGGGATCTGCCGGTCGTCGGATCGCCTTGTGCCATGTGCGGGCCTCCTCCAAGCGTGTCAGCTGCCACCCGTGCCGGCTGTCACCCATGTCGAGCTGTCACCGTGTCAGCTGTTACCCGTGTTGCCTGTGTCCGGTTACCTCTATCCCGTTCGGGTGCCGTACACACGAAGCCCCAGTGAACACCGGTGTCACACCGGACAGAAGGGGGGCACCCGACTCCCGGCCTCCAGCCGCCTCCGCGGCCTAGGATGCCGCTTCACGGACAACTCCACCCGCATGCCGCCCGCCCGCCCCACCCCGGCCCAGGAGGCCCGATGACCACCAGCCGTACGCCTGCCCAGCTCCGTGCGGACATCCGGGCGTGGGGCCTGGCGCCGCACGGCCCCGAGCGTGTCGCCCGCGCGGTGGAGCTGGTCGCGGAGGCCGAGACACCGGCGCGGGACGGCGGCCGAGAGGCGCGCGCCGCGCTGGGCGCGGCGCTGGTGCATCTGGCCGCCAGCCGCGCCTTCGGCTCCGCCGGACGCACCACCCCCGCCCCCGTGGCGCGGGCGCTGCGGCTGTGGGAGGAGGACCCGGGAGCGTTCGACGACGAGACCGCGTTCGCGCTGCTGTGGTCGCTGCGATGGGCCGTGGAGGACCTGATCGCCGACCCGGGGACACCACTGGCGGACATCGAGGAGTGGCTCACCCTGCTGGCCCGCAGCCACACCGAGGCGGGCCTGTCGCAACGCGCCGTGCACGCCCGCGAGTTCCTGGCCGCCCAGCGGTTCGGTGACCGGCAGCGCGCCACCCGGGCCTACGATGCGTGGCTGGAGGCCGAACGCGACCGCAGCGCCGACTGCGCGGGTTGCGAGCTGGCCTGGCGCGGCCGGGCACATGCGATCCGCGCCGAGGAGGCGGAGGCCGAGACTCCGGGCAGCGGGGCTGCCGAGGACGAGGCGGCGCTGCGCCTGTGGGAGCCGGTGCTGCGCGGTGAGTACCCGTGCGGCAGCAGCCGGCCGTATCTGCTGGCCGTCTCCCTCGCCCCGCTGCTGCGCCTGGGACGCACCGCCGAGGCCCGCAGCAGGCACCTCGCGGGCCACCTGCTGGTGCGGGAGGAGCCGACCGGGCGCGGGGCCCTCGCCCGGCATCTGGAGTTCTGCGCCCTCACCGGCAACGAGGCGTGGGGTCTGGAGATCCTCGCCGAGCAGGACGGGACGCGCTGGCAGGAGCAGGAGGACGCCCCCGGGTACGAGGTGTGGATGTCCGCCGTGGCGCTGCTGATGCGACGGCTCGTCGAACTCGGCCACGGCGCCCTTGCCGTCCCCGGGCCGGCGGGACGGGAGTGGGACGCCGACTCGCTGCTGGAGTACGCCGCCTCGCAGGCCCGTCAGGTGGCGGACCGCTTCGACCGGCGGGCCGGCACCGCACTGCACGGTGCGGCCGTCCGCGCCCGGCAGGCCGCGTCACCGCGGGTCCCGCGCCTGCCGCTCGGCGTCGGTGCCGTGGTGCTCCCGTCCTCCGGGGCCGGCTCCGAGGCCGGGACGGGCTCCGAGGCCGTGACCGGGGCCGCGGGCGGGACGGCCGTTCCGGACCCGTACCGGCTGCTGGACGAGGCGCGGCGGCTGAGTGCCGCGGGGCACCCGGACGCGGCAGCCCGGTGGGCCGCCGTCGAGGACGCCGTCGCCCGCACCGGCGTACAGCTCGGCCAAGGGGAGCGGGCCGAACTCCTCGACCACCGGGCCATGGAGCTGGCCTTGACCGACCCGGCCACCGGAGCCGCCCGCTTCACCGAGGCGGCGAGCCTCTTCGCCGGGGCCGAGCTGCCCGGCGAGGCCCTCGCGTGCCGGGCACGCGCAGCCTTCGCCGCCTCCTTCGCAGCCGAAGGCGCGGCCGTGCCGCCCGAGTCCATCGACGCGCTGTGCACCCAGGCCAGGCACCTGCACGCGGAACACCGCATCGGCACCCGGCACGCCACCGCCGTACTGCTGACCCGCGCCCGGATGCGGGCACACGAACTCGGAGGGGTGCTGGAGGCCGGCGGTCATGGGGGCGGCACCCCCTTCGACGCGGCGCAATCGGGCCGTACCGCGCGCACCACCGGGGCAGAACGCGTGGACAGCGCCGACAGCGCCGCGGCCGATTCACTGGGTCCGGTCGCCGACGCGCTCGACGCCGAACTGGCCGAACTCGTCGCCCTGGCCCTGCCCGACAGCTCCGAGCCCGCCGTCCGTGCCCGGATCGCCGAGGCCACCGAGACCCGCGGGCGGCTGGCGGCCCAGCGCGGCGACGCGGTACGGGCGGGCGAGCTGCTGGCCGAGGCGGCCGGCCTCTTCCATGAGGCGGGCCGCCCCTGGTCGGCCACCGGGCCCGAAGTGGCCCGGGCCCGGCTGCTGATGGAGACCGGTGACCACAAGCGGGCCGCCGAGGTGCTGCGCGGCGCCTTGCGCGAGCGGGAGGGCGCGGCCGCCCGCACCCCGGCCGACCTCGCGCGTCTTCATCTGATGCACGCCGATGTGCACGCCGCGCAGGGGCTGCTCGGCGAGGAGGCCGAATCCCTCCGGCACGCCGTCCACGCCCTCCAGACCTCGGGCGGCGACTTCGAGGCGTCCCGCGCCAGGCTCCGTCTCGGCGGCTGCCTGGTGGCTCTGGAGCAGCCCGACGAGGCGGCCGCCGTCCTGGTCGCGGCCCTCGGCGAGCTGTTGGAGGTGCCCGACGAACCGGGCATCGTGCAGGCCTGCGTGTGGCTCGGCCACTCCTGCGCGCGGCCCGAACAGCTGCGGACCGCCGCCGGGCTGCTCCGTCGGGCCGCCGATCTGCCGCACGCGTGGCAGGACCGGCACGGGCGTGCCGTGGTCACCCATCTGGCCGCCGACACCCACCGCGCCTCCGGGCAGTACACCGCCGCGGGGCAGCTGTACGGGCGGGCCGAGGAGCTGTGGCGGGCGCTGGGGGACCCGCACGCGGTGATCCGTACGCTGCACGCGAGGGCGTGGCTGGCGATGGAGTCGGGCGCGCCCGTGGCCGAGTCGCTGGCGTGCATGGAGGCGGCGCAGGAGGAGATCGCGGCTCTCCTCCGCGACCCGGGGGACCAGCTGGAGAAGGAACAGCGGCTACGGCTCCGGCTGGAGATCGGCCACACCTACCGGCAGACAGCCGAGTTGCTGATCGAGCCGGTGACGGTGCCACCGGCGCCGGGAGAGCAGGACGCCGAGGCGGTGGAGTGCTGCACCAGGGGCATCGAGTACGCGGACCGGGCCGTGGCCGCCTTCCACGACTGCGGCGAGGCGGGGTTGCACGAGGCGACGAGCGCCGAGCTGCGGGCTGCCGCGCTGGAAGTGGACCTGGGCCGCTACGACCAGGCCGTCAACAGGCTGACCCGGGTACGTGCCGCCTATCCGGCCGGTACGCCCGACCCGCACGGCGTGGTGGCCGAACGGGTGAGTGAGGCCGGTGCCCTGGAGCTGCGGATCGAGAGCGAGCTGAGCTGACTACCTGGCGGCGGGCAGGGCGCGTTCCACGTCGGCCTGCCGCGCCGTGTCGGTGATGACGCGGGCGACCGTGGCGGGGTCGTCGTTCATGGGGACGTGGCCGCAGCCGCGGAGCCGGACCAGCCGGGCGGCGGGGATCGCGCGCTTGGCGCGGACTCCTTGGCGGCGCAGGAGCAGACGGTCCCGGTCGCCCCAGCCGATGGTCACCGGGATGTCGCGGATGGTGTGGCCGAAGCTCGCCCCGGGGTGCCGGCCCTGGGCCAGCACCGGGGCGAAGCCGACCGCCCGGCGAAGGGCGCGGGTCTCGGCGACCACGGCGTCGGCGGAGCGCCGGCCGGGGCGTGCGTAGATGGTGCCCGTCAGCGCCGCCCGCCCGGCTGCGGTACGGGCCAGCACCTCCACCACCGGGTCCGGCAGGCTCCGCGCCCCGGCGCGCATCCCGCGCAGCACGGTGAAGGCGTACAGCTGTTCGGGCCGGGTGAAGAAACCGGCGGGCGCCAGGGCGGTGACCGAACGGGCGAAGCCGTGCAGCCCCATCTCCAGGGCCAGCAGCCCGCCCAGCGAGTTGCCCGCCACATGGGGCCGTTCGACACCGAGGGCCGTGCAGGTCTCGGCGAGCAGCGGCACCACGCTCTCCAGCCCGTAGGAGACCCCTTCGGGCAGCCCGGGGGAGGCGCCGAACCCGGGCAGGTCGAGCGCGATCACGTCGTAGCTTCCCGCGAGCACGGTCAGCACCGGCTCCCACGCCTGCCAGTGGTGGCCGATGCCGTGCAGCAGCAGCATCGGCTCGCCGGAGCCGCGCCGCTCGTAGGCGACCTGGAACGGCGGCCGTCCGGGGCGTGGGACCTCCACGACGGAGGCGGAGTCCTGGGCGGGCGTCTGCGGGGTGAAGACGGCGGGCATGGCCACTCCTACGGTTCCTGCGGTGCTGCGTGGCGCGTCGCCGTGGGGCGCGCGCCGGGGGACGAGTGCTGCTGCGGCTCGTTGACACGATGTCAGCAAGCGCCCGCGCAGGGAAGCCCCGCGCAGCCTGGCGCCCGCGGCCCGGTGGCATGATGACAGGGTGACCGCTGACCCGACCGCCGAGGTGACCGAGGTCTTCGAGGAGCACCGGGCCGTGCTCCTCGGGGTGGCCTACCGCATGCTGGGCCGGGTGGCCGACGCCGAGGACGTGGTGCAGGAGGCGTGGCTGCGGTGGTCGGCCGCCGACCGTGCACAGGTGCGTGAGCCGCGCGGCTATCTGGTGCGCGTCACCACCCGGCTGGCCATCGACCGGCTCCGCCAGGCGCAGTCCCGGCGCGAGGCGTACGTCGGCACCTGGCTGCCCGAGCCATTGGTCACCGACTTCGAAGCGACAGTGGCGCCCTCGCAGCAGGAGGGCGCCGAGCGCGCGGTGCTCGCTGAGTCGGTCTCCCTGGCGGTGCTCGTGGTGCTGGAGTCACTCTCGCCGCTGGAGCGTGCCGTGTTCGTGCTGCGTGAGGCCTTCGGCTTCCCGTACGCGGAGATCGCCCGGACGCTGGAGCGGTCCGAGTCCGCCGTACGCCAACTCGCCGGGCGCGCCCGGCGGCATGTGGCGGAGCGCAAGCCGCGCTTCGAGGTCGACCCCGGACTGCAGCGCGATCTGACCGAGCGCTTCTTGAAGGCCGCGCTGGAAGGCGACCTCCAAGGGCTGGTCTCGGTGCTCGCGCCGGATGTGCGGCTGGTCTCCGACAGCGGGGGCGGCGCCAAGGCGCCGCGCCGCGTCATCCTGGGCGCCGACAAGGTCGGCCGGTTCCTGGCCGCTGTCGCACAGGAAGGCGTGCGCGACCCCGCGTTCGACGTCCACCTCCTGGAACTGAACGGCGGTCCCGGGGCACTGGCGACCCACGGGGGACGGCCTGACGCGGTCTTCTCCGTGGACGTGGCAGACGGTCTGATCCAGGCCATCTATCTGATCCGCAACCCCGGGAAGCTCACCCACCTGCAGGGCGTGGGGGAGTGACACCGCGCCGGCTCGCCGTCACAGGCCTCCCGCGACCCTGAGCACCGCGCCCGAGGTGTAGGACGCCTCGTCGCCGAGCAGCCAGGCGACGGCGTCGGCGATCTCCTCCGGCTCGCCCGGGCGCCGGGCCGGAGTGATCTCCGCCTTCTTCCACGCCCGGTCCGGATCGCCCATCTTCGCGTGCATATCGGTGAGGACCGATCCCGGCTGGACGCAGTTGACGCGTACCCCCTCGCCGGTGAACTCCTTGGCCAGCCCCACCGTCATGGCGTCGACGGCGGCCTTCGACGCGGCGTAGTGCACATACTCGCCGGGGGAGCCGAGGGTGGCGGCACAGGAGGAGATGTTCACGATCGCGCCGCCGCGCCCGCCGTGCGCGGTGGACATCTCCCGCAGGGCACGCCGGGCGCACAGCAGCGCCCCCGTCACATTGACGTCCACGACGCGGCGCATCACCTCCGGCGAGGTCTCGGTGAACCGGCCCAGCGGCCCGGAGATGCCCGCGTTGTTGACCAGCCCGGTGATCGGGCCGAGTTCTTCCCGCACGGTGTCGAAGAGGCGGTCGACGCCGGCCGCCTCGCTGGTGTCCAGCTGAACGGTGACGGCCGCGCCCCCGACTTCGCGCACAGCCGCTGCCGTACGCGCTGCCGCCTCCTGGTCGTCGGCGTAGCCGATGCCGATGTGGTGACCGTCCCGGGCCAGTCGCAGGGCCGTGGCGGCGCCGATGCCGCGGCTGCCGCCGGTGACGACGGTGACGCGCTGCAGGGAGGCGGGGGTGCGGGGGCGGGTCATGGGTCCTCCGGGCGCGGGGGCGGATCGGCAATGATCGATGATCGATCATTGCAGTGCGGCGGGGGGTCGGCAAGGGGGTGACCGGGGCATTGGTCTTGACCAAGGGTGAGGGCCGTCCTATCGTCGGTGTGGCATACGCAAGGTCCTTTAAAAAACAAGGACGCATAAACAAGGACGCGGAACACCGCCACACAGCGCCCGCCGGGCGTACGGGGATTGCGGAGGCAAGGGTGGGGACCACGCAGCTGGAGACGGTGCCGGAGCCGAAGTACTGGCATCTGAAGACCGTGCTGTCCGACGCGCTCGACTCCGAGTTCGCCGTCGGCGAGATCCTTCCGAACGAGCGCGAGCTGGCCGCCCGCTTCGGCGTGGCCCGAGCCACGCTCCGCCAGGCCCTCGAACAGCTCGAACTGGAGGGGCGCCTGCAACGTCGCCGGGGCGTCGGCACGACGGTCGCCCCGCCCCGGGTGGGCGTGGACGTCGGTTCCGAGGCCGGCCCCCACACCTGGCCCGGAGCGCCGGGCGACGCCTGGCACACCGAGGAGCACGAGGCCGCCCCGGCACCCGCGCCCGTGGCCCGGATGCTCGGCGTGGCCGGTGACGCGGCCGTGCACGCGGTGCGCCGCAGCCGGACGACCGGCGGTCAGCAAGTGGCGTCCGAGGTGTTGTACGTCCCCACCGCCTCGGTCCCCGGCCTCGCCGCAGACGTCGAGGAGGAGCCGAGCGGAGCGGCGCGGGCCCGTGCGGTGCTGCGCGAACTGCACCGGCTCCAGCTCGCGGGGCAGGACCGTACGGTGGAGCTGGGATCGGCGCGCGCCGACGACGCACGCCGGCTCGACCGGCTGCCCGGCGCCCCGGTCCTGGTCGTGACCACGCGGTATCTCGCCGACGGCGGCACGGCCGCCGTCTCGGTCGCGACCTACCGCGCCGACACCTGCCGGCTCTCCTTCAGCGACACCGACGCGGTCGCGCTGCTGGCGAGCTGACGCCCTCGCCCGCCACGGCCCCCGGTCAGCGGGCGGGTTCCGCCTCCTCCGACAGCGTGAACAGCTCGCTCTCCGCATGATCGAGGGCGACCCGCAGAGCCCCCGTCGCCACTGCCGTCTCACCCAGGCGGGAGAGGGCCACCCGCGGCGGGCGCAGACAGTAGCGCTCCAACTCGGCGCGCAGCGGGTCCAGCACTCCGTCCAGCCCCGAGGCCCAGCCGCCGACCACCAGCAGCTCCGGGTCCAGCGCCAGCACCAGCGCCGCCACGTCGTGCACCAGCCTGGCCAAGAAGCGGTCCATGGCCCGGCGCGCCTGGTCGTCCCCGCCCCTGGCCTGGGCGAACACCCGGGCCACGGCCGCCTCGTCGAGCGGGTGCAGCGGCTCGTCCGTCGTGGACAGCAGCCGTTCGGGTCTCACCTCCCGGCCGAGCAGATGCAGCGCCCCGATCTCCCCGGCCGCGCCGCCGAATCCGCGGTGCAGCCGGCCGCCGATCAGCGAGCCGGCACCCGGGCTCAGCCCGGCGAGCACCATCACCACGTCGTCCACGCCGCGCGCGGCGCCCTTCCAGTGTTCGGCCAGCGCCGCCGCATTGGCGTCGTTCTCCACCAGCACGGGGCAGCGGAACGACCGTCGTAGCCGCTCGCCCAGGGCCAGCCCCGTCCAGCCGGGCAGCGCCGTGCCCAGCCGCACCGTGCCATCGGCCTCCACGATGCCGGGGGTGCCGACGCCCACCGCGCGCAGTGTGTCCCGCGCGGTGCCGGTCCTGCGCAGCAGTTCGGCGACGGTGCCGCGGATCCGCTCCAGCCGCGCGTCGGCCTCCGCGGTCTCGGCCACCTGACGGGTGAGGGAACCGGTGAGGCGTCCGGTCAGATCCGAGAGGACGGCCGCCACCCGGTGCGGGCCGATCTCCAGGCCCAGCAGCTGGCCCGCCTCGGCACGGAACCGGAATCTGCGCGCTGGACGTCCCCGCCGGGCCGCGCCGCCCGGCGGGTCGTGCGTCGCCTCGGCCACCAGACCGGCCTCGATCAGATCCTCGACCACGCCCTCGACCGTGGGCCGGGACAGCTCCGTGGCGTGCACCAGCTCGGTGAGGGTGAGCGCTTCGGGGGCCGTGGTGCCGCGCAGGGCCCGCAGCACGACCGTGGAGTTGATCCTCCGCAGCAGGGACGGGTCCCTTCCGGTCAGCCTGCTCACGCTCCGCCTCCCTGCCTGTGCGCGTGGGGCGGATCGTAACCGCTGTGGGGAATCACGGCGAGCAGCCGGGGTACCACGGTCACCTGACGCTGCTTCCGCTCGCTGTTCCCGGTGGCCGGACGGCTGCCGTTCCCGTGGCCGCCCGGCCCGTCCAACCGGCTGTCAGTGCCGGGAGGTTGACTGTTCCCATGCATCTCGCCCACCACCTCACCGAAATCGGACGGCTGCAGGCCGAGCCCACCGCCCGCATCGTCGCCTTACGTACGGCCGATCCGGACCCGGACGGCGATCCGGTCGAACTCCTGGAGGCCGAGCAGGACATACGCGCCGACCACGAGGCGCTGGTGGTGCTGCTGTCCCAGCAGTGGGGCGAGCCGGAGAGCGTCGATCTGGACGCGCTGCTGCCGGACGCCGGGGACCCGGTCCGGCCGAAGGAGGAGGAAGGCGTTCAACTGCCCGAACCGGAGCGCACGCTGTGCTGGCGGGTCGCCGAGCTGGCCGTCTGGACGGTGGGGGAGCGCTGGACGGGCGTCGGCCTGGCCCGGCGCGGTGAGGGCATGCCCTTCCAGCTCCTGGCGGCGGTGGGGGAGCGGGGCAGGAGGACACCGTCACTCCTCGGCTGACGCCGCCACCCGCAGTCTGCCGAACTCCTCGGCCAGCGCGGGCGGCGTGTAGTGCGCGTTGAGCCCGCTGGGGTTGGGCAGCAGCCACACCGGCGCCCCGCCGACCAGCCGCTGCTGCGGGCCCACCGCGGCGGCCGGCTCGTCGAAGGCGGCGCGGTAGGCCGTTATGCCCAGCACCGCCAGCCAGCTCGGCCGCAGCCGCGCCACCTTCTCCGCCAGGAGCCGGCCGCCCTCGGCGAGCTCCTCGCGGGACAGCTCGTCGGCCCGCGCCGTCGCCCGGGCGACCACGTTGGTGATGCCCAGGCCGTACGACAGCAGCTCCTGCTCCTCCTGGGGGAGCAGCCTGCGCGGGGTGAAGCCGGAGGCGTGCAGCGCGGGCCAGAACCGGTTGCCGGGGCGGGCGAAATGGTGGCCCGTCGCCGCCGAGAGCAGGCCCGGGTTGATGCCGCAGAACAGCACCCGCAGCCCCTCGGTGGCCACGTCGGGCACCAGCCGGTCGCGGGCCGCCTCCAGCTCCTCCTTGGTGAACCGCGGACTCAGAGGATCGCTCCCGGACGGTAGGCGACGGCCTCCGGGTGCAGCTGGGCAACCTCCTGGACGCGGCTGACGACCTCGGCCGTCTGCGCCGCCGCCGCACCGGTGAACGACAGCCGGTCCGCCATCAGCTCGCCCAGCGCGGTGCGGTCCAGCGGGATGCGCGAGTCGGCCGCCAGCCGGTCCAGCAGCTCGTTGTGCTCGGCGCCCTTGCGCATCGCCAGCGCGGAGGCGACCGCGTGTTCCTTGATCACTTCATGGGCGATCTCCCGGCCGACCCCGGCGCGCACGGCGCCCATCAGTACCTTCGTCGTCGCCAGGAACGGCAGGTAGCGGTCCAGCTCCCGCGCCACCACGGCCGGGAAGACACCGAACTCGTCCAGCACCGTCAAGAAGGTCTCCAGCATCCCGTCGAACGCGAAGAACGCGTCGGGCAGCGCGACCCGGCGCACCACCGAGCAGGACACGTCGCCCTCGTTCCACTGGTCGCCCGCCAGCTCACCGGCCATGGAGGCGTAGCCGCGCAGGATCACCATCAGGCCGTTGACGCGCTCGCAGGAGCGGGTGTTCATCTTGTGCGGCATCGCCGAAGAGCCGACCTGGCCCTCCTTGAAGCCCTCGGTGACCAGCTCCTGGCCCGCCATCAGCCGAATCGTCTTGGCCAGCGACGAGGGGGCGCCGGCCAGCTGCACCAGCGCGGTGACCACCTCGTGGTCCAGCGAGCGCGGATAGACCTGCCCGACGGAGGTGAGCACCCGGCCGAAGCCGAGGTGCTCGGCGATGCGGCGCTCCAGGTCGGTGAGCATCTCCTGGTCGCCGCCGAGCAGGTCCAGCATGTCCTGCGCGGTGCCGACCGGGCCCTTGATACCGCGCAGCGGGTAGCGGCGCAGCAGCTCCTCCAGCCGCTCGAAGGCGACCAGCAGCTCGTCGGCACCCGTCGCGAACCTCTTGCCCAGCGTGGTGGCCTGCGCCGCGACATTGTGCGAGCGGCCGGCCATCACCAGGGCCGCGTGCTCGCCCGCCAGCGTGCCCAGCCGGTGCAGCAGCGCCACCGTGCGGTCGCGTACCAGCTCCAGCGAGAGCCGGATCTGCAGCTGCTCGACGTTCTCCGTCAGATCGCGCGAGGTCATGCCCTTGTGCACGTGCTCGTGCCCGGCCAGCGCGTTGAACTCCTCGATCCGCGCCTTCACGTCGTGCCGGGTGACCTTCTCGCGCTCCGCGATCGAGGCGAGGTCGACCTCCTCGACGACCCGCTCGTAGTCCGCCACCGCCTCGTCGGGCACGGTGATGCCCAGGTCCCGCTGGGCCTTGAGCACGGCGAGCCACAGCCGCCGCTCCAGCACGATCTTCGACTCGGGGGACCAGATACGGACCAGTTCCGGGGAGGCGTAGCGGGACGCCAGGACGTTCGGGATACGCGGCTTGTCACTCACGCCGCCCGAGTCTACGGGCCGCTGCGCGCTGCTGTGCCGCCACCTGCCGGTGAGGGGGCCCCTGCTGTGTCTGCGGGCTGCGGGTCGTTTGTGGCCGGTCGCGCAGTTCCCCGCGCCCCTGATGGTCCAGGTCTTGCGCTTGGGCAGTCCGCTCCCCCAGCCTCCGGCCGGGAGGTGCCCCTGGGGGTACCCCCTGCTCGAAGAGCTCGGGGGAGCAGGGTGGCAAGCGCAGCCCCCCATGCCGGGTACGCCTACATGGGGATGAGCTCCGGCCGCTTGGGCGCCCGGCCGTCACCGGAGGAGCGGCCGGTCAGCCGCCGCCCGATCCAGGGCAGCAGATGGACGCGGGCGAAGCGCAGATCGGCTGCCCGGCGGGCTGTCCAGGAGGGCGGGGCGGCGGGCGGCAGCGGAGCGTTCCAGTCGGACTCGGCGGGCAGCCCGAGGCGCTGCCAGACGGCTTCCGCCACCCGCCGGTGGCCTTCGGCGGTGAGGTGCAGCCGGTCGTCGGCCCACATCCTGGGGTCGCCCAGCGCCTCCGAGGCGAAGAGGTCCACCACCACCGCGCCGTACCGGTCGGCCAGCCCGTCGATGAAGTCGAACAAGTGCTCCATCCGGGCCCGGTAGCGCTCCAGCACCGGGCCGCGGCGGCCGGGGCTGCGCATCAGCACCAGCGTCCCGCAACTGGGCGCCAGCGTGGCCACGGACTCCTCCAGCAGTGCGCACACCCGCGCGGTGTCGCAGCCCGGCCGCAGTACGTCGTTGAGCCCGCCCACCAGCGTCACCAGCTCGGCCCGCATCGCCGCGGCGGGCGCGACCTGGTCCGCGGTGATCTGTCCGATGAGCTTGCCGCGCACCGCGAGGTTGGCGTACCGGAACTGCGGCTCCAGGGCGGCCAGCCGGCTCGCCAGCACATCGGCCCAGCCCCGGTATGCGCCGCCGGGCAGCAGATCCGACATGCCCTCGGTGAAGGAGTCGCCCAGGGCGACGAACGAGCGGAAGGCGGCGGGCGGTTGGGTGGATTCCGCGGGCGAGGCGGGTGCTGCACTGGTCACGGTCGCCCATGGTAGCCCGTTGCCCCGAGCAACGATCTCTCGCCCTCGGGGCAACCGTGCCGTCGGCGGGCGGGCGGCGCTGCTACGCCTGGCCGACCAGCTCGCGCAGCACGTCCTCCATCGTCACCACACCCGTCGCCCGCCCGTCGGAGCCGGTGACGGCTGCCAGATGGGTGCCGCTGGAGCGCATCGCGCCCAGCACGTCGTCCAGCGGCAGCGAGGCGCGCACCCGGGCGATCGGACGCATCGCCGTCAGCGGGAACGGCGCCTCCCGGGGCGAGGCGTCCAGCGCGTCCTTGACGTGCAGATAGCCCAGTACCCGGCCGTCGTCGTCCACCACGGGGAAGCGGGAGAACCCGGACTCGGCCGAGAGGTTCTCCAGCCCCTCGGGCGTCACGCCGCGACCCGCCGTCACCACCTTGTGCAGCGGCTGCGCCACATCGCCGATCGGCCGCCTGCCCAGCTCCAGCGCGTCCCGGAGCCGTTCGGTGGAACGGTCGTCCAGCAGCCCCGCCTCACTGGAGTCGGCGACCATCTGCGCCAGATCGTCGTCGGAGAACGCGGCCTCGACCTCGCTTTTGGGCTCGACCCGGATCAGCTTGAGGATGCCGTTGGCGAACGAGTTCACCGTGAAGATCACCGGGCGCAGCGCCCTCGTCAGAGCCACCAGCGGCGGACCCAGCAGCAGCGCTGCCCGCTCGGGCCCGGCCAGCGCGATGTTCTTCGGCACCATCTCGCCCAGCAGCATGTGCAGATAGGTGGCCAGCGACAGCGCGATCACGAAGGAGACGCCGTGCGCCACACCGTCCGGTACGCCCATCGCGTGGAAGACCGGCTCCAGCAGGTGGGCGATGGCCGGTTCGGCGACGACACCCAGCACCAGGGTGCACAGCGTGATGCCCAGCTGCGCCGCGGCCAGGATCTGCGCCACGTGCTCCAGGCCCCACAGCACCTTGCGGGCCTTCTTGTCGCCGTCCTCGGCCAGTGGCTCGATCTGGGCCCGCCGTACCGAGATCAGCGCGAACTCGGCGCCCACGAAGAACGCGTTGAGCACCAGCGTCAGGAACCCGATGAAGAGCTGGATCACCGTCATCGGTGTGCCTCCGCCCGGTCAGCGGCCGCGGACCCGGCCGGATCGTCCTGCGGCGCGGGCCCGTACAGCCGCACCTGTGCGGCGCGCCGTCCGGTCGCGTCCGTGACCTCCAGCCGCCAGCCGGCGACCGACACCGTGTCCCCGACGGCCGGGATGCGTCCCAGTTCGGTGGCGATCAGCCCGGCGAGCGTCTCGTACGGGCCCTCCGGGGCACGCAGCCCGATGCTCTCGACCTGGTCGGTACGGGCCGCGCCGTCCGCCACATAGAGGTGCCGGCCCTCCGCGTCCTGTCCGGCCGGCGCCAGATCGGGCGTCTCCAGCGGGTCGTGCTCGTCGCGGACCTCGCCGACGACCTCCTCGATGATGTCCTCCAGGGTGACGACACCTGCCGTGCCGCCGTACTCGTCGATGACGATCGCGATGCTGCGGTCCCCGCCCGAGAGCTGGTCCAGCAGCCGGTCCACGGTCAGCGACTCGGGCACCAGCAGCGGCTCGCGCATCAGATCGGTCACCGGGCGCAGCCGACGTTCGGCGGCGGGCACCGCCAGCACGTCCTTGATCCGCACGATGCCGACGACGGTGTCCAGGTTCCCCCGGTAGACGGGGAAGCGGGACAGCCCCGTGGCGCGGGTGGCGTTGGCGACGTCCTCCACCGTGGCCTGCACCTCCAGCGAGGTGACCTGCACCCGCGGCGTCATCACGTTCTCCGCCGTCAGCTCGGCCAGGTGCAGGGTGCGCACGAACAGATCGGCCGTGTCCTCCTCCAGCGCGCCCTCCTTGGCGGAGTGCCGCGCCAGGGCCACGAGCTCCTGCGGGGAGCGGGCCGAGGCCAGCTCCTCGGTGGGTTCGAGCCCCATCCGCAGCAGTACCCGGTTGGCGGTGTTGTTCAGATGGCGGATCAGCGGCCGGAAGGCGGCGGAGAAGACGCGCTGCGGTGTCGCCACCTTCCGGGCCACCGGCAGCGGCTTGGAGATCGCCCAGTTCTTCGGCACCAGCTCGCCGACCACCATCAGGACGACCGTCGAGAACCCCGTGCCGAGCACCAGGGCGACGGACGAGGAGGCAGAGGAGGGCACGCCGAGCGAGCGCAGCGGTCCGGCGATCAGCTTCGCGATGGACGGCTCGGCGAGCATACCGACGATCAGGTTGGTGACGGTGATGCCCAGCTGCGCGCCCGACAGCTGGAAGGTGAGGGAGCGCACGGCCGCCAGCGCGCTCTTCGCACCCCGGTCGCCGCGCTGCTCGGCCCGCTCCAGTTCGCTGCGTTCGACGGTCGTCAAGGAGAACTCCGCCGCCACGAAGCCACCGCAGGCCAGCGACAGCAGCAGTGCCACCAACAGCAGCAGGACTTCCGTCATCGGCCCCTCACCTCCCTCCCATCGTGGGACAGGGGGCGCCGGTACGCGCGATGTCGGTTGCTGCTTCGGGGGCCACTACTGGGAGGGTCGCCCATGGGCGGACGCTCACACCTTTCGGATCCGATGACTGTGCCGGGCCTGCGGGAATGCAGGCCCGGCGATGTACAGCGTAAACGGACCGAGTGGCCGACCGGTTCCTGAGCTCAGGAGACGAGTGTTTTCACCCAACGGCTCCACTGTGGTTGCGGAGCGTAACCGGCGGCTTCCCACGCCCGGTGCGCCCGCTCGTTCGCGTCCAGCACCATCGCGTCGCCGCGCCGCCCGCCCAGCGCCGCGAACCGCTCCTCGGCGGCGGCCAGCAGGGCCCGGGAGACGCCCTGCCGTCGCCGGGAGGGCGCCACCGCGAGCCGGTAGAGGGAGCAGCGCCAGCCGTCCCAGCCTGCGATGACGGTGCCGACCAGGTGTCCGTCCCACTCCGCCAGCAGCAGGGCCTCCGGGTCGCGGGCCAGCAGCCGCGCCACCCCCTCCCGGTCGTCGCTGACGCTGGTGCCCTCGGCGGCCTCCCGCCAGAAGGCCAGCACCGCCTCGATGTCCCGCTCGGTCGCGGCCCGTATCGAAAGATCGCTCATGGTCGGCATCCCAGCACGGCCCGCACTGCCGCTGCCACGCTGTTTCGCCTGCTGAACGGGTGGTGCCGGTGCTGATCAGCTGCCGCTCAGCTCCTCCACCACCGGGGCGAACACGTCCATGAAGGGGTCGAGCACGGTGAAGTACGAGAAGCCGAAGCGCTCCCGGTGGGCACGCAGCTGCTCGGCCATCTCCTTGGGGGAGCCCAGCAGGAGGGCCGGGTGCGCCAGCAGCTCCTCGTCGCTCATCCCCGGCCCGTACGGGCGCAGACGCTCCAGGGCCTCGCCGGGGTCGGCGGTCTGCGCGACGTACTGGACGAGGTAGTTCAGCTCCGGCGGCTCGGCCCGGTCCTCGGCGAAGCCCATGGCCGCCCGGGTGCGCTCCTCCAGCTCCGCCGGGGAGATCAGCGCCATCGTGCCGTCCGGTTCGCCCGGCACCTGGCGACCGCCGGTGAAGGCCGCCACCGCGGCGGTGCGGGCCGCCAGCCTCAGTACGCGGTCACCGTTGCCGCCGATCAGCAGCGGCACCGGCTCCTGCACCGGGCGCGGCGTGTGCTCGGGGTCGGCCAGCAGCCGGCTCACCTCGGCGACCAGGTGCTCCAGGTGGTCCACCCGGCCGCCCGGCGAGGCCCACGGCAGGCCCGCTCTGTCGTGTTCGGCCTTCACATAGCCGGCGCCCAGCCCCAGCTCGAACCGGCCACCCGAGAGCTGGTCGACGGTAACCACCTCGCGGGCCAGCAGCGCCGGGTTCCAGAAGCCGGCGTTGAGCACGAACGTGCCCAGCCGGGGCCGCTCGGTGGCCTCGGCGGCAGCCGCGAGCGCCGGGAAGGGGGCGGACATGCCCAGGTGATCGGCCACATGGACGGTGTCGTAGCCCTGTTCCTCGGCTCGCCGGCAGCGCTGCCGGAACTCCTCGCCCGAGCCGAAGCTCACCATGTTCACACCGAAACGGAACGGTCGTACGGGACCGGACATGCCAAGCCTCCCTGGAGGGCGCCGAGTTGGCGTCGGTGAGCGGTCGAAGCCTTGATCCTAGGGCGGGCCGGCACCCCCGGGCCACGGGGTGGTGGGGCGACCCGGCGCCTGTTCACTGCTAGCGGAACGGTGCTAGCGTGGTGGTGTGGCGAAGACACAGATGAACGTCCGCGTCGACGAGGCGACGGCGCAGGCCGCCAGAGAGCGTGCGCTGGCCCGCGGTGTGAGCGTCAACCGGTACATCGAGGAGCTGGTCCAGCGGGACGCGGCCGAGGTGGGCCGCTCCTTCGTGGACGCGGCCGCCGACTTCATGAAGAGCTACGAAGCGGTCTTCGCCGAGGAGTTCGACACCGCGCCCGGCGAGCGCGGCGGCGCGAGCGGGAGCGGGACCGGAAGCCTGCCCGCGGCGTGACCGTACGCATCGACCTCGCCTGGCTGCTCATCCTGGCGGAGGAGAAGACCCCCGGCGACCCACGCGTCACCGACTACGGGGCCCTGGTCGCCGCCGTCAGCCGCCACGAAGCCGCCATATTCGGCCGCCCCGTCTACGCCGAACCGTACGACCGCGCCGCCGCGCTGCTGCAACTCCTGCTGCACGTACCGGCCCTGGAGCGCTCCAACGCCCTGTTCGCGTCCGCCGTGGCCTACGGCTACCTCGTCGCCAGCGGACTGAAGGTGGTCACCTCGCCGGAGCGGATCCGCGACCTGGCGAGGCTCGTCAAGGACGGCACCGCCGACCTCGACGCCATCGCCGCGGAGCTGCGCAGCTGGACCCTGTGAGCGGCCCGCTCAGTCCGCTGCCGCCGGTACCGTCGCCGTGCCGCCCAGCTCAGGTGTCAGCCAGCCCGGCGCCGCCGCGCTGAACCGTGCCGGCGGCAGCGCACCGGCCCTCTCGGGGACGGCGCCCAGCAGCGGCAGCCCGGAGTACCGCGGCAGGTCGGCGAGGTTGCAGCGCTCCGCGAGCCCCGGCGTCGCCGGCATGCTGCCGATCACCGTCCCCGCGCACTCCACCCGCCGGGCCCGCAGCGCCTCGGCGGTCAGCGTCGCCGTGTTCAGCGTCCCCAGCCCCGCCTGGACGACGACCAGCACCGGCGCGGCCAGCAGCCGCGCAGCGTCCGCCAGGGTCGAGCCGTGGTCGTCGAACCGCACCAGCAGTCCGCCCGCGCCCTCGATCAGCACCAGGTCGTGCGAGGCGGCCAGCTTCTCGGCCGCCTCCGCGACCTGGCGCGCCGACACGTACGGCAGGTCCGCGCGTCTGGCCGCCGTCTCCGGCGCCAGCGGCTCGGGGTACCGCGCCAGTTCGGCGCCGGTCATCGCGTCCGGCGCCGTCCCGCCACCGCCGGCCAGCCGCAGCACCTCGGCCACATCCCCCGGCTCGTCGGCGGCCACCCCCGTCTGGGCGGGCTTGAGCACGGCAACCGAGCGGCCGGCGCGCAGTGCGCACGCGGCCACCGCCGCCGTGGTCACCGTCTTGCCGATCTCCGTCCCGGCTCCGGAGACGCACAGCACGCCGCCCCCACCCGGCAGATCGGATGTGTTCCACATGTTCGGCATCCTCGGCCTCCCGTCAGCCTTCCCGGGCCGCCGCGCACATCGCGGCGGCGATCCGTGCGACGTCCTCGTCGTCGGTGACGTACGGCGGCATGGCGTAGACCATGTCGCGGAACGGCCGCAGCCACACCCCGGCCCGTACGGCGGCGCGGGTCGCCGCCGCGAGGTCCACCTCGTGGTCGAGGCGTACGACACCGATCGCGCCCAGCACGCCGACCTCCCGTACCCCCGGCAGTCCGGTGGCGCCGGCCAGCCCGGCGCGCAGGCCGTCGCCCACCCGCCGCACCTGGGCCCGCCAGTCCTGGGACAGCAGCAGATCCAACGAGGCACCCGCTATCGCCGCGGCCAACGGGTTGCCCATGAACGTCGGTCCGTGTGCCAGCACCGGTACCGAGCCCGCCGCGATCCCCCGCGCCACGCGCGGTGTGCACAATGTGGCGGCCATCGACACATAGCCGCCGGTCAACGCCTTGCCGACACACATCACATCGGGAGCCACCCCGGCGTGCTCGGCGGCGAACAGCTCTCCGGTGCGGCCGAACCCGGTGGCGATCTCGTCCAGCACCAACAGCACATCGTGCGCGTCGCACACCTCGCGCAGCGCCCGGACGTACCCGGGGGAGTGGAACCGCATCCCGCCCGCGCCCTGCACCACCGGCTCGACGATCACGGCGGCCAGTTCGTGCGCGTGCTGCCCGATCAACTCCCGCAGGTGCGCCAGATACGCCTCGTCGGGCTCCGCGGCGAAGCCGGAGGGCGGCGCCTGGGCGAACACCTGCACCGGCAGCGCGCCCGACCACAGCTGGTGCATACCGCCCTCGGGGTCGCACACCGACATCGGCTGCCAGGTGTCCCCGTGGTAGCCGCCCCGCCACGTCAGCAGCCGCCGCTTCTCCGGGCGGCCCAGCGAACGCCAGTGCTGGAGGCACATCTTGACCGCCACCTCGACGGCGACCGAACCCGAGTCGGACAAGAAGACGTGCTCCAGATCGCCGGGAGCGATCTCGGCGAGCCGGGCGGCCAGCCGTACGGCGGGCTCATGGGTGAGCCCGCCGAACATCACATGGCTCATCCGGCCGAGTTGGTCACGGGCGGCCTCGTTGAGCACCGGGTGGTTGTAGCCGTGGATGGCCGACCACCAGGACGACATGCCGTCCACCAGCTCCCGCTGCCCGTGCGCCGCCTCGGCCAGCCGCAGCCGCACCCCTGAGGCGGACTCCACCACCAGCGGATCGGCACTGCCCGGCATCGGCGCGTACGGGTGCCACACGTGCTGCCGGTCCAGCGCGAGCAGTTGCCCGATGCTTCCGGTGCTTCCGGTGTCCTGGGTGCTCCCGGTGGGGTCGGCGGCCTCAGCGGCGTCGGCCGCGCCCGGCTCGTCAGGCTCGACCGGTGCGCCGGGCACGGCTGTCGCGGTGGTGCGCTCAGGCATTGGGCGGCAGCTCCGTCCCCGCGCCCCGCAGCCGCACGGCGACCCGCTCATGGGGGTGTGCCGTCTCCTGCCGCCGGTGGTCCGGCAGCGTGGTCTCCTCGGTGCCCTCGACCTCGAAGCCGGAGTCGGCGATCATCTCCAGGTCGGCCTTGCCCGCCTGGCCCTCGCTGGTGAGGTAGTCGCCCAGGAAGAGGGAGTTGGCCAGGTGCAGCGCCAGCGGCTGCAGCGAGCGCAGATGCACCTCGCGTCCGGCTGCCAGCCGCACCTCCACATCCGGACAGACGAACCGCACCATGGCCAGGATGCGCAGCGCACGCTGCGGCGTGAGGTTCCACTGCTCGGCCAGCGGCGTGCCCTCGAACGGCAGCAGGAAGTTGACCGGCACCGAGTCCGCGTCCAGCTCCCGCAGCGAGAACGCCACGTCGACCAGGTCCTCGTCCGTCTCACCCATCCCCGCGATCAGCCCGGAGCACGGCGAGAGCCCGGCACCCCGCGCCTGCTTGACGGTCTCCACCCGGTCCTCGTACGTGTGCGTGGTGCAGATGTCGCCGTAGGTGGCCTCGGACGTGTTGAGGTTGTGGTTGTAGGCGTCGGCCCCCGCCGTGCGCAGTCGCTCGGCCTGCCCCTCGGAGAGCAGGCCGAGGCAGGCGCACACCTCGACGCCCTCGTTGCGGTCCTTGATGGCCTCGATCGTCCGGGAGACCCGGTCGATGTCACGGTCGGTGGGGCCGCGCCCGCTGGCCACCACGCAGACCCGCTTGGCGCCGCCCCGCACCCCGGCCGCCGCGGCGTCGGCCGCCTCCTCGGGCTTGAGCCAGCTGTACTTGAGGATGCCGGCCTCGGAACCGAGCCGCTGCGAGCAGTACGAGCAGTCCTCCGGGCACAGCCCGGACTTGAGGTTCACCAGATAGTTGAGTTTGACCCGCTTCCCGAACCACCGGCGGCGCACCTTCCCGGCAGCCGCCACCACATCGAGCAGGTCGTCATCCGTGGTACGCAGCACCGCCAGTGCCTCGTCCCGCGTGGGTGTCTCGCCGCGGAGCCCCTTGTTCACCAGTGAGTTCAGCAGGTCGTCCATGGGCACGATCCTTGCCCATGCGACCCTGCCGGGTAATGGAGGAAGCCTACAAGACCGCTTGAGCGAGGTGTGGATGTTGTCACACGTCGACCTTCGTCATGGCACGTTAGGTTCTATTGACTGCCTACAAACAACCGGCACAGCCCCAACCGTGCATCCCAGGCCGCGCGAAAGCCCGGGCGCCCCGGCGGCCCGGCGTGACGACGCGGGTGACGAAGAGAGCCCCCATGTCCCAGGACCCCTTCGCATGGACCGCCGCGGCGCTGGAGACGCGCCGCGCCGCAGGGCTGCTGCGCACCCTGGTGCCGCGGCCCGCCGACTCCCCGCTGCTCGACCTGGCCGGCAACGACTACCTCGGCCTCTCCCGGCACCCCGAGGTGGTCCACGCCGCCGCCGAGGCGGCCCGGAGTTGGGGCGCCGGCGCGAGCGGCTCCCGTCTGGTGACCGGCTCCACCGAACTGCACGCCCGGCTGGAGACGGAGCTGGCCGCCTTCTGCGGCTTCGAGGCGGCCCTGGTCCTCTCCTCCGGGTACGCCGCCAACCTCGCCGCGGTCACCGCGCTCACCAACGCGCCGGGCGGCGGCGGCCTGATCGTCTCCGATGCCCACAACCACGCCTCACTGATCGACGGCTGCCGCCTCTCCCGCGCCCGCAGGGCCGTCGCCGCGCACGCGGACCCGGAGGCGGTGGCCAAGGAACTGCAGACGCACACGGGCGAGGGGCCCGCCCTGGTCGTCACCGACTCCGTCTTCTCCGTCGACGGGAACGCGGCCCCGCTGGCCGCGCTGGCCTCCGTCTGCGCCCCGGCGGGCGCCGGGCTGCTCGTCGACGACGCACACGGTCTCGGGGTGCTCGGCGAGGGCGGCCGGGGCGCACCGTACGCGGCGGGGCTCGCGGGCACCCCCGGCACGGTGGTGACGGTCACCCTGTCGAAGTCGCTGGGCAGCCAGGGCGGCGCCGTCCTGGGGCCGGCGCACGTGATCGCGCACCTGGTCAACACCGCGCGGACCTTCATCTTCGACACCGGGCTGGCCCCCGCCGCGGCGGGCGCCGCACTAGGTGCACTGCGGCTGCTGCGCCGCGAACCCGAACGCGCGACGCGCACCCGTGCCGTCGCCACCGAACTGCACACCCGGCTCACCGCGGCCGGATTGGACGCCACCCGGCCCGACGCGGCCGTCGTCTCGGTGCGGGCCCCCTCGCCGCAGGCCGCGGTGCGGTGGGCCGCCGACTGCCGCAGCGCGGGCATCCACGTCGGCTGCTTCCGTCCGCCGTCCGTCCCCGACGGCGTCTCCCGCCTGCGGCTGACCGCCCGCGGCGACCTGTCCCCAGCCGTGCTCGCCCGGGCGGCGGACACGGTGATCGCCACGGCACCCCGCACGGCCTGAGCCGCAAGGCCGGCGGCACTCCGCCGCCCCCGGAGGCGGCGTGCCCTCCCCGGGCGTGAGGGCCCGATAGTCGGGGCCGCGGCCAAAACGGTCCCGGCCCCGCAGAGTTCACCGCTTCGGGCGACAGAACCGCGCGCAAGCAGGGGGATCGGCCGCACGGCGCCGCCAGGAGTGGCACTCTGTCGCGCAGCGGTTCCGGGACGCCCTCCGCCCCTTCGAAGGCGCGGATGCGAAAGCGCGGAGCGTGTGCCCGCTGCCGCGCGACGGAGGAGCCAACGGCCCCGGGAAAGGGACGGCCTCGCCATGGCAGACCACCAGGAAGCGACGATCACCCTGCCGAGCGTGCCCGCTTCCGTCGCCGCCGCCCGCAGACATGTCATGGAAACCCTGCGCGCCTGGGGCCTGCCGGCGGACGCGGACGCCATGGAGATGCTGCGCCTGATCGTCTCCGAGCTCGCCACCAACGCCGTCCAGCACACCTTCGGCAGATCGCCCACCTTCACGGTCGATCTACGGCTGGAGGAGACCGAGCGGCTGTGTCTGGGCGTCACCGACAGCCACCCCGGCCGACCCCGCAGGCTCCCGGCCGCCGTGCAGCAGGACAACGGACGCGGACTGGTGATCATCCGTACCCTCACTGCCGAGTCCGGCGGCCGGATGCGGGTCGTTCCCGCGCCCGGCGGCGGCAAGACCGTCCGGGTCGAACTCCCGTGGCTGCCGGTGCCCACGGGGTGACCGGGGCCCGGCCCCGGCCGGTTCAGCGCGGAGACTCCTCCGGTGAGAGCAGCACCTCCGCACCGACGGGTACGAAGCCCGCCGCGAGGAACGCCCGCAGGCTCGCCGCGTTGCCCGGCGCCACCTGCGCCCACAGCGTCTCGTCCGCCGGCACGAGGGCCCGCGCGGCGGCGGCCAGCGCGCGGCCCAGCCCCAGGCCGCGGGCCGTGTGGTCGACCTCGACGGCCACCTCCCAGCGGTCCGCCACCCCGCGTCCGGTCAGCACCGTGCCGCCGCCGGAGGCCGTCCAGACCCGGACGTCCGCGCGGTGGGCGAGCGCTCTGACCACTCGCGGGTGCGACTGGTCGCGGGTCTCCACCAACCCGCCGACGAACGCCGGGTCGTGGGCGGCGGCACCGGGCTCCGGCGGAAGGGCGAGCAGCACATCGATGCTGCCCGCCTTCCGGCCGGTACGGGCGCACAGCGCCGTGAGGAACGGCGGCCCGAGCGGAGCGCCGAGGTCGTCCGGCGGCAGCTGGCGCCGTATCCACTCCGGTGGCAGGTCGGCGAAGACGACCGCGTGCCCGGTCAGTGCGAGCACGCCCGCGTCGCGGGGTGCGGGCTGCGGCAGCACGGTCGTGCCACCGTCGGGAGGCGGGAACTCGCCCCGGGCGGCGGCCTCGAGAATCTTCGCCAACTCGTCCACCCGCCGGAGCCTAGGCGGTCCGTCCGCCGGTGCCTAGGCGGTCCGCGCCGTCTCGGCCCGGGTCAGGAACGCCACGGCGGTCAGCAGTACCAGCGTGCCCGCCAGCATCGGCAGGGTCAGCCGCTCCCCGAGCAGCCCGACGGCGAGCACCGCGGCGCTGACCGGCTCGATCAGCATCACCACCGAAGCGGTGGCGGCCCGCACGACGGCGGCACCCGCGAAGTACAGCGGGTACGCCAGAGCCGTGGGTACCGCCGCCACGTACAGCAACAGCAGTACCACCCGTACCAGTTCACCGGAGTGCGGGAGGGCTCCCTCGGCCAGCGCGAACGGGAGCAGCACAACGGCGCCCACCCCGAACGACCATGCGGTGAGAGTGAAGGAGCTCTCCCGCGCACCCGAGCTGCCCACCCAACGGGCGAGCACCATGGAGGCGGCGAAGGCGGCCGCGGACAGCAGGGCGAGGGCGACACCGCCGGGCCGCACCCCGCCGCTGCCGTCGCCCAGCACCAGGACGGCGAGCCCGGTCAGCGCCGCGCCCACGGCGGCCGTACCGCCCCGGCCCAGCCGCTCGCCCAGCGCCGTCCAGGCGCCCAGTGCCACGAACACCGGGGCCGCGCCCAGCGTCACGATCGTCGCGACCGCCACTCCGGTCGCCGGTACGGCGGCGAAGTAGGCGGTCTGGAAGACGGCCAGACACAGCCCGGTCGACAAGCGCAGCACGAATCTGGAGCGGGGGAGGGCAGGGCGCAGCCGCGGCACCGCGGTCGCCCCGCGCGGACGCAGCCACAGCAGCAGGACGCGCCCTGTGAGCAGCAGTGTCAGTCCGCTGACATAGCGCCAGAAGGACACCGCGAGCGGGCCCAGGTCGCTGGAGGAGAAGATGAGGTCGACGGCCGCGCCCGTGGTGCCCCAGGTGGCACCGGCGGCGGCGAGGAAGAGCAGGCCACGCCCGACGGGCAGGCCGCAGGAGCCGGAAGAACCGGCGGAAGAAGTCGGCACGAATGCGCTCCGCGTAAGGAGGGGTCGAATGGTGGTCCCGTGCGCGGGCGCCACCGACCCCGCGGCGGACAAGCGTGCGTCCGTCGCGGCAGCCGAGCGTGGCCGCCCGCCTTACGCGGTGGGCGGGGAGAGCGTCGTCGTTGCCGAAAGCATGATCGGCACTCTAATCACCGGGGCCGACATCCGTCATCGGAAATCCGGATGGTGGACGGGGCGTGCCAACGGGGCGTGCCGGGGCGGCCTTCGCCGAGGTGGGATTCAGGCAACGGGAGCGCCCGGCACCGTGCCGACGCGTGTCGGGCGCAGCCCGTCGAGGACGATCCGCAGATTGCGCTCCCACTGCTGCCCGTCGGCCCGCAGACCCAGCGTGTGTTCGCCTGTCGCGGCGGCGGCGAACAAGAACGCGACGTCATGCCAGGTGACGTCCGTACGCAGGTCGCCGCTGGATCGGGCGCGTTCCACCAGACGGCGGATCCCCTCCCGCAACTGCTCGATCCGCGTGGCGAGAGCGTCTGTGCAGGCGCCGCCGAGCGCCTCGCTGATGCCGCAGCTCTCCGCACGGAGGCGCACGTAGGCCGTCGCGAAGCCACAGAGCCCGTTCCAGGGGTCCGGGTCCGCCAGCGCGCGGTCGGCGGCGTCGGTGATCTCGTCGAGGACTTCGTCGAGCACCGTCTCGAGGAGCAGTTCCAGGGAGGGGATCCGCCGGTAGAAGGTGCCGACACCCACGCCTGCCCGCTGCGCGATCTGGTGCGCCGACACGCCGACGCCGACCTCCGCGACCGTGGTCCGGGCCGCTTCCACCAGCCGCTCGACGTTGCGCCGGGCGTCGGCGCGCGGGCGCCGCCCCGACTGGTCGACCAGCAGACGGTCGACTGCGTTGCTTCTCGGTCGGCTCATGTGCTGATCCTAGCGATAACTGGACCAAACCTGTCCGGTTGACCCGCGGTGGGCACCAGCCGCGCCGAGAGCGCCGAGGCGGCGGCGCGCCGGTTCGGGGCCGCCCACGCCTTCACCGACCCCGGGCAGCTCGCCGAGCATCCCGAGGTGGACCTGGTCGTCGTCACCGTGAGGTCCCCGCGCACGCCGAACTGGTCGAGGCGGCGCTGGCGGCCGGCAAGCACGTGTACTGCGAGTGGCCGCTGGCCCGTACCACCGAGGAGGCCGCCGGTCTCACCGAGGCGGCCCACAGCGCCGGTGTGCACCATGTGATCGGACTGCAGGCCCGGTACGCCCCGGCCGTCGCCTACGCCCGTGACCTGGTCGCCGAGGGCCGGTTGGGGCGTGTCACATCGGCCACCGTGTACGCCGCCCGCGGCAAGGGCGCCCGGGGGCGGATCCCCGGCTGGGCGGCCTACACCCTGGAGCGCGACAACGGGGCCGGGACCTTGGAGGCCGCGGGCGGGCACACCCTCGACGCGCTGCAGTACATGCTCGGCGGCATCAGCGAGCTCTCGGCCGGCTTGTCCGTCCAGCACCCCGTGTGCACCGTCGCCGAGACCGGTGAGGTGGTCGAGGCGACGAGCCCCGACCACCTCGTCCTCGCCGCGACGCTCGGCAACGGCGCCGTCGTCTCCGCCCACATCCACGATGCCGGGATCGCCGACGCCCGGACCCGGCTGGACATCGCGGGCACCGAGGGAGACATGGCTCTCGTCTCCACCGGAGCAGCCGGCCCGGCAGGCATCCAGATCGGTGAACTGCGCCTGCTCGGGACGGCCCCGGACGGTACGTATCAGCAGTTGCCCGTCCCCGACCGGTACCGCTGGGCCGACGGCATCGACCCGGCCGCGGAGGGCTTCAACGTGGCCCAGATGTACCGCCGGCTGGCCCAGGACCTGCGCCCCGGATCCGACGGCACCCCGACGTCCGGCGCCGCCCCGGCATCCGACCGCGTCCCAGGATTCGACGCCGGCCTGCGGCTGCATCAGCTCCTCGACACGATCAGGCTCTCGGCCGCTACCGGCACCCGCCGGCCCACTGGCTGACGCGGGAGCCGTACTCCGCCGGGGCTGAACTTCGGTGTGCTCCCCGCCTGCTCTAGGTGGTGCGGTCGTCCGGTTTCGGTGCGGGTGGCCCGACCAGTCCCGCGCGCCGTTCCCCGTCGAGCACCCGCAGCGCCCGCTCCAGCGTCGCCGCGTGCAGTTCGCTCTCGCCGCGCTCGTGCATCAGCGTCAGCGCGTCCCGCAGCCGGACCGCCTTGCTGACCAGGCCCTGGGCGGCGCGCAGTCCGCTGTAGGTGTCGCGGCCGCGAGCCGGGTTGATACGGCCGAGCAGATCGAGCACCTCCAGATAGGCGTCGACCACCTCGCACTCGGCACGGGTCAGCGCGGGCAGCGGCGGCAGGTCGGGCGGCCGGTGGCGGCTCATCCCGGCCTCACCGCCGCACCGGGGCGACGGGCGCCGATTTGCGGCTGGTGGTGAGCCGGTCGATGAGCCCGTAGTCGACGGCCTGCTCGGCGGTGAAGATCTTGTCGCGCTCGATGTCCTGGCTGATCCTGTTGCGCGGTTGGCCGGTGTGCCGCTCGTACAGCTCCTCCAGCATCTCGCGGGTGCGCAGCATCTCCCGCACCTGGATCTCCAGATCGCTGGTCTGTCCCTGGACGGGCTCGCTGAGCGACGGCTGGTGGATGAGGATGCGCGCGCCCGGCAGCGCGAGCCGCTTGCCCGGCGTGCCGGCGGCCAGCAGTACGGAGGCGGCCGAGGCCGCCTGTCCCAGACAGACGGTCTCGATGTCGCAGGAGACGAAGCGCATCGTGTCGTAGATCGCGGTCATCGCCGTGAAGGAGCCGCCCGGCGAGTTGATGTACAGCGAGATGTCCCGGTCCGGCGCGGTGTGTTCGAGGTGGATGAACTGCGCCATCACATCGTTGGCCGAGGTGTCGTCGATCTGGGTGCCGAGAAAGACGATCCGCTCCTCCATCAGCTTCGAGTACGGGTCCATCGTCCGCATGCCGCTGCTGGTGCGCTCCGTGAACTCGGGCAGGACGTACCGGGCTGTCGGTGCTGTCGGCTGGTTCCGCATGGCGTCGCACTCCACTCCGAGCGAGAAAATGTACAGGTTGTACAGAACGTACGCTGAGCAGCCTGCCACGGTCGGCGCTCAACAGCCCATGGAGCGGGGCGGATTCCGCTGAAGGCGAAGCAGGGAGATCCCTCGCGCGGGGTGCGGAGGAGAGGGCGCAGGGGCGGCGGGACAGGGGGCGAGCAACGCCCGACTGCTGTCCGATAACCGCTTTGACCTGCGGTTTTGAGCTCGCCCCTAGAATGGCGGGCATGGCTTACGAGATTCCGGTGACGCAGGCCCGGGCCGAGCTGGCGGAGCTGATCAATCGGGTCGTCTACGGCGAGGAGCGCGTTGTGGTGACCCGGCATGGAAAGCCGCTCGTCGGACTGGTGTCGGCTGCCGATCTGGAGCGGCTGGAGCGCTTGGAGGCCGCCGACCAGGAGCAGCCGGAGCCCGAGGAGATCCTCAGCACCGTCTCCGGATTCCGGGACGCCCATGGCGGTGCGGTGCCGCGCGAGGCGCGGCGGTTCGGGATCGCCGCCGAACACCGGGGCCCGGCCGCCGGGGACCGGCGGCCGGGCCAGGGGAGTTGAGCCCGCAGGGGTCGAAGGTCAGGAGCTGAGCGTCCAGACCGCGTGCGCGATGGCGTCGCTGTGCAGGTCGAGCGCCTTCTCGTCGATGTTCGAGGTGTCGTCGCAGGACGAGTGGTAGCACGCGTCGTACGGCTCGCCCGCCGTACCGCCCCACTTGTCGGCCTGCGCCCGGGTCTTCCGTGCGCCGGCGCCGGTGAAGGTGCCGCCGACGGTGACGCCCGCCCGCTTGAACGAGGCGTGGTCGCTGCGTCCGTTGGTCTCCTCCGAGGGCTCCGTCCGGACCCCCTTGGCGCGGAACCAGTCCGTGAACACGGACTCGACGGCCGGATCGTCGTCGTAGACGAAGTGGCCCGCGTTGGGCGAGCCGATCATGTCGAAGTTCAGATACGCGTCGATCTTGCCGAGCTCGTCCTTCGAGAGGCTGTCGACGTAGTGGCCGGAGCCCACCATGCCCTGCTCCTCGGCTCCCCACCAGGCGAACCGGAGATGCTTCTTGGGTTCGAGGTCCGCCTTGGCGACGGCCAGTGCGGTCTCCAGCACCCCGGCGGAGCCCGACCCGTTGTCGTTGATGCCCGGACCGGAGCGCACGGAGTCCAGATGGGCGCCGGTCATGACCGTCGCCCCGGTGCCGCCCTTGGGCCAGTCCGCGATGAGGTTGTAGCCGGTGCTGCCGCCGCTGGTGAACTCCTGGACGGTGGTCGTGAAACCGGCCGCGTCCAGTTTCTGCTTCAGATGATCGAGGGAGGCCCGGTAGCCGGGGCGGCCGTGTGCGCGGTTGCCGCCGTTGGCCTCGGCGACGGACTGCAGCTCCTTCAGGTCCTGTTGGACGGCGGCGACGTCGATGTCGGGTGCCGCGGCCGTCCGGGTGGCCGGTCGGCCGCCGGGGCCGTCGGGGCTGGCCTGGGCGGCTCCGCCCGCGGCGGCGAGCAGGGCGAGGGCGAGCGCGGTGCTCGCCGAGGTGGCGACGGCAGCACGGCGCTGCTGTCTGTGGTGTCCGCGTATCACTGCTGAGCTCCGATGGTGTGGGGGGTGTGGGACTGCCGAGGACGGCAGGTATCGCCCGGAGCGGCGAAGGGAGCGATGCTGTTGATTTGACGCGGACATGAGAATGCTGCGGGTGTGCGGCCCCGTCAAGAGCGCATATCGGACAGGCGGTTGCGGAGAGCGGAAGGCCGGGGCTCTTCTCTCCGCAACCGCCCGTCGGTCGCGTTCCGCTGCCGAGGCGGGTCCGGCTCAGCCGGCCGGCACCCGGTCGACCGCCGGGGCCCGCCGGGCATCCGGCTGGCGCGACTCCGGCCGCCCGGCGCGCAGGCCGCCGAGGGTCACCGCGGCCAGGCCCAGCACCGCCCATACGGTCAGCACCAGCACCGGGGTGTCCACCGCCCGGCCGTCGAAGAACCCGACGCCGCGCAGCAGCGTTCCCCCGGCCCCCGGCGGCAGCAACTGGCCCAGCACTCCCAGTGGTTCGGGCAGCATCTCCGGCGCGCTGGACACCCCGGACCAGGGGTTGCCCAGCAGCACCGACAACAGTGCGCCCAGTCCGATGCCCTTCGCTCCCAGCAGCGTCCCCAGCCCCGCAACCGTGGAACTCACGGCGAGCACGGTCAGTCCGAACGCGGCGGCCTCCGCCCACCAGTTGCCGGTCAGGATGCCGAGCCAGCTGTCGGCCAGTGCGGCGGCCGCGAGACCGACCAGCGCGGAAGCCCCCAGCAGCGCGGCCACGCCCGGCGTACCGCGCAGCCGCAGCAGGACGGTCAGCCCTCCGGCCGCCACCCCCGCGAGGGCGAGCGGCAGCACGCTCGCGCTCAGTGCCGCGCCCCGCGGGTCCGCCGCGGGGGCGGGGGCCACATCCTCGGTGCGCGCCCGGGTTCCCTCGGGTGCGGCCCGGGTGGCCACCTGGGTCAGCAGCTGTGCGACCACGGGACCGGCGGCGCTCGCCGTCAGCATCTTGGGCCCCGAGGCAGTGGCGACCACGGCGCCGTAGACCTCGCGGTCCCGTACCGCCTGCCGTGCCGAGGCCTCGTCGTCGTAGCGGTGGACCTCGAAGGCCCCCTTCTGCTGGTGGAGTTGGTCCGTCAACTGCTCGACGGCGGCAGGCGGGCCCGCGACGCCGAGCGGCAGGTCGTGCGGTGCGGTGCGGGCGGCGGACCAGGCGAAGGCCCACAGTGCGAACGCGACGATCAGCGGCACCGCCACCAGTACGGCGAGCGGCCCCCGGGTCCGGGGCCGGGTGGGGGAGGGGTCGGGAGTCGTGGCCATGGTGTGACCCTCCAGCTGGGAGAGAAGGGCGGACGGGATGGAAGAAGGGGCGAACGCGGCGGCGGCGTGCAACCGCGTCTCGCAAAGAGAAGGATCGTTCGTTTTAGCGAGACCACCGTTGCGTGGGCGCGCGTCGATTGTCAAGAAGGAACGTTCGTTTTAGGCTCTCGGTATGGCTCGCGTCTCCGCCGAACACCTAGAGGCCCGCCGTCGTCAGATCCTGGACGGCGCCCGCCGCTGCTTCCTGCGCAACGGCTTCCACGCCACCTCCATGCAGGACGTGCTCAAGGAGAGCGGGCTGTCCGCGGGTGCCGTCTACCGCTATTTCCGCAGCAAGGAGGAGATCATCGCAGCCGTGGCGGCGGAAGCGCTGGAGACCATCCGCACCTCCTTCGAGCAGGTGACCTCCGCGCAGGTGCCGCCGACGCCGGACGAGCTGTTCATCGAGGTCTTCGGACGGCTCCAGGAGTCCGTCGGGGCCGGCGAGGACCCCAGGGAACTGCCCCGCCTGCTCGTCCAGGTGTGGAGCGAGGGGCTGCGCAACCCCGAGCTGGCCGAGACGATCTCCGACGCGTACGCGCAGCTTTCCGTGCAGTGGGCCCGGCTGATCTCGCAGTACCAGTCGCGGGGCTGGGTCGACCCGGGGGCCGACACCGTGCATGTCGCCCGCATCCTCATCGGCGCCGTACAGGGGTACTTCGTCCAGCAGGCGCTGTGGGGCGGTATCTCACCCGAGGAATTCGCCACGGGGCTGCGCGCTCTGGTCTCCATGTCGGTGCCGGACGACCACCGGACAGCGCGTGGAGAGCGCTGATCTCGTCGTTCCGCCCGCGGGGCGAGCCGGCCACCCGGCAAGCGGTGACCGGCGACGCGGGCGGTGACCGGCGACGCTGCCGTGCGGTCCAACCGCAGCGGCGAGGTTAACGCCACCGAAACGGCGCTGCCGTAATCTCCGGGGCAGTTGGCGGCCGAATACCACGTGTGTGATACATCTATCCTGCGTGTGTCGTCGCCGTGAGTGACCAGGGCATCCCCGGGCCCGGCGACGACGGTGAGGTGGAAAGCATGCAACTGACCCCGCACGAGCAGGAGCGGCTGCTCATTCATGTCGCGGCCGACGTGGCACAGCGGCGCAAGGACCGCGGTCTGCGCCTCAACCACCCCGAGGCCGTCGCCCTCATCACGGCACATGTACTCGAAGGCGCCCGCGACGGGCGGAGCGTCGCCCAGCTGATGGAGTCCGGGCGGACGGTACTGACCCGTGACGACGTCATGGAGGGCATCCCCGAGATGCTGCACGACGTCCAGGTCGAGGCGACATTCCCGGACGGCACCAAGCTCGTCACCGTGCACGAGCCCATCCCCTGACCGCGCCGACGAGGAGTCGCCCCACCATGATCCCCGGAGAGATCCTGTACGCCGAGGAACCGGTGCAGCTCAACGCGGGCGCCGAGGCCACCCGGCTCACCGTGCTCAACAGTGCCGACCGGCCCGTGCAGGTCGGCTCCCACTACCACTTCGCCGAGGCCAATCCAGGGCTCGACTTCGACCGCGAGGCCGCGCACGGCAAACGCCTCGGTATCGCCGCGGGCACCGCCGTCCGCTTCGAGCCCGGTATCCCCGTCGAGGTCCTGCTCATCCCCATCGGCGGCAAGCGGGTGGTCGCGGGGCTGCGTTCGGCCACGGGGGGTGCCCTCGATGCCTGAGCTGTCCCGCGCCGCGTACGCCGACCTGTTCGGCCCCACCACCGGCGACCGCGTACGGCTCGCCGACACCTCGCTCCTCGTCGAGATCGAGGACGACCTCTCCGGCGGGCCCGGACGCGCCGGCGACGAGGCGGTCTTCGGCGGCGGCAAGGTCATCCGCGAGTCCATGGGTCAGGCGCTGGCCACCCGCGCAGAAGGCGCCCCGGACACCGTGATCACCGGTGCCCTCGTCCTCGACCACTGGGGCGTCGTCAAGGCGGACGTCGGCCTCCGTGACGGCCGCATCACGGCCCTGGGCAAGGCGGGCAACCCCGACACCATGGACGGCGTCCATCCCGAGCTGGTCATCGGCCCCGAGACGGAGATCATCGCGGGCAACGGCAAGATCCTCACGGCCGGCGCCATCGACGCGCATGTCCACTTCATCTGCCCGCAGCTCGCCGACGAGGCACTGGCCGCGGGCATCACCACACTCGTCGGGGGCGGCACCGGACCGGCCGAGGGCTCGAAAGCCACCACCGTCACACCCGGTGCCTGGCATGTCGCGCGCACCCTGGAGGGCATGGACGGGCTGCCGGTCAACGTCGGCCTGCTCGGCAAGGGCAACACCGTCTCGCGCGCGGCGATGCTCGCCCAACTGCGCGGCGGCGCCGTGGGGTTCAAGATCCACGAGGACTGGGGCGCCACTCCGGCCGTGATCGACGCCTGTCTGTCCGTCTGCGACGAGACCGGCGCCCAGGTCGCCATCCATACCGACACCCTCAACGAGGCGGGTTTCGTCGGTGACACCCTCGCCGCCATCGCCGGACGCGGTATCCACGCCTACCACACCGAGGGTGCCGGCGGCGGGCACGCGCCCGACATCATCACCGTCGTGGCCGAGCCCAACGTGCTGCCCTCCTCCACCAATCCGACCCGGCCGCACACCGTCAACACCATCGAGGAACACCTCGACATGCTGATGGTCTGCCACCACCTCAACCCCTCGGTGCCCGAGGACCTCGCCTTCGCCGAGTCCCGCATCCGGCCCAGCACCATCGCCGCCGAGGACACCCTGCACGACCTCGGTGCCATCTCGATCATCTCCTCCGACGCGCAGGCCATGGGCCGTATCGGCGAAGTGGTGCTGCGCACCTGGCAGACGGCGCATGTGATGAAGGAGCGGTACGGCGCCCTCGCCGGTGACGGGCGCGCCGACAATCTGCGGGCACGTCGCTATGTCGCCAAATATACGATCAACCCCGCCGTGGCACAGGGCATGGACGCCGAGATCGGCTCCGTCGAGCCGGGCAAGCTCGCCGACCTGGTGCTGTGGGACCCGGTGTTCTTCGGCGTCAAACCCCAACTCGTCCTCAAGGGCGGACAGATCGCCTACGCGCAGATGGGCGACGCCAACGCCTCCATCCCCACCCCGCAGCCGGTGCTGCCCCGCCCCATGTTCGGGGCGACAGGCCGCGCCCCCGGTACGAACTCCGTCAACTTCGTGACGCAGACCGCGCTCGACGACGGACTGCCCGAACGGCTGTCCCTGGCCAAGCGGTTCGTCGCCATCCGCGACACCCGCCCCGTTACCAAGGCTGACATGCGCCAGAACGACGCCAGACCCGATGTGCGGGTCGACCCCGACACCTTCACCGTCACCGTCGACGGAACGCCCATCGACCCCGCGCCGGCCGAGACGCTGCCCATGGCGCAGCGCTACTTCCTGTTCTGAGCCGGTCTTCACCATGAGCGTTGCCACATTGCTGCTGCTGGCCGACGGCAGGTTCCCCGCGGGAGGCCACGCCCACTCCGGCGGGGTGGAGGCGGCCGTCAGGGCCGGTCGGGTCCAGGACGCGGCCTCCCTCGAAGAGTTCTGCAGGAGCCGTCTGCACACGGCCGGTCTGACCTCGGCAGCCCTCGCCTCCGCAGCCGCGGCAGGGCACGACCCGCTCGCGCTGGACGAGGCGGCCGACGCCCGCACGCCCTCGCCCGCGCTGCGCCGCACGGCGCGCAGACTGGGGCGGCAACTGATGCGGGCCGCCCGGGCCACCTGGCCGGACCCGGAGCTGGACGCGCTGGCAGCCGCCCGGCCCAAGGGCGCCCACCAGCCCGTGGTGCTGGGGCTCGTGGCGCGCTCGGCGGGTCTCGGCCCGCTGGAGGCGGCGCATGCCGCGGCCTACGAGAGCGTCGGCGGAGCGGCGACGGCGGCCGTCCGCCTCCTCGGTCTCGATCCCCTCGACGCGACCGCCGTGCTGGCCCGGCTCGCCGCCGAGACGGACGAGGTGGCGCGGCAGGCCGAGGCCGCGAGCAGCAAAGCGGTGGAGGACCTTCCCGCCGCCTCGGCCCCACTGCTGGAGATCACCGCAGAGCAGCACGCGACCTGGTCGGTACGCCTCTTCGCCTCCTGACCGCCACGACCACCACCCCACGGAGGAGCCCGTGCACCTCGATCACACCGACACCATCCACCCCGAGCGGCACAGTGCCTCGGCGGCCCGGCCCGACGGCAGCCGCCGTGCGCTGCGCGTCGGTCTGGGCGGGCCCGTCGGCTCGGGCAAGACCGCCACCGTCGCGGCGCTGTGCCGTACCCTGCGCGACCGGCTCTCGCTGGCCGTCGTCACCAACGACATCTACACCCGCGAGGACGCCGCCTTCCTGCTGCGCGAGGCCGTGCTGCCACCGGAGCGGATCACCGCCGTGGAGACCGGCGCCTGCCCGCACACCGCGATCCGGGACGACATCTCCGCCAACCTGGAGGCGGTCGAGGACCTGGAGGAGGACATCGGCCCGCTCGATGTGGTGCTGGTCGAGTCCGGCGGCGACAATCTCACCGCCACCTTCTCCAAGGGGCTGGTCGACGTGCAGATCTTCGTCATCGACGTGGCGGGCGGCGACGACATCCCCCGCAAGGGCGGCCCGGGCGTCACCACCGCCGATCTGCTGGTCGTCAACAAGACGGACCTCGCCCCGTACGTCGGCTCGGACCTGGCGGGCATGGCGCGAGACGCCCAGGAGCAGCGCGGTGAACTGCCGGTGCTCTTCCAGTCGCTGCGCGGTGAGCCCGGCGTGGGACCGGTCGCCGACTGGGTTCGTGAGCAGCTCTCCGCCTGGACGGCGACGGCGGTCCTTCCCGCATGACGACGACCGCCACGGCGCCGCAGGGCACCGCGGGCGTCAGCGCCCGCGCCCGGATCACCGCCGTACCCGACGGACGCGGCGGCACCGCGCTGCCGCTGCTCAGCGGCGGGGGACCGGTGGCGCTGCGCCGTACCCGCTCGGCCGATCCGAGCGCCGCCCGGGTCACGCTGGTCGGGGCGATGAGCGCTCCGCTGCGCGGGGACCGGCTCGCGGTCGAGGTCCGGGCCGAGGCGGGCGCCGCACTGCGGGTGGACGGCAGCGCGGCCACCCTCGCCCTGCCGGGCCGTACGGCGGAGCCCGCCCGCTACGACGTACGGCTGGAGGCGGGCGAGGGCGGTCTGCTGCACTGGCTGCCCGAGCCGTTGATCTCCGTGAGCGGCAGCGACCTGCGGCAGCAGCTCCGTGCCGAACTGGCGCCGGGTGCGCGCCTTGTGGTGCGGGACGAACAGGTGCTGGGCCGTACCGGCGAGGAACCCGGCCGGCTCAGCAGCCGCCTCACCGTGCGCCGCGCCGGGCGCCCGCTCCTGGACCAGCAACTCGATTTCGGGCCGGGCGCCCCCGGTTGGGACGGCGGTGCGGCCCTGGGCGGACACCGGGCGGTGGGCCAGTTGCTGGTGGTCGACCCGGCGTGGGACCGGGAGCCTCCGCGGGCCCGCGTCCTGGGGGAGACGGCGGTCGTCACCCCGCTGGCGGGGCCCGCCGTACTGGTCACCGCTCTGGCCCCGGACGCTCTCCAACTGCGGCGTGTTCTCGATTCCGCACTGACGTTCACTTCTTGGTAAAGAACGATCCGGCGGCCTGTCCCTTACCGGCGACGACCATGAAGGATCCCCTCTGAAGGCCATCTCCGTGGTCACCGACAACAGCCGTCACACTCGGCAGCAATCGGAGGGGAATCACGTGAACAGACGGAAGGCGGCCATAGCCGCCGCCGGCACCATCGCCGCCGGAGCCCTCACGGCGGGGCTGATATCCGTTCCGTCCGCCGTCGCGGAGGGCGGCAGCACCCACGCCCGGGCCGGCAAGCACTCGGGCGCCGCCGAGGCGCGCGGGGTGCGGAAGGCAGCCGCCCGCGCCGCACGCGCCGGCATCGACTGGAAGGACTGCCCCGCCGACTGGGGACTCAAGGACGGCGTCGAGTGCGGCTGGGTCACCGTCCCCCTCGATTACGCCGACCCCGACGGCAAGAAGATCAAGCTCGCCGTCGACCGGGCCCGCAGCACCGGCGGCAAGGAGAAGCGACAGGGCTCCCTCGTCTACAACCCGGGCGGCCCCGGCGGCTCCGGGCTGCGCTTCCCCAACCGCATCCCGGACAAGAACCCGCTGTGGGCCAAGGCCGCCACCGCCTACGACTTCGTCGGCTTCGACCCGCGCGGGGTCGGCCACTCGGCCCCCATCTCCTGTGCCGACCCCCAGGAGTGGGTCAAGGCCCCCAAGGCGGACCCGGTCCCCGACAGCGAGGCCGACAAGCTCGCCCAGCGCAAGCTGGCCAAGGAGTACGCCGACGGCTGCAAGGAGCGCAGCGGCGACCTGCTCGCCCAGATGACAACGCCCAACGCCGCACGCGACCTCGACGTCATCCGCGCCGCGCTCGGCGACAAGAAGCTCAACTTCCTCGGCGTCTCCTACGGCACCTACATGGGCGCCGTCTACGCCGAGCTGTTCCCCGGCCACATCCGGCGGATGATCACCGACAGCGTGGTGAACCCTTCCCGGAAGAAGATCTGGTACGACGTCAACCTCGACCAGGACGTGGCGTTCCAGACCCGCTGGGACGACTGGAAGAAGTGGGTGGCCGAGCACGACGACGTCTACGGCATCGGCTCGACCCCCGAGAAGGTCGAGGCCAAGTGGCGCGAGCTGCGCGCCACCGCCAAGAAGAACCCCATCGGCGGCGTCGTCGGCCCCGCCGAGCTGCTGGGCTTCTTCCAGAGCGCGCCGTACTACGACTCGGCCTGGGCCAGTGTCGCCTCGGTGTGGTCCGCCTACCTCAAGGGGGACGAGAAGCCGCTGATCGAGTCCGCGGCACCGGACATGTCCGACGTGGCGGGCAACAAGGCGAGCGAGAACGGCAACGCCGTCTACAACGCCGTCGAGTGCAACGACGCCAAATGGCCCCGCGACTGGAAGACCTGGGACCGGGACAACACCCGGCTGCACGAGAAGTACCCGTTCCTGACGTGGTCCAACGCGTGGATGAACTACCCCTGCGCCGTCTGGCCGCTCAAGCAGCACGACGCCCTGGAGATCCGCGCCAAGACCTCGCACCCGGTGCTGATGATCCAGGCCACCCGGGACGCCGCCACGCCCTACCCGGGCGGTGTGGAGCTGCACAAGCGCCTCAAGGGCTCCCGGCTGATCACCGAGAGGGACGCGGGCTCGCACGGCATCACCAATCTGAAGAACCCCTGCATCAACAAGCGCGTCGACGCCTATCTCCTCGAGGGGACTGTCGGCGCCAAGGATGTGACCTGCGCCCCGCACGCGACCCCGGAGCCCGTCGGGTCCGCGGCCAAGGCAACCGCGAAGGCGAAGGCCGCAGCGGTGCCCGCGCTCGTTCCGTAGAGCGTCCGCTTCCGCAGAACGTCGACTTCCGCGGCCGACCGGCACGGACAAGGGGCGGCCCGAATTCTTCGGGCCGCCCCTCAGTCGTCGCCTAATGCTTCTGCCGCTTTTCCCGCTTTTCCCGCTTTTCCCGCTGCTCCTGCTTTCCCTGCTTCTGCTGTTTCTCGCGGGCCCGTTCCTCGGCCTGGGCGGCCTTCGCGTCGGGGGCGTACATATCGACGTACTCCTGGCCGGAGAGCTGCATGATCTCGTGGATGATCTCGTCGGTGACGGCCCGCAGTACCGTCCGCTCGTGCTCCATCCCCGCGAACCGCGAGAAGTCCAGCGGCTTGCCGAACCTGATCGTCACCCGGCCCATACGGGGCACCTTCCGGCCCGGCGGCTGGAGTTCGAAGGTGCCCACCATCGCGCACGGGATCACCTTCACCCCGGCACCGAGCGCCATCGCGGCGACGCCGACCCGGCCCTTGTAAAGCCGTCCGTCGTGGGAGCGGGTGCCCTCCGGGTAGATGCCGAGCAACTCTCCCTTGCGCAGAACGCCCAGCCCTTCGTCGATGGCCGCCTGCCCGGCGCCCTTCCCGGAGCGGTCGACGGGGATCTGGCCCACGCTGTGGAAGAACGCCGCGGTCAGCCTGCCCTTGAGACCCGGGCCCGTGAAGTACTCGGCCTTGGCGAGGAAGGTGATGCGGCGCTTGAGGATCGCCGGCATCACGAAGTGGTCGGAGAAGGACAGATGGTTCCCCGCGACGATCGCGGGTCCCTCGTCCGGTACGTTCTCCAGGCCCTCGATCCGTGGCCGGAACACCAGCCGCAGCAGCGGCCCCAGCAGCACGTACTTCAGTACGTAGTAGAACACGTGCCTCTCCCGGCTCTACCGCGGCGGCTCAAGCGCCTCAGGTGGCTCGACGGTGCGCTCCTCGCCGGTCAGCGCGGGCAGCTGTCGGCTACTGACCGAACGTCACTTCATGTGATTGAGGTACCGATCGTAGCGCCTGGACGGGCCGTGGTCCGGGGTACTGCTCCTCAGGCATGTTCGACCCGGCGAACGGCGATCCGTCGCCAATCGCCGCAAAGGTCCTCTTCGTGAGGTCCTCAGGTGTTTCCTGGTGCTCCGTTGAGGTGATCATGCGGTCACTCAACGAATGGATGAGCGAAAGGGCAAGGTTCCATCGTCCGTGCATGGGCAAAACGAGTCGGTTGATCGATGACACCCTCCCGGCCGGCTGAAAGTATGGCCGGTCTGAAAGGGAATTCAGCTGTCTGCAGCAGGGAGCACCGGGTCAGCGCCACACGGTTTCGAGTCGCAACTTCCGGACAAGTGTGTTGGGCGGAATGCCGCATCCCGGCACGGTCGATGAAGAGTACGAGCGCGGCAGCGCAACAGGCGACCCGCCTGCCGGGTGGGCGCAGTTCGAGTCACAGAGGAATTCAGTGCGCGAATTCTCTCGGCCACGGCCGATGAGCGAGTTCAAGCATCATGGGGGAATAACGCTGTGGACATTGACATACTCGGCCCGCTGTCCGTCTCCTGCGAGGGACGAACCATCGGGGTGCGCGCCAGCAAGGTCCGCGCCATGCTCGCCACCCTGGCGCTGGAGCCGGGGCACGTCGTCTCGCACGTGGAACTGGCCGATGAACTGTGGGCGGGACATCCGGTCGGGAATCCCCGCAACGCGCTGCAGGCGCACGCCACCCGTGTCCGCAAAGTGCTGGGCCTGCCGGCGGGGGACGCGGCGCTGCTGCGTGCCGTCCCCAACGGCTATCTGCTGAACGTCTCCCGGGACCGCATCGACGGCAACAGGTTCCTGGATCACGCGGTGCGGGGTGCGGAAGCCCTGCCGGGCGAACCGGAGCGGGCGCTGCGCCATCTGGAAGCCGCGCTCGGGCTGTGGCGGGGGCCGGCCCTGCTGGATGCGGGCGACGGGCTGCGCTGCCGCAGCGCGGGCGCGCTGTTCGAGGAGCGACGGCTGACGGTCTGGGAAGACCTGGCAAGCGCCCGGCTGATCCTGGGCGACGAGTCGCGGGCGATTGCCGAACTGCGCCAGCTCACGGCGCAGTACCCGCTGCGCGAGCGCTTCTGCGAACTGCTGATGCTGGCGCTGTACCGGACCGGCCGGCAGAGCGACGCGCTGGAACTCTTCCGCCTCACCCAGCGGCGCCTCGACGAGGAACTGGGCATCCAACCGGCGGAGCCCCTCCAGCGCCGGCACGCCGAGATCCTCGCGCACGATCCCGCGCTCTCCCATCCCGGGGTGCTGTGGGGCCGTCGCGAACCGGGGCGCGACGGACTTCCGACGGGCTGACGCCACATGACCACCCCAGACGAGGAACAGGAGCAGCCCGCCATGCACTCGGGACGGGGCAGCAGCACCGACGACGACCACGCGGCCCCAGGGTCCGAGCCGATCGCCGTGGTGGGCATCGCGGCGCTCTACCCGGCGGCCCGGTCAGTGGCCGACTACTGGCGGCTGCACACGGACGCGGTGGGCGAGGGCGACCGGGAAACGGGGCGGCCCGCCACCGGTACGAGCACTGCGAGCACGACGACCGGTACCGCCGGGCCACCGGAAGCCGGCTCCGGCTCCGGCTCCGGTTCCGGACTCGACGGTATCGAGGTCGACGTCGCCCGGTTCGGCATCCCGCCGGCCCAGGCCGCCTCCATGGCACGCATGCAGCTCCTCATGCTGGAGGCCGCCCGCCAGTGCCTGGACGACGCGGGTTACGCACAGCGGCCGTTGCCGTCCGAGAGAACGGACGTGGTGACCGGCACCTGCTTCGGGCTCGACCGGCAGTACGCCAACGCCCTGCGGGTGGAGGGCAGCCGGTACGCGCGCGACCTGGAGCGGGCGACAGCCGAGGCCGGGACACCCGGTCCCGGTCCCGGTGGCGCGGGGGCCCGTGCCGCCGAGGAGTTCCGCTCCGCGATGCTGCGCCGACTGGGTGCCTCGCCCCACGACCGGATAGGAGAGATGGCGAGCACGATCCCGGCCAGGGTGGCGGCGGCGTTCAAGCTGCGAGGACGCACCCTGGCCGTGGAGTCGGCCGACGCCACCTCGTATCTGGGCATCGCACACGCGGTGGACAGCCTCCGCTGCGACCTGACGGACGCCGCCTTGGTGCTGGCCGGGCAGTGCCATGAGGGCCGCTCGGCCTCCCCGGTCCCCGGGTCGTCGTCCGGCAGCGCCGCTCTTCCGCTCTCCGAGGGTGTCGGGGCGCTGCTGCTCAAGCGGCTGTCCTCGGCGGTGCGGGACGGTGACCGCGTCTACGCCACCCTTGTGGACTGCACCCTGCGCCAGGACGCGCGCCCCGGTGTCTTCCGCCACTCGTCCTCGACCCCTCGGCAGCGGGAGACCATCGACGCGAGCTGGCGGCGCACGGGTGTGCCCGCGGCCTCCGTGCAGTACGTGGAGTGCGCGGGGGGCGGTGTCGAGTTGCTGGCGCGGACGTACTCGGGCCTGCTGGAGGCCGCGTCCGCCGTGGCCGTCGGCAGCGTCCGGGACCGGCTCGGGGACACCTACGCGAACGCCGGACTGGCGGGTGTCAGCAAGGTCGCCCTGGCGCTGTACCACCGACGGCTCCCCGCACAGCGCGCGGCGGCGCTCGGGGAGTTGCCCGTCTCCGGCACCCCGTTGCGCACGGTGGTGGAGGCGGAGGACTGGCAGCGGCCGGCGGGCGGCGGCCCCCGCCGTGCCGTGGTCGGCGGGGCCTCTGTGACGGGCACGCTGTGCCACCTGGTGCTTCAGGAGTACGCGCAGGACGCTGACCGCTCGCAGCCCCAGCAGTCCCATCAGTCCCAGCAGCCCCAGGGACGGGGTGCCCGGCTCCGGTGGCACGGAACCGGCCCGGAACCCATCGCCGTGATCGGGTACGGCGGGCGGTTCGCCGACACGGCCGATGCCGACGCGTTCTGGGCCGCGACGCTGGACGGCCGGGACCACATCCGCCCGGTCCCCGACGCCCTGCTCGACCGGGAGCTCTACCACAGCCCGCACGCCCTCAGCCTCAACCGCAGCTACGCCGAGCAAGGCGCTCCGATGCCCGTGCCGAGGACACCGCCGCCGGGCGTGCGGATCGCGCCGGGCCGCTACGAGGCGCTGGATGCGGCTCAGCGGGTCGGGCTGGCGGTGGCCGACGAACTGTTCGCCCGCCGGGGGACGGTGCCCGGCACGCTGACCGGTACCGGTCTGGTCGCCGTGGGCAGCAACTTGGGGCTCGCCACCGAGCGGAACGCGCACACCGGGCGGTGCCTGGACGTGTTCGAGGAGACGGTGCGCTCCCTGGACACGCTCCAGGGCTGGTCCCGTGACGAGGTGGAGCCCCTGTTGAAGTCGGTGCGCGAGCTGTACGGCGAGCCGGGGCCCGCCGACCGTCCGACGATGCTCGACGGCTGTCTGGCGAGCGGGGTGGCGGCGCTCATCGCCAACGAATACGGTCTGGCCGCCGTCCCGGTCGCGGTCGAGGCCGCCTGCGCCTCCTCGCTCGCCGCCGTCGACATGGCGGTCACCCGGCTCCGGACGGGCGCGGCGGACTACGCGCTCGCCGGCGGCGTCGAACTGCCATGCAACGCACGCGACATGATTCTCTGCTCGGCGCTGGGCCTGCTCTCGCACGACAAGATCACGCCGTTCGATCTGGCGGCCGACGGCTTCACCCCCGGGGACGGCTGCGCGCTCTTCCTGCTGAAGAGGCTGCGGGACGCGCGGCGGGACGGCGATCGGATCCTCGGTCTGCTGCGCGGCGTCGGCGCGTCCAACGACGCCAAGTCGCTCATCGCTCCCGACGCGGCGGGCCAGTCCCGCGCCATGCGACAGGCCTTCGAGCAGGTCGACTTCGCCCCCGCGGCGGTGGATTACGTGGAGGCGCACGGAACCGGGACCCGGGTGGGCGACCGTGTGGAGGTCGCGGCCATGGCGCAGGTCTACTCGGGCCCGCGGCGCGCCCCGCTGGAGCTCGGTTCCGCCAAGTCGTTCTTCGGGCACACCTTCGCGGCCGCGGGAGCCGCCGGGTTGCTGCGTGCGCTGCTGGCCGTGGGAGCGCGAACCCTTCCGCCGAACGCCAACCTCCGGACGCTCAACCCGGAACTGGAACTCGACCTGATTCCCGCCCGCGTCTCCACCGGTGCGCAGCCCTGGCATACGGGGCCCGGCCGCCCCCGGCGCGCGGGCGTCAGCTCGTTCGGCACCGGTGGCATCAACTATCACCTGCTCCTAGAGGAGTACACGGACAGTCATGGACTTTGATCTCTCGCCCGAAACGGAAGAGATGCGCGACATGGTCGTGCGTTTCGCCCAGCGCGAGCTGACCCCGCCGGCCGCCTTCGACGCCGTGGACTTCCGTCGTCGCTGGCTGGCGGCCGGCCGACAGGGGCTCGCCGGCAGCAGCGTCCCGACCGCGTACGGTGGCAGCGGCCTGGACGCGGTGTCGGCCGCGGCGATGATGGAGGCCCTCGGGTTCGGCTGCGAGGACACCGGCTTCGCCTTCTCGATCGCCGCGCATCTGTTCGCCGCCGTCATGCCCATCGTCGAGTTCGGGACACCGGAGCAGAAGAAGACCTGGCTCCCCGCGCTCGGTTCGGGGGAGCGGATAGCCGCGCACTGCATAACGGAGCCGGAGGCCGGCTCGGACGCACTGCGGCTGCGGACCCGCGCCACGCGCGACGGCGACGGCTACCGGCTCAGCGGCTCGAAGTGCTTCACCACGAACGCGCCGGTCGCGGATCTGTTCATCGTGCAGGCCGCCACCGACCCGGACGGCGGATTCTTCGGCCTGACCACCTTCCTCGTCGAGGCGGGAACACCCGGCCTGAGCGTGGGACAGCGCTACGAGAAGGTCGGTCTGCGCGGCTCACCCATGGCGGACGTCCACTTCGACGACTGCCTCGTCCCGGACACCCAGGTGCTCGGGGCCGAGGGTTCGGGCGCCGCCGTCTTCTCCTGTTCGATGAAGTGGGAGCGCACCTGTCTGTTCGCTGCCTACCTGGGCGCCATGAAACGGGTGCTGGACTCCACCGTCGCGCACGTCAGGGAACGTGAACAGTTCGGTACGCCGATCGGCGCCTTCCAGGCCGTGAGCCACCGCGTGGTCGACATGATGGTCCGCCACGAGTCGGCCCGGCTGCTGCTCTACAAGGCGGCCCGGGGGCTGGCCGACGGTACCGGCGACGAGATCGGCCCGGCGCTGGCGAAGATCGCGGTGAGCGAGGCAGCGGTACAGCTCGGCCTGGATGCGGTGCAGTTGCGCGGTGCGTTGGGGATCCTCGACGGCGAGGCCGAAGCACTGCTGCGGGACGCCCTGCCCGCCCGGATCTTTTCCGGCACGAACGAGATCCAGAAGAACAATGTGGCGCGTGTGCTCGGACTCAACCCCCGTCGGCGCGGCACCGGACGGCTGTGAAACCGACCGCCGGAAGCGAAGAGGACGGTCGGTATATGAAGAGAACGGTCAGCATATGAGGGAAGGAAGAACGGAATGGACGTCATTGTTCACCGGATCCGGCTGCGCGACGGAGTGGACCCCGCCGCGTTCGAAAGGTGGGTGCGGGAGACGGACTACGCCTCCTGCCCCCTGCTGCCCAGTGTGCTGTCCTTCACCGTGCAGCGGGTTACGGACGACAGTTCGACGCAGTTCGACTACTTCGAGGTGATCTCCGTGCGCAGCCGTGCGGAGTTCCGGCGTGATATGGAGGGCGACACGTTCCAGGGGCTGGCCGCCGAGTTCGAAAAGCTGGCGACCGTCGTGGACGAACTGGTCGGCGAGCGCGTCGAGCCCGGCTACCCTGCGGCATGAGGCCCACCGGCGGGTGGGCCGGTGCCCCGCTCCGGGGCCGTCGCAGGCGGGGTCGGCGGGAGCGGCGGCCCGCTCACCGGCGGGACACCTTCTGTTCGATCGTGTTGATCAGTCCCGTCTCGTACGCGACGGCGACAGCCTGCGCCCGTGACCGGACGTTGAGCTTGTGCAGCACATTGTGGACATGGGACCGGATCGTGGCGCCGGAGACCGAAAGCTTTTCCGCGATCTCGTCGTTGGCCATTCCCTGCGCCAGCAACAGCAACACCTCGTTCTCCCGTAGTGTCAATGTATTCGCTGCCGGGGGTAACGGACAGGAACGCGCCAACATTTCCACGGATTTTCGCGCGGCAACCGGAACCACAATGGCATCCACTTCGACCAGCGTTCTGATCACATGAATGAGTTCATCCACCGAGCTTTCCACGGAAAGCACGGCGCGTACCCCGACCCGGAGCGCTTCGAAGGCCCTGTGCATGTTCTCGGCCTTGGCGAGCATGAGAACTTTGCTCAGCTGGGCGAGCTCGGCGAGCTCGGTCCGGTCGTCGACGGTGAGCGCCGGACTCACCACGACGATCACCTCGGGCGGGTCCTCCGTCGCGAGCGCGACGATGCTCTGCACCGATGTCTCCGCCCTGACCTGCAGGTTGTGCTCTTCGAGCAGGGCGCGCATGCCCTCGCACATGATGACTTTGTCGCAGAACATCAGTATGCGGGTGCTCATGACCGACCCCCCCGGGCGGTCGGCCGAGGGGGTCTGTGTGGTGAATGAACTTCCCGGCCGAAGTGCCGGGGTGGCTTGGCGTAGGTCCTGGTAATTGAACGATGCGTCAACAACCACACCCTCATAAGCATCCGTCCCCCGTCCGCTGGAATGGGTCACTTTAACACGGCCTTCAGGCGGTAGCCAGGGTAATGTCGACCAGGCAAATCCGCACGACTTGAACAGGATTCAAGTGCGTGGAATGCGAGACAACCAGTCGCTTGCTGCAACCTATTGCCGGGTGTTTGCCTGTTGCGGCATACAACAGGAGAAATCTTGGTGACGCGGCCCCGTCGCTTCGCCGCTGTCAGAGCGAGCGGTGTTCCCCGGCGTCGGGGCGTCTCGCCGTTGGCGGGACCTCGGCGGTGGGCCGGCCGAGCCGGCTGACGAAGAACGTCCGCCCCGCCAGCTTGAGCCGGGCCTGCAGCTTCTGCCGAAGGTCCTCGTGCTGCACCACGACACTGATCGGGTGCAGGGCCAGTCCCGCCCCGGCCGCCGCCAGCCAGTAGTCCGCGAGCCGCGCACCGCCGGCCAGCAGGTCGGCGGGCCCGGGCTGTGCAGTCGTGAAGCCCATGGCCGTCAGGGCGGGGGTCCCGGCGCGTACGGTGGCGGCGAGACCGTCGGCCAGACGGCGGTCGTAGCCGAGACGGCACAACGGCCGCAGCACCCGGGGATCGAGCAGCACCCGCTTGGCCAGATGCCGGGCGGGTGACAGAGGGCCGAAGAGCTGCCGCAGCGTGAAGCCGTCACCACGCATGTCCGCTTCGGCACGGCTCAGGCGCAGGTAGGAGTGGGTCTCCCGCCACGCTTCCGGGTGGCTGAAGTCGCGCCCGGCGTAGCGGGAGCAGAACGCGGCGAAGGACTCCAGCTGTTGGGGTCGCGTCAGATGCTGAACGGTCACGGTGCCCGGCCACAGCTCCTCGGCGGTCGGCGTCTCCAGGGCGTCCAGAAGGCCGGCGTCGAGCGGCTCCCTCCGGTAGGTGCCGCGCTGGGTACGTCGGGCCCCGGCCGTGGTGCGCAGCTCGGCGAACCGTTCGCCGGACCCCTCGCCGTACCGCAGGGCCGCCACACACAGCAGGGACCACCTCGGCGGCCACCCGCTGAAGGGTGCGGGAGCGTCGGCTTCCAGGACCCGTACCCGGGACGGGGCCCAGCCCTGCGCGGCGAGCGCGCGCAGCAGCGTACGCCAGTACGCGCCGCAGCTCACCCGCATCTCGACGGCGTGGGCCGGCAGGGCGGTCAGCTCGCGGCCGTGGTCCAGGGCGAGTGCCACATACTCCTCGTCCCTTCTCTCCTCCCCGCCACCGAGCAGGGTGGCCGCGGCAGCCCGCGCCCCGTCCGTGGACAGCCGGGCGAGGCCCCAGGGCTGGCAGTTGTGCGACGAGGGACTGAGCGCGGCCGTCGCGGTCGCTCCGGTGAGGGCCGTGTCGAAGCGCCGCTCCAGCTCGGTCGCCGCGTGGCTCGTCGGCTGCATGGATCCTCCACTACGTGCTCACCACGGCCAGGTAGTAGCCGTCGATCTCGAACGCCCAGCTCTCCTTGAGTCCGCCTTCCGCGGCGGGTGCGTGACGGAGCAGCCCGACGCCGGCCCGCCAGCTGAAACGGCCGTCCGGCCGCCACCCGGTCAGCGCCACTTCGCAGGCGTCGACACGGAGACCGAAGCCGTAGTGCTTGAGCACGGCCTCCTTGCAGGCCCAGCGCAGCGGCAGCGGCATCGCCGCCAGAAGTCGCCGCTCGGGGTCGGCGGAGTGCGGCTCCCCCTCGGCGGTCAGCAACTCGGCCAGCAGCGGCGGGACCTCGCGCCGGTGCTCCAGATCCACCCCGACCGCGTGCGGTCCGCAGACGGCCACCGCCAGGTCCGCCGAGTGGGACAGCCCCACCTCCACCGGCGCGTCGACCACCGGCTTGCCCGCCCGCATTCCGTCGGGGATGGCGTCGACGCGTACCTCGCGGTTCGTGACCAGGTGGCCCCGCTGCCGCAACTGGTGGGCGCAGACACTGTGCTTGACAGCGAGCCGCCCCGCCAGCCACTCGCACCGTCTGCTCGGCAGCGGCAGCGACGCCGCGTATGCGGCCTCCCGGGCGGTCAGATGCCGGGACGTCAGCCGCCGCCGCGCCGCGTCCCCTGCCGTATGCAGCCAGGCGATGGACACCACCGCGAGGGTGAGCCGCCGCGCGAGGTGGAACACGCGCAGCGGCACCTGCGGGTCGAACGTGATCCGGCGGCCCGCGCCGCTGCGGAACGGCGACGGGGGCAGGTCGCGAGGGTGTGTGAGGGCGTGGGGCGGTGCGGGGGCGCGCGGGGGCGCGTCAGCGGTCGACATCGGGCGGCAGGAGGAACGGATAGGGCCGGCGCAGCAGCCGGTGCCCGAGGCGATCGACCTTGCGCAGCCGCTGGATGAAGGCCCATGACCGGGCGTCGGCCCGATAGTAGTCGGCGACCTCCTGCTCGGTGAGGGGCACGTCGAGGCGTGCCTCGGCCTGGGCGAGGAAGCCCGGTATCAGGTGGCTGAGGCGTTCCTTGTGCAGATTGCCGAGGAAGTCGAGGACCACGCCGCGCGTCGAGTAGAACTTGTCGAAGATCGACTTGGCCGTGGCGACACGGACGATGTCCCGCAGCAGCCAGGGGAGCGAGGCGAAGAACAGCCGTACGTCCAGCAGTTCACGCCCGGCGGCGTCCCGCATCAGGGGAGAGGTCACATCGATGTAGAGCAGTTCGCCGTCGATGTCGACCCAGTTGGAGGCCTGGGCGTCCAGCCCGAGGGTGGGGGAGACGGCACCCTCCACCTGGTCCAGGAAGCGGGAGAAGAAGTCGGCGGCCCAGGCCTCGCTCTCGCTGTGCAGGAGGTTGGAGCACAGCCGCTTGCGTGGCAGCGTCTCCTGGACGCAGTAGCCGACGATCCCGCCGCCGGGCCGAGGCTGGTGCCACAGCTCGGTCTCCGCGACCCGGACGCCTCCCTCCCGCAGCCGCCGCAGATAGGTCCGCAGGGTCTGCTCGTAGTTGAGGAAGCGGCCACGGTCGGGGAAGACCGGAAGCCGCTTGCAGGCGAAGGAGCCGCTTCGGGCCTCCAGCTCCAGTACGAGGGTCACCTCGCCGTGGCCCAGCAAGGTCAGCGCGGTGTCGTCCGAGGTCCGGAGCGCTGTTTGCACCCGGTCCTCCAGTGAACTGAGATCGCGGTCAGGGACGGTGAACGTCATGGGGGCGCCACCTTTTTCTCGTCAGGTGTGGCATCAGCTGCCGGGCGTGAAGATCAGGACCGCGTTCTGGCCGCCGAACCCGAACGAATTGCTCATGGCGACCTCGATCTTCTCCTCGCGTGGTTCGCCGGTCACGATGTCCAGTTCGAGGGCGGGGTCCTGCCGTTCGAGGTTGGCCGTGGGCGGGATGGTGGACCGCTCGACGGCGAGCACCGTCAAGGCGGCCTCGATCGCTCCGGCCGCGCCCAGGGTGTGCCCGAGCACGCCCTTGGTCGAGGTGACCGCAGCGCCGTCACCGGTCAGCCGGCGCAGCATCCGGGCCTCGACGGCGTCATTGAGCGGCGTCGAGGTGCCGTGCGCGTTGACGTGCCGGATGTCTCCCGCACCGACGCCCGCCTGGGCCAGGGCGGTGTTCACGGCCCGTAGGACGCTGGCACCCTCCGGCTCGGGCGCGGTGATGTGGTGCGCGTCGGCCGAAGCGCCGTAACCGGCCAGCCGCGCCCGGACCCGGGCGCCGCGGGCTGCCGCGTCCTCCTCGCGCTCCAGGACGAGGATGCCGCTGCCCTCGCCGATCACGAATCCGTCGCGGTCCTGGTCGAAGGGGCGCGAGGCGGCCGTCGGCTCCCCCACCCGCTTGGAGAGCGCGCCCATCTGGTGGAAGCCGGTGACCATCAGCGGCGTCACGTTGGCTTCCGTACCGCCTGCGAGCACGACATCGCACGAGCCGTCGCGCAGCAGGCTCGCCGCGGTGCCGATGGCCGTACCCCCGGAGGCGCAGGCCGTCGCGGTGACGAAGTTCGGGCCGGTGGCCCGCAGCTCGATCGCCAGGTGCCCCGCGACCATGTTGGGCACCAGCATCGGCAGCAGGAGGGCCGAGACGGAGTCCGGGCCCTTCTCCAGCAGGCGGCGATGCTGGGTCTCCATGGTCTGGATGCCGCCGAGTCCACAGCCGACCACGACGCCGACGCGGGCTCCGTCCCAGGTTTCCGGGTCGAGGCCGCAGTCGGCGACGGCCTCCCGCGCGGCCACGATGGCGAGCTGGATGAAGCGGTCGTGCATCAGCGGGCTGCGCCTGCCGACGTGCCGTGCCGGGTCCAGTCCGGGTACCGCGCACGAGATGTCGACGGGAAGTCCGTCCAGCCGGGGGTCCCTGGCCGCCGCCGACCGGCCGCTGCAGACCCCCTCCCAGGTCTTCTCCGCCCCGATGCCGGCCGCCGTGATCAGGCCCAGCCCGGTGACGGCGATGGACGAGGGGGCTGTCACTGGGCCGTGGCCTTGGTCCGGTCCTCCAGCAGCGCCGCCACATGCCCGATGGTGTCGGTCAGCGTGGCGGCGTCGTCGTCGAGTTTCACATCGAATTCGGACTGGATCACCAGCAGGAACTCGACGAGGAAGAGGGAGTCCATCTTGAGTTCTTCGAAGGTGGCGTCCGGGGTGATCTTCCCCCGGTCCACGGCGAAGTGATCGACGAGTATGTCAACCAGTTTCTCGTACATACCGCTCATGACTGTGATCTTCCCTTCTCCGGAACAGACCGACCGACTCGTCCCGTCGACGCGTCCCGTATTCGCGGTACCGCACCGGTACCCCACCGCGTGAAAGCGCTGCAAGGCGTTGCGGCCACTATGCGGGCGCCGGCTGACCGTGCGCTGACCGATGCCTGACGGCCGCGGGGGTCAGCAATCGGTCAGCGTGCGGTCAGCCGGGCCCCATACGTTGCGAGCGACCGGAGCCCATGGGCTGTCATCCACGGGGAGGAGCACGCGGTGGTTTTCTGCCGTCGTCGTCTTACGTCTCGGCCACGTCAAGCGCCTCGCCGGGAGGTCCACATCGAAAGCCGTCCAGCGGACAGCGCCCGATGACCCGCGCGGCCGTACTGGCCGGCCTCGGGGGCTGCCTGCCGCCCAGGCTGGTCACCAACGAGGAGCTCGCCGCGCGGCTGGACAGCTCGGACGAATGGGTGCGGTCCCGGACCGGGATCAGACAGCGGTACATGGCCGAGGCGGGCGTGCTCACTTCGGATCTGGCCGTCGGGGCCGGCTCCAGGGCGCTGAAATCCTCCGGCGATCCGCATGTCGACGCCCTCGTCGTGGCCACCACCACCCCGGACCGCCCGTGCCCGGCGACGGCTCCGACCGTGGCCAGCAAGCTGGGGCTGGGCCACGCCGCGGCGTGGGACGTCTCGGCCGTGTGCACCGGCTTCCTCTACGCGCTCGCCTCCGGCGCCGGCCTCATCGCGGCCGGCGGCGCCGAACGCGTACTGGTGATCGGCGCCGAGACGTTCTCCCGGATCCTCAACCCCGCCGACCGCTCCACCTCGGTGATCTTCGGTGACGGAGCCGGCGCCGTGGTGCTGCGCGCGGGGGACCCGGACGAGGCCGGCGCGCTGGGCCCGTTCGACCTCGGCAGCGACGGCGAAGGGGTGGAGCTGATCACCGTACCGGCCGGCGGCCCCCCTCCCGACGGCACGGATCAGGGCCCGGCGCCCGACGACTACTACTTCACCATGCAGGGCAAGAAGGTCTTCTGGCTCGCGGTCCAGCGGATGGGCCAGAGCGCGCAGACGGTGCTGGACCGCACCGGCTGGCGGGTCGAGGACGTGGACCACCTCGTCGCCCACCAGGCGAATCACCGGATCACCCGGCGGCTGGCCGACGAGATCGGGCTTCCGCGCGAGCGGGCCGTCAGCAACATCGCCGAGGTCGGCAACACCGCCGCGGCCTCCATTCCGCTGGCACTCGCCCACGCCCATGCCGCGGGTGCGCTGACGCCCGGCGACCGTGTGCTGCTGACCGCCTTCGGCGGCGGCCTGACGTGGGGCGCGACGACGCTCACCTGGCCCGCCGTCGAACGGAGCTGACCGCACGGACCGTGAGCGGCGCTGCCGGACAGGCACGCCACGGCGACCGAACCGAGGACGGCAATGACACCTCAGAAACTCATCAGCGACTACATCGTCGATGTCTGGATGGACGGCGACGCCGAGAGTCTGGAACCGGACACCCCGCTCACCGAACTCAACATCATCGACTCGATGGGAATCTTCGATCTCGTCGGATTCCTGCAGCGCGAATTCTCCATGACCGTGCCCATGCAGGAGGTGACGCTGAAGAACTTCCGTTCCGTACGCACAATCTCCGCACTGGTCGTCCGGTTGCGCCAGGACGAGGGAGGAAATGCCGCATGACGGAGACCGGTGAAAAACACCCCGACCTCGCGCTCCTGCACAAACAAGTGGTGGAAATCGTCGCGGAGCGCACTCTGTACGACGAGTCCCATCTGCTGCCCGACAGCCACTTCGAGGCGGACCTGGGCATCGATTCGGTCATTCTGGAGTCGATCCTCGCCTCGCTCCAGGAGCGCTTCGGTATCGGCAGGCTGAACGGCCAGGTGGCCACCCTGCGGGAACTCGTCGACGCCGTCGCCGCCGAACTGGGCCGCGAGGACGGGGCGGCCTGGGCGGACGGGCCGGACACCGTCCTGTCGGCCCTCGTCTCCGCCGCGCTGCGCCAGACGCAGTACCGGCGCGACCAACTCGGGCTCGACTCCCATCTGGAACGGGACCTGGGCATCGACTCCGTGATCCTGACCTCCGTCGTGGCGGAGGTCGCGCAGACGTTCGGAGCGCCGGAGACGGCGCCCGGCACCGGCGAGGCCACCACCTTGCGGGAACTGGCGGACCTGCTGAGCGCGGCGTGGTCGCACAGCGAGCCCGCCACCGCCGCGTCCGCACCTGAGCCGGAAACGGCGCGCCAGAAGGACCGACCGGGCCCGCAGACGGGCGAGGAGCGCCAGGCACCACCGTCCAGCACCGAGGACGGCTGGGACAGCCGCTCGATGAAGGACTTCGTGGAGCAGCGCGACCCCGACCTGTTCGCCAAGGCCCGCAGCTTCGGCGCCTACCGGCGCGGGCGGGAGGAGGACCGGCTCTACTGGTACGGCATGCCGCTGCACTCCCGCTGCGAGAACCGTGCGGTCATCTTCGACGAACTGGCGGGGCGCAAGCGCGAGTTCCTGATGTTCGCCTCGAACAACTACCTCGGCCTCGCCAACCACCCCAAGGTGATCGAGGCCGTGTGCGACGCGACCCGCAGCTACGGCGCCACCCACACCGGATCCCGCTTCATCGGCGGGACCAACATGCTCCACAAGGAGCTGGAGCGCCGCCTGGCCGCCTTCAAACAGCGGCCCGCCTGCATCGTCTACCCGGGCGGCTACGCCGCCAACCTCGGCTCGATCTCGGCCCTGGTCAAAAGCTACGACACGCTCGTGGTCGACAAGCTCAACCATATGAGCATCGTGGACGGGGCCAAGCTCTCCGGCGGCAGCCGCAGGATCTACCAGCACAACGACATGGCGGATCTCGAACGCGTGCTGCGGCGCGGAGCCGACTCGCCCGGGGGCACCCTCATCGTCGCCGACGGTGTGTTCAGCATGCACGGCGACATCTGCGACCTGCCCGGCATCGTCCGGCTGGCCAAGGCGTACGGCGCCCGCGTGATGATCGACGACGCGCATGCGACCGGCGTGCTGGGCGCCCGCGGTTCCGGCACGACCGAGCACTTCAACCTCAAGGGCGAGGTCGATCTCGAACTCGGCACCATGAGCAAGGCACTGGCCGGCATGGGCGGGTTCGTCGTCGGTGACGAGGAGGTCGTCGAGTACCTGCGCTACTACTCCAACTCCTACGTCTTCGCCGCCAACATCCCCGCCGGGGTCGCCGCCGGTCTCATCGCCGCCATCGACGTCATGGAGGCGGAGCCCGAACGGGTCAAGCGCCTGTGGACGAACATCGGCGCCCTCCGCGCACGCCTGCTGGAGGCCGGCTTCGATCTGGAGAACTCCGAGAGCGCCATCCTGCCCATCCGCATCGGCGACGAGCGGCAGGCGATGGAGATGGGCCGCGCCGTGCGGGCCCGCGGGCTGTACTGCCAGACCGTCGTCTTCCCCGGTGTGCCGCTCGGGGACGCCCGGCTGCGGGTGAGCGTGACCTGCGAGCACACCCCGGAAGACCTCGAACTCGCCGCCGAGATCTTCCTCGACGCGGCACGTGAGACCGGCGTGCGGCGGGCCGGCCGGTGAGCGCACAGGAGGCAAGGACGATGCACGCACACCCCGCCGTGATCCGGCTGCCCCGCGACCTCCCCCCGGACCACGCCGAACGCCCGGCGTTCGTGGGGGCGGAGACGGTGACGTACGGCGAGTTCACCGCCCGCGTCGACGCGCTCTCCGTCCGGCTGCTCGACCTCGCCGTCCGGCCGGGCGACCGCATCGCCATCTGGATGGACAAGCAGCCCCGTTACGCGGAGGCGATCTTCGCCGCGCTGGAGGTCGGCTGCGCCTATGTGCCGCTCGACGGCGGTCAGCCGAAGCAGCGGGTGCTGACCATCCTGGCCGACGCCGAACCGACCGTCCTGTTCACCGACCCGCGTCATCTGGCCGCGCTGGACGACGGCCCACTGCCCCCTTCCCTCACGATGATCGTCGTCGACGGCGACGACCCGCCCGCCACGGCCTGCGGGCTGCCCGTCCGCTCCTGGACGGACTTCGCGGGGGTCGCGCCCGGCCGGATCACGCTGCTGCCCTCGCTGCGAGCGACCGACCTGGCGGCCATCCTCTACACCTCCGGCTCCACGGGCTCCCCCAAGGGCGTGCGGATCTCGCACCGCAACCTCGCCAACTTCGTCGGCTGGGCCCGCCAGGAGCTGGAGGTGGGACCCGACGACGTGTTCGCCAACCACGCCTCGTTCAACTTCGATCTGAGCACCTTCGACCTGTTCACCGCGCTGACCTCCGGGGCCGCCCTGTGGGTCGTCGGAGATGCGGCGGCACGGGACGTCTCGGCGTTGGCGGCGGGAATCCGCGAGCACGGCGTCACCGTGTGGTACTCCGTGCCTTCGATCCTGAGCCTGCTTACCGCCTCCGGAGCGCTCACCCGGGAGGGCGCCCGCTCGCTGCGCTATGTGCTGTTCGCGGGCGAGGTCTTCCCCGTACCCCGGCTGCGGGACCTGGTCGAGCTGCTGCCCGAGGACACCGCGCTCTACAACCTCTACGGGCCGACGGAGACCAACGTGTGCACCTTCCACCGGGTGCGCCCGCAGGACCTGCGGCGCGAGACGCCGGTCCCCATCGGCGGGCCGATCACCGGCGCCCGGCTGAACGTCGTCGACGACAACGGAGCCCCGGTGACGGAGCCGGATGTGATCGGCCATCTGATCGTCGAGGGCGACTGTGTGACCCCCGGCTACTGGCGCCGCACTGCGGACCCCGCCACGGCGCACCACTGCGCGGGCAAGCACCCCACCGGTGACCTCGTCAGCTACGAGAGCGACGGCCGGCTCGTCTACCGGGGCCGCGAGGACCGCATGGTCAAGCTCTCCGGCTACCGGATCGAGCTCGGCGAGATCGAGGCGGCCGTGCAGCAGCACCCGGACATCGCCGACGCGGCGGTGCTCCTCACCGGGGAGGGGCAGCAGGCGCGACTGGCTCTCTACTACACGCTGCACCCAGGAGCCCCCAGGCCGAGCCTGGTGCGGATCAAGCAGCACTGCGCACGGCGCCTGCCGACCTACATGCTGCCGCACACCGCGACCTGTCTCGACCAGCTGCCGCGCAACGCCAACGGCAAGGCCGACTACCGCCGACTGGCGCACGGCCCGGCCCAGTCCACCGCGGCGCCCACCGGCGCGGCTCGATAGTGACGGAGACGAACGACTGTGACTCCAGGCCCGATCGAGACGCATTGGCAAGGAGCGGAACCGGCGACCGTCGCCGGGCTGCTGCGGCGGCGCTTCGAGCTGGCGCCGCACGCGGTCGCCTACCGCTTCCTCTCCGACACCACCGGCACCAGCACCTCGTGGGACCACGCCGAACTGGACCGGCGCGCCCGCGCGGTCGCCGTCCACCTCCAGCGCGCGCAACTGAGCGGACGGCCGGTGCTGCTGCTCCACCCTCCGGGGCTCGACTACATCGCCGCGTTCTTCGGGTGCCTGTACGCCGGAGCCGTCGCCGTCCCCGCCTACCCGCCGCAGAACGCCAAGTTCGGGCAGACGATGCAGCGCCTGGCCGCCATCGCCCGTGACTCGGGTGCCACCCACGCCCTCACCACCCGCAGCATCCGGAAGGCCGCGCACGGCGAGCGCGCCGAGCTGGCGAGCCTCGGGCTCGACCGGCTGTGCTGGCTGACCGAGGACGAACTGGGCGGGGCCGAGGCAGCGGAGTGGGAGGACCCCGGCACGACGGGCGACTCGCTCGCCTTCCTCCAGTACACCTCCGGATCGACCTCGGCGCCGAAGGGCGTCATGGTCAGCAACGGCAATCTCGTGAGCAACCTGCGCTCCTCCCATCTGCGACTCGAACTCGACGCCGGGTCGGGGATGGTCTCCTGGCTGCCGCCCTACCACGACATGGGCCTCATCGGAGGGCTGCTCACCCCGCTCTACGGGGGATTCACCTCCCACCTCATGGCGCCGATGACCTTTGTGCAGCGGCCGCTGCTGTGGCTGGAGACCCTCTCCAGCACCCGCGCCTCGACGAGCGTCGCCCCCAACTTCGGCTTCGAGCAGTGCCTTCGGCGCGTCACCCCCCAGGAGCGCGACGCCCTGGACCTGAGCCACTGGCGGCTGGCGCTCAACGGTGCCGAGCCGGTGCGCGCCGACACCCTGGAGCGCTTCGCCGACTACTTCGCGCCGGCCGGCTTCGAGCGCCGGGCCCTGCTGCCCTGCTACGGACTTGCCGAGGCCACCCTCATGGCCACCGGGATCGGCCCCCACGAGCAACCGACCGTGCACACCGTCGACGCCGAGGCGCTGGCGGCCGGAGCGGTCCGCGACGCGGGCCCCGGGACCGCCCGCGTCACCCGCGTCGTCGGCTGCGGTCCCGCGGTCCCCGACACCCAGGTGGCGGTCGTCGACCCGGCGACCCGGCAGCGCACCGGCGAGGAGCACATCGGAGAAGTCTGGCTGTCGGGGCCGAACGTGGCCCTCGGCTACTGGAACCGCCCCGATCTGACGGCCGAGACGTTCGACGTCCATCTCGACGGCGAACCCGGCACCGGCTGGCTGCGCACCGGCGATCTGGGATACCGGCGGGACGGTCAGCTCTTCCTCGTCGGGCGCACCAAGGACGTCGTCATCGTCCAGGGCCGCAACTTCTACCCGCACGACATCGAACTGACCGCCGAGAAGGCCACCGAGGCCGTACGCCCGGACAACGGGGCCGCCTTCGGCGTGCCCACACCCGAGGGGGAACAGCTCGCGCTCGTCTACGAGATCGGCCGGGGCACGGACGAACCCGCGGCGGTGCTGGCGCGGTTGCGTACCGCGCTCGCCGAGGAGCACCAGGTCTCCCCGCACACCCTCGCGCTGGTGCGGCACTCCTCCGTGTCCAAGACCACCAGCGGCAAGATCCAGCGTCAGGGCACCCGGCGCGACTTCCTCGACCTGAACATGACGGTGGTGGCCGCCAGCGTCGCCCGCGAGGTGGAGACCACGGCACCCGGCGGGCCGATCCCCGCCGCACCCCGTTCCGCTCCGTCCGCCGAGGAACGCCGCGCCCAGGTGACCGCCGTCGTCACCGAGGCGCTGACGCAGGCGTGCGGCCCCGCCCTGGCGGAGGAGCCCGGACAGTGCGGCTTCGCCGCACTCGGCCTCGACTACCCCCGGCTGCTGGAGCTGGTGGCCGCCGTCGAGCAACGGCTCGGCGTCCGGATAGCGATCGGTGACCTGCTGGTCCGCCCGGACGCCGACACGCTCGTCGAGCTGCTGGACGGCGAACTGGCCGCCGCCGGACACGACAGCGCGGCGCCGGGAGCGGCCACCGGGCCGTCCACCGCGAGCCCCACCGCGAGCCCCACCGCGAGCCCCACCGCGAGTCCCGCCGGGGCGGAGCCGAGCAGCGCCGAGCTGGAAGCCTGGCTGACCGAGCGGGTCGCCCGCCGGCTCGGACTGCCCGCCGCGGTCGTCGACCCCACCCGGACCTTCGCCTCCCTCGGGCTGGACTCGAAGCAGGCCGTGGCCGTCGTGGGCGAGCTCGGCGACCGGCTCGGGCGCAGGCTGCCCACCGGGGCCGTCTTCGACCACCCGACCATCCGCCAGGTCGCCACCCGCTTCGGCGCGCGGGGCCGAGCGGCGACCGCGGCCGGCGCCACGGCCGACGCCGCCGCCCGCACCGCGGGCCCGACCGCCGCGCCCCCCGCCGCCGACGAGCCGATCGCGATCATCGGGATAGGCTGCCGCTTCCCCGGCGCCCCGGACGTCGAAAGCTACTGGCGGCTCCTCCTCGACGGCCGGGACGCGGTGGGCGAGGTGCCCCGCGAGCGGTGGGACCCGTACCAGGCGCGGACCCCGGAGCAGGGCGGCTTCCTGGACCGGGTGGACGAGTTCGACGCCCGCTTCTTCGGGATCTCCGCCCGCGAGGCGCTCCGGATGGACCCGCAGCAGCGGCTGCTGCTGGAGACCGCCTGGCAGACCTTCGAGGACGCGGGGATCGCGCCCGCCGGGCTGGCCGGCAGCGACACCGCCGTCGTCGTGGGGATGAGCAGCCAGGACTACGGGCAGCTCCAGCTCGCGCACCCGGGCAGCGCGGACGTCTACGCGGCGACCGGCAACGCACCGTCCGTCGCGGCCAACCGGCTCTCCTACTTCTTCGACCTGCACGGGCCCAGCCTCGTGGTGGACACGGCCTGTTCCTCGTCGCTCGCCGGGATCCACCTGGCCTGCACGAGTCTGCGCGGCGGCGAGAGCCGTCTCGCACTGGCCGGGGGAGTCAACCTGCTGCTCACCCCCGGCCTGTCGGCGGCGCTGGCCGACGGGGAGATGCTCTCTCCAGGCGGCCGCTGCCGCACGTTCGACGATGCTGCCGACGGCTATGTGCGCGGCGAGGGCGTCGGTCTGGTCTGCCTCAAGCCGCTCTCGGCCGCGCTGGCCGACGGCGACCGGGTCTACGCCACGATCACCGGCTCGGCACTCGCGCACGGCGGGCGCGGCAACGGCCTGACCGCGCCGCGCGGTTCGGCCCAGCGCTCCGTCATCACCAGAGCGCTCGCCCAGGCCGGGGTCGAGCCCGGGCAGATCGACTATGTCGAGGCGCACGGCACCGGAACCGCGCTGGGGGACCCCGTCGAGTGGGAGGCCCTCGCGCAGGTGTACGGCCAGGAGCGTCCCGCCGAGGAGCCCTGCCTCATCGGATCGGTCAAGACCAACATCGGGCACCTGGAGGCGGCTGCGGGAGTCGCCGGGCTCATCAAGGCGGCACTGGTGGTCGGCCACCGGGAGGTGCCGCCCCTGCTCCACCTGGAGAAGCCGAACCGGCACCTGGACTGGGACGGCTCCGGTCTGCACGTGCCGACCGGACGCCGCGCGCTGGCAGCCGGCACCACGGCACGGGCCGGTGTCAGCTCCTTCGGCTTCGGCGGCACCAACGTCCATCTGATCGTCGAGGCACCGCCCGCAGCCGTACCGGAGGAACAGCCGGTGACCACTCCTCGTCCGGCACACACCCTGTGCCTGTCCGCCCACACCCCCACCGCCCTCACCGCACTCGCCCATCGCTACCGCACCCATCTCGCCGCCCACCAGGACGTGTCGCCGGCCGCGCTGTGCCACGCGGCGAACACCGGCCGCACCCAACTGCCCCACCGCGCCGCGCTCACCTTCACCACGACCGAGGAACTCGACGCCGCCCTCGCCGCGCTGGCACGGGAGGAACGGTCGATGGCCGTCACCCGGGGCAGCACCGTGGAGGGACCCGCGCCCACGACGGCCTTCCTCTTCAGCGGCCAGGGGACGCAGTACGCCGGCATGGGCAGGGAGTTGTACGCGGCGCACAGCGCGTTCGCCGACACCCTGGACCGGGCCGAGGAGGTGGCGCGCCCGCTGCTGGGTACCTCGCTGCTCGATCTCCTCTTCGACGAGGACGGGGACGAGCGGCTGCGCAGCACGCGGTACTGCCAGCCCGCGATGGTGGCGTTCTCGGCCGCCCTCGCCGAACTGTGGACGGCGCTCGGTGTACGCCCGGCCGCGGTCCTCGGACACAGCGTCGGCGCCATCCCGGCGGCCTGTGCGGCCGGGGTGCTGTCCCTGGAGGACGCGCTCCTGCTCGCCGCCGAGCGGGGCAGGCACATGGACGAGCAGCCCGGTGAGGGACGGATGATCGCCTGCGTCGGCGAGGCCGACACCGTGAGGGAGATATCCGCCGACTTCCCGTCGGTGGCGGTCGCCGCCGTCAACACCGACCGGCATCTGGTCCTCTCCGGGCCGGCGGCGGACATCCACGAGGTGCGGGAAGCACTGGAGGCACGGCGGATCGAGGTGCGCCCGCTCGCCGTCTCGCACGCCTTCCACTCCGGGCTGATGGACGCGGCAGCGGCCCCGCTGCGCAAGAGCCTGGACGACATCGACTTCGGGCAGCCGGGCATCCCCTGGATCTCCGACACCACCGGGGAACGCGTCGAGAGGGTGGACGCCGACTACTGGGTGCGGCACATGCTCGGTACCGTCCGGTTCGCCGACGGGTTCGCGACCCTGCGACGGCTGGGGTGTGACGCGTTCGTCGAGATCGGACCGCACCCCACGCTCCTGTCCGCCGGCCGGGCCATGACGCAGGAGAGGGAGGGGCCGCACGGACGGCCCCTGTGGCTGCCGTCCGTACGCAGGGGCGCCGGTGAATGGGCCACGCTCCTCAGCTCGCTCGGCCGGCTGCACTGCGCAGGCGGTGACGTCGACTGGCATGCGCTCGACCGGGACGCGCCGCCGAGGCGGGTGCCGGTCCCGCACACCGTCTTCGAGCGCGAGTCCTACTGGTTCACACCGCCCGCGGCGCCGTCGGCATCCGGTGCGGGGAACCCCTCAACCGGCTCCCACGGCACCGTGGACGGCCTGCCGGGCGGGGGCGCGCCGCCGCTCCCGTCCGCCGCGCCCCTCCCGGCGACCTCGGACTCTCCCCACCCGCTGACGACCCGGCCCGGCACCGACGCGCCGGCTGCTGTCGGCGAGATCGTGCTGGAGAGTGTCGCCCGGGTCTGCGGTTTCCCCGCCGAGCAGATTCCCGCGTACGCCAGGCTCGGCACGGACCTGGGGCTGGACTCGCTGATGCGTACCGATCTGCAGCGCCGGATCTCGGCCTGCTTCCCGCTGGAGGCGGAGCGGCTGCGGCACGATCTGCCGGACGACCCCACCGTGCGGGATGTGACCGACCTGCTCACCGGGGCCGGGGCGGGCCGGCAGGCGGGCGCGCAGCTGCCGGTGGCCCACCAGGCCGCCGTGGCGCCGCCGCCGTCGGCGACGCCGCAGTCGCCGCCCGGGCTGCCGACCGCCGCACCGGCGCCCGTAGTGAAGCCGGAGTACACCATCGAGGAGTGGCCGGAGTACGCGGAACTGCAGGACCGCCTGCGGCAGACCGTCGCACACGGTGACAACCCCTACGGCCGTACCCACGAGGGGTTCAACTCCGGCGTCGTCACCGTCAACGGCCGCAAGGCCGTCAACTTCGCCGCGTTCAACTACCTAGCCCTCTCCCACCACCCGCGGGTACGGGAGGCGGCCAAGGAGGCCATCGACACCTACGGCACCTCCAGCTCGGCGACGCCGCTGCTGTTCGGTGAGACGCCCCTGCACCACGAGCTCGATGCCGAGGTGGCCTCCTTCCTGGGCACCGAGGCCGCCATCGTCTTCGCCGGGGGCCATGCCACCAACGTCGCCACCGTCGGGCACCTGTTCGGCCCGGAGGACCTCATCGTCCACGACGAGTGGAGCCACGACAGCACGGTGCGGGGCTGCATCCTCTCCGGCGCGCAGCGCAGGCCCTTCCCGCACAACGACTGGCAGGCACTCGACCGGATCCTCGCCGCGGGCCGCTCCCGCTACCGCAGGGCGCTGGTCGTCATCGAGGGCGCCTACAGCCAGGACGGCGACATTCCGGAGCTGCCACGCTTCATCGAGGTCAAGCAGCGGCACGGCGCGATGCTGATGATCGACGAGGCGCACTCCCTCGGTGTGCTCGGTCGCACGGGCCGCGGCATCGGCGAGCACTTCCCCGTCGCACGCGCCGATGTGGACCTGTGGATGGGCACCCTGAGCAAGGCGATCGGCAGTCTCGGCGGCTTCATCGCCGCCCGGCACCCGATCATCGAGTACCTCAAGTTCACCGCCCCCCTGCACATCTTCAGCACGGGCATCTCACCGGCCAACACGGCGGCGGCCCTGGAGGCGTTCCGGGTCATCCGGGACGAGCCGGAGCGCGTGGGACGACTGCAGCAGCTCGCCGAGTTCTTCCGGACCCGGGCCAGGGAGCGCGGCCTCGACATCGGGGTCTCGCGTGCGTCGGCCGTCATCCCGGTCATCGTCGGCGACTGGAACAAGACCATGGCGCTGTCCAACTCGCTGCTGGAGCAGGGCGTCAACGTCATGCCCATCGGCTATCCCGCCGTGGCGCGCGACGCGTGCCGACTGCGCTTCTTCATCAACGCCGACCACAGCGAAGCCGACCTCGAACAGTCCCTCGACCTTCTGGTGTGATCATGGCTACCCAAGACAATGACCTCAGTGCGGCCGCGGTAAGCCACGGGCCCCGGGACGGCACGGCCGACGTGCTGGTCACCGGCGCCAGTGGTTTCATCGGCGGCCACCTCACCCGGCGGCTGGCCGAACTCGGCCACCGCGTCCGCGTCCTCGTACGGCCCGGCAGCGACCGCTCCGGGTTCGGTGACGCGGCGGACGAGATCGAGACCGGAGACCTGGACGATCCGGACAGCCTGTGCCGGGCCGCCAAGGGCGTGACCCACATCTACAACTGTGCGGGCATGTCGGCGGACTGGGGGCCCTGGGAGGACTTCCAGCGGGCGAACGTCCACGGTGCCCGGCAGCTCGTCGAGGCCGCCCACCAGGCGGGCACCGTGGCCCGGGTCCTGCACGTCAGCACCACCGATGTCTACGGCTACCCCAAGCAGCCCTGCGACGAGGCGGCCGGCTGCAAGGACATCGGGCTGCCCTACAACCGCAGCAAGCTGCTCGGTGAGCGCGCCGTGCGCAACGCCGCGGCCGAGACCGGGGTACCGGTCACCATCGTGCGGCCGGTGTCGGTGTACGGGCCCCGCAGCAAGGACTTCGTGATCGAGATCGGCAACCTCCTGCTGCAGAAGCAGATGCTCTACATCCGGGGCGGCCAGGTTCCGGCCGGTCTGCTCTACGTCGACAACGCCGTCGACGCCATGATCGCCGCCGCCACGTCCGAGGAGACGGTCGGCAAGGTCTACAACCTGCGCGACCCCGAGCTGACGACCTGGCGCCAGTACGTGGAAGCGCTCGCCGCGGGAATGGGCGTCAAGCCGCCGTGGCTCAATCTGCCGGCTCCCGTCGCCACCGCCGTCGCCACCCTCTCCGAGAAGCTGTACGGCGCACTGAAGATCTCCTCCCGCCCGATCCTGACCCGGCACACCGTCCACCTGTTCGACCGCGATCAGTCCTACGGCATCAGGCGGGCGCAGCAGGACTTCGGATTCAAGAGCACGGTCGACTTCGAGGAGGGCATGCGCCGCACCGTCGCGTGGCTGGACTCCGACGAGGGGCGCGCACATGTTTCCCGTTGAGACCACCTCCCGGACGGCCGGCTGGTTCCCCGGCCCGGCCGCCGGCGACGCCGGGGCGCGGCCACTGGTGTGCATCCCGTACGCGGGCGGCACCGCCTCCGTCTACCGGGGCTGGCAGGAGCGGCTGGGAGCGGACATCCACGTCGTCCCCGCCCAACTCCCGGGCCGGGGCCGGCGCCTGCGCGAGCCGCCCCACACGGCGCTCGAACCACTCGTCACGGCGCTGGCCACCGCGCTGGTGGAGGCGGAACTCAGTCACGACTACGCGCTGTTCGGTCACAGCATGGGCGCGCTGCTGGCCTACGAGGTGGCCTGCGAACTGCGCGAGCGAGGCGAGCCGGAACCGTCGCACCTGTTCGTCTCCGGCAGCAGGGCACCCCACCTGTACGGGACGCGCGAAGACCACCTCCTGCCCGACGACGAGCTGCGCGAGCTGGTCAGCGACCTGGGTGGTCTCGACCGGGACCGGGCCGTCGACGCCGCCTACTTCGAGCGCAGGCTGCCGGTGCTGCGCGCCGACCTTCGGGTGTGCGAGACGTACCGATGGCGACCACGTGCGCCGCTGCGGTGCCCGATGACGGCCTTCTCCGCCTCCCGGGACGCCCTCGCCTCCGCGCCGCAGACGGAGGCGTGGCGTGCGTACACCTCCGGGTCCTTCCTGCGCCGTCACCTGGACGGCGGCCACTTCTTCCTGAACGGCGGCCCCTCCCGGGACCGACTGCTGCGGCAGCTGCGCGACGAGCTCGACCACGTGCGCACAGCACCGGACGCCGGACCTCAGCCCGTCAACGCGCGAAGGAACGCACCATGGACCTCTTGAGTCTCGCCACCACCGTTCGCAGCCGCGTCGAGGAGCCCGTCACCGACCTGCTGCAGATACTGAAAGTGCTGAGCAATCCGCGACTGCCGGTGCTGCTCGCGCTCTCCAAGGGGCTGATCGAGCCGACCTACCGGCTGGCCTTCCTGGCGTCCGCCTCCAACTCGGGGGTCCTGCGCTGCCTGGCGGCGCGGCCGTGCGACCTGGAGTCGCTGGCCGACAGGCTCCAGATCGGCCCGGCCGAGAAGGACCGGCTCCGTGCCTGGCTCGACATGGGCGTCAAGCTCGGTGACTTCGGTACGGGCGAGGGCTGCTACCGGCTCAACAGCTTCACGGCGAAGTTCCTGGCCCAGCCGGGCAACGACGCGGTCGCCGCCGCGCTGGAGGAAGTGATCCGCTTCCATGTGCCGGCACTGCTGCACGGGCCGAACATGCTGCGCGGCGGCGAGCGCTTCTCGCTGGACGACCAGGACGGCGCGGTCATTGCCCGCTCCACCCGGGTCGTCGAGTCCTTCGTGGAGGCGGCCGTCGACCGCAACCTGGAGCGCTCCCGGCCGGTGCGGCTGCTGGAGGTCGGCTGCGGCAGCGGGACGTACGTACGCCACGCCGCCCGGCTCAACCCCAGGCTCTCGGCGCTCGCCATCGACATGCAGAAGAACGTCGCCGATCAGGCCGCCTCCAACATGGCCGAGTGGGGGCTCACGGACCGGGTCGAGACCCGGCAGGGCGATCTGCGCACCTTGGACCTGGAGCCGCAGTTCGACCTGGTCACGATGCACAACAACATCTACTACTTCCCGCAGGACGACCGGGTCGAGACGCTGCGCCGGGCGCGCCGGCTGCTCGCGCCCGGCGGCAAGCTTCTGCTGACCACCTCCTGCCAGGGCGGCAACACCGGCCTGGAAGCGCTCAACCTGTGGTTCCACTTCTCCGACTTCGGCGGTCCGCTGCCACGGGAGGGCGAACTGGTGGAGCAACTGGAGGAGGCCGGGTTCACCGATGTCGAGGCCACCCAGGTCATCCCGGGTGAGCAGTTCCGCGCCTGCACGGGCACCAACGCACAGCTCGCGCTGGACTGAGCGGTCAGGAGACCTCACCATGACAACGCACGCAACCGACACCCCGGTCACCGGGGCGTACGCCGACCAGGTCGTCCTCCTCGGCGCGGAGCCGCAGCCCGACCCGGCCGTCCTCGGCGGGAAGGCCGCCCGGATCGGCGAGATGCTGGCGGACGGACTGCCGGTACCGCCCGCCTTCTGCCTCACCACCGAACTCTTCGCCGCGTATCTGAGCGAGACCGGCCTGGCGTCCGAACTGCGCGGCACCGACAGCCGCTCCGCGCGGGAGCGGGTGCTGGCCACCGGGATACCGCCCTCCATCGCGGAGGCGATCCTCGCCGGATACACCCGGTTGGGGCGCCCCCGGGTGGCCGTGCGCTCCTCCGCCCTGCGCGAGGACTCCGCGGGCCAGTCGTTCGCCGGCCAGCACGACACGATCCTGGACGTGTCCGGCGACGCGGATCTGCTGGACGCCGTACGCACTTGCTGGGCCTCCCTGTGGTCGGACCGTGCCAGCGCCTACCGCGACGACGACAGCGCGCCCGGCGCCATCGCGGTGGTGGTGCAGGAGATGGTCCACGCGGATGTGAGCGGTGTCGCCTTCACGGTCGACCCCGTCAGCGCCCGCCCGCACCGCATCGTCGTCGAGGCGTGCCAGGGCCTGGGGGAGGGGCTGGTCTCCGGCCGGGTGTCCAGCGACTACTTCGTGGTCGACGACCGCACCCTCGAGGTCGTCGAGGAGCGGGTCCGGCACAAGGTGACCAAGTGCGCCCCGCTGGCGCCCGGGAAGATCGGGATGACCAGGGTCGAGGCCGCGGCCCGCAATGTGCCCTGTCTGTCGCGGGAGCAGCTGGCCGAACTCTCCCGGCACGCCCTGCGGTTGCGCAGCAGGTACGGCGCGGAGCAGGACATCGAGTGGGGGATGCGCGACGGCGCGCTCTGGTTCTTCCAGACGCGGCCCATCACCACCCGCCCCGCCGCCGGGTCCGGTGACCGTCCGGGCGGCGCCCGCAGTCCGTACGTCACCCCGCAGAAGGAAGCGATCGAGCAGGGCACCCTGTGGTCGCGGATGGACATCGGAGAGATCTTCGTCGGGCTGATGACCCCGCTGGGGCTGAGCTTCGCCCGGTACTACCAGCAGCATGTGCACCTGGACTGCACCTCGGCCCTCGGCGCCCGGGTCACCGGCGACCCCGATCTGCCGATGGGCTATGTGCAAGGGCACGTCTACCTCAACATCTCCTACAGCGCCTATGTGATGGCACAGTGTCTGCCCACCCGGGACCAGTGGCGCTTCACCAGCCGATTCGTCAGCGAGGAGGTGGACCTGACCGGGTACGAGAACCCCTTCGGCCGGTTCCCCGGCGGCCTCACCGACGCCCTGTCGATCGCCTTCTGGCTCCGCACCACCGCCAACGAGCTGACGGACATGAAGGCCCGGGCCAAGCGGATGTCCTCCTCCCGCGCCTATGAGTTCGACCGCGACAGGGCTTTGGACCTGACCCGGATGGGCCGCAGCGAACTGGACATGGAGCTCAAGCGCCGCCTCGGGTACTTCCACGACATGCATGTGGGCTACATGCCCTACTACATCCACGCGTTCGGCTTCTACGCGGTGCTGGCGGAGCTGTGCAAGCAGTGGCTCGGCGACGAGGGCGTCAACCTGCAGAACCGCGTGAAGACCGACATGTCGAACCTGCGCACCGTGGAGTCGGCCAAGGAGATCTGGTCCGTGGCCCAGGCCGCCAAGGACCGGCCGCGGGTGCTGGCACTCATCGAGGAACTGCCGCTGGACGGCATCGAGGAAGCCCTCCGCGCCGACGAGGAGGGCCGCGAGTTCTGGCAGGAGCAGATGGAGCCCTTCCTGCGCGCCCACGGCACCCGCGGGCCGCAGGAGATGGAGATCACCCATCCCCGGTGGATCGACGACCCGTCGTACGTCTTCCAGATGATCCGGCGCTACGCCGCGGACGGGTTCTCCATCGACGACATCCTCCGGCGCAGCGGCGGCCGGCAGGACGCCTCGCACACGGTGCTGAAGCAACTGCCGCTGCCCAAACGGCGGGCCGTGGAGGCGGCCATCTCGATGTACCGGACCTACAGCGAGCTTCGCGAGGTCACCCGGATGTCGATGATCACCTCGATCTGGCTGGTGCGCAACGTGGTCTACGAAGTGGGCCGGCGCCTGCTGGAGGCCGGGGTGCTGCACTCCATGGACGAGGTGGCGTACCTCGACTTCGAGGACATCCGCGCCTATCTGGCCGGTGAGCTGTCCGAGGCGGAGGCGTTCGACCGGGCCAAGATCGACGGAGCCCGGCGACTGCACGAATACCACAAGCGGCTGCCGGAGCCGCCGCTCACCTTCGTGGGCGAGCACGACCCGGCTTCCGCCGTGCGGCCCGTTCCCGACGGGGAGCACCTGGAGGGGCTCGGTTCCAGCCCCGGCCGGGTGGTGGGCCGGGCCCGGGTCATCGAGGACCTCGTCTGGCAGGCCGACGAGTTCCAGGCCGGAGAAATCCTGATCACCCGCTACACCGACGCGACATGGACCCCGCTGTTCGCCATCGCGGGAGGCGTCGTCACCGACATCGGATCGATGCTCTCGCACAGTTCGATCGTGGCGCGGGAATTCAATGTGCCGTCCGTCGTGAACACCAAGTTCGCGACGCAGGTCATCCACACCGGGGACCTGATCGTGGTCGACGGGGACGCCGGCACGGTCGAGGTCGTCGAGAACTCCTGACCGGACGGCGGCGGCGCAACGGGCCGGTGTCGCGGGTCAGGAAAGCCCGCCGGTGCTCGGCGGGAAACTCGAAAGAGAGAGGGACTGCATGATTCCCGATATGTGGTATCCCGTGGCTATATCCGGGGATGTCACCGACAAGAAACCGAAAGGCATCCGCCGTCTCGGTGAGGAGCTGGTGCTCTGGCGCGACCTCGACGGGAACGTGGTCTGCCAGGGAGCTCGGTGCCCGCACAAGGGAGCCTGGCTCGGTGACGGCCGGATGAAGGGCAACGCGATCGAATGCCCTTACCACGGTTTCCTGTTCAACCCCGAGGGCAAGTGCACCCTGACTCCGGCGATGGGCAGGGACGCCCGGATCCCGGGATCGTTGAAGGTGCCGGTCTACCCGGTCCGGGAGAAGCACGGCCTGATCTGGGTGTGGTGGGGCGACGACCGGCCGGAGAGTGAACTCCCGGAGATCATCGCGCCCCGCGAGATCAAGGAGAACGACCGGGTCTACGACACCATCTCGTGGAACAAACCGGTGCACTACACGCGGTACATCGAAAGTGTCCAAGAGTTCTACCACGTGACGTATGTGCACCGGGATCACTGGCTGAACTGGCTGGACTTCATGTTCCTCTACGGAACGAAGAAGAAGTTCGGGCTGGACGGCAAGGAGAACTACCTCAAAGCCACCATGATCCACAATCACCACGTGGAGACGGACGACGACGGGATGACCTTCCGTTACTCGTTCGACCACGGGGAGGAGGACAACCCCGAGCGGAGCATCCACTACGTCATCACCTTCTCGTTCCCGTGCATGGTGCACGTGGAGACCGAGGCGTTCGCGACGACGTCGTGGTTCTCACCCATCGACGACGACCACACCGAACACATCTTCCGCGTCTACGAGTTCCCCCAGCTCAAGCCGATCCTGCGGCATGAGAAGCTGCGACGGGCCATGTCGACGCTCCAGTGCTACCTGGAGAAGTACGTCCAGGACCCGCAGGACTACAAGATCATGGCGCGTCAGGAGCCCAGGATCAGCGGCGGTGGGGTCAACAAGTTCATCCCCGTGGACGAGATGAACGCCAAGTTCATCAAGACCCGCGCCAGGCTGCTGAGGGAGGCCAGGGAGCGCCGCGAGGGCGTGGTCGGCGCAGCGGAGCTGTCCGACGGCATGGTCGGCGACCTGGACATGGCCACCGACGAGGCCGGCTCCGGGCAGCCGGACCAGCGCCCGGCAGCGGCCGAGACCAAGCGTCGGGCCCCCGCCCGCTCCAACGGCCGCTCCCGGAACGGCTCGCACGCCAACGGCAACGGCAGCGCCAACGGCAATGCCAACGCCAACGGCAACGGTCATGGCAGCGCCAACGGCAACGGCAACGGCAACGGCCGGGCCAAAGGCAACGGCGAGGCGGTCCCCGCCGCCGAGGAGGTGGAAGGCTGGTCCGAGGACCGCGCGGCGGCGCGGTCCTGACGCGGCGGCGTCCCGGACGAAGACGCACGGTACGGCCCGGTTCGGTACGGGATCGAGGCCCGCGGCGCGGCGGTGGCGACCGTCGCGCCGCGGCGCCCACGCACGACCAGACCACAGGGACAGCGACCACTCAGTGAGGAGAGCGCATGCCACAGGACGAGGAGCTGCCCGTTTCGCCGAGCGGCCGCGACCCGCGAGCGGAGCGGGAGACGAGAGGCAACAACGCGTCCGGAGCGGGCGAACAGGCCTCGCTGCCGGCCGACGTGTTCAAGGAGCTCCTTGCCCACGGCATGGAGCTGTACGGGCGACTGTCCTCCGACGAAGGCGCCGTCGACGACTTCGGGTTCGACCCCGCACTGGTCGACGAGGCGCTGCTGCCCGCCCTCCGTCCGCTGTACGAGAAGTACTTCCGGGTCGAGGTCTCCGGTCTGGAGCACATACCGGCGGACGGCGCCGCCCTGGTGGTGGCCAACCACAGCGGCACCCTCCCGCTGGACGCGCTCATGCTGCAACTGGCCATCCGCGACCACCACACGGCACACCGCAACCTGCGCCTGCTCGCGGCGGACCTGGCCTTTTCCTATCCCGTGGTCCGGGACCTCGTCCGCAAACTGGGGCACGTCCGCGCCTGCCCCGAGAACGCGATGCGGCTGCTCGGGACCGGCGCGCTCGTGGGCGTCATGCCGGAGGGCTACCGGGGACTGGGCAAGCCCTTCGAGGACCGCTACCGCCTGCAGCGCTTCGGACGCGGAGGTTTCGCCGCCGCCGCGCTGCGCACCGGGTGCCCGATGGTGCCCTGCTCGATCGTCGGTGCCGAGGAGATCTACCCGATGATCGGCGAGTCCCGCACCCTGGCACGCCTGCTGCGCCTGCCGTATTTCCCCATCACGCCCACTTTCCCCTTGCTCGGCGCGCTGGGTCTGGTGCCCATGCCGACGAAATGGACCATCCGCTTTCACGCCCCGGTGGGCACCGACACTTTTCCGGCGGACGCGGCGGACGACGCCCGGGTCGTGGAAAAACTCGCCGGCGAGGTCAAGGACACCATCCAGCACGCGCTCAACGAAACACGCGAACGGCGTGACTCGCTGTTCTTCTGACGCTCTGCACACAGGTGAGGGGCGGGTCTCGGCGGTGACGGTGCCACCGGGGGCCCGCCCCTCACCTGTGCGGCAGCCCGGCCGGGGACGGAGCGCGCCGAGCCCGGCCGACCGGTCGCTGACACTTCGCTGAAAGCCGGCTGACGGGGCGCTGACAGCGGAGCCGGGGCCCGGAGCGAACTCTTGTACGCCCACGCTCCGGTGCACAGAATCGTGGCCATGAGAAATTTCTCGGGGCTGGACGAATTGGTCTCAGCGAAAGGCGAACACCTCGGCTACAGCGAATGGTTCGACCTCACTGAGGAGCGGGTGGAAAAGTTTGCGGCAGCCGCGGGGTTTTCCTCCCAGGAGCCCGGATTCCGCACGGGCGCGGAGGGTTCTGCCGTGAGCACTGTCCACCCCGGCTGTCTGACGCTCGGCCTGTTGCCGTCGATGATGCGGGCCGTCTTCACCGTCGAACGGGCTCGCAGCGGGGTGAACTTCGGGCTGGAGAAGGTGCGCTTCCCCTGCCCGGTCGAGGTCGGGGCCCGTGTCCGCGGCGGTGCCGAGCTCTCCGGCGCCCAGGGCGTGCCCGGCGGCTGGCTGGTCTCCGTCCGGATGACGGTCCAGATCGAGAACGAGCGGCGCCCGGCCTGCGTGGCGGACACCGTGTCGCTGTTCCTCGTATGAGGCCGCTCGCCGGGGTCGGGCAAGTATCGGGTCGGGGCTGGGGGAGGAGAGGGTGTCGACGTGGCGCGGCCCGCCCTGGGCGGGCGGACCGCACCGCCACCTCAGTGGGCCGGCCGGGCGGGGGCCAGCCGCAGGACGGGCACCCGCTCGGCGACCTCGTGGAAGTCGGCCTTCGAGCCGTCGACCCAGTAGCCGTAGAGCCGGGGCAGCATTCGCTTGGCCACGGCCCGGTGACGCCAGAAGTATCCCGTCATGATCTCCGTCGCCTCTTCGGCGGGGAGCGGTTCGGCGGTCACCTGCTTGGTCTGTCCGTCGACCTCGACGGTCGTGCGGGGACGCCGCAGCAGGTTGCGGTACCAGTCGGCGCCCGGCCCCCAGCCGGAGGCGATCAGATAGCTGTCGTCGCGTTCCTCGTGCCGGATCACCTCCACCACCGTCTGGTAGCGCTTGCCGGTGACCCGCCCCCAGTGGTTGACCATGAGCAGGCGGTCACCGAACAGCCGGCCGAGGCCGAGCCGGTAGAAGTGAACCGGCAGTTTGAGCATTTTTCGGGTCAGACCCGTCGGATGGTCCACCTCTTTGATGACCTGCATCGTCACTTCACCTCCGCTTTGCTTCCTCCTGGTGTGTCAGCCGCCGAGCGCGAGACTGCGGCGCCGGAAGCCCGCCACGCCCACCGCGGTCAGCGCTCCGGCGAGTACCACCATCACCACGATCGGCATCACGGTCAGCGATTCGGCGGGCATGTTCGGCAGGTGGCTGTAGGGCGAGATGTCGAGCAGCCCGTCGGGCAGGTTGAGCAGCGTTCCGAACTGACCGATCACCAGGCAGACGGCGAACGCCGCCCAGGTGACCGTCGCCGCCAGCCGCGGGAGCAGCCCGAAGGCCGCCAGCGCGAAGCCCGCCAGCACCGCGGTCGGTGCCAGCTGTGCCAGCGTCGTCTCCAGCAGATCGCCCAGGGCGGCGGTCAGATCATTCGACACCGCGCCGTACGCCAGGCCGGTGCTGAGCCCGAGGACGGCCAACACCAGCGCGGTGCCCAGCAGGGCGATCAGCGTGTGTGCCAGCAGCCAGTGCGCCCGGCTCACCGATGTGGCGAGTACGGCCTCGGTGGGCCCGTTCTCCTCGTCGGAGCGCAGCCGGATCAGCGCCTGCACGGTGAAGCCGGAGACGACCACGGCGAGCAGCCCCATCATGCCCGCGAAGTACGCGTTCACCAGATCGCCCTCACCGCCCAGGTCACGGACGAACTGGGCGCTCTTCTCACTGCTGAACAGATCGTCGACCTGGTCACCGATGCCGCCGAAGACCGCGCCGAAGACCGCGATGCCCACCATCCAGCCGAGCACCAGTCCGCGCTGCAGCCGCCACACGAGCCCGATCGGTTTCAGCATGGCGGAGCTCGCCCGTACCGCGCCGCGCCGTGCGGGCAGCATGCCCGTCCCGACGTCCCGGTGGACGCTCAGCCGCACCGCGAGCAGCACGCTGAGGGCGCTGCACAGCAAGAGCAGCGCCAACGGCCACACCCGGCTCTCACCGTAGGGCCGCAGCTGCTGGCCCCAGCCGAGTGGCGAGATCCAGCTCGGCCATGCGGGGTTCACCGTGATGTCGTCCGAGGCGGTGTTGCCGAAGGCGTCTCCCGCGGCGCGCAGCAGAAATGTCGTGGCGAGCACGAGACCTCCCAGCCCGGTCGCGGCGCGGGCGCTCTCGGTCAACTGGGCGGCGACCGCCGTGAGGCCGGCGAAGGCGAGCCCCACCGTGCCCAGCGCCAGGCCCGCCAGCGCCGAGCCGCCCGCGGGCAGCCCCATGCCGATCAGCGCCAGCGTGCTGAGCACGATGAGCAGCACATTGGCGAGACCGGCGACCAGCAGTGCAGCGGTCAGCTGGGCGTGCCTGCCGACGGCCGCGGAACCCACCAGTTCGGTCCGGCCCAGTTCCTCGTTCTGCCGGGTGTGCCGGACCACGAGCAGGATGTTCATCAGCGCCACGAGGACGCAGGTGAACACCAGCCCCTCCGACACGGTCAGCGCGCCGGTGCTGCTGCCGGGCGCCGGGCCGGTGAACGCCCGGGTGACCACGTTGTCCGCGCGCACCTGGGCGTTCTCCAGCCGTGCGGCGTCGGTCTCGTAGAGCCCGGAGATGCTGTTGCCGATGGAGGCGAACAGCGCGGCGAGCCCGACCACCCACAGCGGCAGCCGGAGACGGTCGCGCCGCAACGCCAGCCGGGTCAGTACACCGGTCCCGGTCAGCGCCCTCACCGGGCACCCACCACGGTGTCGGCGGGCTCGGTGGCCTTCTGTTCGCCGTAGTGGCGCAGGAACAGCTCCTCCAAGGTGGGCGGTGCGCTCGTCAGCGACCGGACCCCGAGTGTGGCCAGGTGCCGGTGCACCTCACCGAGCTGGGCGGTGTCCGCCTCGAACTTGGCGTGGTGGCCCTCCACGGACAGCTTGTGCACGCCGGGCAGCGCCTGCAGATCGGTCGGAGGCGTCTCGGTCTCCACCTCGAGCGCGGTACGGGTCAGATGGCGCAGCTCGGAAAGGGTGCCGGACTCGACCGTGCGTCCCTCCCGGATGATGCTCACCCGGTCGCACAGCTTCTCCACCTCGGCGAGGATGTGGCTGGAGAGCAGGATCGTCTTGCCTGCCTCGCGGAGCTCTTGGACGCACTCCTGGAAGACGGCCTCCATCAGCGGGTCGAGCCCGGAGGTCGGCTCATCGAGGATGTACAGCTCCACATCGGAGGAGAAGGCCGCCACCAGGGCGACCTTCTGCCGGTTGCCCTTGGAGTAGGTGCGCATCTTCTTGCCCGGGTCGAGGGCGAACTTCTCCAGCAGGTCGCGCCTGCGGGTCTCGTTCAGCCCTCCGCGCAGGGATCCCAGCAGGTCGATCGCCTCGCCGCCGGTCAGGTTCGGCCACAGGTTCACGTCGCCGGGCACATAGGCCAGCCGGCGGTGCAGCTCGACCGCCTCGTCCCAGGGGTCGCCGCCGAGCAGGGTGGCTTCTCCGGAGTCCTTGCGCAGCAGCCCGAGCAGCACCCTGATGGTGGTGGACTTGCCGGCGCCGTTCGGTCCGAGGAAGCCGTGGACCTCGCCGGAGCGGGCCGTCAGCTGAAGGTGGTCGAGCGCCGTCGTGTCGCCGAAAGTCTTCACCAGGTCGCGGATACTGATCGCGACACCGGGATCACCACCGGGCGATGGAACGTTGGTCAGCATTGCAAAGCTCCTTGCCGTTCTGCCTACCTTTGGTAAGTAGAGCGTAGCGCAAAACTGACCGGAGGTAAGCGGGGGTGCGGAAATTGGATCAGCAGACAAGTACGCGGGAGCGGATCCTGCACGAGGCGGAGCGGCTGTTCGTGGAGCGCGGCTACCACGCGACGGCCCTGCAGGAGGTCGCCGACCGGGTGGGCATCACCAAGGCCGCGCTGTACTACCACTTCTCCTCGAAGGTCGAGCTCCTCGGTGATCTGCTCGACCCGATGACGGCCGAGCTGGAGCAGGTGCTGGACGACGCGGCGGCCCAGGAGTCCTCCGGTGGCATCGGTGCGGTGCGGGGCACGCTGATAACCGGTTGGCTGGATGTCTTCCTGCGCTACCGCAACACCCTGGTCACCCTGCTGAAAGAGCTGCCTGCGACGCCTTCCGACTCCTTCAACCGGCTGTTGCGGACGATGGAGCACGGCATCGAGGTCGCGGCCGGGGCCGAGGCGGGCGTCCCCGAGCGCATCGCCGTGGCGCAGGCCGTCTCGGCCGTCACCGACCCGGTCGCGCTGATGCCGCAGCTGTCCAACGACGTGCTGCGGGACCACCTGCTGGCCGGTGCCTGGCGTCTGCTGCCGGAGTCGGCCCCGGGGGCGCGCAAGGGGCGCGGCGGGCGCCCCAGATCACTGTCCGAGGAGGACGCCGACCTCGCCCGGACGCTGTACGCCTCGGGTGAGCACTCGGTGGACTCGATCGCGGCGCGGCTCGGGGTGTCCCGGGCGACGGTGTACCGCCATCTCAAAAAGTGACACCGTTTTTTTGAGACGGTTGTGAGACGGATGCGGAGACATCACCAAAATCGCCGAAGCTCTCCAAAGCCTCCTTGAGATCGCTGAGCACGTCCGCCGCCTCGGCGCCGTCGATCACCCGGTGATCGAAGGTGAGGGACAGCGGCAGTACCGGTGCGACGGCGATCCTCCCGTCGCGTACCACCGGGCGCTCGGCCACACCGCCCAGGCCCAGCGTGATCGTGGTGCCACCGGACGAGTGGAACGAGGTGACCGGCCGGTGGCCCAGCGAGGTCACGGAGAACGTGCCGTTGGTGGTGATCCGGCGGCGCAGCGGCCGGGTGGCCAGCCGGTAGGCGAGGTGCCCGAGCGGTCCCGGGAGGTGATGCAGAGCGCGCACGCCGGCGTACTCGGGCATCCGCTCCGGGTCGCCGTCGCGGTGGTGTGCGATCTGCCCGGCGATGTCGCGCAGGCTCATCGTGTGCAGACCGGGCAGCACGGCGGAGAGGACCACGCGGCGCCCGCCGAGCCGCTTGTCCAGCGTCAGCTTGCCGGCCACCGTGCCGTAGCGGGCCACCCGGGGGCGCAGCCGGCCGCGGAGCGCGGCATTGGCCTCGGGGTGGGCGGCCAGCACCCGTGCCGCCGTGTACAGCACATAGGCGACGGTCGAGCAGCTGCCGCCGTGCGCTGCCGCGTCCCGCTGGTGGCGCCGTACGGCGGTCATGTCGATCTCGGCGCCCAGGAACACCGGTGCGAAGCCGCGGAGCTCCCGGAGGAAGAAGGCGGTGTGCCGGCGCTCCCTGGGGAAGGGGCCGACTGTCATGTCCTTGTTCACGTCCCGTTCGAGCTCCTGCCTGGTGGGATGAGGATCCACGTCGGCCCCATGCTGCCGCCGCCGGCTAGAGGCGTCCTCGCCGCGCGCTTCACCGGACGTACTCGCGGGCGGGCCCGGCCGGGCGCCGGGCGCCATTCGGCCCTGGCGCTTTCATGCTTAGGGGGCGTGCCGCCCGCTGCCGGGGCGGGTGTCGTGGTGTCCGCCCGCACCGGCGCCTAGTCTCGGCGGCGCTGTTCCCAGGCGGACGGCGTGGACAGGCGTGCGCACGCCCTCGACGCACTCGCACCGTCCGGTCGGTGGAAAGGGGCCCCGTGACTCTCTACGTCTACGGGCTGGTCGCCGCCTGTTTCCTCGGGCTGGGTTTCGTGCTGCAACAGGACGCCGCCTCCCGCGCCCCGACCGCCGATGTGCTCTCCTTCCGGCTGCTGCTCGACCTGGTGCGCGTTCCGCGCTGGCTGCTGGGCATCGGCAGCATGGTGGTCGGTCAGCTCACCAGCGCGTTCGCCCTGACACAGGGCGACCTGTCCACCATCGAACCGCTGCTCGCGACGAACCTGCTGTTCGCGATGCTCTTCGCACGGCGGCTGAGCAGCCAGCGGCTCGGCTGGTCCGGCTGGGCCGGGGTGGTGCTGCTCAGCGGGGGAGTGACCGCCTTCATCGTGGCGGGCCGACCGGAGGGCACGGACCGCGACGCGGGCCCCCTGCGGCACTGGCTGATCTTCGGACTGCTGGCCGGGATCGCTGCCGTCCTGGTGCTCGTCGCACGCCGGCTCGAACTCTTCAAGGAACCACCCCTGCTGGCGACCGCGGCCGGAGCGCTCTACGGGCTCCAGGACGCCCTGACCCGGGTCTCCGGCGGGATCTACAGCTCCTCCGGGCTGGGTGGTCTGCTGACGAGCTGGCAGCCGTACACCATCGTCGTCCTCGCCGTGGTCGGGCTGGTGCTGGTGCAGAGCGCCTTCGAGGGCGGGCCGCTGCGGATGTCGCTGCCCTCCCTGACGGCTTCCGAGCCGCTGGCCGGGATCGCCTGCGGCATCGGCTTCCTGGGGGACTCCATCCGGCTCACACCGGGTGCCCTGGCGGGTGAGGTCGCCGGGCTGGTGGCCGTGGTCGTGGGAGTCTTCATCCTCGGCAGGCACCCGGTGCTGCCGACGGGCAAGCAGCCCGGCGCCGAGGAGGGCTGACGGCCACCGCTTCCGACGGGGAATCAGCGTCAGCGGTCCCGGCGGGCGTTGAGCCGGGCGGCCTGGCGCATCAGGTGGTCGCGCTCGGCGAGGTTGGGTGCCTTGTGCGCCGCTTCGGCGTACAGCCGTGCCGCCGTCGCCAGGTCGCCGTCGCGCTCATGGAGGTACGCCGCCACCGCGGTGTGGCGGGGAACAGGGTGTCCCCCGCTCGACGAGCGCAGCCGGGAGCTCGGGGAAGAGGCGTCCAGCTCCGAGAGCGCCGCCAGGCCGGCGCGCGGTCCGTCGGCCTCCCCGACGGCGACCGCGCGGTTGAGCCGGACGACCGGACTGTCGGTCAGGCGCGTGAGCTCGTCGTACCACTCGACGATCTGCACCCAGTCGGTCTCCTCGGCGGTCGGCGCGTCGGCGTGGAGCGCCGCGATCGCGGCCTGGGCCTGGAACTCGCCCAGCCGGTCACGGGCCAGGGCCGCCTGCAGGATCCCGACGCCCTCGGCGATCAATGCGGTGTCCCACCGGCCGCGGTCCTGCTCGGCGAGCGGCACCAGGCTGCCGTCGGACGCGGTCCGGGCGGCCCGCCGGGCGTGGTGGAGCAGCATGAGGGCGAGCAGCCCGGCCACCTCGGGGTGATCGATGCGGGCCGCGAGCTGCCGGGTGAGCCGGATGGCCTCGGCGGCCAGATCGACATCGCCGGAGTAGCCCTCGTTGAAGACCAGGTAGAGGACGCGCAGCACGGTGGCGACATCGCCGGGCCGGTCCAAACGCACACCGGAGACGGTGCGCTTGGCCCGGCTGATCCGTTGCGCCATGGTCGACTCGGGCACCAGATAGGCCTGGGCGATCTGGCGGGTGGTCAGCCCGCCGACGGCGCGCAGCGTGAGCGCGACCGCCGAGGCCGGGGTCAGCGACGGGTGGGCGCACAGGAAGTAGAGCTGGAGGGTGTCGTCCACCGCGGGCGGCGGCCCGGGAGCCGGCTCCTCCTCGACGCGTTTCTCACGCCGGCGGCGGGCGGCGTCGGCGCGCGTCGCGTCGAGGAACTTGCGCCAGGCCACGGTGACCAGCCAGCCCTTGGTGTCCCGCACCGGGTGCCCGCTGCCCGAAGAGGACGGGGACGGGTCGGCCGCCCCGACCCGGAGCGCCTCGACCAGAGCGTCCTGCACGGCATCCTCGGCCGCCGCGAAGTCGGCTCCGCGGCGGACGAGGACGGCGATCACGCTCGGCGTGAGGCTCCTGGGCAAGGCCTCGTCCATCGGTGGTGTCACTCGGTGATGGTGGGCGGTTCGGTCAGGAACGGGCGCAGTTCCAGCCACTCGTGGATCGGCTTGCCGCCGGCGCCGGGGGCGGCCGACAGCTCTCCGGCCAGTTCGACGGCGCGTTCGTAGCTGTCGACGTCGATGACCATCCAGCCGGCGATGAGGTCCTTGGTCTCCGCGAAGGGTCCGTCGGTGACCGGCGGGCGTCCCTCGCCGTCGTAGCGGACCCAGGCTCCCTCGGGGGCGAGTGCCTGGCCGTCGACGAACTCGCCGGTCTTCTCCAGCCGGGCCGCGAAGTCGTTCATGTACTGGATGTGTGCCGAGATCTCCTCGGGGCTCCACCGGTCCATCGGCACGTCGTTGATCGCGGCCGGGGCGCCTCGGTAGTGCTTCAGCAGCAGATACTTGGCCATCGTGGCTCTCCTCGGTGCTCGTGCGGCCCATTGTGGTCGCGTTCACCCCTGGGACGGAGCCGGAAGCCGATTCTCGACATCGCCGTCCGATTTTTTTCCCGGCCGGCTCCGGGCGTGCGAGGGATGGCCCGAAAGGGGCGCTGAAGCGCAGGTCCGCGCCGTCCCGCGCCGGTGCGCGCCTGCTCCTGGACAGCCGCGCCCCCACGCATAGGTGTGCGCTCAGTGGGGACCCGCTGGAGCGCACACGAGATGACGGAAAGGACGTGAGGCACGTGCGTGTTGCCTTTCTCGTCGCGCCCGAGGGCGCCGAACAGATCGAGCTGACCGACCCCTGGGACGCCGTCAAGGACGCGGGCGGTACGCCTGTGCTGCTCTCCACCCGAGGCGACACCGTCCAGGCGTTCAACCATCTGGACAAGGCCGACACCTTCCCCGTCGACCAACTCGTCCCGCAGGCCGCACCCGGCGACTTCGACGGGCTCGTACTGCCCGGTGGTGTCGCCAACCCGGACCTGCTGCGCACCGACGAGCAGGCCGTCGCATTCGTGCGGGGCTTCTTCGACTCGGGTCTCCCCGTCGCGGCGATCTGTCACGCGCCCTGGACCCTGGTCGAGGCCGACGTGGTGCGCGGCCGCACCCTGACCTCCTATCCCAGCCTGCGTACCGACATCCGCAACGCCGGTGGCACCTGGGTCGACGAGCAGGTCAAGGTCTGCGACGGGGGCAACAACAAGCTGATCACCAGCCGCAAGCCGGACGACCTGGAGGCGTTCGACAAGGCGTTCCTGGCGGAGTTCGGCGTCGGCAGCTGACGGCAGCCGACGGTCGGCTGCTCCTCCCCGATACGGTCCGTAGCGGTCGGGCCCCGCGGTCCACCCCTGCCAGGGGCGGACCGCGGGGCCCGACTGTCGTGTCACGGCCTGCCCTCGCGTCCTGTCACTCACGGGTGGCGAACACACCAAGGGTGACCAGGCCCAGTACCACCCAGCAGAACCACAGCCACCCGCTGCTCCCCAGCGCCGCGGTGTACGCCGTCACCACCACGAGACCGACGACCGTGCAGACGGTCATCGCCTTCGCGGACACCGGCATGCGCGTCAGCCCAGACATCACAACACCGTCCTCCTCCCGGCGGCCCCGGGACGCACGGTCGCGCACGCACAAGGGCCGCGGCCAGGTCCCCATGGTCCCTCGCTCGCGGCCCCGTGCGCCACTGCGCACCTCAATGCGCCCGTGTCAGCCGCCGCCACGCGCCCCTACGGGCGCCCGGCGGCGGTGTGTGCTCTCATCCCCGGGTCTGCAAGGAGGCGAGGTAGGCGTTGTAGTCGGCCAGTTCCTTGTCGCCGTCCCGGTCGGCCTTGCGGTCCCGGCGGCGGGCCTGGCGCTGCTCGGTCACATACCACTGGAACACCAGCGCGATCAGCACCAGCACCGAGGGGATCTCGCTGAACGCCCAGGCGATGCCCCCGGCCGCCGTCTGGTCCGAGAGCGCGCTCACCCCCAGCGAGGCGGGCGGATCGGCGTAGGTCTCCACCATCGGCTCGGAGGCCATCATCAGCGCGATGCCGAAGAAGGCGTGGAACGGCATTCCCGCGAACAGCTCCAGCATCCGCATCACATAGCCGGGGCGGTGCGGGCCCGGGTCCACGCCCATGATCGGCCAGAAGAAGACCAGGCCGACGGCGAGGAAGTGCACCATCATCGCGATGTGCCCGGCCTTGGAGCCCATCAGGAAGTCGAACAGCGGGGTGAAGTACAGCGCGTACAGGCTCGCGATGAACAGCGGGATGGTGAACGCCGGATGCGAGATCACCCGCACGTAGCGGCTGTGCAGCAGTGCCACCAGCACCTCGCGCGGCCCCTTGCGCATCCCCTGGCTGCGGGCCGCCGAGGGCAGCGCCCGTAGCGCGAGCGTGACGGGGGCGCCGAGCAGCAACAGGATCGGCGACAGCATGCTGATCACCATGTGCTGCACCATGTGCACACTGAAGAGCACCATGCCGTACTCGTTGAGCGCGGTGCACATCACCAGCGCCACCGTCGCCACACCGACCGCGAAGCCGACGGTGCGCCCCACCGGCCAGGTGTCGCCCCTGCGCCGGAGCCGCACCACGCCCCAGCCGTAGAGCGCCAGCGCCAGCAGGCACCCCACCATGAAGAACGGCTCGCCCGTGAACTCCAGGCCCCGCGCGACCGTGAACGGCGGTAGGTCCATCGTCATGCCGTGTCCGCCGTGATCCATCCGAACTCTCCCGCAACCGACCGATAAGCCCGCACCAGACTAGAACCGCCCGCTGAGGCCGCCCTCACGGGGGCGGCCTCAGCGGACGGTTCCGTCACTCGATCCGGTGGGAACGAGCCACCGGACAAGCGCCGCGCGGAGTGGGAGGATCAGGCGCGGAGTGGGAGGATCAGGCCGGCTGCGTCGCGGCGGCGATCCGCTCCTGCCGCAGGGCCTCGTACCAGGTGTCGTCGGTCGGTGGCAGCGCGTTCACATCGAGCGACAGCTTGATCAGCAGATCCGCGATCTGCGGGTTGCGGGCCAGCACCGGGCCGTGCAGGTACGTCCCGAAGACCGTGTCCCGCCAGGCACCCTCGGTGCCGTCACCCGTGCCGTTGCCGTTGCCGAGCCGCACCCGGGCGAGCGGGCGCACCCCGGGGCCGAGGTGGGTGATGCCCTGGTGGTTCTCGAAGCCGGTGAGCTCGGGGAGGCGCAGCTGGTCGTCGGCTTCGCCGAGGACGTCGCCCACACACCGCTCGGCCTCGCCCCGGCTGCTGACCACGTCCAGCAGCCCGAGCCCGGCGGAGCGCTCGCCGAGGTCGTTGACGAACTCGTGGCCCATGATCTGGTAGCCGGCGCACACCGCGAAGACGATGGCACCGTTGTCCACGGCCCGGTTCAGACCGCCGTCGCGCAGCAGCCGCTCGGCCGCCAGCCGCTGCGGCCGGTCCTCCCCGCCGCCGATCAGATAGATGTCACCGGACGTCGGGATCGGCTGGTCCGAGCGGACGTCCAGCCGCTGGACGTCCAGACCGCGCTGCCGCGCCCGCCGCTCCACCACGAGCACGTTGCCCTGGTCGCCGTACGTGCTCAGCAGGTCGGGGTAGACCCAGACCACACGCAGACTCGTGTCACTCATGCCGCCAGTCTCCTTGAGCGGATCGATGGGTCGGGCGCGCGACGGCCCGGAACCCCAAGATACGGGTGATCAGTTGCCGACGGCGCGGCGCAGGTCCTGGAACGCGGTGTAGTTCGCGATGGTCTCGATCCGCCCCGGCGGGCACCTGCGTACCGCGTCCTCGGGGCTCTCGCACACCTGGAAGGGGACCCCCGCGACCTCCAGCCGCACCGCGAGGTCCAGCTTGCGGTCGCCGAGGACGCAGATGGGGTGCCCGGCCAGCCGCCCGTAGTCCACGTCCCACAGCCACGAGGTGTCGGTGCCGTCCGCGCTGCGGGCGTTCACCGAGAGGATCACCGGGGTCGGCGGCGGGTCGATCAGGGAGAACGTCTCCAGCCATCCGGCGGGGTTCTTGGCCAGCAGCAGCCGCATGTCCCGGCCCTGGTACTGCACCACGTCGTACCGTCCGGCGACGGCCTTGACCGCGTACATCCGCTCCAGCGCGACCTGCGGCGGCACCCCGAAGGCGGCGGCCACGGCGGCGGAAGTGGCGGCGTTCGCCTTGTTGGCGCGGCCGGGGAGCTGGAGGTGGATGGGCCAGGCGGAGCCGTGCGGATCCAGTACGTGATCGCCGGACAGCGCCCAGGTGGGGAGGGGGCGGCGGAAGCCGCACTCGGCACAGAACCAGTCGTCGCCGGGGCGCTGCATCACGCCGCCGCAGGCCGGGCAGGACCAGGCGTCGTCCTTCCACTCCTGGCCTGCGGCCACCCACACCACATTGGGGGAGGAGGAGGCCGCCCAGACCACCAGCGGGTCGTCGGCGTTGGCGATGATGACGGCCTTCTGCCCCGAGAGGCCCTCGCGCCACCGCTCGGCGAGCATCCGCGTCTCGCCGGCGCGGTCGAGCTGGTCACGGGAGAGGTTCAGCAGCGCTATGGCCTTCGGGGTCACGTCCCTGGCCACGCCGGCAAGGTACTTCTCGTCCACCTCGATGACGCCGTAGCGCGCGTCCGAGCCGCCGGCCAGCGCCGAGGTGATACCGGCAGGCATGTTGGCGCCCAGCGCGTTGGAGACCACCTCGCCGTTGGCGCGCAGCGCCTCGGCGATCAGCCGGGTGGTCGTCGTCTTGCCGTTGGTGGCGGACACCAGGACCACGTCCAGGTGCTGGGCAAGCCGTTGCAGCAGGTCAGGGTCGAGCCTGAGCGCTACCTTGCCGCCGATCACCGACCCGCTGCCGCGGCCCGCAGCCCGCGACACCGCCGCGGCTGCCCTGCCCGCCGTCACGGCCAGCCGGGACCGTGGCGACAGCGGCTCCGTGTTGCCTGCCATCGTGTCTGAACCTCCTTGCCCCTCGCGCATGAAGAGAAGCCTACCGAGATCCTGCCGGGGCCCCGACCGCGCCACCCCTGGGAAGATCGACAATGCGTCGCCGGGCGTACGCTGACTGCCATGCGACGCGGCCCCATTCCCGGCGGTTCGGGTGCCGTACACCCGCTGCGGACGTACGGCGACCCGGTGCTGCACACTCCCAGCCGCCCGGTGGCGGCCGAGGACCGCGGCAGGCTGCCGAGGCTGGTGGAGGACCTGTACGCGACGATGTACGCGGCCCACGGGGTGGGGCTGGCCGCCTGCCAGATCGGCGTACCGCTGCGGGTGTTCGTCTTCGACTGCCCGGACGACGAGGACCGCCGTCACCGTGGGTATGTGGTCAATCCCCGTATGGTGCGCATGGACGGGGTGACCGTGCGCGGCCCCGAGGGCTGCCTCTCGCTGCCCGGGCTGGAGGCCCCCACCCGGCGCGCCGACGTGGCCGTCGTCGAGGGCGAGGACGCGGCCGGGGCTCCGGTGCGGATCGAGGGCACCGGCTACTTCGCGCGCTGCCTGCAGCACGAGTACGACCATCTGGAGGGCAGCGTCTACACGGACCGGCTCACGGGATGGACCCGCCGCCGCACGCTCCGCAAGGCGGGAGGGCGCATCCGATAAGGGGCGTGAAGGGGCGCGGGGAAGTGCGCGACCAGCCACGGGGGCCCGCAGGCTGCGGACGACGCGCCGGGCACCCCTGACCAGCAAAGCGGGAGGGGGCTCAGAAGCGGGGTCCGCCCACGCGGTCGCCCGCGGCTGCGAGCCGTCCCCACAGCAGATCCGCCAGGTGCCGTACCAATCGGGCCCGGTCGCACGGCTTTTCCCGCAGCCACCAGTCACCGGCGGCATGCATCATGCCGACGATGCCGTGCCCCCACACCCGGGCCAGTTCCTCGCTCTCGGGCCCCAGGTCGAGCCGTTCGGCGATCACCTTGGCCAGCTCCTCGCCCAGCCGCCGCAGCAGCGGTGCCGAGTGCTGTCCCACGTCGAACCCGCGCTCGCTGCTGGAGGAGTCCTCGGCCGGATGCATCAGGAACCGGTAGACCTGCGGATGGGCCGCGATGGCGGCCAGATAGGTGTCCAGGGTCGCCTCGACGCGCTCGCGCCGCTCGCGGGGGGCGTCGAGTGCGGCGCGCAGGGAAGCCAGCAGGGCGTCGGTGTGCCGGATGGCGAGTGCGCGGTAGAGGCCGCCCTTGTCGCCGAAGTGCCGGTAGAGAATGGGCTTGGTGATGCCCGCCTCGGCGGCGATGGCGTTCATGGAGGCCCCGGGACCGTCGCGCAGCACGACTCGCTCGGCGGCCTCCAACAGCTGTCTGCGGCGTTGCTCGGTACTGTCGGCCCGGTCGGCCTGCCGTGCGGTCCCCATGGTGTGTCTCCCCGCCCCTGTCTGCGATTTCCCCGCCGCAACGTAACACCCTCACGTGCGCGAACGCCTGGGCGAACGGGAGTTGACAGGTGCTACTCACGGGTAACAGACTGCGGATTACCGATGGTAACGAATTCCGGAGACAGGCGGAGGACCCCGACGATGGCCGAGACCGAGTTCGCACTGGATCTCAACGACGACCAGAAGGAAGTCCGAAGCTGGCTCCACGGGTTCGCCGCCGATGTGATGCGCCCCGCGGCCGCCGAGTGGGACGAGCGCGAGGAGACCCCCTGGCCGATCATCCAGGAGGCCGCCAAGATCGGTCTGTACTCGCTCGACTTCTACGCCCAGCAGTACTTCGACCCCACCGGGCTCGGCATCCCCATGACGATGGAGGAGCTGTTCTGGGGCGACGCGGGAATCGCGCTGTCCATCGTCGGTACCGGTCTGGCCGCCGTCGGGGTGCTCGCCAACGGCACCGAGGAGCAGATCGGCACCTGGATACCGCAGATGTACGGCGACGCCAACGATGTGAAGGTCGCCGCCTTCTGCTCCTCCGAACCCGACGCCGGCTCCGACGTGGCCTCCATGCGCACCCGGGCCGTCTACGACGAGGCCAAGGACGAGTGGGTGCTCAACGGCACCAAGACCTGGGCGACCAACGGCGGCATCGCCAATGTGCATGTCGTCGTCGCCGGCGTCGACCCCGAACTCGGCTCCAAGGGCCACGCCTCCTTCATCGTCCCGCCGGGCACCCCGGGTCTGGCGCAGGGCCAGAAGTTCAAGAAGCACGGAATCCGCGCCTCGCACACCGCCGAAGTCGTCCTCGACGACGTCCGGGTGCCCGGACACTGCCTGCTCGGCGGCAAGGAGAAGCTGGACGAGCGGCTGGCCCGCGCCCGCGAGCGGGCCGAGCAGGGCAGCGGCGAGAGGGTCAAGAACGCGGCCATGGCCACCTTCGAGGCGTCCCGCCCCGCCGTCGGCGCCATGGCGGTCGGCACCGCTCGCGCCGCCTACGAGGTCGCGCTCGAATACGCCAAGACCCGCGAGCAGTTCGGCCGCCCCGTCATCGACAACCAGGGGGTCGCCTTCCAACTCGCGGACATGCGCACCAGCGTGGACGCCGCACGGCTGCTGGTGTGGCGGGCCTCCTGGATGGGCGTGACGGGCCGTAAGTTCGAGTCGGCCGAGGGCTCCATGTCCAAGCTGTTCGCCAGTGAGACGGCCAAGAAGGTGACGGCCCAGGCCATCCAACTCCTCGGCGGCAACGGCTACACCCGTGAGTACCCGGTCGAGCGGATGCACCGGGACGCGGCGATCTACTCCATATTCGAGGGCACCAGCGAGATCCAGCGCCTGGTCATCGCCCGCACCCTCTCGGGCATGCCGATCCGCTGAACCCGGCCGCCGCCCGGCTGCGCCGCACAACGGTGGCGCAGCCGGACGGCTACAGCTCGAACCGGGGGACCGACCGGGTGAGCACCGCCGCGCGGGGGACGACCGCCCAGTGGGCGCGCAGCGCGTCGGCCACAACGTCCATCAGCTCCGCCACCTCATCCGGCGCTTTCTCATGCAGGCCCTCGGCGATGATCAGTACCTCGGCCGTCTCCTCCCGCACGGCGGAGTGGCCGCTCTGCCGGTTGGTCCAGCGCCGCGCGTGCGCCCGGCCCGCGTCGTCGGCGAAGATCACCTCGCCGGGTTCGGGGTGCTCCTCGCTGCCGCTGAAGGTCTCGTAGACCTCGTCGCCCTCGGCGTGCCGCACCCGCAGATCGCCGGTGATCCGCGCCAGGTCGAAGACGCCCACCGGGATCGCGAAGGCGAGCGAGGCGGCGTTGCACAGGTCGATCAGCGGGTGGATGCCCGGCAGGGAGCCCTCCTTGCGGAAGCGCCGCAGCAGCGACTCGGCCGCGCAGCGGTACTGGGTCGGCTTGAGCCCCAGCGTCGCGAAGGCCCGCCGCCACGCCTGGATCTGCGGCAGCGCGCTCTCCTGGCCCCCGTCGTGTGCGTTGCGGGCCGCCGCCCGTGCGGACAGCCGCTCCACGTCGCCCTCGACGGCCGCATCGGCCGTGATGCCCTTGGCGTGCAGCACGCCGGGCACCAGTCGGGGGAAGTCCCGCCACAGCTGCGGGGAGTGCTCGAAGTGCATGGTTGCTCTCTCCTTGTGAGGGCCGGTGGTGTGGTCAGAAGAAGGCGAGTCGGGCACCGAGCGCGGCGAACGTACCGGCGAAGACCCGGCGCATCCAGCGCACCACCCGCGGCCGTGCGACGACGTGGGCGCGCATGGTCGCCGCCGCCAGTCCGTAGCCGGCGAAGACCACCATGGTCAGCAGCACGAACACGGCGCTCAGTTCCGCCATCCGCCACAGCGCGTGCGGGTCGTCCTCCCGGACGAACTGGGGCAGGAACGCCATGAAGAAGAGTGTCAGCTTCGGATTGAGAACATTGAGCAGTACGGCGGACACGATGATCCGCGACGCCGGGCGCTGAGCACCCCGGGCCTCGTCGTCCCCCTCCGGCACCGCCGGCGCGGACGCCTCCCGCAGTGTGCTCCAGGCCATCCAGAGCAGATAGCCGACGCCCAGGTACTTGAGGACCTGGAACGCCACCGAACCGGCGTGCAGCAGCGCGGCGAGACCGGTGACCGCCGCCAGCGCCTGCGGGAGGGTGCCGAGGGTGCAGCCGAGGGCGGTCAGCAGACCGGCTCGTCTGCCGTGCGAGAGCCCGGCCGCGAGGGTGCACAGGACACCGGTGCCGGGCGTCACGACGACCACCAGTGCGGTCAGCAGAAACTCCATGCCTTGACCCTCCCGGCACAATGGGCTGGTGAACAGAGCCAAAGGATCTTCGGTCGACAGGACCAAATGCGGGACGGTGAAAGGGGGTCCGGACGCTCCCGCCGCCTCCGACTTCCTCCAGCTCACCGCCGACCAGGCACCCAAGGGCGGGCTGTCCGACTGGCTCGTCGGGGAGATCAGACGCGCCATCGCCGACGGCCGGCTGCCCACCGGCAGCCGGCTGCCCGCCACCCGCGTCCTGGCCGCCGACCTCCAGGTGTCTCGGGGCGTGGTGACCGAGTCCTACCGCCGTCTGGTCGAGGACGGCCACGTGGTGGGCCGGGGTCGTGCGGGCACCGTGGTCGCCGCCACCCCGCTGAACGGGGCGTCCGGTCCGGCGAACCCCGCCGGGAGCGCCGCCACCGGCGGTCCGGCGGCCACCGGTGTGTTCGACACCCCGCCCGGCACCGACGCCTTCGACGCCTTCCGTGCCGCGCCCGCCCGTATCGACCTGTCCCCGGGCCAGCCGGACCTCGCCGCGTTCCCCCGTACCGCCTGGCTGCGGGCCGAACGGGCCGTGCTGGCCGAACTGGCCTCCGACGACCTGGGGTACGGCGACCCGCGCGGCACCCTCGCGCTGCGCCGCGCGGTCGCCGGATGGCTGCGCGTCAACCGGGGCATCACGGCCGAGCCCGAGGAGATCATCATCGTTGCCGGCACCGCGCAGGCACTCGGTCTGGTGGCCCAGGTGCTGCGCGCCGAGGGCGTCGACCGGCTCGCCGTCGAGGACCCCTGCTCCCTGGGCGCCCGCCAGCATCTGCACAACTGGGGGCTGACGACCCCGCCCGTGCCCGTCGACTCCGAGGGCGTACGCGTCGACGCGCTCCGCGCCACCGCGGCGCCCGCCGTGCTGCTGACCCCGGCGCACCAGTTCCCCACCGGTGTCGTCCTCGGCGGTGAGCGCCGCCGGGAACTGCTGCGCTGGGCGGGGGAGGGCGGCCTGCTCGTCGAGGACGACTACGACGCCGAACACCGCTACGACCGCGCCCCGGTGGCGGCGCTGGCGGCGATGGCCCCGGAGCACGTCTGCTACTCCGGCAGCGTCTCCAAACTCCTCGCCCCCGCCCTCCGGGTCGGCTGGCTGCTGGCTCCCGCCCGCTACCGCACAGCACTGACCGACGCCAAACGCTTCGCCGACCTCGGCAACGCCGCCCTGCCCCAGCTCGTACTGGCCAGGCTGATGGAATCGGGCGCCCTCGAACGCCATCTGCGGCTCATCCGGCGCCGCCACCGCGCCCGTCGTGATGCCATGATCGCGGCCATCCGCACCCGGTTGCCGCACGCCCGTGTGCACGGCGCCGCCGCGGGGCTGCACCTGATGGTCACCTTGCCGCCGGGCGTCCGCGACACCGAGCTGGCCGCCCGCGCCCTCGCACTCGGCGTCAAGACCCAGCCGCTGTCCTGGCACACCCAGCGGCCCGACCGGCCCGGCCTCGTCCTCGGCTACGCGGCCGCCACCCCCACGGCGATCGCCGAGGGCATCGCCGTGCTCGCCTCGCTGTGCCCGGTGCCTGCCCGATGACCGCGCCGGGCGCCCCGCCGTCGACCGGTACGCCGAGCCGCCGGGACCACGGTCCGGATCAGATGCCCGGCCGGTAGCGCAGTGGGTGATCGGCGGGGATCTGGACCAGGACGAGGCGGTGGCCGTCCGGGTCGGCGATCCACATCTCGATCAGGCCCCAGGGCTCCTCGACCGGCGGTCGGACGATCGTGGCTCCCGCCGCGCGCAGCTCCTCGTGCGCGGCGGAGGCGTCGGCGACCTGGAGCCAGAGCTGGAGGGAGGGGGTCGGGGGCTGGTCGCTGCGCCCGGAGACCTCGAGGAAGCCGCCGCCCAGGAAATAGACGGTGCCTCGCTCGGGCCCGGTACCGAACTCGCGGGCGATCTCCAGGCCGAGCGTCTCGCCGTAGAAGGCCCGCGACCTGTCCGGATCGGTGGGCCGCAGCAGAACCCGGCTGCTCAGAACATGCACCATGCCCGCACTCTAGTTCCGCGACCGGGCCGGATAGGGTCGGCGGACATGAGCGACACCGCACAGCGGGGCGAGCTGCCCCTGACCTTCCGCCACGCCACCGAGGCGGACATCCCCGTCCTCACCGAACTCGTGGAGTCCGCCTACCGGGGCGAGGCGAGCCGTGCGGGCTGGACCACCGAGGCCGATCTGCTGGACGGCCGGCGCACCGACCCGGAGGGGGTCGCCGCCGTGGTCCGGGACCCGAAGAGCATCATGTTGGTCGTCGAGCGGGACGGCGTCGTCATCGCCTGCTGCCAGCTCGAACACCGGGGCCAGGAGGCGTACTTCGGCATGTTCGCCGTCAGCCCCCGGCTGCAGGGCGGCGGGGTCGGCCGCGCGGTGCTGGCGGAGGCCGAGCGCACGGTGCGTGCCGAGTGGGGCGCCAAGCAGATGCAGATGCAGGTGATCCGGCAGCGCGAGGACCTGATCGCCTGGTACGAGCGGCGCGGCTACACCCGCACCGGCGAGCTGAGCCCCTTCCCCTACGGTGACGAGCGCTTCGGGATCCCGCAGCGCACCGATCTGGCCTTCGAACTACTGGTCAAGCCGCTGGGCGAGTGACCGGGCGCCGCGGACGGCTCCGCGACGGCCTCAGCCGGAACGCTCCACCGCCCGCTTAACGGCGGGCATGTCGGTGACCACGCCGTCCAGTCCCAGCTCGCGGGCGCGGGCCAGCTCCTCGTCGGTGTTGACGGTCCAGCTGATGACCTCGATCCCGGCGTCGTGCGCCCTGCGCACGATCTCGGCGTCGATGTGCTGCAGCTCCAGCGAGATCATGCCAGCGCCCAGCTCCTGGGCCCGTTCGGGGGCGGTGGGCGAGGAGCGTCCCGCCACCAGTACGAGCGGGATGTCGGGCAGGTGCCGGCGGGTCTCGCGCAGCGCCTCGGCGTGGAAGGAGATCACGGTCACCCGCTCGTGCAGCTGCCGCCGCTCGATGGTCTCGGCGAGCACCCGCGCGGCGGCGCGGTCCTTGATCTCCGCCTGCAGCGGACTGCGTACCGCGTCCACGACCTCCTCGAACACGGGTACCCGCTCGCCCTGACCGGCGTCCAGCTCGCGCAGCTCGGCCAGGGTGAAGTCGCCGATCGGGCCGCTGCCGTCGGTCGTGCGCGCGACATCCGCGTCGTGCATCACCACCAGCTCGCCGTCCTTGCTCAGATGCAGGTCGAGTTCGAGGACGTCGAGCCCTTCGCGTTCGGCGCGGACGAAGGAGCGCAGCGTGTTCTCGGGCTCGACGCCCATCACTCCGCGGTGTCCGACGGTCAGCAGTGGCACGGCGCTCTCGCTTTCGTGCGGGGACGACGGTGGGCCGCCAGACTAGCGGGCTTCGCCCCGCATCCTGCCGGACACCGTGGGTACCCCCGGAGAACTGGAAAAGGAGATGGTCTGAACGGTGGGGAGCCGGAAAAACTACGGCCTACCCCCGTGATCGGCAGGATAATCTTCTGTGTTCTCCCCTTGAGACGAGCCGCTCATCCGGATACGGTGGCCGCACGCTAGTTTCTCCTGTGGAGGGGTCAACATGACGGAAATTCTTTCGCCCGCACCCGCTCAGGGCGGCGTTTCGCCGTCACCGGGCGGAGCTGCCGAGAGTGTGGCCGCACACCCCGCCTGGTCGGCGCTGAAGACCGCGGTGGAGGCCATCCGCCCGGCCCAGGCCAAGGACGGCTCGATCGACTTCGACGCCGAGGGCGCCCCCGACCGCCAGGAGATCCGGACCGAGCTGGACCGCGTCGTGGCCGCGGTGGAAGAGCTCTCCCCGCTGCTGCCGCACGACGCCGAGTACCACCGGGACGTCGTGACCGATCTGCGTCGCTGGGCCGACGACGGCTTCGGCGTGCCCGACTTCCTGGACTCGCTGCTGGCCTTCCAGCCCGCGCACAACCGCGCCGACGGCCTCCAGCACCTGGTCGTCTTCCCGATGTACACGCAGAACGGCAACCCGAACCGCAATCTGGAGGCGGTCGTCCTGCGCATGGTCTGGCCCGACTGGCTGGCCGAGCTGGAGCGCACCCGCTACGACAACCCGCTGTTCTGCGGCATCACCTTCGAGGACTTCACCTCCGGCTACGACACCCACTCCGCCGTGCTCTTCCCGGAGACCATCGCCGTGCGCGAGGCGCCCGAGCGCTTCAGCTGGGGCGGCATCTTCTGCGACCGCGAGGCGGCCCGCTTCCGCCGCGTCGTCCAGGCCGCCTGCGAGGTCACCAGCCTCGAACTCCCCGAGGACGCCCAGCAGCTGCTCGCCGACCAGGAGCGCTGCCAGCAGACGTTCGTGCTGTGGGACATGGTCCACGACCGCACCCACAGCCACGGCGACCTGCCCTTCGACCCCTTCATGATCAAGCAGCGGCAGCCGTTCTGGATGTACGGCCTGGAGGAGCTGCGCTGCGATCTGACCGCCTTCCACGAGGGTGTGAAGCTGGAGGCCGACGGGGTGCCGCAGGGGCGGGACGTGCAGTACGCGATGCTCCTGGAGCGGCTCTTCCGCTTCCCCGTCACCGGCGAGCGCAAGCGCAACTACGACGGCCTCGGCGGGCAGCTGCTGTTCGCCTACCTCCACCAGCACGACGCGCTGCGCTGGCGGGACAACAAGCTGTCCATCGACTGGGACCGCGCCCGCCGGGTGACCGTCGCGCTGCGCGAGGAGATCGAGACGCTCTACCGCGCCGGCATCGACCGGCCCAAGATCGTCCACTGGTTCAAGGCCTATGAGCTGGTCTCCACCTATCTGGCCCCGCACCCCGGCTCCACCTGGGCCAAGGGCCCGGACGCGCTGGATCTGACCCTTCCGCCGCGCAAGCTGGTGGACGAGGTGCTGCCCGACGAGTTTCCGCTCAGCATGTTCTACGAGGCCCTCGCGAAGAAGCTGCGGAGTGTGATCGCATCGACCCAGGGCATCACCGCTGCCGGTCCGGCCCGGGCCGCCGCCGCATGAGCGGGCCGCCCGCAGGGCACAGCGGAGGGTCGGAGCGCGAGGAGGCGACGGAGATGACAGGCAGCACGGACTCGACGACACGGCGGGGCTACGAGGGCAACGGCGAGGGCGATCTGCAGGGGCGGGTGATCGCGGTCGCTGGCGCGGCCGGGCCCGCGGGGCAGGCCACGCTGCTGCGGCTCGCGGAGGAGGGCGCCACCGTCGTGGCGTGCGACGCGGACGCCGAGCGCCTCGCGCAGGCGGTGGACGCCGCACGCTTCGCCCATGGCGGAGCCACCGTCACCGGGGACACCGTCGACCTGCTCAGCCTGGAGGAGACCCGGGCGTGGGCGGACAAGACGGAGAAGGAGTTCGGCCGTATCGACGGTCTGGTGCATCTGGTCGGCGGCTGGCGTGGTTCCTCGTCGTTCGCCGAGACGGACCTGGCCGACTGGGACACCCTGCACAACCTCCTCGTCCGCACCCTCCAGCACACCTCCCTCGCGTTCGAGGCCCCGCTCAAGCGCACGGGCGATGGCCGGTTCCTGCTGATCAGCGCGCTGGGCGCGAGCAAGCCGACCGCCGGGAACGCCGCCTACGCGGCCTCCAAGGCGGCGGCCGAGGCATGGACGCTGGCGCTCGGCGACTCCTTCCGCAAGGCGGGGGGCGAGGACGGCCCCCCGGCGGCCGCTGTCATCCTGGTGGTCAAGGCACTGGTGCACGACCAGATGCGCGCCGACCGGCCGAACGCGAAGTTCGCGGGCTTCACGGACGTCAAGGACCTCGCGAAGGCCGTTGTCGACACCTGGAACAAGCCCGCCGAAGAGCTGAACGGAACCCGCCTGTGGCTGACGCCCAACCCCTGAACCGATCCGCCCGGCCCCAGGCGGAGCCGGCCACCGAAGCCACCGACGCCAAGCGCCGTCACGATCCGGACATCCGCGGTTTCGCCAGTGACAACTACGCGGGCGCGCACCCGGAGATCCTGGCGGCGCTGGCGGTGGCCAACGGCGGTCACCAGTCCGCCTACGGCGCGGACGAGTACACCGAGCATCTGCAGTCCGTCGTCCGCAGCCACTTCGGGCGGCGCGCCGAGGCGTTCCCGGTCTTCAACGGCACCGGGGCCAACGTCGTCGCGCTGCAGGCGCTCACCGACCGCTGGGGTGCGGTGATCTGCGCCGACACCGCGCACATCCACGTCGACGAGTGCGGAGCGCCCGAGCGGGTCGGCGGTCTGAAACTGCTCACCGTGCCCACCCCGGACGGAAAGCTCACCCCCGAGCTGATCGACCGGGAGGCGTTCGGCTGGGACGACGAGCACCGCGCCATGCCGCAGGTGGTCTCGCTGGCCCAGAACACCGAGCTGGGCACCCTCTACACGGTGGAGGAGATACGCGCCCTGTGCGACCACGCGCACGAGCGCGGCATGCTGGTCCACCTCGACGGGGCCCGTATCGCCAACGCGGCCGCCGCGCTGGACGTCCCGATGCGTGCGTTCACCAACGCCGCGGGCGTGGACATCCTCTCCTTCGGTGGCACCAAGAACGGCATGCTCTTCGGTGAGGCCGTCGTGGTGCTCTCTCCGGACGCGGTCCGCCACATGAAGCACCTGCGCAAGCTGTCGATGCAGCTCGCGTCCAAGATGCGCTTCATCTCGGTGCAGTTGGAGGCGCTGCTCGCGGGCGACCTGTGGCTGCGCAACGCCCGCCACTCCAATGCGATGGCGCAGCGCCTGGCCGAGGGCGTCAGGGCGGTGGAGGGCGTGGAGATCCTCCACCCCGTCCAGGCCAACGCCGTCTTCGCCCGCCTGCCGCACGATGTGAGCGAGCGTCTGCAGAAGCGCTACCGCTTCTACTTCTGGGACGAGGCCGCGGGCGACGTGCGCTGGATGTGCTCGTACGACACCACCGAGCAGGACGTGGACGGCTTCCTCGCCGCGCTCCGCGAGGAGATGGCCCGGTAGGGGAGGGCACCTGCCCGACCGTCTGAATATTTATGCAGCCCACCGTAATTCCATTGAGCTACGGTGGGCTGCGCCCTAGGCTGACGTGGCATGATGCTCACACCCGTCACCGCCGACGAGTCCGCCTATCTGGCCGCCGACGAAGCCGTCGACCACACCCACCCGCTGGTCCGCGAGACGGCTGCCCGGCTGAGTGCCCGTACCGACGGCGATCTGGCCGCATACGCCCGCGCTGCCTACGAGTTCGTCCGTGACGCCATCCCGCACTCCGCCGATGTGGACGACTGGCGCCTCACCTGGCGCGCCTCCGACGTGCTCGCCCAGCGGGTCGGCATCTGTCACGCCAAGTCCCATGCCCTGGTCGCCCTGTTGCGCGCGGAGGGCATCCCCGCGGGCTTCTGCTACCAGAAGCTGAACGTGCTGCACGGGCTGATCGCGCTGCGGCTCCCCGGTGCGCGGCGTTGGGTGCGGCAGGACGCGCGGGGCAACAAGCCGGGGGTGAACGCGCAGTTCAGCCTCGACCGTGAGCAGTTGGCCTTCTCCGTCTGGCCGGAGAAGGGCGAGTGCGACTATCCGGTGCTCTACGCCGAGCCCCACCCGGTCGTCCTGCGTGCGCTGCGGCAGGCCAGGGACCGTGCGCACCTGTGGCACCTGCTGGACACGGCGCTGTAGTCCGGTGTCCGGGCGGGGTGCCGCATGGGTGGCGCCCCGCCCGCGGATGTGCGGACAACTGGCGTGATTCCTCCGTTCCTCCGTGGTCCCGGGTGTGCGGCGAAACATGGTTGTGACACAGTGGCAAATGTATAGATGGCCGATACACGTGACCTTCGGTGAAACTTCCTCACGGGGAGTGGGGGCATATCGGCCTGCGCACCGAAGGTCGGAGCCGGAGGAAGAAGCATGTGCGGAATCACCGGATGGGTCTCCTACGACAGGAACCTGGTCTCCGAGCGGACGACCGTCGACGCCATGACGGACACCATGTCCTGCCGCGGTCCGGACGACGCCGGCACCTGGACGGCCGGGCCCGCCGCGCTGGGACACCGCAGGCTCGCGATCATCGATCTTCCCGGTGGCAGGCAGCCGATGACCGTCGAGACCCCCGAGGGCACCGTCGCCCTGGTCTACTCGGGGGAGACCTACAACTACACCGAGCTGCGCCGCGAACTGACCGGCCGCGGCCACCGGTTCGGCACCGACTCGGACACCGAAGTGGTCCTGCGCGCCTATCTGGAGTGGGGCCCGGCCCTGGCCGAACGGCTGAACGGCATGTACGCCTTCGCCATCTGGGACGGCCGCTCCAAGCAGCTGGTCATGGTGCGCGACCGGATGGGCATCAAGCCCTTCTACTACGCCGAGACCGCCGACGGCGTGCTGTTCGGCTCGGAGCCCAAGGCGATCCTCGCCAACCCGCTGGCCCGCCGCGAGGTCTCACTCGACGGCCTGCGTGAAGTGTTCGCCTTCGTCAAGACGCCCGGCCACGCCGTGTGGGAGGGCATGCGCGAGGTCGAGCCGGGCACGGTGGTGACCGTCGGTGAGAGCGGCGTGCGCACCCACGTCTACTGGCAGCTGGAGACCCGGCCGCACACCGACGACAAGGACGAGACGGTCGCGCGGGTGCGGGAGTTGCTGGACGACATCGTGCGCCGACAGCTCGTCTCCGACGTACCGCGCTGCACCCTGCTGTCCGGCGGGCTCGACTCCTCGGCGATGACCGCACTGGCGGCCCGCCGGCTCCGCGAGAGCGGTGAGACGGTACGCAGCTTCGCCGTCGACTTCGTCGGGCAGACCGAGAACTTCGTCCCCGACGAGCTGCGTGGCACCCCCGACACGCCGTTCGTGCACGACGTCGCCCGCGAGTCCGCCACCGAGCACCAGGACATCGTCCTCAGCTCCGACGACCTCGCCGACCCCGAGGTGCGCTCCCGCGTCATCAGGGCCCGCGACATACCCATGGGCCTGGGAGACATGGACGCCTCGCTCCATCTGCTGTTCAAGGCCATCCGGCAGCACTCGACGGTCGCGCTGTCGGGCGAGTCGGCCGACGAGGTCTTCGGCGGCTACAAGCAGTTCTTCGACGAGGAGGCACGCAAGGCCGAGACGTTCCCGTGGCTGGTCCGGTTCTCCCGGGACATGGGCGAGGACAGCGATGTCCTCGACGACTCCCTCGCCCGCGCCCTCGATCTGCCCGGCTATGTGCGCGACAGCTACTCCTCGGCCGTCTCCGGTGTCCAGCGCCTGGAGGGGGAGAGCGACTTCGAGTACCGGATGCGGGTGATCTGCCATCTGCACCTCACCCGGTTCGTCCGCGTCCTGCTCGACCGCAAGGACCGCGCCAGCATGGCCGTCGGCCTGGAGGTGCGCGTACCGTTCTGCGACCACCGACTGGTCGAGTACGTCTACAACACCCCCTGGGCGCTCAAGTCGTTCGACGGCCGGGAGAAGAGCCTGCTGCGGGAGGCGACCGCCGACGTGCTGCCCCGTTCCGTCTACGAACGGGTCAAGAGCCCCTACCCCTCCACGCAGGACCCGAAGTACCACACGGCACTGCAGGAGAACGCCAAGGAGCTGCTGGCCAAGCCCTCCCACCAGGTCTTCGACCTGGTCAGCAAGGACTGGCTGCAGCACGCGGTCCAGGTCGAGGCCCCGCAGATCACCCAGGCCGGCCGGCGCGGTCTGGAGCGGGTCCTCGACCTGGCGCTGTGGATCGACATGTACGCACCGACGCTTACACTCTCCTGACCCGATCAAGACCTGATCAGCGCACGATCCGCTGATCCGGTCAGGACGAGACATGGGGGAGCGATGGGGACCCGGCAGGACGCGGCGTTCGAGATGGTCCTGGCCTTGCACCGGCTGCTGCGGTCGCTGCGGCGGGCCAGCCCAACGGGAGGCCTGCAACCCACCCAGCTGATCGTCCTGTCGATGCTGACGGAGGCCGGTCCCAGCAGGATCGGCGTCGTCGCCGACCGGGTCCCCTGCTCCCAGCCGACAGCCACCTCCGTCGTGGCGGAGCTGGAGACGCTGGGGCTGGTCCGCAGAGAACCCGACCCGACCGACGGCCGTGCCACGCGCGTGGCCGTCACCGAGGAGGGCGTCAGCGCGCTGCGCGGCGTGGCACACGGCGAGGCGGAGGTGCTGCTGGAGCGCCTCGGCACGCTGTCGGACGAGGAGGCCGCGCGGGTGCTGGCGGCGGCCCCGCTGCTGCGGCTGCTCGCGGATGCGGGCCGGTGAGGGGGCGCACTCCTCCCTACAGCGCTTGGGCCTGCGCGGGGGTGGGGGCTGTGCCGCCCAGGTGGGCGGGTAGCCACCAGGCGTCGGCGGCGCTCTGTGGCGTGGCGGGGTAGGTGCGCTGGGCCGCCTCCAGCAGCTCCTGCATCCGGTCGCGCAGCCGCTCGGTGACGCTGAGTGCCGATTCTTCCTGGCCGGGCTCGATCGGTTCGCCGACCTGGATGCTGACGGGGAAGTGGTTGCGGCCGAAGTCCCGCTTGTGGCCCTTGGTCCACAGCCGCTGCGTACCCCACAGTGCCATCGGGACGAGCGGTACCCGGGCCTCCTGGGCCAGCCGGGCCGCACCGGTCTTGAAGTCCTTGAGCGTGAAGGAGGGTGAGATCGTCGCCTCCGGGAAGACGCCGATGACCTCTCCGGACCGCAGCGCCTTGAGCGCGTGCGCGTAGGCGTCCTCGCCGCGTGAGCGGTCCACCGGTATGTGCTTCATCGCCCGCATCAGCGGACCGGAGACCTTGTGCCGGAAAACCGACTCCTTGGCCATGAACCGCACCAGCCGCTTGGCGGGGCGGGCCGCCAGCCCGGTGAAGATGAAGTCCAGATAGCTGATGTGGTTGCTCACCAGTACGGCGCCGCCGCGTGAGGGCACATGTGTGGTGCCGCGGATGTCGAAGCGCAGGTCGAGAGCCTTGAACCACGCTCGCGCCGCACCGATCACCGGCGGGTAGAGGAGATCTGCCACGTCGGGGAACCCTTCGTCTCGGGATGCCGGTACTCAACTTGGGTTGCCGGTACTTACGGATGCGTAACTTCCGACTGCGGCAGATCGTTCCCCAAAGCGTTGCTCCTGGCTACCCTCACGGCAGACTTGTCCGTATGCACGCCGGAAGTACGGGAAGCGAGGGGTTCGTCATGGAGCGGGCGCGGGAATCCGTCCCGGCCGAAGGTCCGGGGAGGGTGAGCGCCGAGGCGATCGGCGCCGAGGAGGGGCTCGGGGAGCGGGCCACCCTCGTCCAGTTCTCCAGCGCCTTCTGCCAGCCCTGTCGTGCCACTCGCCGCACGCTCGCCGAGGTGGCCGCCATGGTCGAGGGCGTCGCCCATGTCGAGATCGACGCCGAGGACCACCTGGCGCTCGTGCGGGAACTGGGGGTGACCGGTACGCCCACCGTTCTCGTTCTCGACGCCGAGGGGCGGATCGTCCAACGCGCCCAGGGGCAGCCCCGCAAGCCGGATGTCATCGCCGCGCTGGGGCGCGCCATCGCTTGAAGCGCGCCCCTCCCGGCGCTCCGGCGTGATCGAGATCCCGCTGCGGGGCACTCGCTTCGCACCGTCCCGCGTGATGGAGTTGGGCTGTTCACTCTCCCCGTTGGCAACGTCACACCTCGACGGTCTTGAGAACGGGGAACGTGCTGGATGTACTGACGAGTAATATTGTGGACGGACGCCCGGTCCCACCGGACCGGAACCCGTGAGTCGAAGCAGTAGGAGAGCCGGCGTGAGCTTGAGGATCGTTGTCTGTGTGAAGTACGTGCCCGACGCCACCGGTGACCGGCACTTCGCGGAGGACCTGACCACCGACCGTGAGTCGGTCGACGGCCTGCTCTCCGAGCTGGACGAGTACGCGGTCGAGCAGGCACTGCAGATCGCGGATTCGGACGAGGTCGACGACGCGGAGATCACCGTGCTCACCGTCGGCCCGGAGGACGCCAAGGACGCCCTGCGCAAGGCGCTGTCCATGGGCGCGGACAAGGCGGTGCACGTCGAGGACGACGACCTGCACGGCACCGACGCGCTCGGCACCTCCTACGTCCTGGCCAAGGCCATCGAGAAGACCGGATACGACCTGGTCGTGTGCGGTATGGCCTCCACCGACGGCACGATGGGCGTGCTGCCCGCGATGCTCGCCGAGCGGCTGGGCGTGCCGCAGGTGACGCTGCTGTCGGAGGTCTCCGTGGCGGACGGCAAGGTGACCGGGCGCCGCGACGGCGACGCCGCCACCGAGCAGCTGGAGGCCCAGCTCCCGGCCGTCGTCTCCGTCACCGACCAGTCGGGCGAGGCGCGTTACCCCTCCTTCAAGGGCATCATGGCCGCCAAGAAGAAGCCCGTCGAGTCGCTGGACCTCGACGACCTGGACATCGAGGCCGAAGAGGTCGGCCTGGAGGGCGCCTGGACCAAGGTCGAGGACGTGGCCGAGCGCCCGGCGCGCACCGCGGGCACCGTCGTCAAGGACGAGGGCGACGGCGGCAAGCAGCTGGCCGCCTTCCTCGCGGAGCGCAAGTTCGTCTAAGGCGGCCCGGCGCGCCGCGGTTCCCCGCGCGCCCGGTCGCGCACCTTCCCTCCGACCTCCCTTTGATCTTCCGCAGGAGAGCACCCCATGGCTGAAGTCCTTGTCTACGTCGACCACGTGGACGGCGCCGTCCGCAAGCCCACCCTCGAACTGCTGACCCTCGCCCGCCGGCTGGGCGACCCGGTCGCCGTGCACCTCGGCCCGAACGCCGAGGACGCCGCCAAGACGCTCGGCGAGTACGGCGCCACCCGTGTACTGGCCGCCGACGCGCCGGAGTTCGCCGACTACCTCGTCGTCCCCAAGGTGGACGCCCTGCAGGCCGCCTACGAGTCCGTCTCGCCCGCCGCAGTGCTGGTCCCCTCCTCCGCCGAGGGCAAGGAGATCGCCGCACGTCTCGCGGTGCGCCTCGGCTCCGGCATCGTCACCGACGCCGTCGACCTGGAGGCCGGTGACGAGGGCCCGGTGACCACGCAGTCGGTCTTCGCCGCCGCGTTCACCACCAAGTCCCGGATCACCAAGGGCACCCCGGTCATCACCGTCAAGCCGAACTCGGCCACCCCGGAGGCCTCCTCCGCCGCCGGTACGGTCGAGCAGCTGTCGGTGAGCTTCGGCGAAGCGGCCACCGGCACCAAGGTCACCTCGCGTACCCCGCGCGAGTCCACCGGCCGCCCCGAGCTGACCGAGGCCGCCATCGTGGTATCCGGCGGTCGCGGCCTCAACGGCGCCGAGAACTTCCCGCTGATCGAGGGCCTGGCCGACTCGCTGGGCGCCGCGGTGGGCGCCTCCCGCGCCGCGGTCGACGCCGGCTGGTACCCGCACTCGCACCAGGTGGGCCAGACCGGTAAGACCGTCTCCCCGCAGCTCTACATCGCCACCGGCATCTCCGGCGCCATCCAGCACCGCGCCGGTATGCAGACCTCGAAGACGATCGTGGCCATCAACAAGGACTCCGAGGCCCCGATCTTCGACCTGGTCGACTACGGCGTGGTCGGCGACCTGTTCGAGGTCGTCCCCCAGCTGACCGAGGAGATCAAGACCCGCAAGGGCTGACGCCTTTCGAGCACTCTCGGCCCTTCGAGCGCTCGAAGTCCTTCGAGGGTTCGCACAGGAGCCCCGCACCGATGCGTTCGGTGCGGGGCTCCTCGGCGTTTGTCGGAGACGCGGGCTGCCCGTCAGAAGGCGAAGACGGAGGCGCCCTCGGCCCGCTTCATGCAGTTGTTGCCGTAGACACGCTCGTAGTCGACGCGCTTGCCCTCCCACACGCCCTGGGCGGTCACGACGACGGGGCGCCACTCCTTGGTGCAGAAGGTGCTTCCCGCGTCGTCGGCCAGTGCTTCGAAGTCCCCGCCGGACGCCCGCAGCTGGGTGCAGGCCTTCGCGGCGGCGGGGTGGGTCCCGGACGGGCCGGGCGTGCAGCTGAGCGTGACGGCACGCTGTGGTGCCGCGGTCGCGGCGCTCTCACCGTCCGCGATGGTGAGCACCAGGGCCGAGGGTGCGTAGAGCGAGGTGGCCTTCGCAGGCGCGGCCTCGGCAGGTGCTGCCGTGAGCGCGAGGGCGCTGACGGCCCCCGTGACAGCAGCCGCCGTGGTGAGGACGGTGCGCCAGGGTGCGGTCTTCCGCATTGTGTGCTTCCTTCCGCTTTGAGGTAAGTGCCGGATCTATCGGCGAAAGTGAGTTTGCCGAGTCCGTGGGAATAAAGCACATCGACCCCTTATGTTTCAGTAACGTTTCGCATTGAATCAGTGGCGGAAAGTGACACCTCCGAGGCTCTCGCAACCTGCGGCAACATCCTTTCGCGCCACACCTGTTCGGCCCGGATGGCTTGTTACCCGGTGCTCCACGACGACCGGAAACCATGGCCGGGTCCGGTCGGCACCCCTTCGCGGCCCGCGGGTGCGGTCCGCGAGGGAGACCCTTGACTGGCTGCTCAGGCCGCCATTAGCGTCACGGCACTGGCTTCAACGTTTTGTTGATGCCTGGTCGGTGTGCGGGAGAGGGAGTACAGATGGCGCAGGGCGGGACGGTCGGTACGAGCTTGGACAGCGGAGTGCTGGAGGGGGTCTCCCGGCTGCTCGAACCGGTGGACGCCGAACTCGCCCGGCGCTACCCGGGGGACCCGGGCACCCGGCAGCCGGTGCACACCGTGTACGTACCCGCCGACGTCGTGACGCCCGGCACCGTGCGGGAGTGGGGCGAGGCCGCCGGCGCGCTGCTGGACGCACACGCCCCCGACGCCGCAGCCCTCGCCGCGGTCCTCGGCATGGACGAGGAACTGGCCGGTCCGGTCCATGCCCGGCTCCGGGACAAACTGCGCCGTGAGCCCGTCGAGGACCTGCGCATCGACTTCGAGGACGGCTACGGGGTCCGGTCCGACGACGAGGAGGACGACGCCGCCGTCCGCGCCGCCGAGCTGATCGCCGGGGCCTTCGCGGAGGGCGCCGAGGGACCCGCGCCGTTCTGCGCCGGGATCCGGATGAAGTGCATGGAGGCGGCCGTCCGCGACCGCGGCATCCGCACCCTCGACCTCTTCCTCACCGGACTGCTGGAAGCGGGCGGGCTGCCCGACGGGCTGGTGCTGACGCTGCCCAAGGTGACCTACCCCGAGCAGGTCACCGCGATGGCCCGGCTGTGCGAGGAGTTCGAGAAGGCCCGCGGCCTGGACGCCGGCCGTATCGGCTTCGAGATCCAGATCGAGACCACCCAATCGATCCTCGGCGCCGACGGCCGGGCCACCGTCGCCCGGCTGATCGACGCCGCGGAGGGCCGCGCCACCTCGCTGCACTACGGCACCTTCGACTACAGCGCCTCCTGCGGGGTCTCCGCCGCCTATCAGGCGATGGACCACCCGGCCGCCGACCACGCCAAGGCCGTGATGCAGGTCGCCGCCGCCGGCACCGGCGTGCGGCTCTCCGACGGATCCACCAACGTCGTTCCCACCGGCGACCGGGCACAGGTGCACGACGCCTGGCGGCTCCACCACTCCCTGGTACGGCGCTCGCTCGCCCGCGCCTACTACCAGGGCTGGGACATGCACCCCGGCCACCTGCCCACCCGCTACGCCGCCGTCTACGCCTTCTACCGCGAGGGCATGCGGCGCGCGGGCGAACGGCTCGCCGCCTACGTGGGCCAGGCGGGCGGCGACGTGATGGACGAGCCCGCCACCGCCCGCGCGCTCAGTGGATATCTGCTGCGCGGCCTCGACTGCGGTGCGCTGGACAGCGCGGAGGTCGCCGAGGTCTGCGGACTCGACCGTGCCGAACTCGACCGGCTCGCGGGTCGCTGAAGGCGCGACGTTCCTGTTCCCCGGGCGGCCGCCCAGGTCTCGCGCGGTCGCCCGGCTCCGACCGGCGCACACCACCGGCCTCCGCCTCCGCACACGGGCAGGCGCCCGGAGGCCGGCAGTGTCCCCGGCCGCTGCTAGAGGTCGCTGCCCAGCCGCTCCCAGTCGTCGGCGAGGGCGGTCAGTTCCCGCAGGAGCCGGTCGCGGTCCGCCGAGTCGTACCGCTCCAGGAGCCGCTCGTCCAGCTTCCGCGCCCGGGCGTCGGCCGTCTGAAGCGCCCGCTCGCCCTCCGGGGTGAGGAACAGCAGTTTGCGGCGACCGTCCGCCGCGGCGGTCCTGCGCTCCAGCAGCCCGCGATCCTCCAGCCGGCGGGCCAGATCCGCCATGGTGGAGGTGTCCAGCGCCACGGCGCAGGCGAGCGAGGTCTGGTCGTTGCCGGGGCTGGCCCCCACCGTCGTCAGGACGGCGAACTGCGGTCCGGTCAGTGTCTGGCCGACAGCACGCAACCACGCCCCTGCATACGCCTGATACAGGCGCCGCACCTGGTAGCCGGCCGCGGTCCGCAGTACGTCAGGGGCGGCCAGGGCGGTCGGCGCGGCCTCGGAGGGGCTCGTCGCCGCGGGTTGGGCAGGAGGGGTCATATCCGGGGTCTTGTCAGCCATGACCCCACTTAAGCACGGGAGTTGGACCCTCCCGCGGGCACGGTTGACGGGGCGGATTCCTCGGGGGTAGCCGGTGTCCGAGGGCGTCGTCGCCATCGCGCGGGCGCCGAGGGCGACCCGGCCCGAGAAGGAGCGGGCGCGCTCCGCTGCCGCCCGTCCACGGCGCCTACCGCATGGTGCCGAGGTGGAATCAGTCCTCGTCAGGTGCCATCCTCTCCGGCTTCTCGGGTATCACAGAGGCCTGTGATGCCCTTGATGCTCCGGACGGCGTCTCGTCCGAACCCGGGGCGGTCTCAGTCGCCCGGCGGGATCTCGCCCGAGCCGCGGGCGATCAGCGCCGTGGGACGCGAGACGGTACGGGGCTCGTCGTCGGCGCCGTCCAGCCGCCTGAACAGCAACTCGGCTGCGCTGCGGCCGAGATCCGCCGGGTCCTGGGCGACGACCGTGACCGGGGGTGAGAGCAGATCCGCGAGCTCGAAATCGTCGAAGCCGACCAGCGCCACGGGCCGGTCCCGCCGCTCGGGCGCCGCCAACTCCCGCACCAGCGTGACCGTCACCCGGTTGTTGCCGGAGAAGAAGGCGGTCACCGGCTCGGTGCCGTCGGTGCCGTCCAGCATGCGGGCGGCGTCGGCCCGCACCCGGTCGGAGTCCGTACTGCCGGGCGCCACCCAGGCGTCGGCCACCGGCAGCCCCGCCTCCGCCATCGCGGCCCGATAGCCCCGCAGCCGCTCCTTGGCGGTGTGGATGCCGGGCCGGTCGCCGATGAAGCCGATACGCCGGTGCCCGTGCGCGATCAGGTGGGCGACGCCGGTCCGAGCGCCCTCGAAGTTGTCGGAGAGCACCAGATCGGCCGCTATCCGCCCCGGCGGCCGGTCGACGAAGACGGTGGCGACCCCCGCGGCGATCTCCGGCGCCAGATAGCGGTGGTCGTCGCTGGCCGGCACGATCACCAGCCCGTCGACACGGCGGGCGCACAGCGCCAGCGCCAGTTCCTGCTCCCGCTCCGGGTCCTCCGCGCTCGATCCGTTGATCAGCAGCGCACCGTGGGCCCGCGCGACCTCCTCCACCGCCCGGCTGAGCGGCGAGTAGAACGGGTCGGCCAGGTCCTCCAGCACCAGGCCGACACTGGCCGTGGTGCCCTTGCGCAGCACCCGGGCGCTGTCGTTGCGCCGGAAACCGAGCGAGGTGATGGCCTCCTGCACCCGCCGCTCGGTGTCGCTGGAGACTCCCGCCTCGCCGTTGACGACCCGGGAGACGGTCTTGAGACCCACGCCTGCCTGCGCCGCCACGTCCTTCATGGTCGGGCGGCCCGCATGGCGGCGTCCCCCTCGGCGCGCCGCGGCCGCCCGGGAGCCCGCGGGGGCCGCTCCCGCGGGCAACGGGGGACGTGCGGGGTCGGCGGTGTCGGAGGCGTCGGCGGTCACAGGTCATGTCCTTGTCGTTGATCGCGATTACGCAGCAGCATAGCGGCGGCGCCGACAGCGGTCTGGACAACGTTGTCAGATCACGTAAGTCTTGCCAGACTGAGGCGGTCCGCCCCGCGCACCGTGCGGGTCCGTCCAACCGCACGCGCAGGAGTCGACCAGCCATGCCCAACGACCTCGTCGCCGCGCTCGACATCGGCGGTACCAAGATCGCGGGTGCGCTGGTGGACAGCGGCGGCGGACTGCTGGCCCGCGTCCAGCGGCCCACCCCGGCGCAGGAGAGCGCGGAGCGGCTGCGTGCGACCGTCGACGAGGTGGTCGGCGAACTGGCCGCCACCGCGCACTGGCACCGGGTCGGCGCCGTCGGTATCGGCAGTGCGGGACCCGTGGACGCCAAGGCCGGCACCGTCAGCCCGGTCAACATCCCCGCCTGGCGCGACCACCCGCTGATCGCCGACGTGCGCGCACGGGCGGGCGGCCTCCCCGTCTCGCTGATCGGCGACGGCCCGGCCATCGCCGCGGCCGAACACTGGCAGGGCGCCGCCAAAGGCCGCACCGACGCCCTGTGCATGGTTGTCTCCACGGGCGTCGGCGGGGGTCTGATCCTGGGCGGCGCCCTCCACTCCGGACCCACCGGAAACGCCGGTCACATCGGGCACATCAGCGTCGACATGGACGGCGACCCCTGCCCTTGCGGCTCGCGCGGCTGCGTCGAAACCATCGCCAGCGGCACCAACATCGCCCGCCGCGCCCTGGAGTCGGGCTGGCGGCCCGGCCCTGACCAGGACGCCACAGCGGCGGGAGTCGCCGCATCCGCCCGCGCCGGCGACCCGGTGGCCCGTGCCGCCTTCGGCCGCGCCGCGCGAGCACTGGCCGCCGCCATCGCGGCCACCGCCGCCCTGGTCGAACTCGACATCGCGGTCATCGGCGGCGGGGTCGCCCGCGCCGGCGAGGTCCTCTTCGCCCCGCTCCGCGCGGAACTGGAGCGCTACGCGACCCTGCCCTACATCCGCCACCTCGAACTGACCCCCGCCGCCACCGGCACCGACGCCGGACTGATCGGCGCCGCGGCAGCGGGCTGGCGGCTGCTGGGCGAACGCGTGGCATGAGGGCCGGGTCGGCAGCCCGGCGAAGCAGCGCCGCTCCGGGGGAGCGGCGCTGATCCGGCGAAAGTGTGGCTGATCCGTGGGGGAAGCGGCGCTCATCCGGTGAAGCGCCGCTCCGGTGGAGGAGCACCGCCCTGCGGAGGAGCACCGCCCCGCTGAGGAGCGCCGCTCCAGTGGGAGAGCGGTGCTCCGGCCGAAGATCAGCACTCCGGCCTCAAGAGCGCCGCTCCGGTGGAAGAGCACCGGCCCGCTGGGGAGCACGGCTTCGAGGGAAGAGCGGTGCCCCCTCCCAGGAGCGGCGCTCCGATGGGAGAGCGGTGCTCTCGGAGTTGAGCGCCGTTCTGTCCGGCGCGGCGGTGGGACCCGGTCGGCCTACAGTTCGTGCTTGCCGTGCCGGAGGGGTTCTTCCGGTTCGGCCGCACTGGCCGGGGAGACGGGGGAGGAGCCAGGGGTGTCGGGCGGAATGTCGGGTCCCGCTGCGCGGGGGTCGCCGCCGGAGGGCTCGGCGCCGGATGCGAGCTGGTCAAGGCGCGCGGTCAGGGTCTGCTTCACCTGCGGCCGGTCGGCGTGTGCCTGCTCGTACTCCAGGAGCTGCCGCACCTCGTCACTTCCCAGCGACCTGATCCGGTGCTCCACACTCCCCGCCGGCAACTGGTCGTAGTCGGGCAACGGCAGTGAGTTCGGCTGCTGTGCTGACATGAGGTTCCGGCCTCCTCGGTGGCAGGGATTCCGGTTTCTTCGGCACCGACTCGTCGGTCACTTCGCCGGCCGGCGCCGTGGTCTCCAGGCTGCGGCCTCTTCGGGTGCGCCGCAGCCCAGCGGGTATCCAGCTCCGGCGTGCGGCACACGTCCCTATCGCGGCCCCGTGCGCTGCTCCGTCCCCGTCCGCCGCACTGCCGCGCCTACGTCCGAGTACACTGCGCGCCCGCGACGGCAGTTCAGCCGGTGGCCGACGGGGCCTGTGCCGCGGCGCGGGCGTACGCGGACGGGGTGACGCCCACGGCGGCGGTGAAGTCGCGCACCAGGTGGGCCTGATCGCTGTACCCGAGGTCGGCGGCCAGACGGGCCCAGTCCGTCTCGGGGTGGGTGGTGGCGTGCTCCATGGCCTCATGGACGCGGTATCGCAGGATCGTCCACTTCGGAGTCACCCCGACGTAGGTGGCGAACAGACGCTGGAGGGTGCGCACGGACATACCGGCGTCCGCGGCGAGACGTTCGACGCGCAGTACGGAGCGGTCCGTGCGCACCCGGTGTGCCAGCGCCATGGCCCGCTCGGCGGCCGGGTCCCGGGCCGGGGAGAGGGAGAGCAGGAAGGTGTCGAGCGCCGTCACCCGCTCGTCCTCCCGGTCGGGGTCCAGGATCCAGGACGGTACGTCCTCGGTAGAACCGAACACCTCTTCGAGCGGTAGTTGGCGGCCGGTCAGCGTGGAGAGCGGGTGGGGCGGTGTGAGGAAGGGGCGGAAGCCGCCGGGCCTGAACTGCACCCCGCACACCCGGCCGACCTCCTCCAACTTGGTCGAGAAGACGCCGGTGCCCACCCCGGCGACCAGTCCGGTCCCCGGAGCGAGGTCCGCCGGCCCGCGCCGCTCGAAGACCACGTTGACGCACGGGTGCGGCACGACCTGGGAGACGTACGGTTCCTCCAGGTCCCAGTCGATCAGCCAGTAGTGCTCGACCCATCGACGGAGCGGTTCGGCAGGGAGTCTGCGGCGGAACCGGACCCGGGCCAGCAGATCGCAAGCCAGCACGATGCCCCGGGTGTCCCGGCGCGGACCGGCGCCCCGGCCCTCGTCATCGTCGCTTCGGCCTGCCATGGCGGAAATCCTATGTCGTGTTTCTTCAAGTGCCTGGGGACCGCCGGGCATAGCGTGACGGTATGGCGAACGCACTCTCTCCCCTCATCGACAGCGCCGCCCGCGCCACCGATCCGGTGGTCAGCGGTATCAAGGACGAACAGCTCACCTGGCCCACGCCCTGCGCCGAGTACGACGTGCGGGCACTGCTGAACCACCTCTTCCACGTCGTCGTCAGCTTCCAGGCGCTTGCCGCCAGGGGAACCGCCGACTTCAGCACCACGCCCGACTATCTCGAAGGGGACTGGCGCAGCCGTTTCGGCGACGAGACGGTCAAACTGGCCGAGGCGTGGTCGGCGCCCGACGCACTGGAGGGCGTCTCGCAGGGCATGGGGCTGCCGCAGCGCACGGTTGCGTACATGGTGATGGGCGATCTGGTCATCCACGGCTGGGACCTGGCTCGGGCCACCGGACAGGACTACCGGCCCGATCCGGCCGCGCTCGGTGAAGTCGGGCCCGAGTTCGAGGAGATGGCCCCCATGGCCCGGAAGGCCGGGGTGTTCGGCGAGGAGATCCCCCCGCCGCCCGAGGCCACCCCGTTCGAGCGGCTGCTCATGCTCACCGGGCGCGACCCCGGCTGGTCCCCCAGCTGACCGGTGCCCTCGTCCGTCCGGCAGCAACTCTCCGTCCGGCAGCAGCCCTCCGTCCACCGTCCTCCGTCCACCGGCGACCGGCGACCGGCCACCTGCGACCGACGTCCGGCCGATCGTGGCCGGATCACGGCGTCGGGCCGTGCCCGGCTCCTCCTGCGGGGTCGCACGCGCCTGCCGTACGCGCCGGGGCGCGGGCGCCGTGCCTCTTCCGGCGCCGGGAGAGCCGCCCCGGCGCGTTTCCCGCACCGGGTGATGCGGGCAACTGAACGGGGAAACGGATGAGGGGGGAACACCGTGATCGTCTGGCTGAACGGAGCGTTCGGCGCGGGCAAGACCACCGCGGCGTACGAACTCCTGGACCTGCTCCCGGGCAGCACGCTCTACGATCCCGAAGTCATCGGCGCCCAGCTGCGCTGGATGCTGCCGAAGGAGCAACTGGCGCAGACAGCCGACTTCCAGGACCTGCGCTCATGGCGGCGGCTCGTGGTGGACACGGCCGCCGCTTTGCTGTGCGAGGTTCCAGGACCGCTGATCACCCCGCTGACGCTGCTGCGTCGTGAGTACCGGGACGAGATGTTCGGCGCCTTCGCCGCGCGCCGCATACCCGTACGTCACCTTCTGCTGCACGCCGAGGAACCCGTGCTGCGCGAGCGTATCGACACCCGTGCCGCCGCGGACGGCGGCGCGACCCGGGCCTGGGCCCTGAGCCATCTGCGCCCCTACCGGGAGGCGCTGCCCTGGATCACCGCGGAAGCGGGCACCGTCGACACCACCCACCTCACCCCCCGCCGCACCGCCGAACGCCTCGCCGAGGCGATCAGCGCCGGGGAGGGTGCCGTGGACATCGTGCAGACGCCCGAGCCGACGGCGGAGACGGTCGCCGCCGGGATCCTGCTCTTCGACGACCGTGACCGGGTACTGCTCGTCGACCCCACCTACAAGCCCGGCTGGGAGTTCCCCGGCGGCGTCGTCGAGAAGGGCGAGGCCCCCAGTGCCGCCGGCGTGCGGGAGGTGTTCGAGGAGTTGGGGCTGCGGCTGGCCGGCGAGCTGGCGCTGCTCGTCGTCGACTGGGAGCCGCCGCACCCGCCGGGGTTCGGCGGGATGCGGCTGCTCTTCGACGGTGGACGGCTGGCGACCGAGGACGCCGCGACGCTCCTGCTGCCCAGCGCCGAACTCCGCGGCTGGCGCTTCGTCACGGAGGAGGAAGCCGCGCAACTGCTGCCTCCGGTACGTCTGGAGCGGCTGCGCTGCGCCCTGCAGGCCCGGCGGGCGGGGCACCCGCTCTACCTGGAGCGCGGCGTGCCGACCGGTGCCACTCGCTCGGGCAACCTGCTGCGCTGATGTCCGGGCCACCGGCCGGCCGCGTGCCCGACCCGCTCCCGTACGAGCACGTCGCGCCCCGCGCTCAGGCGGTCCCGGCTGCCTGCTCCGCGTAGCCGCGCAGGAACAGCGCCTCGGCAACGGCCAGCCGCTCCAGTTCGCGCGGGTCCACGCTCTCGTTCACGGCGTGGATCTGCGCCTCGGGCTCGCTCAGCCCGATGAGCAGGATCTCGGCGTCCGGGTAGAGCGCGTCCAGGGCGTTGCACAGCGGGATCGAGCCGCCCATCCCCGCGATCTGCATCTGCTGCCCGTCGTACGCCGTGCTCAGTGCCGCGGCCATCGCGGTGTACGCCGGGCTGGAGGTGTCGGCGCTGAACGGCTGGCCCTTGCCGATCACCTCGGTCGACACCCGCGCCTGCCACGGGACGTGCGACTCGACGTGCGCGACCAGCAGCTCGATGGCCTTCTCGACATCGGTGCCCGGCGGGATCCGCAGCGAGATCAGCGCGCGGGCCGAGGCGTGCACCGAGGGCGTCGCGCCGACGACTGGCGGGCAGTCGATGCCCAGCACGGTCACGGCGGGGCGCGCCCACAGCCGGTCGGCGACGGCGCCGTCACCGAGGAGGCCGACCCCGTCCAGCACCTTGGCGTCGCGCCGGAAGTCCTCCTCGGGATACGGCATGCCCTCCCAGCGCGCGTCCGACTCCAGTCCGTCGACCACGGTGTTGCCCTCGGCGTCCCGCAGCGAGTCCAGGGTGCGCAGCAGCGCTGCCAGCGCGTCCGGGGCCGCGCCGCCGAACAGGCCCGAGTGCAGGTTGCCCTCCAGGGTTTCCACCTGCACGCGCAGCAGCGTCATACCGCGCAGCGTGGCGGTGACGGTCGGCAGCCCGCAGCGGAAGTTGCCCGCGTCCCCGATGACGATGGTGTCCGCCGCCAGCAACTCGGGGTGCTGCCGCGCGTACTGCTCCAGCCCTCCGGTGCCCTGTTCCTCCGAGCCCTCCACGATCATCTTCACCGAGACGGGCAGTCCACCGTTCTCCTTGACGGCGCGCAGGGCGAGCAGATGCATGAGGAACCCGCCCTTGCAGTCGGCCGCGCCGCGTCCGTACCAGCGGCCGTCCGCGCCGTCGGTCAGCTCGAACGGCGGGGTGCGCCAAGCCGCTTCGTCCAGCGGCGGCTGTACGTCGTAGTGCGCGTACAGCAGCACCGTGGGAGCCCCGACCGGACCGGGCAGAAGTCCGTAGACGGACTGGGTGCCGTCCGGGGTGTCCAGCGTTGCCACGTCCTGGAAGCCTTCCGCGCGCAGCGCCTGAGCGACCCAGGCGGCCGCGTCCTCGCACTCGCTCTTGGGGAACTGCTCCGGGTCGGCCACCGAGCGGAACGCCACCAGCTCGGCGAGTTCGGTCCGCGCCCGCGGCATCAGCGCGGCGACGGTAGCGGCCACCCCCGACGCGTAGCCGGCGTCGGGCCCCTGACCGGTCTCCGAGGTGGCAGGAGCAGTGGAGACGGTGGACGCAGGGGATGCCGTTGATCCGGAGAACGCGGAGGAAGTGGACGAAGCAGGCGAGGAAGGCATAGCCGTCGGGTCGGACGAAGGCTGCTGCATGGGGAACGCTCCTTGTGGGCGCGACGTTGGCACACGTGTACGGAGACATGTGTATCGCACATTGGCGGGCCCGTAGGATGCGATGGGCCATCCGTAAGCCGAGGTCAAGCGGGAGCACAACACATCGTGAGCAGCGAGCACGCAGCCGGGAACGAGGACGTCGAGCCCGCGGGGAACGCCGGCACGGGCCAGGCGGGTGGGTCCGGTGAGGAGCACCCCGTCGAGCGCCCCGCCGAGGGACCCGTGGCGGACGGGGGAGAGGACCGCCCCGTCTGGGACGTCGTCGTGGTCGGCGCCGGACCCGCCGGGGCCTCGGCCGCCTACGCGGCCGCCGTCGCGGGCCGCAGCGTTCTGCTCCTGGAGAAGGCCGAACTGCCCCGCTACAAGACCTGCGGCGGCGGCATCATCGGCCCCTCCCGCGACGCGCTGCCCCCCGGCTTCGACCTGCCCCTGCGCGAGCGTGTGCACGCCGTGACCTTCGCCCTCAACGGCAAGCTCACCCGCACCCGCCGCTCCCGCAACATGCTCTTCGGGCTCGTCAACCGGGACGAGTTCGACAACGGCCTGGTCGAGTACGCCGTCAAGGCCGGAGCCGAGGTACGCACCGGAGTGACGGTCTCCCGGGTCGAACAGCACGGTCCGGCCGTGCCCGACCGCCGCACGGTCGCCGTCGTCCTGACGGGCGAGGAACGACCCGTTCTCGCCCGGGCCGTCGTCGGCGCCGACGGCAGCGCCAGCCGGATAGGGGCCCATGTCGGGGTCAAGATGGACCAGGTCGACCTGGGGCTGGAGGCCGAGATCCCGGTCCCGCAGAGCGTCGCCGAGGACTGGGCCGGGCGCGTACTGGTGGACTGGGGCCCGCTGCCGGGCAGTTACGGCTGGGTCTTCCCCAAGGGCGACACCCTCACCGTCGGCGTCATCTCCGCCCGCGGCGAGGGCGCGGCCACCAAGCGCTATCTGGACGACTTCATCGGCCGCCTCGGCCTGGCCGGATTCGAGCCCCGCGTCTCCTCGGGGCATCTGACCCGCTGCCGTGCCGACGACTCGCCCCTCTCCCGCGGCCGGGTACTGGTCTGCGGTGACGCGGCCGGGCTGCTGGAGCCCTGGACCCGCGAGGGCATCTCCTTCGCGCTCCGCTCGGGACGTCTGGCGGGGGAGTGGGCCGTACGGATCGCCGAGGCGCACGACGCGGTGGACGCCCGGCGGCAGGCCCTCAACTACGCCTTTGCCGTCAAGGCGGGGCTCGGCGTCGAGATGGGCGTGGGGCGGCGGCTGCTGCGGATCTTCTCCCGCCGCCCGGGGCTCTTCCACGCCGCACTCACCGGGTTCCGCCCCGCCTGGAACGTCTTCGCCCGCTTCACCCGCGGGGCCACCTCGCTCGCCGAGGTCGTCCGCGTCCACCCCGTGGCCCGCCGCGCGCTGGACACCCTCGACCGTCGCGAGGCCGCACAACAGGAGGCGGAGGCCGCGCAGGACACGGGCGTATCCGGGGCCGACGGCGGTGCCGGGACCGGCAGCGGCGGCGCACAGCGTGACGGCGGCGACGGTGACGGCGGGGAAGGCGGCGGCGACCAGGCGACGTCCCGGCGTCCCGCGTGATCCGTGTGATCCGCGTTGAGCCGTGTTGATCCGCGCGGGAGGCGTCAGTCGACGTAGGTGAGCCGGAAGACGGGGTGGCGGACGGCCGCCGCCCTCAGCTCCTCGTCGGAGGAGTCCGGACCCACACCCTCGAAGAACGCCCCGACCTCCCACTTCCACTTGCGCAGATACGCCCGCAGGATCTCCGGCTTCTCCTCGTCCGGTACCTCGGCCGCGGTGAAGCGCCGCCCCCGTCTGCCGTGGAACATCTCGCCGCCGCCGGCCGCGCGCATGTTGTGCGTCCACTGCACGTGTCCACGGGCCGCTACCAGGTAGGTCCCGCCCTCGTGGGTGAGTGGATTGACGGGTGTACGGCGCCACTCGCCGCTCTTGCGGCCCTTGACCGCGAGCACATTGGACCCTGCCAGGCTGATGCCTCGCCGGGAGAACCAGGCGACGGTGCGGTTCAGCACGTTGTTGGTGAACCAGCCGGGGCGCTTGACGTACGGCGTGGGCGGCATCGGATTCCTCCATCAAGGGTGGACACGGCGTGAAGGCGTGAACTGGTGCTCCACTTCGAGAGCGGTGCTCTCGATGTAGAGCAGTGTTGCACTCCTGGGGCGGCTGGGCAAGAGCAGTGCTCTCGCTGCAGGGCGGTGCTCACACTGGTGAGCGCCGATCGCTTTGTTGAGCGCTGCTCTCACACCTGCGACACTGCTCGCCATGAGCAGCAGGATTCAGGGCGCCCGGCAGCGGGCCCGAGGGGAGATCACCACCGCGATCAAGGACGAGGCGCGCCGCCATCTCGCGGAGGAGGGCGCCTCGCGGCTCTCCCTCCGCGCCGTCGCCCGTGGCCTCGGCATGGTCTCGTCGGCCCTCTACCGGTACTTCCCCAGCCGCGACGATCTGCTGACGGCGCTGATCACGGACGCCTACGACGCGGTCGGAGCAGCGGCCGAAGCGGCGCTCGCCGACGCCGAGTCGGTGGGGGACTCGCATCTCGTCCGCTGGCGGGCCGTCTGCCGGGCGGTACGCGGGTGGGGACTGGCGCATCCGCACGAGTACGCGCTGATCTACGGCTCGCCCGTTCCCGGGTACTCCGCGCCGTCCAGCACCACGCAGTCGGCCGCCCGGGTGGGGCTCGCCCTGTTCGCCGTGCTGCGCGACGCGTACGCCTGCGGTGCGCTGCGCGAGCCCGCACGCGGGGCTGCGGCGCCGGAAGCGGTGCTGAAGGATGCCGAACGGCTGGTCGGGATCATCGGTGTGGAGTTGCCCCCGGCGGTCGCCGCGGAGGCCGTCGCGGCGTGGTCCCAGCTCTTCGGGCTGGTCGGCTTCGAGTTGTTCGGGCACTTCACCGGAGTCGTCGACGCCCGGGACGCGTTCTTCGACCACGCCGTCGAGCGTCTTGCCGACCAGGTGGGGCTGCGCCGCTGAGGCGAGCGCCCGGGACCGCGTCGCGCCGTATCGCGGCAGGTCCGGGGCCCGTGTACTCCGCGGGGAGTAGCCGTGCTGACCGCGCTCGGCCGACGCCGCGGTGTGCGCCCCGGGGCTAGCGTGAAGGTCGTGACCAGCACTCCGCCCTCCGCCGACCCGCCCGGCGCCCCCACACCCCCGACTTCCGCGAGCCGGGCCGCAGCGGGGGAGTCGTGGTGGCCGCTGCTGCCGTGGCGGCGCCGGTTCGGGCCGGGGCGGGCGCGGCGGCACATCCCGTGGCTCTCCTCGCTCGCCGTGCTCGTCTTCCAGCAGGTCGGTACGGGCTTCGCGGCGCACAATCAGCGGGCGGACACCGTGGGCCTGGATGTCGCGGCCCGGGTGCTGCTGGCGCTCGGGCCGGTTCTGCTGCTGCTGCGGCACCGGTTTCCGCGTACGACGGTGTTCGGGGCCTCGGCGGTGACACTGGCGTATCTGGCGGCCGGTTATCCCTACGGGCCGGCGCTGTTCAGCGTCGTGGTCGCCGGGTTCGCCGCGCTCGTCGCCGGGTACCGGTACGCGACCTGGGGCGCGCTGGGGATGCTGTGGCTGGGGCATCTGCTGGCGTTCCACGCCTTCCACCGCTGGCTGCCACCGGAGGGGCCGGGACCGTGGGGAACCGACCTGTTCATGGCCGTATGGATGGTCGCGCTGTGCACGGCCGGAGAGCTGGCCCGGGTGCGCCTCGCCGAGCGGGAGCGCCGGGCGCGGGAGGAAGAGGAGGCCGCCGCGCGCCGGGCGGACGAGGAGCGGCTGCGGATCGCCCGCGAGCTGCACGACGTACTGGCGCACAGCATCTCCGTGATCAATGTGCAGGCGGGCGTCGGGCTCGCACTGCTGGACTCCGACCCCGCGCAGGCCCGCGCGGCGCTCACCACCATCAAGGCGGCCAGCAAGGAGGCGCTCGGCGAGGTCCGGCAGGTGCTGGCCACCTTGCGGGCGCCGGGGGACGCGCCCCGCGCGCCGGCGCCGGGGCTCGACAGGCTCGGGGAACTCACCGAACAGGCGGCGAGCGCGGGGCTCCGGGTCACCACCCGCACCGAGGGCACGCCCGTACCGCTGCCGCCGGGCGCCGACCTCGCGGCGTTCCGCGTCGTGCAGGAGGCGCTCACCAACATCGTGCGGCACTCCGGCTCCCGTACCGCCGACGTCCGTATCCGCTACGGCACCGATGTGCTGGAACTGCTGGTCGACGACGAGGGGCCGGCGACCGGTAGCGGGCCGACAGGCGATGGCAACGGGCTGACGGGGATGCGTGAGCGGGCCGCGGCGTTCGGCGGGACCGTCGAGGCGGGGCGGCGCGCGGACGGTGGCTTCCGGGTCCGGGCGACGATCCCGCTGCGTTCCGGGGAGAACAGGGCGCCGCTACAGTGAGCGCCCCGGCCGCAGAGCCGCAGAGCCGCCGAGAAGGGGAGGCAGAGCGTGATCCGTGTGCTGCTGGCCGACGACCAGCTTCTGGTGCGCGCCGGATTCCGTGCGCTGCTGGACGCGCAGCCGGACATCGAGGTGGTGGGGGAGGCGGCCGACGGCGAGGAGGCGGTCGCGTCGGTACGCGAACTCGCTCCCGACCTCACCTTGATGGACATCCGGATGCCGCTCGTCGACGGCTTGGCCGCCACCCGCCGCATCACCTCAGATCCTCAGTTGCGAGCGGTGCGGGTGGTCATGCTGACCACCTTCGAGCTGGACGAGTACGTCTTCGAGGCGCTGCGCTCGGGCGCCTCGGGCTTTCTCGTCAAGGACACCGAGCCGGACGAGTTGGTGCGCGCCGTGCGTGCCGTGGTCGCCGGGGACGCGCTGCTGTCGCCGGGTGTCACGCGGCGGCTCATCGAGGAGTTCGCGGCCCGGTCCAAGGAGCCCACCGGGATCGAGGGGCTGGCCGAACTCACCGAGCGGGAGCGGGAGGTGATGGCCTTGGTGGGGATAGGGCTCTCCAACGAGGAGATCGCCCGTCGGCTGGTCGTCTCGCCGCTGACCGCCAAGACCCATGTGAGCCGCACGATGGTCAAGCTGGGCGCCCGCGACCGCGCCCAACTTGTCGTTCTCGCCTACGAGTCGGGCCTGGTGCGGCCGGGCTGGCTCGGCTGAGAGCCGGGGGCGGAGTGCCGGAGGCGACCGGCAGGCGGCGGAGGGCCGCCTGCCGGTCAGCTGTCCCGCTTGCGGCGGACGTAGAGCTGTTTGCGGACGCGGGCGACGAGGGTGCCGTCGGCCGCCGTGACCGTCGACTCGAACCAGGGCAGCGCCTTGGAGCCGTCCGCCGTGGCGGCGCGGATCTCCTCCAGCCGGTCCTCGGTCAGCTTGAACTCGGTGTAGACATCGCCCCGTCCGGGGGAGACGAACTCGATCTCGGCGGCCTTGTCCCACACCACGTACTCCCGGCCGAGGCTGTTGACCGTCAGCAGCGCCCAGAACGGGTCGCTCATCGAGTAGAGCGAGCCGCCGAACTGGGTGCCGAAGTAGTTCCGGTTCAGCCGGCTGAGCCGTAGCCGTACCCGGGCGCTGCTCCAGTCGTCGGCGATCTCCAGTACGCGGATGCCCGCGAAGCGGTACGGCGGATACCAGTTCAGGGCTCGCAGCAGCCCCTTCGGTGTGCGCAGCACGTTTGCCATGGACGCGACGCTAGCACCGGCTCTTGCCGGGGGACGCTCACTTTCCGTCCAGGAACCGGACCAGTGCCGCGGTCAGTTCGGCCGGAGCGTCCTCCTGCACGAGGTGGCCCGCGCCTTCGATCATGTGCAGCCGGGCCGACGGGATACGGTCGGCGAGCCGCTGCGCGTTGTCGGCCGGGATCCACGCGTCGTCGCTGCCCCAGCAGACGAGGACGGGCACCGCCGTCTCGCCGTACCTCTCCTCGACCTCGTGGGTCCAGCGCCGGTCGTTCTGGGAGATCTGCCGGAAGAAGGCGGGCTGTCCCGCCTCGCTCAGCCAGGGCCGGGCCAGCTCGTCGAGCACGTCCGGGTGCAGGCCCCGCGCGCTGGCGGAGGAGATGTACTCACGGACCATGGCGCCGTGCAGAGCGGCCGGCAGCTGCGCGAAGACGTCCGGGTGCCCACCCATCAGTTTGTAGGTGGGCGAGCCCCAGGAGTCGAAGGCCACCACGACGTCCACCAGCGCGAGCCGTTCGTAGAGCGCGCCGTGCAGCAGATGCGCGCGCATGGCCACCGTGCCGCCGAAGTCGTGCGCGATCACGGCGGGCCGCTCCAGTCCCCAGTGCTGGAGCAGCTGGGTGAACACTCGGGCCTGCGACCCCAGAGTGACGTCCTGTCCCTCGTACTGTGCAGAGGTGCCGTAGCCCGGCATGTCCCACACGTACACGCGGTGGTCGGCCGAGAGGGCGCGGGCGACGTTCCGCCAGGTGTAGGAGGACCAGGGCGTGCCGTGCAGCAGCACCACGGGCGGCTGCGCCGGGTCGCCGAGGGCGGCCCAGCGCACCGTTCCGGCGGCGCTTTCGAATGTGCGGTCCAGCGTCCAAGTGGTGTTCATGGGTTCCACTGTGCGAGCCGTTGGCCTGCCATAACACTGGCCTGAGTGACGGCAAACGAAAGATTCTGGCCAGCGGGAGAAGAAGGAGACCCTGCTCCCGGTCGTCTCCCGGCCCTGCTCACCCTTCCGGCAGCACCCTCTTGCGCGTCGCCGCCGCCGTCACCGAGGCGAACGCCGCGAGCAGTGCGACCGTCAGCAGCGCCGACCGCAGCGAGAACCAGTCGGCGAGGAAACCGATGGCGACCGGGCCGAGCAGTATTCCGCCGTAGCCGAAGGTGGAGGCGGCCGCGACCCCGCTGGGGCCCGCGAGATCGCCGGCGCGCCCGATGGCGATGGGGAAGACGTTGGCCAGGCCGAGGCCGGTGAGGACGAAGCCGCCCAGGACGAGCCACACCGACGGTGCGAGGGAACCCAGCAGCATGCCGCAGCAGCCCAGTACACCGCCGCCGATCAGCACCTTGCCGGGGCCCAGCCGCTCGACGAGCGTGGTGCCCGAGAGCCGGCCCAGCGTCATGGCTCCGGCGAACACCGAGTAGCCGGAGGCGGCCAGGGCCGCGCTCGCGCCCAGATCGTCCGTCAGATGCAGCGCGCTCCAGTCCGCCAGTGCGCCTTCGCCGTACGCCGTGCACAGCGCGATCAGGCCCAGTACGGCGACCGGCCGGCGGCTGCGCCCGGCCGGCCGCGGGGGTCCGGCGGTACCGGGTGTGCCGTCGGGTCCCTCCCCGCCCGGGCGTCGTGCGCCCGGCAGCTGGAAGCGCAGCAGCGGTCGGGCGGCGAGTGCGGCGACGACCAGCCCCGCGGCGGTGAGCAGCAGCAGGTGCCGGGTGGCGGTCAACTGCCCGGCGAGCAGCCCGCCGAGGCCCGCGCCGACCATGCCGCCGAGGCTGAAGGCGGCGTGGAAGCCCGGCATCACCGGGCGGCGCAGCGCGGTGATCAGCTCCACCGCGGTGCTGTTGAGGGCGACGTTCATCCCGCCGTAGGCGGCGCCGAAGACCAGCAGCACCAGTCCCAGTGCGAGTGCCGAGCCGGTGAGCGGCGGCAGTGCGACGCTGAGCGGCAGCAGGAATCCGCAGGCGAGGAGGACGGGTTGGTTGCCGAAGCGGGCGCACAGCCGTCCGGTCACCATCATGGTGGCCACGGCCCCCGCCGACACGCCGAGCAGCGCGAGGCCCAGCGTGCTGGCGGAGGCGCCTGTCTGGGCCTTGACTGCGGGAATCCTCACCACCCATCCGGCGAAGAGGAATCCGTCGAGAGCGAACAGAGCGGTCAGGGCGTAGCGGAAGCGGCGCAGGTCCGAGCGGTGGGGAGCGGCCATGGACCGGCCGCCGTGCCCCGTTGCACCGGCGAGCGCCGACCGTATTTTGTTTAGTGTCGGCACAAAGAGAGAATAGAGGGGTGACCCAGACGCGTACAACAAGGTTGGACAGAGGGCGTTCGGCGCTCGGGCCCGCACTGGAACTGGTCCACACCGGGCAGGCGCCCACCCGCGCCGTGCTCACCGCCGAACTGGGCGTGACCCGCGCCACCGCCGGAGCTGTCGCCGCCGAGCTGGAAGCCCTCGGGCTCATCACCGTCGACGCCCACCCCACCGCTCCCGTCGGCAGCCAGGGCCGCCCCTCCCACCGGCTCGCCATCGACCCCGCCGGACCCGTGGCACTGGCCGCACAGATCCACGCGGACGGCTACCGTGCCGCCCTCGTCGGCCTCGGTGGGCGCATCGTCGCCACCGCCCCCGGCTGCGGCATCGTGGACGCCGACCCGGCGCAGGTCATCAGCGAAGTCGTCGAGGTGGGCGCCGAGTTGCTGCGCACCACCGGGCGGCGCTGTGTGGGCGCGGGGCTCGCCGTGCCCTCGGCCGTCGCCGAGCCGGAAGGCACCGCGCTCAACCCGCTGCACCTCGCCTGGGAGGCGGGCGCCCCGGTACGCGACACCTTCCGCGCCTGCCTCGCCGAAACCGGCGTCACCGACCAGGTGCACGGCGCCGCGGTCGCCGGCTTCGCCGCCAACGACCTCAACGTCGCGGCGCTGGCCGAGCACCGGCACGGTGCCGGGCGCGGAGCCCGCCATCTGCTCGTCGTCGGCACCGGACACCACGGCGTGGGTGGCGCGCTGGTGCTCGACGGACGGTTGCACACCGGGAGTTCGGGCCTCGCCCTGGAGGTCGGCCATCTGACCGTCGACCCCGAGGGCCGCCCCTGCCACTGCGGCAGCCGCGGCTGCCTGGACGTGGAGACCGACCCGGTGGCGCTCTTCGACGCCGCCGGGCGTACGGCCGACTCCGGCACCTCCCTGCTGACGCAGGCCGCGGAACTGGTCCGTACCCGGTACGCCGACGACCCCGGCGTCCGGGAGGCGGCCGGCCGGCTCATCGACCGGCTCGGGCTGGGCCTCGCCGGCCTCGTCAACATCCTCAACCCCGACCGCATCGTGCTCGCCGGACTGCACCGCGCCCTGGTGGAGGCCGACGGCGAACGGCTGCGCGGCGTCGTCGCGGACCGCAGCCTGTGGGGACGCAGCGGCAGTGTGCCCGTCCTGCCCAGCGAACTGGAGCACAATTCCCTGGTCGGCGCCGCCGAACTGGCCTGGCAGCCGGTACTCGATGACCCGATCGGGACGCTGGGAGGATAGCCCCATGCGCATCCGAGCGGGGACCGCCCGCGAACTCGACAGACTCCAGGAGATCGAGCGGGCAGCGGGCCGGTGGTTCCGCGACCTCGGCATGGACGAGATAGCCGACGACGAGCCACCCTCGCTGGAGATCCTGCGCGAGTTCGCGGACACCGGCGGACTGTGGGTCGCCGCGGTCGAGGACGGCCCGCCCGCCGCCTACGCGCTCGCCGAACCGGTCGACGGCTGCCTGCACGTCGAGCAGGTCTCCGTCCACCCGGACCGCGCCCGGCGCGGCATCGGGCGAGCCCTCCTGGACCACCTGGCCTCGCGGGCGGCCGCCGACCGGATGCCCGCGCTCACCCTCACCACCTTCGCCGAGGTCCCCTGGAACGCGCCCTACTACGCGCGCCTGGGCTTCCGCACCCTCGCGGAGCACGAACTGACGCCCGGGCTGCGGGAGATCCGCGCCAAGGAGAGCAAGGCGGGGCTGGACCGCTGGCCCCGTGTCTGCATGCGCCGCGAGACCGGCCGACGGCCGTCCCAGGGGCCGCGGCCCGCGTCGCCCGGGCTTCTCCCGGCGGAGTAGCCCGCCCCGCCGCCGGGCGGCACAAAGCCGTCGCGGAGCAGCGCGCGCCCCTCGTGGTACTCCCCGGGAGGTACCGGTACTGCCGCCGGCCGTACGACGCCCCGGCCCCCGGTCGGCGCGCACTCTCGGTAGCGAGAACGCACCATCGACCGCTACCGAGGAGTTGAGGGCCGTGCAGACTCTGGCGCAATGGCACAACGACGGGGGCCCGGGACCCTGGATCCTGTTCTTCCCGCTCATCTGGGCCGCCGTCATCGCCGGCGGCGTCTTCCTGCTGCGCACCGTCCGGCGCGGCCACCGCGGCGCCCGCGCCGCCTGGGGAGCGCAGCCGCACCCGGCACAGGACGGCACCGGCAGCCCGCTCGACCTGCTCGACCGGCGCTTCGCCCAGGGCGAGATCGACGAGGACGAGTACTGGCGCCGCGTCTCCGTACTGCACGAGAGCACCCGCGAGCGGCACGGCGGGCCCACGGGCGGCAAGCGGTGAGCGGCACCTTTGCCGCACGCGTCACCGCTGCCGTGAAGGTCTACGGCAGCGGTGACGCGGAGGTCCGCGCACTCGACGGCGCGACGCTCGGCTTCGGGACGGGCCGCTTCACAGCCATCATGGGCCCCTCCGGCTCCGGCAAGTCCACCCTCATGCACTGCGCCGCCGGGCTGGACACCCTCACCTTTGGGCAGGCCTACATCGGCGGCACCGAACTGGGCTCCCTCAGCGACAAGAAGCTCACCCTGCTGCGCCGGGAGCGCGTCGGCTTCGTCTTCCAGTCGTTCAACCTGCTGCCGACCCTCACCGTCGCCGAGAACATCACCCTCCCGCAGGACCTGGCCGGCTCCCGCCCCGACCCGGAGTGGACCGAGGCCCTCATCGATGTCGTCGGGCTCGGCGACCGGCTGCACCACCGGCCCGGCGAGCTCTCCGGCGGCCAGCAGCTGGGGGTGCCCCCAGGCCCTTGAGGCACTGGGGGAGCGTCGCCGTGGCCAGGGCGCTCGCCGGGCGGCCCGATGAGCCCGACGAGCACCGAGCACTCTGTCCCCGCACGCACCGGTGGCAGCTCCCGCACGCGCAGCCGCGGCACCTCCGGCGTCGCAGCGGCCGAACCCAGCGTCGAGGGCGCCGGACAGCTCGTGGGCTCCGACGGCGAACCCGTCGGCGGGCAGGGTCCGCCCACCACCGCAGGCAACTGGATCGGCGACAAGCAACTCAACCCCTACGCGCTCTCCCGGGGCCGTGCGCCCCGCGCCCCTGGAGGTCGTGGTCAACGAGGGCGCCGCCGCCTCCGGCAAGCTCGAAATCGGCGACGTTACGACCCTGCGCACCCCCCGACCCCCTGCGGGTGAAGATCGTCGGCCTGGTCACCTTCGGCGGGGAGAGCGGCATGGGGCAGGCCACCTTCACCGGACTGACCCGCGCGGACGCGGAGCGACATCTGATGCCCGAACCGGGCACCGCCACCTCCATCCGGGTGCGTGCCGAGGACGGCACCAGCCAGCGGCAGCTCGCCGAGCGGCTGGAGGCGGCGCTGCCCGAGGGAATCGAGGCCGTCACGGGCCAGGAGGCGGCCGAGGAGAACTCCGAGAACGTCTCCGGCCAGTTCCTGACCCTCTTCACCAGCCTGCTGCTCGTCTTCTCCGGTATCGCGCTGCTGGTCGCCGTCTTCTCGATCCACAACACCTTCGCCATCGTCGTCGCTCAGCGCACCCGTGAGAACGCGCTGCTGCGCGCACTCGGATTCCCCTTTCAGAGGGCCCGCTGGTCATCAGCGCCCTCTCCTTGCTGCTGTCGCTCGGAGTCGGGATCGCGGTGTGCCTGGCCTCCTCGCTGAAGGCGACGACGGACGAGACGGTCAGCCGCAACTTCGCCGGGGACCTCGCGGTCAGCACCCCGGGTTCGGTGCCGGCGGCAGCGGCCTGAGCCCCGAGCTGGCGCCTGCCGTGCAGCGGCTGCCCGAGGTGGACATCGCGCTCGACCTGGGACAGGGAGTGGCCCGCGTCGACGGCAGGGGTCAGGAGCTGACCGTCACCGAGCCGGCCCAGCTGCCCCGCGTCATGCACCTGGGCGAGGTCGACGGCTCGCTCACCGGTCTGGGCACCCGTGGCATCGCCGTCTCACGGAGCGAGGCCGCCGACCACGGCTGGCGGCCCGGCTCCAGCACGACGCTCACCTTCAGCGACGGCACCGAGCAGCGCTTCACCGTCCGCGCCGTCTACGAGCAGAGCGAACTGACCGGTGACTACGTCCTCACCCACCAGGCGTGGGAGCCGCACCGCACGCAGGACGCCGACAGCCTGCTGTCGGTCACCTTCAAGGACGGCGTATCGCAGGAAGCGGGCCGGGACGCCGTCGAGCGGGTGGCCGACCGTTACGGCAACCCGGACGTACAGACCCGCGAGGAGTACGCGCAGTCCGCGGCCGGCGGCATCGACATGATGCTCACCCTCGTGTACGCGCTGCTGGGGCTCGCCGTCCTCATCGCCCTGCTGGGCATCGCCAACATCCTCAACCTCGCCGTGCACGAGCGCACCAGGGAGCTGGGGCTGCTCCGTTCGGTCGGCCAGACCCGCAGCCAACTGCGGGCCATGGTGCGGTGGGAGTCCGTGCTCGTCGCCGCCTTCGGCACGCTCGGCGGGCTCGGACTCGGCGGGTTCCTGGGCTGGGCGCTGGTACGGGCCACCGACAGCAGGGGGCTGAGCGTCTTCAGCCTGCCGCTGCTCCAGTTGACCGTGGTGGCCCTCGTCGGGATCGTCGCCGGTCTGCTGGCCGGCTGGTGCCCGGCCCGCAGGGCGGCCCGCCTCGATGTGCTGCGCGCCGTCGCCACCGAGTAGTCCTTCGGGCGGCGCGGTCGAGGCCGCCTCAGCCCGCTGCGGCCGGCTCCACCTCGGCAGGGGGCGGTACGGGGGCGGGAGGAGTGGAACCCGGCGGCGTCTCGCGTGCCGTGCCGCCCTCCCGGTCCCGGCCTCGGCCCTGGCCCCGGTCCTGGCCCTTGCGCCGGTCCGCCGTATCCGGTGCGGGGGCGGGGAGGGAGAACCAGACGATCTTCCCGGAGCCGTCGGTCTGGGCGCGCATGCCCCAGCTCTCGCTGATGGAGGCCACCAGCGCCAGACCGCGCCCGCTGGTGGACAGCGGCTCACGGGACGCGGAGCCGCGCACCTGCGGCAGCCGGGGGTCGTGGTCGCGCACCGAGACCGTGAGCCGGTTCCACATGTAGGAGAGTTCCACGGTGCAGTGCTTGTCGGCGGGCGCCGGGCCGTCCGCGTCGCTTCGCCCCTCGGGCTCGGCGTGCCGATGCACGTTGGCCAGCAGCTCGGTCAGCCCGAGGGCGGTGGCGTCGATGAGGGCGTCCAGGCGCCAGTACCGCAGCTGTGCGGAGACGATCCTGCGCACCTGGCCTATGCGCGAGGGCAGCGCCTGGAACTCCACGGCACAGTGCCGCGCCGGGGTGGTGTGTTTGCTCGTGCTGCTCGGTGGACTGATCACGACTGTGACTCCCTCACGAGGGGCCGCCCGGGGGCGGGGACGGATCACATGTGACGTGCGCTACAGAGCCAGGATGAGAGCGGACGAGCGGAGGTGCAAACGCTCAGCGACGATTCAGTCACACAGTGAGCCGGTGCCTGGTCATCTGCCGAGTACGCCGCGCTCGGCGGCGGCCTTCGCCCGTGCCGTACGCACGGCCGACAGCAGCTCCTCCCGATGGCCCAGGCCGAACCGCAGCAGATAACTTCTGCCCCGCAAGGTCGCCAGCGCCTGGTCCCGCAGCCCGTAGCCGCTGACCCGCACCTCGTCGACCGGCGCGCTGTCGATCTCACTGCCGTAGCTGGTCAGCAACACCAGCTCGCCGTCCCGCACCAGCACATGGCCGGCCCGGGTGAGTGAGCGAAGCATCCGGCTGATCCCAACCCCAGTCGCGTCGAACTCCGGCTCCGCCACTACACACCGCCTCCCACCGGATTCTGCCAAGCAGGGGTACCCCCGAGCGGTGTCCGTACACCCGGAGAAACTCCACCCCTCGCCGTGAGCATGCCCACGTCCGCGCCTGTCTACCGGCCCCCCTCTATGATCGGCCTCGTGAGCGCCACCGAACCCGCCCCTCCCGTCGCCGACCTGCCCACCCAGGACGTCGACCGCAGCGATCCGGACCAGCGAGGCTGGCTGAAGGAGGCGGTACGCAAGGTGCGCGCCGAGAGCGGACGCAGCGCCGACACCCATCTGCTCGCCTTCCCACTCCCTGAGGAGTGGGGTATCGACCTGTACCTCAAGGACGAGTCGACCCACCCGACCGGAAGCCTCAAACACCGCCTGGCGCGCTCGCTGTTCCTCTACGCGCTGTGCAACGGCTGGATCCGCCCCGGCCGTCCCGTCATCGAGGCGTCCAGCGGTTCCACCGCGCTGAGCGAGGCGTACTTCGCCAAGCTGATCGGAGTGCCGTTCATCGCGGTGATGCCCCGCACGACGAGCAGCGAGAAGACCCGGCTGATCGAGTTCCAGGGCGGCACCTGCCATCTGGTGGACGATCCGCGCACCGTCTACGAGGTCTCCGCCCGGCTCGCCGCCGAGAGCGGCGGACACTTCATGGACCAGTTCACCTACGCCGAGCGGGCCACCGACTGGCGCGGGAACAACAACATCGCCGAGAGCGTCTACGGGCAGTTGAGCCGCGAGCGCCACCCGGAGCCCGCCTGGATCGTGGCCACCGCGGGCACCGGCGGCACCTCGGCGACCTTCGCGCGCTACATCCGCTACATGCAGTACGACACCCGCGTATGCGTCCCCGATCCGGAGAACTCCTGCTTCTTCGAGGGCTGGACGCGCGGCGACCCGGAGGCCACCAGCGCGACCGGGTCCCGTATCGAGGGCATCGGGCGGCCCCGTATGGAGCCCAGCTTCGTGCCCGGTGCCATCGACCGCATGATGAAGGTCCCGGACGCCGCCAGCGTGGCTGCCGTACGCACCCTCGACCGGGTGCTGGGGCGCAAGGCGGGCGGCTCCACCGGCACCGGACTGTGGAGCAGCCTGCGGATCGTCGCCGAGATGCTGGCGGCGGGCGAACAGGGCAGCGTCGTCACCCTGCTGTGCGACCCGGGTGAGAGGTATCTGGACAAGTACTACTCGGACGTCTGGCTCGCCGAGCAGGGGCTGGACATCGGTCCCTATGTACGCACCCTGGAGCGGTTCCTGGCCACCGGCGCGTGGACGGAGCACCGCTAGGCACGCTGCGCAGACGGCCTCCGCCATCACGCTGCCGGCCGTCGCTCAGGGGCGCAGCCTGTGCTCCAGCTTGCGCATGGCGTCCCGGAACGAGGCGCCGAGCCCGGGCCTGCCCAGCCGCAGCACGGCCCGCAGCGCCGGGGTGCCCGCCACGGCCATCGTCCAGCGCACCCGGGTGCCGCCGGCCGGTGAGGGGGCCAGGTTCCAGTCCTCCAGCATCGCGCGGATGCCGGGCGCGTTGGTGCGGTCGATCCGGTAGGTGTACCGCTCGCCAGGATGCGCCGCCAGCACCGTCTCGTCGAAGAAGCCCCCGCCCTTCAACCGGACCTCCCGGCCCTTGCCGCCGGCGGTCGGCCGCACCTCGGTGACCGCCGTGAACCAGCGCGGCCATGCCTCCAACTCGTCGGCCAGCGCCGTGTACACGCGTTCGGGCGCAACCCCCAGGTCTGCGGTGAAGGGCAGCCGCAGCGGTGCGGTGTCGGCGAAGTCCAGCTCGACGGGGTGCAGTTGCCGTGCCGACAGTTGACGTGCCATACGAACGACCCCCAGCGGTACGCGAACGGACGTGCGGAGCCCCACCACCCTAGCCGCGGCCGGGCGGCCGGACAGCACGGCCGCGGGCAGCCGGAGCGGGTCCCGCCGTCACAGCGCGCCCGCGGCCCCCTCGACGTCCTGCTCCCCGGCCACCACCAGCTCCGGCAGCCGCTCCCGGATCTCCTCCCGCACCGCGGGCGGCATCCCGCTGTCCGTCACCAGCGCGTCCACCTGATCCAAGGAAGCGAACGAACTCAGCCCCACCGTCCCCCACTTGGTGTGGTCCGCGACCACGATCACCCGGCGCGCCGAGCCGACGAAATGCCGGTTCGTCTCGGCCTCCGCCAGATTCGGTGTGGACAGCCCCGCCTCCACCGATATGCCGTGCACCCCCAGGAACAGCGCGTCGAAATGCAGCGCACGGATCGCCGCGTCCGCGACCGATCCGACCAGCGAGTCCGAGGGGGTACGCACCCCGCCCGTCAGCACCACCGTCGCCGCACCCGGACGGCTCCCGGCGCCCCCGGCACCCGAACGCTGCGCGGAATGGAAGACATCGGCGACCCGCACCGAGTTGGTGACCACCGTCAGATTCGGTACGTCCAGCAGCTGCCGGGCCAGCGCGAACGTCGTGGTGCCCCCGGAGAGCGCGATCGCGGTACCCGGCTGCGCCATGGTGGCCGCCGCACGCGCGATGTCCTCCTTCGCGCTCAGCTCCAGGGAGGACTTCGCCTCGAACCCCGGCTCGTGGGTGCTCGCCTCCGCGACCGGCACCGCGCCGCCGTGCACCTTCTCCAGGGCGCCCTGCCGGGCCAACGCGTCCAGGTCGCGCCGCACCGTCATGTCCGAGACCGACAGCTTCCGGGTCAGTTCGTTGACCCGCGCCCCGCCCCGTCGCCGTACCTCCTCCAGGATCAGCGCGCGCCGCTGCTCGGCGAGGAGGTTCTGGTTGTCGCTCACTGCCGCTGTCTCCATTCCTTCCTGACCGACCTGTCGGGGCTGTGGGGGAGGCCGCCGGTGGAGCCATCCTCCCACGCGCACAACGGGGGCGCTCCTGCCCGGATCCGGCACTCCCCACTCCACCTTCACCCTTGAGGGGCTGGCACTCCGCAGGGCCCGGCGGTGATGCTGTCACCCGTAGCCGACACAGCTGACACACCGTTCGGGGGACTCGGGGGAAGCCACAGTGCCGTCAGACCACGCACGCAACGGCAACGGGGCGCGCGGGAACACGCCGGGCCTCGCGCTCGAACTGCTCGTCCACGGGGTGGGGGGCACCACCCCCGCCGAGATGCTCGGCGACCCGCGCACCGAGCGCGTCACCGGAGACAGCACGGCGGCGATACACCGCCGCACCGACGACAAGGACGCCGAGCGGCGCCCCCAGGACTACGCGGGCAAGCCGGTCCCGGAGGCGTACTGCTGGTCGAACCTCACCTCGGGCAACGGGGCGCGCGCCCTGTGGCTCATCCTGCTGCCGTTCATGGTGGCCAACCTCGCGCACTGGACCCGGCCCGCTGCGCACGGCCGCCACCGCACCGTGCGGCTGCACGGCCTCCTGGTCCGGCTGATCGCGCTCTCACTGACCGTGCTGCTGGTCGCGGCCGTGTGCGAGGTCGCGCTGGATCTGATCGCCTGGCAGTGCGCTGGAGCCGCCCGTTGCGCCGAGGAGCGGTCCTGGCTCGCCTTCATGGCCGCGCCGCAGGAAGCCGGCGACTCCGGCGGCTGGTGGAGCCAGCCCGGCCGCAGGCTCGCACTGGCCGCCGTCCTGCCCACCGCGGTGACGGTGCTGCTGTGGTGGCTCTCGCACCGCACCTGGAGCGCCTACGAGTCCCAGCCGCCGCTGGAGCGCACCGTCCCGGAGGACCATCCGGCAGCCGATGGACGCCCGCCGCTGTCGCTGCCCGGCTTCTGGTACGGCAAGCGCCTCGTCTCCCGGCTGCGGGCCGCGCACACCGCCGCCGGGTTCCTGACCGTCGCCGCCGCGCTCACCGCCGCCACCACCCGCCACGACCGCGCACCCGGCGGCAACGCCGTGCTCGACGTGTGCGGCTGGCTGCTGGCCGGGCTGGTGCTCGCCGGTGCGGCGTGGGTACTGCTCGTCGTCTGCCGCAAGGGCCGCAAGGAGAGCGAACCGGACCGCGAGACCGACTCGCTCGCCGTGCACGGCCTTCCCGGTGCCTCGCTGGCCGTCCTGCTGCTCGCCGTCGTGCACAGCGGCTGGAGCCGCCCCGGCTGGACCTCCGGCGGAACACTCCCGGGCGACCAGGCGTTCAGCGTCCTCGCGGTGCTGCAGGGCGCGCTCGTGGTAGCCCTCGGTGTCCTCGGACTGTCACTGCACCGCGTCACGCGGGTGCCCCGTACCGCGCTGGGCGGACTGGCCTCCGGTTCCGTCGGCATGCTCGCCTGCGCACTCGGCGGCCTGCTCTCCGGCGGTGTCTGCCAGCGGGTCGGGGACTGGCTGGACGGGCCCGGCACCCCGGGCCGGACCGGCGGCCACATCGACGGCCCGCCCACCGTGCTCACCTGGCAGGCGTCCATCATCCCGGTGCTGCTCGCGCTGGTGCTGCTGCTCGCTTGCTGGTTCGTCTTCCGGGTGTGGCGCGACTCGCGGCGGCTCACCGACGACGTGGCGGCCGGCTATCCCGGCTTCCTGCCCGATGAGACCCGGTCACGGCACATCGCGTCGGCCATCGCCCGGGCCGGACTCACCGACCAGGCACCCTGGCTGGTGGCCACCGTCGCCGCCGCCACGCTCGTGCTGGGCGGCGCGGCGGTGGTAGGCACCATGGCGACCGGCCAGGTGCCCGGCGAGGCGGCCGAGGGCGCCCCCGACATCGTCGCGGGGTTCGCCGACACGGTGCAGGCCCTCGGCTCCTGGCTGGTCGGCTTCGCCTTCGTCCTGCTGCTCGCCTGGAGCCGCCGCGCCTACAAGGACGCCTCGGCCCGCCGCACCATCGGCATCCTGTGGGACGTGGGCACCTTCTGGCCGCGCTGCGCCCACCCGTTCGCGCCGCCCTGCTACGCGGAACGCGCCGTGCCCGACCTGGCCTGGCGGATGGCGATGTGGACCGACCAGCAGCCCGAACGGCGCCTGGTGATCTCCGGCCACTCCCAGGGCAGTGTGCTGGCGGCCGCCGCCGTCTGGCAGCTGGACCCCGAAACCCGCCGCCAGATCGCGCTGCTCACCTACGGCTCACCGCTGGAGCGCCTGTACGGCCGCTGGTTCCCCGCCTACTTCGGACCGCACCGGCTCGCGGCGCTGCACGGCGGCCTGGAGTGCTGGCGCAACCTGTGGCGGCTGACCGATCCCATCGGAGGACCCGTGCGGCCCGAGCGGGCCGACACTCCCGAACCCGGCCCGCCCGAGGAGTGCCGCGGCGTGGACCGCGGCCCGCTCCGCGACCCCCTCGTCTACGGCCGCACCCGCGAGTTGCCGCTGCCCGAGCCGATCCTGGCGCACGGCGACTACCAGGCGGACCCGGCTTTCGCCCAGGAGCGCGCCGGGCTGCTCAAGCGCCTCCGGGCCCGCTTCCGGTCGTTCCACGAGCGTACCGAGGGCGTGCCGCGCCAGCCCGAGCCCCGGCCCGAGTCCGACCCGGCCGCCGACCCGGCCCCCGAACCGGCCGACGCGGCCGGAGCCGGGGCGGTTCAGGCGGAGTCGGGCAGGTCCGAGGGGTAGAGCAGGGTGAGGTCGTCGGTGCTCGGGTCGGGCAGCTGAGCCACCCGGCCCGCGTGCCGCTCGACCATCGCCTCGAACGTCTGACGTGCCGTGCGCCCGTTGCCGAACGAGGGACCCTTGGGCAGCCGGGCGAAGTAGCCGAGCAGCGCCTGCCGCGCGCCCTCACCCAGGTGGTACTCGTGCTCTTCGGCCTGCTGTTCGACGATGCGCAGCAGTTGCTCCGGTGCGTAGTCGCCGAAGGTGATCGTGCGGGAGAAACGGGAGGCGACGCCCGGGTTGGCGGCCAGGAAGTGCTCCATCTCGGTGGTGTAGCCCGCCACGATGACCACTACGTCGTCGCGGTGATCCTCCATCAGCTTCACCAGCGTGTCGATGGCCTCCCGGCCGAAGTCGCGGCCCGAGTCCTGCGGCGCGAGCGCGTACGCCTCGTCGATGAACAGCACCCCGCCCTTGGCCCGCTCGAACGCCTCCTGGGTGCGGATCGCTGTCGACCCGATGTGCTCGCCCACCAGATCGACGCGGGAGACTTCCACCAGATGGCCGCGCCGCAGCACGCCGAGGGAGCGCAGGATCTCGCCGTAGAGGCGGGCCACCGTGGTCTTGCCGGTACCGGGCGAGCCGGTGAAGACCAGATGCCGACGCGCGGAGGCCGCCTTGAGCCCAGCGCGCTGCCGCCTGCGGCCGACCTCGATCATGTCGGTGAGCGCCCTGACCTCTCGCTTGACGCTCTCCAGCCCGACCAGCGCGTCGAGTTCGCCCAGCACCTCCTTGGCCGGACGGGCCGCGTCCTCGCCGTCCGGGCCGCCGTCCGCAGCGGGATCGGCCGCCGGCGCGGCTGCCGCGGTCTCCGTCGACGAGCTGCCCGAACGCTGCCGGGGGAGCGCGGCCTGCGCGGTCAGCAGCCCTGCCGGGCCCTCGGCGGGGGCGGCGGAAGCGGCAGAGGGCGTGGAGGAGGCCGCACCGTTGGTCGCCGACGGCGCGACGACGGTCGCCGCGCTCTCGTCGCTGGTGCAGTCCTCGACCGTCGGGCCCTCCTCGGCGAACTCGTAGCCCCCGCGCGTGCACCGCTCCGTGCGGCAGCGGCGCAGCGTGGTGCGGCAGCCGTCGATGACGTGGAACCCGTAGCCGCGCGAGCCGGTCACCCGGCAGTTGTGGAAGGTCCCGCGCCCTTCGGCCGACACGTAGAACCCGGCCTCGCCGGAGCCGCTGACCGTGCAGCGCTCGATGGTGGGGTCCGCGCCCTTGGTGACGATGACGCCGGTCGCCGCCTGGTCGATGGTGCAGCCGTTGAGCACTCCGCCGCTGCCGTGGTCGCGGAACCAGGCCCCGGTGGCGGCCTTGCTGATCCGGCAGTCGTCCAGTTGCACGACGGCACCGTCGCTCACCGAGACGGCGGTGCCGCGCACCTGGGACAGGTCGCTGTCCAGCACATCGGCGCGCGAACCCCGGTCGAGGACGAACAGCGCGTCGGGCACCGAATGCACCCGGCAGGTGTCCAGCACCGCTGTCGCACCGTCGCTGACCCACACCGCCGGATAGTCGCCCGTGCTCTCGTGTATCTCGCAGCCGTTGGCGTCCGCGCGGGTGCCCGGATCCCACACCGACAGGCCGTTTCGGCCGAAGCGGCGCACCTTGGAGCGGGTCAGCGTCAAAACGGAGCGGGAGCGCAGATCGACCGCGTTCTCGGGGATGTCGTGGATGTCGCAGTCCGCGAGGGTGAGCACCGCGTCGGTGTCGAGGGTGACGCCGTCGGCGGAGGTGCGGTGCACCTGGCAGTCGGTGAAGTGCCCGCTGGCGCGCGCGGCGACGCGCAGCCCACTGCCCTTGATCTCGTACACCTCGCAGCCGACCGCTTCCAGCGTGCTGCCCTCGCCCTGCAGCGCGATACCGGCCCCGGAGGCCAGATGCACCCTGCAGTGCGCGATGCGGGGACGCGCGCCGTCGCGCACCAGGACACCGGACTGGCCGGCGGCCACCACCTCGCACTCCTCGTACACGCCGCTCGCCCCGCCGGTGATGCTGAGGCCGATCCCGGCCGGGTTGTCCACCGTGCAGCGCCGCACCGTGGGCCGGGCACCGCCGCGCACCTCGATCCCGGCGGCCGAGCGGGTCATCACCCGCAGCCCGGCCAGCTCCGGTGCCGAGTCCTCCACCAGCACGGCGGGCACGGCCGAGTCCTGCCCCTCGATCTGGAGGTCCTGGACCAGCGCGGCGGAGCGTACGGTCAGCGCCACCCCTTCCGTCGGTGCGATACGGACGGGCCCGGCGCCGCCGCGCTCCGGGCCGCGCAAGGTCACCATGCGTTCGATGACGAGGTTCTCCCGGTAGGTTCCCGGTGCCACGGTGAGTACGTCGCCGTCGCCCGCGGCCTCCAGCGCGGCGGACAACGACGTGTACTCGCCCGTGCGCCGCCGCCACCGCGACGTCCCGCTGTGCGTGACCTGGACCGAGCCCTGTGCCATGGAGTGCTGTGCCCCAACCTCGTGCGTACCAAGATGCGTTAAGCCTGTCGCACGGAATGCCGAGTGCGCCGTCCGTGCCGGCCGCACCACCGTAGCGTGCGCTGTTGGTCCGCGGTGACGGGTCCAACCGAGTGACCGGCACGGATGCCCTTTCGAAACCGCTCCGGGACCGTGCGGGCCCGTCAGTTGCCGGCGCCGGTGCGGCCCCAGTCGGGACCGATGCGCACCCACTCCTCGTCCCAGCGCGCGTACCGGCGGCGCAACAGCAGTCGTACGGTCACCCGCCGTCCGCCCTCCAGCGCTCCGGCGGCGAAGGCGGCGGCGGCCAGTCCGGCCAGCAGCGAGTACGAACGGGCGCTGCGGGCGCTCATCGGGCGGGAGGTGAGCCGGCCCTGCGCGTCGGTCCACACAGGGAAGCGGCTGCCCGGCTCCACCGGATGGCGCAGCATCACGGTTCCGGTGTGCGTATTGCCCTCGGGCCCCGTCCAGCGTGCCGTGACCCGGTTGCGGTTCTGTGCCCCGGCGGCCGTCTCCGTCTCGGAGTCCAGCGGCGGCAGCACGGTGACGTGCTGGACCGTCGCCTGGATCCGCTGTCTTTCGTGCTGCTGCTCGTGGGCCGTACGCAGCAGCGCCTCGTGGGCGGCGTCCGCGGCGGCCCAGCCTGCCAGCGGAACTCCCAGGGCGATCAGCAGCGCGGCCCACAGGGACAGCCAAGCCTCTCGGCGGTCGGTGCCGCGGCACAGCGGGTTCCCGCGCCAGCGCCACAGGCCGACGATCATGCGCACCGCCGCTCACCCCCTTCTCGCCGTCCCTTACGTACCTCATCGGGCGCGGTACATGCACGAGAAGGGCCGAAGAGCCCTGAGTCGCCGTTCTGTGACCTTCTGCCGTTCCTCGGGCCGTCGGTCCTTCGGGGCCGTCGGCTCCCTTTCCGTCCTCGGGTTCTGCCTGGGCTCGCTTCGTTCCCCTCGTGGTCCGCCGAGTTTACTGAGTGGGTTGTCGGCATCGGACAGCGGGCGCGGATCGGATGTGCGCGCGCCCCCTGGTGCGCCCGCGCGCCTTCCGGGGATTTCCCAAGCGGAAAGAGCGTGCTTCGCGAAGGCGGAGTCGCAAACAGTGAGAATTCCCCGCGCTCCGTCACTGTGAGTGAGCGGTTCGGGAGGAAGGCGGCGGCTTTACCCCGGGAATCGCGCGGGCATTCGGAGTGCGGCGTCATCTTTCGAGCGATTGCCGCCGCTCCCGCGCCTCGCATAACTTCGGCCCGCAGCGTGTGAATTGACGGATCATCACGAGGATTGGCGGTGTCGGATGACGACTGCGGCGGAGCGGAATTCCGGAAACGAGAGTGCCGAGCAGGCCCAGCAGAGCCTGGCAACAGCAGCGGCCCGGAATCTCGCGACCACCACGAAGACACCCCCGCAGATGCAGGGGATCACCTCGCGGTGGCTGCTGCGGGTCCTGCCCTGGGTGCAGGTGACCGGCGGCACCTTCCGGGTGAACCGGCGGTTGAGCCACACCCTCGGTGACGGCCGCGTGGAGTTCGTCTCCACCGGCTCCGAGGTACGGGTCATCCCTCTGGAGCTGACCGAGCTGCCGGCCCTGCGCGGCTACGAGGACCAGGAGGTGCTGGAAGCCCTCGCCGGCCGCTGCGAGCAGCGCGACTTCCGCCCCGGAGAAGTGATCGTCGAGGAGGGCCGGCCCGCCGACCAGCTGGTGCTGATCGCGCACGGCAAGCTGCGCCGCAGCGTCCGCGGCAGGTACGACGAGGACATCACCCAGGGCGTGCTCGCGGACGGCGACTTCGTCGGCGACGACCGGCTGACCGGCCAGGCCGGCACCTGGGATCACACCCTCACCTCGCTGACCAGCGGCACCGTCCTCACCCTGGAGCGACGCGCCTTCGACGCCGTCCTGGCCGACTCCCCGTCGCTCCGCTCCCACCTGGCCGCGACCCGCGCCCTGATCCCGTCCCAGCGCACCGAGAACGGCGAATCCGCGATCGAGCTGGCCTCCGGACATGTGGGCGAGGCAGCGCTGCCGGGCACCTACGTCGACTACGAGCTGACCCCTCGCGAGTACGAGCTGGAAGTCGCCCAGACGGTGCTGCGCGTCCACACCAGGGTCGCCGACCTGTACAACCACCCCATGAACCAGCTCGAGGAGCAGCTGCGGCTCACCATCGAGGCGCTGCGCGAACGCCAGGAGCACGAGCTGGTCAACAACAGCCGGGTCGGGCTGCTGCACAACGCGGAGATGAAGCAGCGCATCCACACCCGCTCCGGGCCGCCCACCCCGGACGACCTGGACGAGCTGCTGGCCACCGTCTGGAAGGACCCCAGCGTCATCCTGGCCCACCCCAAGGCGATCGCCGCGATCGGCCGCGAGTGCAGCAAGCGCGGCCTGTACCCGCAGTCCGTCGACTACGAGGGCCACTCCGTGCCCGCCTGGCGCGGCGTCCCCATCCTGCCGTGCAACAAGATCCCGGTCAGTCCGCAGGGCAGCACCTCTGTCCTGGCGATGCGTACCGGCGAGAAGGCACAGGGAGTCGTCGGACTCCACCAGACGGGAATTCCCGACGAGTACAGCCCGAGCCTTTCGGTCCGCTTCATGGGCATCAACGAAACGGCCGTCATGTCCTACCTGGTGAGCGCCTACTACTCCGCCGCCGTACTCGTACCCGACGCGCTCGGAATCCTCGAGGACGTCGAACTCGGGCACTGACAGCAACCCCCGAGCGGGCACGGCGGAAAACCGCCGTCGGCGACACCAGGAAAACAGGCAGCCGGAAACACCAGGAACTGGGCACAGATGACGACGCATCCCGAAGAAGTCCAGCAGGACCGCTCCAGCCTCTCCACAGCGGCCGCGCGGAAGCTCACCACCACGACCAAGACGCCGCCGCAGATGCAGGGGATCTCTCCCCGCTGGCTGTTGCGCGTACTGCCCTGGACGGAGACCACCGGCGGCACCTACCGCGTCAACAGGCGACTCACCCACACCCTGGGTGACGGCAGGATCGAGTTCGTCTCCACCGGCACGGATGTCAGCGTCATCCCGGCCGAGCTGCGGGAGATCCCGCTGCTGCGCGGCCTGGAGGACGAGTCGGCACTGCGCGCCCTGGCCGAGGGTTTCACCCAGCGCGAGTACGCGCCCGGTGAGGCACTGGCCGTCCGCGGCGAACCCGCCGACGAACTGCTGCTGATCGCGCACGGGCGCGTCGTCAAGCGGGCGGCGGGGCAGTACGACGACGAGATCGAGCTCGGCGTCATCGCCGACGGCGACCACGCCGGCGACCAGATCCTCACCCCACAGCCGGGCAGCTGGGAGCACACCCTCCGCGCCACCACGCGCTGCACGGTGCTCGCCCTGCCCCGCAGCACCTTCCAGCAGATCGTGGACGCCTCCCAACCGCTGCGCGACCACCTCGCCACGCTGCTCTCCCGCTCCGTCCCCGCGCAGAACCGGCGCGGCGAGGCCGACATCGCCCTGGCTTCCGGGCACGCCGGCGAGCAGCCGCTACCGGGCACGTTCGTCGACTACGAACTCAATCCGCGCGAGTACGAACTGGCCGTCGCGCAGACCGTGCTCAGGGTGCACAGCCGCGTCGCCGACCTCTACAACGACCCGATGAACCAGGTGCAGGAGCAGCTGCGGCTCACCATCGAGGCACTGCGCGAACGCCAGGAGAACGAACTGGTCAACAACCGCGAGTTCGGGCTGCTGTACAACGCCGATCTCAGCCAGCGCATCCGCACCCGGTCGGGTCCGCCCGCCCCGGAGGACCTGGACGAGCTGATCTCACGCCGCCGCAAGACCCGCTATCTGCTGGCCCACCCCCGCGCCATCGCCGCCATCGGCCGGGAGTGCAGCAAGCGCGGTGTCTACCCGGAACGCACCGAGGTGGAGGGCAGCAGGGCGCACGCCTGGCGCGGCATCCCGCTGCTGCCCTGCGACAAGATCCCGGTACGCGAGGACGGCACCACCTCGGTGCTGGCCATGCGCACCGGCCTGGAGGACCAGGGCGTGATCGGACTGCACCAGACCGGCATCCCGGACGAGATCCAGCCCTCCCTCAACGTCCGCTTCATGGGCATCGACGAGAAGGCGCTGATCTCCTACCTGGTGAGCGTCTACTTCTCCGCCGCCGTCCTGGTGCCCGACGCGCTCGGCATCCTGGAGGACGTCGAGGTCTGACCCGCTCGGACGGTCACCGGACCCCAGGACAACGGCCGCCAGGCCGCAAGACAGGGGTCGCCCCCAGGTGGCAGGGGGCGACCCCGAGGGTGCCGGAGGTCACCGGCCGGGCCAGCGCCAGTCGGTGACCTCCGGCATGTCCGTGCCGTGCTCGACGACGTACCGCCGGTGCCGTTCGCGCATGTCGGCCGCCCGCTGCCATACGCCCGCAGCCCGCGCGCCGAGCCCCGGCGTCCGGTCGACGACGTCCATCACCAGGTGGTAGCGGTCCATGCCGTTGCGCACCACCATGTCGAACGGTGTCGTCGTCGAACCCGACTCGCGGTAGCCGCGTACCGCCAGCTGCCCGTGCACCGCGCGGGAGTAGGTCAACCGGTGCACCAGCCACGGATAGCCGTGGTACGCGAAGATCACCGGCCGGTCCCGGGTGAAGACGGTGTCGAACTCCGCGTCGTCCAGCCCGTGCGGATGCTCGGTGGGGCTCATCAGCCGCGCCATGTCCACCACATTGACCACCCGCACCGCCAGTTGGGGCAGCCACTCGCGCAGCAGCGAGGCCGCCGCCAGCGTCTCGTGGGTGGGCACGTCCCCCGCGCAGGCGAGCACCACGTCGGGCCCGGCATCGCCGCGTTCGGTCCCGGCCCATTCCCACACCCCCAGGCCGCGCGCACAGTGCGTACGCGCCTGTTCGAGGTCCAGCCAGTCGAAGCACGGGTGCTTGCCCGCCACCACCACGTTCACGGTGTCCCTGGCCCGCAGCGCGTGATCGGCCACGCACAGCAGCGTGTTGGTGTCCGGCGGCAGCTGGACCCGCACCACGTCCGGGCTCTTGCTCAGTACGTGGTCGATGAAGCCGGGGTCCTGGTGGGAGAAGCCGTTGTGGTCCTGACGCCAGGCGTGCGAGGTCAGCAGGTAGTTGAGCGCGGCGATCGGCCGCCGCCACGCGACCTCCCGCGCGCTGTGCACCCACTTCACATGCTGCGACGCCATGCTCGCGACCAGGTTGGCGAACGCCTCGTAGGAGGCGAACAGCCCGTTCCTGCCGGTCAGCACATACCCCTCCAGCCAGCCCTGGCACAGATGCTCGGAGAGCACCTCCAGCACCCGCCCGTGCCGGCCCAGATGGGTGTCCGTGCCCAGCAGCTCGGCCTGCCAGCCGCGGTCCGAGGCGCCGTAGACCGCGGAGAGGTGGTTGGAGTCCGTCTCGTCCGGGCCGAACAGCCGGAAGTCCCGGCGCTCCGCGGTGGCCTCCAGCAGCCCCTTCAGCAGCTCACCGAGCACCCGTGTGGGCTCGTGCGCCCCGGCCCCGGGCCGCTCCACGGGCACCGCGTACGACTCCAGCGGAGGCAGCGGCAGCTCGCGCAGCAGCCGGCCGCCGTTCGCCTCCGGGACGGCGCCCAGCCGCAGGTCGCCCTCCGGCACGCACGCAAGCACCTCGGGCCGCGGCCTGCCGTCCTGGTCGAACAGTTCGTCGGGCCGGTAGGAGCGCAGCCACCGCTCCAGTTGCCGCAGCCGCTCCGGATCGTCCCGCACCCCGGGCAGCGGCACCTGATGGGAGCGCCAGGTGTCCTCCACCGGCTCCCCGTCCAGCTCGCGGGGGCCCGACCAGCCCTTGGGCGTGCGCAGCACCACCATCGGCCAGCGGGGCCGCCCGCCGGTGGTGTCGGCGTCCCCCGAGCGGGCCGCGCGCTGGATGGCGCCGATCCGGTCGGCCGCGGCGTCGAACGCTCCGGCCAGCGCCCGGTGCGCCTCCAGCGGCGGCGTGTCGGGCCGCGCCGTGACGAACAGCGGGTCGTAGCCGTAACCGCGCATCAGCGAGCCCAGCTCGTCCTCGGGCAGCCGGGACAGCACCGTCGGGTTCGCGATCTTGTAGCCGTTCAGATGCAGCACCGGCAGGACGGCGCCGTCGTGCACCGGGTCCAGGAACTTGTTCGCGTGCCAGGAGGTGGCCAGCGGTCCCGTCTCCGCCTCGCCGTCCCCGACGACCGCGCACACCAGCAGGTCCGGCCTGTCGAACGCGGCGCCGTAGGCGTGCGCCAGTGCGTAGCCCAGCTCGCCGCCCTCCTGGATCGAGCCGGGCACACTCGGCGACGTATGGCTGGGAACACCGCCCGGCTGGGAGAACTCCGCGAACAGCCGCTCCATACCGGGCTCGTCCCTGGACACCTCGGGCCGCAGCTCCTCGTAACTGCCCTCCAGCCAGGCACCCGAGAGCACGGCAGCGGCGCCGTGGCCCGGCCCCCACACCCCCAGCGCACGCTGTCCGCGCCTGCTGACCAGCCGGTTGAGGTGCGTGTAGACGAGGGAGAGCCCGGGACAGGTGCCCCAGTGGCCCAGCAACCTCGGCTTGATGTGCTCGGGCCGCAGCGGCTCCCGCAGCAAGGGGTTGGCACGCAGATACAGCTGGCAGGCCGTGAGGTAGTTGAGCGCTCGCCAGTGCGCGTCCAGCGCCTCGGCCTCGCGGTCGGTGAGGGACTCGTGTTCCGGCATGCCCGATGGGTACCAGGCCGGACCCGTTCCGACACCCGATGATCCCCGGTCAGGGGCCGTTACCCAGTCAGGTGGCCGAACCGTGGTCAGCGGGGGCGACAGTGTGCCGCAGCCGTTGTCTGCCGCCCTCGCACCCTGCACGATGACGGGGTGCGCAATCCATGGCTGGCGCTCGAAGCGGGCGCTGACGCGGCCCAACGGGCCGGGCAGCTGCGCCGCGCTCATGAACGGTTCCTGACCGCGGGCCGCATCGCCGCGCCCGTCCGCGACGTGGTGGCCGACTCCTGGCGCCGCTGTGCCGGGGCGCGGCTGGGCCCCGAGAGCATGGCCAGGGTCGAGATGGACGACTCCGGGCTCGCCCTGCGCCGTGCGACCCACCCCCTCGCCCGTGCGATGCCGGTCTTCCGTGAGCTGCTGGGCACCATCGCCGACGACGGCGCCCATCTGCTGTCCGTCTGCGACGAGCGCGGCACGATGCTGTGGGTGGAAGGCCACCCGCAGGTGCTGCGCCGCGCCGAGCGGATGAACTTCGTGCCCGGCTCCCAGTGGGCCGAGCGTGCCAGCGGCACCAACGCGCCCGGCACCGCGCTCGCCCTCGACCACGCCGTCCAGATCTTCGCCGCCGAGCACTACTGCCGCCCCGTGCAGTCCTGGACCTGCGCGGCGGCACCCGTGCACGACCCGCACACCGGGCGCGTCATCGGCGCCGTCGACCTCACCGGCGGCAACCACCTCGCCTCGCCGCACAGCCTCGCGCTCGTCCAGGCCACCGCCCGCGCCGCCGAGGCGCGGCTGGCCGCACTGGAACCCCCGTCCGCCACCGCCGGCGCGTCCGTGCCGCCGGACGGCTGCACGCTCGCCGTCCTCGGCCGGGACGAGGCGCTGCTGCACACCCCGGAAACCCGCGCCACCGGTGAACCCCTGCGGCTCGGGCGGCGGCACAGCGAGATCCTGCTGCTCCTCGCGGCCCATCCCGACGGCCTCAGCGGCGAGGAGCTGGCCCGCGAACTGTACGGGGAGCGAGACGTCCACCCCGTCACCCTGCGCGCCGAACTCTCCCGGCTGCGGCAGCTGCTGGGCCCGCTGCTGGCCTCCCGCCCCTACCGGCTGCGGGACCGACCGCACACCGACTACGAGACCGTCACCGACGCGCTCGCCGTCGAGGACCCGGCCGCGGCCCTCGACGCGTACAGCGGCCCGCTGCTGCCCGGCTCCCAGGCCCCCGGCGTCGTACGGCTGCGCAGGCTGCTGGAGCAGCGGCTGCGCCGCCACCTGCTCACCCGGCCGGACGCACGGCTGCTGGAGAGCTGGCTGTGCACGGCGGCCGGGGAGGAGGACCTGGAGGTGTGGGAGGCCCTGCACACCGTACGTCCCACTCCGGACACGGCCGCACGCGTACGCGAACTGCGCACCGCCTACGGTCTGTTGCCGCCCGACGTGCCGCCCGGCCGGGTCGGCGACCGGCGCGCAACGTATCCGCAACGTTCCCGGCACTAGCCTCCCGGCAACCGCGCCCGCCCACCCGGCAGGCGGGCCGAGTACGCCGCGTACCGGCGACATCGCCGAGTACGCCGAGCACAGGGAGGCAGAGCATGAGCCGCTACGCCGCACCCGGAACCGATGGCGCGCTGATGAGCTACCAGCCGCGCTACGACCACTGGATCGGCGGCAGCTATGTCGCCCCGAAACAGGGCGGATACTTCGAGAACCCCACCCCGGTGACGGGACAGCCCTTCACCGAGATCGCCCGCGGCACCGCCGAGGACGTCGAGCGCGCCATCGACGCGGCCCACGAAGCGGCACCCGCCTGGGGCCGCACCTCACCCGCCGAGCGTGCGCAGCTCCTCAACCAGATCGCGCAACGCATGGAGGCGCACCTGGAGGAGCTGGCGGTCGCCGAGAGCTGGGAGAACGGCAAGCCCGTCCGCGAGACGCTGGCCGCGGACATCCCGCTGGCCATCGACCACTTCCGCTACTTCGCGGCCGCGATCCGCTCCCAGGAGGGCTCGCTCTCCCAGCTCGACGAGGACACCGTCGCCTACCACTTCCACGAGCCGCTGGGCGTCGTCGCACAGATCATCCCGTGGAACTTCCCCATCCTGATGGCGACCTGGAAGCTGGCTCCCGCACTGGCCGCGGGCAACGCCGTCGTCCTCAAGCCCGCCGAGCAGACCCCGGCCTCCATCCACTACTGGATGAGCCTGGTGGCCGACCTGCTGCCGCCCGGCGTCGTCAACATCGTCAACGGCTTCGGCGCCGAGGCGGGAAAGCCGCTGGCGTCCAGTGCTCGGGTGGCCAAGGTCGCCTTCACCGGGGAGACCACCACGGGGCGGCTGATCATGCAGTACGCCTCCGAGAACCTCAAGCCCGTCACCCTGGAGCTGGGCGGCAAGAGCCCCAACATCTTCTTCGAGGACGTCTCCGCCGACGCCGACGACTTCTACGACAAGGCCCTCGAAGGCTTCACCATGTTCGCCCTCAACCAGGGCGAGGTGTGCACCTGTCCCTCGCGCGCCCTCATCCAGCGCAGCCACTACCGCACCTTCCTGGACGCGGGCATCGAGCGCACCGAGGCCATCGTGCAGGGCCACCCGCTGGACACCGACACGATGGTGGGCGCACAGGCGTCCAACGACCAGCTGGAGAAGATCCTCTCCTACCTCGACATCGGCCAGCAGGAGGGCGCCAAGGTGCTCACCGGCGGCACCCGCGCGGAACTCGGCGGCGAACTGGAGGGGGGATACTACGTGCGGCCCACCATCCTGGAGGGTGGCAACCGGATGCGGGTCTTCCAGGAGGAGATCTTCGGCCCGGTCGTCTCCGTCACCGGGTTCGAGGACTTCGACGACGCCATCCGGCTCGCCAACGACACCCTCTACGGGCTCGGCGCCGGGGTGTGGACGAGGGACGGCTCCCGCGCCTACCGGGCCGGTCGCGCCATCCAGGCCGGACGAGTGTGGACGAACTGTTATCACCAGTATCCAGCTCACGCTGCTTTTGGTGGCTACAAGCAGTCCGGCATCGGCCGTGAGAACCACCAGATGATGCTCGACCACTACCAGCAGACCAAGAACCTGCTGGTCAGCTACGCCCCGCAGAAAATGGGACTGTTCTGATGGATCTGGCGGGGACCGAACGGGTCGCCGTGACAGAGGCAGCCGCCGAGCTGTTGCGCGAGCTGACCGAGAAGCACGGCCCGCTGATGTTCCACCAGTCGGGCGGCTGTTGCGACGGAAGCAGCCCCATGTGCTACGGACGCGGCGAGTTCCGTACCGGGGCCTCCGATGTCCTCCTCGGCGAGTTGGAGATCGACGGGGTGCCCGAGCCGGTGCCGTTTTGGATGTCGGCCGGCCAGTTCGAGTACTGGAGCCACACCCATCTGACCGTCGATGTCGTCCCGGGCCGAGGCAGCGGCTTCTCCCTGGAGGCCCCCGAAGGAGTCCGCTTCTTGATCAGGTCCCGGCTGCTGGAGAGCTGAGGGCCGGTCCGGGGCCGGTGACACGCCGGGCACCGCCGTCTCCCCAACGGCGGTGCCCGGCGGCATCGTTCATGGCTGCGCACCGCCCGCGGTGCGGGCAGCCCGCGGTAGGTGCGGTACGGCTGTCGTACGGGCGCTCAATAGCCGCGGCCGGGGTACTGCTGGCCGTCGTAGGGCTCCTCGTACGGACCCGGCATCTGACGCGGCGCAGCCGGGCGCGGCGCCACCGGACGCATGTACTGCGTCGCCTGGTTGTGCACGGCCTGCTGCTGGTACTGCTGCACCTGGACCTGCGGCTGCTGCGGCTGCATGGGCGGCTGCTGCTGCGCCGGGCCCCCCGGCCCCGGGTAGCCGTAGCCGCGCGGCGGTGCCTGCTGCGGGATGTGCGGTGCGGGAGTGTGCTGCAGCGGTACGGGACCGCCCTGGCCGGCACCGCCGCCGGGCGGCAGCGCTGCGGGCGCCTGGCGTACCGGCTGCTGCCGCATCGGTGCGGCCTGCTGCGGCGCGGGCTGCGGCATCTGCGGCTGGGGCGCGGCAGGCCCCGGGTAGCCGCCGTAGGACGGAGCGGGAGTGTGGTGCAGGGGAGCGGGCTGCTGCATCTGCTGCTGCGGCGCGGAAGGGCCCGAAGGCAGCGCGGGAGGCAGCGCCGCTAGCGCGCTGCCCGTGCCCCCCGTGTCATAGGCCGACGGCACCCGGATGGGAGCGATCTGCGGCGTGCCCCGCTCGGCGACGAGACTGTCGTAGATCGGCGTCTCGGGGTAGGACGGTGCAGCGTAGTAGCCGCCGCTATAAGAGCTGCGGGGGGAGGTCATGCTCATAAGTTAAGCCCAAAATCAGCATCGGCACTAGAGAGGTACAGAAGGAACGCCTGCCCCACCCGCATCGGAGCAGGTAGGAGCCGGTTTTCACCCCATTCGAGGCAGCCGCGTCAGGGGCGCGCGCGGGGTAGCCCGAACAGGGCGAATACCCCCCATGCCGACCACGGTGACGGCTGGTCAGGCACAGGGACATGGCTTGTTCCCGCCTGTCCCTTTTCCGGGCGCGCGGGAGAGGAAGCTGACAGAAGCATAAGCCCACCGGCCAGGACATAGAACGCCCCTGCCCCTGCCAACTGTTCGAGTCCGATGAGGTCCGGTGAGTCCTGGTGAGTCGTGGTGAAGGGGCTTCGGCGGCAGCGGCGCCGTGCAATAGGTTGGGGAACGGCACGCAGGTAACCGAGCCCAGGGGGAGTCGCCATGACGATGCGCAAGGGGGCAAACGTCCCCGTACCCGCCACGGCGGTGCGGGTCGAACTGGGCTGGTCCTCCGGCCCTCTCGTACCGGACGTCGACGCCTCGGCGCTGCTGCTCACCGAAGAGGGCAAGGTCCGCTCCGACGCCGACTTCGTCTTCTACAACCAGCCGCGGCACTCCTCCGCCGCCGTACGGCACGAGGGGAAGAACCCGACAGGCGCCTCCAGCACCGACGAACTGACCGTCGACCTCGGCAGGGTCGAACCGGACATCACCCGCATCGTCATCGCCGCCTCGGCGGACGGCGGCAGTTTCGGCCAGGTGCCGGGCCTGTATGTACGGCTGCTGGACGCGAGCGCCGGCGGTGGTCCGGGCGTCGGCCAGGAGATCGCCCGCTTCGACCCGGCCGACGCGGCAGGCGAGACCGCGTACCTCCTCGGCGAGCTCTACCGCCGCCAGGGCGCCTGGAAGTTCCGCGCGGTCGGCCAGGGCTACGACAGCGGACTGGCGGGCCTGGCGACCGACTTCGGGATCAGCGTCGACGACCCTTCCCCGGCCGCCGGGACGCCCGCCGCCTCCGGGGCCGCCGTGCCGTCGCACCCGCACTCGGTGCGCACCCCGCACGCGCCCACCCCGCCCGGCGTGCAGGCTCCCCGCGTACCGCAGGCACCCACGCCCACGCCCCCGACCGCACCCACACCTCCCTCGGCGCCGGCAGCCCCCTCCGCACCGGCCCCTCCCGGCGCACCGGCCCCGCGCAGCACACCCGAGGCACCCGTACGGCTGAGCAAGGTGACGCTCACCAAGGAGGCGCCCTCGGTCTCGCTCACCAAACAGGGCGGCACCTCCGGCACCATGCGGGTCAACCTCAACTGGACCACCCAGGCACAGCAGCCCAAAGGCCTCGCCGGGCGGCTCACCCGCGCCATGGGCGCGCTCACCGGGCCCGACCTGGACCTGTGCGCCCTCTACGAACTCGCCGACGGCCGCAAGGGAGTCGTCCAGGCGCTCGGCAACTCCTTCGGTTCGCTGAGCCGCCCGCCGTACATCCACCTCGACGGCGACGACCGCACCGGCGCCGTCGAGACCGGTGAGAACCTCACCGTCAACCTGGACCACCGGGCCGATCTGCGCCGCATCCTCATCTTCGTCACCATCTACGAGGGCGCCCGCAGCTTCGCCGGGCTGCACGCGACCGTCACCCTCCGACCACAGCACGGCGCACCCGTCGACTTCTCCCTCGACGAGTGCACCACCCCGTCCACCGTGTGCGCCCTCGCACTGATCACCAACGACAACGGTGAACTCATGGTCCGCCGCGAGGCGCGCTACCTCGTCCCACGGCGCGGCGTCAGCCCGCAGCGCACCGTCGACGAGGAGTACGGCTGGGGCATGCAGTGGACGCCGGGGCGCAAGTGACGCCCCCGCACGGAACGAGCCCCGAAGGCAGGCGGTCCGCTCAGGAGTAGGTGCGGCCCTTCCACGCGGCGCCACGACCCCGGTAGTGCTGCACCGCCGAGTCGACGGTCATCGCCAGATACAAGGCCGCCGTCACGGGCAGCAGCACCGCCGGCCACAGCGGCTGCCGGTAGTAGCGCAGCATCGGCACGTACGACAGCGTCATCACCAGCCACGCGGCGCCCGCCACCGGCGAGCCCGCACACGCCCACACCGGCGGCACCGCATACACCAGCAGCAGCCCCAGCACGGTGCCCACCAGCAGCAGCGGATTGTTGCGCAGTTGCGCATAGGCGCTGCGTGACACCATCCGCCACAGCGGACTCAGCCCCGCGTACGGACGCACACTCTCCACCCCGTCCGCGAGCCCCAACCAGATCCGTCCGCCGGACCGCTTGACCGCCCGGCCCAGTGCCACGTCGTCGATGACGGCGTCCCGGATGCTGTCCGGCACCCCGGCCCGCACCGCGGCCCGAGTGCGCAACAGCACGCACCCGCCCGCCGCCGCGGCAGTGCGCGCCCCGGGCCTGTTGACCCAGCGGAACGGATACAGCTGCGCGAAGAAATACACGAAAGCGGGCACGATCAGCCGTTCCCAGCCCGTCCGCACCCGCAACCGCGCCATCTGCGAGACCAGATCGAGCCGCTGACCGAGCGCCCCGCGCACCAGACGACGCAGCGAGTCGGGCCCGTGTGCGATGTCCGCGTCCGTCAGCAGCAGGAACTCCGGCTCCGACGTCCCGGAGCGCGCGTGCTCGATGCCGCACCGCACGGCCCACAGCTTGCCCGTCCACCCCGGCTCGGGTTCACCGGGCGCCAGCACCGTCAACGGCGGCCCGTCCGGCGCGTCCCGGGCCAGCTCACGGGCGAGTGCGCCGGTGCCGTCACCGGACCCGTCGTCCACCAGCAGGATCCGGGCATGTCCCGGATAGTCCTGCGCCAGCAGCGTCGGCAGGGTCTTCGGCAGCACATCGGCCTCGTCCCGGGCGGGCACGACGACGGCAACGGAGGGCCAGTCGGCCGGTGCCCCGTCCGCGGGGGAGGGCGGCATACGTACGTCCGTACGCCAGAAGAACCCCTGGCCCATCAGCAGCCACGCCCACGCGGCCAGCGAGGCGAGCGGAACGACAGTGGTCCAGGTGAGCGCGCTCATCGATCGGCAGTCTGCCGTATGCCGCCGCCCCGTAGCACTCCGCGGCGCGCCCGCGAGGCCCGCTTCCCTCGACGGCTCTGGCTTCGCCCTCCTTGCTTCGCCGTCCTTGCCTCTCCGTCCTTGTCTTCCGGGAGCTCCTTCCACGAAGGCCTCGCTCGGTGTGAAGTACAGTTGCTTCACGTGAAGATCGCGCTGATGGACTCCGGTATCGGTCTGCTGGCCGCGGCAGCTGCGGTACGCCGCGCACGCCCCGACGCGGACCTCGTGCTCTCCTCCGACCCCGACGGCCTGCCCTGGGGTCCCCGCGACAGCGACGACATCACCCGACACGCTCTGCTGTGCGCCCGTGCCGCCGCCGCGCACCGGCCCGACGCGCTGATCGTCGCCTGCAACACCGCCTCCGTGCACGCGCTGCCCGCCCTCCGCGCGGAACTGGAGCCCGCGCTGCCGGTCATCGGCACCGTCCCCGCCGTCAAGCCCGCCGCGGCCGCCGCCGTCCGAACCGGTGGCCGCGTCGCGATCTGGGCCACCCCGGCCACCACCGGCAGCCCCTACCAGCGCCGGCTGATCGAGGAGTTCGGCAACGGCGCCGACATCACCGGAGTGCCCTGCCACGGGCTCGCCGACGCCATCGAGAGCGGCGACGAGGACCTCATCACCTCCGCCGTCCGGGCCGCCGCCGAGCGCACTCCCGCCGATGTGGAGACCGTCGTGCTGGGCTGCACCCACTACGAGCTGGTCGGCAACCGCATCCGGGAGGCACTGCGCGGCGCCCGTGGCGAGGGTCCCGCGCTCCAGGGCTCGGCCGCCGCCGTGTGTGCCCAGGCTCTGCGTCGCGCGAACGTCCGGCCCGCCCCGGAGGCGGCACCCGTCGGGGGACTCACCGTTCTGCACAGCGGCAGGGTGGCCGCCCTGCCGGAAGCGGCCCTCACCTATGCCGAGGGCCGCCTGCTGGCCGGCGCGCCCGCCTCCCTCACCTGACGGAGCGTGGCTGCTGGGCACGGAGCGTGCCGCTGCGCGTCGGCGAGCCCCGGCCTGCGCGAGCTGCCTGCGCGGGCCGCCGGGAGTACTCTGCCGAACATGAGTGACCATCCCTTCGACGGCGCCCCACTCGCCGAGGGTGGCGCCGGACCCCATGACGAAGTCGACCGCACCACCACCCGCCCCACGCCCCTGGAGGACGTCGTCCTGCCGCCCAGCGCGGAGGTGTGGACCGGGAGGGCGACCAGCCGCCTGCAGTGGGCGCTGGCCGCCGTCGGCGCCGGCTGCGTGGCGCTCGGCATCGAGCTCGCCGTGGACGTGTCCTGGTCCGGCGGGCTCGCGCCGCTGGTCATGTCCGTCGTCGGCTGCATCGCGGTCGGCCTGCTCATCCTCTTCGGCACCCTCGCCTTCGTCCACGTCGACGTGAAGGTCGAGGGCGACACGATCGAGGTCCGGTGCGGCCACGCCGGTGTGCCGCGCCGCCGGATCCCCCTGCGGGACGTGGTGGAGGCCGACCACGCACCCAGCGTCACCCCACGGCACTGGGGCGGCTGGGGGTACCGCTGGCGACCCGAGAAGGGCACGGCTGTCGTCATCCGCCGGGGCGAGGGGCTCGTCCTCCGGTTGGGTGACGGGCGGCTGTTCACCGTCACGGTGGACGACGCCGAGGCGGCCGTCGACCACATCCGCACCCGCCTCCAGGCGCTGCGGGCCTGACCCGGCCGACGGGGTGGAGCCCGCTCCACCCCGGGACACCAGCCCGCTCCCTCCCCGCGCCGATACCCGCCGCATAGCGTCCACGTGGCACTTCCGCACACGGAAAGGACGCTCATGCTCGGGCGCCGCCGCGCACACCGCCCCGCTCGTCCCACCCCTGCCGTTCCTGCCGCCGCTGTCGCCCCCGCGGGCTGTGCGGATCCCACAGGTTCTGGCCCCGCAGATCCCACAGGTGCTGCAGATCCCACGGGTTCCTCAGACGCTGGAGCCTTCGCCGTCCCGGCAGCGCCCGCAGCCCCCGGCCACCCCGCCCTCGAACTCCACGGGGTCAGCCGCAGCTACGGCGGCCGTCGCGCCCTCGACAGCGTCGACCTGCTCCTGCCCCGGGGGCGCTTCCTGGCCGTCATGGGCCGCTCCGGCTCCGGAAAGTCCACGATGCTCAACTGCGCCGCGGGCCTGGACCGGCCCACCGAGGGGACCGTCACCATCGGCGGTACGAACGTGGCGGCGCTGGGTGAGCGGGACCGCACCCGGCTGCGCAGGGACCGCGTCGGCTTCGTCTTCCAGGAACTGAATCTGCTGCCCGCGCTCAGTGTGCGGGAGAACGTCGCGCTGCCGCTGCTGCTGGCCGAGGAGCACGGCCGGAACCGGACACGCGAGCGGGACCCGCTCCGGTGCGCCGACCGGGCACTGGCCCTGGTCGGCCTCGAAGAGCGTGCCGAGGCCCGGCCCGCTCAGCTGTCCGGTGGCCAGCGGCAGCGCGTCGCGGTGGCACGGGCGCTGGTGACCGCACCGGCGGTGGTCCTCGCCGACGAGCCGACCGGCGCGCTCGACCCGGTCACCGCGCACGAGGTGCTCGACCTCCTCCGCCGCACCGTGACGGCACACGGCCCCGCCGTCCTGATGGTCACCCACGACCCGGCTGCCGCCGCCGCGGCCGACCGGACCGTCTTCCTGGCAGCGGGCCGGATCACCGCCACTCTTGAGCACCCTTCCCCTGCCGAAGTGCTGAGGGAGCTGGCCCGGTGGTGAGCCCGACGGGCCCGTGGCACCGGCGCCGCAGCGGCATCCGGCTGCTCATCCGCCGCGCCGCACGCCACCACCGTTCCGCATGGTCCACCACCTTCGCCGCACTCGCGCTCACCGCACTCCTGCTGGGCGTCGCCGCGTCCGCCGTCGCCTCCGTGGCGCTGGGCCACCCCCGGGTCGCAGCCCGCGCGGCCGCGCCGGTGGTCGTGGCGGGCAGCCAGACCACCGAGTTCACAGCCAAGCCGTGGGGCAGTGAGCCGGAGACGGTACGCGCCGCCCTCACCGAACGCGTCCGTGTGCCGCGCGCGGCCCTCGCGGTCCTCCGCGAGGTCGAGGGCGTACGAGCGGCCGTGCCCGACGACGCGTTCACCCTCCGCACCGGCGCGGGCGACAAGCCGCTGCCGGGCCGCTCCTGGCAGGCCGCCTCACTCGCCCCGTACCCGCTGCGCGAGGGCCGGGCCCCGCGCAGCCCGGGCGAGGTGGTGGCCGGAGCCGGGCTGCACGCCGAGCCGGGGCAGCGGCTGGCGGGGCGGCGGGTCGTGGGCATCGCCGAAGGACCGGCCGTGCTCTACACGACCGCCGCCGAGGCACGCAGACTGGCCGGGCACCCCCGCTCGATCGACGCCATCGGCGTACTGGCCGCCCCCGGCACGGCCACCGACCAGCTGTCCGCCCGCGTCCGCGACGCTCTCGACCGGGCACACCTGCGGGACGCCGGCGCGGGAGCGCGCGCCGCGGGCGACCCGGCCGCCCTGCGGGTGCTGACCGGCGACAGCCGGGGAGCGACCGAGAATCTGCGCGCGGCGCCGGCCCGCTCCGCGCTGCTGGAACTGCTCGGTTCCATCACCGCGACCCTGGTGCTGGTCGCGCTGCTGGTGATCTGCTCGTTGAGCGCGCAGGCACTCCATCAGCGGGAGCCGGAACTCCGATTGCTGCGCACGGTCGGTGCCACGCCCGGCCAGTTGCGGGCCATGATCGGTCGTGAGGTGGCGCGGACGGCCGTCCGCGCCGCCCTGTGGGGGGCGTCGGGGGCCGTCCCCGCCTTCCTCGCCCTGCACTCGGCACTCGTGGCGCGCGGCGCCCGGACCGAGGGCCTGGAACTGCCCACCCCCGTATGGACGTTTCTGCTCCCCTTGGGTACGTCCGCGCTCACGGTCGGCGTGGCGCGCCTCGCTGCTGTACTGGCCTGCGCGCGCGTCGCCCGGGACAGGCCGGCGCAGACAGCCACGGGTCCCGGTGGCAGGGGCCGCAGGGTGACCGGGCTGGTCCTGCTGCTGGCCGGGGCGAGTTCGGCGGGCACGGCGGCCCTCCAGCGCGGTGAGGCGGCTGCCGCAGCGGCGAGTGCCGCAGCCGTTACCCTGGTGATCGGCTGTGCGCTGCTCAGCCCGTGGATCGCCGCGGCAGCCGTACGCCTGCTGCGGCGACCGCTGCACCGGCTGGGCGGTGTCGGCGGTCGGCTCGCCGAGACGTACGGCAGAGCCGACTCCCGCAGGCTGGGCGCGGCCCTCACCCCGGTCGTCCTTGTCACCGCGTTCGCAGGTGTGCAACTCTCGGCGACCGCCACCGTGGACGAGCAGACGGGGCATCAGGCGTCCCGGGCCCTCCGCGCCGAACTGGCCGTCACCGCGCCCGGCGGACTGCCCACCGCCGCCCTCGACCGGCTCCGTGCCACCGACGGGGTCGCCGCGGCGACCGGGCTGGCGCGCAGCACGGTCGTGCTCGCCCGCAAGGAGACCGGCGAACCCCGCCTGGAGCGGCTGCCCGCGCTCGGCGTCACCCCGCGCGACCTGCCGAAGACGCTCGACCCGGGCGTGCGGGAGGGCACACTGGCCGGGCTGCGGCCCGGCAGCGTCTCCGTCGGCGCCGACCGCGCCCGCAGCCAGGACCTGCGCCCGGGCTCGACGGTACGGATCCGCTTCGGTGACGGTGCCGAACGGGCGCTGCGCGTCGCCGCCGTCCATGAACGGTCCCTCGCGCTGGGCGACTTCCTCCTCTCCCGTGGCGAACTGGCCCGTCACACCACCGACACCCGTCTCACCCGCGTCCTGGTCGCCACGGCGGACGATGCGGTGCCCGAGCGGGTCCGGGCAGCGGTGCAGCGCACAGTGGACGCGGTGGCCCCGGGCGCCCGGGTGGGAGCCGCCCGGCCGCTGGAGCCGCCGCGGGCGGAGGGCGAGGCGGCGGTCCGGCTGGTCTCCGGAATGGCGGTCGCCGCCATCGCGGGGCTGGCCGCGCTGACGGTGATCAGCACGCTCCGCCTCGTCAGGGCGGGCCGGCGGTCGGAGCTCGCCCTGCTGCGCGTTCTCGGCATGGTGCGCGGCCAGCTGTGCCGGATGCTGGCGGCGGAGGCCACCGTGCTCGCCCTCGCGGGGCCGGTACTCGGCGCGGCCGTCGCCGCACTGCCGCTGACCGCGCTGAGCTTCGCGCTGGCCCGCTCCCTGCCCTCCCTCCCGCTGTGGCAGGCCGTCGCCGTGGTCGCTTCGGTGGTCGTCACGACAGCGGCCGGAACGCTGTGGCCCGTGCGGCGCGACCGGGACCGCAACCGCGACCGGGACCGCAACTGTGGTCGCGGCGCCGGGTGGCGGGCCGGGGGCCGGCTCCGGCCGCAGCCCGTGCCTGGGCGTGCGCTGCTCAGCGCCTCAGATAGGCCAACACGGCAAGGACCCTGCGGTGTCCGCTGTCGCTGGGCGGCAGCCCCAGCTTCGCGAAGACGTTCCCGATGTGCTTGTGGACCGAACGCTCCGTGATGACCAGGGCCTGGGCGATGGTGGTGTTGTCGCGGCCTTCGGCCATCAGCCGCAACACCTCCTCCTCCCGCGGCGTCAGCCCGTCCAGCGGCCCACCGCCCCGGCCCCGGGACATCAGCTCGGTGACCACCTCCGGGTCCAGCGCGGTGCCTCCTGTCGCGACCCGCTCCAGCGCCTCCAGGAACTCGTCCACCCGGCCCACCCGGTCCTTGAGCAGATAGCCCACTCCGTGCGCCCCGCCGCCGAGGAGTTCCGCCGCGTACGTTTCCTCCACATACTGCGAGAGCACCAGTACCGGCAGGCCCGGTAGCTTCCGGCGGGCGTCCAGCGCCGCGCGCAGCCCCTCGTCGCGGAAGCCGGGCGGCAGCCGCACGTCGAGAACGGCCACGTCCGGGCGCTGCTCCAGCAACAGTGGCAACACCTCGGGACCGGTGGCGGCCACCCCCGCCACCTCGTGCCCCGCAGAACCCAGCAGCAACACCAGCCCCTCCCGAAGCAGGGCATTGTCCTCAGCGATCACCACACGCACGGCAGCTCCACTTCGACCACGGTCGGTCCCCCCGGAGGGCTCGTCACCCATACGGCGCCGTCCAGCGCCGCCACTCTGCGACGGACACCGAGAAGACCGGTCCCGGCACTCTCGTCGGCGCCGCCGCACCCCTCGTCCCGCACCCGTACCCGCAACAGCTTCTCCTCGCGTCGCAGTTCCACCTCTGCCCGCTCGGCGCCACTGTGCTTGGCCGCGTTGGTCAACCCCTCGGCGACGACGAAGTAGGCGGCCGCCTCGATGGCGGCCGGGGCCCGCGCCCCGTCCTCGGGACCGTCCGCCAACTGCCGTGCCACGACCGACACCTCCAGCCCGCTCCCGGCCGCGAGCGCCCGGACCGCGCCCACCAGCCCCCGGTCGGTGAGCACCGGCGGATGGATACCGCGCACCACGTGCCGCAGGTCGGCCAGCGCTTCCTCGGCCTGGTCCTGCGCGGCGTCCAACAGGGACCGGGCGGCGGCCGGGTCCCGCTCATGGGCGCGGCGCGCCATCCCCAGCCGCATCGACAACGCCACCAGGTGCGCCTGGGCGCCGTCGTGCAGGTCCCGCTCGATGCGCCGCAGCTCCGCGCCGTGGGCCGCCACGGCGCCCGCGCGGGTCGCCGCGAGCTCGTCGACCCGCTCGGAGAGCCGGGCGCTGGGGGAGGGGAGGAGCAGCAGCCGGGATATTCGTGCCTGAAGGTCGGCAAGGTCCGTGAGCCGGGGCAGCAGCACCGCCGACCGGCGGGCCAGTCCGCACCACACACCGTCCACCAGCAAGCCCAGCGGCCACAACAGCATCGCCGCGTAACACAGGGTCAGCCCGTACACCAGCTGTGCGGCCAGCCAGCGCAGGTCCCGATGGGTACCCGGGTCGGTCGCCGCGCTGCGGACGCGCTCCAGCAACGAGCCCTGGTCCAGCGGGAGATACTTCTCCGGCACGGGAACACCGAGCCAGGCCGCGGTCCGGCGCCGCTCGAAGCCCGCCAGCCCGCGCAGCACCCGTACCGTCTCGGGCAGCATGCCGGCGCCGATGACGCAGGCGGTCGCCGTGGCCGCGAGCAGCATCAGACCGATCATCACATAGCAGACGAGGCTGAGCCCGGCCCCCGTCGCCAGGTGGAACGAGGCCCGCGCCGCGCCCCGCAGCACCTCTCGCACCGGGACCCGTCGCATGTCGATCAGCGTAAGCGGGCCCGGGCCCGTCGCGCGGTGGAGCTGGCTCCACCTTCCGTCCGGGAGCCAGCACTATGGGCCGGCGGCCGGCGGCAGGGGAGAGTGGACGGTGATCGAGGCGCTCTTCGAGTCCGCCCACCATCTCCGGGTGTGCAACCGCTGGGCACGTTGATCCGCTCGGCACAATTCGACCGTCCACGGAGGAGTCCCGTGAAGTCCCTGCTCTGGCTCGTGCTCGCCTTCTGCGTCCTCGCCAACGTCTTCCTCAGCCTCGCGGGCCCGGGCGGCGCCACCCAGATAGTGCTCAGTGTGCTGACGGGGCTGGGCGTGCTGGCCTGCGGGGCGGGGCTGTGGGTCCTACGGGACCGGCAGGTGCACTGACCTGCCTGTTATCTCGCGCGGGGACCACCCGCCGGGACGTAGGGTCGGGGCATGGCGACTCCCGACTTCATCCGCGATCTGCGGCGTTCCGCAGGGCACCAACTGCTCTATCTGCCCGGCGTCAGTGCCGTCGTCTTCGACGACCAGGGCCGGGTGCTTCTCGGACGGCGAGCCGACAACGGCCGGTGGTCGGTGATCGGCGGTATCCCGGAGCCCGGCGAGGAGCCGGCGGACTGCGCGGTGCGCGAGGTGTTCGAGGAGACCAATGTGCGCTGCGTGCCGGAGCGTGTCGTTCTCGTCCACGGCCGGCACGAGCCGATCACCTACCCCAACGGCGACATCTGCCAGTTCATGGACATCACCTTCCGCTGCCGCGCCGACGCAGAGGCGGCGAGCGCCGTGCGGGTCAACGACGACGAGTCCCTGGAGGTCGGCTGGTTCGGCCTGGATGAGCTGCCGACGATGAAGGAGTACGCACACTTCCGCATCAAGCAGGCCGTCCAGGAGGGCCCTGCCTGGTTCTCGACCTCCCCGCACGCGATCAGTTGACACGGGGGAGCGACACGGCCCCGCGGGGCCTGCGGACGGCGGTGCGGCGGGGCCCGAAGACGGCCGGGTCCCGCCGCCGCACCGCCGCTCAGAGCTTGCGGTAGGTGTATGCCTCCTCGGCGGCAGCGGCCACCGCCGCCAGGTCGCCGCCGCCCGCGGCAGTCACCACTGCGGCGACCGCGCCCTCGACCAGCGGGGCGTCCACCAGCCGCGCCGGCTCGGGCAGCTCGTCACCTTCGGCCAGCAGCGTCTTGACCGTCAGCACCGCACTGCCCAGATCGACCAGGAGCGCGACACCTGCTCCTTCGTCCATCCGGTGCGCGGCCTCGACGATCAGCTCCTCACTGGTGCCCAGCCCTCCGTCGGGCAGCCCGCCGGCACCGGCGACCAGCGCGTCCGGCACCCCGGCCAGCCCGGCCGCCAGCCGCGCGACGGAGTCGGCGACCTCCTTGCTGTGCGAGACCAGGACGATCCCTACCCGCTTGCCCTCGTTCGCCTCCGCCATGCTCACTCACTCCCGCCGCTGTCACTCGTTGCCGCGTCCTGCCCGGCGTCCGCTGCCGCCAGTGCGGCCACCAACAGCGCAGCCGAGGTCGCGCCGGGGTCCTGGTGCCCGATGCTGCGCTCGCCCAGATAGCTGGCCCGGCCCTTGCGGGCCTGGAGCGGCACCGTTTCCTCAGCGCCGCGCTCGGCCGCCGCCCGCGCCGCCTCGAAGTCCTTGCCGCCGCTGTCGGCCAGCGCTTCGACGGCCGGGTACAGCGCGTCGAGCATCGTCTTGTCGCCCACGGCGGCACCGCCCAGTTGCGCCACCGCATCGATCCCGGTACGCAGCGCAGCCGCCAGTTCCTCGCGGCCGACCCGCTCCCCGGTGCCGAGTGCCTTGCCGGTACGGCGCAGCAGCGTGCCGTACAGCGGGCCGGAGGCCCCGCCGACCGTGGAGACCAGCTTCCGGCCCGCCGTCATCAGCACGGCACCCGGCGTGCCGGGCACGTCCTCGCCCAGCTCCTCGCGTACCGCCTCGAAGCCGCGGCGCATATTGCCGCCGTGGTCCGCGTCCCCGATCGCCGAGTCGAGCTCGGTCAGCCGGTCGGCCTCGTGGGAGACCGCGTCCGCGGCGGTCGTCATCCAGCGTGCGAAGAAGGCGGCGTCCAGCTCTTGCGCGCCCTCGCCGCCTTCGCCGGACCCGCCGGCGTCGTTCGTCACCTTGCCGCTCACTCCTGCTCCTTCGCCGCTGTCCCGGTCGTGGTGCTGTTGATGGCACCAGCACTGCGGCGGATGCCCTGCAGTGCTGGTGCCTGCCCTCATGCTGTAACGCCGTGCTGTCCGCTGTCCGCTGATGTCGTGCCGTGGCGCCGCCCGGCGAGACCTCAGACGCCCCACCGCAGCCCCGGGGTGCGCACGGGCGCGTCCCACAGCCGCAGCAGTTCCTCGTCGGCCCGGCACAGCGTCACGGAGGCGCCCGCCATGTCCAGCGAGGTCACATAGTTGCCGACGAGAGTACGGGCGACCGGAATCCGTCGCTCAGCCAGGACCCGGTGCACCTCGCCGCAGAACCCGTACAGCTCCAGCAGCGGTGTCGAGCCCATGCCGTTGACCAGCGCCAGCACCGGTTCCTCGGGCCGCAGGTCCTCCAGCACGGCGTCGACGGCGAAGTCCGCGATCTCACCCGCGGTCATCATCGCCCGGCGCTCGCGGCCCGGTTCTCCATGGATGCCCACGCCCAACTCCAGCTCGCCCGGCGGCAGTTCGAACATCGGGCCGCCCTTGGCAGGCGTGCTGCACGCGCTCAGCGCCACTCCGAAGCTGCGCGCGGAGTCGGCCACCTGGCGCGCGATCGCCTCCACCCGCTCCAGCGGCGCTCCCTCGGCGGCGAGCGCGCCGGCGATCTTCTCGACGAACAGTGTGGCGCCGGTTCCCCGGCGTCCGGCGGTGTGCGTGCTGTCGGTGACCGCCACATCGTCTTCGACCAGCACCTTGCCGACGCGCAGCCCCTCGTCCTCGGCCAGTTCCGCGGCCATGTCGAAGTTGAGTACGTCCCCGGTGTAGTTCTTGACGATGAACAGCACGCCCTCGCCGCTGTCCACGGCCGCGGCTGCCGCGACCATCTGGTCGGGGACGGGAGAGGTGAAGATCTCGCCCGGGCACGCGGCGTCCAGCATTCCGGGCCCCACGAACCCGCCGTGCAGCGGCTCGTGCCCGGAGCCGCCACCCGAGATCAGCGCCACCTTCCCGGCGACGGGCGCGTCCCTGCGGACCACCACCCGCTTGTCCACGTCCACCGTCAGCTCGGGATGAGCCGCCGCCATCCCGCGCAGCGCGTCGGGCACCACGGACTCGGGAACGTTGATCAGCATTCTCATGTGTACCTCCGGGAGAGGGTAGCAGCTACCGCCGTGACCGGTATTTTCGCAGGTCACAACAGATTTGCGAGGGATCCAAGGTGTGTTGGTCCCGGCGCTCCGCGGCGCCTCGGAGCGGGGACTGTCGGGGCTGATACTGAGTCGTCGCTGAGTTTTCTGACAGTACGTCAGTCGAACTTCTGATCGACATTCGTCCGTATCGGACAGTCTCTCGCGCAGGACGTGGGCAGTCACGCATCTGTTACGCACGTGACACTTCGATACCCGTGTTACCTCTGGGCGGCCGGCGCGGATGGCCATGCTGCAGCCTTCTGCCGTGTGCCGGTCACGGTGGAACGCTCGGAGTCGTAGCTGCTCCGCAGCCGAGTATTGTCCCGGTCCGGATGCGCGGTGATCATAGAGCCCCCGTCGGCCGACCGGTCGGAGGGCGACCGACCTGCCGATCCACAAGGGACGTTCCGTGCGCAAACTCGTGTACTACATCGCCGCTACCCTCGACGGCTTCATCGCCGGGCCCGACGGCGCCGACCCCACAGGCCCTGACGGCTTCTGGCCGATCCCCGACGACTATGTGCAGCACCTGGCCACCGAGTATCCCGAGACGCTGCCCGCCCCGGCCAGGGAGGCACTGTCCGTCACAGCAGAGGGCACCCATTTCGACACCGTCCTCGAGGGACGCAAGTCGTACGAGATCGGCCTGGACGCCGGTATCACCGACGCCTATCCGCACCTGCGGCACCTGGTGTTCTCCACCACCCTGGCGGAGAGCCCCGACCCGGCCGTGGAGTTGGTCACCGGCGACCCGGTGGCGAAGGTGCGGGAGCTGAAGCAGGAGGACGGCAAGGACATCTGGCTGATCGGCGGCGGCGAGTTGGCGGGCGCCCTGTACGGCGAGATCGACCGGCTCATTGTCAAACTGGGCCCGCTGACCACCGGCACCGGCATACCCCTCTTCGGCCGCACGGCCGCCTTCGATCCGCGCGTCTGGAATCTCACGGGCCACACCGTTCTGGACAGCGGGGCGGCCTTCCTCACCTACACCCGCGCCTGAAGGCCGGTCCGGTCGCAGCTCAGCCTGGCTCGCATGACCTGAGCGGCATCAGGGAGACCCCATTTCCCCAACCAGTGACACGCGGCCGGACCCATGCCGGGCGGTCTCGTCCCGCCGGGTTCAGGATGGCTGCCGCACCGACACGGTGGGGCCGGTCTGCGGTGCGCTGCGACTGTCCAAGGCCGATTCCGCGACGCCGATACCTTGCGGATATCGTTGCAGTGTGGAGCTACGTACCCTGCGCTACTTCGTGGCGGTCGCGGAGGAGCTCCACTTCGGGCGGGCCGCTGCTCGGCTGCACATGAGCCAGCCGCCGCTGAGCCGGGCGATCAAGCAGCTGGAGGCCGAGGTCGGTGCCCTGCTGTTCACCCGCTCACCTGCCGGGGTCACACTCACGCCTGCGGGCGCGGTGCTGCTCGACGAGGCGCGGGCGCTGCTCGAGCAGGCCGAGCGCGTCCGCGCCCGGGTGACCGCGGCGGCCGGTGCCGCGACCCTCGACGTCGGCATCCTGGGCGACAGCACCGATCGGGGCATCACCAGGCTGGCCGCCGCCTTCCGCCGCGGCCACCCCGGCGTCGACATCCGCGTCCGCAACACCGATCTTGCCGACCCGACCTGCGGACTGCGCGCCGGGCTGGTCGATGTCGCCCTGACCCGGGCGCCGTTCGACCAGACCGCCCTGACGGTGCGCGAGCTGCGCAGCGATCCGGTCGGCGCAGTCCTGCGCGCCGACGATCCGCTGGCCCGCCGCGACCGGCTGCAGATCGCCGACCTGGGCGAGCGCCGCTGGTTCCAGTTCCCGCCGGGAACCGACCCGATCTGGCAGTCGTACTGGAACGGCGGCGTACCGCGCGAGGGCCCCGTGGTGCGCGTTGTGCAGGAGTGCCTGCAGGCCGTGCTGTGGAACGGCACGGTCGGCCTGGCCCCGCTCGGCGACGACCTGCCGGCGGAGCTGGCCGTGGTGCCGCTGACCGACATGGCGCCGAGCCGGGTGGTGGCGGTGTGGAACGAGGGCGACACCAACCCGTTGATCCGGTCGTTCGTTCGCATCGCGTCGGCCGCGTACCGTCACTGAGTGCCCCGGCAGCCGGGGCGGCCGCACCGGCTGGAGTGTTCCGCCCTGCCGCGTGTCGCAGGGCGCCGTATCGCGGCGTCCATCATCACAGGGGGCGGATGTGCTCGGCCTGGAGTCCCTTTTGTCCTTGGGTGACCTCGAACTCCACCTGCTGCCCCTCCGTCAGCTCCCGATAGCCCTCGACGTCGATGTTCGTCTGGTGGGCGAACACGTCCGGGCCGCCCTCGTCCTGTTCGATGAATCCGTAGCCCTTGTCCGAGTCGAACCACTTCACTCTTCCGGTAGGCATCCGGGGCTCCTCTCTCTGCTCCCTCGTCTGTCTGCTCCGTCGTCGAACGTGGCGCAGCCGAGGTCTCACCGGCCATACCAACGGGTACCCCGCTGCTGGCGGAGCGGCTGGTCCGGCACCGATGTGCACGCGAGTGGCGCAGCGCGGCCGACCGGAGCGGGCCGGGCGAACAACCGGCCGCAACCGCGTGTGGACGGTATTTCCCGGGTGCCCGGTACCGGATACGGCCATCCGAGCTCCGGGCGCCCGGGCGCCCGGATGCGGCCATCCGAGCTGGATCGCTGGTTACCCGGGTGACCACGGACGTGTCCACGGGCGTGTCCACCGGCTGCGTGTGCCGGGCCGACGAGGCTGGGAGGCTGGAGGGGCGTCCATGAGCGATCGGTCGAAGAGGGCACCCGCCAGTGCAGTCGGGATGCTGCGCGACGCGGGGTCGCTGTCCGGGGTGCCGTCCGTCGCGGTGCTCCTGGAACTGGTCAGAACGCCGAGCGCGGGCGGCCACGTCAAGTGCTGGGAACGGTTCGCCGAGGCGGCTGCGGCGACGAGCCCGGCAGAGCTGGGAGTCGACCTCACCGTCTACACGCTGGGTGAGGCGTCCCGTATCGAACCACTCTCGCAGGCCGTGCGCTTCGTTTCCCTGCCACCGGTGCTGAGTACGGCGCCCCTGGTCCGCGACACCGGGACCGACGTCTGCGATCTCTCGCCGCTCCACCCGGCGCTGCGCGGGCTGCTTCCCCTGCACGACGTATGGCACCTGACCCACACGTTCTCCTTCGCCAACACCGCCGTCCGGCTCCGCCGGAAGTTCCGCCGGAAGCAGCGCCGTGAGCAGCGCGGAGCGGGAACGCCGACGCTGCCCGGGTTGGTGGGCTCAGTGCACACCGATGTTCCGGCGCTCACCGTCTTCTACGTCCACGAAGTGCTCGGTTCGATGCCCGGGTGTTTGGCACCGTACGCGGTCCGGGCGCGGCTCGGTGAGCTGAGCGCCCGGCTCGTCCGGCTGCACCGTGACCGGCTGCTGCGGGCGTGCGATCGGGTTCTGGTCCCCACCGAGCAGGAACGCGCCGACACCGCAGCCGTGGTGGGTGCCGAACGGGTGTCCCTCCTCGGCCGTGGAGTCGACCACGGCCGGTTTCGTCCCGGCGGGGCCCAGCGCTCGGACATACGCGGGGAACTGACCCGGCGCCATGGCGTCCCGGCCGGCCGTACGATCGTGCTCTTCGCCGGGAGAGCCGACGCCTCCAAGCGGCTGATGCTGCTGGCGGAGGCCGTCCGGCGGCTGCGCGACGAGGGGCGGCCGGTGCACCTGGTCGTGGCCGGCGCCGGTCATGAGAGCGCACGGGTCCATAGGCTCCTCGGTCCCGATGTGACGTTGCTCGGCACGGTGAGCCAGGACCAGTTGGGACGCGTGTACGCCGGATGTGACATCTTCGCGCTGCCGTCCCGCACGGAGACGATCGGCAACGTGGTCGGCGAGGCCATGGCCTGCGGACTCCCCGTCGTCCTGCCTACCGGGGCCCGGACCACCCGGTGGCTCGCGGCACCGGGAGAGGACGGGCTCCTGGTGGCGGAGGACAACGTACTGGGCTGGGCCGCCGCGCTGGCCGAACTGGTGGAACATCCGGACGTACGTGCCGCGATGGGGCGCCGCGCCGCGGCCACCGCCCGCGCGCGTCAGCGGACGTGGTCACAGGTGCTGATCGAGGACTTGGTGCCGGTATGGCGCCAGGTGGCGCCGCCGAGCGCGTTCGGGACCGGTTGAGAACGTGCTGTGGGTTGTCACCGCCTCGCTCGCCGCCGCCGCGTGTTTCGCCGTGGCCGGGGTGCTCCAGCAGCGGGCCGCCGCCCGGCGCCCTGACGACGAAGCGCTGTCCTTCCGGCTCCTGCTGCGGCTGCTGCGGCAACCGATGTGGCTGGCCGGTATCGCACTGGCGTTCCTGGCCTACGGATTCCAAGCACTCGCCCTCGCCCGGGGTCCGCTCAGCCTCGTCCAGCCACTCATCGTCAGCGAACTCCTCTTCGCCATTCCCCTGGCGGCGTACATCCGCCGGACGCACCTGGCAGGGCGCGACTGGCTGGGCACCGCCGCGGTGACCTTCGGCCTGGCGAGCGCCCTGTCAGCCGCGCGCCCGGGCGGTGACAGCCCGACGGCGAGCCCCCAGGGGTGGCTGCTCGCGCTCGGGAGTGTCGGCGGGCTGACCGTTGGCGCCCTCCTGTGCAGCCGCGCGCTCACCGGACCGGCCCGGGCCTCCTGCATGGCTCTCGCCGGCGGCCTGGTCATGGGCCTGCAGTCCGTCCTCCTCGCCGCAACGGTCGATCAACTCGGTGAGGATCCCCTCGCGCTCCTCACCGCCTGGCAGACCTACCTGCTCGTAGCGGCGAGCATCAGCGGCCTGCTGCTGATCCAGAGCGCGTTCCAGTCCGGCCCGCTGGCCGCCACCATGCCGGTGATCGACTCCACGGAACCGGCCGTGGCCATCGTCGTGGGCACGGTGCTGTTCGGGGAACACGTACGCCTCGGCTGGCCGATGGGCGCCGTGGCAGCCGTCGGCGCCGCGCTGGCGCTGACGGGCATCGTCCTGCTGGACACCTCTCCGACCATGGGTCCGCTGACCGAGGAGGGCCGCACTCGTGGTACCGACCGCGCCCGCCCCGGTGGGGGCTCGGGGGACTCCTGAAGGACCGGTCCGGCACGAGGACCGCAAGTGGCGACGCGCGGCGCCCCTCGCGCAGGTGCGCATTGTGTGCATCGCCGGCTGAAAGTGCCGATTCCCTGCCCCGCAGCTTCTGCTCTTCCGACCTGCTCGGTCCATGGCCGTGACTACGCCCTCGGGGTCGCTTCTCCGGCCTCGCCGCGGGTGACCTTGCCGGTCTTGGCATTGATCAGCGTCTGGGCCCGCGGCGCCTCGGCGGTGGTGCCCTCGGTGACGGTGACCTTCCAGATGTCCTCGCCCTTAGTGTTCTTGCTGGTGACGGCCGAGTGCAGACGCTGCTCGGGGTGTCGCGTGCCCGCCTTCCGTACGGCTTCCTGGATCGTGACCCGGAAGCTGCCGAGCTTGTCGGCGTTGTCGTCGGGCTTCTTGTCCTCGTGCTCGCCAGTGACCTTCGTGCCGTCGTCCGAGACGCTCACGGACCACTCGGAGCCGCTCTTCGACCTGACCTTGATCTCCCACTCCGGTGTGCCCTCGTCGTCGCGCACGAGGTGATAGGCGGTGCCGCGTGGCACGGCCTCCTCCGCCGTGTCCAAGGCCGTCAGCCCGTTCCGCAGGGACGACGACAAGCCCGTCGGGGAGGCGCTGACCTCGGTGGAGAAGCTACGGGAAGGTGTGACGGAGGCTTCGTCCGGACCTGCGTACAGGGAGGAGTCGGAGGCGCGGCAAGCACTCAGCAGGCCGATGCCGAACAACAGTGTGGCCACACCGACAGGAACGCACCGCAGCGCACTGAAGGAGAGAGAACGGGACCGGAAGTTGGGCATGCTGCCCTCTGTACCACCGTGGGTGTCACCTGGAACCTGCCCGAAGCTCGTGGCGCTCTGCGGGTACACAGCCGGGGAGAACGGCCGGATACCCGAACACGGCCAAAACACCGAAGCACACGGCCGGGACCGGGACCGGACGGGGACCGGATCACCACCACGTCCGGCACCGGGGCGGCGCGCCCTGCGTGCCTCGGACCCGGTCGGCCGTCTCCTCGTGGCCGGTGCACGGCCGTCCCGTGTGGCGAACGGGTTCCGGTCGGCGGCCGACCGGACGTATGCCGCCCCGCTCCACCGGGTCCTTCAAGACGCGGGTGGGGAACGGTGTTCCATGAGCAGCAGCACTGCCGGCGCTGGGCGGGCAGGCGGCGCGAGGCGACGGACGGCCCTCGTGCGAGCTGAAAGATGCCGCAAGCGGTAGGAGAAGAACGTGCGGGAACCTCCCGCTCGCGGCCGGCGCCCAGGGCGCGGCCGGGGCAGCAGAGCGGCCCGATGACGTACGCCTGGCGGGACAGAGCGGTGCGGGCGCTGGGCGGACCGGATCAGGCGAGGGTCGTCGCGGTGCTGGGCGCCGTACTGGCCATGGACGGTGCCGACAAGGGTGCGCTGTCGGTCGCCGCGCCCGGCATCAAGACCGCGTTCGGGGTGAACAACACCGACATCGGCCTCCTGGTCTCCGTCGTCTCGCTGACGGCTGCCGTCTGCACGGTCCCGGTGGGGCTGCTCACCGACCGGGTGCGCCGGGTCCACCTGCTGGCGATCAGTACGACGCTGTGGGTGGTGGCCACGGGCATGTCGGCTCTCGCGCCCTCGTATCTGTGGCTCCTGGTCTCGCGCGCCGCGCTCGGCGCGGTCACCGCGACCGCCGGGCCCACGGTCTCCTCGCTGACAGGAGACTTCTTCCCCGCGCACAAGCGTGCCCGGATGCTCGGATTCATCCTCGGTGGCGAAATGATCGGCACCGGCCTGGGATTCGCCGCCTCCAGCCTGGTCGCGGAGTCGCTCGGCTGGCGGTTCTCCTTCTGGTGGCTCGTCGTGCCCGGCGCGCTGGTCGTGTGGGCGGTCACCCGGCTGCCCGAACCGGCCCGCGCCGAACAGAGCATGCTCCAGGCACAGCCGGACCCGGACGCCCGCACCCGGAACGGGCAGACCTCGGACAGTGAGAGCAGCGGTGCGGGAGATGAGGGCAGTGGTGACGGACTGGCCGGGCAGGCCGCGGAACGCGCGGGCGTGCAACCTGTAGCACATCTGGTGCTGCACGAGGACCCCCGGAAAAAGCCCCGATGGTGGGCCATCCGCTATGTGCTGCGGGTACGCACCAACCTCGTACTGATCACGGCCTCGGCTCTCGGCTACTTCTACTTCACCGGCCTGCGCTCCTTCGCCACCGTGTTCGTGACCGAGCACTACGGTGTCAGCACTTCCATCGCCGGATCGCTGGTGCTGGTGGTGGGCGCGGGCGCCCTGGTCGGTGTCTTCGTCGGAGGGCGCGTCGCCGACCGGCTGCTGAGCAACGGCTGGATCACCGCGCGGATCCTGGTGCCCGTCGTCGGCCTGGTCGGCGTGCCCCTGCTCGTCGCACCGGCCCTGCACACCAGCGCGCTGCTCGCGGCGCTGCCGCTGTTCATGGCCGGTGCCGTCCTGCTGGGGGCGGTCAACCCGCCACTGGACGCCGCGCGGCTGGACATCATCCATCCCTACATGTGGGGTACCGCGGAGGGCGTACGGACCTTTCTGCGCACCCTTGGTGAAGCGGCCGCGCCCACGGTGTTCGGCTTCGTCTCCGTCGCGGTCTTCGGCGGCGGCGGAACAGGGCTGGAGTACACCCTGATGGTCTTCCTCGTCGCTCTTCTCGCCTCGGCGGCGCTGGGGCTGACCGCACTGCGCACCTACCCACGGGACGTGGCCACCGTGAACGCCTCCGCGAAAGAGATCAGCGCGGGCTCCCGTTCGGCCAGCCGGAGCAGCCCTTCGGACTGACTGCTGCAGCGTGCGAGGGAGTGGAGCAGGACAGGCGGCTTCGGTTCCACAAACCTTCCCCCCCACGACCGCCCCTGGGTTGCCGTTACGGCATACGATGTTGCTCATGACGCAAGAAGGCGAAGAGCTCGACAGCCTCGTTCGCAAACGGATCCGCGCGCTGCGCGTCGCACAAGGCTGGTCCTTGGAAGAGCTGGCCAACCGCGCCAACCTCAGCCAGTCCTCACTGAGTCGTATCGAGAACGGTCGGCGCCGCCTTGCGCTGGATCAGCTCGTCATCCTCGCCCGCGCCCTGGACACCACGCTCGACCAGCTCGTCGAAACCGCCGCCGACGATGTCGTCATCAGCCCGATGATCGACGGCGCCCACGGTCTGATGCGCTGGCCCATGAAGGGCGACCCCGGCATCAGCGTGGTGCGTCAGCGGATGACCGAACCGCCGCCCGACAACCCCGCGCGTATGCGCGCCCACCCCGGCCGCGAATGGCTCGTCGTCCTGTCCGGCACCGCGAGCCTGATGCTCGGCCACCGCCGCTTCCGCATCGAGACCAACCAGGCCGCCGAGTTCCCCACGATGCTGCCCCACGCGATCGGAGCCGAGGGCGGACCGTGCGAGATCCTGGGCATCTTCGACCGCGACGCCCGCCGCGGCCACCAGTACGAGGCCGGAGACCGTGCTCCCTCGGGCGCCCGTGAGTGACGGCGCGGGCCCGCGCCACGGGACGGCCGACGCGGCGTCTTGCGCGACGGGCAGCACGGAGAGCCATCGTCTTGCGTAAAGCGAAAGCAGCCGTGCCCCTGGCGCAACACCGGCTTAGCGTGCCGGTATGACCCAAGCGCACCAGCACACGACCCACCCCGGCCTCCAGCACGACCACCACCAGGAGCACGGCGCCGACGCCGAGGGCCAAGCGGAGATCCTCGACCTGGACGCCGAGGTTCTCGCCGAGCACACGGCATCCATCACCGCATGGCTGCCGCTGAAGAGCGACCCGCGCCGGATCGTGGATCTGGGCTGCGGCACGGGGGCGGGCACCTTCGCCCTGCTCGACCGGTTCCCCGAGGCGCACATCACCGCCGTCGACACCTCCGCAGGACACCTCCAGCGCCTGCGCGACAAGGCAGTCGCCCGGGGCGTGCGGGAGCGGGTGCTCACCGTGCAGGCCGACCTCGACGATGCCGGCTGGCCCGACCTCAGCTCCCCGGACCTGGTGTGGGCCTCGGCCTCGATGCACCACATGGCCCACCCCGCGCACGCCCTGCGCAACGTCCACGACATGCTCGCGCCCGGCGGCCTGTTCGCCGTCGTGGAACTGGCCGGCTTCCCCCGATTCCTGCCCGAAGACGCCCCAGAGGACAGGCCCGGCCTCGAAGAGCGCTGCCACGCCGCGACCGACCGCTTCCACGCCGAGCACGTCCCCCACCGCGGCGCCGACTGGGGGCCGATGCTGACCGCCGCCGGGTTCACGGTCGAGGGCGAACGCACCATCGCCGTCAACATCGAAGGCTCCCGCAGTGAAGCGGTCGGTCGCTATGCGCTCGGCAGCCTGCGACGCATCCGCGGCACCGCCGCCCAGGCGCTCTCCACCGAGGACCTCGCCGCGCTCGACCAACTCCTCGACACCGGTAGCCCGCACAGCATCCTGCGCCGGGACGACCTGGCGGTGCGCACCGAGCGCACCGTGTGGGCCGCACGCCGGACCTGATCCTCGGCGTCTCCGGTCGCCCACCACACGGCCGACGCAGCCCGACACGACGTGGCGCGACGCGACGCGACGCGCGCGACGTGGCGCGGCTGTCGTCGGGCGCCCTGCCGAAGCAGTCGGGAAGCCGAAGAAGCGTGCAAGTCCCGGCTCCGGGCCAACTGATGGCCGCTGTCAGGCCGAGAGAGCCGGCTCGGCCCGGGTCGCGTCCGTGTCCGGGCTCGGGGCGCACGCCGCCGCCAGGACATCCATGGACACCTGCAGCGTGGCGGCGAGAGCGGCGACGGTGAAGAAGGCCGGAGTTGGTGCACGTCCGGTTTCGATCTTGCGCAGCGTCTCCGCCGAGACGCCGGCCGCCGCGGCGACTTCCACCATGCTGCGGTCGCCCCGTGCCTGACGCAGCAGTGCGCCGAACCGCTCACCGCGTTCCCGTTCCCACGGAGTCAAAGGAGTCCTCACCATGCTCGTGATACTAGAACCGGTACAGGAATCGGAGTCTCGACCGGGCGTCGTCGCGCTCCGGATGCAGCTGTGCGTCCCAATGCCCCCGCATCACCCCTATGGATGCGTTTTGCCCGGATTTCTTGATCGGGCCCACCTGCGCGGATTTTGCTTGCTCCGCATCGACTCGCCCCTTCAGGGAGGAGACCTTTCGTGGCCGTCCGAATTCCCGCGCGTCAGCTGGGTTCCGCGCTTGTCGCAGTCGCCGCCGTTGCGGCTGCTCTACCGGCCCTGCCCGCGTACGCGGCGCAGGCCCCCGCCCCCGCACCGGACCAGGCCGCCGTCGCGGCGAGCGTGTCCTGCCAGGCCGGGGGTAGGGCGTACTTCTCGCCCGGCCTGCTTCCGGTGCCTGTGCCCAGGGAGACCAACGTGCAGTACAGCGGGCAGGACCGCACCTGCAGCGGATCGACGCCCGAGGGCGGGCAGATCGCCACGGCCAAATTCAACGGGGCGTTCGACGCGCCCATGTCGTGCGTGGTCGGCGGGGGCGACGTCCCGACCGAGGGCGCAGGCACGATCGAGTGGAAGACCAAGGACGGTAAGAGTCTCAAGAGCACCCTCTCGCTGACCATCTCGGGGCAGATGTTCAACAGCGCCACCGTCGACGGGAGCGTCACCGACGGCGCGTTCGCCGGCGCCAGGCTCCACGGCAAGTTCCGCGTCGATCTGCTCAAGGAGGGCATCAACTGTGCTGGTCAGTCGTTCTTCGGCGGTCTGAAGCAGGCGCCCTTCGACGGCTCCTTCAGCATCAACGGTTGAGGCCGTTCCGGCCCGCGTGGCGGACGGCCGCGCTCATCCGTCCGCCACGCGGCGGTGCCCGACTTCGCCGCTCGGCGGGCACGTCACACGCCCTGCACCCCATCGGTCGGTTGACTGAAAAGGGGTGAATCCATGGCGGCGAATACCCGTACGGGTGAATCCGGGAAGCCGGGCGTGATCTGTGGCCTAGGCTTCAGCCTGCGTATCCCGCTTCCCCGGAGAGGAAACGAATCCTATGCCCGTACTTCCTGCCTTCATGGCGGGTATTCTCGTATCCGCACTCGCGAAGAAGGTGGCCAAGCCTGCTGTCCGTGGTGTGGTGAAAACATCGCTGAAGCTGGCTGCGGATACCCGTCGGGCCGCTCACGAACTCAACGACGAACTGCGTGATATCGCCGCCGAGGCGGGCGCCGAGGTTGTTCTGGACGACATTGCCGAGCCGGAGCGGAAGACGGTTCCCAAGAGCCGCTCCGCCACGTCGAAGGCGCGCTGAGTCCACGGCGCGCCGGGGGGCGTCGTGCACGCTCTTCCGGCGCCGATCCGCCACATGGCGCGGAGCCGGGCGCCGTTGCCCTCGACGGGCAGCGGCGCCCACTTCGCTCGTCGGGCTCAGCCCCGGTCGCTCAACATCGGGTTCTCACGACAGCTTGCTCTTGAGCATGTCGAGATAGAAGGGCAGCCGGTCCACGGCCTTCTTCGCCACCGGGAACACCTGAACGGTGTCGTTCACCAGATCGGTCACCGTCAATGTGTACCGCCCGTCCTCGTGCCGCACCTGGGCGGAGTAGAGCACGTTGTCCGTTGTGGTCTCTGTCTTCTGGGACATGGGTCCTTCCAGATCGGATCCGCGCGTCCGCGCGTTTCCTAGAAAATAACAGCCTCAATTTTCCCCACGGCCCCGCCTTTCACATTGGAACGGAAAAGCTCGATATCGACCGTTGAATACTCGAAAGGGTGAAAGGGATGGGCCGCCCTGGCTGGGTGCTCGTTGGCCCCTTATGCTCGAAATGGCAGAGGGTCCGCGAACGGAAAAGGTCTGAGAGGAACGAATCGCCATGCCTCCCGTATTTCCTGTCTTCGTGGTCGGAGTGATCTCCGCTCCACTCGTCAAGAAGGTACTCAGGCCGGTCGTCCGAGGCGCTGTCAAGACGTCGGTGAAATTGGCCGCGGACGCGAAGCGCGCCGCTCACGAGGTGAACGAGGGGCTGTACGACATCGCAGCCGAGGCGAGCGCGGAAGTCCTCGGCCCCAAGGAGCAGCCCGCCGAGGAACAAGGGCAGAGCGGCAAGAAGCCCCGACCGGGCGCGGCGAAGGCGAAAGTGAACGCCTGAGGGCGGTACGCCACCGCACTCCGCGTCCTCCGTCGGACCCCGCCGCCCAACTCCGGCCATGCGGCCCCGGACTGCGCGCCGTCGGTCCATGCGTTCGCCGGCTGCGCGCCGGTGCCTAGAGCGGCCAGTCTTCCACCAGCGCGTCCAGATGCGCGTAGAAACCCGTGACTGCCTCGGCGGGCAGGCCGTCGAGTGCACGGTTCTCCACATCGGCCAGGGTCCGGGTGATGACGGCGGTCGCCGCCCCCCCGCGTGTTGCGGTCCGCCCGGTTCGTGCCGGGTCCGTTCGTGCCGGTGGAGGGATCCGGTCGGCCAGTGGGCTCTCAGTCGGGCTTGCGGGCCAAGGCGCCGTACATGGCGATGTCCTCGTCACGTACGGGCTCGTCGTCCGGACCGGGGCGCCACTTGTGGACCTGGACCACGCCGGGGTCCACCAGTTCGAGACCGGTGAAGAAATCGGACGCCTCCTGATGTGTCCGCAGAACCATCGGCATCCCCTCCGCCGCGTACTGCTCGGCGACCCGACCGACCTCCTCCGGCGCGAAGTCGGCGGTACCGATGGTCGCGGCGAGATAGCTGCCGGCCGGCAGCGGTTCCAGCAGCCTGCGGAGCAGCCCGTGGTCGTCGTCCGAGGGATGGATGAAGTGCAGCATCCCGATGACCAGCAGCGCGATCGGCTCGTCGAGGTCCAAGGTGGCTCGGAACTCGGCGGAGCCGAGGATGGCGTCCGGGTCCCGCATGTCCGCGTGGACGTAGGTGGTACGACCCTGCGGGGTGCTGGCGAGCAGCGCTTGCGCGTAGTTCAACACGATCGGGTCGTTGTCGACGTAGACGACCTGGGCCGTGGGCTCCACCTCCTGGACGACCTCGTGGAGGTTGGGAGAGGTGGGCAGTCCGGTGCCGATGTCCAGGAACTGCCGAATTCCCCGTTCGCGCGCGAGGTAGCGGCTCGCGCGCAGCATGAAAGCCCGGTTGGCCCTCATATGCACCGGTAGCGCGGGCCAGACCTGGATCATGGCGTCACCGGCCGCGACGTCGGCCTCGTAGTGGTTCTTGCCGCCCAGGATGTAGTCGTAGACCCGCGCGGAGTGCGCCGTGCCGGTGTTGAGTGGCCGCTGCTCGTCCCCGATTTCCGCCATCAGTGCCCCACGCAATCCGCCCCGGTGGTCCGCCGGGGCCAACGATCTGTTGACCGCCACTCTACGGCGGCCCTCCGGGCGGGCCACGGCGAGGGCAGCCGGCACGGTGCCGTGCCGTGTGCCTCAACCTCCGTGCGGCGTACGTGCCTTGGGGTACCGGGCCGACCGGATTCCGCTTCCGCAGGCGGCGGCGCGCCGGGTCGGGGCCGGAACGACAGGAGGCGGCCGCCCGCTGGGGCGGCCGCCGGGTGCGCGCGAGGGCGGGATGCCGTGGGACACCCGCCCTCACCGGCTCTCGGACTTCGTCAGAGGTCCTTGGCCTTCTCGAAGAACTCCTCGAAGGACAGAACGCCGTCGCCGTTCCCGTCCCGTGTCTTCACGATGGCCTCCGCGAGGCTCACGGTGTAGTGCCGGTCTCCCAGCTCCACCATGGCCTGCTGGAACTCGACCGGGGTGACGTAGCCGTCGCCGTTCCGGTCGAATTTGTCAAAGGTCTTGCGTGCGTCCTCTATTCGGGCCACGGGAGCCTCTACCTCCGGGTGAATGTACCGATCACGTGCCCATCGGCACGTTCCCCGCCACGCTATCCCCGCCCCGTGCGGGCGTCTCGGCCGACCCTGGCCCGCTCCTCGGTACGTGTACGCCACCCTCGCCTGTGGTAAGCCGGGAAGGCCACGGCTGAGCAGGCCGCAGCCGGGCAGAGCCCAAAGGGTCCGACCGGACCCGGGCAGTGGAGCAGAACCGATGAGGGGACGTACGCAGCATGCCGATCGAGGGTGAGTACGAGCCGAGCCCCGAGCAGTGGGTGCGGGACCAGGTCGAGCTGTACGAGCGCTCCGGTGGTACCGAGGGCACGACGATGCGGGGTATGCCCGTCGTCGTCCTGACCACCAAGGGCGCCAAGAGCGGCAAGGTCCGCAAGACGCCGCTGATGCGGGTGGAGCACGGCGGGAAGTACGCGGTGGTGGCATCACTGGGCGGGGCTCCCACCCACCCGGTCTGGTATCACAACGTGGTCGCCGACCCCCGCGTCGAGCTCCAGGACGGGCCCGTGCGGCAGGACATGACGGCGCGCGAGGTCACCGGCGAGGAGAAGGCCGTGTGGTGGAAGCGTGCCGTGGAGGCGTATCCCGACTACGCCGACTACCAGCGCAAGACCGACCGGGAGATCCCGGTCCTCGTTCTGGAACCCACCCCCGGCGGCCACTGACCGCACCGCGGGCGGCACCGACGAGCGGCGGTACGAAAAAGGAGGCCGAAGGCCGATGGCTGAACAGCACGGACCGGCAGGGGTGAGCGTGCCGGACTCCCGACTTGCCGCGGAGGCCACCGAACTGGTGCGCGACACCACCGGCGATCTGATCTACGACCATTCGCGCCGGGTGTACTTCTTCGGCAGCCTCCTGGGACGCGCCCGCCGGCTCGACTTCGATCCGGAACTGCTCTATGTCGCAGCGCTCTTCCACGATGTGGGCCTGGGGGAGCCGTTCCACGACAGCGGGCGGCGCTTCGAGGTGGACAGCGCGGAAGAGGCCCGCCGCTTCCTGGAGGCCCGCCGGGTTCCCGAGGACGCCGTCCGGCGCGTGTGGACGGCGATCGCCCTGCACACCACCCCGGGCATCCCGGAGTTCATGGAACCCGAGGTGGCGTTGGTGGCGGCCGGTGTGGAGTACGACGTGCTCGGCCTCGCGTACGACGAGATCGACGCGGCGGACCGCGAGGCCGTGGTCGCCATGCACCCACGCCCGGCGTTCAAGCAGCGCATCCTGCGGGCGTTCGCCGACGGTGTGGAGCCGAAGCCGGAGACGGCGTTCGGCAATGTGAAGGCCGACGTCCTCGCCCACTACGACCCGCACTTCCGGCGTGGCGACTTCGTCCGCGCCGTGCTGGAGTCGCCCTGGCCGGAGTGAGCAGCGGGCCGCGAGATACCTCGCGGCCCGCGGGCACGACCCGCCGGGAGCGGTCCGCCCCGACTGCTCCTCGCGGGTCAGGCCGCGAAGGTGTCGCCCCAGGCCGCGTCCGCCGCGTCGAGGGCCCGGCCCTGCGCGCTCTCGGCGCCGGCCACACCCAGCGTGTGCAGTCCGGTGGCCAGGGCCCGCACCGAGTCCAGCACCAGCGTGCGCTCGGCCGCCTGTCCGTAGTGGTTGACGCGCAGCACCTCCGCGGCCAACGGCCCCGCAGCGGCCTGCAGCGGTACCCGCGCGTCGGCCTTGAGCGCGGCGGCCACCACCTCGCGCGCGTCCACGCCCTCCGCCGGTGCGCGCAGCGTCGTCGCCGCCGGGGCCGCGTCCTGGTCCCGCACCACGTACGGGTCGAGTCCGGGCAGTTCCCGTGCGCCCGCCCGCACCGCCGCCGACGCCGCCCGGTGCCGGGCGATGGACGCGTCCAGGCCCTCCGCGACCACGCGGTCGACGGCCTGCTCCAGCGCCAGCATCTCCAACTGCGCCGGGGCGTGCGGCAGTGCCGTCCGGCCGCCGTCGAGCCAGCGTTCCTTCCAGTCGAGCAGTGACAGGTACGAGCGGCGCGGCGCCTGCTCGTTCGCGGCGATCCGCTCCCATGCCCGCGCGCTGACCGACACGGCCGAGACCCCCGCGGGGCCCGCCAGCGCCTTCTGGCCGCCGATGACGCACAGGTCCACTCCCCAGGCGTCGGTCAGCAGCGGCTCGGCACCCACCGACGCGACCGCGTCCAGCATCAGCAGCGCGCCGTGCTCGCGCACCACCGCACCGATCTCCGCGACGGGGTTGGTGTTGCCGGTCGCCGCCTCGGCATGGACGAGGCTCACCAGACCGATCTCCGGGTTCTCCCGCAGCGCCCGGGCGATCTGCTCCGGGGCGACGGCACCGCTGAACGGCGCGGTCACGGTGACGACCTCCGCTCCGCACGAGCGCAGCCAGCCGCCGAACGTCTCCCCGTAGGGCCCGGTGATCACATTGAGGGCCGTGCTGCCGCGTGGCGCCGCCGAGCGGATGCACGCCTCCAGTGGCAGCAGCGCCTCGCCCTGCATCGCCACGACATCGCAGCGGGTCCGCAGCAACGAGGCGATCTTGTCCTCGACGGCGGCGAAATGCTCCGCGGACAGCGGGGGCAGATCCAGCAGGGACGGGTGCTCGGTGTTCGCAGTCACGGTCGCCTTCCAGCCATGACGGGCCGCATCCTGCCACGGCCCCGTTACCGCCCGACCCTACGTCCGCGGTCGGCCGGTCCCGCGTTCACCCCTGGCGCGTCCTGCGCCGCCGCCTCCCGGTCCGCGTCCGAGCGCCCCCGCCGCCCGGCCCTTCGTCACTCCGTGGGACTCATCAGCAGCAGCGCCACGTCGTCGTGGTTGTCCGGGCTGCGCAGCGATTCGAGGAGGTGGTCGCAGACGGCTTCCAGGGAGCGGCCGGAACCGGCCTCGGTGCGCAGCAGGTCCAGCAGCACTTCCAGCCGGTCCTCGATGTCGTCGCGCCGGGTCTCGATCAGTCCGTCCGTGTACAGCACCAGCAGGTCGCCCGGGTGGAGGTCGACGGCGACGGTGCCGTGCTCGCCTCCGCCGATGCCCAGCGGCGGGCCCGTGGGCAGCTCGACCAGCCGGGGCTCGCCCCGCGCGGGCACCAGTACGGGTGGCAGATGGCCGGCGGACGCGACCCGGCACCGGTGGCGGTGGGGATCGTAGACCGCGTACAGGCAGGTGGCGAAGTACGGGTCGAGACCGGCGGTGATCTGGTCGAGGTGGCGGAGCACGTCACCCGGCGGCAGCGCCAGCCGGGCCAGCGTCTGGGTCGCGGTGCGCAGCCGCCCCATGGTGGCGGCGGCGGTGACGCCGCTGCCCATCACGTCGCCGACCACCAGCGCGGTGCACTCCTCCGCCAGTTGGAGGACGTCGAACCAGTCGCCGCCGATCTCGCTGTGTGCTCCGGCCGGTTGGTAGCGGGAGGCGATGCGCAGTCTGGTGGAGGTGGTGGCAGGCGTCGGCAGCATGCTGCGCTGCAGGGTGAGGGCGATGTTGTGCTGCTGCCGGTAGAGGCGGGCGTTGTCGATGCAGACGGCGGCGCGGCCGGCGAGCTCGCAGGCGAGGATGGTGTCGTCGTGGTCGAACGGCTTGGGATTGCGGGTGCGCTTGAGATCCAGCGCGCCCAGTACCTCGCCGCGGGCGATCAGGGGCACCGCGAGATAGGAGTGGACGCCCGCGCGTGCCAGCAGAGCGGCGGAGTCCTCGTCGCGGGCGATGCCGCGCAGGTCCTCCTGCTGGACGGCGGGCACGGCGACCGGCTGACCGGTGGCGACACAGCGGGTGATGAGCCGCTCGGCGCTGTAGCGGGCGGCCTGGCCCGGCGGGTCGGCGGCCTCGGCCGCGACGGTGGGGTAGGCGGAGACCAGCGCGAGCGCGCGGAAGGTGGCGGTCTCCTCCTCGGGGATGCGGACGGGCTGGTCCTGTACGGCGGCGTCGAGCACATCGACGGCGGCGATGTCCGCCAGCTCGGGCACGGTGATCTCGGCCAGCTCGCGGGCCGTCTGCTCCAGATCGAGCGTGGTGCCGATGCGTACGGACGCTTCGGCCAGGTGCGAGAGGCGCTGTCGGGCCTGCTCGGCCTGGATCGCCGCCTTGTGCCGCTCGGTGATGTCGGTGACCGAGATGGACAGCCCCAGCGGTCGTCCGCCGGAGTCGTCGAGCCGGTAGACGGAGACGGACCAGGCGTGGCCCTCGCCCGCCGGGGTCTCGCCGCCCAGCACCTCCCGGTCCATGACCGGCTCGCCCGTCTCCAGGACCCGCCGCAGCACGGCGTCGGCGTCCCTGGCGTGCGACGGGGGCAGCACCTCGCGGACGGTCCTGCCCAGATGCTCCTCCTCGCTGATCCCGTCGAGTCGGGCGAGGGCGGGGTTGACGGAGACGTACCGCAGATCGGTGTCCAGGACCGCGATACCCATGGGGGACTGCTGGATCAGCAGCGTCGAGAAGGCCAGGTCGCGCTCGACCTCGCGCAGCGCGGCCCGGTCGGTCACCAGGCCCAGCGCGTAGACGGCGCTCTGGTCGTCGTGGAGCCGCATGTTGCGGAACTCGAAGAGCCGGACCCGGCCGTCCTTGCATTTGACGGGGAAGACCCCCGCCCAGCTCTTCCCCTCCCGCATCACCTGGTCGAACAGGCGGAGCACGAGTTCGATCTGCTCGTCCGGTACCAGCAGCGGGGCCGCGTACCGGCCCAGCGCCTCCGCCGCCGTATACCCGAACAACTGCTCGGCCTGCGGGCTCCACAGCACGATCCGCCCCCGCTCGTCCAGCACCACGGCACCGACAGCCAGCACATCCAGGAGCCCGCCGGGCGGGGAGAGGCTCACCCCTACCGCGCCGTCGGCGTCCTCCTCGGGCGGCTCCTCGCGGTTCCTCACGACGACGGCTACCTCCCTGGCCCGGGCCGTACCCCTCCCATCCTCCCTCCCGGACCGCGGGAGTGCCCCTCGACGGCGCGCGGCGGGACGGGAAGCCCCCGTCCAGCGGAGCCCGCCCGGCGACGCGTCAGCCGGTGGCCGCTCCGGCCCCGGGGGCCGGGGTGTCCGCGCCCTCCGGCGGCCCCACGGGATCTGCCGGACGGGCCCGCTCGAAGTAGTGGCGCGCCCGCTCGTGTGCCGCCACCGGGGCGCCGAGCGCGTCGAGCCCCAGCAGGGCCGCGCCCAGCACCGGGCGGGCGCGCACCACGCGGGGGAGGGCCCGTGGCGCGCGCTGCCCGAGGAGCCGGGTGATGCGGTCGTCGAGGAGGGGGTGGCCCGCGGCGAGGATGCCGCCGCCCAGCAGCACCGGAACCTCCTCCTCAAGCAGGTCCAGCCTGCGCAGCGCGACCACCGCCATGGTGACGACCTCCTCGGCCATCCGCGCCACCAGCGAGTCCGCGACGGCGTCGCCCCGGGCGGCCACCTCGAAGAGCACCGGAGCCAGCTCCAGCCGCCGTGCGTAGGGGATACGGCCCAGGTGCACCGCCTCGATCAGCGCGTACATCGAGTCCAGCCCGAAATGTGCGGGCAGTGCCGTGCGCAGCAGGGTCGGCTCGCCGCGGCCGTCCTCGGCGCGGGCCGCGTGCCACAGCGCCTCCTCACCCAGTCCTCCACCGCCGCCCCAGTCACCGGAGAGCCGGCCGATGGCGGGGAAGCGCGCCGTGCGCCCGTCGGGCCGCATACCGACGCAGTTGATGCCCGCGCCGCACACGACGGCCACCCCGCGCGGCGCCGCGTCGCCGTCGTGGGCGGTCAGCCCGGCTCGCAGCACCGCGAAGGTGTCGTTGTGCACGGTGACCCGCTCACCCCAGCCGCGGTCGGTGAGCGCACCGGCCAGCTGCGCCTCCTCCACGGGCAGGTCCGCGTTGGCCAGGCAGGCCATCACCTGGCGTACCGGGGGAGGGGCCGGGGTGGCGGCCCCGGCCCCGTCCTGCCCGGCCGTCGCTCGCGCTGTCCCGGCTGCCGCGTGCGTCGCCCCGGCCGTCGCACGCGCTGTCGCGTGGGCCCGTGCGACGGTCTCGGCCAGTACGTCCACGGCGGCGGCGACCCCCACCGCGGGGGGCCGGAAGCCGCCGCCCCGCGCGGTGCCGAGCACGCTGCCGTCCGCGCTCAGCAGCGCGACATCGGTCTTGCTGTTGCCCGCGTCGATGGCGAGCACGGCCGGGGCCGGGTCCGCCGGGCCGTGCCGACCCGCCGGGGGCGCCACCGTACGGGTGGCGGGGGGTGTCGTGGGACGGGGTCGGCTCAGGCCCACGCCAGGTGCTCCTTGTTGTGTGCGAGGAGTTGGTCGGTCAGCTGTTCGGCGTACTCGACCTGGCCGACGAGCGGGTGGGCGAGCAGCGCCTTGAAGACCCGGTCGCGGCCACCGTGCAGTGCGGCCCGCAGGGCCAGCTCCTCGTAGGCGGTCACATGGGCGATCAGCCCGGTGAACTGCGGATCGAGGGCGGGCACCGGCAGCGGGTGGGCGCCGTCCCGGTCGATGCGGGCCTGGGTCTCGATCACCGCGTCGTCGGGCAGGAAGGGCAGCGTTCCCCGGTTGAGGGTGTTGACCGCCTGGTGGGTGCTGCCGCCCTCGCGCAGCAGTGAGGCGGCCAGGTCGACGGCGGCCTCCGAGTAGTAGGCGCCACCGCGCCGGGCCAGCAGCTCGGGCTTGGTGTCCAGGGCCGGGTCGGCGTACATCTGAAGCAACTGCCGCTCCAGGGCGGCCACTTCCGCAGCACGGGTGGGCTTGTCGCGCTGGGTGCGCACCACTTCGTCGTGCGCGTAGTAGTAGCGCAGATAGTAGGAGGGGACGACACCGAGGCGGTCGACCAGTGTGCGCGGCAGGTGCAGATCGTCGGCGACGGCCTCGCCGTGTTCGGCCAGGAGCCTGGGCAGCACATCGGTGCCGTCCGGGCCGCCGAGGCGCACGCCCAGCTCCCAGGTGAGGTGGTTGAGCCCGACGTGGTCCAGGTGCACCTCGGCGGGGGCGACGTCGAGCAGCCTTGCGAACTTCCGCTGGAAGCCGATCGCCACGTTGCACAGACCGACCGCTTTGTGCCCGGCGGCCAGCAGCGCGCGAGTGACGATGCCGACCGGGTTGGTGAAGTCGATGATCCAGGCGTGGGGGTTGCCGCGGCGGACCCGCTCGGCGATGTCGAGGACGACCGGCACGGTGCGCAGCGCCTTGGCCAGGCCGCCGGCGCCGGTGGTCTCCTGGCCGACGCAACCGCACTCCAGCGGCCAGGTCTCGTCCCGCTCCCGGGCCGCTTGCCCGCCGACCCGCAACTGGAGCAGTACGGCGTCAGCGCCGTCCACACCCGCGTCCAGGTCGGCCGTGGTGGTCACGGTGCCGGGATGGCCCTGCCGGGCGAAGATGCGCCGGGCCAGGCCGCCGACGAGCTCCAGCCGTTCGGCGGCCGGGTCGATCAGCGTCAGCTCATCGATCGGCAGCACCTCGCGCAGCCGTGCGAAGCCGTCGACGAGTTCGGGGGTGTAGGTCGAGCCTCCGCCGACCACTGCGAGCTTCATATGTCTCAGCCCTTTACTCCGGTGAGGGTGACGCCTTCGACGAAGGCCTTCTGTGCGAAGAAGAAGACGATGATGACCGGCGCCATGACCAGCAGCGTGGCCGCCATGGTGAGGTTCCAGTCCACACTGTGCGCCGATTTGAAGGACTCCAGCCCGTAACTGAGCGTCCAGGCGCCGGGGTTCTGTGCCGCGTAGATCTGCGGTCCGAAGTAGTCGTTCCAGCAGTAGAAGAACTGGAAGAGGGCGACGGCCGCGATCCCGGGCTTCGCCATCGGCACGATGATCCGCAGCAGCGTGCGCAGCTCGCCGCAGCCGTCGACCCGGGCCGACTCGATGTACTCCTTGGGGATCGTCAGCAGGAACTGCCGCAGCAGGAAGATGGAGTAGGCGTCACCGAAGGCCATCGGGATGATCAGCGGCCACAGCGAGCCGGACAGATGGAACTGCTGCGCCCACACCAGATACATCGGCACCACGATCACCTGGGGCGGCAGCATCATCGTGGAGATCACCAGCAGCATCGCCGTGCGTCGGCCGCGGAAGCGGAACTTGGCGAGCGCGTAGGCCACCGGCAGGGACGAGCACACCGTGAAGAGGGTGCCCAGCAGCGCGTACATCAGCGAGTTGCGCCACCAGTCCAGGAAGCCTGGGGTACGGAAGACGGTGGCGTAGTTGTCCCAGTGCCAGGAGGTCGGCCACAGCTCGCCGCTCATGGCCTGGCGGTCGCTCATCACCGAGGTGAGGAAGACGAAGACGAACGGCAGCACGAACGCCAGCGCCAGCGCGACCGCGGTGGAGTGCACCGCGATCCAGTGCAGGACGCGGGTGCGGCGGGCACGGCGGAGCGCCGCGGTGGAGCCCGGCGAGGGAGTGCGGACGGGCTGGCGGGCTTCCGGCAGCCGACCGGCCGTGGTCGCGGGCACGGTGGCGGCCTGGGCCGCTGAGGGGGTCGGTGTCGTCATCGGGGTCAGTCCTCCGCCGACAGCAGGCCGCTGCTGCGGCGCATGAGCAGGATGGTGACGGCCATCGCGATTGCGAACAGTACGAGGGAGAGCACGCAGGCGGCGCCGGTGTTGAAGTTCTGGAACCCCAGCTGGTACACGAGCTGCGGCACGGTGATCGTCGAGTGATCGGGGTAGCCGGGCTGAATGACCGTTCCGGGACCGATCGTGACGCCGGAGGCGAGCTTTCCGGCGACGAGCGCCTGCGTGTAGTACTGCATCGTCTGCACCACGCCGGTGACCACGGCGAACATCACGATCGGGGTGATGTTCGGCCAGGTGACGTAGCGGAACCGGGCCCAGGGGCCCGCGCCGTCGAGCTCGGCCGCCTCGTACTGCTCCTTGGGCACGTCCAGCAGCGCGGCCATGAAGATGACCATCAGGTCGCCGATGCCCCACAGCGACAGCATCACCAGCGAGGGCTTGGACCAGGCAGGGTCGTTGAACCAGTTCGGCGCGTGGACTCCGACCTTCGAGAGCAGTTCGTTCACCGGCCCGGTCGCCGGGTTGAGCAGGAAGACGAAGGCCACCGTGGCCGCCACCGGCGGTGCCAGATACGGCACGTAGAAAGCCGTGCGGAAGAAACCGATCCCGCTCTTGAGCTTCGTCACCAGCAGCCCGACGCCGATCCCGAAGACCACGCGCAGCGCCACCATCACCACGACCAGCCACAGGGTGTTCCACAGCGCGGGACCGAACAGCGGCATCTGCGTGAACACGTACGACCAGTTCCGCCAGCCCACGAACTCCGGCTGCTTGATCTGGTTGTAGTGCATGAACGAGAAGTAGCCGGTCGCGATCAGCGGATAGCCGAAGAAGACCGAGAAACCCACCAGCCAGGGCGACAGGAAACCGACCGTGCGCAGCCTGTCCCGCGCCTTCTTGCGGCGCAGCCGCGGGTCCACGCCGCCGGCGCCGCCGGGGGAGAGGGAGAGTGCCATGCCGGGCTCCTAGTTCCGTGCCTGGAGGGTGTCGGCGTCGATCTGCCGGTCGAGTTCGCGCAGGCCCGCACCGAGGTCGGATACCTTGCCCGCCTCCACCGAGTAGGCGAAGTCCTGCAGGGCCGTCACGTACTGGCCCCCGGTGGTGGAGGGGGGCAGCGCCTGGCTGTGCGGGTTCTTCGCGATCCGCAGGAACGTACGGAAGGCCGGGTCGGCGTCCAGCCGCGGGGAGCTGAGCGCGGCCTTGGTGGAGGGCACGTTGTGGATCGCGTTCGCGAAGGACACCACCTGGTCGGTGTCCGTGGTGAGGAACTTCAGCAGCTCCCAGGCGGCGTTCTGGTGCTTGCTGCTGTGCGCGATACCGGCGACCGTTCCGGTCAGATAGCCGCGCCCGTAGGTCTCGGCCTGGTCGTCGGGCACGGGCAGCGGCGCCACCCCCCAGTCGAAGTCGGGCTTCGCCTCCTTCAGCATCAGCCCGCGCCACTCACCGTCCATGTGCATCGCCAGCTTCCCGGTCATGAAGCCGCTCTGCTTCGACATCTCGTCGCCGAAGCTCTGCCGCAGCCGCTCCAACGCCCGATAGCCGCCCTGTGCGTCGGACAGCTTCCTCATCGTGCGGAAGAACTGCCGGGTGCGTGGCTCCTTCGCGAGGCAGGCCTTGCCGTGCGCGTCGAAGTAGCGCGGCCCCCACTGCGCGAACAGCCGGTCCGGACTGTTCTGGTACAGCCGGAAGTTGGGCATGAAGCCGGCGCGTTCGATCCGGTCACCGTCGCGCTCGGTCAGCTTGGCCGCGACCTTCCGGAACTCCGACATCGTGCGGGGCGGGCGCTCGATGCCCGCCTCGGCGAAGGCGTCCTTGTTGTAGTAGAGCCCGAAGGCGTCGGCCAGCAGCGGCAGCGCGCACTGTGTTCCCTCGTACCGGGTGTAGTCCAGCAGCGTGCGCGGGAAAACCTTCTTCTTGTCGATGCCGCTCTTCTTCAGGAACGGGTCGAGATCGACCCACATCCCCGAGTCGCAGTACTGGCCCACGTTGTTGGTGGTGAAGGAGGAGACCACATCCGGTGCCTTGTCACCGCCCGCGCGCAGCGCCTGGTTGACGGTGGCGTCGTTGACGTTTCCGGTCGCGTCGACGTGGATGTTCGGGTGCAGCTTCTCGAAGCGCTCGATGCTCCGGTCGAGCGCCTCGACCTCACCCGGCTCCGACCAGCCGTGCCAGAACTTGAGGGTGACCGGGGCTTTCGGGTCGTCGTCGGCGCTGCCGACGCTCGGGTTGGCGCAGCCGGACAGCAGCAGCCCGGCGGCGAGCAACGCGGCCGGCCAGGCGCGCAGACGCGGAGGCGGCATGGCGGTCTCCTTCTCGGAAGGACGATGAGGAAGGGAAGTGGAGGGCAGGGAAGGTCAAGAACGGGGAGGGCAGGAACGGGGAGAAAGGGGCAAGGGAGGGGCAAGGGGGGAGTCGAGGAAGGGGCGGGAGGGCCGGGCCCCGGTGGGTGAGGTGGGGCGGCCCGGCCTCAGGCGGTGTCGAACACCTCGTCGCGCGCCTGCGCCAGCGCGGACAGCAGGGCGCCGCCGAGGATCGGGTCGTCCGCCACCTCGCTCAGTCGCAGCAGCGGCCTGGGCAGCGCCAGCCCGGTCAGCTCACGTTCGACCAGCGCGCGCAGCTCCTCGCCGCCGGTTCGCGCCACCGCGCCGGAGAGGACGACGAGTTGCGGGTCGACGACCGCGACCACCGCGGCGATGCCGTTCGCCAGCCGGCGTGCCGTCTCCTCGCGGACGGACAGGTCGGCTAGGGCTTCGGCCAGCGGCTTCCCGTCGGCCAGCCGGCGTACCGCCGGCACCGACACCAGGCTCTGGAAGCCGCCGCCCGCGTTGGCCGCCGCGTACTCGCCCGGACCGCCCCGGGCGAGCGGTGCGCCGGGCAGCGGCATGTAGCCGATCTCGCCGGCCCCGCCGGTGGCCCCGCGCAGCAGGACGCCGCCCACGACGATCGCGGCGCCCGTGCCGTTGTCCACCCAGACGAGGGTGAAGTCGTCGTGGTCCTGGGCCGCGCCCGCGTGCTGCTCGGCCATGGCCGCGAGGTTCACATCGTTCTCGATGGTCACCGGGGTGCCGAGCACCTCGGCCAGCTCGGCGCGGAGGGTGCGGGAGTGCCAGCCGGGCAGATGCGGGGCGTAGCGCAGTTCGCCCGACTGCGGGTCGATGGCCCCCGGCGTGCCGATGACCGTGGTGTGCGGCTCGGTGGAGCCGAGTCCGGCCTTCCGTAGGGCTCCGTCGACGGCCTCCTTGACCAGCTGCGCGGTGCGGTGCCGGACGTCCTCGGCCACGGAGTCCGCCTCCACGCGGGCCCGGCCGACGACGGTGCCGGTGATGTCGGCGACGACTGCGGAGATGCCGTGCGGGTCGGCCGAGAGTGCGGCCACATGGGCGGCCGTCGGCTCGATCTCGTAGAGCAGCGCGTTGGGACCGGGCCTGCCGCTCTCCTTGCTGCGGGAGCGGACCAGGCCCGTCTCCTCCAGCCGGCCGAGGAGTTGGGAGGCGGTCGGTTTGGACAGACCGGTCAACTCGCTGATCCGGGTGCGGGTGAGCGGTCCGTGGGCCACGAGCAGATCGAGTGCGGCGCGGTCGTTCATCGCCCGCAGTACACGTGGGGTGCCCGGCGTCCCCGGTATGCCGCTCGGGCCGGTGTGTGTGGCCATGGTGGAGTGCCCTGTCTGTCCGGGCCGTCCCGGCGTACGGCGCGCGGACGGCATTCGTTAGGAAACTTTCCTATCGATGCCGGGAACCTAGAACTCCGCCCAGCGCCGCGTCAATGGCCCGTGCACGGAAAGTTCCGACGCGCGGGTCTGCCGCACCCCCTTGTCGGAGGGCGCGGCAGACCCGCGGGGCCGGATGTCAGCCCGTCGCCGTCCTCTTCGGCTGCGTCAGGTCGTAGAAGGTGGTGTCGCCCGCCTTCACCTCGGTGTAGTTCTCCGTCACCCACGAGCTGATCGAGGAGGACGTGCCGCGGCCTGCTCCGGGACCGCCCTGCGAACCGGCGACGAAGTAGTGGATCCTGCCCTGGGCCACGTACTTCTTGAACTGCGCGAGGGTCGGGTAGGGATCGGTTCCGTTGAAGCCGCCGACGGCCATCACCGGAAGGCCGGTGGCGAGTTGGTAGCCGGCCGCGTTCTGCGAACCGGTCGCTGCCGCAGCCCAGGTGTACGAGGCGGCGTTCTTGCGCAGCAGCGCCGCTGCCTTCGCGGACACCTCGCTGCCGTTGAGCAGCCCTCCCACCCCGCCGCCGGGGCCGCCCGCCCCCTCGCGCCGGCCCGGCCCCTGGGCGCCGTCGCCGGGCGAGGGCGGCATGCCCCGCTGAGCGCCGGCACCCTGGGTGCCGCCCTTCCCGGTGCCGGGCGTACCCCGCGCACCACCCTGACCGGGCCCCGCGCCCTGCGATTGGCCCGCGCCCTGTCCCGCACCCGGTGCCTGGCCTGCTCCCTGACCGGGCCCCGCGCCCTGTCCCGGGCCGGGCCTGCCCTTGGTGCCGCCGGGCATGCCGGGCGGGCCGCCCCGGCTCACCGCGGGGCCCGCCGTGACGATGGAACCGGTGTGCGGCGTGTTGACGGTGCTCAGCGTGAACGCCACCGGCCCGGCGACCGCGGCGAGCAGCGCGAGCGCGGCGACCGCCGCACCGGCCGTGCGCGGCAGCACATTGGCGGCCAGCAGCCCGCAGGCCGCCACCACGCCCACGGCCAGCACGGTCCAGCGCAGCCACGGCAGCCAGTCCGTCGCCCGGCCCAGCAGGACGAACGACCACACGGCGGTCCCGGCGGCCGTCGCCGCCAGGACCGCGCTCCAGCGGAAGCGGCCCCGCTCCCGCCACAGCGCCGCCGACCCCATGGCCACCACGGCAGCGAGGTAGGGCGCGAGCGCGACCGTGTAGTACTCGTGGAAGATGCCGGACATCAGGCTGAAGGTGGCGCCGGTGATCAGCAGCGAGCCGCCCCACAGCAGGAACGCGGCCCGCAGCGCGTCGGTACGCGCCGCCCTGCGGGTCAGGATCAGGCCCACGACGAGGAGCAGCAGCGCGGCCGGGAGCAGCCATCCGATCTGGCCTCCGATCGTGTCGCCGAACAGCCGGCCCGGCCCGGTCCGACCCCACATGCCGCCACCGGCGCCACCGGGGCCCCGGCCGCCGCCGACACTGCCGGTCTCCTCGCCGGTGAGGCGGCCGAAACCGTTGTAGCCGAAGGTCAGTTCCAGGAAGCTGTTCTCCTGCGAGCCGCCGATGTACGGCCGCGAGGAGGCGGGCCACAGCTCCACGAGGGCTACCCACCAGCCCGCCGTGACGACGGTGGTCAGCCCGCCGCACAGCAGCTGCCCGATGCGGCGACGCAGCCCGGTCGGCCCGCAGGCCAGATAGACCAGCGCGGCAACCGGCAGGATGAGCCACGCCTGCAGGGCCTTGGCCAGGAAGCCGACGCCGAAGCAGGCCCCGGCCAGCACCAGCCACTTGGTGCGGGCGTCCTCCACGGCCCGGCCCAGGCACCACAGGGCCGCCACCATGAGCAGGCACAGCAGCGCGTCCGGATTGTTGAAGCGGAACATCAGCGCCGCCACCGGGGTCAGCGCCAGCAGCGCCCCGGCGAGCAGCGCGGAGGCCGGTCCGGTGCGGCGGCGTACGGCGGAGTACAGCAGGCCGACGGAGGCCACGCCCAGCAGTGCCTGCGGTACCAGGATCTGCCAGGAGCCGAGGCCGAAGAGCCGTACGGACAAAGCCATCGGCCACAGCGCGGCCGGTGGTTTGTCGACGGTGATGGCGTTGCCCGCGTCGAGGGAGCCGAACAGGAACGCCTTCCAGCTCACCCCGCCGGCCTGGGCCGCGGCGGAGTAGAAGGAGTTCGCGTACCCCGAGGCGCCGAGGCCGTACAGATACAGCGCCGCGGTGGCGGCCAGCAGCGTCCAGAACGCGGGGCTCTCCCAGCGTGGTCGTCCGGTCCGTCGGTGCCGTGACCGGGCCCGGAACCGGTCGCCGAGGCTGCCGCGGTGTCCGGCCGCTGAGCCGGTGCCGGTGGGCGGCGTGTCCGCGGCGCTGCCGGAGGGGGTGAGGGTGGTCATGCTGAGGTCCGCTCTCTTTCGGGTCCGTGGTGGCGCGGCGGCCGGCCTGCGGGGGCGGGCGGCGGTGGCGCTGCCTGGCCGGGCGTGGACCCGAACATCGCGAACGGCGCTGTCAGCCACCTGAGCTGGACCTGTGCGGCGGCTGTGAGTCGAGGCGCGCCGGGACCCCGGTGTTCAGGCCGCGCCGTCGCGTCCCTCGGGCCCGTACCAGTCGACGCACAGCACGAGCGCGTCGTCCTGGAGCGGGCCCTCGCCCCGGTGGACGGCGAGGTCGCGGAAGACCGCGCTGGGCACCTGGGAGGGGGGCAGCAGCCGGTTGGCGGTCAGGGAGCGGGCCAGGGCGTGGTCGCCGAAGGGCTCGGCGGCGCGGGACAACGGCTCGTAGACGCCGTCGGTCGCCAGCAGCAGCCGGTCGCCGGGCTGCACGCGGAAGTGTTCGGTGACGTAGTGGGTGTCCTCGAACATGCCCAGCGGGAGCTGGGCGTCGAAGACGAGGTTGTCGACCTTGGCGTCCCGGCACAGCCATGCGCGGGGCGAGCCCGCCTCGACGATCTCCACCTCTCCGGTGGCGAGTTCGAAGCGGAGCAGCACCGTCGAGACATAGGCGGAGCCCCGGTAGTGGGCGTACACGGCCTGGTCGGTGAGGGCCGCCTGGTCGGCCAGGCCGAGCCCGGCGCGGCGTGCGTTGCGCATCGCGCCGACGGCGAGGTTGGTCAGCAGCGCTGCCTCGACTCCCTCGCCCATGCCGTTGGTGACGGTGACGGTCAGGTGCTCGGCGGAGACCGACCAGTCGAAGTTGTCCCCGGAGGTGGAGTAGGCAGGCTCCAGGTGGGCGCCGAGCGCGAACTCGTGCCGCCGGAAGGAGTGGCCGGGCAGCAGGTGCCACTGCATCTCGGCGGCCACGGTCAGCCGGGTGGCCCGCCGTGCTCGCTGGTAGAGGTCCGTGTCCCGGTCGGCGACCGCGATCTCGTGGCCGAGCGCCTCGCACAGCCCTGCGAGCTCCGGCAGGAGGCCGACGGCGTCCGTACTGCCGGGCAGGGTCACGGACAGCACCCCCAACCGGTCGCCCCGCGCGCACACCGGCAGGTGCACCGTCACGGTGCCGGTCGCCCGGTCGGTCAGTACGACGGGCTCGGGCGCCCGCAGGGCCCGGCCCTGGGGGCTGCCGTGGATGGGGAGCGGCTCGGTGGTGAGCGGCACGGGCTCCACCAGTTGGAGGGATCGCATACCGTAGTCGGCCAGGCGCAGCTCGGCATCGACGGCGTCGTAGTGCTCTCGCAGTGCCTCTGTGGCGACATCCATCAACGCGTGCGGGGCGGCGGCGCGCAGGGCCCGCTCGACGACGGCGAATCTGTCCACGTCTCCTGCTTCTCTGGGTGCCATATGTGCAGCGGCCGGGCAAGGGAGCACTGCTTCCCCACGAGTCGGCACGCACATTATCGTCGCACGGAAACATTCGCCGAATGACAACAGAATGCGCGCGGCCCCCGATGCCTCCGGGGCAGCGGTGATCTGCCGGTGCGGGCCTGTCCGAGCAGCGCATGGAGAGATAAGCTCTGCGTGGCCCTTGACAGCGGCGAGGGAGCCTCGCGGAACCGGGCGGCAAGACTGCCGAACTTGTGGAGTGAAACGTGACGTCGACCCCCGCCATCGACCGGTTGCGTCGGTCCGGAGCGGCGCAGTGACGGGCGAGAATCCCCTGGGCCAGGGGCAGGCGCGGCGCCGTGGGGCGAACGAGGCGGCCGGCACGGCCGGCGAAGTCATCGAACTGCTCGAAGTGCTGTGGGAGCACGGCCGCGACGCGGTCTCCTCCTCACCCGTCTCCGCCTCGCAGCTGCGGGTCCTCTACTGCCTCGACCGTGACGAGGGCATGAACCTGCGCACCCTGGGGGAGATGCTGGGGTCGGCCCCCTCCTCGGTCAGCCGGTTGTGCGACCGCCTCCAGGCGCTGGGTTTCCTGGAGCGGCTCCCCAGCCAGGTCAGTCGCCGCGAGTTGGAACTGCATCTGACGCACCAGGGCAGGAAGTATCTCAGCGATCTGCGCCTCCGCCGCGAGGAAGCCCTGACCACGACCCTGGCCGCGATGCCGCCGCGAGCGCGCAACGTGCTCTACGAGGGACTCAAGGCCTTCCGCGACGCGGCCGAGGGCACGGCGCCCGCCCACCGGCTGAGCGCGCTGAAGGACGTCGACGACCGCTCCGCCTGACCTGCTGTCCCGCCCTGCCGCCACCGGGTTCCGGCCCTGCCGCCACCGGGTCCGGCGCACGACCGGTGGTCCGGCGCCGGACGAGGGGCGATCCGTTCTCTCTCCCCCTCCCCCCCGGCGGTGCCGCGTCGGGCGCTGGCGCGCAGACATCTGCGGGTTGCGCATCCGGGTAATTCAGGGCAAAGAACGGTAAACCATGCTGCATGACTCTTAAGCGTCGCGGGACGGGGGAGCGAGGTCGGCGGTTCGCGGTCAGGAGCGTCGCCGGGCAGGTATTCCTACTGCAGCTGACCATCGTGCTGCTGCTGGTGGTCGCGGCAGCCGTGGTACTGGCCTGGCAGGCGCGCGCCGCCGACGTCCGCAACGCTCGGGAGCGCTCGATGGCGTGCGCCCACACGCTGGCTGCCGCCCCCTCGACGGCGGCGGCCCTGCAGTCCTCCCGGCCGACCCGGAGGCTGCAGCCGACGAGCGTGCGGGCGACCCGCCAGTGCGGGATCGACTTCGTCGCCGTACTGAACAGGCAAGGCATCCGGCTCAGCGACCCGATCCCCGGACTCATCGGCGAACGCGCCACCGGCGACTTCGGCCGGGCGCTGGCCGGCGAGGCCTACACCGAGCAGTTCGAAGGCGAGCCCAAGGACTCGGTACGCGCCGTGGCTCCCGTACGCGACGCGGACGGCACGGTGATCGGGCTGGTCACGGCGGGGGTCGACCTCACGACCGTCTCCGCGCGGCTGAACCGGGAGCTGCCGTGGCTGGCAGTCGGTGCCGCAGGCGCGCTGCTCCTGGCCACGGCGGGCGCGGGCCTGGTGAGCAGACGGCTGAACCGGCAGACCCGTGGGCTGGGCCCGGCGGAGGTGACCCGGATGTACGAGCACCATGACGCGGTCCTGCACGCGGTCCGCGAAGGAGTGCTGGTACTCGACCGCGAGCGACGGCTGGTGCTCGCCAACGACGAGGCACACCGCCTCCTGGGACTGCCGGACCGGGCCCAGGGGCAGCACGTGGACGACCTGCGGCTGGAGTCGAGGGTCGGGGAACTGCTGTCCTCCGGCCGTCCCGCCAGCGACGAGGTGCACATGGTCGGCGACCGGATGCTGGCCGTCAACCAGCGCACCACCGGGCGGGACGGCGAATCCACCGGCAGCGTCGCCACCCTGCGGGACACCACCGAATTGCGGGAGGTGGCCGGGCAGGCCCGGATCGCGGCGCAGCGCCTGCAACTGCTGTACACGGCGGGTCTGCGCATCGGTACGACGCTCGATGTGGTGCGCACCGCCGAGGAGCTCGCCGAGGTCGCCGTGCCGCCGTTCGCCGACGTGGTCAGCGTCGACCTGCTCGATCCGGTGATCAGCGGGGAGGAGCCGCTGCCCGACCCGGCGACCGCCGCCGTGCGCCGTGTCGCGCTGCGCTCCGCCGTCGGCGACGCGCATCCGCTGCAGCCGGTGGGCAGCAGGCCCGCGATTCCGCCGGTGGCGGCCGACCACGCCGGCGGGAAGCAGGTCCGGGCCGTCTTCGAGCCCGATCTGGCCGCCGCGACCGAGTGGCGCGCCGTCGACCCCGAGCGGGCCGAACGCGTCCTCGACGCGGGTTTCCACTCGTTGATCACCGTGCCGATGCGGGCCCGGGGCACCGTGTTCGGGCTGGCCAGCTTCTGGCGCCGGGACCAGCGGCCCTTCCAGCCGGAGGATGTCTCCTCCGCCGAGGAACTGGTCACCCGCACCGCGGTGTGCGTCGACAACGCCCGCCGCTACGCGCGCGAACACGGTCTCGCCGTCACGCTCCAGCGCAGCCTGCTGCCGGGCGGTCTGCCCGAACAGAACGCGGTAGGCGCCGCCTACCGCTATCTGCCCGCACAGTCCGGGGTCGGCGGCGACTGGTTCGACGTCATCCCGCTGCCGGGCGCCCGCGTGGCGCTGGTGGTCGGGGACGTGGTCGGCCACGGACTGCACGCGGCCGCCACCATGGGGCGGTTGCGGACCGCGGTGCACAACTTCTCCTCCCTGGACCTGCCGCCGGACGAACTGCTCGCACACCTGGACGAGCTGGTCGCCCGCATCGACCAGGACCCCACCCTCGGGCCGGAGACCGAGACGGTCACCGGCGCGACCGTGCTGTACGCCATCTACGACCCCACGTCCGGACAGTGCCAGCTGGCCAGGGCCGGTCACCCGCCGCCCGCGCTGGCGAGGCCCGACGGCAGCACCACCATCCTGGACGCCCCGGAGAATCTGCCCCTCGGCCTGGGCACCTCCCCGTTCGAGACCTGCACCGTGACCCTGCCGGAGGGCAGCCGCCTGGTGCTCTACACCAATGGCCTGGTCCAGGTGCGCAGCCGTGACCTCGACAACCGGCTGGACATGCTGCGGACAGCCCTCACCCGGGTCGAGCACGGCCCCGAAGCGACATGCGCCGCAGTGCTGGAGGCCCTGCTGCCCGACCGCACCGCCGAGGACCGGGACGACATCGCGCTGCTCGTCGCCGAGACCCGCCTGCTGCCGCCCTCCCGGATCGCCCAGTGGGAGGTCCCCAGCGACCCCGAGGCCGTCGCCCCGGTCCGCGCCGCCTGCATGTCCCAGCTGACCGAGTGGGGTCTGGAGGAGACCGCCTTCACCGCGGAACTCATCCTCAGCGAGCTCATCACCAACGCCATCCGCTACGGCGCGCCGCCGATCACCGTTCGGCTGCTGTGCGACCGCTATATGACCTGTGAAGTGTCCGACCGCAGCAGCACCGCCCCGCATCTGCGCCGGGCCACCACGGTGGACGAGGGAGGCCGCGGCCTCTTCCTGATCGCCCAGCTCGCCCAGCACTGGGGCGCCCGCTACACCTCGGAGGGCAAGACCATCTGGGCCGAGCTGCCCCTGACCGCGGATCAGGTCGAACCGCCGCTGGTGTGACACCGCCGCCGTTCGCGGCCGCGACGCTCCCGCATCCGGCCACTGCCGATCCGCCGGAAGGAGCGGCAGGAGTCCGCCGCGCGATAAACCGGTGGCCGGCTTCTCCCGTATCAACCCCTGGCCCGGCAATCCAGCCGGTGACCTGTTACGCCGTCAGTTCCCGCCAGGGGGAGGGGAGTGCTGTGCGCTGCTCGGCAACCAGCCGGTTCCCGTCGAGCACTTGACGAAGGTCCATACCTTCGGCACCGTGCTGCCGTGACGTGAGAGCGCTCACCCACCCCCCACTTCAAGAGGAGCGCATGTCATGACTGCGTTGACCACGCCTGCGCGAAAACCCTTCGTGCCGCGTACGCCGACGGCCGAGGCCGTCACTTCCCCCAACGGCGGCTCCCTGCTGATAGCTGCCGATGCCGACAACGATGTCGACCTGCCCGTCTCCGCCGTCTCCGGAGGTCCTGTCCAATGAGCCCCGTCAGCCGCCGCGCCCTGTTCCGCGGAGCCGCAGCCGCCGCCGTCGCCGTCCCCGCTGCCGGGCTCGTCACCCACCAGGCGAGCGCGGGCAACCTCTTCCGGTCGCAGGCCACCGGAGCGAACGCCGCCGGTCTTCCGGTGAAGATCGTCAACAACTCCGGCGCCTACGACAGCGCGTCGGTTCATGTGTACATCGTCGGCAACGACGGCAAGAACCAGTGCCATGTCACCCCGGAAGGCGAGTTGAAGCCCGTTCAGTTGTCCGACAACGGACCGGACGGCTACACGGACTACGCCATCCCCCTGACGGGTACCGAGACCACCATCACGCTCCCGGAGATGTCCGGCCGCATCTACGTCGCCTGCGGCGAGAAACTGAAGTTCAAGGCCGTCGAGGCCGACACCGGAGCAGCCCTGGCCTACCCGGCGGCGTGGGTCGAGTCGGACCCGAACTACCCGATCGTGCACGACTGTGCGGAATTCACGTACAAGGGCGGCGCGATGTACTGCAACACCACCATGGTCGACATGTTCAGCGTGCCGCTGTCCATCGGGCTCAAGGGCGCCAAGGACCAGACCACCGGCACTCTCAAGCCCGGTGCCCGCGCCAAGGTCTTCGACTCGGTCCGCTCCGTCGAGGCGTTCTCGAAGCTCGTCATCGACGACAAGCGCGTCATAGCCCCGGGCCACGGCATGGGCTCCGGCCTGTTCGCCGAGGACTACTTCGCCTCGTACATCGACCAGGTGTGGGACGCCTACGGGAGCAAGGACCTGAAGGTCACCACCAACGCGGGCACCTTCACCGGCCGCGTCAGCGGCGGCAGGCTGGCCTTCACGGGTCCGGCCGAGGTCTCCTTCGCCAAGCCGAGCACCAAGGACGTCCTCTTCTGCGACGGTGCTCTCGCGGCACCCAACGACGGGACGACCGGCCCCGTGGCCGCCATCCTCGGTGCCGCCTTCAACCGCACCACGCTGCTGTCCGCGGCCGACCAGCCCACCACCGACCCGGCGACCTTCTACCAGGGCGACATCACGCACCACTACGCCAAGGCCATGCACGCGGCCACCGAGGACGGCAAGGCCTACGGCTTCGCCTTCGACGACGTGGCCGGTTTCGCCTCGTACATCGAGGATGGCGCCGCGAGCGAGCTGACGTTGACGATGACGCCCTTCGAGTGAAGGTCACCGTGAAGGCCTGCAAGCACCGCTGAGCAGGTTTCGGTACGCGGTCGCCCCGGGAACGGCAGGTCCATGATGCGCCGAGCAGTGGCAGGGGCCGTCGCCGGGGCGGCCGGTACGACCGCGCTCAACGCCGCCACGTACCTCGACATGGTGGTACGGGGCCGGGGCGGAAGCTCCGTGCCCAAGACCGTCGTCGACCGGCTCAGCGAGCGCACGCAGGTGCCCGTACCGGGAGAGACCGAGGCGCGGGAGAACCGCGCCTCGGCCTCCGGCGCGCTGCTCGGTATGCTCACGGGCGTCGGCGTCGGCGCGCTGTACGGGGCGTCCCGCGCACTCCCGTGGCGCCCGGCGCTCCCGCTGGCGGCAGCGGTCACGGGCCTGGCCGCGATGGCGGGCTCGGATGTTCCCGCGGCAGTGCTGAAGGTCTCCGATCCGCGCACCTGGCGCCCGGCCGACTGGTTGGCGGACCTGGTGCCCCACCTGGTGTACGGCGCGGTCACGGCGGCCACCTACGAGATGGCGTGCCCCGTCGGGCGCGGTACCCGAAGGCGCTGAGCCCGCGGCGGGGGAGCGGCCGGGGCGGGTACGGCGCACCCCGGTCGGTCAGTGAACCGGACCCGGACCCGGCCCGGTGCCGGGCGGGCAGCCGAAGGCCGTGCCCCCTGAGGGGAGTCCGGCGGCGCGCGCCAGCGGCCAGGGCGGGGGCAGCGGGTGCCAGCCGTGCGCGGTCAGTGGAGCGCCCGGACAGTCGCTGTCGAGCAGCACCCGCGTTCCGCGCGTCACCAGCACCCCGGACAGATTCACACCGCGGCCGCCGGCGAGCGCGGTGGCCGTGTACCGCCAGCGCAGTCGCAGGCCTTCCGGGTACGGGCCGCCGGGCAACTGGGCGTGCACCCGCTCCCAGCTGCGCCCGTGATGTCCCGACCGCGCGGTTCCCGGCACCTCCTGCCAGGTGCGTCCGCCGTCGGCGCTGCGTTCCAGCACGAACCGGTCGGTGTCGTCGGCGTCCACGAACGCGTCGTAGCTCACGTGCAGCGGGCCGCCCTCCAACAGCTGCCCGGCGGTGCGGCCCGGCACGGTGGCCGGCAGCCGCCCGGACGTCAGCGTGCTGTCGTCCCCGCCGGCCTCCGCTGCGCCGGGGTCCCGTTCTCCCGGATCCCGCTCGCCGGGGTCCGGTCCGACCGTCGGCCCGTCGAACCACGAGCGCCCGCCGCCGGGCGCCCGCACCGGGATCGACCGGGCCAGCGCCTGGGCGAGGGCGCGCCGCGCGGGGTTGATCGAGGGCGTCTCGTTCTCCGGGTGCACCCTGTTGGTCAGCAGGATCGCGAACGAGCGCGACCGGAGGTCGATCACGAGCGAGGTACCGGTGAAGCCGGTGTGCCCGAGCGTCCGCGGGGAGGACAGCCCGCCCATGTACCACGCCTGGTCGAGCTCGAACCCGAGGCCGTGCTCGTCACCGGGGAAGCGCTCCGTGTAGTTGTGCGCGAGCAGTTCGACGGCGCGTGGGCCGAGGATCCTTCGGTCCCGGTAGGTACCGCCGTTGAGCAGCGCTTGGGCGAGTACCGCCAGATCGTCCACGGTGGAGAAGACTCCGGCGTGTCCGGCGACGCCGCCCATCGCCCAGGCGTTGTCGTCGTGCACCGTCCCGCGCACCAGCCCGCGATCGGGCCGAACGCTGTAGGAGGTGGCGGCGATGCGGGGCCGCCAGGCGGCGGGCGGACGGTAGGCGGTGTCGCGCATCCGCAGCGGCTCGGTGATGCCCTCCCGTACGAGGACGTCCAGCCGCTTTCCCGTCACCTTCTCGACGACCAGCTGCACCGAGAGCATGTTGAGGTCCGAGTAGCGGTACCGGGCGCCGGGCCGCGCGGACGGCCGGGCCGCAAGAATCGCCTGCTTCCGCGCCGGCAGGCCGCCGGACACCTGCCACAGCGGCGGTCGGGGGTCCGCGGGCAGGCCGGAGGTGTGGGTGAGCAGCTGTTCGATGGTGATGCCGCCTTTCCCGTGTGCGGCGAACGCGGGCAGATAGCGGGCGGCCGGCGCGTCGAGTCGCAGCCGCCCGGCTTCGATCTGCTGTACGGCCACGATGGAGGTGAACAGCTTCGAGAGCGACGCCAGATCGTAGATGGTGTCGGTACGGGCCGGCACTCGCCGGCTCGGCGGCAACAGGCGTCCCGGGCGTGCGTAGCGCACCGCGTCACCACTCGCGTGCCGGGTGACGACAGCGCCCTCGTGCGCCAGCAGGGCGGTGGCGCCGGGAAAGAGTTGGTCGGCACCGCGCGCCGGGTCGGTCCAGTCCTCGAGCCGGCCCACGAACGCGTCGATGGGTGCCGGGTCCAGCCCCTCCGCGGCGGGGGTGGCGCGCCGCAGCACGGTGTCCGCGGGCGCGAAGCCCCGTGCGGGCCGGTCGAATCCCCGGACGATCCCCGGCCCGGTCACCGGCCCCGAGTCTTTGCCGTCGCTCGCGGGCGACGGCGGCACGGGCCCGAGCAGACCCGCGAGTACGGCGAGTACTCCCGCCGGCAGGATGACGTAGGCAGAAACCCGCATGCAGCCCCCATCGACCTCGCAGCTGTCCGAGACGGTCCCGCGACGACGAACTTACGCGCGCCGTACCGCGCCGCCCCGCATCGCCGGACATCCCGCGTGTGACGGCGGGCCACGGCGCACCGAGGCGGCCGGCCACCGCGAAGTACCGCTCGGGTCGAACAGCGTGTACAGGGCACGCCCATGGGAGGCTGGGAGCTGACCCTGTCCCACGAGGTTCACCGAGGTGCGACGACATGCCGGGCAGCGAGGCGGTAACGGGAAGCGGTGCGGGCGGAGTGCCCGTCTGCCGAGGGGGTGTGCTCCGGGCCGGCGACTTCGGGGCGCGGAAGCGATGATGAGTGGACGTCAGGTGACCAGCGACCTCGTCCGCGGGTGGGCGGAGGCGATCCTCGGGCAGGTGGGGGCGCCGCCGGACGCCGCGTTGACCGTCACCGAGCGGCTGGAGGCCGGAACGACGGGCGCCGCGTCGGCCTCCGAGACCGCCATGGAGTCGGTGTGGGACGAGGAGGGCGGCGCCCTCCCGGACACGGGGCCCGAGGCCGCTTCGCCAGCCTCCGGGCCGGCGGACATCGCGGCCACGCTGACGTTCGCCGACGGCTCGGCGGTCTCGGTGGAGTTCGCGGCGGGGACGAGCGGGACCGACGCGGTGGTGCTGCTGGCCGACCGGCTCCAGGAGGCGGTGCTGGAGGAGACCGGCGGCATCCCCCGGCCCCCGTGCCCGGGCCACGACCACCCCGCCGTCGCCGCAGACGTGAACGGTGTCCCCAGCTGGACGTGCCCGCACGGCATGGGCCGGACCACGCGCCCGATCCTCCGGGACGCCGGCTAGCTGGACCGCGAGTCCGGCGACGCCGAGTCGGTCGGCGGGGTCGAGGGTGGCGCGGGGCGCAGCGGAGTGCCTGCCACCGGGCATTCGTACGGGCACGGTTCCGCCGCCGGTGCGGGCCGCTGCTCCTCGGTGGCCCGTTCCGGCGCGGGTGCCGGGGCTGCGGGTGCCAGTACGTCGCTGCGGATCGTCGTGAAGGCGAGGAGCGCGCCGAGCACCGCGAGCGCCGCCGTGATGAGCATGGCGGTACGGAAACCGTCCGCGAAGGCGCGTGGGTCCTGGAAGTCGCCGCCGCTGATCCCGGCGAGTACGGGAAGCGCGGCGACGGCCGCGAGCTGGGCGACCCGGGAGACGGCGTTGTTGACGCCGGAGGCCACCCCGGAGTGTTCGGCGGGGGCCGCCGCCAGGGCCGTGGCGGTGACGGGCGCGACCGTGGTGGCCAGGCCGAGTCCGAAGACGAGGACGGCGGGCAGCACCGAGGAGGCGTAGGCACCCACGCTGCCCTCGCCCACCTGGATGCGGAGCATCAGCAGCATGCCGGCGGCCAGCAGCAGCGGTCCGACCGTCAGCGGAACGCGCGGCCCGATGCGCTGGGCGAGTGCCCCGGCCCGCGAGGAGAGCGCCAGCATCAGCAGCGTCACCGGCAGGGAGGCCGCACCCGCGTTGAGCGGGCTGTACCCCAAAGAGGTCTGCAGGAAGACGACGAGCAGGAAGAAGACCCCGCCCAGCGCGGCGTACACCACGAAGGTGACGGCGTTCGCGCTGAGGAACTGGCGCGCGGTGAACACGCCGGGGGGCAGCATCGGCTGGGCCGAGCGGCGCTCGGTCCGGGCGAAGCCGGCCAGTGCGACGAGTCCGAGGACGAGCGCGGTCGCCGTCAGCCAGCCGGGCGACTCGCCGCGCGGCCCCTCGATCAGGGCGTAGGTGGTTCCGGCCAGCCCTGCCGTGGCCAGCACCGCGCCGCCTACGTCCAGCCGCCCGGTGGCCGCCGGGTCGCGGCTCTCGGGGACCCGGCGGGCGGTGGTCGCGATGACGAACAGCCCGATCGGAACGTTCAGGAGGAAGATCCACCGCCAGGAGAGGGCGTCGATGAGGTAGCCGCCGACGATCGGTCCCAGCGCCGAGGCCACCCCGGTGAGCGCCGACCAGGCGCCGATGGCCGAGGGCCGGTCCGCCGAGCGATAGGTCGCCTGAATGATGGCCAGGCTTCCCGGAGTGAGCAGCGCGGCACCGACCCCCTGCAGCGCTCTGGCGACGATGAGGATCCCGGCGGTGGGCGCCACCGCGCACAGCACGGACGGAATCATGAAGCAGACGACCCCGAGTGTGAAGATCCGCCTGCGCCCGTAGCGGTCGGCGAGGGAGCCGCCGAGCAGGATGAGCGCGGCGAGGGTGAGCAGATAGCTGTCGAGCACCCACTGCAGTTCCGACACCTCGGCGCCGATGTCCCGCCCGATCGCGGGCAGTGCCACATTGACGACGGTCGCGTCGAGGAAGCCCATGGCCGAGCCCAGGACGGTCGCCATGAGGACCCAGCGTCCGGTGGTGGACCGGAAGCTGACGGAACCGGCGTCTGACGCCGTGCCCTGCTGCGCGTTCATGGTTGCTCTCCGCTCTCCGCTCCCCGCCCTCTGCTGCCTCCCGCACCGTCTGCCGTCCCGCCGATCGTACGGCCGTACGCGGCGGCGTCCGCTCAGGCGCCCCGGCGGGAGGAATGTCGTGGCCCGGTCACAGGGATGCCGTCGAACGGTCTCCACTCCCGGCGCACTCTTCCCCCGCGTCACGTGGTGGACCATGATGTCGGCGGACATCGGCGCCGGAGTGCGGGGGAGTTCGAAAGATGGACAGGCGGGGGTTCCTGAGAGGTGCGGCGGTACTGCCGGCCGCCGGGGTGCTGGCGTACGCGGGTGGCGGCGCTGCCGCCGCGCAGGGCGGGGTGCGCACCCGCGCCCGGGACCGGGTCGCCCCGCAGGACTGGATGGCGCCGCTGGCGGCGTCGACCGCGCTGCGCGCGCTGACGATCCCGGGCAGCCACGACTCGGGGGCACGATTCGGCGGGGCCTGGGTGGAGTGCCAGGACACGTCGATCGCCGAGCAGTTGGCCGCCGGGATCCGGTTCCTGGACGTCCGCTGCCGGGCCATCGACGGTGTGTTCGCCATCCACCACGGCGCCTTCTTCCAGGAACTGATGTTCGGCGATGTGCTGATCGCCTGCCGTGACTTCCTCGCCGCCCACCCGGGCGAGACGGTGGTGATGCGAGTGAAGCAGGAGTACTCGACGGTCAGCGACGAGGAGTTCCGCGCGATCTTCGACGTGTATCTGGACCAGAAGGGCTGGCGCTCCCTCTTCCGGCTCCAGGACACACTGCCCACGCTGGGTGAGGCACGCGGCAAGGTCGTGCTGCTGGCCGACAACGGCGGGCTGCCCGGCGTGCGCTGGGCGGACACCGAACTCTTCGACGTCCAGGACGACTACCAGGCCGAGCCGTTCGCCAAGTTCCCCAAGATCACCGAGCAGTTCCGCGAGGCGGCGGCGCACCCCGGCCCGTTCTACGTCAACTTCGTGAGCACGGCCGCCGGGCTGCCGCCCGTCTGGAACGCGGACCGGCTCAATCCGCAGGTACGGGACTTCCTCAACGGGTCCGAGATGGCCGGGCGGACGGGGCTCGGCATCGTTCCGATGGACTTCCCCCAGGGTGAGCCGGGCCTTCTCGAGGCCGTCCTCGCCCACAACCCGACGAGCTGAGGTCCACGGATCCCAAGTGCCTCGCATCTATTGACCGGTCAATTGAGTGACTACTACGGTCAATACATGTCAGCTCCGCTGTACCTCCGGATCCGCAACGAGCTCGAAGCGCGCATCCGGTCCGGAGAACTGCCGCCCGGCGCCCGGTTGCCCACCGAGGCCGAGCTGCAGGAAGCGCACGGGATCGGCCGCGCCACCGCGCAGCGGGTCCTGCACGAGCTGGCGCAGGCGGGCCTTGTCGAACGGCACCGGCGCCGGGGCACCTTCGTCGCGGACGGCGTCCGCCAGGAGAACCTGCTCCGGTTCGTCAACCCCCGGCTGGCCGGACCGGAGATCCCGGGACGGCACGAGGTCCACAGCGCCGCCGTCGTCCGCGCGGCGGAGGTGACCCCTCCGGTGGACGGGCTGCCCGACGACACCCCGGTCAACCACCTGGTGCGCCGCAAGTTCGACCTCCAGGACAACCCCCTGGCCATCGAGTACGCGACCGTCCCGTTCGCGCTCGCCCCGCGCCTCCTGGACGCGGACCTGGCCCACCTCACGATGATCCCCTATTTCCGCGAGCACGGAGTGCCGATCGCCACCTCGCGGATGTACCTGGACCCCGTCCTGCTCGACGAGCCCACTGCCGAACTGCTCGCCTGCGAGCCGGGGACCCCGATCCTCCGCCAGCGTCGGCTCACCTGGCTGGAGAACGGCGAGCTCGCCGAGTCGGCGGCGTATCTGATGCGCCCCGGACTTCTGGAGCTCTACATCGAGCAGTCGGTCCGCGACGACTGACCGCTCCGGCACCCCCCAAGGCCTTCTCCCACGGCCCCCTCCCGCACCCCTGTCCCCATCCCACTCCCACTCCCGCACCCCGTACCGCGCGCTCCCGTGTCGCCTACGCGTGCCGGAATCCAGGAGGAGCTCTCATGACGGCTTCGACACCCCGGGTGGCGATCGTCGGAACCGGCGTCATCGGCGCCATGGCGGCCTGGCAGCTCGCCGCGCGCGGCGCACAGGTCCTCGCCTTCGACAGCTACGGGCGCGGCCACGACCGAGGGGCCTCGGCCGGCGAGTCGCGCATCTTCCGCACCGTCTACAAGGAAGGGGCCTCGTACGTCCCGCTGCTGCGCCGGGCCCAACAGCTGTGGCGCGAACTGGAGACGGCGAGCGGCCGGTCGCTGCTCACCCTGTGCGGGGGACTGACCATCGGCGCACCCGACGAGCCCGACCTGCAGGCCGTACGCCGCTGCGCCGAACAGGCCGGACTGCCGCACCAGGTGTTCGACAGCACCACCGCTGCCCAACACTTCCCGCAACACCGACTGGACCCGGGGGAGATCGCCCTGCACGACCCCGACGCCGGGGTACTGCGTCCCGAACCCTCGGTGCAGGGCGCCCTGGAGGCGGCGGAGCGCTCGGGGGCTCGTCTCTTCACCTACCACCAGGTCGACGACCTGACCGAGACAGCCGCCGGCTGGCGCCTGTCGACGGGCGGAACGACGTACGACGTGGACCATGTCGTCCTCACCCCGGGCCCATGGGCCGGCCGACTGGCGCCGCTCGCCGCCGTCCCGGTGCAGGCGAGGCTGATCACCGCATGCTGGTTCGCCGCGCGGGATGTGGCGGCACACCGTCCCGACCGGCTGCCCGTCGCCATCCGCAGGCACCCCGAGGCGGGTTTCTCCTGCTTCCCCGTACTCGACGGCGTCGCCGTCAAGATCGTGCCGCATCACCTCGGCTGGCCCGACCTCGACGACCCGGGGGACCTGCCGCGCAGCGCGAGTCCGCAGTTCGCCCGCGCCGCCTCCGCCGCGGTCGCCCGACTGCTGCCCGGTCTGGTGCCCGAGCCGGTGCGCATCAGCACCTATGCGGAAGGCTTCACCCCCGATGAGCACCCCGTCGTCGGGGCGCTGCCCGGCACCGCAAACGCGACCGTGCTGACCGGCTTCTCCGGACACGGCTTCAAACTGGCCCCCGTGTTCGGCCAGATCGCCGCCGACCTGGTCCTGCACGGCAGGACCGGACACGACATCGACGGACTGGCCCCCGACCGGTTCACCCCCCACCGGTCCGCCACCCGCAACTGACACCCCGCCCGCCGAGCGGGCCCGGAGCACGGCAGGCCGACCGGGACCGGCCGACCGCAGCCGTTCAGCCGCACCGTCCCCTTCCCCCCATTTCCCTTCCTCCTCTTCCTCCCTCCTCCCGACCACCCCCGAGTGCCGTCC
>NZ_JAFFZM010000010.1 GCF_017676345.1 Streptomyces smyrnaeus | reverse complement strand
CCGTCGCGGCCGAAGGGGTGGGTGGGCGGGAAGGGCGGATCACCCCAACCCGCGGATGCGGACGTCGCGGAAGGCGACCTCGTCCTCCTCTCCGTGGTTCTGGAGGCCCACGTACCCGTCCTTGAGGCTGCGGGCCGGATCGGTGTTGGTGTAGTCGTTGACGAGCACGCCGTTCAGATACACGCGCAGGCGTTCGCCCTCGACCCGCACCTCGTAGGTGTTCCACTCCCCCGGCGGGTTGAGTGCGGCGTCCCGCGCGGCGAGGTCGGCCGACTGGAAGCCGTAGACCGAGCCCGTCGTCTTCTCGTCGACGTCGGAGGCGTCGATCTGGATCTCGTACCCCTTCTCGACCGCCGACCAGGGGTCGTCGGAGGCGGGGAAGCCGACGAAGACACCGGAGTTGTCGTCGCCGTCCTCGCTCGCCATCTTCCAGTCGAGCTTCAGCGAGTACGAGCCGAACTCACGTGCGGCGTACCACAGCAGTCCCATGCCGCCCCGCGTGGTGAGGGTGCCGTCCGCGCTCTCCTCGAACGAACCGGGGCCCGCCTGCTTCCAGCCGTCCAGGCCGGGCCCGTCCTTGGTCCCGTCGTACAGCGGTGTGTAGCCGACCTCGGGGCGGCAGTCGGCATCGGCCGCACCGGTCGCGTACCGGATGCCGCCCAGCAGATGCTTCCGGAAGGCGGGGTCGGTGTAGGACTCCTTGGTGTGGCCCGCGCCGGTGTAGAAGGCGCGGCCACCGGCGTACTCCTGGCACCAGGCCAGCGGGTGGTCCCCGCCCATGGTGCCCCCGGAGTAGGAGTCCTCGTCCAGGCTGGCCAGGACGTGCGCCCTCGCGCGCGGGTTGGAGCGGTAGTTGTACCACTCGTCGGTACGGTTCCACTCCTCGCCCAGATGGGCGGTGGCCGGATGGCCGCGGTCCTCGATCTTCATGGTGGCGGACTGGATCGCCGGGTGCGACTCGAAGTAGGCGCCGGCCAGCCCGCCGTACCACTTCCAGTCGTACTCGGTGTCGGCGGCGGCGTGCACCCCGACATAACCGCCGCCGTCGGCGATGTACCCCTCGAAGGCCTTCTGCTGGCGCTTGTTGAGCACGTCTCCGGTGGTCGACAGGAAGACGACGGCGTCGTAGGCGGCCAGCTTCTTCGGGGTGAAGGCGGCGGCCTTCTCCGTGGCGTCGACGGTGAAGCCGTGCTGTGCGCCGAGTTGCCGTACGGCCGCGATGCCGTCGGGGATGGAGTCGTGCCGGAACCCGGCGGTCTTGGAGAAGACCAGCACCTTGCGCTGCTCGGCGGCGGACTCCCCTCCGGGCACCGCCCGGGGCTCGACCGCCTGGCTCGGCAGCGCGAACGCCCCGGCCAGCAGCGCGGTCGCCGCCGCGGTCAGAACCGTACGTCGTCGGGGGGCTGTGGTCATGGCTCCTCCCCTCATCCGGTCGTGACGGTGAAGCTGTCCAGGTCGAAGAGGGCGCCGTCGCCTCCGGTGAAGACCAGGTAGAGCTTGTCGGCGCCTTCGGGCGCACCGGTGATGTCGGTGCCCACATCGGCCCAGCCGTCCGTGGGGGAGACCTGCGCGGTGCCCAGGAGCGGCCCGTCGGGTGCGTCGGCGCGGACCTCGATGGCGCCTGCGGCCTTGCCGGTCACCCTGACGGTGAGCTTGGTGAGGTCGGCGGGCCGGTACGGGTCGTAGGAGATCCACTGCCCGTTCTGCGCCCCGGTGACGGCCTTGCCGCCCTCGGCACCGGACACATCGCCCTTGGTGACGCCGTCGGCGGCGGAGGAGAAGTGCTCGGCCTGCCGGTGCTTGGGCTGCAGGATGCTCTGCCCGTGGCTGGTCAGCGGGGGCTGTCCGTTCGCGCCGCTGTCGGTGTAGGAGGCGTCGAAGACACCGAAGATGTTGGCGTTCGGGTCGTGTTCGCCGTCGGCCAGCGTCTTGATGGTGCCCTTGCAGCCCTTGGCGGAGGTCAGCGGATGGCCGTGGCTGTCGTGGCCGAGGACGTAGGCGACCTCCACCTCGGAGCAGTCGATCTGCTCCTCCTCGGGGTCGGTGACCTGCACCTCGAAGGGGATCTCGTCGCCGAAGGAGAAGGGCTGCCCGTCGGCCGGGAGCTTCAGTTCGACCTTGGGCGCGGTGTTGCCGACGGTGATGTGCACGCTCGCGGAGCCGGTACGGCCGGAGGGGTCCTCGGCGGTGACGGTCGCGGTGTAGGTGCCGTTCTTCTCGTACGTGTGCGTCGGGTCGGCCTCGGTGGAGGTGGCTCCGTCACCGAAGTCCCAGCTCAGCTTGAGGTCGTCGCCGTCCTCGTCGGTCGCCTTCGAGGTGAAGGCGATCTTCAGCGGTGCCTGCCCGTCGCTCACGTCGCTGCTCGCCTCGACCACCGGGCTGTGGCCCTCGGTGGCGTTCTCGATGCGGTAGAGCGCCGAGTTCTCGTCGCCGCCGAACCAGTTGAGACCGTAGTCGAGGACGTACAGCGCGCCGTCGGGGCCGAAGTCCATGTCCATGACCTGGGTGCCGGACCACGGGAAGTCGTTGATCTTGACGTTGCCGCCGTTCTTGTCCTGCTCGATGCGCTTGATCCAGCGGCGGCCGAACTCGCCGGCGAAGAAGTCGCCGTCGTAGGCCTTGGGGAACGCCACCGGGGAGTCGGACTTCCTGTCGTAGCGGTAGACGGGGCCGCCCATCGGGGACTCGGAGCCGTCGCCGAACTCGGGTACGGAGGCGCCGTCGTAGGGGATCCACGCGGGCTTGGCGGCCGGCAGCTTCGTCAGGCCGGTGTTGTTCGGTGAGGTGTTCCTCGGCGCGGCGCAGTCGAACTTCTCCCCGGAGGTGCCGGTGGCGAAGTCGTAGTCGACGTAGGCCTCGTTCTTACCGGTGCAGTACGGCCAGCCGTAGTTGCCTGGTTCGGTGACCCGGGCGAACTCGACCTGTCCGGACGGGCCGCGCTTCGGGTCGGCGGCGCCCGCGTCGGGGCCGTAGTCGCCGACGTAGATCGTGTCGGTCTTCTTGTCGACGTTCATCCGGAACGGGTTGCGGAAGCCCATCGCGTAGATCTCGGGCCGGGTCTTCTTCGTACCCGGGCGGAAGAGGTTCCCGCGCGGGATCTTGTACGACCCGTCCTTCCGCACCTTGATGCGCAGGATCTTGCCGCGCAGGTCGTTGGTGTTGCCGGCCGAACGCTGCGCGTCGAAGGCGGGGTTGCGGTTCTTCCGCTCGTCGATGGGGGTGAAGCCGTCCGACTGGAACGGGTTGGAGTCGTCGCCGGTCGACAGCAGCAGATTGCCCTTGGAGTCGAAGGCGATGTCGCCGCCCACATGGCAGCAGGTGCCCCGGTTGGCGGGCACGTCGAGGATCTTCTTCTCGCTGCTCTTGTCCAGCGTGCCGTCCTTCTTGAGCACGAACCGGGCGAGCCGGTTGACGCCCTCGAATTTTTCGAAGTCGGCTGCCGTCCCGGTGTCGGGGGCGTCCCCCTCGGGGGTGTCGAGCGGCGGTGCGTAGTAGAGGTAGACGAAGCGGTTCTTGGTGAAGCGCGGGTCGACGCCGACGCCCTGCAGCCCCTCCTCGTCGTGGCTGTAGACGTCGAGTTCGCCGGCGACCTTGGTGTTGCCCTTCGCGTCGGTCAGCCGGAGGGTGCCCTCGCGGGAGGTGTGCAGCACGGAGCGGTCGGGCAGGACGGCCATCGTCATCGGCTCGCCCGTCTCGGCCACCCCCTTGGCGAGGGTCACCTGCTGGAACTCGGCTGCCGCCTGCGGCTTCTCGGGCTTGTCGGCGGCCGTGGGGGTGGGCGCCGCCTGAGCGGCCACGGCAGTCGCGCCGCTGATCAGAAGAGCGCTCGCGAGGGCTGTCACGCGGATTCGTAGTCTGCGATTTCGTTGGTGCACAGCGGTTCCTCCCTGGGAGGTAACGGGTGTCGGGTGCCGTCGTCCGGTGCCGTGCGATGCGATGCGATGCGTTGTGGTGCCTTGCGCTGCGTTGCTGTGCTGCGTTGCTGCGCTGCGTGGGCGGTTCATGGAGGGGGCGCGCTCCGGTCCCGTATGCCTCAAGGACGGTAGCGACGTTCGTCCGGGGCGGGAACCCCTTTGACGCGAGCGGCGTCGAATTTGTCCTCGCGCAGGACAAAGCAGCCCGGCAGAGCGCGCCCCCGCTCAAAAGTGGTGGTGGCAGCGGTCAGTTGCCGAAGGCCGCGTCGAAGGAGGCGGTCGGCGGGTCGTAGTCGAACGCCCGCAGCCTGGCCAGCGCCTCGGGAGCACCGGCGAGGCGGTCCATGCCCGCGTCCTCCCACTCGACGGAGACGGGCCCGTCGTAGCCGATGGCGTGCAGCATGCGGAAGACGTCCTCCCAGGCGACATCGCCGTGTCCGGCGGAGACGAAGTCCCAGCCGCGCCGGGGGTCGCCCCAGGGCAGGTGGGAGCCCAGCCGGCCGTTGCGGCCGTCCAGCCGGCGGCGGGCCTCCTTGCAGTCGACGTGATAGATCCTCTCCCGGTAGTCGTAGAGGAACCCGACCGGGTCCAGGTCCTGCCACACGAAGTGGGAGGGGTCGAAGTTGAGGCCGAAGGCGGGGCGGTGCTCGACCGCCTCCAGGGCGCGCTGGGTGGTCCAGTAGTCGTAGGCGATCTCGCTGGGGTGGACCTCGTGGGCGAAGCGCACACCCTCCGCGTCGAAGACGTCCAGGATGGGGTTCCACCGCTCGGCGAAGTCGGCGTAGCCGCGCTCGACCATCTCGGGCGGCGTCGGCGGGAACATGGCGACCAGGTGCCAGATGGAGGAGCCGGTGAAGCCGATGACGGTGCGTACGCCGAGCGCGGCGGCGGCCCGTGCGGTGTCCTTCATCTCCTCGGCGGCCCTGCGCCGTACGCCTTCGGGGTCGCCGTCGCCCCAGATGCGCGGGGCGACGATGGCCTGGTGGCGCTCGTCGATGGGGTGGTCGCAGACGGCCTGGCCGGTCAGATGGTTGGAGACGGCCCAGCACTCCAGGCCGTACTTTTCCAGCAGCCGGCGCCTGCCGTCCACGTACCCGGGTTCGTGCAGCGCCTTGTCGACCTCGAAGTGGTCGCCCCAGCAGGCCAGTTCCAGGCCGTCGTAGCCGAACTCGCGGGCCAGTCGGCAGACCTCTTCGAGCGGAAGGTCCGCCCACTGACCGGTGAACAGAGTGAACTTACGTGCCACGGTGACCTCCTACGTTCGCCTTCCCAGCATGGGGGGCTGCGCTTGCCGGCCCTGCGCCTCTGGCGCAGACCTCCCAAGCACAGCAGGGTGCAGAACCTGCGCCCCGAAGGGGCGCGGGGAACTGCGCGGCCAGCCAGAGACCAGCCGCAGCCTGCGACGGCGGGACAGGGGCACTCACCGCGGCGCCCGCGATGGAACCGCCGTATACACGCAGTCGCGCGCGGCGCTCTCCTCGACGGCAGCCAATACACACTGCACCTGCAACCCGTCGTCGAATGAGGGTTCCGGTTGGGTGCCGTCGGCAATGGCACGCACCAGGTCGCGGGCCTGGTGGGTGAAGGTGTGCTCGTAGCCGAGGCCGTGGCCCGGTGGCCACCAGCCCTCCAGATAGGGGTGGTCGTGCTCGGTGACGAGGATGCGGCGGAACCCGGCCTCGTCGGCGGCCTGGGTGTGGTCGTGGAACTGGAGCTCGTTGAGGCGCTCCAGATCGAAGGCGAGCGAGCCGAGGGTGCCGTTCAGCTCCACCCGCAGCGCGTTCTTGCGGCCTGCCGCGACGCGGGTGACCTCGAAGGAGGCGAGCGCACCCGAGTCGAGCCGGCCGGTGAAGACCGCCGCGTCGTCCACGGTGACCTGTCCCCGTTCGCCGTCGGGTTCCTCCTGGCGCAGCGGACGTTCCCGTACGAATGTCTCCGTCTGCGCGGAGACACCGGCCAGGTGCGAGCCCGCCAGGTGCTGGGCGAGGTCGACCGCGTGCGCGCCCAGGTCGCCGAGCGCGCCGGATCCCGCGGTCTCCTTGCGGAGCCGCCAGGCGAGCGGGAAGGCCGGGTCGACCAGCCAGTCCTGCAGATAGCTGACCCGGATGTGCCGCAACTCGCCCAGTCGGCCGTCCGCCACCATGCGCCGGGCCAGCGCCAGTGCGGGCGTACGGCGGTAGTTGAAGCCGACCATGGCGACCTGGCCGCGTGCCCGTGCCGCGCGGGCCGCGGCGACCATGGCCTCGGCCTCCTCGACGGTGTTGGCCAGCGGCTTCTCGCACAGCACGTGCTTGCCCGCCTCCAGCGCGGCGACGGCGATCTCGGCGTGGCTGTCGCCGGGGGTGCAGATGTCGACGAGCTGGACGTCCGGGCGGGCGATCAGCGCCCGCCAGTCGGTCTCGGCGGCGGCCCAGCCCAGCCGTCCGGCCGCGGCGCGCACGGCCGCCGGGTCACGCCCGCACACGGCGGCCAGCGCGGGACTCAGCGGCAGGTCGAAGACCCGCCCCACGGTGCGCCAGCCCTGCGAGTGCGCCTGTCCCATGAAGGCGTAGCCGACCATGCCCACCCCCAAAGGCGGCGCGGCGGCGGGCGCGGTGCTGTCGTACGGCATTGAGGTCCTCCCTCTTCGGGGTCTCCCCCGGCCGTCGGCCGGGGGGTACCCGCAGATCTGCGTCAGCGGTCGGGGCTGTGCGGCGGACGGCCCCGGCGGGCAGGGCCGAGGGCCCGCACTGTCAGGTGAAGCCGATCGGGAGGTACTCGTCGACGTTCTTCTTGGTCACCACCGCCGAGTAGAGCGTGACGTGGGCGGGGATCTCGTACTCGGCCATACCGGCGATGCCCTTGCCCTGGCCGAGCGCGCGGGCCAGGTCGATGGCGGAGGCGGCCATGGTCGGCGGGTAGAGGACGGTCGCCTTGACGACGCTGTCGTCGTCCTTGATGGCCTGCATGACGCGCTTGGAGCCGGCGCCGCCGACCATCAGGAACTCGTCCCGGCCGGCCTGCTTGATGGCGCGCTCGGCGCCGACGCCCTGGTCGTCGTCGTGGTTCCACAGCGCGTCGAAGCTGCTTTGCGCCTGGAGGAGTTGGGACATCTTCTTCTGCCCGGACTCGACGGTGAACTCGGCGGCCTGCCGGGCGACCTTCTTGATGTTGGGGTAGTTCTTGAGCGCGTCGTCGAATCCCTTGGTGCGCTCCTGGGTCAGCTCCAGGCTGTCGATCCCGGCCAGTTCGACGACCTTGGCGTTCTTCTTGTCCTTGAGCTGTTCGCCGATGTAGTGCCCGGCGTTGAGGCCCATGCCGTAGTTGTCGCCCCCGATCCAGCAGCGGTACGCCTGCTGCGAGGAGAAGATCCGGTCGAGGTTGACGACGGGTATCCCGGCGCGCATCGCCTTGAGGCCGACCTGGGTGAGCGCCTTGCCGTCGGCCGGCAGCACGACGAGCACGTCGACCTTCTTGTTGATGAGCGTCTCGATCTGGCCGACCTGGGTGGCGTTGTCGTTGGAGCCCTCGGTGGCCTCCAGGGTGACGTCCTGGTACTTCTCGGCCCGGTTCTTGGCCTGGGTGGTGATGGCGTTGAGCCAGCCGTGGTCGGCCTGCGGCCCGGCGAAGCCGATGGTGACCTTCTTGCCGGGCTTGGAGTCGGCGACGTCGGCGCCCGCCGACTCCTTGCTGTCGTCGTTGTTCTCGTTGCTGGTGCAGCCCGCGGCCAGCAGGGCCGCGCCCGCTGCCGCGGTGCCGAAGAGCATGTTTCTGCGGCTGGTTGCCGTACGGGGTGCGCGTGGGTTGTCAGTCATGAGGAGGAACGACCCTTCTGGACCAGGACGGCCGCGACGATGATCGCGCCCTTGGCGATCTGCTGGATGTCCGTCTGGAGGTTGTTGAGGGCGAACAGGTTGGTGATGGTGGTGAAGACCAGGACGCCGAGCACCGAGCCGAGGATGGTGCCGCGACCGCCGCTGAGCAGCGTGCCGCCGATGATCGCCGCGGCGATGGCGTCGAGTTCGTACAGGTTGCCGTTGGTGTTCTGGCCCGAGCCGGTGAGGATCACCAGCATGAACGCGGCGATGCCGCAGCACAGCCCGGAGAGCAGATACAGCAGCAGCCGCTGCCGTTTGACGGCGATGCCCGCCAGCCGGGAGGCCTCCGCGTTGCCGCCGACGGCCACGGTGCGACGGCCGAACGTGGTGCGGTTGAGCAGCAGCCAGCCCAGGACGCAGACGACGGCGAAGACGAGCACGATCGGCGGGACGCCCAGCACGTAGGAGTCCTTGACGCCCAGGTCCAGCACGGACTCGACGGTGACGACCTGTGTCTTGCCGTCGCTGATCTGCAGTGCCAGGCCGCGGGCCGAGGCCAGCATGGCGAGGGTGGCGATGAAGGGCACCATCGGCCCGTAGGCGATCAGCAGCCCGTTGACCAGGCCGCAGCCGACGCCGACCAGCACACTGCACAGCAGCATGCCGCCGAGTCCGAAGTCCTGGGTGGCCACCGTCGTCGCCCACACGGAGGCCAGCGCGACGATCGCACCGACGGACAGATCGATACCGCCGCCGATGATCACGAAGGTGACCCCGACGGTGACGACGCCGATGACGGACGCCTGGGTGAGGATCAGACGCAGGTTCTCCCCCGCCAGGAACTCGTCCGGCTTGGTGATCGCCCCGACGACCGCCAGCGCGAGCAGTACGCCGATGAGGGAGAGTTGCCGTACGTCGAAGGGCACCCGGCGCTTGGTCGGACCGTCCTTGGCCGGGGGCGGCGCCGGTTTCGGCGTACGGGCCACGCCTGCGGGTGAGTTCATGGAAGGTCACCTCTCGGGTGGGAGGACCGGTGGTTGGGTGCGGACTCGCCGTCGCTGTCCGCGGGCAGGGAGCGCGCCCTCATGCGGGGCTCCGCATCACCAGGTCGAGCACCCGGTGCTCGTCCAGTTCGTGGGAGGGAGCGCTGTGGACGACGCGGCCCTCGCGGAGGACCAGCACCCGGTCGGCGAGGCCGAGAACCTCGGGCAGCTCGCTGGAGACGAGCAGCACGCACACCCCGGAATCGGCGAGCCGCCGGATGACGGCGTACAACTCGGCGCGCGCGCCGACGTCCACGCCGCGGGTCGGCTCGTCCAGCAGCAGCACCCGGCAGCCGCGCAGCAGCCAGCGGGCGAGCACGGCCTTCTGCTGGTTGCCGCCGGAGAAGGTGCGCACCGGCCGCTCGGGGTCGTCGGGGCTGAGCCCCAGCTCACGGGTGTGCCGGCGGGCCTCGGCCCGCTCCCGCGCCCGGTCGAGCCAGCCGCCGCGGGAGAAGCGGGGCAGCGAGGAGACGGACACGTTGCGGGTGACGGACTCCAGCATCAGCAGCGCCTGGGACTTGCGCTCCTCGGGTGCCAGCCCGATACCGGCGCGTACGGCGGCCACGATGCTGCCGGGCCGCAGCGGCTTGCCGTCCACCAGGACCCGCCCGGCGGTGGGGCGGCGCGCGCCGTACAGCGTCTCCAGCAGCTCCGAGCGGCCGGACCCCACCAGCCCCGCCAGGCCGACGATCTCGCCGGGGCGCAGTTCCAGATCGAGCGGCTCGAACTCGCCCTGGCGCGCCAGCCCTTCGGCGACGAGAACCGGCTCGGCAGGCGGCGCGTCGTCGACCGTCGGCTCGGGGAAGGCGTACTCCACGTTCCGGCCCGTCATCCGGGCGACGAGTTCCTCGGTGGGCGTGGTGCGCGCCGGCAGGTCGCGCGCCGCGACCCGGCCGTCCTTGAGGACGGAGACACGGTCGCCGATGCGGCGGATCTCCTCCAGCCGGTGGGAGATGTAGACGACGGCGACGCCGTCCGCGGTCAGATCCCCCACGATCCGGAAGAGGTTGTCGACCTCGTCGGGATCGAGCGCCGCCGACGGCTCGTCCATGATGATCAGCCGTACGTCGTGCGAGAGGGCGCGCGCCATGGACACGACCTGTGCGCCGGCCGCTGAGAGGGAGCCCACCAGCGCCGCCGGATCGATCTCGGGGTGTCCGAGCCGGGCCAGCAGTTCAGCGGTGCGGGCCCGCGCCTCGCGGGGGCGGACGATGCCGCGGGTGGCGATCTCGTGGCCGAGGAAGACGTTCTCGGCCACGGACACGTGCTCCACCAGGTCGAGCTCCTGGTAGATGGTGGCGATGCCCAGCCGCATCGCGGAGACCGGACTGGTCAGCCGCACCGGCCTGCCCTGCCAGGTGATGTCGCCGCTGTCGGGCTGGTGGGCGCCCGCGAGCACTTTGATGAGCGTGGATTTGCCCGCCCCGTTCTGGCCGAGCAGGCAGTGCACCTCGCCTTCCTCGACGTCGATGTCGACACCGTCGAGCGCACGGACACCGGGGAACGACTTGGTGATCGAGGACATCGTCAACAGGGGCATGCAGGACCTCCGTCCCAGGGGGCCGTACGGGACTCGCTGTGCGGTAGCGGTGCAGGGCGAAAGCGGGCGGTGCAGGGCGCTGCGCTGTGCGTCGTACTGGTGGGGCGGGATGGTGCCGGTCGGTGCCTGGTGCTGTGCGCGGGGCTGTGCCGAGTGCTGTGCCGGGGGGCGTCGGTGGAAAGCGCCGACGTCGGGGTGGGCTACGCGGGCGAGAACAGGTGGTCGCTGGTGAGCCGGGCCGCGCCCGTCACCCCCGCGACCTGGCCCAACTCGCCCAGGACGATGGGAAGGTTGCCGGTCGCCAACGGCAGCGACTGGCGGTAGACCTGGGTGCGGATGCTGGCGAGCAGGGTGTGGCCCAGCCCGGTGACGCCGCCGCCGATGACGACCAGGCCGGGGTTGAAGAAGCTGACGAGCCCCGCGATGACCTGGCCCACCCGGGCGCCGCCGTCGCGGATGAGGTCCAGACTGGTGCCGTCCCCCGCGGAGGCGGCGGTGGCGATGTCGGCGGCGCCGAGGCGGCCGTTGTCCTCCAGCAGCCGGGCCAGTTCCGGCGAGCGCCCCTCACGGGCCGCCGCCTCGGCGTCCCGCGCCAGCGCGGCGCCGCCGAAGTAGGCCTCCAGGCAGCCCCGGTTGCCGCAGGCGCACTGGCGGCCGTCGGGTTCGACCTGGATGTGCCCGATGTCGCCGGCGCTGCCGGTGGTTCCGCGGTGCACATCGCCGCCGACGACGATGCCGCAGCCGATGCCGGTGCCGATCTTGACGCAGAAGAAGTCGCGCACCGAGCGGGCGACTCCGGCCTGCATCTCGCCCATGGCCATCAGGTTCACATCGTTGTCGACCATGACCGGGCACCCCAGCTCCTGGCTGAGCGCCTCCCGGACGGGGAAGCCGTCCCAGCCGGGCATGATCGGCGGCGCCACCGGCACACCCTCCGGGAAGCGGACGGGGCCGGGCACCCCGATACCCGCGCCGTCGAACCCCTCGGCGACCCCGCTGTCCCGCAGCTTGGCCACCATCGCCAGCACCTGGTCGAAGACCGCGACCGGTCCCTCGCGGACGTCCATCGGCTGGTTGAGATGGCCGAGGATCTCCAGCTCGGGGTTGGTGACGGCGACGTCGATGGAGGTGGCGCCGATGTCGACGCCCAGAAAGCGGAGTCCGGGTGCGAGCCGGATGTTGTGCGAGCGGCGCCCGCCGCGCGAGGCGGCGAGACCGTCCGCGACGACCAGCCCCGTCTCCAGCAGCCGGTCGACCTCGACGGCCAGCTTTGAGCGGGACAGGTCGACGCGGTCCCCGAGTTCGGCGCGTGACCTGGGGCCGCCGTCACGCAGCAGGCGGAGCAGCCGCGCCTGGTGCGCGTTCGCGGGCCGTGCAGTCATGCGCCTCACCGCTACCCCTCCAGCCGTCCGTGTCGGCGTCGCGTCCGGGAATGCACGGGGAACGTAGCAGTGGCGGCCGGGGTTGGGAAGAAGTTCTGCATGAACTGGTTCGACTTCTTCCCGAGAATGGACAAAGCCTCGGTGCACGGAACGCCGAGCGTTCCATTAGGGTCGGACCATCGGAGGTTCGGACCACCGGGGTGAGGTCATGGGCAGGGTCACAACACGACGCTCCGTCATCCGGATCCGGGACGGCGCGCTCAGTACGCGCCCCGACACCCTCGTCACCGAGGAGCCCCTGGAGATCCGCCTCGACGGGAAGCCGCTGGCGGTCACCATGCGCACCCCGGGCGACGACTTCGCCCTCGCGGCCGGCTTCCTGGTCAGCGAGGGGGTCATCGCCTCCGCGGCCGACGACCTCGCCGGGATCGTCTACTGCGACAGCGCCCGCGACGAGGACGGCGTCAGCACCTACAACACCGTCGACGTACGCCTGGCGCCGCACGTACCGGCGCCCGACCTCGGCACGCTGGAGCGCAACGTCTACACCACGTCCTCGTGCGGACTGTGCGGCAAGGCCAGCCTGGAGGCGGTGCGCACCACGGCGCGCTGGGAACTCGACGGCGACCGGCCGCTGGGCGTCGGCACCGAACTGCTGGCCCGGCTGCCGGACCGGCTGCGCGCCGCACAACGGGTCTTCGACCGTACGGGCGGACTGCACGCGGCCGCCCTCTTCTCGCCCGACGGCGAACTCCTCGACGTACGGGAGGACGTGGGCCGGCACAACGCCGTGGACAAGCTGGTGGGCCGTGCGGCGCAGAACGGCGCACTGCCGCTGCGCGACGCGCTGCTGATGGTCTCGGGCCGCGCCTCGTTCGAGTTGGCGCAGAAGGCCGTGATGGCGGGCATTCCGGTGCTGGCCGCCGTCTCGGCCCCCTCGTCGCTCGCCGTCGACCTGGCCCAGGAGACGGGCCTGACCCTGGTCGGCTTTCTGCGCGGCGCCTCGATGAACATCTACGCGGGCGCCCACCGGCTGTCCCTTCCGGTGGGCAACAGCTGACGGCTCCACCGAGCACCGCCGCGGGCCGGTGCGGCCCGAGTGCCCGTTGTGCGGCCGACGGCACTGACGGGCCCATGACGCGCCCGGCCACTCACGACCGTTGCACCCCGTCCGGGCTACGCCCCATGTGTCACACCTACCCCCAGTAACCCTCGTGTCCCGCAAACAGTCCGATTCGGCTCGCGAAGGTTCCGTGCAGAAACCGGACGGGTCGGGAAACGACCTCGCGGCCATCTGTGAGCACGTCGACGAACTGTCCCAATTGACCGACTGACCTGCGCCGACACCCCTCCCGATCAACCTGCCCGATCGGATACGGTCACTCGCGCAGTGTCACATGTCACTGTGCAGTCGAGGAGCAGAGTCTTTGCGCGAGTTCACCGTTCCGGCCCTGGCAACGGCACCTCAGGTGGGCGGGGTGGCCGATGCCGTCTTCGCGCACGCCGACCAGACCCCGCATCTGCCGCTACTGGCGCGTAAGGACGCGGACGGCGTCTGGCAGGACGTACCGGCGGCCCGGTTCCGGGACGAGGTGGTGGCGGTCGCCAAAGGGCTGCTGGCCCAAGGCGTCCGGTTCGGGGACCGCGTCGCGCTGATGTCGCGTACGCGCTACGAGTGGACGCTGCTGGACTTCGCACTGTGGGCGGTCGGCGCCCAGCCCGTCCCCGTCTATCCGACCTCCTCGGCCGAGCAGGTGGCGTGGATGCTGCACGACGCCGAGGTGACGGCCGCGGTGGTCGAGCACGAGGACCACGCGATGACCGTCGGCTCGGTGGTCGACGGCCTGCCGCGGCTGAAGAAGCTGTGGCAGCTCGACGCGGGCGCCGTGCAGGAGCTGATGGCCGCCGGCGCGCATCTGGAGGACGAGGTCGTCCACCGGCACCGGCTGGCGCTGACCCCGGACACGGTCGCGACCGTCATCTACACCTCCGGCACCACCGGCCGCCCCAAGGGCTGTGTGATCACGCACGCCAACTTCATGGCCGAGACCGACAACATCATCGCCCGGTACGACCGGGTCTTCAGTGCCAAGGCCGGTGAGCAGGGCTCGCTGCTGCTGTTTCTGCCGCTGGCCCACGTCTTCGGCCGCATGGTGGAGGTCGCGGCGGTACGCGCCGGGCTCAAGCTGGGGCACCAACCGCAGATGTCGGCACGGGCGCTGCTGCCCGACCTGGCGGCGTTCCGGCCCACCTTCGTCCAAGCGGTGCCGCACCTGTTCGAGAAGATCTTCCAGGGCGCGCGCCGCAAGGCCGAGTCCGAGGGGAAGCTCGGCCCGTTCGACAAGGCCGTGGACGTGGCGGTCCGGTACGCCGAGGCGGTGGAGCACAAGGCGTTCGGCACCGGCCCGGGTCCCGGCACCTCGCTGCGGATGCAGCACCAGCTGTACGACAAGCTCGTCTACAGCAAGCTGCGCCACGCCCTGGGCGGCCGGTGCCGGTACGCCATGTCGGGCGGCTCGGCGATGGAGCGGCGGCTGGGGCTGTTCTTCGACGGGGCGGGCATGCGGATCTTCGAGGGGTACGGGCTGACGGAGACGACGGCGGCGGCCGTCGCCAACCCGCCCGAGCGCCCCCGCTTCGGCACCGTCGGCCAGCCGGTGCCCGGCACCACCGTGCGGATAGCCGAGGACGGTGAGATCCTGTTGCGCGGCGGCCATGTCTTCGGCGGCTATCTGAACAACGCGCGCGCCACCCAGGCCGCTCTGCGGGACGGCTGCTTGGCCACCGGTGATCTGGGCACCCTGGACGACGACGGCTATCTGACCATCACCGGTCGCAAGAAGGAGATCCTGGTCACTTCGAGCGGCAAGAGCGTCTCCCCCGGCCTGCTGGAGGAGCGCGTGCGCGAGCACCCGCTCGTCGGGCAGTGCGTGGTGCTGGGCAACGACCGGCCCTACATCTCGGCGCTGCTCACCCTCGACCAGGAGGCGGTGCAGCACTGGCTCGCCATGCGGGCCAAGCCGGAGCTGGACCCGGCCGAGCTGCTGCGGGACGAGGATCTGGAGACGGAGATGCGCAGGGCGGTCGTCGCGGCGAACACCCAGGTCTCCCAGGCGGAGTCCATCCGCACGTTCCGCATCCTGGCGACGCCCTTCACCGAGGAGGACGGGCTGCTGACGCCCTCGCTCAAGCTGCGGCGGGCGGCGATCGAAGTGGCGTACGCGGCGGAGATAGAAGCGCTGTACCAGGGCTGAAGCGCCGGTGGGCCGAGCGGGCCACCTTCATCCGAATGCGCGTTCGACCTGGAACAGGTGTCCGGCTCCGGGCGTTCACCCAGGGGCGGAACACGCGCCGACAACGCAGAACAACGAACGAACGTAAGGACCCATCGCGTGAGCAACGTTCCCACCACCACGCTCAACAACGGCGTCACGATGCCCCAGCTCGGCTTCGGCGTCTGGCAGGTGCCGGCCGACGAGGCGGCAACGGCGGTGACCACGGCGCTGGAGTCCGGTTACCGCAGCATCGACACGGCGGCGGCGTACGAGAACGAGGAAGGCGTGGGCCGCGCCATCGCCCAGTCCGGCCTCCCCCGCGACGAGCTGTTCATCACCACCAAGCTGTGGAACGCCGAGCAGGGGTACGACACCACTCTGCGCGCCTTCGACACCTCCCTCGACCGGCTCGGTCTCGACTTCGCGGACCTGTACCTGATCCACTGGCCGATGCCGGACGTCGACAAGTACGAGGACACCTGGCGCGCCTTCGAGAAGATCTACGCCGACGGACGCGCCCGCGCCATCGGTGTCTCCAACTTCCAGCCGACGCATCTCAACCGGCTCATCCAGCTGGGCGGCACCGTGCCCGCCGTCAACCAGATCGAGCTGCACCCCCGGCTGCAGCAGTCCGTGCCGCGGGCCTTCCACGGCGACCACGGCATCGTCACCGAGGCGTGGTCCCCGCTCGGCCAGGGCGGCGACCTGCTCGACGATCCGGCGCTGGGCGAGATCGCCGCCGAGCACGGCAAGACCGTCGCCCAGGTGGTGCTGCGCTGGCACCTCCAGCTGGGCAACGTGGTGATCCCCAAGTCGGTCACGCCCGCCCGGGTGCGCGAGAACATCGACGTCTTCGACTTCGAGCTGAGCGGCGAGGACATGGCCCGGATCGCGGAGCTCAACACCGACACCCGGCTGGGCCCCGACCCGGAGACCATGAACTGGCTGGGCTGACGGCTCAAGGGCCTTGCCGGCCCGGGCCGCCGTCGGCGAAGCGTCCCCGGCGGCCCTCAGCTCGCCCCGTGGCCCGGCGCGATCTGCTCGATCCGCCGGGCCAGGGCGATGTCCAGCTCGGTGATCCGACCGCCGACACTGTGGGTGTTGACGGTGACCGAGAGCGAGTTGTAGCCCAGCGTCAGCTCGGAGTGGTGGTTCAGCTCCTCCTGGATCGCCGCGATGTGCAGGGCCATCGCGGCTGCCGGGAGGTGGCCGGCGAGGGAGTAGGAGCGGGAGACGCTGTCTCCGTCGGTCGTCCAGTGCGGAAGGCCGGACAGCGCCTGCTCGGTCTCCTCGGGGGTCAGCGGCTGGGGCGCCATGGAGTTCCCTTCCTCGGGTCGGCTGTGTGATCCTCTCGCGGACCGTCCTACCGTCCGTCCACGGCCCCAGCGTGCCACGCGGGTTCGGTTACCGTCTGGTCCATGACCGCTGCGACCGAAGAGCCCGAAGGCACCCCCACCATCGGAGTGCTGCTGCGCGACTGGCGCGAGCGCGCGGGGCTCAGCCAGCTCGAACTGGCGCTGCGCGCCGACTCCTCAGCACGCCACATCAGCTTCATCGAGACGGGGCGCACCGCGCCGAGCCGCGACATGGTGCTCAAGCTGGCCACCACGCTGGACGTCCCGATACGCGAACGCAACACGCTGCTGCTGTCGGCCGGGTTCGCCCCCGCCTTCGCCGCGACCCCGCTGGACGACCCAGCTCTCGACCAGGTACGCGGGGCGCTGGAGCGGATGGTCGCCGCCTACGAGCCGTACCCCGCGCTGGTCCTGGACGGCTGCTACACGGTGGTGGCCGCCAACCAGGGCATAGCGGCGCTGCTGGAGGGGGTGGCGCCGCGACTGCTGGAGCCCCCGCTGAACGCCATGCGGATCACCCTGCACCCCGAGGGCCTGGCCCCCCGCATCCGCAACCTCGCCGCCTGGCGGGGCCATCTGCTGGACCAGATGAGCCGGCAACTGGCCCTGCACCGCTCCCGGGCGCTGCGCGCCCTGCACGACGAGGTCGCCGCGTATCCGATGCCCGAACCGGTCAGCGACGGCGACGCCGCACATCCGGCCGATCCCGTGGAGTCCCGCTTCGCCCTCCCCATGGTCATCGAGCACGGCGGGCAGATCCTCTCGTTCCTGTCCACCATCGCCACCTTCAACACGCCCCTGGACGTGACCGTCTCGGAGCTGGCCGTGGAGACCTTCCTGCCGGCCGATCCGGCGACCGCCAAGGCGCTGCACGGCACCGGGTGATCCACTAGCGTCCGGTCCCATGTCAGAACATGAGCGGCCCCCGCACAACAAGCCCGGCAGTCTCACCCTGCACATCGGCAACGAGGAACTGGTCATCCGGCAGCGCTACGAAGCGGCCAGCATCGCCAACGACGTTCTGATCGCGGTCTGGTTCCTGATCGGCAGCATCATGTTCTTCTCACCGGAGTGGACCCGTACCGGTACCTGGTGCTTCGTGTTCGGCAGCGTCGAGCTGATGATCCGCCCCCTCATCCGGCTGACCCGCCAGCTCCACCTCCGCAAGGCGCACCGTGCGGCGCCCGGCACGGCCGCCTCCGACCAGGACTACTGACCCGTCCCCTACGGCCGTTCCCCGACCGGTTCTCCGGGATCTCCCGGAGAACCGGGTGTAGCTAGCTACACCCGCCCGGGAGGCCAGCCCCCACCGCGACAGGCATGCTGCCCGGCTGTCGGCCCCCGCCCGTACCCGGAAGGCTCAGGGGTATGACGACAGCGATCGACGCCCCGCAGCCGAGGACCGTCCCGGACCCCGGCCGCACGCCCCGTCGCGCCTCTGCCGGCGGCTCCCGGAGTGGCCGGCAGGGCAGCGACTTCTCCGAGCTCTCCGCCCGGATCTCGGCAGCCGGCCTGATGAACCGCAGGCCGCTCTACTACGCCGTACGCCTCACCCTGGTCGGAGTGGCCTTCGCCGCCGGCTGGGTGGCCGTGTTCGCCGTGGGCACCTCGTGGTGGCAGCTGGCCGTCGCCGCGTATCTGGGTGTGGTCTACGGCCAGCTGGCGCTCGTCGCCCACGATCTGGCCCACCGCCAGGTCTTCCGCAGCCGCCGGGCCAGCGAACTGTTCGGGCGCGCGGTCGGCAACCTGTGCATAGGCATGTCGTACGGCTGGTGGATGAACAAGCACACCCGCCACCACGCCAACCCCAACCACGAGGACCTCGACCCGGACGTCGCCCCCGACATCCTCGTCTGGTCGCGGGAGCAGGCGGCCGAGGCGCGGGGACTGCCCCGGTTCATCGGACGGCACCAGGCCGCGCTGTTCTTCCCGCTGCTGACGCTGGAAGGCTTCAACCTGCACGTCTCCAGCTTCCGCGCGCTGCGCCAGCCGCATCTGAAGCGCAAGTGGCTGGAGGGCGGCCTGCTGCTGGTGCACACCGCCGCCTACCTGGTGGCGCTGTTCTGGGCGCTGCCGGTCGGTATGGCCTTCGCGGTCCTCTTCCTGCACCACGCGGTCTTCGGCGTCTACCTGGGCAGCATCTTCGCGCCCAACCACAAGGGCATGCCCACCCTCAAGGGCGACGAGCGGCCCGACTTCCTGCGCCGCCAGGTGCTCACCTCCCGCAATGTGCGCGGCGGGCTCCTCACCGACGTGGCGCTGGGCGGCCTCAACTACCAGATCGAGCACCACCTCTTCCCCAGCATGCCCTCCCCGCACCTGCGCAAGGCGCGCCCCCTGGTCCGCGACTACTGCGCCGAGCTGGGCATCTCCTACCACGAGACGGGGCTGGTCGCCTCCTGGCGCGAGGCGATGCGTCATCTGCACGACGTGGGCGCCCCGCTGCGCGAGGACTCCCCCACGCTCCGCGAGGACTCCCCCACCCCGAAGGCGTAGCCCTCGCTCGGCCGGCCTCCGGCCCGCAGCAGGGGCCCCTCACCGGGGCCCCTTTCACAGGTGCGGTGCCGCCGGCAGGGGCTCCGCCCCATGGGGGGCTGCCAAGTGATCGGCGCCGCCGAGAACGCGCGGCTCGGCGGACTCGGCGAGCCAGCGCCGCAGCACCCGGTGCACGGCCTCGGCGCCGACCAGCTCCTCCCCCGGCTCCACCGGCGGCGACAGCTCCAGCGGGGACAGCAGGAACGCGTGGCTCTGCTCACCGCCCAGCCCGCCGTGCGAGCCGACCTGCTCCTCGAAGGCGTGCACGGCGCCGGTCCCGGGATCGAAGGCGGAGTTGACCATGATGTCCGCGACGTGCGGGAACCGCGCCGTACGCAGCACCGCCTCCGCCGCACCCGGCCCGAACGGGGCCAGCGGGTCGCACCGGCCGACCACCTCGCCGGTCTCCAGCCGGTGCTCGCACCCGCCGGAGCCCAGCACCACCGGGCCGTGCTCGGCGCTGTGCACCAGCACGAAACCGATGCCCGGATGCTCGGCCAGCGTGGGCAGCAGCGCGGGGCGCAGTTCGTCGATGCGCTCCCGGGTCAGCCGCCCGGGGTGCTCGGGGAAGGAGATCAGCCCCAGGTTGCCGGAGGCCAGCACGACGGGCCCGGTGTCGCGCCGCGGCTTGCGGGGCGCCTCCTGGCCGGACTCCTCGGGGCGGCGCAGCGCGGCACGGGCCGCCGCGCGTGCCTCCGAGCCGCTGGCCGTACGCCCCGCGCGGCGGGGCACCTGGAGCCCGCTGCCGGCCCGTACCAGGTCCTCCAGCGTCAGCCCGTACGCCTCCTCGAACGTCTCCCCCGGGCTCTGTCCGTGGTCGGAGAGCAGTACGAGCCGGTAGGGGCGTGGGGCGTGCTCGGCGACCTTCGCGATGAGCCGCACCGATCTGTCCAGCCGGCGCAGCACCTGCCGGGTGTCGCGGCCACGCGGCCCGGAGTGGTGTGCCACCTCGTCGTAGCCGACCAGGTCGGCGTAGACGGCGGTACGGCAGCTGAGCATGTCGCCGAGCACCGCGGCCACCACCACGTCCCGCTCGACGACGGTGGCGAAGGCCCGGATGAACGGGTACAGCCCGCCCCGGCCCACCCGCGGCCGCTCGCGGCGCAGCAGCGCACGCGTGGACTGACCGATCTCGCGGAACACCTCGGCGACGAACGAGACGGCGGTCCGGGTGGCGTTGGCGGGGTCGGAGAAGTAGGCGAAGTAACCGGCCCGGGAGCGGGTCTCCTTGCCCCGGCGTGCCGAGACCGACAGCACCAGCGCCACCTGCCGGGCGCCACCGGTGAACAGGTTGCCGCGGCTGGCGCCGCCCTGCGCCAACAGCCCCAGATCACCGGTGCGCTCGACGGCACGGCGCTGCAGCTCGGCGGCGCTGGTGGGCCGGTTGCTGACGACGACCTCGCCGGTCTCCTTCTCGTACCAGCGGAAGGCGGGCACGTCCTCGTTGCTGCCGTGCAGGATGCCCAGCTGGCTGGCGCCGGTCTGGCTGGACCAGTCGGTGCGCCAGCGGGTGAGCCGGTGGGTGCGCCCGTACAGCTCGGCCACGGCGGGCATCAGCGGTTCGCCGCCCTCCGGAGTCTCCAGCGCCTCCTTGAGCACCGCGTGGCCGAGCCCGTCGAGCTGGAGGAAGACCGTGCCCGGGGTGCTCGGCGGTGCGCCCTGCCCCTCCCTGCGCCTCCTGCGGCCCGCGATCCGGGCGAGCCGGTGCCGGTAGGCGCGGTCGTCCCGTACCACCAGGAACGCGTTGGTCGCCGAGGAGGCGGCGGACATGACGGCGGCCACCACGACGGCCATCGACGGATCGGCACTTCCCCTGCCGTAGGGGATCAGGGACAGTGCCAGCCACAGCAGCGAGCCGTTGAGGAAGAAGACGAGCAGCCCGAGGACGAGGGCGGGCACCAGCAGGAAGGCCCGTACCAGCAGCGGCCACACCAGTGCGCTCAGCAGCCCGAAGGCACCGGCGCCCGCTGCGGCGGTGATACCGATCACGGTGGCGCTGTCGCCGCCGCGGGACTGGAGCTGGAAGTCCGGCAGCACCCCGGCGAGCACGAGCATCGTGAGGGTACTCACCAGCCAGACGGCTCCGACGCGCAACGAGGCGGCACCCAGCCTGCGCCACGGTATGCGGGAGACGCGCACGTCCGTCGGGTCACCTCCCTCACGGCTGATGGGACAACCTCCACTTTTGCACAGTCTCGTCCGCGGGCAGGACGGCGCTCGAAGCGTTCGAAAGGCTCAGGAGTATGGGCATGCCCGAAGCGGGCGACGGGCTCGGAAGGACAGGGGCGGTGCGGTCCTGGCACCAAGGCGGCGGCACGGGCGCGCCGGTGCACGCTTACGCTCGTAGGTGCTTTGTGCAGCCCGGACGGTCCCGAGGAGGATGAGCGCACGTGCCGGTCGAGGTCACCTGGTGGGGTCACGCCACCGCCACCGTGCGGGACTCGGGGGTCACGGTGCTGACGGACCCGCTGCTGGTGCGCCGCCTGGCTCATCTGCGCCGCAGGCGCGGCGCGCTGCCGCCGCCGGACGCGGTCCGGGCCGATCTGGTGCTCGTCTCCCATCTGCACGCCGACCATCTGCATCCGGGGTCGCTGGCCATGCTGGCTCCGGGCACCCGTGTCGTCGTCCCGCGCGGCGCGGTGCGCGCGGTGCCGGGGCTGCGGCGGCTGGCCCCGCTGTTGCGGCTGACCGAGGTGGTCCCGGGCGACGAGGTCGCGGTGGGCCCGGTGACCGTACGGGCGGTCCCCGCCGCGCACGACGGGCGGCGGCTGCCGGTGGGGCGGCAGGTCTCACCCGCGCTGGGGTTCGTCGTCTCGGGCGAGGAGCGTACCTACTTCGCCGGTGACACCGGACTGTTCGACGGGATGGCGGAGGCGGTCGGCGACGTGGACACGGCACTGCTCCCGGTCGGCGGCTGGGGACCCTTCCTCGGGGAGGGGCATCTGGACGCGCGCCGAGCCGCCGAGGCACTGACCCGGTTGCGCCCGCGCAGCGCGGTACCGGTGCACTTCGGCACCTACTGGCCGGTCGGTCTCGACGCGGTCAGACCGCACGAGTTCCATGCGCCCGGGGCCGAGTTCAAGCGGCTGGCCGCGCGGCCGGCACCGCAGGTGGAGGTGCATCTGCTGGAGCACGGGCAGAGCGTACGGCTGGGGGCGAACAGGTGAACGGTACTGCGCTCGTGGACGGTCTGAGCGCGGTCGCCCACACCGTCTCCGAGACGGTCGTACGCCCGCCGGAGTCCACCCAGCAAGCAATCGGCTACCCCTCGCTGTTCCTGCTGGTGGTGCTCGGCTCACTGGTGCCCGTCGTCCCGACCGGGGCGCTGGTCAGCGGCGCCGCCGTGGTGGCGCTGCACCAGAGCCTGCCGGTGCTCGCCCTGCTCGCCGTCTTCGGCGTCGCCTCGTTCGCCGCCTTCCTCGGCGACCTCGGGCTGTACTGGCTGGGCAAACGCGGGATCGGCTCCAAGAACGGCTCCCGCTGGCTGTCGGCGCTCCGCGAGCGGGCCGCACCCGAGCGGCTCGCCCAGGCCGACGCACGGCTGCGCGAACACGGGGTGGCGGTGCTGGTCGTCTCCCGGCTGATCCCCGCCGGCCGCATCCCCGTGATGCTCGCCTGTCTGCTGTCCCGGATGCGGATGCGGGAGTTCGCCCGCGGTGACGTACTGGCCTGTTTGGCGTGGGCCGCCGTCTACCAGCTCATCGGTGTCGCGGGAGGCTCCCTCTTCCCCCGCCCCTGGGAGGGCGTCGTCGCGGCCGTCGCGCTGACGCTGCTGGTGAGCTCGGCACCATCGGTGTGGCGCCGCCTGCGTGGGTCACGGGCCTAGGAGGGGAGGGTGCGCGTCGCCGGGGCGTCGCGGGGCGTCACGCAGCGGAAGGGGAGGCGTCAGGCGGGCTCCAGCACCCTGGAGGCCCCCACCGGGAGGTCCCACAGGTCCTCGCGGGGGCGTTCGGCCTTGCGCCAGGCTGCCCGCACGCGGATGAGCGGTTCCAACGGGGGCTCGCCCGAGAGCAGGAAGGTGGACCAGTGCATGGGTGCCATCCGGCGCGCGCCCACGTCCTGGCAGGCGAGCACCGCCTCCTCGGGGTCGGTGTGCACGGGGCGCAGCATCCAGCGCGGGTCGTAGGCACCGATGGGCATCAGGGCCAGGTCGATGTCCGGGTAGCGGCGGCCGATCTCGCCGAACCAGTGCCCGTATCCGGTGTCGCCCGCGAAGTACACCCGCTGCCCGTGCTGGTCGGTCAGCACCCAGCCGCCCCACAGGGAGCGGCAGGTGTCGGTGAGGGTGCGCTTGGACCAGTGGTGGGCGGGCACGAAGTCGAACCGCACCCGCGCCCGAGCCCCGGACTTCGATCCTGTGGCGCCCCCCCCGGCGGGCAGCTCGGCGCCCTCCCACCAGTCGAGCTCGGTGACGGTGGTGAAGCCGCGCTTGCGGCACCACGCGCCCAGCCCCGCCGGTACGAACAGCGGGGTGGAGCGCGGAAGTCTGCGCAGCGTGGGGGCGTCCAGATGGTCGTAGTGGTTGTGCGAGACGACGACGGCGTCCACCTTCGGCAGATCCTGCCAGGCCACGCCGACGGGGGTGATACGCGCCGGGGTGCCGAGGATCTTCCGGGACCAGACCGGGTCGGTCAGCACGGTCAGACCGCCGATCCGCACCACCCAGCTGGCGTGCCCCGCCCAGGTGACGGAGACGGTGTCGGGCCCCGGGTCGGGGATCGGGCCCGGCGCGAAGGGGAGCTTGGGGATCTCCTCGGCGAGCGCGGCGCCGATCGGCCGCATGGCCCCCTCGCGGGCGAGCCGGGCCATCGCGCGGACACCGGGCAGCGGGGAGGTGAGCCGGTCGGTGAACGACCGGGGCCAGATGCGGCGGGCCCCGACGGGGCGCGGCGGGGAGAGGGCCGGCGGCGGGGGCTGGAGGAGCACGTCGGTGGGACCGCTCCGGCCACCGCCTCCGGCGCAGCTCTGCCCCGACGGTCCCTCGCCCGGTGACGACGGCGCACCGTGCGGGGTGCCGCCGGAGGCGGGCGCGGGCCCTGCCGGGGCGGGACCGGCCGCCGCGGGCGTTCCGGCCGGGGCTTCGGCCGCGGGGGTGGGGGCGGGAGCTCCGGCCGACGGGGTCTCGGCCGTCTCGGGGGTTTCCGAGCCCGTGGCCCCGTCGGTCAGGGGGGAGCGCTCGGAGGGCTGCCCGGTCCGTTCGGTCATCTACTGAGGACTCCCATCCGTGAGGTCGACCAGCACCGACTGCACCTGTGCCAACGTCTCTGCCACACCCGGCAATTCCCCCGGCTCCGGTCGGGCAGTCGCCCAGGACCCTCCGGTGCCCACCGGCCGGTGTGCGGCCCGGTCGGCGGCGGGGAGGGCGGCGGCCGGCAGTGCGGTGGTCAGCCGCACCCGCAGTTCGTGCGGGTCGTCGCCGAAGCGGTGCCCGCCCAGCGCGTACGGGCCCAGCCGCCGCACCAGCTCCGCCTCCAGCCCGGCGGCGTCGGTGATCCCGCGCCGGGCCAGCCGGGGCCGGAACGGATCGAGGTCGGCGTACAGATGTCGTCCCAGGTGCGGGGGACGGCAGAGCGCGCCCGCCCCGGTGACCGCCTGGTGCAGCGCGCGGGCCAGTCCGCCGTGCAGCCGGGCCGCCTCGGCACGCCGGGACAGCAGCTCGGCGGGCTCGCGCAGCGCCTCGGCGGCGGCCTCCGCGGCCGGGCCGGGCAGGTCGGCGCGGAGCGCGGCCAGCACCTCGTGCACCCGTTCGCCGAGGAGCCGCCCGCGGCCCGTGGCGGGGACCCGGGCGATGGCGGGGGGCGGGCCGGGCCGTCGGTTCACGGCACCGCCTCCGGTGCCGGCTCCTGCTACGGCCCCGGCGCCTGCTCCGGTTCCGGCTCCTGCTCCGGTTCCGAACGTGGACTCGAAGGCGGCTTCGAGGCCGGCGAGCACCACCACATGGTCGGCCCGACCCGCCTCGGTGAGCATTTCGGCAGGGCTGACCACCACGGTGTCGTGCGGATCGTGCGAGGTGTCCCGCCAGGTCTCGTCACTGACGATCAGCAGCCCCTCGGCGACGGCCGCCTCGCACACCTCGTGCAGCAGTTCGGGCGGCGGGGCCGTCCCGGTGACGTCGTCGGCGACGGAGAGCACCAGTGCCTGCGGGACCTCACCCGCCGCGCGGGTCCTGCGTACTGCCTCCAGCAGCGCGAACGGGTCCGGGATCCCGCCGCACTCCACGGGCACCGGCACGGTGTGCACCGCCCGGCCGAGCAGCCGCGCCTGCTCCGCGTACCAGGGCGGGCACGGATGCGGGAGCAGCACACTGCCGGTCCCCCGCTCGCCCGCACCTCCCCCGGTGCCCGTGCCGACTCCGGTGCCCGTGCCGGAGCCGGTCCCCGCCCCGACTCCGGCCGCCGCGGCCAGGACGGCGAGCAGCAGCAGGGCGCCACCGGGCGCGACGGCGACCTGCGCGGGCTCGGTCGGCAGACCGCGCCGGTCCCAGTAGCCGCACGCGCCCTGGCGCACGGCGGTCGCCTGCGGCACCGCGCAGGGACCCGCGCTGTCCGAGTCGCCCTGGTCCGGCCGCATCCGTCTCAGCCTCCACCGCTTATCTGACAACCTTTCTTGCGTACACCTTGGCAGACGGCGGTGACACCGGCAGCGGCGACACGTGCGCTCCTGCGCGCGTGCCGCCCGCGTGTGCGCCGCGGCTCAGGCAGCGGCGGGGGCGTGGGTGCGGTGCCCGCGCGGGGCCCGGGTGGCCTCGCGGCGGTGCGGCCCGTGCCGCACGGCGCCCTGCCGGGTCTTCTCCCGGTGGGCCGTCTCGTGCCGCGCCGACTCGCGGCCCACCGTCTCCCACTGGCGGTGGGACCCCTCGCGTTCGAGTCGCCGGTCGCTCTCGACCTCTTGGTGGATACGGCGGCAGGTGCGGCTGATGAGCCGGGAGACGTGCATCTGGGAGATGCCGAGCTGTTCGGCGATGCGGCTTTGGGTCATGTCGCAGAAGAACCGCATGTACAGGATGCGGCGTTCCCGCTCCGGGAGCCGCGCGAGCCGTGGTTTGACGGCCTCGCGGTAGACGACCTGGTCGAAGCCCGGCTCGCGGTTGCCGAGCGTGTCGGCGAGGGAGTAGCCGTCGTCGGCGCCGGGCATCTCGGCGTCCAGGGAGAGCGTGCTGTAGCTCTCCAGCGCCTCCATGCCCAGCAGTACGTCCTCCTCACTGAGGCCGCAGTGCTCGGCGATGCGCTGCACGGACGGGCTGCGCCCGTCCAGGGAGTAGCTGAGTTCGCGCTGGCTGTTGCGCACCCGGTTGCGGAGTTCCTGGACCCGCCGGGGTACGTGCAGCCCCCACATGTGGTCGCGGAAGTGCCGCTTCACCTCGCCGACGATGGTGGGGATCGCGAAGCTCTCGAAGGCGCAGCCGCGGGAGATGTCGTAGCGCGCGACGGCCTTCACCAATCCCAGCGCCGCCACCTGTTCGAGGTCTTCCAGTGCCTCACCGCGGTTGCGGAAGTTCCTGGCCAGCCGGCCTGCCATCGGCATCCAGGCCCGCACCACGCGCTGGCGGAGCTCTTCCTTCTCGGGTCCTTCGGGCAGTTCGGCGATGCGTCGGAACTCGGCGGTGGTGTCGGGGGCGTCGTCGTGGGGGTGCTTGGAGCGTGTCGTACGAACGTTCATCAGCTGTGCTCCCGTAGCGGTCGCGTCGTCTGACGGTCACCGCGGCAGCGAAGGCACGTGCGGGGGGACCGAGGCGCACAGGTCGCTCCCGCGGAAGGTGCCTTCTTTCCGAAGCACGAGTGTGCGGGTGCCCGACGCGTCGAACGGCAAACCCGGCCTCGGCGATCCGTCCACGGAACCTCCACCCGACATCCGCACCGCCGCCCGGATCGCCAACTGCCCTTGTCCGCACGGGTGTCGGCCGATCCGCTCGGGGTACGTCGTCCCTCCCGCAGGGCGAGAGACGAAGAGGCGAGGCCATGGCGTCGGAGGAAGAGGGCCCACAGACGGAGCGGTTGGTGAGCGAGGTCATGACGCCGGCGGCGACGACCGTGCGTCCCGACGCGACCCTGGTGGAGGCCGCGCAACTGATGCGGGCACAGGAGATCGGCGACGTGCTGGTCGTCAAGGACGGCAAACTGCTCGGGCTGCTCACCGACCGGGACATCACGCTGCGCGCGGTGGCCGACGGCGTGGATCCGCTGAGTGTGAACTGCCTGTCGGCCTGTACGCCCGACCCGGTGACCGTCACCCCCGGCACCCGGATCGGGGCGGCGGCGGAGCTGATGCGCACCCATGCGGTGCGGCGGCTGCCGGTGCTGGAGGACGGCAGGCTCGCCGGGATGGTGAGCCTCGGCGATCTGGTGCGGGCGAGTGATCCGGGCTCGACGCTGGCCCACATCAGCCGCCGCGCGCCGGACACCTGGTCCGAGGAGGGCGCGGCCGGCCGGCGGTGACCGGCACCCGCTCCTCGACCCGAGCGCGAGGGTGTCCACATTCCGGAATGTTCTTGCTCGCATAGCAAGACGCCGGGTTACAGTGCGTGCATGGCACACGAGACCGCCGTGTACACCCACGGCCACCACGAGTCCGTCCTGCGCTCGCACCGCTGGCGCACCGCCGCCAACTCCGCCGCGTACCTGCTCGACCAGCTGCGCCCGGACCACCGCGTCCTCGACATCGGCTGCGGCCCCGGCACCATCACCGCCGACCTCGCGGCGCTGGTCCCGCAGGGCTCGGTCACCGGGCTGGACGCGGCGGCCGGGGTGCTGGAACAGGCGCGGGCGACCGCGGCGGAACGCGGCGTGGCCAACGTCGGGTTCACCACCGGCGACGTGCACGCGCTCGACTTCCCCGACGACTCCTTCGACGTCGTCCACGCCCACCAGACCCTCCAGCACGTGGGCGATCCGGTGGGTGCGCTGCGCCAGATGCGGCGGGTATGCGTACCCGGCGGAGTGGTGGCCGTCCGGGACGCGGACTACGGGGGCATGTTCTGGTATCCGCAAACGCCCGGCATGGACGTCTGGCTGGATCTCTACCGCCGGGTCGCACAGGCCAACGGGGGCGTTCCGGATGCCGGACGACGGCTGCACGCGTGGGCGCGCGAGGCCGGTTTCGACGATGTCACCGTCACCACGAGCACCTGGAGTTTCAGCACCCCGGAGGAGCGTGCGTGGTGGAGCGAACTGTGGGCGGACCGCACCGTGGCCTCCAGCTATGCCGCCGTCGCCGTCGACGGCGGCCTGACCACCGAGGACGGGCTGGATGAGATCGCCGAAGCGTGGCGGGCCTGGGGCAGGGAGGCCGACGGTTGGTTCACCGTCGTCCACGGCGAGATCCTCTGCCGGGCGTGAGAGCCGCCGGCGCCGCGCCGCACCAGTGCGCAACTGCACACGTGACCCCCGTGGTTCGGCACGGCAGGCGGCCCCGCTCTAGGGTGGGGCCATGGATATTCTGGGGACCTCGCTGCGCATCTGCGTCGACGATCTGGACGCCGCCGTACCGGTGTACGAAAGACTGGCAAGCGCGGAGGCGATGCGCTTCCAGAACGGCCCCGTGGAGGTCGCCGCCGTCGGCCCCTTCTTCCTGATGAGCGGCCCCGAGGAGCACCTCAACGTGCTCAGCAAGGTCAAGGCGACCCTCGCGGTGCAGGACGTGGACGACGCGCTGGCCGATCTGCACACCGTGGGAGCGCAGGTCATCGCGGGCCCCAAGCCCACCCCCATCGGCCGCAACCTGGTCGCCCGCCACCCCGACGGCAGCGTCTTCGAGTACGTGGACCGGAAGCAGGGGGCAGCAACCGAGCAGTAGCCCCCCACGCGATCCGTCAGGGCCGCATCCGGAAGTCGTAGCGGGCAGGGAGGGGATCGGCTGTCAGTGCCGCCCAGGTGTCGCTCAGCACCTCCTCGCCCTCCCGCAGATCCTCCACCTCGAAACCGGCGTCGAAGAGCGCGCGAGCGCCCTTGACGTCGCCCTTCGCCAGCAGCACACGGGCGCGCAGCAGTTGGCAGCGGCCCCGGGCACGCTGATCGTCGCAGAGCCCGTCCAGCACGCTCTCGGCATCCCCTGCACGGTCCTCGGCCAGCAGCACCTCGACCGCCTCCCGCGCGAGCGCGGCGAGCGCCGCGGCACCGAGGGGGTCGTCGGCGTCGAGCCGTTCACCGGCGTCCCGCACGGCCGCCATGTAGCGCTCCGCGGCGCGGGCCCCGTTACCGTCCTGCTGGTCGGCGACGGCCAGAGAGCGCAACGCGGGCCAGTACGCGCCCTGTTCGAGGGACCGCTCCCAGCTGCGGACCGCCTGCGAGCGGTCACCCGCGTGCCACTGCGCCACACCCAGGTGATGGTCCAACTCGCGCCGGGCCGCCTTGCCCGCCGCGTCCACGGCCGGCTCCGCGTCCGCGGACTCCAGCAGCTCACGCCATTCGGCCGCGACCAGTGTGGGCCCCGGAGGCGCGTGATCCGGGCCGCACGGCAGGGTGCCGGTGTGCAGCAGTTCGCGCCACGGCCGCTGCTGGGCACCGAGCGTCCCGGGCGGGAACGGTGTACCCGGAAGAGTGAAGCCGGCGCGCTCCACCTCCAGCGCTCCCCACCCCGAACCGCACGCCAGCCACCCGTCCCTCGGCCCGCCCTCCGGTTCGACGTCCGCCTGCGGCCGCCATGCCGCGTAGGCCGCCTCCACCGCGCCGCGCGGCAGCGCCTCCTCCAGCCGCCGCTCGGTGTGGACCCGGGCGGCCGACCAGTCGGCGCCGTGCACCGTCTCGGCGTCGGCACTCAGCGGCCCGTACGCCTCCAGCCAGGAGAACTCGCCGCCCGCCTCCAGCGGCAGATGTTCGAGCTGGGTGCGGGCGAGCCCCGCCTGGATCTCCACATAGCCGGGCGTGCCCGGTTCGGTCAGCCACTGCTGCCAGCGCCTGCCGCCGGGTCCGGCGCCCCAGACGAACAGCTTGCGGCCGCGCAGCAGATCCGTCGAGGTCTGGACGAGCCCTCGGCCCTTCTCGTCGAGCGAGGCGATCCACTTCCGGGAGCTCTCGGGCACCTCGTAGAAGTAGTCGGCGGGAAACCGGCTGTGCAGCGGGTAGGTCAGATCGGTGCCCTCCCACTCGGGCACCGGTATCCGCCGCAGCCTGCGCTCGTACGCGAAATACCAGGTCTCCTCGGCAGGGGCGAGCACCCGCGCCCCCGGCTCCTCGGGCACGGCGATGTTGGACCACCAGTAGACCGGCACCGTGCGGTGGTGCGGATTGCGGACGCGGACCCCGACGTACAGGAAGTCCGAGTCCTCCGGCAGCCACAGGTCCACCTGGAACGGGGTGTCGCGCAGCCGCTCCCACTCCCACAGCCGCACCATCGCACCGTCCCCGCCCGGCGCGGGCACCCGGGCCGCGTGCAGCGGGGCACAGGAGAGCGTCGTATGGCCGGTCGCGCCGATGTTCCACTCGACACCGCCGGAGAACCAGGCCCCGTTGAGGGCGAAGTCGGCGGGCTGCAGCACGGGGTTCACATACAGCAGTTCCCGCGCGGTCGGCTTGTGGAAGAGGGAGGCGAGCCGGCCGCCGAGACCGGGGTGGACGGTGGCGCGAAGCCGGTCGTTCTCCAGAACGAGCGTATCGAGCCGGGTGGGGGTGCGCTGCCGCCCGTAGCCGTCGAGAACGCGGGTGGGCAGCACCGAACGCAGCGGCCCGTAGCCGACCTGCCGCGCCATCTCGGGCGGCAGCGCGGCGCGGTCGGCCTCGGTGAGGGTGTGGGCCTCGTCCAGCGGCAGCAGTGCGGGCAGCGGATTCTCGGGGCCGAGCGGCGCGGCGGGCAGGGTCCGGGTGCTGCGTCGTACGGTCGTGGCCACGGCAACCTCGCTTCTTCCATACGTCGTCAACGGGCGCCGCCGCCTGACCGGGACCCCCCGATGACCATGGAACACGCTCCACTGCCCACGCGCCAGATCCTTTCGACGGCATCGGCAGCTGCATCCAGCCCGTACGGCCGCGCCACGCTGCTTGGCGCAGCTGGTGCCGATGCGGCTAGGACTCCAGATATCGCAGGACCGCCAGAATCCTTCGGCTGTAGCCGGTGGTCTGCGACAGCTCCAGCTTGTCGAAGACAGCACCCAGGTTCTTCTCCACCGCGCTCAGCGAGATGTGCAGCTTCTGCGCGATGGCGGTGTTGGTGTGCCCCTGGGCCAGGGCCTCCAGAACGCTGCGCTCCCGTGGCGTGAGGCGGGCCAGCGGATCTCCGTGCGTGGTGCGGAAGACCAACTGCCGCACCACCTCCGGGTCGATGACGGCACCGCCCGCGTGGATGCGCTCCAAAGCGTCCAGGAACTCCTCGACCTGTGCGACGCGGTCCTTGAGGAGATACCCCACCCGTTCGGCGTTGGCCGACAGGAGTTGAGCCGCGTAGTTGCGCTCGATGTGCTGCGAGAGCACCAGTACGCCGACCTGCGGCCAGCGCTCGCGGATCTCCAGCGCCGCGCGCAGGCCCTCGTCGGTGTGTGTGGGAGGCATCCGGATGTCGAGGACGACCATGTCCGGCTGCCGCGCCGCCATCTGCGCCAGCAGCGGGTCAGCTTCGCCGAACGCGGCCGGTACCTCGTGGCCCTCCTCGACGAGCAGCCGCACCAGCCCCTCCCGCAACAGGGTCGAGTCCTCGGCGATCATCACGTGCATGGCAGCTCCGCGGTAATGGTGGTCGGTCCTCCAGGGGGGCTGTCGACGTGCAGCGCGCCGTCGAGCGCCGCCACCCGGCTGCGCAGGCCCCTCAGCCCGCTGCCGAGGGGATCGGCTCCGCCTTTGCCGTCGTCCTGGACACGCACCACGAGCACCCCGGGAAGGTCGGTGCCGGGACGCCGGCGAAGCGTCACTCGCACGGAGACGGCCGTGGCGCCGGAGTGCTTGGCCGCGTTGGTCACCGACTCCGACACCACGAAGTACGCGGCCGTCTCCACGGGCTGCGGCAGCGGCTCCCCGACATCGAACCCGATGCGCACAGGGACGGCGCACCGCTCGGACACCCCACCGAGCGCCTCTTGAAGCCCCAGGCTGTCCAGCGCCGAGGGGTAGATCCGCCAGGCCACCTCGCGCAGCTCGGTGACGACGTCCTGCGCCTCCTGGTGCGCCTGGCGCAGCAGCGCTTCGGCCTGCCCGGGATCGCGGCCCCTGCGGGCGCGGCCGAGCAGCATGGCGAGCGCCACCATGCGCTGCTGCATCCCGTCGTGCAGATCCCGCTCGATACGGCGGCGTTCGGTGTCCACCGCGTGCACGACAGCCGCCCGGCTGGTGGCCAGTTCATCGATACGGCGCCGCAGCAACTCCCGCTCCGAGGGGCCGAAGCACTCCCGTGCGCTGCGCGCGTCCAGCTTGGTGAGCGAGCGGAGCCCCTGGATGTCGAGGAAGAGCAACGCGCCCCCGAGGAGCAACTGCACCAGCAGATCCTCCGCGCCGAACGCGCCCTGCACCGTCCGCAGCGCCGTCAGACCCGCCAGGGTGAGGCCGAAGCCCAGCAGGAGGAGCACCACGGCGCACAGCAGTCCCGTACCACTGCGGACGGCGAGATAGCGCAACAGCTTCTGGTCGGACACCTTGTAGTGCTCGGGGAAGCGGTCGCCGAAGAAGACGGACCGGCGGGCCCGTTCCACTCCCGAGAGCCCCCGCGCTCCAGCCGTGAGCCGGCCGAGGGCACCGTCGCGGGTGGCCGGCCACAGCAGGAACGGGCCGAGGGCGGCACCGGCGAGGACGAGGTAGACGAAGCCGAGCAGCGCCGTGCAGCAGCCGAGGAGGACGCCGAGCAGCCTCAGCGGCCACGGGGCGGGTGCGGCGGCGCCCACCTTGGCGTCCACTCCCCCGGCGTCCGCTCCCCCGGCACCCTGCCCGGGCTCGGAGCCGGGTACCGGCGTACGGCCCGAGCGGTGGCGCTCGGACCCGGCGTGAACGGCCATCAGACGCGGCGGTGCTTGGCACGGCGGTGGCCGCGCACCCGTACGGTCGCGTACACCGCGAGGGCGAGCACCACCAGCACCAGCACGGCCTTGGAGACGATCCCGACGTAGGTCTCCACCAGGTCCCACTGGTCGCCCAGCCAGTAACCGGCCAGCACCAGGACGGAGTTCCAGATCAGACTGCCCAGCATGGTCAGCGTGACCATCACGGGCAACGGCATGCGCTCCACCCCGGCCGGGATGGAGACGAGACTGCGGAAGATCGGCACCATACGGCCGAAGAAGACCGCCTTGGTGCCGTGCTTCGCGAACCACGCCTCCGTGCGCTCCAGGTCGGAGAGCTTCACCAGCGGCAGCTTCGCCCAGATGGCGCGCATACGGTCGCGGCCGAAGAGCCTGCCGATCCAGTACAGGACCACGGCGCCCACGACCGAACCGAGCGTCGTCCAAAAGAGCGCCGACGCCAGGCTGAGCACCCCCTGACCGGCGGCGAACCCCGTCAGCGGCAGGATCACCTCGCTCGGCAGCGGTGGGAACAGGTTCTCCAGCGCGATGGCCAGGCCCGCTCCGGGACCGCCCATGGTGTCGACGAGGTCGGCGGCCCAGCCGGCGATACCGCCGGCCGGCTCGCTCGGCAGGGCCTGGGAGGTGAGATGCACAGAGGTCTCCACGAAGGTCTTCACGGGCGGGTTCTCAAGGGGCACGGGTGACGCCTGCCGGGCAGCGGCTCCGCACAGCGGCGGCGCCGCCGTCGGGTCGCTCCCGGAGCCGGTTTCCCGGGGTCGAAGCCCCGATGCCCGCTACGCTAGGAACCCGGATTCACCGCCGGTATGGGGGTCGCCGTCGGGCCCCTTCCGGTTCCCCGCAGCCCGCACCCTGCGGAAAACCGCAGCACCGCTGCTGCCCTCACCCGGCCTCGTGGGTCGTGCTCTGCCGCAGCGCGCCGGCGGCGGCGTAACCGGCGGGTGCCGGAAGATCGGTCAGGCGCCAGCCGGGGACCGGCGCCGGCTCGTCCAATGCGCTGACATACGTGACGGAAGGGTCCTCGCCGAGCCCGGTTCCCGTGCCCTTGAGATACGCCTCCTTCCGGGTCCAGCAGCGTGCGAACACGGCGGGCAACGCGGTGGTGTCCTCGACCGCCGCCAGCTCGGCCTGCTCGCGGGGGTGCAGCGCGGTCATCGTCTCGCGCGCGGAGGCGACACTCGGGTACTCCTCCACGTCCACGCCCACGGGCACGGCGGCGAACGCCAGCATCACGACATCCCCCGCGTGCGAGAGGGAGAAGTGCACCGGATCGCCGGGCACGGTCGGTCTGCCGTGCGGGCCCCCGCACACGGGGCAGTCCGCACGGGTCAACCGCACCTCGGCCGGGTCCAGCTCCAGCAGCGCACCCAGCTCCCTGCGCAACGCCAGATGCGCCACCAGATAGCGCTCACGGTCGACAGGGCGGATGAACGCCGCCGCACGCTCCCGCTCCTCCTGCGAGAGCGGTGCCAGCGCACCAAAGGCCCTGGTCTCGGCAGCGTGCTCGGAGACGCGGAGCACATGGATGGCGGGAGAGCGGGCGGGATCGTCGATGCCGGGTACGACGCTCGTCATGCCGCGACCGTACCCGAACGGGGGACGGCGGCGCTGCCGCGCCCTCGCGTTCCAGGAGCCCCGGAGGGCCCTGGTGGCTCGGGCCGCGGGCGGTCGAAAACCACTCGGGAAACCGGGGTCCGCGCCGTACCGTTGCAAGGCCTGCCCACAGCAACAGATACGGCCCCAGCCACAGCCAGAACCGCAGCCACAGCCACAGCCGCCGCCACAGCCAGAACCGCAGCCTAAGCCGCAGCCGCAGCCGCACAAGACCGCCTGGAATGGTGACGTGACCGAGCCCGACCCCAGTTCTGCCGCCCTGTTCCCTCCCACCCTTCCCGTGCTCACCGAGATGAGCCATACGGCCGACGGCCGCGACTGGCTGGCCGGGCTCCCCGCACTGGTGGAGCAGATGCGCGAGCGCTGGAAGCTGCGACTGGGCACCCCCTTCCACGGGGGCAGTTGCTCCTGGGTGGCGCCCGCCGAGCGACCGGACGGCACCCGTGCCGTACTCAAACTGACCTGGCCACACCCGGAGGCCCGCACCGAGGGCGCCGCCCTCCGCCTGTGGGACGGGAACGGTGCCGTACGGGTGCTGGAGCAGGACGCGGAACTCTTCGCGCTGCTGCTGGAGCGTGTGGAGCCCGGCACCGAACTGGGCGGCGCCGACCACCTTCCGGCCGACGAACGGCTGCTCATGGCAGCAGACGTGCTCCGCCGGCTGTGGGACGCGGACCCGGCCGAGGCGACCGCGCTCGGCGTGGGCCCGGTCGCGGACACGACCGCCACCTGGGCCGACCTCGCCGAGCGGCAGGCCGCCCGCGACTGGCCCCCGCAGCTCGACACGGGGCTCTACCGGCTGGCCGCCGAGCTGTTCCGCGAACTGCCGCGCTCCGCCCGGCGCGAGGTCCTGCTGCACGGAGATTTCAACCCCGGCAACCTGCTGGCAGCCAGGCGCGCTCCGTGGCTGGCCATCGACGCCAAGCCGATGACCGGCGACCCCGCCTTCGATCCCTGGCCTCTGCTCGAACAGGTCGACGACCCCTTCGAGCACCCCGACCCGCACCGCGTGCTCCGCCACCGCACGGCGCTGCTCGCCGACGCGCTCGGAGAGGACACCGACCGGGTACGCGCCTGGTCGATGGCGCGCCATGTCGAATACGCGCTGTGGTCGGTCGACGAGGACGACGACCTGGAGGACAGCATCGCGCTGCTGCGCCAGGCCCGGACCCTGGCGGATGTCGCCGGCCTGTGACCCCGGACCGTCCCCCCGTCTCAGTCCGAGACGAGGCGCAGCATCGCGGTGCCGTCGGCCCCTGCCGCCACCTGCAACACGACCGCGCCGTCCACCTTGTCGGGCGCCCCGCCCACCCCGCCGCACGAGCTGCTGCTGCCGCCGCTGCGGAAGACGGCTGTGCAGCCGCTGCCCTTACCGCTCGCCTCGCCGCTCGTTCTTCCGCTGCCGGAGGTCACCTTGTAGGCGACCCGGTTCTTGCCGACCTCGGTCAGGGACAGTTTGGCGGGCTTTCCCGCGATCTTGAAGCGGATCGTCACCGGTTCGGACACCGCGATCTCGCAGTTTCCGTCCGAGCAGGCCTCGTGGTCGCTCCCGTCAGCCGCTGTCACGGTGGGGGACGGACCGGCCGAGCTGGCAGCAGGGCTCTTGGCCGCGCCCGAGGCCGGCGGCTTGGCGCTGTCGGCGTCCTCGTCGGAATCACCGCAGCCGGCCACAGCCGGCACACAGAGCGCGGCCAGCGCGGCGAGACCGGCCATACGCCGAATCCGCACCGCCGTGACCGGAGCCGGTCTCCTCTTCGCCCCGCCGTGCTTCCCCACCTCGCCCGCCCTCCGGCACGTTGCCGAAACCATGAGTCCCCCGTTCTGCCCGTGCGGTTGCCCTTCCGTGTTACTCCCCTGTGCCACCGCCCGCCAGCTCCACGGCTACATCGAGCTGACCGACGTGCCGCGCGTACTCCTGCAGCAGATGGAAGAGGGTCCAGGCGAGGGTCGGGGCCTCCTCCTCGGTGGGGAAGCGGCCACCGACCGCGGCACGTTCCTCGAGCCGTGCGGCCGCCGTGACCTGCCGGGAGCGGTCGCACTGCGCATGGAAGGCGTCGAGCACCTGCTGGGTGCTCATCCCCTCGGGCACGTGCCAGCGGTCCCGCACATCCCCCGAGCGCCGGTCGCCCCACGGGTCGGGGACCTGCTCGGCCGCGAAGCCCCAGTTCAGCCAGCGCTGTTCGACGTACTGAAGATGCCGGATCAGCTCCAGCGGGGTCCACCCCGAGGGGAGGTGGGTGGAGCGCAGCTCCTCCTCGGACAGGGCTGCCGCCTTGCGCAACAGGGTGCGGCGGTAGTGGTCGAGATAGCCCTCCAGCAGTTCGTGCGGGTCGGCAAGGGTCGGAGCGGGCTCCGACTCGGGGAGCGGCGGCATGCTCATGAGCGCAGTTCCAGCGGGGGGACGTCCTCGCGGCGCAGGCCGAAGGTGTGGGAGTACAGCGACAGTTCGGCCTCCACCGCGCGCACGATGGTGTCGGCTCTGCGGAAGCCGTGTCCCTCCCCCTCGAAGGCGAGGTAGGCGTGGCTGACCCCTCTGCCCTTGACCTGTTCGAGGAAACGCTCGCACTGCACGGGCGGGCAGATCACATCGTCGAGCCCCTGGAGCAGCAGGAAGGGAACGGCGACCCGCTGCGCCTGGTGCAGTGGGGAGCGCTCGCGGTATCTGCCCGGTACCTCGGAGAGCGGGCCGACCAGGGATTCCAGATACTGCGACTCGAAGTCGTGGGTCTCCCCCGTGGCCCAGCCCGTCAGGTCGAGGATGGGGTAGGTGACGGTGCCGCAGGCGTACAGCCCCTCCGCGAGGGGTGAGGTGAGCGAGGCGGCGCTGGTCCAACCGCCCGCGCTGCCGCCCCGGATGGCCAGCCGCGCCGGGTCCGCGGTGCCCTCGCGGGCGAGGGTGCGGGCGACCGCGGCGCAGTCCTCGACGTCGACGACGCCCCACTGCTGCCGCAGCCGGTTGCGGTACTCCCTCCCGTAACCGGTGGAGCCGCCGTAGTTGACCTCCGCCACGCCGATGCCGCGCGAGGTGAAGTAGGCGATCTCCAGGTCGAGCACCAGAGGGGCGCGGCTGGTGGGCCCGCCGTGCACCCACACCACGTACGGCGGCAGTTCGCCGGCCGGGGCCGTGTGGTCGGGGTGGTGCGGCGGGTAGATGTGGGCGTGGATGTCGCGGCCGTCGGGCCCGGTGAAGGTGCGGATCTGCGGTTCCGGGTAGTAGGCCGGGTCCACATGGTCCTTGTGGTGGGAGGCCAGTACGACGGTGTGGCCCGTGCGGGTGTCCAGCTCGACGATCTCGTGGGAGGTGCGGGGGCTGGCGGCGACACCGGTGACGCGGGAGTCGATGACGGCGAGGAAGGGTGCCCACTCGGTCCAGGGCCCGGCCGCGTCGACCAGTTCCCCCGTCTCCGGGTCGAGCACGCCGAGCCGCTGTGCGCCGCGCCCGTGCAGTGCGGCCACCAGCCCGCCGGGCAGCGGTGCGAACCAGCGCTGGCCGATCTTCCATGCGGCGCCGGCGAACTCTTCCTCGCGGGGGCACAGCGGCACCCGCGGTACGACGGGGCCCCGGCCCGGCTCGGTGGCCTCGGCCGTCTCGGCGGCTTCGACGTCCACCCGCTGGAGGTTCCACCAGCCGCTGGAGTCCGAGGCGATCAGCAGCGAGCCGTCGGTGGAGAACTCGGCCTGCGCCACCGACTCCTCGCGCCCGCCGGCGACCGCGCGCGGGGTCTCCAGCGTGCCGTCGTCCCGGATCCGCGCGGTCATGGCACGGGTGCCGTCCCAGGGCATGGCGGGATGGTCCCAGGCCAGCCAGGCCAGGCGGCGGCCGTCCGGGGAGAGCCGCGGCCCGGTCAGGAACCGGTCCCCGTCCCCGGTCAGCTCCCGCACCCGCCCGCGGTCCTCGGCGGCCGAGCCGTCCAACGGCACGGCGGCCAGCACCCGGCGCACGTCGGTGGGCCCCTCCCCGGTGAACTCCTCCAGCACGCACCACGCTTCGCCGCGCTCGGGAAGCACCACCGGGTCGCACCAGCGCAGCCCGCCGTCGGTGACCTCCGACAGCGGGGTGAGCGGCCGGGGGCGGGCGTCGGGGGCGTCGGGTTCCAGCGCGTAGAGCCGCTGGTCGGCGAAGTGGGTGAAGACGATCAGCGGCCCACCCTCGCTCCGGGGTGCGCCGGCCCAGGGCAGACCGCCGTACTCGATCACGCGGTTGCGCACGTTCCACGGCGCGGGCAGCACACTGACCGGGGGGTGTCGCCCGTCGGCCGCGAGCCGCAGCAGAGCGCGGCGCCCGCCTTCCTCGGGGCGCGGCTCGGTCCACCACAGTTCCTCGCCGACGGAGCCGAGGAACTCGGGCCGCCCGTCGTGCGCGGCGACGGTTCCAGCGTCGATCGGTGAGGGCCAGGTGCCGTAGGGGGCCTGGACGGTCATGAGGGTCAGCCTCCTGACGGGGTGGTCGCGTCGCGGTCGGTGGCGGTGGCGGTGCCGAGCAGGGTGCGGTCCAGGACGCGGACGCCGAAGTGCAGGGCCTCGACGGGCACCCGCTCGTCGACGCCGTGGAACAGCGCCTGGTAGTCGAAGCCCTCGGGCAGCTTGAGAGGGGTGAAGCCGTAGCCGACGATGCCGAGCCGGGAGAACTGCTTGGCGTCGGTGCCGCCCGACATGCAGTACGGCACCGCGTGTGCGCCCGGATCGAAGTGTTCGAGGGCTTCGCCCATGGCGGCGAACAGCGGGGAGTCCACGGGCGCTTGGAGCGGGATCTCGCGGTGCTGGAACTCCCAGCGCACATCGGGGCCGGTGAGGGTGTCGAGGGTGGCGTGGAACTCCTCTTCGGCGCCGGGCAGCATCCGGCCGTCCACCCGCGCCTTGGCCGTCCCGGGGATCACATTGACCTTGTAACCGGCCTCCAGGACGGTCGGGTTGGCGCTGTTGCGCACGGTCGGCTCGATCAGCGCGGCGGCCGGGCCGAGCTGGGCGAGCAGCGCGTCCACCTCGGCGTCCTGCGCGTCGGGGCCGAGCGGCCGCAGCCCGTGCAGTTCGGCGAGGCGGGCGAGCGCGGCCCGCACGGTGGGGGTGAGCCGTACGGGCCATTGGTGCTCACCGATGCGGTGGACGGCGGCGGCGAGGCGGCTGACCGCGTTGTGGTGGTTGACCTTGGAGCCGTGACCGGCCCTGCCGTGTGCGGTCAGTTCGAGCCAGGCGGTGCCGCGCTCCCCCGCCGCCACGGGGTAGAGCCGCATGCCCGGCCCGGCGTGGAAGGTGAAGGCGCCGGACTCGCTGATGCCTTCGGTGCAGCCCTCGAACAGCTCGGGGTGCTCCCGCACCAGGAAGTCCGAGCCGAACTCCGCGCTGTCCTCCTCGTCGGCGGTGAAGGCGAGGACGATGTCGCGGGGCGGCCGGACCCCCGCGCGGGCCCAGGCGCGCACCAGGCTCAGTGCCATCGCGTCGGCGTTCTTCATGTCGATGGCGCCCCGGCCCCACACCACACCGTCCCGGACCTCGCCGGAGAAGGGGTGCACGGTCCAGTCGGCGGGCTCGGCCGGGACCACATCGAGATGGCCGTGCAGCAGCAGCGCCCCCGCGGTGGGATCGGTGCCCTCGATCCTGGCCACCACATTGGTCCGTCCGGCCTTCTTCTCCAGCAGCCGCGGCTCGATGCCCGCGTCGGCGAGTCCGGAGGCGACGTACTCGGCGGCAGCGCGCTCGTTGCCCTCGCCGCCGCCGCGGTTGGTGGTGTCCAGGCGGATCAGCTCCGAGGTCGCCCGCACCACCTCCTCGAAGACCTGCGCGTCGAGGTGGCTCTGCCGTGGCCCAGGCGTCATCGTGCTCTCTTCCGGTTTTCTCGACGCGGACTGCTCGGTCAGCTCAGCCATACTGCTCCTCCACCGCGGCGGAGACGACGGTCGTGACCGCCTTGAAGCAGCGGATCGTCTCGTAGGCGCTGGGCGCGGTGTAGGCCACCCGGCGTTCACCCGTGCGCTCCACGCCGGGCACGACGGTGGCGGCCCCGACCAGGTGCTCCGCGTCGAACTCGATCTCGACGGTGTGCGGTTCGGGCTCGGGCGGGGTGCGGCGCACCGCCAGCGGCGCGGCGCGGCGGGCCGCTTCCCGGATGTCGGCGGCGGTGCGGGCCGGGGGCCGGCAGACCGCGGCGTACCGCGACACATGGTCCTTGACGGCGACGCCCAGCGCCTCGGGTGCGTAGCCCTTGGCGTCCTCGACGGTGCGGTCGTCACCGGTCACCAGGATGACGGGTACGCCGAACTCGGTGGCCACCAGCGTGTTGAGGCACCCCTCACTGGCCCGTACGCCGTCGGCCCACACCCCGGTCAGGGAGTTGGCGAGGTAGGTGTGGGCGAGGACGCCTTCGCTGCCTGCGCCGGTGTGGTAGCCGATATAGGCGACGCCGTCCACGTCGCCGTGCTGGATGCCCTCGACCATCGACAGCGACTTGTGCCGGCCGGTGATCATCTCGGCCCGTTCGTCCAGCTTCTCCAGCAGGAGGTTGCGCATCGTCCAGTGCGCCTCGTTGATCAGCACCTCGTCAGCGCCTGCCTCGAAGAAGCCCCGGACGGCGGCGTCGACGTCCGAGGTGAACATCGACCGGCAGCGCTCCCACTGCGGCGTGCCCGGCAGGACGTCGGCCGGCCAGGTGACTCCCGTTGCGCCCTCCATGTCGGCGCTGATGAGGATCTTCATGCGCGGCACGTTACGCGGTAGCCAAGCGCCAGGACACCCCTGTGGATAACTCCACTGGTCCACACCACTCGTTTTCACTCCGGCGGGTGAGAACGCTCCGCACACCCTCCGCTGACCTGCGCATTCAGCACCGTGAGCGCCGGATCGTCCCGGTCGACGGGACGGTGCACCTCCACCACCGGGCAGCCGAGTTCCCGTATCCGCGCGAGCACCGGGGCCACCACCTGAGGCTCCGCACGGCCCAGCATCCGCGGCAGCCGCCCGCCAAGGTCGGCCCCCTCGGGGAACCAGCCGTACGGGCCGAAGCCGGGCACGACGCGGGTACCGCGCAGCGCCCGCTGCCGTTGGAGCCGCGCGGCCCCGGTGGCCAGCACCAGCAGCCGGAAGGGCGCGGGTGCCGCCATGGGGTAGCCCCACCACAGCACGTCCGCACGGGCACCGCCGGGCGCTGGCACGCGGGCACGGCCCGCCATCGCCTCGCCGGACCCCGCCAGATCCCCGATGCCGGCGAGCCAGTGGTGGTCACCGGGGCGCGCGGCGGCGTTCAAGGCGCCGGTCACCGGCAGCAGTTCGCCGGCGGCTGCGCCCAGCGCGTCTTTGCGGCGGTGTCCGAACAGCGCCCGCGCTCCGGCGCTCCAGTGCGCCACGGTGCCGCGCGCGTCGACGGCCACCGCGGCGGTCGGAAGACAACCGCGCACGGCGACAAGGGTCTCCGCCGTGCCGGGGGTCTTCACCCTCCAGGCCGTTCGGCCGGCGTACGGCTCGCTTCCCATCGGACCAGTCCTCTCTCCCGGCGACGGCCGGTCCCGCCGCGACGGCGCGGCCTGCACCACCGTAGAGCCGGAGCGCAACGACCGGGCGGGTGACGCCCGAACGGGGGACGCGCCGCGAGGCGGGCAGCCGCTTCCGGGCGGCGGCAGGCGGCCCGCCCCTGCGCCGCCGGGGAGCCGGGCCGGCCCGCGCTCAGTCCTCGTGGCCCAGTTGCAGGTCGCGCTCCGTGCGCCCGCCGCCGGCGATCTGCAGGACGGTGGCGACCGGCGGATAGCCGGCGGCCACCACCGTGTACTCGCCCGAGGCCAGGTCGACGAAGCGGAAGATACCGTCGGCGCCGGTCGTCGCCGTGTCGACGACGTTGCCCGCGGCGTCCAGCAGCGTCACCCTGGCGTCCTCGACGGGGCGCCCGCCGGTGGCCCGGACGGTGCCGCGCAGTACGGCACCGCCCGCGAGCTCGATGTCCTGCCGGGTCTCGCGGGACGCCTGTACGGAGACGGGCAGTGCGGCCGGGCGGTAGACGGGCGCACTGGCCGCCAAGGTGTACTCCCCGGCCACGAGTTCGGTGATGACGTAGCAGCCCTCCCGGCTGCTGCGGGTGGTGGCGACCACCTCGCCGCGTACATCGGTGAGCGTGACGATGGCGTCCTTGACGGGGTTGCCGTCGGCCGTCAGCACGCTGCCCGCCAGCCTGCCCGCACCACCGAGCACCACATCGAGGTCGACGGGACGTTCGCCCACGGTGACGCTGACCGCGCGCGGCTGGTGCCCGCCGGCCGCCGCGATCAGCACATAGGAGCCTTCACCGGGGGTGCTCAGCGCGTACCGCCCGTTCTCCTTGGTGGCGCCACGTCCGATCTGCCGTCCCGAGGTGTCGACGAGGGTGAGTGCCGCGCGGGGGACGGCGCTGCCGTCGTGGTGCCGGACGGTGCCGCAGACCGGGACGCCCGCCGCGTACGGCGCGGGCTGCGCCTGGAGGTGCGGTGCCGCGCCGTCGGCGTCGGGCGCGGACGCTGCGGGCGCTTCGGCGGTACGGGCCGACGGCACAGGCGTGTGCTGGGACACCAGGGGTTTCTCCTTGAGGAAGAGGGACAGTGCCAGCCCGAGGACGAGCACCGGAACGAGGTAGAGGAAGATCCGCGGCATGGCGTCCGCGTACGCGTGGACGTAGCCGTCACGCAGCGGTGCGGGCAGCGCGCGCACGAGCTGCGGGGTGATGGAGTCCGGGTCGGGCACCTCGCCCTGGCCGCGGGGGAGTTCACGGGCGAGGGCGTCCGCGAGCCGGTGTGCGAGGAGGGTGCCGAAGAGGGCGGCGCCGACGCTGCCGCCGATCTGCCGGAAGTAGTTGTTGGCACTGGTGGCGGCCCCGATGTCGGCGGGGCTTACCGAGTTCTGCACGGCCAGCACCAGCACCGGCAGCACGAAACCGATACCGAGGCCGAGGATGCCCGACCAGACACCGAAGACCTGCCACGAGGTGTCCTCGTCCAGCTTGGACAGCAGCCACATGCCTTCTGCCGAGAGGGCGCAGCCGAGGATGGGGAAGATCTTGTAGTGCCCGGTACGGGAGATGAGCTGACCGGACAGCAGGGACGAGACGACGACCCCGCACATCAGTGGCAGCATCAGCAGCCCCGACGAGGTGGCGCTGACACCCTCGACCATCTGCAGGAAGCTGGGCAGATAGCTGGCGGCGCCGAACAGCGCGATGCCGATGGCCGCGCCCACCAGTCCGGTGACGTTGAAGACGGAGTCGCGGAACAGCCGCAGCGGCAGCACGGGTTCGGGCGCGAAGCGCTCGGCGACGAGGAAGAGGACTCCGCTGACCAGCGCGCCGGCGGCGAGCCCGACGATGACGCGGTCGTCCCAGTCGTAGGTCGTACCGCCCCAGCTGGTGAGCAGCACCAGGCAGGTGGAGAACACCGCGATCAGCAGGGCGCCGAGGATGTCGAGCCGGGGGCGGACTCGGGCGCGCGGCAGTTCGAGGGCGAAGGAGGTGACCAGGAGGGCGAGCAGGCCGACCGGCACGTTGAACCAGAAGCACCAGCGCCAGGACAGGTCGTCGGTGAACCAGCCGCCCAGCAGCGGACCGGCGACGGAGGCCAGCCCGAAGGCGGCACCGATCAGACCCATGTAGCGCCCGCGCTCCCGGGCCGGTACGACGTCCGCGATGATCGCCTGGACGCCGATCATGAGTCCGCCCGCGCCGGTGCCCTGCACCGCGCGGTAGATGATCAGCTCCTCCATCGATCCGGCCCAGCCTGCGAGGGCCGAACCGACGGTGAAGACGCCGATGGCGAAGAGGAAGAGCCCCTTGCGGCCGAACAGATCGCCGAGCTTGCCGTAGATGGGCAGCCCGATGGTCGCTGCGAGCAGATAGGCGGTGACGGCCCAGGACATCTGCCGCAGGCCGTCGAGTTCGCCGACGATCTTGGGGAGTGCCGTGGCGACGATGGTCTGTTCGAGCGCCGCCAGCAGCAGCGACAGCATCAGTGCCCCGAAGACCAGCCTGAGGCGGCGCGGGGAGAGCGAGACCTGCGGTGAACCGTCGTCCGGCACCGCCTCGTCGGATGCGGGGGACGGCCGGTGCGGGCCGGGCGCGGGGGCCGACCGAGTCGCAGCAGACGCCGGAGCCGGTTGTGCCGACCGCGGCGCGGTCGCCGCCCCGACCGCCTCGAACTCCCCAGCATCCGCAGCCCCGGCAGGGCCCACAGCCCCTGCAGCCCCCGCAGTACCCACCGTTGCTGCAACCCCAGCAGCACCCGCAGGCCCCGCAGCCCCAGCAGCCGCGGGCGCCCGTACCGGCGTGGCCTGCACCGGAATGTCCGGTCGGCCCGGCAGTTCCAGGGTGACCTCGACGGCGGCCGGAGCGGCCGGGGCGGGAGTGGCCCCGGCACCGCCCCGGGCGCCGGGGCCGCCCACGCGAACTCCCGTCCCTGGTACGGGATTCTCGTCGTCCCTGCTGTCGAGGATCGCCCCGCCGGTCCCGCCCATCGCACTCCCCTTGCCGCTGCTGCTGGGGGAGTATTTCTCGCATTGCACGACAAGAGCGTTCAAGCACGGTTCGACTGCGCGGCGTGGGGCCGGTGGGAACGAATTCGGTTGCCCGAGGCGCCCGTCACCGTGCCGAGCAGGGGTTTTCGCCGAGGCGGAGGATCAGCGGCGCGGCAGCGCTCTTCGGCGGAAACCACCCGATCCGGTGAGTGCGCGCCGCGCCGCGGGTCCCCGGGTGCGGGGCACGGGTCAGCCGGCCTTTTCCATCCTGGTGGCCAGCCGCTGCAGCACCTCGTCGTAGATACGGGCCAGGCCCTTGGGGGCGAAGGTCTTCTCGAAGAAGCCGCCGATACCGCCCGCACCGTTCCAGACCGTCGTCACGGTGACCCGGGCCGTCTTCTCCTTGCTGCCCGGGGTCACCCGCCAGGTGGTGACCATGGAGGAGTTGCGGTCCTTCTCGACCAGTTCACCGTCCTCGGGCTCGGTGACGTCGAGCAGGCAGTCACGGATGCGCTTGCTGGTCGCCCGGAGCTTCCAGTGCACGAGGGTGCCCTCGCCGTCGCCGCCCTCCTTGACCTCGTACTCGCTGAAGTGGTCGGGAAGCAGCTCGGCCCGGGTCCCGCTGTAGTCGGCCAGCGCATCGAACACCTCATCGGGCCCGGCGGCGATCTCCCGCTGCGTGGTCGCCTCGACCTGCGCCATGACTCCTCCTGTGGTTGGACGGCCTGTGTTGGGACGGCCTGTGGTGGACGAGGTGGCCAGCCAATCACCCTCGGGTCGGCTCCCCAAATCCGCCTTGACACGTTCGGTGCGAACGAGTGTTCTATTCTGAGGACGAAGAAGCGACAGTGCCGCCAGAGGGACGCGACACCACCACCGAGGAGGCCGACGATGCGCTGGGACGAGCTGAGGGACACGGACGAGCACAGCCGGACCGCGGCGCCCGCCCTCTTCGGCACCTCCGCCGTGACGAGCAGGACGTTCGACACCCCGGAGTTCCGCGGCATGACCTTCCACGAGGTGCGGGCCCGCTCGCTGGTGAACCGGGTGCCCGGCGCCTCACGGATGCCGTTCGAATGGACCGTGAATCCCTATCGGGGCTGCTCCCACGCATGCGTCTACTGCTTCGCACGCAGGACGCACAGCTATCTGGACCTGGACACGGGAGAGGGCTTCGACACCCAGATCGTCGTCAAGGTGAACGCGCCCGAACTGCTGCGCAAGGAGCTGAGCAGCTCCCGCTGGCGCGGCCAGCACATCGCCATGGGTACGAACGTCGACTGCTATCAGCGGGCGGAAGGACGCTATCGGTTGATGCCGGGCATTCTGACCGCCCTGCGCGACTACGCGAATCCCTTCTCCATCCTCACCAAGGGCACACTCATCCTCCGCGATCTCGACCTGCTGCGCTCGGCCGCCGCCATCGCGGACGTGGGGATCTCGGTGTCCGTGGGCTTCACGGACGAGGAGCTGTGGCGCACGGTGGAGCCCGGGACCCCGGCTCCGCAGCGGAGGCTCGATGTCGTACGCACGCTCTCGCAGCACGGGATTCCGTGCGGGGTGCTGATGGCTCCGGTGATCCCGTTCCTGGGCGACTCGCCGGCGCAGCTGCGTACGACCGTGCGCGCCATCGCCGCGGCCGGGGCCACCTCCGTCACACCGCTCGCGCTGCATCTGCGGCCGGGAGCCCGCGAGTGGTACTTCCGGTGGCTGCACCAGCACCATCCCCACCTGGTGCGGCACTACGAGGCCCTCTACTCGGGCGGCGCGTATGCGCCCAAGTGGTACCAGCGGCGCATCACGCGGCAGGTGCACGAGCTGGCCGCCGAGTACGGCGTGGGGCCCTCGACGTCCGGCGCGACCCGGCGGATCGAGTCGGCGGCACCGAGCTCGCCCGGCGGCGCGGTGCCCGGCGGCGCCCAGCTCGACGCCCCGGGACTCGACGACGCGGAACTCGGCGACCCGGAGCTCGACGACGCCGGGGAAAACCACTGCACACAGCTCACTCTGCTCTGACAGCATGTGCCGCATGTCATCGTCGCCCACTCACATCGTCGCCCCCCAGGGCCTCGCGCCCGGCAACGGCTACAGCCATCTCGTCGTCGCGGAAGGCAGGCTGGCCGCGATATCCGGGCAGATCGCGCTCGACGCGGACGGCAAGGTCGTCGGCGAGGGCGACCCCGAAGCCCAGGCCGAGCAGGTGTTCGCCAACCTGGAGCGCTGTCTGCGGGAGGCCGGAGCCGGCTTCGCCGACGTCGTGAAGTTCACCTTCTTCGTGACGGACCTGTCCGTCATACCAGCGCTGCGTGCCGTACGCGACCGGTATCTCGACCCGGAACGGCTCCCCGCGAGCAGCGCCGTGCAGGTGGCCGGGCTGATCCGGCCGGAACTTCTCATGGAGGTCGAAGCATTCGCCGTGCTCCCGCCGAGGTGACCGCTCCGGGCCGAGCACCCGGCAGCGACTCGGGCATACGTGGACGGATCGGCGTGTCCCAGGACGAAAAGGCGCTCAACGGATAATTTCCTCGAAGGGGCATGTCCCTGGCCATCGCTCCCTGGCCACGACCGCACGCCGACCGCCTTGCCCTGGAGATCTGGAGCGCCCGTATGCGCCTGATGCTGGTCCACCCGAGTGCGCTGATGTACTCCGAAATCTTCCTCCGTCTGGAGCCGCTCGGGCTCGAACGCGTCGCCGCCGCCGCCAGGGAGGCCGGACACCAGGTGCGCGTGGTGGACCTGCAGGTGCTGGACCGGAAGCTGCTGGAGAGGGAGCTGCGCTCCTACCAGCCCGAGGCGCTGGGCATCTCCCTCAACTATCTGGCCAACATCCCCGAGGCCATCGGGATCGCCCAGAGCGCCAAGGCGGCCGCCCCGGGGTGCTTCGTCTTCTTCGGGGGGCACAGCATCTCCTTCGTCGGCGACCATGTGCTGGAGCAGGCCGAGGGCGCGGTCGACGCGATTGCCCGGGGGGAGGGTGAGACCGTCATCGTGCCGCTGCTGGAGGCCGCACGGGACAAGGCGGCGCACACCGTGCCCGGCGTGGTGACGGCGGACGGGCGCGGCCCGGCGCCCAAGATGCTCGACAGCATCGACCGGCCGCGGCCCGCCCGGGACCTGATGCGCCGCCGCAACCGCTACTTCATCGGCGAGCTCGACCCCTGTGCCTCCATCGAGTTCACCCGCGGCTGCCCCTGGGACTGCTCGTTCTGCTCCGCGTGGACGTTCTACGGCCGCAGCTACCGGCGGGCCGCGCCGGAGGCGGCCGCCGAGGAGATGGCCTCCATCCGCGAGCCGAACGTCTTCATCGTCGACGACGTCGCCTTCATCAAGCCCGACCACGGCCACGGCATCGCCGCCGAGCTGGAGCGCCGCAACGTCCGCAAGCGGTACTACCTGGAGACCCGCGCGGACGTCCTGCTGCGCAACGAGGAGGTCTTCGAGCGCTGGACCCGGCTGGGGCTGAAGTACATGTTCCTCGGCATGGAGGCGCTGGACGCCGAGGGGCTCGACCAGTTCCGCAAGCGCATCAGCCCGGACGAGAACTTCAAGGCGCTGGAGACGGCGCGCCGTATGGGCATCAGCGTGGCGATCAACCTGATCGTCGATCCGGGCTGGGACGAGGAGCAGTTCCGTCTGGTGCGCGAGTTCGCCCTGGCGGTACCGGAGATCGTGCACCTGACCGTCATGACGCCGTACCCCGGCACGGAGGTCTGGCACACCGAGGGCCGCCAGCTGACCACGCGCGACTACCGGCTCTTCGACATCCAGCACGCCGTCGTGCCCACCCGGCTGCCGCTGGAGCAGTTCTACCGGGAGCTGGTCAGCACCCAGGCCGTCATCAACCGCAAGCACCTGGGGCTGCGCACGGCCATCGGCGCGATGCGCGTCCTGGGCCGCAATCTGGCCCATGGCCAGACGAACTTCGCCCGCATGCTGTGGAAGTTCGGCCGCGTCTACAACGCCGACCGGCAGCTGGCCGATCACGCGCGCCCGGTCACCTACGAGCTGCCCGTCCCCGAGCGCCGTGGAGCGCCCGGCCGCAAGGAACTGTTCGTCCACACGATCGGCCGCTCCGGCGCCCGCACCCAGCAGAGCGGGCAGCCGACCGGACAGCAGGCCGACCCCGCACCGCCGCAGTAGCCTCAGCCCACCGGGTCCTCGCGCGGCGGCGCGTCGTCGTTGCCGCGCCGGATGGTGCGCAGCGGACGCCCGGGCCGCCAGGTGCGGAAGACGATCTCCTCCCCCTCGATGGTCACCCGCACCACTTCGGTGACCTCCGCCCGGAAGAGATGGAAGACCTCGGGCACCTCGCCGTCGGGCACGCCCGCGGCCCAGCTCGCCATCTCCTCCGGGTCGTCCGTGACCTCGACCGCGCGCCCGGAGACCCGTACGTCTCCGCCGTCCATCTCCGTGCCGGAGCCGGGGTTGGCGTGCATCGCGAAGCGGGGGTCGCGGCGCAGGTCCAGCGCTTTGAGCGAGTTCGGCATCATCCCGAGCCACATCCGACCCGCCCGGAAGTCCGCCTCCAGCCCCGTCAGCCGCGGCGACCCGTCCTTGCGCAGGGTGGCCAGCACATGGTGCGTGTACTTCCGGAAGCGCTGCTCCACCGTCTCGGCGAACCCGGGTTCCGCCTGGTGGAACTCGGCCCAGCTCGCGCCGGGTGCGGACAGCTCTTCCCTGGTGTGCGTCCTCGTCATGGCACCACCTTGACGCGGTAACCGGACATCTTCTGTCGAGTATCGCGTGTCGGCCGGAGGAAAATCCGGTGCCGAGCCGCACGGCCTTGGACCACCCTCGTTCCATGCGAGTACGAGAGATGACCGAGGACGACATCGACGCCGTGTCCGAAGTGCGGGTGCGCGGGTGGCAGTACGCCTATCGGGGGCTGGTCCCGCGGGAATATCTGGAGGAGATGTCGCCTGCCGAGAACGCGCAGCGGCGCCGGGGCCACTTCGGCGCGAGCCGGGGAATCGTGCACAACGTGGTCGCCGAGGACGACACCGCCGGCGGCGGGGTCGTGGGCTGGGCAGCGGTGGGGCCGTACCGCACCTCGGACGCCGTACCGCGACCGGGAGCGCCCGGCGAGGACGAGGAGCTGTACGCGCTGTATGTGCGTCCGGAGCACATCGGGACCGGTGTGGGCCGGCTGCTCCTGGCCTCGGTCCTCGACGGGGCCGCAGCACGCGGCTGCCCCCGGATGTTCCTGTGGGTGCTGGCGGGCAACTCCCGTGCCCGCCGCTTCTACGAGCGGGCGGGTTTCGCCGCCGACGGCCGCACCGACACCTTCGAGGTCGGGGGCGCACAGGTGCCCGACGTCCGCTACGTACGCGTCCTGACCGGGGAGTGAGAAGGGGGCGTGGAGCGTCAGGCCGGGATGCGGGCCAGCGCCGCTTTCGCGGAGGGGGAGAGGCGGTGGTGTTCGGCTGCCGCGTCGAGGACCGGGATGGCGCGCTTGTCACCCAGCGCACCGAGGCCGACGACGCAGGCCTCCGCGATCGGCCAGTAGTGCAGGGGCCCGATCAGCAGCCGCTGGAGGACGTTGATGAGGGTGGGCACCGACTCCGGGGCGCGCAGCGCGGTCAGCAGGCGTACCGGGTAGAGCGCGTAGGCGGTGCGCAGTTCGTTGGTGGCCAGGGCCGCCGCGGCCTTGGCCGTACGGGGATCGCGCAGCCGTTCCAGCGCCTGGGCCGCGCTGGCGCAGCAGACCGGGTCGCGGTAGTTCAGCATGAAGATCAGGGTCTCGAAGGCCCTTCTGTCCCCCGCGCTGCCCAGCGCGAAGGCCGCGATCTCCCGGGCCCACAGCGGCCGTTCGGTCTCCACGAGCACGGCGGCGAGCTGGTCGCGCGCCTCTGTGCTGCGCTGCCTGGCCAGTGTGACCAGACGTGCGTACTCGACGGGCTCGGCCTCGGGCCGCACACGGTCGATCAGCGCTCGGAACGCGTCGCCCACTCCGGCTCCCCCTCACGTGCTGAGTTCCACAGCGGTGGAAGTGTTCCTACCCCTGGCTTTATGGTTACCCACGAGTTAAAGTGCTCATCAGAGCGGTACCCCCGCTCAGGCGGTTTGGTGACGCAGCCGCCGAGAGTGACGTCGGTTCGGCAGTGGGCCCGGCACGCGCCCAGGCGCGTCGGACCCGTACGGACCGCCTCGTGACCGGGCCCCGGGACAGGGCCGCGCAGCGGGGCGTGACCGGTAACTCCCCTGCCCTGCGCGTGCGTACGCCCGCGCGCCCGGTAGTGCACGAAACCCTCACCCTCATCAATCGCGCCCCCTGGCCGGGGGCCTGTGTCACACCCTCTGGAGTCCCCTGATGGACCGTCCTCCCCTGCGCACGATCGCCGTCGTCGGCCTCGGCACGATGGGCACCGGCATCGCCGATATTCTCGCCCGCGCCGGGCGTGAGGTCATCGGCATCGACACGAACGAAGCAGCCGCGCGGCGGGCCGTTGCCGCGCTGGAGTCCTCCACCGCGCGCTCGGTGCAGCGCGAGCGGATGACACAGAGCGAGCGCCGGGACGTGCTGGCGCGGTTTCGCACCTTCACCGGCCTCGACGCGGCGGCCGAGGCCGATCTCGTCATCGAGGTGGTGCCGGAGGAGTACGACACCAAGTGCCAGGTGTTCGCGGAACTGGACACCGTCGTCAAGCCGGACACCATCCTGGCGACCGGCACGAACGCGCTGTCCGTGACACGGCTGGCCGCCGACTCCGACCGGCCCGAGCGCGTGCTGGGGCTGCACTTCTTCAATCCGGCACCGGCCATGAAGCTGGTCGAGATCGTCTCCTCGGTGCTCACCTCGCCGCAGGCGGTGGCCGCCGTCACCGAGTTGGCCCGGGAACTGGGCAAGGATCCGATCGCGGTCGGTGACCGTCCCGGATTCGTCGCGGACGGACTGCTGTTCGGATATCTGAACCAGGCAGCCGCGATGTACGAGTCGCGCTACGCCACCCGCGAGGACATCGACTCCGCCATGAAACTGGGGTGCGGTCTGCCGATGGGCCCGCTCGCCCTCCTCGATCTGATCGGTATCGACACGGCACGCACCGTACTGGAGGCCATGTACGAGCAGTCCCGCGAGAGGCTCCACGCCCCGGCGCCGATCCTGCGACAGCTGAGTGAGGCGGGGCTGACCGGCCGCAAGTCGGGCCGCGGCTTCTACACCTACGCCGCGCCGGGCAGCAGTGAAGTGGTGCCCGACGCCCTCACCCGGGACCCGGCGGCGTCCCGCGCCCCGGGCCGCCCCGTCACCGCGGTGGGCGTCGTGGGCTCGGGGACGATGGCGGGCGGTATCGCCGAGGTCTTCGCCAAGGCCGGCTACCCGACGGTGCTGGCGGCGCGCAGCGAGCAGAAGGCGGCGACGGCCAAGGAGCGCGTCGAGCGGTCGCTGGGGCGCTCGGTCGACAAGGGCCGGATGACGGCCGAGGAACGGGACGCCACGCTGGCGCGCATCTCCCCGGCCGGGTCGCTGGACGCGCTCGCCGAGGTGGACCTGGTGGTCGAGGCGGTGGCCGAAGACCTCGACATCAAGCGGCAGTTGTTCCGGCGGCTGGACGCGGTCTGCAAGCAGGGTGCCGTACTGGCCACCACCACCTCCTCGCTGCCGGTGGTCGCCTGCGCCCGCGCCACCTCCCGGCCGCAGGACGTGATCGGCATGCACTTCTTCAACCCGGCGCCCGCCATGAAGCTGGTCGAGGTGGTCTCCACCGTGCTGACCGACCGGGAGGCCCACGCCACCGTCCGCGAGGTCTGCACAAAGGTCCGCAAGCACCCGGTCGACTGCGGCGACCGCGCCGGCTTCATCGTCAACGCGCTGCTCTTCCCCTACTTGAACAACGCCGTGAAGATGGTCCAGGAGCACTACGCCTCGCTGGACGACATCGACGCGGCGATGAAGCTCGGCGGCGGCTACCCGATGGGCCCCTTCGAACTGCTGGACGTGGTGGGCCTCGATGTCTCGCTCGCCATCGAGCGGGTGCTGCACGAGGAGTTCCGGGACCCGGGGCTGGCACCGGCCCCGCTGCTGGAACACCTGGTGGCCGCGGGGTGTCTGGGCAGGAAGACGGGGCGCGGCTTCCGCGAGTACGCACGCCGGTGACCGGCGGCATCGCCGGGTGGGGCGGGCTGTTGGAGCCGTCGGCGAGCAGCACGGCCAACGGCCCGTCCCCCGAGCCTGTAACGGCGTGTAACGTTCACCACATGCCAGAGCCCGAGAAGAACTCCCGTACGACCAGCCAGCGTGCGAACGGTGCCGCGACCCAGCGACTCAGGGTGCGACGCGAGTTGGCCGCCGCTGCGATGGAGCTCTTCGCCACGAAGGGTTACGAAGGGACGACGGTGGATGAGATCGCCGCCGCCGCGGGTGTCGCACGGCGCACCTTCTTCCGGCACTTCCGCTCCAAGGAAGAGGCGATCTTCCCCGACCACGACGACACTCTCGTACGTGCCCAGGCGGTACTGGAGGCGGCGCCCGCCCACGAGCACCCGCTGGACACCGTGTGCCGGGGCATCAAGGAAGTCATGAAGATGTACGCCGCCTCCCCCAAGGGCAGCGTCGAGCGGTACAAGCTCACCCGCGAGGTACCGGCGCTGCGGGAGCGGGAGATCGCCTCGGTGGCGCGCTACGAGCGGCTGTTCACCCGCTATCTGCTGGGCCACTTCGACGAGGAGGCGCACCGCGACGGCGTCAGCGGCTACGACGAGCCGCTGCTGGCCGAGGTCGCCGCCTCAGCGGTGGTGACCGCGCACAACCATGTGCTGCGGCGCTGGCTGCGCTCGGGTGCCGCCGGCGATGTGATGGCGCAGCTCGACCACGCCTTCGCCATCGTGCGGCGTACGTTCGGCACCGGGTTCGGCGCGCACCGGCCCGCCGCCGAGCAGCCCGCGGCGTCCGTGGAACGCCGGGACGAGGTGCTGGTGACGGTCGCCCGTACCGACGCCCCGCTCGGCGAGATCATGTCCACCATCGAACGCGCGCTCTCCCGGGACTGAGCCCCGCCCCCGGCCTCCCGCGAGGGAGTCGGGTGAATTGCCCCGCCTTCCCGCCCCGCGTACCCGCTCCCGGCACGGCGAGCCGGAACCATGGCGCGAAGGCGACGTGGAGGTGCGGCAGTGTCGGTGGCGCCGGGCGGGGCGAAGGGTCCCAGGCACAAGGCGATCAGATCCAGGCCCTGGTTGCGGACCAAGTCCGTCGAGGAGTCGATCCTCGACACCGACGACCCCGAGGGCGGGCTGCGTAAATCGCTCTCGGCGCTCGACCTGACGGTCTTCGGCGTCGGCGTGATCATCGGCACCGGCATCTTCGTCCTGACCGGCCAGGTGGCCAGGTCGACGGCGGGCCCGGCGGTGGCGATCTCGTTCGCCGCGGCCGGCGTGGTGTGCACGCTGGCCGCGCTGTGCTACGCGGAGTTCGCCTCGACCGTTCCGGTGGCCGGCTCCGCCTACACCTTCGCGTACGCCTCGCTCGGCGAGCTGCCCGCCTGGATCATCGGCTGGGACCTGGTGCTGGAGCTGGCGCTGGGCTGTGCGGTGGTGGCGGTCGGCTGGTCGGGATATGTGCGTTCCCTGCTGGAGAGCGTCGGGTGGAATCTGCCGGGGTGGCTCTCGGGCACCAGCGAGCAGAGCGGGTTCGGTTTCGATCTGCTGGCCTGCGTGCTGGTACTGCTGCTGACGGCCATTCTGGTGGCCGGGATGAAGCTGTCGGCCCGGGTCACCTCCACCGTCGTGGCCGTCAAGGTCGGGGTGGTGCTGCTGGTGATCGTCGCCGGGGCCTTCTTCATCACGGCCGACAACTACGACCCGTTCGTTCCGCCCGCGCAGGGCACCGCGGAGTCCGCCTCCGGGTTCGCCGCGCCGCTGATCCAGCTGATGTCGGGGTACGAGCCGACCACGTTCGGCGTCATGGGCATCTTCACCGGCGCGGCCATCGTCTTCTTCGCCTTCATCGGCTTCGACGTGGTGGCCACGGCCGCCGAGGAGACCCGCAACCCGCAGCGGGACATGCCCCGGGGCATCCTCGGCTCGCTGATCATCTGCACGGTGCTGTATGTCGCGGTCTCGATCGTGGTGACCGGGATGCGCAAGTACACCGAGCTGACGGTGGATGCTCCGCTGGCCGACGCGTTCAAGGCCGTGGGCGAGCCGTTCTGGGCCGGACTGATCAGTTTCGGGGCGGCGGTCGGGCTGACGACCGTGTGCATGATCCTGCTGCTGGGGCAGTCGCGGGTGTTCTTCGCGATGAGCCGGGACGGGCTGCTGCCGCCCTTCTTCGCCCGGGTGCACCCGCACTTCGGCACCCCGTACCGCTCCACGATCCTGCTCGGGGTGCTGGTCGCGGTCGTGGCGGGCTTCGTCAGCCTCTCCGAGCTGGCCGAGCTGGTGAACATCGGCACGCTCTTCGCGTTCGCCGTGGTGGCACTGGGTGTGATCATTCTTCGGCGTACCCGGCCGGATCTGCCGCGCGCCTTCCGTACCCCGCTGGTGCCCGTACTGCCGATCGCCTCGGTACTGACCTCGCTGTGGCTGATGCTGAACCTTCCGAGTGAGACATGGGCACGGTTCGCCGGCTGGATGGCACTGGGGGCCGTGCTGTACGCCGTCTACGGACGGCGGAAGAGCCGGCTGCGGCGGGGCGAGGAGCCGACGCCGCACCACGTGCCGTGAGGGCTGCTGCGCTTCCGGGGAGGCTGCCCCTCTTTCGCCGTCGCAGGCTGCGGGTGAGTTGTGGCGGGAGGCGCCCCTGGAGGGGCCGCGGTGATCGATCATCGCTCAGATGAGTAGGTATCGCGCCATGTGAGATTTCGAGGCACGCAGTGTCTTGTGCTCTGGCACTGGGTGTCATAGCTTGGCATCAGTCCGGGCGCTGTCCCCACGGCGAAAACCGTGTGCCCCGGAACGCTTGGCGTCACAAGCGAGCCGCGCACACCCGCGCGAACACCGCAAGAGCCGAACCGACGGCACTGCCTCACCACCGACGTCCCTCAAGCGATCTTGTAACTTCGCGCTCCGCCGGAGGCATACCGTGAACCAGATCCTCGACGCGATCCTCGCGTCCGACACCTCGCCGGAGGACTTCGCCGCCCTCCCGCTGCCCGAGTCCTACCGCGCCGTGACGGTGCACAAGGACGAGGTGGACATGTTCGAAGGGCTGGAGACCCGGGACAAGGACCCGCGCAAGTCTCTGCACCTCGACGAGGTGCCGCTGCCCGAACTCGGCCCGGGCGAGGCCCTGGTGGCCGTGATGGCCTCCTCGGTCAACTACAACTCCGTGTGGACCTCGATCTTCGAACCGCTGTCCACCTTCGGCTTCCTGGAGCGTTACGGCCGCCTCTCGCCGCTGGCCAAGCGGCACGACCTGCCGTACCACATCATCGGCTCCGACCTGGCGGGCGTCGTGCTGCGCACCGGCGTGGGCGTCAACTCCTGGAAGCCGGGCGACGAGGTGGTCGCGCACTGCCTCTCCGTCGAACTGGAGTCCGCCGACGGGCACAACGACACCATGCTCGACCCGGAGCAGCGGATCTGGGGCTTCGAGACCAACTTCGGCGGGCTCGCCGAGATCGCGCTGGTCAAGTCCAACCAGCTGATGCCCAAGCCGGACCACCTCAGCTGGGAGGAGGCGGCGGCCCCCGGGCTGGTCAACTCCACCGCCTACCGGCAGCTGGTCTCACAGAACGGCGCCGGGATGAAGCAGGGCGACAACGTGCTCATCTGGGGCGCCAGCGGCGGACTCGGCTCCTACGCCACGCAGTTCGCGCTGGCCGGCGGCGCCAACCCGATCTGCGTCGTCTCCAGCGAGGAGAAGGCCGAGATCTGCCGCCGAATGGGCGCCGACGCCATCATCGACCGCAGGGCCGAGGGCTACCGGTTCTGGAAGGACGAGCACAACCAGGACCCCAAGGAGTGGAAGCGCTTCGGCAAGCGCATCCGCGAGCTGACCGGCGGCGAGGACGTGGACATCGTCTTCGAGCACCCGGGGCGCGAGACCTTCGGCGCGAGCGTCTACGTCACCCGCAAGGGGGGCACCATCGTCACCTGCGCCTCCACCTCCGGCTACGAGCACAGCTACGACAACCGCTACCTGTGGATGTCGCTGAAGCGGATCGTCGGCTCGCACTTCGCCAACTACCGCGAGGCCTGGGAGGCCAACCGGCTGATAGCCAAGGGCAAGATCCACCCGACGCTCTCCAAGAGCTACCCGCTGGAGGAGACCGGGCAGGCCGCCCACGACGTGCACCGCAACATCCACCAGGGCAAGGTCGGCGTCCTCGCGCTGGCCCCCGAGGAGGGACTGGGCGTGCGCGACGAGGAGAAGCGGGCGAAGCACCTGGAGGCCATCAACAGGTTCCGGAACGTGTGAGGCGCCCCCATGAGTGAGGAACGGGAGCACAGGAAGCGCGACCGCCCTTGGCTGATGCGCACATACGCCGGCCACTCCACCGCGGAGGCGTCCAACGAGCTGTACCGGCGCAATCTCGAAAAGGGCCAGACGGGGCTGTCCGTCGCGTTCGACCTGCCCACCCAGACCGGTTACGACCCCGACCACGTCCTCGCCCGCGGCGAGGTCGGCCGGGTCGGGGTCCCGGTCTCCCATCTGGGCGACATGCGCAGGCTCTTCGACGGCATCCCGCTGGAGAAGATGAACACCTCCATGACCATCAACGCCACCGCCATGTGGCTGCTGGCGCTCTACCAGGTGGTCGCGGAGGAGCAGGGCGCCGACATCACCCAGCTGTCGGGCACGACGCAGAACGACATCGTCAAGGAGTACCTCTCGCGCGGGACGCATGTCTTCCCGCCGGGGCCCTCGCTGCGGCTGACCACCGACATGATCGCCTACACGGTCGCCCACCTGCCCAAGTGGAACCCGGTCAACATCTGCAGCTACCACCTGCAGGAGGCCGGGGCCACGCCGGTGCAGGAGATCTCGTACGCGATGGCGACGGCGATCGCGGTGCTGGACGCGGTGCGGGACAGCGGTCAGGTGCCGCCCGAGGAGTTCGGGCGGGTCGTCGCGCGGATCTCGTTCTTCGTGAACGCGGGCGTCCGCTTCGTCGAGGAGATGTGCAAGATGCGGGCCTTCACCCGCATCTGGGACCGGGTCACCAGCGAGCGCTACGGCATCACCGACCCCAAGCAGCGCCGCTTCCGCTACGGCGTGCAGGTCAACTCGCTCGGGCTGACCGAGGCCCAGCCGGAGAACAACGTCCAGCGCATCGTGCTGGAGATGCTGGCCGTCACCCTCTCCAAGGACGCCCGCGCGCGTGCCGTGCAGCTGCCCGCCTGGAACGAGGCGCTGGGTCTGCCCCGCCCCTGGGACCAGCAGTGGTCGCTGCGCATCCAGCAGGTGCTGGCGCACGAGAGCGATCTACTGGAGTACGAGGACCTGTTCGCCGGCTCGCACGTCGTCGAGGCCAAGGTGGACGCACTGGTGGACGAGTCGCTGGCCGAGATGGCGCGGATCGAGGAGATGGGCGGGGTGATGGCGGCCGTCGAGTCCGGCTATCTCAAGTCCCAGCTGGTCGCCTCGCACGCTCGGCGGCGTGCCCGGATCGAGTCGGGCGAGGAGAAGATCATCGGCGTCAACTGCTACGAGTCGACCGAGCCGAGCCCGCTGACCGCCGATCTGGACACCGCGATCCTCACGGTGGACCCTGCCGGCGAGGCGGCCACCGTGGAGGCCGTCAAGCGCTGGCGGGAGACCCGGGACGAGCCGTTCTGGCGCGAGGGCACCCGCGAGCCGGGACTGCACCCGAGCGCCGAGCAGGCCCTGGCGGCGCTGCGCCAGGCGGCGGCCGGCGACACCAATCTGATGGAGGCCACGCTGGAGTGCGCCCGCGCGGGGGTCACCACCGGGGAGTGGGCGGGCGCGCTGCGCGAGGTCTTCGGCGAGTTCCGGGCGCCGACCGGGGTGAGTTCGGCCCCGGTCGCGGTGACCGCCGAGGAGGGCTCCGAGCTGGCCGCGGTGCGGCAGCAGGTGGAGCGCACCGCCGAGGAGCTGGGCGTCGGAAAGCTGCGGCTGCTGGTGGGCAAGCCGGGGCTCGACGGCCACAGCAACGGTGCCGAACAGATCGCCGTACGGGCCCGGGACGCGGGCTTCGAGGTGGTCTACCAGGGCATCAGGCTCACACCCGAGGAGATCGTCTCGGCGGCACTCGCCGAGGACGTGCACTGCGTGGGCCTGTCCATCCTCTCCGGCTCGCACGCCGAACTGGTGCCCGACGTGCTGGAGCGGATGCGGAAGGCGGGCGCGGCCGACGTCCCCGTGGTCGTGGGCGGCATCATCCCGGCCGCGGACGCACGGGCGCTGCGCGAGGCGGGGGTCGCCGCCGTCTTCACCCCGAAGGACTTCGGGATCACCCGGATCATCGGCCGTATCGTCGACGAGATCCGGACACAGCACAAGCTCGATACGCGCGATGAGCGCAGCGAGCGCGACCAGATGGAACCACTGGAGGTCACCTCGTGAACAGCGACAACCGGCAGCGTGCGCTCCGCCCGCGCCGTTCCTGCCTGGCCGTGCCGGGCAGCAACCCGCGGTTTCTGGAGAAGGCGCAGGGCCTCCCCGCCGACCAGGTCTTCCTCGACCTGGAGGACGCCTGCGCCCCGCTGGCCAAGCCGGAGGCGCGGCACACCATCGTGAAGTTCCTCAACGAGGGCGACTGGAGTGGCAAGACGCGCGTCGTGCGGGTCAACGACTGGACCACCGAGTGGACCTACCGCGACGTGGTGACCGTCGTGGAGGGCGCGGGCGCCAATCTGGACTGCGTGATGCTGCCGAAGGTGCAGGACGCCGCGCAGGTGCAGGCCCTGGACATGCTGCTGACCCAGATCGAGAAGACGGTGGGCCTGGATGTGGGCCGCATCGGCATCGAGGCGCAGATCGAGAACGCCAAGGGCCTGGTGAACGTCGACGAGATCGCCGCGGCCTCGCCCCGGATGGAGACCATCGTCTTCGGCCCGGCCGACTTCATGGCGTCCATCAATATGAAGTCGCTGGTGGTGGGCGAGCAGCCGCCCGGCTACCCGGCCGACGCCTACCACTACATCCTGATGCGGATCCTGATGGCCGCCCGTACCCACGATCTGCAGGCGATCGACGGGCCCTATCTGCAGATCCGCGATGTGGAGGGCTACCGGAAGGTCGCCCAGCGTGCCGCCGCGCTCGGTTTCGACGGCAAGTGGGTACTGCACCCGGGGCAGGTGGAGGTGTCCAACGAGGTCTTCTCCCCCTCCCAGGAGGACTACGACCACGCCGAGCTGATTCTGGACGCGTACGAGTACTACACCTCCGAGGCGGGCGGCAAGAAGGGCTCGGCGATGCTCGGCGACGAGATGATCGACGAGGCCAGCCGCAAGATGGCGCTGGTCATCTCCGGCAAGGGCCGAGCCGCCGGCATGCGGCGCACCACCTCCTTCACCCCTCCGGAGGACTGATCCATGCAGTTCGGACGCACCTATGAAGAGTTCACCGTCGGCGAGACCTACAAGCACTGGCCGGGCAAGACGGTCACCGAGTACGACGACCACCTGTTCTGTCTGCTCACCATGAACCACCACCCGCTGCACCTGGACAGCAACTACGCCGGGTCGACGACCGACTTCGGCAGGAACGTGGTGGTGGGCAACTACATCTACTCGCTGCTGCTGGGCATGTCGGTGCCGGACGTGTCGGGGAAGGCCATCGCCAATCTGGAGATCGAGTCGCTCAAGCACGTGGCGCCGACCTTCCACGGCGACACCGTCTACGGCGAGACGACGGTGCTGGACAAGACCCCGTCGAAGTCGAAGAGCGACCGCGGGATCGTGCACGTCGAGACCAAGGGCTACAAGCAGGACGGCACCCTGGTGTGCGTCTTCCGGCGCAAGGTGATGGTGCCGACCGAGACCTACGTCAAGGAGCGCGGCGGTGAGCAGCCGGGCCGCCCCGAACTGCGCGAGCCGGCGCCGAAGGGCGGTAGGTGAGATGGGACGGCTGGCGCAGACCGAGGGTCTGACGGAGATACAGCAGGAGATCCTCTCGACGGTGCGCAGCTTCGTCGACAAGGAGATCCTGCCGGTCGCCACTCAGCTGGAGCACAAGGACGAGTACCCCAGCGAGATCGTCGAGGGCCTGAAGGAACTGGGCATCTTCGGCCTGATGATTCCCGAGGAGTACGGCGGGCTGGGCGAGTCGCTGCTCACCTACGCGCTGTGCGTGGAGGAGATCGCACGCGGCTGGATGAGCGTCTCCGGCATCATCAACACGCACTTCATCGTGGCGTACATGCTCAAGCAGCACGGCACGCAGGAGCAGAAGGACCACTTCCTGCCGAAGATGGCCACGGGCGAGGTCCGCGGTGCCTTCTCGATGTCCGAACCGGGCCTGGGCTCGGACGTGTCGGCCATCACCTCGAAGGGGGTCCCCGCTCCGGACGGCAGCGGTGACTTCCTGCTCAACGGGCAGAAGATGTGGCTGACCAACGGCGGATCCGCCACGCTCGTCGCGGTGCTGTGCCGCACGGACGAGGGGCACCCCGACGGCACGCCTCCGCACAAGTCGATGACGACCTTCCTGGTGGAGAAGGAGCCTGGTTTCGGCCAGGTCAGGGCCGGGCTCACCATCCCCGGCAAGATCGACAAAATGGGCTACAAGGGCGTCGACACCACCGAGCTGATCATGGATGACCTGCGGATTCCGGCCGACCGGGTGCTCGGCGGCGCGACCGGCCGCGGTTTCTACCAGATGATGGACGGGGTCGAGGTCGGCCGGGTGAACGTCGCGGCACGTGGCTGCGGGGTCGCGCAGCGTGCGTTCGAGCTCGGAATCGACTACGCGCAGCAGCGTCACACGTTTGGCAAGCCCATAGCGGGGCATCAGGCCATTCAGTTCAAGCTGGCCGAAATGGCCACGAAGGTCGAGGCGGCACACGCCCTGATGGTGGGTGCCGCCCGCAAGAAGGACTCCGGCCAACGCAATGACCTGGAGGCGGGAATGGCGAAATATCTCGCCTCCGAGTACTGCAAGGAGGTCGTGGAGGACGCCTTCCGCATCCACGGCGGGTACGGTTTCAGCAAGGAGTACGAGATCGAGCGGCTCTACCGGGAGGCGCCGATGCTGCTGATCGGCGAAGGAACCGCAGAGATCCAGAAAATGATCGTGGGCCGGCGGCTCCTGGAGGAGTACCGCAGCCAGGGCTGAATGTCCGTTTCGGGGTGTTTTCTTGAGATTTCAAGGCGCACCCCGGACCGGGACTTCGGTCACTGACTGGCCCGCTGGCTTGCCCAGTTGCCATCAGAAACCGATAGCATCCCGGGAAAGCCGCCGTCCCCCTGTCACCTACGCGGCTCCCTCCGCTACGAAGGTCATTCATGCCCCACAGCCCATCCACAGCACCCAGCGGCTCTCCCTCGTCCGGCACCGACCACGGCACGCCCGGTGCACCCCGGGTGCGCCTGGCACGCGGAGCCTCGCCGTGGCTCGTCCCGACCGTGGCGACGGCGGCTCTCAGCCTGGCACGCGCCCGCAGGTCGAAGCGCGCCGCACTGGTCGCCGTACCCGCGACGGCGCTCGCCGCCGGGATGCTGTGGTTCTTCCGGGACCCGGAGCGGGAAATCGGCCAGGGCCGGGTGATCTCCCCGGCCGACGGCGTGGTGCAGAGCATCATGCCGTGGCAGGACGGCCGTACCCGCGTCGCCATCTTCATGAGCCCGCTGAACGTCCACGTCAACCGCGCCCCGCTCGCGGGCACGGTGACGTCCGTCGAGCACATCCCCGGCGGCTACGTTCCCGCGTTCAACAAGGAGAGCGAGAACAACGAGCGCGTCGTCTGGCACTTCGACACCGAGCTGGGCGATATCGAGATGGTCCAGATCGCCGGTGCCGTGGCCCGGCGGATCGTGCCGTACGTGCCCAGTGGTGCCAAGGTCGAGCAGGGCGAGCGCCTCGGGCTGATCAGGTTCGGCTCCCGGGTGGACCTCTACCTCCCCGAGGGCGTCGAGACGGCCGTGGAGGTCGGTCAGACCACGACAGCGGGGGTGACTCGCCTTGACCGTGATTGATCCCGACGCCCAGGCCGCCTGGGTCCCCGCGGCGGAGCGGTCCACCGACCGGGAGGACGACTTCGCCGGATACGCCGAGTACGCGGACGACGACTACGCGGACGACGCCGACGACGAGATGCCGCTGTCGACCCGGCTGTCGATCGCGGACACCCTCACGCTGGGCAACGCCACCTGTGGCTTCATGGCGGTGTACTTCACCACCACCGGCGTCCTCATCCCGCATCTGACCGGCAGCGAGGACGGCGGTATGGCCCGGCACAGCGCCGCCACCGCCGTGGTGCTGATGCTGATGGCCGCCGTCTTCGACCTGTTCGACGGGCTGGTCGCACGCAAGCTGCGCAGCTCGGCCATGGGCGCCGAGTTGGACAACCTCTCCGACCTCATCAGCTTCGGACTGGCGCCCGCCTACTTCGTGGCCGTCTGGGGCATGGTCGCCAACGACGCACACCAGCGGATCTCCGTGGTCGCCGCCGTGGTGGTCCTCCTGGCGGTGGTGCTACGGCTTGCGCGGTTCTCCTGCGTGCCGATGCGGAACGGAATGTTCCAGGGCATGCCAGGACCCTTCGGCGCCTTGACCGTCATCTCCATCGTGCTGCTGGAGCTGCCCTTCCTGCCGACCGCGCTCGGCATCCTCGGCGTCGCATGGCTGATGGTCAGCCGCGTGGAGTACCCGAAGCCGCGAGGTCGGCTGGCCGTGGCGATGCTGTGCTGGATCGCGCTCAGCATGGGGCTCCTCGCCTCCTGGGCCTTCGACGCTCCCGGAGGCGAGCTGCTGCTCCAGACCGGCTGCGCCCTCCAGGTCGTCCTCGGCGCGGTGATTCCGCTGTTCGCCACAGCACGCCGGGTGAACGCGTTCCGCGACAACCGCCGCGAGGCACGGGCCGCCGCCCAGGGCTGACCGACGCTCCATACGCTCACGAAGAGGGGCCCGCCGCGCACTGCGGCGGGCCCCTCTTGTTGCTCCGGGTACGGTGCGGAGCCTTGTGCTCCGGGTACGGGGCGGGTCCGGCGCGGCTACAGCCGGTCGGCGGCGAGGCGCTCGGCGAGCGTCTCCAGCAGCGGACCAGCCTCCGCGATGCAGCGCTCGACGTCGGCCTCGATGTCGGTGAGCGCATAGGCCTTCTCGATGCCGGCGGCCTGCAGATCCTTCTTCCCGATGGCGAGCCGCCCGCAGACGGCCACCACCGGCTTACCGGCGCGCCGCGCCGCCGCCGCGACGCCCGCCGGGGCCTTCCCGTGCAGGGTCTGCTCGTCCAGCGACCCCTCCCCCGTGACCACGAGGGTGGCCCGGCCGATGGCGGCCTCCACGCCCAGCTCCTCCATCAGGATCTCGATGCCGGGCCGGAACCGGGCGCGCAACCCGACGAGGGCACCGAAGCCGATGCCGCCCGCGGCGCCCGCGCCGGGCGAGGCGGCGGCCTCCTGCTCGCCGAGGACCTCGGCGAAGTGGGTGAGGGCGGCGTCCAGCAGCTGCACGTCCTCCTCGGCGGCGCCCTTCTGCGGGCCGTAGACGGCAGCGGCGCCCTTGGGCCCGGTCAGCGGGTTGTCGACGTCGCTGGCGAGCACCACCTCGACGTTCTTGAGCCGGGGATCCATCTCGGACAGGTCGGCGGAGACCAGCTCGCGCAGCCCGCCGCCGCCCCACGGGATGGAGTCGCCGTCCCGATCCAGCAGCCGGGCGCCCAGCGCGTCGAGCATGCCGGCGCCGCCGTCGGTGGTGGCCGAGCCGCCGACCCCGAAGATGATGGTGTGCGCCCCCGCCTCGACGGCGGCCAGCAGCAGCTGACCGGCGCCGTAGGTGGTGGCTGTGAGCGGTACGAAGACCCCGGGCGGCAGATGCTGCAGGCCGGACGCCTCGGCCATCTCCACCACGGCGGTGCCCTCGCGCAGCGCGAAGGCGGCCGTGACGGGGGCGCCGAGGGGTCCGGTCACCTCCACCTCGTGACGGGCGAAGCCGTTGGCGACGGCCGCCGCGACGGTGCCGTCGCCGCCGTCCGCCACCGGCAGGGCCTCCACGTCCACCTCGGGGCGCGCTTTCCGGATTCCCACCGTGAGACGCTCTGCGACCTCGACGGCCGTCAGCGATCCCTTGAACTTGTCCGCGGCGATCAGCACGCGCGCCGGTGTGGTCCGGGCCGTCGTTGTCATGGTTCTGCCCCTGGGTCTCTCTGTTGGTCGAACAGGCAGTCGCGCCTTGGGGACCCTATCTTTCCCACGCCTCCCTCGACCATGGGCCACCACCTCGGGCGGCGCTGCGCCTCACCGTGTGCGGCGGAGGCGGCGCCAGACGGCCCGGGCCGCGTGGTGGCCCGCCATGCCGTGCACGCCGGGACCGGGCGGGGCCGCGGAGGAGCACAGATAGACGGACGGGTGTGCGGTCTCGTACGGGACGCGCTTGAGCTTGGGCCGGATCAGCAGCCGCAGCCCGGCGGCCGAACCGCAGGCGATGTCGCCGCCCACGTAGTTGGCGTTGCGCGCGGCGAGCTGCGGCGGCCCCGCGGTCGCGCGGGCCAGCACCCGGTCGCGGAAGCCGGGCGCGAAGCGTTCGATCTGGCCCTCCACCGCCTCGGTGGCGTCGTCCTCCCAGCCGTTGGGCAGATGGCCGTAGGCCCAGAAGACGTGTTTGCCCTCGGGGGCGCGGGAGGGGTCGACGAGGCTGGGCTGGGAGGTGATCAGGAAGGGCCGCTGAGGGGCCCGGCCGCGTACGACAGCGTCCCGCATCGCGGTGTCGATGTCGTCCAGCGTGGGGCCGACGTGCACCGTTCCGGCGCGGGCCGCGTCGTGGGAGGTCCATGGGACGGGACCGTCCAACGCGTAGTCGACCTTGAAGAGGCTGGCGCCGTAGCGGACGTTGTCATAGGCGCTGCCCAGCCCGGCGATACGGGCCAGCGCGGTCGGCGAGGTGTCGAAGACGTAGGCGCGGGCGGGCGGGAGTTCGTCCAGGCGTTTGACCTCGGTGCCGGTGTGGATCGTGCCGCCCAGCGCCCGCAGATATCCGGCCAGCGCGTCGGAGATGGCCTGCGAGCCGCCACGCGGTACCGGCCAGCCGACGACATGGCCGGCGAGCGCGAAGACGAGGGCCGGAGCCGTCATGAACGGGTTGTTCATCGGTGCGATGACGTGCCCCGCCATACCGGCGAGCAGCGCGCGGGCCTTCTCGTCGCGGAAGCGGACCTTGGACCAGGTGACCGGCTGCAGACCGGTCAGACCGAACCGGACGAGCTGCACCGGGTCGGTGGGGAAGCGCCCGTTGAGGGCGGAGCCGTAGCCGAAGAAGTCCTCGGCGAGCGTCTCCCAGCGGCGCAGATACGGACCGACCAGACGCCGGTAGGCCCCCGCGTCCCGCGGCCCGAGGGAGGCCGCCGTCTCACCGACCGAGCGGGCCAGCACGGCCGCGCTGCCGTCGGGGAAGGGGTGCGCGAGGGGGAGTTCGGGGTGCAGCCACTCCAGTCCGTACCGCTCCAGCGGCATGGCGCGGAAGGCGGGGGACACGGCGCCGGTGGGATGGACGGCGGAGCAGGGGTCGTGCCGGAAGCCCGGCAGCGTCAACTCCTCGGTACGGGCGCCACCGCCCACGGTCTCGCGGGCCTCGAACAGCTCGACCTCGAAGCCGCGCCGGGCCAGCTCCACGGCTGCCGTCAGCCCGTTGGGGCCGGCCCCCACGACCACCGCGTCCCTGATCGATGGCACTTGCGGCTCCCCTCGCCCGGCCCGCCCGGCCCGGGTCAGGCGGGCCGGCTCCGGTGACTGTCGTCGCTGTCGTCGCTTCCGTTGCGCAGCAGCCCCACCATACGCCGGGTCGTGTCCGCGTCACGCGCGGCGGTGAACGGCAGCGCGTTGCCTCCCGCCAGTTCGAGCCCCGCGGACCCGGTGGGTCGTACGTCCATGCCGTCCGTACGCAGTCCGCGCAGCGCGCGCTCCTGGGCGGCGTCCGTGTGGTCCGGGTGCGAGACGGCGACGTGCAGCGTGGCGCCCGCCGCGGGTGAACCGGCCCGCAGCGGCCCACCGTTGAGGAACGCGCCGCCGCCGCGCCGCGCTGTGGCCGTCCTGTCGAGCGCCGGGGCCAGGATCCACCCGGCGAGGGTCGCACCGTGGGCGAGGGCGACCATGGTGCAAAAGCCCTCGTCCCCCGCCACGGCTGGGGGCACCGCCCGGCCGAAGGCTGGCGCCGCGTAGGACGCCGGGTGGGCGTGCACGGTCTCCTCGCCGACGACGGCGGAGCCGGGCAGCAACCGGCGCAGCGCCTCGGACAGTTGCTGTTCGGCGCGCTGGCCGGCGACGGTGACCAGGTCGTGCGCACCGGCCGCCTCGGCCAGGTGGAGAACTAGGCTGGTCCCATGGCTGAAAGGGACAGCGCTCCGCTGGTGGCGATCCTGACCGGGGCGGGGATCTCCACGGACTCCGGTATCCCGGACTACCGGGGCCCGCAGGGTGTCTGGCGCAAGGATCCGGAGGCCGAGAAGCTGGTCACCTACGCGTACTACATGGCGGACCCCGACATCCGCCGCCGCTCGTGGCGGATGCGCGGCGAGAGCCCCGTGTGGAAGTCCGTCCCCAACGCGGCGCACGAGGCGATCGCGCGGCTGGAGCGCACGGGCACCCCGGTGCGGGTCATCACGCAGAACGTCGACGGGCTGCATCAGGCCGCGGGTGTCCCCGGGCGGAAGGTGCTGGAGCTGCACGGGAACGCCCGCACGGTGCTGTGCACGGAGTGCGGGGCGCGCTCGACGATGGAACAGGCGCTGGCCCGGGTGGCGGCGGGTGAGCCGGACCCCGCGTGCGAGGCGTGCGGGGGCGTCCTCAAGTCCGCCACCGTGATGTTCGGGCAGCAGCTCGACGGCGAAGTGCTGGCCGAGGCCGTGGCGGTGGCCAAGGCCTGCGACGTCTTCCTCGCCGTGGGCACCAGCCTCCAGGTGCAGCCCGCCGCCTCCCTCGCCGGGCTGGCGGCCGAGCACGGGGCCCGGCTCGTCATCGTGAACGCCGAGCCGACGCCGTACGACCCGATCGCCGACGAAGTGGTGCGGGACCCGATCGGGCAGGCCCTTCCCCGGTTGCTCGCCGAGCTGCGGCCGGGCGGTTCCGCTCCGTCGTAAGGACGGTGGTGGGCGTCAGGCGGCCCGCAGCAGGCGGGAGGCCGTCGTCGCGCCGGGGCTGCTGGTCCGCAGGGCCTCGGTGAGGGCGCGGCCCGCCGCTTCCAGGGCGGTGTCGTCCATGGCTTCGAGGGCGTCGAGGATGAAGACCGCGCGGGTGGTCCCGGTCGTCAGCCGGGTGCGTACGCACTGGCGCCAGTTCCAGCGGCGGCAGGTGACGCCTTCGTCGTCGCGCCAGATCACCTCTCCCGCCCGCGGGTTCTCCGTCACCGGCTCGCCGCCGGACATCAGCGCGAACGGCTCCGTGCCCTCGGCGCGGGTGAGCCGCAGCGGGCCGACGTAGTGGTCGAGGTCCTCGCCGCCGAGCGGGACGACGTGCGCGACGGAGACCGCGTTGTAGATGTCGGTCAACCTGTCGACGCGCGGCAGCCCCTCGGGGGCGCGCCGCAGCAGCGCGTCGACGCTGGGGCGGGTCCGCTTGGGCTTCGCGCCGAAGGCGCGGAACGCCTCCCGCCACGCGGCGACGTGCGGGTGCTGTTCGGGGTCGCAGGCCTTCGCCTCGGCCTCCGCCAGCAGTTCCTCGCTGAAGGCGTCACCGGGCCCGGGGCGCAGGCCCTCGGCGACGATGAGCAGGGCGCGGTAGTCGGGGCGCAGAGCGCCCACCGACGGGTCGATGGAGGCGGCGTCCAGCCACTCCTCGGTGGTGTCCATGGTGCGTTTCACTCCCGTGTTGGTTCACTGAACCGTACCAGGAAGTGCAGCACAGAAAACCAAGAATGTGCGGTCCGAATAGCGCCAGCGCCGCCGTCCGCCCCACCCGAGGATCGAGTCATGTCAACCCGAACAACCGGAACAACTCGAACAACCGAGATGACCGGAACAACCGGTACATCCGGAACGACGGCCAGGACGACGACGGACAGACGGGCGGAGACCATGCGCAGCGACACCATCAGCAAGCCGCTGAGCGGCAAGGCGGCACTTGTGACCGGGGGCAGCCGGGGCATCGGCGCGGCCGTCGCCCTCCGGCTGGCGGCGGAGGGCGCCGATGTGGCCCTGACCTACGAGTCGAACGCCGCGTCCGCCCGCGAGGTGGCCGAACAGATCAAGGAGCGCGGGGGCCGGGCGTGGACCGCACGCGCCGCACTGGCCGACGTGGACTCCGTCCGGGCCGCCGTGGACGGGGCGGCGGAGCAGTTCGGACGGCTGGACATCCTCGTCAACAACGCGGGCACCGGCGCCCAGGGAGAGCTCGGCTCGGTGGAGCCGGCGGAGGTGGACCGGGTGCTGACGGCCAATGTGCGCGGTGCCTATCTGGTGGCGCAGGCTGCGGCGGCGCGGCTGGCGGACGGCGGCCGGATCGTCAACATCGGCAGCTGTGTGTCGGCGCGGGTGCCCTTCCCCGGGATGACCCTCTACGCCATGAGCAAGGCGGCCGTCACCGGGCTCACCAAGGGGCTGGCCCGGGAGCTGGCCCCGCGCGGGATCACCGTCAACCAGATCTCTCCGGGCCCGATCGACACCGATATGAACCCCGCCGACGGGCCGGGAGCCTCGGCACAGGCGGCTCTGACGATGCTGGGCCGGTACGGGACGCCGGAGGAGATCGCCGACTCGGTGGCGCATCTCGCCGGCGACGGCGCCCGTTACGTCACCGGCGCCCTGCTCGCGGTGGACGGCGGCTTCGCCGCCTGACCCGCGTCGGCGGGCCGGGTACGCAGGACGGCCCCCGCCGAGTGGCGGCGCCCCCGGGCGCGTGGTGCTCTGGTCCCGCAGCCGCTCCCCAGCCACCCCCCGGCCGGGGAGAGCCGAGCCGGAGGAGCACATGAGGAACACCACCTGGACAGCCGTGTGCGCCGCAGCCGCGGTGCTGTGGGCCGCGGTCCTCAGCGGCTGCTCGGACGGCGGCGACGGCGGCCCGTCCCCCTCCCCGTCGCCCACGAAGAAGGAGGGGACGGTCCAGGTGCGCTCCAGCGACCTGGGCAGGATCCTGGTCGACGGCACCGGCCGCACGCTCTATCTCTTCGAGGCGGACAAGTCGAGCCGATCGACGTGCGAGGGGGGCTGCGCGCAGGCGTGGCCCCCCGTCGTCGTCAAGGGCAAGGCCGAGCCCGAGGCGGGTGCGGGCGCCAGGAGCGAACTGCTGGGCACCGGCGAGCGGGAGGGCGGCGAGCGGCAGGTCACCTACGACGGCCATCCCCTCTACCGCTACGAGGGCGACGAGAAGCCGGGTGACACCGAGGGCCAGGGGCTCGACCAGTTCGGCGCCGAGTGGTTCGTCCTCGACCCCTCCGGCAAGAAGATCACCCGCGAGGAGAAGGAGAAGAAGCCCTCCAAGAAGCCGAGGCAGACCGACGGCGGCTACTGACTCCCAGGACCGGTGTCCCCACATCCGGACGGCAGGAGAGGCGATGACCGCGAACACCCCCACTCCCCACCGTGCTCCGCCACCCGCGGCCCACGGGCAGGCGTACCGCATCGTGCAAGGCGGCGCCCGTGCGCTGTCCGCCGGCGGGCTCGGTGTGGTCGCCTATGTCCACGCCACCCTCGCCGACCAGTACGACAGGGTGAGCGCGGGCATCAGTCAGGGGGATCTGTTCCGGATCGAGGCCGCAGTGGCGGCGCTGGCGGGGCTGCTGGTGCTGGTGTGGTGGCGCACGGTCTCGGACGCGTTCGCCTCACTGGTCGCCGCGGGCGGGCTGGCGCTGCTGCTGATCTACACCTACGTCGACGTGGGAGAGCTGGGGCCGTTCCCCGACATGTACGAGCCGGTCTGGTTCGACGACAAGCGGCTCGCCGTCGTCGCCCAGGCCGTCACGCTGGTGATGTCCGCCTTCTTGCTGATCGGCCATACGCGACGATCGCGCCGGCTGGTCACGGACGTAGGCTGAACACCGGCCGGGACCACCAGCGCGGTCCCGCCGGAACGGACAGTGAGGCAGGCGGTCAGCCGATGCACGGCGAGTACAAGATCCCCGGCGGCAAGCTGGTGGTGGTCGATCTGGACGACCGGGACGGGGTGCTGCGCAACGTCCGCGTCGCCGGCGACTTCTTCCTCGAACCCGACGAGGCGCTCGGCGCCATCGACCGGGCCCTGGAGGGCGCCCCCTCCGACACCGACACCGCCGGGCTCACCGCCCGCATCGAGGCGGCGCTGCCGGAGAGCACCACGATGTACGGCCTCACGGCCGAGGGGATCGCGGTGTGTGTGCGCCGTGCGCTGACCCGGGCCACCGAGTGGACCGACTACGACTGGCAGCTCATCCATGAGCCGCCGCAGTCGCCCGCCCTCCATATGGCGCTCGACGAGGTGCTCACGAGCGAGGTGGCCGCCGGCCGCCGCTCGCCGACCCTGCGGGTCTGGGAGTGGGACTCCCCTGCCGTCATCATCGGCAGCTTCCAGTCGCTGCGCAACGAGGTGGACCCCGAAGGCGCGGCCCGGCACGGGGTGACCGTCGTACGCCGGATCTCCGGCGGCGGTGCCATGTTCGTGGAGGCCGAGAACACCATCACCTACTCCCTCTCGGTGCCCGCCTCCCTCGTCTCGGGTCTGTCGTTCGCCGAGTCCTACGCCTACCTCGACGACTGGGTGCTCAACGCGCTCGGCGACATGGGCATCAAGGCCTGGTACCTGCCGCTGAACGACATCGCCTCCAAGGAGGGCAAGATCGCCGGCGCCGCCCAGAAGCGGCTCGCCGCGGGTGGCGGGGCCGTGCTGCACCACGTGACGATGTCGTACAACATCGACGCCGAGAAGATGCTCGACGTGCTGCGCATCGGCAAGGAGAAGATGTCCGACAAGGGCACCAGAAGCGCCAAGAAGCGCGTCGACCCACTGCGGCGGCAGACCGGGCTGCCCCGCGACGAGGTCATCGATCGCATGATCGGCTCCTTCCGCACCCGTTACGGCCTGGCCGAGGGCCGGGTGACCGCGCAGGAGATGGCACGGGCCGAGGAGCTGGCGCTGTCCAAATACAGCAGCGAGGCGTGGACCGCACGGGTGCCCTAGTCCGCGCTTACCCGGAAGGGTGAACCAGCGGGTCCTGCACTGGCTGGCCGCCGGAGCCAACCTCTAGAGTCCCCCTGACCGTTGTTGCCCCTATGGCCGATGTGGTCCGTACGACCCTTGTCGCCTGATTTCCTACGCCCTGTTCAGCCACGCCCAGCGGACACCGGTTCCGCACTCTGGTGGATTTGCGTACATGACACTTCTGATGGGTCCGCCCGCGGCGAGCGCACCGTCCTTCAGCCGTCTCGCCGATGTCCCCGTCCGCCCCCGTTCGGTGCTGCCGGGTCGGCAGCGCTGGGAGGTGACGGCCGTACGCGGTCGGCCCAACCTGGCCCAGCTGCTGGAGTCCTCCCTCCGGGCGGCGCCGGGTATCACGCAGGCGGAGGCCAGCGCGGTCACCGGCCGGGTGCTGGTCTTCCACGACGCGACCGTGGACGCGCGGGAAGTGGCACGGTTGCTGGGCCGGACGGTGTCGCAGCTCCTCACCAGGGTCGCCCACTCCCCCGGCCCCGCGCCCCGGCAGGCGCCCCGCTCGGCGCGGCGGCGAGCGGGCGGCGCCGCGAGCGGGCAACGACCTCTCGGCGAGGACGGAAAGAAGGCGTCCGGCAGCGGTACCGGCGTCGTCGCGGTGGCCGGCGCCGGAGCGGCCGTCGCCCTCGCGCTGGGTTTCGGGAAGCAGACGTTGAAAGTGCTGGCCCGACCGTGGGTGAGTCTCGGCGTCGTGGCCGTGGCCACGGCAGCGATCGTCAGACGGTCCTGGCGGCGGTCGAACTCCGCCGCGCCCGGGGGCGACACCGCCGTCGATGCCTCCGCCGATACCTCCCAACCGCGCTCCCGGCGCGGCTTCCTGCCCCGGCTCATCGGCCCGCACCGCCGCAAGTTCGCCTTCGCGGCAGCGCTCTCGGTGGTCTCCCAGGCCCTGGAGATGGGTGCGTTCGCGCTCATCTCCTACACCATCGCGGTCCTCGTCCAAGGCGGCAGTGAGGCCCTGTCGGGCATGGGGCTGGCCGGTCTGGGCGCCCAACTACCGGTGCTCGCGGGCGCCACGGCGCTGGCGGTGGTGGCCGCCACCGGTATGGCGTACGCCGCCAACGTCCGCTGGAACAAGCTCGGCCAGCAGGTCGAGGGCGAGTGGCGCACGGCCACGTTCGCGCACGTCCAGCGACTGTCGACCGCCGACCTGGAGGGGGAGCGCACCAGCCGCACCTCGCAGGTACTGACCGAGGACATCGGGCAGCTCGGCGACTTCGTCGGGCGCACCTTGCACGAGGGGGTGCAGCTGGCCACCTGCTTCGCGGTGCTCGCGCCCACGTATCTGCTGCTGGCCCCGCAGCTGGCCTGGGTCGCCTTCGCCCCCGTCCCCGTGGTCGCCTGGCTCTCCTTCCGGTTCCACGAGCGCACGGCGGACGACCGCGAGAAGTCGGCCGCGGCCCGGTCGCGGCTCAACGCCCGGCTGACGGACACCCTGCAGGCCAATGTGATGGTCAAGGCCGCGTGCACCGAGGAGTACGAGGACGAGCGCGTGGCCGAACTCAGCGCGGAGCACGGGGCGGCGAACCACCGCACCGACCGCAGCTCCGCCCTGCAAGGCCAACTGGTGCGAGGCTGCGCCCTGGCCGCGCTGCCGGGCACCATCCTGCTGGGCGGCAACGCCGTGCTGCGCGGCGAGTTGGCGCTGGAGAGCTTCACCCCCCTGCTGGACATGCCCGCCATCGCCCTCTCGCGCCTCAACCGGCTCGGGGAGATGACGGACGGCTACCGCCGCTCCATCGCCGCCTTCGAGCGCGTCGAGCGGTTGCTGAGCCTGCCCAAGGAGGACGCCGCGGGCAGCAGGGAGCTGCCCGCGGAGGGCATCCGCGGCGGGCTCGATCTGCGGAAGGTGACGTTCGCCTATCCCGGTCGGGAGCCCGCCTTGCGCGAGCTGTCGATGCGCATCGCCCCGGGCCAGGTCACCGGTATCGTCGGCACGACCGGCGCCGGCAAGACCACCATCGCCAAGCTCCTGATGCGCTTCCGGCACCCCGCGTCGGGACAGGTGCTGCTCGACGGTGTCGATGTACGCGAACTGTCCCTGCGCGAGCTGCGGGGCGCGATCGGTTACGTCTCCCAGGAGCCGTTCGTCTTCGACGGGACGATCGCGGAGAACATCCGCTACGGCACCTTCGACGCCGACCAGGGGCGCGTCGCCGAGGCCGCCCGCGCGGCCGGGGCCGACTCCTTCATCGACTCCCTGCCCGACGGCTACGACACCCCGGTCGGCGAACGCGGTGCCGCTCTGTCGGGCGGCCAGAAGCAGCGCATCTCACTCGCCCGCACCATCCTGGCCAATCCCCCTGTCGTGATCCTCGACGAGGCCACCTCCGCGGTCGACAACGAGACCGAGGCGGCCATCCAGCGCGGCCTCGACGCCTTCGCGCACAAGCGGACCCTCATCGTGATCGCCCACCGGCTCTCCACCATCCGCAACGCCGACACCATCTATGTCCTGGAACGCGGCGGCGTGGTCGCCGAACGCGGCACCCACACCGAACTGGTGCAGCGCGGCGGCAGATACGCCAAGCTGTGGCAGCTCCAGGCGGGCGGTCCGCCACCGCAATCGGCCGAACGGGACGACAGCCAGCCGCCCACCTGGTTGCGGGCACTGCCGAACTGACGACTCGTCCGGCCCGGAGGCCGCCCGGCCGGTCACCTCGGGCCGGTCACCGGAAGTCGGCGACGTGGTCGGTCACCCACTGCCGGTAGGTGAGGGGCCGACGGCCCAGCAGCTCCAGGGCTCCGGGGGCGACGGTCTCCGGGTGGGCCTCCATCTCGGCGTGCGCGTCGAGGATGCCGTCCGCGTAGGCGGGCGGCAGTCCCGCCGCCAGCAGATCGTCGCGGGCCTGGCCGCGGGAGAGCTTCTCGACGGCGATGTGGCGGCCGAGGACCTCTCCGATGACGGTGACCTGCTCGGCCTGGGTGAGCAGTTCGGTGCCGGTGAGTTCGGGTGCTGCCCCCACCAGGTCGTCGGTGAGCAGGGCGCGGACGGCGGCGGTGGCGATGTCGGCCTCGTGCACCAGCGTGCGGGCCGCCTGGGGGTGAGCCGTGCGCACCGGCCCGCCCGCCCGGATCTGCGGGGCCCACAGCAGGGTGTTGCCGGCGAAGCCACCGGGCCGCAGCAGGGTCCACTCGGCGACGGAGGCGCGGATCAGCCGCTCCAGTGCCGCGTGGGTGCCGAAGATGTCCTCGGTGAGCTGTGCCGTCTCGTCCTCCGGCACACCGCGGGCCGACAGATAGACGATGCGGCGGGTGTGCTCGGCGAGCGCGGCGACGGCCTCGGCCCCGCCGCGCGGGCCGGGCAGCGGCCAGATGAGGAAGACGCCCTCCACCTCTTCCCCCGCGAGGGCTTCGGTCAGGCTCGCGGGGTCCGCGAGGTCGCCGCGTACGGCCTCGACACCGTCGGGCAGTACGGCGGTCGCGGGGTCGCGGACGAGGGCGCGTACGGCAATCCCCTCCGCCACGAGCCGCGCCGCCACATGCTTGCCGACCTTGCCTGTTGCTCCGGTTACCAGAATCACGGCTGAGCTCCTTCGTCGCGTACTGCTGCGGGTCACGGCCGCTGTCCCGGGGGCTTCGTGCCGTGTGATCACCACCCTGCAAGTTGAAGTGAGGTTCAAGTCAACTTCCGCACGCCCGGCCCCGGCCACCCCGAATGGGCGCTCCCCCGTTGCCGGGCCCGACCGGTGCGACGAGGCTGGGCGCATGATCCCGGCGAACACGACTGGCGAGGGCGGCACGACGGTGGTCTACGGGGCCGACCCCGAGGCGCCCGAGCCGGGGCCGCCCGTGCTGGACCTCTACCTGGATCTGCGCTGCCCGTACTGCGCCCGTGCGGAGAACGCGCTGGGCGGCACGCTGCAACAGCTGGCCGACGACGGGGAGTTCGTACTGCACTTCCACTTCGGCACGTTCCTGGACGACAAGCTGGGCGGGCAGGGCTCGCACCATGCGCTGGCGGCGCTGGGGGCGGCGGCCGACGTGGGGCAGGCCCAGTTCATGGCGTATCTGCGCACGCTCTACCGCAACCAGCCGCACGAGGGGCACGACGGGTTCGCCGAGGACCGGATGCTGCTCGGGCTGGCCAACGACGTGCCGGGGCTGCGCCGCCACACCTTCGACGAAGCGGTGCTGGAGCGGGGGTATCACACCTGGGCGAAGCGGGTCGGCCGCGCCTTCGACGCGAGCGACATCTCGGTCACCCCGACGGTGGTCTTCCGGGGCCGGCCCGTCGCCGTGCTCGACAGCGGGGGGCAGGCCGTGCGGCCCGAGCAGTTCACCGCCCAGATCCACGACGCGACCGAGTGACAGCCGGCAGCCGACGACAGCGAGGGAGCAGCATGGCCGGAGAGCAGCAACCGGAGATCTCCGACAACGCCGCCGAGGGCCGCTACGAGGCACGGATCGGCGGTTCCCTCGCGGGGATCGCGCAGTATCTCCGCGCGCCCGGCGTCATCGCGGTGACGCACACGGAGGTCGAGCCCGAGTACGAGGGCCAGGGGGTGGGCGGCGCTCTCTCGCACCACATCCTGGAGACGGCACAGGAGGCGGGCGAGAAGGTGGCGCCGGTGTGCCCGTTCTTCGCCAACTACATCCGCCGGCACCCCGACTACCAGCCGCTGGTCTACGAGAAGCAGAACGAGTGATCCCTAACCCAGCGCCGGGAGGATCTCGGAGCCGTACACGTCGACGGCGTACTCCCTCGCATCGTGCATCGCGTACAGCGCGAACTGGTCCACGCCGAGCCCGGACAGCTCGCGCAGCCGGTCAACATGGGCCTGCGGCGGACCCAGCACACAGAACCGGTCCACGATCTCGTCGGGCACGAACGCGGTGTCCGGGTTGCCGGCCCGGCCGTGGTGCGCGTAGTCGTAACCGGCGCGTTCCTTGATGTAGGAGGTGAGCGCCGCGGGTACCGCCTCGGAGCGCTCGCCGTACCGCGCGACGAGGTCGGCGACATGGTTGCCGACCATGCCGCCGAACCAGCGGCACTGCTCCCGGGCGTGCGCGAGTGCTTCCGGGGTGTCCTCGCACACATAGGCGGGCGCGGCCACGCAGACGGTGATCTCGGCCGGGTCCCGGCCCGCCTGCACCGCGGCCTCCCGGACGGCGCCGACCATCCACGCGGTCAGCAGCGGGTCGGCGAGTTGCAGGATGAACCCGTCCGCCTCCCGGCCGGCCAGCGCCAGCGCCTTGGGACCGTAGGCGGCCATCCACACCGGCAGCCGGCCGTCACGGACCCACGGCAGCCGCAACGCGGTGCCGTCCACCACCGCCTCGCGGCCCTCGGCCAGGTCGCGGATGGTCCGCATGGCCTCCCCCAGCCTGGCCAGGGTGGTGGGCGGGCGCCCGGCGACCCGCATGGCCGAGTCGCCGCGGCCGATACCGCACACGGTGCGGTTGCCGTACATCTCGTTCAAGGTGGCGAAGGTGGAGGCGGTCACCTCCCAGGAGCGGGTGCCGGGGTTGGTGACCATGGGCCCGACGACCAGCCGCTCCGTCTCGGCGAGGATGCGGCTGTGGAGGACGTACGGCTCCTGCCACAGCACCGGTGAGTCGAACGTCCAGCCGTACCGGAAACCGTTGCGCTCGGCCTGCCGCATCAGCGCGACGGTCGCGGCGCCGGGCGGATCCGTCTGGAGGACGAGTCCGAAGTCCATGGGCATACCCCTTACGAGTCCGTGTTCAGTTGAGAAGCTGGCAGATCCCGCGCGGGACGTACCTGCCGTGCCCCGCCCGGCCCGAGTAGCTGCCCCGTTCCACGACCGGTTCGCCCCGGGAGAGGACGGTCTCGACGCGGCCGGTGAGCCGTTTGCCCTCGTAGGCGGAGTAGTCGACGTTCATATGGTGGGTCTCGGCCGAGAGGGTCTGTTCCGCCCGCGGGTCGTAGATGACGATGTCCGCGTCCGCTCCGGGGGCCAGGGTGCCCTTCTTCGGGTGGAGGCCGAACATCCGTGCCGGGGTGGTGCAGGCCAGGTCGATCCAGCGGCGCCGGGTGAGATGGCCGTCCACGACGGCCTGGTGGAGCAGGTCCATCCGGTGCTCCACGCCGGGCATACCGTTGGGGATCTTGGAGAAGTCCCCCCTGCCGAGCTCCTTCTGGCCGGTGAAGCAGAACGGGCAGTGGTCGGTGGAGACGACCTGGAGGTCGTCGGTGCGCAGCGCCCGCCACAGCGCCGCCTGGTGCTCGCGGGGGCGCAGCGGGGTGCTGCACACGTACTTGGCGCCGCCGAAGTCGGGCTCGGCGAGGTTGTCGGTGCTCAGATAGAGGTACTGCGGGCAGGTCTCGCCGAAGACGGGCAGATCCATACCGCGCGCGGCGGCCAGCTGTTCGACCGCTTCGCTCGCCGAGACGTGCACGACGTACAGCGGCGATCCGGCGACCCGGGCCAGCTGGATGGCCCGGTGCGTGGCCTCGGCCTCCAGCAGCGCCTTGCGGACCTCCCCGTGGTGGCGGGGGTCGGTACGGCCCGCCGCGAGGGCCTGTTCGACCAGGACGTCGATGGCGATGCCGTTCTCGGCGTGCATCATCGTCAGCCCGCCGTTGGCGGCGGTGCGCTGCATGGCGCGCAGGATCTGGCCGTCGTCGCTGTAGAAGACACCCGGGTAGGCCATGAACATCTTGAACGAGGTGACGCCCTCCTCCACCAGGGCGTCCATCTCCTTGAGGGTGCCCTCGTTCACATCGGAGAGGATCATATGGAAGGCGTAGTCGACGGCGCACCGGCCGTCGGCCTTGGCGTGCCACCGGTCCAGCCCCTCGCGCAGCGCATGGCCCTTGGTCTGCACGGCGAAGTCGACGATGGTCGTGGTGCCGCCCCAGGCGGCGGCCCGGGTGCCGGTCTCGAAGTCGTCGCTGGAGAAGGTGCCGCCGAACGGGAAGTCCATATGGGTGTGCGCGTCGACGCCGCCCGGGATGACGTATCTGTCGGTGGCGTCCAGGGTGCGGTCGGCGGTCAGTGACGCGGCGGCGGTGCTGTTGCGGGCGACGACGGCGGCGATTCGGCCGTCCTCGACGAGGACGTCGGCCTCCGTCTCGTCGGCGGCGGTGACGACGAGGCCGCCCTTGATCAGGGTCGTCAGGGTCATACGGTTGCCCTCCTGAGTGCTCTGCGCCCGAAGAGGCGCGGGGAACTGCGCGACAAGCCACAACCCACCTGCACGGTGTCGACGGCAGACAGGGGCAGCCCCTCACATCGCACTGTCGGCGGCGCGCAACGCGCTCTCCAGCACGGCGGCGCCCTCTTCGGCCTCGGCGACGGTCAGCGTGAGCGGCGGGGCGATCCGCAGCACGCTGGAGGTGGCGTGACCGCCTCCCTTGCCGATGAGGACGCCGCCCTCGCGGGCCGCCTCCAGCACGATCGAGGCGGCCTCGGGCGAGGGCTCCTCGGTGCCGGGGACGACCAGTTCGATTCCGGCCATCAATCCTCTGCCGCGTACCTCCCGGACGACACCGAGCCCGGCGCACGCGGCACGCAGCCGCTCCAGCAGCAGACCGCCGACGCGGCGTGCGTTGCCCTGGAGGTCGTGTTCGAGGACGTGGTTGAGGTTGGCGTTGGCGGCGGCCATGGTGACGGGGCTGCCGCCGAAGGTGGAGATGGAGTTGGCGTCCAGGCAGTTCATGATCTCGGCGCGGGCGACGACCCCGCCGACCGACATGCCGTTGCCGATGCCCTTGGCGAAGGTGAGCATGTCGGGCGGCCCCGCGGCGCCGTGCGCCTGCCAGCCCCAGAAGTGGTCGCCCGTCCTGCCCCAGCCGGTCTGCACCTCGTCGCTGATCCACAGGATGCCGTGCTGCCGGAGGACTTCGCGGAAGGCGGCGTAGAGGCCGTCGGGCGGCGAGGTGAAGCCGCCGACGCCCTGCACGGGTTCGGCGATCAGCGCGGCGACCTCCGGGCGTGCCTGGCCCAGCATGTCCGCCAGGTCGGCGACGCAGGCTCGGATGAACGCGTCGTCGTCCAGGTGCGCGAAGGGGCCGCGGGTGCGGACGCCGCCGTGTACGTAGAGGGTCTGCAGGGGCGAGAGGGAGGTGGGCGACCAGGTGCGGTTGCCGGTGATGCCGACGGTGGAGAAGGACCGGCCGTGGTAGCTGTTGCGCATCGCCAGGACCTGGTTGGACCGGCGGTAGGTGGTGGCCAGCAGCAGCGCGGCGTCGTTGGCCTCGGTGCCCGAGGTGGTGAAGAAGACCCGCGCGTCGGGGATGCCGGAGAGCGCGGCGATGCGCTCGGCGAGCTCCACCATGGGGCGGTTGAGATAGAGGGTGGAGGTGTGCAGGACGCGTCCGGCCTGCTCGGCGACGGCCTTGGTGACCTCGGGCAGCGCGTGCGCCGTCATGGTGGTGAGGATGCCGCCGAAGAAGTCGAGGTAGCGGCGGCCTCGGGCGTCCCAGACATGGCGGCCCTCGCCGTGGGTGAGCTCCAGGGGCTCGTCGTAGTAGAGCGCGAGCCAGCCGGGCAGCACCGCCCGGTGCCGGGCGTGCAGTTCGCGGTGGACCTCGGCGCCGCGGTGGCTGTCGGTACGGGCGCCGGCCGCCGGCTCCGGCTCCCGGCTCACGGCTGCACCAGCCCTTCGTAGGCGTCGGGGCGTCGGTCCCGGTAGAAGGCCCACTGCTGCCGCACTTCGTCGATCAGGTTCAGGTCCAGGTCGCGGACCAGCAGCTCCTCCTCCTTGTCCGAGGCGACGTCCCCGACGAACTGGCCGCGCGGGTCGACGAAGTAGCTCGTCCCGTAGAAGTCGTTGTCGCCCAGCTCCTCGACGCCGACGCGGTTGATGGCGGCGACGAAGTACTCGTTGGCGACGGCGGCGGCGGGCTGTTCGAGCTGCCACAGATGGGCGGACAGGCCGCGCGAGGTGGCCGAGGGGTTGTAGACGAGCTGCGCGCCGCCCAGCCCCAGGGCACGCCAGCCCTCGGGGAAGTGGCGGTCGTAGCAGATGTAGACGCCGACCTTGCCGACAGCGGTCTCGAACACCGGCCAACCGAGGTTGCCGGGGCGGAAGTAGTACTTCTCCCAGAACCCCTTGACCTGCGGAATGTGGTGCTTGCGGTAGGTGCCGAGCACGGTGCCGTCGGCGTCGATGACGGCGGCGGTGTTGTAGTAGAAGCCGGAGCCGTCGATCTCGAAGACCGGGGAGACGACGACCATGCCGGTCTCCTGCGCCAGTCGGCACATCCGCCGGGTGGTGGGGCCGTCCGGGACCGGCTCGGCCCAGCGGTAGTGCTCGGGCTCCTGCACCTGGCAGAAGTAGGGGGCGTTGAAGACTTCCTGGAAGCCGATGATCCGCGCGCCCCGGCGGGCGGCCTCGCGGGCGTGCTCCTCGTGCTTGGCGATCATCGACTCGGTGTCGCCTGTCCAGGTCGCCTGTACCAGCGCGGCACGTACAAGGTCGGGCATGAGCAGCTCCTTCACGAGGACGTCTCTCGAGGGCGGCAGCCAGTTCGACACGCGTAGATATACGTGAGGTTGAGACCGTAAGTCCCCTCTGCCCGCCTGACAAGAACCCGTACGGAGCGGCGGGCGGCGCATCCCTTTACCGGTCCGTAACCTACTGGCGGGTTACCCCGGGTAGCCCAACGCGCTTACTCTCCAGTCACTTTCACCCCCACCCCTGGGTCACCCTCGACATCTGGAGCAGCGCATGCGCCCCTCCCCCACCTCAGGGCACGTCCGTACCGCCGCCGTCCTCCTGTCCGGGACGCTCTTCACCAGCGGCCTGGCCCTCGCCCCCACCGCGACGGCACAGCCCACCGCGACGGCCCGGCCGGCAGCGGCAGCCGTCACCGGTGTCGACTTCGTCGACATCGAAGGTGACGGCGGCATCACCCTCAAGGGCAACGTCTTCCTCCCCGAGGGCGCCACCGCACACCCGGCCGCCACCCGCACCTACCCGCTGATCGTGCTGCCCACCAGCTGGGCCAGCCCGCAGATCGAATATCTCGCGCAGGCCAAGAAACTCGCCGACTCCGGCTATGTGGTGGTCAGTTACAACTCCCGCGGCTTCTGGCAGTCCGGCGGCCTGATCGAGACCGCCGGCCCCAAGGACATCGCCGACGCCTCCCGCGTCATCGACTGGGCACTGGCCCACACCCCCGCCGACAAGGACCGGATCGGCATGGGCGGCGTCTCCTACGGCGCCGGCATCAGTCTGCTGGCGGCCGGACACGACCCGCGGATCAAGGCCGTCACCGCGCTCAGCGGCTGGGCCGACCTGATCGGCGCCATCTACAGCGGTCGCACCCAGCATCTCCAGGCGGCGGGGCTGCTCGGCGCCTCCGGCGAGCTCACCGGCCGACCGAGCCCCGAACTGCGGGAGATCATGAAGAACTTCCTCTCCTCCGACCTGGCCAAGGAGGACGAGATGATCGCTTGGGGCAAGAAGCGCTCCCCCGCGACCTACCTCGACGAGATCAACGACAACGGCGCCGCCATCATGCTCGGCAACGCCTGGAACGACTCGATCTTCCCGCCCAACCAGTACGCCGACTTCTTCGAGAAGCTGCGCGGGCCCAAGCGGCTGGAGTTCCGCCCCGGCGACCATGCGACCGCCGAGGCGAGCGGTCTGCTCGGACTCCCCAACGACACCTGGTCGCATGCGCACCGGTGGTTCGACCGCTATCTCAAGGACGAGCACAACGGCATCGACACCGAGGCCCCCGTCCAGCTCAAGTCACGGACGAACGGCGGCTACGAGGGCTACCGCAGCTGGCAGGACGTCCCCTCCGGCAGCCGCACCGTGCCACTGGACCGGACGAAGGAGCTGGCCACCGGCAAGGACTCCGGCGCCAACGGCGGCACCGTCTTCCTCACCGGCATCCTCGACCAGTTCCTCAAGCTGCCGCCGGTCGTCTCCGTACCGCTGCTGCCGCGCTCCCGCGCCGCCGTGTGGCAGTCCGAACGCCATGCGCAGGCCACCCGGGTACGGGGCACGGCGAAGCTGCACACGACGGTGACCAGCGACAAGGAGAGCGGCACCTTCTTCGCCCACCTCTACGACGTCGGCCCGCTCGGCACCGGCAAGCTGATCACCCACGCCCCCTACACCTTCCACGACCGCACCCCCGGCAAGCCGTTCGGCGTGGACCTGGAGCTGTTCTCCACCTCCTACGACGTGCCCGCCGGCCACCGGCTCGCCGTCGTCGTCGACACCGTCGACCCGCTCTACGCCGAGTACAACCCGGACGGCGCCCGCCTGGAGTTCAGCTCCCCGAACAACGACCCGTCCCGGGTGACGGTGCCGACGCGGCACGGCGGCTAGCGTGCAGATCGCCCTGCTGGACGGCGAGCACGGTGCCGAGGTCGTGCGCGGTGTTGGTCTGCTGGAAGACGCCGGCCCCGCGCTCCTTCGGGAGGGCGGCGGCGACCTCGGCGGCCAGCTGGGCGAGGGCCTGCCGAGGGGAGGAGTCCGCGTGCAGCAGCGCCGTCAACTCCCCGGACCAGTAGGCGAGCACGGCACGCCGCACCTCGTCCGGTGCTGCGGCGGCGTCGACCAGGGCCGCGTTGTTGTCCAGTTGGGCCGCGAGCGCCGCCCGGCGCTCCTCGTCGCCGCGGTGGAAGAGGCGAAGGAGCCCGGCCCTCGTGCTCTGCCACACCTCCGTGGCCATCGCCGCGACCACCGCCGCGGCTCCGGCCTCGGCCACTGCGGCCAGTTCCTGACTCACCGGCGCTCCTCCCCGTCCACGGCGCTCACCGCCGTCCGTGGTGAATGTTCTGGGTACCGTTCTGGGTCGCGTAGACGACGCCGTTCCCGGACGCCTTGTTGATCATCTTCGGTTCGCCGGAGCCCGCCCGGGCCGGAGCACCGGCCGGTCCGGGCACCGGGGGGACGCCCTCGTGCCCGGGCAGATACAGCCAGGCGTCGGCGGCGTACTCCTTCTCCGCGAGAGAGACCCTTCGGAAGGCCTCCGGCTCGATGCCGGGGTAGCCGTGGTGCACGGTGTCGTCGTAGAAGGGCTGGGAGACGAGCAGCGAGGCGGTCACGGCTTCCGGGGCCCGGGCGAGCGCCGCCCGGGCCGGAGCCGCGTCGAGCAGCCGGGCGAGCACTTCCAGCGGTCGGCCGGTGACCTGGCCTCGCGGGCCCAGGCAGACGTCCCCGGCGTGCAGCGCGATACGGACGCGGATACGTGCCGGGGGCGCTGCCAGCCGGTTGTGGGCGCGCAGGCGGGCGGTCAGATCGTGCACCAAGGGGTGGATCAGCCGCGTCTTCGGGGTGCCGGGCGGCGTGGTGATGCGCATGCCGTCCCCCAAGTCGTCGCGCAGGGAGGCGTGCCAGTCGATGTCGCTCAACTCGAACGACTCCGCGAGCGCCCGCGACAGCGCCTCCCGGATCCGGTGGAGGGCCACGTCGCCGCGTCCGGCCGAGTGTGCGATGTCGACGGCCAGCAGGGCCCGGTGTTCCCGTGTCTGTGTCATACGCTCCTCCAGGGCGGCAGCGGGGCTTCGCGTCAAGTGTCCGCCGGCACCCGGCACACGGCGCGTCTTCGCGGCACACTCCACACTGCCCGGCCCGCGGCGCCCGGAACCCGTCGCCGTACGGGATCCGGCCAAGTCGTGGACGGGGGTCCGCCCGACTCCCGGACAGGGAGGCGCTCAACTCCCGGAAGCGGACCCGCCGAGGCCGTGGAAGGGGGATTTCCCGGCCCGGAGGGAGGACGACGGCGTGCGCCCCGGCGCACACTGGTGGCCCGGGTGCACCCCGGCCGAGGCGGGGCGACGACCCAGGGGGACGGATGCGGGAGACAGGCCGGCGCGGGAACGGCGGTGCGGGGCGAACGGGCCACGAGCCGAACTGGCCGACGCCGAGCCTGCTCGGCGGCCTGGCACGGCCCGCGCGTGACCAGCTGCTCGCGCTGGGGTCCCGGGTGCGGTACGCGGCGGGCCGCGTGCTCATCCGGGAGGCGGAGGACACCGATTTCGTGCTGGTCCTGCTCGGCGGCGTGGTGAAGGTGACGGCCCGGACCGACGACGGGCGGGACGCCCTGCTCGCGGTGCGCATGGGCGGCGACCTCGTGGGCGAGTTCGCCGCGGTGGACGGACGGCCCCGCTCCGCCACGGTCACCACCTGCGGCCCCGTCGCGGCCCGGCTCGTGCCCCGGGGCGACTTCCTCGGCTGCCTGCGGCGCGAGCCTGAGATCGCCCACGCGGTGAACACCGCCGTGGTGACCAAGCTGCGTGCGGCCACCAGGTACCGCGTCGACTTCACCGGTTGCGACGCCCGCACCCGGCTGGCCCGGGTGCTGCACCAGATCGCGATGACCTATGGGGAGCCACTGGGGGCGGGCGCCGTGATCCGCTGGCCGATCACCCAGCCGGAGCTGGCCACCCTGTCCGGCGCCGCCGAACCGACCGTGCACAAGGCCCTGCGCGGGCTCCGCGAGAGCGGAGTCGTCTCCACGGGATACCGGTCCATCACCGTCGAGGACCTGTCCCTGTTGCGCCGTACCGCGTTCGCCGGGCCGTGACGCGGGCCGCGTCCACCACGGCCGGGTGCCCCCGGGGCGGGCAGGGCGCCGAAGCAATCGCGCGGAAACCGTCATTGGACGGTGTCGCCGGGCGGGTTCGTACCTAGCGTGACGCGCGGAGACCAAGTGACGACGAGACGGTCACGCGCGGAGCGGACCGGGGAGGCGGGGTGGCAGTGGAGCAGCCGGAGGACCGCGACGGTGTGACCACCGGACCGGGGCAGCGCCCGCGGGGCGAACCGGGTGACGGTGACACCACCCGCGTCCGGGTGGACATCGGCGGCGACGCCATGGGGCCGATCGTCGCCGGTCACCACAACGTGGTGGTGGACGCGCAGCACGGATCGGCCGTGACCTTGCTGATGGACCGCGAACGGCCCCGGCCGGTGCGCCGGGACCACATCGCACTGCTGCCCGGACGACAGTCGGCCCCGCTGGGGCGGGAGGCGGAGCTGGCCGCACTGGCCGACGCCGTGGCCACCGGCGGCCCCGTGCTGCTGTGGGGGCCGCCCGGGATCGGGAAGAGCACTCTGCTGCGGCACGCAGCACGGAGTCTGCCCCCGGGGCCGGACGGCGTGCTGTTCCTCGCCGCGGCCCATCGGGAGGCGGAGGACCTGGCCCAGGAGATCTTCGAGGCCTGCTACGACACTGCCGGATACGCGCCGCACGCCACCGAACTGCGGCGCTTGATGACCGGGGTGCGGGTGACCGTGTACGTCGACGGCGCCGAACTGTCCGCCGACGCGTTACGGGAGCTGGCGGACGCGGCCCCGGACGCCACGTTCGTCTTCGCCTGCCGGGAGCGGGTGCCGCTGGGCGGGGGCAGGTCCCTGGAACTGGGAGGGCTCGACCGGGAGGCCGGTGTGGAACTGCTGGCCCGCGAGCTGGACCCGACCTCCCCCGAGGACGCGCGCGCCGCCGCCGAGCTGTGGAAGGCGGCGGCCGGGGTCCCCCTGCTGCTGTTGCGCGCCGGGGTACTCGCCCGGCGGGACGCCGCCGGTACGCTGCTGCTGCCCCGGCCCGGCGCGACGTCCGAACTGCTGCCGCTGCTGCTCGACCAGCTCGACGCGCGGGCCGAGAAGGTGCTGCGCCTCCTGGCCGCCCTGGGCGACGCCGAGTTGGGCGTGGTACACATCGGTGCGCTGGCCGAGGTGGCGGAGCCGTACACGGTGTGCGCGCGGCTGGTGGACCTCGGACTGATCACGGCGACGGACGGCGGGTACCGCTGCGCGGTCGATGCCGGGCGGACGGTACGGGAGCGGCACCCGGATCCGTTTCCCGTCGACCGGCTGTGCGAGTACCTCGCCCACTGGGCGGCACAGCCGACCACCGAGCCCGAGCAGGTGGCCGCCCACGCACGGGCGGTGGAGGTCGCGGCGGAGCTCGCCGAGCGGGCGGGACGACCGGACCTCGCCGTCCGGGTCGCGTGGGCCGCCTCCCCCGCCCTGGCCCGCGCACTGCGCTTCGACGCGTGGGGCCGACTGCTCGACAGAGGACGAGGCGCCGCGCAACAGGCGGGCGACGACCGGGCCGTGGCCTACTTCACCCACGAGCAAGGCATCAGGAGGCTCGTCACCGGCCGCCGCGTCCTGGCGGGGGTCCTGCTGGCCGAGGCAGTGGTGCTCTGGCACCAGTTGGGGGACGGTCGCGGGGCCGAGGCGGCGGCGGGCGCCCAGCAGTACGCCCCGCCCCCGCTCTCCGGGTCCGCGGACGGGCCCGGGGCGGCCGCACCGCAGGGGGACGCCGCCCCGCACGCCGACGGCGGCGTCACCGGACAGGGCGGAGGCCCTCCCGGGGGTGACAGCGCGCCACCGGACAGCTTCACCGCCCCGGACAGCGGCCCCTCGCCCGGCAACGACCCCTCCTTCGCCGGTGGTCCGTCCCACGGCGGTGGGCCCACGGCCGACAGCGCCTTCGCCGCGGACCCCGGGGACGTCGGCCAACCGGCGGCCCACGCGGGGGATTTCACGCAGTCGCCCGGCGGCCCGGGTCCCACCGCCCCGGACCTGTCCGGCACCGTGGCGCCGACGCCGCCCGGCGTCGGGGAGAGCGGCGGGCTGACCGGCGGGACGGCGAGCGGCACCCCTGCGGGCGCCTCGGCCGCGACGGCCGCCGGGGGCGGGATGTCCGCGGGCACCTCGGTGCTCGCGGCGCTCGCCGTCATCACCGCTCTCGTCATCGGGGGCGTCGCTGTGAAGAACCACCAGGACTCCACGACGACGGCGAACTCGTCGGCGACCCCGCTTCCGGTCAGGTCGCACACCCCGTCGGCGCCGACGGCTCCCCGGACTCCGACCACCTTTCCGACTCCGACCCGTGCGCAGGAGGAACCGGAACCCCGGCCGTCGCCCACCGGTCTCGCCGGGACGTGGCGGAACAGCCAGGGAGCCGTCATCGTGTTCACAAGGAGCGGTCCCGGGAACTACAAGGCGACCGCCCGTTCGATCTGCGGCAATATCATCGCCTTGAACTTCACCGGCAGCAGCCGGATCTATCGCGGGACGGAACCGCTGTACGAGGTGGACGGTGGCTCCTGCGGACGACGCCTCGGGAACCTCAACACGACCATCACCCTCACAACCTCGGGTGACACAGCCCGCGTCGTGAAAACGCCGCCGTCCTCCATGGAGGGACCGTGCTACGGCTGCGGCAGCTCCGTACTGACCCGTGTGCGGTGACGCCGGTGCGCCGTGGCGCGCCCGTGTGACGCACATCCCCGTACAGGCAGGAGACTTCCCATGAGACCCGCACCAGGCGACAGCTTCTCGGTCCGGATCGGCGGTGACGCCTCCGGGCCGGTCGTGGCCGGCCACGACAACCACGTCGAAGTCCACCGGCCCGCCGACGGCGGCACACCGTCCCCAGATTCGGCGGACGGCGGCCCGACCCAGACCAACACGGCGGACGGGAACAGCACCATGTACACCGTCATGAACGGCGAACTGCACGTCCACCACGACAACGCGTCCGGTGAGCCGCCGGAAGGGTGAACGACTTGGCGACGGCCCGGAGGCGCCACGGGGGCCTCCGGGCCGGTCCGTCGCACGGTGTTGCGAGCCGGACGCCCTAGTCGGAGCCGACGCGGCGGTACACGCGCGGCGGGGTGTCGCCCTCCCGTACCTTGGAGACCCGGATCTCGTCGTCACCCACCGAGGTGATGCTCCATGAACTTCCGGACTCCCCGCAGCCGCCCCCGATGCTGTCCCGAGCCACCTTCTCCGGCCCGTACAGCAGCGTCCTGGCGTGGGCGCCGCCGAGCACGCCCTCCCACTCGCAGCTCCCGCCCTTGTCGTTCTCGCCGGTCACCCGCATGGTCGCGGTACCGACCCGGCCCCGGCTCAGGGAGAGGGTGCGCGCGTCCCCTTCCTCGTTGACGCCCTTCCACTCGCCGGCCATCCCCGAAGGCACCGGTGCGGCCGGATCGCCCGCCTTCCGGAGGGTCGCCGAGAGGGAGCCGGCCGGGTAGGCCCAGGAGAGAGTGCCGTCGCTGTTCAGCTTCAACGTCTGCTCCTTGTACGGGGAGCAGGGGTTGGACGCGGGGTGGCTCGCGGTGATCCGGCTGGTGACCCTCATCCTGTTCCGGAACCCGATGAGGGTCGCCTCGCCCTCGCACATCAGATCCGCCCGGATGTTGACGGTCTTGGCGACGACCTCGCCCTCCTTGCCCTGGGTGATCTCGAACCGCCGGGTGATCGTGGAGCCGTCGGCGTCCTGGACGCTGCCCTGCCAGGCGCCCAGGTACCCCTTGGGAAGCGCGCCGCCGGGAGCGGGGCTGCTGATGTCCTCGGGCGACGGCTTCCCGCTCCCGTCGTCCTCGGTCCCGGGCGACTGCTTCTGCTGGGAGCTGGGCGGCTTGGTGTCCTCGTCGCCCTTGTCGTAGACCCGCAGCGCGACGAAGGTACCGACGCCGGAGACCATCGCCAGCACCACGCCGAGCGCCCCGAGCAGCATCCCGCGGCCGTGCGAGCGTTCCGGCGCGGGTGCCGCCGCCGGACCGTGCAGCGCGTACGGCGGTGGCCACTGGCCGGAGGGGGGCGTGTGCTGCTGTCCGGAGGGGGGCGTGTGCTGCGCGCCGGCTCCGGTCACGGTCGCCATGCCGTGCATCTCGGGGCCGCCGGGGGCCGGCGGTGGGGGCGGGAGTGCGGCGCCCGCTGCGCCCTGCTCCGGCTCGCCGGGGTCCTCGGGCGCTGCGGAACCCTCGCGGCCGTCCGTGTCCGTGCCGCTGCCGTCCGCCCCCGCGGTGGGGGCGCCGTTGCGCCCGGTGCCGGACGCGGCGGGCTCGTCCGCTGCCGGCTCGGCACCCGCCGACGCGGCCGGTCGCGTGGCGGGGGCGTCCGGGCCGGGCGCCGCGGTCGCGGGCCCCTCCCCCGGGGGCGGGGTCGAGGGCGCCGCTGCCGGGGTGGCGGGCTCCACCGTCGTGAGCGAGGGCTCGGCGCCGGGGCGCGGCGGGACCGCCGGGGCCTCGGCGGCCCGGTCGGCCGCCGCCTGGGCGCCGGGGACCTCCACGTCCAGCAGTTGGGCCGCGTGCCGTCCGAGCTGGGCCACCAGGCCGCCCGGCAGCCAGGGTTCGGCGGCCTCCGCACCGGTCGTGCCGGGGCCCGGCTCGTCCTCCGGGTCCGCGGTACGGTCCAGGATCTCCGGCAACCCGGGCCGCTCCGCGACGGGTTTGGCCAGACACGCGGCGATCAGGTCCCGCAACTCGTCGGGGACGCCCGTCAGGTCGGGCTCCTCCTGGGTGATCCGGTACATCTGGACGTGCCCGGCGACGCCCTCGCCGCCGAAGGGGGTGCGCCGTATCGCGGCGAAGGCCAGTACGGAGCCGAGGGAGAAGATGTCGCTGGCCCCGGTCAGCCGGTCGCCGCGTATCTGTTCGGGCGACATGAAGCCGGGCGAGCCGACGACGGCGCCCGTACGCGTCAGTTGGGCGTCCGCGACTGTCTCCAGCGCGCGGGCGATGCCGAAGTCGATGACGCGCGGCCCGTCGATGGTGACCAGGATGTTCGAGGGCTTCACGTCACGGTGGATCAGCCCCGCCTCGTGGATGGCGCCGAGCGCGCGGGCGAGCCGGTTGGCGAGGATGCGCAGCGTACGTACGGGCAGCGGCGCCTTGCGGCCCGCGACGGCCTCGTAGAGGGTGATGCCCGGTATGTAGCCGGTGGCCACCCACGGCGGATCGGCCTCGGTGTCCGCGTCCAGCACCGGTGCCGTCCACTCACCGCCGACCCGGCGGGCGGCGCCGACCTCCTGCTCGAAGCGGTGCCGGAACTCGGCGTGCTCGGACAGCTCCCGCCGCACCAGCTTGACCGCGACGGTGCGGCCGCGCGGGGACTGGGCCAGGTACACGCTGCCCATCCCACCCTCACCGAGCCGCCCCAACAGCCGGTATTCACCGATGCGTTCGGGATCGTCCGCGCGCAGGGACCTCATGCACTCTCCCCCGGTCCGTTCGGCCGCCGTGGGCGGGCCGTCACACAGCTGATGGGAAGCGATCGTACGGCCTGTGATCAGGTGGCAACCACGCGCCGTACGGGCGGCCCACCCCGCGCCCCGCCCGCCGCGCGGATTCCGGCGGGCGGACCCCCGGATCCGCAGGTCGAAGTCGTACGGTCGAAGTATGCCCGGCGAGGACCGCGAACGTACCCGAACCGCTGACCGCGCGGGGATCGGGCACAGGTGACCGCCGCCGCGGCCAAGGGCCGCGGCGGCGCGGGGTCACCCGGTCGTCCTCCTGTTTCCACCTCCGCGACCTTCGGTGCGGAGGTGTCGCTCGTCAGCGTCCCGTCGGCCGGACGACCATCGCCGATCCGCCGCCGCGGCGCTCCGGCTCGGCGGCGGCGCGCCAGCGCCCTTTCTCCAGCCGTCGCACGGCGGTGGCGGCGCCGATCTCCGCAGTCCGGTTGAACGAGTGCCCCAGTGCCTCCAGTTGGCGCCGCACCTTGCTGTTCATCAGTGCGGGTTCGGCGTCGGTCCGCGCGGAGTTGCGCTGACTGGCGCGCGGCGCGGCGATGGCGTCGAGGAGCGGCATCCCGCGGTCGAGGTGGTTGGTGAGGGTCTGCAGCACCGTCGTGATGATCGTGGAGCCTCCCGGTGAGCCGAGCGCGAGCACCGGCTCACCTCGCTCCAGTACGACGGTCGGTGCCATCGAGGAGCGGGGACGCTTCCCGGGGCCGGGCAGGTTCGGGTCGTGGACGCCGGGGGTGACGGGCACGAACGAGAAGTCCGTCAGCTCGTTGTTGAGCAGGAACCCGCGGCCGGGCACGGTGATGCCGCTGCCGCCGGTCTGCTCGATGGTGAGGGTGTAGGCGGCGACGTTGCCCCACTTGTCGGCGACGGTCAGATGGGTGGTGTTCTCCCCCTCGTAGGTGGTGGGCGCCGCCTGGTCGGCGTCGCCGCGCTCGCACTCCTGCGGGTCGCGGGGATCGCCCGGCGCCACCGGGCTCTCCAGTACCTTGCCGTCGTCGATCAGGCAGGCGCGTGCGTCCGCGAACCGCTGCGAGGTCAGCCCCCGGGTCGGCACGTCCTCCTGCGCCGGATCACCGACCCAGCGGCCCCGGTCGGCGAACGCGATGCGGCTCGCCTCCAGATAGCGGTGCAGATACTCCTTCTCGCCTAGGGAGCCCAGATCGCCGCGTTCGAGGATGTTGAGCGCCTCGGCGACGGTGGTGCCGCCGGAGGAGGAGGGCGCCATGCCGTACACGTCCAGCCCCCGGTAGCTGGTGCGGGTCGGCTGCTGCGACAGTGCCTCGTACGCCCGCAGGTCCCGCGCTGTCATGTCGCCGGGCCGCACCGTGCGCTCGGCGCCCTTCGCCACCGGGGGCTTGCGCACCGTCCGTACGATGTCGCGGCCCACCTCGCCGTGGTAGAAGGCCTTGGTGCCCTTGCGGGCCAGCTGCTGGTAGGTGCGGGCCAGGTCGGGGTTGTTGAGCCTGGAGCCGACCTCGGGCAGCTTGCCGCCCGGCAGGAACAGCTTTGCCGTCGCGGGGAAGTCGCGGAACCGGTCCTGGTTGTCCGCCGTCTGCTTCCGGAACGTCTCATCGACCGTGAAGCCGCGCTTCGCCAGCTTCGTCGCGGGCCGCAGCGTCTGCGCCAGCGATTTGGTGCCGAAGGCGCGGAGTGCCTTCTCCCAGGTCGCCGGGGTGCCCGGGGTGCCCACACCGAGTCCGCTGGTGACCGCCTCGGCGAACGGGATCGGCTTGCCGTCCTCGGTGAACAGGTGCTTGTCGGCGCTGCGGGGCGCCGTCTCCCGGCCGTCGACGGTGTGCACCTTGCCGTCGGCCGCGTCGTAGTACACCAGGTATCCGCCACCGCCGATGCCCGCCGAGTACGGCTCGGTCACGCCGAGGGCCGCGGCCGTGGCCACCGCGGCGTCGGCCGCGTTGCCGCCGTTCTTGAGCACCTTGATGCCTGCGGCGGAGGCGTCGGCGTCCACGCTGGAGACGGCGCCTCCGTAGCCGGTGGCCACCGGCGACTTGGCCGGGGTCCCGCCGCCGCGACCTTCCTGCCCCGCGGTGTGCGACCCGTGGTGCGGGCTCGGCGGCACGGCGCCCAGCAGCCCCGCGACCACGGCGCCGGTGCCCAGCACGGCGACGGCGCGGCGCACCGCTGGGCGGCGCCGGACGCGGGTGGCGGGTGCCTGGGGACTCGGCTTCGGAGGGTCGTCGGGAGAGGGCGTCATGGCAGGGGCCTCCTTTGGGTGCTCCGGGAGACAACGCGATCCGCGCAGCGTAATCCGGTTGACGCGGATGCGTCAGCACCCCGCGGTGGGCGGGGACATGCTCACCCCGTCGGTCCGCGCGGCGCGCGAGGGCCTAGGCTGCCGCGTCATGGACGAGAACCTGCGGGAGATCGTGCTCGGTCTGGTCGCCGCCGCGATCACGGCAACGGCGGGCTGGCTGGCCCGCTCCTCCTTGTGGCGCCGCAAACTCCGCCGCAAGCAGCGGTTCTTCGGGCTGCCCGAGAACTCCTCGTGCCTGCTCGTGGTCAACAAGGACCCTGCTGTCGACGAGTGGACGGTGGCCCCCAACGACGTGTTCGCGCTGCTGGAGCTGTCGGCGCTCATCAAGGAGTGCGGTGCCAGGGCGGACGTCGTCGCGCACGACGCCGCCCGGCAGGGTTTCGGTGAGCGCACCGAGATCTGTGTGGGCGGGCCGGTCTCCAACGAGCGGATGGCCGCCCATCTCCGCTCCCTGCTGCCGGGGGTCTCGATGCTCAGGGACGGGGAGAAGCCGACCACCTTCCTGATCGACGGGGAGCGGTACCCGGCGGAGAAGGGGCTCGTCGAGTATGTGCTGCTGGCGCGGCTGACCGCCGGTCAGGACCGGGAGGACGCCCGACCCGTCTTCCTGATCTGCGGCCAGCGGGGCATCACCAACCAGGCGGCCGCGCGGTATCTGGTGCGGCACCATGTGCGGCTGGCCCGCCGGCACGGGCCGAACGGGAACTTCTGCCTGCTGCTGAAGGTCGTCAACTCGCAAGCGTACGGGCCCGATGTGGTCGAGCTGGTCGCCGATGTGACCCGTGCGGCCACGACGGCCCCGGGGTGAGGGATGCCGCTCAGGGGTGGGCGCCGGGCATGGTGGGGGCCGCCTCGGGCGGGCCCACGGAGACGGCCTCGTTCTTGATGTTGCCGCGCTCGCGGCGAGCGACCCAGTTGGCGAACCACGACAGCAGCATGCACAGCCCGATGTAGATGGCCGAGACGACGATCACGACGGGGATGAACGGCATGGTGTAGTCCATGTTGATGGCGATCAACCGCCCGGCGTGCAGGAACTCCTCATAGGTGATCAGGAAGCCGAGCGAGGTGTCCTTCAGGGCGACGACGAGCTGGCTGATGATCGTCGGCAGCATGGCCCGCACCGCCTGTGGCACCAGTACGTACGTCATGACCTGGGTCTTGCGCATGCCGAGCGCGTAGGCGGCCTCCCGTTGGCCGCGGTCGACGGAGAGCACCCCGGAGCGGAAGACCTCCGCGAGGACGGAGCCGTTGTAGAGCGTCAGCCCGGTCACCAGCGCGGGCAGCGGCTGGACCTCCAGGGCCACGAAGACGAAGAAGATCATCACCAGTACGGGCATGGCCCGGAAGAACTCCACCAGCACCGTGCTGACCCACCGCACCGGCCGGTGCTCGGACAGCCGCCCGGCTGCCAGGACGGCGCCCAGGGCGAGGGCCAGTACGGCGGCGAGGGCGAACGCCTTCAACGTGTTGCCGAGGCCGCGCAGCAGGAGCTCCTGGATACCCACGTAGCCGAACGGCCGCCATTTGACGTACGAGAACTGGCCGGTGTCGACAAGGAGATGAATCACCCAGGCGACCAGCGCGGCCAGCGCGAGGCTCGCGGCGATGCCGTAGCCCAGGTGCCTGGCCCGCGCCTTGGGCCCGGGGATGTCGTAGAGCGCCGAGGACGCCTCCTGGGCGGCGCGCGGCGCGCGCTTCGGGCTGGGACCGAGGCTCATCGGGCCACCCCCCAGCGCCGCTCCATGGCATGGAAGAGGGCGCTGATCGCCAGGGTCAGGATCAGATAGCCGACCGCGATCCACACGAAGCTCCACACGACGCTGTAGCCGTTCTCGCTGAGCGTCTTGTAGGTGCTCAGCAGCTCGACGACGCTGAAGGAGCCGGCGATCGCGGAGTTCTTCGCCAGCGCGATCAAGGTGGAGCCGATCGGTGCGATGACGCTGCGGAACGCCTGGGGCAGCACCACGGCGCCCAGCGTCTGACCGAAGGTCATCCCCAGGCTGCGGGCCGCCTCGCCCTGGCCGACCGGCACGGTGTTGATGCCGGAGCGGACCGCCTCGCAGATGAACGAGGAGGTGTAGCAGCCCAGCGCCAGCACCGCGAACAGCTCGAACGGCAGCGCCACCCCGAAGCGGGGCAGTCCCAGCAGCATCGCGAAGAACAGCAGGGTCAGCGGGGTGTTGCGCAGCACCGTGACCCATGTGGTGCCGACCACGCGCAGGGCCCGCACCGGCGCCACCCGGAACCCCGCCATCAGCACGCCCACCGCGAGCGCCAGCAGGGAGGAGTAGACGGTGAGCTTCACCGTCCCCCAGAAGCCCTCGCCGTAGAGGGAGAAGTTCTCTGTCAGTACGTCCATGGAGCCGTTCGCGTTCCTCTCAGCTCGGCAGCTCGGCAGCTCGGCAGCTCATCGGCGCGTCAGCGCGTCAGCGCGGGGTCGACGCGGGGCGGCTCGGGGGCCGGGCGGCCGGAGAGGCCGAGGGTGGCGTCGTAGGCCCGCTTCCAGTCGCCGCTGCGCTCGCGGGCGACGAGGGCCTTGTCCAGCGCCCTGGCCAGGGCCCGGTCCTGGCGGGGCACTCCGATGCCGTACGGCTCCTCGGAGAACGCCTTGCCGACGACCTTGAGGCGCTCGGGGTCCTTGGCCGCGTAGCCCAGCAGGATGGTGTCGTCCGTGGTGACCGCGTCGACCTGGTGGTTGAGGAGGTTGTCGACGCAGATGGCGTAGCTGTCGTAGGCGACGGCCACGGCGCGCGGGTGATCCGCCTGGATGCGCTGGAGCGGGGTGGAGCCCACGGCGGAGCAGATCTTCCTGCCCGCCATGTCCTGCGGGCCCTTGAGCTGCTTCTCGTCCCGGCGCACCAGCAGCCGCTGCCCGGCGATGTAGTACGGCCCGGCGAAGCCGACCAGCTTCTTGCGGCCCTCGTTGATGGTGTAGGTGCCGACGTAGTAGTCGATCTGGCCGTTCTGCAGCGCGGTTTCCCGGTTGGCGGAGGCGATGGCCTTGTACTCGATCTGCTTGTCCGGATCGAAACCGAGCGAGGCGGCCATCATCTTGGCGATCTCCACGTCGAAGCCGGTGTACTCGCCGGTGGCCGGGTTCTTCTCGCCCATGCCGGGCTGGTCCTCCTTGACGCCGACCGTCAGCTCTCCGCGCCGGTGGGCGCTCTTCCAGGTGGGCGAGGAGGGCAGGGAGAAGTCCTCGGCGACGTCGTAGTGCGGCAGCTGCTCGGGCTGCGGCCCGCGCGCCGGGGGGCTGCCGGAGGCCCCGCAGGCGGCGGTGGCGGCCAGCAGGACGGCGGCGACCAGGCCGCGGCCGAGCACACGGGGGCCACCGGCTGAGCTGCCGGTGCCCGAGGGGGCGGTGCGGCTGGGCGGAGTAGGCGTACGCACGACCGTCCCCTCTCAGTGCTTGAGGATCTTGGAGAGGAAGTCCTTGGCGCGCTCGCTGCGCGGCGCGGTGAAGAACTCCTCCGGAGAGCGGTCCTCGACGATCCGGCCGTCGGCCATGAACACCACACGGTTGGCCGCCGAGCGGGCGAAGCCCATCTCGTGGGTGACGACGACCATCGTCATTCCGTCCCGGGCCAGCTGCTGCATGACCTCCAGGACCTCGCTGATCATCTCCGGGTCCAGCGCGGAGGTCGGCTCGTCGAACAGCAGTGCCTGCGGGTCCATGGCCAGGGCGCGCGCGATGGCCACCCGCTGCTGCTGACCGCCGGACAGCTGCGCCGGGTACTTGTGCGCGTGTTCGACGAGGCCGACCCTGCGCAGCAGTTCGCGGGCCTGCGCATGGGCCTCGTCCTTCTTCTTGCCGCGCACCTTCATGGGCGCGAGCGCCACGTTCGCCAGCACGGTCTTGTGCGCGAAGAGGTTGAAGGACTGGAAGACCATGCCGACTTCGGTACGCAGCCGGGCCAGCTCGCGGCCCTCCGCCGGAAGGGGCCGGCCCGCCAGGGTGATGGTGCCGGACCCGACCGTCTCCAGCCGGTTGATGGTGCGGCACAGCGTCGACTTCCCGGAGCCCGAGGGACCGATGACGACGACGACCTCGCCGCGGCCCACGGTCAGGTCGATGTCCCGGAGCACATGCAGCGTGCCGTAGTGCTTGTTGACTCCACGCAGCTCGATCAGCGGTTCCGCGGGCAGGGCTTCCATAGGCGACGATTCCATAGGATGTGGAAACTATCGGGCCGAATGGGGCACTACCTGGATGACACGCAGCGAGGGGACGCACCGGACGGAGTACATCGACGGAGCACGTCCACGACGCACGCCCGCCGTACCCGCCGGGCGCGGACGCCGGTCGGGTATGTCAGTCCTCGCTGACCTCCGCGTACGCCTGGGACAGCTCGGGGGAACCGGTCTCCGCCCAGGCGCCGCCCTCCTCCAGCACGTCCGCCTCCCGCCCGGACGGCAACCGCACCACCGGCTGACCACCGGAGGAGAGCACCCATCGGGCGCCGGGCACCGTGCGCACCATCACGGTCCCCAGATAGAGCCCGGCGTCCGTGCCGAGCCAGGGGGTGACCTCCGGGTCCTCGCGCCAGTGCGGCAGCAGCTGGTCCAGCGCGGCCAAGGACTCCACGGAGTCGTCCAGTTCGACACCGGCCCCTCGCGCCTGCTCGCGCAGGAGTTCGCATTCGGAGAGAAGCTGCGCCGCGCTCTCCGGGTCGTCCGACAGCCGGCCGGTCGATGCCGCCACCCCCTCGGCATCCGGGTGGGGCTTGCGCCAGTTGTCCAGAAAGGGGAAGTGCATGCGCATCAGCGTGGCATTCGCACACCCCTGGACACCATAGGCGCGCTGTGTGAACAAGCCGCCCGGCTTGGGCTGCCGGACACCTTGACGCCGCGTCAGAGCCTCCCTAATTTCACCCCGCCCCGGTGGAATTCGGGGTGCACTCAAGGCCGTTGGAGTCCCACGAGAGGGCATCACGTGCGCAGACGTACCTGGATCAGATCCCTCACCGTCCTGGTGGCCGCCGTATCCGCGACGACACCGACCCTGGTGGCGACCGCCACCGCGCAGGACCGCAGGCAGCCGACCGCACAACCGACCGCCCCCGCCGCCGATCGGGCCCTCCCTCTGGAACGCCTCTACGACAACCGCGCAGTCAGCGACGATGCCGACCCCGGCGCCGCCGACTTCGACGGCGCGGGCCGCTCCCTGTCCGCACAGGACCTCAAGGCCGCCGGCTGGGCCCCCGGAACCCGGCTCGATCTGGACGCGGCACAGCTGCGCTGGCCCGACCGGGCTCCCGGCCACCCCGACAACGTACGCGCCGACGGCCAGCGGGTCCGCGTCGGCGGACGCGGCGACGCCCTCTCCTTCCTGGTCGCCGCCACCTCGCCGCACGGCGCGGCCGACGCCGTGCGCGGTAAGGGCACCGTGCGCTACCGGGACGGCTCCCGCAGCGCCTACACCCTCACCGCGGGCGACTGGCGCGGCGGCCCGCTCGCCACCAAGGCCGTCGCCCTCCCCCACCTCAACACCCGGCACGGTGGGCAGCTCGACGAGAAGGCGCGGCTCTACGCCGTCACCGTGCCCCTCGAACGCGGCCGCCAGGTCAGCTCCGTCACGCTGCCCCGCGATCCGGGCGCCGACGCCGACCTGCACGTCTTCGACATCGCCGTACGCCCCGGGAGCACCGGCTGGACCGGCAGCTGGTCCGCCAGCACCGGCGGCTACACCGGCACCGGGCAGTGGCGGGACCAGACGCTCCGGCTGGTGGTGCACACCTCCGCGGGCGGGCCGCGGGCCCGGATCCGGCTGGAGAACACCTTCGCCGCCGAGCCCGTCCGCATCGGCCACGCCTCCATCGCCGTGCAGAAGGACGGGGCCACGGCGCACCGGCGCCCGACGCCCCTCACCTTCGACGGCGGGCACGCCGGAACCCGCATCCCCGCGGGCGCCAGGGCCGTCAGCGACCCGGTGGGCTTCGACGTACCCTCCGACACCAATCTGCTGGTGAGCATCCATCTGCCCGACCCCGTGCCCGCCGCGCCCGTGCACAGCAAGGCGCTGCAGAAGTCGTATCTGAGCGAGGGCGGCAGCGGTGACCGTACCGGCGAGACCGGCGGCGGCGCCTTCACCCGCTCCCTGACCATGTGGCCGTTCCTGACCGGCGTCGACGTCCGGGGCGGACCCGGCTCGGTCGTCGCGCTCGGCGACTCCATCACCGACGGCGTCCGCTCCACCCAGGGCGCCAACCGCCGCTGGCCCGACGTGCTGGCCGGCCGGCTGCTGGCGCAGAGCGACGTGCCCAGGCTCGGCGTCCTCAACCACGGGATCTCCGCCAACCGCATCGTCACCGACCGCTATCCGGGCGACGGCGTCAGCACCGACACGGCGGGGGTGAGCGCCCAGCACCGGCTGGAGAGGGACGTCCTCGCCCAGACCAACGCCAGGACGGTGGTGCTCTTCGAGGGCATCAACGACGTGCGGTGGGGCGCCTCGGCCGAGGAGGTCATCGCCGGGATGAAGGCCATCGCCGCGCGGGCAAAGGAGCGTGGGCTGCGCGTCGTCGTGGCGACGATCACGCCGTGCGAGGGCTATCACGACTGCACGGCGCAGGTCGACGCCAAGCGTACGAAGGTGAACGCGTTCGTACGGGAGAACGGCGGCCATTTCGACGCCGTGCTGGACTTCGACAAGGTCGTACGGGACCCCTCGCACCCCGCGCGGATGCTGCCGAAGTACGACTCAGGGGATCATCTGCACCCCGGCGACGCCGGGTTGCGGGCCCTCGGGGAGTCGATCGATCTTCGGCTGCTCACCGGCTGAGCCCCGGTGGCCGGCAGGCGGTGCCCCCGGGGCCCGCGTGCCGGCCCTCGGGCCGCCCGCGCCGCCCGTCCCGGCCGCACGCCCTTCGAGGGGCGGGTGACCGGGACGGCGACCGGCTCACAGCTCCAGGTCGACGACGACCGGGGCGTGGTCCGAGGCGCCCTTGCCCTTGCGTGCCTCACGGTCCACATAGGCGTCGGAGACGGCGGTCGTGAAGGCCTCGTTCCCGTAGACGAGGTCGATCCGCATACCGCGGTTCTTCGGGAAGCACAGCTGCCGGTAGTCCCAGTAGGTGAACGGCACGTCGTACTTGAGCGGGCGGGGGTGGACGTCCGAGACCCCAGCCGCCTCCAGCGCGGCCAGCGCTTCCCGCTCGCGGGCCGTCACATGGGTGGAGCCCGAGAACTCCGCGATGTCGTGCACATCACGGTCGGTCGGCGCGATGTTGAAGTCGCCGAGGACGGCGAACGGCGTCGCGGCCGAGGCGAACTTCTCCGCGGCGTCCCGCAGGGCGGCCAGCCACTCCAGCTTGTACTCGTAGTGCGGGTGCCCCACCTCGCGCCCGTTGGGCACATACAGGGACCACACCCGCACCCCGCCGCAGGTGGCGGCCGCGGCGCGGGCCTCGACGACGCCCTCCCACTCGGGCGCGCCGGGCAGGCTGAGCGCCGGGTCCTCGATGCCCACGCGGGAGAGGACGGCGACACCGTTCCAGCGGCCTTGCGCGCTGACGACCGACTCGTAGCCGAGCGCGCGCAGCTCCTGCTGCGGGAAGGCGTCGTCGGACACCTTCAGCTCCTGCAGACAGAGCACATCGGGCTGTGCGGACTCCAGCCACTGTGTCAGGCGGGGCAGCCGGGCCGTTATCGAGTTGACGTTCCAGGTGGCAATACGCATGCAGACTCCGTCGGGGGTCACGGGGGTCTTCCCCCGGGAGCATGCAGGCTACCGCGCCAGTCGGACACCCTCCCCCGACCGGAGGTGGTCGTGAGCGGCGCCACCCGTTCCAGGACCGCCCTCACCCAGCATCCGGTTCAGCACGCCCAGCCCGTTGTCGTTGAGCAGACCGTCGTGGATGTCGTAGACCTGCGCCGGGCTGACGGCGCGCACATAGTCCAGGACCTCGGAGAACTTGTTCCACGGGGCGTGCATCGGCAGCAGCAGCGTCTTGACGGGGCGCTCGGGGACGGTGAGGGCGTCGCCGGGGTGGAAGACCAGGCCGTCGACGACGAACCCGATGTTGGTGATCCGGGGGATGTCGGGGTGGATGACGGCGTGCAGCTCGCCGTGCACCTCGACCTCGAAGCCCGCCGCCTCGAAGGTGTCGCCGTGGCCGACGGTGTGGACGCGGCCGGGGAAGGCGCCGGAGATCTGCTCGGCGACGCTGCGCAGCGTCCAGATCCGGGCCTCGGGGTTGGCCTCCATCGCGGCGCGCAACCGCAGCTCGTCGAAGTGGTCGGGGTGCTCGTGCGTGACCAGCAGGGCGTCCGCGCCCAGGGCGGACTCCTGCTCGCTGAAGCCGCCGGGGTCGATGACGAGCGTGCGGCCGCCCTTCTCCAGGCGGACGCAGGAGTGCCCCTTCTTGGTGAGCTTCAGCGGGGTGTCGTTCGCGTCAGTTCCCATGGGGCTCATTCTCCTCCTCGGCCTCCTTGCGGTCCTCCGGAGTGGTCTCCTCCCGGATCACGCGCTGGGCGACGGCGAAGGCCGAGTTGGCGGCGGGCACCCCGCAGTAGACGGCGGTCTGGAGCAGCACTTCCTTGATCTCGGCGGGGGTCAGCCCGTTGCGCAGTGCGGCGCGGACATGGAAGGCCAGCTCTTCGTGGTGGCCCCCGGCCACCAGCGCCGTCAGGGAGATCACCGAGCGGGTGCGCCGGTCGATGCCGGTGCGGGTCCACACCTCGCCCCAGGCGTACCGGGTGATGAAGTTCTGGAAGTCCTCGGTGAAGTCGTCGGTCGCCTCCAAGGAGCGGTCGACATGGGCGTCACCGAGCACCTCGCGGCGTACCTTCATGCCCGCGTCGTAGGCGTCGGTGCGCAGGGCGGCCCGCTCGCCGGACTCCAGCTCGGCGACGGCGGACGCCTGCGGCGGCACGGGGCTGATCACGGGGGCCGGGGCGGGGGGCCCGGCGGCCGACTCCTGCCAGGTGGTGGTGAAGTGCCGGATGAGCAGATCGGTGACCGCGCCCGGCTGCTCGACCGGTGTCAGATGGGAGGCGCCGGGCACGATGGCCAGCCGCGCGTCCGGGATACCGGCGACCAGCGCGCGGGCCTCGGCGGGCGGGGTGACCTGGTCCTCGGCGCCGGCGACGACCAGCGTGCCGACCCCTATCCGGTCCAGCGAGTCCTTGACGTCGAAGGACGCCAGCGCCTCGCAGGCGGCGATGTAGCAGCCGGGATCGGTGGTGCGCACCATCTGCACCGCCCATTCGACGATGGCGGGCTGCGCGGCGGCGAAGCCGGGCGTGAACCAGCGCTCGGGGGTGGTGCGGGCGATCGGGTCGAGTCCGTTGGTACGGATGACGACCCCGCGCTGCCGCCAGCTGTCGGGGGTGGCGAAGCGGGGCGAGGAGGAGATCAGCGCGAGCGAGGTGACGCGCTGCGGGGCCCGCAGAGCGAGCTGGATGCCGATGGCGCCGCCGAGGGAGCAGCCCGCGTAGCCGAACCGCTCGATGCCCAGCCGGTCGAGGGTGGCCAGCAGCCGCTCGGCGTAGGCGTCGGCCGAGTCGGCGGAGTAGGCGGGGGAACCGCCGTGGCCGGGCAGGTCGAACCGCAGCACCCGCCAGTTGCGGGTCAGCTCGGGGATCTGCCGGTCCCACATGTGCCAGGTGGTGCCGAGGGCGGGGCCGAGAACGAGTACGGGCGCGTTGTCGGGTCCGTCGGTCCGGTGCTGGAGCGTCTGGGCGGGGGTCACCGTGCTTCACCTCGGGCAGGCGTTCGGGACAGGGTGGGGGATGGGCGGCCGTTACTCACGCGTTCACGCTATCGAGCGGTGCGCGGGCCGCACCGCGCGGGGGCGCCCGCAGCGACCGGCCGAAAGGGCTTGCGGCGGCGGTGTGCGCGGGGGGTGGAGAAAGTGTGCGGGACTCAGAACTCCGTGGTGGAGACCACGTAGACCCGGGGCCTGCTCTTGTACGTCATATCCACAGTGATCGCCAGATCGGGCTCGCTCCTGGGCTGCTCGATGCGGATGCTGCGGTAGTGGCTCTTGGGCTCGTCGAAGCGCCAGCCGACCCGAGTGGCCTTCTTGTCGCTGATGGCGACCTCGCCCTTCGTCAGCTGTGACCCGCTGCTGCCGATGTCGGCGAAGAACTCCTTGAGCCGCTTGGGGCTGGTGCGGAACTGCACCCACATCGTGCTCTTCTGCCATGCGTTCGCCTCGTAGAAGGCCACCCGGGTCGCCGCGGGCGGGACCGGGATGTCGTAGATGCGCTGGCTGACCCTGGGAGGCCGCGCGTAGGTGAGGTTCGTGGCGGCTGCGGCGCGCTCCTTGTCCTTGCCGCTGGCGCGGCTCTGGAACGCGGACTGCACCAGGTAACCGCTCGGCAGCGCGATGAGCAGCACCACGATCGCCAGTACGACGACGCGGTGCCGGGGCCGGTGCGGGGGGCGCTCTCCCCGGGCCTGCGGGCGGGCGGCCGGGTGCCCGGCGGTGGCCGGTGAAGCGCCCTCGGGCCCGTCGGGCTCGTCGGGCTCGTGGGAAGGGGAGCTGTTATCCGTGTGCGGCATGGCGCTGGGCGTCTCAGAGGGTGTGGTGGATTGTGGTCGGGGCGGCCGTCCGGGCCCTGCTCACTGGCCGACGGCCCGGCGCAGATTGTCCGCCGCCCGCTCGTAGCGCTCGTAGCGCTCCAGCCGGCGGCGGTTGGCGCGCCGGAAGCGGCGGGCCACCAGCCGGGCGAGGTCCGCGGCACCGACCATACCGGCCTCGGGCCCCAGTTGTGCCTTCACGATACGGGCCTCGGGGCGGTAGCCGCGCCCCGTCAGCTGGCGCCGGAACGCTTCTCTGGCGGGGTCGATCAGCAGTTCGTCGGCCGCGCTGACCCCGCCGCCGACGACGAAGCAGGAGGGGTCCAGCGCCGCGGCGAGGTTGGCGAGCCCCACCCCGAGCCAGGAGCCGACCTCGTGGAACAGCTCCGTGCACATGGCGTCACCGGAGCGGGCGAGCTCCGTGATGAGCGGCCCGGTGATGTCACCGACCTGGCCGCCCACCCGGTCGATGATGCCGTAGGCGACGGGCGACTCGGCGGCCGCCAGCTCGCGGGCCTCCCGTACCAGCGCGTTCCCCGAGCTGTACTGCTCCCAGCACCCTCTGTTGCCGCACGGGCAGCGGTGGCCACCGGGCACCACCTGCATATGGCCGAACTCCCCGGCCACCCCGTACTTGCCGCGCTTGACCCGGCCGTCCTCCAGGATGGCGCCGCCGATGCCCGTACCCAGCGTGATCATCACCAGATGGTCCTCGCCACGTCCCGCGCCGAACCGCCACTCCCCCCAGGCCGCGGTGTTGGCGTCGTTGTCGACCATCACCGGGACGGCCAGCCGGGCGGTGAGCGCGTCCTTGAGGGGCTCGTCCCGCCAGGCCAGGTGCGGGGCGAAGAGCACCCGCGAGCGGTCCGCGTCGATCCAGCCCGCGGCGCCGATGCCGACGGCGTGCACATCGTGCCGGTCGGACAGGTCGAGCACCAGCTCGGCGATGGTGTCCTCGACGACCTTGGGGCTCTTGGACTTCTCGGGCGTCTCGGCGCGGACCTTCTCCAGGATCGTCCCGTCCGCGTCGACGACACCCGCCATGACCTTGGTGCCGCCGATGTCGATGCCGACGGTGGGAACGCGGGGTGCCGACAGGTGTGAGCGCCGCTCACGGGTGCTGACGGTCCTCAGCACGCTGGGGCTGGGGCCCGTCCGCCGTCGGTAGACCCTGTCTGCTCGCTGGAAGCTGTCCGCGTTCAAGAGTGGTCGTCTCTCTGGGAGGGGTCCTAGGGGCGCGCCCGATTCTGCCAGGGATCAACCGTACGCCGTCCACCGTGCGCCCGGGGGCTCCACCCTGGAGATCGGGCCCCTGCGCACGGCGGCGCCGAGGGGCCCGACGGGAGCCGGGGGCCCGACGCGGGAGCCGAGCGGAGCTGCCCGGCCCCCTCCCGTCCGGTGGGCCCGGTTCAGCGCCGCAGCTCGTGGCTGAGCTCCTCCAGCTCGCTGCCTCCGGCCATCTGCCGCACGAGCTCTTCGAGCTCCAGCTCGTCCTTCTCGTAGGCGCCGGCCATGGCACCCCGCTTGAGCAGGACGAAGCGGTCCCCGACCAGGTAGGCGTGGTGCGGGTTGTGGGTGATCAGCACCACGCCCAGCCCGGCGTCCCGGGCCGCGGCGACGTACTTGAGCACGACGCCGCTCTGCTTGACGCCGAGCGCGGCGGTCGGCTCGTCCAGCACCAGGACCTTCGCCCCGAAGTGCACGGCGCGCGCGATGGCCACCGACTGCCGCTCACCGCCCGAGAGGGTGCCGATCGGCTGGTCGACGTCGCGCAGATCGATCCCCATGCGCAGCAGCTCGCTGTGTGTGGTGCGCCGCATCCGCTGGACATCGAGACGGCGCAGCGGCCCCCGGCCGACGGTCGGCTCGGAGCCGAGGAAGAAGTTGCGCCACACGGGCATGAGCGGGACGACGGCCAGGTCCTGGTAGACGGTGGCGATGCCGCGGTCCAGCGCCTCGCGCGGGGAGGCCAGCCGGGTCTCCTCGCCCTGGATGCTGAAGGTCCCGCCGTCGTGCTGGTGCAGCCCTGAAATGATCTTGATCAGAGTGGACTTGCCCGCACCGTTGTCACCGAGCACACAGGTGATCTCCCCGGGGTGCACCCGCAGCGAGATGTCCTCCAGCGCGCGGATGTTGCCGTAGAACTTGCTGACGCCGGCCAGCTCGACGAGCGGGGCGTCGTCGTGCGGCTGCGGGTCCTGGGTCGCGTTCATGTCTTCGGTCGCGTTCATCGGGTCGCCTCCGCCCGCTTCCGGATCCACGCGTTCAGCAGCGTGGCGAGCAGCAGCATCGCGCCGAGGAAGAACTTGAACCAGTCCGGGTCCCACTGCGCGTAGATGATGCCCTTGTTGGCCATGCCGAAGATCAGGGCGCCGACGGCGGCGCCCACGGCGGAGCCGTAGCCGCCGGTCAGCAGACAGCCGCCGATCACGGCCGCGGCGATGTAGATCAGCTCGTTGCCGACGCCCTCGCCGGACTGGACGGTGTCGTAGTTGAACAGCAGGTGCTGGCCGGAGACCCAGGCGGCGAAGGCGACACCCAGATACAGGCCGATCTTGGTGCGGGCGACCGGGACGCCGACCGCGCGGGCCGCTTCGACGCCGCCGCCGACGGCGAAGATCCAGTTGCCGACATTGGTGCGCAGCAGGATCCAGGTGGCCACGGCCACCAGCGCCAGCCACCACACGATGGTGATCTGCAGGTTCACGCTGCCGATGGTGAGGGTGGAGGCGAAGACGGCCTTGGCCGAGTCGAAGCCCTCCATGTCGCTGATGCTCTTGGTGGTGACGGTGCCGCTGATCAGCTTGGTCAGCCCGAGGTTGAGGCCCGTCAGCATCAGGAAGGTACCCAGCGTGATGATGAAACTGGGCAGTTTCGTGCGGGTGAGCATGAAGCCGTTGAAGAACCCGATGGCCAGCGTGACCAGCAGCGAGACCCCGACACCCACCCAGGTGTTGGCCGTCATCTGATAGCTGAACATCGACGAGGCCAGTGCGGAGGACGTCACCATCACACCGGTCGACAGGTCGAACTCTCCGCCGATCATCAGCAGCGCCACCGGCACCGCCATGATCCCCAGGGTGGAGGAGAAGTAGAGGACGGTGGAGAGGCTGGAGGGGCGCAGGAAGCTGTCGGCGACCAGTGCGAAGAAGATGAACAGCGCGACGGCGCCCACCACGGCGCCCAGCTCAGGGCGCCGCAGCAGTCGCACCGGCAGCGAGCGGTGCACCAGGCGTTCGTCGGACGTGGGCGGCCGAGGGGAGGAGTTCGCGGGCTCCGTGGATCCGTCCGGGCCGCCCGGCTGGGTCGTGACCGTCATCGGGTGCCCCGCTTGGTGAGCTTCTCCAGCTTGCCCGCGTCCTTCTTGGTGAGGATCTGCGGCCCGGTGAGCACCGGCTTGCCGCCGCCGAGCATGTCGGCGTTGTAGCGGTAGAGCCACAGCAGGTCGACCGCCTCGTACCCCTGCATATAGGGCTGCTGGTCGACGGCGAAGCCGATCGTGCCGTCCTTGAGCCCGGCGGCGACCTTGTCGTTGAGGTCGAAGGTGTCGATCTCGGCCTTGCTCCCGGCGTTCTTCTTGGCCTGCGCCGCGGTGGCCGCGAAGGGTGCGCCCAGCGTGACGACGGCGTCGACCTTCTTGTCGGACTGGAGCTTGGCCTCCACCGACGACTGCACGCCCGGCATGTTGGTGCCGTCCACGTACAGGTTCTTGACCTTGCCGTCGAAGGTCTTCTCGATGCCGTCGCAGCGCTGCTCGTGGCCGACGTTGCCCTGCTCGTGGATGAGGCAGATGGCCTTCTTCTTGCCGCGCTCGTTCAGCTCGCGACCGACGGCCTCGCCCGCCAGCCCTTCGTCCTGACCGATGTGGGCCAGGGCGCCGAAGTCCTGCGAGACGTCCTGGCCGGAGTTGATGGTGATGACCGGAATGCCCGCCTTGACGGCTTTCTTCACCACCCGCTTCATGGCGTCCGGCTTGGCCAGGGTGACGATCAGGCCGTCCACCTTCTTGTCGATCGCCGTCTGGACGAGCTGCGCCTGCTTGCCGGCTTCCTTGTCGTGCGAGTAGAGGAACTCGATGTTGTCCTTGGCGGCGGCCTGCTTGGCGCCGCTCTGCACGATGTCCCAGTAGGTGTCGCCGTCACCGGAGTGGGTGACCATGGCGAACTTCCAGCGCGGGGTGGTGACATTGGCCTTGCCGGAGGCCGCCTGCTCGCGCGCCTCCTCCGCCCGCTTGCCGCCAGTGCTGCTGCACCCGGCGAGCGCGCCCACCGCGATGATCGTCGCCGCCACCGCGGCCCCCGTCGCGCGTATGGATCTGCGGGACGTACGGGACCTTCGCCGGGACCTCTGCACGCTGGCCACCACTTCTGCTCTCTCGGTACGGATACGGTCGGGAACCGCCCTGGATCTTCGCACAAGTATCCGCCACGGTGGCCGGAAACCATCCGACGGGTCCGCCCCCGCCCGGCCTGCCCCGGATTTGTAGCGCCGGGGAGGGTGACCGTCAACGGGGTCGGCGCCAGGCTCTCTCACACTCACAGCACACCTCTCGGCAACTCTCGGCAGCGCTTCAGGGACGTACCAGCAACTGGAAGTCGAAGGAGTAGCGGGACGCACGGTAGAGGTGGGAGCCGTACTCGACGGCCCGCCCGGTGTCGTCGTACGTCGTGCGCTGCATCGTCAGCAGCGGCGCCCCCTCGTCCTCCCCCAGCAGCCGGGCCTCGGCCGCGTCGGCGACCCGGGCGCCCACGGTCTGCCGGGCGGAGTGCAGCGTCACACCCGCTCCGCGCATCAGCCGGTAGAGCCCCGTCGTCTCCAGCTCGGCCTCGCCGGGAGCGAGCAGGTCCACCGGCAGATGGTTGCGCATATGGGCCATGGGCTCGCCGTGCGCCAGCCGCAACCGCTCCACCAGCCGCACCTCGGTGCCCTCGGGCACCGCCAGCGCGGCGGCGACCTGCGCCGTCGCCTCCTGCACGGTGTGCCGCAGCACCTGGGTGGCCGGACGCTGACCGGCCGCCTCCAGATCGTCGTAGAGGCTGCTCAGCTCCATGGGCCGCTTGACCTGGCTGTGCACGACCTGCGTGCCGATGCCCCGGCGGCGCACCAGCAGCCCCTTGTCGACCAGGGACTGGATGGCCTGCCGGACGGTGGGGCGGGACAGCCCGAGGCGGCCCGCCAGTTCGATCTCGTTGCCCAGCAGGCTCCCCGGTGCCAGCTTTCCGCGCTCGATGGCGCTCTCCAACTGCTGGGAGAGCTGGAAGTAGAGCGGTACGGGACTGGCACGGTCCACACTGAGCTGCAGGTCCACCGGATCATTCTTGGCCACGGAGGGGAGCGTAGTGCTCTTCCGTTCCACCGGGAACCGTACATTCGATTGTCAGGACGAAAAGACAAAACGTTGACAGCGCCGAGTGGGACGCGCCAGCGTAGGGCCATGCGCATCGGACTCATCGGCACCGGCCGGATCGGAACCCTGCACGCCCGCACGCTCAGCGCGCACCCGGAGGTGACCGAACTGGTGGTCACGGACGCGGACGCGATGCGCGCCGTCGAGGTCGCCGCCGCCCTCGACGCCACCTCGGTACCCAGCGTCGCCGAGCTGTTCTCGCTGGACATCCACGCCGTCGTCATCGCCTCGGCCACCGCCTCGCACGCCGAGCTGATCCGGGCGGCGGCCCGGCGGGGGCTGCCCACCTTCTGCGAGAAGCCGATCGCACTCGATCTGGCGGGCACCCGGGAGGCGCTCGCGGAGGTCGAGGCCGCCGGCACCCTGCTGCAGATCGGCTTCATGCGGCGCTTCGACGCCGGATACACGGCGGCGCGGGAAGCGGTGCGCGCCGGCCGGCTGGGACGGCTGCACACCGTACGGGCGCTGACCTCGGACCCGGCGCCGCCGCCCGCCGAGTACCTGCCGCACTCGGGCGGGCTCTACCGGGACTGCCTCGTCCACGACTTCGACGCCATCCGGTGGGTGACGGGACGCGAGGTCGTCTCCGTCTACGCGACCGGCTCCGACGCGGGAGGGGCGATGTTCCGCGACGCGGGCGACGTCGACACCGCCGCCGCACTCCTCACCCTGGACGACGGCACCCTGTGCACGGCCACCGCCACCCGGATGAACGGAGCCGGCTACGACGTGCGGATGGAACTCGCGGGCGAGCTGGACCAGTTCGCCGTCGGGCTGGACGCGCGCACCCCCCTCACCTCGCTGGAGCCGACCGCCACCTGGGCGCCGGACAAGCCCTGGCCCGGCTTCCTCGACCGCTTCGGCCCCGCCTACGAGGCGGAGGTCGCCGCCTTCGTGCGCGCCCTGCGCGGTGAGATCCCCAACCCCTGCGACGGCCGGGAGGCCCTCGCGGCCCTGCTGACGGCGGAGGCCTGCGAGTTGTCACGCGCGACGGGCACCCCTGTGGAGGTGGCCACCCTGGACACCGCGGCCGCCCCCGTCCCCGCCGACTGAGCCGCCCGGGGCCGACTCGGGCCACCGGGCGCGGGCGCGGCGGGCAGGCGCGGGTGGCCTGGAGGTAGTGCCCTAGAGCGGCTTGACCATGAAGACGCAGGCGTCGGCCACCCGGTGGGCCACCCCGGCCCCGTCCTGGTAACTCCAGCAGTCCAGGTACGGCAGGGAGGCGTGGTAGCCGAGGCGGCTGTAGAGCGCGCTGGCGCGCGGATTGTTCTTTTCCACGCCGAGACCGATGGCCTGGCAGCCCCGCCCCGTGGCGAGGCGCTCGGCCTCGTGGATGAGGGCGGTGCCGACGCCCAGCGAGCGCAGCGTCTCCGGCCACCCGCCGAGCCCGTTGACCTCCGGACAGCCGGGGTGCGCTGCCCGCACTTCGGGTGCCTCGCACCCCTCCCAGCGGACCTCGCAGCTGCCGACCGGACGCCGTTCCCGCCAGGCGACGAGGAAGGTGGCGCGGCCCTCCTGCTGCCGCGCGTAGCGGGCCCCGTGGTGCGAGGCCGCCCCGCGGAACGGCATGTGCTGGTCGAGCAGCTCTAGGTCTTCTTCCCGGCACTGACTGATCCGCATGCCGGTAGCCTACGAGCCCGGCCGGGACCGCCGTCCGCGCTTCACAACTCGTCCCCGACCGGCCCGGTCACCCGAAGCGCACCGGCAGGCTCGTCACCCCGCGCAGCACCGTGCCCTTCCGCCATTCCAGGGCGGCGGGGTGGGCGTCCAGCTCCAGCCGGGCCGTACGCTCCAGCAGTTGCTCGAAGGCGACCCGGGCCTCCAGGCGGGCCAGTGGGGCGCCCAGGCAGAAGTGGATACCGTGGCCGAAGGCGAGGTGCCCGCGTGCCTCGCGGCGGATGTCGAAGCGGTCGCTGTCCGGGAAGCGGGCCGGGTCGCGGTCGGCGTCGGCCAGTACGGGCAGCACGAGCTGGCCGTCCCCGGGTATCAGCGTGCCGCCGATCTCGACGGGTTCGAGGGTGAAGCGGTAGGTCGACACCTCGACGGGGCCGTCGTAGCGCAGCATCTCCTCCACGGCTCCCGGGATCAGCGCCGGGTCGGCGCGCAGCGCGGCGAGCTGGTCGGGGTGGCGCAGCAGCGCGAGGGTGCCGTTGGCGATGAGCCCGACCGTCGTCTCGTACCCGGCGATCAGCAGCAGCCAGGCCGTGCCGAGCAGTTCGTCGGTGGACAGCCGGTCGCCGTCCTCGTCGCTCGTGCGGATGAGCGTGCTCAGCAGCTCGTTTCCGGGCCGGGCGCGCTGCCGCTCCAGCAGCCGGCTCAGATAGTCGCCCAGCGCCTGTACCGAGGCGAGCTTCTCCTCCTCGGGCGCCGCGCCCAGCACATGGTCGGACCACTCCTTGAAGCGTTCCCGGTCCAGGTCGGGCACGCCCAGCAGCTCGCAGATGACCGCGATCGGGAGCGGGAAGGCGAGCGAGGCGACCAGGTCGGCCCGCCCGTCGGGGCGGGCCAGCATGGCGTCCAGCAGTTCTCCGGTCAGCTCGCGGATGCGCGGTTCCAGCGCGGCGACATGGCGCGGGGTGAACTCCTTGGCGAGGAGCTTGCGCAGCCGGGTGTGGTCGGGCGGGTCGCTGGTGAGCATATGGGTGCCGGGCGCGATCGCCAGGGTTCCGGCGTCCGGCCCCGCGTTGGCCCAGCTCTTGGAGAGGCGTTCGTCGTTGAGGGCCGCCCGCGCCACGTCGTGGCCGACCACCAGCCAGGCCAGCGCCCCCTCGGGGGTGCGGACGCGGTGGACGGGGCCGCGTCTGCGCAGTGCGGCGTAGAAGGGGTAGGGATCGCGGACGAAATCGTCCCCCAGCGCCGCGAGATCGACGACGCCGTCGGTGTCCGGCACCGGTTCCAGCACGCTCTGGTCAGCCATACGGCGAGCGTAGAAGCCGCTCTTGGGAACTTCATCGGTGCGTTTTCGGCCAGTGCTCCCGGCTCAGTCGGAGGTGCCCTTGCTCTTGCCGGGCGCCGCGTCCTCCAGGCGCTGGAGCAGTTCGGTGACCCGCTTGGCCACCGTCTCCCGGTCGTCGCCCTCGGTGAGCGCGGAGCCCATACCGCAGGCCACGGCACCGGCCGCGATCCACTCGGGTGCCGTGTCGACGGTGACGCCGCCGGTGGGCAGCACGGGAGCCTGCGGCAGCGCGGCGGTGACGTCCCGCAGCCAGCCGGGGCCGTGCAGGGACGCGGGGAAGAGTTTGAGCCCGTCGGCGCCCAGCTCCAGCGCCCGCACCATCTCGGTGGGGGTGGCGACCCCGGGGAAGACGGGCACGCCGTAGCGGTGCCCGGTGCGTATGACCTCCTCGTCGAGGCTGGGTGAGACCAGGTAGCGGGCGCCGGCGTCGACGGCCAGGCGGGCCGAGGCGCTGTCCAGCACGGTGCCCGCGCCGATCACCGAGTCGTCGCCGGTCTCCCGGCGCAGGGTGCTGATCGCATCCAGCGCGTAGGGGGTGGTCAGCGAGATCTCCAGGCTGGTGATACCCGCGCCGAGCAGGATGTCGGCCGTCGCGGTGGCCTTTTCGTAGCTGTCCGCGCGGACGATGGCGATGACGCGCTGTTCCAGCGCGGCTCTGGTGATCTCCCAGCGGTACACGGCAGTTCGCCGCCTCTCTTGATCAGTCGGATGTCAGCCGGGCCCTCGCCGTACCAGGCCGTACGGGGCGGGTGGTGCTCTCAGCGGTGCACCGGGTCGGCGCCGCTCAGGAACGCCTCCAGCGCCCGGTCGCGCGAGGCGGCCGTGGGCAGCCCGTCGGTGTCGCCGGGCGCCTGGACGACAAGCGCCGCCACACAGGCGGCCTCGGCCAGCGCCCGCTGGTGATCGAGGCCGCGCAGCCGGGCCGAGAGCCAGCCGGCCGCGAACGCGTCTCCCGCGCCCACCGGGTCGACGACCGGCACCTCGAAGGGCGGCTGTCGCCACTGGCCTTCGGCGGTGTGGGCGACCGCGGTGTGGTCCCGGTGCTTGATGACGACGGTGCCTGCGCGGCCGAGCGTCAGCAGTGCCTTGGCGCCTTCGTCGGGGCCCGCGCCCAGCAGCAGTTCGATCTCGTCCTCCCCGGCGAGGACGAGATCGGCCTCGCGCAGCAGCGGTCCGACGCGGCGTATCCACTCGTGGTCGGTGCCCAGCTTGCGGCGGACGTTGGGGTCGAAGGAGACGGTGGCGCCGGTCTGCCGGGCGCCTTCGATGAGGGCGTAGGTGGCCTGCTCGGCGTCCTCGGAGAGCATCGGTGTGATGCCGGTGACGTGGACGAGCCGTACTCCGGCGAGGGCTTCTGGGGTGATCTGGGCGGGGCTGAGCAGGGAGGCGGCCGAACCGGCACGGTAGTACTGCACATCGATGGCGCGCCCGGGGTGGCTGTCGCGCAGCAGCAGACCGGTCGGCGATTCGGGGTCCATCTCGGCGCAGGAGACGTCGACTCCGTCGGCGCGCAGCTCCCGCAGTACGGCCTCGCCGGCCGGGTCGTCCCCGACGCGGCCGATCCAGCGGGCCCAGTGCCCCAGCCTGGCGAGCCCTGCCGCGACGTTGGACTCGGCACCTGCCACGGAACGCCGGAAGTGCGTCGCTCGTTCCAGTGGGAGGCCGGGTTCGGCGAGCATCAACAGCATGGCCTCACCGCAGGTAACCGCCTCCGGGCCGTTTCTCACCGGTAACTCCCCATATCTACCGCCCATGCATCACTCTCTGTGGGGAACGTTACCCGTTTACGCCGGGTAAGCCACCCCCGGGTGGCGGGACACCTTGGGCAAGGACCGAACGTTACCCGCAAAGCGGCGACCGTCGTCCCATTACAGGACAACGGCCGCTTGATCTTCTCAGCTCCGCGGGGTCGCCCGTAGCCGCAGACCGACGGGGGTGAGGGCACCGAAAGTGGCGATCCGGTGGCTGGGAACGGGCCCGGGCGGCTCGCTCAAGTGGTAGCGGCGGGCGGTCTCGGCGGCGATGAGCGTCAGCTCGGCGAGTGCCATCGCGGTGCCCTCGCAGGCGCGCGGCCCGGTGCTGAAGGGCAGAAAGACGCCGGGGACGACGAGGGAGCCGGACTCGCCCAGCCAGCGTTCGGGGCGCAGTTGGAGAGGGTCCGGGTGCTGTGCCGGATCGCGGTGGGCGGTGTACGGACAGACCAGCACCGTGGTGTCGGGCTCGACGGGGTAGCCGCCCAGCTCGGCCGGGGCGGTGGCCCTGCGGGCCAGCAGCCAGTTCGGCGGATACAGCCGCAGCACCTCGCGGACGACTGCCTGGGTGTAGCGGAGTCGGTCCAGGTGGGCGCCGGTCACCGCGTGCGGGTCGGCGGGCAGGGCGCCGGCCTCGGCGGCAACGCGGTCTGCCACCCGAGGGTGCCGGGCGAAGGTGAGCAGGATCCAGCCGACGGCCCGGGTCGGCGTCTCCGCGGTGGCGACGATCAGCCCGGTGAGGCTGTCGATGATCGCGGCGTCCGGCAGCAGCCCGTACTGCGACGACGGGCGGAGCATCTGGCCCAGCAGATCGTCCCCGAGTCGGCCCGTTGTCCGGCGCCGGTCGATCACGGCACGCAACTCCGCGTCGAAGACGGCCTGTTGCCGGGCCAGGAAGCGGCGCGCGGGCGTGGGCACCCACGGCGGCAGGGGCCAGGAGTGGATGATCTGCTCACGGGCCTCGGCGAGTCGGGCGCCCGCAGCCTGGAGACGCTCCGCGTCCCCGGAGAACAGATAGCGGCTGCCGATGCCGGCCAGCACCCGCTGGGCCCGGGGCAGTACGGAGAGGTCCTGACCGAGCGGCCAGTCGGCGGCGAACTGCGCGGCGCCCGGGGCGATGTCGCCGATCCGGGCGGCCACCGCCTTCGGCCGCAGCGCGCGCATCCGTGCGGCATGGCCGTGTGCCCGCTCGGTGGGCCCCGGCACGGACCCGTCCGGGCGCTTCGCGGGGAGAAAGGTCCCCGGAGTGGTCTCGTACTCGTACGTCGTCCGCCGAAGCACCGTCTCGCACGGACCGGCCGTGGCGGCCACGTATACGCCAGGTGCCAACTGCCATACGTCCCCGCACTGCTGGGCGGCCCGCACCGCCACGCCCAGCCGGTCCCGCCGCCACGCCGCGGGACCGGCCTGGCTCCTGGGCGGTTGCGGAGGCTTCCGCATCCGGCTCATCTTCGGCCCTTTCCGCTCCGGCGTCGCAGGCCCACGCCGTCGCCCCGGGCCGCCCCGGGGCCTGACGGCGTGGACGGTCCTCAGCGCCAGTAGAGACGGTAGGCACCGTACTGGCGGGATACGTGCAGTTTGCCCATCAGCTTCTTGATCATGGTGATGCTCCTGTCCTCGTGCCGTTTCCGGCTCCCTTTCGTCTCCTCGAACCGAGACGTCACAAACCCTCCTCCCCGAGTTCACATCCGGAGACACGGCTTCAGGGCGGCGCTCGGGAGCACCGCGGCGGCGTCGGAGATCAGGAGAAGAGCGGAGTACCGGCCGCGTACGCCGCCCGGGTGGGTGACTTCACCGTCGCTGTTCCGTCTCCGCACCGGCGGCCGGCGACGACCAGCGGTAGTAGCGCATGAGCTTGCCGCTGTAGGGGAACGGAGCTTCCTTCTCGAAGACGAACCCATGCGCGTACATGACCGTCCTCTCCACGTAGTCGAGAGCGGGATGGTCGGCTTCCACATGTCCGGTGAGGGTCACAGGTCCGGGACCGGCCTGCGCCCGGGTCAGCACGGCCGCGGCCGCCTCGCGGCAGTAGCCCCGGCCCCAGTGGCGGCGGATGAGTACACCGGCGATCTCGGGGAGGTCGTCCTCGTCGGGACACAGCCCGCACAGGCCGAGGACCGCACCGTCGCTGCGGCGCACCACCGTGTACATGGCGTAGCCCCGCTGTTCGTACTCGGCAGCCGACTCCCGGAGTATGCGGAGAGTCTGTTCGCGGCTCCAGTGCGCCTCGGTTCCGATGTTCTTCAGCGCGCCGGGGTCGTTGTACAAGGCTGCGAGGGGGTCGAGGTCGGAGTCTTCGGGGAGTCGGAGAAGCAGTCGCTCGGTGGTCATCCGCCGGGGCGTCAGCACGGAGGTGCTCCTTCACATGGCCGGTAGGCGGCGCACGTTGTCTCTCCGTGAGCGGGGCACGAGAACCTCTCCTCGGGCGAAAACCCCACGAAGGAGGTAACTGCGGGCGGGTGGGCGCCGGAGACACGAGTGTGCTCCGCAGCCGAGCCGCGGAGCACATCCCGTATGTCGCGCTGTGGGGGTCAGCAGGTGTGGTCGACCAGGTCGAAGGACTCGTAGTGGTCGGCGGTGTAGTAGTCCTCCTGCTCCTTCTCCCCGGTGACGATGCGGCGCGCTCCGCGATCGTCGGAGCCCGGGGTCTCGACGGTGTACTCGTGGTAGTAGCCCTGGCTCTGGTCGGGCAGGATGCCTTCGCGGTTCTCGAAGACGGTGCCGTCCTGGGGATAGGGGTAGGGGCCGCCCTGCTCGATCAGGTCGAGGGTGTCGTGGGCCTCGGGTGGGAGCTTCGACTCGCAGATGTCGCCGACGGCGGTGATCTGCGGTGCCGCGGCCACGGACTGCGCCATGGGGGCGGCGGACGCGGGGGCGGTGGTGAGGGCGGGTGCGCCGACGAACATCGCGGCGGCGAGGGCTCCGACGGCACCGATACGGCCAAGACGTGGGGGGAATCTCATGCCACCCCATGGTGACGCGCGTAGATGGCGTGTCAATGCCAACTCGCCGAATTTTGCCGGGCGTTCACACCCCGGTCGACAGGACGGCCGATGACTCCGGAGGGGCGGCGGACCGTGCGCGCCGCCCCTTCGGTGCCGGTGACGTCAGCTCAACTCCGCGTGCCGGGCCCGCAGTCGACGGCTGCCCTCCTCCGTCAGACAGCCGTGGAGGCGGAGGCGGGAGATCGCGCCGTCCGGGTAGATGTTCATCCGTACGTGGGTGACCGGCGGGGCGTCGTCCAGCAGGAAGCGGTGGATCGTGTCGGGCTGGAGCCGGGTGCGCGGCAGCAGTTCGGTCCACTCGCCCGTCTCGCCGTCCTTGCCGACCAGACCCACCCAGCCCGCCGCGTTGCCCCGGAAGCAGGCGGTGTCGACCTCGACGGCGCGGATGCGGCCCTGGCCGGCCAGGACGTAACCGACCCAGTCATGGCCCTTGTCGCGGCGGCGGCGGGTCTCCCAGCCCTCGTCCATCTTCTGCGAACGCCCGGGCAGGATGCTGTTGATCGGGGGCGAGAAGAAGCGGTCGGAGGCGTCCTCGGCCAGTCCGCCGTTCTCCAGCGCCACCAGGTCGAAGGTGCCCAGCGCCGTCAGCCACTCGGGGTCGGCCACCACCTCTCCGTGCACCCGCAGCCGGGCGATGCCGCCGTCGGGGTACTGGCGCAGCCGCAGGTGGGTGAAGCGGCGCTCCTCGGTGACGGTGAAGCCGTTGGCCGCGTGCCCGCCGACGGGGGTGCGGGGCACCAGGGTCGTCCACTTCACGTCGTCGGCGAGCAGTTCCTCGGGGGACGGCGCGCCGGGTACGCAGGTGGCCTCGACGGAGACGGCCGGCGGGTAGTTGCCGCGGAAGTGCGCGGTGTCCACGACCAGACCGCGGACGACACCGGGGGCGCCGAGCTTGACCAGCGCCCAGTCGTGCTCGTCGTCGCCCGGATGCGGCTCCTGGTCCGAGATCCCGCGGCGGCGACGGGTCTCCCAGCCGTCCATGACCTTGCCCTTGTGCTGGAAGGCGTGCGGGTCGAACTCGGCGCGCTCCGGGTTGAGCAGGTTCTCCCGCTCGGCGAAGAACTCGTCGTTGGCGGCGATGACAGTGGCGCCCAGCCTGCGGTCGGCCAGATCGGGGAGGTGGGCGAAGGGGAACCCGGCCTCCGGTGCACGGTAGTCGGCGTAGGTGTCGCCGCCCCGGTAGGGCGCGGCGTCTCCGGTGTAGCCGGTGTGGCCGGGTATGCCTGCGGGCTGCGCCGCTGTCATGCGGTCTTCCTTTCGACGAGTCGTCCGGTCTTTCCGGTGGGGGTCCCGTGGTCGGCGACACGTTCGCCGCGCAGCCACGCGGAGCGGACGACGCCGTGCAGGGTCTTGCCCGCGTAGGCGGTCACCTGGTTGCGGTGATGGAGGCGGGCCGGGTCCACGGTGAAGGTCTCCTCGGGCGCGAGCACCGCGAAGTCCGCGTCGCGGCCCGGTGCGATGGCGCCCTTGCCCTGCAGGCCGGCCAGCCGCGCCGGCGCCTCGGACATCCAGCGGGCGACGTCCGTGAGGGCGAGCCCGCGGCGGCGGGCCTCGGTCCACACGGCGGGCAGGCCGAGTTGCAGGGAGGAGATGCCGCCCCATGCGGTGCCGAAGTCCGGGGTCTTGAGGTCGGTGGTGCAGGGCGAGTGGTCGGAGACGACGCAGTCGAGCGTGCCGTCCGCCAGGCCCTGCCACAGCGCGTCCTGGTTCTCCTTCTCCCGGATGGGCGGGCAGCACTTGAACTCGGTGGCACCGTCGGGGACTTCCTCGGCGGTGAGGGTGAGGAAGTGCGGGCAGGTCTCGGCGGTGACGCGGAGCCCCTCGGCGCGGGCCTTGGCCAGCTGGGGCAGCGCGTCGCTGGAGGAGAGGTGCAGCACGTGCACGCGGGTGCCGTAGCGGGCGGCGAGTTCCACCAGCAGGGCTATGGCGTCGTTCTCGGCCGAACGGGGGCGGGAGGCGAGGAAGTCGGCGTAGGCGGGGCCGTGCTTCTGCGGCGCCGCGGCCAGTCGGCCCGGGTCCTCGGCGTGCACGATGAGCAGCCCGTCGAAGGAGGCGATCTCGGCCATGGCCTCGGCCAGTTGTGCGCGGTCGAGTTCGGGGAACTCGTCCACCCCGGAGGGCGAGAGGAAGCACTTGAAACCGAAGACGCCCGCCTCGTGCAGCGGTCGCAGCTGTGCGACGTTGCCGGGTACGGCACCGCCCCAGAAACCGACGTCGACGTGTGCCTTGGGCTCGGCGACCTCGCGCTTGATCCGCAGGTTGTCGGCGGTGGTGGTCGGCGGGAGGGAGTTGAGCGGCATGTCGACGATCGTGGTGATACCGCCCGCCGCCGCGGCGCGGGTGGCCGTCCAGAAGCCCTCCCACTCGGCGCGGCCCGGATCGTTGACGTGGACGTGGGTGTCGACCAGGCCGGGCAGCAGCGCGTCCTCGCCGACATCCTCCAGCGCCGCCCCGGATGGCACCTCGGCGTCGTACGCCAGTACCGCCGCGATCCGGCCTTCGCCGTCGACCGTGACGGTTGCCGGACGCTCTCCCTCCGGGGTGAGGACGCGCCGTGAGCGCAGGACGAGCCGCACGTCGGACAAACCGGCCTCCTTCAGCACTGCGAGCTTTCCAGCTCCATCAGGCCTTTCAACTTTCTGTTGAAAGGTTCGGCTGCAACGAATCTTCGTGCGCCCGGGAGAGCCAGTCAAGGGTTCGACGCTGGAGAACTCCACAAAATGGAACTAAGCTTTCGCCATACAGAAGAAAATCGGCGCGACACCGGCGCCTCACAAGGCGCGCGCCGCAGCAGGAACCCGGCGTCCGCGCTGAGGCGTGTACGAGTAGGGCGAACTCGCGGGATCCGGTCCCCCGGCCCGCGGCCCTCGATACCATGCGCCTGACCGCAGGCCAGGAAAGGAACGCGACGTGCCGCCGTCCGCAGAGCACACAACCACCCCCCAGGCTGCCACGGCCCCTGCCGCGTCCGGCGGGGTCCAGTCCCTCGAGCGGGCCTTCGACCTGCTGGAGCGGATGGCCGACGCCGGGGGCGAGGTCGGGCTCAGCGAGCTCTCGGCCGCCAGCGGGCTGCCACTGCCCACCATCCACCGGCTGATGCGCACCCTCGTCTCCTGCGGTTACGTCCGCCAGCAGCCCAACCGGCGCTACGCGCTCGGCCCCCGTCTGATCCGGCTCGGCGAGAGCGCCGCCCGGCTGCTGGGCACCTGGGCCCGCCCCTATCTGGCCCGGCTGGTCGAGGAGACCGGTGAGACGGCGAACATGGCGCTGCTCGACGGCGACGAGGTCGTCTACGTCGCCCAGGTGCCCTCCCGCCACTCGATGCGGATGTTCACCGAGGTCGGCCGCCGTGTGCTGCCCCACTCCACGGGCGTCGGCAAGGTACTGCTCGCCCACACCCCGGACGACCAGGTCCGCGCGCTGCTCGGCCGCACCGGCATGCCGGCCGCCACCGAGAAGACGATCACCACCCCGGAAGGCTTCCTGGACGCGCTCGCGCAGGTGCGCGAGGCCGGGTACGCCACCGACGACAACGAGCAGGAGATCGGTGTGCGCTGTATCGCCGTCTCCGTCCCGGACTCCCCCACCTCCGCGGCGATCTCCATCTCGGGCCCGGCCGGCCGCGTCACCGACGCGGCCACGGACAAGTTCGTCCCCCTCCTGCACGAGGTCGCCGCCGACCTCTCGGCCGCGCTGGCCAGCTCCGCCGGGGGCCAGTAGGCTCCCGGCGCTCCCGTGACCGCCCCGGCGGGCGCGTTCGGCTCGGCTCAGTCGTCGGTCGCCTCGATCGCGTTGCGCCAGACCGTGACGTCCAGCTTGACGTAGTTGCTCGGGTCGGACTCGGGGGCGTGGCCCCGGTAGGTGACGAGGGCGAGGTGACCGGAGCTCGTCCGGACGCACAGCCGCGAGCCGGGCGAGAGCTGGTTCAGCTTCACCGAGTCGGTGAACCGGGTCTCGGCCCGGCACGTCTTGAGCGAGCCCTTCTGGGAGTTGTTCAGCAGGACGAGCTTGCCGTTGGGCTCGTCGATGGACAGCTCCGCGCCGTCGATGGTGGTGTCCAGGTACGTCAGTTCCGAGGGCGTCGCGGTGTCGGAGTCGTCCAGGTCGCGGGGCTTGAGGGGGTCGTCGGCCATGGCCAGGAAGTAGCCCTCGCTCAGGTTGATGCCCTTGTACGCCACCGGCTCGGGGTTCGGATCCTTCGCTCCCTTGCCCGCTGCCGAGGAGCCGCCGGACGACGCGTCGGAACCGTCTTCCCCGCCCGACCCGAGCGCGTAGAGGCCGCCCCAGAAGAGCACCATCCCGCCGACGACCACAGCCGCGATCGTCTTGCCCCGGTCCCATCTGCGGCGCGGCGGCAGCGGCCGGGGATGGACCGGTGGGTAGGGGCCGACCGGGCCCGGCGGGCGGGGCTGGAGGTAACCGGCCGGAGGGTGCGGGCCGCCGGGCGGCGGCGCGGGGTGCTGCGGGCCCACCGGCCGGGCCGCCATGGTGGGTGCGGCGGCGAGCGGCGGCGCCGGGGGCGGGGTCTGCGGCCCGGCCGACCGGGGCGGGGGCGGCACCTGGGCCGTCAGCGGGGCCGTGCCGGCGGCACCGGCGGAGGGGTCGGCGCCGGGGGCCGGGCCCGCCGTACGGGTCGGGCTCTGCGCGGAAGCGGCCGGGGCGGCGGCCTGGGTGGGCGGCGGGCTCTGGGACGGCGCGGGCGCCGCCGCGCGGTGGGTGATGTCCGACGCCACGGCGGCCGGCAGCCAGTCCCCCGCCCGCCTCAGCTCGGTGTCGCCCGACGCCGTCCGGCACATACCGAGGACCTCCGGCAGTCCGGGCCGGTCCGCGGGGTCCTTGGCCAGACAGCGGGTGACCAGCTCGCGCAGCTCGTCGGGGACCCCGTCCAGCGCCGGTTCGGCGTGGACGATGCGGTAGAGCACGCCGTGCGAGGTGCCCTCGCCGAAGGCGGGGGTGCCCGCCGCCGCGTACGCCGCGATCTGGCCCAGCGCGAAGATGTCGGTGGCCTCGGTGACCCGCTCCCCCGCCGCCTGTTCCGGCGCCATGAACGAGGGCGTGCCGATCGTGGCGCCGCTGCTGGTGAGCGAGGTGGCGTCGGCCGCGCGGGCGATACCGAAGTCGATGACGCGCGGCCCGTCGTCCGCCAGCAGCACATTGGAGGGCTTCAGATCCCGGTGGACGATGCCCGCCTTGTGGATGACCTGGAGCGCCTCCGCGATCCCGGCGACCAGGAACAGCACGGTGGGCACCGGCAGCCGTCCGTGCGCGGCCACCGCCTCGGCCACCGAAGGGCCGGGAACGTAGGCGGTGGCCAGCCAGGGCCTCGGCCCCTCGGTGTCGCTGTCGATCACCGGCGCCGTGTACAGGCCCTGGACGCGCTCCGCCGCCCGCACCTCCTGCTGAAAACGGCGCCGGAACTCCGGGTCCTCACTGAAGTCGGGACGGATCACCTTGATGGCGACAGGGCGCCCGCCAGGGGTGTACGAGAGGTAGACCTTCCCCATTCCTCCCGAACCGAGCCGGGCCGCCAGCCGGTACCCGGCGACCGAGGCCGGATCGTCCTGAGCGAGTGGAGTGAAGACCTCCGCTGCCGCTCCGTCAGTCATGGATCGCTGCCCCCGAGATCGTCGTTGCCGGTCCAAAGACGACCAGACAGTACCGGTCAGCGATCAGTGCGTCGGGCGCGGGCCGGTTCCGAAGAGTTCGACGGCCTCGCGGACGGCGGCCAGCGGCAGCGCGAGGGCGCTGACCGAGCCGACGGCGGCCGCGAGCAGCAGGAGCGAGTGCCTCAGCTCCTCGGCGACCGGCGCTTGGGAGCGGACGGAGGCCGCGAGCGCGTCCAGCTCCCGCTCGGCCTCGCGGCGGTCGCGCAGTTCGGCCGGGTGCGCGTCCAGCGCACGCCGCATCCGGTGCACGGCCCGGCCCAGCGCCTCGATACGCGGGTCGGCGCCGGTGTCGTGTCCGGCGGTCACCACCCGCCGTTTCCCCACAGTCTCGCTTCGCACGTTCTCCCCCCACATGGGATGTCCCGCACCGCCATGGAGCGCGGGAGTACCGCTTTCCTCCAAGGAGTTGGTCGCTCCCGTCGGAGATTCCGACAGTAAACGCCACTCTACGCGTGTGGCGCCACACGGAACGCGAGATTTCAGGGGGCCTTTTCCGATGATCGTCCCCAAGGATGAGGGAGAGGGTCCCCCTTACGTGCGATATCCATGAACGTATGGCGCACAAGGAACAGACATCGGACGACCCCACGACCGGTGGGGCGCCGCGCGTGGCCGGGCTGCTGCTGGCCGCCGGCGGCGGGCGGCGGCTGGGCGGCCGCCCCAAGGCCCTGCTGCGGCACGGCGGCCGGCCGCTGGTGGAGCACGCGGCGCGCGTCCTGCGCGAGGGCGGCTGCGATCCGGTGTACGTGGTCCTGGGCGCGGCCGGTGAGCAGGTGCGCCGGACAGCGCTGCTGCCCGGGTGTGTACTGGTGGACAACCCGGACTGGTCCGAGGGCATGGGGGGTTCGCTGCGGGCCGGGTTGCAGGCGCTGTCCGGGGCGCAGGCCGCCCGCGGAGTGGAGGCGGCGGTGGTGTGCCTGGTGGACCAGCCGGGCATCGGCGCGGCAGCCGTGGCCCGCGTCCGGGCGGCGTGCCGCTCCGTGGGCTCTCTCGCCTCTGCGGCGTACGACGGCCGCCGAGGCCACCCCGTGCTGCTGGGCGCCGCGCACTGGGAGGGCGTCGTCCGCAGCGCTCGGGCCGATGCGGGGGCGCGCGACTATCTGCGGGAGCGGCAGGACGAGTTGGCGCTGATCGAGTGCGCGGACATCGCCGACCCTGCCGACATCGACACCCCGGACGATCTGCACCGGCTGGGCTAGCCCCCACCCGCGTCCCGCCGCGCACTTCCCGCCCTCCGGCCGGGAGGCGCCGCCCCTGCCGCTGTGGGCGGCGCCCGGCGTGCTCGGCCGCATGGCGGTGGCGCGGGGTGGCACCCGGGGTCAGTGGAAGGGCCGGTTCCGGCGGTGGATCGGCGTGAGGGATATCTCGACGTCAACAAACTCTTGAAGTTCCACTATGAGGAAACTAATCTCCACTGATCAGAAGCACCTTCCTGTCCCGAAGGCTGCCCACGCCCGCGTTCCGCGCCTCCCGCGCGGGGCGCGGCACCCCGTGCCGCCCCGCACCGCACATCGCCCGGCGGCCGCAGATCACCGCTCGTCGAAGGAGTGACCCACCATGTCCGCACCAGCGCCCTCCCCGCTGGAAATCGTCGGCGTCGACCCCGGGCAGCGGCCTGAGAGGCAGGACGAGGTTCTGACCGGTGCCGCGCTGGAGTTCATCGCCGCCCTGCACCGCAGGTTCACCCCGCGCCGCGACGAGCTGCTCGCGCGCCGCGCCGAGAAGCGCGCCGAGATCGCGCGAACGAGCACGCTGGACTTCCTCCCGGAGACCGCTCATGTGCGCGAGGGCGACTGGCGGGTGGCCGACTGCCCGCCCGCGCTGCTGGACCGCAGGGTCGAGATCACCGGTCCCACCGACCGCAAGATGACGATCAACGCCCTCAACTCCGGTGCGAAGGTCTGGCTCGCCGACTTCGAGGACGCCTCGGCGCCCACCTGGGAGAACGTGATCGGCGGCCAGCTCAATCTGACCGACGCGTACGAGCGGCGCATCGACTTCACCGACGAGCGCACCGGCAAGAGCTACGCACTGCGGCCCGCCGAGGAGTTGGCCACGGTCGTGGTGCGGCCGCGCGGCTGGCACATGGACGAGCGGCACCTGGTCTGCGACGGGCAGCCGGTGCCCGGCGCACTGGTCGACTTCGGGCTCTACTTCTTCCACAACGCGCAGCGGTTGCTCGACCTGGGCAAGGGCCCCTACTTCTACCTGCCCAAGACCGAGTCGCATCTGGAAGCGCGGCTGTGGAACGAGGTGTTCGTCTTCGCGCAGGACTACTGCGGCATCCCGCAGGGCACCGTCCGCGCCACCGTCCTGATCGAGACGATCACCGCGGCCTACGAGATGGAGGAGATCCTCTACGAGCTGCGCGACCACGCCGCCGGGCTGAACGCGGGCCGCTGGGACTACCTCTTCTCCATCGTCAAGAACTTCCGCGACGCGGGCTCGCGTTTCGTGCTGCCGGACCGCAACGCGGTGACGATGACCGCGCCGTTCATGCGCGCCTACACCGAGCTGCTGGTGCGCACCTGCCACAAGCGCGGGGCCCACGCCATCGGCGGCATGGCCGCGTTCATCCCCTCCCGCAAGGACGCGAAGGTCAACGAGGTCGCCTTCGAGAAGGTACGGGCCGACAAGGACCGTGAGGCCGAGGACGGCTTCGACGGCTCCTGGGTGGCCCACCCCGATCTGGTGCCCGTCGCCAAGGCGTCGTTCGACGCCGTGCTGGGCGAGCGTCCGAACCAGAAGGAGCGGCTGCGCGAGGACGTCGACGTCAAGGCCTCCGACCTGATCGCCGTCGACTCGCTGGAGGCCCGCCCGACGTTCGAGGGGCTGCGCAACGCCGTGCAGGTGGGCATCCGCTACATCGAGGCCTGGCTGCGCGGGCTGGGCGCGGTGGCCATCTTCAACCTGATGGAGGACGCGGCGACGGCGGAGATCTCCCGTTCGCAGATCTGGCAGTGGATCAACGCGGGCGTCGTGCTGGACACCGGTCAGCAGGTCACCGCGGAGCTGGCGCGGCAGGTCGCGGCGGAGGAACTCGCCGCGATCCGCGCGCAGATCGGCGAGGAGGCCTTTGCGGCGGGCTGCTGGCAGCAGGCCCACGACCTGCTGCTGCGGGTGGCGCTCGACGAGGAGTACGAGGACTTCCTGACCACTCCGGCCTACGAGATCCTGCGCGGCTGAGCCGAGCCACCCCGACGGCGGGCGGTGGCCGGGCCCGGCGCCCTGCCACCGCCCGTACCGCCGGCCACGTTCCACCGCCCCCCGGTCCGGCCGGGACCCCGGCCTGGCCCGGGTCCCGGGCAGGCCGAGGCGCGGCGGATGTCACATGGTGGCGACCGTGGTGGCGGTCGTGGTCGCGACCGTGACGGCGACCAGCACCGCCTGCATGTTCTCGATGGCCTGGCGGACGTCCTCGGCGACCCACTGGCCCTCGGCGATGGCCTCCATGCGCGGTGCCACCTGTTTGCGGGGGACGCCGGGGAAGGCCACCTCGTGGAGGCCGGCGGCGTGCAGCAGGGCGATCAGCCCGGTGGTGCGCTCGTCCGGTTCGGCGCCGTAGCGGACGACGTCCTCCAGCCGGTGCCGCAGCTCGCGTTCGGCCGAGCCGTCCACCTCGGGGTAGCGGCGGGTGGTGAAGATACCGAGCGTGCGCCGCTTGTGCTCGGTGACCACGCCCCGCTCGCAGAGGCGTTCCACGGCGGCGTCGAACGCCTTGGGCTGGTCCTTGGCGAGCCAGTCGCCGATCTTGCCCTTGGCGTCGCGGCCGAGCCACTCGACGATCTTCCCGAGGCGCCCGTCCAGCAGCGCGTCGCCCGTCGGTGTGGAGTCGGGCACGGTGAGCCGCCCGTCGGTGACGGCCAGGCGCCCGGCCAGCGTCAGCTCCAGCAGGATGCCGCCGGCGGCGGCCCATCCCGCGGCGGAGCGGCCCTTGGCGGCGCCGGATTCGTCGTCCAGCGCCAGCAGCGTGACTTCCTCGCCCAGTGTGACCGCCATGAGTCCCCCTTCACCCGTCCCCGTACTCATTCGGATTCCGCTGCCCAGCTTCGAGCGGGGCAAACCTGGCCCGTCCGGCTACGTCAGCACCGCGCCCAGGGCGACAAAACCCGTGATCAGCAGGGCGAGAAGACCCAGGAGCGGGACGACGAAGCGCAGATACCGGTCGTAGCGGACCTTGGCGAGGGAGATACCGCCCATGACGACGGCGGTGGTGGGGACCCACAGGTTCATCCAGCCGCTGGCCGCCTGCCAGGCGGTGACGACGACGGCGCGGGAGACGCCGGCGAAGTCGGCGAGTGGCGCCAGGATCGGCATGGCCAAGGTGGCGTGGCCGGAGGTGGAGGGGATGAGGAAGGCGAGGGGGAGGTTGACGATGAAGACCATCACGGCGAACAGCGTCGCGGGGACGCCGGTGACCGCCCCCTCGATGGAGTGCAGGACGGTGTCGGTGATCTTCGCGTTGTTCATGATGACCGTCACCCCGCGGGCCAGCACGATCACCAGTGCGGGCGCGACGAACTCCCCGACCCCCTGCACGAAGGTGGTGGTGAACCGCTGCTCCCCCATCCGCGTCAGCAGCCCCACCAGGATCGCCGCGCACAGGAACAGGGCCGCCAACCGCGGGAAGGACCAGCCCAGTTCCCAGTCGTAGGGCGCCGCGTCCGCCTCCCCGCTGAGCGCGCTCGCCCAGGGGATCACCGAGAAGATCATGAAGGCGAAGACCAGGGTGACCGTCACCAGGACGAGTTTGTGCAGGCCGGTGAGCGGGGGCGGCTCGTCCGCGTCGCCGCGCCCGGCGGCCTGCGGGCGGCTACCCCCTCGGCCGATGGGGGTGCCCCCGGTCGGCCGAAGCTGGGACTGTGCTGCCGGAGGTCCGACGGTCAGGTCGCCGGGCCGGTGGCCGGACAGCGAGCGCGCGGGGTCCTCCCGCACCCGGCGCGCGTATCGCACCACATAGCCGATGGTGACCGCCGTGAGCACCAGCCACATCAGGGCGCGCAGCGCGATGCCGTCGCCGAGCGAGATGTCGGCCGCCGAGGAGGCCACGCCCGTCGAGAAGGGGTTGACGGTGGAGCACAGCACCCCGATCCCGGCGCCCAGGATGATGGTGCCGGTCGCCACCATCCGGTCGTAGCCCAGGGCGAGCATCAGCGGGACGATGAGCCCGTAGAAGCCCAGGGTCTCCTCCGCGAAGCCCTCCACGGTGCCCAGCAGGGAGAAGACCAGCATCACGCCCACGATCAGCAGGCCGCCCCGGTCGCGCAGCCGGTGCGCGAGGCGGCCGATGCCGCGGTCCATGGCGCCGGTGGCGAAGACGACGGTGATGAAGGCGCCGATGGCCAATACGAAGAAGAAGACCCCGGCGGCGCCGTAGAGTTCGCCGGTGAGGTCGGGGCCGACCCGCCCCGTGCGCAGGTCCTGCACCCCGTAGAGACCGTTGACCGGGGCGAGGAACAGCTCGTTGAACCGGTCGAGCAGCCCGAGCCCCGCGGACTCGCGGTGGTAGGTGCCCTGCCGGGGCGCCCCGTCGGCACCGCGCTCATAGCTGCCGGACGGCACGAAGAACGCCAGCGCCCAGACGAGCAGCGTGACCAGCGCCAGCACCGTCAGGGCGCTGGGGAAGGTGAAGCCCCGCCGCGGCTCGGCCGGTTGGGACCCGGTCTCGGGGGACTCGGCCTCGGTCGGCATGCCGCCCGCCCCTTCCTCGTCAGCTGTAGGGCAAACCGCAGCATAACGGGCAGATGACGCAGAGACCGGGCACCGGAGCCCCCGCGTCCCCACAGAAGGCTCCGCATACGCTGTGGGAATGATCCGCGACGCCGTTCCCGCCGACATCCCCGTCATCCACACCATGATCCGTGAGCTCGCCGAGTACGAGCGGGCGCCCGAGGAGGCACGGGCCACCGAGGAGCAGTTGCACGAGGCGCTGTTCGGCGAGCGCCCGGCGGCCTACGCGCATCTGGCCGAGGACGCCGCCGGCGACCCGGTGGGCTTCGCGCTGTGGTTCTTGAACTTCTCCACCTGGCGCGGGGTGCACGGCATCTATCTGGAGGACCTGTACGTACGGCCCGCGGCACGCGGGGGCGGGTACGGCAAGGCGCTGCTCACCCAGCTCGCCCGGCTGTGCGTCGAGCGGGGCTACGAGCGCCTGGAGTGGTCGGTGCTCAATTGGAACGCCCCCTCGATCGCCTTCTACGAGTCGCTGGGCGCCCGCCCGCAGGACGAGTGGACGGTCTACCGCCTCACGGACGACGCCCTGAAGTCCCTGGGGGCCTAGGCCGCACCCCGTGGCGGCGCAGCAGGGTGTGCCGCAGCAGCCTCCACGGCCAACCGCACCGCGAGGCTGCGGGCCAGCAGGACCGGGCGGCCGCCCGCCCGGGCGGCAGCACCCCGCATCGACTCCGTGTAGCCGATGCAGTCGAGGACCAGCCGGCTGCTGCCGCCCGCGACGAGCCGCTCGGCAGCCGAGGCGACCGCCTCGTGGGCGTCCGCCGCGTACGGGTCGGCCGGCTCGGCCCGCACCGGGCCGGGCAGCAGCGCGGACCAACGCCGCGCCACATCGGCGGCCTGCGCGGGCAGTGGGCACACGATGCCCACCGGTTCGTCGCCGACGAGCGCGCGGACGCCCTGCTGGACGAGGGGTTCGGCCCGCAGCACCGGACGGTCGGCCGGCACCGGCGGGAAGTTGCCGGTGCACAGCAGCAGCGTCACCGCGACGCCGTCCGCCTCGCAGCGTGCGACGGCCTCCCGCATCCGCGGTGCCAGCGCGTCGTGGCCCAGCACGACGGAGGTGCCGTCGCGCAGCCGCGAGACCAGTGGGGCCTCGCCCGGCGCGGAGGCCAGGGCGGTGCGGGTGCGGACCCCCTCCGCGCCGTCGAACACCTCGTCGTCCAGGGCGCCGTGCTCGGACACGCCCAGGCCGCCCAGCAGCGGCTCGATGTCCCCGGTCAGGTCCGTCCGGGGCGCCTGCCCGATGGTGACCAGTCCCAGTGCCGGGCCGGATCCGGTCGCTGTGCCACCGCTCAACTCCATGCTCCTCTCGGTAGGTTGCCGTCGCGCGCGGCGCCCGACGGGCGCAGCGCCTGGTGGAACGTTCACAGCGCCTTGTAGATCTGGCTGACGTCGTGCAGCGAGCTGCCCGCCACCAGTCCCGCGCCCACCAGCGCCAGGTCGTTGTCCGCGTCGATCCGCGGGTCCGTGGCCGCCGCAGCCCTGGCACGCCGCGCCGTCCAGCGGGAGTAGCCGAACCGGACGGCGAGCGCGGCGAGCACCAGCCAGCCCGCCTGCGGGGTGGCGACGAGCAGCCCGGTCGCCAGCAGTACGCCCATCTGGCGCGAGGAACCGCCGAAGAACTGGACCAGCGCCCCGGGGATCGCCCACAGCACCATCAGCGTCAGGGCGTGCGAGTCGGACAGGCCCGCCTTGATGGTGTCGACGTACACCTGCGCCACCGGCGGCACCCGGCCGTCCTCGAAGAACGGCTTCCAGGCGATCACCACGACGAGGATGGCGACCGCGAAACCGACGAGTTGTGCGATGTACTGCTGCCGTCGTCCCGCCATCTCGTACGGGTGCCAGGGCACCGCCCCCTTGCGCAGCAGCCACCCGGCCTTGAAGTCGAAGCCCACGTCGGCGAAGGCGGGCCCCGTCGAGGCGGCGTAGCCGACCAGCAGGGCCAGGGGCACCATCGGTATCCCCAGGACGAGGCCCAGGATCAGGAAGATGAGGGTGACGGCGAAGGCCGGGAACCAGCCCGAGTGCATGGCGGCCAGTCCGACGATCAGCTGGTGCACCAGCGCCGCGACACCGGCCAGCAGCACCCAGCCGACGAGCCCGGCACCGCCCATGTCGGCGGCGATCCCGCCCGTCAGGGCGATCAGCACGGCCCCCGTGAGGAAGAGCGCCAGCCCTTCCAGCAGCCCGCGCCGCAGCCGCGGCGCGTCGACCGTACGGACATCGGGGGTGAAGGCGCCCTGCTCGTGCTGTGCGGCCCGGCCGCCTTCCGCTGCCCGCTCCGGCACCGTGGAGCCGTCCGCGGCACCGCCCGCCCTGCCCTTGCGGTCCCGCATCAGCAGTACGGCCTGGACGAGTGCGACCAGTCCCGCGCCGATCATCACTCCGTGCGGTACGTAGTTCGCCGCGAGGTCGACGTGCAGCACCGTCGGCGCGTACTGCGCGACCAGCAGGCCGACACCGAACATCAGCAGTGCCCAGATGTTGCCCAGGAAGGCGACACCCGCGGCGCTCATCGGGAGCTTGAAGAGGGAGCCGAGGAAGCCGACGACCGCGCTGAGACCCAGCAGCTTGGCCTTGCGGCCGCCCTCGTCCCCCGCCTTGATCGTCTCGGCCGCCGCGATACCCGCCGGCCATGCCCCGGTGGCGGGCAGCAGCCGCGAGTCGAAGACCCGGTAGAGCACCCAGCTGTCGACGGCCAGCCCGATCACGGCGCCGCCGAGCATCGGCCACACCAGGTTCGGCTTGCCGAGCAGAAAGGGCACGGCGATCGGGGTGACCAGCGAGTTCGCCGCGGCGAAGGTGGATCCGGAGATCGCCGACTGCACCAGGTTCTGCCGCTGCGGGTCGCGCATCCGCGACAGCGCGGCGAAGGAGACGCGGCCGATGAGCATGGCGATGAGTGCGCCGATCACCGAGGTGTTGGGGGCGATGCCCAAGGTGGTGATCAGTACGAGCCCGATGACGGCACCGAGCACGCTGAGGAGCACCGTCACGACGAGGGTGACGGGTTCCAGCGCTCCGGGGTGGGCACGCGCCCGGCCGGGCTGTGCCGTCGGGGGCGGGGAGGACGGGTTACTCATGGTGGCTCCGTGCAGGTGCTGGGGGCGGGGCGGCCCGGGAGCGTCGTCGGGCGGGAGGGCCCGGGACCGGTGCGGGGCGGTCCCGGGCGCCGGTCACTCGTCGGTGGCTCCGGCGGTGGACTGCAGATGGGTCATCGGGCCGTAGCGGTCCACCAGGCGGGCGAACTCGGCGGGGTCGTGGAAGCGGACCGCTCCGCGTCCGTACTCCTTCGCGGTCTCGACGGCGAAGCGCCCCGCCGCCGCGATGTCGCGCTCGTGGCTGGCGCCCGTCGCGCAGCCGGCGACGGCGGGCCGGGTGGTCAGCGCCAGGCCCACCACCGGAGCGGAGGTCGCCACGCAGGGCTGCATGATCGAGTTGATGTGGTGGACGCCGTTGCCGTACGGCGTGATGTCCTGCGTGGTGATCGGCAGCACCCTGGCGTCCTCACCGGTGACCGTCTCCAGCAGGCCCAGCAGATCGTCGCTGACCCGGAGGATCCAGCCCTCCTTGACCGTCGGCGAGAGGGCGAGGCCCCGGTGGTTGAGCAGGCGGTTGCCCTTGGTGGTGTCGATGGAGACGACCGCGTCCATGGCCTCGTCGATCTCCTCGCGGTTGCAGTCGAGGATGGAGACCGGCGAGTCCATGAAGGGGACCGGATCGTGCGGCCGGGTCGGCGCGTCGGGGCACACATGGGTGCTGAGGATCACATCGCCGGGGAGCACGTCGCCCCTGGCGTGCATGTCGAGCAGTTTGGCCGCGGCGGAGAGGGCCGCCACCGCGCCGTCGGCGTCCGAGACGATGCCGATGCGCTCGGGACGGGCGCCCACACCGCCGAGCCTGCCGAGGATGCCGAGGGTGGGTGCGCTGCCGCCGGAGCGGGCCCCCGCGCTGCCCGGGACGACGACCTTCACGAAGTCGGTGCCGCCCTTGGCGCCCTCGACGCGGGTCACGGTGATGTCGGGCCGGGCGGGGGCGGCGCCGCGCGGCGGTGCGCCCGCCTCCTCCGTCGCCCGGTCGAGCACTCCGCGCAGATGGGCCGCGAGCGAGTGCCCGTCGGCCTGCGGCCGGTCGAGAAGTTCGATGACGTCGAGTACGTGCTTGAGCACGGGGGCTCCTTGGTACGGGGTGGTGCGACTGTGCCGTCGGTGCCCGGTACCGAGCAGGTCGACGGCGCCGGGCGGAGCGGTTGTGGCCGAAACATTGCTCCTACGACTCCCTGAGAGCAACCTTTTCCCTATATGCGGGACAGCGCCCCGACTAGCGATAGGGTCGAGCTGTGACTACCGATCGAGGAGCACCGCTCCAGACCGCGGACCGCGCCCTGCAGGTCCTGCTCGCCTTCACCCACGACCGGGACGAGTGGGGCGTGACGGACCTGGCGGCGGAGTTCGGCTGGGACAAGTCGGTCACCCAGCGGCTCCTGGCCTCCCTCGCACACCGGGGCTTCCTGGTGTCCGACGCCGTCACCAGGCGCTACCGGCTGGGTCCCGCCGTCTGGCACATGGCCACGGCCTGGGAGCGGCACGGCGGGATGGCCGGGCTCGTCCGGCCCGCGCTGCGTGAGCTGGCCGCCGTCAGCGGGGTGACCGCGCTGTTCGCCGTGCCCGACGGCGCCCATCTGCGCTGCGTCGACTCGGCGGACGGCACGCTCGGCCCGCTGCGCGCCTACCGGCTGGCGGACGAGCTGTACCCGGGCCACGCGGGCGCCACCTCCCGCGCCTACTTCGGCATGCTCACCCCGGGAGCGCGCGCCGCGCTGCTCTACGGGCGCCCCATGGCCCGCTTCAGCGAACTGACCGTCACCGATCCGGCGGAGCTGGAGGAGCTGATGTGCCGGGTGCCGGCGGACGGTTTCGCCTACTCGAAGGGCGAGTACGACCCGGCCACGGCCGGTCTGGCCGTGCCCGTGCTGGTGCGCTCGCAACCGGTCGGCTCGCTCACCCTGGTCGGGCCGCACGAGCATCTGGACGGGAAGCAGCAGGAGTTGCTGGTCCCGCTGCGCGCCGCGGCCGAGAGCCTGGGCGAGCTGCTCACCCCGCGCCGGGCACGGGACCGCCGCCCCGGCACATCCCGCACCTGATTCGACCACCCGCCCCGCAACGGAAGGACTGCCCATGAAGCTGTTGCTGCTGTCCAACTCGGCCGCCCCCGGCCGCAGTTACCTCGACCATGCCCGGGAGGTGATCGCCGAGCATCTCGACGGGGTGACCGAGTTGCTGTTCGTCCCGTACGCGCTGGCCGACCACGACGGCTACACCGCGAAGGTCGCCGCGTTCATGGACACGCTCGGTATCCGGGTGCGCGGCGCGCACACGGCCCGCGAGCCCCGCGAACTTGTCGCCTCGGCGCAGGCGGTCTTCATCGGCGGGGGCAACAGCTTCCGGCTGCTCAAGTCGCTCCAGCGGCACGGCCTGGTGGATGCCGTCGCACGGCGGATCCGCGCGGACGGGGTGCCCTACATGGGGTCGAGCGCGGGCACCAACATGGCCTGCCCCACCCTGCGGACGACCAATGACATGCCCATCGTGCAGCCGGTGTCCTTCGACACGCTGGGCCTGGTCCCCTTCCAGATCAATCCGCACTATCTCGACCCGGTGCCCGGCAGCGCCCATATGGGAGAGACCCGCGAGGAGCGGCTGCGGCAGTTGCTGGAGGAGAACGACGTTCCCGTGCTCGGGCTGCGGGAGGGCACCTGGCTGCGGCGCAGTCACGACGCCCTGGAGCTCGGCGGTCTGGCGGCGGGCGCGCGGCTGTTCACCTCGGGCGCGGAGCCGGTCGAGCACGCGCCGGGCGCCGATCTGAGCCCGCTGCTCGCCGCCGAGGCCCGGTTCGACTGCCGCCCGGACTGAGGGGGCCGGCAGCCGATTCGTGGAGCTTTCTACGAGCTCGGTCTTCGGGCGAACACACGGTAGGCAGCCGGACACCCGGCTCCCTACGGTGAGCCGATGCACTACGGCACGTCACGGGGGCAGGCAGGAAGGTCGTTCGACAGCGCGGCCGCGCGACGGCTGCGCGAAGGGCTGCGGCTGTCGCCGGAGGATGTCGCGTACGGGATGCGCGCCGCGTACGGCATGGAGATCGACGCGCGCACGGTCGCCGCATGGGAGGCCGGGGTGGCCGCCCCCGACGAACAGCAGCTGTCCGCGCTCGCGGGCGCGCTGTGGTGCTCGGCGGCCGATCTGATGGGCAGCCCCGGCACGCTGCGCGAGTACCGGCTGGCGCTGGGGGTCTCCCCGACCGATGTGGCACGGGAGATCGGGATGGCGCCCGAGGAGTACGCCGAGGTCGAGGAGACCGGTGTCTGGGCGGGGGACGCGCGGCAGGCCGACGCCCTGGCCGGAGTGCTGCGGCTACCGGTGCCCGCGCTGATCGAGTTCACAGGTCGCGACGAGGAGTTGGCGCGCCTGTTGCGGAAGGCCGCCACCACCCGGTGGCAGGCGCATGTGGCGGCCGTCTGCGAACTGGTGCCGCTGCCGCGCGAGTACGTCGCCGAGGGGCTGCGTGGTCTGCATGCGGCGTACCACTCGACGACTGCGGCGTCGCTGGGCTGGGGCCAGCCGGCGTCGGCGTCCTCCCGTGACGCGGGGCGGGAGTTCCTCGCGGAGATCCTCGCCCATTTCTGGCAGGCCGTGGAGGGCTGACGTCCTCCCCGCGGCGCTCCCCTTCCACCGCGCGCCCGCTGAGTGCCACGCTCCCGCTCCGCGCCGCGACGGCGAGGACCCGACACGACAGCAACCGGCGGTGCCGGACCCGGACCAGCGGGTGGGTTCGACACCGCCGGACTCCTGCGTCGTGGCGGAGCGCCACTGCGGCGGGGAGGGCGGAAGCGGCGGAGAGGGAGCCGCTGAGGGAGCGGTGCCCCGCGCTACGCGGGGGTGCTCTCCCTGGGGTGCGGGATGCCTTCGCCCGGTTCCATGGGGTGGGCCACCACTTCCTCGTCGCGGCGGGAGCGACCGAGGTGGTTGAAGACCAGGTTGAGGACGACGGCCGTGACGCACCCGGTCGAGATGCCGGAGTCGAGCAGGATCTTCGCGCTCTCGGGGAACGCGTGGTAGAAGTCCGGCGCGGCGATCGGGATCATGCCGACGGCCAGCGCGGTGCCGACGATCAGCACGTTGTTGTCCTTGCCGAGGTCCGCCTTGAGCAGCGTCTGGATGCCGCTGGCGGCCACGGAGCCGAACAGTACGACTCCGGCCCCGCCCAGCACCGGCTGCGGTACGGCCGCGATCAGGCTGGCGGCGAGCGGACACAGGCCCATGACGATGAGGATGCCGCCTCCGGTGGCGACGACGAACCGGCTGCGGATGCGGGTCATCGCCACGAGCCCGATGTTCTGGGCGAAGGCGCTGCACAGGAAGCCGTTGAAGAAGGGGCTGACGAAGGAGCCGAGCGTGTCGGCGCGCAGGCCGGCCGCGATGGTCGGCTCGTCGGAGGGGCGGTCGACGACCTCGCCCAGCGCCAGCATGTCGGCGGTGGACTCGGTCATCGAGACCAGCATCACCACACACATCGAGATGATCGCGGCTATGGCGAACTGCGGGGCGCCGAAGTGGAAGGGGGTGGGGAAGCCGACGATGTCGGCTTCCCGCACCGCGGTGAAGTCCGTGATGCCGACGGGTATCGCTATCAGCGTGCCCACGACGAGGCCGATCAGCACGGCTATCTGCTTGAGGAAGCCGGTGGTGAACCGGCGCAGCAGCAGCACGATCAACAGGGTGAGCCCGGCCATGCCGATGTTGCTGAAGTCGCCGTAGTGCGGGTCCTCGGCGTTGCCGCCCTGCGCCCAGTTGAAGGCGACGGGCATCAGGGAGACGCCGATGAGGGTGATGACGCTGCCGGTGACGACCGGGGGGAAGAAGCGGACCAGCTTGCTGAAGAACGGGGCGATGAGGAAGCCGAGCGCGGCGGCGACCATCGTCGCGCCGAAGATGACGGGCAGCGCGTCGGCGGGCCCCTCGGACTTGTTGATGGCCAGCATGGGCGCGACGGTGGCGAAGGTGACCCCGTTGACGAACGGCAGCCGGGCGCCGATCTTCCAGATGCCGAGGGTCTGCAGCAGGGTGGCGATGCCGGCCATGAAGAGGCTGGCGCCGGTCAGGAACGTCAGTTCGGTCGGAGAGAGGCCCACGGCCGCGCCGATGACGAGCGGCGGCGCGACCACTCCCGCGTACATCGCGGCCACGTGCTGGAGGCCGCTGGTGAACAACTTCAGCGGCGGCATGCCCTGATCGACCGGGTGCTTGCCGTGCTCCGGGGGCTGCTGCTGGACGGAGCCGCGCGAGCCGTCGCCCGACTCGTCCCCACTGCCGTCCGCCGTCTTTCCTTGCCTGGTGAACCTGGGCGTCTTGGCCACGGGGTCCTCCTGTCGTTATCGGCGCCTTGTGGCACGCGGTTTCCGGAGGTGTTGCGGTGTGCAAGGTGGTGCTGTTGGTGCGGTGGTGTGCGGTGTGCGCCCATGCGGAGTGTCCGGAACATGACAGGAGTCCGGATACGGGTGGGGGTCGAACCGGCCGGGAGCCGTCCCTCCCGGCCGGTGTCTGAGGGGCCGGCCGAAGCACCACTCCGGCCCGCGGGGTCGGACCGTCAGTCCGCGTCGGCCGCGATCCGGGCGAGGCGGCGCGCCTCGTCCCGGGCGTCGCGTGCGATCTCCTCCTCGTCGGCCCGGACCAGATGTCCGTCCTCGACGACCGGCCGGCCGTTGACCAGGGAGAGGGTGACCGGAGCCGGGGCGCCCAGGACGAGCGCGGCGACCGGGTCGGCGATGGAGGAGTGCCCGATCCCGTCCAACTTCCACAGCACGACGTCGGCGAGCTTGCCGGCCTCCAAGGAGCCCGTCTCCTGGGCGCGGCCCAGCACCTCGGCGCCGCCGTAGGTCCCCAGCCGCAGGGCCTTGCGCACGGTCAGCGCGCTCTCCTTGTGCGGGCCGAGGCGGTTGACGAGCAGCGCGTTGCGCAGTTCGGTGTGCAGCTCGCCCGACTCGTTGGACGCGGTTCCGTCGACGCCGAGGCCGACCGGCACGCCCGCCTCCAGCATGTCCGGCACGCGGGCGATCCCGGCGCCCAGCCGCGCGTTGGACGAGGGGCAGTGTGCCGCTCCGGTCCTGGTGCGGGCGAAGGCGGCGATGTCCGCGTCGGTCATATGGACGCAGTGCGCCATCCACACGTCCTCGCCGAGCCAGCCGACCGACTCGAAGTAGTCGGTGGGGCCCATGCCGAACAGCTCGTGGCAGAACTTCTCCTCCTCCGCCGTCTCCGAGCCATGGGTGTGCAGCCGTACGCCCTTGCGGCGGGCCAGCTCGGCGCCTTGGCGCATCAGTTCGGTGGAGACGGAGAACGGGGAGCAGGGCGCGACCGCGATGTGCAGCATCGAGCCGAACGAGGCGTCGTGGTGGGTGTCGACGGCGCGTTCGGTCTCCGCGAGGGCGCCCTCCAGCGTCTCCACCGCGAAGTCCGGCGGAAGGCCGCCGTCCGAGACGCCGCGGTCCATGGAGCCGCGGGCCGCGGTGAAGCGGACGCCGATCTCGGCGGCGGCGCGGATCTCGGCGCCCAGGAGGTCGCCGGCGCCGCGCGGGAAGACGTAGTGGTGGTCCATCGCGGTGGTGACACCGCCGCGCACCATCATCCCGAGGGAGCCGCGGGCCGCCGCGTGGACCATCTCCTCGTCGATCCGCGCCCAGGTGGGGTAGAGGGCGACGAGCCAGTCGAAGAGGTTGGAGTCCGTGGCCAGACCCCGGGTGATCCACTGGTAGAAGTGGTGGTGGGTGTTGATCAGCCCCGGGGTGAGGAGATGGCCGCTGCCGTCGATCCGGCGGGTGACGTTCCCCAGGCCCTCGGGTGCGTCGCCCGGACCGACGGACTCGATCCGGTTGCCGTTGATGACCAGATGGCCGGTCGCGTACTCGGTGTCCTCCGGATCGACGGTCGCGATGGCGCACTTCTCGATGACGACGCGGCCTGTCGGTGGCTGCTGGTGTTCGGTGTCGGCCATGGGGTCCTCGCTCGGGATATCGGCCCCCGCCCCGCCCCGGGCGCGGCCCCTGCGTTGCCGGCAGGGGGCGGAGCTGGGGGATGGAACTAGAGGTTCGTCATGTCGACGGGTATGCGAGGGGTGGCCCCGTCGCGCAGGACAGTGGCCTCGATCAGGCCGTACGGCCTGTCCGCGGCGTAGTAGACGGCACCGTCGGCCGCCTCGTTCTTGATGTCGAACGGCGACAGATCCACCTTGAAGTGGTGCTTGTTCGGCATGGAGAACCGGATCTCGTCGATCTCCGGCCGGCTGTTGATGACGCGCGAGCCCATCTGGTACAGCGTCTGCTGGAGCGAGAGCGAGTACGTCTCCGCGAAGGCGTGCAGCATGTGCTTCTTCGTCTGGGCGTAGGACTTGTCCCAGGCGGGCGTCCGCTCCTCCTGCGCGCCGGTCCAGTTGTGCCGCCACACGGCGGCCACCTCGGTGGCCAGGATGCGGTCGTAGTCTTCCTTCAGGGTGGTGTAGCGGTCCTTGATGTAGCCCCAGAACTCCGAGTTGGTGGAGTTGAGGACCGTCAGCCCCTTCAGCCCGGACAGCACCTCGACGCTCTCACCGTCGAAGGTGATCTGCGCGGTGCGTATCTCCTGGCCCTTGCGTACGAAGGAGTGCTTGACCTCGTCGGCCCCGATGAACTTGGAGTTGGCGTCGGAGGTCTCGATGCGCTCCCAGTCGTACTCCTCGATGCGGATACGGGCCTTGCCGATCGGCTCGGTGTTCTCCACGAAGTGCCGGGCGAGCAGCACGCCGAACGCCTCGGCCGACTCGATGCCGTGCTCCTTGGCAAAGGCGAAGACGGTGTTCTTGGTGGTGTCGGTCGGCAGCACGTGGGCGTTGGAGCCGGAGTAGTGGACGTCGTCCAGGTCGCCGCTGAGGGCGACCGAGACATTGAGGTCCTTGATGTGGTGGGTGTCGCCGTCCCGCGTGATCTTGACGACGCGGTTCTCCGCCTTGCCGTACTGGTTCTGGCCGAGAATCGTGGGCATGGTGTCAGCTCCCTCGGTACACGGAGTAGCCGAACGGGTTGAGCAGCAGCGGCACGTGGTAGTGCTCGCCCGGGTGCACCGCGAAGACGATGGTCACCTCGGGAAAGAAGCTGCCTGGTGCGCTGTCCCTTACGCGGGGGGCGTCCTGCTGTTCCGCGGCTTCGCGCTGGCTGCGCGGATTCGAACTGTGCTCTGCCACGTCGTGCTGGTCCGAGCCGTGCTCGGTGGAGCCGTGCCCGTCGAGGAAGTACGGCTCCGTCTCGAACCACAGCTGAACGTGGGTGGTGCCTTCCGGCAGGGCCGGAAAGTCCTTGCAGCGCCCGTCGGCGTCGGTCTTCGACGCCCCGTGCGCGACCCATGCGGCCTGCTCGTCACCCTGGCGCACGGACAGCCGTACACCGACCCCGGCGGCCGGGCGGCCGCGGCTGGTGTCCAGGATGTGCGTGGACACCGATGTGCTCGTCGCGTCGCTCATGGTGTAGGGGCCCCTTCCTCCGCGAGGCGGGTGAGCCGGAGCCGGTTGATCTTCGCCAGCTCCTGCCGCACGATCTCCCGCTCCTGTTGCGGAGTGTTGTCGATCCGGTGACGAACGGCGTCCCTCATCTCCGCGGCACTTCTGCCGGTGGCACAGATGAGAAAGACATGCCCGAACTTGTCCTGGTAGGCCAGGTTCAGTGCGAGCATTTCGGCCTTCAGCTCCTCGTCGGCGCCCGCCATGCCCCGCTGTTCGCGGGCGGAGGTCGGGTCGCCGGGCTTCGGGCGGCCGATGGGTGGGTGCCCGGCCATGGCCTCGGCCAGCCCCTCGTCGGTCAGGGCCGCTGTGGCCTCGTCACTCGCGGCGAAGAGGGCCTCGACGCTGTCGTACGGGCGCCGGGCGAGCAGGGCGCTCCCCCAGCTCCCGGCGGCGCACACCTCGTGGAGCGCGGTACGCACATCGGCGTCCGCTGCGGAGTTGAACCAGGTCAGACCTGGCGTCGAGCGCGAAGTCACGGGACCTCCGTGGCCGTGGTGCTGTTCGGGCTGGGAATAGCTAAGTCCCCGTGCCACACCACGTCAACAGTTTGTTGAAGCCTTTTCGACATCCCGGAAAACGAAGCCCGCCATGCGGAAGCCCCGCACGGACCCGCGGAGCAGGGGCGGAACCGGTCAGCCGCTGCGCCCGTTCTCACGGTTCAAGTAGTTGTAAACCGTGAATCGACTGACGCCCAGGGCACCGGCCACCGTCTCGACCCCGTGCCGCACGGAGAACGCCCCCCGCGTCTCCAGGATCCGCACCACCGACTGCTTGGTCTTGCGGTCGAGCTCCGCGAGCGGCACCCCGTGCCGTCGCTCCAGCTCCGCCAGGATGTGGTCGAGGGAGTCGGACAGATGCGGCAGCCGCACCGCCACCACGTCCTCGCCCTCCCAGGCGAGCACCACATCGTCCCCCTGCGCCTGGTCCGGGGCCACCATCGCCCCGCCCATCGCGTCCACCAGCGGCTTGATCGCGACGACGAACGGGTGGCCCGGGGCGTGCGCGTCCTGCCCCATCAGCCCTCGCCCTCCCCGAGCACGTTCACCTGGAGGGAGACCCGGGTCGCCCCGGCCTCCAGCGAGCTGCGCAGCAGCGCGGCGACGGCGTCCAGCACCTGGTCGGCCGAGCCCTCGGCGGTGTTGCCGAACGGGCCGACGTCCACGGCATCCAGTGCCGCCGACTGGACGACCTCCCGGGCCACGACCGCGTGCTGAGGGGCCTCGTCCAGATCGAACGGCTCCGTGGTGAACTCCACTCGCAATCGCCTCATGGGGCCACAGTACCGAGAACGCCGCAAGGCGCCCCAGGTCAGCGGAGCTCGTCGAGCATGCGCCGGAGGAAGTCGGCCGTCTCCGCCGGCTGCCGCGCCTCCGTACACAGCCGGTCCATGATCAGCGTGTACTGGTCGACCTCCGAGGGCTTGTCGAGGTAGACCGCGTTGGTCAGATGCTCCAGATACACCTTGTCGCCCAGGTCCGGGGCGGCGAACCGCAGCAGGGTCACGGGCGTGCCGGCCGCGGCGGCCGTCACCTCGAACGGCGCCACCTGGAGCGTCACATGCGGCAGTTCGATCATCTTCAGCAGATGTTCGATCTGCTCGCGCATCACCTCGACGCCGCCGAAGGGGCGCCGGAGCACCGCCTCGTCCACGACGGCCCACAGCCGCGGCGGATCCGCCCTGTGCAGCAGCTTCTGCCTGGCCATCCGCAGATCCACGATCCGGGCGACCTTGCGCGGCTCGGTGGTCGGGTAGCCGAGCTTGCTGACGGCGAACGCGTAGTCCTCGGTCTGGAGCAGGCCGGGCAGGAACTGGACCTCGTACGTCCTGATCAGTGACGCCGCGTCCTCCAGTCCGAGGTGCAGCTCGAACCAGTCCTCCAGCACGTCGGAGTACTGGCACCACCAGCCGGGCGAGTTGGCCTGCCGGGCCAGGTCGAAGAACTCCTCGCGCTCCTGCGAATCGTGGACCCCGTAGAGCGTCAGCAGGTCCCGCAGATCGCGCTCCTTGGCACCGACCTGTCCGCGCTCCAGCCGCGTGATCTTCGCGTGCGAGCCGCGGATGGCCCGGCCCGCGTCCTCCCGCGAGATGTCGAGCGACTGGCGCAGCCTGCGCAGCTTGACGCCCAGAATGATCCGCAGCGCGGTGGGCCCGTTGGACTGCTCCTGGGCAGCCCGAAGGGACGGTTCACCAGATGGCTGCATCATGGCGGGCATTCCGACTCCCAAGGGTGATTGGGGGGTCACAACAGTGTGGCACCGGTGCACCGGTCCGGTACAGGCACCGAGAGAATACGCGGCGACCGGGCGGTGGTCCCGCCCGGAGCCCTCCATACTCCCCCAGGGACAACCCGGTAACCAGCCTTCCGGGCACGGAAGTTGAAGACGCAGAATGTAAAGGCCCCGCCCACGGAGGGCAACCGTCCGCTCCGCGCACCAGCTGCGGGAGCGCGAGGGGCCTTCGAGGGGCCGGCGCCGCGCGGCAGTGAGTGCGTGGGCAGGGGTCGGATTGAAGCATTAAGGAGCGCCTCCCGCGCCTCCGGCGCCCCTTCCTCGCCGCTGCCGCCACATCCGCCGCGCCCGGAGCATCTGCCGCATCCGCCGCACCCGAGCCCCGGCTCCGTCAGCGAGATGGAGTCCGGGGTTTTCGCATGCCCGCACAGTGCCCTCCCGCGCGCGAGGCGCCGCGCGCCAGGCCGGTGCCCGGCGCCCGACGGCCGGCTTTTGCGGGTGGCCCTTGACAGGAACGTGGCCCGCAGAGCAATCTTCCAGTGAGCAGAATACAACTTTCACAATACGAAATTCACAGCCGATCTCCGAAGGAAGGGAGGGCGGTCACAGTGGTCTCCTCGGACCGGTTCACCGTCAACGCCTCGATCCTCTTCACCGAGCTGCCCTTGCTGGAGCGCCCGGCAGCAGCCGCCGCCGCGGGCTTCGACAAGATCGAGCTGTGGTGGCCCTGGGTCGACGCCCCCGTGCCCGAGCGCTCCGAACTGGACGCGCTGCGCAGCGCGCTGGAGGACGCACAGGTCCAGCTCACCGGGTTGAACTTCTACGCCGGGCAGTTGCCGGGGCCCGACCGCGGCGCCCTGTCCGTTCCCGGCGAGGAGTCGGAGAAGTTCCGCGCCAACATCGAGGTCACCGCCGAGTTCGCCCGGTCCGTGGGCTGCAAGGCGCTCAACGCCCTGTACGGCAACCGCGTCGACGGTGCCTCGGAGGCCGAGCAGGACGCCCTCGCCCTGGAGAACCTCGCGCTGGCGGCGCGGGCGGCCGACCGGGTGGGAGCCGTGCTCCTGGTCGAGGCGCTCAACGCTCCCGAGTCGCCCAAGTGCCCGCTGGTGAGCGCCCCTCGGGCCGTCGAGGTGGTGGACGCGGTGAACGCGGCCACCGGGCTGGACAACGCGCGCTTCCTGATGGACCTCTACCACCTGTCCATGAACGGTGAGGACCTGGCCGCGGCCATCGAGGCGTACTCCGGCAGGACCGCGCACGTACAGATCGCGGACAACCCCGGGCGGGGGGCGCCCGGGACCGGCTCCCTGGACTTCAAGGACCTCTTCGAGCGCTTGGACAAGGCCGGTTACGACGGGCTCGTCGGCCTCGAGTACAAGCCCGGCGACAACGGCAGCGCCGCCTCCTTCGGCTGGCTGAAGTAACTGGATCTGCGAAAGGCAAGAGAATGGCTCACACGCCCGGCAACACGAAGATCGGCTTCATCGGTCTGGGCATCATGGGCGCCCCCATGGCCCGCAACCTGCTGAAGGCGGGCTACGACGTCACGGCGTACACCCTCGAGACCGAGAAGGTCGAGGAGTTCGTCAAGGACGGCGGCAAGGGCGCGACCTCCGTCGCACAGGCCGCACAGGGCGCGGACGTCGTCATCACGATGGTCCCGGCCTCCCCCCAGGTGGAGGCGGTCGTCCTGCAGGAGGGCGGCGTCCTGGACAACCTCCGCGAGGGCGGCACCCTCATCGACATGTCCTCGATCACCCCGCAGACCTCCATCGAGGTCGCCCGGGCCGCCGAGGCCAAGGGGATCAAGACGCTGGACGCCCCCGTCTCGGGCGGCGAGGCCGGTGCGATCGAGGCCGTGCTGTCCATCATGGTCGGCGGCGAGCAGGAGACCTTCGAAGCGGCCAAGCCGATCTTCGAGGCGCTCGGCAAGACGATCGTGCTGTGCGGCCCGGCCGGCTCCGGCCAGACGGTGAAGGCCGCCAACCAGCTCATCGTCGCGGTCAACATCCAGGCCGTGGCCGAGGCCGTGGTCTTCCTCCAGAAGTCCGGCGTCGACCTGAAGGCCGGCCTGGAGGTGCTCAACGGCGGTCTGGCCGGCTCCACGGTGCTGACCCGTAAGAAGGACAGCATCCTGGCGGGCGACTACAAGCCCGGCTTCAAGATCGATCTGCACCACAAGGACATGGGCATCGTGACCGACGCGGCCCGCTCGGTCGGCGCCGCCGTCCCGGCCGGTGCGCTGGTCGCCCAGCTCGTCGCGGCGCTGCGTGCGCAGGGCGACGGCGGGCTCGACCACTCCGCGCTGGTGCGCGGCGTCAAGCGGCTGTCGGGCGAGAACCCCGACGCCGGCTGAGGGTCCGCCCTCCCCGAAGACTCCGGGCGGTGGCGTCGACACTGTCCTGTCGCGCCCAGGCGCCGCCGCCCGGACACCACCCGCACCGAACCAGGAGAGTTCGATGGCTCGTATGACCGCTGCCCGCGCGGCAGTTGAGATCCTCAAGCGCGAGGGTGTGGACACCGCTTTCGGCGTGCCGGGTGCGGCGATCAACCCCTTCTACGCGGCGCTGCGCGCCGCGGGCGGCGTCGAGCACACGCTCGCCCGCCACGTCGAGGGTGCCTCGCACATGGCCGAGGGCTACACCCGTGCGGCGCCCGGCAACATCGGGGTGTGCATCGGCACGTCGGGGCCCGCGGGCACCGACATGATCACCGGCCTCTACTCGGCGATCGGCGACTCGACCCCGATCCTGTGCATCACGGGACAGGCACCGGTCGCCGTGATCGAGAAGGAGGACTTCCAGGCCGTCGACATCGCCTCCATCGCCAAGCCGGTCACCAAGAAGGCCACCACCGTCAAGGAGGCCGCGCAGGTCCCAGGCGTCTTCCAGGAGGCCTTCCATCTGATGCGCTCGGGCCGGCCGGGCCCGGTACTGATCGACCTGCCCATCGATGTCCAGATGACGGAGATCGAGTTCGACCCGGACACCTACGAGCCGCTGGTGCCGCACAAGCCGGCCGCGAGCCGCAGGCAGGTCGAGAAGGCCATGGACATGCTGGCTGCCGCCGAGCGTCCGCTGCTCGTGGCGGGCGGCGGCATCGTCAACGCGGACGCCTCCGAGCTGCTGGTGGAGTTCGCCGAGCTGACCGGTATCCCCGTCGTGCCCACCCTGATGGGCTGGGGGACGATCGGTGACGACCATCCGCTGCACGCGGGCATGGTCGGTCTGCAGACCTCGCACCGCTACGGCAACGCCACGTTCCTGGAGTCCGACTTCGTCCTGGGGATCGGCAACCGCTGGGCCAACCGGCACACCGGCGCGCTGTCCACCTACACCGAGGGCCGCACCTTCGTGCACGTGGACATCGAGCCGACGCAGATCGGCAAGATCTTCGCGCCCGACTACGGCATCGTCTCGGACGCGCACGCGGCGCTGAGCCTCTTCGTGGAGGTCGCCAGGGAGCGGGCACGGGCCGGGAAGCTGAAGGACCTGTCGAAGTGGGCGGACGCCGCCCGGCTGCGCAAGGGCGAGCTGCAGCGCCGTACGCACTTCGACAACGTGCCGCTCAAGCCGCAGCGGGTGTACGAGGAGATGAACCGGGCCTTCGGTCCGGAGACCCGGTATGTGTCGACCATCGGCCTCTCGCAGATCGCGGGCGCGCAGTTCCTGCACGTCTACCGGCCGCGGCACTGGATCAACTGCGGCCAGGCGGGTCCGCTGGGCTGGACCGTGCCGGCCGCGCTGGGTGTCGCCAAGGCGGACCCGGAGGCGAGCGTCGTGGCGCTGTCGGGGGATTACGACTTCCAGTTCATGATCGAGGAGCTGGCCGTCGGCGCACAGCACCGCATCCCGTATGTGCATGTGCTGGTCAACAACTCCTATCTGGGTCTGATCCGGCAGGCGCAGCGCAACTTCGAGATGGACTTCCAGGTCAATCTGGAGTTCGAGAACATCAACGCACCCGAGCTGGGCGGCTACGGCGTCGATCACGTCAAGGTCGTCGAGGGGTTGGGCTGCAAGGCGCTGCGGGTCACCGAGCCGGATCAGCTGCTGCCGGCGTTCGAGGAGGCCAAGAAGCTCGCCGCGGAGTACCGGGTGCCCGTCGTGGTGGAGGCGATCCTGGAGCGGGTCACCAACATCTCGATGAGCGGCTCCGACATCGCCTCGGTCAACGAGTTCGAGGAGCTGGCCACGGAGGCGGCGCATGCGCCGACGGCCACGGTGCCGCTCGGCTGACGCCTCGGCGCCGCTGCCAAGGGTTGCCCGGTGTCCTATGTGTGCCCGGCGCCTGCGAGTGACGGGGGTGCCCCTGCCCGTCGTGCACTGTGTGCGGCGCCGTTGTGGCTGGTCGCGCAGTTCCCCGCGCCCCTTACGGGGCGCCGGGAACTGCGCCGGAGTCGGGGGAACCGAAGTTTCAACAAACTGTTGACGCCCCACGGGGGCGTCCTTACGCTCCAACATGCGGAAACTGCTTTCCGTGAATCACGCCCCAGGAAGGTCGTCCATGTCGCAGTCGTCGAAGCCCACGCTGACCACCGAGGCGGGCGCGCCCGTCGCCGACAATCAGAACTCCACCTCCGCCGGCATCGGTGGCCCGCTCCTCCTCCAGGACCAGCATCTGCTGGAGAAGCTGGCGCGGTTCAACCGGGAGCGCATCCCGGAGCGCGTGGTGCACGCCCGCGGCTCCGGCGCCTACGGCTACTTCGAGGTGACCGACGACGTCACCGACCACACCCGCGCCCACTTCCTCGGCGAGGTCGGCCGCCGCACCGAGACGTTCATCCGCTTCTCCACCGTCGCCGACAACCTCGGCGGCCCCGACGCGGCGCGCGACCCGCGCGGCTTCGCCCTCAAGTTCTACACGGAAGAGGGCAACTACGACCTCGTCGGCAACAACACCCCGGTCTTCTTCATCAAGGACCCGCTGAAGTTCCCCGACTTCATCCACTCGCAGAAGCGCGACCCGTTCACCGGCAAGCAGGAGCCGGACAACGTGTGGGACTTCTGGGCCCACTCCCCCGAGGCCACCCACCAGGTCACCTGGCTGATGGGGGACCGCGGCATCCCCGCCTCGTACCGGCACATGAACGGCTACGGCTCGCACACCTACCAGTGGACGAACGCCGAGGGCGAGGTCTGCTACGTCAAGTACCACTTCAAGACCAACCAGGGCATCCGCTGCCTGTCCAGCGAGCAGGGCGCCGAGCTGTCCGGCACCGATCCCAACAGCCACCAGACCGACCTGCTGCAGTCCATCGAGCGCGGGGTCTTCCCCTCCTGGACGCTGTATGTGCAGATCATGCCCGCCGACGAGGCGGCCGACTACCGCTTCAACCCGTTCGACCTCACCAAGGTGTGGCCGCACAAGGACTACCCGCTGCAGCGCGTGGGCCGGCTGGTGCTGAACCGCAACCCGGACAACGTCTTCGCCGAGGTCGAGCAGTCCGCGTTCTCGCCCAACAACTTCGTGCCCGGCATCGGCCCCTCGCCCGACAAGATGCTGCAGGGCCGGCTGTTCGCCTATGCCGACGCGCACCGCTACCGGCTCGGTGTCAACCACACCCAGCTCCCGGTCAACGCGCCCAAGGCCACCGCCGCGAACAACTACGGCCGGGACGGCCTGATGGCCACCAACGCCTACGACCGGCACGCCAAGAACTACGAGCCCAACTCCTACGGCGGCCCCACCGAGACCGGTGTCCCGCTGTCCGCGCCGCGCCCGGTGACCGGGTACTGGGGCACCCACGAGGCCCCGCAGCACACCAAGGACGACGACTTCTTCCAGGCCGGCGAGCTGTTCCGGCTGATGTCCGAGGAGGAGAAGGGGCGCCTGGTCGCCAACATCGCAGGCGGGCTCTCGCAGGTCACCCGCGAGGACGTCATCGAGAAGAACATCGCCCACTTCAGCGCCGCCGACCCCGACTACGGGCGCCGGGTGGAGGCTGCGGTGCGCGAACTGCAGGAGGGCTGAACCCCTCCTTCCGCGAGCGCGCCCGTTCCGGGCGCGCGGTGAGCGGCGTACCGGGCTGATTGGGAGGTCGACCCGGCGCGCGCCCCCGTGCGGGACGGTCCGACAGATGAGGGGTGGCCGTCCCGCGCGGGGGCATACCCATACCATCCTCCCCCGCCTCTTGGTCGACCTGGCGCCCCGCCCCTTCGTAAAAGCCGCCGCATCGGCGACGATTGGGAGGCGATCGGGCACGCGTGTGCAGCCGTGCCCACCGGACCACCCGTGCCAGGAGCCGAACGATGGCTGAGAGAGTGCTTGTGCGCTGCCCCGTGTGCCGGCGCGAGCACAGCTACACAGCGCCCGTCTACCCCTGCGGCTGCGGTGCACCGGTCGCTCTGCCGCTGCTGTCCTCCGCCGCCGCCATCCAGGTACGGCACCGCACCTGGGCGGGCTCCTGGATCTCCGTGCGGTGCCCGACATGCGGCCGGGTGGACGAGTGGCCGCAGCCCGAACTGGGCTGCGGCTGCGGTACGACACTGCGGGTGCCCGTCGCCCGGGGCCGCACCGGAGTGGCCGCGCCGCCCGCCGAGGAGCCGGCCCCGGCGCCCACCGGCCCGGAGCCCGCCTCCGCCACGCGTGCCCCCGTGCCGCGGCCGCCCTTCCGGCCCGTCACCATCCGCACGGCCTACGACGCGAAGCTGGCCGCGGCGCAGTACCTGCGGTGGCTCGGGTTCGAGGGCATCCGCGTCGCCGAGCGGACGCCCGCCTCGGGTGTCGATGTGCGGGGCCCGTCCGTCGTCGCGCACGTCGACCCGTCCACCTCCCCGGCCGGGGTGCGGGACGTGGAGACGCTGTGGCTCAACGGGCTGAACGACTCGGTCGCCGCCGTGTGCTTCGCCCTCGCCGGCTATCTGCGCGAGGCGCGGGCCCGCGCCGACGAGTTGCGGGTCCCCCTCTTCGTCCTCGACCTGACGGGGACGCCGCGTGCCGTCAACGACGCCGCGGAGCACTTGATCCGTACACCACGTTGATGCGGGCCCCCTTTCAGGGGCGCGGGGAACTGCGCGAGCAACCAGCAACACACCCGCGGTCCGCGACGCGCACCCAGGGGCACCCCTACCGGTCCCGGTACTCCGTACCGGGGGTGCCGGACTCGCCGGCCGCATGGGCGCGGAGCTCCACACGGCGGATCTTCCCCGAGATGGTCTTCGGCAGCTCCGCGAACTCGACGACCCGCACCCGCTTGTAGGGCGCGAGCCGCTCTCGCGAGTGCGCGAACAACAACGCGGCGGTCTCCGCGTCAGCGCGGAAGCCGTCCGCCAGGACGACATACGCCTTGGGAACGGCGAGCCGTACCGGGTCCGGAGACGGCACGACGGCGGCCTCCGCGACGGCCTCGTGCTCCAGCAGGACGCTCTCCACCTCGAACGGCGAGATCTTGTAGTCGCTGGCCTTGAAGACGTCGTCGGCGCGGCCCACGTACGTCAGATATCCCTCCTTGTCCCGCGCTCCTATGTCGCCGGTCCGGTAGTAGCCGTCGGCCATCGCCTCGGCGGTGCGCTCGGCGTCGCCCCGGTAGCCGACCATCAGGCCGACGGGCCGGGTGGCCAGATCGAGGCAGATCTCGCCCTCCGCCACATCCGCCTCGCCGGTGACGGGATCGACGAGGGTGACGTCGAAGCCGGGCGTGGGGCGGCCCATGGAACCGGGCTTGAGGGGCTGGCCGGGGGTGTTGGCGACCTGGACGGCGGTCTCGGTCTGGCCGAAGCCGTCCCGGATGGTCACTCCCCACACTCGGCGCACATGCTCGATGACCTCCGGGTTGAGCGGCTCCCCGGCGGCGACCACCTCGCGGGGGACGGCGGACAGCCGGCTGAGGTCGGCCTGGATGAGCATGCGCCAGACGGTGGGCGGCGCGCAGAAGCTGGTGACGCCGCCCCGCTCCATCTCCGCCATGAGGCGGCCCGCGTCGAAGCGGGTGTAGTTGTGGATGAAGATGGTCGCCTCGGCGTTCCAGGGCGCGAAGAAGTTGGACCAGGCGTGCTTGGCCCAGCCGGGCGAGGAGATGTTGAGGTGCACGTCGCCGGGCCGCAGCCCGATCCAGTACATGGTCGCCAGGTGCCCGACCGGATACGAGACGTGGGTGTGCTCGACCAGCTTGGGCAGCGCCGTCGTACCGGAGGTGAAGTACAGCAGCAGGGTGTCGTCGGCCCGGGTGACACCCCGGGGGTCGAAGGCGAGCTCGGCCTCGTAGGCGTCCTCGTACGCCAGCCAGCCGGGCGCGGGATCACCGCCGCTGCCGACGGCGATCCGCGTGTAGTCGCCCGGCACCTGGGAGCCGGCGAACTTGTCGGTGTCCGCCGAGCGGACCACCACGTGCCGGGCCTCGCCCCGGGTCACGCGGTCGGTCAGATCGCTCGGGCCCAGCTGCGGGGTGGCGGGGATGACCACGGCACGCAGCTTCATCAGGGCCAGCAAGGTCTCCCACAGCTCGACCTGGTTGCCGAGCATGACGATGACCCGGTCCCCCGGTGCGACGCCACGGCCGCGCAGCCAGTTGGCGACCTGGTTGGAGCGGGTGCGCATCTGGTCGAAGGTGACGCGCCGCTCGTCACCGTCCTCCTCGACGATGTGCAGCGCGAGCCGGTCCTTGTTCCCGGCGTCCTCGGCGATGTGGTCGAACCAGTCCAGGGCCCAGTTGAAGTGCTCGGGACGCGGCCAGCTGAAGGCGGCGCGTGCGGCCTCGTAGTCCGTCCGGTGCCGCAGCAGCGTGTCGCGGGCGGCTCGGAACTGATCTGTGGGCGTGGACGGGACCATGTTTCCTCCTGCTCAGCGGGGTGCTGCGGGCGCTGGGAGCCATCGTGTACGTCCACCCGCGTGCGCACCACCCCCGGCCGGGGGCTTACGCGCATGTGACGGGAGGTACGGCATCATCGGAGAGGTGTATACGGGGGCCGGCACGCGCCAGGACCGGGGCGCGGCAGACAGCGGTGGGTCCGCGGGCGGGCGGCGGCGCGGACCGCGCCATCCCGTCATCGCCGCACTGTCCGTGCTGACCCTGCTCGTCCTCACGGTGCCGCTGGCGTTCCGGGCCGGCGACGAGGACGGTCCGACACCCGTGCCGCAGCTGCTGGCTTTCCTGCCCTGGTTCCTCGCCCCGGCCTGGCTGGCGGCGCTGGGCGCCGCGCTCTCCCGCAGATGGCTGGTGCTGCTGTGGGCGCTGGCGGTGCTGGCGGGCACCGGATGGTTCCTGCGCCCGTACGGACCGCCCGCGCCGAGCGATACGGCGGCCAGACCGGCGAAGGCCCAGTTCCGGGTGCTGACGGCCAATCTCAAGTACGGCAACGCCACTCCCGACCTGGTGAGGACCGTGCGCCGGGAGCGGCCGCAGATCGTCTCGTTGCAGGAGTGCGACGCGCGCTGCGCGGCGGCGCTGCGCGCCCCGGCCCTGCGCGAGGAGTACCCGTACCGCATCATCACCGGCGACGGGGGCGCCCGGGGCTCGGCGCTGCTGAGCATCTATCCGCTGCACCGGCGCAGCGAGGTGCGCGGCCGGCTGTCGATGCCCGGGGCCATCGCGGACGTGCGCGGTGAGCGCATCGCCCTCCAGGTGGCGCACCCCATGCCACCGGAGCCGGGCGAGACGGCGGCCTGGCGGGTGGAGCTGGACCGGTTGCGGGCCATGGCGGCAGCACGCGGCAAGCTGCCCACGCTGATCGCCGGGGACTTCAACTCCTCGCAGGACCACGCCGCCTTCCGCGCCATCCTCAGGACCGGGATGCACGACGCCGCCCGTATGCTGGGCAACTCCCGCACCCCCACCTGGCCCACGCGCACCACCCCGGTGCTCGGCGCGCAGATCGACCACGTGCTGCTGAGCGGGTCGCTGCTGCCGGTGGACGGCCAGTTCCTGGACCTGCGCGGCACCGACCACCGCGCCTTGCTGGTGAACGTCAAACTGATCTGAGACGCGCGGACCGTTCCCGGCGACGGCGCACCGGCCCTCACCGCCGGTCGGGCGGCGAGGGCCGGTGCACGTTCCCCCTGCGGCGCCGGGTCAGCTGTCGGTCCACCAGTAGCGCTTCTTGTTGTCCGAGTGGTTGGTGTTCTTCTTGTTGCCGATGTCGGCGCACCACACCTTGCCGTCCGTCTTGGCGCAGGCCCGCATGTAGCGGTTCTTGACGTCGCTGCCACTGTGCAGGTACTTCGTTGAAGTGATCACGTCACCAGTCCTCTTGGCCGTCTTGTGGCCGCAGCTCGCCCAGTTCTTGCCCTTGGAGTGGCTGATGGTGACCCAGACCTTGTCCCCCTTCCTGGTGTACTTCAGCGTGGCGGCCGACCGGTCGTGGAGCTTGCCGGTGTTGAGCTGCAGGCTCCTGCGGTAACGCTTGGTGTAGCCGTACTTGTACTTGGGCGTGCCCGCTCCCTTGCGGGTGACGAGCTCCGGGAAACCCCAGCCGCCGTAGCCCTTGTAGATGCACTTGCCGCCCCGCGGTGCGGGAGCCGCGGCGGACACGGACCGCTCGCTCTGTGCGGAGGACGCGCCCGAGGCCCCCGTGCCCATCAGCATGGCCGTCGCGGTGAGCGCCGATACCGCGAGGGGAATACGTCGGTTCATCCGTCCTCCAGTGGTCTCCGCCGTCTGCGGTGCTCTCGATGCTGCGCGGCACTGCAGGCGGAGAACATGGCTTTCGGGGCTGCCCGAATCAGCCGTCCGTGGGGCGGTGTTCGACCAGGACGGGTTCCTCGCCGATCAGCAGCCGGTGGCCGGGGCGCAGGGCGGACTCGGAGCCGTCCAGCCGGCGCAGCAGCCGGGCGTCCGCACCCAGCCGGACCCGGTCCGTGCCCCGCGTGGTCCAGTACACCCGCAGTACGGTGCCCTTCCGCACGAAGCGGCAGGTGTAGGCGCCCGGCGCCAGACCCACTCCGGGGCCGCTCCCGCACGAGGTGATGCGGGCGTCCTCCAGCCACTGCTGCAACCGGCCGATGCGGCGGCCCGCGCGGGTGGGCGGGCCGCCCGCGAGCTCCACCACGAGGGGCACCTCGGAGCTGCCCCAGCTGTAGAAGTACATCCGGCGCAGCTCCTGGTCCTTGAGGTAGAGACCGACCAGGTAGAAGCGCACCGCGTAGTTGTCGGCCCGCCGCGCGTCCAGGTGCTCTCTGAGGGCCACGTCCTGATCGGGGCCGGTGTTCCACAGCGCGACGCGGCCCAGGCCCTCGCTGTAGAAGAGCCGCTGCACCCGTTTGACGAGGGTGATCGTCTCCTCCGGCGGACCGTCGGCCCTGCGCGGGGGCAGTTTGAGGGCGGCGACGTCGCAGTGCCGGTAGGCACCCGTACGGACGAACTTCCGCAGCAGGTCGCGGCCCCGCTTCTGCCACAGGGATCCGAACGAGGGGCAGACGCGCTCGGCCTCCGGGTCCACCTCGCGGATGATCCGCGAGGCACGCTCGACCATCTCGGCGAGCCTCTTCGTCGAGCCGGTCCATACGCCCCGGCTGCTGGGGTAGTCCCACAGTTCGTACGCCTCGATCCTGCCCCGGTAGCGGGTGACGAGCGCACGGACGAATCGGTCCCAGTCGGCGAGATCGTCCGGGGGCGAGGCACTCGCATCGTCGAACAGCGACCGGTGGCCGTTCGGTGCGGCCCAGAGCGGAGTGCCGCCCAGGGTCAGCAGTACGGGCAGCCGCTCGCGCCCGGCGGCCTTCACCAGCCGGTCCAGGGTCTTCCACCGGTACTTGCCGCGCTGCGGCTCCAGTTGGGACCACCGGGTGCCGGAGTGCCACAGCCGCACGGACCCTACGCGGAAGCCGGGCATCTCACCGGTGTCGGAGGCGAGGTTCATACCGTAGAAGGCGCCGGGTACGGGTCGGGGCGCGTTGGTCCACGCCGGCCCCTCGACCTTCTGCCGGTCCTGGCCGCTCCGGCTCCGGCCCGGGGCACCGTGCGGGCTGCCGCCGCCCGCTCCGTCGCGGTAGGGGACGGTCAGGGCTGCCGTGGGCATCACCAGTCCGAGCAGCACGGCCAGCACGCGCAGCCAGAAGTACGTGCCCGGCGCAGCGGCTCCGGCCGCGTCGTCCGGAGCCGGGCCGTCCATCGGCAGCGAGAGGTCCGACGGCTCCGGAGCCTGAGTCCGATCGGAACGCCCGCCCGCTCCCGCGGTCGCCGACTGCTCCTCCCCCTCCTCCACCGCGCCTGCCCCGCGTTCCGCGTCGGCGGCCCGGCACCAGGCGCGGTAGAGGCGGTCCAGTTCCGCGCGGTCGGCGCCGCAGACGCGGGCCACCTTCTCGACGGCACCGAAGGCCGGGGGCACGGTCGTGCCGAGGCAGTAGCGGTGCAGCGTCGAGCGGCCCAGCCCGGTGCGGTGTGCGAGGGCCGCGTAACTGCGACCACTGCGCTGTTTCAGCTCCTCCAGCAACTCCGCGAGTTCGGTCCCGTCCCGCCCCACCGTCATCGCTCCCCCTCCCGACCCCCCGGCCGCTCCGCGTGGGACAAGCCGTCCCACCATGCCGAATCCTTGCAGGTGAAGGCGGCATTCCTGTCCCGTTGTCCCACTTTTCCGCCAGCTCTTGCTCCCCGTGTCAACGACCCGCCAAGGTCGCCACGGACACACGTGCTGGTCATCGGGGGGACACATGCTGCGCCTGCACTTCACCGCGGGAGACCTGGCCCGCACCCGGCTCGCCGACGGGCCTGACCCGCTGTGGGAGTCGGTACTGAGCCTGCACCGGCTGAGGGACGCGCGGACGGACCCCGTCCTGGCGCGGTGGGGCGAGCGCGTACGGTGCGACGGCGCCGAGCCGCTGCGTCGGCTGCTGCCGCTGGTGCCCGCGCGGGGCTACTTTCCGGACTTCCTCACTCCGGCCGCCGGTACGGCGGGTTTCGAGGAGGGGCTGGAAGCCGTGCTGACGACGCCCCGGGCCCGGTTGCGCGAGGAGATCGGTGTACTGGCACGGTCCCGGCCGCTCACCGACTGGGCGGGTGCCGTCGGCGAGGGCGGCGCACAGACGATGGGCAGGCTCGGGACGGCGCTACGGGATTACCGGCGCCTCGCGCTGGACCCCTGGTGGCCGCGGATCGTCGCCCGGGTGGACGCCGACCGCAGGTGGCGGTGCCGGACGCAGTTGCTGCACGGCACCGAGGAGATGCTCCGCACGCTGCGCCCGGCCGTCCGGTGGCGGCCTCCGGTGCTGGAGGCCGACTATCCGGTCCAGGTCGAGGTGCACCTCGAAGGGCGCGGGCTGCTGCTGGTCCCCTCCTACTTCTGCCGCCGGGCACCGGTCGCGCTCGCCGACCCGAAGCTGCCGCCGGTCCTGGTGTATCCGGCACGGCTGCCCGACAGCCGGCCGGTCTCACCGGAGCATCTCGCACGGCTGCTGGGGCACACCAGAGCGGCTGTGCTGCAGTCCCTGCGCGGCGGCTGCAGCACCAGCGAACTGGCACACCGCGCGGGGGTGTCCGTCTCCTCCGCCAGCGAGCACGCGGCGGTGCTGCGGGACGCCGGGCTGATCTCCACCAGCAGGCACCGCAACTCGGTGCGGCACGCGCTGACTTCCATGGGGATGGCGTTGCTGGAGGAGCAGCGTACGGGCGGGGGTGGGCGCCGGTCCGGTGGGTCGGGTCAGCCGGCGGCCCTGCGTACGGCGCGGGTGCTGGACGCGGCCGGCTGAGCGGTGTCGTGGTGGATCGGGGTGTGGGCTCCGTTGAGAGGGACCCCGCTGCCGCCCTGCCGCGCGGCGACGACCTCGGCGGCGATGGACAGCGCCGTCTCCTCCGGGGTGCGGGCGCCCAGGTCGAGACCGATGGGTGAGCGCAGCGCGGCCAGTTCGAGGGAGGTCAGCCCCGCTTCGCGCAGCCGCTCCAGGCGGTCGAGGTGGGTGCGGCGCGAGCCCATGGCACCGACGTAGGCCACCGGCAGCCGTAGTGCGCGCTCCAGCAGCGGTACATCGAACTTGGCGTCGTGGGTGAGTACGCAGATGACCGTGCGGGGATCGACGTCCTGGGAGTCGAGGTAGCGGTGCGGCCAGTCGACGACGACCTCGTCGGCGTCGGGGAAGCGGCGGGCGGTGGCGAAGACGGGCCGTGCGTCGCAGACCGTCACGTGGTAGCCGAGGAACTTGCCGATCCGCACGAGGGCCGCGGCGAAGTCGATGGCGCCGAAGACCAGCATCCGGGGCGGCGGAACGCTGGATTCGACCAGCAGCGTCACCGGCTGCCCGCACTTGCTGCCGTCGGCGCCGACGGTGACCGTCGCGGTGCGGCCGGCTGCCAGCAGCGCACCGCCCTCGGCGGCTGCTGTGGTGTCCAGTTCGCCGGCTCCGCCCAGGGCTCCGTGCGGCTGCCCGTCGGCGTCCAGCCACAGGGCGCCGCCCAGCAGTTCCGGCGGGCCCTCCACGATCCGTACGAGGGCGGCCGTGCGGCCTTCGACGGCCTCGGCGGCGGCCGAGGCGAACACCTCTCGTACGTCCGTCCCGGCGCGCGCCGGGGTGACCAGGATGTCGATGACGCCGCCGCAGGTGAGTCCGACCGCGAAAGCGTCCTCGTCGCTGTAGCCGAAGGTCTGGCGGACGCTCGCGCCCGACTCCAGCGCCTCCTGGCACAGCTCGTAGACAGCGCCCTCGACGCAGCCGCCGCTCACGCTGCCGACGGCCTCGCCGTCCGCGTCCACGGCCAGTGCCGCACCCGGCTGCCGCGGCGCGCTGCCGCCGACGCCGACGACGGTGGCGACGGCGAAGTCCCGCCCCTCCTGGCACCAGCGGTGCAGCTGTGCGGCGATGTCCAGCATGTGCTCTCTCCTCGGCGGTGATACGGCGTGTGACGTCCGGTGGGACGCCAGGTGGGAGCGGGAACGGCCAGGGGACCGCACCCGCTCCCGCCTGGACGGTCGTCAACAGGACCGGCCGGCTACTTGACCCCCAGCCACTGTTCGATCGGGTTCAGCGCGAAGTAGGTCAGGAAGACGAGTCCCAGTACCCACATCAACCATCCGGGCTCGCGAAACTTTCCCTGGACGGCCTTGATCAGAACGTAGGCGATGACACCGGCGCCGATACCGGCCGTGATGGAGTAGGTGAACGGCATCAGCACCGTGGTCAGGAAGACCGGGATCGAGGTGGCCGGGTCGGTCCAGTCGATGTGCATGGCGTTGGTCATCATCATCGAGCCGATGACGACCAGCGCCGCGGCTGCCACCTGCGGAGGGATCACCTGCGCGAGGGGCGTGAAGAACAGGCACAGGGCGAAACCGAGACCGGTGACGACGCTGGCCAGACCGGTGCGCGCACCGTCTCCGACGCCCGCCGTCGACTCCACGAAGACGGTCTGGCCCGAGGCACCGGCGATACCGCCGACGACACCGCCCGCACCGTCGATGGCCAGCGCCTTGTTCAGCCCCGGCATCCGGCCCTGCTCGTCGGCGAGCCCGGCCTGCTGGCCGATGCCGATGATGGTGCCGATCGCGTCGAAGAACCCGGCCAGGACGAGGGTGAAGACGATGACACCGATGGTGATACCGCCGACGTCGCCCAGCCCGTCGAACGAGACGGTGCCCAGCAGCCCGAAGTCGGGCGAGCTGACCAGTGATCCGGTGATCTCGGGGGCGTTCCTGCCGCCCCAGTCCTTCTTGTCGAGACCGGCGAACTGGTGCACGAGCGCGGCAAGGACGGTGCCGCCGACGATCCCGATGAGGATCGCGCCGGGCACCTTGCGCACCTGCAGCGCGAAGATGAGCAGCACGGTGACGGCGAAGCACAGCACGGGCCAGCCGGTGAGCATGTCCGAGGTGCCCAGCTGGATGGGCTTGGCCCCCGGGACACCGCCCGGACCGGCCATCGAGGTGACGAAGCCGGCCTGGACGAGCCCGATCAGGCAGACGAACAGCCCGATGCCCATGGTGATCGCGTGCTTCAACGCCAGGGGGATCGCGTTCATGATCAGTTCACGGAGCCCGGTGACCACCAGCAGGATGATCACCACGCCGTAGATGAGGCACATCGCCCAGGCGTTGCCCCACGTCATCTCGGGCACGACCTGGAAGGCCATCACGGCCGAGACGCTCAGCCCCGCCGCCAGGGCCAGCGGGACGTTGCCGAGAAAGCCCATCACCAGGGTGGTCACCGCGGCGGCCAGCGCCGTCGCCGTGGTGACCTGCCCGCCGTCCAGCTTGTGCCCGGTGGCGTCGGGCACGGAGAGGATGACGGGGTTGAGCAGGACGATGTAGGCCATCGCCATGAAGGTGGTGACACCGCCACGCAGCTCCTGGCCGTAGGTCGACCCTCTTTCGGAGATGTGGAAGTACCTGTCGAGCCACGAGCGTCCCGCGGGGATGCGCGAGCCAGGGCCCGCGTCCTCCGCCGACGTCGTCGGCCCTACTTTGGACTGGGTCATTGTGCTGACTCCCAAGGTTCATAGGGGCACCTCGGCAGACGCCGAGGATTTGGGAAGCACGACCCGGGGGACGGCCCGCGTCTTGCCTTGTTCCCGGTCCCGCCCGCTCCTTGCCCGGCCTTCGGCCGGCGGTCCTCCGAAGCGGAGGGCCGCTACGGCCCCTCGGCCCGGGAATGGGGGGTCCGGGGGCGTGGGGCCCCCGGAGGAACGGGTAGGGACGGGACGGGGAAACTCACACCTCGACGATGTGCTCCGGCCGCACCGGCACCCGCGGCAGCGCCCTACCGGTCGCAGCGCGGACGGCCGCCAGCACGGCAGGCGTCGACGACAGGGTCGGCGCCTCACCGGCACCACGCAGCCCGTAGGGCGCGTGTTCGTCGGCGAGCTCCAGCACGTCGACCGGGATGGTCGGCGTGTCCAGAATCGTGGGGATCAGATAGTCCGTGAAGGAGGGGTTGCGGACCTTGGCCCGGGCGTCGACCACGATCTCCTCCATCACCGCGAGCCCGAGCCCTTGTACGGTGCCGCCCTGGATCTGGCCCTCCACGGCCTGCGGGTTCATCGCCTTGCCCACGTCCTGTGCGCAAGCCAGTTCGACGACCTTGACCAGCCCGAGCTCGGTGTCGACCTCCACCACGGCGCGGTGCGCGGCGAAGGAGTACTGGACGTGGCCGAAGCCCTGACCGGTCTTCAGGTCGAAGGCCTCGGTGGGCCGGTGCCGCCACTCGTCCTCGGCCTCGACGGGCTCGTCGCCGAGCACGTCCACCAGCGAGGCGAGTACCTCACCGCCGTCGGTGACCACCTTGCCGCCCTCCAGCAGCAGTTCGGCGCTCGCCCAGGCCGGGTGGTAGGTGCCGAACCGTTCGCGCCCGCGCTCCAGCACCTGCTCGCGCACCAGTCGGCACACGTGCTGGACGGCGCCCCCGGTCACATACGTCTGTCGGGAGGCGGAGGTGGAGCCGGCCGAGCCGACCTGGGTGTCGGCCGGGTGGATGGTCACCTGGGCGACGCCCAGCTCCGTGCGGGCGATCTGGGCGTGCACGGTGATGCCGCCCTGGCCGACCTCGGCCATCGCGGTGTGCACCATCGCCACCGGCTCCCCGCCGACCACCTCCAGCCGCACCCGTGCCGTGGAGTAGTCGTCGAAGCCCTCGGAGAAGCCGACGTTCTTGATGCCGACGGCATAGCCGACGCCCCGTACGACACCCTCGCCGTGCGTGGTGTTGGACAGGCCGCCCGGCAGGGCCCGTACATCGGGCTCGCCGCCGACGGTCTCCCACTGCGCCTCCAGCGGCAGCGGCATCGCCTTGACCCGGCGCAGCAGTTCGGCGACGGGTGCCGGGGAGTCCACGGCCTGCCCGGTGGGCAGCAGGGTGCCCTGCGACATGGCGTTGCGCCGGCGCAGTTCGACCGGGTCCATGCCCAGCTCGGCGGCGAGCTTGTCCATCTGGGCCTCGTAGGCGAAGCAGGCCTGTACCGCACCGAAGCCGCGCATCGCGCCGCAGGGCGGGTTGTTGGTGTAGAGCGCCAGCGCCTCGATCTCCACGTCGTCGACCACGTACGGGCCGACGCTGAGCGAGGCCGCGTTGCCGACCACGGCCGGGGAGGCGGAGGCGTAGGCGCCGCCGTCCAGCACGATGCGGCACTTCATATGAGTGATCTTGCCGTCGCGGGTGGCGCCGTGCTCGTACCACAGCTTCGCGGGGTGGCGGTGCACATGCCCGAAGAACGACTCGAAGCGGTTGTAGACGATCTTCACGGGCTTGCCGGTGACCAGCGCCAGCAGACAGGCGTGGATCTGCATGGACAGGTCCTCGCGCCCGCCGAAGGCACCGCCGACGCCGGAGAGCGTCATACGCACCTTCTCCTCGGGCAGCCCGAGGACGGGGGCGATCTGGCGCAGGTCGGAGTGCAGCCACTGGGTGGCGATGTAGAGGTCCACACCGCCGTCCTCGGCGGGCACGGCCAGCCCCGACTCGGGGCCGAGGAACGCCTGGTCCTGCATGCCGACCTCGTACTCGCCGGTGACGATCACATCGGCGCGCCGGGCCGCCGCGCCCGCGTCACCGCGCACGATGGGCTGGCGGTGCACCACATTGGGGTGCGGGACATGCCGGGCGTGGTCGTCGTCGCGGTCCGGATGGAGCAGCGGCGCGTCCTTCGCCAGCGCGGACTCCTCGTCGTGCACGACGGGCAGTTCGCGGTAGTCGACCTTGATCTTGGCCGCGGCGCGGCGGGCCGTCTCCGGGTGGTCGGCCGCCACCAGCGCGACGGGCTCACCGTGGTGGCGGACCCGGCCGTGGGCCAGGACGGGGGTGTCCTTGATCTCCAGGCCGTAGTTCTTCATCTCGGTCGGGAGGTCGTCGTAGGTCAGCACGGCGTGCACGCCCGGCTGCTCGAGCGCCTCGCTGATGTCGACGGAGACGATCTCGGCGTGCGCGTGCGGGCTGCGCAGCGTGCAGCCCCACAGCATGTCCTCGTGCCACATGTCGGAGGAGTAGGCGAACTCCCCGGTCACCTTGAGGGTGCCGTCCGGACGCAGCGGGGACTCCCCCACACCACCTTTGGTGTCGGCGCCCTGGTCGAGCTGGGTGGGCGTACGGCCGGGTCCGGTCGTGGGGGCCATCTCAGACCACCTCCGGCGCGCTGTCGTCGGCGCGGGCGGCGGCCAGCCGGACGGCGTCCATGATCTTCTCGTATCCGGTGCAGCGGCACAGATTGCCGGAGAGCGCCTCGCGGATGTCCGCGTCGGTCGGCTGCGGGTTGCGCTCGATCAGCTCGTCGGCGGCGACCAGCAGACCGGGGGTGCAAAAGCCGCACTGCACGGCGCCGGCGTCGATGAACGCCTGCTGCACCGGTGCGAGATCACCGGTGCTCCCCCTCCCCTCGGAACCGTCCCGCTCCCGGGCGTACTCGGCGAGCCCCTCGACGGTGACGACCTCGCGGCCCTCGACCTGCCCGGCGGCCACCAGGCAGGCGCAGACCGGCTCGCCGTCCAGACGGACCGTGCAGGAACCGCACTCGCCCTGTTCGCAGGCGTTCTTGGAGCCGGGCAGCCCCATCCGCTCGCGCAGCACGTACAGCAGGGACTCGCCCTCCCACACGTCGTCGGCCTCGTGCCGCCGTCCGTTGACGGTGAATGTCACGCGCATTGGGCGCCTCCTTCGGTGGTGCGGCCGTTCCCGGTGGCGCGGTAGCTCTCCCAGACCCAGCCCAGCGTGCGCCGGGCCATGACGCCCACGGCGCGGCGGCGGTAGGCGGCGCTGCCCCGTACGTCGTCGATCGGATTGCAGGCGCCGGAGCACAGTTCGGCGAACTCGCGGGCCACGGACGGCGGGATCGTCCTGCCGCTGTCCCACAGGCCGCCCTCCTCCAGCGCCGCGCCCAGGAAGTCCTCGGCGGTGCGGGCCCGCAGCGGGGTCGGTGCCGCCGAGCCGATGCCGGCCCGGACGGTGCGGGTCTCGGGGTGCAGCGCGATACCGAAGGCGCAGACCGCGATGACCATGGCGTTGCGGGTGCCGACCTTCGAGAACTGCTGCGGCCCGTCGGCCTTCTTGATGTGGACGCGTTTGATCAGTTCGTCCTCGGCGAGCGCGTTGCGCTTCACCCCGGTGTAGAAGTCCTCCACCGGGATGAACCGGGTGCCCCGCACCGACTCGGCCTCGACCTCGGCGCCCGCTGCGAGCAGCGCGGGGTGCGAGTCCCCTGCGGGGGAGGCGGCGCCGAGATTGCCGCCGACGCTGCCCCGGTTGCGGATCTGCGGGGAGCCGACGGTGTGCGAAGCCAGCGCGAGGCCCGGCAACTCGTGGGCGAGCTCGTCGATGATCTTCGAGTAGGGCACGGAGGCGCCGAGCCGGACGGTCTCGTCACCGATCTCCCACTCGTGCAGCTCATGGACCCGGTTCAGATCCATGAGATGGGTGGGGCGGCGGTGATCGAAGTTGATCTCGACCATGACATCGGTGCCACCCGCGATGGGCACGGCTGAGGGGTGCTCCGCCTTCGCGGCGAGCGCCTCCTCCCAACTGGCCGGGCGCAGGAACTCCATGGTGTCTCTTCTCGGTGTGCTGGTTGGGGGGTGCTGACAGGGGGTGCTGTTTCGCGGTGCGATCCGGAGTGGTGCGATGGGAGGTGGGAGATGCGGAGGGGATGCGGTCAGTACACCGACAGGTACCCGCCGCGGTGCAGTCACCGAAAACATGAAGCGTTTGGCTGGTCGGCCACCCGGTCTTGTAGATTCAGACGAAAGCCGGGAACCAGTAACCTCACGGTTTCCTCCCGGTCACACCCCGGTGGCATGGCCACGCCCCTCCGCCCCACCCGAGACGAAACACGAACGGCAGGCGACAAGACGATGCGGCTGCGCGCGCTCCTGGAGAACGACTCGCTGGGCCTCCGGCTCCTCGGCGGCGAGGAGGAACTGGACCGTACGGTGCGCGGTGTCATGACCACCGACCTGCGCGACCCCAGCCGCTATCTGTCCGGCGGTGAGCTGGTGCTGACGGGCCTGGCGTGGCGACACGCGCCGACGGACTCCGAGTCCTTCGTCCAGATCCTGGCCACGGCGGGGGTCGCGGGCCTGGCCGCGGGCGAGGCGGAGCTCGGCACCGTCCCCGAGGACCTGGTGCAGGCCTGCGCCCGGCACCGGCTGCCGCTGTTCTCCGTCACCGAGTCCGTCGCCTTCGCCACCATCACCGAGCACGTGGTCCGCCAGGTCTCCACCGAGCGCGCCGGAGACCTGGCCGCCGTCGTGGACCGGCACCGGCGCCTGATGTCCTCCGGGCCCGCCGGCGGGGGCCCCGACGCGGTCCTCGACCTGCTCGGCTCGGACCTGGACCTGGCCGCCTGGGTGCTCTCCCCCACCGGCCGCCAGATCGCCGGCCCCAGCGAAGGACCGGTGCTGCCGCACGCCGCCGCCGCCCGGCTGGCGGGCGCCCATATGGCCGCCGTCCGCACCGGACGGCGCAGCCCGCACCGGACGGTCGACGAAGGCGTGGCCTACTCCCTCTTCCCCGTCAGCCGCGGCACCGGCGACGCGCGCCGCACCGTCCTGTCCGACTGGCTGCTGGCCGTCGCCGCCGACACCGGCGACTGGCCCGCCGAACGCCTCGACCTGCTGCACGGCGTCACCCAGCTCATCGCCGTCGAACGCGACAGACGCGACGCCGCCCGCACCGTGCGCCGCAGGCTGGCGCAGGAGGTGCTGGAACTGGTGCAGACCGGGGCACCGCCCTCCGAGATCGCCGCGCGGCTGCGGGTGGCGGCACCCGTACTGCTGCCCGGACAGGGTGCGGCACCCGCCTGGCAGGTGATCGTGGCCCGCGTCGACTGGGACGAGCCCGACCCGGCGCGCGCCCTGGAGGGCGGCGCCATCGCCCAGTCCCTGCTGGAAGAGCTGCTGGTCGACCCGCGCGCCACGGGCCCGGACGGCTCGGACCGGATCGCCGTCGCCCATGTGGACGGCGAGGCGGTGGCACTGGTGCCGCTGACCGGGGAGGCCGAAGCGGGGGCCGAGCACCCCGACGGCTCCGAGGACGGGGCCGGGACGGGGCGCACCGAGACAGCACGCACCGAGACGGGACGCGGCGCGGCCCCGGACTCCGGAACGGCCTCGGCCTCCGGCGCGGACTCGCACCCGGGCACCGGCGCGCGCAGCACTGCGGAGGGCGCCCAGGAGCAGGGGCCCGCCAGGCTCACGGGCGTACGCGGCTCGGAGGGGCTGCACGCGGACACCCTGCTGGCCGAGGTCAGCGAGCCGCTGGGACGCGCCCTGGCGAACGACGGGCGACTGACGCTGGGGGTCAGCGCTGCCGTGCACTCGGCCGAGGGACTGCGGGGCGCGCTGGAGGAGGCCCGGCACGCCCGCCGGGTCGCCGCCGCCCGCCCGGGCGCGGTCCGCGCGGCGGGCCACGAGGAGCTGGCCTCGCACGTGCTGCTGCTGCCCTTCGTGCCGGACGACGTACGCCGCGCCTTCACCGCCCGCCTGCTGGACCCGCTGCGCGAGTACGACCGCAAGCACCGCGCCGAACTGGTGCCCACCCTGGAGGCGTTCCTCTCCTCGGACGGCTCCTGGACCCGCTGCGCGGGCCGCCTCCACCTGCACGTCAACACGCTTCGCTACCGCGTCAGCCGCATCGAACAGCTCACCGGCCGCGACCTGTCCCGCCTGGAGGACAAGCTCGACTTCTTCTTGGCACTGCGGATGAGCTGAGGAGGGTGGCCGGTCCCGGCCGGGGGCCCGGGGGTTGCCCCCGGACAAGCACAGCCTGGCACTGCGGATGAGCTGAGGAGGGCGGCCGGTCCAGGAGGGGGCGGCCCGCCCGGCTAGGCCGGGTGCCGAGGAGTACGAGCGGGGGCGGGGGCGGGGTCGGCCGCCGTTGCGGGGCTCCGGTCGGGGTGGCGCAGATACGCCAGGACGGCCAGGACCCGGCGGTGGTCGTCGGGTGCGGGCGGAAGGTCGAGCTTGGTGAGGATGGAGCGGACGTGTTTGACGACCGCGGCCTCGCTGACGACCAGCGCGCGGGCGATGCCGCCGTTGGAGCGCCCCTCCGCCATGGCGGCCAGCACCTCGCGCTCCCGGGCCGTCAGCCGCCGCAGTTCGGCGGGTTCGCGGTCGGGGGCCAGCAGCCGCCGGACCACCTCGGGGTCGATGGCGGTGCCGCCCGCGGCCACCCGCTCCAGCGCCTCGATGAACTCCGCGACCTCCCCGACCCGGTCCTTGAGCAGATAGCCGACTCCGTCGCCGGTGGCCAGCAGGTCCGCCGCGTAGGAGTTCTCGACGTACTGCGAGAGCACCAGCACCGGAAGCGCGGGGTGCTCGGTGCGCAGTTGGAGCGCGGCCCGCAGCCCCTCGTCCCGCAGCCCGGGCGGCATCCGCACATCCGTGACGACGCAGTCCGGCGCGTGCGCGGCCACGGCCTCCAGCAGTGCCGGCGCGTCACCGACGCCCGCGCACACCTCGTGGCCGAAGCGCGCGAGGATCTGGCTCAACCCCTCGCGCAGCAGTACGGAATCCTCAGCAATCACCAGCCGCATGTATCTCCCTGCGCCCCTCGCGGGGTGGCTCCGTCAACCCGGTTGTGCTCCCATCCTCCCTTGCCCCGGCGCCTTGTGCGCCGTCCGCCCACGGCAGCTCCATCCGCACCACGGTGGGGCCGCCGGGCGGGCTGGAGAGGCGGAGCCTCCCGCCGTGCACCGCGAGCCGGTCGGCGAGCCCCGTCAGACCTGTGCCCCGCTCCGGGTCGGCGCCGCCCCGGCCGTCGTCGCGGACCTCCACCGTCAGTGTCCGCCCGCCCCGTACGGTCACCGTGGCGTGTGCGGCCCCACTGTGCTTGGCCACATTGGTCAACGCCTCCGAGGCGGCGAAGTAGGCGGCGATCTCCAGCGCCTCGGCGGGCCGCAAGGAACCGAGGCGCTCGTCCACCCGTACCGGTACGGGCGAGCGCTCGGCCAGCGCTTCGAGCGCCGCCCCCAGGCCCCGGTCGGTGAGCACCGACGGCTGGATTCCGTGTACCAGATCCCGCAGTTCGGCCAGTACCGCGCGCGCCTCGTCCTGCGCCTTGGCGACAAGGGCGGGGTCGGCGTCCAGCTTCGCCAGGCCCAGCGTCATGATCAGGCCGGTCAGTCGCTGCTGGGCGCCGTCGTGCAGATCGCGCTCGATCCGGCGGCGCTCCACCTCGAACGCGTCGGCCAGCCGGGCACGGGAGGCGGTCACTTCCGTCAGCCGCGCGTCCAACTCCTTCTCCCGGCGCGGCCCCACCAGCGCGGCCCGGGCGAGTGCCGCCCGCATTCCGGCCAGCCCCGCGAAGGTGTAGCAGGCGAGCGCGGCGAAGACCGGTGTCAGCAGGAGCCACGGCAGGACCTGCACCGGCTCGGTCAGCACGATGCCCTCGCCGTACATCACCTGGTCGCCGCCCAGCACGGTGAGAAGCGCGAACGGCTGGCTGGCGACCAGCCCGAGCCCCAGCACCACCACCAGCAGGTCCAGCACCGACAGCACCGCGTTGGGCAGCGCGAAGCCGAACTCCACCCAGGTGGCGGGGGTTCTGGCGCGCCGCCACAGTCTGCGCAGCGCCCGCCGCGCCGCGTTGCCGCCCGCCTCGTCCTCGCCCGGGGCGTACCCGTTCTGGTGCGGCGAGGGGGCCTCCCGGGGGTCGAGCCAGCGCAACCGCCGCCGCTCCAGCCCGGCGAGCCCGGCGGCGGACGCCGGTACGCACAGCAGCGCGATCACTCCGACACCGGTGGGCAGCAGCAGGATCCCGACCACCACGAGGCCCACGGCGAGGAAGAGCCAGCCGAGCCCCAGCACCCCGCCCGCCAGCAGATAGCCCATCGCCCGCACCGGCCACAGGGAGCCCAGGAACCCTGCGGGCCCGCTCGCCAACGCCTGCCACACCCCGCCGACGGCGGACTCCCGCCGAGCACCGCCGGGCAGTTCCTCCCCGGTGCCCCCGGCAGCTCGGGCCGAGGGCTTCGTTGTTGTGTTGTCGCTGGTCACCACGTGTCGACCGTACGGGACAGCAGGCTGCGCAGTCGCCGGGCGGAGGCGTCCCAGCTCCACTCCGCCTCGACCCAGGCGCGGCCTTCGGCGCCCATCGCGGCGGCCGCCCGTGGTGCGGTGAGCAGCGCGGTGAGGCCGTCGGCCACGGCTTGCACATCGCGCCCGTCGACCACATGGCCGGTGCTGCCGTCCTTGACCGCCTCCGGTGCCCCGCCGGACCGCCCCGCGAGCACGGGCAGTCCGGCAGCGGCCGCCTCCAGATAGACGATGCCCAGGCCTTCGGCCTCCAGACCGAGGCGGCGGGTGCGGCAGGGCATGGCGAAGACGTCGGCTGCCGCGTAGTAGGGCGGCAGATCGCTGTGTGCCCGGGGTCCGGTGAAGACGACCGCGTCCTCGGGCAGCCCCGGCAGCCGCCGCACCGAGCGGCGCAGCGCCCCCTCGTACGGGCCGGAGCCGACGATCAGCAAGGTGGCCCCCGGCACGGCGGACCGCACGCGGGGCAGCGCGCGGATCAGGGCGTCCTGCCCCTTGCGGGGGACGAGCCGTGAGACGCTCAGGATCAACGGCCGCCCCACCAGGCCCAGTTCCCGCCGTATCCTCGCCCGCTCCCGGCTGTCGGGGCGGAAGAGGGCCGTGTCCACGCCGGGCACCAGACGGGCCGTGTGCGCCCGCGGCCCGAACGCCCCCGCCGTACGGGCCCGGGAGTGCGCCGTGAGATGGGTGACCGTGCCGACGCCGCGGCCGATGCGGCGCAGCACACCTCGCGTGCCCGGGAGCGCGGCCCACCACATCTCGTGCCCGTGCGTGGTGGCGACACAGGGCAGTCCGAGCCGTCCCGCGAGCAGCCCGAGCGGGGCCGCCGCGCCGAACCACACGCGGTCGCATCCGTAGCGGAAGGCCAGGGCCCGCGCCGTCTCCGCCACCCTGGGGGACGGCAGCAGCGTGCGGGCCCGGTCGCGGACGACGGGAAACGGCTGGCGCGCGTCGAAGGCGTCGGAGCCGGGCTGGGCGGCCGTGTAGACCACGACCTCACCGGGTGGGAAGCGGTGTGCGATCTCGTGGACGAACGTCTCGATGCCGCCCCGCCGGGGCGGGTAGTCGTTCGTCACGATCAGCGTGCGGCCCGGTGAGCGGCTGCCGGTGCGGTCGCAGCCCCGGTTCCCGGTCCGGGTGTGCGGCTCCGCCCCACGGTGCGGCGGGTCGCCGTGCGGTGGGCCGCCGTGCGGCGGGCGGCCGACGGCCTGGTCCGGGTTCGAGTCGTCGCGCATCGAGGTTCCTCCAGTACGCCCACAGGGCGAGTACAGCGGGGTAGACGGCGTAGCCGAAGCGGGACGCGGGCAGCAGCGCCATCGCCATCAGCAGGCCCAGCGCGAGCCGCAGGGCCGCGCCGCCCGCGTCCCGGGGTGGGCGCGGCAGCAGCGAGCCGCCTATCAGCAGGGCGGCGAGCACCAGGGCCACGACGGCGCACAGCTGCCCGGCCGGACCGAGGGCGGCGAGCAGCCTGCCCGGCAGCGGGGCCGCTGCAGGGGAGGCGGCTTCCGCCAGGCCGAGCGGGTAGCGGATCGCGTTGGCCGCCAGCCCCGCGCCGTCCACCAGCACGGGCAGCGCCAGCCCGGCCGCCAGGGCGGGGGCCGCACCGCCGGTCAGGCGCAGCACCGCCGGGCGGCCTTCGCGGACCGCGAGGAGCGCCGCGACGACCGGCAGTGCGGGCCACGCCGTCGCCTTGAGGGTGCAGGCCACGCCGAGCACCAGGCCCGACCGGCCCGCCGCTGCTCTTCCGTGCCGTCCGGCCAGCGCCAGGCCGAGGCAGAGAAGGCCGAGCACGGGCAGGTCGTCCCCGCCGACCGCCAACGGCAGTGCGATCAGCGGCGAAGCCGTCAGCAGCAGCGTGCGGCGGCCGACGGAACCGCGTGCGCCGGGCCCGGCCCCAGTGGCCCGCAGGCCGCCGGTGGTCCGCAGGCCGGCTGTCCGAAGGCTGAGGGCGAAGGTGAGGAGGAAGGCGGCGGCGAAGCCGAACCGGGCGTCGAGCCCCAGCAGCTGCCGTGGCACCCCGAAGAGGGCCATGCCGGGCAGGTACGGGTTGTAGGCCGTGTAGTCGGCGCCGGCCAGCTGGTCGGGGCTCAGATAGGGGGTGCCGTGAGCCAGCAGTCGGGCGCCGGCGCGGTGGACGACGTGCACCTCTTCCTGGGCGCTGTCTGTGAACGCGAGCACGAGGAGCGGCAGCACGGCCGTCAGCGCGCAGCCGGCGAGCGGAAGTCTGCCGGTCAGCCACCGATGCCGCGGCTGCCGCCGGGTCGGCGGACCGGCCCGGCAGGCGGCGCCGGGCGCGGCGGGGACGTCGGTAGCGGCGGGAGCGACGGGCGGCGGCGCGGACCGGACGGTGGCAGCCGGGACGAGCGCCAGGACCGCGTAGCCGACCGCCGCGAGCGCTCCCCACGTCCGGTGCGGCGGAAGCGCGGTCACGGCCGCCGTGAGGGCGGCGAAGACGGCGCAGACCGTCCAGAGGGCGGATCCGGCGTATGCGGTGCGACGTGCGGCGGAGATGTTCACGTATCCAGCGAACCGCGCTTCACCGCCGAGATCACTACAGCCAGTTACCGACTTTGCGGTAGAGCTGGCTCTACCCCACCGGCTGCCCCACCGGCTGCCCCAGCCTCGTTCGCCTCGTCCCAGCTCGCCGTCCACCCCTCCTCCCGCTCGTTCGCCTCGTCCCCTTCCTCCGCCCCCTCCAGCTCTTCCGCCTCATCCGTCACGTCGGCCGACCCCGACCGGCCCGGCGCGTACGGCAGTTGAGAACGCGCTCCTCGCCTTGGCAGTCCGCCCCTTCGAGTAAAACTTTGTGAACTGATTCACACCACCCCCTTGGCCCGACGGCTCAACCCGTGCTGTGATGCGCTCACATCCGGCTCGAAGGCGCGCTTGGGGAGGGCACTGTGGCGGACACCGCCATGTCACGTTCGGAAAGGCTGGATCCCACAGGCACCGCAGGCCGCACAGGGCCCACCGGCCCCGCAATCCCTGCAGGCAGCACGGACCCCGCGAAGTCCGACGGGCGCCCTCCGGCGATGGGCCCCGACAGCCCGCTGGGGCAAGCCGTGTGGCGGCTGCGCTCGCGCGGCTGCTGGGAGGACGCGGCGGCGCTGCTGGAACCGTACGCACAGCAACACCCGCAGGCGGCCGTCGGCAGAGCCGCGCTCTTCGTCGAGCGGTGCATGTACACGGCGGACGGCTGGGCTGCGGCGGAGGACGCGCTGCGCGGCGCCGAGGCCGTCGCCCAGGTGGACGACGACCGCGGGGCCGCGGCCTGCGAGCGCGGGCAACTCGCCTATGCCGCGACGGTGCTGGGCGTACGCGACCGGACCGACGAGGCGCGGGCGGCGCTCGGCCGGGCCGCCGCACTGCTGGAGCCCAACGCGCCGGGCCGCGCCCTGCTGGACTTCCGGCGGGGGCTGTTGGCCGAGAACCTGAGCGACACCCCGGAATCGGCGCGCGCCGCCTATCGGAGGGCGCACGCGGGCGCGACCGCGCGCGGAGATCTGCTGCTGTGCTCCTCGACCTGGCGGCATCTGGCAGGGCTCGCGGCGCGCGAGGGCGAACTGGCCGAAGCGCGCCACGGGTTCGCCGAATCGCTGCGGCTGCGCGAGGAGTTGGGCTTCCTCGTCGGTATGGCACCCGCCCTGGCCTCGCTCGCCGACGTCCAGCCGGAGCCGGAGGCCACCCGGCTGCGCGAGGAGGCCGGACGGCTGTTCCGGCTGCTGGGCGGGGTTCCCACCTGGCTCGCCGACCGGCTGCCCGGTGCTGCGGACCCCGGCGCTGCGGACCCCGGCGCTGCGGACCCCGGCGGACCGGACGAGGACGGGCCCGGCGGTGCGGCCCCGGCGCCCACGCGGAGCTGAGCGCCCGGCACCGAGCGCCCTTCCTCGCGCAGCCGGGAGTGGGGCCCCTTCCCCGCGCAGCCGGGGCGGGAGCGCCTCGTGCGTCAGAAGTGCCCGCGCACCAGTCGTTCGACCGCGGGGAAGTCCTGGTCGGTCAGCGCGTCCAGCAGTGCGAGGTGGTCGGCCGCCTCGGCGAGCAGGTCGGTGGCGCGGGGCGCGGGAGAGGCGCGCAGGGCCGACAGGTGCGCACGGCGCTGCACATCCTCGGCGACCGCGACCAGCTGCCGGTTCCCGGTCAGCTCCAGCATGGCGCGGTGGAAGGCGCGGTCGGTCTCCGCGTAGGCGGTACGGTCACCGCACGCCGCCGCCTGCAGGGTGTCCTCGGCCAGCGGTCGCAGTCCGGCCCAGTGCTCGGTGGGCTGGGTCCGGGCGAGCGCCAGTACGGCCGGCACCTCCAGCAGGGCCCGGATCTCGCTGAGTTCGGCCAGGTCGCGGGGGCTGTGACAGGCCACCCGGAAGCCCCTGTTGGGCACCGTCTCGACGGCGCCCTCGCTCACCAGGAGCTGCATGGCCTCCCGTACGGGTGTCGGTGAGACGCCGAAGCGCTCCGCCAGCGCCGGTGCGGAGTAGACCTCGCCCGGGGCGAGTTCGCCGTCGAGCAGGGCGGTACGAAGGGCTTCGAGGATCTGGTCGCGTACGGAGTGCCGCTGCGGCACCACCCTGGGGGCCGCCGGCTCGCTGTGGGTGTGCTCACCGCGTGCGGTCGTCTCCGCCCGCCGCTCGGTGCGCGAGCCGGGCGGCCCGGCGAAGTCCGCCGCCGGGCTTCCGGACGGCGAGACGGCGGTCGGCGCCGTACGTGGCTCCGCTCGACTCTGCTCCATGTGGCCCCCAGCGCTCTTTCGTCCGTGTCTTCGCCAGTGCAGGCTGCCGTGCACCCTAGGCCGACGCGACACGAGATCAAACCTCGGCCACAATCAGCTAAGGTAAGGCTTACCTGCTAACGATCGTCGATTCGGTGGTCCTCATGGCCGTGCCCACCCTCGCCCCCGTAGCCTTTGACGTCTCTCCTTTCCGTGCGGCGTACGCACGGCTGACCGAGGTGTTCCCCTCCCTGGGTGTGACCGAGACCACGGCTGGTGAAGCCCTTCCCGAAGGCCCCGGCTGGGTACGGGCGAGCGCTCTGGCCGCCGGCGGTGACGCGCTCGACGCGTTCCTCGCACGGGACGCGGAGCAGATCGTGCGAGACTACGGACAGCCGGGACGCCCGGACGTCGTCGCCAGCTTCGGACTGCACCGCTACGCCTGGCCCGTCTGCCTGCTGGTCACCATCCCGTGGTTCCTGCACCGGCGCGTGCCACGGCTGCCCGTCGAGGCGGTGGCCTTCCAGCGCTCGCTGGGGCGGCTGGCGGTCCGTGTCGAGGAGTTCGCCTGTCTGCCGGACGACCCGGCCGCCGCCGCGCCCGGCGCGCGTGTGGTGCCCGACGAGGAGGCGCTGCGCGCCGAGGTGCGGGACGCCGTCGCCGCCCATCTCGCGCCCGTGCTGGAGGGGTTCAGGCCACGGATGCGGCGCGGTTCGCGTGCGCTGTGGGGGATGGCCACGGACGAGATCACCGAGGGGCTCTGGTATCTGGGCCATCTGCTGGGCGAGGAGCCGCGGGCGATGGCGGAGGCCGAACTGCTGCTCCCCGGCGCGATGAAACCGTTCGCCCAGGGCGCGGGTTTCCGTCGGCTGACGGGGCCCGACGGCTCGGCGCTCACCACCCGCGACCGGGCCAGCTGCTGCCTCTTCTACACCCTCCGTCCGGAGGACACCTGCGTCACCTGCCCCCGAACGTGTGACGCGGAACGTATCGAGCGGATGACCGCGATCCGCTAGGAAGTTCGACCCCGTGTGCCCCTGTCGGCCCCCGGTGCCCCCTTTTAGCGTTCTCTTCCCCTGAAACCCCCCAGCGGGGTACCGCGCTGCCGTAAGGATGCTCGGCAACACGAAACAAGCCAGAGCGCGAGCGCGGCACCGCCTCGCGCACGTACGGACCCGTACGCGGCGTCCGCGACGTGCGCGCCCCCGGTACCGCGCGGCAAGGGGCACACACCCGATGAGACTGACCGACATATCGCTGAACTGGGTGCTGCCGAGCGCCGTGCTGCTCGTCGGCACTCTGACCGCGGTGCTGGTGATGGCGCGTTCACGCCGTCACAGCTCCTCCGCCGAGGGCGGCACCTCCACCGCTGACGACGCGGCCACGGCGCAGCAACAGCACGGACAGCCCGACTCCTGGGAGCGCATGGAGCAGCGGCGCCGCCGCAAGGAGACGCTCTACGCGACAGCCGCGTATCTGCTCCTCTTCTGCTGCGCCGCGGTCGCTGCCGCACTCTCCTTCCACGGACTGGTCGGCTTCGGCAGGCAGAACCTGGGTCTGAGCGGCGGCTGGGAATACCTCGTCCCGTTCGGACTGGACGGCGCCGCGATGTTCTCCGCCATGATCGCCGTGCGCGAGGCCAGCCACGGCGACGCCTCGCTGGGCTCCCGGCTGCTGGTGTGGATCTTCGCGGGTGCCGCGGCGTGGTTCAACTGGGTGCACGCGCCGCGCGGCGTGGGGCACGACGGCGCGCCGCAGTTCTTCGCCGGCATGTCCCTCTCGGCGGCGATCCTGTTCGACCGCGCGCTCAAGCAGACGCGCCGGGCGGCGTTGCGGGACCAGGGCCTGGTGCCCCGCCCGCTGCCGCAGATCCGTATCGTCCGCTGGCTGCGGGCGCCCCGCGAGACGTTCGGGGCCTGGTCCCTGATGCTGTTGGAGGGCGTACGGACGCTGGACGAGGCCGTCGACGAGGTGCGCGACGACAGGCGCCGCCGCGAACAGGAGCGGCAGCGCCGCAAGGACAAGGAACGCCTCGACCGGGCCCGGGTCAAGGCCATCAACCGGCAGCACCGCCGGTGGAGTCGGGGACGCGGCGAGCCCGGGTCCCGCGTGGGGATCGAGCTCGGCACACCCGCTGCGGCGTCCTCCCCGACCGCGCAGTCGACCGCGCAGCCCACCGCCCAGCCCGCCGCTCCGTCGGCCGCCCAACCGGTGGGCGAGGCCGTGGGCGCGGCCCCGGTGAGCCCGTCGGCGGTGGCGCGTGGCAGGCCCGCGCTGCAGGCGATCGGGGAGGGCAGCGCTCCCGGTCGGGGCGACGGCGGCAGGGACGAGAAGAACGCCGCCAGTCCACGGCTCGACACCCTGGAGGAGAAACTGGCCGAGATCGAGCGGCAGTTCGGCTGACCGTCACGCCTTCCCACCGCACCGGCCGGTGTGGTGGGAAGGCCGCCGTGGCACCGTCCCTGTGCCGCTCCGGCTCAGCCCTCCCACACCGTCACGGCCGTACGGTCGCCCTCGCACCCGTCCACCCCGCCCTGGAGGGCGGTGAGATAGGCCGCGAGTCCGGGCGGCTGAGCCCCGGGGGCGGCCCAGTCGGCTGCTAGCCGGTCCGCGAAGGGAGGCTCGGCACGCAGCGGTTCCGCCAGGCCGGGGCTGCACAGCAGTAGTACGTCCTCGGGCTGCGCGACGTGGCATCGGAACCGGAACGGCTCCGTGCGGGCCGGTTCGGACGGCTCCGCCGGGGTGAAGCCGTCGCGGACCGCCGCCGCGCCCGCGGCCGGATCCCGGCCGATCACCGCGTCCCCCACCGGCGCGGGCGAGGTGGTGGCCGAGAGTTCCACGTCCTGCCACCCACCGTCCCGCAGCCGCAGCAATCCGCCCGCGCCGCTGCCGAAGAACACCCGTGTGCGGCAGCGGGGATCGGCGGGCAGCAGGAGGCACCGCAGATCGACGGTGTACTGCTCCGGCTCCAGGCCCAGCGCCGCGGCCTGGGCGCGCAGCCTGCCGAACGTGCGGTCCGTCAGCCGGTGCAGACCGGGCTGGAGGGCGCTCCTGCGGTCCCTGCGGATGTCCTCCGCGAGCCGTGCGCTGCTGCGGCCGACGGCCGCCCCGATCGAGTGACACGCCTCGCGGGCGGCCCGGTGTCCGTCCGGTCCCGACCGGGCTCCTGCCGCCACCACGCACAGCAGCAAGCCGTCCTGCCCGGCCCCGAACCGTACGACCAGCAGCGCGTCGGTGCGCAGTTCCCCCGCCTGCCGGGCGCGCTCGCCGCGCACGGACGCCGCTCGCAGTACGGCGCAGCCGTACCGGGTGCCCTCCACCACCGTGTCCGGCACCACCTCCCCCAGCGAAGCCGGTTCGGCCGCCGGCAGCACCCCGGCCGGCGCCTCGGCAGGGGGCCGGGACGGGGGCGGGGACGGCGACGGAGGCGGGGTGGTCGGCGCCTCGGCCGGTGCGGGTCCAGGAGCAGGTTCGGGCGCCGGTTCGGGCACAGGCACAGGGGTGTCGGTCAGAGTGCGGCTCGCCGAGCGGTAGCGCTCGTCGAGGGTGTCCCGGGCACGGGTACGCCCCGTGTCGGCGGCCTGCGGGTCGTACAACTGCGCCCACCAGTCGGGATGTTCAGCGTCGCCCTGTGCCTCCTGACCGCTCATGGACTCATTGTCCCTCCCCCGGATCGGGCGGGAAGACCGTACGGAGGATCCGCCACCGGAAGGCGGAAGGCCCGAGTCTTAGGACCAGCGGCGGAGCGGCAGCCGACCGGGCTCCGATGCGGTACCGAGCGGAGCGTGTGACGCTGCCTGACATGACACCTGCGACGCACGCTTCCGGCTCCTCTCCCACCGATCCCCGCGACAAGGCGTTCACCCGGGCCGAGCGGGAGTACCTGTCCTCCCAGCGGCTCGGGCGGCTGGCGACGGTGGACCCCGAGGGGCAGCCGCAGAACAATCCGGTCGGCTTCTTCCCGCAGGACGACGGCACGGTCCTGGTGGGCGGTTTCGCGCTCGGCAGGACGAAGAAGTGGCGCAACCTGCGCACCCGGCCCCGGCTCGCCCTCGTGGTGGACGACATCGTCAGCCTCAAGCCGTGGCGGGTGCGCGGCGTGGAGATCCGGGGCGTCGCCGAACTGCGCGAAGGGCCGCACGATCTGGGTCCGCACTTCAGCGACGAGCTGATCGTCATCCATCCGCGCCGGGTGCACAGTTGGGGTCTGGAGGAGGAGTGAGCGTCGTGGCGTGCCACAGGTGGTGCAGCGCGTACGACCGCCAGGGGCGCCACTGCTCGGCCTGTGCGGCCTCGGCCCCGACCAGCGCCAGGCCGTGGCGTACGCCGACGTCGCCGGGGAGGAAGACGTCCGGGTCGCCCAGGGCCCGCATCCGCATGTAGCCGGCCGTCCACGGGCCCACTCCGGGCAGGGCCAGCAGAGCGCGTTCGGTCTCCTGACGGTCGGCGCCCGGGTCGAGCACGACGGTGCCGTCCGCGAGGGCCGCGGCGACGGTGCGAATGGTGCGGCGGCGGCTCTCGGGCATGCCCAGCTCCGCGAGGGGCGCCTCGGCGAGCGCGTCCGCCTCGGGGAACAGATGGGTGAGCGTGCCGTCGGGCGCCGCCAGTGGCTTGCCGTAGGCCGCGACGAGCCGGCCGCCCAGCGTGCGTGCGGCACCGACGGTGACCTGCTGGCCGAGGACCGCGCGGATCGCCAGCTCGTGCGCGTCGGCGGCGCCGGGTGAGCGCAGGCCCGGTGTGCGGGCGGCCAGTTGCGCCAGCGCCGGGTCGTCGCCGAGCCGCTCGACGACCGCGTACGGGTCGGCGTCCAGGTCGAACAGCCGCCGCACGCGCTGTACGGCGGTCGTCAGATCCCGCAGGTCCCCCAGGTGCAGCCGGCAGTCGAGCCAGCCCTTGCCACTGCGCGCCGGGCACTCGTCGACCTCCACGAGGCCGGTGCCGTACGGCAGGTTCAAGGTGCGCCGGTAGGTGCGGCTGCCGGGCGCACCCAGCATCTCCTCGACGCCGGGTATCACGCGGCGCTCCAGGAAGCCGAAGATCTGTCCGGTGGCGTACGACCCGCGGTACGCCAGCCGCAGCGGCACACCGGCGGCTGCCCCACCGCCGTGGGTGGCGGCCTCCCGCGCCTCGGGGCGGCCCGCGGGCCCGTGTCCGCCCCGCGCCGAGGCCGCGCGCAGCTCGCTGGGTGTCCGGGCGTAGATCTCCCGGACCGTGTCGTTGAACTGCCGCACGCTGGCGAAGCCCGCAGCGAACGCGACCTGGGTGACGGGCAGCGGCGTCGTCTGCAGCAGCACCCGCGCGGTGTGCGCCCGCTGGGCCCGCGCCAGCGCCACGGGTCCGGCGCCGAGCTCGGCGGTCAGCTGGCGCTGCACCTGGCGGGGGCTGTAGCCGAGCCGCTCGGCCAGGCCCGCCACGCCCTCCCGGTCCACCACACCGTCGGAGATCATCCGCATCGCGCGGCCCACCAGGTCGGCGCGTACGTTCCACTCGGCGGAGCCGGGTACCGCGTCCGGGCGGCACCGGCGGCAGGCGCGGAAGCCGGCGGCCTGGGCCGCCGCGGCCGTGGGGTAGAAGCGGACGTTCTCCCGCTTCGGGGTCACTGCCGGGCAGCTCGGCCGGCAGTAGATGCCGGTGGTGCGCACCCCCAGGAAGAACACCCCGTCGAAGCGGGCGTCCCTGCTGCGTACGGCCTCGTACCTGCTGTCTTGTGTGGTCACGTCCTCCAGTGTGCGAGGAGCACCGACCAGGAGCTAGCGGGAATCGGACATGACCGTCGGTCCGTATCCGCCCGCTCCCGCTCGCTCCTGATCGCTCCCGGTCGCTCAAGGAGCCCGTGGCCGCAGGCTCGGCTACCGCTGGTGGCGCGGGCCGCGCTTGCGCTCCATCATGTGGCGGCCCAGCGCCTGCCGCTGCTTGAACACCTTGCGCTGCTCGGCGCGCAGCCGTGCGTCCGTACGGGCCGCGAGGCGGGCGTTCTCCCGCAGCAGCTTGCGGTAGCTGTCCAGGCGCCGTTCGGGCAGGGCGCCGCCTTCGACCGCCGCGAGGACGGCACAGCCGGGCTCGGACCGGTGCGCGCAGTCCTGGAAGCGGCAGTCGGAGGCGAGCTCCTCGATCTCGGAGAACGCCTGGCCGAGCCCGTCCTCGGCGTCCCACAGGCCGACCCCCCGCAGTCCCGGGGTGTCGATGAGGACACCGCCGCCCGACTCGGCGGGCAGGGGCAGCAGATTGCGGGTGGTCGTGGTGTGCCGGCCCTTGCCGTCCCGGTCGCGGATGGCCTGCACCGACTGCGCCCGGTGTCCGAGCAGCGCGTTGGCCAGCGTGGACTTGCCCGCGCCCGACTGGCCGAGCAGCGCCGTGGTACCGCCCGCGAGGACGGCGGCGAGGATGTCGACGCCCTCGCCCGTCTCCGCGCTGACGGGCAGCACCTGGACACCGGGCGCGCAGGTCTCCGCGTCCGCGACCAGGTGCGCGACGGTGGCCTCGTCGGGTACGAGGTCCGCCTTGGTGAGGGCGAGCAGCGGTTGCGCGCCGCTGCTCCACGCCAGGGAGATGAACCGCTCGATACGGCCCAGGTCCAGTTCCGCGCCGAGGGAGACGGCGATCAGCGCGTGGTCGACGTTGGCGGCGAGGACCTGGCCCTCGGAGCGCTTGGAGGAGGTGGAGCGGACGAAGGCGGTACGGCGCGGAAGCAGTGTCCGTACGTACGGCGGGGCGCCGTACGCGTCGACCACTGCCCAGTCGCCCGTGCACACGACCCGCATCGGGTCGCGCGGGACGACGAATTCGGTGTCGGCGCGGAGGATGCCCGCCGGGGTGACCAGATCGCACTGGCCCCGGTCGACGCGCACCACCCTGCCGGGGAGCGGGTCCGGTCCGGCGGTTGCCGGATCGGCGCTCGCCCGGACGAAGGCGGCCTGCCACTCGGCGTCCCAGCCGTATGCGACCAGCGCCTCGTCACGCATGTCGGACGTGCTGTGCAACAAAGGATTGCCCTTCGCAGGGGCGGCCCCGGCTCGAAGAAGGGAGGTCTCAGCGAATCAGCTGGTCAGCCGGTGGCCACGGAGGTGGATATGAGGGACCGGATACGGGCAGCGCCCGTCGCACGGACAGCCATCGGTCACACCTCCGTTCCTCGTCGCGCAGCGAAAACCTGCGGCACGGCCGGCACCGTGGCCCGGCGCCACCGTGCGGATGGCAGGGACAGTAACCCCGGGCCGCGCCCCGCCGCCACCGTATTTTCCGCGGCGGCACCTCCTGCCGTCCGCCGCACGCCGTCCGCCGCACGCCGCCCGCCGTCCGGTGGCCCGGTGCCGGAGGGTCAGTCGCGCCGCGGCGCGTCGTCGTCCGCCTCGTCGCGGTCGCGCCCGCGTGGGCGCAGCAGTCGGCCCCGGACGTCCTCGGGAGGCAGGAACTTCGTCCAGCGCTCGGGGAACTCGGCGGGGGCGTCCAGGTCGAAGGGGTCGTCGTCCTCTTCCTCGGCCAGCCGGCGGCGGCGCGCCGCCACGGCGGCGACGACCTCGGCCGCCGCCTCCTCGCGGCGCCGCTCGTTGGCGCGCCGGGCCGCCGCCGTGGCCACCGAGGGCCACACATGGTCGATGGCCGCGTTGACCGCTGCGCCCACCAGCACGGCGAAGGCGGAGACGCCGATCCACAGCAGTACGGCGACGGGCGCGGCGAGGGAGCCGTAGATGGTGGGGCCCTCGACGGTGTTCGTCAGATACAGCCGCAGCAGGAAGCTGCCGAGCACCCACATCACGAGCGCCACCAGCGCACCGGGGATGTCCTCCCGCCAGGGTGAGCGCACCGGCACGGAGACGTGGTAGAGCGTGGTGAGAAAGACGATGGACAGCAGCAGCACGACGGGCCAGTAGAAGACGCCGACCACCCACTGGGCCTGCGGCACCAGCCGCAGCACCGCGTCCGGACCCGCCACCATCAGCGGCAGCGCCACCGCGCCGATCACCAGTGCCACGAGGTAGAGGAAGAAGGCCAGCAGCCGGGTCTTGACGATGCCGCGCCGGCCGTCCAGCCCGTACATCACGGTGATGGTGTCGATGAAGACGTTGACCGCGCGGGAGCCGGACCACAGGGCCAGCGCGAAGCCGAGCGAGATGACGTCGGGCCCGCCGCCCCTGATCACATCGTCGATGAGCGGCCGGGCGATCTGGTCGACGCCCTTCTCGGACAGGACCGTGGAGGACGCGTCCAGGAAGTTCTGCCGGATCATCTCGATCGTGTCGGCGCCGATCCAGTCCAGGTAGCCCAGCAGACCGATCACGCCCAGGAGCAGCGGCGGGATCGAGATCAGGGTGAAGAACGCCGCCTCGGCCGCCAGCCCCAGGACGCGGTACTCCATGCACGAATTGACGGTGTCCTTGAGCAGCAGCCACGCCATCCTCCTTTTGGGGACGTCGCGGTACTTGACCCGCGCCCGGCGGAAGTGGCTGTGGGACCGCCGAGGAGCCCACCGCGGGGCCCGTCCGGCGGTCTGCTCAGGGGTTTCCTCAACTGCACGCACCTCTTTAACGTATCTGTATGCCACCCTCGACACACACCGTGACCAACCAGGCCCCGCCGCTGGTCGACTACGACGTCTTCTCCACCGACCCCGCGCTGGTCGAAGGCGTGGCCCGCCATGTGGCCTCCGAGCACGCCGAGGAGGCGCACGCCGAGCTGACCGAGCTGGGCGGCGCCGCCGGTTCGGCCCAGGCGCAGGAGTGGGGCAGGCAGGCCAACGCGTACCCGCCGGTGCTGCGGACGCACGACCGGTACGGCCACCGGATCGACGAGGTCGACTTCCATCCCGCGTATCACCGGCTGATGGAGCGCGCGGTGGGTGCGGGGCTGACGGATGCGTGGTCGCGGCCCGACGGGCAGCTGCGGCGCACGGCGGGCTTCTACGTGTGGTCCCAGGTGGAGGCGGGGCACAGCTGCCCGGTCTCGATGTCGCACGCGGCCGTGCCCGCGCTGCGCAAGGATCGCGTGCTGGCCGCCGAGTGGGAGCCGCTGCTGAGCTCGCACTCCTACGACTGGGGCCTGGACCGGCCGGCGAGCGCCAAGCTGGGGGCGATCGCCGGGATGGGCATGACGGAGAAGCAGGGCGGCAGCGATGTACGGGCCAACACCACCGAGGCCGTGCCGCTGACGGGTGAGGGCGCCGGCGAGGGTGAGTACACGCTGCTGGGGCACAAGTGGTTCTGCTCCGCGCCGATGTCGGACGTCTTCCTGGTGCTGGCGCAGGCCTCCCCTGGCCGGGGAGAGGGGGGACTGAGCTGTTTCCTGGTGCCCCGGGTGCTGCCGGACGGTACGCGTAACGCGTTCCGTATCCAGCGGCTCAAGGACAAACTGGGCAACCGCTCCAACGCCTCCAGCGAGGTCGAGTTCGACGGCACCACCTGGGCGCGCCGCGTCGGCGAGGAGGGCCGCGGGGTGGCGACGATCATCGAGATGGTGGCGGCGACCCGGCTGGACTGTGTGACGGGGTCGGCGGCGCTGATGCGGCAGGCCGTCGCACAGGCCACGCACCACACCGCGCACCGCTCGGCGTTCGGCAAGCTGCTGATCGAGCAGCCGCTGATGCGCAACGTGCTGGCGGACATGGCGCTGGAGTCGGAGGCGGCCACCACGCTGGCGCTGCGGCTGGCGGCGGCGTACGACAGCGCGGCGGGCGAGGGCGAGCAGGCGGCAGCGGACCGCGCGTTCCTGCGGCTGGCGCTGCCGACAGCGAAGTACTGGGTGACCAAGCGGTGTGTGCCGCTGGCGGGCGAGGCGCTGGAGTGCCTGGGCGGCAACGGCTATGTGGAGGAGTCGCCGATGCCGGGGCTGCTGCGCGAGTCGCCGCTCAACTCGCTGTGGGAGGGCTCGGGCAACGTCCAGGCCCTGGATGTGCTGCGGGCGCTGCAGCGCTCCCCCGAGTCGCTGAACGCCTTCCTGACCGAGATCGGGCAGGCGCACGGCGCCGACCACCGGCTGGACGCCGCGACCAAGGACGTGTTCTCCCAGCTGGCCGACCTGGAGGGGATCGAGTCCCGGGCGCGGCGGCTGGTGGAGCGGATGGCGCTGGTGCTCCAGGGGTCGCTGCTGGTGCGGTTCGCGCCGCCCGCGGTCTCCGACGCCTTCTGCGCCTCCCGGCTGGGCGGCGACTGGGGGGCAGCCTTCGGCACCCTGCCCTCGGGCCTCGACCTGGCGGCGATCGTGGAGCGGGCGCTGCCGGTGGCGTAGGGCGCTCAGCTGCTGGGGATGGGGTGCCCCTGTCGGTCGCTCGCAGGCTGCGAGTGCTTTGTGGTTCGTCGCGCCATTCCCCGCGCCCCTTCGGGGCACGTCCCCTGCGGCGCCTGAGGATCAGGCGTTGGGACCCAGCAGCCGGTCCAGCGCCCGGCGCGTCCGCGCCGGCGCGGTGGCGTCGGCGAAGAGCTGGAGCTCCTGGTTGAGTCCCATGTAGAGCCCGTGCAGTTCGAAGGCGAGCTGTTCGGGCTCCACATCGCCGGGGAGCTCCCCCACCTCGACGGCGATGCGCAGATCGTTCACGAGCAGCCGCCGGCCGCGCAGCATGAAGCGCGCCACCGTGTCGTGGACCGGGCCGCCGCGGGTGTCGAACTCGATGGAGGCGGCGGTGAACAGGCAGCCGCCGGGGAAGGCGGTGCGTTCCACCTCCAGATAGCGGATCCATGCCTCGCAGAAGGCCCGCAGCCTGACCAGGCCCGGTCGCAGTCCGGCGACGGGCTCCCACACCAGCCGGGTGAACAGCCCGGAGGCGCCGTGCAGCGCGGCGAGCTGGAGCGCCTGTTTGGAGCCGAAGTGGCCGAGCACGCCCGCCTTGCTCATACCGAGGTCGGTGGCGAGCCGCCCGATGGTCAATCCCTCCAGCCCCTCGACGGAACCGATGGCGACGCTGCGCTCGATGATCCGCTCCCGCGTTCTGCGGGCCTCGGCGGCGGACTTGCGTGGGCTCATGCGCCCATCGTAACCAGCCCATCCGTTTAACTTCCGATCGATCGGTTGCTATATTCCCGCCATCCATTCCCTCAGCGAGGAGAAGAACACCGTGCCGGGAACCCGCATCGCAGCGCTGGGCCACCACCAGCCCGAACGCGTCATGACCAACGACGAGCTGGCGAACATGGTGGAGACCAGCGACGCGTGGATCCGCCAGCGCACCGGAATCGTCACCCGGCGCATCGCCGCCGAGACCGAGACGGTCGCCGACCTGGCCACCGTGGCCGCGGGCAAGGCGCTCGCCGCGGCCGGGCTGGACCCCGCCGACATCGACCTGGTCGTGCTGGCGACCTGTTCGGCGCGGGACCGCTGCCCCAGCAACGCGGCGCAGGTCGCCCGCGCCCTCGGCATCCCCTCCGCCGTCGCCTACGACCTCAACAACGGCTGCGCGGGCTTTTGCACCGCGCTGGCCTCCGCGAGCCATTCGGTGAGCGCGGGCGCGGCGCGGCACGCACTGGTGATCGGCGCGGAGAAGATGTCCGACGTCACGGACTGGACCGACCGCACCACCTGCGTCCTGTTGGCCGACGGAGCGGGCGCGGCGGTCGTCAGCGCCGTCCCGGACACCGAACAGCAGGGCGGGCCGGAGGGCATCGGGCCCGTCGAGTGGGGCTCGGACCCGTCGCGGGGCGACACGGTACGGCTGCTGGACGACTGGCAGCCGCGGTTCGCACAGGAGGGGCAGGCCGTCTTCCGCTGGGTCACCACCGAACTTCCCGCACTGGCCCGCCGCGCGTGCGAACGGGCCGGGCTCGCGCCGGGCGACCTGGCGGGTGTGGTCACCCACCAGGCCAACCTGCGCATGATCGAGGCCCTGCTGCGCCAGCTGGACCTCGCCGAGGACGTGGTGATCGCCCGGGACGTGGCGGAGTCCGGCAACACCTCGGCCGCCTCCGTACCGCTGGCCCTCGCCAAGCTGGTGGAGCGGCGCGAACTCGCGCCGGGCGCCCCCGTGCTGCTGCTCAGCTTCGGCGGCGGCCTCTCCTGGGCGGGCCAAGTGGTGCGCTGCCCGTGAGGGCCCCCGCCCCCGGGGAGGGGGTGCCCCTGTCGGCGCATCTCGGGGTGCGGGAGTGCCGTGGCTGGTCGCGCAGTTCCCCGCGCCCCTGAGAGGGCCCGGCTCCTAATCGAGGTCCTTCGCCCAGGGCGGGTTGGCTCCGCGTACCGAGACGACGGCGGCGGCCACCCGTACGCCGAACTCCAGGGCTTCGGTGACCTGCTGCCCGGTGAGGCCGTCCAGTCTGCCGCCCAGCGCCCCGGCCGTGTGCAGGGCGTGCAGGAAGCCGGCCATGAAGGAGTCGCCCGCACCCACGGTGTCCACGACCCGGGTGGGCGGCGTAGGTACATGGGCGCGGGCGCCGTTGAGCGAGGCCAGGACGCCCTCGGCGCCCAGGGTGACCACGACCAGCGGCACACCGTCCGCGTGGAAGATGTCGGCGGCGTCCTCGGGGGCGGCGCCGGGGTGCAGCTGGGCCAGATCGTCGTCGGACAGGCGCAGGATGTCGGCGGTCGCGCACCAGCGGGGCAGCGCCTCGCGGTAGACGGCCGGATCGACCAGCAGCGGACGCACATTGGGGTCGATGGAGACGGTGGCGCGGTCGCGTATCGCCGCCAGGAGGCGCTCGACGGCCGGGCCGCCGGGCTGCTGGACCAGCGCGAGCGAGCCGGTGTGCAGACAGGTCAGGGAGCCGGCGGTTGCGGTGGCCAATTCGTCGTCGGTCCACTGCCAGTCGGCGGTCTGCTGCGCGTGGAAGGCGTAGTCGGCAGTGCCGTCCTCGGCGACGTCCGCCACGGCCAGGGTGCTGGGTTCGGCAGCGCGCACCGCGTGGCTCAGGTCGACCCCGGACCCCGCGAGGCGGGAGGCGAACAGCCGCCCGAACACGTCGTGCGAGAGCCGGCCCAGGAACCGGGTGGGGGTGCCCAACCGCGCCAGCGCCACCGCCGTGTTGGCGGGGCCGCCCCCGGGGAAGACGTCCAGCGCGAGCGGCGCGGCAGCCTCGCCGCCCGGCGGTGCGACGAACGCGTCGGCAACGCACTCGCCCAGCACGGCGATGGGGTGTTCAGCGGTCATCTCGGCCCTCTCGGTCTCGCCTCGAACACGGGTCCAGTCCTGACGGGCTCCTACGGTACGGTCACCCCGCACCCGGGCGAGCCGCGGCACCCGCACCCGGGGGATTCATCCCCGTCCCCTGCGGCCGATCCCCGGCAATCCCGGTTCGCCGAGGGCTCCGAGCGCCCCTCGTCCCCGCCGCTGACTGGTTCGACGCACGGCTCCACGTCCGGGAGGTCGGGCCGGTGGGGCCGTTGTGACGACGACTGCCCGCCGGCGGATGTGAAGCCGTCGTCCGTACGCCACCCGTCGGTCCGTGCTCCCCTGTCCGTGCTCCCCGGTATGGGGGAAATTCGGCCGCTTTCCGTTCGGACAGCCAGCACTTCCGGACAAGTACCGAGTGACCGAATCAGCCGATTCAGGCGCTTCGTGCTCCACAGACGGAACACAGACGGAATGGAGAACAACATGCGCGCTCGCACAGCGCTCGCCGCCCTCGCTTTCGCCACAGCCGCCGCACTCGGCGGGGCGGTGGTGCCCGCCTCCGCACACGACGCCTCGGCATCGGCAGCGGCCGACAGGGACGCCTACCTGAAGTGCAAGGCGAAGGCCAAGGCGGATGGCTTGACTGACCTCCAGGCCCATCTGAAGTGCAAGCACCTGCTGGACCTCTGACCACCGCTGTCGGAATCCGCCGTGGCGTGCTCCAGGGCCAACGCCCCGGGGCACGTCCACGGGCCGATCGCCGGCTCAGTTGCGGGCTGGCAGCCGGTCGGTGCGGGTGTGGTGGTAGGCGTGGGTGGGTTCGCCCGTGCCGGGGTCGAGGGTGTAGGCGTCCACGGCCACCTGCTGCGCGTTGATGGTCAGCAGCATGAAGCCGAGCGTGTCGTACGCCTCCCAGAACGCCTTGTTGCTCGGCTCGTCCGCGCGCCCCTTGGTCTTGGCGGCGGCGCCGCACACGATCTGCTGGGTGCCCTGGTAGTCGGCGCCGGTGTCCAGGATCTGCAGCGTGTGGTCGTGGCCGGAGAGGATGAACTCGGCCTTGCCGACCACGACTTCCTCGTACAGCTTCTTGACGTGCTTGCCGCTCAGATAGTCGCCGCAGCTGATGCCCTCGTACTCGCCGGCGTTGCGGTGCGTGCCGTTGTTGCGCAGCGGGTGATGGGCGAAGACGAACTTCCAGCGGGCGCGGGAGGCGGCGAGGGCCTTCGCCAGCCAGGCGCGCTGCTCGCGTGCGAAGGGCCCGTTCCAGTAGTACTCGGGGTCGGTCTGGAGCACGTAGGAGGACAGCGGCGTGGTGTCGAGCGCGAAGAACTCGGCCACCGGCTCGGCGGCGCCGCCGGGTACGGCCACGGAGTAGTAGCGGCTGGGCATGTACCAGCGCGCCGAGTGCGCGTGGTACGCCACCTCGTGGTCGCCGCGTGAGGGCCACCCGCCGCTGCCGGGGATGATGCCGCTGGTGTCGTGGTTGCCGAGGACCATCAGCCAGGGGACGTCGATACCGGTGTTGGGGCGCTCGAACTTGGACTGGAACTCGTCGTCCGTGGAGCTCTCGGGGCCGTTCTCGTAGATGTTGTCGCCGAGCCCGATCGCCAGATCCACGCCGCGCCGGGCGCACACCGCGCGGGCGGCGTCGGCGACCTTCCACTGGCCGTCCTCGCCGGTGCCCGCGTCGCCGGTCAGCAGCACGGTCAGCTCGGCCTTGTCGGGTATCGGCAGCTTGTCGGCCCCGCCCCCGGCGGCGTGCACGGGGTGCGCCAGTGCGCCGCCGCCCAGTACGGCGGCGGCGCCCGCGCCGCCGACCCCCGCGAGCACCGTCCGTCTGCTGACGCCGCCGCCGGTCCCCTCGGTCCCCATGCGTCTCTCCTCCCGTGCCACAGGTGTCCTGCGCACACGCCACCTCCCACAGCTGAAGGTGGCATGTACACGGCGCAGCTAAGAGTGGGCGCGGCGGTGACAGGTGTCAATACTTGCCGGTAACCCCGCTTCGCTCCCCGACGGCGGCCGGACTTCCGGACCCGCGCACATTCTGGTCCGGGACGGCGAGCCGGGCGGCCGGCAGCAGACCGGCGCCCGCCGCCAGCGCCAGCGCGGTCAGCGTGGGGCCCGCCGCCGCGACGAACGCGGCGTCCGCCGACTGTCCGACAGGCGTCCAGGCGGACATCAGCGTCGTCGCCACCGCGACACCCGACGCGGGCCCGAGGTTCATCACCGTCTGCTTCAGTCCGCCCGCCACCCCCGCGTGTTTCGCCGGGGCCCGGCGTACGACGACGGACGTGGCGGTCACCATCACGGCCGCGAACCCCGCGCCCAGCGCGAAGAACGCCACCCCGACCGCACCGGCACCCGTGCCCGCGTCCGTACGGGACAGCAGCCCCACCCCGGCCGCGAGCACCACCACCCCGCCCTGGGCGACGCGGCGCGGACCGTACCGCCGCAGCAGTACGGCGCACAGCGGTGCGCCCGCCACCATGGTCGCCGCCAGCGGCAGCGTGCGCAGCCCGCACTCGAAGGGATCGAGTCCGATCACGTCCTGGAGGAGGAACGTCCCGATGAACAGCGTCCCGTGCAGCGCCGCCGAAGCCAGCAGCAACAGTGCCAGCGCGGGCGAGATGCCCGGCGTACGCAGCAGCCCGGCAGGCAGCAACGGCTGGGCCCGGGTGCGGCGTTCGTGGCGCACGAAGGCGACCGACGCCGCCGCGCCCGCGACCGCCGCGAGCCCGCTGATCGCCGTCCAGCCGCCCTGCGGTACGGCGATCAGCGTGTGCACCAGGCACAGCAGCGCCACCGCGAACAGACCGGCGCCGGGCAGGTCGAGGCCGCCGGGCGGGGCGGACACCGGGGCGCTCCGCCTCACCAGCAGCACGGGCAGTCCCACCGCCAGTGCGGCCGGGACGTTGAGGAAGAACACCGCCCGCCAGCCCAGTTCGGCCGCCACCACCCCGCCGAGCACCGGGCCCGTCGCGGCGGCCAGCCCGATGACGCTCGTCCGCACGGCAATCGGCATCCCGAGCCGCTCCGGCGGGAAGGCCGTGCGCAGCATGCCGAGTGTGGCCGGTTGCAGCAGTGCACCGAAAACCCCCTGCACGGCGCGCAGTGCGATGACCCAGCCGATGCCGTCGGCGACACCGATCCCCGCCGAAGCGGCACCGAAGCCGAGCATGCCGAGGGCGAAGAGCCGCCGGTGCCCGTACCGGTCGCCGAGCCGCCCGGCGAAGACCAGCAGACCGGCGACCGCGACCAGGTAGCCGGTACTCGTCCACTGCACCTGCGCGAGCGTCGCACCCAACTCCCGCTGCAGCGACGGCTGTACGACGACGAGCACGGTGCCGTCCAGCGCCACGACGGCGGCCCCGGTGGCGCTGGCGACGAGGGTGAGCGCCCGTATGCCCCGCCCGGAGGGCGCACTCACGCGCCCTCCGGACCGAGATGCGCCTCCAGGACGGCACGCAGCACATCGTCCTCCTCGGCCCCGGTGGCCAGTTGGAGGCTGCGCCAGGCGCCCAGCTGGGCGATACCGTGCAGGCTCGCCCAGAGGGCGCCCGCGACGGTACGCGGGTCCGCCACCCCCGGGCCGCCGACGGGGTTGCTGCTGCCGCCGATTCCATCGTCGCGCCGAGCACGTGCGACCAGGTCCGCCAGGACGTCGAACAGCGGGAGACTCACCTCGCGCAACCCCAGCTCGCCGCTCTCCAGCAGATCGTGGCGGAACATCAGCTCGTACATCCCGCGCTGGTCCCGGGCGAAGGCCAGGTAGACGGCCGCCAGCGCGGTCAGCTGAGCCCGGGGGCCGTCCTCCTCCCGCTCCGCCAGTACGCGTCCGGCCTCGGCCGCCAGCCGGGCGAACCCCTCGCGGGCGATGGCGGACAGCAGCGAGAGATGGGTCGGAAAGTACCGGCGTGGCGCCCCGTGGGAGACACCCGCGTGCCGGGCGATCTCCCTGAGGGAGACCCCCCGGGCACCTTCCTTCGCGACCAGCTCCACCCCTGCGTCGACCAGCCGTTCGCGCAGCCCGGCCGCCGTGTTCGGTTCATTCATAGACACTGTCTACCAGTTCGCCGTAGACAGTGTCTACGCGGTCGGCGCCGCAGGTAGCTCACACCACACCGTCTTCGCGTACGCCCCCTGCTCCACTCCCCACCGCAGCGCCAGCGCGTCGATGAGCGCGATCCCCCTGCCGCCCTCCGCGTCGGGCGCCGCCGCGAGGAGAACGGGGAGCGGGCGCGGGTCCGGATCCGTCACCCCGACCCGGACCCGCTCACTCCCGCACCAGGTCACCCGCACGGTCGCCGGGGCACCCTCCCCCACGTGCAGCACGACGTTGGTGAGCAGTTCGCTGACACAGAGCGCCGCCACCTCGGCCGCCTGCGGCGCTCCCCACCGCGCGCAGTGGGCGGCCACCTCATGGCGCACCGCGCCGATGTCCGCGGCTCGCGCCAGCACCGCGAGGGAGAGCGCGGGCCGCTGCGGGGTGGCGGTGATCCGCCACGTCTGGGTCCTCACCCCTCGACCCGCCCCTCCCCCGCCGCGTGGCGCAGCACTGCTGCGAGGGCGCGAGCCGTCGCGGTGTTGCAGTTGCCCAGCGAGATCAGCGTGTACGGCTGCCCTCCGGCATACGTCACCGGATCGACGCCGAGCGAGGGCAACGTGAGCCCATGGGCGCGGAGCGCCGCATCCAACTCGGCGATACATTCCTCGCTTTCCCCGTCGCTTTTCGATCGCCCGTACGCACATTCGTTCATTTGTCGCACCCTTCCTGAGCACTGCGTGACGAACCCCTCACACAATGGCCCCAGTACGGGTAGCGTTGCTGCTCATCGGGCTCCCGCAAGCGAACTGCCCATCAGCTACGACCAATTGCGGACCCACCGGGAATGGCTCCCACCCGAACGAAAACAGCCATCACTCTCTCGGCGGTGAACCGTGCCAGGACCCAAGGACATCGACGGCTCAGCAGGCGTGCCCACCTTCTACGGGAAGGAGCTCCGCTGGAAGCGCGAGCAGGCCGGACTGACCCAGCAACAACTGGTGGAGGGCAGCTTCTACGGCTACAGCCACCTCAGCGAGATCGAACGCGGGGAGCGGCGCATGCCCCCGGACCTCGCCGCGCACGTGGATGTGGTGCTGAAGACCGATGGGTTCTTCAGCCGCCGGTGTGAGGATGTGCGCCGCGCGCGACGGAGGGGGCACGCCTGGTATTACGAGAAGGCTCTCGACGCTGAGAAGAGGGCAGACACCATCGAGGTATGGGGGCCGAACCTTCTCCCGGGACTCCTCCAGACCCGGGCGTATGCCGAGGCAGTCGTTCGAGCAACACACCCGATGGAGACGTCTGACGAGGTGGCGATCAAGGTAGACGCCCGCCTGGCTCGCGCCGAACTCTTCGAAGTGGATCGTAAGAGGCCCATGTACTGGGTGATCTTGCATGAGGCGCTGTTGCGACTGCCGATCCTCCCGGATGCGCAGATGGCGGATCAGTTGGAACACATCGAGGAGTTGGCGCGCCGCCCACGCATCGTCCCACAGATCTTGCCGTGGAACGCAGGGCCGCATCCCTTCATGATGGGGACGGCCATGATCATGACCTTCCCCGATGCTCCATCTATGGTCTATACGGAGTCGCTACACAGCGGGGACACCATTGATGAACCAGCTCTCGTGAAGGAGTACCGGAGGTCTTACGATCTGCTCAGGGCCGCCGCGCTGCCGCCGGAGGCGTCCCTAGCCATGATCCAGGCAGCGGCAGAGGACTTCCGAAATGGCAAACACCGAGACTGACTCGCAGCTGGCTCGCTGGCGCAAGAGCTCATACAGCAACGGCAGCGGCGGCGAATGCGTAGAGGTCGCCGCCAACGCCACCGGCGGCTTCGTCCCGGTCCGCGACACCAAGACCGCACCCAGCGGCCCCATTCTCACCTTCCCCGCAACCCAGTGGACCCACTTCATCGAAGCTCTCCACAACGGGGACCTGAACGCCTGACACAGGCGGGCGCACTCCCACACAGAGGAGCCCAAGATGCCAGCAAGCCGACCCGACCTCCGTACAGCGAACTGGCGAAAGAGCAGCTACAGCAACGGCGACGGCGGCAACTGCCTCGAAGTCGGGCAACACTTCCCCGGAGCCGCACGCTGGCGCAAAAGCTCGTACTGCAACGGCGACGGCGGCGAATGCGTGGAGGTCGCCATCGAGGGGACCGGTGGCGGCATCGTCCCGGTCCGGGACACCAAGACCGCACCCACCGGCCAGGTGATCACCTTCCCCGCAACCCAGTGGGCCCGCTTCATCGGGGCGCTCCATAGCGGAGACGTGGGCGGGGCCTGACATCGGCGACGGCGGCGGCGCCACAATTGCGTCGCCGTCGGCGGCGAAGCCGTCTAACCTCGGCAGTCATGAGCAGCCTGGAGACGATCAGCGGCGTCACTGTCCTCGTCCACCCCGCCGAGGGGCGGACCATCGCCGGTGAGCGCGATGCGCTGGACATCATCGGCGACACGTCGTACCAGGGTGCCGAGTGGGCGGTCGTCCCCGTCTCCCGGCTGGACGAGGGGTTCTTCCGGCTGCGTACCCGCCTCGCGGGCGACATCATCCAGAAGTTCGTCCAGTACCGGGTCGGGCTCGCGGTCGTCGGTGACCTCTCCGCGCAGTTGGAGGCCAGCTCCGCGCTCCGCGACTTCGTGACGGAGTGCAACCGTGGGCGGCAGACCTGGTTCCTGGCCGACATGGAACAGCTGCGGGAACGGCTGGCGTGACGTTGCGACCCGGGCCGTGGAAAAAGGCCGTCCACCAGTCGTGCCCGGAGGCCGAATTCGGGGAGCCGGTCCACCCGGACAGAGTGGCGGACGCGGAGCAGCGGCTGGGTTGCCGTCTGCCGTCCCAGCTGGCGGATCTTCTGCGGGAGACCGACGGCATCGTCGGGCACGACGGGGTGGACACCGTCTGGACATTGGGCCGGATCGTGGAGGACAACCTCCGCTTCTGGTCCGACAGCGGCTTCGCGGCCCTCTACATGCCGTTCCAGCCGTTTCTCTTCTTCGGCGACAACGGAGGCGGCGACCAGTTCGCCTTCGTTCGCACGCCTCCCCGGGCCGACATCTTCGTATGGGAGCACGAGGACGACAGCCGGCGGTGGGTCGCCGGGGATCTGCGGGACTACCTCGGCCGCTCACTCGCGGACGGCGACGACGACTGGTACCGCCACCGCACTTGAATGCGTGAGACCGGCCGACGGCCGATCGACGGGCGCCTCGGTCGGACCGGCGAGCGGCACGCCGACGATCCGCTCCGCGTCCGCGCGGGTGGGCCCGCCGCCAAGTCGCTACTGACCCAGTACCTCTGCGGATGGTGCGCAGCACGTGCTGCCCCTCATCCCCGTCGGTCTGTCGGACCTGAACGCTGTCGGCCGCACCCGGCAGGTTTCGGTGAACGCGCCGATCCGGAACCGGGTCCGGATCGGCGCGTCACGGAGCACGTGCGGCGGATTCAGCCGAGGTGCCGGGCGAAGAACCTCAGTGTGCTTTCCAGCTCGAATCCCGGGATCTCCCCGTGCTTGCCGGGGTTGGCGTGCAACGTCTTCTCGGTCGAGGCCAAGGCGTCGAAGAGTGACAAGCTCTGATCCCGCGGCACCCGCTCGTCGTCCCACTGCACCAGGAACTCCACCGGGACGGTGATCCGCGCGGCGGCCTCAGCCTGGCCAAGCACCCCGCCCAAGCCCAGTACCGCCGCGCGTACCCGTGGTTCGGCAGCGACGAAGGGAATGCCGAGTCCGCATCCCAGCGAGACCCCCCAGTAGCCCACCGGACCGGCGCCGACATGATCGAGTTGCTGGACCGCGTCCAGGACTTCGCGCCATTCCGGCACGGTCCGGCGGGCCACCAGCGCCTGGAAGTCGGCCATCAACTGGGCCAACTCTTCACCGGCTTCCACGCGAGCCTGGTTCTCGGTCGCGATCCGGTCGTATTCCTCGACCTTCGGCCGATCGCCGTGGGCGGGCACGTCGACCGCCACGACAGCGAAACCGCATTCGGTCACGAAGCGGCGTGCACGAGCAAGGATGCCGGGAGCCTGCTTGTGCTGGCCGCCACCGTGTCCCATCAGGACGAGCGGACGCGTGCCGACGGAATCCTCCGGCGTCCACAACACGCCAGGAATCTCGCCGAGAGTGAAGAGCTGTTCGCGGACGCCGTCGAACGACGTCTCAGAGATGAAGCGCATAGCGATTCGTGCCTTTCGGGATGCCTTTGCGGGCGCTCCCTAGGCCATGCGGGGGAGGGAGGCCCGACCTGTCGAAGCGTTGATCGGTCTCACCTCCTCAGTTCGCAGCAGCGCACGGCGGCTGGAACGTATCACGACGGCAACCACCGGGCCAGACAGGTACGCAAGGGTGAGTGGGGGGGGGGAGCGCGGGGACTGCGCGACCGACAGGGCATCGCGCCCCACTCCGAGCTGGAGCTGAACCATCTACGCCAAGGCGGTGGCCGCCACCTCCCCCTCGACGGAATGGAGCTGTCCGGTGTGCCCAGGGTTCTTGAGGATTTCTGTCAGGGCAGAGATGCTGTGGTCGCCGTGGCCGGCTTCGACCGCTCGCTCCAGCAGGTCGTGGAAGGGCTTGTGCCAACTCATGTCGAGGCTCGCTTCCTTGCCGAGTTCCTCGTCATGGGCAGCTCCGGCCAGGAACAGGTTCACGGAGGAGGCGGGCTTGCTGTAATCGCCGCTGTCGATCTCCTCGGCGAATACCGGCAGTACCGAGTTGATCATTTCGAACCATTTGACGCTGAACCGAACCATCGAGGCCGCCGTGAGGCCACGGGCCTGCATTGCTGCCGCGCCCTGGAAGAAACCGACGAGCGCGGGCAGCAGGGTGCCGCCCACCGCCATTTCGTACAGGGCGGCGAGGTCGGAGTCGGCCCCGAGGTAGACGGTGTCGCCACCCAGCACCCGCAGCGTCGAAGCGAACTCCTCGAAGACGCTGTTGTCGCCGCCGTAGTACAGGAGGGTGTTCTCGGCGCCCACAGCGGACGGCACGTTCTTGATCGCTCCACCGAGGTAGCGTGCTCCGTGCCCGAGCGCCCACTCGGCCAGCTGCCGGGCCCCGGCCGGTGAACCGCTGTTCAGGGTCACCAGGGCTCGCCCCTTGAGCCGGGCAGCGGCCGGTTCGAGGGCCTCCATCGTGTTTTCATACGTCGTCAGGCAGGCGATGATCAGCGGACTGGCCGCAAGCGCCTCATCCATCGTGTGCGCGTGAACGGCACCGTTGGACACGAGCGGCGTGGCCTTCGACGGGGTCCTGTTCCAGACGGTGGTCGGATGTCCGGCGTCGATGAACGCCTCAGCCAGTGCGCTGCCCATCGAGCCCAGCCCGACGACGGTCACGGGAGTGCGGTGCTGCCCTGTCATTCGTTGCTCCTGCCTGAGACGGAATTTTGCGAGCGCCTGAAACGACACCGAAGGAAGCCCATTTGCGCGGAATTGCCGCGAGCCCGGTGCGATGCCTGCTCCATGCTGTGGGTGCACCAACGCATCTGCAAGTACCTACAATTCTGTCCGGTACTCACATTTTTGTTAGGGGAATGCTGATGAAGAGGCGGAGCTATACCTGCGGGCTGGACGCTGCCATCGACGTCATGGGAGGGAAATGGAAGGGGCTGATCCTCTTCTGGCTCGAAGAAAAACCGCTGCGATTCGGCGAGTTGCGTCGGACAGTGTCCGGTATCAGTGAGCGGATGTTGATCCTGCAACTGCGGGAACTGGAGGCCAGTGGCCTGGTGCACCGCGAGGTCCATCACCAGGTCCCGCCGAAGGTGGAGTACTCGCTGACCGACTTCGGTCACTCGCTCATCGCCGCTCTCGCCCCACTCGGCCAGTGGGGCGAGGAACACATGGAGCGTCTTGAGGCCCTCCCGTGAGCCGGGCACGGCAGCCGCCGGGAGGTAATTCCATCGCCGCCCGGTCAATGGGCCGTTAGGTTGGCGCGGTGACAGAGAAGACAGAGCTGCGAACCGACCGTCTGCTGCTGCGCGGATGGCGGGAGAGCGATCTCGCGCCATGGGCGGCGATGAACGCCGACCCCGAGGTGCGCAGGTACTTTCCGGGCGTCCTCACCCAGGAGGAGAGCGACGCGTCTGTGGCCCGTTTCCAGCGGGACCTGCAGACGCGGGGCTGGGGATGGTGGGCGGTCGAGGTCCGGGAGACCGGCGAGTTCGTCGGGTTCACCGGGCTGGACCCGGTGGAGGACGAGTTGCCGGTCACCGGGGTGGAGGCGGGGTGGCGGCTGGCCCGCTCGGCCTGGGGCCGGGGCTATGCGACCGAAGCGGGCCGGGCGGTACTGGAGTTCGGCTTCGACTCGCTCGACCTCCCGGAGATCGTGGCGATCACCACCGCCACCAATCTGCCCTCCCAGGCGGTGATGCGGCGCCTGGGCATGACCCGCGATCCGGCCGACGACTTCGACGATCCCACCGTGCCACCGGGTCCGCTGCGGCCCAGCGTGGTCTATCGGCGGTCCCGTCCGCTCTCAGGGTGACACTCTCAGGGCGAGGTGAGAGGTTCGGCCTGGTGCGCCCGGTGCAGCAGATCCAGGAAGGACGGTGCGGCGGGCAGGGCCACCGCACCGATGCGGTGCACGGCGACGCCCGGGGTCCAGGAGTTCATGACCACGGCCCCGGCCAGCGCGGGCAGGTCGTCGAGGGTGATTTCCCGGTCGTGCTGGGGAATGCCGAGGCGGTCCAGTTGGCGGCGGACCGTCTGCATCATGGTCCCGCCGAGCATCGCGGCCGTGGGCCAGACGACCGCCTCGCCGTCCCAGAAGGCCAAATTCCAGATCGTGGCCTCGCTGAACCGGCCACGCCGGTCGACGAAAGCGGCGTCGTCGAAGCCCTCGCCCACGGCCTGCCGGAGGTAGTAGGTCTTGGCCACCTCGCCGACGTGCTTCACCTGGGGAAGGACGCGCTCGTACTCGACGGTGCCCAGGGACAGCGGTCCCGTCGGCCCGGAGGCGGGCGGCCCGGTGCGGACGAGGACGGAGAGATCCGCCTCCGGCCCGGCGGTGAACTCGCCGCCGGGCGCGTAGACGGTCGCCGTCAGGGAAACGTCCGCCGGCCCGCTCTGCAGCGCCGTCCGCAGATGCGACCGGATCAGGTCGTCCGGCAGCGCCCGGCCGAACAGTTCGGTGGAGGCCGCCCGCAGCCGTGCCAGATGGAGGTCGAGCCCCCGCACCTGGTGGTCCCGTACCTGCATGGCGGTGAAGTGGGCGTAGCCCGCGAAGGCGAGCGGGGCCAGGTCCTCGGCGGTGGCGGTCCGCCCGTCGCGCTGGGCGACGTAGGGGGCCGGTCGGGTGCGCCCCTCGGGGGCGTTCGTGGAATGTGCGTTCATGCGGCGAGGTTAAGGTCTGACACCGATGTGAAGGTCAACACGAGAAGGGCAGGTCGCAGGCACATGCTGATCGGGGAGTTGTCCCGGCGCACCGGAGCCAGCACCCGGATGCTGCGCTACTACGAGGCGCAGGGGCTGCTGACCGCCGAGCGCGGGCCGAACGGCTACCGCGACTACGCCGAGGACGCGGTGGTTACCGTGCAGCAGATCCGCTCCCTGCTGCGGGCGGGCCTGTCCACCGAAGTCATCCGCTCGGTGCTGCCCTGTGCCCGGGGCGAACAGCCGGCCATCCACTGGTGTGCGGAGCTGCGTGCCGTCTTGAACGGTGAGTTGGAGGCGATGGACGAGCAGATCGACGCTCTCCAGCGCAGCCGCGGCACCCTCGCCGATCTCCTGGCTCCCTCGAACGCCTCCTGAGCCGGGAGCCGGAGGGGTCCGAGGGACGGGACCGGTCGGTGCGGGTCAGTCGGCGGCTGCTGCGACGTCGAGGGCGGTGCCGTACAGCCGTGCGACGTGGAGACGGATGACCACCCGCTCCTCCTCGACCGCCTCGGCCAAGAACGCCTCCTCGTCCCCAGGGGTGGCGAAGGGACCGGCCATGGCGGCGAGTTCCCGGCCGACCGCGTCACCGGGGGCGGCGGTGGGCTCGGACACCTCCGCTTCCCCTTCGGCGACCGCGTATGTCCACACGTCCTTGCTCACATGCAGCGCAGCATGCGGGTCGGCGCGGAAGTGGCGGGGCTTGAGGCGGGTGCGCGTCGTGGAGATCCGCAGGACGCTTTCCGTCCCGTCCCAGCGGTACAGCACCGTGGTCAGATGCGGATGACCGCTCTTGCGGACGCTGGCCAGCACGCCGAACTGCTGCTCGGCGAGGAGGCGGTGGAGTTCGGGTGCGGTGAGCGGGCGGGGAGCCGGACCGGACATGGAGGATTCCTTCGGGTCGGAGGGGAGCGGGTCGAAGTGGCGGGGGCGGAGGGCGGCGGGGCCGCAGACGGTGGTCAGCCCGCGGAACGCGGTGCGGAGGCCGCCGCCGGGTCCGTGGCGATCGCCGGGTCCGGGGATGTCGCCGCGCCTGCCGGGATGCGGGGCTTGCGGAGCGTCACGGTGGCGACGACGAGCGCGGCGACGAGCAGTCCGGTCCCGGCGGCGAAGGCCGCGTGGTAGCCACCGGTCAGTGCCGCGTTGCGGGAGCTGCCGGAGGCGGTGAGGGCATCGGTACGGGCTGCTGCCAGGGTGGAGAGCGTCGCCACGCCGAGGGCCATACCGATCTGCTGCGTGGTGTTGAACAGGCCGGAGGCCAGCCCCGCGTCGCGGGCGCCCGCGCCGGACATTCCCAGCGCGGTGAGGGCGGGCAGCGCGAGGCCGAAGCCCGCCGCGAGCAGCATCACGGGCAGCAGGTCGGTGGTGTAGTGGGCGCGCTCGGGCAGCCGGGTCAGCAGGCCGAGCACGCCGATCAGCAGCGCGAGGCCGGTCAGGAGCACCGCGCGCTCCCCGTACCGCGCGATCAGCCGGGCGGAGACACCGAGTGACACCAGGCCGATGACCAGGGCGGCCGGCAGCATGGCGGCACCGGTGCGCGCGGCGCCGTAGCCCAGTACTCCCTGCAGATAGAGGGCCACCAGCACCTGGAAGGAGTACAGCGCCGCGACCATCAGCATCTGCACGAGGTTCGCGGCGGCCACGGTACGGGAGCGCAGGATGCGCAGCGGCATCAGCGGTGTCCGGGCTCGGGACTGGCGGACGAAGAAGCCGGTGACGAGAGCCGCGCCCAGGAGCACGGGCCCGACGGTGTGCGACCAGCTCCAGCCGTGCGTGGTGGTGTTGATCACGCCGTAGATCCCCGTCATGAGGCCGCCGGTGACCAGGAGGGCGCCCCAGGCGTCGGCTCCGGCCCGCAGACCGAGGCCCTGATCGGACGGGAGCGCCGGCAGGGCGAGCGCGATGACGGCCGCGCCGATGGGCAGATTGATGAAGAAGATCCAGTGCCAGGTGAGCACATCGGTCAGTACACCGCCGAGGACCTGCCCGATGGAGGCACCGGCGGCACCGGTGAAGCTGAACACGGCGATGGCGCGGGCCCTCTCCCGGGAGCCCGGATACAGCGTGACGAGGATGCCCAGCCCCACGGCAGCCGCCATGGCGCTGCCGACGCCCTGCAGGAAGCGGGCGGCGAGCAGCACGGCGGGGGTGGTGGCGACCCCGGCCAGCAGCGAGGCCGCGGTGAAGACGCCGGTGCCGGCCAGGAACATCCTCCCCCAACCTCCGGCCGGGGGCGCCCCCAGCGGCCGATCAGGTCGCCGAGCCGGCCGGCGAGCAGCAGCAGGCTCCCGAAGGCGATGAGGTAGGCGTTGACGACCCAACTCAGCTGCGAGGAGCTGAAGTCGAGGTCCTGCTGGATGGCCGGCATCGCCACGGTGACGATGGAGCCGTCGAGAATGATCATCAGGGTCCCGGCGGCGATGACGCCGAGAGCGAGCGAGCGCGGACGTCTGGCGCTGGAGCCGTTTTCAGCAGGTATGGCGGGCATGTCGGCCTCTCTGGTCGCACAGCGAGTGAAGGAACGGGGTGGTGCGATGACGAGACCGTAGCAGATAGTTTCGTTGCAGACGATATTTTTCGGAAGCACTCCCCGGTAAACTGGCCACCATGACCGCCATGACGCCACCGACCCGCACCCAGCCGGACCTCTCCTACCTGCTGGACCACACCAGTCATGTGCTGCGCACCCAGATAGCGGCAGCGCTCGCCGAGATCGGGCTGACCGCACGGATGCACTGCGTCCTGGTGCACGCGCTGGAGCGGGAGTGCACCCAGAGCGAACTCGCCGAGATCGGCGACATGGACAAGACCACGATGGTGGTCACCGTCGATGCCCTGGAGAAGGCCGGGCTCGCCGAGCGCCGCCCCTCCAGCACCGATCGCCGGGCACGGATCATCGCGGTCACCGAGGAGGGAGCGCGGACTGCCGAGCGCAGCCAGCGCATCGTGGACGAGGTGCACGAACAGGCGCTGGGCGCACTGCCGGAGGGCGACCGCAAGACGTTTCTGCGGCTGCTCGACCATCTGGCCACCGGCCACCTCAGCAGCCCCACCCCCTCCCCCACTCCGGCCCGCCGGGCACGGCAGAGCAGCCGATGACCCGGCACGGCCATGACCGGGTCGGCGCCGCCACCGGCGGCGGCGCCACCGGCCGGGGCATTCGCCGGGGGTGCCCGGCAACGGCCTTCGCGCGACCATGGAGCGCGAGCACTCATGGGACGAGGAGCCAACCACGGGACGGCTGAGGTGAACCGATGACGGCGACGGCGACATCCAAGCGCGTGATCGTGACCGGACAGGTGCAGGGGGTCTTCTACCGGGACACCTGTCGGCAGACAGCCGCAGCGCACGGCGTCCGGGGCTGGGTGCGCAATCTGCCCGACGGCAGCGTGGAGGCCGTGTTCGAGGGAGAGCCGCAAGCCGTCGACGCGCTGGTGGAGTGGGCGCACGAGGGGCCGCCCGCGGCGTTCGTCGACGAGGTGCGGGTGACCGAGCAGGAGCCGCAGGGGCACGACACCTTCCAGGTACGGGCCACCGCGCCGCCGGGGAACGGAGGATGACCGGCCCCCAGGCCCACGGCGGCGAGGCCGCCCTCCACGTGCACGTCCCCGCCGAACTGCGCCTCTTCCTGCCCTCACGGCAGCGCCGCCGAGCCGCCGCGGAGGACCCGCACGGTGTGTCCTGCCCGTACGACGGCACCTCCTCGCTCGGACACGTCGTGCAGTCGCTCGGCGTTCCGCTGACGGAAGTGTCCGAGCTGCGGGTCGACGGCGTGGCCGCTCCGGACTCCCACCGCCCGCCGGACGGTGCCCACCTCACGCTGACCCCGATGCCCCGCCCGCAGCCGCTGCCGCCGTCCGCGCCCACGCCGCCCCGGTTCCTGCTCGACGTACACCTGGGAGCGCTGGCCCGCCGCCTGCGGCTGCTCGGCGTGGACACCGCCTACCGCAACGACGCGGACGACGCGGAACTGGTGCGGCAGGCCAACGCCGAGCGACGCATCCTGCTGACCCAGGACCGCGGACTGCTGCGCCGACGGACCCTGTGGCTGGGGGCCTATGTGCGGGGCAGCCGACCGGACGACCAGGTCACCGACGTGCTCGCCCGCTTCGCGCCGCCGCTGCACCCCTGGACGCGCTGCCCCGCGTGCAACGGGACGCTGGCGGCCGTCGCCAAGGAACAGATCGCGGATCAGCTGCCGCCCGGGACACGGCGTACGTACCAGACCTTCACCCGGTGCGTCGCATGCGGACGCCTCTACTGGGCGGGAGCGCACCACGCCCGGCTGACGGCCCGGGTCGAAGCGGCACGGCGCGCGTCCGAGGGCGAGGGACCTAGGTAGGCAGCTCTGCCCCCTACGCCCCCGCCCTACGCCGGCTGGAAGCGGGCCACATAGCGGCGCTGCCAGGGCGTCTCCACCGCACGGCGCGAGTAGTGCGTACGGACGTAGTCGACCGCCTCGCCCGGCGGTACTCCGTCCAGGACCGCCAGGCAGGCCAGGGCCGTGCCCGTACGGCCCTGGCCGCCGCCGCAGGCGACCTCCACCCGCTCGGACGCGGCGCGCTCCCACACCTGGTGCAGGGCCTCACATGCCTCGGCCCGGTCGCTCGGCAACCGGAAGTCGGGCCAGCGCAGCCAGCGGTACTCCCAGTCGAGAGGGGACGGCGGGCGGCCCAGCAGATAAAGGCCGAAGTGCGGTTCGGGGCCGGGCGGCAGGGGGTGGCGCATCCCCCGGCCGCGGACGAGCCGGCCGGACGGCAGGCGCAGCACCCCCGTCTCGTCGCGTTCCCAGGTGGCGGACATGCGGCGAGCCTAGCCCGCTCCCCGGCCCGGCGCGGGTCGTTCCGGAAGAGCTCCGGGAGCCCCCGCGAAGCAAGGCCCCGAAGACCCCGAAGGCCCCGAATGTTCCGACGGCCCCGTCCCACCCGTACGGACCCGCTCGGGGAGCGGACGCAGCCACCGGGCAGGAGACTCGGCGGGACGGCAGCCCAGGGCAGCCGGCCGGCGAAAGGCGTGGACGTGGCATGAACGTGGAGCTGGGGATCTTCGTGGAACGGGACGGGCTGCCCGCCGTACGGCTGGAGCGCCCGTTCGCCGTGGGCGCTGAGGAGGTGTGGCGGGCGCTGACGGAACCGAACCGGATGGCGGCGTGGTTCCCCTCGCCGACCGTGCACATCGAGCCGATGGTGGGCGGGCGCGTCGACTTCGCCGGCGACCCGTACGCGGAGGACCACTCCGGCACGGTCCTGGAGTACGACCCGCCGCGGCGGCTGGGCTACACCTGGGGCGACGACGAGCTCCTGTTCGAGATCGGCCGGCGCGGCGAGGGCTGCGTACTGGCCCTCACCGATGTGCTGGAGGGCCGCGAGGCCGCCGCCCGCAACGCGGCGGGCTGGGACGTGTGCCTCGACGAGTTGGCCAAGCTCCTCAGCGGCGGCACCCCCTCCGGCCCGCACGACGGCACCGCCACCGACTGGCAGGCCCGCTACGACGCGTACGTCGCCGCCGGTATGCCGTCGGGCGCCCCGCTGCCCGACGGCGGCGACCCGGGCTGAGACGGCGGGGACGGACGACAGGTGGGGGACGGCGAGCGGCAAGGGCGCGTGCGGGTCACCGCCAGCGGCGGGCCACGTACAGCGTCCAGCAGGTCAGGGCGGCGCACAGGACGCCGCCGGCGGCGAAGACGGTGGCGTGCCTGCCCTCCTCCAGCAGCGAGGTGGTCAACGCCACCGTCGCGGAGCTGGCCAGTATGGCGGAGGCGGAGAAGAGCGACGCGGCGCGGGCCCGGGCCGGGGCGGGCAGCAGTCGGGGCAGCCAGGTCTGCAGCGTGGTGTGGAGATAGCTCCACGCCGTGCCCAACAGCGCGGCGCACACCATCAGTACAGCCGTGCCGGGCACCAGGGCGGCCAGCAGCGCCCCCGCGACACCCGTCGAACCGCCGGTGGCCAGCAGCTTCCTGGGGCCCCAGACCCGCGCGTGCCGGCGCAGCACGAACGTGCTCGACAGCACGCCGAGGGCGTAGCTGACCAGTACGGCGGAGGTCGACGCCTGCCCGCCGGTGGTGGCCAGCGCGGGCGCGAGGAGGGCGGGCAGCCCGAGCATCACGGCGCCTTCGGCGGCGCCGAGTCCGAGCACGGTCGCGTACGCGGCCACGGGCCGTCCGGTCGCAGGGCCCGGGACCTCGTCGGGGGCCCGGTCCCGCCGCGGGGGCGCGGGGCCGGGGCGGGCGGCCTGGATACGGCAGACCGTCACCGCGGTGAGGACGGCGATGACGGCGAACGCGGGCCGCCAGGAGCCGCAGCGCAGCACGGTGTCCGCGAGTACGGGCGAGGCGATGGCGCTCGCCGCGGTGACGGTGGTGAGGGTGGCAAACGCGCGTTGTCTGGTCTGCGCGGGGCGCAGCGACTCGTAGTACAGGGAGACCGAGGGGGTGACGGTGGCGAAGCCCGCGCCGGCCGCCGTACGCAGGACGATCCACCAGGCGGGTCCCGGGCACAGCGCCGAGCCCACGGACGCGGCTGCCGCCACCAGCAGTCCGGTGCGCAGACTGCGCCCGGGCCCGTAGCGGTCGGCCAGCCAGCCCCACAGGGGCAGCGCGAGCCCCTGGCCGAGGGAGTAGGCGGCGAGGCCCGTGGTGACGGTGCCGATGTCGGTGTGCCAGGCCGTCGCGAGGGCGGCGAGCAGGGGGGCGGCCAGGTGCCAGTCGGCGTTGCCGAGGGCGGCTGCCCAGCGCAGCGCTGACATGGTGCCCCCTCTCTCCTGGTTTTCCCGGTGGTCGGCCGGGCGTCGCCCCGGTGGTCGGCCAGGACGCGGTCGGCTCGCCTGCGGCGAACCCCATGGGACGAGAGAATATGGGCGATTTCCCCAAGAAGATGGCCTGTGCTGGAATTTGACCCCTTCTGGGGACTCGGTCAGCATTCCCTCGCGGAACCGACTTCCACGGCCGGGTCCGTACCGGGCCGAACCACCGGCGGAGTTTCGGGGCAGTCGGTTCGGCACCGTATCGTCGGGTTCCGCGCACCACCCGACCGACAACAGAAAGGCAGGCGAGCGGCGTGCGGGAGCAGTCCTCGGGAGCCGGCGGGCAGCGGCGCGGCGGCGGGCGGCCCTACGGGCGCGGCGGCCACGGAGGGCCGCGCGGCGGGCACCGGCCGCGTGGACACGGCGGCCCGCCGCGCGAGCACCCCGGCCGCTCCGCGTACGACGAGCACCGTCCGCGCCCCGTGCGCACCGGGCTGGCGGCGGAGCTGCGGGCGCTGGAGGGCGCGCAGTACGGGCGGTACAAGGGGTTGGTCGGGCGCTGGGAGATGCCCGGCGGGGAGCTGCTGGAGCTGGTGCGCGGGCAGTCCGACCCGTACGCGCCGCCCGCCCGGGTCGCCCTCCACGTACCGGCACAGCTCGCCGCGCTGCCGGCCGAGCTGTGGCGCACCGCGACCCGGCGCCGCGCACTCTCCTCCTACCTGGTGCGGCAGGCCGCGCGCACGGTGCGCGGCGAGAAGGCGCTGCGGGTGGACGCGGGCGGGCAGGAGGTGCTGGAGCGCAGCTCGTGCACCGTCAGCGGCGAGGACGGCTCGGTCACCCTGCGGCTGGGTGCCGCGCTGCCGGGCCACGGACGGCGGATCGACGGGCGGGAGGCCGAGCGGCTGCTGTGCCGGGTGCTGCCCCGGGTGGTCGAACAGGCCCTGCGCTACGCGGTGTTGGACGCGGCCGAGGTCCGGCGCTTCGTCGAGACGGTCGAGGACTCGGTGACGCTGCGGGACGTGCTGCCGGGCCTGGGGCTGGTGGGGTTCGTCGCCGACGGCGCGGTGCTGCCGCGCCGCAGCGGCGTGGACGACCGGCCGGCCACCGGTGGCGGTGTGGTGCCGTTCGCCTCCCCCGACCAGCTGCGGGTGACGGTCGAGCTGCCGCACGCGGGCACGGTGACCGGCATGGGGGTGCCGGAGGGCGTGAACCTCGTCGTCGGCGGCGGCTTCCACGGCAAGTCGACGCTGCTGCGCGCGCTGGAGACCGGCATCTGGGACCATGTGCCGGGCGACGGGCGCGAGCTGGTCGTCTCACGGAACGAGACGGTGAAGCTGCGCGCCGAGGACGGCCGCCGGGTCGAGCGGGTCGATGTGCACGCGTTCGTCGACCATCTGCCGGACGGTTCGGACACCTGCGACTTCTCCACCGAGAACGCCTCCGGCTCCACCTCGCAGGCCGCCTCACTGTGCGAGGCCGTGGAGGCGGGGGCCCGGGTGCTGCTGATCGACGAGGACACCGCGGCGACGAACCTGATGATCCGGGACGCCAGGATGCAGTCGCTGGTGGCCAAGGACCGCGAACCGCTGACCCCGCTGGTGGACACCATCCGCTCGCTCCACCGCGACCACGGCGTCTCCACGGTGCTGGTGATGGGCGGCTCCGGGGACTATCTGGAGGTCGCCGACCGGGTGGTGATGATGGACGCCTACCGCCCCTCGGACGTCACCGCGCGGGCGCACGAGCTCGCGGCGGTGCCCACCGGGCGGCACGCCGAGGCGGAGTCGTTCCCCGGCGTCGTCGCACGGGTGCCCGACCCCTCGTCGCTGGACGCCGAGGTACGCGGGCGCTCCCGCATCCGGGCGCGGGGCGAGGACGTGCTCTCCTTCGGCGACCACGAGGTGGATCTGCGCGCCGTCGAGCAGATCGCCGACCCGCGCCAGGTCACCGGGATCGGCCTGGCCCTGGAGCTGATGGTGCGGCGCGGGCTGCTGGACGGGCGGCGGACCCTCGGCGAGGCCCTCGATCTGCTGGACGAGCTGCTGGCGGACGGCCCCACGGGCCCGCTGCTCAGCATTCGGGACGAGGATTTCGCCGCGCCCCGGCGCTTCGAGACGGCCGCCGCGATCAACCGGGTCAGAGGGCTGCGGATGCTCCGCTGAGGAGACCCGGGCGGGCGCGGAGCCGGGCGGGGGCCCGGCCGAGCGGGGAGGAGCGGGCGTGGTTGGCTGTCCCCATGAGCGCGACCGTGGACGTCACCACCTGGTACCTGGAACAGACCTCGGCTGCGGACCTGGCGCCCGCGCGGGTACCCGGCCACGACGCCGGGGTCGGTGTCGCGCGCGCCGAGGTGCCCAGCCCGGAGTTCAGCCGGTTCCTGTACGCCTCGGTCGGCGCGGACAACACCTGGATCGACCGGCTGCCGTGGACGTACGACCAGTGGCAGCGCTTCTTGGACCGCCCGGGCGTCGAGACGTGGGTCGCCTACGAACGGGGCACCCCCGCCGGGTTCGTCGAACTGGACGGCGCGAGCGAGCCGGGGTCGGTGGAGATCAGCTACTTCGGACTGCTGCCCGCCTTCCGCGGCCGGGGCATCGGCGGCCATCTGCTCTCCTACGGCACGGCACGCGCCTGGGACCTGGCCGAACGCCGGGAGGGCCACCCGGCAACACGGCGCGTGTGGTTGCACACCTGTTCTCTGGACGGTCGCCACGCGCGGGCCAACTATGAACGGCGCGGGTTCCGCGTGTACCGCACGGAGACGAAGCAGGAGCCGCGGGTGCCCCCGCCGGGCCCCTGGCCGGGTGCCTGAGACGGGACGGCGCCCGAAGGGGCGCGGGGAACGGCGCGCTCAGCCCAGCACCCGGCCGCACACGGAGGACGCCACAAGCCCCCGCGGCGGGACCCCGACCGCGGCAACACAAGAGGGCATCTCACAAGGTGAGCGACATCTGTCCGCCATGCGGACATCAGTGGACTGACGTCAGACGCGCGTGCGACGCTTCCGTCATGTCTCGCGCTGGAATCGCCTTGGTGAGTCGACGTCACGTCGACCTCGTTCGCGTGTCCAGCGCCATCTGTCCGGCGAGCTGACAGTCACAGCACCGCCGTTCTGACACCCCCCTCCTGACGTCCTCCGACGCCGACCCGGTATCGCCGAACCGCAGCCGCCGCCCTCACCGTCGCGGGCGAGCCGCCCGGAAGCGGTGCCGAAACCCCTGCGTACGGGCGCCTCGACCGCTCTTGACGAGACCGGACCGCCCGGCGCACCCCGACCGCACCCGCCCGACGTGTGCCCGCGCCCCCTGCCCGAAGGATCTCCCGCCATGGCCGACACCTCCGAGCGCCCCTCCCCCAAGCTCTCCGAGCAGGGGGTGCCCCCAGCCCCCGCCCGCCGTAAGGCGGGACGCCACCGCGGCGAAGGGCAGTGGGCCGCTGGTCACTTCACGCCGCTCAACGGCAACGAGCAGACCAAGAAGGACGACGATGGTCTCAATGTGCGGACGCGCATTGAGACGATTTACGCTCATCGCGGTTTCGAGTCCATCGACGGCGCCGACCTGCGCGGCCGGATGCGCTGGTGGGGCCTCTACACCCAGCGCAAGCCCGGTATCAGCGGCGGCAAGACCGCCGTACTGGAGCCGGAGGAGCTGGACGACGAGTACTTCATGCTCCGCGTCCGCATCGACGGCGGACGGCTGACCACCGGGCAGCTGCGGGTCATCGGGGACATCTCCCAGGAGTTCGCCCGCGGCACCGCCGACATCACCGACCGGCAGAACGTGCAGTTCCACTGGATCCGCATCGAGGACATGCCGGAGATCTGGCGGCGGCTGGAGGGCGTCGGGCTGTCCACCACCGAAGCCTGCGGCGACACCCCCCGCGTGATCCTCGGCTCGCCCGTCGCGGGCATCGCGGCCGACGAGATCATCGACGGCACCCCCGCCATCGAGGAGATCAACCGCCGCGTCGTCGGCAACCCCGCCTACTCCAACCTGCCCCGCAAGTTCAAGACGGCCGTCTCCGGCTCGCCCCTGCTGGATGTCGCGCACGAGATCAACGACGTGGCGTTCGTCGGCGTGGAACACCCCGAGCACGGGCCCGGCTTCGACGTGTGGGTCGGCGGCGCGCTGTCCACCAACCCCAAGCTGGGCGTGCGGCTGGGCGCCTGGGTGCCGCTGGAGGAGGTCGCCGACGTCCACGAGGGCGTCACCGGCATCTTCCGCGACTACGGCTACCGGCGGCTGCGCAACCGCGCCCGGCTGAAGTTCCTGGTCGCCGACTGGGGCCCGGACAAGTTCCGGCAGGTGCTGGAGGACGAGTACCTGCTGCGCAAGATGATCGACGGCCCGGCACCCGCGCAGCCCGCCCAGCAGTGGCGCGACCACATCGGCGTGCACGAGCAGAAGGACGGCCGCTACTACGTGGGCTTCGCCCCGCGGGTGGGCCGGATCGACGGTGCGACCCTCAGCAAGATCGCCGACCTGGCCGAGGCCCACGGGTCGGGGCGGGTGCGCACCACCGTCGAGCAGAAGATGCTGGTGCTCGACGTCGAGCAGGACCAGGTCGAGTCGCTGGCCGAGGGCCTGGAGGCACTCGACCTGACCACCCGGCCCTCCGTCTTCCGGCGCGGGACGATGGCGTGCACCGGCATCGAGTTCTGCAAGCTGGCCATCGTGGAGACCAAGGGCCGCGGCTCCTGGCTGATCGACGAACTGGAGCGCAGGCTCCCCGGCTTCGACCAGCCCGTCACCATCAACCTCAACGGCTGCCCCAACTCCTGCGCCCGCATCCAGGTCGCGGACATCGGGCTGAAGGGCCAGCTGGTCACCGACGCCGACGGCAACCAGGTCGAGGGCTACCAGGTGCACCTGGGCGGCTCGTTGGGCATGGAGCCCGGCTTCGGCCGCAAGGTGCGCGGGCTGAAGGTGACCGCCCAGCAGCTTCCCGACTACATCGAACGCGTGCTGCGCGCCTTCCAGGCCCAGCGCGAGGACGGCGAACGGTTCGCCCAGTGGGCGGCACGGGCGGCGGAGAGTGATCTCAAGTGAGTGAGAGGGCCGCACCGTTCTACTGCCCGTACTGCGGGGACGAGGATCTGCGCCCCAGTGAGGAAGGTCCCGGGGCGTGGGAGTGCTCCGCCTGCAACCGGGCGTTCCGGCTGAAGTTCCTCGGGCTGCTCGCCTCCGGGCTGCGCCCGGCACACTCCGATGGAGAGGAACCCCTCTGATGAGCACCGCGCACATAGCCCGGCAGCGCTCTGCCGACCAGCTGCGTTCGCTGGCCGAACAGGCGGGCCGCGACTTCGAGGAGGCCGACGCGCTGGAGGTACTGCGCTGGGCCGCCGACACCTTCGGGCACCGGTTCTGCGTGACCTCCTCCATGGAGGACGCCGTGGTCGCGCATCTGGCCTCCCGCGTCTTCCCCGGCGTACGCGTCGTCTTCCTCGACACCGGCTACCACTTCCCCGAGACCATCGGCACCCGCGACGCGGTCAAGGCCGTCATGGACGTCGAGGTCATCACCCTCACCCCCCGCCGGTCGGTCGCCCAGCAGGACGCGGAGCACGGCCCCAGGCTGCACGACCGCGACCCCGATCTGTGCTGCGCGCTGCGCAAGGTGCAGCCGCTGGAGGAGGGACTGCGCGACTACGACGCCTGGGCCACGGGCCTGCGCCGCGAGGAATCCCCGACCCGGGCGAACACCCCGGTGGTCGGCTGGGACGAGAAGCGGCAGAAGGTCAAGGTCTCCCCCATCGCCCGCTGGACCCAGCAGGACGTGGACGAGTACGTCGCCGAGCACGGCGTACTGACCAATCCGCTGCTGTCCGACGGTTACGCCTCCATCGGCTGCGCCCCCTGCACCCGCCGGGTGCTGGCGGGCGAGGACGCACGCGCCGGGCGCTGGGCAGGCCGCGGCAAGACCGAGTGCGGGCTGCACCAGTGACAACGGGGGTATCAGGGACAAAGCGACCGAACCAGACGAGCAGGGGAGACCGATGAGCGGAGCACGCGGCGCCACGGTATGGCTGACCGGCCTGCCCAGCGCGGGCAAGACGACGATCGCCACGGCGCTCGCCGAGCGGCTGCGCGGCGAGGGACGCCGGGTCGAGGTACTGGACGGCGACGAGATCCGCACCTTCCTCTCCGCCGGACTCGGCTTCTCCCGTACCGACCGGGACACCAACGTGCAGCGCATCGGCTTCGTCTCCGAACTGCTGGCCTCGCACGGGGTGATCACGCTGGTACCGGTCATCGCACCGTACGCCGACAGCCGGGAGGCGGTGCGCAAGCGGCACATGGCCGAGGGCACGCCCTACCTGGAGGTGCACGTGGCCACACCGGTCGAGGTGTGCTCGCAGCGCGATGTGAAGGGCCTGTACGCCAAGCAGGCCACCGGCGAACTGACGGGACTGACGGGTGTCGACGACCCGTACGAGGAGCCGGCCGACCCGGACCTGCGCCTGGAGACACACGGACGTGACGTGGCCGAATCGGCCGGCACGCTGCACACCTTGCTGAAGGAGAGGGGACTGCTATGACCACGGCGGTGACCGCGCCGGAGGAGATCGACAACCCCTTCGCGCTGACCCACCTGGACGCGCTGGAGTCGGAGGCGGTGCACATCTTCCGCGAGGTCGCGGGAGAGTTCGAGCGCCCGGTGATCCTCTTCTCCGGCGGCAAGGACTCGATCGTCATGCTGCACCTGGCGCTGAAGGCCTTCGCCCCGGCGCCGCTGCCCTTCGGGCTGCTGCACGTGGACACCGGGCACAACTTCCCCGAGGTGCTGCGCTTCCGGGACGAGACGGTGGCCGAGCACGGACTGCGGCTGTACGTCGCCTCGGTGCAGGACTACATCGACGCGGGCACCCTGCGCGAGCGCCCGGACGGCACCCGTAACCCGCTGCAGACGCTGCCGCTGCTGGAGGCCATCAACGAGCACCGCTTCGACGCGGTCTTCGGCGGCGGACGCCGGGACGAGGAGAAGGCCCGGGCCAAGGAGCGCGTCTTCTCGCTGCGCGACGAGTTCGGCGGCTGGGACCCCCGCAGGCAGCGCCCCGAGCTGTGGCAGCTCTACAACGGGCGGCACGCTCCCGGCGAGCATGTGCGGGTCTTCCCGCTGTCCAACTGGACCGAGCTGGACGTGTGGCAGTACATCGCGCGGGAGAAGATCGAACTCCCCTCGATCTACTACGCGCACGAGCGGGAGGTCTTCTCCCGCTCGGGGATGTGGCTCGCCCCCGGCGAGTGGGGCGGCCCCAAGGACGAGGAGCGGGTGGAGACCCGACTGGTGCGCTACCGCACCGTCGGCGACATGTCCTGCACCGGCGCCGTGGACTCCGACGCGGACACGGTGGAGAAGGTGATCGCCGAGATCGCGGCCTCCCGGCTGACCGAGCGCGGCGCCACCCGGGCCGACGACAAGCTCTCCGAGGCCGCGATGGAAGACCGCAAGCGGGAAGGCTACTTCTAGACGATGAGCACCACAGCCGGAACAGCTCAGGCCGCCGAAGCGCTGGCGGCCACCTCACTGCTGCGGTTCGCCACCGCCGGAAGCGTCGACGACGGGAAGTCCACCCTGGTGGGCCGCCTGCTGCACGACTCCAAGTCGGTGCTGACCGACCAGCTGGAGGCGGTCTCCCGGGCCTCGCAGGCACGCGGCCAGGAAGCACCCGACCTGGCGCTGCTCACCGACGGGCTGCGCGCCGAGCGCGAGCAGGGCATCACCATCGACGTGGCCTACCGCTACTTCGCCACCCCCAGGCGCCGGTTCATCCTGGCCGACACCCCGGGGCATGTGCAGTACACCCGGAACATGGTCACCGGCGCCTCCACCGCCGAGCTGGCCGTCGTCCTGGTCGACGCCCGCAACGGCGTGGTCGAGCAGACCCGCCGGCACGCCGCCGTCGCCGCGCTGCTGCGCGTCCCGCACGTGGTGCTCGCCGTCAACAAGATGGACCTGGTCGACTACGCCGAGGAGACGTTCGCGCGGATCGCGGGCGAGTTCTCCGACTACGCCACCTCCCTGGGCGTGCCCGAGGTGACCGCCGTCCCGATCTCCGCGCTGGAGGGCGACAACGTGGTGACGCCCTCCGCGCACATGGACTGGTACAGCGGGCCGACCGTCCTGGAACACCTGGAGACGGTCGCGGTCACCCACGACCCCACCGACGACCCGGCCCGCTTCCCCGTCCAGTACGTCATCCGCCCGCCCGTCACCCGCCCCCGCCCGCACAACGACGCGCTTCGCGCGGCCCCTTCTGCTCAGACCGCCGAGCACCGCGACTACCGGGGCTACGCCGGCCAGTTGGCTTCCGGCGTACTGCGCGTCGGCGACCGCGTCACCGTCCACCCCTCCGGCCGCTCCAGCACCATCGAGGCGATCGACGCGCTGGGGGAATCGGTGGACGTGGCCTGGGCACCCCAGTCGGTCACCGTCCGGCTCGCCGACGACCTGGACATCTCACGCGGTGACCTGATCGCCCCGGCCGAAGCATCGGTGCGGCCCAGCCAGGATCTGACCGCGACCGTCTGCCATCTGCACGACCGGCCGCTGCGGCCCGGCGACCGGGTGCTGCTCAAGCACACCACCCGCACCGTCAAGGCCATCGTCAAGGAGATCCCCTCCCGGCTGACCCTGGACGACCTCTCCCACCACCCGGCGCCCGGAGAACTGGCCGCCAACGACATCGGCCGCGTCGTGCTGCGCACCGCCGAGCCGCTGCCCGTCGACCCGTACGCGAGCTCGCGGCGCACCGGCTCCTTCCTGCTGATCGACCCGGCCGACGGCTCCACTCTGACGGCCGGAATGGCCGGCGAGGCGTTCGCCGGCGCCCGGACGGCTTCCGTGGCGGCGCCCGACGACGACGGCTGGGACTTCTGAACCATGGGCATCCGCATCCCGGGAGAGGCCTTCTCCACCTTCGACCAGACCGGTGGCCGCATCGGCAGCGGCGCACGCGGCAGCGGCCAGGGCGGAGTCGGGCGATGTGGGCGGTGACGAGCGTAGGTGAGTACGCCCGGTCCCCGTCCCGCATCCCCTCCTGAGAGGACGCCCCGTGTCCCCTGTCCGCAATCCGAGCCCTCGGCCGCCGCGCCACGTCCGCCGCATCCGCACCGCTCTGGGCGCCCTGGTCGCCGTGCCCTCCCTGCTGCTGGCCGCCGGCTGCGGCTACGGCTCCAAAGCCGTCGAGAGCGGCGATCCGGAGCCCGTGGGCGGCAAGAAGGTCGACGGGCTGGACGAGGTGAAGCTCGGCTACTTCCCCAACGTCACCCACGCCACCCCTCTGGTGGGGCTGCGCTCGGGCGGACCCGTCCCGCAGGAGCTGGGCGGAACGCGGGTCAGGACACAGGTCTTCAACGCGGGCCCCTCCGCGATAGAGGCGCTCAACGCGAAGGCCGTGGACATGGCGTGGGTCGGACCGTCGCCGTCCATCAACGGCTATGTGCAATCCGGCGGGAAGAACCTGCGCATCGTCGCGGGCGCGACCTCCGGCGGGGCCTCGCTGGTCGTCGACCCCGAGAAGGTCGACTCCCTCAAGGACCTCAAGGGCAAGAAGATCGCCACCCCGCAGCTGGGCAACACCCAGGACGTCGCCCTGCTGCACTACCTCAGGACCAAGGGCATCAAGATCGACCCTGAGACGGGCGAGGGCGCGACCTCGGTACTGCGACAGGACAACAAGGAGATCCCCACCACCTTCCAGCAGGGCGGCATCGACGGCGCCTGGGTGCCCGAGCCGACCGCCTCCAGACTCGTCAGCAAGGGCGGCAAGGTCCTGCTGAACGAGGAAAAACTGTGGAAGGACGGCAAGTTCGTCACCACGAACCTGGTGGTGCGGCAGGACTTCCTCGAAAAGCACCCGGACGCCGTCGAAGCGGTGGTGCGCGGATCCGTGCGGACGAACGCGTGGATCCGCTCGCACCCGGAGGCGGCCAAGAAGCACCTCAACGAAGCCCTCCGGCGGGACGCGGGCAAGCCCCTGCCCCGCAAGGTGCTCGACCGCGCGTTCGCACAGATCGATGTGACGGACGACCCGCTGGCCGCCACCTTGCGCCGGCAGGCCGAGCACGCGGCCTCGGTGGGCCTGCTGAAGCAGCCCCGGCTGTCCGGGATCTACGACCTGACCCCGCTGACCCGGGTCCTCAAGAGCGAGGGCCGCCCCGCTCCTGGCGACGCCGGGCTGGGCCGGAACGAGAGCCGATGACCACTGCAGGAGGTGAACCGGTGACCGTGACAACGACCAGGCGCGCCGCTGCCGCCCGTATCGCCAACGTCTCCAAGACGTTCGGCCGGCAGCAGGTGCTGGACGACATCAGCATCGATGTCGCCGACGGCGAGTTCGTCACCTTGCTGGGCGCGTCGGGATGCGGCAAGAGCACGCTGCTCAACCTCGTCGCCGGGCTCGACACCCCCACCTCGGGCACCGTCGAGGTGCCCGGTGGCCGCCCGGCGCTGATGTTCCAGGAGCACGCGCTCTTCCCGTGGCTGACGGCGGGCAAGAACATCGAGCTGGCGCTCAAGCTGCGCGGCATGCCCAAGGCGGAGCGCCCGGCCGAGGCCGAGCGGCTGCTGGAGCTCGTACGGCTCAAGGGCGCGCACCGCAAGCGGGTGCACGAGCTGTCCGGCGGGATGCGGCAGCGGGTCGCGCTGGCCCGCGCGCTGGCGCAGGACAGCAAGCTGCTGCTGATGGACGAGCCGTTCGCCGCGCTGGACGCCATCACCCGGGACGTCCTGCACGAGGAGCTGACCCGCATCTGGTCGGAGACGGACGTCGCCGTCCTGTTCGTCACGCACAACGTCCGGGAGGCCGTACGCCTGGCCGAGCGCGTCGTGCTGCTCTCCTCCCGGCCCGGGCGGATCGCCCGGGAGTGGCAGGTCGGCATCCCGCACCCGCGCCGGATCGAGGACGCGGACGTGGCCGGACTGTCCGTCGAGATCACCGAACAGCTCCGGGGGGAGATCCGCCGCCATGGCCAGCACTGAGACACAGCCGAAAGCCGACGACGAACGGGTGGCGTCCGCCGCAGGGGCCGCTGCCACAGAGGGTGCCGCCGCAGAGGGTGCTGCCTCAGACGCCACCGCCGCCCCGGCGAAGGGCCGCGAGGCCGGCAGCGACCTGGCCGGACTGGAGGCGGGCCTCGACGCGCTCGACACCCGCACCGCGACCCGCACACCGCTGCCGGTCCTGCTGCGCCGCAAGGCGCTGCCGCCGCTGGTGGCCGTCGCCCTGGTACTGGGGCTGTGGCAGACCGCGTTCGCGCTGGACCTGAAGCCCGACTACCAGCTGCCGAGCCCGCTGATGGTGTGGGACGCGCTGGCCGAGGAGTGGTACAAGGGCACCATCCTCAGCATCATCTGGCAGAGCGTCTCACGGGGCGCGCTGGGCTTCGTGGTGGCGCTGGCGGTCGGTACACCGTTGGGGCTGCTGGTGGCGCGGGTGCGACCGGTACGCGCGGCGATCGGGCCGATACTGTCGGGGCTGCAGTCGCTGCCGTCGGTGGCGTGGGTGCCCGCCGCCATCATCTGGTTCGGGCTGACGGACGCCACGATCTACGCGGTGGTACTGCTCGGCGCCGTCCCCTCCATCGCCAACGGGCTGGTCGCAGGCGTGGACCGGATCGATCCGCTGCATCTGCGCGCCGGAAAGGTCCTCGGCGCGACAGGAGTGCGGGGCGTACGGCATGTGCTGCTGCCCGCCGCGCTGCCGGGCTACATCTCGGGCCTCAAGCAGGGCTGGGCGTTCTCCTGGCGCTCCCTGATGGCGGCCGAACTCATCGCCACCTCCCCCGAGCTGGGCGCCGGTCTGGGCCGGCTGCTGGAGACCGGACGCTCCTACCAGGACATGCCGCTGGTGCTCGGGGCGATTCTGCTCATCCTGCTGGTGGGCATCGGCATCGAACTGCTCATCTTCGCGCCCGTCGAGCGGCGCGTCCTGCGCCACCGGGGGCTGCTGCGCTGATGTACCCCGCACCACTGGACCCCGCCGGCCCGCGGCCACCCGCACTGCTGCTCGTCGCGCACGGGAGCCGGGACCCCAGACACGCCGCGACGATCGGCGCGCTCACCACCCGGGTACGGCGGCGGCTGCCCGGCGTCCGGGTGGCGGCAAGCTACCTGGACTTCGACGCGCCGTCGGTGCACGGGGCGCTGGGACGGCTGTACGCGGCCGGGACCCGCGAGGTCGTGGCCGTCCCGCTCCTGCTCACCCGTGCCTTCCACGCCAAGACCGACATTCCGGGGGTACTGGCCGAGGTGACGTCCGCGCTGCCGGACCTGACCGTCCAGCAGGCCGACGTACTGGGCCCGCACCCCCTGCTGACCGCCGCCTTGGAGCGGCGGCTGCGCGCGGCCGGGCTGCCCCCCGGCGACGCGCACTCGACCGGCGTCGTCCTGGCGTCCGCCGGTTCCTCGGACCCGGAGGCGAGCGCAGTGATCGCTGAAATCGCGCGGGAGTGGCGGCGTACCACCGGTTGGTGTGCCGTGCGGCCTGCGTTCGCCTCCGCTGCTCGACCCCGCACGGCGGACGCCGTGCGGGACCTGCGCGCCGCCGGAGCCCGCCGGGTCGCCGTCGCCCCCTATGTGCTGGCCCCCGGCCGCCTCCCCGACCGCATCGCGGCCGGAGCCCACGAGGCCGGAGCCGACGTACTCGCCCCGGCACTGGGCGCGGCGCCGGAGGTGGCCCGGGTGGTGATCGAGCGCTACACGGCCGTGGCCGGTCGGCGAAGGACCGCACAAGCGGCAGCCGCGTAGCGGCTGTCGAAGCGGCGCCGGTACGGGAGCGGCCCGCCGTGCCCCGTGGGGGGAGGGCGCGGCGGGCCTGGTGGGCGCTTACCCGGAAATCCGGGGTTACGCACGGGCGTCGGTCAGAAATGACCGTGAATGAGCGTTACTTGGGCACGCGCAGCAGCTTGTTGGGCGTGCCGGTGCTCGGGTTGGTGATCGCCGACTTGGTCGCGCCGTCCGTCAGCGCCTTGGCGACCTGCGCGGGAGTGGCCGTCTTGTGCCGGCTCAGATAGAGGGCGGCGGCGCCCGAGACGTGCGGGGTGGCCATGGAGGTGCCCCAGCCGGCCATGGAGGCGGTGTCGCTCCTGTTGCTGGCCGAGACGACGTCGATGCCGGGGGCGTACAGGTCGACGCTCTTGCCGTAGTTGGAGAAGTCCGTCTGCCGGTCCTGCTGGTCGCTGGCTGCCACCGTGATGGCCTGGGGCACCCGGGCCGGGGAGGCGGCGGAGGCGTCACCGCTGTCGTTGCCGGCCGCGACGACGCAGGTGATGTTCGCGGCGACAGCTCGTTCGACGGCCTCGTCCAGCGCGTAGTCCTTGAAGCCGCCGATGCTCATGTTGGCCACGGCCGGGCCGCCCTTGGCCTTGTGGTCCTTGATCATCCAGTCGATCCCGGCGACGGCGTCGGCCGTGGTGCCCCTGTTGTCGTTGCCGAGGATGCGCACGGCGACGATCTTCGCCTTCTTGGCTATGCCGTACTTGGTGCCCGCGATGGTGCCGGAGACGTGTGTGCCGTGGTTGGCGCCGTCCTGCGCGGTCTTGTCGCCGTCCACGACGTCGTAGCCGTTGACGGCCCGGCCGCCGAAGTCCTGGTGGCTGACGCGCACGCCGCTGTCGACGACGTACGCCCGCACGCCCGAACCGGCGCTGTCGGGGTAGCCGTACTTCTTGTCGAGCGTCTTGGCCGCCTGGTCGACCCGGTCCTGTCCCCAGGAGGGCGGATCGGTCTGGGTGGCCTGTCCGGTGATCACCCGGGCCTGGACGACCTTGGCCACCTTGTCGTCGGCCGCCAGCCGCCGGGCGTCCTCGGCGCTGAGCCCCTTGGTGGAGTAGCCGTTGAGCGCGGTGTGGTAGGTGTGCTCGACCTTGCCGCCGTACTCGTCGGACAGGTCCTCGGCCTCCGTGGCCGCCCTGGCCCCGGTGCCCTTGGCGGGGTCGCCCTTGAGCAGCACGATGTAGTCGCCCTTGACCGCGCCCTTCGCGCCGGCCCCCAGGACGGTGCCCTCGGCAGGTGCGGCACCGGCTGGGAGGGTCAGCAGTGTCGCTCCCCCCGCGACGGCGACGGCGGCGCCGATCGCGAGGGATATCCGGCGCTTGGTGTGGCGTGCCCCGTGTTGTGCCATGCCGAGGAAGTCCTCCGAAGTGTGCGGTCGAGCCGATCCGTCGATGGATCGTTCGAAACACTGTCGGATTGCCCGGTGTGGCTCAAGGGACTTGGGGGACTGTGACACACACGACACACGGGGGTGGCCGCCTGCTGCCGCACATCTACGACACCGGCCGCGAGTCCGCCCAGAACGACTCGAACTCCTCACGGTAGGCGGGGAAGAGCGCCCCCTCCGACTCGTCGCGGGCGGCCGGCGAGACCGTACGACCGGGACCGCGCAGCACGAAGACGGGCGTCTCCATCCCCCGCGCGCCGCGCAGATACGACTGGACGACTGCCAACCCGTCGGGGCCGTCCCCGTCGACCATGTACGCGGTGAACCGCGGGGTCTCGTCGAAGACATGGATCTCAAAGGCCGCCTGGTCCCGCAGCCGGGAGCGGACCCGCCGCATATGGAGGATGTTGGTCTCCACCGAGCGGGCCAGTTCGCCCCGCTTGAGGCCCAGCTCCCGCTCCCGCCGCTTCACGGCGCTGCTGGCCGGGTTGAGGAACAGCAGCCGCACCCGGCAGCCCGCCTCGGCCAGCCGCACCAGCCGCCGCCCGCTGTAGTTCTGCACCAGCAGATTGAGCCCGATCCCGATGGCGTCCAGCCGTCGCGCCCCGCCGAACAGGTCCTCGGCGGGGAGCTGCCGCTGGAGCCGCACCCGGTCGGCGTGCACACCGACCACATCGGCGAAGCGGTCCCCGACCAGCTCCTCCACGGCGTCGACCGGCAGCCGGCCGACCGCGGCCGCCCCCTCGGGCACGGTCCCCAGCAACTCCAGCAGCCGCCGGCACATCCGCTCGGCCTGTGCGAGCACCGTCTCGGACAGCGCGCGGTTGCGCGCCACGGCGCTGCGCGCCACCTCCAGTTCGTCCAGCGCCAGCTCCACCTCGCGCCGGTCGTCGAAGTACGGCTCGAAGCAGGGCCAGTGCTGCACCATCAACTCGCGCAGCTGCGGCAGCGTCAGGAACGAGATGAGGGTGTCGTCGGCGGGGTCCAGGAGATAGCCCTTGCGCCGGCTGACCTCCCGTACGGCCGCGGCCCGCTGCACCCACTCCTGCCCCGCCGGTCCGGCCGCGGCGATCACCCACTCCTCGCCGTGGACGGGTTCGTAGATCGGCCGCAGTACGGCGGCGACGACGGCCCGCGTCCGCTGTTCGACCAGGTTCAGCCAGACGTAGGCGCGCCCGGCGCGCTGCGCCCTGGTGCGTACCTCGGCCCAGTCGTCCTCGCTCCAGCCCACGTCCGCGCCGATCTCCATGGGGCGCGCCAGCGGGACGGCGCCGGGTTGCAGCCCCGCCTCCCCCAGCCTCCGGCCGGGCGGTCCTCCCGTCCCCAGCCCGCCCATGGGATCGTCCGCCGTTCCGGCCTCCGAGGCGGCACCACCGCCTTCCGGCCCCTCACCGCCGTCGCCTGGGGGGAGTTCAAGCCCTCCCGCGCCCAACTGCGCACCGCCTTCCACGCCCGGTCTCGGCCCCCGCTGTTCGATCAAGGAAGACTACTGCGGCCGTCCGACAGGTGCACCCGGAACCCCTGTCAACTTCCGGTAACCGCACCGGCGGACGGGGGAAGATGACGACGGGGCCCACCGCGCCCGCCGCGGTGCGGTAGCGACACGTCGATGGGGAAGAGACACTCCTATGCAGGTCTGGCCGGGACACGCGTACCCCTTGGGGGCCAACTACGACGGCGCGGGCACCAATTTCGCCGTCTTCTCCGAGGCGGCGGAGCGCGTAGAGGTGTGCTTGCTGCACGAGGACGGTTCGGAGACGGCGGTCGAGCTGCGCGAGTCGGACGGGTTCGTACGGCACGCCTATCTGCCCGGGGTGCTGCCCGGCCAGCGCTACGGCTTCCGCGCCCACGGCCCGTACACGCCGGAGAACGGCCGGCGCTGCAACAGCGCCAAACTGCTGCTCGATCCGTACGCGAAGGCCATCAGCGGCTCGGTCGACTGGAACGAGGCCGTCTTCGGCTACCACTTCGACGACCCCGAGCGGCGCAACGACCTCGACTCCGCACCGCACACCATGACCTCCGTGGTGATCAACCCCTACTTCGACTGGGGCGACGACCGCCCGCCGCGCACCGACTACCACCGCACGGTGCTCTACGAGGCACATGTGAAGGGCCTCACCATGCTGCACCCGCAGTTGCCGGACGAGCTGCGCGGCACCTACGCGGCGCTGGCGCACCCCGCGGTCATCGCCCATCTGACGCAGCTGGGCGTCACCGCGCTGGAGCTGATGCCGGTGCACCAGTCGGTCACCGACCACCGGCTCGCCGAGGCGGGTTTGAGCAACTACTGGGGCTACAACACCATCGGCTTCTTCGCCCCGCACAACGCCTACGCCTCCTGGGGCGAGCGCGGCCAGCAGGTGCAGGAGTTCAAACACGCCGTGCGCGCGCTGCACGAGGCAGGCATCGAGGTCATCCTCGACGTCGTCTACAACCACACGGCGGAAGGCAACCACCTCGGCCCCACGCTCTCCTTCCGGGGACTGGACAACGCCTCGTACTACCGCCTCGCGGACGATCGGCGCTACTACCTGGACACGACGGGCACGGGGAATTCACTCCTGATGCGCAGCCCCCACGTCCTCCAGCTCATCATGGACTCGCTGCGCTACTGGGTGCTGGAGATGCACGTGGACGGCTTCCGCTTCGATCTGGCCGCCACCCTGGCGCGGCAGTTCCACGAGGTCGACCGGCTCTCCTCCTTCTTCGACCTGGTGCAGCAGGATCCCGTCGTCAGCCAGGTGAAGCTGATCGCCGAGCCGTGGGACCTGGGCGAGGGCGGCTACCAGGTGGGCAACTTCCCGCCCCTGTGGACCGAGTGGAACGGGCGCTACCGCGACACCGTACGCGACCTGTGGCGGGGCGAACCGCGTGCCATGGCCGAGTTCGGCTTCCGGCTCACCGGCTCCTCCGACCTCTACCAGGACGACGGACGCCGCCCGCTGGCCTCCATAAACTTCGTCACCTGCCACGACGGATTCACCCTGCACGACCTGGTCTCGTACAACGACAAGCACAACGAGGCCAACGGCGAGGACAACCGCGACGGGGAGAGCTACAACAGATCCTGGAACTGCGGCGCCGAGGGGCCCACGGACGACGCCTCGGTGGTGGCACTGCGGCGCCGGCAGAAGCGGAACCTGATCGCCACGCTGATGCTGTCCCAGGGTGTGCCGATGCTCAGCCACGGCGACGAGTTCGGCCGCACACAGCACGGCAACAACAACGCCTACTGCCAGGACGGCCCGCTGGCCTGGGTGCGGTGGCCGGGCGACGGTGCCCCCACCGACTGGTCCGGTGCGCCCGACCAGGCGCTGTGCGACTTCGTGCGCGCCATGGTGTGGCTGCGGCGCGACCACCCCGTCTTCCGCCGCCGCCGCTTCTTCCACGGGCGGCCCATGGAGGGCACCCACGACGAGCTCTCCGACGTCGCCTGGTTCACCCCGCAGGGCGCCGAGATGACCCAGCGCGACTGGCAGGCCGCCCACACCCGCTCCCTGACCGTCTTCCTCAACGGCAACGCCATCTCCGAGCCGGGCGAGCGCGGGGAGCGCATCACGGACGACTCGTTCCTGCTGCTGTTCAACGCCCACCACGAGCCGGTGGACTTCGTGATCCCGGTCAACCACGGCCGGGAGTGGGAGGTCGTCGTCGACACCGCCCAGGAGGAGACCTACGTGCAAGGAGGGGGCCCGAAGGTGGCCGCGGGCGCGCAGCTGCCCCTGGAGTCCCGCAGCATGGCGGTGCTGCAACGCCCGGTGTGACCGACGGTGCGGCCCCTGCTTTCCCGTCTGAGGGCGTCCCCGGCCGGGAAAGAGGGCTCATATGACATGTGAGGGCACTCCGTCGGCGGCCACGCCCACGGCGACCTACCGCCTCCAGCTCCAGCCGGACTTCCCGTTCGCCGCCGCCGAGCGCGCCGTCCCCTACCTGGCGCGGCTCGGCGTCTCGCATCTGCACCTGTCCCCCGTGCTGACGTCCGTGCCGGGCTCCACCCACGGCTACGACGTGACCGAGCACGGCTCGGTGCGCCGGGAGCTGGGGGGCGAGCGCGGGCTGCGGGCGCTGGCGGCCACCGCCCGCGCCCACGGGCTGGGGCTGGTCCTGGACATCGTGCCGAACCATATGGCCGTCCCCTCCGACACCCGGTTGAACCGCCCGCTGTGGGAGGTGCTGCGCCAGGGCCCCGCCTCCCCCTGGGCGCGCTGGTTCGACATCGACTGGGCGGCGGGCGACGGGCGGGTGCTGCTGCCGGTGCTCGGGGAGCGGTTGCACGAGGCGCTGCCCGGGATGCGGGTCAAGGACGGCACCCTGCGCTACCACGATCACGTGCTGCCCCTGCGCGAGGGCACCGAGCAGCTGCCGCTGCCCGAACTGTGCGCGGCGCAGCACTACCGCCTGGCGTGGTGGCGGCTGGGCAGGAGCGAGCTCAACTACCGTCGATTCTTCACCATTTCCGGGCTCATCGGGGTACGGGTCGAGGACCCGGAGGTGTTCGCGGCCACCCACCGCAAGGTGCTCCAGCTGCTGCGCGAGGGCGTCATCGACGGGTTGCGCGTCGACCATCCGGACGGTCTCGCCGATCCGGGCGGCTATCTGCGGCGGCTGCACGAGCAGAGCGGGGGCCGCTGGACGGTCGTGGAGAAGATCCTCGCCGACGGGGAAGCGCTGCCCCGCGACTGGCCGGTGGCGGGCACGACGGGGTACGACGCGCTCCGGCACGTGGACGGGCTCTTCACCGACCCGCACGGCCACCGCGAACTGGTCGAGGCGTACCGGGCGTTCACCGGGGTGCCGGCGGACCTGGGGGGCGAGTGGGAGGCGACCCGGCAGCGCGCCGCCCGTCGCGTGCTGACCCACGACCTGGCCGCCGAGACGGAACGGCTGACCCGTACCGCCGTCCGGGCGTGTGCCGCGTCCCCGGACCTGGCGCTGCACGACCACGCGCCCTGGGCGCTGCGGACCGCGCTGTGCGAGCTGCTGGTGCGGCTGCCGGTGTACCGCCCGTACACCGCGCACGGCGCTCCCGCCGGGCCGGAGGACGCCGCGCTGCTGGAGCGCGCCGCGGCAGGGGCCCGCGAGGTTTTCCGGCCGGCGGAGGAGGCCGCGGCGGTGGACGCCGTACTGCGGCTCGCGCTGGGCGACGCCTCGACCGGGTCCGGCACGGACAGCAGGCGGTTCCCGGTGCGGTTCGCGCAGTTGTCCTCCGCGCTGCGCGCCAAGTCGGTGGAGGACGCGGCCTTCTACCGCTATGTGCCGCTGCTGTCGGCGTGCGAGGTGGGCGGCGAGCCGGGCAGCCCGGCAGTGCCGCCCGAGCGGTTCCACGCGTACTGCGCCCGTATGCAGCGGGAGCGGCCCACATCGGGCGTGGTGCTGTCCACACACGACACCAAACGCAGCGGTGACGCCCGCGCCGCACTGGCCGTACTGAGCGAGTGCCCAGGTCAGTGGGCCGAACTGCTGGCGCGGACCGACACCTCGGCGGCGCCCGACCGCCACACGGCCTGGGTGTACCGGCAGACCGCGCTCGCCCTCGGCGTGTTCCCGCCGCCGCCCGAACGGCTGGTGCCCGCCCTGCTGAAGGCGGTACGGGAAGCGGGGCTGCGCACCACCTGGACGGAGCCGGACGCGGAGTACGAGGCCGCCGTCGAGCACTTCGTCACCGCCCAGCGCGACAGCGCGGACGCACCTGCGACGGCCGCCTTCGCTGCCGGTCTCGCCCCTCATGTGCGGGCCAACGTGCTGGGGGCCGCACTGGTGCAGCTGACGATGCCCGGCGTGCCCGATCTGTACCAGGGCACCGAGCACACCTACCGGGCGCTCGTGGACCCCGACAACCGGGATCCGGCGGTGCTGGGCGAGCGGCACGGACGCGGTCTGCTGGACACGGAGAAGGCGCGGCTGACGGCAACTGCGCTGCGGCTGCGCGCCGACCGCCCGGAGCTGTTCCTGTCCAGGGCCGCGTCCGCGTACGAACCGCTGTACGCCCAGGGCGAGCAGGCCGCGCACTGCGTGGCGTTCGTACGGACCGGTGCGGTGCTGGTCGCGGTCACCCGGCTGTCGTTGCGTGTGCACCGGCACGGCGGCTGGGGCACCACGAGCCTGACGCTGCCTGAGGGCACCTGGCGGGACGCCCTCGCAGATGGCAGCAGCACGCGCGAACTGTCCGGCACCGTGTTGTTGAGCCACCTCTTCCGGAGCGCACCGGTGGCCCTGCTCGAACGCCGGGTCTAGCCGGAGCTAGCCGGGCCGGTCGCCGGGCGGCTGCTCTCGCCGCAGTACGCGCAGAAAGGCCTCCGCCGCCCCGGTCGGCCGGGAGCGGCAGAAGGCGGTGAGCGGGCGGCGCCAGGGCGGGCCGATGTCCACCAGTTGCCGGGCGGGCACGAGGGCAGGAGTCAGATGCGCCGAGACGAGACAGATGCCCGCGCCGGCCGCGGCCATCCGGGCCGCCGTCGTCGGGTGCTCGACCCGCAGGGCGGTGTGCGGGACGAAACCGGCCCGGCCGCAGACCAGGTCGACGAAGGGCCGGCCCTCGATCCAGGGTTCCATCCCGCACCGCACCCAGCCGCGGTCGGCCAGTTCCTCCAGCGCCACGGGCTCCCCCTTGGCACCCGGGCGGTCGCACAGCGGGTCGTCGGGCGGAACGACGAGGACGATCCTCTCCTCGCCGATCTCCCAGCAGGGGCCGTGCCAGTCCTCGACCCGGTAGCCGACGGCGAGGTCGGCGACCCCGCGTGCCATCCGTTCCCGCAGTTCCTCCTCCGTCGCGTACTCGCGCAGCCGCAGCGTCACCCGCGGGTGGAGCTGCCGCATCCGCGCGACGGCCTCGGTCAGGACGCCGACCGCCAGCCCGTGCACGGTGGCGATCTCCAGCTCGCCGCCGCCCGCACCGGCCGCGGCGCGGGCCGCACGGCGGGCCTGGCGGGCGCTGCGGACGGCGAGTTCGGCGTCCGGCAGGAAGGCGCGCCCCATGGGGGTCAGCCGCACACCGCGCGGCAGCCGTTCCAGCAGCGGGCCACCGACCTCACGCTCCAGCGCCTTGATCTGGTGCGAGAGTGCCGACTGGGTGACGTGCAGCGCCTCGGCGGCGCGCGTGAAGGAGGTCTCCTCGACGACCGTCACCAGATACTCCATCTGCCGCAGACTCACCAGTCGACCTCCGGGCGCTGGCCGAAACTCCCATGAATGCTTCTCATCGCTTCCATAGAATCATTGCGTTGGACTCATCAGCCGACGGGGGCCGAGGCTGGGGCCATGAGTGGGAACACCACAGAAGTGATCGTCATCGGCGGCGGAACGGGCGGCTACAGCACCGCACTTCGCGCCGCACACCTGGGTCTCGGCGTCACCCTCGTCGAGCGGGAGTTGGTCGGCGGCACCTGTCTGCATCGCGGCTGTGTGCCCAGCAAGGCGATGCTGCACGCCGCGGAACTGGTCGACGGGGTGGCCGAGGCCCGCGAGCGGTGGGGCGTCAAGGCCACGCTGGACAGCGTCGATTGGAGCGCCCTGGTCGCCACCCGCGACGACATCGTCTCGCGCAACCACAAGGGCGTGGAAGGCCAGCTGTCCAAGGCCGGCGTCACGGTCGTACGGGGCACCGCGACGCTGGCCGGGCCCCACCATGTCGACGTCGAGACCGCGGCGCACGGGGGACGCGAGCGGTGGACGGCCCGGCGCGGTCTCGTCCTGGCGACCGGCTCCCGGCCGCGTACGCTGCCCGGCCTGGAGCCGTCCGGGGAGCACGTGGTCACCAGCGACGACGCGCTGTTCGCTCCCGGGCTGCCGGGCAGCGTGCTGGTGCTGGGCGGCGGAGCGATCGGTGTGGAGTACGCCTCGTTCCACCGCTCCATGGGCGCCGAGGTCACCCTGGTGGAGGCTGCGGAGCGGCTGCTGCCGCTGGAGGACGCGGACGTCAGCCGCCAGCTGACCCGCGCGCTGAAGAAGCGGGGCATCACCGTGCTGACGGGCGCCCGCCTGGTGGACGCGCACCGGACCGACGCGGGGCGGACCGGCGGGTCGGGCGCGGGGGTCGAGGCGCGGGTGCGGCCGGCGCGCGGGGCGGAGACCGTCCTGGCGGCAGAAAGGCTGCTGGTGGCGGTGGGCCGCGTCCCGGTCACCGACGGGCTGGGCCTGGCGGCGGCCGGGGTGGCGACGGACGAGCGGGGCCATGTGCCACCGGCCGACTGGACCACCCTGGAGACGGCCGTCCCCGGTGTGCACGTCGTCGGCGATCTCCTCCCGCCGCCCTCCCTGGGGCTGGCGCACGCCTCGTTCGCGGAGGGGCTGGTGGTCGCGGAGACGCTGGCAGGACTCTCGCCCCGTCCGGTGGACTACGCGGCGGTGCCGCGTGTGACGTACTCCAGCCCGCAGACCGCTTCGGTCGGGCTGAGCGAGGCGGCGGCCAGGGCCGACGGGCGCGAGGTGGTGACCAATGTGCTGCCGTTGACCGCCACGGCCAAGGGCATGGTGCACGGTCAGGGCGGCATGGTGAAGGTCGTCGCCGAACCCGGCCCCGCCGGGCGGGTACTGGGCGTGCATCTGGTGGGCCCGCACGTCTCCGAGATGATCGCGGAGTCCCAGCTCGCCGTCGCCTGGGACGCCTCCCCCGAGGACATCGCCCAGCACATCCACCCGCACCCGACGCTGAGCGAGGCGGTCGGGGAGGCCTTCCTGACGCTGGCGGGACGGGGACTGCACCAGCACGGGTGAGCGGCCCGGTCCCGGCCGCCCGGCGACAGGTGCCGGGCGGCCGGTGAGAATGGAGCGCATGCTGTTCGACGTATGGGCTCCCACCGCGCGAACCGTCACCCTGCATCTCCCGCCCGCCCCCGGGCTCCCGATGACCCCCTCGCCCACCCACCGGGGGTGGTGGCAGGCCGAGGCACCGGCCCGGGACGGCACCCGCTACGGCTTCTCCCTCGACGGCGGGCCGGTACTGCCGGACCCGAGGTCGCGCCGCCAGCCCGACGGGCCCGAAGGGCTCAGCGCCGTCGTCGAACACGACGCGTACACCTGGCGGCACCCCTGGCGGGGGGTGCCGCTGCCCGGGGCCGTCCTGTACGAGCTGCACATCGGCACCTTCACGCCCCAGGGCACCTTCGAGGCGGCGATCGACCGTCTCGGCCACCTGGCGGACCTGGGTGTCAGCCATGTCGAGCTGATGCCCGTCTGTCCGTTCCCCGGCACCCACGGCTGGGGCTACGACGGAGTGGCGCTGTGGGCGGTGCACGAGCCCTACGGGGGGCCGGACGGGCTGAAGGCGTTCGTGGACGCCGCACACGGCCACGGCCTCGGGGTCGTCCTGGACGTCGTGCACAACCATCTGGGCCCGTCCGGGAACCGACTGCCGGCGTTCGGGCCGTACTTCACCGACCGCCACCGCACCCCCTGGGGTTCGGCCGTCAACCTGGACGCGCCCGGTTCCGACGAGGTGCGCGCCCACCTCATCGGCAGCGCGCTGGCCTTTCTGCGCGACCACCACCTCGACGGGCTGCGGCTGGACGCCGTCCACGCGCTGGCCGACACCCGTGCGGAGCACTTCCTGGCCCAGCTGTCCGAGGCCGTCGACACGCTGGCCGCACACACCGGGCGCCCGCTGTTCCTGATCGCCGAGTCCGATCTGAACGACCCGCGCACCACGGCCCCGCGCAGCGCCAACGGCCATGGCGTGCACGCCCAGTGGAACGACGACTTCCACCACGCCCTGCACACCGCGCTGACCGGCGAGTCGCACGGCTATTACGCCGACTTCGCAGCCGCACCGCTCGCCGCCCTCACCAAGACGCTGACCGGCGCCTTCTTCCACGACGGTACGTACTCCAGCTTCCGCGGGCGCGGCCACGGCCGGCCCGTGCGCCGTCCCGGAGCCGCCGAGACCCCGGCACACCGCTTCCTGGCGTACGCGCAGACGCACGACCAGATCGGCAACCGGGCGCTGGGCGACCGGCTTTCCATGTCCCTGCCGCCCGGACTGCTGGCGTGCGCGGCCGCACTGGTACTGCTGGCGCCGGGAACGCCGATGCTGTTCATGGGCGAGGAGTGGGGCGCCCGCACCCCCTGGCAGTACTTCACCGACCACCAGGACGCCGAACTGGCCGAGGCCGTACGCGCGGGGCGGCGACGGGAGTTCGCGGAACACGGGTGGGAGGCCGAGGAGATCCCCGACCCGCAGGACCCGGCGACCCGCCGCCGCTCGTGCCTGGACTGGGACGAGCCCTCCCGGGCGCCGCACGCCCGGCTGCTGGACTGGCACCGCACGCTGCTGGGGGTGCGCCGGGCCCATCCCGTGCTGGCGCACCTGCCGTTGGGCGAGGCGGGTGTCCGCTGCGCGGAGGGCGGCGATGAGCGGTGGTTGCTGCTTTGCAACGGGCCGCTGTACGTCGCGGTGAACTTCTCCGCGGAGCGTGCGGCAACCGTGCCGCTGCCCTCCGCGCAGGCGGCGCTGCTCGCCGCCTGGGAGCCGGAGACGCGGGTGGTGGACGGTGCGGTGCGGCTGCCGCCGGCGTCCGCCGCGGTGCTGCGCTAGCGGTTCGGAGAGGGGATGCCCCTACTGGTCGTTCGCGGACTGCGGGAGCTTGGTGGCAGCTCGCGCGGTTCCCCGTGCCCCTGACGGGGCGCGCCGGTGTCGCGGCCGGAGGATGACGGCAGGAACGCGGCGATCAGGAGGCCCAGCACCGCCGCGCCCGCCGCGATGAGGAAGGCCGTACGGAAGCCGTCCATGTTGGGCACCCGGGTGGCGCCGAGCGGGCTGGTCATATGGGCGAGGACCACGCCGACGACCGCGCTCGACGTCGATGTCCCGATCGAACGCATCAGAGTGTTCAGCCCGTTGGCCGCGCCGGACTCGGAGGGGGCGACGGCTTTGAGGATCAGTGCGGGCATCGCGGAGTAGGCGATTCCGATGCCGACGCCGATCAGCACGGACAGCACCACCGTCTGCCACACCGCCGACATCAGCCGGGTGCCCAGCAGATAGGAGACGGCCAGGATCAGCAGACCCGTCATCAGCGACACCTTGGGGCCGCGAGCCTTGGACAGCCGCGCCGACAGCGAGGAGACGAGCATCATGGCGATGCCCATGGGCGCCACGCACAGCCCGGAGACCACCATCGACTGGCCGAGCCCGTATCCGGTGGCGGCGGGCAGTTGCAGGAGTTGCGGCAGGACCAGTGTGAGGGCGTAGAAGGCGAGGCCGACCATGATGGAGGCGAGGTTGGTCAGCAGCACCTGGCGGCGGGCCGTCGTACGCAGGTCCACCAGCGGGTGGGGGATCCGCAGTTCGAACAGCCCCCAGACGGCGAAGATCACCGCGGCGGAACCGAACAGGCCCAGTACGGTGCCGCTCGACCAGCCCCAGTCACCGCCCTTGGAGATGGGCAGCAGCAGCGTCACCAGTCCCGCGGTCAGCCCCAGGGTGCCCAGCACGTCGAAGCGGCCAGGGGCGCGGGTCGGGGACTCGGGCACCAGGAGGGCGACGAGCACCATGGCGAGCGCGCCGATGCCCGCCGAGCCGAAGAAGAGCACATGCCAGTCGGTGTACTGGGCGATGTAGGCGGCCAGCGGCATGCCCAGCGCGCCGCCCACTCCGAGCGACGAGCTCATGAACGCCATGGCCGAGCCCAGTCGTTCGGGCGGCAGCGCGTCGCGCATGATGCCGATGCCCAGCGGAATGGCGCCCATCGCGAACCCCTGCACGGCTCGCCCGGCGACCATCGGCACCAGCGCCGAGGTGAAGCCGCACATCAGCGAGCCGAGCACCATCAGTCCCAGGCTCAGCAGCACGATCCGCCGCTTCCCGTACAGATCGCCGAGCCTGCCCATGATGGGCGTGGCGACGGCGCCGGACAGCAGGGTGGAGGTGATCACCCAGGAGGCGTTGGACGTCGTGGTGTGCAGCAGGGTCGGCAGTTGGGCGACGACCGGGACGATGAGGGTCTGCATGACGGCGACGGAGATCCCACCGAACGCCAGTACGGGGACGATCCAACGCCCGCCCGCCGCCGTACCTATGTGCCCACCCGGCCCCGCAGCCAAGCTCTCCCCCACGCGCCTCGCCACCCCTTCACTGTTGAGTTCACTGTTGCGCTGTCCACCGTGTCGCGCCGCATGACCAGACGCATGACATCAGCTGCGTGCAGCGTACAAATGAACTGCCGGGGTCGGTCGCGTATTCCGCCGGAGGGCGGGCACTTCGGTCTTCCTACTCCTTGGGCTCCAGCTTCAAGGAGATCGAGTTGATGCAGTAGCGCTGATCCGTGGGCGTCGGATAGCCCTCGCCCTCGAAGACGTGCCCGAGGTGGGAGCCGCAGCGGGCGCAGCGGACCTCGGTGCGGACCATGCCCATGGAGCTGTCGGTCAGCAGCTCGACGGCGTCCGAGTCGGCCGGGTCGTAGAAGCTGGGCCAGCCGCAGTGGGAGGCGAACTTGGTGTCCGAGCGGAACAGCTCGGCGCCGCAGGCCCGGCAGGTGTAGACGCCCGTGGTCTCGGTGTCGGTGTACTCACCGGTGAACGGGCGCTCCGTACCGGACTCGCGCAGCACGTGGTACTCCTCGGGCGTCAGCTCCGCGCGCCACTGCTCCTCGGTCTTGTCGATCTCGTAGGCCATCTCGGCTCCTCAGCGCTGTTCGGGGTACGGGCGGGGTGCGGGCGGCGGCCCGTCACTCCGCGAGCCGGGCGAGAATCCCGGGGCCCAGCTCCGTGACGTCACCCGCGCCCATGGTGAGAACGAGATCGCCGGGCTCGGCCATTCCCACCACCGCCTCCACGGCCTCGGCCGGCGCGTCCACGGCACGCACGGCCGCGCCCGCGGCCTGCGCCGCGTCGGTGATCAGCGCGCTGGTCACGCCCGGGATCGGGTCCTCGCGCGCCGGATAGATCGGCAGCACGACCGAGCCGTCGGCCAGCGCCAGGGCCTCCCCCATCTCCTTGCCCAGCTCCTGGGTGCGGCTGAAGAGGTGCGGCTGGAAGACCACCAGTACCCGGCTGTCTCGCGCACCGCCCCTGATGGCCTCCAGGTCGGCGGTCATCTCGGTGGGGTGATGGGCGTAGGAGTCGATCACCTGTACGCCACGGGCCAGCCCCTTGAGCTGGAGGCGGCGCTTGACGCCGGTGTACGAGCCGAGCGCGCGCCCCAGCTCCCCGGCGGGCACCCCCAGCGCCGCACCCGCGGCGAGGGCCGCCACCGCGTTGAGGGCGTAGTGGTTGCCGGGGACCGCGACGTCGAAGGCCAGCTCCGCGCTGTCCAGCACGACGACGACCTCGCTGGTCAGCCCCTTCGGGGTGATCTTGAGAACCCGTACGTCGGCGTCCTCGGCCTGCCCGTACGTACGGATGGTGAGCGCACGCTCGCGCGGAGCGGCGCGCAGCCGCCGGGTCAGCTCCCGCGCCCCCTCCTGGTCGGCGGAGATCACCAGGGTGCCGCCGTCCACGATGCGGTCGGCGAACGTCTCGAAGGACTCGTAGATCTCCTCCATGGAGGCGTAGTTGGCGTGGTGGTCGAGTTCCACATTGAGGACGATGGCGACCTCGGGCGCGTACTTGTGGAAACTCCGGTCGCTCTCGTCCGCCTCCGCGACGAAGATCTCCCCGGTGCCCTGGTGCGCGTTGGAGCCGGGTCCCTCCAGATCGCCGCCGATCGCGTAGGAGGGGTCCAGGCCCAGATCGGCCAGGCTGACGGCGAGCATCGAGGTGGTCGTCGTCTTGCCGTGGGTACCGGCGACGGCCAGCGGGCGCAGCCCCTCCATCAGCGCGGCCAGCGCGTCGGCGCGGTGCAGCACCGGAAGACCGCGCCGGTTCGCCTCGACCAGCTCCGGGTTGTCCTCGCGGATGGCGCTGGAGACGACCACGACCGTCGCGTCCGGCGCCAGGTGCGCGGTGGCGTGACCGATGTGGACGGTCACGCCGAAACCGCGCAGCGCGTCGGCCGTCGCCGACTCACGGGCGTCGCTGCCCGCGACCCGGGCGCCGCGCACCGCCAGGATCTTCGCGATGCCGGACATCCCCGCGCCACCGATCCCGACGAAGTGCGGCCGCTCCATGGCGGAGGGGAGGGAGGGAGTGGCGGCAGCGGTCATACGGACTTCTCCTGCTGGCTCGATCGGGCACCTCCCGACCGCGGGCCGGGGAGGACGAGGAACGGCGCAAGCCTATGCGGTGCGGCCTCCCGTCCGGAGCACAGCCACCCCCCTCCCCCGCTGTCCCCGGCCGCTACTCCTCGTCGTTGTGCGCGAACAGCTTCAGCACCGGCACGCCGACCTTGTGCCGGGCCCGGGAGGCCCAGTCCCGGTGGAAGAACTCCTCGACCAGATGGGGGGCGGTCAAGACGATGACCTCGTCGGCGCGGGTCTGGTCGGCGACGGACTTCAGCACATCGAGGGGGTGCTCCTCGATGATCTGACCGACGGCCTCGCAGCCGGCGTCTCTGAGGCGCTTCAAGGAGAGCTCCAGGGCCTGCTCGGCGGGCCCGACGGCGTCGCCGCCCTCGGGCTCGTCGCCCTCACGCACCACTTGGTCCAGTTCGCCGAGCGCCACATCGTCCAGCGCTCGCAGCAGTCGGTCCTGGTCGCCGCGCGGCTGCATGAGGACGACGAAGGAGACGGGCTCCTCGCCGTGCAGCGTCGTCACCATCTCCGCGTCGGCGGACACCAGTGGCTTCTCGATCATCAGCACTGTCGTGATCACGACGGGCGCCCTTTCTGCGGTCGGAAAGAAACCCTGCTGCCCCGTGTTCCCACGGGTCCTGCGATTGTCAGTCTGCCCAGCGACACAGAAGCGGAACGTCTCATTCCGCAGTGGGTCGCAACCGACGGTAACGCGTGAAGAGGAACCCTTCTTCTTCCAGCACCCCTTCCAACGTGAACTCGTCGGGGTCCGGCAGGACGGGCCCGTTCATGATCCGCGGCGCCGATCCGGCGACGATTCGAGGGGAGATCGACAGACATAGCTCATCAAGTACCCCGGCATCGGCGAATTCCCCAAGCAATGTGGGGCCGCCCTCCGTCAGCTGCCGCCGCAGCCCCCGCGCGGCGAGCAGCCCCGGCACTCGCGACGGGTCCGCGGAGCTGCCCTCACCTGCGAAGACGACCTCGGCACCGGCCCGGCTCGCCTCCGCCACCCGGTCCGCCGGGGCACCGCTGCCGGTGATCAGCAGCGTGGGGACGACGGGCTCGGTGAACAGGGGTGCCGAGAAGTCCAGCTCCAGACCGGCGCTGACCACCGCGATGGCGGGCACCGGCGCCTGCCCGGCGGCGGCACGGCGGTCGGCGAAGCCGCTGCGCCGCTTGGCGGGCCGGTACCCCTCCTGGCGTACGGTCCGGGCGCCGACGACCACCACGTCGGCGAGTGCCCGCAGCACCCCGAAGATCCACATGTCGGCCTTGGAGGAGAGCGGCTGGGACCGCCCGCCGTGGTGGATGGCACCGTCCAGGGAGGCGACCATGTTGCCGCGCAGCCACCGGTCCGCTTCGTCGGCGCCCTCGCCCACCGGCGGATAGGCGTACTCCTCGGCGATCTCCGCGATGCTCCACTCCGGGGCCGAGACGTCCGGTGCGGGCGCGTCAGGGGTCGGTACAGGGGCGTTACTCGATGGGAACAGGCGTCGCATGCAGCGCAGTGTGGCACGGCGCACGCCCGGCGGGCGGCACGTCCGCGGGGGCGGGCCGACTAGCATGACAATCGTGTCAACGACCGAAGCGCACATATCCGAGACCGGCTCCCGGGCCCCCGGCGACGCCCCCGCCGCCCTGACCGCACTGGAGCCGCGCGTACCGGCCGACCAGTTGGTTGCCGAGATGGTGCCGCCACCGCGCTTCGACGGCGTGCGCTTCGACACCTACATACCCGACCCCGCGCAGCCCAGCCAGACCGAGGCGGTCCAGGTACTGGCCGCGTTCGCACAGGGCCTCGGCGGCGCGGCGCGGAGCGGCGGCAGCGGCGGGCCTAAGCGCTGGTTCCGCCGGGTGCCCAAGCAGGCGACCCCCGCCGGTCCCCGGGGCGTGTACCTGGACGGCGGCTACGGCGTCGGCAAGACCCATCTGCTCGCCTCCCTGTGGCACGCGGCACCGGCCGCCCCCGAGCGCAAGGCGTTCGGCACCTTCGTCGAGCTGACCAACCTGGTGGGCGCGCTGGGCTTCCAGCAGACCGTGCAGACGCTCGGCGACCACCAGTTGCTGTGCATCGACGAGTTCGAGCTGGACGACCCGGGCGACACGGTGCTCGTCTCCAGCCTGCTGGCCAGACTGGTGGACAACGGCGTGGCCCTCGCGGCGACCTCGAACACGCTGCCGGGCAAGCTGGGCGAGGGGCGGTTCGCCGCCGCCGACTTCCTGCGGGAGATCCAGGGCCTGTCCGCGCACTTCCGCACCCTGCGCATCGACGGCGAGGACTACCGCCACCGCGGGCTGCCCGAGGCCCCCGAGCCGTACACCGACGAAGAGGTCACCCGCGCCGCGCACCGGATACCCGGCGCCTCGCTGGACGCCTTCCCCGCGCTGCTGGACCATCTCTCGCGCGTCCACCCCAGCCGCTACGGCGCGCTGGTCAAGGGCGTGCAGGCGGTCTGTCTGACAGGGCTCGGGCCGGTGCCCGACCAGTCGACTGCGCTGCGCCTGGTCGTGCTCGCCGACCGGCTCTACGACCGCGAGGTCCCCGTGCTGGCCTCCGGAGTGCCCTTCGACGAGCTGTTCAGCGAGGAGATGCTCAAGGGCGGGTACCGCAAGAAGTACTTCCGGGCGATCTCCCGGCTGACCGCGCTCGCCCGGGACGGCGGCGGACTCGCCGGCACCGGCGGCTGATGCGCGCGCCGAGGCCGGCGGCTGATCCGAACCGGGGGCGGCTGATCCGCGTCGGCAGCGGGGTACAGACCCGGCCGAGTTGACTCCGGTTGCGTCCTGAGCGGTGTGCGCTTGCTGGTACGCGTGGTACACACACTGGGTTCACCTGTCCGCCAACAGGGGAGAGTGCCCGATGTCCACGAGCCGACGTCAAGTGCTGGCAAGAACCGGAGCCGCTGGAGCCGCGGTCGCCTTCAGCGGCGCGCTTTCGGAACTGTTCACAGGGACCGCCGCCGCCCAGGCCACCGGCGGCAGGGCGGGCTACGGCCCGCTCGTCCCCGACCCCGACGGGCTGCTCGATCTGCCCAAGGGCTTCCGCTACAAGGTGCTCTCCCGCGAGGGCGATCAGCTCCGCTCGGGAGAGGGCAAGGTCCCCAGCAACTTCGACGGCATGGCCGCCTTCGCCGGTGAGCGGCGCGGCCACGGTCACGGCCATGGCAGGGGCCGCACCTGGCTGGTGCGCAACCACGAGAACCGGATGGACTCCCGGGTGCCCGTCCCCACGGTCGAGGGGCTGACCTACGACCCGGAGGCCGAGGGCGGCTGCACGGTCCTCGAAGTGGACGGCGACAACGACGTGCTGACCGAGCGCGTGGGCATCGCGGGCACCTCCACCAACTGCGCCGGCGGACCGAGCCTCTGGGGCACCTGGCTGACCTGCGAGGAAACCGAGTTCCGGGCCGGCGAGGAGGGCTACACCAAGGACCACGGCTTCATCTTCGAGGTCGGCTTCGACCGGCGCCGCCCCACCTCGGTCGAGCCGCTGAAGGCCATGGGCCGCTTCCAGCACGAGGCCGTCGCCTTCGATCCGCGTACCGGTGTGGTCTACGAGACCGAGGACGCCTTCGACAAACCCTTCGGGCTCTTCTACCGCTTCCTGCCCGACAAGCCCAAGGGCGGATACGGTTCGCTGCACGCGGGTGGCAGGCTGGAGGCCATGCGGGTGCCGGGCGTGCCCGACCTCTCGGCCGTCACCGAGACGGGCAGCTCCTTCGACGGCGTCGAGTGGGTGGAGGTCCCCGACCCGCTCGCCGCGCAGACCCCCATCCGCCTCCAGGACTTCGGCAAGGGGGGCATCACCCATGCACAGAAGCTGGAGGGGTGCTACTGGGGCGGCTCCTGCGTCTACTTCGTCTCCAGCTACGCGCGCAGCGCCGAGGGTTCGCAGGGCGACCACTACGGGCAGATCTGGCGCTACGATCCGCGCCGCCGCCGGCTCACCCTCGTCATCGTCTTCGGCCCCGACACCGATGTGCAGCTGCCGGGCGAGGAGCCCGACAACATCTGCCTCGCCCCCAACGGCGGACTGATGGTGTGCGAGGACGGCGCGGGAGCACAGCACGTCTACGGTCTCACCCGGAAGGGCACGGTCTACCCGATGGCGCGGGGCGCCCAGAACATCGGCACCCCCGAGGAGCCGGAGTGGGGCGAGTTCGCGGGCGTGACCTTCGCACCCGACGGCCGCACCATGTACGTCAACTGCTACACACCGGGCACGACCTTCGCGGTCACCGGGCCCTGGAAGCACTGACGGGACGCGCCCCGAAGGAGCCGGGGAAAGCGGGAAGAACAGGAGCCCTCACTCGCGGCGGGTGGCCACCGCGCAGGCCGCCGCCGCGGCGAGGCCCGCGAGGGCCACGGCGCACAGCGACGGCACCCACGGCACCTGGACGGCTCCCTGTGCCGAGCCGCGGACCAGCCCCGTGACCGCCGCGTTGGCGGGTGAGGCGCCCAGGGCGAGCGCCGCCACGCTGCCCAGCAGCGTGGCGGCCACCGCATATCCCCGGGACCGGACCAGCGGCCGGTTGCCCAGCGCCCCCACCGCGGCCCCCGTCAGCACGCACGCGAGCATTCCGCACAGCCCGGCGCCCACGGCCGGCAGCAAGGGCACGGCGACCGACCCGTCCGTACTGCGCGGGGCACTCGTCGCGGCCACCAGCCCCACTCCCGCGCAGCCGAACAGCAGGGCCGCCACGCCCCCGGCGGCCACACCCGCGAGGTGCACCCGCCAGGCCCCCGCCGCGGCAGCCGCGCAGTGCCGGGCCGCGGGCGGCTCGGCCGTCACACAGCCGCGCACCAGCCAGGCGGCGGAAGGCAGCAGCGCGGCGGCGGCGAGCCCCAACGAGTCCAGCAGCGGCTGCCCGGCCCGCACACCGACGGCCAGCAGCCCGGCGTACAGCAGCAGCGGCGCCAGCCACCGCTGGGAGCGCACCAGCAGGGCGAGTTGATAGCGGATCAGCGCGAGCGTCGCCCTCACCCGGCACTCCCCTCGTCATTCCCCTCGTCCGTCTCCCACTCCCCCAGCGGACGTACGGAGCGGACGTGCCAGCCGGGTCGTGCGGCCAGCAGCACCCGCAGCGCCGCGTCGGAAGCGGGGGCGGGCAGCGTCAGCGACAGCTCGCCGTACGGCGTGAGCCGCGGGCGCGCGCCTGTCGGCAACCCCTCAGGCACCCCGGCCCCGGGCGCCCCCAGCGCTTCGATGCGCGTCATCGCGGGCCGCCGCGCGCCGGCCGGCACCTCGGCCGCCACCCGGCCTCCGGCCGCCACCCGGACGATGACGTGCGGGGCGCCGGCGAGCCGTGCCGGATCGTGGTCGACGAAGACCACGGCGCCGCCCGCGGCCACCCGTTCGCGCACCACACCGTCCAGGACCGTGCGTGCGTCCTGGTCGAGGCCGGTCCAGGCCTCGTCGAGCAGCAGCAGTTCGGGGCCGCCGACCAGGGCCTGCGCGACGGCGACCTTCTGGGCGCTGCCCTTGGACAGCTCCCGCATCCGGGTCGCGGCGTACTGTCCGGCGCCGAGCCGCTCCAGCCAGGCGGCGCCCTCCCGGGCTGCCGCGCGTCGTCCCAGGCCGCGGACCCGGCCCAGATGGGTGAGGTAACCGAGCGCAGGCAACGGGAGTGCGGCGGGAAAGCGTTCGGGGACGTACCCGCGCGTGCGAGGGCGCCCGCGCACCCGCCCCGCGCTGGGCGCGTCGATCCCCGCCAGCAACCGCAGCAGCGTGGACTTGCCGGTTCCGTTACCGCCCTCCACGCGCAGCAGGGTGCCCGCGCGCACGTCGAGGTCGACTCCGCGCAGCACCCAGGGCCCGCCCACCCGGTAGCGGCGGCCCACATCCTCCAGCCTCACGCACCAGATCATAGGGGCGGCATCTACCGCTGGCAGACTGAACAGGTGACCTTCACCGACTCCGCGACCGAGCACCCCGCCGACCCCGAACCCACCGGGGCCGACCGCTTCGTCCTGCCCCTCGTCGTCCGTATCGAGCGCGCCGCGCCACCGGCGCGCACCGACGCCTTGGAGACGGCGGCCCGCGCGGTGCTCACGCTGCTCGCCGACCCCCGCACGGTGGCGGAGACCGGCGCGTGGCACAAGCGGGTACGGCTGTGGGAGGAGCTTCAGATCCGCAAGGTCGTACGGCGGGCGCGGGGCGCGGAGTGGCGGCGCGCTCAGCCGCTGGAGGGCATCACCGTGGCCGGGAGCAGCGCCGAGGTGCGGGTCTTTCCGCCGGTCCCGCTGGACGGCTGGCCCAAGGAGCTGGCGCGGCTGCAGGTCTCGGGTACGGAGTTGGACGATCCGAAGCCGCCGGTCGCCCCCGACCCCGGTACGCCCGTGCTCTGGCTCAACCCCGAGGTGGAGATGTCGGCGGGCAAGGCGATGGCACAGGCCGGACACGGCGCGCAGCTGGCCTGGTGGCGGTTGGGGGCCGCCGGGCGCACGGCCTGGCAGCAGGCGGGGTTTCCGCTCGCGGTGCGTCCGGCGCGCGACGGAGCCCACTGGGCGCAGCTGACCGGCAGCGGACTCCCCGTGGTGCGGGACGCCGGGTTCACGGAGGTCGCCCCCGGCTCGTGCACGGTCGTCGCTGAGCACCCGGCGCTGCGTACCGCGGGCTGAACCCGCCGACCCGGTGACCGAACCCGCCGAGCCGCGAGCTGAACCCGCCGGTCCGCGGCCGATGCCGGGGAATCCCCTGCCACTCGGCCACGGATAGTGGCATCCTCCTCACAGGACGCACAGAGTGGGACACGAAGCGTGCGGCGCGTACCAGCGGGCATCAAGCCCGGGCGGGGCGCGGAGCGCGAGGTGCCGGGGGGCGTGCGAGACATGACACAGGTGTATCCGGGGCGGGCGGGGGTCACCGTTCCCACCGCCCCCGCCGGATTGGTGGAGCTGGTCGGCGAGTGTCTGACGCAGCCGCCGGAGGCGGAGCGGCCGGTGATCGTGCTGCTGGGGCCCCGCGGCTCCGGCGCCAGCGACGCGCACGGGGCGCTGATGGCGCGGTTCGGCACCGACCAGGCGCCGTTCGCCTATCTCAACTTCGGCTCCGAGCAGCCCCTGCGCCCCCGGTACGCGCTGGGCCTGATCGCCAGGCAGTTGGAGCGGAAGCTGGCCCGCTACCGGGTCTCCCGCTTCCCCCGGCTCACGCTGGGCCTGCTGGCCTCCGACAGCGACATCGGCGACCTCGGCACGGTGCCGCTGCGCGACCAGCGGCGCCAGCTGCACCGTCGCCTCAGCCACTTCGAGGACCGCACCTTCGAGAACTACGGCGACTACCTCTCCGGCTTCCTCCAGGTGGGCAGATCCGCGCTCGGCCTGCCGGCCGGCATCCCGTCGGTGTTCGAGGACATGGTGATGGGCGCGGCGCGCGACGGCGCCCGTATGGTGTCCGGGCTGCTGTCGCGGCACCGCTTCACCGAGAGCGCCCGCTGGTACGCCGCACACCGGCTGACCGGCGGCTCCAATCCGTGGGACGCGGTGATCGAGCTCAACCACTGGCGCCTGGGCTCCGCGGAGAACGTGGAGAAGCTGGAGCAGATCCTGTTCGCGGCGTTCCTGGAGGACCTGCGGCGGAACGCGGAACTGTCGTTCGCGCCGGGCTCGTATCTGCTGCTGCTCGACGGCTGCCACACCGAACACGGCCGCCGCTTCCTGCAACTGCTGCTGACCACCCGCGAGGACACCTGGGCGGCGACCCGCAGCCTCGGCTCCCCGACAGCGCCGACGGGTGATCCGCTCACCGTCGTCGCCAGCACGAACAGATGGCTGCCGGGCTGGGGACCGCCCTCGGGGGAGCCGTGGGGGTGGTCCGTCCGCACCCCGGACCACGCGGGGCTGTCCGACTGGCGCCGGCGCAGACCGCCGGGGAGCGGAGCGTACTGGTATCCGCTGCGGCTGCGGGACCTGACGCTGGACGAAGTACGGACCCGGCTCTCCGACCGGCCGCAGCGCGACCCGGCGCTCGCCCCGTTCGTGCACCGGCTCACCTGCGGACTGCCGCGCGCCGTCCAGCAGGTGCTGACGCTGCTGGACCAGGCTGACCTGCCGGCGGGCAGCGGCCACGAGCGGGCGGCGTGGCTGCGGCGGCTGCCCGAACGGACGCTGCCGGGCCCGATCCATCCCGCCCGGCTCGGGCGGCAGGACGGTCGGCAGCAAGGCGGCGGCCGGACCGGTGCCGGTCGGCAGGAGGCACGGCAGGACGGCCGGCAGGACGGCGACGGGCCCGGTCGTCGCACCTCCGCCGACCGGCCGCCGCTCCCGGCCGGTGACGAGGGCGTCCGGCTGGTCGAGGCGGCACTGGATCCACTGCTCGACGGCTTCGACGCCGCCGAGCGGGCCACGCTGGAGGCGTGCGCGGCAACACCTGATCTCTCCGTCGGCTGCCAGGTGTTCGGCGAGGGCGCGGGCTCGGCGCGCGCGGAGCCCTCGGGCTCCCTGTTCACCAAGGCCCACGCGGGTTTCCTGCTCGCGCACGGCCACCCCGACGACCGTCCCGTGCTGCACCCGTGGCCGCGGCGGCTGCTGCTGTGGCGGCTCGCCGAGCGGCCCGGCGACTGGGAGGCCGCGCACCAGCGGCTGAGCGACCACTACACCGCCGAGGGGCAGCCGGTGCGCGCGATGTACCACCGGCTGGCCCTGCAGCAGATCGGCGCGGTCACCGAGTTCCTGGTGCGGCGCCTGGAGTCGGTGGACACACCGCGCTGGGTGGCGGAGTTCAACACCGTCACCGCCGCACCCACCCGCGTCCCCCTGGAGAAGGTCTACCGCGATCTGCTCGGCCCGCTCACCCGCTCCCTCTCGGCCGCCGAGACCCCGCTGGAGGCGGCCGTGCGCGGTCTGCTGGTGGCCCGCTGGCTGTGGAACGACCCGCTGGTGGACCCCGAGATGCGGCTCGGCCCCACACTCGCCGCCCGGTTCGAGCGGCTGTCCGAGGAGCATCCGCGCGGGGAGAGCCTCCACCTGCTCAACGAGGCCGAACGGTACCGCAGTTGGATCCACCCCCAAACGTGGATCGAGGAAGGGTGAAGCATGTTCCGGATCACCTGGCCGCTGCACGTCGTCAAGCGCGTCCTCGCCGTCGTGGCGGCCCTGGCCGTGCTGGGTGTCGCGGTACCGCTGACCTACCAGTGGCTGAGCGAGCGCGGTTCCCGCTGTGCCGACGGCGTCGTCAAGGCGGACGTCCAGGGCCACCCGGGCAAACAGGAGTGTGTCGGGGTCACGGACGGCTCGCACGCCTTCGCACCGCATCTGCGGACCGTCACCGAGCGGATCAAGGCGGAGAACGACCGGGTGGCGAAGAAGGAGGACCGCTACGTCAGCATCGCCTATCTGACGACGTTCACCCTCACCGACGACGACAGCAACTCGGCCGAGTCGGTCCGGCACGAGCTGGAGGGCGCCTACCTGGCGCAGCGCCGCCACAACACCGGTGATCTGCGGGGCTCCCCCAAGATCCGGCTGCTGATCGCCAACTCGGGCAGTTCCTCGGCACACTGGCAACAGATCGTCGACCGGCTCGCGGAGCGCACCAAGGCCCCGGACCGGCTGGTGGCCGTCACCGGTCTGGGCCCGAGCACGACGGAGAACCTGAGTGCCCTCCGCGCGCTGGAGAAGCACCGGATCGCGATGGTGGCCAGCACGATGACCGCCACCAACATCCGCGACATAACCGGGTTCGTGCGCGTCGCGCCGACCAATATCGACGAGGCGCGGGCCGCGGCCGGGTATCTGCGCCGCAAGGACGTCCGTACCGCAGTGATCGTGCAGGACATCGCGCGCAAGAACCACTACGCGAACACGCTGGGACCCGCCTTCGAGAAGGCGTTCCCCGACAAGAAGGGCGAACACCGGATCGTCGCGGACGAGGAGCTGACCTTCGACTCGTCGGCACGCACCGGCTGGGAGAACGAGATCCGCCATATGACCGGCCAGTTGTGCCAGCAGAAGCCGCAGGTCGTCTTCTTCGCCGGACGCGGCCGGCACCTCACCCACTTCCTCGACTCGCTCGCCAACCGCACCTGCACCGACCAGAAGTTCCGCGTCGTCACCGGTGACGACACCACCAACCTGACCGTGCGCGAACTGGAGCGGGCGCACCGCACCGGCGTCGAGGTGCTGTACACGGGACTCGCGCACCCCGACATGTGGGACAGCGGCGCGGCCGGGAAGCGCGCGGTCTCCGCCGCGACGGCCCGCAAGTTCCGTGCCGGGGGCGAGCTGGACCGCTGGTTCCCCCGCGACGACCGCGACGACGGGCAGGCCATCATGGCGCACGACGCCGTACTGACGGCGGCCCGCGGAGTGAGCATGGCGGCGCAGTGGGGCGGCGAGGTGGCCGGCGAGTCGGTCGGCCGGATGTTCCACAAGATGAACCTCGACGACAGCGTGCCCGGCGGCAGCGGCTTCCTCTCCTTCCTCAACAACGGCAACCCGCGCAACAAGGCGGTGCCCATCCTGCGGCTGACAGAGCACAAACGCGCCGAGTTCGTCGAGGTCTCGGCCCCGCGCGGAGCGCCGCCCGACAAGTGAGGCGCGCAGGGCGGCCACACGCTCCGGCCGAAGCTCAAGTGCGGCTCTGAAGACCGGGCGGGCACGCATGAACCGCCGCCGACCGAGCAGGAATCCCCCGCGCGGCTCAGGGAGGGATCCCCCGCGCGGCACGGGGAGGAGTGAGAGATGGAGCAGCTGGGCACGGGGATCGGCTGGCGGCCCGAGATAGCGGACGGGATCGAGGCACTGCCGGGCATCGACTGGGTCGAGGTCGTCGCGGAGAACATCTGTCCAGGGCACCTCCCGGACTCGCTGCTGCGGCTGCGGGCGCGCGGCACGGTCGTGGTGCCGCACGGGGTCGCGCTCGGCCTCGGAAGTGCCGAGCGTCCCGCCCAGGAACGGCTCACGGCGCTCGCGGAGTGCGCCGAGGCCCTGGGCGCTCCCCTGGTGACGGAGCACATCGCGTTCGTACGGGCCGGCGGCGGCGACAGCGGGCTGCCCCGGATGGAGGCGGGTCACCTGCTGCCGGTACCCCGCACCCGGGATGCGCTGGACGTGCTGTGCGAGAACATCCGCATCGCGCAGGACGCGCTGCCGGTGCCGCTCGCCGTGGAGAACATCGCGGCCCTGATCAGCTGGCCGGACGAGGAGCTGAGCGAGGGCGAGTTCCTCGCCGAGCTGGTCGAGCGCACCGGCGTGGGCCTGCTGATCGATGTCGCCAATCTGCACACCAACCGGGTGAACCGGGGCGAGGACCCGGTGGCCGCGCTGGACCGGCTGCCGCTGGAGGCGCTCGCGTACGTCCATGTGGCGGGCGGAGTCGAACGTGACGGCGTCTGGCACGACAGCCACGGCCATCCGGTGACCGGGCCGGTGCTTGATGTGCTGGCCCAGCTGTGCGCCAGGACGGTGCCGCCCGGTGTGCTGCTGGAGCGCGACGAGAACTTCCCGCCGCTCGCCGAGCTCGCCGGGGAGCTGGAGCGGATCGGTGCCGTGGTCCGCGCCGCGCGTCAGGAGGCCACCGGTGTCCGATGACGCGCGGGCCCGGCTGGGCCGGGCCCAGGCGGCGCTGCTGTCGGCGCTGGTCGCCGACGCGCCCGCGCCGCCCGGCTTCGATCCGGCCAGGCTCAGGGTGCAGGCCGGGGCGCTGCGGGCCAAGCGCGCCGACATCGTCGCCAAGGTGGCCCCTCAGCTGCCGGCCCTCCTCGGCGAGGCGGAGTACCGCAGGCTGTTCAACGCCTATGCGACAGGGCGTCCCATGGAGGCCAACTACCGGTGGGACGCCCTGCACTTCGCCGCGTACGTGCTGGAGCGGGCCCGGCTGCCCCGCCGCTCGCGCCGGGAGCTCAAACGCTGGTACAGACACCGCACCGGCCCGGCGCCCCGCTGAGGCGGCCGGCCGGTCCGGACAGCCGCCCTCGGCCCCCGGTGCCCTCCGATGCCACGGCACACCCCATCCGAGGGGTGTTCCGCGACACCGGATGAGGATGCTTTACATCTGCGTATGAGCCGCTGAGCATCCAATATGAACGGCAGTGCTCGGAGCACGGCTGACGGAGCAACAGCGACACACAGCGGGAGCCCCAGTGCGTGCAGCAGCGATCCCCTCCACAGCCGGTGCCCTGGCCCTGGCCCTCGCCCTGGCGCCTGCCTCCGGGGCCGACGCCCGCGACGACTCCCGTCCTTCGGACGGCGTACCGGAGTCGGCCGGTGTCGCCGCGGCGGCCCGGGAGGCCGCCGCCGACGGCATCCGGTGGCGGCACTGTCCCGCCGCCGAGCGCCTGCCCCGGTCCGTCGAGTGCGGCACGGTCTCGGTCCCGGTGGACTACGCGCGGCCGGACGGCGAGCACATCTCCCTCACCGTCAGCAGGGCCCGGGCCACCGGTGAGGCCGACAAACGCCTGGGGCCGCTCGTCTACAACCCGGGGGGCCCGGGCGGCAACGGGATGAACTTCCCCCTCTATCCCCGGCTCGGCGGCCTGTGGAAGCGCCTCAACACCCGCTACGACTTCATCGGCTACGCCCCTCGCGGCGTCGGCCGCTCCGACCCGCTCTCCTGCCAGGACCCCGAGGAGTTCCTCAAGGGCCCCAACTTCGCCCCCGAGCGCCCCACCTGGGCGTTCAAACAGGCCATGAACCGGAAGGCCGCGGCCTACGCCGCCGGGTGCGCCGAGGCCCAGCCCGACCGGCTGCGGCACTACACGACGCCGAACAACGCCCGCGACCTGGATGTGCTGCGCGCCGCGCTGGGGCAGCGCAAGCTCAGCTACTTCGGCGTGTCCTACGGCACGTACATCGGCTCCGTCTACGCGACCCTCTTCCCCGGCCACGTGGGGCGCCTCGTGCTGGACAGCGTGGTCGACCCGTCCCCCGGCAGCGTGTGGTACCAGGCCAACCTCGACCAGAACCGGGCCTTCCAGCGGCGCTGGGAGGACTGGAAGACATGGGTCGCCCGGCACCACGACACCTACCGGCTGGGCCGCACGGCCCGCCAGGTGCAGGAGTCCTTCGACGCCGTACGGGCAGCCGTGGACCGCGAGCCGGCGGGCGGGACGGTCGGCTCCAAGGAACTGCTGAACACCTTCTTGGACACCGGCTACGCGGACGTGACCTGGGCCCCGTACGCCCGGGCGCTCGCGGACTTCCGCAAGGGCGACCCGCAGGCACTGGTGAAGGTGGCGGCGCCCGAGATGAAACGGGCCGGGAGCGAGGAGAACGGCAACGCCGTCTACAACGCCGTCGAGTGCCAGGACGCTCCCTGGCCCCGCGACTGGACCCGCTGGGACCGGGACAACACCGCCACCGCGGCGGTGGCCCCGTTCAACACCTGGAACAACGCCTGGATGAACCTGCCGTGCGCCTACTGGAAGACGGAATCGGCCACCCCCACGAACGTCCGCGCAAAACCCGGGGAGCTGCCTCCCGTGCTCCTGGTGGCCGCGACCCGGGACGCGGCCACCCCCTACAAGGGCGCGCTGGAGACCCGGCGCCGGCTGCCGGGCTCCGCACTGGTGACCGAGCGCGGCGCGGGCAACCACGGGGTGAGCGGCGGCAACGCGTGCGTGGACCAGCACGTCGAGCGATACCTCTTCCAGGGCAGGACGCCGGGCCACCATGCGGAGTGCGGCGCCCGGCCCGCGCCCGAGCCGGGCGCCGCGAAGAAGTCGCCACCGGCCACCGTCGCGCGGGCCGGGCGCTGAACGGTCGGCTACCGGTTACGCCAGTCCCGCGACCAGCTCGCTCAGCGGCTTGCGGCGGCCCGTGTAGAAGGGGACCTCCTCACGGACGTGGAGCCGGGCCTCGGAACCGCGCAGGTGCCGCATCAGGTCGACGATGCGGTACAGCTCGTCGGCCTCGAAGGCGAGGATCCACTCGTAGTCGCCCAGCGAGAAGGCCGGCACGGTGTTGGCCCGTACGTCGGGGAAGCCGCGGGCCATCTTGCCGTGGTCGGCGAGCATCCGGCGGCGGTCCTCGTCGGGCAGCAGGTACCACTCGTAGCTGCGGACGAACGGGTAGACGCTCACATAGGCGCGCGGCTCCTCGTCGGCGAGGAACGCGGGGATGTGCGACTTGTTGAACTCCGCGGGGCGGTGCAGCGCCATGTTCGACCACACGGGCTCCAGCGCGCGGCCCAGCTTGGTGCGGCGGAAGCGGTTGTAGGCGTCCTGGAGTGCGTCGGAGTCCTCCGAGTGCCACCAGATCATCACATCGGCGTCGGCCCGCAGTCCGGACACGTCGTAGGTGCCGCGGACGACCACGTCCTTGTCGGCGAGCCGGCCGAACAGCTCCTCCACCTCGTCCGCGTACCCGGCGCGGTCCTCGGGCAGCACGTCGCGCAGCCGGAAGACCGACCAGAGGGTGTAGCGGATGACCTCGTTGAGGTCCTTGGCCTTCTTGCCCGCGTTGGGGGACTTCTGCGCTGCCTCACTCATGGCGTGTCTTCTCACCGTTCTCGTTGGCTGACTCGGCTGGTTCCGGTACGTGGGCTGGTTGCAGGACGTGCCGGGCCGCGCGCCGGCCACTGGCCACGCAGGCCGGGATGCCCACGCCCTCGTAGACGGCACCGGCCACGGCGAGTCCTGGCAGCGCGTCGACGGCTGCCCGGATGGCGGCGACGCGCTCGAGGTGTCCGACCGGGTACTGCGGCAGGCCGCCGTCCCAGCGGGAGACGAGGGTGTCGACGGGGCGCGCCCGCAGACCGGTGGCGGCGCGCAGGTCGCGCAGCGACAGCTCGACCAGTTCGGCGTCGTCCCGCTGCAGCGTGCTCTCCTCGCCGTAGCGGCCCAGCGAGGTGCGCAGCACGAACAGGGAGGGGTCCTGGGCCGCGACCCAGCTCCACTTGTGCGCGGAGAAGGTGGCCGCCTTGATGGCGTGGCCGTCCACCGGGGGCACCAGAAAGCCGCTGCCGTCCGGGACGCGGTCCGCCTCGGACCTGCGGAAGGCCAGCGTGACCAGGGCCATCGAGGCGTACTCGACCGTGTCCAGCTCCGCGGCGGCGGCGGGCGCGTGCGGGGCCAGCAGCCGGGCGGCGGTGGGTGCGGGCGTCGCCAGCACGACGGCATCCGCCCGTACCGTCTCGTGCGGGGTCTCGGCGATCCAGCCGGACCCGGCCTCGGACGGCACCCGGCCCAGCCGGGTGACAGGGGTGTTCAGCCGGATGTCGGCGCCCTTGGCGGTGCACGCCTCGGCCACGGCCCCGGGCAGCCGACCGATGCCGCCCTCGATGCCCATGAAGACCGGCCCGGGCGGGGCGGGAGAGGTGGCGGCGCGCTCCTGGACGGCACGCACCGCGGCCAGCAGGGAGCGCTCACCGCGCGCCGCCTCGTACAGCTGCGGCACGGCGGCGCGCATCGAGATCCGGTACGCGTCACCGGCGTACACCCCGCCCAGCAGGGGCTCCACGAGCCGGTCGACGACCTCCCGGCCGAGCCTTCGTGCCACGTAGTCGCCCACGGCCACGTCCTCGCCGACCTCGGTACGCGGCAGCCGCCCGTCCTCGGCGATACGCGCCAGCCCTTCGGGTGAGAGCACCCCGCCGAGCGCGGCCGGGTCCCCGGGGACGCCCATCAGATGCCCCTTGGGCATGGGACGCACGGCGCCGCGCGTCCAGATCGCGCCCCCGGCCACGGACGGCGGCTGGAGCTGTTCGCCGAGCCCCACGGCACGCGCCAGCTCCACGGCCTCGGGGCGCCGGGCCAGCATGGACTCCGCGCCCAGGTCGACGGCGGCGGTCCCGGCGATGCTGCCCGCCCTCAGCTTGCCGCCGAGCCGGTCGGTGGCCTCCAACAGGGTCACCCGCACACCGGAGGCCAGCAGTTGGTGCGCTGCGGCCAGCCCGGAGATACCGCCCCCGATGACGAGTACGTGCATGTGGGCAAGTCTCGCAGAACGGTGACCGGCGCATAGCGTGGGCCCTGTCAGTGGCAGCAGGTCCGGTGGGCCCCGTACGGCCCGTACGGCGAAGGGAGCGTCCGCGATGGCGGCAGCGGAGCGGATGGTGGTCATCGGTGGCGATGCCACGGGAATGTCGGCGGCAGCGCAGGCACGCCGGCTCAAGGAGCCGGGGGAGCTGGAGATCGTGGCCTTCGAGCGGGGCCGGTTCTCCTCGTACTCCGCGTGCGGCATCCCGTACTGGGTGAGCGGTGCCGTCCCCGAGCGTGACGAGCTGATCGCCCGCTCGCCCGAGGAGCACCGTTCGCGCGGCATCGACCTGCGGATGCGCACCGAGGCGGTCGAGCTGGACGTGGACGGCCAGCGGGTGCGGGTGCGGGAGCAGGAGGGCACCGAGCAGTGGGTGGGATACGACCAGCTGGTGCTGGCCACCGGAGCCGTCCCGGTGCGCCCGCCGCTGCCCGGAATCGACGCCGAGGGCGTGTACGGGGTGCAGACACTCGACGACGGACAGGAACTGCTGGACGGGCTGGAGCGGGGGGTGGAGGCCGCCGGTGGAGGGTCCGGGCGGCGCCGGGCCGTCGTCGTCGGGGCCGGCTACATCGGCGTGGAGATGGCCGAGGCGTTCGTCCAGCGCGGCTACGAGGTGACGGTGCTGGAGAAGGCCGAGCAGCCGATGTCCACCCTCGACCCGGACATGGGCAAGCTGGTCCACGAGGCGATGTGCTCGCTGGGCATCGAGACGGTGCTGGGCGCGGCCGTCACCGAGGTCCTCACCGACAACCAGGGGCGGGCCCGCGCGGTGGCGACCCAGGACGCCGAATACCCGGCCGATGTGGTCGTACTTGGCCTCGGCGTGCGGCCCGCGACCGCGCTGGCCCGCGAGGCGGGGCTGCCCCTGGGCGAGTCCGGGGGGCTGCTGACGGATCTGAGCATGCGGGTCCGCGGCCAGGAGAACATCTGGTCGGGCGGCGACTGCGTGGAGGTCCTCAACCTCGTCTCCGGCCGCCCCCAGCACGTACCGCTGGGCACGCACGCGAACAAGCACGGGCAGATCATCGGCGCCAACATCGGCGGCAGCTACGCCACCTTCCCCGGCGTGGTCGGCACGGCGGTCAGCAAGGTGTGCGATCTGGAGATCGCCAGAACGGGTCTGCTGGAGGCGCAGGCCACCGCCGTCGGACTACGGTTCGCGAGCGTGGTCATCGAGTCGACCACCAGGGCCGGCTACTACCCCGGTACCCGGCCGATCCACGTCAAGATGCTCGCCGAGCACCGCTCGGGGCGACTGCTCGGCGTCCAGATCGTCGGCCGGGAGAACGCGGGCAAACGCGTGGACATCGCCGCGGTCGCCCTGCACGCGGGCATGACGGTGGAGCAGATGACCGCCCTCGACCTGGGCTACGCCCCACCGTTCAGCCCGGTGTGGGACCCGGTACTGGTCGCCGCCCGGAAGGCCGCAGCGGCAGTGAGAACCCACTGACCCACCGCCACTGGGACCTCCCCCCCTCTCCCCCGGGACCTTCCCCTTTTCCCGCCGCGACGGCGGTACACCACGACGGCGAGGGTCCGGCGGAATCAAAGACGGCCGCAACCAGCACGCACCCGCCCACGGCCCGCGGCCCGCGCCTCAGCGCGAGCACTCATGCACGTAGGCCACCAGATCCGTCAACGCCTGCGGGTCGGTGTCCGGCAGGACACCGTGTCCGAGGTTGAAGATGTGCCCCTCCAGCCCCCGTGCGGCTTCCAGGATGCGGGCGGCCTGGCGCTCGACCGCCTCGCGGGGCGCGAAGAGCACGGCCGGGTCGAGGTTGCCCTGGATCGCCTTGCCGGGACCCACCCGGCGCGCTGCCTCGTCCACCGGGACCCGCCAGTCGGCGCCGACCACGTCGGCACCGGCCTCCCCCATCAGCGGGAGCAGCTCTCCGGTGCCGACGCCGAAGTGGATCCGGGGCACCCCGTAACCGGCGACGGCCCCGAAGACCTTCGCGGAGGCGGGCAGCACGCTGCGCCGGTAGTCCTCCGGGGCCAGCGCGCCCACCCACGAGTCGAAGAGCTGCACCGCAGCGGCCCCTGCCTCGATCTGCACCTTCAAGAAGGCGGCGGTGATGTCGGCGAGCCGGTCCAGCAGTTCCGCCCACAGTTCGGGGTCGCCGTACATCAGCGCCTTGGTGCGCTCGTGGTTTTTCGAGGGGCCGCCCTCGACCAGATAGCTGGCCAGGGTGAAGGGCGCACCGGCGAAGCCGATGAGCGGGGTGGAGCCGAGCTCGCGGGTGAGGATGCCGACCGCCTCGGTCACATAGGAGACGTCCTCCGGCTCCAGGGGCCGCAGCCGCTCCAGGTCGGCCCGGCTGCGGATCGGCTTCTCGACGACGGGGCCGACGCCCGGCTTGATGTCGACATCGACGCCGATGGCCTTGAGGGGGACGACGATGTCGCTGAAGTAGATCGCGGCGTCCACCTTGTGCCGCCGTACGGGCTGGAGGGTGATCTCGGCGACCAGATCGGGCCGCATGCACGACTCCAGCATCGCGGTGCCCTCGCGTGCCTTGCGGTACTCGGGCAGCGAACGGCCGGCCTGCCGCATGAACCACACCGGTGTGTGCGGCACCGGCTCACGGCGGCACGCGCGGAGAAACGGTGAAGAGGCCGTGTCCGCCGCAGCGCTCGCTGCGACGTCCGGTGGCTGCGTCGGCTGGCCCTCAGGGCGGTCGTTTCCACTCACACCCGAAGTCTCCCACGGCCTAATGGGGTGTCCTTACCAGCCTGAAGCCCGCCGTCCGCCTACTCTTCGGCCCATGACTGCGGCTCGGGCGGCGAAGGCGGGAGGCTCCGGCGGAGTGGAAGACACCAGCGGGACGGGAGGCTCCGGTGGCGGGGGCGGGGACTCCTCTCCGCCGCCTTTCCGGGCGGCTGTCGCGGCGCTGAGCGAGACCCGGCCGCGCCCCGAGATCAGGCTCGCCACCCTCCCGGCACCCCGGAGACTGGCGCCGTACTCCTTCGCGCTGGAGGCGACGGTGACGGATCCGGACGACACGGACACCGAACTGGCCGACGGACGGTTCGTGCTGCTGCACGACCCGCAGGGCCAGGAGTCCTGGCAGGGCACCTTCCGGGTGGTCACACTCGGCCGGGCCGAGCTGGAGGCGGAGATCGCCGGTGACCCGCTGCTGCCCGAGGTGACCTGGACCTGGCTGACCGGGGCGCTGGAGGCGCGGGGCGCCGGGTACACGCAGCCGAGCGGGACGGTGACGCGGTCGAGCTCCGCCTACTTCGGCGGGCTGGCGGAGCGCCCCGCGGAGGAGTTGCTGGAGATCCGGGCGAGCTGGACGCCCGAGGGCGCCACTCCGGATGCGGCCGCGCATCTGACCGCCTGGTGCGAACTCCTCTGCCAGTGCGCGGGGTTGCCCCCGGAGACCGGGGAGGCCACCTCCGTGGTGCAGCTGCCCCAGCGCAGGGGCCCGCGCTAGGGCTTGTCCGACGGAGCTTGCTCGCCCCCTCCCTTGTGCCGGGGAGGGGGCTGCCCCTGTGCGTCGTCAGCAGACTGCGGGTGTGACCTGGCTCGCCGCGCAGTTCCCCGCGCCCCTTACGGGGCGCGTCTCTTCTCTTCATCGCCGCACCCGGCGGGAGCCCCTCCCGCCGGGTGCGGCGTTTTGTCTACAAAGACGCCGCACAATTCCGATCGCCGACACGACGGTCTCTGTGTAGACAAAGGAATGTTTTCAGCCGGGGGAAAATGCCCGGGGAAACAGGATTGTGGAATTTCGGGTCACTAATTCGTGATCTTTCTCTAAAGGGGGGTGGAGAAGGTGCCGAAGGAGTCTGTGACCCTTCACGCGGAATACCCGACTCGTTCGGTTCCGTCCCCCACAGCCACTCCCTCAGGAGGCCCGGTGTCTGTTCTCCTTGAGCACCCCACAAGCCTGGTCGCCTACCGCCCGAACAAGCCGACGGCCATGGTCGTCGTGGCCGACCCCCGCGTCCGTTCCACCGTGACCCGCCATCTGTGGGCTCTCGGCGTGCGGGACGTGATCGAGGCGTCGTCCATCGCGGAGGCCCGCCCCCGAATCGGCAACCCACGCGACATCTGCGTGGCCGACGTCCACCTGCCCGACGGCTCCGGGCTCAGCCTGCTGTCCGAGACAAGGGCGGCGGGCTGGCCCAACGGCCTCGCGCTGTCCGCCGCCGACGACATCGGTGCCGTACGCAACGCACTGGCCGGCGGCGTCAAGGGCTACGTCGTCACCGGCACCCGCACCAACCTGGGCGGCCCGCTGCCCACCCGGCACGGCGCCGCCCCCATCGGCGCCGCCGCTGCCGCCCGTATGCACCGCAGGCCGGGCGGTGGTCCCGGAGGTCCCGGCCACCCCGGCGGCTACCGGGAGCTGTCCGGCCGCGAGGTCGAGGTGCTGCGTCTGGTGGCCGAGGGCCAGTCCAACAAGGCCATCGGCGTGTCGATGGGCCTTTCGGCGCTCACCGTCAAGAGCCATCTCGCCCGGATCGCCCGCAAGCTGGGCACCGGCGACCGCGCGGGCATGGTCGCCGTCGCCCTGCGGACGGGCATCATCCACTGACTCCTGCCCCTACTCCCCGGTACTCCCGCTCCCTCCCCCACCGCTTCGGCTCTCCGGGCGCCCGTCGACGTAACGTTCCGTCGGCGGGCGCTCGCCATTGCGTGCGCGCGGATACCCTTGACTGGTGACCGACGCCCAAGAGACCGCATCAGCATCCGCAGCTCAGGCCCCCCTCCAGGACGCAGCGCCGGCGCCGGTCCCGCTCCTGGAACCACGCGAGGGCATCCCGCCCGTCATCGTGACGGCCGAGGAGCTGGCGCGGGTGACCGACGCCTTCGCCACCGGGTCCGGCCCGGTGGCTGTCGACGCCGAGCGCGCGTCCGGGTACCGGTACGGGCAGCGGGCCTATCTGGTGCAGCTGCGCCGCGCGGGTGCGGGCACCGCGCTGATCGACCCGGTGGCCTGCCCCGATCTGTCGGGCCTCGACGCCGCGCTGGCGGGCACCGAGTGGGTGCTGCACGCCGCCAGCCAGGACCTGCCGTGCCTGCGGGAAATAGGCATGCGGCCCACGCGGCTCTTCGACACCGAGCTGGCCGGGCGGCTCGCCGGATTCGCCCGGGTGGGACTGGGCGCGATGGTGGAGAACGTGCTCGGCTACGCCCTGGAGAAGGGCCACTCCGCCGTGGACTGGTCCACGCGTCCGCTGCCCGAGCCCTGGCTGCGGTACGCGGCGCTCGATGTGGAACTGCTGGTGGATCTGCGGGACGCGCTGGAGGACGAGCTGTCCCGGCAGGGCAAGCTGGAGTGGGCCCAGGAGGAGTTCGCGGCCATCGCGGCGGCTCCGGCCCCACCGCCGCGCAAGGACCCCTGGCGCCGCACCTCGGGCATGCACAAGGTGCGGCGGCGCCGGCAGATGGCCGTCGTACGGGAGCTGTGGCAGGCGCGGGACGCGGTGGCACGCAAGCGGGACGTGTCACCGGGCAAGGTGCTGTCCGACGCGGCGATCGTGGAGGCGGCGCTGGCCATGCCGTCGAACGCGCGGGCGCTGGCGGCCCTGCCCGGTTTCGGTCAGCGGGTGGGCCGCAAGCAGCTCGACCAGTGGCAGGCGGCCGTCGAGCGGGCCCGCGCGCTGCCGGAGGAGGAGCTTCCGCAGCAGGCGCAGGCCACCAACGGTCCCCCGCCGCCCCGGTCCTGGGCCGACAAGGACCCGGCCGCCGCGGCCCGGCTGGCCGCGGCCCGCGCCGCCGTCACCCAGCACGCGGAGGAGCTGAACCTGCCGCAGGAGAACCTGCTGACGCCGGACACGGTCCGCCGGCTGTGCTGGGAGCCTCCGGCGGAGGTGACGGTGGAGTCGGTCTCCGGCGCGCTGCGGGAGCTCGGCGCGCGCGAGTGGCAGATCGCCCAGACCGCCGAGCTGCTGCGCGCCGCGCTCACCGCCTCCGTGTGAGGCGGCCGCCCGGCGATCGGCATCGTGCCCAGCCGTGAGGAGGGCAACCCTTGCCAGGCGGTTACCGACAAGTAGCATGGGGGACGACAGACCCCTGGCCGCACCTGGAGGAGAGCCATCGTGCCTCGTACCGCAAGGGACGTCGTCTTCGTCGACGGCGTTCGCACACCGTTCGGCAAGGCGGGCCCCAAGGGCATCTATCACGAGACCCGCGCCGACGACCTGGTCGTCAAGTGCATCCGTGAGCTGCTGCGCCGCAACCCCGACCTGCCTCCGGAGCGCATCGACGAGGTCGCCGTCGCCGCGACCACCCAGATCGGTGACCAGGGGCTGACCCTGGGCCGCACCGCCGGAATCCTCGCGGGGCTGCCGCAGACCGTGCCCGGCTTCTCCATCGACCGGATGTGCGCGGGCGCGATGACGGCCGTGACGACGACCTCCGGCTCGATCGCCTTCGGCGCCTACGACATCGTCGTCGCCGGCGGTGTGGAGCACATGGGTCGGCACCCGATGGGCGAGGGCGTGGACCCCAACCCGCGCTTCGTCTCGGAGAAGCTGGTCGACGAGTCGGCGATGTTCATGGGCATGACCGCCGAGAACCTGCACGACCGCTTCCCGCACCTGACCAAGGAGCGCGCCGACGCCTTCGCGGTGCGCAGCCAGGAGAAGGCGGCCAAGGCCTACGCCAACGACCGCATCCAGCCCGATCTGGTGCCGATCTCCGTGCGCCGCACCTCGCCCGAGGGCGGGGAGACCGGCTGGGGCCTGGCCACCGCCGACGAGCCGATGCGGCCCGGCACCACCCTGGAGGGCCTGGCCGGCCTCAAGACGCCGTTCCGCGCACACGGCCGCGTCACGCCCGGCAACTCCGCCGGGCTCAACGACGGTGCCACCGCCTCCCTCATCGCCGCCGAGGACGTGGCCCAGGAGCTGGGGCTGCCGGTCAAGATGCGCCTGGTGTCCTACGCCTTCGCCGGTGTGGAGCCCGAGGTGATGGGCGTCGGCCCGGTGCCGGCCACCGAGAAGGCGCTGGCCAAGGCCGGACTGTCGATCGACGACATCGGCCTGTTCGAGATCAACGAGGCGTTCGCCGTCCAGGTGCTCGCGCTGCTGGACCACTACGGCATCGCCGACGACGACCCGCGCGTCAACCAGTACGGCGGCGCCATCGCCTTCGGCCACCCGCTGGCCTCCTCCGGCGTACGGCTGATGAACCAGCTCGCCCGCCAGTTCGAGGAGCAGCCGCACGTCCGCTACGGCCTGACCACCATGTGCGTCGGCTTCGGCATGGGCGGGACCGTCATCTGGGAGAACCCCCACTGGGAGGGCAACAAGTGAGCGCCAACACCACCACCGAGCTGCTGAGGGGCGCAGCCGAGCTGTTCCCCGACGAGGTCGTCACCCAGGCCCACGTCCGCCACCTCGATCTGCCCTACGGCGCGGGCAGGTTCGCCCTCATCACGCTGGACAACGGGCTGGACCACACCAAGCCGACCACCTTCGGTCCGCAGTCGCTGGCCAATCTGAACGCCGCCATCGACCAGGTGGAGAAGGAGGCGGCGGACGGCGAGATCAAGGGCGTCGGCCTCACCGGCAAGCCCTTCATCTTCGCCGTCGGCGCCGACCTCAAGGGCGTCGAGCTGCTGAAGCGGCACGAGGACGCGGTCGCCATCGGCAAGGGCGGCCACGACGTCTTCGTCCGGCTCGCCAACCTGTCCGTACCGACCTTCGCGTACTACAACGGCGCGGCGATGGGCGGCGGCGTCGAGGTGGGGCTGCACTGCACCTACCGCACCGTCTCCGCCGCGCTGCCCGCCTTCTCGCTGCCCGAGGTCTTCCTGGGCCTCGTCCCCGGCTGGGGCGGCTGCGCGCTGCTGCCGAACCTGATCGGCGCCGACCGCGCGGTCAGCGTCATCATCGAGAACTCGCTCAACCAGAACCGCCAGCTCAAGGGCGAGAAGGTCTACGAACTGGGCATCGCCGACGCCCTGTTCGAAGGCGCCGACTTCCTGGAGGAGTCGCTGCGCTGGACGGCGTCCGTCCTCAAGGGCGAGATCGAGGTCGTACGCCCCGAGGTGGACCGCGGCGAGGCGTGGGACGCGGCCGTCGAGCGCGGCAGGCAGATCGCCGACAGCAAGGTGCACGGCGCGGCTCCGGCCGCCTACCGCGCCCTGGACATCATCGCCGCCGCCAAGAACGGTGACCTGCGCAAGGGTTTCGAGGCCGAGACCCAGGCGCTGGCCGACCTGATCATGGGCGGCGAACTGCGCAGCGGCATCTACGCCTTCAACCTGGTGCAAAAGCGCGCCAAGCGCCCGGCGGGCGCCCCCTCCAAGGACCTGGCGCGTCCGGTCACCAAGGTGGGCGTGGTCGGCGCCGGTCTGATGGCCTCGCAGCTCGGGCTGCTGTTCGCCCGCCGCCTCGAGGTGCCGGTCGTACTGACCGACATCGACCAGGAGCGCGTGGACAAGGGCGTGGCCTACTGCCACGAGGAGATCGACAAGCTGCTGCTCAAGGGTCGTGTCAACCAGGACAAGGCCAACCGCCTCAAGGCCCTGGTGACCGGCTCGCTCGACAAGGCCGCCGCCTTCGCCGACGCGGACTTCGTCATCGAGGCCGTCTTCGAGGAGATGGGCGTCAAGCAGAAGGTGTTCGCCGAGGTCGAGGCGGTCGTGCCGGAGCACGCCATCCTCGCCACCAACACCTCCTCGCTGTCCGTCAGCGAGATGGCCTCCCAGCTCAAGCACCCCGAGCGGGTCGTTGGCTTCCACTTCTTCAACCCGGTGGCCATCCTGCCGCTGCTGGAGATCGTCCGGGGCGAGAAGACCGACGACGCCGCGCTGGCCACCGCCTTCGGGGTCGCCAAGAAGCTGAAGAAGACGGCCGTGCTCGTCAAGGACGCCCCCGCCTTCGTCGTCAACCGGGTGCTGACCCGGTTCCTCGGCGAGGTGCTGCGCTCCATCGACGAGGGCACACCCGTCGAGGTGGCCGACCGGGCGCTGGCGCCGCTGGGACTTCCCATGTCGCCCATCCAGCTGCTGGAGCTGGTCGGCCCGGCCGTCGCCCACCATGTCGCGGGCACACTGCACCAGGCCTTCCCCGACCGGTTCGCCGTCTCGGAGAACCTGGGCCGGGTCGTCGAGGCCGGCAAGCGGAGCCTGTACCTGCCCGGGACGACGGAGCTGGACCCGGAGGTCGCCTCGCTCTTCCAGGTGGGAGACGGCGTGCTGACCGAGGAGCAGGTGCGCGAGCGGGCGCTGGACGCCATCGCCGAGGAGATCCGGCTGATGCTGGACGAGGGTGTGGTGGCCGAGGCGCAGGACATCGACCTGTGTCTGATCACCGGCGCCGGGTGGCCGTTCCACCTCGGCGGAGTGACGCCCTACCTCGACCGCGAGGGCGTCAGCGAGCGCGTCACCGGCCGCCGTTTCCTGGCTCCGGGCCTGGCCAGCATCCCGGAATGAGCCGATAGCCCCTGCCCCTCCTTTTCGCCGTTTCTTTTGGCCTTCGCCATTGGATTCGGGAAGGGGGGCAGGGGCTCTTTCACCCCGTATAGGGCTCGCGGCCCTCGAAGGCGTTGCCCTGCGGCCCGATGGCCAGGTACTTGGACTTGATGTCGTCGGCGAGTTCCCCGGTCACATCGGGGCCGCGCCCGTACTTCTCCAAATATTTCTCCGCCGTCGCACCGAGATCGCGCTCACCGCGGGCGAAGAACTGATCCTTGTTCTCCGGCGGGTCCGGCAGATCGGGTCCGCCGAAAACCGCGTCGTCGTGGAAGAGCTTCGCGAACTCCACCCCGCCGGCCTGGGCGATCGGGATCACCACGCCCCAGGGCCCGCTCTTGCTCACCACGTTCAGCACGCCGTTGGCGACGGCCGGTGCCGCGGAACTCATGCCGACGCGGGTCCAGTTGGCCGACTCCCGGAAGGCTGTCTGCGCGTCGGCGCTGTCGGCCGCGTACCGGGCCTCGATCTGCTGCACCCGGGCGTGGTCGAGCGTCCCCCGCGCCTCGGCCTCCGTCAGCAGCACCCGCCGCCCCGTGGCCCAGCTCTCGTCGCTCGCCGAGGGCGGATGCTGCGCCAACCGGTCGAGGGTGTAGAGGTGTTCGGCCTGGTTCATGATGCCGTGCGAGGTCTCGTTCTGGCCCAGCACACTGAGGAAGTCCACGGCCTGGTCGCGGCCGAGCCGGGCGGCGCCTCGGTAGCCGGGCGGAAAGGCCCCGGTGCTCTGCAGCGAGTCGCCCACCCCGGAGACGGCGCGGTTGATGTCGTCCACGTAGGCACCGCCCATCGCGCCCAGGCTCGGGGCGAGGGCCGGCTGGTCGTGCAGGAGCTTCGGGCCGTCCGCGCCGCCGTAGACGTGCACGACCTGTTCCATCACACCGGCCGTGGCCGCCGTGCGCCGGTCGCCGCCGTGCTTGAAGATCTCCGGGTCCTCGCCGGTCAGCTGCGGGTCGTCCCAGGTGTAACCGGTCGTGGCGGCGGTGAGCGCGTGGCCGAGCGCCTCGTGTCCGGGCATCTCGCGCGGGCCCGCCCGGGTGTTGCCGTCGAAGACCCAGTTGCGGTCCTTGGTCAGGTACTTGAGGTGGTCGTTGAGCTCGGCGTCCCGATCCACGGCGCCGTTGACGGTGCCGGGCCGGCCGAAGAAGTCGGTGGCGGCTTCGGGGTTGTGGCCCAGTGCCTCCAGGAAGCCGACCACGGCGTCGTGCCCGGTGTCGCCCGGATCGCCGCCGGGGTCGAGGTTGTCGGTGTCGGCGCTGTTGGCCCAGTAGGCGTAGTTGTCGCGGGTGTTGAGTTCCTTGTCCCAGGCCACGAGCCGGTCGCCGTAGCGGTTCAGAAAGCCGCTGTCGTACGTGCCCGAGTGCATCAGGTTGCTCATCAGCTGGAAGCCGAAGGGGTGCGTTCTGCCGCCGCTGCTCTCCAGCCGCTGATCGCCCAGCGCGATGATGTCCTGCTGCCACTGCCGCATCGCCGGTGAGTCGGAGTGCGAGGCGGTGGCCAGGGTGGTGCTCAAGGACTCCTGCAGCGTCCGGGCCGACTTCCACCACGCCTTCTCGTCGATCTTCGTGTCCGGGTGATCAGGATGGTGCGGGTGGGTGGCGTTGTACCACAGCTGCAGCGTCCGCTCGGCGCCGAGTTCGGTGGCGAACCGCTCGGCGAACTGCGGGTCCCGGCCGTGCCGGGCGATCAGCGCGGTGAGCCGCTCCAGCTGGTCGGAGGTCATTTCGCCGTTCTTGGTCCGCGCCAGGTGCAGCGCTTCCCTGAGGTCCCGCGCGGAGTGCTCGCGCGCGGCCTTGAGGCTGTCGTACGCGTGGTCGTTGAAGCCGCGTGCGGTGCCGTTGACGTCGGTGGTCAGCGCCTGGGAGAGGTCCCGGTCGGCCTGGTCGGCGAGGTCGACGGCGGCGCGGGTGCGGTCCCGGTACCCGGCGATGACCTCGCGGTAGGCCTTGGCGTAGGCGGTGCGGGCCTTCTCCTCCTCGTCCGTGAGCTTCAGCTCGACCGAGCCGTCGCTCTTGTCCAGTCGCAGATGCTCATGGCCTTCGAGCTCCTCCTCGATGGTCTTGAGCGCCTTCTGCGCGGTACGGAACTTCTCCAGGGCCTGGGAGAGCACGGTGTGCATCCGCCGGGACTCCTCCTGCGCGGCCAGCAACTGGGCCTTGACCGCCCGGAACTTCCGCCACGCCGCCTCGGCCGTCTCGCCCTCGAAGTCGGAGTTCGCCAGCCCTTTGACGACCTCGGTACGGAAGTTGGTGGCGACCTGCTGGAACTTGCCGGGGGCGTTCTTCCACTTGCCGACGGCCTCGTCCAGCGGGGTGAGGTCGGCGTGCCGTACGTCGGTGTAGCTGAGCGTGTCACTCACGGGCGGTCACCCGCGGGCGGAGTGTGGCCGGGCTTCCCGCCCGCCGCGTCGTCGATCTCCTTCTTGCGCCGGTGGTCCTCGGTGGTGAACGCCCCCGCCGCGGTGCGCAGCGCGGACGCCGTGCCGGTGAGCTGCTGCTTGACGTAGGACATCTGGTCGCGCCACCGCTCCTGGAAGGTGGCGAGGGCCGCTTCGGTACGGAACCCCTTGAGACCGCCGCCGATCTGCCCGGTCTCGCGCATGACCTCGTCGTCCGCCTTGAGGAACTGGCCCCGTACGGTCTCGGCGCGGCCCGCGCGCTCCCGCAGCACATGGTCGGTCACCTGGAGCCGCTTCTTCCCGGCCGGCCCGCCTCCGGTGCCGCCGCCACCCCCGCCCCCGGGCACATCGGCCCCGGCGAGCCGCATGTGCGCCGTCGACTCCGGCGCGTACGCGGCTTTGAGCCCGGCCCACTCCTGCTCGAACGACAAGCTGTCCTCCCCGTGCCCTGCGCCGTGCGACTGCCCCGCGTATGCCGACGTGACGCACGCGGGGCGGCGAACCTAATCGGCGCAGGGAAACAACAGTCGATCACCGGGAGAGCGGCAACTGGACAGCCGGGGGCAGCCGGGAGCAGCCGCAGGCCGCGAGGGTGGACGGTGGTCAGCGGGCCGGAGGCGCGTGTCCGGCGCGGGAGGAGCGGATCTTCGGGCTGTTGCGCAGATAGAACGACGAGCCGTCGATGGTGGCCACCTTCTCGTAGTGGCGGGCCAGATGGCGACGCAGCGTGGGGATCTGCTGGACGCCGTACCGCTTGCCGCGCGAGTCGTCGACGATCAGCTCGGGCGGGCGCCGCCGCAGCTCACGTTCGAAGTGCGGCCAGGCGCCCTCCATCGCGTACCGCTCCCCCACCCGCGCCTCGCCCCGGCCGCCGCTGAAGTTGGTGAGGAACCCGGCGGTCAGATAGCGGGAGGCGGGAGAGCGCTGGGACAGCCAGTACCCCTCGGGGTGCATGCCCCACAGCAGCACCCGGTCCTTGCGGTCGGTGTAGGAGCGCACGGTGTCGGCCAGCCGTCGCGCGTGGTCGACCTCGGCACGGCTGTCGGTGAAGCCCCAGCCGACGTACCCGCAGGCCACGAGCGCCGTGGCGGCGAGCGCCGCGGTGGCGGCCCTGGCGGTGAGCTCGTGCAGCGCCGCGGCACCCAGCAGCGCGAGCGGCGGAACGAGCTGGAGGAAGTAGTGACCGAAGAACTGGAAGCCGACGGTGGCGGCGCCGAGCGAGGCGGCGAGCCACACCCACAGATCCGCGGTGCCGCTGAGCGGGGCGCGGGTGCCCGGTCGGGCGGCGGCGCGGGAGCGGACGACGCGGACGAGGGCGACGACGAGCGGGAGGGCGGCGAGCGTCAGCAGGCCGACACCGGCGAGCGCGCGCAGCAGCGGTTTGATCCCGGCGCCGTCGGCGGACAGATAGGAGCCGGAGCCGGTCGCTATCCAGTACAGGAACCGGCCGGGGTCGAAAGCGAAAGCGGCGCTCACCACGGGGAGCGCGGCCGCGGCGCTCACCCGGACGAAGGCCGCCCAACCCGCGCGGGACTGCCACAGCAGGGCCAGGACCGGCAGCAGCACGGCACCACCGGTCTGCTTCGAGAGCACCGCTCCGGCCACCGCCAGTCCGGCGCCCAGCCAGCGGGCCCGCTCGGCGTACCAGATGGCCGCGACGGTCCACGGGAGCATGAAGACCTCGAACGTCGCCGCCTGGGTGTCCTCCGGCTTGAGACCGACCGTCAGGAAGACGTAGCAGACACCCGCCGTCCAGGCCGCCCGCTCACCCCAGCGGCGGGCCGCGATGGAGGCGGCCAGGACCGCGCCCACCAGTACGGCGACGATGGCCGCCACCCGCAGCGGCCACAGCGAGTCGTCGCCGAAGACCGCGAACGCACCGCGGTAGAGCAGGGGCACGAAGGGCGGTTTGCGGTCGACGACGGTGTCGTAGAGCACACCGCCGTCCGCCAGCTGGCGCGCCTGGGTGGCCAGATAGCCCTCGTCGGGGTTCCACGGCGTACGCGCGAAGGACGGCAGTCGGGTGAGGACCGTGAGGGCGGTGAGGACGACGACGAGCCGCGTCCAGTCGACTGCGGGCTCCTTGGCGCTCGCAGCGGTGGTGTGGCGTTCCGCGGTTGGGGACGACGGCATCCCCCCAATTTAGCGGCACCTGACACGGGGGGCTGCGCTTGGCCGCCCTGCTCCCTCAAGCGCCGCAGGGGACCGCACTCCGTCAGGGGCGCGGGGCACCCGCGCGAGCGACCAGCAACTGCCCGCAGCCTGCCGACTTCGGGCGGGGCACCCCCTCCACACAGGGGCAGCGGGGCACCCCGCGAAGCGGCTAGTCGCGGGCCACCTCGGCCCGCTCCGCGTCGAAGCGCCCGTCCAGTTTGGCGACGAGCCCCGTCACCTGACGGGCGATGTCCGGCGCGGTGAGCCCGATCTCCGCCATGATCTCCTTCCGGGACCCGTGGTCCAGGAAGCGCTCGGGGATGCCGAAGTCCCGCAGCGGCACATCGACGCCCGCGTCCCGCAGCGCCTGCGCCACGGCAGAGCCGACACCGCCCGCGCGGCTGTTGTCCTCGACGGTGACGACGACCCGGTGCTGCTCGGCCAGCGGCGGGAGCGACTCGTCGACGGGCTTGACCCAGCGCGGGTCCACCACGGTCGCGGTGATGCCCTGCTTGTCGAGCAGGTCGGCGACCTCCAGGCACATCGGGGCCAGCGCCCCGACCGACACCACCAGCACATCGGCCGCCGCGCCGGTGGCGGGCTCGCGCAGTACGTCCATGCCGCCCACCCGGCGCACCGCGGGGACGGCCGGGCCGACGGCGCCCTTGGAGTACCGCACCACGGTCGGCGCGTCCTCCACCTCGACGGCCTCGCGCAGCTGGGCGCGCACCTGGTCGGCGTCGCGGGGCGCGGCCAGCCGCAGGCTGGGTACGCACTGGAGGACGGACATGTCCCACATGCCGTTGTGCGAGGCGCCGTCCGAGCCGGTGACCCCGGCCCGGTCGAGTACGAACGTCACGCCGCACCTGTGCAGCGCCACATCCATCAGCAGCTGGTCGAAGGCGCGGTTGAGGAAGGTGGCGTAGACGGCGAAGACCGGGTGCAGCCCACCGGTGGCGAGTCCGGCGGCGGAGACCGCGCCGTGCTGCTCGGCGATGCCCACGTCGTAGACCCGGTCGGGGAACTCCTGCGCGAAGGCGTGGAGTCCGACGGGACGCATCATGGCCGCCGTGATGGCGACGATGTCCTCCCGCTCGCGGCCGAGCTTGACCATCTCGTCGCTGAAGACGGAAGTCCAATCGGCGCCGGAGGACTTGACGGGCAGTCCGGTGTCGGGGTGGATGACGCCGACGGCGTGGAACTGGTCGGCCTCGTCCTGCCGCGCGGGCTGGTAGCCACGGCCCTTCTCGGTCAGACAGTGCACCAGCACCGGGCCGCCGAACCGCTTGGCGCGCTGCAGGGCCGACTCCACAGCCGCGATGTCGTGCCCGTCGATGGGACCCACGTACTTCAGCCCCAGGTCCTCGAACATGCCCTGCGGCGCGATGAAGTCCTTGAGCCCCTTCTTGGCGCCGTGCAGCGTCTCGTAGAGGGGCTTGCCGACGACGGGGGTGCGGTTGAGGACGTCCTTGCCCCGGGCCAGGAAGCGCTCGTAGCCGTCGGTGGTGCGCAAGGTGGCCAGGTGGTTGGCCAGACCGCCGATGGTGGGCGAGTAGGAGCGTTCGTTGTCGTTGACGACGATCACCAGCGGTCGGTCCTTGGCCGCGGCGATGTTGTTCAGCGCCTCCCAGGCCATTCCGCCGGTCAGCGCGCCGTCACCGATGACCGCCACCACATGGTCGTCCCGGCCCCGCACCTCGTTCGCCTTGGCCAGGCCGTCCGCCCAGCCCAGCACGGTGGAAGCGTGCGAGTTCTCGATGACGTCGTGCTCCGACTCGGCCCGCGAGGGGTAGCCCGACAAGCCGCCCTTGGCCCGCAGCTTGGAGAAGTCCTGCCGCCCGGTCAGCAGCTTGTGCACATAGGACTGGTGCCCGGTGTCGAAGAGCACCTTGTCCGCGGGTGAGTCGAAGACCCGGTGCAGGGCGATGGTCAGCTCGACCACACCGAGGTTGGGGCCCAGATGGCCGCCGGTCTTGGAGACCGCCTCGACCAGGAAGGTGCGGATCTCCCCGGCCAGCTCGTCGAGCTGCTCCGGGGTGAGCCGGTCCAGATCGCGTGGTCCCCTGATGCGGGTCAGCAACGCCACCCGTACCTCCTTGCGTCAAGCGTGATCGAACGCTGTCGAGCCGTCGTTGTCGGACCGTGCCGCTTCCGATCCGTCGAGTCTAATGTTCCGCCCCCGTCCGGATTCACCGGACGGTGGCATCTCACTCACACGAATGCCGGTCCCTACCGGCGGTACCCGGCCGAATGCGAGGGCCACTCCGGGAGGATTGCCCGGAGTGGCCCTCGCATTCCGGCAGGCCTCCACCGGTCTAGTGCATACGTTCGACACAAGGGATTCCCTGGTCAGGGGCCTTTCGTCGGTCGATGCCGGGCCAGGAAAAGTGGCCGGAAATGGTCAGGCCCGACCGGCCGTCTTCTGTGTCCGGCGCGAGACCGAGTCGATCACGACCGCCGCCAGCAGCACCGCGCCGGTGATCATGTCGCGGAGCGCCGAACCGGTGCCCAGCAGGGCCATTCCGGAGTTGATGGACTGGATGACCAGCGCGCCCAGCAGCGCCGACCAGGTCTTGCCGCGACCGCCGAAGAGGCTGGTGCCGCCGATGACGGCTGCCGCGATGCAGTTCATCAGCAGGCTGCCGGCGCCGGAGGACTGGTTGGCCGCGTTGATCTGTGACGCGAAGAACAGTCCGCCGACCGCCGCCATCGTTCCGGCGATGGCGTAGACGGTGATCCGCACCATCGGCACGTTGATCCCCGCCCGCCCGGCGGCCTCGCTGCTCCCGCCGACGGCGAAGACCTGGCGCCCGTAGCTCGTACGGCGCAGCACGAAGTCGCCGAGGACGACCACACCGAGGAAGATCACCACCGCCAGCGGCAGCCCCTTGTAGGAGTTGAAGACCGCGGCCGCGACGTAGGCGGGTACCGCCAGTACCGCTGTACGCAGCAGGATCTCGCTGAGCGGACGGCTGGGGACGTCGGCGGCCTTGCGCCGGCGCTGGTCCAGCAGCGAGAAGCCGAGGAAGGCCAGCACACAGAAGGTGGCCAGGCCCATGGCCGCGGCCTTGTCGGAGAAGTAGTAGTTGGTGAGATGCGCCACCAGCCCGTCGTCGTCCAGGTTGATGGTGCCGCTGGGGCCGAGGATCTGGAGCATCAGGCCGTTCCAGCCCAGCAGGCCCGCCAGGGTGACCACGAAGGCCGGGACGCCGATCCTGGCGAAGAAGAAGCCGTGGATCGCACCGGCCGCCATTCCGGTGAGGACGGCCAGCAGCACCGCCAGCGTCTCGTTCATGCCGTGGTTGATGTTGAGGACGGCCAGCACGGCGGCCGACATACCGCTGACCGAGCCGACCGACAGGTCGATCTCGCCGAGTATCAGCACGAAGACGATGCCGACCGCGATCAGCCCGGTGCCCGCGCTCTGCACGAACAGGTTGCTGAGGTTGTTGGCGCTCAGGAACGCGGAGTCCTGCAGCTGGAAGACCGCGCCGATGACCAGCAGACCGACGATGACCGGAATGGAGCCCAGCTCGCCGGTGCGCAGCCGGCGCAGCAGGTCCTCCAGATAGCCGGCGAAGCCGCGCCGGCGGACCAGCAGCCGGGGGTCGAGGGTGGCCACGGACGCGTCCGGGGCCGCCGACTGGTTCTCCGCCGCGCCCGGGGCCTGCGCGGCGTCCGCCTCACCGGAGTCCGCCTTGGTGACGTCCACGGGGGTGCCGTCGGCCGGTGTGCCGTCGGTGGGGGTGCCGGTGGTCACTTGTGCACCTCCGTCGTGGGCACGCTGTCTGCGGTACGGGCGTTGTCTGCGGTACGGGCGTTGCGGCGGGTGACGACGTTGTCGGTCGCCCCGGTGATCGCGGAGACGATCTCCTCCTGGGTGGTCTCGCTCACCGTGTAGGTCCCGTTGTTGCGGCCGAGGCGCAGCACCGCGACCCGGTCGCTGACGGCTCGTACGTCCGCCATGTTGTGGCTGATCAGCAGCACTCCCAGCTCCCGCTCCCGGAGCCGCTCCACCAGGTCGAGCACCTGCGCGGTCTGCTCGACGCCGAGCGCCGCCGTGGGCTCGTCGAGGATGACGACACGGGGGTCGCCCAGCAGCGAGCGGGCGATGGCGACGGTCTGCCGCTGCCCGCCGGAGAGCGAGGCGACCGGGACGCGGACGCTGGGGATGCGGATGGAGAGGGTGGACAGCAGCTCCCTGGCGCGGCGCTCCATCTCCACCTCGTTCAGCACGGCGCGGGTCTTGATCTCGTTGCCGAGGAAGAGGTTGCCGACGACATCGAGGTTGTCGCACAGCGCGAGGTCCTGGTAGACGGTCGCGATGCCCAGTTCCTGGGCGTCGTGCGGCCGCTCGATACGGACGGGCCTGCCGTCCCACTCCACGGTGCCCTCGTCGGCCGGGGCGACACCCGCGATGGCCTTGACCAGGGTGGACTTCCCCGCACCGTTGTCGCCGACGAGCGCGACGACCTCACCGGGGTGGATCTCCAGCTCGACGTCCGTGAGCGCCTGGACGGCGCCGAACCGCTTGGAGATTCCGCGCAACGCCAGCACGGGCGAAGCGGACACGTGAATCACTCCTTATGCCCCTGGGCCGTCACCCCCCGACCGCCGAAGCGGTGGGGGTGCCGACCGCTGCCGGGGTCTACTTGATGCCCGCCTCGGCGCATGCCTTCTTGAAGTCGGCGGTGCAGATCTCCTTGGCCGTGAAGAAGCCGGACTTGCCGACGTACTTCTTGATGTCGTCCTTGACCAGCGGCAGCGGCGTGACGATCTTCGTCGGGATGTCCTTGGTGGACTCGCTGTCCGTCTTGGAGGTGGCGATCTTGTCCAGCGACTCGCCCCGGGCCAGCGCGACGGCGAACTCGGCGGCGGCGGAGGTCTCGGGGACGTACGGCTTGTAGACGCTCATGAACTGCTCGCCCGCCAGAATCCGCTGGACCGCGTTGAGCTCGGCGTCCTGGCCGGTGACCGGGGGCAGCTCGTCCTTGTCGAAGCCGGCCCGCTTCAGCGCGGTGATGATGCCGCCCGCCATCCCGTCGTTGGCGGAGTAGACGCCCACGATGTTCTTCTTGCCGAGGGAGGAGATGGCGCCCTTCATGTTCTCGTTGGCGTTCTCCGGCTTCCACTCCTTGGTGTCGTACTCCTTGCCGATCTTCACCTTGCCGTCGAGGACGGAGTGGGCGCCCTCCTTGTACATCTTGGCGTTGGGGTCGGTGACGGAGCCGTTCATCATGACGATCTTGCCCTTGTCGGCCTTGTCGCCCAGCTCGTCGAGGAGGGACTTGGCCTGGATCCGGCCGACCCGCGGGTTGTCGACGGAGGTGTAGGCCTTGATGGGGCCCTCGGCGAGGCGGTCGTAGGCGACCACGGGGATGTCGCTGTCGTCGGCCTTCTTGACCGAGCTGGAGATCGACTTGGCGTCCACCGCGTCGACGATCAGCGCGTCGACCTTCTTGGCGATCATCGTGTCGACCTGCTGCTGCTGAAGGTTGGCGTCCTGCTTGGCGTTGGCGTAGAGGACCTTGGTGTCCTTGCCCGCCAGCTGTTTGATCTTCTTGACCATCAGCGGCTTGTCGAAGCGCTCGTAGCGCGCCGTCTGGTTCTCGGGCAGCAGCAGCCCGATGGTCAGCGGCCCTTTCTTGGACTTGTCGCTGTCCTTGCCGTCCGCCTGGTCGGCACTGCCACAGGCGGCCGTGGTGAGGGCGAGTGAGAGTGTGACGGTGCCGAGGACGATGCCGCGCAGCGCTGCGTGCATTGAGAGACCTCCCTGACGGGGCCGCGGCGTTGCGGCCGAGGTAGCCGGAAGTCAACTCGCCGGTGACTCAGCGGTCAATAAGCAAATACTTAACGAGATGACAACGATGCCATCCGTTGAAACCCCGAACCCCGAAAGGGGCGCGGGGAACTATGCGAGCAACCACAACGGCGCCGCACCCGGCAACAGAGCGAATCCGCAACGGCGGGTCGCCGCCCCAGCGGCTAGGCGACAGCAGAGGCGGCGGCATCGACCAGGGTGGTGTCACCCATCTCGTTGAGGACCAGCGCCAGGGCACCCAACACCTCGGCGCGGCTGTCGAGTTCGCCGGGCAGGACCTTCAACTGGCGGGCCGCGCTCGGAATGGCGTAGCGCGCCACCGAGTCCCGTACCGGACCCAGCACCAGGTCCCCGGCCTCGGCGAGGTCACCGCCCAGGACGACCCGCGAGGGGTTGAGGAGGTTGCACAGGCTGGCGACACCGCTGCCGATGTGCCGGCCGATGTCGGCGACGACCCGTCGGCAGCCCGGATCGCCCTCGGCCGCCAGCCGCACCACCCGGGCCATCGTCAGATCCGTTCCATGGCTGGAGTGCAGCAGCGGCAGCACATAGCGGGCCGCGGTGAACGTCTCCAGGCAGCCGCGGTTGCCGCAGCGGCAGACCGGGCCCGACTCGTCCAGCGTGATGTGGCCGATCTCCCCGGCGGTGCCGCCCGGGCCGCGGTAGATCCGGCCGTTGATCACCAGTCCGGCGCCGACGCCGCTGGCGACCTTGATGTACGCCAGGTCATGGGCGCCGTGGCCGGCCCCCCAGACCTGTTCGCCGAGGGCGCCGAGGTTGGCGTCGTTGTCGACGTAGACCGGGACGCCCATCCTGGCGGCGAGCTCGTCGCGCGGGTTGGTGCCCACCCAGCCCGGCAGGATGGCGGTGGAGCCGAGCACACCGGTCTCCATGTCGATGGGGCCCGGCACGCCCAGGCCGATGCCGATGACCTTCGCCGGGCTGACTCCGCTCTGCCCCACCAGCCGCCGCACCAACTGCTCGGCGCGGTCGAAGCCCTGGTCGGCCGAGGCGTCCACATCGATGGGCTCGGCCTCCTCGGCCAGCACCGTGTGCGCCAGGTTGCCCACGGCGACGCGCAGATGGGAGTGGCCGAAGTCGACACCGACGACGATCCCGGCGTCCGCGCTCAACGAGACGGCGCGGGCCCGGCGCCCGCCGGAGGAGGTGGGGGTGACCTCCACGGTCCCGGCGTCCTTGAGTTCACGGACGATGTTGGAGACGGTCGCGGCCGACAGCCCGGTGGTGCGGGCGATCTCGGCCTGGGTCAGCGAACCCGCCATCCGGACGGCCCGCACGACGCGCTCGAGGTTCGCCCGGTGCAGCGAGGACTGCGACCCCGGAGTCTCCACCACTGTTCACTCCCCGTTTGTCTCCAACAACTGAACCCTAAGAAGAGCCCCAGCGGTTCTTCCCGTCAAGCCCTTCGAGCTCGGCTGGGAGCGGTTGGTGCTCATTTGTGGGTCATCATACGGAGCTGAACGGGGGAAAACGCCGGGTCCCCGGCCGCGGCCGGGGACCCGTGAGCAGCGGCGGGTGCGCTCGGGTGCGTACCCGCTTCCCGCCGCCGCAGATCACTTCACGGAGCCTGCCGTCAGGCCGGAGACCACGTGCCGTTCGATGAAGGCGAACAGGATGATCACCGGCACGATCGCGACGACCGACGCGGCGAACAGGTAGTTCCACTGCACCGTGTAGGCACCGATGAAGTTGTTGATCCCGACCGTCAGCGGCTGTTTGTCCGGCTCGGTGGAGAGCGTCAGCCCCATCACGAACTCGTTCCAGGACGTGATGAAGGTGAAGATCACCGCGGTGACGACGCCGGGCAGCGCCAGCGGCAGCGTCACCTTGATCATCGCCCCGAAGCGGCTGGTGCCGTCGACCATCGCCGCCTCCTCCAGCTCCGGCGGGATCGAACCGATGTAGGCGGTCAGGATCCAGACGGCGAAGGCGAGGTTGAACGCGGCGTTGGTGAGGATCAGGGTCCAGACCGAGTTGAGCATGTCCAGCTGATGGAACTCCCGGTAGAGACCCACCAGCAGCGCCGTCGGCTGGAACATCTGGGTGACCAGCACCAGCAGCAGGAACCACTTGCGACCCTTGAACCGCATCCGGGCCGTGTAGTAGGCCGCCGGGAGCGAGACCAGCAGCACCAGCAGCGTGGCACCGCCCGAGATCAGCAGCGTCACCTGGAGGTTGTCCCCGAGCGAGGACTCCTTCCACACGTCGATGAAGTTGGACCAGTGCAGCTTGTCCGGCAGATAGGTGCGGTCCCGCAGCTCTTCCGCCGGCCGCAGCGCGGTGACGATCATCTCCAGGTACGGCGCGAGGAAGAGCGCCGCGAGCAGCCAGGCGACCGCGGTGATCACCAGGGTGCGCGGCCGGAAGGTGCGCTTGGGCCGCGCCGGGCGCGGGGCGCGCCGGGCCGTCCCCTTCTCGACCGGTTCGGGTCCGGCGGTCTGTGTTGCGGTCGCCATCAGTCCTCCTCGTTCCACCGGCTGACCTTCAGGAAGATCAGCACGAGCACGACGACCATCAGGAAGTTGACCACCGACATCGCCGCGGACTCGCCGATGTCGGTCTCCTTGAGCTTGTACATGAACACCGTGGTCGTCGCGGTGTCGCTGCCCGGGCCGCCCTGCGTCATCGCCCAGATGATCGGGAACGAGTTGAAGACGTTGATCAGGTTGATGACCACACCCACCAGGAAGGCCGGCCGCAGCAGCGGCAGCGTGATCCCCCGATAGGTCTGCCAGGCCCCCGCACCATCGATCCGGGCGGCCTCGTAGACGTCCGCCGGGATCGTCTGGAGCCCGGCCAGCAGGGTGTAGGTGGTGAAAGGCAGCGAGACGAAGACCGCCACGAACATCATCCAGGGCCAGGCGGTGCCCGCAGAGCCCAGCCAGTCCTTGGAGTCGTCGATGAGGCCCAGGTCGATCATCACGGTGTTGAGGACACCGGCCGTGCGGTCGAGCATCCACTTGAAGCCGATGGCCGTCATCAGCACCGAGGCGGCCCAGGGCGCGATCAGGGCCCAGCGCGTGACGCGGCGGCCCGGAAAGCGCTGGTTGAACAGCTGGGCCAGGCCCAGCGAGACGATCATCGTGACGCCGACGACCACGACCGTCCACAGCACGGTCCAGAGGATGACGTGCCCGAAATCGGTCTCGTCGAGGAGTTTCTTGTACTTGTCGGTGCCGGCCGAGCCCCGCACGATCCCCGCGATGCTGATGTTCAGGAACGAGGTCCTGACCAGCTCGATGACGGGCCAGACGACGACAGCGAGAATGAGCAGGACCACCGGGGCGATCCAGGGAAGCGGGCCGAGCCGGGCCAGTCCGCCTCGTGTGCGGCGGACCGGCCGGACGGGTTGCCCGCCACGTCCCCGGCTCCTGCTGGCCGGGGACGGCGGGGCCTTCAATGACACGGGGTCTCCTTGCGGTGCGGAGGTTGTGCTGTCGGGGGCCGGTCAGGGGGTGCCCCTTGCTGCGCATCGCGGA
>NZ_JAFFZM010000001.1 GCF_017676345.1 Streptomyces smyrnaeus | reverse complement strand
GGGACGGGTGGGCACAACCGGGCCCGCAGACGGCATCCGGCCGCAACCACCAGCCCGGCGCAGCCCCCAGGAGGGGGTCGCACAGGGGCGCCCCCTGTGAGAAAAGGGGAAGGGGCGGGGACGGGGAGCAACCCGCCGCAGGCGCCCACATGGCACCGCAAGAGGGAGGACACCGTGACCCACCACAACCCGAGCCCCGCCGGCCAGGCGCCCCGCACCGGGGTGTGGCTCATCGGCGCACGCGGCTCCGTAGCGACGACCACCATCGCCGGGGCCGCGGCCCTCGCGGCCGGTCTGCACCCACCCACCGGCATGGTCACCGAAACCGCCCCCTTCTCCCGCGCCTGGCTCCCGCCCCTCGACTCCCTCGTCTTCGGCGGCCACGACACCGCCTCCTGCCCCCTCCCCAAACGGGCCGAGGCCCTCGCCGAGGCCGGCGTCCTCCCATACGGACTCCCCGCCGCGCTCCGCGCCGAACTCGCCACCGCCGACGCGGCGATCCGCCCCGGAGCCCCGGCCGCCGAGCCGTCCACCGAGGACGAGCTGATCACCGCCTACGCCGCCGACATCCAGGACTTCACCCGCACCCACGGCCTCGCCCGCACCGTCGTCGTCAACGTGGCCAGCACCGAAGCCCCACCCACCGACGGCGGACCTCTGCCCCCCAGCTCCCTGTACGCGGCGGCGGCGCTGCGCGCGGGAAGCCCGTACGTCAACTTCACACCCTCGGCCGGGCTGCACCACCCCCGGCTGGCCGAGGCGGCCCGCGACGCGGCCGTCCCGTACGCGGGACGCGACGGCAAGACCGGACAGACCCTGCTGCGCTCCGTCCTCGCCCCGATGTTCGCGCAGCGCGCGCTCGCCGTCCGGGCCTGGTCCGGCACCAACCTCCTGGGCGGCGGCGACGGCGCGGCCCTCGCCGACCCGGCCGCCGCGGCGGCCAAGAACGCGGGCAAGGCCCGGGTCCTCGCCGACAACCTCGGCGACCTCCCCCAGGGCGAGGTGCACATCGACGACGTACCGGCGATGGGGGACTGGAAGACCGCCTGGGACCACATCGCCTTCGACGGGTTCCTCGGCTCGCGCATGGTCCTCCAGACCACCTGGCAGGGCTGCGACTCGGCCCTCGCCGCTCCACTGGTCCTCGACCTGGCGCGGCTGCTGGCCCGCGCCGACGAACTCGGCATCACCGGCCCGCTCCCCGGGCTCGGCTTCTACTTCAAGGACCCCGACAACGGCCCCGCCGACCTCCCCGGCCAATGGCACGCCCTGCTCGACCTGGCCGCCCGCTTCGCCGGGCCCGCCCGATGACGGGCGGTCGCCTCGCTGCCTGGGCGCAGCTGCTGCGGGTCTCCGCCGTGTCCACCGTGCCGGGTGACGCGCTGGTGGGGGCGGCCTCGGCCGGCCGGCCACCCGGCCGGGGCACCGCGCTGGCCGCGGGTGCCTCGCTGTGCCTGTACGAGGCGGGAATGGCGCTCAACGACTGGGCCGACCGCGAGGAGGACGCCCGCGAGCGGCCCGAACGTCCCCTGCCCGCCGGCCGGATCCGCCCGGCCGCGGCCCTGACCGCTGCCACCGCTCTGACGGCGGCGGGGCTGGCGCTGGCCGCTCGCACCGGCCGGCTCCCCCTCGCCACGGCCACCGCGCTGGCCGGCACCGTCTGGGCGTACGACCTGCGGCTGAAGCACACGGCGGCGGGGCCCGCCGCCATGGCGGCGGCCCGCACCCTCGACGTACTGCTCGGCGCCGCGGCGACACCCGCACCTGCCGTACCGCCCGCACGCAGCGAGAGGGCGCTGCGGCCGCTCGGTGCGGCAGCGGCCATGGGAGCGCACACCCTCGCGGTCACCGCCGTGTCGCGACGGGAGACCGAGGGCGGATCACCAGCCGTACCGCTGGCGGCGCTGGGGGCCGTCGGGACGATCGCCGGGCTGCTGGCCCGGCAGCGCACCCCGCTGACGGTGGCCGCGAGCGCCACCTACGCCGCCACCGCCACCCGGCCGCTGGCGCACGCCGTGCTCAACCCCTCGCCGCCGCTGCTCCAGCGCGCGGTGGGCGGCGGGATCCGCGCCATGCTCCCGCTCCAGGCCGCGCTCACCGCCCGGGCGTCGGAGAAGGGCGCGGCCCGCGACCAGGGGAGCGGGGCCGCCGGCTCCGTTTCCGCCCTCGCACTGCTCGGTCTGCTGCCCGTCGCCCGCCGCCTCTCCCGAAAGGTCAGCCCTACATGACCCGGTCCCGGCCCGTCTCCCCACTGCGCTACGCCTACGGCACCAACGGGCTGGCCGACCTGCGGCTCGACGACGCCCTCGGACTGCTGGCCGACCTCGGCTACGCGGGCGTCGGGCTGACGCTCGACCATATGCACCTCGACCCCCTCGCGCCCGACCTGGCGGCCCGCACCGCGAAGGTGGCCCGCGCCCTGGAGCAGCACGGGCTGACGGTCACCGTCGAGACGGGGGCACGCTATGTGCTCGACGCGCGGCGCAAGCACCACCCCACCCTGCTCGACCCCGACGCGCAGGCCCGCGCCGCCCGCACGGACCTGCTGCTCAAGGCAGTCCGCGTCGCCGCCGACCTGGGGGCGCACGCCGTGCACTGCTTCAGCGGGCAACTCCCGCCGGGCACCACGCCCGACGCGGGCTGGGCCCGGCTGGCCGACGGCATCGGCCCGGTGCTGGACAGCGCCGGCGCCGCGGGTGTCCCGGTGGCGATCGAGCCGGAGCCCGGCCACCTGCTGGAGGACCTGGCCGGGTTCCACCGGCTGCGCACCGCACTCGGCAGCCCGGAACCGCTCGGTGTGACCCTCGATATCGGGCACTGCCAGTGCCTGGAGCCGCAGCCCCCGGCCGACTGCGTCCGGTCGGCCGCCGAGTGGCTGCGGCACGTCCAGATCGAGGACATGCGGCGCGGGGTCCACACCCATCTCCCCTTCGGCGAGGGGGAGATCGACTTCCCGCCGGTGCTGGCCGCGTTGCGCGAGGTCGGCTACACCGGTCTGGTCACCGTCGAGCTGCCCCGCGACTCGCACGCCGGGCCCGACCGCGCCGCCGCTTCCCTCGACTTCCTGACCACCGCCGAAGCCACGGCCGCGAAGGCGGCCACCATGCCGCAGGAGGACGCCCCATGCTGACCCCGCTCGCCTCCCTCCGCACCGGCCTGGAGCTCCACCTGACGGCGGAGTCCCGCACCTGGCTCCGCCGCGCCCTGACCGAGGCGGCCGACGCCCGACCGGACACGGCCGCCCCCGGCGGAGGCGCCGCTCCCGACACGGGCGCCGCGCCACGACTCCCGCGTTGGGAGCTGCACTTCGTCACGGCGGGCCGCAAGTGCCACCCGGCACCGCGGACGAGTGACACGGCCGCAGTGGCGCCCGACCCCGTCGACGCCGCCCGGGTGCTCATCCTGCACGCCGCCGCCCCGGACACCGACACGCTCACCCGCCTCTACACGCGCGGCACCGCCGACGAGCGGCGCGCTGTGCTGCTGGCCCTTCCGCACCTGGACCCGCCCCCGGCGACGGCCGGAGCCCTCGCCCTGGTCGAGGACGCCTTACGGACCAACGACACCCGGCTGATCGCCGCCGCACTGGGACCGTACGCCGCCGCACATCTGCAGGCCCACCAGTGGCGGCAGGGAGTGCTCAAGTGCCTGTTCACCGGAGTGCCGCTGGCCGTCGTGGCGGGGCTCGAACACCGCGCAGCGGGGGACGACGAGCTCGCCCGGATGCTGGCGGACTACGCGCGCGAGCGCACCGCCGCGGGCCGCACCGTGCCCGAGGACCTCGGACACGTACTGAAACTGGCCCGGTTCGAGGAGATCCGCGAGGAGATCGAGGAGCGTGACGCCCCATGAAGACGCCGACCCGCCCACCGGCCCGCCGCATCTTCGACCCGCACATCCATATGACGTCCCGCACCACCGACGACTACGCGGCGATGTACGAGGCCGGCGTCCGCGCCCTGGTCGAGCCGTCCTTCTGGCTCGGCCAGCCCCGCACTTCCCCCGCCACGTTCTTCGACTACTTCGACTCGCTGCTCGGCTGGGAGCCCTACCGCGCCGCCCAGTACGGCATCGCCCACCACTGCACCCTGGCGCTCAACCCCAAAGAGGCCAACGACCCGCGCTGCGCCCCCGTACTGGACGAGCTGCCGCGCTATCTGATCAAGGACGGGGTCGTGGCGGTCGGCGAGGTCGGCTACGACTCCATGACGCCGGCCGAGGACACCGCGCTGGCGGCGCAGCTCCAGCTCGCCCTCGACCATGAGCTGCCCGCACTGGTCCACACCCCGCACCGCGACAAGGCCGCGGGACTGGCCCGCACGCTCGACGTGCTGCGGGAGTCCGGGTTGCCGCCCGAGCGCGTGGTGCTCGACCACCTGAACGAGACCACGGTCGGCGCCGCGGCGGACAGCGGCTGCTGGCTCGGATTCTCCATCTACCCCGACACCAAGATGGACCCCGACCGGATGGTCCGCATCCTGCGGGTGCACGGCACCGAGCGGGTGCTGGTCAACTCGGCTGCCGACTGGGGGCACAGCGACCCGCTCAAGACCAGCCACGTCGCCGACGCCATGCTCGCCGCCGGCTTCGACGAGGACGACGTCGACCAGGTGCTGTGGCGCAATCCGGTCGCCTTCTACGGCCAAAGCGGGCGGCTCACCCTCGACGTCGCACCGCCGGGGGAGCGTGAGCAGCAGCTGTTCCAGGGCAACTCCATCCTGCGCGGCGGAGAGTGAGGAGAGCGCGGTCATGCGATTCCGGCACCCCGACGGCACCACGGTCCACCTCGCCTACTGCACCAACGTCCACGCGGCCGAACAGCTCGACGGCGTACTGCGACAGCTGACCGAGTACGCCGAGCCCGTACGCCGCAGGCTGCACCGCGACCGGCTCGGTATCGGCCTGTGGCTGGCCCGCGACGCGGCCCGTACGCTCACCGACGACCCGGCCGCCATCCGGCGGCTGCGCTCCGGCCTCGACCGGGCGGGACTGGAGGTCGTCACGCTGAACGGCTTCCCGTACCAGGGCTTCGGCGACGAGCACGTCAAGTACCGCGTCTACCGGCCCGACTGGACCGACGACGCGCGCCTGGACCACACCACCGACCTCGCCCGGCTGCTGGCCGCGCTGCTGCCCGACGACGTGACCGAGGGAAGCGTCTCCACCCTGCCGCTGGCCTGGCACACCGGCTTCGACGCCGAGGCCCGGCACCGGGCGTTGACGCGGCTGCACACCCTCGCCGCACGTCTGGACGCGCTGGAGGAGCTGACCGGCCGCTCCATCCGCGTCGGCCTGGAGCCCGAGCCCGGCTGCACCGTGGAGACCACGGCCGACGCCATCGAGGCGCTGACCGGAGAGGACGGCCCGCCCGCGCACCGGATCGGCGTCTGCGTGGACACCTGCCATCTGGCCACCGCCTTCGAGGACCCGGCCAAGTCGCTGGCGGCGCTCGCCGAGGCGGGACTGACCATCGTCAAGTCCCAGCTGTCCGCGGCGCTGCACGCCGAGCACCCCGAGCAGCCCGAAGTGCGCGCGGCCCTGGCCGAGTTCGCCGAGCCGCGCTTCTTGCACCAGACCCGCGCCCGCACCCCGGACGGCACCCTGCGCGCCACCGACGACCTCGACCGGGCACTGGCTCCCGGAGCACTGCCCACCACCGGGCCCTGGCGCTCCCACTTCCACGTACCACTGCACGCCCCGCTCGCCCCGCCGCTGACCGCGACCACGCCGGTGCTCGACGAGACGCTGACACACCTGGTCGGCGGCCCGACACCGCTGACCCGGCACCTGGAGGTGGAGACCTACACCTGGCAGGCCCTGCCGCCCGCGCTGCGCCCCACCACCCGCGCACAACTCGCCGACGGCCTCGCCGCCGAGCTGTCCACCGCCCGTGACCTCCTCACCGGTCTCGGCCTCAAGGAGCTGCCGTGAGCACCCCCTTGCTCGTCGTCGACGTCGTGGGACTGACCCCAGCCCTGCTCGCCCATATGCCCCACCTGCGGGCGCTGGCCGACAGCGGCTCCCAGGCCCCACTGGGCACCGTCCTGCCGGCCGTCACCTGCGCCGCCCAGTCCACGTTCCTGACCGGCGAACTCCCCTCCGGCCACGGCATCGTCGGCAACGGCTGGTACTTCCGCGAGCTCGGCGACGTCCTGCTGTGGCGCCAGCACAACGCGCTGGTCGGCGGCGAGAAGCTGTGGCACGCCGCCCGTGCCCGGCAGCCCGGCTACACGGTGGCCAACATCTGCTGGTGGTACGCGATGGGCGCGGACACGGACTGGACCGTCACACCCCGCCCCATCTACTACGCCGACGGCCGCAAGGAGCCCGACTGCTACACCCGGCCCCCGTCGCTGCACGACGAACTCGTCGCCGAGCTGGGCGACTTCCCCCTGTTCACCTTCTGGGGCCCCGGCGCGAACCTCACCTCCTCGCAGTGGATCATCGACGCCACCCGCCACATCCTGCGCACCCGCCACCCCGACCTCGCCCTGTGCTACGTCCCCCACCTCGACTACGACCTCCAGCGCTACGGGCCCGACGACCCCCGCGCCCACCGCGCCGCCGCCGACGTGGACGCCGCGCTCGCACCGCTGCTCGCCGACGCGCGTGCCGAGGGCCGCACCGTCGTCGCACTCTCCGAGTACGGCATCACCCGCGTACGCCGCCATGTCGACATCAACCGCGTGCTGCGCCGCGCCGGGCTGCTGGAAGTGCACACCCAGGACGGCATGGAGTACCTGGACCCGTGGGCCTCCCGCGCCTTCGCCGTCGCCGACCACCAGCTCGCCCACGTCTACGTACGCGACCCGGCCGACCTGGCCGCCACCCGCGAGGCGCTGACCGGACTGCCCGGGCTGGAGCGGCTGCTCGACGAGACGGGGAAGAAGGAGGCGGGCCTGGACCACCCGCGCTCCGGCGAACTGGTCGCCGTCGCCGAACCCGACGCCTGGTTCACCTACTACTACTGGCTGGACAGCCGCCGCGCCCCGGACTTCGCGCAGCTCGTGGAGATCCACCGCAAGCCCGGCTACGACCCGGTCGAGCTGTTCATGGACCCCAAGGACCCCTACGTCAAGCTGCGCGCGGCCGCCGCGCTGGCCCGCAAGAAGACCGGCATGCGCTACCGCATGGCCGTCGTCCCCCTCGACCCCTCCCCGATCCGCGGCAGCCACGGCCGGCTGCCCGACCGCACCGAGGACGGCCCCGTGCTCCTGTGCTCCCGCGCCGACGCGCTCGGCTCCGGGGGCCCCGGCACCGGGGCCCGGCCCTCCGCGCAGCCCTTCCCCGCCACCGAAGTCAAACGCCTGCTCCTCGATCTCGCACTGGGAGACGCCTCATGACCAGCAGATCCGCACGGCCCCAGCACGCCGAACTCGACCACAGGCTGCGCCGCCGGGGCTTCCTCGGCGTGGCGGCGGGTGCCACCGCCGCCTCCCTCCTGGGCGCCGCACCGGCCTCCGCCGCCACCGACCGGCAGTCCACCGCCGACCGGCAGCCCACCATCGACCGGCACGGCTGCCGCCCGATCGTCCCCCGCGGCAAACTCGGCATCCAGCTCTACACCGTCCGCGACCAGGTCCAGAAGCTCGGCTTCGCCACCGTCTTCAAGGAGCTGGAGCGCTACGGCTACGACTCGGTGGAGTTCGCCGGCTACACCCAGGGCACCGGCGACCTCACACTGCGGCAGCTCAAGCGCCTGCTGCGCGAGCACGGGCTGCGCGGCATCGGCAGCCACGTCGGCTACTACTCCGCCAACCCCGACGCCTACACCTTCGCCACCCAGCTGGAGAAGGTCTGCGACGACGCGGCGGCGCTCGGCCTCCCGCACGTGGGCACGGCCGCCAGCCCCGACCGGTACGGCCGCACCGTCGACGCCTGGAAGCGCGCCGCCGAGGACTTCAACACCTACGGCGCGGCGGCACGGGCACGCGGGCTGAAGTTCTACCAGCACAACCACCAGATGGAGTTCGGCTTCGCCGAGGACAAGCCCCATGTGCGCCTCTACGACGTACTGCTCGCCGAGACCGACCCCGAACTGGTCTACCTGGAGATGGACATCTACTGGGCCTTCGCCGGCAAGCACCGCTTCAGCGTCCGCCCCGACGGCACCCCGGCCCCCTTCGACCCCATCGACTACGTACTGGCCGCCCCGCACCGCTACCCCCTCTTCCACGTCAAGGACGGCGAACACGACGAGGCATCCCCGGACGGCTACCACATGGTCGACGTCGGTGACGGCGACATCGACTACGAGCACTTCATCGGCACCGCGCTGCGCCGGCACCGGGGCCGCCGCGCCGACCACCACTGGCTGATGGAACGCGACGACGCCGTCGACCCCGCCGCCAACCCCGCCGGCTCCCTGACCTCCGCCCGCCGCTCCGCCGCCTACCTCCGCGGCAAGCGCCGCTAGCCACCACCCGGGAGGACCGACCCCCATTTTCCCGACCATCCGGACAAAAAGGGTAACTCGCCAGGAAACCCAGGTGAGAAGCACTCCCAACCCTTGGTATCGTTACGGCCGTCGCCACGGCCTCCCAACGCCGTGGCACGGCCCGGTCCGGGTGGCGGAATGGTAGACGCGCTAGCTTGAGGTGCTAGTGCCCTTTATCGGGCGTGGGGGTTCGAGTCCCCCCTCGGACACGTACCACATCCCCACGGCTTCCTGTATGCCGTGGGGATGTGCTGTTTCCGGCACCGGGATCGATCTCGGCAAGGGCTGAGACTGTGGGCTCTTGTTCGCGGCGTGGGTGAGCTGGAGTCCGAGCCGGCTGTACGGCTCGGCTTTGTCCTGTGGCCTGGCCTGGCCCGCTGGACTGCGGCGGCGGCATCGCCGACCGAGCGGACGATCTTGGCGACAGCTTCCCGTGGCGCTGGTCCGTCGGCTTGTGTCTGAGCGGCGGAGAGCAGGGCCTGCGCCTGTGAGTGCCGGGCTTCGGTCTCCCCGATCCACTGGGTGACGGTCCGGGGGTCGGGGCCTGCTTCGAGGGCCGCTCGGTGGGTGGTGAGTAGGGTGCCGCAGTCCGCGATGAGGGCCTGTGTATGGGAGGCGGCGGTGTGGTCGGTAGGGCCTGCGCGCTCACGCCGATGTGTCGTCACCTAGGTAGGTCTCGATGTGTCGTGTGACGGCGCAGTCGACCTCGTCGACCGTGCCGGTTCGCAAAGCTGACAGCAGTGCCCGGTGCTGCCTGGGGATTTCCTCGGGTGACGAGTGTGCGGGTGCGTCTCGCAGGAAGTAGGCATGCACTCGAGGCTGGATCGTGCGCCAGATCTGGAGCGCCTGTACGTGGCCGCTCGCGGTGATGACCGCCTCGTGGAAGGCCAGGTCGAGGTCGGCGAGGCGGTCCGCGTCGCCCTCGCCTCCGACCGCAGCGAACATTTCCTCGACGACGCGTTCGAGTCGGTCGAGCAGTTCCGGCGGGCGTGTCTCGGCGACGTCGCGGAAGGCGAAACGCTCGATGGTGAGCCGGATCGGCACCAGGACCTCTCGTACCTCGCGCTGCGAGACCTCGGCGACCACCGCACCTCGGTAGGGATGGGAGACCACGAGCCCTTCCTGCTCCAGGATCATGATGGCCTCGCGTACGGGACCGCGGCTGACCCCGGAGCCGGCTGACAGTTCGCGCTCGACCAGGCGCTCACCGGGTTTCATCTCCCCGCTCGCGATGGCCTGCCTGAGCCAGTTCAGGACCCATTCCCGCCGAGACGCCGGCGGCCCGGTCGGCGGCATCGAGCTCGTCATGCGTTTCCCATCCCCTGGACAAGGGCCCGCTGGTGCGGGCGACGGACCCACGATAGCTATCCCGTCGATGGCAGATGGTTGACCATCTGCCATGCGCGGCTTAGTGTCTCGCATCGAGCGCCGCCCATCCCGGACAGGTGGCGCGAACCAGTTCGGCCACATGCCGCCCCCTCTCGCCGGGAGCTCCCAGCTCCTGAGGCTGCTGGGGCTGCTGGGGCGCTGTCCGCCTCGTCGACCGTCCGGTCGGGCGTCGGGAGCCCACCCGGAACCGTTCACCGAAGAATCAGGAAGCCATGAAGATCCGTGACGTACGTGCGGCCGGTCTGCGGGGCGCCACCCCGGCAGGCGGATGGCAGGAGGAACTCGACCAGGACGATGTCGTCCACACTTTGGTGGCGGTGCACACCGACGAGGGGCTGGTCGGCGTCGGTAGCGTGTTCACCAGCGAGGCGCTGGTCCGCGGAGCCCTCGAACTTCTGCGTCCCCTGCTGATCGGCGAGAAGGCGACGGAGCCCGAACGGCTGTCGGAGCGGCTGCACCGCACCACGTTCTGGATGGGGCGCGGGGGCACGGTGACGCACACCATCAGCGGCATCGACACCGCGTTGTGGGACGTGCTCGGCCAGGCCACCGGCCAGCCCGTCGGCCGCCTGCTGGGCGGCCGCTACCGCGAACGCGTCCGCCCCTACGCGTCCTTGCTCATGGACCAGCCGGAGATCCTGGCGGAACATCTGCAGGAACTCGCCGGCCAGGGCTGGAAGGCCTTCAAGATCGGCTGGGGCCTCTTCGGACGAGTCAGCGAGCGCCTCGATGAGCGGATCGTGGCCGCGGCCCGGGAGGCCGTGGGCCCTGAAGCGCTACTCATGGTGGATGCGGGGGGCAGCGACAGCGCTTGGTCCAACGGCTACAAGTGGGCGCTGCGCACCGCGCGGATGCTCGACCGGTACGACATCGCCTGGTTCGAGGAACCGCTCGGCCCCGACGCCCTCGACGACTATGTGAACCTCCGTCGCGAGGCGCCGGTGGCGATCTCGGGTGGGGAAGTGCTGACGAGGCGGCAGAGCTTCCACCCTTGGCTGGAGAACGGCGCCCTCGACATCGTTCAGCCGGACGTGACGAAGGTCGGCGGCCTCAGCGAGCAGCGCCGCATCGGATGGGCTGCCCAAGATCACGGCGTGCGGCTGATCCCGCACGGCTGGAACACCGCCGTCGGACTCGCCGCCGATCTGCAACTCGCTTCTGCACTGCCCGACACGGACCTGGTCGAATACGTCACCGGATCGCCCTACGTCGATTCCCTCACGACCACCCCCTGGCGGCTCGACGCGGACGGGACGCTGGCCGTCCCCGACGAACCCGGGCTCGGAGTCCGCCTCGATCCTGACAGCCTGGCCCGCTACACCGACGCGGCGGCCCTGCTGCTGCCGTGACCGATTGCGGTCGGAGGAGCGGAGCCCCACCTCCCGGTGGCTGCGGTGGGGCCGCGCCCGTTGCTCAAGCCGTGTCCTGCTTCCTGCCGGTCCCGCGAAGGCCCACGGGCCCGCGGGCTCCGGGGGACCGCGCATTCCTTCACCGCGCATTCCTCTCCGATGAGCGCGCCTTTCGCAACGAGGGCTGACTGCGATCCCCGCCGAAGCCCGTGGGCGGCACCCCTCCGCGCTCCAACTCCGCAGGCCGGGTCCCGCCCCGGGTGCCTTGTCCAACCACGAAGTGAGGAAACCGCATGTCCGGAGCCGACCTGGTCGGGCCTTCTGCCGTCCCCAGATCCGACAAGCCGCCTCGCCGGGTGGTTCTGGTCTCCGTCGTGGGAGCTGTCGGTGGATTCCTCTTCGGTTTCGACACCGCCGTCATCAACGGAGCCGTCGACGCCATCGAGGAGAACTTCGGCCTCGACTCGATAGGCCTGGGCACCGTCGTCGCAATCACTCTGCTCGGTGCCGCGGCCGGGGCGCTGCTGGCCGGATGGATGGCGGACCGCATCGGACGGCCGCGGGTCATGGGGATCGCCGCGATCATCTTCGCGGCCTCGTCCGTCGGCTGCGGAACAGCGTCGACCTTCTGGACCATGGTGGCATGGCGTCTGCTGACGGGCGTCGCCGTCGGATACGCGACGGTGCTCGGCCCGCTCTACATCTCCGAGGTCTCGCCGGCCTCCGCCCGCGGCCGGCTGGCCTCGCTCCAGCAGATGGCCATCGTCCTGGGCATCTTCGCCGCTCTGCTCTCCGACTCCCTCATCGCGGCGCTGCTCGGCGGAGCGGACGCACAGACGTTCCTCAGCCTCCCGGCATGGCGGTGGATGTTCATCGTCGGGGCGATCCCGGCGCTCGGCTACGGAATCTGCTCCCTGCGGATACCGGAGTCCCCGCGCTACCTGGCCGCCCGCGGCCGCCGGGACGATGCCGTGCGCGTCCTGGCCGACCTGCACGCGGTCCCCCGCGGCCAGGCCGAACGGGACGTGGAGCGCATGGGTGCCACCGCCCCCGGTGAACACCGCCCCCGATTCCGGGACCTGCTCTGCCGTCGTACCGGACTGCTCCGCATCGTTTGGGCCGGCGTCGGCATCGCCGCCCTTCAGGCACTGGTCGGCATCGACGTGATCTTCTACTACTCCACTTCGCTGTGGAAGTCGGTCGGGTTCGGCGAGTCCGCGTCCTTCGGACTGTCCGTTCTGAGTTCGCTGATCAATGTGGTCTCGACGGTCATCGCGATCGTGCTCATCGACCGGATCGGCCGCCGCCGTCTGCTGCTCGCCGGCTCGACCGGTATGGCAGTCAGCCTCGTCCTGATGAGCATCGGGTTCTCCAGGTCCGTCCCGGTCGGCGACGGAGTGGAACTACCGGGAGCATGGGGACCGCTGACCCTGATCGGCGCGAACGTCTTCGTGGTGTGCTTCGCCGTCTCCTGGGGCCCGGTGGTGTGGGTGCTGCTGGGAGAGATGTTCCCCAACGCCATTCGGGGCCCGGCGCTCGCGCTGGCCGCATCGGTCAACTGGATCTCCGGCGTGGCGGTCAACCTCTCCTTCCCGACGCTGCGCGAGCTCTCCTTGCCCGGAAGCTACGCGCTGTACGCGGTCATGGCATTGCTCTCCTGGCTGCTGATCCGCTTCGGCGTACGAGAAACCATGAACCGCGAACTCGAGGACATGAGCGAGGCACCAGTGACGCAGGCATCTGAGCGCGATGCCACAACTGCCCCGCTGTGAACCGCTGGCACCGGGCCCAGGAAACAAAGCAATCCCCGGAAAAAGCACTCTCCAAAACACGACATCCGAAGGACGAGCACGATGCACGACGACATCACCTTCATCACCGGCGCGGGATCCGGCATCGGGCGTGCCGTCGCACTCCAGCAGGCATCGCTCGGACACCCCCTCGCCCTGCTGGACCGGGACCGTGCCCGTGTGGAGGCGGTCGCCGGGGAGGCAGAGGAGCGCGGCGCGCCCCACACGCTGGCTGTCGCCGCCGACATCTGCCAGGAAGCAGCCGTCTCCGAGGCCTACGCCCAGTGCCGCACCTCCCTCGGTGTTCCCACCCGCATCGTCGCCAACGCGGGTGTCGAAATCTCCCGGAAGGCACATGAGACCACGCTCGCGGAATGGGCAGGCGTCATCGACGTCAACCTCACCGGCACCTTTCTGACCTGCCGCGAGGCCATCCGGCTTCTTCTGGAGCACGGGCTCCCCGGCGCGATCGTCTGTGTCTCGTCCCCCTCGGCTTTCGTGGGGTTCGCCGGAGGCGCCAACAGCGCGTACGGAAGCTCCAAGGGCGGCGTCTCCGCCATGGTCAAAGCCCTCGCCGTCGACTACGCGGGATGCGGCATCCGCGTCAATGGCGTCGTCCCCGGTGCCACCGCGACACCGCTGCTCGACGTCACCACGGACGAGCACGACGATGCCGCCTCCCGCGCACGGACGCAGATCCCTCTCGGCCGGCTCGCGCGGCCCGAGGAGATCGCCGAGGCCATCGACTGGCTGCTCGGACCCAAGTCCAGCTACGTCACCGGCAGCCACCTGCATGTCGACGGCGGGCTCACCGCCCGGGGGGCCAACGACTTCTGACCCCGACCAGCAGTCGACTTTCCACCGAAGCGCAGATCGCATTCGAAAGGGAACCTTCCATGAACCCCTGTCCCACCGGCATCGGAGCCACCGCCTGGGTCATCGCCGACGGCTACATTCCGCCGCGCAGCTGTGGGCCCGAGCCTGAGATGACCAGTCACGACAGCATCTGCATGCTCAACGCGGGGGACACCCGGGCGCGTGTCGAGGTGTACGTCTATTTCACCGACCGCGAGCCCGCGGGCCCCTTCGTCCTCGCCATCGCCCCCCGGCGCGCCTTCCACCAGCGCATCAACGACCTCGACGGGCCGGAACACATCCCCGTCGGCACCGACTACTGCCTCCTCGTCACCAGCGACGTTCCCATCGTCGTCCAGCACACTCGGCTCGACTCCCGGCAGGAGGCCAACGCGCTGATGAGTACGATCGCCTTCCCCGGATGAACGAACCACGGTGACGACCCCCCACATGGAACCGAACGCTCAGCTCGTGTCCGGTCCAGGGCAGCGGGATCGACAACCCTCGATGTGTTGCTGAGGTCGAACTCGGTGATGCCGGACAGCTCGTGGATCCGCTGCGGTATCACCAGATGCGTGCGGTACCCCCTGGGCCAAGGACGGGCTATCGATGCCGGGCTCTACCGTGGTTCTGGGCTTGGCCGGTCGTGGGCGAGATCCAGTTGCACATGTCGAGGGCTCGACCACCGATTCGGACTGCGTCGGGACAAGGTGAACGTTTCGGGCTGCGGCACATGCCGTGGCCCCGAAGCGTGGACCGCTGTCGCGACATCATGCAGTCTGCCCTGCCCTGAACTCCCCCCGGGGCACAGAGCTGCCGACTGCGGAAACCACGATAGGCGCTCTCAAATCCAGAACCGATCCAGCACGGTTGGATTCCCCGCGCGCAGCAGCGCCGCGCGGTCCTCGAAATGCGCCAACTGGAGTGCTCATCAGGAGGAGCTGGGCGCGACGAGGCCGGTGAGTACCCGGTGCATCGCTCTCTCGAACAGCGCATGTGGGCTCTCTGCCGGTCCTGCTTCGGTGTGATCGGCCATGGCGGCCGCGACATGCGGGTGATCTCCTTTGGCGGCCGTTTCGCTCAGATAGGCGGCCTGCGCCGCCTGGCGATCGGTGTTCGCGTGGCTGACCTGGAGTTCTGCTCGGGCGAACTGCGAAATCAGGGCGTTCATCAGGGCGACGATCTCCATCTTGGTCTGACCCGGCAGAGGGACGGCCGCCATCGCCCGCAGCGCGTATTCCAGGTAGTCCAGGCTTCGCGGGCCGAGCCGGAGAGGTTCCGGCGGGATCTCGGACAGCCAGTGGTGCCGCAGGTGGACGGTCCTGGTCCGGGCTGCCAGGGCAGCCAGGTCCGCAACGGGATCACCGCTGAGCGGGACGTCGAGGTCGATCTCTCCCGCCGCCGAGTCCGTCATCAGGTCAAGCAGGTCCTCACGGCCAGAGATGTAGCGGTAGAGGGATGCCTGGCCGACGCCCAGCGCCTTGGCCACCTGACGCATCGACACTGCCGACAGGCCGCTCCGGTCCGCCAGTTCGACGGCGACAGCGGTCAGCTCCGCGCGGCTGTGCACGGCCGCGGGCCCGCGGGTGCCGCGCTCCGGCCGTGCCCAGACGGTCACGGGTTCCTGGGCCACTCGTCCACCTGCCTTCTCCGTTCCATGGCGCATCCCTTAGTCTAGAAACTGCGAACAGTGATCGCAGTTATGGGAGGTTCTTATGTCCTCGTCACCGACGCGTCTGTGGAGTCCGGTCCGCTGGGCCGAGAACGGTGCGGTGCGGCTGGCTTTCGACTCACTGGCCGAAAGGGCCGACGGTGAGCCGCTGCTGCTCGTCACCGGTCTGGGCGTCAATCGGCTGTGGATTCCGGACGGACTGTGCCGGATGCTGGCCGCGCAGGGCTTCGCGGTGGCCCGGTACGACCAGCGCGACGGCGGAGAGTCGACCCACCTGCCGCCCACCACCACCCGCAGCCCCGTCTCCGCGCTGTTCGCCAAGCGCGGCCAGGCATACACGGCCGAGGACATGGCCGATGACGCCGTCGCAGTCATGGGTTCCCTAGGGTGGCGGTCGGCCCACCTGCTGGGCGTCTCCCTCGGTGGTGCCGTCGCACAGCGCGTGGCACTGAGGTACCCGGACCGCGTCCGCACACTCACCTCCATGGCCGCCGTCCCCGGAGACGTCTCAGGGCTGCGGACCATGCGCTACATTCGGATGCGGACCCTGGCGAAGTTCGCCCGCCTGAAGTTTCCCTACACGCCCGAAGGGGCGGTCGCGGCCGGTATCGCCGTCTCCCGTCTCCTCGCCTCGCCGAACCGCCCCTTCGACGAGGCAGCCGCACGAGAAGCCGCCGAGCGCAACGCCGACAGCGGCGTGCACGACCAGCAGGCGCAGAGCCGACAGATCGGCGCCCAATGGCACGGGCCGCCGATCAGCGCCATCACCCGGCCCACACTGGTACTCCACGGAGCGGACGACCCCCTCATCAAGCCCGGTGCGGGAAAGAAGATCGCGTCCCGGATCCGTGACTCGCGCCTGCTCATCCTGCCCGAAGTCGGTCACGAACTTCCTGGTTGCGCGTGGGGCAGCATCGCCACCGAAATCCGCGGACTGGCCAACCTCTCTCACCACCTCCCCCCGGAACCCGCCAACTGAAGCACTCGACCCCGCCAATCCGGGCGCTCCTCCGCCACCTCAAGCGGTCATACCGACATCGCGCATTCAACTTCGCCAGAACGTCGTCAATCGGGTCCGGGCGCGTGAATTTCGTGGGGGGTGATCGCGGGGATTTTCGTGTGTGGCAATGGGTTGGCTTCGGGACGCGATGACGAGCAGAACCCGTGTTCCGAGGAGGCGGGAGACGGGCCCGGTTGGACACCTGCCTCCTGTGCGCGTTGGAACGTGCGGCAGATGGTGGGTATACGGACCGCCAGCAGGACTGCTCACTACCGCTGCCCGGCCTGTCAGTGCGTCCTTGTAGCCTCCCGATCATGACAACTGAGCCGGCCCATGACCCGCGTCCGACCTTCGTCAGAGCGCTTGACCAAGCCGGGAAACAGGTCGCGGCGGTAAGGCCCGACGAGCTCACGGGCCGCACTCCCTGCGCCGATTACGACGTTCGCGCGCTGCTCGGACATGTGGTCTCCGTGCTGCACAAGCTCGCCCGTGTCGGTACCGGAGGCGATGCGCGTGGCGTACCGGATGTGATCGACGGCGTGGCCGATGACGGCTGGGCAAGCGCATTCGCCCGGGCTCGTGGCGAGGTCGAGCGGGTGTGGGCTGATGACGGGCAGCTCGACCGCATGGTGGAGCTGCCGTGGGCCACGCTGCCCGGCCGGGATGTTCTGGAGGCCTACACCCACGAGTTCACGGTTCATTCCTGGGACCTCGCGTATGCCACCCGGCGGCTCGCCGAACTCGACCCCGAGCTGGCCGGGCAGGCGCTTGAGGCATTCTCCAAGTTTGCGCCGCCAGAGGCCCGCAGCGAGCAGGGCGGCCCGTTCAGCCCGGTCGTACCGGTGCCCGACGACGCCGACGTCTACACCCGGCTGGCCGCCTACCTGGGGCGCCGCCCATAGTTGGCAGGGCCGTCTGCCGGAACAGCCCGGGCTCAGCCTGAGCTGCCCGGGAGGACGAGGCCGTTCTCGTAGGCGAATACCACAGCTTGGGCGCGGTCACGCAGCTGGAGCTTGGCGAACATGCTGCCGATGTGGCTCTTCACCGTCGCCTCGGTCACGACCAGGCGCGCGGCGATCTCCGGGTTCGACAGCCCTCTGGCCACCAGCAGGAGGGTTTCCCGTTCCCGGGGGGTGAGACCGTTCATCAGCTCGGAAGTGGGCCGGAGCGGTTGGGCGCGGGAGGCGTAGTCCTCGATCATCCTGCGGGTGATCGACGGCGACAGCAGCGCCTCACCGTCGTGCACGACGTGGATCGCCTCCAGCAGGCGGTCGCGTGAGGCGTCCTTGAGCAGGAAACCCGACGCGCCTGCCCGCAGTGCGCCGAAGACGTACTCGTCCAGGTCATAGGTCGTCAGGATCAGCACCCGGGGCGAGGATCCGGCGGCGGTCAGCCGGGAGGTGGCCTCGACACCGTCCATGCGCGGCATCCGGATGTCCATCAGGACCACGTCGGGGGCGAGGGCAGCGGCCTGGGCCAGTGCCTCGTGGCCGTCGGCGGCTTCGCCGGCGACCTCGATGTCGTCCTGCGTCTGCAGGAACAGCCGGAAGCCGGTGCGGATCAGCTCCTGGTCGTCGACGATCAGAACGCGGATGGTCATACCGCGCCCCCGACCGGGAGCCGGGCGGCCACCAGGAAGCCGTCGACGGTCCGGCGGGTGTCCAGGCTGCCGCCTGCCACCGCCGCACGCTCCCGCATTCCGCGTATGCCGTGCCCGCCGGACGACGGGGCCGGGTCACCGCCGCCGCCGTCGTCTTCGACCGTGAGGTCCAACCGCGTCGGACCGTAGCCGAGCGTCACCGTGACCTGGGTGGGATCGCTGTGCTTGAGCACATTGGTCAGCGCCTCCTCAACGATCCGGTAGGCCGACAGTTCGAGGCCGTCGGCCAGCGGCCGGGCTTCGCCGGTGACCTCGAGCCGCACAGGCATCCCGGCGCCCCGGTACTCGGCGACCAACTCGGTGAGCTGGTCGAGCGAGGGTGGCGGTCGCCACTGCGTGCTGTTGTCCGGCGTGCGCAGCAGGCCGAGGATCCGGCGGAGCTCGGCCAGGCTCTGCTCCGCGCTGGCCTCGACCCGTTCCAGGGTCTCAGCCGCGACCCGGGGCTCGGTCGGCAGGACGTCCCGGGCGCCGCGCACGCCGATCAGCATGACGGTGACCGAATGGGCGACGATGTCGTGGAGTTCGCGGGCGACCGCGGTGCGCTCCCGCTGTGCCGCGAGCTGGTCGAGCTGGTCACGCTCGCGTTCCAAAGTGGCCGCCCGGTCCTCCAGCGCCCGGGTGTAGCGCCGCCGGGTCTGCAGATACGAACCGAGGGCCCACGCGCCGATCGTGACGGGCGGTGAGCAGATGCTCGCCAGCCCCAGGTACAGCATCGTCGGGACGAGTGCTGCCACCGAGACTCTGCGGTCGCGCAGGTCGGCGAGTGAGGCGAGGGCGACCACGGCGGGGCCACCGCCCGGCGCGTAGCCGAGCCAGATGAGCGCGGCGGCACCCGCACAGGCTGCGGCGAGCACCGTCAACGGTGCGCGGCGGCGGCCGAGCAGAGTGGAGCCGGCGAGCACCGTCACCACGACCGGGAGAACGCCGACCCGGGTGTTGCTGTCGAAGAACACCCCGAGTTCCACGCCGGTCGTGACCATGGCCAGCAGGAGGTCGAAGAGCGCCGAGCGGCGCGCGACCAGCGGGTCGCACGCCGCTCGGGCACGCTGCAGGAACCGGTTCACGCCAGATCGCGCCGTCGCTCGACAACGACCGCGACGAGCGCGACCGCGGCCGTCCAGGCGGCCAGTACCCATCCGGCCTCGACGACCGACAGGGTCGTGTAGTGGGTCATCCGGCTCAGCACGCCGGCCGCGCCGAACGGCGTGAGGTTGGCCATCGACTCCGACACCCCGGACAGCAGCGGGATCACGGCGAAGTTCACGATCAGCAGGACGACCACCCCCAGGACCGGGCTACGGATCAGAGCGCCGAGGGCGGCACCCAGGATCGCCGACAGGACGAACGCCACGAGGTTGCCCGCCACGACGGCACCGACGTCTCCCGAGGTGAGGTCGGGACCCGGATGGTCGCTCAACAGCGGCAGCGCAAGCCCGACCGACACCATGGTCGTCAGCGTACCGAGCAGGAGCCCCGTCAGTGCGTATGCGGTGATTCTCGCCGACAGCACGAACCCGCGGTGACGGCGGCCCACCAGAGCCGCCGGTGCAGCCGTCCGGTGCCGATACTCCCCGGCCGTACCGACCAGCCCCCAGAGCAGAAGCAGGGTCGGCAACGCCGACAGGGCCTCCTCCTTCTCGGGCACCTCGTCCAGCGTGCCCGCCCATACCGCGACCGCCAGAACGTTCAGGACCGCGTACGCGACCCCACCCACCGCAAAGCCCAGCAAAGTCCGGGTGGTCACGGCCTTGATCAATTCGCCTCGCAGTAGATGGCTCAACGGTCCGCCCCTCCTGTGAGACCGAAGAACACGTCCTCCAACGACGCGGTCCGCTGGGCGATTTCCTCCAGCAGGACGCCGCCGCGGTGGGCCAGCCGCGCCACCTCCGCGGCGTCGAGCCCTTCGATCAGCAGCCCGCCGCCCTCGTCATCAAGCCTTGTGCGGCCACCGGCCGAAACCACCAACGTCGACAGGCGCTGGGCCTCGGCGGTGCGTACGACGACCGCGCTCGCCCCGGACCGTTCGAGGTCCTGCATCGTACCTTCATGGACCAGTCGGCCCCGATCGATCATGATCACGTCGTCGACGGTCTGGGCGGCCTCACTGAGCATGTGGCTGGACAGCAGGACTGTGCCACCACTCGCGGCCCGGTCCCGCAGCAGCTTACGCAACCAGCGGATGCCCTGCGGGTCCAAGCCGTTCACCGGCTCGTCCAACACCAGGATCTCCGGATCGCCCAGCAGCGCCGCGGCGAGCCCGAGTCGCTGCCGCATGCCCAGCGAGTACTTCCCGACCTTGCGCCGGGCCGCCTCCTCCAGGCCGACGAGTTCCAGGACTTCACCGACCCGGCGGCGGGGTAGTCCGGCCAGCGCGGCCAGCGACCGCAGGTGCGCCCGACCGGTCCGGCCGGGATGGGCCCCGCACGGTTCGATGTGCACGCCGAGCAAGCGGGCGTCGGGCCTGATCGTCGTGACCGACGTGCCCCGCAGGAACGCCCGGCCCGCAGCCGGCCGCGCCAGTCCGACGACAACCTTGAGCGCAGTGGTCTTCCCTGCCCCGTTCGGGCCGAAGAAACCCGTCACCCTTCCGGGCCCGACCGTGAAAGACAGGTCATCGACAGCTGTTCTACGGCCATAGCGCTTGGTCAGCCCCTCGACCCTGATGGCTGCCGGGTCCCCAACCGATGTTCGTGAAGAAGTCATACCGGAAGCTTCCAGCGCGATGATCTCCCAGTGATCCACCCACGGTCGAAACCCGACTTCCCACCAGAGGAGGAGATGGCCGCGGTACAGCCGCGCCCGCCGCCCACCGCTGCGACTCAGCGCTTCGCCAGCTCATCCTCCAAGTCCCGGCCCCGTTGTCGCGAAGGCACTCGGCCTTCACGACAAGACCGCCACTCGCCTGGTCACCGAAGCCGCAATCTGCCGCCGGTCGCACCGGTCGCACACCTTCCGCACGGAGCAGGCGTGCCGTGTTGTACCGCAAGACGGTTGATGTCCAGGACGAGGATGTGCAGCCAGGGGCGCGGCTGAGAGTGCCCTCCCCCTCGGTTGTCAGGGCTCCGGGACGGGCGAGCCGCTTCAGCAGTGAGGAGCACGGGATGGACCGGCACAAGACGGCGCAGGCGGGGAACCTGCGGACGGAGGAGGACGCCTACCGGGAAGCGTTCGGCCTCTTCCTCGCCGGAACGGATGAGAAGACCCTCACCCACGCCTACCTGCGGGACCTCGTGGAGCAGCTGCCCACCCGGCGGGTGCTGCTGGACGTGGGCGCCGCCGAGGGCACCACGACGCGGTCTGTCGCCCCGTACTTCGAGCGCACCGTCTGCATCGAGCCGAGCGAGCCGATGCGGCGCGCCCTGGCGCTGGCATGCCCGCAGGCCGAGGTGGTGGCCGAACCGGTTCTGGAGGCCAGGGTCGAGGTGCGGGCCGATCTGGCCCTGCTGGCCCACGTCCTGTACTACGTTCCGCGCGCGCAGTGGGCGGCGACGGTGTCGCGCATCGTGGAGTGGCTGGCGCCGGGCGGTCTGCTGCTCGTCCTCCTGCAGAACCCCGACGGCGCCTGCATGCGCATGGTCCACCACTTCACCGGACTCCGTTTCGATCTGAGGGAACTGGCCGAGGAACTCGCCGCCCTTCCCCACAACCCGATCGACGGCATCGCCCTGGACGTCTTGCCCGCCCGGTACCGCAGCCGCGACCTGGACGAGGCCGTCACGGTCGCCGGCTTCCACCTCAGCCTGCCCGGAGGATCGTCCCGCCCCAGCAGGGACGAGGTGAGGGCGTACGTACACGAGCACTGGTGCGACGGCAACGGCGGTTACCTCATGCGCCACGACCAGCACGTACTTCGCATCCAACGCCCCGCCCGGTAGCGGCAAGCACCCCCTCGGACCGGTGAGCGAAACCGCGATCCGCTCCGACCGCCCGGCCCGTATCACGGCACCGCCCGCCTGACGTCCGGTCGTTCGTGGCCGAGACGTGCGGTTCGGCGTCCGGGGATCGACATCCGTGGGGTCAGTGGCGGGTCGACTCCGACGGTGGGGGCGGCAACGTTCACCCAGTGGCGGCTTTCGGCACCGCAGGTCACCGTGGGCGCAGTTGGCGATCTTGGGTACTCGTGGCCAAGTGATCTTCGTTGCCGTCTGCCAGTGGAGGATGCCAGTCATGACCGCACCCGTGCGCCCTGGTCGACGCAGGGGACGTGACCGAGGCTTTGATCTGCGCACGACCGCCTTGTTCTTCCTGCTGCTCGCGGTCGTCTTGTGCGTCCTCGCGTTTCTGCTGCGTACCGCGGCGGACCTGGCCGAGCGTCGGCCGCTGTGGGCCGGTGTGCTGGTGATGGGGGCCATCGCGGCCGCTTGGGCCTTCCGGTCCAGGTGGCGCCGCTTCTCCGCCGCGAGGTGTGCCCGGCGGGCTGCCCGAACACTGGAGGAAGCGGCCGAGAGCGCGTCCGACAACCTTGACGAGACGGTGGCGCGCGAAACGCAGCTGCCCACCCTGCGGGGGACCCCGTCAAAGGTGCCGTTCGCCGACGCCGCGTCGGTCGGCACCGAACGCCGCGAGGAGCGTCCCCGGCCGGTAACGACGCAGCCCGCCGCAGTGCCGCTGGAGCCCGGTGACGAGGAGAGTGCCGCTTCCGCCGATCCGGTGGCCGGATACGCCGAGCTCGCCCCCGACGATTTCGAGCAGGCCGTAGCCGGCCTGTGCGCCCGTGCGGGCTGTCGGGAAGTGGAGGTGGTGGGAGGGGCGGGCGACCTGGGGGCGGACGTCACCGCGGTCACCCGGGACGGGCGGCGCATAGTCATCCAGTGCAAGCGTTACGGCGAAACGAACAAGGTCGGCTCGCAGGAGATGCAGCGTTTCGGGGGGACCTGCTTCACCGTGCACGGAGCCGACATCGCCGCAATCGTCACGACGAGCGACTTCACCGCGCCCGCTCTCGAGTACGCGCACCAGTGCGGAATCCTGTGCGTGAACGGTCAGGAGCTGGCGGCATGGTGCCGCGGCACCGTTCCTACCCCTTGGGAGGGCGCCGGTCTCGAACCGTGAGGGGGACGGGACGGGCGGGGAGCGTGCGCGTGCGCGCCTTCGCCGAGGCGCGGCGCGGCGTGGTGCCGCCCTACGGCGCGCCCAGTGGCAGTGGCAGTGGCCGGGGGTGAGGGGTCAGTGGGCTGTGGGTGAGGTGGTGGGGCGCCGGTTGTGAGGGTGCCCATAGGAGCTAGATCACATACGTAGCGAGATAGTATGTCCGATTTGTCGTGACCCCAGGTGGGGCGTAGGGATCGCGCCGCCTGGGGCGAATCGGGCGAAGCCGGATAGTACGTCACATACTTGTCGGGGCGGGGAGCCGGTCCGCAGGGTGGGTGCCAGGTCGCGACGAGACCGGGCACCGCCCCCTCGCACGCGGCCGGATGTGTCCCCTGCGAAAGGCATCCCCACCCGCATGCGTATTGCTCTGCGTCGCACCAAGCTGTCCACCGGCCTGGCCGTTCTGGGCGCGGCCGGTGTCGCCACCGCCACCCTCAGCGGTACGGCCCACGCGGTCACCCAGCACGAGGCCAAGCCCGCCCAGACCGCCCCCTACGCGGTCACGACGGACCAGGTCGTCAAGGCCGACGACGCCGTCCACGCTCCCCGCCCCGTGGCCAAGTCCGAGGGCAAGCCCGCCGAGGCGCAGCACAAGGCCGAGGCCAAGGGCAGCGCCGGGGGCCAGGCGAACGGCGCGCCCGAGACCGGGCACAAGGCGACCGGCACCAAGGCGAACAACGACGCGAAGGCCGACGCGAAGGACGAGAAGAAGGCTGGTGGCAAGGAGTACGCGGACAACCTGGACGGGTGGATCCGCGAGGCCCGCGCCATCATGAAGGAGCACGGCATCCCCGGCTCCTACGAAGGCATCAAGCGCAACATCATCCGCGAGTCGGCCGGTGACCCCAACGCGGTCAACGACTGGGACATCAACGCCAAGAAGGGCACCCCCTCCAAGGGCCTCCTGCAGGTGATCCAGCCCACCTTCGACCGCTACCACGTCGAAGGCACCCCCGACGAGCTGACCGACCCGGTCGCCAACATCGTCGCCGCCTGCAACTACGCCGCCGACCGCTACGGCTCCATGGACAACGTCGACTCCGCCTACTGATGGCGCCGCCTGGCGGCCCGCGCGGTCGGTCATGGCCGAGCTTTCGAGGTGTGTGCGCCCGGAGATACGACTCTCCGGGCGCTCGCCCCGTTGCTGGACCGAACATTGTGTGCGGGGCTGGTCACCGGATGAATCGTCTCGGATTCCGACACCGGCCGAAGCGACTGCTCGTCGCCTCGGCCGGGCACGTCAGCGTCGACTGCCTGTGGGACAGGCGTTGATGTCGCGGGCCTTCACCCGGGTGCACCTGAGTGCACCCGGGTTCAGTCGGTTTCACCCGGGTTCGCCGGGTTCAGCGGGCCGCCGGGCTCGTCACTCGTAGACGCGGACCCAGTCGACCTCGAAGACCGCAGGTCGAAGGCCGCCGTCGCCGGTGAAGTTGTCGAGTTGGATGTTGAGGTGTCCCGAGGGCATCGACTGGATGTTCCCCCGGTCGGAGTCCGCGCCGCCCGAGAGGCGGAACCACTCGGCTCCGTCGATGTAGCCGACCAGTGCTTCCGGTGTCCATTCGAACGCGAAGTTGTGCCACTCGTTCATGTTCACCGGGCAGAGGTCGCGGCGTTCCTTCTTGTCCGAGGGGCTTTCCGGGTAGTGCAGGAAGGCCGTGAGGCACTGTGCGTCGGGGTTCGAGTACTCGACCCAGTCGTACTCACCGTTTTCGAGCCGGTTGCCTGCGGTGGGCCAGATCAGGTGCAGCGCGTGATAGAGGCCGCCGCTCGAGCCGATGTTCTCCGAGCGGGACCGGATCTCCCACCGGCCGTACTGGGCGTCGCGCTTCTGCCGGAGCCATCCCGTGTCGCCGTTGGCCTCGCCGCGCATGGTGAGCATGCCGTTCGCCACGGTGCTGTTCTTGGCGCACCGGCGGCCGTTTCCGGCGTGGCCCTCCCAGCAGCCTTCCGTGCCACCGAAATCACCCGAGGGCGTCGCCCACTTCGCCGAGTCGACCGGGCCGGTGTAGTCGAACTCGTCCGAGATCGGCAGCGGTGCGCCCCAGTTGTGCCGGACGGCGGCCTGCGTCTGGTCGGACCCCTGGTCGTCGCCGTGCGTGACGTCGAGACCGTAGATCTTGACCTCGCCGTAGTTGTCGTCGCTGCACGGGGAGGAGTTCCCGCAGTGGGCCTGGGTGTAGGCGCCGGTCTTGAAGTAGTTGGTGGAGTCGGAGTGGTCGATCGTGGTCTCCAACTCGCCGTTGAAGTAGATCTTGATCTCACCGTCGCTCACCACGTACTTGATCTCGAAGACCGTGCCGAGCGTGTAGTCGTCGGTGATCAGGTGGTGGTTGGTGGTGTCGCCCTTCGTGATCCAGAGCTTCGAGCCCTCCAGGCGCAGCGCGGTGACATCGTCGTCGCCGCCGTGGATCTGGGCGCCGACGACCTCCGGCTTCTCCTCGGGCAGGTGGGTGAAGGACTCCCGGACGGTCATGGTGTGCGTGCCGGAGGTCGAGGACCACTCGATCTCGTCCCCGCCGCCGCTCTCCATCTCCCGCAGCTCCGAGCGCGGGTTGCTGGAGCCGCCGGTGGTGACACCGTTGACGGGCGCACGGAACCGCACCGCGTCCCCGGGGTCGGGGACGAGGAAGAAGGGGTCGTGGGAGTAGGTGTCGAGCTCGGGCTGGAAGATCTCGGTGGGGTCCTCGTCGTCGCCGATGGGGAGCGTCACCTTCCAGTTGCTCAGATCGAGGACGTCGGACGGGAGCTTGGTTCCGCCGCCGTCATCGTCGTCACCGTCGCCGGGGCTGCCCCAGACCTCGACCTCGGTCAGGCTGTTCCAGTCGCCCTCGCCCTCACCGGTGTAGCCGTGGCCGAGGTAGCGGACCTTCGACGTCTGAACGGGGTCGAAGTCGAACGACTCCAGCCCGGTCGTCGTACCGCTGGTCCTGCCGTCATGAACGGTGGCCCAGCTCGATCCGTCCCAGTACTGGAGCTGGAAGACATTCTGCCGAGTGGTGCCCTTGTGCACCGCGAGCTTGATGTGGGTGACGGTCATCGTCGCGCCGAGGTCCAACTGCAGCCAGGCGCCGTCCCCCTCGCCCGACCAACGGGTGTCGTAGTCGTCGTCCACGACGTTCCCGGGCTCGTTCCCGTCGTGGGTGCTGGCTGTGACGGCGCCGGCGGCGGGGGTTATCTGGACGTCGGCGGCGTGCGCGGTGCTCGGCCCGAGCAGCATCGCCAACACGGCCATCACCGGAGCGAGGGCGGCGATTGCCCATGGCCGCCGCGCGCTTCTGCGGAGTAAGAAACGCGACAAGAGGGTGTGCCTCACAGGTTGGTCCTCCTCATGCTGGTCTGCTGCTGAACCCCGGCCGCACGGTTTCCGAACCCCGGCCGCACGGCCCGGCCCGGGTCTGGGCGGACCGGCGGTCGGCACCGCGGGATTCGCACAACTCGCGTGAGGATCGTCGCTCCTGCCCATCGCCGCAGTGGTGCCGCCCGGAGTGTCACCGGTGACGTGACCTTGACGACTACAGCAGTCGCTGAATTGTTCGGCATGGGCCTGCGTCGCGGTGAACAACTCCTCTTCCAGGAGCCACGGGCTCACCCCGCACGCGCCGGCCGCCCCTCGGGCACGGCTTGCGCGGTGCCCGGAGCAGGAACGCCCCGAACACCGCCGGATCGTGCCGCTACGGCTGGGGCGTCACCATCTCGACTCCCAGTAGAGGGAGTTGAACGTCGCGCGGAGCGGTGCCGCCCCGTAGCGCAGGCTGACCCAGGTTTGTCCGCTGTCCTGGGAGTAACGCATGGGCCACCGGCCGTTGGCCTTCTTCCGCAGGTCGCTGTGTCCGATGCCGGTGGAACTGGCGTAGCGCACCAGATGCTGCGCCTCGTCGACGACAGGGGTGGTGCTGCCGATACCGACGTCGCTGTCGGCCTCCGAGCCGATGAGAGTCCAGTCGGTGCCCTGTGCGGAGCCGGGCACATCGGTGGCGTGCAGCCAACGCATGAAGACGGATTCGGAGCGCATGTCCTCGCATTGGCGGTTCACCGGAATCGCCGAGCACAGGAGATCCGAGGGCCATGCACCGTGGTGCGGGGTGCCGAGGGTGACCGCGTCCTCGACGTAGATGTAGGGCGGCCAGCCGGGCATGTGGCGTTCGGTGCCTGTCAGGGCCGCCCGGATGATGAGGCCGCCCATGGAGTGGCCTACGAGATCCACGCTCCGTCCGTACCGGGAATCCCTGTTGTGGATCTTCCACGCCAAGCGCCGACCCAGCTCCATGAGGGGGAGGTCGCGGCTGCCGTCGTACGTTCCGTTGCCTGCCCTCCTGACCAGGGAGAGGTCGCAGCGTGTGTCGCGGTTGTAGAACTTCACCTGGACGAACCTGCCCTTCCACCCCCAACGCTTCATCGCTCTCTCGGCGGTGTTCCAACGGGATGTGCAGGACACACCGGGGCCGTCGTCACCGACGAGGTCCGGAGGGTCGTAGCCCTTGACCATATAGATCGTCTCGTTGGCGCTGTTGGTACGTGGCGGTGGCGTGGGTCCCGGATCGGCGGCTGCGCCTGTGGTTCCGGTGAGCACCGTGGCCAGACACAGCGCCACGACACCGAGGAGCTTCCCCGGATGCTTCATCATTCCCCTCCGTCATGCGTGCGTCGGTCGTGTAACCGGGAGCCGGACGTCCGACCGGTGGTCGATCGGTGGCCGCTGGTGATCCGCGCGTGGCGGCCTCGGCGGTCCGGTACGGCGCCGTGTTGACGGGCCGGCCGAGGCAAGGTCGCCGGCATCGGCGAGTCCGGCCGGGCAGCACAGAGGCTGCCGACCGCCGGGGGACCGAGGCAACGGCAACCGGCTGTCCCGGACAGCCGTCGGCTGTCCGGGCTCGTCAGGGCGTTGCCCGCCGCGTGTCCCGGACAGTCGGCCATCGTGCGGGCGGGTCGGCTGCTCGCCCGACGCACCTGGGCACCGGCCCTTCCTGGGCCCCGCCCACGGTCGGTGCCGCCTCACGGCCCGGTGCCGCCTACGGTCCGATGTCGATGCCGCCTACCGAACGATGTGGATGTGCGCCGCCCACAGGGAGCCGGTGTTCAACAGGACCGCGGTCCTCGTGCGCGCCCGGCGTCAGGTCGGCGAACCGGGGCGGCTGCCCGAACCACTCGAAGCCTTCGACCCGCTTCCGCCGACCGGAGCGGGCGCCTCCGGTAGGCCACCGGTCCGCCACCGGGCGGACCGGGCGAGGACGGGAGCGGGACGGACGGCACCGTGCGCTGACCGGGCCCGCCCGACCGCACGGGTTGCGCCCCACAGCCGGCGGCTGCGGGGCGGGGCAGGGCTCACGGGGGAGTGGGGCTGGTCCCGGGAGTCGGCTGTGGCGACGGTTGCGGCGGGAAGGTGAACGAGCCGGGCTGCTTCTCAAGGGCGGCGGCCAGGAATTCCGGGTGCTTCTGCGCCCATACGGCCATCTCGTTCCCCGGCCGAAGCGGCTCACCGGTCGGTTTGCGGCGAAGATCCCCTTCCCACTTGACCAGGTCGGAGCCCTGATACAGCTGAGTGAGCATCGGAACGTCGTTGCGGATGTTGTAACGTCCGTCGCGTTCCGTCACATCGGCGAAGCCTCCCATGATCGCGGCGATGTACTTGATCGACCCTTTGTCGGTGCTGAGGATCGACTCGCGATCTCCCAGGCTCCGACGGGGGAGATAGCCCCGCTTCTCGATCTGTTTGACCAGAGGGAAATCAGTGTGGACCTTTCCGGGCCCGGTGGCCCACCGGGCGAGGCGCTGGTGGATCTTACCCCATCCTGAGCCGGCGGGGATCGGATGGCGGAACGGCTGCGGATTCTCGATCGCCTCCCACCCGATGGCGGCGACGATCGCCTGGGGGGAGATGTTCCACCTCCGGGCCTCCTGGAGGATGGTCTCCCGGTGGACCTCCATCCAGCTCAGGACCGCGTCCTCCTCGCGGGAAAAGGGGGTGCCGTCCGGACGCAGGCGTCCGCGGCGGGGCAGAAGGTTCGCGCTTTGGAGCTCGTAGGAGAGATGCGCGAGGTCGGGAGGCACGAGGTCGGGAGGCGGCTCACCGGGTCGGGGCGAGGGCGTGGGCAGGGAAGGATCCCGCAGCTCCCAGAACGTGCCCGAGACGGTGCAGTACTGGGCGCCGCTGCCCTCCCATCGCAGCGCGTGCACCTGCCGCTGCCGGCTCTGCAGATCAGTCATATGGGCGCGGGCGCGTTGAGCGAGCATGCGGATCCGCATCGCGGGGGAGGTGTCGATGCCCAGCTTGTTCAACTCCGCCCATAAGTCGTGCGCGAGCTGTTCGAGCGCGGAGGCGGCCCGCGCGTGGTTGCTGACCAGGTCGTCGAAGGTCGGCAGCTTGATACCGGAGAAGGCGGGGTTGGCCGTCGGGTCGGTCATGGCTTCCTCGGCACCGACTGAAGCTTCGCGTCGGCCTCCTTGACGGCCTCGGCCAACTGGCTCCGCAGTGCGCTCCGCAGCGTGTTCAGCTCATCCTTGAAGAGGCGGCCGACCGGGCCGACCCAGGCGTCGTCGTCCATGGCACGGCAGGACGCGTCCAGCACATGCCAGTGATCGTCCGACAGCCGTTGGATCCGTTCGCACGCCAGTTTTACGTCGTGGTGGTTCTCGTCGCCCATTTCGGATCCCCTCTCCGGCCCGAGCCGCTGGTCGTCCTGCCGCTGGTCGTCCGCTGCCCCGACGCTAGGCCGCGGACCGCTCCCGCGTCGTCCGGCACTGGTACGACGTTCTCCTCAACTGTGGCGGTATGCCGCCATACCTCCATGGGCCACGTTGCATGGGGCCCGATCCGTCAGCCCCGGTACCTGCGGGTCCTGGCGACGTGTGCCGCTGCGGGTTCAGGGCACCGGCAGCGACTCCGGGGCCGTGTCGGTGCCGCTCTCCTGCTTGCTCCGCTGTTGCGGGGCCTGGCCGGACGATGTGGCCCCATGGCGCTTGCGCAGCATGGTGAGTGAGATGGCCGCACTGGCGGCGGCGAGGACGGCGCAGGCGAAGCCGATGGTGTTGAGGCCGTTGGTGTAGGCCTCCTCGGCTGCGGACATCAGGGCATCGGCAGCACCGGAGGGCAGCTCCCGGGCGGCGACGACGGCGTCCTCCATGCTCGCCGCGGCGGTTTCGGCGGCGTGCGCCGGGACACCGGCGCCGGGTGCGAACGTGTCGCGGTAGACGGCCGTGCCGAGGCTGCCGAGCGCGGCGACACCGAGCGCGTTGCCCAGGTCGCCGCTGATGGAGGACAGGGCCGCCGCAGAGCCGCCCCGCTCGGGCGGGACGGACCCGACGACCAGGTTGGTGCCGAGCGATCCGAACGTACCGACGCCGACGAAGATGATCACGAAGCCGGCCAGGAGCAGCGGCAGCCCTCCGACCGGGTCGACCAGGACGAGCATCGCGTAACCAGTCATACCGATGAGCAGGGAGGCTCCGATCACGGTGCCGAGCTGGAAGCGCTTGGCGAAGGCGGGCGCCACCTGTGCGGCGAGGATCGACGCGACAGCCGAGGGCACCATCCACAGACCGGCCTCCATCGGCGAGAAGCCCTCCACCATCTGCAGGAACCCGGTGATGAACAGATAGCCGCCGCCGGTGCCGAGCATCGACACCATCAGGATCAGCAGGGCGGCGGTGAACGCGCCCACCCGGAACAGCTTCAGGTCGAGCAGCGGGTGCTCCAGCGCGCGCTGCCGTTTCACGAACACCGCGCCGACGGACAGCCCGACGACGAGTGCGGTCAGGGGCGCCGGCCCGAAGCCGTAGCGTGCCAGCTCCTTGAGCCCGTAGATGACCGACAGGATCGACACCAGCGACAGCAGCACGCTGAACAGGTCGATCCGGCCGGCGTTCGGATCCTTGTACTCCGGCAGCACGAACGGCGCGACGATCAGCAGCAGCACCATGACGGGTACACCGAGCAGGAACACCGAGCCCCACCAGAAGAACTCCAGGAACACACCGCCCACGACCGGGCCGAGCGCCGTACCCCCCATGAAGCAGCTGGCCCACACCGCGACGGCACGGCCGCGCTGGTGCGGGTCGGTGAACATGTTGCTGATGAGGGCGAGCGTGGACGGCATCAGGGTGGCAGCGGCGATGCCCAGCAACGCGCGGGTGGCGATGAGCATTTCGGCGCTGGTGGAGTAGGCCGCCAGGACGGAGGCGGCGCCCACGAAGACGGCGCCGATCATCAGCAGCTTGCGGCGGCCGATCCGGTCGCCGAGGGTGCCCATGGTGATGAGGAAGCCGGCGACGAGGAAGCCGTAGATGTCCGTGATCCACAGGATCTGGGTGCCGGTGGGCCGCAGGGACTCCGCCAGCTGCGGCAGCGCGAGGAACAGCACGCTCTGGTCGAGGGAGATCAGCAGGGTGGGCAGGGCGAGGACGGCCAGTCCAGCCCACTGGCGGGCACCTGCCTTGACGGGTGCGGCCGTTGTGTCAGGTGATGACATGGTTGCCTTCCATGGGTCGGTGGTGCGGGGGCCGATGGGATACGGCGGCGCTCGGCAACGAGACCGGCGGGGCCCGGCGGGGCCGGCGGGCCGGTGTCGTCGGCGAGGCCGGCGGGGGCGGTTTCGCCGTGGGCACCGGGTCGCGGGCAGCCGTGAGCGGGGCGCCCTTAGGTGAGGATCGATTAAGTGAGTGCTAAGCTAAGTATGGATTGCGCGAGTGTCAACTAAACGAGCGCTCAACTATTTGTCGGCTAGTGCGGGAGGACTTCATGTCGGACGCGGCGGCTCCGGGGGACGCGGTGGAGGCGGTGCTGGAGGAGTGGCGCCGGGAGTGCCCCGCTCTCGATTTCTCGCCGATCAGCGTCGTCGGCCGGATCATGCGGCTGTCCCGGCTGTGGGACAAGGCCATCAAGGACTTCCTCGCCGAACACGGACTGGAGCCGGGCGAGTTCGACATCCTGTCCACACTGCGGCGTTCCGGCGCGCCCTATGAACTGACCGCCAAGACCTTCCTCAAGTCCTCCCTCGTGACGACTGGGGCCATCACGCTGCGGGTCGACCGCATGGCAGCGAAGGACCTGGTCACCCGCGTACCCGACGCCGCCGACCGCCGCTCCGTCAGAATCCGCCTCACCCCCCACGGCCTGGAGACGATCGACCGGGTCCTCCCCCTCCACCTGGCCAACGAGGCCCGACTCCTCGACAGCCTCGGCGCCGACGAACGCCGACACCTGGCCGGCACACTCGCCGCAGTCCTCGAATCCCACGGCGACACCCCCACCGGCACCGCACGCTGAGACGGACGGAACCAGGACATGGCCGCCGGCGCCACGACGCAGCGTGAGCAGTCCCGGCTGTGGACGGCTCCGAGCACTCCCCAGGTCGAGCTGTTCTCGGCCCGGTTCGAGCGCTTCGCCTTCGACCGGCACAGTCACGAGCAGCTGTCCGTCGGTGTCATCGAGCGGGGCGCCGAGGGGCTGCAGCTGCAAGGCGGCACCGTGGTGATCCCGGCCGGGCAGCTGGTCGTCCTCAACCCCGGCCAGGTGCACACCGGTTTCGCCGCGCAGGACGCCGGCTGGCAGTACCGGATGTTCTACTTCGACACCGACATGGTCGCCGAACTCGCCAGGGAGCGGCTGGGTACCCGAGAGGTCTGGTTCCCGCAGACGGCCCTGCGCGATCCCGGGCTCTTCTCTTTCCTGCGCCGCGTCCATCGCGACCAGGAGCTCTCCGGTGACCCGCTCACCGCGGAGTCGCTGCTGCTGCGGGGACTCGGTGCGGTGCTGCGACGACACGCGCGTACGGGCCCCGTCGGCAACGTGCCGGAAGCGAAGGGTGCCCAGGCGCTGGAGGTGGCACGGCAGTTGCTGCACGACCGCTGGGCCGAGCAGGTCACCGTGGCGGACCTCACCGCGGCCACCGGGTGGAACAGGGCCACGCTGATCGCCGCGTTCCGGCGTACCTACGGGCTGCCGCCGCACGCTTATCTGCTGCGGCTGCGAGCCAACCGCGCACGGCGGCTGCTGCTGGCCGGGCGGCAGCCGGCCGAGGTGGCCGCCCGGACGGGCTTCAGCGACCAGGCGCATCTGACGCGCGTGTGCAAGCGGTACTTCGGGGTGACCCCAGGGGCCATGAGCGGCTGAGGCGATTTTTGTTCAAGACCGGAGCCGGTGCCCGCCGTCAGGGTGATCGCATCGGTCCGCACCCACGTGGACCGGCGTGCGACGAACGGCGAAAGGCGACCGGGACATGGTGTGGGCAATAGCGGTCTCTCCCCTCGTGATGGTGCTGGGGCTGATAACTGTGCTGCGCCGCCCCGCACACTGGGCGGCGACGGCGGGAAGTGCCCTTGCGGCGCTGCTCATCTGGTGGCTGCCCGAGTTCACGTTCCCGCCCAGCGCACTGGCCTCCGGGGCCGGTGCGGGCGGGCTGCTGGTGCTCAACGCCGCCGCGGTCATGCTCCCGGGCGTCTACCTCAGCCAGGTCCTCGCACGCCGCGAGGTGCACCGCTCACTGCAGGAATGGGTACGCGGCCTGCCCCTGGCCGGACCCGCGAAGGTCGCACTGGTGGTGGTCGGGATCGCCCCGACGGTGGAAGCGCTCACCGGCTTCGGGGTGTCACTGCTGGTCACCGTGCCCGTCCTGCTTGCACTGGCGCCGCCCGCGACCGCGCTGCGCCAGGCGATACTCGGCATGAACATCATGCCCTGGGGCACACTCGGCCTCGCCACCGTCATCGGCGCCTCCCTCTCGGGCACCGGGCCGCTCGAACTCGGCTCGGCCACCGCGGTGACCAGCTTCCTGGTCTTCCCCCTGGTCGCCGTCTGGGCGGCGCTGCTGGCCCGGCCACGGCGGCGCACCCGCGCGGCGGCCGTCGCCGCGGCACTGGGCGGTGCGCTCTCGCTCGGGCTGCTCGCGTTCAACCGGCTGGGCGCCGTCGAAGTGGCCGGTGTGCTGGCGGGGCTGATGACCACGGCGCTCGGCGTGCTGGTACTCGCCTCCCGCAACGGCGAAACGGGCCACAAGGCCGGTCCGTTGCTGCCGCCCCGGCCCGTGCTGCTGGCGTACGGGCTGGTGCTCGCCCTCATCGCCGTGCTGCGTGCCGCGACCGCCGCCGGTCTGCCGCCGCTCGCACTGCACGCGGGCGGGGCCAGTTTCCAACTGCTGTCCTCGCCCGGCCTGCCGCTGCTGGCGACCGCGCTGCTGCTCGACTGCGGTCGGCTGCACGGCGGGGATGTCCGCGCGTCCGCCGCTCGCGTCCTGCGGCCGTTGCTCGCGCTCACCGGCTTCGTCGCCCTGGGGCAGCTGATGGCAGCCGGCGGGATGATCGGGCAGCTGGGTGCGGCGGTCGCCGACGCCCCGGCTCTTGTGATCGCGCTGGCCGCGCCCGCGCTGGGCATGCTCGGCGGGTTCATCACCGGATCGAACGTCGGGGGGAACGCTCTGCTGATGCCACTGCAAGGCAGGCTCGCCCCGGGCGACGGCAGTTTGGACGTCTGGTTCGCGGCCCTGCAGAACAGCGCCGCGGGGCACGCGGTCTTCACCTCCCTTCCCATGATCATGCTGACGTTGGCCGTGGCGGGCCGACAAGCCCGACGGGGCGCGGAGAGCGGCTTGCTGCGCTTCGGAATGCGGGTCGCCGGTGCGGTGTACGCGGCGCTGGCCGCGACAGCGGCGGCTCTGGTGCTCACCGCGGGATGAGGTACCGGCGCCAGCTCACCGGCAGCGGCGCGGCTCCGTACGCATCCGTACGGCCCCGGTCCGGCCGTGCGGGGGAGTGGCGGGGTCGGCGCAAGGTTCTGGCCAGGTTGAGAAATCCCGGGATCGGCCTTGCCCTCTCAAGATCGCGGTGCCTCAATGGGACCACTTCCGGAAGCTGACCAGCCATCAGTTCTGGGGTGCGCACCCACCCCCACCCCCACATGAAGGCGGGAAACTTCATGAGACACGGCAGACTCGCAGCAGGCACGGCCCTGGGCGTCGGCGCCGCCGTCGCCGGCACTCTCGCGCTGGCACCCGGCGCCTACGCGGTGGAGCCGCAGACCGCCACGATCTCCTTCGACTGCGGAACGTGGGGCTCGGGCGAGGCCACGCTCGAGGCGACCCAGGACGGCACCGCCGCGGCCGTCACGGTCACCACCGACGCGATCACCTCCCCCATCGACCTTGCGGCCGGCTCCGTCTCCTCGACGCTCACCCTGAGCAAGAACGGGACCGGGACCACGCAGTTCACCGGCAGCGCCAACCCGGCCCTCCCCGCCGGCAGCCCGATCTCCAGCGGCCCGCTGAACGGCACGGTCGCCCCCGGCGACGTCCTGGAGGCCCAGTCGCTGACGGTCACGGTCCTGGGCTTCACCGTGACCTGCAACGCCACCTCCGCACAGGCTCCCGGGCCGTTCGTGTTCGACTGAGCACCCGATCAGCGCCACGGCAGCCGTCCCGGCACCGGGCCCTCCAGCGCCGGGACGGCTGCCCGAAGGGTTCGTCTGCCCGCTCCGGTACGGTCACAGCGGCCGGCCGGTCTCCTCCTTGTGGTCGGGAGCGGTTCCGCGCCAGGGCGCCGGAATGTCCGCGCCGCGCGACGAGGTGAGTCCGTACTGCGCGGCCTGCGCCTCGAACATGCCCTGGTACAGGCCGCCGGGACGGGCCATGAGCTGCTCATGGGTGCCGTCCTCGGTGATGCGCCCGTGGTCCAGGACGTAGATGTGGTCGGCGGAGGCGGTCGCAGCGAGCCGGTGGGTGATCAGCACCACCGCGACACCGCTGTCGGCGAGAGTCCGCAGCCGCTCGAACGCCTCGATCTCGGCATGCGGGTCCAGCGCGGAGGTCGGCTCATCGACCAGGAGGAACGGCGCGTCGCGGTAGCGGCTGCGGGCGTTGCCCACCTTCTGCCACTGCCCGCCCGAGAGTTGGACGCCGCGCTCGTACCCCTTGAAGACGATGGAGTCCCAGCCGTGCGGCAGGCCCTCGATCAGCCCGTCCACATCGGCGGCCCGCGCGGCCTCCTTGACCCGGGCCATGTCCCGGGGCCGGTCGCCGGCCCCGATGGCGATGTTCGCGGCGGCCGTCATCTGCCAGTTCGGGAAGTCCTGCGTCAGCAGCCCGACGGACCGGAAGACGTCCGCCCGGTCGGCCTCGCGCACCTCCACCCGCTCACCTGCCGGGCCCTCCCACCACACCTGTCCGTCGCTGGGCAGCAGAAGCCCGCCCAGGATCTTGGCCAGCGTGGATTTGCCGGAGCCGTTCGCTCCGACGAGCGCGGTCACCTCACCGCGCCGTACGGACACGTCCACGCTGCGCAGCGAGGGCACCGTGGCGCCGGGGTAGGTGAAGGAGACATCCCGCACCCGGATCGCCCGTACCGGCGAGGGCAGCGGCTTGCCGGTCCGCGGAATGGCGTGCCGGGCCGCCAGCGCCGTGGCCTCCTCGGTGTCGTTGAGCTGCAGCATCTCCTCGTACAGGAGGTTGATCTGCTGCACCAGCGAGGTGAGCCGACCCGTCGAGGCGCGCATGGCGACCACCGCGGTCCCGCCCACGGCGATGGGGAGGCCACCGCTGGTCAGCAGCCACCACAGCATTCCGTAACAGCCCAGGGCCGCCACACCGGAGAACGCACCGGCGACCAGATCGGTGTGGGCCTGCGCCCGGGCCAGGCGCCGTTGCTCGGTCTCCATCAGCCCTGACATCTCCTCGTACCCGCGCAGCAGCAGCGAGCCCGCCGAGTGTGCCCGGATCTCTCCCGCGGCGTGCGGCAATGTCAGGTACTGCAGCAGCGTGGCGACTGCCCGGCGGTGGTCGATCCAGTGCCGCCGGGAGATGTGCTCCCGGCGCGCCGAGCGCACCGCTCCCCAGCCCTTGGGCAGGGCGATCACCAAGAGCATCGGCAGCAGCGCCCAGTGCAGCGAGGCCAGTACGACGGCCGAGGCCACTATGCCGATCACGACGTTGGCGACGCTCACGGAAAGGCTGAGCATGCGCCGCGCCGAGTCCGTGCCGAACCTCCCCGCCTCCAGGTGGCGTTGGATTTCCGGCTGCTCGGTCGCCACCACCTCCACCTGCGTGACCGCCCGGTAGTACCGGGTGGAGACGGCCCGCTCGACCTGGGGCTCCAGCCGACCGGACATCGCCGTCGACCAGGCCTGGAGCAGGGCGGTGCCCACCGAGACCAACGCCAGCATCGCGAGCGCCGGGATGGCCTGCTGCAGTTTGTCGGCGGCCGGACCGTTCGCGAACAGCTTGCTGAGCACGCCGTTGACCGCCACGAGCCCGTACGCGGCCGTCAACCCCAGACCGATCTGCGCGGTCACCACACCGGCCAGCGCCCGCGGGTCGGCATTCCATCCGGCCCGCAGCACCACGCCCACCATCCGCGGCAGCGCGGCAGCCATCTGTGCGAAGCGCAGGCGTGCCACCGCGCCCTCGTGCTCGACGAACGCGTCGTCCCAGCGCAGCCGCCCACCGAACAACTCCCGTTCCGCTGCCGAGACTCCGCCCTCGGCCTTCCGCGCCGACCGCCGCCCCCGGCGGGCCGAGGCGGAACCAGCAGCGTCGGTGCCCCGTCTCACGCCGACCCCCACGGCTGCGGGCGTGCCGCATGGCGGATGGCGGTGTCGTTGGTGCACCGCCGCTGCACTGCGGCTGCCGGTCGGCCGGAACAACGCCGCCCGGCAGGGGCAACGACGGGGGCTGGCGCGGAACGTGAAGTCACTTGTGTCTCCTCCGGATGGGCGCGTCAAGGGCACTGCCGGCGCTCCGGGAACGAAGCCCGGACAGGCGCCATGACGGTACTCGGTGCACAAGGAGCCGGAAGGACAGCGTTTCGCCCGTCGCTTCGCGCCCGGCCTCCGGGACAACTCACCGTGTGGAGTCCCGGGACGGGGCATCACCGTACTCATGCACCCGCAGAGCGATCCGGCCGGGGCTGCGGCAGCACAGGAGCGCCATGACGCGGTGGGCGGAGGCGTTCCGCACCGGAAGGGACGGCGAAGTCAGCGTCCGGTCGCGCCGTCGATCAGTTCCCGGAGGATGTCTGCGTGGCCGGCGTGCCGGCCGGTCTCCTCGATCATGTGGGTGAGTGCCCAGCGGACGCTGGGAGCGGGGCTGTAGGGCCGGGGGCGGGGCACCGGTGCGGCGAGGTCGGTGCATCCGTCGAGCACTTCGTTCGCCTGCGCGACCGCGCTCCGGTAGCGGGCGACGACCTCGGCCACGCTGTCCGCGGGAGCGGCGTGGAAGGTCGCCTGCCAGTCGGTGACCCGGTCCCCGAGGAACGTCGACCGTTCGACGTGGGTGAGGTGGTTGAGGAGACCGAGCAGGTTGGTGCCCGACGGCACGCCGGCAGTTCGGGCCTCCGGATCGGGGGCGTCCTCGACCTTCGCCGAGACCGAGTGGCGGAGGTGGTCGAGAAAGCCGCGCAGCACCTCCGTCTCGCTGCTTCCGGTCCGGGGCGGCGGGGTGTCGCCGCGTCGTGCGCGGCGGGGGGCGATGGGCATGATGACTCCTCGCGGGAGGCGCACCGCTTCACGCGGCGCGGCGGACGATCAGGATGTGGTCGGTGACCTCGGCGGTGCGCCCTTGCGGTCCGGTCGCGGTCCGACGGGACGCCGCGGCCCGCTCGAGGGGCCATGTCGCCGGGTCCAGGCCGATGTCCTCGGCGACCTGCCGGGGCGTCGGGTACCGGACGTCGGGGTCCTGGTTCCACGACCACGGAGCGGTCGATCCGTGGTCGACGACCAGCAGCCGCCCGCCCGGGCGCAGCGCGTGCGCGGCCTTGCGCAGGACGGTCGCCCGGTCCAGGTCGTCAGGAGTGTGCAGATAGTGGGCGCTGACGAGGTCGAACGCGCCCTGCGGGAAGGACTCGTGCAGATCGTGCCGCTCGGCGGCGATCCGCTCGCCCAGGCCCTGTGCGAGGGCGAGCTCGGTGAGCCGTCCGAGGGCCACGGCCGAGACATCGACGGCGGTGACGTGCCACCCCTGGCGGGCGAGCCACAGCGCATCGCCGCCTTCGCCGCATCCGAGGTCCAGCACGTCGCCGGGAGGCAGGTCCGTGACCGTCTCGGTGAGCCGTACGTTCGGCCGCGGATCGGTGGCTGCCGGGCGGGCCGCGTAGACGCCGTCCCAGAACGTGACAGGGTTGGTGGTCATCAGTGGGCTCCTTCTGCCGGGGAACGTGTGGGAGTCTCGCCCGGCAAGTCGCGTTCTGGCACGGCCTCTTGCCGTTCTGGCAAGATGATCCGATGGACGGCGGATCGGAAGACGTTCTCGACCTCGTGGGGCCCCGGCTGCGGGCACTGCGCCATGAACGCGGTTTCACCCTCGCCGACCTCGCGGCGGAGACCGGCGTCTCGCAGAGCACTCTGTCCCGGCTGGAGAGCGGGCGGCGCCGGGCGACGCTGGAGCTGCTGCTGCCGCTGGCCCGTACGTACAACGTGCCGTTGGACGACCTGGTCGGTGCCCCGCGCACCGGCGACCCCCGGATCCATCTCAAGCCGCTCCGGCGGTTCGGGATGGTCTTCGTTCCGCTGTCCCGGCGGCCGGGTGGTACGCAGGCGTTCAAAATGATCATCCCTGCGCGGCCGGAGCCGCTGGTACCCGATCCGCAGACCCACGAAGGCTTCGAGTGGCTGTATGTGCTCAACGGTCGGCTGCGACTGCTGCTCGGCGAGCGCGACCTGACGCTCTCGCCCGGGGAGGCAGCCGAATTCGACACGTCCCTGCCGCACTGGCTGGGCAGCGCCGACGGCGGCGCGGTCGAGCTTCTCATCCTGTTCGGTCCGCAAGGCACACGCGCGCATCTGCGCACCCCGCCGGGCCGCTCGCCGCGCGGCGGAGGACACGATGAACCCGCCGGCCGCGATTGAGGAAGCTGCCATGCACTGCGGAACGACTGTCGGAGTACACGGGATCCTCGATCGGCATCCCTGGCTGGCAAGCGGCGATCAGGACGAGCTTTGCGCGTCCGTACTGGATCTCGCACTGGTACGAGTAGATGCCTACGGCTGGCACGCCCCCCACGGCTGGCGGACCCGGACGGGGAAGAAGCTCTTCCACGTCCCGGACCGCTGGCTCGACTGCGACAAGGGCGGCGACTGGTCCGGCCGCAACCAGATCGGCGAACTCGCCTGGATGCTGGCCTACGTTCCCGAGGACGCCCGTCAGCCGCGCCTTCCGGTCCTCCCCATGACCAGGACACTCGTCGACGCGCTCGACCGGGTGGGCACCGTGACGTTCACCGCCTTGCAGGCCTACCTGCCTCTGCAGATCACCGCGGGGGACGCGACGGACGACTTCGACGACATGCGCGAGTGGTTCTCCCTGGCCTCGCCCGCGGCCTCCGTGGACATCCATGTGACCGTCTCCGCGGCTCCCTCCAGGGCCTGGGAGCCGCCCGATGAGGCCGCTCGCGTGCGGGACGCCGTCCAGGAGCGTCTGGGCGCGGCGGCCGAGGCGGAGATCGCGTCCTCGGCGGACACCTCCCGGGTGCCCGGCCGGGCGCAGACGCGATCACCGCTGGAGGGCGCGCGGAGGACGGCGCATTTCGTGTGCCACGCGCGGGAGTGGACACCGGATGTCGCGGTGTGGCTGGTCGAAGTCACGGGGGACGCCCTGCGTGCGACGGGGCACTCGGCGCCCGTCGTGGTGACGGTCTCCTCGACCGCCCTTATGCCGGGGGTCGGCCGAACATGAGGATCAGGAGGGTAGCGAGGGAGAGTACGGCGAGACCGCCGGTGGTCAGGCCGATGACGCACTGGACGCGGTTGAGCCGCTGGTACAGGCCCATGATGCCGAAGGTGACGGCGAGACTGCCGCCGGAGGCCGCCGACCCGCACGGTGCTGCCCGCCCGGGGGGCGATGACGTCCGCCCTGGAAGCGATGACGTCCGCCCTGCTGCGGATCGTGAGGGTGGCGTGCGTCACCTCGTACCGGTGCCGGAATTTCGCCGTGGCGTCCGAGGCTGAATGCCCCATGGTGAACATCAGTCACGAAACGGATCAGGAAGTACGCGGGCGGCTGCGGCGCGTGCTGGCCGAGGCCACGTTCAAGGAGTTGCCGGGGCGCTGGGCGTATCACGAGCACCCGGCCGGAGGGCTGCCGCAGCCGTCCACCGACGCGCTGGCTCTGGTGCGCGACGAGGAGGGATGGTCGGTCCTCGAACCGGCGCGAGGCGACGAAGCGGAGGTCTTCGGCGTCTTCGCCTTCCACTTCCCCGCCGCCGCCGACAACAGCGGCTTCGTCGGCTGGCTGGCCGGCGAGCTCAAGAGCCGGCTCGGCACAGGCGTGGCCGTGCTCTGCGGCTACAACTCCGCGCAGGGCGGTATCTACGACTACTGGCTCGTCCCGGCGCAACTGACCGACGAGGCCGTGGCGCATGTACGGAGGCTGGCCGCGGGGACCGGGGAAGCCGGGACCGGAGAGGACGACCGGTAGGAGAGGTCCTGGTCGCCGGGCCACCGGGGGCGCCCCTGTCCAGTAGTTCACCGGACCTCTCCTCACTTCGCTTCACCTCACCTCACCACAACACATCCCGCGCCGGAGCTCTTGCCAAAGCGGAACCCCGTTCCGTATCGTTGTTTCGGAACGAGGTTCCGCTTACTTGTGATGCCGTGGCCACCCCCACCCGCCCGGCTTCACCGCAACGAGGAGACACAGCCATGCAGTACCGCACCTTGGGCCGTACCGGTGTGCAGGTCAGCACCCTCGCGCTCGGCGCCATGAACTTCGGCAGCATCGGGCGCACCACCCAGGACGAGGCCACCGCCATCGTCGACGCGGCCCTTGAGGCGGGCGTCAACCTCATCGACACCGCCGACATGTACAGCGACGGCGAGTCGGAGGAGATGGTCGGCAAGGCCATCGCCGGTCGCCGTGAGGACATCGTGCTGGCCACGAAGGCGAACATGCCGATGGGCGACGAGCGCAACCACCGGGGGAGTTCGCGCCGCTGGCTGGTCACCGCGCTGGACAACAGCCTGCGCCGCCTCGGCGTCGATCACGTCGATCTCTACCAGATCCACCGGTGGGACCCGAGCACCAGCGACGAGGAGACGCTGTCAGCACTGACCGATCTGCAACGCGCGGGAAAGATCCGCTACTTCGGCTCCTCCACCTTCCCCGCGTACCGCATCGTGCAGGCGCAGTGGGCCGCCCGCGAGCATCATCTGAGCCGCTACGTCACCGAACAGCCCAGCTACTCGATCCTGCAGCGCGGGATCGAGGCCCACGTCCTGCCGGTGACCGAGCAGTACGGGCTCGGTGTGCTGGTGTGGAGCCCGCTGGCGTCGGGCTGGCTGTCGGGTGCGATACGCGAGGGCCGGGAAATCACCACCAGCCGCTCGACGTTCATGCCGGAACGCTTCGACACCTCCCTCCCTGCCAACCGGGCCAGGCTCGAGGCCGTCGAGCAGCTGGCCGAGGTCGCCGACGAGGCGGGGCTGACGATGATTCAGCTCGCACTGGGCTTCGCGACCGCGCACCCCGCCGTGACCAGCGCACTCATCGGCCCCCGTACGCTGGACCATCTGCACTCGCAGCTCGCCGCCGCCGATACCGCGCTCTCCGCCGATGTGCTCGATGCCATCGACGCCATCGTCGCCCCCGGTACCGACCTCGCCGCACACGAGAAGTTCGACGCTCCTCCCGCGCTGCTCGACCCGTCACTGCGCCGCCGCTGAGCCGCCGAGGGGCAGCCGCTACCTCCGCCGAGGGGCAGCCTGTCGCGGGGCCGGTGCAGGGGCCTTGCCGCGCGCTCAGCGGGCACTCTAGGCTCTTTCACATCACACGCACCAGAACCTCAAGTGCCGTGATACAGAACGGATTTCATAGCACTTTCCCCAGTCACGGGAGACACCATGGAATTCCTGTCCCAGTTCGCTCCCCGGGACGCCGGGGTGCTGAACCAGGAGCCCGAGGTGGCGTTCCACGAGAACGACCTCGGCTCCTCAGCCACCGACCGCTGCCCGATCACCTACTGCGACTACACCTGCATGGGTACCGGCAACACCGGCTGACCCGGCGCGTCACCACCGGTGCGCCGACCACCGCGCGCGGCGGTCGGCGCACCTCACGACGGCCCGAGGAGGCCCCCGCCCCCGGACGCCACGGCGTGCGCGGGCGGGCTTCCCCTCGGGCCGCCGGTGCGCGACGACCCATGAGCAGCGAGGAGCAGCAGCGTGGCCGACTGGAACGCGGAGGACGCACTCCGCCGGCTGATCGAGGAGCACCGGACGTCGCACTCGCTGGTCACCGGGGCCACCTGGACGCGGGTGAGGTGCGAGCCCGCGCCCGAACTTCCCGACCACGGCTGGAAGCTGCACATCTCTTCCCGGGTCGACGGGCTGCCACGGCTGGCCGAGGCACTTTTCCCGCGTCTGCTCGCCGAGGGCTGCTCGTTCAAGGTGGCCCGCTCCGACCGTGTGCTGCGTCGGCTCAACGGCGCCGAAGCCGGTCCGGGCGCCGTGGGGAAGGCCGTCACCGTCTATCCGCCCTTCGAGCGAGTCCGCGAACTCGGCCTGGAGCTCGCCGAGTTGCTGCGCGGGCACCCCGGTCCCCGGGTGCTCAGCGACCGTCGGGTGGCCGACGACGCCCCTGTGTACTACCGCTACGGCCCCTTCCGCGCCCAGTGGCGCAGCGGCCCTTACGGCACCCTCGTGGTGGTCATCGACGGGCCGGACGGCGAGGAGTTCGAGGCCGCCGCCTCCCTCGGCTACCGCCAACCCTCCTGGGTGAGCGACCCGTTCCGGGAGGGCGAGCCCCCCACCGCAGGGGAGGCCACCGCCGGGGACGCCGCCGGGGAGGCCACCGCGTCGCGGCCCGGCACCGAGGTGTTGCTGGGTGGCCGCTACCGCGCCGTCGAGGGCGTGTACGAGTCGGCCCGCGGCAATGTCTACCGCGCCGTGGACACCGCACACGCCACCGACGGCCCGGCGCCGGCGGGCACCGTCATCGTCAAGATCGCCCGTGCTCACGTCAGCGAGGACCGCGACGGCAACGACGTGCGGGTCCGGTTGCGCAACGAACGCCGCATCCTGACGGCGTGTGCCGGAACGCCGGGCATCCCCCGCTTCCTCGACCACTTCGCCCACGCCGCCGACGAATACCTGGTCACCAGCGACGTCGGCGACCGCAACCTGCTGGAGCGGATAGGGCGCGACGGCGCGCTGCTGCCGGCCGGTGCGGCGGCCACTCCGGGTGACGACGAGACCTTCGCCCGCCTCGCACGCGAACTCGCCACCACGCTCCGCGCGCTGCACGCCAAAGGCGTGGTCATGCGGGACGTGACGCCCCGCAACATCGTCCTGGACGCCACCGGGCGCGCCCACCTCATCGACTTCGGCATCTCGGCGCTCGACGGCATCCACCTGCCGGGTGGTACACCGGGCTACGCCCCCAGGGAACAACTCGACCGCAGCCAGGAGCCCTCGGTGGTCGACGACCACTACGCGCTCGGCATGGTCCTCGCCTTCGCCGCCACCGGGCTGCCCCCCGTCACCGGAGAGGCGTCGTCAGCCCTCGCCCGCACCCGTACGCTGCAGTGCCTCGACGCCGTGCACGGCGGGCGCCGGCCCGGCCTCCTCGCGGTGGTCGGCGACCTTCTCGCACGTGAGCCGGAACGCTCCGCCCGGGGGCTCGACGACCTCGTCTCCGGGAGGTGGCGTACGCGTACCGGCACCGAGCACCGTGTTGCGCCACCACCGGCCGCCACCCCGGACCGGGTGGCCGACCTGGCGGACCGGGTGCTGGAGCTGCTGGTGGCGGAAGCGGGGGAGTACCACCTCGGTGGTGAGGCCGCGGACTTCCCCGCCGTCGACGCCAGTTTGTACACCGGCAGCGCGGGCATCGGGCTGGAACTGCTGCACCACCGCCACCGGCCGGGCGTGCCGGAGCTGCTGCGGCGCCTGGCCGGGCACGCCCACCACAGCCTGGCCACCGTCCCCACCGCCGAGGGCCTGTTCTCCGGGCGCACCGGCACCGAGGTGTTCCTCGCCGCCGCCCGCCGCGCGGGAGTGGAGGTACCGACCGGCCCCGTCCTGCCCGCCGTGGCCCGCAGCAAGGCGCCTCCCTCTCCGGGGGCTTCGGAGGGTCCGGACGCTTCGGAGGCTCCGGAGGTCCTGAAGGCCGTCGACTTCGATGTCGTCTCCGGTCACGCAGGCGTCGGCCTGGGCAGGCTTCTGCTGGCCGACCTCGGTGACCTGGAGGCGCTGGGGGCGGCGGCGGTCCTCGCCGAGCCGCTGCTGGAGCGAGCGGACCTGGCCGACCTGCCCGCCCATGTGGTCGGCGAACTGGGACGGGAGACCGCCTTCGGCTACGCCCACGGGTATCTGGGCGTCACCGACTTCCTGCTGCTGCTCGCCGACCGCACCGGTGACCAGGGGCTGCTGCGGACCGGTAGGCAGCGGGCCCAGCGGCTGGCCGCCCTGGTCCCGGACCTGGTGGCTGCCGCCGAGGCGCCCTCCGCCTCCCAGATGACGGTCTCCTGGTGCCGGGGGATCGGCGGTCTCGCGCGGGTGCTGCGCCACGCCTGGCTGGTCTTCGACGAGCCCGCCTTCCGACGGGCCGCCGAGACCGCCACCGGCGGCTGTCTGCCGTGGCTGACCCGGCTCAGCACGCTCGGCCAGTGCTGCGGCACCGCCGGAGCGGGCTCGGTCCTGCTGGACCTGGCGGTGGACTCGGGGGACGCGCGCTGGCTGGACGCCGCCCATGAGGCCGCCCGCCACCTGATCCGGCGCAGCCACGGCCCGGACGACGCGCCGGCCCTCGTGGCCAACGCCCACACCAGGGACGCGCCCTGCTCGTGGGCGCAGGGCTACGCCGGCATCCTGACCTTCCTGCGGCGGCTGGGCCGGCCGGAGAGCCCCGACCTGCTGCCGGAGCCGGTGGCGCGGTCGGTGGCGGTACCCGAGCCGGCGGTCAGCGGCTGAGCCCGACGGCCGCCGCGGGGGCCGGGGTACTTCGCGCCGCGGGGCACCGGCGGTACCTCTGCGGCGACCGGCCCGCGTCCGGCGTCGTCGTCATACGTGGTCGCGAGGGATGGTCCATTCCCAGTTGCGGGACCGCACCCGGCGGTTGTCCTCGTAGGCGTCCATGGTGGCGTGCAGATGGAAGTGCGCGGCGTCGGAGGTCAGCACGGTGCGGGTGGTGGTGTGCACATCCCAGTCGTCGCGGGCGAAGCCCATCACCCACTCGATCTCGCCGCGCACCGATCCGAAGTCGTCTCCGGTCCAGCTGTAGCGTTCATAGGCACGGCGGGTCACCCGCAGATCGATGTCCTCCATGTACATGACGCCGAGATCCTTGACGACCTCCAGCGCCGAGCCGTACTCGACCAGATCGCGTGAGACCGTCCAGCGCTGCTCACCCGGCCGGATCACCTTGCTCGACAGCGGTGGCGCGCCCTCGGGCTCTCCGAAGTGCGGTGTCGGCAGCTCGTCGGGGTCGGTCATCGAGCGGATGGGCAGTTCCAGCTCGCTCTCGGACGGATGCACGGTCAGCCGCACCGGCTCCGGTGGCGGCCACGCCAGCGGCCAGTACGAGGTCGACAGCGCGGCGCGGATCCGGTGGCCGGCCGGGAACGCCTGGGCCACGCCGTTGAGCTGGACGCGCACCCGGTAGCGCTCACCCGGTACGAGAGCTTCCGGCTCGGCGTGCCCGTTGCGGTGGTTGAGATTGAGCAGCCCGTACGTCACCCGCGTCGCACGTCCGTCCAGGGCGACGTCCGAGAGCCGGACCGCGATCATCGCCACCGGGCGGTCCACCTCCAACGTCGCGTGCAGCACCGGCCCGCCGAGGATCTCGCAGCGCTCGGTCAGCGGCTCGCTCTCGAAGACCAGTGCGCCGCCGTCCTCCTCGCGCTGGTCGTAGGGCAGGTCGGGGGGCGCGTTGTAGGAGCACCACTTTCCCGCGAACTGCCCCACCGAAAGCGGCGATTCCACGCTCAGCGGCGGTGAGTCGAGCTGTTCGCCGGGCTGTCCGATCCGGTGGTCGCCCAGTGGATATCGGACCCGTTGCACATGCGGCGAGAGCCACGCGGGTTCTCCCACCCAGCGCCCGGGGCGCTGGTCGTAGGAGGTGGACGGCGGCATGCTCTCCTGCATCCACGTGCACAGCATCGGCTCGTCCATCACGCCGTTGTCCTCGTCCTTGAGCCAGTGGTCCCACCAGCGCACGAGCTCCTGCAGAAAGCCGATGGCCGGGCCGGGCACGCCCAGGTGCGGGTACTTGTGCGACCACGGGCCGATCAGCCCCCGGCGGGGGACCTTCAGCCGCTCCATCAGCCGGAAGACGGCGTTGGAGTAGCCGTCGGCCCAGCCGCTCACGGCGAGCACCGGGCACGCGATGTCGGAGTAGTCCTCGCAGACGGAACCGTGCTGCCAGTACGCGTCGCGCCGCTGGTGGTTCAGCCACTCGGCCAGCCACGGGCTCATCCCGTCCAGCCGCTCGTACCACATCTCCCGCCACCGGGAGCCGACCACCTGGGGATCCGGTGGGCACGAGGTGTAGGCGAACATGGTGGAGGCCCAGGAGAGATTGTCGCTGAGCAGGCACCCGCCCATGTAGTGCACGTCGTCGGCGTAGCGGTCGTCGCTGTAGCTGAGCGCGGCCACCGCGCCGAGTCCCGGGGGGCGGCGCGCGGCGAGCTGGAGAGCGTTGAAGCCGCCCCAGGAGATGCCCATCATCCCGGTGCGGCCGTTGCACCAGGGCTGTTCCGCCATCCAGGCGAGGACGTCCTCACCGTCCTCGAACTCCTGTTCCAGGTACTCGTCGGTGAGCAGGCCCTCGGAGTCCCCGCTGCCCCGCAGGTCCGCCCGTACGCACGCGTAACCGTGCCCGGCCAGATAGGGATGGTTGATCGAGTCCCGCAGGGCGGTCAGATCGCGCTTGCGGTAGGGGATGAACTCCAGGATCGCCGGGACCGGCTCGGTGTCGGAGGCGAGTGGCCGCCAGACGCGCGCGGCCAGCCGTGTACCGTCACGGGCCGTGATCCAGACGTGCTCCTCCTCCTTGATGGCGTGGGGTGAGGAGCTGACCTCCTTCATTTCCGCAGCCCGCATGCGGCTCTCCTACTCGTCGAATTCGAACGGCAGCAGTTCCAGGCAGCGCCGGTACTTCGCGTCGAGCTCGGTCTCGTCGCCGGCCCCGAGGTAGAGCGCGGCCAGTTCGTAGCTGTAGCTGTCCTGCGAGGGCAGCTCGGACAGCCGCCCGCCCGCCTTCGCGACGATGTCGACGATGGTGCCGGGCATCTCGCGCCGCACCCGCAAGATCTCGTCCCGGCTCGGGCACCGCCGCACGTACGCGTCGGAGAACCGCCGCAGGAACCACTTCGCGGCGACGCTGTACGGGCCCTCGCGGAACGGCAGCCGGGGCTCCTCGCCGAGCGCGAGGCTGAGCATGCACTGGTAGTTGGGCAGGCCGTCGACGTATTCGAACAGGGGTGCGTGCGACTGGGACAGTCTCGGGTTGACCTCGACGATGTTGACGCGGTCGCGCTCCCGGTCCCAGAAGTACTCGATGTTGAACGTCGAATTGTCCAGACCGATCTGCCGCACGACCCGGTCGGTGACGTCGATCATCCGCTCGATGACCTCGGCCGGCGCCGAGGACGGGTACTGGTACCGCAGGAAGCTCGACGTGCCGGGATACAGCAGGGAGTCGATCACCCCGTACACCTGGACCTTGCCGTCCCGGCAGTAGCCCTCCACCGTGATCTCGTGGCCGCAGATCTCCTCCTCGGCCAGGCATGCCTGGCCGCCCGCCTCGGCCACCTCCGGCGGGGGGTCCACCATCGAGAGCACGCAGTCGAACGCGCTTCCGACCCTGCTGACGCCCTCCCGGATCCGTCCGGCCGCTTCGGTGAACTGCTGAACGTTCTCCGCCTTGAACGCCAGCTCGGAGGAGTAGGACTTCACCGGCTTGAGCCACATCGGGAAGCCCACCCCCGGCGGCGGCTCCGGGTTGTCGAGGTCCACCAGGGCGAAGGGCGGGTGCGCGTTGCAGACCTTCTGCTGCTCCAGCCGGCTCCAGAACTTGTCCTCGCACTTGACGACCGCCTCCAGCGGGGCGGACGGCAGGCCGTGGCGCCGGCACAGGATCGGCACCATCGAGCTCACCGGGAAGTCCCAGTAGCCCACGATCGCGTCGATGGGCCCGTCGAAGGCGTCCAGCCTGCTCTCCGCCTTCTCCAGCAGGCCGCGCAGCGGCACCGGCGCGCCGTGCATCAGCTCCTCCCGGCCGAGCAGCGCGTGGAAACGACACCCGTCCCGGAGCGCGACGTCGTGCAGCAGCGCGCGGTTGCGCTCGTCGAGGCCCAGCACGAAGACGTTTTTCGTCCGACCGGTCATAGCGGACATATGCGGCATTCTACTCCCACCCGGTCCGCGCTGCCCGTCGTCGCAGGACCAGGGCGCCCGGGCGACGACGGGGACGAGAGCGGCGAACAGTCCGGCTCCTGCCGCGCCATGTCGACCAGGGCACCGGAGCGCCCGGCGAGGCGCGGCGGCGCTACGCGAGTGCTACGCAGCTGCTACCGCCGGCCCATAGCGTCGGGAACGTCCTTGCAGACGGGTTCCGGTGAGCACGGGGAGCGGCATGTCCGGTGACTACGACGTCAACATCAGCACAGAGGCGGTCAAGGGGATCGAGGGCATCGTCGACGACGCCTTCGAGCGGATGAGTACGTCGGCCAAGACGGTCGGCAGCCAGGGGGAGCAGATCGCCATGGCGTACAAGGGCAGCGGAACCGCCACCGCGATGGACAGCTACAGCAACCTCGCCGGCGCCGGCACGGCGTTGAGCGACGCGCTGGAGGGGCTCAAGAGCGACCTCAACCTGACCGGCGAGCACGGGCACGAGACGGACGACCGGGCCAATCAGGCGATGCAGCAGGCGGCGGGCGGCGGTGTGGCCTCGGGCGTGCAGAGCGGTATGCGGGCCTGACGGGCCAAGCGGCCGACCCGGCGGGAAGCCGACGGCGACCAGGGCTCGGGCGGCACGACGACGAGAGGGGAGAGAGGGCACATGGGGACGGACGGCCACTACCAGTTCAGCGACCTGGGGCTCGGCGACGTGCAGAGCATCGGCCGGCAGCAGGTCGAGGAGTGCAACGCCATCTGGGGCGATGTGATGACCAGGATCGCGGCGCTCTTCCCGGAGGGCCAGATCGACCAGGGGCTCGCGATGGTCCTGAGCGACCGCAACGAGCAGTACAAGCAGAACGTCGAGCGTTACGTCGAGGACCTGGGCCTGCAGAACGTGGCGGTGGGCAACACCCGCGACATCGCCGCCGAGGGCGGGGCAGCGATGCGCCGGGCCGCCAGCATGTGACCGTGCTCGCCGCCGGCGGCGAGCACGGAAAGGAAGACGGGGGAGGGGGATCAAGACCATGGAGGGGACGGGTGACACCGAGGACTACAACGCCGACGCCTCGCGCAACACGCAGGCTCGCCTCTCGGAGCTGGAAGGGCTCGGATTGCTGAAGGCGACCTTTGTCGGTATCGCCTCGCCCGCCGGGATCTTCGGCAAGGTACCGAACGGTGCGGAAGCCGAGGAAGCGCTGCGCGGCGCGGCCCGCGGCCTGCTCGACGAGCTGGAGCGGGCCGGGATCTCGGTGGAGAACATCGTCGGCAACGCGGGCACGGTGGCGGATATCGCGGACATGACCGACGAAGAGGCCGCCCTGCAGAACAGCATGGCCGCTGCCGCCGCGCGTGCGCACGGCGGTAATCAGTACGAGCTGGAGTGAGCCGCCGTGGCCGACGACTTCCACAAGACGATCGATGTGATCCTCAGTGCCAACGACTACGCCATGAAGGCCGCGGCGGGTGCGTGGATGGCGCTGGCCGGTGCCGCGACCGGGAGCAGCGACAGCCTCAACGGCATCGCCGCCGAGACCGCCGCCGAGCCCGGTATCGGACTGGTCGAGCTGGCCGACCGGCTGGGCCGCGTCGGCGGCTGGGGAGACGGCGCGGCCGCACTGGCCATGTCCGTGAGCCGCCAGCTCCAGAACGCGGGAGAGGCGTCGTCCATGGCCGCCGAACGGGCCCAGAGCCTCCTGCTGGAGTACCAGAACGAAGTGGAGGCCCGTGCGGGCAAGGAACAGGACGCCACTTCGGGAGGGAACGGGGCGGTCACGCTCCAGGCCGACAAGGCCCTGGCCATGCACGGCTCCCGGATCGAGGAACTGCGCAGGGAAGCCGAGAGCGAACGGGACACGCTCGTCGCCGTCTTCGGCGAGGTCATCGGCGGCAACGCGCCCCCGGCGCCGGAGGTGGGCGCCGCGGCGGGTGGCGGGGTGCCGGGGGGCGGTGCGGGCCCGGTGGGCGCGGGTGGCGGTTCCGCAGCCACCGCGGGCGGCGGCACCGACGCTCCCACCCACCTCGCCGCCAACGGGGCGGCCATCGGTACCGACGCCTACCCCTACTCCTCGGTCGTCGGCGTCGACGGCGGTGACTTCGCGGGCTGGGTCCGCAGCCCCAACACCGGCTTCCTGGTCGACCCGGCGACCGGGCGGGAGTTCGACCCCGTCTCCGGGCGCTGGATCGACCCGCTGACGGGGCGGCCGTTCGGAGAGGTCACCGACTACGCCACCCGGCTGGCGGGGCTCGGCGGCGGACCCGGCGGTCTGGTGGGAGCCGGCGGGGTCGGTCTGGTGGCGGTCGGGGGAGGCCCGGCCCCGGCGGGCAGCGGCTTCGCGGGGCTGTACGGCGGCGTCCTGCCGCCCAGCCTCGCCCATACCGGACCGGCGCAGCCCCAACTGGCCCGGCAGGCGGCGGGCAACCTCGCCCACAAGGCGGAGGTCGCCAACCGCTTCGCCGCCCGGGAGGCGGCCCAGGGCGGACGGCCGTATCTGCCCCCGCCCGGAGCGGGGTCCCAGGCAGCGGCGACCGCGCGGGGGGCGGCCGCCGCGTCCAGGACCCGGCCCCGGCTGTTCGGGGAGCCTCCCGACACCTGGCGCGCCCGCGCGGCCGACGCCTCGGCCCGCCACCGCCTCGCCGGTCCCGCCCCTGCCGCGGGCGGCGCCCAGGGGGCGGCGCGTACAGGCAAGGGCGGGGACCGGCGCGAGCGGCGCGATTCCGGAACCGGGTCGCGCTCCGCCGCCGACAGCTCCGGCAAGGAGGCGGACCGGACCTGGCGCAGCACGCGTAGGGCCGGCCGGGGCGTGCTGGGTGAGTAAGGGGGCGCTGAGCGCCCGGCACCACCGGCATCCCGCAGTACCGACGACATCGGAGTAGCACGGTATGGCAGCGGACGAGGGACTTGAGTACACGCCCGACGGATGGCGCGAGGGCGGCAGGATCAGCAACAGATCCGCCGACGCGGCCGAGGAGGCCCGCCGGTACCTCCGGGGTGTGGAGGCGTCACCGGCCCGCTTCGGCGGCGCCGACGCGTACGTGAACGCGCTGAACGCAAACAGCGACCGGCAGGCGGGCAGCGCGGGGCGGGCCGCCGAGGACAGAGACACGATGAGCGCCGCCGACCACCAGGTCGCCGACCTGGGGGAGGCGACCGACACCGCGGCCGACAGTGCGATACGGGCCGCCGACACGACCGGCGCCGCCGGGCAGAGCGCCGTCTCACGCGGTGTCGCCGAAGGCATGTGAGCCGATGAGGACACAAGCCGGCGAGGAGGAAGGCCGGCGAGGAGAAAAGGGGCCACGCGGTGGGGGCAGGCGTCGAGTTCGGCAAGTCGGACGTCAAGGAGATGACCGACAAGGACCCGTGGCAGCGCCGGCAGGACTTCTCGGACGAGGTCAGCACCGAGGACATGGCGGAGACCGCGGTGCAGTACGCCGTCGCGGCGGGCGAGGCCGGATCGGCCGGTGAGCTGGCGCGACTGGCGTCCGAGCAGAGCGCCGATTCGGGTTCGCTGAACGGTGCGGAGCTGCTGGAGAAGGAGCAGCGTGACACCCTCACCGCGAACGACCTCGGGAACAACGGCGCGCAGATGGACGCGGTGGTCGGCAACATCCTCAAGGGGATGGGCTTCGCGCTGGCCGCCGAGGACGAGAACGAGCAGGTCATCGACGGCGGCGGTGACTACGGCAAGGGCCTCGACCAGCGCATCGAGGACCTGAGCGACGACGCGAAGAACGACTACGACAACTGCGCGAGGGCGCTGCAGAACACCGCGTCGGGCGGCACGCTCCCCGCCGGGCACCCGCTCGGCCCCGACCCGTCCATCGCGCCGAAAGTGGTCTACGACAACGTCGAGTACGAGGCTGCCCGCGGCCAAGGCGGCTGGGTCCCGCCGTACGAACTGGTCGCGGCGATCCGCAAGATCTACCTGGACCAGGCGGTGGAGGCCGCCGAAGAGGCGGACGGCGACATCAAGGACGTCATCGAGAAGTACCGCCGGGACATGGGCGAGTTGGCCCACGAACTCGAAGACGCGGGCTACGACACGTCCGAGGGGCCGCTGCAGCTTTGGCACACCGAGGAAATGGCGACGTACAACGGCGTCAAGCTGAATGAGGAGCTGCAGAAGGAGAACCCCAGCTTCACCGCGCTGGAGAGGTACAGCAGCGGGCTCGGTTCTTCCGTGGACGACATGTTCGACGCGGACGGGAACGTCCGCGAGGATTTCGACGCGAACGCCTCGCAGCTCGACGAGTACACCCAGGAATTCCTCCAGCACCTCACGGCAGATTCCCTCGCCACGCTGGGGGCCATGAACCCCCCGCGTCCGCCGGTCGGCGAGGAATACACCTTCGAGCACCCGCTGCTCGGCGTCCAGGCGGCCGTGGCGAACGGCATCAACGCCTCCATGAACGAAGCCGTCGGCGGCAGCGATCCGGGCACCGGAGCCCCCATGCCGCCCGGCGTGAAGGAATTCGTCTACGGCTACGACCAGAAGCTCGACGAAATGGGGACACGGCCGGACAGCGGGCTGCGCGACGCTGCTCAGGACCACGGGAATTTCGGGCACCTCATGTCGCATGCGACGGTCGCGTCCGGAGACGCCTTCAGCCGGGACATGGTGAACTCGGCCCTCGACGTGCAACGGGTGATCGAGGAAAAGAACGCGGACATCACACAGCACAACGGATCGAACAGTGTGGCCGAGATGCGCAGCGATCCGTATCCGCGGCTGGAGGTCGACGGTGTGGACGGTCTGCTGACAGCTGCCTCACGCAACGAGGAGGCGTCGGCGGACATGCTCTCGGACATGGATCTCGCGCATGACGTCCTGGTGCGCGAATGGCGGGGATCCGACGGGGTCGCCGACCTGATCCGGGCGGGCACCACACTGCCCGAGGGCATGGACCACAACAGCGAGGCCGCCGAGCCCTATTTCGCCGCCGCGGGGAACGTACTGGAGAGCGCGGGCGCCAATCACGAGCATCTGAGGTCGGTGAATGACGGACCGGCGGACACCAGCGCCATGCATGGCGCGATCGGGGAGACCGCCGTCAAATACATGGATCTGCTCGCCTACAACCCCACGTCCGGATCCTCCGGGCCCGTTCCGGGCGTTGAAGTGTTCGGTGAGACGTACGACCACGGCTTCAAACTGTCCAAGCCGCATCACGACGGCATCTTCGAGCTGATGGTGACGACCGACGAGAACGTCTCCGCGCAGTTCGGCAGAGACCTCGGGGAGTGGCAGTACAACACCGCTCACCGGGCGTTCGCCGACGCCGGAGAGGGCGAGGGCCACGTCCACGACGTGAACAACGCCGTCATGCGTGTCAGCGGCTACGTGGACAGGGCTTACGAGGCCGCTGAAGGCGAGGGGCTGCGCAGGTCGGATCTGAGAACCTCGATGCTCGTCGGGGTGAACACCGTCGCGGGTTTCGCTCCCCAGCCGATCGGCTTCGGGGTGGCCGTCGGTGTGGAGGCCGTACGCAACGTGACCGAGGTACCGCAGGAGCCCGCCGACGAACTCACGTACCACAACGACCTGCGAGGAGACATCTACCCGCGGCAGATCATCGCCCGCGCCGCCAGGGACGCCGGCTACGACGGGATGGGCGACGCCGATGTCCCCACCCTCGAAGAGGACGACCGCGCCAGGACCGACGACGAGGCGACCGACGGGGACCGGGCCCGCGAGCGGGACGCCGTCACCGACGCCGCCGAAGGCGAACTCACCGACCTGGAGGAGGAGCACGGCTACCTCGCGGATCACGACGCCTACCAGGAGGGCAGGCGGGGGGTCGGCGAATGACCACCGTCACCTTCCGCCGCCCGCCACGCGCGCCCCAGCCCCCCGTCCCCGAGGGCGAGGTCGTGCTGAAGGCGCCGCCGGGGCTGCCGCAACCCGACCCGAACAGCAATGTGTGGCTCACCGCGCTGCCGGCGCTCAGCGGGCTCGGCTCGGTGATGTACATGCTGACGATGGGGCGCGGACCCATCGGGTATGTCGTCGGCACCATGTTCCTGGTCTCGTCCCTGGCCATGGTCGTCGGTTCCCTCCTGCGGCAGCGCGGCAGTACCAAGGGACAGGCGCAGAGCGAGCGCCGCGAATATCTGCGCTATCTGGAGCGCACCCGCGCCGAGGTGCGCCGGACGGCGCAGGCGCAGCGGGACGCGCTGGTCTGGGCCGCTCCCGTGCCGCACGCGCTGTGGGCCGTGGCCGACGGCCGGCGCCTGTGGGAGCGGCGCGCCGGCGACGACGACTTCGCGGTGGCACGCGTCGGGGTGGGCCCCAGATATCTGGCGACCCCACTGGTGCCGGGGGAGTCCGCGCCGGTCGAGGACCTGGACCCGCTCAGTGCCGTCGCGCTCAAGCGTTTCATCGACGCGCACTCCGTCGTCCCCGAGTTGCCGGTGCAGGTGGCGCTGCGCCGGTTCGCCTCCCTCGCGGTGTCCGGGGACCCGGCCGAGTGCCGCGGTCTGCTGCGCGCTGTCATCGCGCACGCTGCCACCTTCCACGCCCCCCGGGACCTGCGGGTACTGGTCTGTACGCGCGAACCCGACGGCGCGGACTGGGCGTGGGTGAAGTGGCTCCCGCACGCGCACCACCCGGACGAGCTCGACCACGCCGGCCCGGTGCGCATGGTGCACAGCAGCCTCGCCGGCCTGGAGGACCTGCTCGGCAGTGAACTGAGCCGCCGCACCCGCTTCAGCCGGGACGCCGAGGCCGACCCCGATGTGCCGCACCTTCTCGTCGTGCTCGACGGCGGGCTGGTCATGGGCTCGGAGGCGCTGCTCGACCCGAACGGCATGCAGGGCGTCACCGTCCTCGACCTGGACGGCCGGGCGGCAGCCCTCACCGAGGCACACGGCGTGCGTCTCGACGTCTCGGACGGGGCACTGCGGGTGCTCACGGGAGAAAGCAGCGACGAACTCGGCGCCGCGGACACGCTCCCGGTCCCCGAGGCCGAGGCGCTGGCCCAGCAGCTGGCCGGGTTCCGGCTGGACGCCGCCACCGTACGCAGCGAGGACCTGGCGACGGCCGACACCTCGCTGCCGGGGCTGCTGGGCATCCGCGACGCGGGACGCCTCGATCTGGACACCCTGTGGCGGGCCCGCCCGATGCGGGACCGGCTCAAGACGCCCATCGGACTGTCCGCCGAGGGCGGCCCGCTGGAGCTGGACATCAAGGAGTCCGCGCAGAACGGCATGGGCCCGCACGGACTGCTGGTCGGCGCCACCGGTTCCGGCAAGTCGGAACTGCTGCGCACGCTCGTGCTGGCGATGGCCGCCACACACTCCTCCGAGCAGCTCAACTTCGTCCTCGTCGACTTCAAGGGCGGCGCCACCTTCGCGGGAATGTCCGAGCTGCCGCACGTGGCCGCCGTGATCACCAACCTGGAGGACGACCTCAGCCTCGTGGACCGGATGCGGGAGGCCCTCGCCGGCGAGATGAACCGCCGGCAGGAGGTGCTCCGGGACGCCGGGAACCTGGTGTCCGTACGGGACTACGAGCGTGCCCGGCAGCGCGGGGCCGCGCTGCCGCCGCTGCCCAGCCTGTTCGTCGTCGTGGACGAGTTCTCCGAACTGCTGGCCCAGAAGCCGGATTTCGCCGATCTCTTCGTGCAGATGGGGCGGCTGGGCCGCTCCCTGGGCCTGCATCTGCTGCTCGCCTCGCAGCGGTTGGACGAGGGGCGGCTGCGCGGTCTGGAGGCGCATCTGTCGTACCGCATCGGGTTGCGCACCTTCTCCGAGCAGGAGAGCCGCACCGCCATCGGCGTTCCCGACGCCCACCATCTGCCTTCCGCGCCGGGCCACGGCTACCTCAAGACGGACACCACCACCCTCAAGCGCTTCCGTGCCGCCTACGTCTCCGGCGCCCACCGCACCGCCGACGAAGGCAGCGGCGCCACACTGAGCGGCCCCGACGACGTGCGGCCGTTCCCCAACGGGTACGTACCCGTGCCGCTCGGGCTGCGCGAGCCGGAGCCGCAGCCGGACCTCGCCGACGACGAGTTCGGTGCGGACGAGGAGCTGCACACCACGGTCCTCAGCGTGATGGCCGAGCAGATGGAGGGGCAGGGCCCCCAGGCGCACCAGGTGTGGCTGCCGCCCTTGGACGAGCCCGACACCCTCGACGGACTGTACGGCGATCTCGCCGTGCGGGAGACCCGTGGACTGGGCGCGGCCCCCGGCAGGCCGCAGTTGCACGCCCTGATCGGTTCCGTCGACCGCCCCTTCCACCAGCGGCGCGAGCCGCTGACCCTGGATCTGTCGGGCGCGGGCGGGCATGTCGCCGTCGTCGGCGGGCCACGCAGCGGCAAATCGACCGCCCTGCGCACGCTCATCACCTCGCTGGCGCTCCGGCACACCCCGCGCGAGGTGCAGTTCTACTGCCTCGACTTCAGCGGCACGCTCTTCGCGCTGTCGGGGCTGCCCCATGTCGGCGGTGTCGCCGGGCGATTGGACGCCGAGGTCGTCAACCGCACGGTGGCCGAGGTCCTGGAGGTGCTGGAGCAGCGTGAGCTGCGCTTCCGAGGGCTCGGCGTGGACTCCATGGCCGACTACCGCGCCCTGCGCGCGGACCGGCGAGCGGGCGACGACGGCCCCTTCGACGACTCGTCCGAGGACCCGTTCGGCGATGTGTTCCTGGTGGTGGACGGCTGGCAGGTGCTGCGCCAGAGCTACCCGGAGCTGGAGGAGGCCCTGATGGGGGTGGCCGGGCGGATGCTCACCTACGGCGTCCACCTCGTCGTCTCCGGCAACCGCTGGCTGGACATGCGCATGGGGCTGCGCGACCTGATCGGCACCAAGGTGGAACTGAAGCTCGGCGACGCGCTCGACTCCGAGGTGGACCGCAAGGCACAGCGCACCGTTCCCGCCGGGAAGCCCGGACGAGGCGTCACCAAGGAGAAGCTGCACTTCCTCACCGCCGTGCCCCGGGTGGACGGGGAGCGCTCGGACGCCGGACTGGCGGACGGCATCGCCGATCTCGTACGGCGGGTCGCCGACGCCTGGCAGGGCGCCCCCGCCCCCAAGGTACGGCTGCTGCCGACCCAGTACGCCCTGGAAGAGGTACCCGCCGGCGCGGGGCGGACGGAGGACGGCGAGGACAAGGGCGTGGTCGTCGGCGTGGAGGGCAGCAGGCTGGAGCCGGTCGTCTTCCGGCCAGGAGACGACCACGGGTTGATCGCCCTGGGCGAGAGCGAGACGGGGAAGACCTCCCTGCTGCGCGCCGTGGGTCGCCAGGTCGTCGACACCTGGCAGCCCTCGCAGGCCAAACTCGTCATCTTCGACTACCGCATGACCATGCTCCGCGAGTTCTCCGGGGACAGCCTGCTCGGCTACACCACCAACCACGACACGTCCATGGAGGTGGTGGCCGGCCTGGTCGCCGGATTCCGGGAGCGGCTGCCGGGCTCCGACGTCACCCCGGAACAACTGCGCGACCGCTCCTGGTGGTCGGGGCCCGAGATCTACCTCCTCGTCGACGACTACGACCTGGTGGCGACCTCGGCAGGCAACCCGCTCAAGCAACTGGTGGAGTTCCTGCCGCAGGCCCGCGCCATCGGGCTGCACCTGTATGTGACGCGACAGGCCGGCGGAGCGGCGCGCGCCACCGGCGACCCGGTGTTGGGCCGGATGCGGGAGCTGAACTTCCCGGGCCTGCTGATGAGCATGCCCAGGGAGGAGAGCGCCGTATGGGGCCACCGCTCGGCCCGGCGCAAGCGCGGCCGGGCCCTGATGCTCCACCGCAAGCTCGGCACCACTCCGGTGCAGTTGGTGCGCTGCGAAGCGCCGGCTCTGGACGGCGGCGACTCGGCACGACCACCGCTTACGACCTCAAGTGTGGACAGGTGACATGAGTGCTCCCACCCTGCCCGCGGCAGGCGACGCCGACGCCGACGCGGGCGTGCACGCGAACACGGCGGCGGACAGCGCCGCCCGCACCGGAAGCGCCTTCTGCCGGATCGCGATAGCGGGCCCACGCAGCCGCGCGGACCTCGCCGTACCGCTCGGTGTCCCCCTCTCCCGGCTGATGCCGGCACTGGTGCGGCACGCCGGTGAGGAGACCGGCCCGGACGGTGGCGCGCTGCACGAGGGCTGGGCCCTGCGGACCGCCGACGGGGCGCGGCTGGACGGCGCCCGCACTCTCGGCGCCCAGCAGGTACGGGAAGGCGACATCCTCTTCCTCCGGCACGGCATCGAGGACTTCGGCCCTCCCCTCTACGACGACGTCGTGGAGGTCATCGGCGACGGCAGCGCCGAGAGAGCCTGGCCCACCGCGGCGGTGCGCCGTACCTCCGCCCTCTTCGCCGGGGTCGCCGTCGTGGCAGCCGCGGCGGCGCTGGCCGCCGCCCCCGGAGTGCTCGCCGGATTCCTCGGGCTGGCGGCGGCACTGCTCGGGATCGGGCTGGGCGCCCTGCTCTCCCGGGCGTTCGCGGATTCCGTGGCGGCCACCTGCGCCGTGGTCCTCGCAGCGCTGCTCGCGGCGGTCGGCGCGGTACGGCTGCTCGGCGGCGGCACCGCGCAGGCCGCACGCGGTCTGGACGCCTTCGGTGGGACGGGCGCCGCGCAACTGCTGCTGGCCTGTGCCGTGGTGGCGGCCGTCGGAGCCGCCGGGCCCGTGGTGGTCGGGAGCGGGGACGGGCCGTTCGCGACGCTGGTGGCGGGAGGAGTGCTGGCGGCGGTCGGGGCGTTCACCGTCACCGTGTGGGACACCAGCCCCGCCCGGGCCGCGTCGGTGTGCGCACCCCTCGCGCTGGCCGTCACCACGCTGTGGCCGGCCCTCGCCCTGCGCCTCGCTCATATCCCCGGCCCGCAGCTCGCCTCCGCGACCGAGGAGTTGGAGCGACTTCCGGGGCTCATCGGCCACGGCCCCCTCCGGGTCCGGGTCGACCGGGCACGGGAACTGCTGACGGGGCTGCTCGCCGGCAGCAACGCGGTACTGCTCGGCGGCATCCTCGTGCTGCTGGGCACAGGCGGCCTGTGGGCCGGTGTGCTGGCCGGAGTGCTCGGTGTGCTGGCACTGCTGCGGGCGCGGCTCTTCCGGGAGACCCCGCAGGTGGCTGTCGCCCTCGCCACGGGAGTGGCCGCCTTGCTGGGCGCGGCCGTACTGCTGGTCCTGGACTTCGCCGGGCGGCCACTGCCGCTGCTGGGTGTGGTGCTGCCGCTGGCCCTGACGATCGCCCTGGTGGCATGCGCGGTCGGGCTCTTCAGCGGCCGTCGCACGCTCAACCCCCGGCTGTCGCGGCTGCTGGACACGGTCGAGACGCTGCTGCTGCTGACGGTGGTGCCGCTGATCCTGGCCGTGTGGGACGTCTATGCGGCTCTGCTGGAGCTGAAGGCATGACAGGACGACGAGGCAGGCGAACACTGGCTGCCGCGGCTGTCACGGCGGCGCTGGGTCAGCTGTCGCTGCCCGCGCCGCCGGCCCTGGCGGCCGACCGGGTCGACACCTCCTGTCGTCGTCCCCCGCAGCAGGGCGAGCCGCTGCCCGACGCGCTTCCGGGCCGCAACCTCACCGACCGCCTCGGGCTGGCACAGGCCTGGGACCTCGCCGAGGGGGAGGGGATCACCGTCGGTGTCGTCGACTCCGGGGTGGACGACCGGCACCCGGAACTGTCCGGCGCCGTCCGGGAGGGGGCCGAGGTGGTGACGGTACGGACGAAGAAGGGCTACCGCATCCAGCGGCCGAAGCCCCCCGCGCTCGACTGCGAGGGCCACGGCACCGCTGTGGCCGGGCTCATCGCCGCACGCCGGGGCGGCGAGGCCCGTATCACGGGGGTGGCGCCGGCGTCCCGTGTCGAGCCGGTGCGGGTGGTGGGCGGGGTGGAGAACGCACCCGCCGAGGCGCTGGCCGCCGCCATCGACCGCGTCGTGGACAGCGGCGTGCAGGTGCTCAACCTCTCCTTCGCGCTGCCCGTCGACCGAGCTCCCGTCCGGAAGGCGGTCGAACGCGCGGTGGCCCAGGACGTCGTCGTGGTCGCGGCGGCGGGCAACGAGGGCACCAGCGGGAAGAAGATGTATCCGGCCGCCTACGATGGTGTGCTCGCGGTCGGCGCCGTGCAGCCGACGGGGCAGCCGATGAAGGAGTCGAACAGCGGCGGCTGGGTGGATCTTGCCGGCTACGGCCAGGACGAGGTCGTACTGGCGGCAGGCGGCTCGGGGTACCGCCGGGACAAGGGCACCAGCTTCGCAGCCCCGCAGGTCTCCGGCGCCGCGGCACTGGTCCGCTCCCGCTTTCCCCGACTGTCCGCCCGTCAGGTGCGCGAGCGGCTGGTGGACGCGGCGGCGCCTGTCGGCGGCGGCACGAACGAGCGCACGGGCGCGGGCGTCGTCGACCCGTTCGGCGCCCTCACCCACCTTGCGGGAGACGGCGGGCGGGCCGGAGCGCAACAAGACCGGCAAGCCGCAGCGCGGCCCGGTGCCATCCCCGTGCAAGCCGTGCCGCGTCCCCGCCCGTTGCTCTCGCCGACCGGTGCGACCGCGCTCGCCTGGAGCGGTGGACTGCTGCTGACCGTACTGCTCGCGGTGCTCGGCGCTCCCGCCGTCCGCCGCGCGGCCGCCCGCCGTTGGCGGCCGGCGCCCGTCGGCGGCGGGCCCCGTGGCGCCGGTGCCGACCGTGCCGGTGCCGATCGCTTCCGCACCGACCGTGCCCGGCCGCCGGTGGCACCCGCACTGGACGGGCTGACCGGCGGCGTCTCCCGGACCCGGCGCGGCAGGACCGACCCGACCCACCGCACCCACCGGACGAGTTGAGCTGATGGCGACCACACGAGAACTGGCGGAAGCCCACGCGTACGGCAACCGGCGACAGCAGACCAGCCTGCTGCGCGGCACCGACGAGGCCCTGCGCGACCCCCGGCGCCGCCTCAACCGCTCGCTGGGCGGCGGGATCGCGCTCGGCGTCCTGGTGATGGCGGGCTTCGGTATCGCGGGCTGGCTGGGCGGCGGCAAGGGGCCCGACCTGCCGGGCGACGGCGCCGTGGTGGTCAGCGGCAGCGGCGACCGCTATGTGATGTCGGACGGTGTGCTGCACCCGGCGCTCAATCTCTCCTCGGCGCTGCTGGTGGGCGGCGGCAAACGGACCGAGGTCCGCGCGGAAGCGCTCAAGGGCGTACCACGAGGGCTGCCCGTCGGTATCCCGGCGGCCCCCGACGCGCTGCCCGACACGTCCCGGCTGTCCACCGAGGAGTGGACGGTGTGCACGGTCCCCGGGGAGGAATCCGGTCAGCAGGCGAGGACCCACCTGTATGTCGCAGTGCCCGACGCCGTCCCGGAAGACGCCTCGGCCGCCACCGTGCTCGCGACCGCGCCGGGCGGTGACTTCTGGCTGCTGACGCAGGGGCGGAGGTTCTCGCTGTCCGTGCCGGTCCGCAACGCGCTGGGCCTCCAGCGCACCGAGCAGACACCGCTGTCCGACGAGGTTCTGGCCACCGTCCCGGAAGGGCCGGCGATCCGGACACCGCAGTCGGTGCGGGGCGAGGGCGAAGCCCCCGACGTGCGGCTGCCGGTCCGTGGCGCCGCCGTCGGTGACCTGGCCGGCAGCGATGTGGGCGGCGTCAACCCGCAGTACTACCAGGTACGGGCCGACGGGCTGGTCGCCGTCTCCGAGCTGGTCTACACACTGCTGCGCACCACCGGCGTGGACGAACACGAGCTGACTCCCGCCCAGGTGACCGCCGCCCCACGGTCGAAGGCCTCCGCGCCGGGTGATCCGGCCTGGCCCGAGCGGCTGCCCGAGGCGGCGTCCCGCGACCGGGGCCGACCGCTGTGCGTCAGTACGGCCCCGGGCAGCACCCCCGGCGACGCCCCGTGGCAGGCGACAGTGGCGCTGCCGGAGCGGATGCCGCAGCCGAAGGGCGTCCCCGCGGTGTCGGCGGCGGGTGGCAAGCCCCTCGGACGGGTGGACGAACTGTACGTACCGCCGGGTGGGGGCGCGGTGGTCAGAGCCACGGCATCGGCCGGCTCCGGCGGCACGTACACGCTGGTCACCGACACCGGCACCGCCTACCCGTTCGCCTCCGCGGACGCGGTGACACGGCTGGGCTACCCGGTCGAACAGGCGCCCTCCCTGCCCAAGGGGTTCGTCGGTCTGCTGCCCACGGGCCCGGTGCTGGACCCGCGCTCGGCCGCCGAGGAGCACGGCGGCAGCCGTACGGAACGTACGGACGGCGGCGCGGACACGGACCCGGGTCGGGACAAGGGCGCGGCCAAGAGCAAGGACCGGGACAAGGCCGCGGGCGAGGACGAGCCGCACGGCGAGGGGGAGCGGGAATGACCACGACGGTGCCATGGCCCCGCCGCGTGCGGCGGGGCCGCCTCGTCGCGCTGCAGGCGGCTGCGGGCTGCGCCGCCGCCGGAGGCGCCCTCGGCGGCGCGGGCGGCGGCGTACTGGCCGGCGCGGGCGTTCTCCTCACGGGGCTCACGCTGCTGCGCGTACGGGGCCGGACGGCCGGCGGACATCTGGTGCGGTGGCTGCGCCGCGGCACCTTCGACGCTCCCGCTCCTGCTCCCGCCCCTAGGTACCGGGCCAGGTCCGATCCGGCCGAGGCCGCCCGGGCGGACGGCACGCCGCACGACCGGGGCCCGGAGCACCTCGGCCTCGCCGGATCCCTCTTTCCCACCCTGGAGGTCACCTCGGTTCCCGACCGCAACGGGCCGCCGGTGGGCGTCGCGTGCGACGGGCGTGGTTTCGCCGCCGTACTGCGGCTTCCCGACGGCGTGCACCCCGGCCTGCCCGCAGGACTGCTGGCCAGCTGGCTACGGAACGACCCGGTGCGCCCTGCCGCCGTGCAACTGCTGGTGGAGCAGCACGGCCTGCCGTCCTGGGACCTCCGACAGCGCTTCGAGCCGGCCATGGCCTATCGCCAACTCCCCGCGCGGCGGCACCTGGTGGCGGTGCGTGCCTGGCTCGTCCTGCGGTACGAGCCCTGGGAAGCGCCCGAGGCCGCCGAACGCAGGGGCGGTGGGACCGTGGGCGCACGCGCCGCGACCGTCGCCGCAACCGCGCGGCTGCGGGCCCGTCTGGCACGGGCGGGTGCGCCGGCCGAGCCCTTGGACGCCGCCGCGGTACAGGCGCTGTTGAGGGAGGTGGGCGATCCTGAGGGGAGCGGGCAGGTGACGCCGGAGTGCTGGGCGGGAGCGTCCATGACGCACTGCACGGCCGTCGCCGACGTCCGCTCGGCCGACGACTGGTCAAGGCTCCTCACCGCGGTCGCCGAGTCCCAGGCGGAGCGTGCTGTGGTCGCGGCGACCGTGGCTCCCGGTGACTTGAGTGGCTGTGGAGACGGTGGCGAGGCAGTCGTCGAGGTACGCACCGCGGTGCGGCTGGTCAGCCCACTCGACCAGCGGGCCGCCCGGGCCCGCGACCTGCTGGTGCGCGAGTCCGGCGTGGCCGGTCTGGTGACGGGCGGTCAGGAGGACGGCCTGGTGGCTACCTTGCCGCTGGGCGTTCCCGGACGGTCGCTGGTGGAGACGACCGGCTTCGCGGTCGGGATGGGAGAACGGTGAACACACCCCCGCACACGGCAGCGCACCCGCCCCGCCCGTCCCGGGGCGGGCCCCGGTCCCTCGAACCCGGGCTGGCCGCCTTGCCCCCCGCCCGCTGGCGCACCGGACCCGCAGGCGAAGGTGTCGAGGCGGCCCTCGGGTTCCCGCTGTACGACGCACTCGCCGGCCTCCACCTGGGCACCGACCGCTCGGGGCGCTCCGTCACCCTGCGGGTCCTGGGAGTGCGGATCGGCGTGCTGGGCGAATCCCTTTTCGGCCGGCTCCTGGCCTGTCGGCTGCTGGCGGTGGGTGCGCATGTCACAGCCGCCACCCGCACTCCCGCCCTGTGGGCGAGGCTGCGTGACGCGGCCGGGGACCGGCTGTCGCTGGAGGACGATCCCGGCTCCTGGCCCTCCCGCGCTCCGCGACCGCCGGGCGTGGACCACGGCCCGCAGGCGCTGATCTCCGACGTGCGGCGTGCACCGCCGCTGCCGGCCGGGGAGGGAGCGGGCCGTTGGTGCACCACCGTGCATGTGCGCCGTCAGGCGCCCCGGCACGGCGGCTTCTGGCACGACCTGGACGCCCTGCTCGCGCTGGGCGCCTCCTTCGCCGAGGCGGTGCTGCCGGTGGCGGGTGAGTACGCGGCTCAGGTGACGGCGTCGCTGGAGCCGACCGAGATCGCGCTGTTCCGCGCGGGCGCCGCCGAGATCCTGCGTTTGGACATCGCCCCCACCGAGACGGCCTTGCTGACGCCGGGGTGAGGTGGCCGTGCCGCGTCGTCGGCCCGCGCCCGGGAGGTGCTGAGGGCGTCGAGTTCGAACTCGTAGGGGGTCCACTGCAGCAACAGGTTCACCTCGGCAAGGCTGTCCAGGAGCCTGCCCGTCTCCCGCACGGAGGTGCCCGACACGGCGGCGGCGGCCCGGGGGCCGACCACCCTTTCCGGCCGGGTGCCCAGCAGCCGGTGCAGCCGCCGTGCCTCGGGGGGAAGGGTGCGGTAGGTCCACGACACGAGCGCGGACGGATCGGCCCCGGCACCGGGCGCGCACAGCACCCCCGCCGGACCATCCCCGTCGTACAACGTGTCGTACAACGCGTCGGCCACCTCGGCGAGGAGCGCCCGGGGATAGCGGTTCACCCGCTCCGCGATGTTCCGCAGGAGCAGCGGCAGTCGGGCGCCACGGCCCAGGAGCCGCGCGGTGGCTTCCGGTTCGGCCCTGCAGCGGTGGTGCCCGATCAACTCGCCGAGCAGGGCGGCGGCATCCTCGGCGGTGAGCCGGTCCACCGGCAGCCGGTGGGCGCCCTCCTTGGCCACCAGCCCGCGCAGCTGGTTGCGGCTGGTGACCACGACCGTGTGGTCTCCGCCCGGCAGCAGCGGGCGCACCTGTTCGGCGTCGCGGGCGTTGTCCAGCAGTACGAGGACCCGCTTGCCGGACAGGACACTGCGCAACAGCGCACCACGGGCGTCGGCTCCCTCCGGCAGCGGACCCTCGTGCACGTCGGACAGCAGGGTGGCGAGTGCCGTGGAAGGAGACAGCGGCGCGTCGGGCGCGTATCCCCTCAGGTCGACATGGAGCTGGCCGTCCGGGAACGACTCGCGTACCCGGTGTGCCCAGCGCACGGCCAGTGCGGTCTTGCCCACACCGGCCTCGCCGACCAGTGCCACCAGACCGGCGGGCGACCGCCCCGCGGCGGGTGCGCAGGCCTTGTCGAGGGCTGCGAGGTGGTGTGAGCGGCCGGTGAAGTGTGCGATGTCGGGCGGAAGTTGCCGAGGCACCCGGCGGTCCTGCCCTACCGCGGAAGATCCGGGGCGAAGGACGGCGGCGTCCCCCGTGAGCAACTGCCGGTGCAGCTCGCGCAGTTCCGCGCTGGGCTCCACGCCGAGGGCGTCCGCCACCGCGCGACGGCACTGCTCGTAGCACACGAGTGCCTCCGCCCGCCGGCCCGTGTGGTGCAGCGCCCGCATCAGCTGCGCCCAGAAACGCTCCCGCAGCGGGTCCTCGCTCACCAGGCGCCGCAGCTCCGTGATCACCTCGGCGTGGGCGCCCCGCCGCATGTCGAGGCGGATCCGGCGGTGCAGAGCCTGTGCGTACTCCTCCGCCAGCGTCGGTACGACCTCCCGGTGCAGGGAGGCGCTGTCGATGTCACCCAGCGCGGGACCGCGCCACAGTGCCAGGGCCTGCCGCAGCAGCCGTGCCTCCTGCTCGGGGTCCGCGGTGGCGGCGGCCCGCCCGGTGAGGTCCCGGAAGCGGTACAGGTCCACGTGCGCTTCGGCGACGGCGAGCCGGTAGCCGCCGCCCTCGAACGGGACGACAGGCGTACGGCCCGCCGGGTCCAGCAGCCGCCGCAGCCGTTTGACGTGGTTGCGGATGGTCACCTGGGCACTGGCCGGAGGCCGTTCGTCCCACAGCCGGTCAGCGATCACGCCGGTCGGTACCGGGCTGCCGGGGCGCAGCGCCAAGGTGGCGAGCAGCGTACGTTGCCTCCCTCTCGGCAGGGCTACGGGCTCCCCGTCCCGGTCCAGCTCCAGTGGACCCAGCACCCGTACGTGAAACCGATGCACCCCGACCCTCGCTCTCTGTCCGCCTGTTCGCTCCGGTCGGCAGTGCCGTCCCGACCGGCTCGGTGACCAGCCTGAGCCGTGATCGGCGACAGCGGAACGCGGCGGCCCCAACCTGGGGCAGAATGGGAAACCAGCGCTGTGACCAGCGGTGATGTGGCCCGGGGTGACACTCCCGTGGGACGCTGGGTCGGCCGCGTGAGCACGGTGGGGGACACTGGGGTCGGCCGGACCCGGGAGTGAGGCGCCCGGTGTGACGGCCGCGCTCGGGGAGGGGAGAAGACGATGGGACGCTGGCGTCCACTGCCTCAGGACGTGCGGCCGGAAGTGCGTCGGCTCGTGGAGCGGCTGAGGTTGCTCAAGGACCGCAGCGGCCTGAGCTATACCGCCCTCGCGGCCAAGACCCCCTACAGCGCGTCCAGCTGGCAGCGCTACCTCAGCGCGGTGACCCTACCCCCGTGGGAGGCGGTCGAAGCACTTGCGAAGCTCTCGGGGACCGAACGCCGCCTGCTGGTCCGGCTGAGTGTGCAGTGGGAGTCGGCGAACGAGGCGTGGGAGGAGGCGAACCGCCGGCGTGCGCGCACCAAGCCGGTGCCGACGGCCCCGGCCGCCCCCGCACCTTCCGGTGTCGCGGCGACTTCCGCCGGTGCCGCCGCTACCGGCGTGTCCGACGAAGCGGGACCGAACACCGCAGCCGTGCGGGGGTGGCGGGCCCCGGGCGGCCCCGGCGCCCGGTCCGTCGCCGTCCGAGCGGCCCGATGGTCGGTAGCGCTCGCCTCTCTTGTGCTGCTGGCGTGCGTACCTGACGCGTCGGGCAGAGGCATCGGACGGCCTGCCTGGCCCTTTCCGCTCCCGTCCGAGGCCGCCGGCCCCGCGGCCGACGAGGTGCGTCCCCGTTGCCGGGGAGAGGCGTGCGAAGGGCGTGATCCGGTACGGGCGGGCTGCCAGGCGGACGGGCGGGTGGTGGGTCGCTACGACATCAGGCACCACCGCATCGAGGTCTACCGGAGCATCCGGTGCGCGGCGGTGTGGGGCGCGGTGACGCCCGCGAACGATGTGAAGGGCATCTCGCTGAGCGCCCCCGGCGCCGGACAGCTGTGGGAGGACTCCCAGGACGGACGTACGGCGATGGCGCCGGCGCCCGAGAACCTCGGCTCGAACGTGCAGGTGTGCGCCGTCATCGCGGACAGGCACTCCTGCGTGGACGCCGGGAAGCGTGCCTGGACGGATTGACCGGGGGTGATCGACCGGGCGACGGCGGGCCCGGCGAGGTGCCGGGCGGACCGACCGAACGCCCGCCCGACGGACGGGCACGGGCTCAACGGGTGGCGCTGCCGCACACCCGCAGGGTGGGCCTGTCCCGCCGCAGCGGCTTGTAGGTGCCCGAGTCCTCGACCAGATACCTTCCGTCGCGGGCCAGCTTGAAGGGCACCTCGTGCCGCTCGCCCTTGAAGACGACCATTCCGCCGCGCCGGACAAGCCGCTCGGTCGCCCGTCCGAAGGACTGCGGACCGACGATGCCGTCGGCGGGCAGCGCATGGTTGCTCTGCCAGGCGCGCGTCGCACGGCGGGTGCGCTTCGAGTAGTGGCAGTCGATCCGGGAACGGTCGAGATATCCGTCCGCCCACAGGACCGTCTGCCACATCGCCGCCAAGTCGCTGCGGACAGGCAGATTCTCGCCCAGAAGGCCCTCGTCGTCCCAGTCGTCGGTGACCGTGCCGCCACCCCGCACATAGAGGTGACCCCCCGCCACCGACGGAGACGGCGAGTCGGCCTTCCGGGTGGGCGAGGCGTCGCTGCTGTCGGCGGAACAGCCCGTTCCCGTGAGCGCTACCAAGAGGGTCAGGAGGCGAACCATGCGTCGAGACATGGGAACATCCTCTCCCCACCCGGTGACCGTTGTCCGCCACGCCGGGACAGGGGGTCAGGGCGTATGCACAATTGCCAGTGCATCAGGGCTGAGACGGTCAGCGCCGGGACGATTCGAAGGAGGGGCCGCACGCCGATGAGTGGGTGGAAGGCACTACCCGACGCACTCGAACTGGATGTGCGGCGCTTCGTCGAGGAACTGCGCCGTACCAAGGACTCGGCAGGCCTCACGCTCGCCCAGCTCGCCGAAGCCACCGCCTACAGCAAGTCCTCCTGGGAGCGCTGCCTCAACGGCAGCGGGCTCCCGCCCTCGTGGGCCGTCGAGGCCCTCGCCGCCCGGGCGGGTACGGACCCCGAGCAACTGCTGGCCCGCTGGGAGCTCGCGGAGGCCGCGTGGAGCGATCGGGGCGGAACCGGGCGCGGGGACAGCGCAGCCGGGACGGGAGAGACCGAAGCGGCGGGGGAGACGGAGGTCTCGGACCGGTCGGTGACGGCCCTGGGCAGCACGGTGCCGCCCGGGCGTGGGCGCCGGCCGACGGGCAGGGCCGTCGCCGTGGCGCTGGGAACCGTCCTCACCGTCGCGGGCGCCCTCGCCGCCTTCGCCTTCGCCGGTGGGGCGACGTCGCAGGAGAACGGCAGCCGCGAGGGGGCCGACGCCTCGAAACTTCCCGTCGAGGATGTGCGGGTCAGCTGCCACGGGGACTCCTGCAACGGGAAGGACCCCGTCGACAAGGGCTGCGGCGGGGACGCCTGGACATCTGCCAGCGAACGGGTGGGGAAGTCCTACGTCGAGCTGCGCTACAGCAGCGCATGCCGTGCCGCCTGGGCGCGCATCAAGTCCGCGACACCCGGCGACCGTATCGAACTGGTGCGCAAGGACGAGCGCCGGTACGACGAGGTGGTGCCGGACGACCCCAATCTCGCGGCCTTCACCTTCATGCTGGGCGCTCCGGCCCCGCAGCAGGTCAGGGCGTGCTGGGAGCTGAAGTCGGGCGATGAGGGGTGCACCGACTTCGGCGGGACCGAGGAACTCCCGGCCGCTTCGCCTGTGCCGTCGTGAGCCGCCCGTCCGTCCGGGCGCTCCCGGACGGACGGGCGTAGGCGAGCGCCCAGCGGCTCGGCGGCGCCCCGGTCCCGGTGGTGCCTTGGGGTCAGGCCTGGCGGGCGCAGGACGCGAGACGGTCGGCGAGCGCGGTGACGAGGTCGCGCAGTTCGTCGGGGCGCTCGATGACGAACGGCCGGTCGAGCGAGGCGAGCACCGGAGGCAGCCAGTCGAGCCGTTCCGCCCGTAGCTCGGCACGCAGCCAGCGCTCGGCGGCCCGGTCCCGGCCTGCCGCGGGGTCGTGCTCCTCCAGCCTCGCGACACCGGCGGGAAGACGGGCACGGATCTGCTCGACCGTCCCGTGGATCCGCAAGGTCACCTCATGCTGGTACTCGGCAGTGGCGAACCCCGACAGCACGCGCTGTACCGGGTCGGGACCACCGGGCACATCGAAAGAGCCGGGCATCGTCCGTGCGTCCGCGATGCGGTCGAGCCGGAAAGTGCGGTCCTCGTCGAGCCGGGCGTCCTGGCCGGTGACGTACCACCGGCCCGCATGGGCGACGATCCCGTACGCGTGCAGCGTGCGCTCGCTGCGCCTTCCGTCGCGGTCGGTGTAGCGGATCGAGACCGGGCGGCGGTGGCTCACCGCATCGGCGAGGGTGAGCAGGACGCCGGCGTCCGGGGTGTCGAACTCGCCGGGCTGGTCGGTGAAGGCGAGGGATTCCAGGAGCGTGTCGAGCCGCCGGGTGAGATGCCGGGGCAGCACTCGCCGGATCTTCGCCGACGCCGTCTCGTTCGCCGTGTGCTGCGTGGTCGCCAACCCTGCTCGGCGGCCGGCGATCAGGCCGAGCAGTACGGCCAGCGCCTCGTCGTCGTTGAGCATCAGCGGAGGCAATCGGTATCCGGGAGCGAGCCGGTACCCGCCGTAGCGGCCGCGCACCGATTCGACGGGCACGTCCAGATCGATCAGATGGTCCACATACCGCCGCACGGTGCGCCCTTCGACGCCGAGCCGGTCGGCGAGTTCGGCAATCGTCCGGGTGCCGCCCGACTGCAGCAGTTCCAGGAGCGTCAGCACGCGGCCAGTGGGTCGAGGCATATGCACAACGTAACGCGCATAGTGGACCGATTCTGTCCACTATCTCTCCTAGCCTGCGAGGTGCACGCCCCCGGAACAACCAAGGAGATTTCCATGGACTTCGTCTCGATCCGCATCATCACCGACGACGCAGCACGCCTCGTCGAGTTCTACGAGCGCGCCACAGGGGTGCAGGCGATATGGGCCACCGAGGACTTCGCCGAACTCAAGACCGCGGGCGCCACCCTCGCGATCGCAAGCAGCCGCACCGTCCCGCTGTTCGCCCCCGGCTCTGCCCGCCCGGCGGACAACCACAGCGTGATCACCGAGTTCCTCGTCGAGGACGTGGACCGCGTGCACCGGAACCTGACCGGCTTCGTCACCGACTTCGTCAGCGGGCCCACCACGATGCCCTGGGGCAACCGGTCCCTGCTGTTCCGGGACCCCGACGGCAACCTCGTGAACTTCTTCACCCCCGTCACCCCGGCGGCCGCCGAACGGTTGTCACGGTGACGCGCACAAATCCGCTCACGCGGCAACACCGCCCCGCCGCCGGCCCACCGGCAGCCGGAACCGCTCTGCGCCTTCCCCGGCAACCGACCACGAAGGGCAGCGCGGAACCGACCTCCTGAGACGTCACGGCTAACGTACGTCGACATGTGTACGACTGCAGTCGAGCGCTCCGCGCCCAGGGGCACAACAGACGTCCGCCGGCGGCGGGCCGTGGGTTTGGGCATGCTGGTGCTCCTCCTCCTGATCGCGGGGGCGGTGTCGTTGGCTGTCGGCGCCCGGGCGTTGAGCCCCGGCGAGGTGTGGCACGGCTTGTTCGCGGCGCCGGAACCCGACCGGCGGCTCACCGAGATCAGGCTCATCGTGCAGACCGTGCGGGTGCCCCGCACCGTGCTCGCGGTCGTGGCGGGGCTCGCCCTGGGGGTCGGCGGGGCGCTGATCCAGGGGTACACGCGCAACCCCATCGCCGACACAGGGTTGCTGGGGGTCAACGCCGGGGCCTCGTTCGCCGTGGTGTCGGTGATCGCCGTGTTCGGCTTCGCCGACCCGTTCCAGTACGTCTGGTTCGCCTTCGTGGGCGCGGCGGTCGCCGGTGTCGTCGTGTTCGGCCTGGCGAGTATCGGCCGGGGGGCGGGCAACCCGTTGACGCTCGCGCTGGCCGGACAGGGCGTCACGGTCTTCCTGGCGGCGATGACGACGGCGGTCGCGCTGTCGGACCAGAAGTCGCTGAACGCGCTGCGGTTCTGGAACGCGGGCTCCGTGGCCGGCGTCGGATTCGGCGTCATCTGGCCGGTGGCCGCGTTCGTCGCGGTCGGACTGGTGCTCGCGCTGGTCACGTTGCCCGCACTCAACCTGCTCAACCTGGGCGACGATGTGGCCCGGGGGCTGGGTGTGCACATCGCGCGGAGCCGGACCATCGGCATCGTCGCCGTGACCTTGCTGGCGGGCGCGGCAACCGCGGCATGCGGCCCGATTGCGTTTCTCGGGCTCATGGTGGCCCATGTGGCGCGGTATCTGACCGGCCCCGACTATCGCTGGCTGGTGCCGTACGCGGCCGTGCTCGGAGCCGTCGTCCTGCTGGTCTCCGACATCGTGGGGCGCCTGGTGGTGCGGCCGGGCGAGTTGGACGCGGGCGTCGTCGTCGCTGTGCTGGGGGCCCCGTTCTTCGCGGCGCTGGTGTGGCGTGGAAAGTTCAAGAGCGCATGAACGGACCGGACATGAAGCGAGCAGTGCCGCCGGGCGTGCGGTTCGGACAGGTGTCGTTCGTGTGGCGCCCCTGGGTCGCCGGTGTCACGCTGCTGCTGGCGGCGGCGGCCTTCCTGGTGTTCTGTCTTTCCATCAGCACCGGGGACTTCTCCATAGGGCTGCCCCGGGTGATCGCCACGATCCTCGGCCAGGGGGAGCGGGCCGACGCATTCGTCATCATGGACCTGCGGATGCCGCGCGCGCTGGCCGGGCTGATAGTGGGAACGGCGCTGGGGGTGTCGGGGGCGATCACGCAGTCCGTCGCGCGCAACCCGCTGGCGAGCCCGGACGTGCTGGGCATCACCGGGGGCGCCGGCATGGTCGCCGTGTTCCTGGTGACGGTGTCGGGCGGAACGGCCGCGGCGATCGGCAGCGCCATGGGGCTGTCCGCGGCGGCGCTCGCGGGCGGTCTCGCTACGGGCCTGCTGGTGTACTTCCTGGCGTGGCGGCGTGGGATCGACGGCTTCCGGCTCATCCTCATCGGTATCTCGGTGAGCGCCATGACGCAGGCGATCACGACCTGGTTGCTGGTCAGGGCCGATATCAGGGATGTGGCCCGGGCCCAGGCCTGGCTGGTCGGCTCGCTGGACGACCGGTCGTGGGGCGAGGTCCGGGTGGCGTTCTGGGGCACCCTCGTCCTGCTGGCCGTCGTGTGCTGTGTCGCGTTCCAGTTCAAACCGCTGCACTTCGGTGACGACATCGCCGCGGGCCTCGGCGTGCGGTACTCGGTGGTGCGGGGCGTGCTGCTGCTGTGTGCGGTGCTGCTGGCGGGGGTGGCGGTGAGCGCGGCGGGTCCGGTGCCGTTCGTGGCGCTGGTGGCGCCACAGGTGGCGATGCGGCTGGCGAGGTACCCGACGCCGCCGATGGCCGCCTCCGGCATGGTGGGGGCGCTGCTGCTGACCGGCGCGGACCTGATCGCGCGGACGGCACTGCCGATCACGCTCCCGGTCGGCGTGGTGACCGCCGCGATCGGTGGGCCCTTCCTGGTGTATCTGCTGGTGCGGGCGAACCGCAAATAGCGGGCAAGTAAGGTGAGGCGAACCGAAGTGGAGGGGGACTGGTGGCCGCTCAGCGCAGCACCGGGATGGAGTCCGGGACCACTGGCGTCTCCCGGCTGGCAGTCCGGGGCGTCACGGTCGGGTACGGGGGCCGGACCGTCATCGACGACCTGGACGCGGTGATACCCCCGGGGCTGGTGACCACGATCATCGGCCCCAACGGCTGTGGGAAGACGACCCTGTTGCGGACCCTGTCGCGGCTGCTCAAGCCGGCCAGGGGGACGGTCGTGCTGGACGGCGAGGACATCGCCACGCTCAGGACCAGGGACGTGGCCAAGAAGCTCGGTCTGCTGCCGCAGGCGCCGGTCGCGCCGGAGGGGCTGACGGTGGCCGATCTGGTCGCCAGGGGCCGTCACCCGCACCAGAGTTGGCTGCGGCAGTGGTCGTCGGACGACGCCGACGTGGTGGAGCGCGCCCTTGCCATGACCGGGGTGTCCGACCTGGCCGACCGACCCGTCGACTCGCTCTCCGGCGGTCAGCGCCAGCGTGTCTGGATCTCGATGACCCTGGCGCAGGGCACCGATCTGCTGCTGCTGGACGAGCCGACCACCTATCTGGACCTGGCGCACGCGATCGACGTGCTCGACCTGGTGGACGATCTGCACGAGTCGGGCTGTGCCGTGGTCATGGTGCTGCACGACCTCAATCTGGCCACGCGCTACAGCGACAACCTCATCGTGATGAGGGACGGCTCGATCCTGGCGCAGGGGCACCCGCGTGACGTGATCACTGCCGAGTTGCTGTACGAGGCGTTCGCGCTGCGCGCCGAGGTGATCGACGACCCGGTGGGCGACCGGCCCCTCATCGTGCCGATCGGCCGCACCCATGTCCGCCTCGACCGGGCCCGGAGGAAGGGGGATTAGGCTAGGCTAACCTCACCTCTGCGGGTACAGTTTCCCTGCTCCTGATCAGGGGCACGGCGGACAGCGCGAAAGCAGAGGATCACGAATGCTCCTCCACAGAACGACCCTTGTGAAGTCCTGGCGGCGATGGGCGGCGGTACTGTCCGCCGCGACCCTCGGGGTAGGCTTTCTCGCGGGATGCGGTTCCGACACGTCGGACCGGTCGAGCGACGACACCCAGGCTGCCGCGGGCGGCACATTCCCGGTCACCGTCGAGCATGCGTTCGGATCCACAAAGGTCACCAAGGCGCCCCAGCGGGTCGTCACCGTCGGCTACACCGACGACCAGGCCGTCCTGGCACTCGGCACCAAACCGGTCGGGATGGTCGACCAGTACCCCAACCCGCAGGGCAAGAGCCCCGACATCAACACCCAATGGCCCTGGGTGAAGGACAAGTGGGGCGACAGCAAGCCCGAAGTCGTCATGAAGAACGGGGACTCCGGCCCCAACTACGAGAAGATCGCCTCCCTGCGGCCGGACCTGATCATCGCGGTCTACTCCGAGATCGACCGGGCCGCGTACGACAAGCTCTCCAAGATCGCCCCGACGGTGGGCCGCACCAAGGCCGAGAAGGAACCGTTCAGCGCGCCGTGGCAGGACAACGCGCGCCACATCGCCAAGGCGCTCGGCAAGGAGGACGAGGGCGCCAAGCTGGTGCGGGGCATCGAGGGCAAACTGGCGGCGGCCCGCAAGGCGCACCCGAAGTTCGCGGACCGGACCGCTGTCGTCCTGTCCTGGTACAAGGACTCGATCGCACCGTTCACCACCACCGATGTGCGCGGACGGCTGGTGACAGGCATCGGCTTCAAGGGCCAGAAGAAGATCGACAAGATCGCGGACGGCAAATTCTCCACCGAACTGTCGCCCGAACGCATCGACCTGGTCGATGTCGACCGCATCTTCGTCATCAACGACAAGGCGGACCAGAAGGCGCTGAAGAAGTTCGAGTTGTTCGCCAACCTCTCGGCGGTCAAGAAGGGGAACGTCTCCTACCTGCTGGACAGCGAGGGCCCGGCCATCGGCGCGGCCATGTCCCAGAGCACCCTGCTGTCACTGCCGTACGCGATCGACGAACTCGTCGAGTCGGCGGAGTAGCGATGGAGACGCCGGCCGCCCCCTCCCGTCCCCGGTCCGTGCGGGCCCACCGGCCCCTCTCGGCCCGCGCGTGAGCGCGACCGCCATACCCGCCGCCCCGGCGACCCTGCACACGGCGACCGGACGCGAGGCCACCCGCTGGGTTGCGGCGCACTGCCGCCAAGTGCCGTGGCTGACCGTCGCCACCGTGCTCACCACGGTGACCGGGGCGGCGCTGCGCGTGCTCCCGGTGCTTGTGCTGGGCCGGGTGGTCGACGGGGTGGTCGAGGGCGGATCGCGCTCCATCCTGGTCACGCTCGGGGGAGTGATGGGGGCTGCCGCGCTGCTCGGTGCGGTGGCCACCGCGGTCTCCACCTGGCTGATCGGGCGACTGGGTGCGGATCTGCTCGCGCGGCTGAGGGAGGGCGCCGTGCGGGCGGTGCTGGGAATGCCGAGCGCACGGATCGAGCAGGTCGGCCGGGGAGATGTGCTCTCCAGGGTCGGTGACGACGTGGCCGTGCTGTCCAAGGGCATCCGAACGGCCATCCCCACGGTGTTCTCGGCGGGAGTGCTGGTCGCCATCGCCACCGTCGGAATGTTCGGACTGGACTGGCGGCTCGGCCTGGCGGGCGCCGGCGCGCTGCCCGCGTACGCGCTGGCCCTGCGCTGGTATCTGCCCCGCTCCGCTCCCCTCTACCGCAAGCAGCGCGCGGCCCAGGCCGACCGTGCGCAGGTGCTGATCAGCGGGCTGAACGGGATCGACACGGTCCGCGCGTACCGCCTCGAGGACGCCATCCGCGAGAAGGTCACCCATGAGTCATGGCGGGTGCGCGAACTCGGCATCGAGGTGTTCCGGCTCTTCGGCCGGTTCGTCGGGAGGGAGAACCGCGCCGAGTTCATCGGGCTCGTGCTGATCCTGGTGGTGGGATACGCCCTGTTGGAGGCCGATGCGGCCAGCCTGGGCGAGGTGGCGGCGGCGCCGCTGATGTTCCACGGGCTGTTCGCCCCGCTGGGCGCCATCATGTTCACCTTCGACGAGGCGCAGAAGTCCGGTGCGAGCCTGGTCCGCCTCGTGGGGGTGCTGGGAGAGGCCGCGGAGGACCGGTTGGTGGGAGACACCTCCGTCGCCCCGGCGGACACCGCGCCGTATCCGGTGACGGTGGAGGGGCTGACGTTCCGCTATCCCGACGCCGAGGAGCCGGTCCTGCGGGACGTCGATCTGACGATCCCGGCCGGGGGCTCACTCGCACTGGTCGGGGCGACGGGGGCGGGCAAGTCCACCCTGGCCGCGCTGATCGCGGGCATCGGAACCCCGCAGACCGGGTCGGTTCGCATCGGATCGAGGGACCTCGCCGATCTGGACGAGGCAGGGGCACGTGCCGTGGTGAGCATTCTGACGCAGGAGACGCACGTCTTCTCCGGACCGCTCGCCGACGACCTGCGGCTCGCCGCGCCGGGAGCCACGGATGCCGAGTTGCTGGACGCGCTGCGCATGGCCGGCGCCGACGGATGGGTCGACGCGCTCCCCGACGGGCTCGACACCATGGTCGGCGAGGGCGGCGAGCGCCTCGACGTCACCAAGGTCGCCCAGATCGCCCTGGCCCGGCTGGTGCTGGGCCGGTCGCCGGTGGTGGTGCTCGACGAGTCGACCGCGGAGGCGGGCAGCGAGGGTGCCGCCGAGTTGGAGCGTGCTGTCCTGGCGGCGTGCCGGGGCCGCACCACGCTGTTGGTGGCGCACCGGTTGACCCAGGCGATGGCGGCGGACCGGATCGCCGTGCTGGACGCGGGACGCGTCGTGGAACACGGTACGCACGACGAACTGGTGGCTGCGGGCGGCCGGTACGCCCGACTGTGGCGGGCCTGGCGAGAAGGCAGTCCATCCGCTCCCTGACCGCTGACGGCCGCGCTCCTGCGAATCGGTCCGGCAGCCAGTATCAGCTGCCCATGCCGCCCGCGAACGGTGTCGTCCGCCAGTGGTCGACGGCCGGTTCGAGGTACTCCCTCAGCTTGGGCAACTGCGGGACCAGCGCGAGGGTGGCCACGGCCCGCAGCATGCCCAGGGCGTTGACGAAGCGCAGAACCTCGGTATCGAGCGGTCTCGTGCCGTTGCGCAGCGCGCCGCGGTTGTAGGCGGCTTCGTGCTCGGGTCCCAGAGCGGCCAGGTCCCACTCGATGGGCCCCAGGGTGACCAGTTCGAAGTCGGCGAAGAGGTTTCCGTCCACCCCGTGGAAGATGTTCGCGGGCGGGGAGTCGCCGTGCAGGGGCTGGAGGTCGACGCCCGGGAACCGGGCCTCGAACGCCGTGCGGGAGCGTACGAGGGGCTCCAGTACCTGCCACTCGCGGCGGGCACGGTCCAGCTCGGCCGCACCGATCAGGGTGGGGTGTCGGTCGAGCCGGGCAAGGCTCTCCGCGATGAACTGCGGGTCGGCCGCGGACAGGAACTCCAGGCGGCCGGGGTAGGAGCGCATTGCCGCATGCAGGTCGGCGACGCTCTCGGCGTTCGCCACGTAGTCGGCTTCCTTGTCCCGGTCCTCCGGGACGAACTGCCAGAACGTCATCGAGAAACCGTCGCGCTGCACCGGCTCCTGCGGCACGAGCGGGCTGGGCGCGATCACGGGGACTCCCTGGTCGGCGAGCCAACGTGTCACCGCCAACTCGTCCTGCTGGCGGCGCGCGAGGGAGTCCAGGTCTGCCGGGTTCGGCACAACGGTGGGAACCCGGGCCACCGTCGGCGAGGGCGCCAGGTGGACGACGACCGAGAAGACGTCGTGCAGCACCGTGGGGGCGGTGACGGTCAGGCCGAGCTCGCGGCCTGTCGCGACGGCCGCGTCGACCGCGGCGGATGTGCGGTCGGCGAGCTGCTGCGGTGTCAGGAAGGTGGTCATGGGGCACGGCTCCCTCGGTTCGGCGGGACTTGTGGTTGTCGGGCAGGTCGAGGCCGGGCGGTACGCGGAGTGGACAGGGCGAGGTCGACGGCGTCCTGCACGGTGTGGTCCGCGCCCGAAGTCGGGGGTCTGGGGGGAGGGGGCCGATCCTCCCGGGGGAAGCGACGGTAGCAAGACGAACCGTCTCGTTCAATTCGGTTACGCCGTGGAATCCGTGACCTGCGGCGCTGTCGTGCACCGACCCACCGGCCGGGTCCGGGCCGGAGCGCGCGACAGGGTGGGCCGGGACCGGGCCGGGAATACGCCTGTGTACCGTGGGCGGCTCCGCGGGCATGTCAGGTGGAGCCGTACCGACCGGCGCCATGGCCCCTCCAACCGGACGGTCTGTGCACAACGGACCCCGGTCGGACTCGTCCAGGAAGCGATTGCCCACCACGCCGATGACAACTCCTGCCAGGCAGCGGCCCCGCCCCGGGGCCGGCATCCTGTGGACCGCATTGCGGCGCAACCTCGGGGCCATGACCTGGGGCACCCTCCTGATGGGCATGTACCAGGCGGGTGAGACCGCCTTCCCCATCGCTCTCGGCCTGATCGTCGAACACACGATGCGGGACCGGAGCCTCGGCGCGCTCGCGCTGTCGATCGCGGCGTTGGCCGTGATCATCACGACGGTGTCGCTGTCGTGGCGGTTCGGTATGCGCATCCTGCAGAAGGCCAACACGACCGAGGCGCACCGTTGGCGGGTGCGGGTGGCGGCCTGCGGGCTCCAGCCGGTGGCCAGGGACATCGACCTCAAGTCCGGCGAGGTGCTGACCATCGCCACCGAGGACGCCGACCAGACCGCCGACATCATCGAGGTGGTGCCGCTGCTGGTCAGCTCGCTGGTCGCGGTGCTGGTCGCGGCGGTCGCGCTGGGTGTGGCCGACGTCCGGCTCGGCCTGCTGGTGCTCGTGGGAACCGTCGCCATCCTGTCGATCCTCAGCGTGATGTCCAAGTGGATCGGGGCCGGTACCCGCGAACAGCAGGCCCGGGTGGCGCGGGCGGGCGCGAAGGTCGCCGACCTGATCAGCGGCCTGCGCCCGTTGCACGGCTTCGGCGGCAACCACCCGGCGTTCCTGTCCTACCGGAAGGTCAGTACGGAGGCGAAGCGCCAGGCGATCACCGTCGCCAGGGTGAACGGCGCCTACGAGGGGGCCGCGCTGGCCCTCAACGCGCTCCTCGCCGCCGCGGTGACCCTGACGGCGGGCTGGCTGGCGTTCGAGCGGCGGATCACCATCGGCGAACTCGTCATGGCCGTGGGGCTCGCGCAGTTCATCATCGAACCGCTCAAGCTGTTCTCGGAGATGCCCAAGTACGTGATGATGGCGCGCGCGTCGGCCGAGCGGATGGCGCTGGTGCTGGCCGCACCGCCGGTGATGGGCCCCGGGTCGGGGCTGCCTGCCGCGGGCGGAGATCTCGCAGTCGACTCCGTCCGGTACGGGACCCTGCGCGGACTGAGCTTCCGGGTGCCGGCCGGGCAGTTCGTGGCCATCGCCGCCTACCAGCCGCGCGCGGCGGCCGATCTGGCGTCGATCCTTGCTGTGCGAGTCCCGCCCGACGCGTACGAGGGCGTGGTGCGGGTCGGCGGGCAGCAGATCGCGGACCTGTCGATCGAGGCGGTCCGCGAGCACATGCTGGTCAACCCGTACGACGGGGAGATCTTCGCCGGTACTCTCCGCACGAACATCGACCCGTCGGGTACCAGCCGCATGGTCCCGGAAGCCGTCGAGGCGTCCATGCTGACCGATGTCGTCGCCCTCCACCGGGAAGGGCTCGACCACGGGGTGCGCGACCGGGGCGCGAACCTCTCCGGGGGGCAGCGCCAACGGCTCTCCCTGGCCCGCGCTCTCGCCGCCGACACCGACGTCCTGGTGCTGCACGATCCGACCACGGCCGTCGACGCGGTCACCGAGCAGCTCATCGCGCGCAACATCGCTCAGCTGCGCGGGGGCCGCACCACCGTCGTGCTCACCAGCAGCCCGGCTCTTCTGGACGCCGCCGACCGTGTCCTCGTCCTGGACGACGGCGTCATCACGGCCGCGGACACCCATCGGAACCTACTGGCCACCGACGAGGAGTACTGCCTGGCCGTGGCCCGGTGACCGCGCGCCGGCTCCGGTGCCGCGCCGCACCGCCCGCAGCCGCCCTCCTGGCCCCGCGCAACGCCTCCCGGTTCCTGCTCGGGCATCGAGCCGACCCCCGTTCCGCGCGGCCCGGCCGAGAAGAGCCGCCCAGGGGTGAACCGTCCGCCGCGTACATCCGTGGGTGCGTGCATCGACGCTACTGACTCGAGAGGCGTGTTCTGTGCGTGTGAGACCGCTGAGACCGTTCCGATCATTCCGACCCCTCCTGTTGGCTCTCCTACTGGTCGTCGCCGGTGTGTCGGCGATGACCTCGGCACAGCTGCGAGGGCCGTCCGAGGGCGGTGAGGAGCACGTCACCGGGGCCGCTGCCGCCGGTGGCGCCGAGCACACCGTCACCCTGCGGAACAAGACGGACAACCGCATCTGGGTCGGGGCGACCGTCAACGCCGACGGCTCCAAGCCGCTGACCGGACTGCCGGTGCTGGACCCGGGGCAGTCCGCCACGGTCACCGTCCCCGAGCGTTCGGACGCCGGGCACTGGCGCGGCAAGTTCTTCGCCCGCCAGGGTTGCAGCGGACAGGAGGGCAGCACGTTCCACTGTGCGGTGGGCGACTGCGGGCCGTACGCCGACCGCTGCAGCACCGGCGAACAGCCCGTCAGTCTCGCCGAGTTCAATTTCGATCCGGCCGACTCGGCGGCGCCTTGGTACAACGTCAGCTATGTCAACGCCGTCTCGTCGTCGATCACCATCACCCCTGACGGCGTGGCCCCGCCCGAGAACGGCGGGGAGTGCGCCTCGGTGGGCTGCCCCACCGATCTGCTGGCCCACTGCCCGGCCGAGAACCTGACCAAGGACCACGCCACGGGCAAGCGGCTGGTGTGCGTCAACCCGAACCGGGACGCGAAGACCGCCTACAGCGAGGCGCTCACCAAGCAGTGCCCCACGGCGTACGCCTGGTCCAAGCACGACACCGAGGAAGGCAATCAGGTCGTGCGCCAGTGCAGCACCTGCAAGGGCCTGACCGTCACCTTCCACGGCTCCGGCGCTTCCGGGAAGCCCGGACCGCCCCCCGGGCCGAAGCCCGGCCACGGCGATCCCGGCTCCGGCGATGACCACGCACTCGGGCACCGCAAGGGCGTGGCGCTCAACCCGCTCGACGGCGCCGACCGGGCGCTGAACGACTCCGGCGCCTCCTGGTACCACAACTGGACCTCCACCAGCGGCGGGCTGACCAAGCCGGAGGGCGTCGAGTACGTTCCGACGATCTGGGGTCCCGGCTCGGTCACCGACGCCGAGCTGAGCAAGGCCGCGCAAGAGGGCAAGAGGCTCTTGACCTTCAACGAGCCCGATCTGCCCCAGCAGGCCGACATGACGCCCGAGCAGGCCCTGGATCTGTGGCCCCGGCTGGAGAAGACCGGCCTGAGCCTGGGGGCCCCGGCGGTCGCCACCGACGCCGACAAGCCGGGCGGCTGGCTCGACCGGTTCATGAAGGGGGCCGAGAAGCGCGATCTGCGCGTCGACTTCATCCCGGTGCACTGGTACGGCTCCGACTTCGGCCCCGCCGCCACCGGCCAGCTGGCCGACTATCTGCAGCGCGTCCACGACAGGTACAAGAAGCCGGTCTGGCTGACCGAGTACGCCCTCATCGACTTCACCAAGGACAAGCCCCGCTACCCGAGCGAGCAGCAGCAGACCGCTTTCATCAACTCCTCGACGAAGATGCTGGAGAGCCTGGACTTCGTAAAGCGTTACGCGTGGTTCGCGCTCTCGACCGGGACCAGCCCGACCGGCCTCTACGACGGTGCCGCCGCCAACCCGAGCGGTAAGGCCTACCGCGACGCCGGCTGACCACCCCGTCGGCCCATGGACCCGGGCCCGTGACCGGCGGCGAACTGCATACCGATCGGGAGTCCCGTCCCGGGGTCGGCCGTCACGGGAACCGACATGGCGGGCGTGCCCGCCATGTTGAACGCCATGGTGAACGGTGAGCGGTCGTTGAGGCGGCCGATCCAGCCGAGGCCGTCCAGCGCCTCGCCGCCCTCGGCATAGCTGCCCAGGGGCATGGTCAGCTCCGGCAGGGTCGGGGTGAGCAGGATGTCGTGCGCGGCGAAGTACCGCGCCAGGCTTCGAGCGACCCGGTTTCGGACCGCGAGCGCGTCGACGAACCGGGCGCCTTCGACCCGCCGTCCGTACCGATAGCCGGCCAGGGTCGCCGGTTCGAGGGTCGAGGAGTCGACGGGGCGGTCGAAGGCGGCGGCCAGCCCGTCGACCGAGGCGGTGAGATGCGCCGTCATCACCCGGGCGGTGGCCTCGACGAACTCCTCCCAGCCGACGCCGAGGCCGACTTCGACCTCCTCCACCTGGTGACCGAGGGATTCGAGCAGACGCACGGTGCGGGAGAGTGCGTCGGCGACCGGTGGGGTGGTGCGGCGGCCGCCCCATGCGTGGGCGAGGACACCGATCCGCAGCGAGCCCGGGTGGCGGGTGACTTCCTCCGCGTACGGCCGGGAAGGCTGCTGGGCGAAGTAGGGGTCACCCGGTTCCGGGCCGCGGATCCGGTCGAGCAGTGCCGCGCTGTCGCGTACCGTGCGGCTGACGCTGCCGTGCACGGCCAGGCCGCTGAAGACCTCGTCGGCATCGGGGCCCATGGACACCCGGCCACGGGTGGGCTTCAGCCCGAAGAGGCCGTTGTAGGCGGCGGGGATGCGAAGCGAGCCGGCGGCGTCGGTGGCGTGTGCGAGCGGGACCACCCCGGCGGCGACAGCGGCGCCCGCGCCCCCGCTGGATCCGCCCGCGCTCCGCGCCAGGTCCCAGGGGTTGCGGGTCGGGCCGTGGAGCACCGGTTCCGTCGTGATGCTGTAGGCCATCTCCGGTGTCGAGGTGCGCCCGAACGTCACCAGGCCGGCGCGGCGGAAGCGCTGCATCAGGGCGGAGTCGGCGCCGGCGACGTTCCCGGCCGCGAGCCGGCTGCCCAGCTCCATCCGCCTCCCGGCCATGGCGACTGCGATGTCCTTGATCAGGAAGGGGACCCCGGCCAGTGGTGTGCTGCCGGGTTCCGGCTCGTCGTCGGCCGGCCAGGTCTCCACGACGGCGTTGATCAGCGGATCGACCGCGTGCGCGGCCTCGCGTGCCGCTGCTTCCAGTTCGGCGGGGGTCACCTCGCCCTTGGCCACCAACTCCGCGAGCCCGACCGCGTCGAAGCCCACGTACTCGGACACTCTCACTGGCACTCCCCATGGAAAGAACGATACCGACAAGTACCCGATGATACCCAGCGGTATCAAGAGGAACGGGCTGGTACCGTAGCAGGGGTCGGGGGAAGCCCGCAGCCGACCGGACGTCACGGAGCAGTCATGACATCGACCGCCAGAAGGCCGAGCAGGGTGGCGAAGTTGCCGCCTCGCGAGCGCATCCTCGACGCGGCGGAAGAGCTCTTCCAGAGTGAGGGGATCCGGCGGGTGGGCGTCCAGACGATCGCCGAGCGGGCCGGGACCACCAAAATGGCGATCTACCGGCACTTCGAAACCAAGGACGAACTGGTCGCGGAGTGGCTGCGGATCGTCGCCGCCGACTACCAGGCGGCCTTCGACCGGGTCGAGGCCGAACACCCCGGCCGGCCCAGGGAGCAGATCCTGGGCCTGGCCCGCTTCATCGCCGACGGCCTGCCGGCGCTCTCGCACCGTGGCTGCCCGTTCATCAACTCCCTCGCCGAGCTGCCCGACCGCTCCCATCCCGCACGGCAAGTGATCGAGCAGCACAAGGCCCGCCAGACCCGCAGACTGATCGGGATGTGCACCGGGGCCGGGCTGCCCGACCCCGAGCAGGCCGCGGCCGAGATCACCTTCGTCCTCGAAGGCGCTCAGGTCAGCACGCAGAACGGCAGTATCGACCAGGCGGGGGACCGACTGATGAGGATCGTCGAGGGAATCGTCGATCGGCGCCGCTCCCCGCTCGGCGCCGACCGGGCGGCCGGCGGCTGACCGCCCGGGCGGGTGCCCGACCGCTCAGGCGGAGACGGGCTCCCGGCCGGTCCCGTCGAAGGGCGGATAGCTTTCCGCGCCTGTGCGCTCGGCCGCCTCGATGTAGTCGGTGAGCGCGTCGCGGGATCGGGCGAGCGCGTTCATCTGGTCGTTCAGCCGCCGCAGCCGTGACCGCATCGCGGCCAGCAACTCGGGACAGCCGATCAGCTCCGGGACCTCTCCGGAGGCGCAGGGCAGCAGATAGGCGATGTCCTCGGAGGACAGTCCGGCGCCGAGCAGGTGCCGGATCTGCTTCACCCGCAGCACGGCGTTCTCGTCGTACTCGCGGTAGCCGTTCGCGCCGCGGTCCGCTTCCAGCAGGCCCTGGGCCTCGTAGTAGCGCAACTGGTGGGCGTTGACGCCCGTCCGACGGCTCAGTTCCCCGATAAGCATCGAATACCTCACTTGACCTTCAGACCGGTGTCAACGTTGACGATGCTGCCATGAACAACAAACCCGACACACCCGTGACAGTCGTCGGACTCGGACTGATGGGGCAGGCGCTGGCCGGCGCGTTCCTCAAGGCCGGGCACCCCACGACCGTGTGGAACCGTACGGCGGCCAAGGCCAGCCAGTTGGTGGCCGAGGGCGCACGGTCGGCGCCCACGCTCGATGACGCGCTCGCGGCAGGCCCACTGACGATCGTCTGCCTCACCGACTACCAGGCCGTGCACGAGCTGCTCGACGGCAGCGACATCCAGCTGGACGGCAGAACGTTGATCAACCTGACCTCGGGCGACTCGGCCCAGGCCCGGGAGACCGCCGACTGGGCCCGGCGGCGAGGCGCCCGCTATCTGGACGGCGCGATCATGGCCGTCCCGCAGGCGATCGGGACCGCCGAGGCGGTGATTCTGCACAGCGGGCCGCAGTCGGACTTCGAGGCGCACAAGCCGACGCTCGACGCCCTCGGCACCGTCACCCATCTCGGCGCGGACCACGGGCTGGCGTCCCTGTACGACGTGGCCGGTCTGGCCATGATGTGGAGCGTTCTGAACGCCTGGCTCCAGGGAACCGCCCTGCTGCGGACGGCCGGCGTGGACGCCGCGACATATGCGCCGTTCGCCCGGCAGATCGCTACCGGTGTGGCCCAATGGCTGCCCGGGTATGCCGAGCAGATCGACAGCGGCTCCTTCCCGGCCGAGGTGTCGGCTCTGGAGACCGACGCGCGGGCGATGGCCCATCTGATCGAGGAGAGCGAGGCACTGGGCGTCAACGCCGAACTGCCGAGACTGATCAAGAAGATGGCCGACCGTTCGATCGCCGCCGGGCACGGCGCGGAGCAGTACCCGGTGCTCATCGAGGAATTCAGCAGACCCGCCGCCGACTGACCATCCCCGCACGTGGGGGCCGACGTTCCGTTTCCTGGTCCGAAACCGTCAGCCCGTCAGTCCGGAGGTACGCCCGGGGTGCGCCGCGGCACGCCGGGTCCATCCCGGGCAGACTCCGTTCACTCCGCCTACGCGTAACACCCGCGCCGCTGACCAAACCCCACCGCGGCCCGGTTCCATCCTGTCGGTCGCCCTTGGCGAGCAACTGCGGTGCCCTGGGCGCCGGTTGCCGCCGCGCTACGAGGCCACTGGCTTCGGCATTGACGAGACGGTACGTATCGTCTAATCTCTGGTCCGTCGGTCGGCAGTCGGCTGCTGCGTATCTGTCTCCGCTGCTGCTGTTCCCGCTGGTCGCGCGCTCCGTCACCCACCCGTAAAGGACTGCTTTTGCGCACTGCTGATACCGCCACCACCGTGCCGGCCACCACGCCCGCCGGGTCCCAGCTCGCCCTTGCCGAGGTGACCAAGCGCTATGGCGACCGCGTGGTACTGGACCGCGTCTCCTTCACCGTCCGGCCGGGCGAGAAGGTCGGAATCGTCGGGGACAACGGCTCGGGAAAGTCCACCCTGCTGCGGCTGCTCGCCCGGCAGGAGCCGGCCGACAACGGCAGTCTGACCGTCACGGCGCCGGGCGGGATCGGCCACCTCGGCCAGACCCTCGGGCTGCCCGACACGGCGCGGGTGGGCGACGCCGTGGACCACGTACTGGGCGAACTGCGCGCCCTGGAGCGCCGTATCCGGTCCGCCGAGGCCGCGCTGGGCACGGCCGGACCGGCTGAGTTCGAGCACTACGCCGATCTGCTGGCCGAGTTCGAGGCGCGGGGTGGGCACGGAGCGGACCGCCGGGTCGAGACGAATCTGCGTCGGCTCGGCGAGGGCGCGCCACTGGACCGGGGGCGTCCGCTGGGCACCCTCTCCGGTGGGCAGCGCTCCCGGCTCGCGCTCGCCGCGACGCTGGCCGCCACCCCCGAACTGCTGCTGCTCGACGAGCCGACCAACGATCTCGACGACGGCGCCGTGGCCTGGCTGGAGGAGCAGCTGCGCTGCCACCGGGGCACCGTGGTCGTGACCACGCACGACCGCGCGTTCCTGGAGGGTGTCACCTCGACGATTCTGGAAGTGGACCAGGACCGGCGCACGGTCCACCGCTACGGGAGCGGATACGCCGGCTTTCTCACCGCCAAGGCGGCGGCTCGCGCCCGCTGGGCGCGGGAGTACGAGGAGTGGCGCAACGAGGTGGCCCGGCAGCAGCGCCTCGCCGACTCCAACATCGGGCTGCTGTCCGAGATACCCCGCAAGGGGCCGTGGGCGTTCAGCGGTGCCGGGGCCTTCCGGGCGCGTTCGCGGGCACACGGTGCGCAAAGCCGCATCCGCAACGCGCGCGAGCGGTTGCAGCGGCTCACCGAGGACCCCGTGCCGCCGCCCCCGCAGCCGCTGCGGTTCACGGGCCGCGTCGAGGGCTCGTCGGCGGCCGAGGGGCCGGCAACAGCGGTGCAGCTGACAGATGTCCTGGTCCAGGGGCGGTTGTCCGTACCGGAACTGGAGCTCGCCGCAGGTGACCGACTGCTCGTCACCGGGCCGAACGGCGCCGGCAAGACCACCCTTCTCCAGGTGCTGGCAGGGGAATTGGCGCCGGACAGCGGTACCGTGCGCCGAGCGCCGAGGGTCGGTTTCCTCCGTCAGTCGAGCGCGCTCGTCGACGCCGTGCGCGGTGACGACCGCACGCTGCTCGCGGCGTTCGCGGCCGACCGGCTGGGACACCCCGACGAGCACGCCGACGCCTTGCTGGCGCTCGGCCTGTTCCGTGCCGCCGATCTGACCGTCCGCGTACGGGAGCTGTCCGTCGGGCAGCGCCGCAAGCTGGAACTGGCCCGGCTCGTGACCGCCGGTCCGCTCGATCTGCTGCTGCTCGACGAGCCGACGAACCACCTGGCCCCCGCCCTGGTGGAGGAGGTCGAGGCGGCCTTGGCCTGCTACACCGGCACGCTGGTGGTGGTGACGCACGACCGGCTGGTACGCCGACGCTTCCAGGGGGCCCACCTGGAACTGCCCTGGGGCACCGGGATGTGACGGCGGGGCCCGGCCGCTCGACGGAGTTGGCCAGTCCGCGCAATTTTCTCGCTCCAACTGCTTGTTTTGCTCAGGTTCCGGTGTGCATGATGCGGCAGTCGTTCATCGCGAGGCCGTCAGCTCTTGCACGGCAGCCGTTCTCGCACAGCAGTCGTCAGAGGGGATCGGCGTGGATCTTCAGCTCTTGGCGGCGCTCGTCCTCGGGATCGCCACGATCGTCGTCATCGTGTTGCGGACGAGGCTCGACGCCTTCTTCGCCCTGCTTGTCGCGGCGCTGGTGACGGGATTCGTCGCCGGCGCCCCCGCCACGAAGGTGATCGAATCGATCACCAAGGGCTTCGGGAACACCCTGGGCTCCATCGGTATCGTCATCGGCCTCGGCGTCGGCCTCGGCAAGATCCTGGAGGTCTCCGGAGCCGCCGACGCCCTCGCGCGGGCCTTCGTACGGCTCCTCGGCGCCGGCCGCGAGCCGTGGGCGATGGGCGGGACCGGCGCACTGGTGTCCATCCCGGTCTTCTGCGACTCCGGGTACGTCATCATGAACCCGCTCGCCCGGTCCATCGCCCGCCGCAAGCGCGCCGGGTATGTCACGCTCGCGCTCGCCCTCGGCTGCGGCATGACGCTCACCCACCACCTGGTCCCCCCGACGCCCGGCCCGCTGGGGGTCGCCGGGATCCTGGGCGCCGACCTCGGCGGGCTGGTGCTGGCCGGGCTCGTCTTCGCGGTTCTGCTGCTGCCCGTCGTGGTGGCGTACGCGCGCTGGATCGGCCCCCGGCTGGAGGGCTCGCTGCTGCCGGAGGTACGGGAGGCCGTCTACGGGCGCGGAGCCGTCGACGGTACCGGGAGCGCTGCCGCCGATCGCCCGGCGGCTGCCGCAGCGGCAGTCGCGGAGGGTTCCCGGGACGACCCCGCCGCCGCGACCGCCGACGGACCCCAGGACGACCCCGCAGCCGCGCTCGGGACCCCGCCGGCCGGTGCGAAGCCGCACCGGATGGGCCCGCTGCGGGCGCTGCTCCCGCTGCTGGTCCCCCTCCTGCTGATCATCGCCAACACCGTGGCCACCGCCGTCGACCGGAATGCCCAGGGCACCCTCGACGGTGAGGGCTACGAGCCCTCGCCGATCCCGGAAGCCCTCGCCTTCGTGGGCAACCCCGTGGTGGCCCTGCTGGTCGGCCTCGTCCTCGCCGTGTACGTGCTGCTGCCCCGCTGGACCACCCGCAGCCAGGTCGGCGACTGGCTGTCGCAGGCCGCCGCGTCCGCCGGGCTCATCATCCTCATCACCGGAGCCGGCGGCGCGCTCGGCGAGGTGCTGCGCGCCACCGGGGTCGGCGACGAGATGGCCGAGACGATCGCCTCCTGGAGCCTGCCCGGAGTCCTCGTGCCGTTCCTGATAGCCAGCCTGGTGCGCCTCGCGCAGGGCTCCGGCACCGTCGCGATGATCACCGCCGCGTCCGTGTCGGCGCCGCTGGTCTCCGGGCTCGGCATCACGCCGCTGCTGGCAGCCCTCGGCTGCTGTGCCGGGTCGATGGTCTTCAGCTACTTCAACGACTCCTACTTCTGGGTCGTCACCCGCTTCACCGGCCTGGACGGCACGGCCGCACTGCGCGGCTGGTCCGGTATCACCACCGCCGTCTGGCTCGGCTCGCTGCCGTTGCTCCTGCTCGCGGGCGTGGTGCTGTGAACGCCCTCGACGCCGCGCACGGTGAAGGGAGCGGCTCCGCGCCCGGCGAAGGGACCGGCTCGCTGCGCGGCGCGGGGCCCGCCGTACTGATCGTCGCCGACGACTTGACCGGCGCGAACGCCACCGCCGCAGGCTTCGCCCGAACGGGCATGCGGGCGGTGACCGTCGGAGCGCACCAGGACCCACGGACCGCGGCCCGATTCGGCAGCCGCTTCGACGCCGTCGTCGTCAGCACCGACAGCCGGCACTGCCCGCCGGAGGAGGCCGCCGAACGCGTCCGTACGGTCATCCGGCACGCGGGCGCCGCCACGCTGGTCTCCCACCGCGTCGACTCCACACTGCGCGGCAACCTCGGGGCGTCCACCCAGGCCGCCCTGCGGGCCGTGGGCGAGCGGACCGGCCGCCGCGCCGTCGCGCTGTGCGCGCCCGCCCACCCGGAGGCGGGCCGGCACACCGTGCAGGGCACCCAACTGCTGGACGGCGCACGGCTGGAGGACACCGAGGTGGCCCGGGACCCGCGCTCTCCGCTGCCCACCTCGCAGGTGGCGGACCTCCTGCACCGGCAGGCCCCCGGCCTGCGCATCGCCCATCTGCCGCTATCCGCCGTCACCGGCGCGGAGCCGGCCCTTCGGGCGCTGGTGGAGAAGCGGCTCGCGGACGGCGCGGACGTCCTGGTGGCCGACGCGCTGACCACGGCCCATCTGGCCCGGATCGCGGACGCGGCCGTGCACGCCGCTCCGGTGGTGGCCGGGGAGGCGGTCTGGGTGGGTGTCGACCCGGGGCCCTCCTCCCTGGCGCTGGCCGCCGCGATGGGGCTGACCGGCAGCACCTTTGGCGCCCCGGTCCTCGCCGTCTCCGGATCCACCACCCGCCTCACCCGCACTCAGCTGTCCCGGCTGCGCGCCGAGCACCCGGTCGTCGTGGTGCGCCCGCGCCTGCGGGGGAAGTCGACCGTCCCCGACGTCGACGCCACCGCCGAGGCCCTCGGCGCGGCACTCGCCACGGCCGACCGAGGGGACGTGGTGCTGCTCGCTACGGTGCTGGAGGAGGCGGACATCGCCACCGACTGCCGCTACGAGGACGCCGAACGGCTGCCCGGCGCACTGGCCCGTTCCGTGCGCCGGGCGCTCGAACGCCCCGATGTGCGGGGGGTGGAGGGGCTCTTCGCCACCGGCGGCGACGTCTCGGCCGCGCTCTTCGCCGAGTTGGGGGCGCACGGCCTGGACGTCGAGGAGGAACTGGTACCGCTCGCGGTGGCCGGTACATTCGTCGGCGGGCCGTGGGCCAGGCTGCCTGTGGTGACCAAGGGCGGGCTGGTCGGCGACGCCGGTACGACCTCCGACTGCGTCACCTATCTGCGCCGGGCCGCCGTGGCGGCGCGGCGCCAGGTACCGGCCGCCGACGCCACGGACCCACGGCCCCCGCCGTGAGCCGAGCAGACACACCGGAACACCGCACACACACCACCTGGAGGAACACCGTGGCCCGTCCCGTCCTCGCCGTCACCCTGGGCGACCCTGTCGGCATCGGACCCGAGATCACCGCCCGCACCCTCGCGGCCGTCGCCGGCGAGCCGGACCACCACGGCGTGGCCGTGGGCGACGCGGAGGCGCTGCGCCGCGGCGCGCGCGCCGCCGGTGCGGACGTGGAGGTCCGCGAGGTCCCCGACTTCGCGGTCGAGCCCGCCGGTCCCGGCGTCATCGACGTCCTCGACACCGGCGTCCTCGGCACGGACGTGCCCGACTGGGGCACCGTCGACGCGCGCGCGGGCCGCGCCGCCGTCACCGCCATCGAGACCGCCACCCGCGCGGCCCTGGCGGGCGAGGTCGCCGGCATCGTCACCGGCCCGATCAACAAGGAGGCCATCTGGCAGGCCGGTTCGAAGCACCTCGGGCACACCGAGATGCTGGGCGAACTGACCGGCGTCACCCGCCAGGACACCATGTTCGTCGTCCGCAACACCGCGGTCGACGGGCACCACCTGCGGATCTTCTTCACCACCCGGCACGTGGCGCTGCGCAAGGCCCTCGACCAGCTGACCGCGGAGCGGGTACGCAACTCCGTCGACGAGGCCATGACGGCACTGCGGGTCTTCGGCACCGAACGGCCCCGGCTGGCCGTCGCCGCCGTCAATCCGCACGGCGGTGAGAACGGCGCCTTCGGCGACGAGGAGATCGAGCACATCGCGCCCGCCTGCGAGGCGGCCCGCGCCGACGGACTGGACGTGACCGGCCCGGTGCCCGCCGACTCGGTCTTCCACCAGGGCCTCACCGGCCGCTACGACGGGGTGCTCTCGCACTTCCACGACCAGGGTCACATCCCGGCCAAGACCTACGACTTCGACGGCACCATCTCCGTCACCGTGGGGCTGCCGATCCTGCGCACCTCCGTCGACCACGGCACCGCCTTCGACATCGCCGGTACCGGCAGGGCCGACCATGCCACCATGCTCTCCGCCTACCGCGCCGCCGTGGACTACAGCCCGTACGCCCCGGCCATCCGTGCCACCTATGGCTGAGCCGTCCGCCGCACGCAGCGGCACCCGTGCCCGGCACAAGGCGCTGCTGGCGCTGCTGCGCGAGGGCACCACACATGTGGACGAACTCGCCACCGCGCTGGAGGTGTCCGCCTCGACCGTCCGCCGCGATCTGCGGCGGCTCACCGTGGACCAGCAGGTGGCCCGGACCTACGGCGGCGCGGTGGTGCCCGAGGCGTTCCACGAGCGTCCGGTCGCCGAGAGCGCCCGGCTGCGGCTGCGGGCGAAGGCCGCCATCGCTCAGGCGGCCCGGCCGCTGGTGCCCGCCACCGGAGCGGTCTTCGTCGACGCGGGGACGACCTGCGCCGCGCTGGCCCGGCACCTGGCCGAGGAGTGGGCCGCCGCCGGCGACCACCAGGCCCTTGTGGTCACCCGCGGCCTGGAGACCGCGCAGGTCCTCGCCGACGCGCCGGGCGTCGAGGTGGTGATGTTGGGCGGCAGTGTCCGGCCGCTCAGCCACGGCCTTGTCGGACCGCTGGCCGATCTCGCGCTGGAGCGGCTGTCGTTCGAGGTGGCCTTCCTCGGCGCCGATGCCGTGGATCCGCACCGTGGCGTGGGGGAGCCGACCTTGGCGGAGACGGCCGTCAAGGAGCGGGTGGCCGCGCGGGCGCACCGCGTCGTGGTGCTGGCCGACGCGACCAAACTCCGGGTGCGCGACGCGCCCGCCTGGGCCCGACTCCCGGACGGCTGGACGCTGGTGACGGACGCGGAGGCACCCGAGGAACTGGCCGGACGCTGCGCGGAGACCGGAGTGACGCTGGTACGGGGGTGACGGGAACAGCGGCGGCGTCCGCCACCGACGGTCGGTGACCGGCTGCGGGCACTGACAGATCATCTCCGGCATGGTTAGGATGCCGGAGATGATGAACTTCTCCTCGTGCGGATTGGGGGAATCGTTCGCGCAAGGTGAGTGCTGATGGCACATCACCCCGCGAACCCGATTCCGGCCCGCTTGCTGATGTGGCAGCGCGTGCGTGAGTACGCCGTGCCACCGTCCATGATCGAGACCGCGACCGCCCGGCGTGCGGTCGGTGACTGGGCGGGGGCCTGCGCCGCCGCCCGGATCGATGTCGACCTCGTTCTGCGCGCCGTGCGCAACCGGCACGGCACCGAACTCGTCACCCGTCTCCGCGCGGATCTGCGTCGGCTGGCGCCGGACCTGCTCCGCTGGCACATGCCCCGGATCGCCCCCGACGGGCGGCTCCGCCCCGGCCTCACCGTCCCGCTGGCCTGTTACCCGGACCTCGGCCCCACGGCCCCGCAGTTGGTGGTGCGCACACCGCCGGCCTGGGCGGACGCCGGGCAGCGGATGTCCCTCGCCCTGTGGGAAGGGGCCGGGGACGACACCCGCGGACAGCCCCCGCAGCGCGGCCCGCGGCCCCCGCTGCGCCCACGCCCGCATCCGCACCCGCATCCCGACCGGCGCTTCCGGCTCGATCTGCACCGGCACCTGTGGGACGTGGACCGAAGCGGTGAACTGGCGCGCCGGTGCGGTGCGGACGAGGCACCGTCCGCACCGTCCATGGCGGCTCCTGTGCGGCCCGCGGGGCCCGAACGGTCCACCGCCCTAGACTCCCCCTGGGCGGTGGCACGTTGGGCTGCCGAGGCGGAGGTGCTGTTGCGGGCCGCGGGCCGTACTCGCGGGGCCTTCACCGTGCGGCTCGGCACGCGCAGCCGCGCCGTGCTCGAACTCGTCGCTCCCGACGACAGCCATGCCCCGGCGCTACGGCCACTGCGGGAGGGACTGCCGCCGCAGGAGGTGGCGGCGCTTCCGGTGCTGCCGGAAGCGGCGGCCCGGGTCCTGCCTGATCTGGAGCTGTTGCGCGCCGGGCTGGTCACGGCCGAGCGGCTGCACCCGCTGGTCGCCGCGGTGCTGGCGCCGTTTGGATCGGCACCACCGGTGGCCGGTTCCGTCCCCGAGCCCGGCGATCCGCACCGGGTCGCGTGTCGGGGTGAGGTGCACCGGATCGCACTGCGGGACGGGAGACTGACGGCGGTCGATCACGATCCGGACGAACTGCGCAGGGAGGAGCTGCTCGTGGCGCTCGGCGGACCGGCGCTGCCCTGTCTGCGGGCGATCGACGCGGTGCACCGCGACCCGCAGGCACTGCCCGCGGTCCGGGAACGGCTCGGCCACGGTGATGTGGCCGGTGCGCTGGCCGTGGTCGAGGGGCTGCTCGGCCCCGGTGCGGTACTGCGCGACGGGCCGCTCCGGGAGGCCCTGCGGACGGCAGCGGCCCGCCGTATCGACCACGGACTCTTCCGCTCGGGGCTGGTCGCCGTCCACCCCGCTGCCGGCTCCGGCACCGGCCCCGAACGGGGCGACGGCGCCTCGGTGGTGCGGGAGGCGGGAGCGGGCCACCGCCCGCGACTCGACCGCCGTACGCCTGCTGCGATGCGCCGCAAGCGGGACAACCGGGCCCGGCCCCGCACGGGCCTGACCCGCTGACCGCCCGCCCGTCACCGAAGTCCTCCCACCCAGCGTCCTCTCCCACCCGGCGCGATCCGCGCCGCACACCCGCACGCCGTCCGGACGGGGCGACCCGTCCCCTCACTCGACCCCAGGTGATGCCCATGACCACCAGCACCGTCCTGTCCGCCTCCGCCCCGGCCACCGACACGCCCCCGCCCGGCGCACCCACCGCACCCGCCGCATCTGGAACCGGCGACCACCTCGCCGTCGCCGACGACCTGTTGACCCTCCTGCGGACGACCACCACCGAGCCGCGCCCCGACGAGCAGCTCGAAGCGCTCACCCTGGCCGTCGCGGCCGACCTGCCCGTGCTGCTGTGGGGCGAGCCGGGGATCGGCAAGACCGCGGCCCTGACCCAGCTCGCCACCTCCCTGGGCCTGCCGCTGACCACCGTGATCGCCAGCGTCCACGAGCCGTCCGACTTCTCCGGGCTGCCCATCGTGGGCGACGACCCGGCGGTGCGGGGGGTGCCGATGGCGCCACCGCAGTGGGCCGTGGAACTCGTACGGGCCGGGCGGGGACTGCTCTTCCTGGACGAACTCTCCACCGCCACCCCGGCCGTCCAGGCAGCGCTGCTCCGGGTCGTCCTGGAACGGAGGGTCGGGGCGCTGCAACTGCCGCCGGGCGTACGGATCGTGGCCGCCGCCAATCCGCGCGCCTCGGCGGCGGACGGCTGGGAGCTCAGTCCCCCGCTGGCCAACCGGTTCGTACATCTGAACTGGGTGCACGACCGGCAGGTGGTGGTGCGCGGGCTGGGCGGGGTCTGGCCGCGGGCGGAGCTGCCCCGGCTGGTGCCGGAGCGGCTGCCGGAGGCGGTGGCTTTCGCGCGGCGCGCGGTCTGCGGCTTCCTGGAGGTCCGGCCGACCCTGATCCACCGGCTGCCCAGCACCGAGGCGCGGCGCGGTGGCGCCTGGCCCTCGCCCCGGAGCTGGGAGACCGCGTTGACCCTGCTGGCCTTCGGCACGGCGGCCTCCGTCTCCCGGGAGGTGCTCGCGCTGCTGGTGCGGGGGGCGGTGGGTGACGGGCCGGGACTCGAACTCCTCGCCCATCTGGACCGGATGGACCTGCCGGACCCGGAGTCGCTGCTGGCCGATCCGGCCGCAGCCGAGCTGCCGGCGCGTGGGGACCTGCGTCAGGCGGCACTGGAGGCGGTGGTGGCCGCCGTCGGGGCGCGGCCGGAGCGCCGGCGGTGGGAGGCGGGCTGGGCGGTGCTGGTCCGGGCGCTGGAGACCGGCGCCCCGGACCTGCTGGTCGCCCCCGCGACGGCACTGGCCGCGCTGCGGCGCGACGAGTGGGAGGTGCCGGAGGCGGTGGAGCGGCTGGCAGGGGTGGTCGGCCTCGCCCGGCGCGCCGACCGGTCGGTGGAGCGGGCCGCGGCGGCTGCCGAGGCCGGGCGTGCGACGGGGGAGTGCCGATGACGGAGGCCGCACAGCGCCCGGTGCCGCACCCGCCGCCGCGACCGGTGCCCCGGCCCGCGCCGCCGCCCGTCCCGGACCCCGGGCGGGCCGCGGTGCCGAGCCGGCACGAGGGCTCCGGCGGCCCGGTCGGCCGTCCCGAACCCGCCCTGGACATGGCCAAGTTGCTGGCCGCCCGGCTGCACGCGGTCAAGGTGCGCCCCTATCTGGCCGAGGCGCTGTTCGCGCTGCACGTGGTGGAGGACCGGTCGGTGCCGACGATGGCGGTGGACGCGCACTGGCGCTGCTATGTCTCCCCGCGCTTCGTGGACCGCCTCCCGGTGGAGGAGCTGGCGGGCGTCTGGGTGCACGAGGTCTCCCATCTGCTCCGGGACCACCACGGACGGGGCGAGCGGTATGCGCGGGAGCAGGGGGAGCAGCGGGAGTACCGACCGGGCGGGCGGAGCGGGACGCCGGCCACCCCGGCCGAAGGATGGGAGAGGCTGCGGCGGAACATCGCCGCCGACTTCGAGATCAACGACGACATCTACGGTGACGGTCTGCCCCGGCCCGCCGGGGCGGTACTGCCGTCGCTGCTGCGGCTGCCCGACGGGCTGCTGATGGAGGAGTACCTGCGGACGGCGTCGATGTCCGGGCTCACCGCCGACCTGGCCTGGCTGGACTGCGGCAGCGGTGCCGACGGGCAGCACCGGCCGTGGGAGCTGGGGCCGGACGGGGCGCACGGGCTGAGCAGGCAGCAGCGGGACGCGGTCCGCTTCCGGGTCGCGGAGGGGATCAAGGGCCGACCGGGCGAGGCTCCGGAGGGGTGGCGCCGGTGGGCGGACGAGGTGTTCCATCCGCCGCAGCCGTGGCGGCAGTTGCTGGGGGCGGCGGTCCGCTCGGCGGCGGGCGCGCCGGGAGCGGGCGAGGACCACAGCTACCGGCGGCCGTCCCGGCGCTCGGCCGGTGTCCCCGGGGTGCTGCTGCCGAGCCTGCGCCGCACACCGCCCCGGGTCCGCGTCGTGATCGACACCTCCGCCTCGGTGAGCGACGCCGAGCTGGGCAGCGCCCTGTTGGAGGTGGCGGCGATCTCGCGGGCGGTGGGCGGGCGCCGGGACCTGGTCTCGGTGATCTCCTGCGACGCGGCGGCCGGGGTCGCCGTCCCGCTCTGCCGTGCCGAGCACATCGAGCTGATCGGCGGCGGGGGAACGGATCTGCGCTCCGGCTTCGCCCGGGCGCTCCGCTCCGGGCCGCGCCCGGATGTGATCGTCGCCCTGACGGACGGTCAGACACCGTGGCCCTCCGCCCCGCCGCCCTGCCGCACCGTCGTCGGCCTCTTCCCCCGCCCTGCCGGCGCGGTGGACGAGGAGAACCCCGACTACACCCCCGACACCCCGCCCTCCTGGGCGCGGGTCGTCACCATCGGCTGAGGGGGCGCGTGAGACCGGCCGGGCGGGCAAGGCCGATCGAGGACGGTCCTAGCTGTCCGGTACGTCCTTGACGAACACGATGCCGTCGTAGCCGGGCAGGTGGGACGGGTCGAGCGAGGCGTAGCCGTAATAGGGGGACTCGCGGTGGGCGGGGCGGGTGTCGCCGAGGGCGGAGGCCAGCCGGGGGACGTCGACGAGGTGGCGGTCCTCCGGGAGGGCGTACAGGAGTCCTTCGAGGGTGTCCGGGGGCGGGGAGTCCACGCCGTGGTGCCGGAGCGTGCCGAGGGCCGTGGCCAGGAAGGCGTACTCCTCGCCCAGGCGGGCGCTCACCAGCGCGCCGGCGCTGAACCACTCCACAAGCGGCTGGTCCCGCATGCGCATCGAGCTCTTCTCCCGCTGGAGGTGGCCGTTGTGGGCGTGGACCAGGGTCGGGCCCCGCCGGGCGAGGGCGAGGAGGTTGTCGGCCATCATCTGGTCCCGCAGGCCCACCATCCGGGCCATCCGGGCCGGTGAGGTGTCGGCCATCCAGAAGTGGTAGCGCAGCAGGCCGAGGGCGGTGCGCCCGTACAGGCGCGCCCGGTCCAGGTCCGCCCGCGAGGTGGCTGCGGCCAGGTGCGGGGCCTGGGCGTCGAGCAGCGCCAGCAGATCGTCGGCGAGCAGCCGCAGTCGACCGGCCTCGGCCGACTGCCCCACGGACCGGGCCGGGTCCCTCATCGCGGCGGGGTCGGTCCACCGGTCGTCGGCGCCGAGCAGTTGGTCGAGGGTCTTCGCGGTGCAGGGGAGCAGATCCGCGTCCACCTGGGCCGCGAGGTAGCCGTGGAGTGCGGTGAGGGTCTGCCGGGGGCTCGCGGCGCCGGTGATCTCCAGGGGGCTGTCGAAACCGGCGAAGCGGAGCCGGTCGGCGGCGGGCCGCCCGTCGTTGTAGGCGCGCATCCAGCGTACGAGTTCGCGGTTGGCCGCGGAGGTGCCGAACCCGAGGTCCGGGTGGCTGAACCCCTGCTCCATGACCTCGTCGAGGGTGCCCGTGCCCGAGGTGACGTAGTCGTCCACGATCAGCCCCTTCACGCAGTCGCTCTCGATCGCGAGCGTCCGGTAGCCGGCCTGTTCGACGAGTTGCCGGAAGAGTTCGTTGCGCAGACCGAGCAGCGTCTCCTCGCCGTGGGCGGGCTCGCCCAGGGCGAGCAGCCGCGGCCGGGCCGGGAGCAGCGCCATGACGGCGGCGGCTTCGACGGTATGGACGGCGTCCCTGATGTCAGTAACCATGGGCCTCAACGGTATCGTTGAACTTCCGGTTGAAACTTCTTCGCACTACCGGCGGGCACATGGGGGAAAAGCTTCAAAGCGGCGGCAGGCTCAGGCCGGTTGATCTGGCGCGCGGGCACGGTCTGTCCACCCAGGCGGTCAGGAACTACGAGGCGGCCGGCATCCTGCCGGCCGCCGATCGCACACCGCACGGCTACCGCACCTACACCTCGCTGCACGCGGGGGCCCTGCGAGCGTTTCTCGCCCTGCTGCCCGGCCACGGCCACCGGACCGCGACGTCGATCATGCGAGCGGTGAACGAGGGCGCGGTCGATGAGGCCTTCCGCCTCATCGACGAGAGCCACGCCCAACTCCTCGACGACCGTAGGACCCTCCAGTCCGTGGAGAGTGCCCTCCGCGCTCTGGAGCCCGGTGCGGCGCCGGAGTCCGGTGCGGCGCACGAGTCCGGTGCGGCGTCCGGTTCGGCTGCGGCGTCCGGTACGGCCGCGGGGTCCGGGACCGGCGGCAGCATGTTCATCGGGCCGTTGGCCGGCAAGCTCGGCATCCGGCCCGCGACGTTGCGCAAATGGGAGCGCGCCGGGGTGGTGCGCCCGCGCCGCGACCCGCTGACCGGGTACCGCGTGTACGGCGAGGCCGATGTGCGGGACGCCCGGCTGGCCCACCAACTGCGGCGGGGCGGTCGGCCGTTGGGGCAGATCGCGCCGCTGCTCGCGCAGGTGCGGGCGGCCGGTGGGCTGGAGCCGCTGGAGGCGGCACTGGACGACTGGCGCGGCCGGCTGTCCGCCCGCGGGCGGGCGATGCTGAACGGCGCCGCCGAGTTGGAGACATACCTGCGCGAGCGCGGCTGAGGCGAGCGCCTGGCGACGCGCACCCCGTCGACCGGTCGACGGTTGCCGGTCGACGCGGAATTTCACTGGCACATCTCTTGACGCGCCAGTCCCGCCCGCACTTTACTCCCGTTCACAATGACAGATCGCGTTTACGTATGTGGACGGAAGCGGACGGAAGGCTGGCCTCATGGCGCTCCCTCAGCAGCACCGGCAATCATGAAGTCCCCTCTCCGCCCACCCGTGGCCATCGGCCCGCCGGGTCGGCGTGCCACCGTGCTCGCCGTCGCCTGGGCGGTGCTGCTGACGGGTGGGTGCACCGTCGCCAACTCCGGGTCGGCCGCCGGCGCCGACACCGTGCAGATCGTGCTGCCCGAGGAGCCGCCCACCCTGGAGCCGTGCGACGCCTCGCTGACCGCCACCGGCCGGGTCGTGCGCTCCAACATCACCGAACCGCTGGCCGAACGGGTGCCCGAGACCGGCGAGCTGGAGCCGAAGCTCGCCACCGGCTGGAAGCAGACGTCGCCGACCACCTGGAAGTTCACCCTCCGCAAGGGCGTCACCTTCCACGACGGCACGGCCTTCACCGCCAAGGACGCGGCCTTCTCCATCGACCGGACGCTCGACTCCGGTATCGAGTGCAACGTCGACGGCTATGTCTTCGGTGACAGCGAGATCACCGCGACCGCCGTCGACGCCACCACGGTACGGGTCACCTCCCAGGAGCCGGACCCGATCCTCCCGCTGCGGCTGTCCTTCGTGGAGATGGTGCCCACCAGCACGAAGGCCGACTCCCGGGTGCGCGAGCCGGTCGGCACCGGCCCGTACCGCATCGACAAGTGGAACCAGGGCATCAATCTGCGGCTCGCCCGCTACGACGGCTACTGGGGCAAGGCTCCCGACTACCGGGCGGCGCTGTACACCTGGCGCGCCGAGGGCAGCGTACGGGCCGCCATGATCAGCAGCGGTGAGGCGGACGTCGCGGTGGGCCTGGCACCGGCGGACGGGGCCGGCGACCACGCCGTCGAGTACCCGAACAACGAGACCTCCTACCTGCGGATCGACGCCGACAAGCCGCCGCTCGACGACATCCGGGTGCGCAAGGCCATCAACTACGCCATCGACAAGAAGGGTCTGGTCGCCTCCGTCTTCGCCGGGCTCGGCAGGCCGGCCGGGCAGCTCGTCCCGGACGGCGTCACCGGTTACAACCCGGACATCAAGGCCTGGCCCTACGACATGAAGCGGGCCAAGTCACTGATCGCCGAGGCCCGCGCCGACGGCGTCCCCGTCGAGACCGAGATCACGATCATCGGGCGCAACGGCATCTACCCCAAGGCCGCCGAGGCGATGGAGGTGGTGCAGAAGGGGCTGCGGGACGCCGGGCTCCGGGTGGAGGTGAAGATGCTGGATGTGAACGCCTGGACGGAGTATCTGCTCCGGCCGTTCCCCAAGGACGCGGGCCCGACCCTGCTCCAGGCCCAGCACGGTAACCAGGCCGGTGACGCCGCGTTCACCATGGAACAGATCTACGGCAGCAAGGGTGCGCAGAGCAGCTACGGCACCCCCGGCCTGGACCAGCGGATCCAGCGGGCGGAGCGCGCCGCGGGCAGCGAGCGGCAGACCCGCTTCGCCGAAGCCCTCGCCCACCAGAGCGAGAAGGTCGTCCGGGACGCCGTACTCGCCCATATGAAGGGCATCATCGCGCTCGCGCCGGATGTGACGTACAAGCCGGACTCGGCGAGCGGCGACGAGATGCACCTGGCCGAGATCCACCCGGCGGGCTGAGAGGGACGATGCTGACATTCCTGAGACGCCGGATCCTCTCCAGCGCGGTTCCGCTGCTGGTCGTGGTCCTGGGCGTGTTCTTCCTGGCCCGCCTCACCGGCGATCCGGCCAACCTGTACCTGCCGCTCAGCGCAACGCAGGAGATGCGGGAGGCCTTCTCCGCACAGCACGGTTTCGACGACCCGCTGCTGGTGCAGTTCGGCGACTACCTGGCACAGCTGGCCCGGCTCGACTTCGGCGAGTCGCTGCGTACCGCGCAGCCCGCCGCCGAGGCCGTACTGCGGGCGTTCCCTGCCACGCTGCAACTGGCGGGCATCACGCTGCTGCTGGCGGCCGCCGGAGCGGTCGTCGTCGGCAGTCTGGCCGCCTACCGGCCCAACTCGCCGGCCGACCGGATCGCCGGCTTCCTGTCCTCGACGGCGGCGAGCACCCCCGACTTCTGGTTCGCGATCATGGGTGTGCTGATCTTCGCGGTCACCCTGGACTGGCTGCCGACCTCCGGTACGGTCGGCGCCGCGGCCTGGGTGCTGCCCGTGGCGACCCTGCTCATCCGGCCGTTCGGGGTCCTGGTGCAGGTGGTGCGCGGCGCGATGGTCACCGCGCTGTCCGAGCCGTACATCAAGGTGGCGCGCAGCAAGGGCGCCGGCGAGCGGCGGGTGATCTTCAAACACGCGCTGCGCAACGCGGGGGCGCCGACGCTCACCGTCGCCGGGGATCTGGCCGTGGGGCTGATCAACGGTGCCGTGGTGGTGGAGACCATCTTCGGCTGGCCGGGCATCGGCAAGCTGATGATCGACTCCATCCTCCAGCGCGACTTCGCGGTACTGCAGGCGGCGGTGCTGTTGACCGCGCTGACGATCTTCGCGCTGAACCTCCTCATCGACATCTGCTACGTGCTGATCGACCCGCGGGTCAGACAAGGGGCGTTGGCGTGAGTACGCACGAGATCGGAAACGCGAACGCGAACGAGAACGAGAACGAGAACCAAAGCGGACCGGCCGCCGAGGCCGACGGGACACAGAGCGCGAGGGCCGGGGAGGAGACCGGCCGCGCCGGGCTGCTGCGCCTGCTGGTCGCGGACCGGATGGCGGTGGCGGCCTGCGCGGTGCTGCTGCTGGTCGGGCTGTGCGCGGTGCTGGGACCGCCGCTGCTCGGCGACCTCGCCCGCGAACAGCACCTGCGCGCGGTGAAACTGCGGCCGTTCTCCACCGACGAGGGCTGGGAATTCGTACTCGGCAGCGACTCCCTGGGGCGCAGCGTACTGGCGCGGCTGGTCGTCGCGGCGGGCACGACGCTGTCGGTCGCCGTCCCGGCAGTGCTGCTGTCGCTGGTGGTCGGCTCGGTGTGGGGCATGTGGGCCGGCTTCCACCGCGGCTGGCGGGAAAGCGTCTCGATGCGGATCGCCGATGTGATCCTCAGCTTCCCCTCCCTGCTGCTGGCCGTGGTGGTGCTGTACGTGTTCGACCCCAGCGTCGCCAACCTCGTCGCGGTGCTGGCGACAGCCCGGATCCCGGTGTATCTGCGCACCGCGCGGGCGGAGTCGGCGGAGCTGCGCGGCAGGCTGTTCGCCGACGCGGCCCGCACCTTCGGCACCGGCAACTGGGCGATCGTACGGCGCCATGTCGCGCCGATCGTGCTGCCCACGCTGCTCACCGTGGCCGCCGTGGACTTCTGCTTCGTGATGCTGACCGAATCCTCGCTGAGTTTCCTCGGCATCGGCATCCAGCCACCGGACGTGTCCTGGGGGCTGATGGTGGCGCAGGGCCGCGCCGAACTGCAGAACGCCTGGTGGACCGCGGTCTTCCCGGGCCTGGCGATCATCCTGACGACCGTAGCGATGACCGTGCTCGCGGGCTGGGCCCGGATGGCCGGCGACCCCGCCCAACGCTGGCGACTGACCGTGCCCAGGAAGACCCGGAAGGGAGAGCGGCCTTGACCGGACATGGCACGTCGGGCACCGAGACCGGCACCGGCACCAGCACCGGCAGCGGCACCGCGCTGGAGGTGAGCGGACTGACCGTGGAGCTCCGTACCCCCCGAGGCCGTACACCGGTGGTACGGGACGTCGGGTTCTCGGTCCGCTCCGGGCAGACGCTGGCCCTGCTCGGCGAGTCCGGCTGCGGCAAGAGCATGACCGCGCAGGCCGTCGCCGGCCTCCTCGACCCCGTCGCCGAGGTCGTCGGCGGCCAAGTGCGGCTGGGCGGGCGGGACGTGCTGCGGCTGGGCCGCAGGGAGCGCCGCAGCCTCGCCGGACCACAGTTGGCGATGGTCTTCCAGGACGCGCTCACCGCCCTCAACCCCGTCTACACGGTGGGCTCGCAGCTCGCCGAACCGTTCCGTATCCACGAGCAGGCCTCCCGGCGCGTCGCCCGCAACAAGGCCGTCGAGCTGATGGAGCGGGTCGGGATTCCGGAGCCGGGGCTGCGGGCCAAGGCGTATCCGCACCAGTTCTCGGGGGGTATGCGGCAACGGCTGCTCATCGCGATGGCGGTGGCGCTGCGGCCCTCTGTGCTGCTCGCCGACGAGCCGACCACCGCGCTCGACGTCACCGTGCAGGCGCAGATCATGGAACTGCTCGCCCAGTTGCGACGAGAGACGCGGATGGCGCTCGTGCTCATCACCCACGATCTGGCGGTGGTCGGCGAGCAGGCGGACCAGGTCGCGGTGATGTACTCCGGCACCGTCGTGGAGTCCGGCCCCGTCGCGGAGGTCTTCGCGGCCCCCCGGCACCCCTACACCCGGGGCCTGCTGGACTCGGTGCCCGCCGGTCACCCGCGCGGCAGCACACTGCCGTCCATCGAGGGCAGCCCGCCGCGGCCCGGGTCGGTGCCGACCGGCTGCGCGTTCCGCGCCCGTTGCCCGCTGGCGCGCGACCGGTGCGCCACCGATCTGCCGCCGCTGGTCGCCACCGGGCCGGGGCGGGCGTCGGCCTGCCACTACTGGAAGGAGCTGGCCGATGTCTGAGACCGCCGACACCGCGGGCACCGCCGACCGTGCGGGCACCACCGGTCCGACCGCCGGGGAGCCGCTCCTCGAAGCGCACGGCCTGACCAAGACCTTCCGGGTGCCGCGCAGTGCCTCGGGCAGCACCCGGCTGCACGCACTGGACGGGGTGGACCTCACCGTGCGGCGCGGCGAGACGCTGGGCCTGGTGGGCGAGTCCGGGTGCGGGAAGTCCACGCTGGCACGGGTGCTGCTGATGCTGGAGCGCCCGGACGCGGGGACGGTGCGCTACGACGGCGTCGACCCGTTCACGCTGCGCGGCAAGTCGCTGCTGGCCTGGCGGCGCCGGGTGCAGATGGTCTTCCAGGACCCGTTCGCCTCGCTCAACCCCAGGATGACAGCGGGGGAGTTGATCGCCGAGCCCTGGCTCTCGCACCCCGACCTGGTGCCGCGCTCCGGGCGCGAGCGGCGGGTGCGCGAACTGCTGGAGATGGTGGGGCTGCGGGCCGGGGACGCGCGCCGCCATCCGCAGGAGTTCTCCGGCGGACAGCGGCAGCGCATCGGAATCGCCCGGGCGCTGGCGCTCAACCCGGAGGTGATCGTCTGCGACGAACCGGTCTCGGCGCTGGATCTGTCGGTGCAGGCACAGGTCCTCAACGTCCTCACCGAACTGCAGACCGAGCTGGGGGTGGCCTATGTGTTCATCTCGCACGACCTGCCGGTGGTGCGGCACGTGGCCGACCGGGTGGCGGTGATGTACCTCGGCAGGGTGGTCGAGTCGGGACCGGCCGAGGAGGTCTTCACCGCTCCCCGGCACCCGTACACCGCCTCGCTGCTGTCCGCGGCGCCCCGCCCGCCGACGGCGGCGCCGCAGGACGGCCGGAGCCGGCGCATCGTGCTCTTCGGCGAGGTCCCGTCGCCGACCGATCCGCCGTCGGGCTGCCGCTTCCGCACCCGGTGCTGGAAGGCCGAGCAGGTGTGCGCCGACACCGTACCGGCCGACGAACCCGCACCCGGCGCTCCGCAGCACCTGGCGGCCTGCCATCTGCCGCTCTAGCGCCGACGGAGCGCCGCGTACCGGCCCGCCGGGGCGTTCATCCGGCCGCCGCCGACTGCGCGGTGGCATTCCTGGCCGCTTCGAGCCGGGTCTGGTGCTGCAGGGTGGCGGCGAAGGCGGTGCCGTTCTCGCCGGGGATCTGGTTGCGCATGCGGACCATGGCGACTCCGGCGGCGATGGCCGTCTCCAGGTCGGGGATCTCCAGCCACAGGGCGTGGGCGCGGGACGCGACCGCCTCGGCCTGGTCGTCGGCTCCCTGGTAGTGCCAGCGTTCGGCGATGTCGCGGTAGAGCCGCACCGCGCCGACGGGGTCGCCGGCCAGTGCGGTGATCCGGGCCCGGGCCTCACGGGTGCGCAGGGCGTCGGGGTGGGAGAGGCCCAGCGAGTCGGCGGCGTGCTGGTCGAGTTGCGCGGCCAGCGCGGTGGCCTGGTCCATGCGGCCTGCCGCGGCGTGCGTCTCCAGCTGGGAGACACCCTCCGCCAGGGCGTCGGAGGCCACCGGCAGGCCGCCGGGCGAGGCAGGCGCGGGGGAAGGGGCGGGTGAGGGCGCCGGGGCCGCCGCCACCACCGGGTCCGGGGCCTGGGCCCGGGCTTGGGCCGGGGCCGGTGCGGGAGCGTTGCGCTTCTTCGGGGCCCTGCCGCGCGATGCGCCGCCGGAGAGCTCGCCCACCGCACCGTCGGGGGAGATGACCAGATGCCATACGGTGCCGTCCGCCTCGGTGGCCTCGGCCCGCACCGGCCGGCCGAGCCCGGCGGCGGCCGCCGCGACCGCGTCGACGGCCGAGGTGCGGCTGGGGTGTTCGCAGGCGGGCAGGAGCGGGCCGGAGACGGCCACCTGGCCGCCGCCTCGGACGACGAAGGCGTACGCCGGCCAGGCCGGTACCTCGTCGGGCTCGTACGTGGTGGGCATGGAACTCCTTCTGTCCTTCGGGATGAGACTTCCGGCACTACCGCACGGTGACGCCGGCGACCCGCCATGCGGCGTCGGCCTGCGCACGGACGAGGTGGACGTACGCCACGACAGCGGTGGGCTTGCGCTGCCATCCGTCGCGGCCGTGCGGGGTGGTGGTGACGGTCCACTGCCGCCAGGCCTCGGTGTCGGTGTCCGCGGGCTTCGCCGCGTCCTCGGTCTTCGTCAGCTCGACCGTGGTGTAGGCACGATGCTGCGCCCAGGTGTCCCACTGGGCGCCGGGAGCCGAACGGGAGCGGTGTCCGCGGAGCTGCTCGGTGTACTTCTCGGTCAGCCAGCCGGCGTTCGCGGTGCGTACGCCGGCGTCGTGCGGACCGCGATCGACGGCGGTGTCGTACGTCCACATGGCCGTGAGCGTCCCTTCGGCCACCGCGTCGGCGTCCTTCTGATCGATCTCCTCGGGCCGGGGAACGCCCCCCTTGGGCTCGCCCCCCTCGGGCGGCTTCCCGGTCTGCTCGCCGTCCGCGGGACCGGTCGGCGAGGGCGAGCCGGACCCGTTGCCGTCCGGCGCCGATGTGTCGGAGGCCGGGGAGGAGGCGCGGGGCCGCGCACGCTGGTCACCGCTGCCGCCCGCGCCGTCGTCACCGCCGACACTGCATCCGGGCAGGGCGAGCGCGAACGCGAGGGCGAGCACCGTCGCGGAAGCACGGCGCATGCTGGGGGCTGTCATCCGAACCGCCTCACCTTCTGGGGCCTGCCGGCGTAGTAGCTGTCGTCGAGGTCGCTGATCTTCACCACGTCGCCGGTCTTCGGCGCGTGGATGAACTGACCGTTGCCGAGGTAGATGCCGATGTGGTCGAAGCTGCCGTGCAGGTCGAAACCGATCACATCGCCCGGCCGCATCTCGTCGCGGGGGACGGCCTTGCCCTCGGTGACCTGCACCTGGGAGGTGCGCGGCAGCAGCGTCTTGCCGCCGCTCGCGTGGTAGACGGCGAACTGGACCAGGCTGGAGCAGTCGAACCCGACCGTGCTCGCGCCCTGGGCGAACCCCCTCCCGGGGCCTTCGGGGCCCCCGCCGCCCCACGAATAGGGGGTGCCCAGCCACTTCTTGGCGTTGGCCACCACCCGGTTGCCGAACGTACCGCCGTCCTCCCCGGCGGCATCGCCCGAGTAGCCCGCCATCGAGGTGACGATCTTCGTGACGTAGTTCTGCGTCTCCGGGTAGGGCGGCAGACCGCCGAACCGCTCGACCGCGCCGGGGCCGGCGTTGTAGGCGGCGAGTATCAGCCGTGTCGGGTCGCCGTCCAGCCCCAGCGACTTGACCTTGTCCGCGAGCCAGCAGTCGTAGCGGGCCTGGGTCATGATGGCGTCGCCGGGGGTGAACGGGTCGGCGACACCGTCCGGTTCGGCGCTGCCGTCCTTGCCGGCCGCGTCCACCCCCCATGTCTTCCAGGTGCCGGGCAGGAACTGGCTCAGCCCCTGGGCCCCGGCCCCGCTTCGCGCGGTGGGGTTCCAGCCCGATTCGGCGTCGATCTGCGCGGCGATCAGCGGAGCGCTGACTTCCGCGCACTCCTTGCCGGCGCGTTCGATCCACTCCACGTACTCCGGCGGAACGCGCCCCGCGTCGAGCACGGTGACGAGCCCGGTGGGCGCGCCGGCTTCCTCCTCGTCGGCGGCCGCCACCACGGACAGCCCCACCAACAAGGCGAGCAGTCCCGCGACGACGCACGCCGCCCCTCTCATGGTGGTCGTGGTCATCCGCACCCCCTCCCCTTGAACCAGTTCGATCGAGAGTCCGTATGTGGGCCTGCAGTCGAAAACAGCGCTTCGAACTCTCTGTCAATTCATGTAGCGGAACGCGGCGACGAGTTCGCGTCGAAGGGAGATGCCATGGCCGGGGATGCGCCGGTCTCCAACCCCTGGCTGTCATCGGCCCGCCCTTCGGGGGGCAACAACGGGGAGCCGCAGCGATCGGTTCAGAGTGTGCTGACGGCGCCGACAGGTCCGACGGCACCTCAGGGGGCCGGTGTGCCGCGGCCCGCGCAACTGCTGCCGGTCGCCTCGCCGCAGCCGGTCACCGGCCCGGCGTGGTGGTGGCTGGGTGTGCACGGCGGAGCCGGGGTCACCACGCTGGAGCGGGCCGTGCCCGGCGGACGGGACGCGGAACGCGCCTGGCCCTCGTCCGAGGTGCCGCAGCCGGTCGTGCTCGTGGCGCGCTCCAGCGCGGGCGGCCTGCAGGCCGTGCAGCACGCCGCACAGCAGTGGGCCTCGCGGATGGTCACCGGTGTCGAGCTGCTCGGTCTGGTCGTCGTCGCGGACGCCCCCGGCCGGCGCCCCCGGGCGCTGCGGGACCTGTTGCAGCTCGTCTCCGGCACGGTGCCCAGGCTCTGGGAGGTCCCGTGGGTGGAGCAGTGGCGGCTCGGTGAGCCGCCCGCGGCCCATCTGCCCAGGGAGTGCGCGCCGTTGGCGCGTGACCTGGCCCGTCTCGCCCGGCCCGCGTCCCCCGACCCGTCCGCCCGTATCCGACCCGCGTAAGGGGAACCGTATGTCCAGCCTGTTGGCGGCCGCCTCGGTCGCCTCGCAGCAGCTCAGCCAGCTGGCCGCCCACTCCGCCGCCTCCGGCCCTCCGGACGTCGGCGGGGGTGCGGCACCTCCCGGAGCCGACGGACTGGTGACGGTGCTCAAGTGGGTGGCCTGGAGCGTCACGGCGCTGTGCGTCGCGGGAATCTTCGGCGTCGCCGCGCGGATGGCCGTCGACCACTCCCGGGGCGGCGGCCGGGAGCACGTCAAGGGGCTGGGCTTCGTGCTGGGGGCGTGTGTGCTCGTCGGCTCCGCCTCCGGCGTCGTCGGCGCCCTGGTATGACGCCCCGTCAGCAGGCCGCCCGGCAGACAGCCGGAGGCGGAGAGTGCGCACATGCGGATCACAGGGAGGAGGAGGGACATGGCAGAGTCCGGCAACCGTGCCGGCACGGATGAGCCGCACAGCCCATGGCTGAGGACCGGCTTCGTCCTCGCGGTCGCGTTCATCGGCTTCGTGGCCGTCATCGGGGCGGTGGTCCTCTTCTCCTCGGACGCCGCCTCCGAAGGCGGCGCCACCGCCTCGGCGTCCAGGACGGCGGCGGCACGGCAGCCCTCGGACGGCGGTCCGGCACCTGAGCCGGCACCGTCCGGCGCAGCGGACAGCGGCGCCAAGTGCCCCGAACTGGGCGACAAGCGGCAGGATGTGCCCACCGAAGCGCCCAAGGGCCTGTCCTGGAAGCTCTTCCACACCGTCGCCCTGCCGTCGTCGAAGGCCGCGGGCCCGGCCGTGGTCGAGCAGGACGTGGCGCGCTGCTACGCACACACCCCCGTCGGTGCCCTGCTCGCCACCAGCCAGATCAGCGTGCGGTATCTGGCCGCCGACGACTGGCTGAAGGTGACGCGGGCCCAGACCGTGGGCGCGGGCCGCGCGTCCTACATCGACGCGCGCACCAAGGCGGAGCGCAAGGCGGACCGGCAGCCGGGCGACGGCGCAGGCCAAGGGCAGATCGCCGGCTTCAAGTTCGTCACCTACACCGGCAGCACGGCGGTGATCCAGACCGTGTGGCGGTTCCCCGACGGCCGGATGCAGGCCGCCACCACGACGGCCCTGTGGCGGGACGGGGACTGGCGGCTGGAGTACCCGGCCGATCCGGCCGCCCCCACTCCGGTCGATTCCCTGGCCGGATACGTCGCATGGGGTGGTGTGTGATGGCCGGTTGCGACTTCGGTTTCGTACGCCCCACCGTCGGCGGCTACTGCGTAGGCGAGGGACAGGGCACCAGCCCCAAGGACGTCGGCGACAGCGCGTTCGACAACATCGTGGACAGCGCGGCCGAGGCGGCGGCCTCCACCGTCAAGGCGCTCGGCAGTGCGTGGACGCAGATCGAGAGCCCCCGGCTCAGCGGGGACAGCGGGCCGGTGGCGTTCCTGACCGGCTCCACCTTGTGGTTCACCTCCTTCACCGCCGTACTGTGCCTGCTCGTCGCGGCCGGGCACATCGCCTGGCAGCGTCGCAGCGAGCCCGGCAGACAGGCTCTGCAGGGTCTGCTCAATCTCGTCGTCGTCTCCTCGGCCGGGGTGGCCGCCGTCAATCTGCTGACCGTGGCGGGCGACAAATTCAGTGTCTGGATCATCGACAGATCCACCGGCTGCAGGCAGATCAGCCCGGACGGCGAGCCGGTCGAGCAGTGCGTGACCGAGTTCGACAACCGGGTGTCGGCCATGCTCGCCCTCGGGGACACGGACTCGTCCTTCCTGGTGCTGATCATGTCGCTGCTGGTGATCGGCGGCAGCCTGGTGCAGATCGCCCTCATGATCGTCCGGGTGGCACTGCTGGTGATCCTCGCCGGTACGCTCCCGCTGTCGGCGGCGGCCAGCTCCACGCCGGCCGGCCGTGCCTGGTTCCGCAAGTCCGTGGGCTGGCTGCTGGCGTTCGTGCTCTACAAACCGACCGCCGCGATCGTGTACGCGGCCGCGTTCTCGATGTCCGGTACCGCGCGGGACGGGGCGGGGAACGAGATCATCTCCATGGTCTCCGGCGTCGTCCTGCTGGTGCTGGCCTGCTTCACCCTGCCCGCGCTGCTGCGGCTGGCGGCTCCCGTCGCCCAGACCACGCTCGCGGGAATCGGCGGCCGCTCCAGCTCCCGCACCGACAGCGGGGGCGAGGTCGTGGCCACCGGGGCGCAGACCGTCCCGCAACTGCGCGGTCTCGCCGCCGGCCGCGCGGTCTTCGGGGCCACGGCGGGCAGGGACCGCGTCGAGGCCACCGGTGCGCACGGCACCCCGGGCAGGGCAACGGGTGGCCACCGGCCCGCGTACGGCGCCGATGTCTCGCACACCCCCTCGGGCGGCGAGAGCACCGTGGCGACCGTCGGCGAACGCGCCCGGCAGGCGCACCCGGTGGCCGCCCGGAACGGGCCGGGCGACCGGCGGCACCCCGCCGACCCCGCGGTGGAGGAGCTGATCCCCGCCGCTCCCACCGGCCCCGCGGACGGGGAGCCGACCCCCGCCGCGCCGGTGCCGACGACCCACCGACACCACGACGACCAGCAGGGGGAACCCCGTGGCAGCGACTGAAGCATCCACCCCGCGCACCTACGGCAACTTCCGCAAGCCGCGCGCCTCCGGTCTGCGGGGCCTGTCCCTGGGGGCGACGCTGCTGCTCTTCGGCGGTCTGATCGCCGTCGTCCTCACCACGCTGGTCTCCCTGTGGGCCGCGCTGGCGCTGGCCGTCGTACTGGCCGTGGCGATGGCTCCGCTGGCGGTGCGCGACCGGCACGGCCGTACGCTGATGCAGCGTGCCGGTGTCCGGCTGGCCTGGTGGCGCACCACCTCCTCCGGAGGCAATCTGTACCGGTCGGGTCCGCTGGGCCGGGCGGGGAACGGCAGCTGCCGACTGCCCGGTCTGGCCGCCCAGTCGTCCCTGAGCGAGGCGCGGGACGGCTACGGCCGTTCCTTCGCCATGATCACCGTTCCGGCGACCAACCATCACACCGTGGTCCTGTCCTGCGACGCGGACGGTGCGGCGCTGGTCGACGAACTGCAGGTGGACACCTGGGTGGCGCACTGGGGCCAGTGGCTGTCCGCGCTGGGCACGGAGCCGGGTCTCGTCGCCGCCAGCGTCACCGTGGAGACGGCCCCCGACCCCGGTGTCCGGCTCCAGCAGGAGATCGACGCCAACTCCGCCGAGGACGCCCCCGAACTGGCGCGGGAGATGCTCCGCGACGTCCTCGCGGCCTACCCCAGCGGCTCGGCGCAGATCAGCACCCGTATCGCGCTGACGTACTCCGGCGCCGCCCGTCCCGGCGCCCCCCGCCGCAACGTCGAGGACATGGCGGTGCACATCGGCACCCGGCTGCCCGGTCTGACCGCCGGGCTGTCCATGACCGGCGCGGGAACGGCCGTACCGATGACGACGACCGAGCTCGCCGAGGCGGTGCGGGTCGCCTACGACCCGACCGTCGCCCAGCTGGTGGAGGAGGCGCGTACGGCCGGCGGCACCGGACTGTCCTGGGACGAGGCGGGCCCCACCGCGGCCCAGGAGGCGTGGGACCACTATCGGCACGACGGGGTCTTCAGCATCACCTGGGCCATGACGCAGGCCCCCCAGGGGGAGGTGCTGTCCAACGTACTGACCGGCCTGGTGCAGCCCAACCGTGACATCGCCCGGAAGCGGGTCACTCTGCTGTACCGCCCGCACAGCCGGGCCGAGGGCGCCCGCGTCGTCCAACAGGACTACAAGAACGCCCTGTTCACCGCCCAGCAGTCGCCGATCGGCCGCGCGAGCGACGACGTGGAGGTGGTGGCGGCCAGGAAGGCGGCCGAGGAACAGGCCCAGGGGCACGGGGTGATCCAGTTCGGCATGTTGATCACCGCGACCGTCGACTCCGCCGAGGACCTGCCCCGGGCCGCCGCCGCGGTGGACAACCTGGCCCCCGCGGCGCGTATCGCGGTCCGTCCCGTCTACGGCTCGCAGGCCGCCGCGTTCGCCGCGGCGCTGCCGCTGGGGCTGGTGCTGCCGCTGCACACCGCCCTGCCGCAGACCGTGCGCGACGCGATGTAGCGAAGGACCGATCCGGCGCGGACCGATGCGGCGCGGACCGATGCGGCGCAGGGCAGTTCCGGCGCAGGCCAGTTCCGGCGCCGACGCGACGCAGCAGCAGTCGCCATCCAGCACAGGAGGACCCGATGGCACCCAGGACCCTCAAGACCCGTCGCCCGGCCGAGGCGGGCGAGCCCCCGAAGGCGCGGGAGGCCGGCGATCCCCGGCGGTCGCAGCCCACGGCGCGGGGCTGGCCCGGCCGGGGCGGCGGCGCTGTCGGCTATGTCGACCCCGCACCCGAATGGCGGGGCACCTCCGTCCAGGTCTGCGGGCTGTGGCCGTTCGGCGCCGGCGCGGGCACCCCCACGGTGGGCGTACCGCTCGGCCGCGACCTGGACTCCGGGGCCACGGTGTGCTGCGACCCGGTGAGCTGGTTCCAGCGTACGGGCCTGCTGGCGAACCCCTCGATGTTCGTGCTCGGCCGCCCCGGGCTCGGCAAGTCCACCGTGGTGCGGCGCATGGCGCTCGGCCTGTCCGGCTACGGGGTCCACCCGCTCGTCTTCGGCGACCTCAAGCCCGACTACGTCGACCTGATCAGGGCGATCGGCGGACAGGTCATCAGCCTGGGCCGGGGGCGCGGGCACTTGAACGTCCTGGACCCCGGCGAGTCCACCTCGGCCGCCGCCCGCCTCACCGGCGCCGCGCGCCGCCAGCTGCTGGCCGGCACCCACAGCCGCCGTCTCCACATGGTTTCCGCCCTGGTGACCATTCTGCGCTCCGAGCCGCCGAGCGACCGCGAGGAGACGCTGCTCGCCGCGGCCCTGGACATCCTCGACGACCGGCACGGCACCGAACGGACACCGGTGCTCGCGGATCTGGTGCAGGTGATCAAGGACGCCCCCGAGCCGTTGCGCGCCGTCGCCCTCGACCGCGGCGACATCACACGCTACTGGGACATCACCGAGAACCTGGAAGCCTCGCTGACCGCGCTGCTGGGGGACGGCCTGCTGGGCGACTCCTTCGCCCGGCCGACCACCGAGCCGATGAAACTCGACCGGCCGGTGTGCTTCGACATCAGCAGCATCGACGACAGCGAGACCCTGCTGCAGGCCGCCGCGCTGCTGTCGTGCTGGTCCTACGGGTTCGGCGCGGTCTCCGCCGCGCACGCCCTCGCGGACGCCGGACTGGAGCCGCAGCGCAACTACTTCCTGGTGATGGACGAGTTGTGGCGGGTGCTGCAGGCCGGGCGGGGCCTCGTCGACCGGGTCAATGCCCTCACCCGGCTGGACCGGCAGCGCGGCGTCGGCCTGGCCATGGTCACCCACACCATCGGCGACCTGCTCGCCCTGCCGACCGAGGAGGACCGCATCAAGGCCAAGGGATTCGTGGAACGCGCGGGCATGGTGGTCTGCGCGGGGCTGCCGCCGGCCGAGATGCCGCAGCTCGGGCAGGTGGTGGAGCTGACGGAGGTCGAGAAGCGGCTGCTGGTGGACTGGTCGACGCCTCCCGCGTGGGACAGCGCCCGCAGCCGCCAGGCCGACCCGCCGGGCCTGGGCAACTTCCTCGTCAAGGTCGGCAGCCGCCCCGGCATCCCCCTCCATGTGGACCTGACACCGGGCGAGTTGGCCGTCAACAACACCAACAAGAGGTGGAACAAGTGAGCGGGCGACCGTGGTGGCGGCATCCGCGGCCGTACCGCGGTGAACCGTTCCGCTCCCGGCTCCGTAGGGAGGGGCGGAGGCCGCGCCCCCACCGCGGCCTCCGCCCGAGCCGGGCCGGGCGCGCCGCCGTCGGCGCCCCGGTCCGGACCGTCCGCCCGGCGGTGTGCGGTACCGCTCCCGGCGGCCGGTGTGAACCGGTCCGCCGAAGGGCCCGTTCTTCTCGGTGAGTGCGTTCGCCGCAAGCTGAAGCGTCAGGAAGTGGTTCACATGAGCGAGGACGGAGGAACGCGGCCGCCGGGCGCCCCGCCCGAGCCGTCCGCCGCCCCTTTCGAGGTGGTCATCGGCGGTGACGGCGCCGCCACCATCGACGGCGATCCGGTCCCGGTGATCGGCGATCAGCCGCTGGACACCGCGATACTCGACACCCTGCACGGGTACGCGCAGCTCAGGGAATCCCCCGTCACGGCGGCCATCTCGAACCCCGCCACGGGTTACTCGGTGCGCGTCGAGGTCGACCCGGACGGCTCCAGCCGACTGCTGGGGCAGGGCGCGGGCCGCGCGGCGGAGTCCGCCGGGCCGATGGGGGAGCAGACCGGTGGGCCCGCGGCCGGTGGCGGGCCCGCACCGGCGGGCGGTGCCCCGGCAGACGGGACGACGACGGGCGGGGCAGCCGCGGGCGGGGCGGTGGCGGGCGGTGACCCGGTGGCCGCAACCGGTGCGGGAAAGCCGCGGGTCGGGCCGGCGTCGGTGCCGCGCCCCTCGCTGCCCCGGCCGCCGATCCCCTCGCTGCCCCGCCCCTCGCTCGGCCGGCGCTCGCCCGGAGGCGGTGGGGCGGGGCCACGCGGTTCCCGCGGCTCGGACGAGGAGTTCGAGGCGAGCAGCCTGCTGAAGAAGCCGTGGGTCGTCGTCACGACGGCCGTCGCCGTGGCGGCGCTCGTCACGACCCCGCTGGCGCTGGCCGGAACCGGTGACGGTCAGCAGGAGAACGAAGCGCGCCAAAAGCATGTCGAGGGCTCCAAGGACGAGGCGGGCCGCGGCCCGTCCGGCACCGTACGGCCGTCCCCGCCGGGGTTTCCGACCGGCTCTCCTTCCGGGACGCCCTCCTCGGATCCGTCCAAGAGGGACAAGGGCAAGGACGCCGACAGGCCGAAGTCGTCACTGTCCGAGCCGTCATCACCGCCGAAGTCCGACGAGGCCTCGGACGACGACAAGGACGAGGAGTCGCACGAGAGGGATTCCTCGTCCGGCGACGAGAAGAAGGTCAGCAGGAGCACCGCGAAGATCCCTTCCGGGACGACCATGGTCGTCAACCGGAGGACGGGCAAGTGCATGGATCTGCCCGGCACCGGAAAGGGCAAGCCGGACGGCCGGGTGCAGCAGGGCGCCTGCGACACCTCCGCCGGGTCACGCGGCGGCAATCAGCGGTGGCGGCTGGATCTGAAGAAGAAGGACGCCGGGCCCGGGGACGCGGACCTCTATCTGATCCGCAACGTCAAGGACAACCTCTGCCTGGACCTGCCCGCCTTCGGTCCCGCCAAGTCCACGACCCCGGTGACCGAGTACCACTGCCGCGCCGACAACGACAACCAGCTGTGGTGGTTCGACAAGCAGTCCGACGGAACCTTCTCGGTCCGCAACCACAAGAGCGGCCACCTGTGCCTGGACCTGGCGGACCGGAAGCGGGCCCACTCCCAACTGAGGATCGTGGGCTGCGAGGACAACTCCGTGCAGCGATGGCGCTTCCGAAAGCCGTGAACCGCGCAGGCGACGCGAGCCGGTGTCCATGACCGGGCGCACCGCGGCCGGGGCCGCCGGGTCACCGCCCCCCGGCGCGCCCACCGGGGTCGCGCGGGGAGGCGGTGGAGGCGCCCGCGACGCCGGACGGCTCGTCCGGTGGGGCGTCGGGTACTGCGTCGTCGAGGCCGCGCAGCTTGTCGCGGATCTCTTCGGCGTCGGGGTGGTTGAACTCCTCCAGCAGTTGCAGCGCCTGTCCCCAGCCCGTGCGGGCGGCGTCCCGCTCGCCCACGGCCAGCCGGGTCTCGGCGAGGTGGCTGATGCTGTGCGCCTCGGCCCAGCGGTTGCCGACCTCCCGATGCGCCTGCAGCGCGAGGTGGTACTGCTGCACCGCGTCGTCATGGCGCCGGAGCCGGTGGTACACCGTGCCGAGGAAGTCCAGTGTGATGCCTTCGACCCAGCGGTTGTCGGTGGCCCGCAGGACCTCCAGGGCCTCCTCCAGATAGGCGCGGGCCTCATCCAGCCGACCGAGACGCAAGTACGCCTCGCCCAGGTTGTTCAGGCAGATCCCCACGCCCCAGCCGTGGCCGATGGCGCGGTCGGTCTCCAGCGTCTCCTCCAGGTATCCGAGCGCCTCCTCGATCCGGCCGGCTCTCAGATGTACGTCACCGAGGTTGCCGATGATCCTCGACGCGCCCTTCTCGTCGTCCAACTCCCGGAAGACCGGCAGTGCCTGCTTGTAGTGGTCGATGGCCTCCTCCAGGCTGCCGTTGACCGACAGGGCGTTGGCCAGACCGGTCAGGCACTCGGCTTCGCCCCGCCGGTCCCCGGCGCTCCGGGCGGCCGCCAGGCTGACGCGGTTGGAGGCGAGCCAGTCGTTCCGGTGGCTGCGCAGGTAGAAGAACCCCCACAGGGCGGCGGTCAGCCGCCATGCGAGTGGGGCCATGCCGTCCGTGGCCGCCTGGTTGATCGCCGCGACGAGGTTGGCGCGTTCGGTCGAGCACCACTCCAGCGCCTCGTCGTAGGTGGTGAAGGTCAAGGGTCGGCAGTCGGGCGGCAGCGGCAGGAGGGGCGCTCGGGGGCGTTCCGGGGTGATGAACCGGGACGCGGCGTCGGCAGTGTGCAGATACCAGGTGAGGACCCGTTCGAAGGCCTGGCCCCGGTCGGCTGCGGACTCCTCGCAGCCGACGCGTTCGGCGGCGTAGATCCGCAGCAGATCGTGGAAGGTGTAGCGGCCGGGGAAATGCTCGGTCAGCAGATGGGCGTGGGTGAGTTCACCGAGCAGGCCGCGCGTCTCGCGCAGCGGGAGGCCCGCCAGCGCGGCGGCCGCGGGCGCCGCGATGTCCGGGCCCGGGTGCGCGGCCAGCAGCTGGAACAGCCTGGCGGCCGGTGCCGACAGGGCGTGGTACGACCAGGAGAACACCGCCCGCACATCCGTGCTGATGTCGCCGCCCGTGAAGGCGTCCAGGCTGCCGTGGCTGGCGCGCAGCTCGTCGGCGACGGCATGCAGCGGGAAGCTGGGGTTTGTCGCGGCCCGCGCGGCGACAATGGCCAGGGCCAGCGGCAGCCGGGCACAGCGGGCGATGATCTCGTCCGCCGCCGTCGGTTCGGCGGCCATCCGCTCCGGCCCGATACGGCGGGCCAGGAAGTCCCGCGCCTCGGCGAGCGGCAGCGGGTTCAGCGTCAGCGGATGCGCCCCGTCGCTGGCGATCAGGCCGGTGAGCTGATTGCGGCTGGTGATGATGGCCAGACAGCCCGGACCGGAGGGCAACAGCGGGCGGACCTGTTCGGTGTCACGGGCGTTGTCCAGCAACAGCAGCACTCGCCGGTCGGCCAGCAGGCTGCGGTACAGCGCGGCACGGGTGTCGGGACGGCCCGGCATCTGGCTGGGTGGCACGCCGAGCGCGTCCAGGAAGGTGTGAACGGCCTCGTCGGCAGGCATGGCCGAACCGGTCGGATCGAAGCCACGCAGATTGACGTACAGCTGGCCGTCGGGGAAGCGATGGGCTATCTCATGCGCCCAGTGCACCGCCAAGGTGGTCTTGCCGACACCGGCCATGCCGCCGATCGCGCTGATGACCACGGCGGTCGGACGCTTCCCCTCGGCCGGCAGCAGAGCGTTGGTCTGCGCCAGTTCGCTGTCCCGACCGGTGAAGACCGGCAGATCGGCGGGCAGCTGCGCCGGGCGGGCCGCTGCCGCGGAGGGCGGCGCGGACACCGAGGGAGCCGGGGAGGCGGCCTGCGGAGGCGGTACGGGTGCACGCAGTGTCGGGTCGGCGGCCAGTATGCGGGCGTGCAGGTCAAGCAGGGCGGGGCCGGGCTCGACACCCAGCTCCGCCACCAGCGCGTCCCGCAGCTTGCGGTAGGCCGCCAGCGCCTCGGCCTGGCGCCCGCACCGGTACAGCGCCAGCATGAGCAGTTCGCACAGCCGCTCGCGCAGCGGATGCTCACAGGTCAGCGACGACAGCTGGGCCGCCACCTCCTCGTGGCGCCCCAGCTCCAGATCGACGTCCGTCCCGGTCTCGACCGCGCCCAGCCACTGCTCGTCGAGCCGGTACCGCTCGGCCTCGGCCAGCGGCCCGGGGAGACCGGCCAGCGGCTTGCCGTCCCACAGCTCCAGCGCGGAGTGCAGCAGCTCGGCTGCCGCGGCGAGGTCGCCGCCGGTACGCAGCTTCTTGGCCTCGGCCACGCGTCGTTCGAACACGCCCAGGTCCAGGCAGTCCTCGGGGAGGCGGACGAGGTAGCCGTCGGCGGCCGAGACGATCACCTGGGGCGCTTCGCCCGCCTCCCGCCGCGGCTCCAACACCTTGCGCAGCCGTGAGACATAGGTGCGCAGCACGGTGACCGCTCCCGACGGCGGTCTCTCGCCCCAGAGCGCGTCGACGAGCTCGCCGACGGTCGTCGGGCGCCCGCGTCGCAGCAGCAGCGCTGTCAGCACTGCTCGCTGCTGTGGTGACCCGAGGGCCAGTTCCTGCTCCCCGCGCCAGGCCCGGACAGGTCCTAAGACGGTGATGCGCAGGGAGTTCGTATGACTCGCGTTCACAAGTTCGACTCTACCGAGGTGTGAACGATCCGGAAGTACCCCCTTGCATTTCTAACCGAGTGGTTCCCGCCCGGACTTCCCGACGTCACACACCCGAGATCTGATCGAGAGGGACCAGCCAGGCGCTCATCGCCGCCGCAGAGGTCGGAGGTCTCAGGCCGCGTGCGGCTGCGGCGGGGCGAGCTGATCGACCGGCGGGACCTCCTTCGGGCGGTGATACCCGGGCTTGCACCCGGCGAACGGGCCCGCCGGGTCGCGCAGTACACCCATCACCGGGCCCAAGAAGTCGCGGTGCCACGATGCCGGGCCCGCCAGATCGGCGTCGGGACCGGTCAGCTGGGACCACGCCAGCCACAGACCGTGGAGCTGGGCCACCACCCCGGGGTGTTCCCACCATCGTGAGCACCAAGGGGCGGTGGAGGTGACTTCCCGGCCGTAGACCGGGAGCAGGACATGGTGAGTCCACTGGACGAGCTGGTACAACTCCTGCTGATACTCCGGTCCGTCCAGGTAGAGGATGAACTTGGGCTTGGCCGCCGGTGAGTCTTCGCCCTTGTCCTGCGTACGGCCCGGTGGCTCGTCGGCGTTCCGGGCACCCTCGGGGGCGTCGCTGGTTCGGGTCATCACGATGAGCTCCTGCGGTCGGGTCGTCCGGTCTTCCGGCACCGTTTTCAACAGCACCACGTGTGCGCGTCGCGCCCGGTTCACTCGGGCCGGCCCGGACTCTTGAGCGAAGCGAGTGAACCGATCGCCCAACGTGTCCGTGTCTTCCATGAGCATCGGTCGTCGACGACACGGAGGACGTTGCTATGCCTGAGCCGACCGGTCCACGCCGCATCAGGCCGAGGCGATTGGCGCGACGGTTGCTCGACGAGGAGCTGAAGGCCGCCGCGCGGCGGAACACCCCAGGCGCCAACTCCGTCTCGGGCCCGGCACCGCAACGCGGGGGGCGGGGCTCGGGCTCGACCGGTCGCGCTGCGGACGACGTGGCGGACGAGCTGTTCGGGTTCTTTCGCGAGTTGTTGCGTCGGCTGCGCAACCGACGGGGGCGTCGGCCGACGGAAGAACCGGGCGCGGGGCAGGATTTCCAGCAGCCTTGGCCCGTCCAGGGCCCGGATTTCTGGGCGGCTCCGCCGCCGCAGCCCCAACCCATGGCGAGCGCCGCTCCGCCCTGGGCTGCTGAGGGGCCGGGCTTCCAGCGACCCGCTGCGGCACCGGGTTTCGCTCCGCAGGGCCCGGGGTTCGCCCCTCCCGCACCCGGCTTCGTACCGCAGGCACCGGGTTTCGCTCCGCAGAGGCCCGGCTTCGCACCGCCGCGGCCGGAATGGGCCTTCGTACCGCCCGCGCAGCAGCCGGACGGCCGGCGGCTCATGAAGCAACCCTCCGAAGGCGCCACGTCGGCCCGTGACGAGTACGAGAGCCTGCGTAACCGTCCGGAGCAGCAGACGGCGGTTCAGAACGCCATGCGAAAGCTCATCGACGGCAGGACCCGCTACCGGGAGGCGGCCCGCCGCAACCTGGTGCCCTTCGCGGCGTCGCTCAAAGAGGCGGCCGAGGCCAAGGCGAAGAACACCGCGGCGCCCAAGCCCGAACGGTCCTGGCTGTCCAGGCTCACCCCCTGGCGGTCGGCGAAGCCCGGCAACACCGAGGGGCGCTCGGCCAAGGCGGAGCCCGCCGCCTCCAGCCGCGCCGCCGCTGTTGCCGGTGCCCGGCTGGCCGCGCCGCCGCGGCTGCCCCACCTGCCCGACTACGCCTCCGGACAGGTGCGCGGCCCCCGCGCGGAGAACGCCGTCACCCAGGCGGTCGCCCGCGTGGCGGCTCCGGCTCAGGGGAACTCCGCCTCGCACACGGCGCCGCCGCCCGTGCCGCCGAAGGTGCCGATCGTGCCGCCCAAGATCCCGCTGGACACGCCGGGCGCCGAACCCGGTCGAAGCCCGGGCGCCTCTCCCGGCGGGCTCCAGCCGTCCCCGCCGGCCGGCCCCGTGAGTTCCCCCGCGAGCCCGGTGATGCCGCCGGTGAGCCCGGTCAGTCGACCCGTGAGCCCGGTCAGCCCACCCGTGAGCCCGGTCAGTCCGTCAACGAGCCCCGTGTTTCCTCCCAGCCCGGTGTCGCGGCCGGTCTCGCCCGCATTCAGCCCGGCTGTGGCCAACCAGTCGCTCGAACATCACCGTTCCGGCAGCGAGGCGGGAAGGGCCGGAGGCCCGGGTCTCCAGAGGCCGTCCCCGTACAGCCGCTCGGTGACGCAGCAACAGAACACCGCTCCGCAGCGGGGCAGAGCCCCGGGCAGGTAGTGCGCCCGCCTCCGGTCCTCGCCGTTCTGCCGATCACGTGCCGTACGCACCCGGTCGCGGGTGAACCGAGGGCCCGCCTTCTCCGTAGTGCCGGAAGAACCTCACCAAGAGGACGGAGAGTTGGCCATGACAACACCTCCGGACAGGGGCCGACAGCAGCAAACAACAGGCGGGAACGTGGAGGAGGCGCCGGAGGAGGGAGATGACAGCGGACGGGTCCCGCCGGATCCGATCCCGTGACACGTCGGTGAGCGAGCATCGCTGACAGCCTCGACGGCCGTCCCACGGTGGGCGGCCGTCGAGCCTTCGTGCGCTGCGTCGCAGTGCTGCCGAGAGGGGCGAGGACGGCATTGACCGTGAGTGAGGGAACGGTATCGGTGACCGCCGCACCCGGCGCACCCGCGAAGGCAACCGCGAGGACGCGGCGCATCCGCGATGTGGACGCGCTGCGCGGTTTCGCGCTGCTCGGCATTCTGCTGGTCAATGTGCAGGTGATGGCCGACCCGTACGCGGGTCAGGGACCGTACGGGTCGGCGGGGGAGAGGGCTGCCGCCTGGCTCGTCACCGCGCTGGTCAGCAGCAAGTTCTATCTGCTCTTCGCCTTCCTCTTCGGGTACAGCTTCACCCTCCAGGCGCGCTCGGCCGAGCGGGAGCAGGCCGGGTTCACGGGGCGGCAGTTGCGGCGGCTGCTCACTCTGTGGTGCCTGGGGCTCGCGCACGCCGTGCTGCTGTTTCCGGGCGACATCCTGATGACGTACGCGGTACTGGGCCTGGTGCTGTTCGCCGCGCGCGGTCTGGCGCCGCGGACGGCGGTTCGCGTGGCGGCGGGGCTCGTCGTCTCCCTCAGTGCCCTGCTGCTCGGCAAGGGCCTGCTCGCCCTCGCCGCCACCGTGCCGAGCGGCGCCACTGCCCCCGAGGCGGTTACCGCCGTGGCGGCCTACCGCGGCGATCCGGTATCCGTCGTCCACGCCAATCTGCGGCAGTGGCACGATCTGCTGGCCGGGGACGTGCTCTACGCGCCGCACATTCTGGCGGCATTCCTGGTGGGGCTGGCCGCGGGGAAGCGGCAGCTGCTCGCGGAGTTCGACCGCTACCGCACGCAGGCCCGGCGGCTGGTCGGATACGGGCTGCCGATCGGTCTGGCCGGAGGCGTCTGCACGGCGATGTGCTACCACGGGCCGTTGGACGCGCGCTGGTACGACATCGGTACGGCCGTCGGTCTGCTCACCGCCCCGGCCCTGACCGCGGCCTACGGCTGCGGGCTGCTGCTGTTGCTGCGTACGCGGTTCGGCCGGCGGATCGGCGAGGTGCTCGCCGCCGCCGGCCGGCTGGCGCTCACCAACTATCTGACGCAGTCGCTGGTGATGGCCCTGGTCTTCACCGGCTACGGCCTCGCCCTCCACGGCCGTGTCGGCCCGGTGCCCGTACTGGCCGGGTGCTTGGTCCTCTACGCCGCGCAACTGGCGCTCAGCGCGCGGCTGGTACGTCGCTTCCGGCACGGGCCGGTCGAACGGGTCCTGCACACCGCGACCCGGGGGCGCGGGCACTGACCAGCTGCCCGGCCCCCGGCTGTCACGGCGTCGCTTCCCGGGTCCACTTGAGCCGGTGGTCGGCGTGGCCGGACGGTGGCGCGTAGCCGTCCGCGCTCCCGCTGCTCCCGGGGCCGGACGCGTCGGCCTCCGCGTACCCGATGGTCTCCTGGTACGCGGGCACGCCCGGGTACGGAGCGTTCTCCGGGTACGGAGGGTTCCCGGGGTGGGGGGGATTCCCCGGGAATGCGGCGTCCCCTGGATACCCGGTGTCCTCCGCGTACACGGCATCCCCCGGATACCGGGCGTATCCGTCGTCCGGCGCGTAGGCGCTCTGCTCGACGCCGACGCCCATCCCCACGGGCGCGTCCGCGCCCACCGCGTGACCCGTCCACGCCTGCGCCGCACGCTGGGTGATCGCCTCCGTCTCGGCCTTGGCCGCGGCGGAGATGGCCGCCGCGCCCGGCTCCTTGAACCAGGGGCGCAGCCGGATCAGCGCCGGGCGGATGCCGGTGGCCAGGAGCAGGGCCGTGCCCTTGGGGAGTGCCCGGATCTTGTCCGGGGGCAGGATCGGGTCCAGACGGTAGGAGACCGAACGGGAGCCGCCGTCCTTGCTGCTGGAGTAGGACGGCGTCTTCACATCCTGCTGGCCGACGAGTTTGGAGACCTTGTCCACGAAGTCGGCATCGTCCAGCCCCGCGCCCAGGAGTTTGATGGTGGCCGCGCTCCACAGCGCGTCCATCCCGGCCTCGCCCCACACGCGGGCGCCCTGCCGGTAGCTCTGGAGCAGGGTGACGACGTTGATGCCGCGCGAGCCGAGGTGGCTGTAGAGGTCGGGAAGGTCGGAGATGCGGCAGACGTTGGCCGCCTCGTCCAGCACGGCCGTCATCGGGGGGTCGAGCCGGCCGCCCATCCTTTCGGCGGCCATCACCCCGGCGCGCAGGGTGGCGTCCGCGAGGCCGGCGATGACCCCGGCCGCGGAGCCGCCGCCGTCCTTGGAGAGCAGATAGAGGGTGTCGCGGCCCAGCACGTGCTCGTGCGGGCGGAACTCGGGCAGCCAGGGGTCGGGCTGGACCCAGGCGGCGATCTCCGGGTCGAGCAGGCAGGCCACGCACTGCCGTGCCGTCTCGTAGATGCCGTCCCTGGTCTCGACCGCGCCCCGTACCGTGCCCTGGAGCTGTTCGGCCATGGCGATCATGTCGGCGTCGCGCAGCAGGTCGACCGGGGTGCGGTCGGCGGGGTCGGCCAGCCAGCCGAGCAGATCGGTGACCGCGGCCCCGCCGCGCGCCGCTGCGAGGAACAGCGCCGTGAGCGTGTTCTGGGCAGCCGAGATCCAGAAGTCCTTCTTGGAGGCGTCGTCGTTGACGGAGGCGACGAAGTGCCCGGCCAGCCGGCGGGCGCCCTCGATGGTGTGGCAGTCGGCCAGCATGTTCCACCACATGCCGCGGGGCGTGTGGGCGATGCCCTGCGGGTCGAAGGTCCACACCAGGCCGGTCTTCTGCCGTTCGGCCCGGGTGACCGCGTAGACGTCCGACTTGTTGGAGGTCAGCAGTACGGCGCCGTTGGCCCGCAGCACCCGGGGGACGGCGATGCCGGTGGACTTGCCGGCGCGCGGAGCCATCAGGTCGAGCTCCACGTCCTCGAAGGAGGAACGCAGTTCGGGTCCGTCCGGCTCCAGGTCGCCGAGCAGGTTGCCGGTCTGGTCCGGGTGCAGTTCGGGTTCGTTCTTGACCGAGGGCCGCAGCTCCCGGGCGCGCTTCTCGATGCCGGCGGGGAGCATGGAGGCCAACTCCCGCCGCCCGGCCAGTCCCTTCGTCCGGGAACGTGAGCGGGACACCAGCTTCCACACCGGGAGGACGACCGCGGCCGTGGCCGCGGCGAAGACGAGCACGATGCCGCAGTACACCGCGACGGGCGACGCCTGCGGCCACAGTGTGCCGGAACCTTCGGTGAACAGCGTGGCGAGCAGTGTGAGGGAGAACGGCGGCGGCTGCCAGCCCGCGCCGTTCAGCGCGGCTCCCAGCGTTCCGCCGAGCCAGATGCCCGCGGATGTCGTCAGGCCCAGGCCCGTCACTCCCACGATGGCCCAGGGCCACAGGTCGCGGCCCTGCATCCCCCCTGCCGTGCTGGGGCTCATGCGATCCTCCTGTCCTGGGCCGGCCCGGCACCGGTTTTGAGGTCCGGGCCGGTACTGGTTCCGAGGTCCGGCCCGGCACCGGTTCCGAGGTCCGGGCCGGTCCCTTGCGGGTCCGGCTGCGCGTTCTGCGCCCAGCGGGTGTTGGTGTCGTGCAGATGGCGCTCGGTGTCGGTGATGCTGACCCTGATCGGGAGGCCGGGCCGACCGCCGACCTTGACCAGGAAGCGGCCCCGGCCCGGCGGTTCCTCACGCTCGCCGGTCATCGCCCAGCCCGGCGGCGACGACCAGGAGGAGACCAGTTCGATCTCCCGCTGGGACAGGCCGACGATCTTGCCCAGCTCCTCCATCTCCGCCCTCGGGAGTCCGGCGCAGACGACCATGCCCGCGCGTTCGACGAAGCCGCGTGCCTTGGCCTTGTCGGCCTCGGAGCCGAGCGACTCCGCGTCCTTGAGGGTGTGTGTGATCTTGGCGTCGCCCAGGCCGAGTGTGCGGTTGAGGCGGGTGAGGGCGTCGATGCGGTCGACGATGCCGGAGGCGGCGCGCAGCGGTCGCCACAGCTCGTCGAGCACGGTGAAGAACCAGCGTCGGGGGGTCAGGCCCGCGTCGGCCAGCGCGTGGGAGGCGGCGACCGAGCCGAGCCCGTCGGACCACGCCGCCAGCATCGCCGCCGCCGTCAGCTGGGTGTCCGACTCGCCGATCCGGGAGATGTCGATGCACACCGCCGGGGTGTTGAGGTCGATACGGGTCGAGGTCTCCGAGGCGAAGGTGTCGCCCAGCGGTCCGTCCAGAATGCCCAGCAGCGAGCGGTGCAAGGGGTCGACGGCATCCCGGTACCGGGCCTCGTCCCCCCGGTCCAGCGTGACCGCCCGGACCCGGTCCGGCCCTTCGCTGAGCACCTTCAGCACATCGGGCAGCACCGGCGACCGGCCCGGCGGCGTCCGCTCGCGCAGATGGTGCAGCACGGCGGAGAGGACGGCCTGTTCGTGGTCGTCCACGGGGCGGTTGCGGACGATGGTGACCAGGGCGCCCACCATGTTCAGCACCCGCCCGTGCGCCTCCGCCTCCAGGGCCTGACCCGCCGAGCCGCCGATCTTGGCTGCGGCGGCCCCCATGGCGCCCGGGTCGAGCAGATTGATGCCGCCCATGCCGCGCCCGATGGAGATCACCTGGCCGCCCAGGGCCCGTACCGTGTCCGCGTAGTCGGGCTTGAGGTCGCCCAGGACGAGGGGCACCACGCCCGTCGCGGCCAGCCCGATGAGCATCCGGTTGACCAGGGTCGACTTGCCCAGACCCGGCATGCCGAGCATGAACAGCGACGGGTTGGAGATGTAGCGGGCCCGGGTGAACCACGAGAGCGGATCGCCGCACACCGTCGCACCGGTGTGCAGATGCTGGCCCAGCGGGACGCCCGACATCGGCGCTCCCGAACCCGCGGCGAACGGCCACAGCCCGCACGCCTGCACGGTCGTCGCCCGCCACATGGTGGGCGGGTCCATGCCGCCGACCTGCCCGCCCCCGGGTCCCGGCCAGCCGCGGGAGGGCGCCATCGGCTCCCTGCGCGGTGCCTTCTTCCTTCTCTGCTGCTGCTTGGCGTCGCTCTTGCCGTCGCGCGGGCTCACAGCGCCTCCCGCAGGTCGCGCGGAATCAACGTCAGCTCCCACGGGAGGATTCCGACCGGGAGGGTGCAGCTGAAGGCCGCCGCCTGCATCCGGTCGGCCGGGCGCATCGACAGCCGCGCCGCCCCCTGCAGGTTGCGCATGGTGGCGCTGGCGTCGGCGAGCTCTTCCACGGAGTCGACGGTGACGGTGAGCATCAGCGAGAACTCCACCAGGCCGGCGCCGGTCGCCTCCTCCTGCGCGGTCTGTTCGGCCGCGCGGACTTCCGTGGCGGCCCGTGCCTGGACCATGCCCCGCCCGGAGGTGGCCATGAACTGGGCGGCGCGCCGGTCGGCCTCCACGATGCGGGCCGAGGTCGCCGGGTCGATGGGCCGGTACAGCAGCGCCACCCGCTTGCGGCGGGTGCCGGGCGAGGCTTCCAGCAGGCCGCGCAGTACGTTGGCCCGCACCGTGCCGCGGGGCGCGAGGGTGAGCATCCAGGTCCGGGAGACGCCGGAGTCGTGCTGGTAGGAGGCGACGTCCTCGACACAGGCCGCGGGGCCCGCGTCGTCCCACTCCAGGCCGGTGCCGCCGTACTGGGTGCGGATGTCGAGGACTTCACCGGCGACCGCGGGGTCGTAGGCGACCCGTACGACCTCGGCGATCCGCTCGGCGGACAGCGGGTAGGCGACGCCGCCCCCGGCTCCGACGAGCCCGGACAGCAGCCCCGGGATGCGGGTGGCCAGGTCGGTGATCAGCTCCTCGTGCTTGGGCTTCTGCCCGGCCGGCAGCCCGTAGGTGAGCGTGATGTAGGTGTGCATCTCGGAGGAGGCCTGCGGATACTGCTCGACCACCTCCTCCATCACGGCGCGCGCGGCGGCCGGGGCGTCGGGGGAGAGGCGCGGCAGCACCTCGTTCGCGAGCCGGGTACCGGAGTCGGGGGCCGTCTCGACGATGACCGAGGCACCGCGCAGCCCTGTTTCGTGCGCCAGCCGCGCCAGCCAACCGCCCCATGAGGCGACCCAGTTGTCCACCTGGTCGGGGTCGACCAGAGAACCGCCGTCGGGTTCGCAGCACAGCACGATGGTGTACAGGTTCCGGCTGCGGTGGAACAGCACGCCGAAGTCCCGGTCGTAGGCGTCCCTGCCCTCGCGCATCTGCATCCGTCCCAGCAGGCCCGGGGGCTGGAACCGCCCTGCCTGCCGTCGGGACAGCGGACCGGAGACGTAGGTGGTCGACCCCTTGGACTTGCGGCGCATCCAGCCGATGCGTACGGCGATCAGCTGGTACATGTTGCGCCCGTCCTGGGTGCGCATCATCAGCGGCGCGATGAGAATCGCCGTCGGGACGAGGATGACCATGGCGGCGGCCAGTGAGAACAGCGAGGCCAGCAGCGTGACGACGAGTCCGCCGAAGACGCCCGCGGTACCGATCATGCCGAAGGGCCCGAGACCTGGCCGCCTCGGTCGGCGCCAGTTCCCGTACGTGGGACTCGACGATGCGGCATGGGTTGACATGGGTATGGCTTCCTTCCGTGTCCCGGGAGGGGGAGGGGGTGAAGTCCTGGTGCTGGGAGGGGCTTTCGGTGGGGTGCGCGGTGAGGGGCGAGCGAGGCGCACACGAGGTGCACACGAGGTGCAGGCGAGGCGCACGGTCGGGCGGGCGCCGACGAGGCCGGGGTGTGGCGGTGTCCGGGGCCGGGCGGAGTGCCCACCCGGCCCCGGACAGCCGCTCACTGGTTGCGGTCGTGGTTTCCGCTCGGCCCGTGGTGGCCGAGGTCTCCGTCCGCTTCGTCCACCGCGCTGCTGACGAGATTCCCGGCGCCCTTGGCGACGTCCTTGGCGGCGGACGCCGCGGCCGCGGCGACACCGACCGGTCCGGCGGCGGCGCCGGCACCGCGTGCGGCGCCGCTGGGGCCTCCTCCGCCCCGGCCGCCCCCGCCGCCGCCCGAGCCGCCGCCGGACGGGCCACTGCCGCCGCCCGAGCCGCCGCCCGAGCCGCCACCTGACGGGCCTCCTCCGCCTCTGCCGCCGCCTCCGGAGCCGCCGCCCGACCGGCTGCCGGTGGCCGCTGCGGCCAGGCCACCGGGCCCGGACTGGCCGCTGCCGCCCGAGGGCCCGGTGGCTCCGGAGGCCCCGGACTTGCCGCCGGAACCCGATTTGCCGCCCCCGCCCGACGCCGCCGCGCCCGCGACCGACTTGGCGCCGGAGGCGATCCCGCCGGCGGCGCCGGTCACGGCGCCGGAGTAGGCACCGCTGCCGCCGAGCGCCGCGGTGGCGGGCACCACCAGTTTCAGCAGCGCGGGCAGCGAGATGGCCGAAAGGAGCATCACGCAGATGCCCGCGATCTTGACGTGGATGTTCGCGGTCTCCGCCCCTTCGTACTCGCCCGTGGTCAGGGCCGTGCCCGCGTAGATGACGAGACCCGCGGTGGGTTTGTAGAGCACCCAGGCGACCATCCAGCCGATGTGCTTGCGCCACCAGCCGCCGCCCCAGTCGCTCATGGACGCCGCGGCGGCCAGCGGGAGCGTGCCGAACAGCACGATCATCACGCCGAGCCGGACATACAGCAGGATCCCGTGGATGACGGCGGCGATCAGCAGCAGGAACGCGAGGATCAGATAGAGGAACGACGGTACGTCGTCCGAGGAACCGCATCCCATGTTGTTGATCTGCGCGTTCACGGCGCCTTTGAACAGGTAGTCGGCGTAGCTGTCACCGACTCCCGCGGCGGCGGCCATGATGGTCGTCCCCCCGCCGGCCACCACGATCAACCGCACCATGCCCCGCAGCGCGGTCTGCCCGGCGTCGACCCGGCGTTCCGAGGCCATCCGGATGCAGGCGAAGAGCAGCGAGCCGATGGCGAGGTAGACGACGATGTACTTCACCTGGTTGTGCACCGGACTGGACGCCGTGGTGGAAAAGGTGGGGATCGCCTCGGTCACCGCGGTGAACGCGGACAGCGCCCCGGTCATGATGGCGTTCGCGATGCCCTTGATGATGGTGCCGATGGGATCGCCCAGGAAGTCGAAGAACCCCTTCGCGATGTCCAGGATCGGATTTCCCGTGCTCCCGCACGCCGCCATCAGGCAGCCCCCCACTTGACGTATCCGCCGTTGCTCATCGCGGAGGTCGCGGAGGAGAAGAGGGAGCCGTTCGGCCGCGGCTTGACCTTCCAGTCGCCGCCGTCCCACCGCATCGAGACCGTCGTCGCGCTCAGACTTCCGCTCGCGCTCTTGATCAGGAGCCGCACCTCGGCGGCCTTCTTCGAGTACGAGGGCACCGAGAACCCGGAGTACACGCCCGGCTCCTGGTTCTCCACCTCCGTCTGGGAGACCGTGGCGCGCTGGGAGATGAACTGCTTCTTGCCGTCTCCGGCGACCAGTTGCTGCTCTGCGACGGTGCGCCAGTCGGCGCTGCTCATGTGCGAGAGGATGCCGTGCGCCGCCATGACGGCGCCCATGGGCGTGTGGGCGTAGCACCACCACACCGGCCCGTTGAACCGTGTCGGTCCGGCCGACGGCGAGGTGGGCACGCTGGTGCGGTCCAGCCTCTTCCAGGCGACGTCCTTGGGCGGGGAGGTCGGCCGGGTCGGATCCGCCCCGCTCTCCGCCCGCTGCGGCTGGTCGCCCCCCTCCTCGGTCCGCTCTGCGGTGCCCTCTTCGGTGGTCCCGGTGTCCTTCTTCGTGCTCGCGGTGTCCTCGTCCTCGGTGTGGCAGCCCTTGGGCCGCTCGTCCGCCGCCCGCCCGTCCTGCTGCGAACGGTGCGAGGTGAGCGGCCCCTTCATGGCCTTCCGGGGTGCGTCGGCGCCGTCGGCCCGGGCTCCGCCGGAATTCGTGACATAGGACACGACCGCGATGACCAGCGCTGTCGCCAGGAAAACGGCTGAGAACACCCATCCGCGCTGTTTCCAGAAAGGCGAGTCAATCGCCTCGTCGTCCTGCTTGCGTGAGAACATTGCTACTCATTCCCGCCTCGGTGCCCCGGAGTTGCCGGATTCCTCAGAAGATCCAGTTCGCGAAGGGCCCCGCGGAGGCCACGAGGCAGCAGCCGCCCAGGACCATGCCGAGCCGGCTCATGTGTTCGGAGCTCTCGCCGCGCTTCAGGGAAATGCCCATCATCGCGCCGGTGATCACGATTCCCAGCACGCCTGCCGCGGTACCGGCCCACGCGGCCAGGCCGAGCATCTTGTCGATCTTCGGCCCGAGGCCGTCCGGAGCCTGGCGCTTGGGCTGCGGTACCGCCAGGTAGAGGCTGAGCAAGGTGGCCTTCATCGGGGTCTCCTGTGAGGTGGTGTCAACTGGTACGAGGACATGGCGCAATTGCTGAGCCGAGGAATCCGGCTGTTTTTCAGGGAGTGAGAGGGCCGAACCACTGCACGAGCGGTGCGGCCGTTGTGGCGATGACCGAGGCGACCAGCACGACGAAGAACCCTCGGAAATACGTGGCGCCTTCGCCCATTTCTCCGCGCCGCAGCTGAAGGGACATCTGGGTGCCGACGATGATGAGTCCGAGCACGCCTGCCCCCGACGCCGCCCAGGCCAGCCAGCTGAGGATCTGAGTCGCATCGCCCCCCGGTTTGTACGGGGCGAGTTCTTCGGCCAGCAGTTGGGGCATCTGGCTCATGGCGGTCACCGTTTCTTCTCCCGCTTCTTGGAAGGGGCGAGCTGGGTCCCGGCCAGCTCGGCCAGCGTGCGGATGGTTCTCGGTACGGGCCCGGTCCGCTTCTCCCCCCGCCACGCCGGAACCCAGGGCACCCGGTGGACGTCCGCGACCGAGCGCAGTACGCGGACGCGCTGCGCGAGGTGGAAGGGCAGCCGCCCGGGCGCGTCGGCGACGAGGACCACGGCGAGCAGGTCGACCCCCGCCGGGTGTTCTCCCGAGTGCAGGGCTTCCAGCGCCCGGGATGCCGCGCGCAGTCCTGAGCCGTGGGTCCGCGCCACCAGCAGCACCCGGCCGGGCTCGCCTTGGGAGGGATCGGGCCATCGGCGTCCCAGGTCGTGTCCGCCCACCATTTCGGCGAGCGTGCTGGTCCCGGCGCCGCCATGGGCACCGACCCAGCTCACGGGACCGCCGCCGGGGACGACGGGCTCCCCGGGCGCCGGAGGGCGCGGCGACCGGCTCGCGGGTGCGACGGTGGCCGGGCCCGCCGGATCGACGGCCATGGCGCCGTGTTCGAGCGGGGCCGGTGACGGTGCGGTCGGCGCGGCCGGCGCGCTGCGTACCGTGCCCGGACCCGGCGACGGCGTATTCGGTGCAGCCGGAGCCGGAGCCGGAGCCGGAGCCGGAGCCGGAGCCGGAGCCGGAGCCGGAGCCGGAGCCGGAGTCCGTACGGCACGGTCCTGGAAGCCTGTGGCCGGTCCGGCCGGACCGGCGACTGCGGCCGGGTCCGGCGCTGCGGTCGCCGCGACCGCCGGGGCTACCGGAGCCGCCGGGGCTGCCGGGTCCGTGGGCGCTCCTTCCTGACCGACCGGATCCCGCGTCTCAGCGGCCGGTTGAGGTGCCGTCGGTCCGCGTACCCACATGTGCGGGCCGGCGGGTGCCTGGCCGGCTGACGCCGGTGGGGGGACGCTCATCGCGTGTCCAGCCTCCTCTCCTACGACTCCTGGATTCCTGTGCTGCCGCTGTCCTGCGTCCGGACCGAGGCCGGGCGGGAAGACGAATTGAACCGATTCGTCCCCGAGCCCGTTCCGATCTGCAAGCGCGGTGCCCTCCGTCGGAGAGCCACAACGGGACTTCAGCGGAAGTGGTTCACCGTTCTTGGGCAATGCGGCGACGTTCGGTGAAGGGGGAGGGGGAGACGGGTGGTGGGCCCATGAGCGAGAACGAGGGGATGTCCAGCAAGGCGACGATGATCGGCGTGGCCGGCGCGGGGTGCGGGTGCATGACGCTGCCGGCCGCGGCAGCCGGCCTGATCGTCCTGCTGATCGTCTTCGGCGGGCTCGGCGTCCTCTTCGCGCCCATCATCGCCCTCATCCTGTTCTTCGGCGGCGGAGGAGGGGGCGACGACGTCTCGCCCTCGGACATCGACACCGACGCGGTGTCCGAGTCGGTCCAGGGCGATGGGAAGGGCGAGCTGAACCCGAAGACGGTGCCCTCACATCTGGCGGACACCATCGAGGACGCCGGAGGCATCTGCGACGCCATCGGACCTGTCGTCATCGCGGCGCAGATCGAGCACGAGTCCTCGTTCAACGAGGACATGCTCGGCCCCAACGGGGAGAAGGGCATCTCGCAGCTGCCGCCGGACAAGTTCGAGGAGTTCGGCGAGGACGAGGACGACAACGACGAGACCTCGGCGACCGATCCCAAGGACTCGATCATGGCTCAGGGCCGCTACATGTGTTCGTTGGCCGAGAAGGTCAAGCCGCTCGTCGACAGTGGTCAGGCCCCGGAGGGGCAGAGCGTTCTCGACCTCGCCCTCGCCGCCTACGACGTGGGGCTGAAGGACGTGCAGGACGCCAAGGGCCTTCCCGAGTCCGGCGCGGCGCAGAGCTATGTGATCACCGTTCGGTCGCTCTTCCCGCGGTTCGAGGGGATCGGCGGCGCCGTGTCACCGTCCGAGTTCCCGACCCCGCCCGCGTCCGAGTCCTGACCCCGGACCACGACACGGCCCGACCCCGACGAGAGTGGAGAGGGAGAGCGCCACATGCTCCACATGGAACCCGCAGAAGTGACGGAGGAACAGGCGGTATCGGCAGGCGGCGGGACGCCGCAGCCTGCTCCGCCGCCGCCTTCCCGGTTCGAGGTGCTCATCGCCCGCGACGGCTCCGTGGCCCTCAACGGCGAGCGCATGCCGACGGCGGACGGGGAGGAGGTCCACGTCGCGGTGCTCGACGTGCTGCATCGCGCCGCACAGGAGCGGGACGAGCCCGTCGAGGCGACGGTCCTCGATCTGCGGGAGAACGGCAGCGCGACCTTCATCCAGGTCGCTCCGGACGGTTCCAGCCGGTTGCTCGTCCCCGCGGGCGATGACGTACCACCGGCAGACGACGGGCGACCTGCCGGTACCGACCCGCACCCCGGAGGCGGCACCGGCCCCGAGCCCGAGCCCGATTTCGACTCCGAGCCCGGCCCAGGCCCCGAGCTCGGCGATGAGCCCGGCCCCGAGCCCGGCCCAGGACCCGCCCCCGAGCCCGAGGGACCGCAGTCCGCGTCCGAGGAGCCGCAGTCCGCCCCGGTCCCCGGCGAACTGGCGGAAGCCGTGGCGCACATCAACCGGGCGGCGGGCGGGGGCGAGCCGCAGCGCGCCATGGTGCTGGCTTTCCGGCTGCGCGAACACGCCGTGCGCAGCTACGGCGAGGAGCACCCCTACACCCTGGAGGCGCGCGACCTGGAGGCGTTCGTCGCACGCCTGGGCGGCAACTACGCGAAGGCCGCGGGGATCTACCTCGAACTCGCGCGGGTCTGCCATCGGCAGGGCAGCTCCCGTGCATACGGCTATCTCAAGCGTGCCGCCGGCAACTGGCAGATGCTCACGGATCCGCAGGCGGTGCTCACTCATGGCCGGGGGCTCCTCGCCACGTGGGCCGCGCTCGCCTCGGAGGCCGGCCCCGCGGCCGACGACACGGTGCTGCCGCGTCATGTCCGGCAGCGACTTCGTGCCGTTGCCGAGGCCGATATACGCCACTGACCTGCGGCATCAACATCGGATTGACGCCGGAGAGATGACGGTGCGGAAAGGAGTACATCGACAGTCGTTGTGACGTGGGTCACAGCAAGTTGCCCGGCTCGGGCGTGAACTTCCCCCGCTGAGTGCGCATCTAAGTCCTCGTAAAGCGCACTAGAAACTGGTTTACAGGGATACGACCGATTCAAGCCCTTCGTGCGGCCCGATGTCGTGCCGCCTCGAGGTAATCGGTCATCAACGTCGCGTGGATCTCCCCTCAGAAAACTCTCTGCCTCGTGAGGGGGCCGCTGTGCGAGTCCCGAGGCCAGGCCGCCGTGGTCGGCGGCGCGAATCGAGGGGGATACAACCGTGAGCTGGACCGTCTTGGGGTCAGTCGGAGCGGCCAGCGCCCAGGAACGGGCGACCCGTTCGCTGTACGAACAGCACGCACGGCCCTTACAGGGATATGTACTCCAACTGCTCGGTGGTGATCTGCAAAGAGCTGAGGACGTGGTGCAGGAAACGTTGCTGCGCTGCTGGCGGAATCAGCAATTGGTCAGTGGGGAGCAGGACTTGCGACCATGGCTGTTCAAGGTGGCGCGCAACCTCGTCATCGACGACTACCGGCTGCGCAGGGCACGCCCCAAGGAAGTCGACGGCACCGCCTGGCTGGAGGATGTGCTGGCCGACAACGACGATGTCGACCGGGTGCTCTCCTCCCTGGTGCTGGGAAAGGCGTTCCAAGCGCTCTCGCCCGCACATCGGGAGGTGCTGTACGAGACGTACTACACCGGCAGGTCGACACGTGAGGTCTCGCTCCTCCTCGGTATTCCGCCGGGCACCGTGAAGTCCCGGCTGTACCACGCGGTGCGCAAGCTGCGGCTGGTCTTGGGGGTGACCGAGGCCGTCGAGGAGAAGCCGGTGGTCGCGGCGAAGTAGCCGACCCGCAGCCCGACCTGGGCGCTCAGTACGGCACCGGACGCCGGAACCGGTGCCGTACGGCCCGGCCCTCGGAAGGAGGGTGAAGGGAGGCGTCGACGCCCCCCGACGCCGGTGCCTCTGACGCCGGTGCCCCCGTCGGCGAGCAGCCGACGGGGGCACCGGGTGCGCGAGGCCGTCTTGCTGACGGACCGCGGTCAGCCGAGGGGGACATTCGGCGCGAGGGCGGTGACCTCCAGGCGCCCGTGGTCCACCCAGGTGGGCAGCTTGAGCGTCTTGTGGGTGGTGTTGGCGGGCGGAGTGACCTGGAGGTAGCCGGCGTGCCGGGCTTCGGAGGTGCCGGCGTTGGCGTGCGTCCAGGAGATGACGGCCTCGGCGCTCCGGCCGTTCTTGAGCGACAGCGTCTTCTTGCCGGGGTCCTGCGCGTAGTAGGTGTCGCCCCAGTGCACGGAGGAGCCCAGCGTCCGGTGGCCGGAGTCCTCCAGGCCCAGTCCCGGGTAGCCGCGCAGATTGCAGGTGTGGCCGCTGGTGTTCTTCAGCTTGAGCACGACGCCCTCGTGGTTCATTCCGCCGCCGAGCTTCTCCCCGAACGAGGCGGTGAGGTCCGAGGTCTTGCAGGTGGGCGCCGCGGTGGCAGCCGCCTGGCTGCCGAGCGCCTGTGCCGCCCCGGCAGCAGCGAGCCCGAGCCCCGCTGCTGCGGCGACGGCCAGACCCGCGGCGCCGGCACGCTTGACCATGCGCCCCCGTGCGGCGGCGGTGTTGCGGTGCTGCTCAGTCATATCGGGTCTTCCCCTCCCAATAGGGCGCTTGTTCGCTTTACGGGAGATTGGATGCGCCTGTCGAGTGAAAAGTTCACCGCGGGCCTCACTCCATACTGTGACGCCCGTCACTTTTGCCTTCGCCGGGCCCGGATCCGCGGCGGCGACCTGCGGAAATCCGGATGACAGCACGGACGGTTGCTTCCTAGCGTCGCCGATCATGGAACCGCTCACCGATCGGATGATCCGCACCTGTTTCGTCAACTGCTCCAAGGGAGAAGCCCGGAGGATGGCCGTCCCCCGGGATCTGGACGAGCGCCCATGGGACGATCTGGACTTCTTCGGCTGGCGCGATCCGGGCGCCCGCGACCGGGGCCACCTCGTCACCGAGTACGGGGGCCGCCTCGTCGGTGTCACGCTCCGCGCCTCCCAGGGGGTGCAGCGCAGCTTCACCAAGACGACGGTCTGTTCCGTATGCCTGACGTCCCATCCCGGCACCGGAGTCGCGCTGCTGGCCGCGCCCCGGGTCGGTCCGGCGGGACGGCAGGGCAACACGGTGGGGACCTATCTGTGCGCGGATCTCGACTGCTCCCTCTACATACGGGGGAAGAAGCACAGCGGCGGCGACCGGCGTTCCCCGGAGACGCTGCCGGTCGAGCAGAAGATCGAACGTCTGCGCAGCAATCTGGAGCAGTTCCTCGTGAAGCTCGGGGTGCCGACGGCACCGGCTCCCGGTCGACCCGGCTGACCCGGCTGACCCGGCGCCGGGCCCCGGCACACCAGCGGGTTCACGCGGAGTGCGGCCGGAGCCCGACGGCGGGCGTGATCCGGTCAGCTCCGGTGCGCGGTACCCGCACGCTCGCCCGTGCCACCGGGGCGGCGTCCGGCCTTGTCGACCACGGCGTGTTCCAGTTCCGCCTTGCTGGACAGCAACGTTCCTGCCTTTCCGTAGCCGGTGTCCTCGGTCAGATAGCTACGGGAGCCGAGGAAGGAGAAGTCCTTCTTGTCGAAGACCCATTCGGTGCGGATGCCGTGCCGCTTGTCGTCGCGCGCGATGCCCAGCCCCTGCCGGCCGACGGCGTCGTGGGCCCGGGGAGCCCGCTCGACCCCGGGGATCTTGGCTGCGGCCCGGTAGAGGGCGGCGCCGGTGTCGGGCGGCATCACACCGCCGAGCAGCTGCCCGATCTGCTCGAAGACGGCCTGATCGCGCTCTCGTTCGTCCAGCGTGCCGCCCTCGGGCCGGGGCGTCTCGGCGTACAGCTTGTCCAGCAGCTTGTCGGGGTCGGTGGGCAGGGAGCTGAGCCAGCGGTAGGTGGGCCGGTTGATGCCGGCCGGTGTGCCCTCGGTGTCGCCGAGCTCCGCGTTGATGGGCAGGGTCTCCCCGTCGACCCGGACGAGGCCGAGCTTGTGCAGCGGCCCGGGATGCTGCGCGGTCCAGCTCTCCCGGGTCCTCAACGGGCCGATCTTCGCCTTTCCACCGGTCAGCTCCGCGTCACGGGCCTTCTCCCTGGTGTAGAGGAACTGGTCGTCCCGCACGGTGGGGGCGCGCCGCTGCTGTGCGGCGTCCGAGATGCGGTGCAGGAGAGCCGCGGCGGGTTGCATATCGGTGGCCGCGCCGTGCCGTGCGGTGTCGGCGGGCCGGCCGTCGTCGCCGCTCAGGGCGATTCCCGCGGTGAGGGCGCAGGCCAGGGCCAGCGCGGTGGCCGGTGCCAGAACGGCGGGCCGCAGCCACCGCCGGGCCGGTCGGGCGTCCCGGGTGCGGGAGTCGGCGGCGTTCTGGTCGCGGTCGATCCGGTGCATCAGCAGTTCCTTGTGACGAAGGTGCTGCTCGTACGGAAGGTCCTGGTCGGCCGGGGGCGGCAGCAGCCGGGCGAGCTCTTCGCGGTCGTGCCGCTCGTGGGACCCGGGGGAAGCCGGGGTGCGCCTGCCGATCATGTGAGCTCCTCCCGTACGGGCAGGGCCGCCAGTGCGGCCGCACTTGTCATCTCTCCGCGGGCGGCGTGCGGTTCCGAGGTCTCCTGTGCGGCGTCCTGAGCCTCGGCCGCGAGCCGTGCGAGCTTCTTGCGTGCCCGCGACAGCCGGGAGCGTACGGTGCCGACGGGAATGTCCAATGCTTCAGCGGTCTGCTGGTAGTCCAGCCCCGACCACACGCACAAGGCGAGCACTTCCCGTTCCTGACGCCGCAGTCGGCCCAGCGCCGCCTGGACGGCGCGCAGCCGCCGCGCGTCGTCGATGCGCGCTGCCGTCCGGGGCGCGAAGTCCTCCTCGGCGCGCGGCCGGGGCTGGCGCGCCAGGAAGAGCTGCCGTCTGCGCCGTGCCCGTCGGGCGTTGTCCGCCTTGTGGGTGGCGATGCCCAGCAGCCACGGCAGCAGCGAGCCGCCGTCCTCCCGCACACGGGCGCGTGTGCGCCATGCGGTCAGAAACGTCTCCGACATGATCTCTTCGGCCGACGACCAGTCGCCGGTCAGGCGCAGCGCATGGTTGTAGACGGCGCGGGCGAACTCCTCGTACAGCTGGGCGAACGCCGCACGGTTCCCCTCGCGTACGCGGTGGCGCACCTCGTTATCTGAATCCCTCACACCCGTACCTCTCCGCGCGGCGGGAGGAGTTCCTGTGGCCCGTGTCACGCGGTGGGCGTCCGGGGAAGGGACCTCCAGCCGGCGGGCGCGTCCTTCGGTGAGGATGTCAGTGCGTGAGCAGGGGCGGGATCGCGGGGGTCTCGTGCGCGGTGTCGATGTCGGACTGCGTCAGACGGAACTCGGGCGGGTACGCCGCGCGCCGGGTGCGGCGCTCGGGCTCGGTGGTGCGCCACATGTACAGGCAGCGGTGGCACTGCAGGACGTCCCAGACGCCGGGGACGGGTGATGCGGTGACGGTCTCGATCGTGTCGTGTGCGCAGCGGGGGCAGATCACGGACGGCTCCTGGAAGGGCTGGGGGAGTGCGGGGACGGTCGGTTCAGCGCGCGGCCAGCAGGGACTTCAGCCGGCCGACCCACTCCTCGGTCTCGGGGAGGTCCTTGGCCGGGGTGCTGAAGTTGCCGCGGTTGTCGGGGGCGACCGGCGTGGTGGCGTCGGTGAGCATCTTGCTGGTGATGCCGGCCGGGGACGCCGCGGGCGCCAGCTCGACCACCGACAGGTTGGGGATGACGACCACATCGTCGGCCGGATTGACCTTCGCCGACATCGCCCACATCACCTGCGGCAGATCGAAGGGGTCCACGTCCTCGTCGACGACGATCACCTGGCTGACGTAGCCCAGCCCGTGCGGCGTCGTCAGCGCCCGCAGACCGACGGCCTTGGCGAAGCCGCCGTACCGCTTGGCGGTCGAGATGATCACTGCCAGGCCGTGGGTGTACATCGCGTTGACGGCCCGTACCTCGGGGAACTCGGCACGCAGCTGCTTCAGCAACGGAACACAGGTGTTGGGGCCGACCAGGTAGTCCACCTCGGTCCAGGGCATGCCCAGATACAGCGACTCGAAGACCGGATCGTCGCGGTAGGAGATCCGCTCCACGCGGATCACCGGCATCCGGCGGCCACCGGAGTAGTGCCCGGTGAACTCCCCGAAGGGCCCTTCGAGCTGCCGCTTCCTGCCCTCGATCACGCCCTCGATGACGACTTCGGACCCCCAGGGCACGTCGAAGCCGGTGTGCGGCGCCGTCGCGATGGGCGCGGGCGCGCCGCGCAGGGCACCGGCCATCTCGTACTCGGACCGGTCGTAGGCCATGGGCATGCCCGCGACGATCGACATCACCGGGTCGTTGCCCAGGGTGATCGCGATGGGCAGATCCTCGTCGCGCTCCTCGGCCTTGCGCAGATGCTGCGCCACGTCGTGCATCGGAACCGGCTGGAAGGCCAGGCGGTCGCGGCCGATGACCTGGATACGGTAGGTGCCCACGTTCTGCTTGCCGAAGTTGTCCGGGTCCTCGGGATCGCGCGAGACCACCGCGGCCTTGTCGAGGTAGAAGCCGCCGTCCCCGTCGTTCAGCCGGAAGAGCGGCAGGACGGCGAACAGGTCGACATCGGTGCCCGTCAGGCTGTTGCCGCGCCATGGCGCGTCCTCGCGGCGCTCGGGGGCGACAGGGAACGCGTCCCAGCGCCGGGCGAACTCCTCGACCTGGTCCTTCACGGAAGTGGCCGCGGGCAGTCCGAGGGCCAGTGCGTGGTTGCGCCAGGAGCCGTGCACATTCATGGCGATCCGGGCGTCGGTGAAGCCCCGCACATTGTCGAAGTACAGCGCGGGAGCACCGTCACCGATCCGGCCCGCCGCATTGGCGGCCGCGGCGAGGTCGGGCTCGGGTGACAGCTCCTCGCCGATGTGCAGCAACTGCCCCTGCTTGTCGAGGGTTTCGAGGAAGCTGCGGAGGTCGTCGTACGCCATGTCTGCTCTGCTCTCCTTCTGCGGGGACTCAGGAAGTGGGCCGGGTGGCGGAGCGGGGGGCGGCGGTGCGGGCCGCGCGCATGCCCTCCCAGCGTTTCGCCGCGGGCGCGGGCAGCTCGAACTGGTCGAGGACGCGGGCGACGAGGTGCTCGACGATGTCGTCGACGGACCCGGGGTGGTTGTAGAAGGCGGGCATCGGCGGCACCATCCGCACCCCCTTGCGGGCCAGGTCGAGCATGTTCTCCAGGTGGATCTCGCTCAGCGGCGTCTCGCGCGGTACGAGCACCAGCGGGCGGCGTTCCTTGAGGACCACGTCGGCGGCCCGGCCGAGCAACCCGTCGGCGTAGCCCGCCCGGATTCCGGCCAGGGTCTTCATGGAGCAGGGGGCGACCACCATGCCGTCCGTGCGGAACGATCCGGAGGCGATCGGCGCACCCTGGTCCTCGGGGCTGTAGGCCACGTCGGCGAGCTGGGTGATCTCACGGGCGCTGTGCCCGGTCTCCAGCTCGATCGTGGTGCGCGCCCAGCGGCTGAGCACCAGATGCGTCTCCACCCCGGGCAGCTGCGCCAGCCGTGTCAGCAGCCGTACACCGAGCACGGCACCGGTGGCCCCGGTCATTCCCACGATCAGCCGCAACAGTCGGCTCCTCTCCCGCTTCGTGCCACGTCGGCGCGAGTCCCCCTGTGTCGGCATGGGGAACACCTCGGCGCGGCGTCCGCACCGTCTGTGCGCCTTTCGACGGTAGAAGCGGGGCCAGCGGGGCCGACGGTACGCTGGGGACTGATGATGGGGAAAAACGGACAGCCTGTGGGGACGATCCCGGACGTCGCCTACCGCCCCTATCTCCAGGCGCCCATCGGTATGGACGTGGTCGGCTTCGCCGAGCTGCTGGAGCGCGGCAGGCGGCGCGGCATCACTCTGTCGGCGCCGCAACGTCCGAGCTTCCACCATCTGATCCACGTCGGCTCCGGCGCACTGCGGCACACCGTGGACTTCTCGGACCACACCCTGACCGAGGGGAGCTGGCTGTGGGTGCGTCCCCGCCAGGTCCACCGGTACTTCCCCGACGACCTCGCCGCCGCCCGGGGCACCATCGTCATCTGGCAGCCCGGCTTCCCCACCACCGATCCTGGTCAGGGCCCGCCCCACGACCCGTCCCCGGTGCTGCCCACCGGGCCGCACGCCCGCGCCACCCGGCTGGCGCTGCGCCACCTCACTCACGAGTACGCCGACCTGGCGTCCATCCCCCTCGACGCACACATCGAGACGCTGCGCCTGCTGCTGTCCGCGTTGCTGCTGCGGCTGGCGCACGCGCGCCCCGAAGCGCCGTCACCCGCGAGCGCCGACGGTCCGTTCCGCCGCTTCCACGACGCCGTCGAACGCGACTTGTGCCGTACGCACCGCGTCGGCGACTACGCGGCGGCGCTCGGCTACAGCGTCCGTACCCTCACCCGTGCCACTCGGGCTGCCACCGGCTCCTCGGCCAAGCAGTATCTGGACGCACGGATCCTGCTGGAGGCCAAGCGGCTCCTGGTGCACACCGAGGCGTCGTCGGCCGAGATCGCCGGACGGCTGGGCTTCGCCGACCCGGGGGACTTCACCAAGTTCTTCCGCGTCCGCGACGGCCGGACTCCGCTGGAGTTCCGCACCGTGGCCCGTGGGGTCGGCTGAGGGCTCCGGGGCAGTGCCCCTGACCGTCCGGTGCATCGGCCAGGGGCACCTGGTGCCCAGGAGGCTCCCGGCCTGGCCACGGCCGGGTCGTGCACTCCGCGGAATTTCCGCCTTTCCGTGAGTTCCGCTTCGCTTTTTGTGTTCCTTGGAGGCACTGCGCTGAAGGGCCGCCTGCCGAGACGGCCTTCAGTGGAAATCCATTCAGGGGCCAGGAAGCCAGGAAAGCAAGAGACTTGGCGGTTAACCCCCCGAGTGTGCGGAGCGGAAGCGCCGGGGGCGCATGACCTGGGCAGGGGGCGCATCGCACCAGACACTGTCTCCAAAAACACGTGGCTCCTGCCGCACCCGCGGAATGCGAACAGAGCAGGAATGCGAACAGCGGATAATCGGCCGCCCGGACATTGCGCCGGCATCGAAAAATGGCGGCATCCGGGTCAACCCGGTGGCGCCGCCGAGTGCTTTCCCCCGGGTGCCGCTGAGCCGGACGGGGCCGCGGGTACGGCCCTGGGGGCAGAAACCGGAGCTGTGTGGGAGGACGGTTGGACCTGGACGCTGTCGCCGACGAGTTGTACGGGCTCCCGCCCGGCGAATTCACCGCCACGCGCGACGCCCGGGCACAACAGGCCAGGAAGGCGGGGGACCGGGAGCTGGCCGAGCACATCCGCAAGCTGCGCCGCCCGACCGCGGCAGCCTGGGCGGCCAATCTCCTCGTACGCGAGGAGCCCGAGGAGACCCGGCTGCTGCTGGAACTCGGCGAGGCGATGCGGGGCGCCCACCGGGACCTGGACGGCGGACAGCTTCGCGAGCTGTCCGCCCGGCAGCGCCAGATCACCGCGGCGCTCGCCCGCCAGGCCCGGGAGCTGGCGGAACGAGCGGGAGGACACCTCAGCGACGACGCCCAGCGCGAGGTGACCGAGACCCTGCACGCGGCCCTGGCCGACGAGGAGGCCGGACGTGCCTGGGCGGCCGGCCGCCTGAGCAGACCCCTGGCGGCCCCGGTCGGCTTCACGGAAGAGGCCGTGGCGTCCGCCCCATCCCGCCGCGCCGCCAAACCTCCGGCCAAGGCCGAAACCAAGGCGCGCGAGGAGGCGCGCAAGGCAGAACGGGAACTGAAGGCCCGCGAAGAAGAGCAGCGCGCGGCGCAGGACGAGGCCGAGCGCGCCGAGGAACGACGCCGGCAGGTCGAACGGGAGGTCGCGGAGCTGCGCGAGCGACTGCGGCAGGCGGAGGAGGAACAACGAGCGGCCCGAGACCGCCTTCGCCGAGCCGACCGGGCCCTGGCCCAAGCCCGAAACCGAGCAAACCCCACCTGACCCCCCGAAGGGGCCCCGAGAAACTACGCACCCAGCCACAAACGACCGGCACCCGGCAACGGCGCAAGGCTGCAGCGGCGGTTCGCCGTCAGGGGCGCGGGGAACGGCGCGCCCAGCCACAAACGACCGGCACCCGGCAACGGCGCAAGGCTGCAGCGGCGGGCCGCCGTCAGGGGCGCGAGGAACGGCGCGCCCAGCCACAAACGACCGGTCCCCGGCAACGGCGCGAAGCCGCAACGGCGGCGGCCCGAACCGGCGCGGCGGCCACTCGGGCGGCTGACCGGGCGTCGCCTCTCACCCGGCGTCCTCCTCGCGCTCCCCCTCGGCCTGGGAAGGCGTGGTGCGCGGGCAGTCCGGGTGCTCGGCCTTGCGGCGCTCGTCGGGCAGCATGGAGCGGGTCTCGGCGAAGCCGTTGTCGCGCTCGCCCTCGGCCTGGGACGGCATGGGGGTCTGGTCACTCATCGTCATGCTCCTTTCGCTCACCGCGGCGGGGCGCGGCGACCGCGCGGCCCCTCGGTACGCCGGGTACCCCGCGCGGCGAGCCGTCTAGCGCCCGGCGCACGGTGAGCGGAGCTTCAACGCAGAGTGACCGTGAAGGTGCGCCCGTACGCATGGTGGGTGCGGACACGCAGCAGGGTGCCGCCGGCGGTGTGGCCGACCCGGATCCCGGGATCGGACGAGACGGGACGCAGTCGGCGACCCCGCACCAGCAGGGTGAGCCGGTCGCGGCGCATGGTGGGATCGGAGACGGCCACGGTCACCCGGCGTCCGCCCCTCTCGCGGTGGACGAGCACCGAGGCCGGGCCGTCGACCCGGAGACCTGCGACCGTCTGCCGGCCCCGGGCGAAGGAGTTGACCGCCAGCAGGTCGAGACCGGTGTGGCGGACGGCCTGGAGGCGGGTGGTGTTGGCGAGGACGGAGAGGGGTCCGCCGTCGGCGCCGTATCCGCGCAGGGCCCGTTCGGTGGCGTGCGGGACGAGCGCGTAGGCGAGGGAGCGCGGCTCGGTGCCGGCGTCCTGTCGGAAGGCGGTGTGGAAGACCTGCCGGGTGACGGCGGTGTCCGGGCTGGCGGTGCGCACGACCCGGCGGCTGCGGGTGACGGTCTCCAGCCCGACGGTCACCGGGTGGCGGTCGGCGCCGGGCGAGTCGAGGAAGAGGTAGCCGACGGCCGTGCCCCGGCTCTCATTCGCGTACCGCAGCCAGCGCAACCGCTCGGTACCGCCACGCGGCGCGTCGCCGTCCGCCGCCTCGCCGCGCGGCCCCGCGCCGCCCGGCCACCGGCCGCCCCCGTGTCGCTCCCCGCTGATGAGGAGCCTGTCGTCGGGGCCGGCGGTGCGGGCGTCCACGGTGGTGGTCACCGGCCGGCCGCGTCCCTCCCCGCCCCGGTCCCCGATGCCCGCCGCCAGCACCACGATCTCCTCGTCCAGCAGGAACCAGGACTTGGTGGCCGTCGCGTTGCGGTACACCGCGAAGTCCTCGGGCAGCCGGTCGCGTTCGGCGTACGCCACATCGTCGGACTGCACCATCGCGGCGGTCCCGTACGCGTCGAGCACGGCGCCGCCCGAGTGGCGGTCGGTGCCGCGTGGGAAGTACACGTAGGTGTTCTGCGACTCGGACGAGGCCGTGAAGTGCAGCGGGTGGTCCGGGTTGTCGTAGTACGGCTTCCCGTACAGCTCCGGGATCGTCTTCCGCCGTTCCTCGGGGGCTGTGACACCGGCGAGTCCGTAGGGCGGGACGGTGGTGAAGTAGTCGACGCCGAAGGCCTGCCGCTGGTCCTCGCCGGCCAGATAGAGGTAGTAGGCGCCGTCGCCCTGGAACCAGGGCAGCAGATTCTCGCCGTTCATGTATTCGTACTTGCTGATCCGCTCCGAGCTGCGGGCGAGCGCGAAGGCGTGGCCCGGGCGGCGGTGCACCGTCCGGTCCATGGCGTTGAAGGCGGTGCAGCGGGCCGCCGGGTTGAGGTCCGCGGCCGGTACCGAGCCGTCCGCCATGATCTCCGCGTGGCGCACCACCGTGAGCGGTGACGCGAAGCGGGCCGGGTCCGGGGGAGCGGCCGAGGCAGCGTCCAGGTGTTTGACGTAGCTCTTGAGCGCGGCGGCCCGCTCGTCGTCCGCGTAGGCCGACAGATCGGTGACGGCCTCGGCGACCGCGGCGCTGTCGGCGTAGCCGCTGCCCGTGCGCGAGACGGCCCGGCCTTTGACGATCTCCATCATCCAGCCCTCGAAGATGACGGGTGCGAACCCGTCGGTCACCCACCGGTGCACCACCGGCACCAGCGCACCGGTGTCGGCGTACCCGGTCCCGTCCAGGAACTTCAGCACCTGTACGGCACGGGCCAGCAGGCCCTTGCCGTACGACCCCGTGTAGGCGACCGAGGCGTGCTGGATGAAGGAGCCGTCCGCGTAGTGCCCGTCGGTGACGCCGTGCCGCAGCTGGTACGGGTCGATCGTCGCGTAGACCGTGAGCTGGTCCTCCAGGGCCTTGCGGATCCGGGCCCCGTCGTCCAGCAGGGCGCCCTGCAGGATGCGGTTGGTGGTGATGTCGGCCAGGTTGGCGCCGGTGTGGAACCGCGAGTCGAGGTCGACGTCTCCGTCCTTGCCGTTGCGCAGGTACGCGTCCATGGAGGCGACGTAGCGGCGGGTCAGCTCGGGCTGTTCGTCGGCGACCTCGGGGGCGAGCAGCAGGAGGGTGGCGGTGACGCTGGTGGAGATGCCGATCTCCCAGTGGTGCCAGTTGCCGTAGTAGCCCTGCGACTGGTCGCCGTAGTAGCGCTCGTGGAGTCGGACCAGCCCGTCGACGACCCGGCGCCGGGTGGCCGGGTCGTTCGGTGGGCCGCCCGGGGGGAGTCCCGGCGTGCGGGAGGCGAGGGCGATCTCGTACAGCCGCCGGAAGGTCGTGTTCAGGTTGGCGTCGCTGGTGCCGAGCGGCAGTCCGCGGAACAACTCGTTCTCGCCCGCTGCGGCCATGTCCGCCAGATGACCGCGCGCTGTTCGGGCGACCGCCGCCAGTTTCGCCGCCGTCTCGGGACGGGAGTTGGACTCGGCCGTCCCGGCGAGCACGGCACGGGCGTTGCCGAGCAGTCGCTCGACCCCGGTGCCGGTGCCCGCGCCGGTGTCGCGGAGTCGGCCCGGTGGGGCGCCCGACGCGGCGGACGCCTCGGAGGCGGGAATCACCGCTGCCAGCCCGGCAGCGGACAGGAGGGACAACACATGTCTACGCGTGATCTCCATGGGGCCTCCCCGGGAGAGCCGGACCGACGTGGCGCAGCCGAACACGCAGTCAAACAGCAGCCGGGGACCCCGACAAGCGTCCGCGCACCACAGATCGTCGCTCGATCGTCGCGGGCGTGGCGTGCGGTCCAGCCGGTCCGGCAGCGGGCACCCTCAAGAAGCCGAGGTGGGAATCGGGGCGATTGAGTATGCCCCCTAGGGGTACGCCGGGCCACCAGCGGCACGGAAGGAAGTGAGCAACGAGCATGGCGGTACGGCACGAACGGCGTACGGAAGCGGCGGGCATCCGATGACCGGGACCACCGCTGCCCTGGCGCTGCTGGGGGTCGCTCTGCTCGGGGTCGGCACGGTGTACGGGGCCGCCCGGGCGCTGCGGAGCACGTCCGAGCCGCTGCCCGCCGGTCCGTTCGAGTCAGGAGTGGAACCGAGCGAGCACGCGGTCAGCCGCTTCCATGTCCGTTGGTACACGATCACGATGCTCTTCCTCGCCTTCGACATGGAGATGGTGTTCATGTATCCGTGGACGCGCGTCATCTCCGCCATGGGACCCGGCGCGGTGACGGAGATGTTCGTCTTCCTCGCGGTGCTGGTCGCCGGTGTGCTGTACGCCTGGCGGGAGGGCGCGCTGCGATGGACCTGACAGCTGGTGCGCTGCGGGCCGTGGCCGCCCGGCCGCATGTGCTGCTGGTGGCCACGCCGGGAGGAACGGCGGCCCGGCTGGCCGCCGAGCGCCGTCTGCGGCTCGACGACCTGCCACTCGCCCGCACTCCGGCCGAGGCCGACATCCTGCTGGTCGCCGGCCCCGACCGCCCCGGCCTGCGGCCCGCCGTCGACCGCCTGTGGCAGCACCTCCCGGCCCCCCGCGCCCGAGCCCATGCCGCCACTCCCGACGCGATCGGCCCGGCCTTGGAGCGCTGCCGCACCGATCTCACCCGTCCCTCCCGAGTCGACGCCGGGCACTCCTCCGACGGCGACGGCAACGGCAACGGCAACCACGAAGGCCACAAGGGTCACGGCGACCACCACGACCACGGGGGGATGGAGATGCCCGCAGGGTTGCCCATGGCCGGGACCGGGCCGGATCGGGACGGGCTGGAGCTGGACCAACTGCACATCGCCTTGGGGCCGTTCCTCATCGACTGGCCCACCGGACCGACCGTCCGGCTGACGTTGCAGGGGGATGTGATCCAGCGGGCCGAGCTGGAGGAGCCGGGGGAGCAGCTCGGTGACGGCGGGGATGTGCCGTTCTGGGCGGAGCCATGGGCGCGGGCTGCCGAGGGGGAGCGGATCGGCATCGGGCAGGCGGCCCGGCGCCGGGCGGCTGCCCAGCTGGACAGTCTGGGGCGGCTGCTGGCGGTCGCGGGGTGGGCCGGTGAGGCTACCACGGCCCGGCGGCTGCGGGACGACCTGCTCGACGGCGCACCGGGTGCCGCCCTGCGGCCCGGGGTGCGGCGGTTCGCGCGCCGGGTCGGCCGGTCCCGGACGCTGTACTGGCTGACCCGCGGGCTGGGCCCGCTGGCCGGGAGCCGGGCACGGGCGGCCGGGGTCGGCGGCCCCGCCGCCCGGGCCGACGGGGATGTCCCGGCCCGCTACCGCACCTGGCTGGCGGATGTCGTACGGGATGTGGACCGGCTGGCGGAGACGGCGCCGCTGCCTGCGGACGAGGAGGGCCCGCGTGGTCGGCCGGCCGGCGGGGAATGGCCGTCGGCAGCGCTGGCGCGGCTGCTGCCCGACCTGCTGGAGGGCGCCGAGCTGGCGGCGGCCCGGTTGATCGTGGCCAGCCTCGATCCGGACCCGGACGAACTGGCGGCCGCCGCACGGGGGGTGACGGCGCGTGACTGAGACGGCGAGCTGGTGGTCGCTGCCGGCGGCACCCGCACTGCTGCTCACCGGGGCGGTGCTGGCCGTCGCCGGGGACGCGCTTCTCGCCGCGCGGGACGCCGGTCGGCCGCGCACTGTCGCGGCTGCGGTGCGTCCGCTGCTGGAGGTGGTGCGGCTGCTGGCGGCGCAGCCGCGCCGGATGCCTGCCCCGGACCGGCTGCTGTGGCGGTCGGGCGTGGTGACCGTACCGGTGGCGGCGGTGCTGTCGGTGCTGGTGGTCCCGTTCGGGCACCGGGCGGTCGCCGATCTGTCGGTGGGTGTCGTGTGGTTCAACGCCATGGAGGTGTTGACCTGGGCGGGCCTGTGGCTGGCGGGTTGGGGCCCGAACGCGGCGTTCTCCCTGATCGGTGGCTACCGCTTCGTCGCTCAGGGGCTCGCCTACGAACTGCCGCTGATGTTCGCGCTGATCTCCGCGGCGACCGGCGCCCAGTCGCTGCGGGTGGGCGAGATCGCCGAGGCGCAGCAGGGGTTGTGGTTCGCCGTGTGGATGCCTGTCGCCTTCGTCGTCTATCTGGCGGGGGTGCTGGCGTTCAGTTTCCTGGGGCCCTTCGGCTATCCGGTCGGCCGGGACATCGCCTCCGGGGTGCTCGGTGAGACCTCGGGCGTCGACCGATTGCTGTTGCAGGCGGGGCGATGGCTGTGGCTCACCTCCGGTGCCGCCATGGCGGTGCCGCTGTTCCTGGGCGGCGGGGCGGGCCCCGGCCTGCCGGCGTGGGCGTGGTCGGCCCTCAAGACGCTGCTGGTCCTCGCACTCCTGGTGTGGGTGCTGCGGCGGCTGCCGGTGCTGCGTGCGGACCGGTACGTGGAGCTGGCCTGGGTGGTCCTCGTCCCGCTGAGCATCCTGCAGGCGCTGGTCCCCGCGCTGGTCGTACTGAACCGCTGAGGACGGACAACCGGACGGCGAGAGACAACCGGACGGTGAGAGACAACCGACCGACGAGAGACAACCGAGGGAGGCGGAGCGTGGACACGGTGCAGTTGGCGGTGCTGGCGGCGCTGGGCGTGCTCGCCCTGGCCGGTGGCGTACTGGTCTTCACCTGCAACTCGATGGCCCGGGTCACCTTCGCCCTGCTGGGCTCCCTGTGCTGCGTCGGGGGCGTGGTCACGGTGCTCGGGCTGCCGTATCTGGGCGTGGTGATCGTGCTGATGATGGTCATGGAGATGGTCGTCATGGCCGTCTTCATGATCGCTTACATGATGAACCCGGCAGGGCTGATGCCGATGTCGATGCTGCACAACAAGCGTGGCTCGCTCGCCGTCAGCGGTGCGGTCTTCGTCGCGCTGGTCACGGCGGTCTTCGTGACGCCCTGGCCGGCCAAGGTGGGCGAGCCGCCGTCGGACACCACCTTCCAGGTCGGCAAGGCGCTGATGGGCGAGCAGATGCTGACGATGGTGGTCCTCGGCTTCGTGCTGCTGGCCACCATGGTCGGCGCCACCGTGCTGGCCACCCACCGCGGCCGCTACGACCGCTTCGGCGACGACCTCGACCAGCGCCCCGCCCGGGACCCGGTACGGGGAGGGGTGGGACGGTGACCTTCCAACTCGTACTCGTCCTGGCGGCCGGGCTCTTCTCCGTCGGGCTGTTCGGTGCGCTGTCCCAGCAGTCCATCGTCATGATCATGATGGGCATCGAGTTGATGATCGGCGGGATCATCGTCGCCGCGGCCGCGTTCTGGCACTTCCTCGCCCCGGCCGCCGCCGGTGGGCAGGTGATCGTCGTCGCGGCGGTGGTGGCGATGGCGGTGGAGATGGCCATGGGCTTCGCCGTCACCACCGCGATCTACCGCGCCCGCCAGGTCGACATGACCGACATGGCCGAGGACCTGAAGGGATGAGCGCACTGCTGTGGGCGCTGATCGCCCTTCCGCTCGGCGCCGGGACGGTACTGGGGCTGGGCGGGCGGCGAGTGAACGCCGTCGCTCCCCTCGCCGCAACGGTGGTCGCTGCGGTCACCCTCGGGCTGGCCGTGGCCGCTGCCCTGGCCCGCCCCGGCGTGGAGGCCCCGCTGTTCACCGGGGTACGGGCGGGGCTGCGGGTGGACGGGCTGTCGGCCGTCATGGTCATCACCGTCGCCGCCGTCACCACCGCCGTACTGGCCTTCTCGACGGCCGAGTTCGGCAGGGACGAGAACCGGGGGCGCTTCTTCGGCGTCATGCTGCTGTTCGCCGGTGCCATGCTCGTCACCGTCACCGCCACGACGCTGCCCTTGCTGCTGATGGCCTGGGAGCTGATGGGCGCCACCAGCTGGGCGCTGATCGGCTACTGGTGGCGGCAGCCGCACCGGGCGGGCGCCGCGGACACCGCGTTCCTGACCACCCGCACCGCCGATCTCGGCCTGTATCTGGCGGCGGGCGCGGCCATGGCGGGCGGTGTCGGCTCCCTGCGGCTGGACGCGCTGCCCCACACGGGCGGGGCGTGGCTGCACGTGGTGAGTGCCGGTGTCGTCGTGGCCGCGCTGGGCAAGTCGGCGCAGCTGCCGTTCTCGTTCTGGCTGTCGCGGGCGATGGAGGGCCCGAGCCCGGTCTCCGCGCTGCTGCACTCGGCCACCATGGTCGCCGCCGGCGCCTATCTGCTGCTGCGGCTGCATCCGCTGCTGACCGCGACGGACTGGGCGGGGCCGCTGGTGGCCTGGACCGGTGCCGTCAGCGCACTGGCGTTGGGCCTCGTCGCCGCCGCCCAGCGCGACCTCAAACAGCTGCTGGCCGCCTCCACCTCAGCGCAGTTGGGCTTCATGGTGCTCGCCGCGGGCAGCCGGGGCGTGGCGGCCGGCACCGTGCAACTGGTCGCGCACGCCGCCGTGAAGTCCGGGCTGTTCCTGGCCGCCGGGGCCTGGCTGACCGTACTGGGCACCAAGCAACTCCCCGCGCTCAGCGGGGCGGCTCGCGGGCGTCCGCTGGTCGGCGGGGCCTTCGCCGTGGGCGCGCTGACGCTGGCGGGGCTGCCGCCGCTGTCGCTGTGGGCGGCCAAGGACGAAGTCCTGGCTGCCGCCCGCGCCGAGAGCCCGGGCCTGTACGCGGTCGGCCTGGCGGCGGGGGCCGTCTCGGCCGTCTACAGCGTCAAGGCGCTGTGGTACGTCACCCGGCCGCTGCCCGCCGGACCGGCCGCCGGGCACGGCACTGAGCGGAGCGCCGGGCGCGGCACCGGGCACCTCGCCCGCTGGGCCCACCTGCCGCTGTGGGTCCTCACCGCCGCCGCTGCCGTGCTGGGGGTGCTGGCCCTGCCCGGCCCGGCCGACTGGCTGCGCACGCTCCTGGGAGCGCGGGGCGAGCCGTCACCGCACCCGTGGGAGGCAGGGGTCTCCGCGGTACTCGCGCTCGCCGCGGTGGCCGCCACCTGGTGGTGGCTGTCCCGTACGCCGCGTACCGAGCGGGCGGCGGTTCCGTGGGCCCAGGACTGGCTGCATCTCGAACGGGCCGCGCACGCGCTGCTCGTCCGGCCTGTCATGGGGCTGGCCCGTGCGCTGGCCGCCTTCGACGACCGGGTGGTGGACGGCGCCGTACGGCAGCTCACACGGGGCGGCTCGGCCCTGTCCCGGCTGGCGGGCCGCGTCGACGACGGCGGGCTGGACGCCGCTGTGGGTGCCGTCGCGTCCGGGGCACGCCGCCTGGGTTCCTGGGCCCGGCGCCCGCAGACCGGGCTGCTGCACCAGTACTACGCCCAAGCAGTCGTCGGTTTCGCACTGCTGACCCTGATCGTGCTGTTGGTGAGGTAATCCACCCGTGCTGACCGTTGTCACCTTCCTGCCTCTGCTGGCTTGCGCCGTACTCGCCCTGCTGCCGCGTACGGTCGGCGACCGGGCCTGCGTCCTGGTGTGGATCGGTACGGCCGCCGCCGACCTCGCCCTCGTCGTCGCACTCTGGGCCGGCTTCGACCCGTACGGCGGTATGCAGTACGAGCAGCGGGTGCGCTGGATGCCCAGCGCGGGAGTGAGCTACCACGTCGGTGTGGACGGGCTGTCGCTGCCGCTGGTCGCGATGGTCTGCGTGCTCTTCCTGGCGGTGGCCGTCTACTCGCTGCGCGAGACGCGCCGGGTGCGTGCCGCCGCGGGCTTGTTCCTGTTCCTGCAGACCGTCAGCGTCGGCCTGTTCGTCGCCCTCGACCTGATCCTGTTCTTCGTCTTCTTCGATCTGTCCATCGTGGGCATGTACTTCGTCATCGCGGGCTGGGGCCACGGGGAACGCGCCCGCGCGGCAGCGCTGAAGTTCTTCCTCTACACCTTCACCGGCTCCCTCGCCCTGCTGCTCGGCTTCATCGGCCTGTATCTGGCGGCCGACCCGCACACCTTCGACCTCGTGGAGCTGACCCGCAGCAACCCGCTGGCCGGACAGGGCCTGTACGCCGGGCTCGTGCTGCTGGCCGTCGGTGTCGGACTGGCCGTCAAGACGCCGACCGTGCCCCTGCACACCTGGTTGCCCCCGGCCCACACCGACGCGCCGGCCGCGGGCTCGGCGATCCTGGCCGGGGTGCTGCTGAAGATGGGCACCTACGGGTTCGTGCGCATCGCCATGCCGCTGCTGCCGGGCAGCTGGCGCCAGTACGCGCTGGTGTTCGTCGTCGTCGGCGTGGTCTCGGTGGTGTACGGCGCGCTGGTCGCCCTGGCCCAGACCGACTTCAAACGCATGATCGCCTACACCTCGGTCAACCACATGGGGTACGTCGTCCTCGCCGTCGGCGCCGCCGGAACCCTGGTCGGCTCCGACGCACAAGCGCGCTCCCTCGCGGTCACCGGAGCCGTCGTCCAGATGGTCAGCCACGGCCTGCTGACCGGTGCCCTGTTCCTGCTCACCGGTGTGCTGTACGACCGGGGCAGCACCTACGCGATCGGCTCGTACTCCGGACTGGCCGCACACACCCCGCGCTTCGCCGCAGCCACCGGGGTCGCCGCGTTCGCCAGCCTCGGTCTTCCCGGCTTCTCCGGCTTCATCGCCGAGTTCCAGATCTTCACCGGCAGCCTCGCCTCCCAGGCCACCGCGACCGCCATCGCGCTGCTGGGCATCCTGTTGACCGCGGCGCTGTTCCTGCGGGCCCTGCGCGCCATCTTCCTCGGCCCGCCGCGCCTGCCGGCCGGTATCCCCACGACCGGCATCGTCGACCTGCGCCCCAGTGAGGCGGCGGCCACCGTTCCGCTGCTGGGCCTGGCCCTGATCATCGGAGTCGTCCCGCGGTTCCTGCTGGACGTGGTCGAACCGGCCGGCCGCGCCGTGACCGAGTTGGTGGCCCGGTGAACGAGAACGTCGCCGCCCTCGTCCCCGAGACGGCGCTGGTCGCCGCCGCCGTCTGCGGTCTGCTCGCCGGGAGCTGGCTGCCGCGCCGCCGCCAGTGGGCCATCGCGGTGCTCGCCGCAGCGGCGTGCGTGACCGGGCTGGTGGCCACCGCGCTCACCATGGCCACCGGCCGCGAACAGGCCGTCTTCTCCCACACCTTCGTCATCGACACCGCCACGGACGCCGGACGGCTGACGGTGCTGTCCGCGCTGCTGCTGATCGTGGCGATGTCCTCGGACGCCGTACGCGGCCACAAGCGCGAGACCGAGTTCCACGTCCTGCTGCTGCTGACCGGCGCCGGCACCCTGGTCATGGTCGGCGCCAACGACCTGCTGACGCTGTTCGCCGGCTATCTTCTCGCCAGCCTTCCCGGCTACGTCCTGGCCGCCTTCGCCAAGGACGCCGCAGGCACCGAAGCCGCCTTGAAGTACTACCTGTTCGGCGCCCTGCTGGGCACCACCATGCTCGCCGGTATCGCACTGCTGTACGGCGCGGGCGGCGCCACCCTCTACGGGCAGCTGCGCATCGGGCTGCCCACCGCCGGCTACGGCCTGGTCGCCGTCGGCCTCGTCGCCGTACTGGCCGGACTGCTCTTCAAGATCGGTGCGGTACCCGCGCACTTCTGGGTGCCCGATGTCACCCAGGGCGCCACCGCACCGGTCGCCGCCTACGTCACCACCCTGCCCAAGATCGGCGGACTCATCGCCGGCTACCGGCTGCTGCACCAGGCGCTGCCGCTGAGCGAGGTCAACTGGCCCCTGCTGCTGGCCGTCCTCGCGGCCGTCTCCATGACCTGGGGCAACCTGGCGGCGTTCTTCCAGACCAGCGCCAAACGGCTGCTCGCCTACTCCACCATCAGCCAGGTGGGCTATCTGCTGATGGCCCTCGCCGTCGCCACCCGGAGCGACCTCGCGCAGCGGAGCCTGCTGTTCTACCTGGCCGCCTACGCGCTGACCAACCTGGGCGCGTTCGCGGTGGTCACCGCGCTGCCGGACGCCCGCTCGCTGGAGGACTACCGCGGACTGGCCCGGCACCGGCCCGGCCTCGCCGCCGTCCTCCTGGTCTGTCTGCTGGGCCTGGTGGGCACCCCGCCGACCGGCGTCTTCCTCGGCAAGCTCGAAGTCTTCAGCGCCGCCGTGGACGGCGGCCACACCTGGCTCGCCGCCCTGGCCGTCGCCAACACCGTCGCCTCGCTCTTCTACTATCTGCGCTGGCTGGCGCCGGTGTTCCGGCCGCCCGGAGACACCCCCGACCGCCATGCCCTGGCGGGCGCCTTGACAGCCGGTACGGCCTACACCGCCGGCGCCGCGTCTTTGCTCCTCGGGCTGGTGGGTGGCGCCGTCCTGCCCCTTATGACGGGACCGCTGCTGCGGTGACGCCGAGCGGTGACGCCGAGCGTTCAGGCGCGCTCCATCAGCTCCTTGAGCCGGGCCAGGTCGGCGGCGACCATGCCCGCGTCACGCTCGAAGGCGGCGTCGCTCATCCCCGGCCGCCGGCGCAGGGTGAACACCACCTCGCTCCCCGCGCCGTCAGCGATCACCCGGACCGGGTTGTAGACGGTCTCCCCGGAGGGCAGGGTGACGTCATGGTCGAGCACGCCCCACTCGTTCGGGGGAGCGGGATCGATCACGACTCGTCCCATGGGGGAGGAGTCCGCCACCCACCGACCGCCGCTCTTCTCGATGGAGCCGCCCAGGCCCTGGGCCCACGCCGGAAGGTTGGCGGGGTCGGCAGCGTAGGCGTAGACCTCCGCGAGGGGACGGTCGATATGGACGCTCAGGTGCCGGGATTCCTTGCTGTCGTTCATGACGGCGACGTTAATCGCTGCCCGACGCCACCATCTTGAACGAATCGGACCTCCCCCGGCGTGTCTCAGCCCCGCCCGAAGCCGTCCGCCCGCGCGTGCGCGATGAATGCCTGCCAGGCATGGGGGCCGATGAGGAGCGCGGGGCCGTGGGGATTCTTGGAGTCGCGGACGGGGAGTGCGGCGCCGGGGTGGTCGACGCCGACCTCCAGGCAGTCGCCGCCGTTCTGGCCGCTGTAGCTGCTCTTCCGCCACACCACGGCGGATAGGTCGGTCGTGCGGGTCATGAGGCAAGTTCCTTTGCTCTCGCGGCGATCATCGCGATTGACGCCCGGGGAGGAAGGGCGTCTGCCCTCAGCAGATCATAGGTATGGCGGTACTCGGCCACGTCCTCCGCAGCAGCTGTGATGTAGCCGCGAGCACGGCCGTCGATGTAAACGAGGTCGGCACTTTCGTCCATCGTCAGCCCGGAGAAGGGCCCGTCCATGCTGGCGTGCGCTCCCACCTCGTATGGGATGACCTGGACGACTGTGCGCGGATCTTGAGCCGCCTCGACAAGCACCTCCAGTTGCCGTGCCATGACGGCCGGGCTCCCGACCACTCGCCGCAGCACGTTCTCGTCGAGTACCGCCCACAGCCGTGCGCGATTATCCCGCTGCAGGATGTGCTGACGCGTCATTCGTGCTGCTACGAGCTCTTCCGTATTGGCCAGTTTGCCTGCTGCGAAGAGCGCTTGGGCATACGCCTCCGTCTGCAACAGGCCGGGCACCACCTGATTCTGAAAATTCCAAATCGCGACAGCGTCCTTCTCCAGCTCCACGAAGGGGCGGAACCAGTCCGGGTAGGCGTGCTCGATCACGACCGGCCACAGCCGGGCGAACATTCCCCCCGTGCCCAGCACATCGTCACAGCGCTGGGCGAACTCTTCGCTCGGGACGCGGCTCGCGGACTCGATCCGCGAGATGTACGAGTGGGTGCAGAAGGTGCGCCGTCCCAGCTCGGCCTGGCTCAGTCCGGCCTCTTCTCTCCTGATCCGCAACTCGGTGCCGAAGTAGGCGAGGGTCGACACCTTGGGGTCGGCTTTCGGGTCGCCGTCGACCCGGGGGCGCTCTGCCGTCATTCCGTTCTCCGGTTCTCCGCCTCTTGACAAGCACAGGTGCACAGCGGTTGCTCTCCACAAGGCTATGTCCGGAGCGCCACGCTGGGACCACAGAACGTGAAAGTCCCCCAAGAAAGGCGCAGTTCCATGGCAGAGAGCCGTCACGAGAACCCGACACTGGCCAAGCTCCGCGACGCGGAGGAGACATGCGAACGGCTCCGCGTCGCACTCGTCGGGGCGGACATCGTGTTGCCCTCGCTGCGGGTGGATCTGGCCTCCTGTGTGGATGTCACGAACAGCACGTGGCGGGGGCCGCTTCTGGAGCTGGGCGGGTGCAATCTGGCGACGGCGGAGAAGCTGGCCAAGGCGCTGTGCGCGCCGCACGCGCGTTGAGCGGTACCGGATGGCGTCGGGGCGAGGTCGTTGCCGACCTCGCCCGTCGTACGGCGGGTGTTGTTCACTCGATCGAGCAGGACGGCATGGTGCGGCTCGTACGCCCTGGCGGGCCCGCGTGGACGGCTGATCCGCAGCAGTTGCGGGCAGCCACCCGTGCGGAGGTGATGTCGTTGAAGGTGGCGACGGCGAACCACCGCTGGGGGCTCCAGTGAGGGGGCGCGTGGCCGGTACCGGTTCAGCGGCGGTGCTTGCGGCGCTGCTTGATCGCCTCGCGGGCGATCCAGACGGAGGTGATGGTCCCGATCGCGATGATCACGCTGGACAGTGCTGAGATTGCCGTGAGGATGAGGGTCACGTCCCCTTTGCTCATGAAGACCCCCTACCATCGGCGCATCCACCTTTTTTAGAGGGGGGCTAGAAGGAAATCAAGAGGGGGTAGAAGAGGCCTGCGGAGGGCCGTAGGCTTACCGTATGACCGACACGCCCGCTCCCCTCCCGAAGGTGGCGCCCGGAGTGCGCGCGGCCATGGCTGCTCATATCGAAGCCGCGCTTGCCTGCCTCGATTCCATCCCCGACCCGGTCGACCGCGAGGTCACGGCCCGGGCGTTGGCCGACGACCTGCTGCCCGAAGCGGCCCGGCGCGTGAAGTCGGTACGGGGTGAGGCGGTGGTCGAGTTGCGGGAGAACATGAAGCTCCGGGAGATCGCGGAGTTGCTCGGCCTCTCGGTACCGCGGGTCGATCAGCTCGCCAAGGGCAAGTGATCACACCCCGCGACCGACTGCGGTGCTGCCTGGGAGCGGGGTCGATGTGCTGTTCGGATACCTCACAATGGGTGTGTGACCGGGGGGAAGAAGTCGGACGGCAAGCAGTCCAGGAGCGCGGTCCGAGCCTGGGGCAGGGCGTGGAGCGGGGGAGAGATCGCGGTCGGTCCGCTGTTGTGGATGTGGCTGCTGATCTGTCTGCCCCTCGCCTGGTTCTTCGGGCACCTCATCAATGACGTACCCGTGTACTCGGCCAGAGTCGTGGCGGCCGGGCTCGACTGGTCGGGGGAGCGGGGCACCGTCACCGTCAACCGTTCCCAGCGGGTGGTCGAGGGCGGCGGCCGGGGCGGCAGCAGCACGGTCACGCACTGCTTCGGCGACTTCGCTCCCGCCGCAGGCGGCGCGCCCCTGAAGGACATCCGCGTGCATGTGGAGGGCGGTTGCGAGGCGGGCCGCACGGTCGCGGCCCGGCTGATCCGCGCCGAGCCGGACAACTGGCTCACCGGCACCGATCAGGACCAGGCCTACGCCGGCGACGGCTGGGGCAAGGCCCTGTTCATCGTGCTCTTCATGGGGGCGTTCCTGCTGATCGTCGGGGGGCTCCCGATCTTCTGCGCCGTGCTGTTTCCCGTGATGATCCTCAAGGGCCTGTACGACAGAGCCAGAGCCCGCATCAGGGGGCGGACTGCCGACGGGTGACGCAGCAGTGCTGCCGGGCGAGCAGCCGCGTGCGATGACGATCACGGGGAGGGCGCGGGAATCGGGCCGGACGGTTCGGCCGTCCGGCCCGACCGGGGCTCGAACCGTATCGGCGGTCCCGTCAGCGCCCTCCGTCCGTGCCGAAGGAGTAGACGGTCGAGGAGCGGTACGTGTGCCCGGGGCGCAGCACGGTCGACGGGAAGCCGGGCTGGTTGGGGGAGTCGGGGAAGTGCTGGGTCTCCAGGCAGAAGCCGTCCCCCGCGCGGTAGACGCGGCCGGAGCTTCCCTTGAGCGTGCCGTCGAGGAAGTTGCCGCTGTAGAACTGCACTCCGGGCTCGGTGGTGGCCACCCGCATCGTGCGGCCCGACTCGGGCTCGGTCACCGAGATCACCGGGCGCGGGCGTTCGGTGAGGCCCTTGTCGAGCACGAAGTTGTGGTCGAACCCCTGGCCGCGCAGGATCTGCGGATGGCCGTCGCGGAGGTCCTTCCCGATGGGCTTCGCGCGCCGGAAGTCGAACGGTGTCCCGGCTACCCGCGCCAGCTCGCCGGTCGGGATGAGAGTGTCGTCGACCGGGGTGTAGCGGGAGGCCGCGATGCGGAGCCGGTGGCTCTCGATGCTGCCGCTGCCCTCGCCGGCGAGGTTGAAATAGGTGTGGTTGGTGAGGTTGACGACGGTGGCCTTGTCCGTCGTCGCCGTGTAGTCGATACGCAGCTCACCGCGCGGCGTGAGGAGGTAGCGGACCCGGGTGCGCAGCGTGCCGGGGTAGCCCATCTCCCCGTCCTTGCTGACGTACCGCAGGGTGAGGCCGACATCGCCGCCGCTGCGGTACGGCTCGACGTCCCACACCCGCTTGTCGAACCCCTTGGTGCCGCCGTGCAGGCTGTTGGGTCCGTCGTTGGCGGGCAGTTGGTACGTCTTCCCGTCCAGGGTGAACTTCGCGCCCGCTATGCGGTTGCCGTAGCGGCCGATCAGGGCACCGAAGTACGGGCTGTCCGCCACATAGCCGTCCACGGAGTCGAAGCCGAGCGACACGTTCGCCGTCCTGCCCCGCCGGTCGGGGAGCTCCAGGGACTGGACGATGCCGCCGTAGGAGAGGATCCGCAGCCGGGTGCCGCCGTTGGCGAGCGTCCACCGGTCGACGCGGTCGCCGTTGTCCAGGGTGCCGAAGTGCTCACGGGTCGGGGGCTGGTGGCTGCCGGTCCGTGAACTTCGGGCGGCTGTCGTGGGGGCGGCGGCCGTGGCCGCCGTCGTGGTGGCGGCTGCCGTCGCGATGCCGGTGGTTGCCGCCAGGAGTGTGCGTCTGCTCGTCGTCATCGGTGCTGTGGCTCCTCGGCCTGGGCGAATGTTCGATATCTCGTTCACCGTTCGATAACGCGGCACCAGTGAAGAGCTCCGCCTTCGGGCTGTCAACACTCGCGGCGTCTGAAATCGGGTTCCGTGCAGCCTCATTGACCCGGCGTCGAAGGCTCCCTCATTCTCAGGCTGCGCAATACCGAACTGCATTCGATATCTCGAACATCAGGGTCGAGGAGGAGCAGATGGAGACCCGCCCCACCGGATCACGCGCACCTGTCGGAAGGCGACTACGACCACGTCTGAGACTCGCCGTAGGCGCCCTGCTCGCCTGCACCGTCGGCGTCGTACCGGCCGTGGCGTCCGGGGAGCCCGCCGCCGAGCCGACCGACTACACGCTCACCGTCGACGCCGCCGAACGCGGTCCCGACATCGCCGATTCCATGTACGGAGTGTTCTACGAGGACATCAACCGCGCCGCCGACGGCGGTCTGTACGCCGAGCTCGTTCAGAACCGCTCCTTCGAGTACGACAAGGCGGACAACGACTCCTACACCCCCATGACCGCCTGGACCAGCTCCGGCGCGACCGCGGCGCAGGTGGCCGACGACGCGGCGCGCCTCAACGAGCGCAACCGCCGCTATCTGCGCGTCTCCCTCGCCGGCGGCAGCAAGGAGTTCCGCCTCACCAACGCCGGCTACAACTCCGGCCTGGCCGTACGCAAGGGCGAGCGGTACGACTTCTCCGTATGGGCGCGCACCGACCGCGCCTCCGGTACGCCGCTGACGGTCTCCCTCGCCGGCGCGAAATCGGGCGGCGCCCTCGCCGACCCGCTGCGCATCACCGTGCGCGGCGACCGCTGGACCAAGTACACCGGCACCCTGACCGCCGACGCGACCCGCAACGACGGCAGGCTCACCGTCGGAGCGGGCGGGCCCGGCACCCTCCGGCTGGACGAGGTCTCGCTCTTCCCCCGCAAGACGTTCAAGAACCGGCCGAACGGTATGCGCCCGGATCTCGCCCGGAAGATCGCCGATCTCGACCCCGGCTTCCTCCGCTTTCCCGGCGGCTGCCTCGTCAACACCGGCAGCCACCAGGGCTACGAGGCGCCCGACTTCGACCGGCGCCGCTCCTACCAGTGGAAGGACACCATCGGCCCGGTCGAGCAGCGGGCGACCAACGCCAACTTCTGGGGCTACAACCAGTCCTACGGCCTGGGCTACTACGAGTACTTCCAGTTCGCCGAGGATGTCGGAGCCATGCCGCTGCCCGTGGTCCCCGCGCTGGTCACCGGCTGCGGTCAGAACAAGGCCACCGACGATCCCGCACTGCTCGAGCGCCATGTGCAGGACACCCTCGACCTGATCGAGTTCGCCAACGGGCCCACCAGCTCCGAATGGGGCGCCAAGCGGGCGAAGATGGGCCACCCGAAGCCGTTCGGCCTCACCCACCTCGAAGTCGGCAACGAGGAGAACCTTCCCGACGAGTTCCACGCCCGCTTCAAGGAGTTCCGCAAGGCCATCGAGGCCGAGCACCCGGACATCACCGTCATCAGCAACTCGGGCCCCGACGACTCCGGACCGGTCTTCGAGAGGCACTGGGACCTCAACCGGCAATCCGACGTCGCCATGGTCGACGAGCACTACTACAACAGCCCGGCCTGGTTCCTGGAGAACAACGACCGCTACGACGACTACGACCGCAAGGGGCCCAAGGTCTTCCTCGGCGAGTACGCCTCCCGGGACAACCGCTTCCGCAACGCGCTGGCCGAAGCCGCGTTCATGACCGGACTGGAGCGCAACGCCGACGTGGTGCGGCTCGCCTCCTACGCGCCGCTGCTGGCCAACGAGGACTATGTGCAGTGGAAGCCCGACATGATCTGGTTCAACAACCACACCTCATGGGGCTCGGCCAACTACGAGACGCAGAAGCTGTTCATGAACAACGTGGGCGACCGGGTGGTGCCCAGCACCGCGTCCGGGACACCCTCGGCCAACACGCCGATCAGCGGCGGCATCGGGCTGTCGACGTGGGCCACCAGCGCCGCCTTCGACGACGTCTCGGTCACCTCGGCCGACGGTGAGACCCTGCTCAAGGACGACTTCTCGCACGGCGACTCCCGATGGACCCCCGCCTCCCAGCGCGGCTCCTGGAAGATCGAGGACGGCGCCTACGTCCAGTCGGACACGGCGGCCGAGGACACCATGGTCACCGCGGGCGACCCGAAGTGGCACGACTACGACGTCCGGGCGAAGGCCACCAAGAAGGCGGGCAAGGAGGGCTTCATGCTCGCCTTCGGAGTCAAGGACACCGGCAACTACTACTGGTGGAACCTCGGTGGCTGGAACAACACCAGATCCGCGGTCGAGCAGGCCAGCGGCGGCGCCCGGGACACGGTGATCGAGGACGGAACGAAGATCACGGCGGGCAAGGAGTACGACCTGCACGTCAAGGTCCGCGGCCGTCAGGTCACGCTCTACCTCGACGGTGAGAAGTGGGGCAGCTTCACCGACAAGCCCGCCGAGCCCTTCCGCCAGGTCGTCACCTACGACGACAAGCGCGGCGAGCTCGTCGTCAAGGTGGTCAACGCGCAGGACACGCAGGCCAGGACCCGCATCGGACTGGGCCGGGCCAGGGTCCTGGGCGACACGGCGAGGCTGACCACGCTCGAAGGCGACCCGGACGCGGTCAACACCGCCACCGAGCGGCCGATCGAGCCCGAGAAGTCCACCCTGCACGGCGTCGACGAGGAGTTCACCCACACCTTCGCGCCGAACTCGGTCACGTTCATGCGGATCAAGGCGAAGCTGCCCGCCTCCTGAACCAGGCCCCGGCAGGTGCGCGGTTGCCGACGGCGGTACGGCCCACTCCGGCCGTACCGCCACCGCGCTTCCGGGACTTGGGCCCTCGTTCCGAGGGGGGCTCCCTGGATTTCAAACCCCGCGTGTACGAAAGTAGTTGTCTCCAACAGGCCCGCATATGCCAGGCGGGCCCGGGAGACGTTCGTGCTCGTTCCCCTACCCAGGAGCCGCCGCTCATGAGCCACCAGATGCCCGAGTCGACCGGAGCCAAGGCGCACTCGGCCCGGATGTACGACTACTTCCTCGGGGGCAAGACCAACTACGGTCCGGACCGCCAGGCTGCGGCACAGGCGATGGCGGCGTTCCCCAACGTGGCGACCGCGGCCCGGGAGAACCGCGAGTTCATGCACCGTGCGGTCCGCTATCTGGCCCGCGAACAGGGCATCCGGCAGTTCCTGGACATCGGCACCGGCATCCCCAGCGCCCCCAATCTGCACCAGGTCGCCCAGCGCGAGGACCCGACCTGCCGGGTCGTCTACGCCGACAGCGACCCCATCGTGCTCGCCTACGCCCGAGCCCTGATGAGCGGCACCCCCGAGGGCGCCACCGACTACATCGAAGCCGACGCGCGGGACCCCAAGCGCATCCTCGACCACGCCCGCGGCACCCTCGACTTCGACCGGCCCGTCGCCCTCTCCCTCGTCGCCCTGCTGCACTTCATCGGCGACGCGGACGAACCGCAGGGCATCGTGCGCACTCTTGTGGACGCGCTGGTACCGGGCAGCGCGCTGATCATGTCCCACGGCACCGACGAACTCGACGTCACCCTGCGCAAGGTCGTCGACATCTACGGGGCGCAGGGCATCACCGTGCAGCTGCGCGGCGCCGAGGACGTCCGCGAGTTCTTCACCGCGACGGGGCTCACCCTCGTCGAGCCCGGCATAGTCGCCACCTGCGACTGGCGCCCGGAGATGGTCGACAGTCAGGACGGCATGCGCCGCCCGCCCGGCTCCATCAGCCCCGAGGAGGTCGGCTGCTGGGCGGCGGTGGGCCTCAAGCCGACGGTGTAGCGGTCGGCCGCGAGCCGGGGCCCGCCGCGGTGGTGACGCCGCCTCACAGCAGATCGACGATGCTGGGTGGGGCGAACAGATGGCGGGCCCGGTGCTCCAGGACGAAACGCTCGGGGAGATGGACCATCTCCGGGGAGATGCACTTGGCACACGCCGGGTCCTTGTCGGGGACCTCTTCGGTGTGCTGGGTGGCCAGGTGCTCGGCGAGGCGGATCTGGCTGGTGAGAACCGTGTCGAACGGGTCGCAGTCGAACGCCGGCCCGTACTCCTCACGAGCGGCGTTGGTCACCTCGCAGGCGTGCTTCATCGCCTTGTACAGCTCGATGCACTTCTCGCACCCCCACATCCACACGGGAGGGAGCGGCCAGGTGTCGGCGGGGTCGGCGTCCCTGTCGTCCATGGCGTTCACGGTAGCGAGGCGACGACGACCCGTCAGTCAGACGGCTGAATTGGCGAAGGTCCGGGGGCCCACTTCCAGCCCCCGGATCGTGCCCGCCACAACCGGGCGGCTACGAGCCCCAGTTGAGTTTGCACGTTTGCTGCATCTCAGTCGTGCTTGCGGCCCGGCAGGTTCTCGTAGACCTCTGTCAGCTTCTGCCGGAAGCCCCGGGTGGCGATCCCGGTACGTTCGGGATCGCGAACTGCCGCCTTGGCGGCCTTCTTGCCCTGTTCCTTCATGATGTGCGGCGGGATCGGCGCGATCTCGTTGTCCACCACGAACTCCAGGACGACCGGACGGTCGGCGGCCAGCGCCTCCTCCCAGGAGGAGGTGACCTTCTTCGGGTCGTCGCAGCGGATGCCGCGCAGCCCCGCGAGTTCGGCGTACTCGGCGTACGGGAAGTCCGGCAGATACTGGGAGCCTTCGTACTTGGGGTCCCCGCCCATGGCGCGCTGCTCCCAGGTGACCTGGTTGAGGTCCTGGTTGTTGAGGACGCAGAAGATCAGCGGCGGCGAGCCCGCCATCCGTTCCGCGTACCGCTTGACGGTGATCATCTCGTTCATGCCGTTCATCTGGAAGGCACCGTCTCCGACGAAGGCGATCACCGGCCGGTCCGGATAGGCGAAGCGCGCCGCGATGGCGTACGGGACCCCCGGGCCCATGGTGGCCAGGGTGCCGGAAAGGGAGGCCTGCATGCCCTTGCGGAGCTTGATGTGGCGCGCCCACCAGTTGGTGGCCGAACCCGAGTCCGCGGTGAGGATGGCGCCGTCCGGCAGCATCGAGGAGACCTGGTGGGCTACGGCCTGCGGGTTGATCTTGCCGTCGAAGGTCTGCGCGGCCCGCTTCTCCAGCACCGTGTTCCAGGTGCGGATGTTCTCCTCGATCTGCTCGCGCCAGGAGCGGTCCTCCTTGCGCTGCAGCAGCGGGATCAGCTCCCGGAGCGTCTCCTTGGAGTCGCCGACCAGGTGCGCGTCCATGGGATAGCGGATGCCGATCATGCGGCCGTCGATGTCGATCTCGACGCCCTTGCACTGGCCCTCGTCCGGCAGCCACTCCGCATACGGGAAACTGCTGCCGATCATGAACAGGGTGTCGCAGTTCATGATCATGTCGTCACTCGCCTTGCTGCCCAGCAGCCCGATCGGGCCGGTCACGAACGGCAGATCGTCCGGGACCACCTCGCGGCCCAGCAGCGCCTTGGCGACCCCGGCGCCCAGCAGCTCGGCGACCTCCACGACCTCGGCCTCGGCGTTGGCGGCGCCCTGGCCGATGAGGATGGCGACCTTTCGGCCCTCGTTGAGGATGTCGGCGGCCTTGCGCAGCTCCTCCTTGTTGGGCAGCACCCGCGGCTGGCTCCAGCCGACGCTGGAGTAGACCGAGCCGTGGGTCTTGGGCGGCGACGGCTGGGCCTCCGACTCCTGGATGTCCTCGGGAATGATGACCGTGGCGACGGAACGGGTCGTCAGCGCCGTCTTGAACGCGCGGTCCAGGACATGCCGCATCTGGCCCGGGTGCATCACGATCTGGCAGAACTCCGACACGTCGGAGAAGAGCTGTTCGAGCCCGACTTCCTGCTGGTAGTGGGTGCCCTGGGCGAGCCGCTTCTGCTGCCCGACGACCGCCACCACCGGCTGGTGGTCCAGCTTGGCGTCGTAGAGCCCGTTGAGCAGGTGGATCGCGCCCGGCCCGGACGTGGCGGCGCAGACTCCGACCTCGCCGGTGAACTTGGCGTGCCCGCACGCCATGAACGCCGCCATCTCCTCGTGCCGGGTCTGGATGAACTCCGGATCCCCCTTGGCGCGGTCGAAGGCGCCCAGCATGCCGTTGATGCCGTCGCCGGGGTACCCGTAGACCCGGTGCACACCCCACTCGCGGAGGCGCTGAAGAACGTAGTCGGCTACTTGCTGCGCCATTGGTACTCCCCATTCACATGGTCGACGCGACGGTCCGCAGCCGGGTCCCACGCTGCGCAGGGCCGCAAACAAGTCGCTGCTCAGCCACCGGTGCCGTTTCACGGGCCGCCGACGAGGTACCCATGACCCGCGCGGCCCGGGCCGCGCGGGGTGGAGGAGGACGCCGACAGCGGAAGGGGACGGCACAGGGTGACCACCGAAGGTGCAGCGCGGCAGGTGGCCGGGTCGGGCCGGGTGACCGTCGACGACCTGACCCTCCACGCCTTCCGGGTGCCCACCGACGGCCCCGACGGCGCGGAGGAGGACGGCACCCTGCGCTGGGAGGCCACCACCGCCGTCGTCGTGGAGGCACACGCCGGACCGTTCACCGGATTGGGCTACACCTACGGCGACGACTCGATCGCCGGGTTCATCCACTCCCAGCTCGCCTCCGTCGTTCGCGGCGGCGACGTCTTCGCGCCCGCGGCCCAGTGGCACCGGATGTTCGCCGCCGTACGCAACGCGGGCCGGCCCGGGCTCGGCGCCATGGCCGTCTCCGCCGTCGACATCGCGCTGTGGGACCTCAAGGCGCGGCTGCTGGGGCTGCCGCTCCACCAGCTGCTGCCCGCCCTGCACGACCAGGTGCCCGTCTACGGCAGCGGCGGCTTCACCAACTATCCCCTGGGCCGGCTCGCAGAACAGCTCTCCGGCTGGGTGCAGCAGGGCATCCCCCGGGTCAAGCTGAAGACCTCCCGCCACCCCGAGCAGGACCCGGCCCGGCTGGCGGCGGCGCGCGAGGCCATCGGCCCCGACGTGGAGCTGTACGCCGACGCCAACGGGGCGCTGACCCGCAAGGAAGCCCTCTACTGGGCGCGGCGGCTGGCCGAGGAGTGGGACGTGCGGTGGCTGGAGGAGCCGGTCAGTTCCGAGGACACCCCGGGCCTTCGTCTGCTGCGCGACCAGGGCCCGGGGCGGCTGGAGATCGCGGCGGGGGAGTACGGATTCGTCCTGGGCGATTTCACCGCACTGCTGGACGCGGGAGCCGTGGACTGTCTGCAGGCGGACGTGACGCGCTGCGGCGGTATCACCGGGCTGCTCCAGGTCGCGGGACTGACCGCGGCGCACCGTGTGGACCTGTCGGCGCACTGCGCACCCGCCGTCTCGGCCCACGCCTTCTGCGCCGTGGAGCGGCTGCGCCATCTGGAGTACTTCCACGACCACGTGCGGGTCGAGGAACTGCTCTTCGACGGAGTGCGGCGGCCGGTCGACGGGGCGCTGCACCCGGCGCGGGACCGGCCGGGGCTCGGCCTGGAGATGCGGTGGGCGGACGCCGAGCCGTACCGGGTCCGCGGCCGTCGGCCCGGCTGAGCATCACCGCCACCGGGCGAACGCCCGCACGAAGGGACCGACCGCACACGACCGAAGGCGACCCGCTATGGCCACGACGCCCGACCGCACCCGCCCCCGCACCTCACGTACCGAAGAGGTCCCCGCGAAGACCGACCCCGCGGTGGCGGGGCCGCCCCGCGCCCGCCAGGTGATCGCCGTCGGGAAGCTGGCCAGGGCGCTGGGCAAGGCGATCGAGGGGGAGGTCCGCTTCGACAGCTCGGCCAAGGGGCTCTACGCCCACGACGCCTCCAACTTCCGCCAGGTGCCGATCGGCGTCGTGATCCCGAAGACCCTTGAGGACGTCGTCGCCACCCACCGGATCTGCCGCGAGTACGGCGCCCCCATCCTCAACCGCGGCGGCGGCACCAGCCTGTCGGGGGAGACCGTCAACTACGCCGTCGTCATCGACCACTCCAAACACCTCACCCGTATCGGTGCGGTCGACGCCGAGGAGCGGCATGTCACGGTCGAGCCCGGTGTCATCAACGAGGAGCTGAACCGGCACACCGGCGCCTGGAACCTCGTCTTCGGCCCCGACCCCTCCACCCACTCCCGCTGTGTGCTCGGCGGCAACATCGGCAACAACTCCTGCGGCACCCACTCCGTGCAGTCCCAGCTGTACGGGCCGGGGCCGCGCACCTCCGACAACGTGGAGGCGCTGGAGATCGTCACCTACGGCGGCGACCGCTTCTGGGTCGGCGTCGACGAGGAGGAGGAGCTGGAGTCGATCATCGCCGCGGGTGGACCCAAGGGCGAGATCTACGCCAAGCTGCGGGACCTGCGCGACCGGTACGCCGACGCCATCAGGGCCGGCTTCCCCTCGGTGGCCGAGATGCCCCGCCGCGTCTCCGGCTACAACCTGGACGAACTGCTGCCCGAGAACGGGTTCAACGTCGCCCGCGCCCTGGTCGGTACCGAGTCCACCTGCGCCACCGTCCTCCAGGCGCAGGTCAAGCTCACCCCCGCGCTGCTGCAGCGGACGCTGGTCGTCGTCGAGTACGAGCAGATCGCCGCCGCGGCCGAGGACGCCAACATCTGCGCCCACCAGTTCCGCCCGATCGGCCTGGAAGCCCTGGACCAGCAGCTCATCGAGGACCAGAAACTCCAGCACATGAACCTCGCCTCCCTCGAACAGCTGCCCAGGCAGGGCGGCGCCGCCTGGCTGCTCGTCGAGTTCGGCGCGGACACCAAGGAGGAAGCACACGCCCAGGCGCACCGCTTCCGGGACTGGCTGACGGGCGAGCGGGGCTACGCGGCCGACCGCATCACCACCAGCGACGAGGACGAGGAGACCGCCAAGAACCTGTGGAAGGTCCGCGAGAGCGGGCTGGGCGCCACCGCCTTCCCGCCCGACGGCGACCACTGGCCCGGCTGGGAGGACTCCGCGGTGCCACCGGCCCGGCTGGGCGAGTACGTCACGGCACTGCGCGGACTGCTCGACAAGCACGGGCTGCGCGGCGCCATGTACGGGCACTTCGCACAGGGCTGCATCCACTCCCGGATCAGCTTCGACCTGCTCAGCGCCGAGGGGATGGCCGACTACCGCGCGTTCATGGAGGAGGCCGCCGACCTCGTCTCGTCCTTCGGCGGCTCCCTCTCGGGCGAGCACGGGGACGGACAGCAGCGCGGTGAGCTGCTGGAGCGGCAGTACGGCAGCGAACTCGTCCAGGCCATGCGGGAGTTCAAGCAGATCTGGGACCCCGAGGCCAAGATGAATCCCGGCAAGGTCGTGGACGCCTACCGGCTGGACGAGGACCTGCGGCTGGGCCCCGACTTCAACCCGCCGAGGCCCGAGGTCAAGTTCGCCTACACCGAGGACGACGGCGACTTCGCCCACGCCAGCCTGCGCTGTGTGGGGATCGGCGCCTGCCGGGTGCCCGACGCGTCCCAAGGACAGACCATGTGTCCCAGCTACCAGGTCACCCGGGAGGAGAAGCACACCACCCGCGGCAGGGCCCGGCTGCTGCACGAGATGCTGCGCGGCGAGACCGTCGAGGACGGCTGGCAGTCCAAGGAGGTCTACGACGCGCTCGATCTGTGTCTGGCCTGCAAGGGCTGCACCAACGACTGCCCCGTCAACGTGGACATGCCCACCTACAAGGCCGAGTTCCTGCACCACCACTTCAAGTCGGCCCGCAGGTGGCGTCCCCGGTACGCCTACGCCTTCGGCTTCATCGACCAGGCGTCCCGCCTCGCCTCCCGGCTGCCGGAGGCCGCCAACCTGGTCACCCACGCCCCGCTGCTCGGCCGGATCGCCAAGCTCGTCGCGGGCATCGACCGGCGCAGGCCGCTGCCGACCTTCGCCCCGATGACGCTCCAGCAGTGGTTCCGGCAGCGCGGCGGCACGGCCAACCCCGGCGGTCGTCCGGTCGTGCTGTTCCCCGACACCTTCAACAACTACTTCGACACGGACGTCGGCGTCGCCTGCGTCGAGGCGATCGAAGCAGCCGGCTGGTCGGTCGTCATGCCCGAGCAGCACGTGTGCTGCGGGCGCCCGCTGTACGACTACGGCTTCCTGGACGCCGCCGAACGCTATCTGCACAACGTCCTGGACACGCTCCGCCCCCACCTGCGCGCCGACACCCCCGTCGTCGGCATGGAACCCAGCTGCCTGGCCGTCTTCAAGGACGAGCTGACCAAGCTGCTCCCGCACGACAACGACGCCCGCCGGCTGGCGGCCAACGCCCTGCACTTCGCCGAGTTCTTCGACACCTACGGCATCACCCCACCCCGGCTGGCCGGGACCGGCGCGGGCGACGCCCTGCTGTGGGGCCACTGCCACCAGCGCGCCACCGGCGGCACGGAAGCCGACCGGAAACTGCTGGACAAGCTCGGTCTGCGCACCGAGAACCTGACCGGCGGCTGCTGCGGACTGGCCGGGTCCTGGGGCTTCGAACAGGGCAAGTACGGCATCTCCATGGACTGCGGCGAACAGGCGCTGCTGCCCGCCGTCCGCGACGCCGCCCCGGGCACGACAGTGGTGGCCAACGGGTTCTCCTGCAAGACCCAGCTGGGCGCCGCCGGCGTCGGGAGCGAACCGGTGCACCTCGCCGAACTGGTCAAGCGCGCCTACCAGGGCACCAGCGGTGCCACCGAGCCGACCCGGAAGCCCGCGCCGGCCTGGCCCCGCCGCGCCGCGCGTCTGGCCGCACCCGCCGCCGTGGCCGCGGGGGCAGCGTTCGCCGCGGGCCGCGCCCTGCGCGGCGCCCGGGGCCGCTAGCCCGTACGGGCGACGGGCGGGCCGGTCCCGTGCGGGCACACGCTCGCCCGCACGGGGTGGTTCACAGGCAGCGGTGTTCATCTCGCGCCGATCCGGTTTCGGTATCGGCGAGCGGGCTACTCCTACCTGAGCCTGAGCCCGTCCGGCGGGTCGGCCGAGCGCGCCGATCGCGGTGCTCGCAGGTTGCCGGGGCGGGGGCGCGGCCCCCGTGACCTTCCCCCCGGCACGGCGACGCGCGACCACGGCGAGGGCCCGGCGGACGAGCCGACGGGCCGGCCACACTGTTCGGCCAAATCACGGAGGCGGCATGGTGCTGCGGTGGTTGACGACGACCGACCACAAGGTGATCGGCAACCTGTATCTCGTCACGTCCTTCTGCTTCTTCCTCGCCGCGGGCGCGATGGCCATGGTGATGCGGGCCGAGCTGGCCCACCCCGGGATGCAGGTCGTCTCCCAGGAGCAGTACAACCAGTTGTTCACGGTGCACGGCACCATCATGATGCTGCTGTTCGCCACGCCGCTGTTCGCCGGGTTCGCCAACGCCATCATGCCGCTGCAGATCGGTGCGCCCGATGTGGCCTTCCCGCGGCTCAACGCCTTCACCTACTGGGTCTATCTGTTCGGCGGCCTCATGGTGATCGGCGGATTCCTGACGCCCAACGGCGCCGCGGACTTCGGCTGGTTCGCCTACGCGCCGCTCAACGGGCCGAAGTACAGCCCCAGTACCGGCGGTGACCTGTGGACCATGGGGCTGTCCGTGGCCGGACTGAGCACCATCCTCGGGGCGGTCAACTTCATCACCACCATCATCTGCCTGCGCGCCCCGGGGATGACGATGTTCCGGATGCCGCTGTTCACCTGGAACGTGCTGTTCACCTCGATCCTGGCGCTGTTCGCCTTCCCCGTGCTGTCGGCGGCGCTGCTGGCGCTGGAGGCGGACCGGAAGTTCGGCAGCCACATCTTCGACCCGTCCAACGGCGGGGCGATCCTGTGGCAGCACCTGTTCTGGTTCTTCGGGCATCCGGAGGTCTACATCGTCGCGCTGCCGTTCTTCGGCATCGTCAGCGAGATCCTGCCGGTCTTCAGCCGCAAACCGCTGTTCGGCTACATCGGGCTGGTCGGCGCCACGGCCACCATCACCATGCTCTCCGCCGTGGTGTGGGCACACCACATGTTCGCCACCGGGGCCGTGCTGCTGCCGTTCTTCTCCCTGATGTCCTTCCTGATCGCCGTGCCGACAGGGGTGAAGTTCTTCAACTGGATCGGCACCATGTGGAAGGGCTCGCTCAGTTTCGAGACGCCGATGCTGTGGGCCATCGGATTCCTCGTCACCTTCCTCCTCGGCGGGCTCAGCGGTGTGCTGATCGCCTCCCCGCCGCTGGACTTCCACGCCACCGACAGCTACTTCATCGTGGCGCATCTGCACTACGTCCTCTTCGGCACGGTCGTCTTCGCCATGTTCGGCGGCTTCTACTTCTGGTGGCCGAAGCTGACCGGGCGGATGCTGGGCGAACGCCTGGGCAAGGTGCACTTCTGGCTGACGCTCGTCGGCTTCCAGGTCACGTTTCTGGTGCAGCACTGGCTCGGAGCCGAGGGCATGCCCCGCCGGTACGCCGACTATCTGCCCGCCGACGGCTTCACCGTGCTCAACACCGTCTCCTCGATCGGCGCGTTCACCCTCGGCGTCTCCACCCTGGTCTTCCTCTACAACGTCTGGTGGACGACGACGCACGCCGAGAAGGTCACCGAGCACGACCCCTGGGGCTTCGGGCGCTCCCTGGAGTGGGCCACCTCCTGCCCGCCGCCCCGGCACAACTTCGTCGCACTGCCCAACATCCGCTCCGACTCGCCGGCCTTCTGGCTGCACCACCCCGAGGCACAGGAGGACGTGGCGATCGTGGCCCCGGACGCCCCGGAGAGCCCAGGAGTGCGCCCCGACGCCGACGCCGGACCACCCACCTCCGCAACGCCCGGCCTGCAGGATCCCGCCTCCAAGAACACACCGACCAAGAGGCTGCCCTCATGAAGCTCGAAGCCACCCTCTTCGCGGGCGTCGCACTCTTCTTCGCCTGCGTCACCATTCCCTACGCGCTCTACGGCGACGACCCGGCGGGCACCGCCGCCGTGCTGATCGCCTGCCTGATGGCCTCGCTGGTCTCGTTCTTCCTCGCGGTGCAGCACAAGCGCCGCGGTGTCCGGCCCGAGGACCGCAGGAACGGGGAGATCCACGAACGCGGCGGGCCGATGGGCTTCTTCCCGGCCGGCAGCCCCTACCCGGTGCTGACCGCGCTGGGCGTGGCGGTGCTGGGCACCGGCACCGTCTTCGGGCTGTGGCTGGCCCTGATCGGTGCCGGTGTCACCGGCGCCGGAGTGTTCGGCTTCGTTTTCCAGTACGCGCAGACCGATCGCTGACCGAGCGGCCCTCGCGCTGCTCGGCCCGCAGCCCGGAGACCGCGGTCTGGGCGCGCTGGCGCTGGTGGTCGATGGTCCGCCACTGCCGGGCCGGTGAATCCGCGTAGTACCACCGGCTGAGTGCGGCCCGCAGCCGGGCGGGGCGGCTCGCCGCCGCGTCCACCTCCAGCGGAGGCGGGAAGCGCTGGGCCGCCAGCCGGAACTTCTCCCCCTGGGGCAGCGGTTCGTGATCGGCGCTGAAGGTGCCTTCCACCGACTGCCGCACATGGCTGGTCTCCTCGCCCTCGATGACGCGTTCGGCGTCCCGCTGCTGCAAGGACAGGCACAGCCGTTTCGTCAGCAGGTACGCCAGCGGCGGGCCCACCACGAGCAGCGCGCGGAACGCCCACGTCAGCCCGTTCAAGGAGATGTCGAAGGTGAAGGCGAGGACGTCGTTGCCGCCGGCCATGAGCAGAACACCGTAGAAGGTGATTCCGGCGACGCCCAGCGCGGTGCGCACGGGGCGGTTCCTGGGCCGGTCGCACACATGCGGTGTCTCGTCCCCGCCGGTGATCCACCGCTCGAAGAACGGATACATGTACAGCACCAGGAACAGCAGCGCGGGCAGGATGACGGCGGGCACCAGCACGTTCCACATCACGGTGTGCCCGAACAGCGTCGTCTCGAACGGCGGCATCAGCCGCAGCGATCCCTCCAAGAAGCCGACGTACCAGTCCGGTTGCGCGGCGGTCGAGACCTGGTGGGTCTTGTAGGGCCCGTAGTTCCAGACCGGGTTGATCTGCGCCACCGCGCCCAGGAGGGCCAGCACCCCCGCGACCATGAAGAACAGCCCCGTCGAACGGGCGGCGAACTGCGGCACCATCGCATGCCCGACCACGTTCTTGTCGGTTCTCCCCGGTCCGCTCCAGTGCGTGTGCTTGAGGACGACGACGAGGATGAGGTGGACCACGATCAGCCCGACCAGCAGCCCCGGGATCAGCAGGATGTGCAGCGGATAGAGCCGGTCGATGATCTCGTGCCCGGGATACTGACCGCCGAAGACGAACAGCGCGATGTACGTACCCACCACGGGGATGGAGAGCATGATGCCCTCCGCGATGCGCAGTCCCGTGCCCGAGAGCAGGTCGTCGGGGAGCGAATAGCCGGAGAAGCCCTCGGCGAGCGCCAGGACGAAGAGCGTCAGCCCGATCACCCAGTTGACGTCCCGGGGCTTGCGGAAGGCCCCGGTGAAGAAGATCCGCAGCATGTGCAGCCCGATGGCGCCCACGAAGATCAGCGCGGCCCAGTGGTGGACCTGACGGACCAGCAGTCCGCCCCGCACCTCGAAACTGATCTTCAACGTCGACGCGTACGCCGCCGACATCAGCTCGCCGCGCAGCGGCCGGTAGGCGCCGTGATAGCGGATCTCGGTCATGTTCGCGTCGAAGAAGAGGGTGAGATAGACCCCCGTCAGCAACAGCACCACAAAGCTGTAGAGAGCCAGTTCCCCGAGCAGGAAGGACCAGTGCTCGGGGAACGCCTTGCGCAGCAGTGCCTTGCCGCCCGCCGCCACGGGCAGTCTTTGTTCCGCGGCCTCGAAGCCGCGCTCGGCGGCCTTGCGCAGCGCGGCCCGCCGGGCGGCACGGGCCCGAGAGTGTGTCATGCGGTCGCCCTCCTTGAAGACCGCATACCTCAGTGCCCCGCCGCCCCGGGGGCAAACTTCCCAGGTTGCCCGTTGCCTCGTACGCCCCCGCCGTGGCACACCAACGGCGGCCCACCGGATCCGGACAGCCCGAACCCGCGGGCCGGGGCGGCCCGCGGGGGAGGAGCCCGGGGGTGCCGAGCGGCCGCGGCGAGTGCTGCCCGCTCAGTCCTCCGAGAGGGCGTCCACCAGCCGGCCCGTGTCCGTGTGCGGAAGGGAGCGGGCGACATCGGCGACCGCGACCATCCCGACGAGCTGATCGCCGTCGATCACCGGGAGACGCCGCACCTTGTGCTGCGACATGGTCTCCAGGATCTCCTCGGCGCTGTCGTCGGCGCCGATGGTGACGGCCTCCGCCTGGTTCAGGCTGCCGGCGGGGAAGGTGGCCGGGTCGCGGCCGGGCCCCAGCACCTTGACCACCAGATCGCGGTCGGTGACGACGCCCTTGAGCTTGTTGTCCTTCCCGCAGATGGGCAGCGCGCCCACGCCCAGCTCGGTCATCAGTTCCGCCGCGTCCGCCGCTGTCTGGTCGGACTGCACACAGTCGGCGCCCGGGGTCATGATGTCGCGTGCCGTAGTCATCTCGACTCCTCTCTGCTCAGTGGACCTCAGCCGGGTCCCCCCGGGGTGCGGCGCCGAAACAGGGGGCGGGCCCGGCCAAGGGCGTGTCGGACCGGCGGCTGACGGAGTGGTGCGCGCCGCAGACCGTTTGTCCGCGGCCAGGTGTGGCAACCGGAGCGGTATGTCCTCCGAAGCGCTGAGTAACGAAAATCCGGTGAGCGACGAGCAGGAGAAGCTCCCTCCGGCCGTTCGCGCCGTGGAGAACGGCCTGGACCGGCTGCCCCTCGCCGGGCCGCTCGACGCGCTGGGCAGGGCCACCGCTCTCGATCCGGCGATCAGCCCGCTGCAGAACGCCGTCAAGAAGCTCCCGCTGGGCGGACTGCGCGACGTACTGCACGGCCGATGGCTCGGCCACCCGCTGCACCCCGCACTGGTGCAGCTGCCCATCGGCGCCTGGATGTCGGCGGGGGTGCTCGACCTGCTGCCCGGCACACGCCGCGCCAGCCGGGTGCTGATCGGCACCGGGATGGTGGCCGCGCTCCCGGCCGCCTGGACGGGCGCCGCCGACTGGGCCGAGCTGCACAAGCCGCAGCTGCGCACCGGTCTCGTCCACGCGCTGGCCAACTCCGCCGCACTGGGGCTGTACGCGGCCTCGCTGGCGGCCCGGATGCGCGGCCGCGAGTGCCGGGGACGGCTGCTGGGTTTCGGCGGGCTGACCGCCGCCGGACTCGGTGGGCTGATCGGCGGGCATCTGGCCTACCGGCAGGCGGTGGGCCCCAACAAGGCCGAACCGGTGCAGCACCTGGTGGAGCCGGGCTGGCACCCGGTGGGCAAGGTGGACGGTTTTCCGGTCGGCCAGGCGGCGAGCGCTTCGCTGGGCGAGGTCAAGCTGCTGGTCTACCGCGAGCCCTCCGGCGGGGTGCGGGTGCTGGCCGACCGGTGCAGCCACCAGTCGGGGCCGCTGTCGCAGGGGACGGTGGCCGAAGGCTGTGTCACCTGTCCGTGGCACGGCAGCACCTTCCGGCTCTCGGACGGCTGGAACGTCCGCGGCCCGGCCACGGCGCCGCAGCCCAGCTTCGAGACGCGGGTGCGGGACGACGGGGTGCTGGAGGTGCGCCTGCCGGAGGCGGACTGACGGGGTGACATGTCCGGGGGCCGGCCGGTGACGGCCCGCCACCGGCCGGCGGTCGGCGCCCTGTGGCATCAGCGGTTACTTCCGACTCCTCCCGTTTCGGAGCTGGACGGCCCGGTTACCCCTGCGGTGGTCCGTCTCTCACGCTCTTGGAGGTCCTCCCATGGCCGGCCCCACGCACGAGAACCAGCACGAAGGGGAGCCGTTCATCCCCGGCCGTCCCGCGCCCGAAGCGCCCCCCGTCGAGCAGCCGACCACTCCGCGCGAGCCCCTGCCGCCCAAGCAGGACCAGTCGGGACCCGAGGTCTACTCCGCCACCGGCGAGCACCCTGGAAGCACCTCAGGGCCGGGGGCCGGGGGAGTGGACCCGGCGGTGCGGGCCCAGACGGGCAGCCGGCTGACCACGGCCCAGGGCCTGCGGCTCTACGACACCGACCACTCCCTCAAGGCCGGTGAGCGCGGACCCGTACTCCTCCAGGACCACCATCTCCGTGAGAAGATCACCCACTTCGACCACGAACGCATCCCGGAGCGGGTGGTGCACGCCCGTGGCGCCGCCGCGCACGGTGTCTTCCGCGGCTACGGCACCGCGTCGAAGATCTGCAAGGCGGCCTTCCTCGGCAAGGACGTCGAGACGCCCGTCTTCGTCCGGTTCTCCACCGTGCTCGGCTCCCGCGGCTCCGCCGACACGGTGCGCGACACCCGCGGCTTCGCGACGAAGTTCTACACCGGGCAGGGCACCTTCGATCTGGTCGGCAACAACATCCCGGTCTTCTTCATCCAGGACGCCATCAAGTTCCCCGACGTCATCCACGCCGGCAAGCCGCATCCGGACCGGGAGATCCCGCAGGCGCAGAGCGCGCACGACACCTTCTGGGACTTCGTCTCGCTGCACACCGAGGCCGCCCACCACACCATCTGGAACATGTCCGACCGCGGCATCCCGCGCTCGTTCCGGATGATGGAGGGCTTCGGCGTCCACACCTTCCGGCTGGTCGACGAGGAGGGCGGCACCACCCTGGTGAAGTTCCACTGGAAGCCCAAGCTGGGCGTCCACTCGATGACCTGGGAAGAGGCCCAGATCACCAACGGTGTGGACCCCGACTTCCACCGCCGCGACCTGGCCGACGCCATCGAGGCGGGCGCCTTCCCGGAGTGGGAACTGGGCATCCAGACCTTCCCCGACACGCCCGAGCAGACCTTCCAGGGCATCGATCTGCTCGACCCGACGAAGATCGTGCCCGAGGAGTGGGCGCCGGTGCAGCCCATCGGGCTGATGACGCTGACCGCCAACCCCTCCAACTTCTTCGCCGAGACCGAACAGGTCGCCTTCCACCCCGGCCATCTGGTGCCCGGCATCGACATCACGGACGACCCGCTGCTGGCCGGCCGGCTCTTCTCGTACATCGACACCCAGATCACCCGCCTCGGCGGACCCAACTTCGCCCAGCTGCCCATCAACCGGCCGCACGCCCCGATCAACGACATGACGCGCGACGGCATGCACCAGACGGCCGTGCACCGAGGGGTGGCCCCCTACCGTCCCAACTCGCTGGACGGCGGCTGCCCCTTCCTGGCGGGGGCCGGCGAGGGCGCCTATGTGGAGGCCCCGGTCACCGTTCCGCAGTCGTCCAAGGTGCGGGCGGCCCCCGCGTCCTTCAGCGACCACACCAGCCACCCACGGCGCTTCTACCTCAGCCTCAGCCCGGTCGAGCGGGAACACGTCATCGCCGCGTACACCTTCGAGCTGAGCAAGTGCTACGAGCAGTCCATCAAGGAACGCCAACTTCGGGTGCTCGCCGACATCGACCCGGAGCTGTGTGCCGGAGTGGCGGCCGGTCTCGGACTGCCCGCGCCCGAGCCCTCGGGCCCGCTGCCCGAGGTGGAGCCCAGCCCGGCGCTCTCCCAGCTCGGCCACACCTGGCCGACCGACGGCCGCGTCATCGGCATCGTCGCCGACGAGAACAGCGACCTGGCCGCGCTGGCCACGCTGCGCACCACCATCGGCGACCAGGGCATGGTCCCGCTCGTCATCGCCCCGCACGGCGGCGAACTGACGGGCGGGGGCGGTTCCGTCGTCATCCAGCGGACCTTCGCCAACGCCCGCTCCGTCGAGTTCGACGCCGTACTGATCGCCGGAGCGCCCGGCACCGGCAAGGACGCCTATGGAGCCCGGGACGCCAAGGCGGGCCTGCACACCGGCAGCGGCGGCATCGACCCGCGGGTCCTGCTGCTGATCTCCGAGGCGTTCCGGCACGCCAAGGCGCTGGGCGCCTGGGGCGACGGCGCCGATGTGCTCGCCGCCGCCGGGTGCCCACAGGACGCGGCAGGCGTCGTGGTGGCCGACGACCCGCAGTCCGTCTTCGAGCGGATCACCGGGCTGCTGGCCGAGCACCGCGCCTGGGACCGCTTCCCCGCGTCCGTCGGCTGACCTCGGCGGCGGGACCGGGACAACACCGCCCACCCCGCCCGCCGGGGTGGGCGGGCCGCGCACCGACCCGCACCGACCGAACCGACCACCGCCAGGAGGAGAGATGAGCGCAGACGGCAACGACACCCCGGCAACCGGCGGACACCCCGCTGACAAGCACCCCAAGCCGGAGTTTCCGCAGCAGGGCCAGACCCATCCGGGTGACACCGAGGCGATGGAGCCGCGCCCGGACCACGGTGAGCGCACCTACCGGGGAAGCGGCCGGCTGACCGACCGGCGCACCCTGATCACCGGCGGGGACTCGGGCATCGGACGTGCCGTCGCGCTGGCCTACGCCCGGGAGGGCGCCGACGTCGCCTTCAGCCATCTGCCGGAGGAGGAGAACGAGGCCCAGGAGACCATCCGGCTGGTGGAGGAGGCCGGCCGCCGCGCGGTGGCCGTACCCTGCGACATCCGCCAGGAGGCCGAGTGCCGCCGCCTGGTGGAGCGGGTGGCGGGAGAGTTCGGCCGGATCGACGTACTCGTCAACAACGCCGCCTACCAGATGGCGCAGTCCGGCGGGATCGACGACATCAGCACCGAGCAGTTCGACCGCGTGGTGCGCACGAACCTCTACGGCATGTTCTTCATCACCAAGTTGGCGCTCGCCCACATCCCGGAGGGCGGCTGCATCATCAACAGCACCTCCGTACAGGCGTACCAGCCCAAGCCGCATCTGCTGGACTACGCCATGACCAAGGGCGGCATCGTCACCTTCACCCAGGGCCTCGCCCAGAACCTGGCCGAGCGCGGCATCCGCGTCAACGCCGTCGCGCCGGGGCCCGTATGGACGCCGCTGATCCCCTCGACGCTCCCGGACACCTCCGAGTTCGGGGCGAAGAGCCTGCTGCAGCGGCCCGCGCAGCCCGCCGAGATGGCACCGGGCTATGTCTTCCTCGCCTCCGAGGACGCCAACTACGTGACGGCCGAGATCCTCAACGCCACCGGCGGCACCCCGCTGCCCTGACCCACAGCGGGGCGAACCATCTACCGGTCACCTCCCGGGATTCCGGGGGTCGGACTCCCGGGCCCGCGCGGGCCCGGGAGCGTCGTTCGTCTCCGTCGTCGGGGAGCCGGTCGTGCCGGAGCGGGTCCGGGAGCGGCGGCGGTGGCTGGTGTCGCACCAGGGGTAGGTGCGGCTGCGGCGGCAGGTGCACAGGGCTGTCATGAAGCGGTCGGAGACGACCGTGGTGCCGTCGTCGAGCCGGACCTCCACGGGCCCCTCCACCAGCACGGGCCCGCCCTGCTCCAGCGTCACACGGCGCCTTTCGCGGCGCCGCGGGTGCGGCTCATCGGGTGAGGTCGGCACGGATGACCACCAATTCCTCGTGTCGTTGTCCGGGGACGATCAGTTCCTGTTCCTCCAGCCACTGCGCGCGTGCGCGCAGTACGGGACCGAACGGCTGGGTACGGCGGGAGGTCACCGCCGCCTTGAGCCCGGCGTCGTGCAGCAGGTCCAGTGTCCGCTGCGGTCCGCTGAGCGCGGAATGCACCACCAGCAGGACACCGTTGCGGGCCAGCAGCCGGGGCGCGGCCGCGCACAACCGGTCCAGCACCCTGCGTCCGTCCCGCCCCGCGTTCCAGGCGCGGGCCCGGCGCCCGCCGTCCCGCTCGTCGGTCGGTGCGTGCGGCACATACGGGGGATTGGCCGTCACCACGTCGAAGCGGCCCTCGGCGCGCTCCAGGAAGTCACCGCGGTGGGCCCGGACGGGCAGTCCCCGCAGCCGAGCGTTCCAGGCGGAGGCCAGGGCCGCCCGGGTGGAGACGTCGACGGCGTGCACCTCGGCGGCGCCCAGCCGCGCGCCGGTCAGGGCCACCACGCCGGTGCCGGTGCACACATCCAGCATCCGGGCGCCCCGGGGGACGGCGGCATCGGTCAGCGCTTCGATCAGCAGTTCGGTATCGCCTTGCGGGGCGTACACCCCCGGCGGTCTCAGGAGCCACACGGGCCACGGAGTTCCAGGGGGTGCGCCGGTTAAACGCGGTTCCTCACCGAATGGGCGGTAGGTCGGCCCGTAGGTTAGCCCGGCCCGCCTCGGGGGGACCCGGTGTCCTCGAAGCTTCGCAAGCAGTCGCGGCCACCGAAACAGGGCACTGGAGGAGACACCATGGGACACGGCGGAACGGTCATCGAGGAACTCACCACCGACCACCGCGAGGTGGAGGAGCTCTTCGCCAAGATCGAAGCCCTCCCGCCCGGTGACGAGAAGCGCAAGAAGTACGCGGAGCAGGCCACGATCGAACTGGTGCGGCACTCCATCGCCGAGGAGGAGTACCTGTACCCGGCCGTACGTGCCCATGTGCCCGACGGGGACGAACTCGCGGACAAGGAGCTGGAGGACCACAAGGGCGCCGAGCGGCTGATGAAGGATCTGGAGGGGCTGAACGCCGGCGACCCGGCCTTCGACCAGATCCTGACCAGTCTGATCCAGGAGATCCGCACCCATGTGAGTGACGAGGAGGGCAACCTCTTCCCCCGGCTCAAGGAGGTCCTGCCGCGCCTGGAGCTCACCGAGCTCGGCGACAAGGTCCGGCAGGCCAAGAAGACCGCTCCCACCCGTCCGCACCCCGCCGGCCCCCATGAGCCCCCGGCCCTGAAGGCCATGGCTCCGGGCGTCGGCCTCGTCGACCGGGCCCGCGACATGCTCACCGGCCGCGGCAAGGGCCAGGAGTGAGCGGCGACTGAGCCGACCCCTTCCGCCGTCTGCGGTCACTCTCCGCCGCCACCCGCGGTCCACTGCCCACCCTCCGCCACACCGGCGGCGCCAGAGCGAGCAAATGTGAATAAAGAGTGCAAATATGGACGCCGGTGTGTGTGGAGGAGGCGCGGTCGCGCCGGTGGTCCGGGAGGTGCGGGTGGACGGTCCGGCTCAGGCCGCTCCGGCCCAGGAGCAGTGCGGCAGGTCAGCGGCGGACGCGGACTTCGCGCGGGTGCGCGCTGTCGCCGACGCCATCTGCTACGAGGGATATCTGCTCTACCCGTACCGCCGCAGCTCACCGAAGAACCGGGTGCGCTGGCAGTTCGGGGTGCTGGTGCCGCGCGTCTGGGCCGAGGCGCACCTGACCGAGCAGCCCGGCGTCTCCGGCGCTGCCGAGTCCTGGTACCAGCAGACCGAGTGCCTGTTCGAGGCCGTGCCCGATGCCGTACTGCGCGTCCGGGTGCGCTACCTCCAGGCCCAGCGCAAGACCGCGGAGCGGCGCACCGGCGTGGGCGACGGCTGGGAGGCCGTGGAGACCCTGGATGTGGACGGCGCGCTCCATCTGACGTTCGACGAGGCGGTACCGCGCGAGACCGACCTGGAGGTGCCGCTCACCGAGCTGCTGGCCGGTGAACGGACGTACCCGGTCGGCGCGCCGAGCGGCCTGGAGACCGCCCCGCTGGCCAGCGCCGGGGGCACCGTCGGCCGAATCGTACGCCGTCGACACCCGGTGCGCGCCCGTACCACCCTGCGGGCCGAGCGGCTCGACGGCCCGGAGGGAACGTACCGCCTGACCGTCCGTACGGAGAACACCGGCGACTCTCCCTCCCCGGAGGCCTCCCGCGAAGTGGCGCTGAGCCACTCGCTCCTGGCCACCCACACCTTGCTCGGCGGCGACGGCCCGCGGTTCTGCTCCCTGATCGACCCGCCGGATTGGGCAGCGGCGCACACCCGGGCATGCCGGAACGTGCGCACCTTCCCTGTCCTGGCGGGGGAGGAGGGCACCGCGCGAACGATGTTCTCCTCACCGATCCTGCTGGGCGACCATCCGCAGATCGCCCCCGAGAGCCCGGGCGATCTGCACGACGCCGCCGAGATCGACGAGATCCTCTCGCTGCGTACGCTGCTGCTGACCGACGAGGAGAAGCGGGAGGCGCGAGCCACCGACCCGCGTGCCGCTGCCATTCTCGACCGGGTCGAGAACATGCCGCAGGAGGTCTTCGCACAGCTGCACGGTGCGATGCGCTCGCCGGAACCGGCCCAGCTCCTCCAGCCTCCCCGGCCCGCCCGGCCCGAACGGGCCGAGCCCGTGGCCGGTGAGCGCATCCCCTGGTGGCGGGAGGGCGGGGACGAGGGGCTGAGCCCGTCGACCGACAGCGTGCCGATCGACGGGGTCGAGGTGGCGCGCGGCCACCGGGTGCGGCTGTGTCCCCGGGGCCGGGGCGCCGACGCGCAGGACATGTTCCTCGTGGGGCGCACGGCCCGGGTGGAAGGCGTCTTCCACGACGTGGACGGCAGCGTGCATCTCGCCGTGTCGGTCGAGGACGACCCCGCCGCCGAACTGAACGCCTGGTACGGCCGGTTCTGCTACTTCCGCCCCGATGAGGTCCAGCCGTTGGTCGGCGCCGGTACCGCCTCCCCCGACGAAGAGAGGTCCGATGGATGCCATCGAACTGTTGAAGCATGACCATCGGATGGTCGAGCAGCTGTTCCGCGACTACCGCGGGGCCGCCTCCGCACGCCAGCGCCGCGCCGTGGTCGAGACGGTGATCCGCGAACTGTCCAAGCACGCGGCGGTCGAGGAGCTGATGGTCTACCCGCTGGCCAGGAAGGTCCTGCCGGACGGACAGCAGGAGATCGACGAGCACCTCGCCGAGCACATGGGAGTGAAGAAGACGCTCCTCGCCTTGGACCAGCTCCCCACCGCCGACCGGCACAGCGACACCTACCCGGACGGGCACCGCGGCGGGGAGGGCGACGAGCAGGTCTTCGAGCGGACCGACCGGCTGATGGCCGAGCTGCAGCGGGAGATCGAGGAGCATGTGGCCGAGGAGGAGGGCCGGCTGATGCCGATGCTGCGCGAGGCCGTCGACCAGCAGACCCTCGACGAGCTGGGCCGCGCGCTGGAGAAGGCGAAACGCACCGCGCCCAGCAGACCGCACCCGCACGCCCCCGACACACCACCGGCGCTCGCCATGGCGGCACCGGTCGCCAACGTCTACGACCGGATGCGTGACCGGCTGCAAGGGAGGCCGAGAACATGACCATCGAGAGCGGCATCACCCGGACGAGTGAGCATCCGTCGAAAGCCGAGAAGCGGGCGGGATTCGAGGAGATCGACATCCTCTGGATCTCGGAGGGGATGAGCTGCGACGGCGACACCGTGTCGATGACGGCCTCCGGGCAGCCCGCCATCGAGGACCTGGTGCGAGGCCTCGTCCCCGGCCTGCCGAAGGTGAACCTCCACAACAAGGTGCTCTCGCCCACCACCGGCGGTGAGGAGTTCCTGGCACCGTTCCGGGCGGCGGCCCGCGGCGAGGCCGAGCGGCCCTTCATCCTCGTCATCGAAGGCTCGATCCCCAACCAGAACATCATCGAGGGCGACGGCTACTGGACGTCCTTCGGCAACGACGAGGAGACCGGCGAGCCGCTGACCCTCAACTGGTGGCTGGACCGGCTCGCACACCGGGCCTGGGCGGTGGTCGCGGCGGGCACCTGCGCCACGTACGGCGGTATCCACGCGATGGCGGGGAACCCCACCGGCGCCATGGGGCTCGCGGACTACCTGGGCTGGGACTTCAAGTCGCAGGGCGCGCTGCCGGTGGTCAATGTCCCCGGCTGCCCGATCCAGCCGGAGAACTTCATGGAGACCCTGGTCTGGGTGCTCCACCACGCGGCCGGCGCCGCCCCGCCACCGCCGCTGGACCACATGCTGCGCCCCCAGTGGCTGTTCGGGAAGACCGTGCACGAGGGCTGCGACCGGGCCGCCTACTACGAGCAGGGCGACTTCGCCAAGGACTACAACTCGCCCAAGTGCCAGGTGAAGGTGGGCTGTTGGGGCCCGGTGGTCAACTGCAACGTGCCCAAGCGCGGCTGGATGTCGGGGGTGGGCGGCTGCCCCAACGTGGGCGGCATCTGCATCGGATGCACGATGCCCGGCTTCCCCGACGCGTTCATGCCGTTCATGGACGAGCCGACCGGCGGCAGCCTCTCCTCCATCCTGATCCGCCCCTACGGCGCGTTCATCCGGCGGATGCGCGGCATCACCAACATCGCGGTGAACCAGGAACCGAAATGGCACCACAACCGGCCCGAACTCACCAGCGGCTACGACCCGCGCTGGCGCCCCTGACATTTCCGGACGGCGCCCGACACCCATCGCGACCGACGAGACAAGGACTGAGATGACGGCAACGGCGGCCCGGCCCGAGGCGGGGCGCAAGACCCCGCAAGTGGTCGACATGTCCTGGGACCCGATCACCCGGATCATCGGCAATCTCGGCATCTACACCAAGGTCGATTTCGCCAATCGCGAGGTGACCGAGTGCCGCAGCACCTCGTCGCTGTTCCGTGGCTATTCGGTGTTCATGCGGGGGAAGGACCCGCGGGACGCCGGCTTCATCACCAGCCGTATCTGCGGAATCTGCGGCGACAACCACACCACCTGCTCCAACTACGCGCAGCAAATGGCCTACGGGGTCAAACCGCCGCCGCTCGCCGAGCACATCACCAACCTCGGCGAAGCCGCCGAGTACATGTTCGACCACACCATTTTCCAGGACAACATGGTGTTCGTCGACTTCTGCGAGGCGATGGTCAAGGCCACCAACCCCGGCGTGCTGGCCAAGGCGGAGCAGACCCCGGCACCGCACGGCCACATCCACGGCTATCGCACCATCGCCGACCTCATGCGTGCCTTCAACCCGTTCGAGGGAGCGGTCTACAAGGAGGCGCTGCACATCAGCCGCGTCACACGTGAGATGTTCTGCAAGATGGAAGGGCGCCACGTGCACCCCTCCACGCTGTATCCGGGCGGCGTGGGCACCATGCCGGAACCCACGACCTTCACCGACTACCTCAGCCGCTTGATGAAGATCCTCGACTTCGTCAAGAAGTCCGTCGTGATGAACGACGACGTCTTCGACTTCTTCTACGAGGCGCTGCCCGGGTACGAGGAAGTCGGCCGCCGCCGCATCATGCTCGGCTGCTGGGGCGCCTGGCAGCACTACCAGACGTGCGACTACCGGTACGAGAACATGAACACCTGGGGCAAGGCGATGTACGTCACCCCCGGCATCGTCGTCGACGGCAAGCTGGTCACCAACAACCTCGTCGACATCAACCTCGGTATGCGCATCCTGCTGGGCAGCTCCTACTACGAGGACTGGGTGAACGAGGAGCCGTTCGTCACCCACGATCCGCTGGGCAACCCGGTGGACATGCGCCACCCCTGGAACCAGACGACCGTGCCCGCGCCGCAGAAGCGCGACTTCGAGGGCAACTACAGCTGGGTGATGAGCCCCCGATGGTTCGACAAGGGCACCGGCGACCACCTGGCGCTGGACACCGGCGGCGGCCCACTGGCCCGGCTGTGGTCGACGGCGCTCAACGGGCTGGTGGAGACCGACTACGTCAAGGCCACCGGGCACAGCGTGCAGATCACCCTCCCGAAGAGCAGCCGGCTTCCGGAGATGACGCTGGAGTGGCAGATCCCCAAGTGGTCGAACACCCTGGAGCGCGACCGGGCCCGCCCCTACTTCGTCGCCTACTCGGCCGCCATGGCCTTCGACTTCGTGGATCGGGCACTGAACCTGGTACGGGCGGGCGACACCAAGATCTTCAACGACTACGAACTGCCGGACGAGGCCATCGGCTGCGGCTTCCACGAGGCGGTACGCGGTGTGCTCTCGCACCACCTGGTGATCAAGGACAAGAAGATCGCCAACTACCACCCGTATCCGCCGACCCCCTGGAACGCCAGTCCGCAGGACAGCTACGGCAACCTGGGCCCGTACGAGGACGCCGTCCAGGGCCAGCCGATCTTCGAGGAGAACGGCCCGGAGGACTTCAAGGGCGTCGACATCATGCGCACCGTCCGCAGCTTCGACCCCTGCCTGCCCTGCGGCGTCCATATGTACCTCGGCAAGGGCAAGGAGCTGCAGCAGACGCACTCACCGATGTTCGGCGCGGGTGCCGGGACCGGAGCCGGTCATGGGTGACCCGCCCCGGCTGGCGGACGCGGAGGTCGAACAGCGCCTGGCCCGCCTCGACGAACTCCTCGAACGGGTGGAGAAGGTGGCCGGGCCGACAGCCGACGCCGCCCGCGCGGCCGTACGAGGGCTGACGGAGCTCTACGGCGAGGCGCTGGCGCGGGTCGGCGACCTCGCCGGGCCCGAGCTGGTCCGCCGACTGGCCGGCGATCAGCTGCTCCACCACCTTCTCGTCCTGCACGGACTGCACCCCGACCCGGTCGAGCGCCGGGTCGCCGCCGCCGTCGAATCCATCGCGGAGGTGCTGCGCCGCCGCGGCGCCACGATCGAACTCGTCGGCATCGACGGACCGGTGGCCACCGTCCGGCTCACCACCAAGGGGTGCGGTACCTCCTCCTCCGGGATCGAGGAAGCGGTGCGCGAGGCGGTACTGGCCGCGGCGCCCGAACTGGCCGAGGTCCGCACGGCCCCGCAGGAGGCGGCGGCCCCCGCCTTCGTACCGCTGGAGTCGCTGCTGCCCGCCACCGCACCGGCCGGGGGGCCGCGATGACCGCCGGCGCGCTGGCCCGCGTCATCCGCGAGGCCACCGACCAGCCCGGCGAGCACGCCGTGGGCAAGGACGCCGAACGCTGCGACCTGTGCGGCGACCCGGTGCCCGAAGGCCACCGGCATCTGCTGGACACCACGGCGGACCAGGTGCTGTGCGTCTGCCGGCCGTGCTCGCTGCTGTTCGTCCGCGACGGCGCCGGTCAAGGGCACTATCTGCTGATCGGGCACCGGCGACGGAGGCTGGCACCGGTCCCCACCGAGCCGCTGGGCGTCCCGGTCGGGCTCGCCTTCTTCGTACCGCGCGCCGACGGGAGCGTACGCGCCCACTACCCCAGCCCCGCCGGCGCGACCCGGTGGGAGATCGCCCCCGAGGCCTGGCGGGCGACCGTCGCACACTGCCCCGACCTGGCAACCCTGACGGCCGACGTCGAGGCACTGCTCGTCAACACCGTCCAGGGCCGCTCCCAGCACTGGATCGTCCCGATCGACGACTGCTTCCGCATGGTGGCCGTCGTCCGGCGGGAGTGGCAGGGCCTCTCCGGTGGCAGCCGGGTGTGGCCCGAGATCGACCGGTTCTTCGCCGAACTGACCGAGCAGCGAGGGTGACGCGACCAGCAAGGAGGACGCCATGGGCCGTATCCGCGTCGGAAGACCCCACGTGAAGCCGGACACCCCTACCCACGTGTGGGGCATGCACCAGGGCAACAAGGGCCTCTACAACCGCCAGCCGGGCCACCACAAGGACGGCACCGCGGACGCCCGGCGCTCGACCGGCATCCACTGGAAGAAGCACAACTCCATCATGAAGATCATGCCCAACATCTCGCCCGGCTGAGGAGCGCACCATGCAGCGAGGCCTCCCGTCCCGACGCCTCATCCCACAGTTGACCCCACCTTCCCGTGCCCGGCGTTCCGCGGCGCCCTTCCGGCGTCCCACCCACGCCGCGGGCTCCGGTCCGTGCCGGGCCAAGCGGATTCTCGTCGGCCAGCTCGCCGTGCTCGGCACGCTCGGCCTGGCGATGTTCCTCCGGGAGCTGCCCGGCCTCCGGCGTGAGATCCGGATCTGGCGGATGATCGGCTTCGGCGCCGGATCCCGCCACCCCAGGTGAGACTCAGCCTCCGGACGGCCGACCGGGCGGAGACTGCCCGTCGGCCGGCGGCGGCTGCCGCCCGGGTGACTCCGCCTCGGGCGATTCGTCCGCAGGCGGCCCGCCCTCCTCGGGCGGGTCCTCCCTGGGCGGGGCGCCCGCGGGCGGTCGCTGGTCGAACTCCACGGTGACGGTCTCGAAGCCCTTGAAGGTCTCCGTCGTGGCGTAGGAGGTGTACGCCTTCCGGTCGGCCCAACTGAGCCACACCCGGTCGGTGAACGGCGTCAGCAGGCTGCGGGGCCACAGCCGATGAGCCCGCACCACGCTCACCTCGGCCGCCACCACGAAGATCAACGCGCCCAGGTAGATCCAGCCGAGGAGACCGAGCACGATCCCGAACATCCCGTAGGTCAGGCTCGCCCCGCGCAGCACGTTCGTGGCGTAGTACCCGCCGGCCCACTGCAGCAGCTGCCAGGCGCAGGCACCGCCGACGGACTCCGCCCACAGCCGTCGCAGCGCCACCTGATGATGGGTGAGGAAGCTGTAGGTGGCCAGCAGCAGCCCGGCGTTGACGGCCACGGCCACCAGGGTGATCGTCGCGCGGAGCCCGGTGCCCAGATCGGTGCCGAACGCCCGGGACTCCGCGGTCGCCAGCGACAGCAGCAGCGTCACGCACAGCCCGCCCGCCACCGTCATCAAGAACAGCATCCCCTTCAGCCGCGACTTGAAGGGGTCGTGCCGCTGGTACCGGGGCACCGCCCACATCTTGTTGAGGCTGTACTGCGCGGCCTGCGCGGCCCCCAGGCTGCCGTAGAGACTGCCGGCGACACCGACCGCGAGGGCGACGCCGTTGCTGCTGAAGGCGTGGATACGCCCCCGGAGCTGGTCCCCGAGCACCGGGAACTCGCCGAGCACCGAGTTCAGCAGCCGCCGCTGCAGTTCCGGGTTGTCCTCCAGGAAGAAGCCGAGCCCCGAGACGAACAGCAGCAGCACGGGGAAGATCGACAGAAAGGTGTAGTAAGTGAGCAGGGCGACCAGATAGAGGGCCTGGTCGTCGAAGACCTTGTAGACGACGGCGAGGGGCAGACCCGCCCAGCGGTGCCGCTGCTGAAAGGCGTCGATCCGCTGCGCCGTGCCCATGCCCATGGCCCGTCGGACGCCTCCTCGACTGCCTGTAGTGCGTCGCTGTCCGTGTGCCGCTTGTCGCCGCGGGTGTGTCCTTGTGTTCCCAGCCAACCCCAGTCCGGACCGGGGTGCACCCGCTCGCGGCCATCCGGCGGGCCGTGTGCGGGGGGCCGCGCAGCCGAAACGGGCGGCGCGGCCGTTCGCAGGCCGCTCCGCCCGTCCTCACGCGCGAGGTGCACGCGCGTGTTCCTGCTGAGCGTCGCGTGTCAGGCGCTGGGAGTCATGATTTCCGCTTGCCCATGGCCGCCAACCCCATGACCGCGAGTCCGCAGAGTGCTGCCACACCTCCAGCGATCACATTGTTGACCACGATCTGTGCCGTGCTGGGAGCGTCGTTGATCACCCACTGCGAGATGATCACCCAGACTCCGAGCAGCGGCGCGGTCCAGCCCAGCAGATGCGTCCGCTCGTAGGCGGAACCGAATCCGAGGGCGAGCACCGCGAAGGCCAGCCCCACGATGAGGTTGCTCACCGTCAGGGTGGTCGACCCGTTGAACCCGACCACCCACGGCGAGATCGCGATGTAGAGACCCGTGAGGAAGGTCAGCCCCTCCACGAGCTGAGCGGTCGGAGTGGATCCGGCCTTCTCGTACCGGGCACGCATCTCCACCAGGTCCGGGTGGTGCTCGATGGTGCTGCCGGTCGTAGGCGCTGCCATGGTCGTCCTCCTTCCTAGGAACGCTCGGGGCGGACATGCGAGGTCGTCCACCACCTACCCCGAGTGACCCGGCAAAGGGGAAAATCACCTCAATAGGTGTGATTTAGGTCACAATACACCAAAGGGGGGCTTTGGCTACTTTCGGTAACGAGGCGGGAAGGGTGAACGGCCTCGAAGGGGCCGCCCGGAGGGCGGCGCCTGGCGGATCCACGGCCCCTCCCGGCGGGTACAAGGCTGTTGACCGGCTGTGACACGAACAGGTCCAGCACGGACGTGAAGTGCGTTACCGTGCTGCCAGACGCGTCAAAACCGGATAACGGGGAGGATTCCTTATGGGAATGAACGGTGCCGACCTTGAGCGACTGCGGGAGCTGGCCAGCAAGTTCGACGGTGACGCGAACCAGCTCCAGGGGCTGATCACCAGTCTGCAGAGCGCCTGCAACGACAGTGGCGGGTACTGGACCGGTGGCAAGGCACAGCAGTTCCGCAGCGAGTGGGAGGGGCTGAAGCCGACGTTCGACAGGTTCGTGGAGACGCTCCGGGACGCGGGAACCGCCGCCCGGACCAACGCGGACAACATCGACCAGGTCACCAACTGACCCGACGCCGAAGCCGGCCCATCACCCGGCGGGCCGCAGCCGATCCGGCTGCGGCCCGCCGGCTCGTGTGCGCCCCCCGTCCGCCGTCGGGGTGCCCCGCCGACCGCGGGGCACCCCCTCACTCGTCGGTGACCGCCTGCACGGGAGTCATCTCGCCGCTGAGCACCAGCAGTCCGCGTCCCGCCACACCGGAGGCGGTGGCGCGGGGCAGCCGGATGCTGAACAGCTCCCCCTCCGAGTTGTTCTGCGGCGAGAGCAGCAGACCGCTGCGGGCGCGGCGGGCCTCCCGGAGGAAACCCCGGTACTGCGAGGTCAGCGAGTCCGTGGTGCCGGCCGCCACCAGCCCGTGGCCGCCGTCCACACCACTGCGCACCACCGACTCCAACACGGAGTCCAGCGGGGTGTCGTACACCAACTCGGCGTCGTCCACGACCACCGCGTAGCGAGCGCCATCGGCACCCGCGCGATCCAGCAGCTCCTTCAACTGCGCCGCGTCCGCCATCTCCCGCAGCGCGCCCAGCACTCCCGGTTCGCCCTCCAGCTCGCGCAGCGGGGAGCGCTTGGGCGTGACGACGATCAGGGGCAGGCCCGCGCGCAGCAACGACCGTGCCGCCGCGCACACCGCCGTCGAGCGTCCGGACTTGGGCGGACCGGCGATGACGAAGCCGGGGCCGTGCTGGGAGAGATCCACACCCAGCGGGCCGAGTTCGTCGCCGCCCACGCCCACCAGCGCCCACAGCGGGGACGGCGGCGTGAACTCCGGGTCCAGCGCCAGCGCCTCCCGCGCCGTGGCGCGCCCCGGGAGCGCGTCCACCCGCATCGGGCGCAGCGCACGGGGCGGACGGCCGTGCACCGCTGCGGCCCGCTCGGCGATCCGCCGGATCGCACTCACCTGCGCCTGTCCGGAGGGATCGGCGTCCAGCAGCGCTACCTGGCTCTCCAGCAAGCCGTCGTCGCCCGGCCGGAGCGCGCGGCCCGGCGGAAGGTGCGAGGGGACGTCCCGGGCGGTCATACCGGCCGTGCTGTAGTCGTTGGAGTCGGCCAGCCGCAGGACGAGCCGATCGCCGAAGGATGAGGAGACCACGCCCGACAGACCGCTGCGCCCCGCGGACATCACCACCCGCAGACCGACGGACGGACCCTCGCGGAACAGCTGCGCCATGGCGTCGGTGAGCTTGCCGTAGTCGTACGACTCGAAGGCGGCGGTGTAGCTCTCCCAGCCGTCCAGCAGCAGCACCAGCCATGGCAGCCGCTCGTCGGGAGTGGCGGCGGAGGCGCGCTGTTCGGCGACGTTCGCGGCACCGGCCCGGGCCAGGATCTGCTGGCGGCGGGCGATCTCCGCCTGGAGCCTGGCCAGCAGCCGGGTGAGCCGGTCGGTCTGGTCGCGGGTGACGACGGCGCCGCAGTGCGGGAGCACCGAGAGCGGCACCAGCGCGTTGGAGCCGCAGTCCACTCCGTACAGATGGACGTCGGCGGGGGAGGCGAGGTCGGCCAGGGAGCCGGCGATCGTCCGCAGCGCCGTCGAACGGCCCGAGCGCGGCCCGCCGACCAGCAGCAGATGGTCCCCGTCCACCAGGTCCAGGACCAGCGGCTCGCGGGCCTGTCGTGCCGGTACGTCGGTGACACCGAACACGGCGGGCGGGACGTCGCCCCGGCGCTCGGCCGCGGGCCGCGGCACCTCGTCGAGCGTCACCAGGTCGGTCAGCGGCTCCAGCCAGGGCCGGTAGGGCTCCTCGCACCCGAGGGCGGTGGCGCTCGCGCGTACGGCCTCCACCAGCAGCGCCAGATCCGTGAGCGGGTCGTCGTCCTGGCCGCCCGGCGGCTTGGGCCGGGTGGGTGCGGGGCGGCCCAGATCCGACCACTCCACCGGCACCGCCCACGGCTGCGTGGTCACCTCGGCCGCCGTCTGCGGCCGCCGCCCGCCGACCCGGCCGGACTGGAACGGCAGCAGCGAGGAGGCACCCAGCCGCACCAGCGCACGCCCCGGCGTGCTCTTGGCGATGTACGCGGAGTCGGGCGCGTCGATGACGTCCTGGCTCTCGGCGTTGTCGGTCACCCGCAGCGCGATCCGCAGATTGGTGTTGGCACGGATCTCGGGCGAGACCACACCGCTGGGCCGCTGGGTGGCGAGAATGAGGTGAATGCCCAACGACCGGCCCCGCTGGGCGATGTTGACCAGCCCGGTGACGAAGTCCGGCAGTTCACGGGCCATCGAGGCGAACTCGTCGACGACGATCAGCAGCCGGGGCAGCGGCGCCAGCGACGGGTCGCGCCGGGCAGCCCGCTCGTAGGCCTCGATGTCCTTGGCGCCCAGCGGCTCCAGGATCCGCTCGCGGCGGCGCACCTCCGCGTCGAGCGAGACCAGCGCCCGCTTCACCAGGTGCGAGTCGAGGTCCGTCACCATGCCGACGGTGTGCGGCAGTTGCTCACAGCCCTTGAAGGCGGCCCCGCCCTTGTAGTCGACCAGCACGAAGTTCATCGCGTCCGGCCGGTTGGCGACGGCCAAGGACGCCACCAGCGTCTGCAGCAGCTCCGACTTGCCGGACCCGGTGGTGCCGGCGACCAGCCCGTGCGGCCCGTCGCGCACCAGGTCGATGGTGAACGGGCCGTCGAACGAGGCGCCGACCACGGCGCCGGTCGAGCGCCCGCCCGCCGCCCAGCGCGCCGTGATCGCGGCGGCCGACGGCGGCTCCAGCTCCAGCAGATCCAGCAGCCGGCAGGCGTCCGGCAGGGCACCGGTCTCCTTCTCGCTCACGTCGCGGACCGGCGCCATGGCGCGGGCCACCGCCTCGCACCAGGTGGGCGGCACACAATCCGGCCGTACCGACTGCACCGGGGTCTCGCCGAACTGCGACACCTGCAACAGCCCGAAGTGGTCCTCCTCCACCAGCGCCCGGCACTCCTCGGGCAGCAGCCCGCGGTCGGCGTCCAGACACACCAGATGGATGCCGAAGCGGGGTCCCTCGCGCAGCAGTTGGGTCAGCCCCGGCAGGGCACGCAGCCTGCGGGAGCCGTCCAGCACCACGAGGACGGACGGGCCGCGCCACACCTCGTCCGAGCCCGGCCGGCTCTCCCCGGCGTTCTCCTGACGGGCGCCCAGCAGCGCCAGCAGCTCGCTGATCCGGCGCGCCACGCTCTCCGTCTCGGTGCCCAGCAGCGCCACCGCGCCGTGTCCCTCCCGGCCGCGGGCGTGCGGCAGCCACCGCACCCACTCCCAGCACTCGCTGCCCGAAGGGTCGGTCAGCACACAGATGCTGAGATCCGCCGGGCTGTGCAGCACCGACGCCTGCGCGACGAGCCAGCGGCCGATGGCGCGGGGCAGTTCGCCGCGCCCGGCGACGCCGAGAATGCCGTGGGTGCGCAGCGGGACGCTCACCGGGACGTCGCTCAGCATCCGCGGCTCGGTACGGCGGTGCTCCTGCTGATTCGGGTCGCTCACCTCCACCTCGGAGGGCAGCGTGCCGGTGCCGACCCGGAGCCGGCCGTAGTCGTCGTCCTCCAGCCGCCGTTCCCACAGCCGCTGTCCGGGGCCGGTGGCGACCAGGTACAGCTCGGCCGGGTCGGGGCAGGCCAGTCGGCGCGCCGCTGTCTCCTCGGCCATCGCCTTGCGCGCCTGGTACTCGATGGAGACCTTGTGCTGCTCGTACTCGCGACGCTTGCGGCGGTGCGACGTCCTGCCGTGCCGGCGGTCGTAGAAGTGGTTGGCGACGAGGGTGACCGGGGTGAGCACCGCCATGATCAGATAGATGGCGCTGCCCAGCAGCACCACCATGGCGACGGCGGCCAGCATCGGTGCCAGCGCGACGGCCCACGGCAGGGGCCGGGTCTCGGACTGCTTGGGCTTGGGCGGCAGCTGGAACTGCGTCTTGTGGGCGGAGGGCTTGATCCGCGGGGGCCGGTTGTAGTCCAGCCCCGTACCGTCCTGCGAGGGCTTGAGCGCGGCGTCCGGGAAGGTGGGCTCGCGCAGCTCGAACAGCGAGTGCCCGGCGGCGACGACACCCCGCTGCCGCCAGGTCGCGGGCTGCTCCAACTGCCGGCCGTCCATCGTGACGCTGCTGCCGAAGGCGGGGGTGAGCGTCACCGTGCCGTCGACGGCCACATCGATCTCGCACGCGGAGCTGGGCAGCGTGCTGTCCGCCGGCCGCACCCACGCCTCCGGGCCGCTGCCGAGGACGGCGACGCCCGGCCCCAGCCGGTGGACCCGCCCGGCGTCGGGGCCGCCCACGACCCGTACCTCCACGGTGCCCTGGGCCTCCGGCCGCGGACCGGCGCCCGGCGCCCCCACGAAGACCGTGGCGCCGTCCCGGACGGGGGAGTCGGCCACCGGGAGGGCCGGGGCGAGCGGGTATCCGTTGACGAACAGCGCGGGCGCCTCGCCCGGCTCGCCCGGGGTGCCGCCGCCCAGGTGCCGGACGATTTCCCGGGCTACGGACCCGACGGCGGCGTCGGGCTCCACGTCCACCAGCAGATCGGCGCTCCGTCCGCCCGCGCCGTCGACGGCGGTCAGCCGCAGTTCCATAGGAGCCCCCCGTCGCCGTCGCTACTTCGGCTCATTCTGTTCAGCCTTGGTGATGAGCGCCTGTTCCTCCGCCGGGTAGGACTCGAACAGGTAGTTCAGCGAACTCATACGGCCGTTGAAGTCCCCGGCCCAGGTGTCCGCGGCGGTGCCCGCCCAGGTGTCGGCGCCCATCAGATTGGTCACCTTCTGCACGGCGATCCGGATGTTGTCCACCGCCGTCCCGATCTTCGCCATGTCCTGCCTGCACAGATCGGCATCCGACATACCCATGGCCGTCCCCCTCGCTAGTTGGCGCTGTTTCCGCGTTCGAAGGCGTCGCGCATCTCGTCGTCGAAGTCGTCCAACTGGCCGCCTTGCTGCCGCGCGACCTGCTGCCACCAGCTGTTGAAGTCCGTCAGATCGTTCGCGTCCTGGAGGGTGATCTGACCGTTCGCCCATTCCGGGTGGTCCGCGGGAGGCTCGATCTGACCGCTGGTGACCAGGCCCTGCATCAGCGGAAGCCGCATGGAGGACTGGTCGTCGTAGAACTTCGAGCCTGCCGCCTCCTGGTACTTCTGGGCGTTGTCCGTCGAGAAACTGTCCTTCACCGCGGGCAGGCCCGCCGCGATGGCCGTCTGGACCCACTCGGCTTGGACCGGCAGTCCCGGGATCGCGGTGATGGCACCACCGACGGAGTCCACCCACAGCACCGTCTTCTTGTTCGCCTCGTCTTTCAGCTTCTCCGCATTCAGGCCCACCTGGTGGGCACCGGCGGTCACCACACCCTGCAGTTCGGCCAGATTGTTCAGGTACGTCTGCCCATCGGGGCTGTCCATGCCGCCGGCGGCCGTCAGCGAGATCTGCGAGTTGACGGCGTTGACCAGATGCCCGGCGTCGCCGCTGTTCTGCGCGATCATGCTGATGAAGTCCAGCGCCGTTTGATGGCCCACGATCAGCATGCCCTGGTTGTCCGCGCCGGTCGCCGGAGCCGCCGCCTGGTCCGCCGGCATGCCGTTGGACTGGGCGAAGTCGGGTACATACGTGGCGAACACCTGCGCGAGGGCGTGGGTGATCTGGCCGGACACCGGATACTGCGACTTGTCGTAGTCGCTCTTGCCCTTCTCGTCGCCGTATTCGGCCGCGCCCGCGTTGATGACGTTGGCCGCCGCCTCCGCCGACTCCGCCGGATGGCCGGTCCGGTCCGAGGTGGCGGCGGTGATCACGGCGGCGGGCCACTGCGCCTCGTTGAACGACTGGGGGCCCGGCGTATGCCACTTGTCGTCGACCAGGATCCCGGCGTACTTCGCGCCGTCGGCGCCGGTCAACAGCTGCCGGGACGCGTCCGGGTTCTCGCTGACCCGCTGCATGAGGATGACCGAGGGGTCGTTGGCGGCGATGGCCTGGATGCGTTCGGCGGCGTCGTCGGCGCCCACCGTGAGGTAGGAGACGTCCAGACCCAGGCTGTCGTACCAGGGGTTGTCCGATTCGACGTAACCGCCGGGCACATAACTGGTGCCGGCGATGAAGGGCTCGGAGTAGTTGGGGCGCATCTGCTGCTCCGCGCGCCAGTCCAGCATCGCGCCGCCGACCGTGGACAGCACGTTCGGGTCCCACTTGTCGCCCTTCGGGCCGTACTGGAAGAGCATGCCGACGGACCACATGTCGCCGTTCGGCGGGTCCGTGAGTTTCTGCAGGTAGTTGGCGGGGAGCTGGATCTGTCCCTGCTCGGCGAGGCTGGTCGCTGACTGCACGGCCAGCCCGAATCTGGCGAGGATCTCCTGCGAGTCCTGGGAGAGCACGGTGCTGCCGTGGGTGCCGTCCTGGCCGTGCAGGAACCGCGCCGCGCGCACCGAGGCGTCCAGGCCGCCCGCGTTCATGAACGCCTCTAGGTACTCGGGGTCGTTCGCGTGGTCGGCCAGGGACTGCGACAGATACTGGATGGTGGTGCGCGACTGCGGATTGTCGGGGTCGTTCAACGCCTCCAGCAGGCTCAGGGCCTCCCGCTGCCCCTGCGCCGTGACGTCGATCTTCGAGACGTCCCACTCGATGTTGACCCAGTCGGAGTGCGGGCTGCCCGGGTTGACGAACCGGGGCTGCAGGAACAGGCCGTACGCCAGGTCGGCCCGCAGCGCCATGTTGGTCGCGTCCTCGCCGACCTGGGTCGTCTGCTGCGTCAGTACGGACTGGCTGAGCGTTCCTCCCCACTTCGAGAACAGATCACGGATGGTGGTGCCTTCCGTGTCGAGCGCGTCCGCCAAGCCCTGCAGCGCATTGGCCAACTCGCGCAGCCGAAGAGGATCGACTCCGGTGAACTCACCCATTCCGCTTGCTCCCCCCGATGCCGGCCGACGGCGCGGTACACGCTCCGCCGTATGCCGGACAGTTGATCAGCACAGCATTCTCCCCGCTCCACGACGTGAAGCAGAAGCTGTGTTCCTCCATTGTGACGTCCGCCTGTGACATTCCCGCCTTCCCGCTCAGTCGCCCTGCTCCCCCCGGTCGCACACCGACTCGGCCGAGGCCAGCCCCACGCTGCCGTCGGCCGTCTGCACCAGCGAGGTGACCACGTAGCAGGAGCCGGCCTTCACGGGCGGGGATGAGAAGACGACACTCGGCTCGTCCGCGTTGGTGTTCTTCACCTTCACCGTCTCGCCGTCCGGCGACTGGGCGGTGACGGCGTAGCCGTAGACGGCCTGCGGCTTCTTCGGCCTGCTCCAGGCGACCTGGACCTGCCGGCCGACCCGGGTGACCTTCACCTCCTGGGCCTGGAAGTCCGGGACCTGCCCCTTGGGCAGCGGATGCGCCGACTGGGCGGGCTTCTTCGGGGGCTTCGCGGCAGGGTCGGGCCCGGCCTCGTTCGCGGCGCGCACCAGGAACAGGGCCAACCCCGCGCCACCCGCCAGCAGCAGCGCTCCGCATGCGGCGAGGATCCGGTTGCGGGTGCGACGCCGCCGGGCGACGGCCTCCGCGGAGTCCGGGTCGTCGTCCGTCTCGGGCGGCGGCTGGGTGAGGGCGTCGTCGGCCGGGTCCCAGCCCGGCAGCGGGGGCTCGGGCCCGGCCTCCGGCTGCAGATCCGGGACACGCGGGGCGCAGGAGAGCGGCAGCAGCATCCGCAGCACCCGGTGCACCTCCGTCAGCGGCGGGCGCCCCTCCGCGTGCGGTGCCGTCATCCGGTGCAGCAGCGCGTACAGCGGCTCGGGCACATCCGACCTCGGGGGCCGGGGCAGCCCGCCGGCCAACACCGCCTCGTACGGGGCGGAGCCGCCCGCGCGCACCGCCGCGGCCTGCGCGGGCTCGCCCACCAGCAGCGCGTACAGCGTGGCCCCCAGCGCGTACACGTCCGCCGCCGGCCCCGGGGCCTCCCAGCCGAACAGTTCCCGGGCCGCGTACGCCTGGTCGAAGACGGCACCCAGCGACGGGACCGCCCGCTGGAGCACACGGCCGAGCGCGTGCCCGGTCAGCAACGCACCGCCCTGCGCGTCGAAGAGGACGGTCGCCGGGCGCACATCCAGGTGCAACACCCCGCGACGGTGCGAGGAGTGCAGTGCCAGGGCCAGCCGTACGCCGATCACCAGCACGTCCTCGACCGGGAACGGGCCGGAGGCGGTCAGCCGGTCCTGCGCCGAGCCGCCCGGACACCACTCCTCCACCACGTACAGCTGTTGCGTGCCGGTGGAGCCGGCGTCCATGACGGTGACGGCGCACGGGTGCCTGGCGGCAGCTCCCGCAGCCAGCAGCTCGGAGTGCGCGGCCAGGCGGCGCGCGGGGTCCTCCACCGCCACGGGCAGCACCTTGACGGCCACCTCCCGGCCGCTCGACACCTCCTGGCACAGCACGACGGTGCCGCGCGCCCCGGCACCCAGGACGCGCTGCGGCCGGTAGCCGTCGGGCAGCGCCGGCGGTGCGGCGGGTGCGGAGGCGGTCGGGGCGGTGGGCGCGACGGGCGCGGCCGGGGCGGTGGGCGGCGCGGCCGGGGGGCCGGTCGTGCCGCCCACCGCGCCGGGTCCCCAGCTCGGGTTGGCTTTCACCGGTGTGCTCCTGATCGGCTGTGACGGATCAACGTACGGGGCCGCAGCGCCCGCTTCACCCGCTCCCGGCGCGGTAGCGTCCGCGCGACGACCTCCTCGATCGCGTCGCAGTGCCGCCAAGCGGCGTCCGCGGTGCCCTCATCGGGCGTACGGCCCCCGTAGCCGACCTCGTTGACCAGCCGGGCGAGGGCGGGCAGTTGCTCGCTGGCACTGCCGCCGACCCGCTCGACACCGAAGGCCGCGACCTCGGTCGCGGTGTGCGCCGCGGTGGCCGGCAGCCCGATCTCGGTGAGCCGGTCGACGATCTGCTGCCAGGCGCCCAGCACCCGCCGACCGGGATCGCGCGCGCTGCGGCGCCGAGTACGGGTGCGGTACGGGGCCCAGACCGCATAGCCGCAGTAGGCCAGCAGCACCAGCGCCACCGCCAGCGGTGCGAACACCCACGCGGGCAGCCCGCCGCCGTCGGCCGGTGCGGCCCGGCCGTCGCCGTCCTTGCCCCCGCCCTGCTGCTGGGGAGGCACGGAGGGCCGGGGCTGCTCGGCGATGTCGCGATCGGCCTTCTCACGCTCCTCGGGCTGCCCGGCGGGCGGTACGGACGAGCCGTCCTGCGAAGTCTGACCGGGCGTCGGGTAGAACGGCACCCAGCCGACGCCCTTGAACCGGACCTCGGGCCAGGCCAGCGCGTCCCGCCCGGTCAGCTGGCGGGTACCGCCGTCCCCGCCGGAGCCCCGACCCGCGGCCTCCTTGCCGCCGGCGCCGTCCGCGCGGAAACCGACCGCGACCCGCGTCGGCAGCCCCAGCGTCCGCGCCATCACGGCGAAGGAGGCGGCGAACTGCTCCGAGGTGCCGTGCTTGCCCGTGGTCAGGAAGAACTCCAGATTGCGGTAGCCGTGCCCGGGGACCGACTTGGGGTCGAAGCGGTAGTGCTCGCGCAGCCAGCCGGCCAGCTTGTGCGCCTGCTCGTACGGATAGCTGCTGCCGGCCGTGGCGGTGGCCGCCAGTTTCGAGAACGTCTCGACGGCCTTGATCGGCTCGCCGACCGCGTCGGTGCGCGGCAGCGAGGTGTAGGCGGATCCGTCCGGAACGGCCGCGTACCGAAGCCGCTCGGCGTCGTAGACCGGAGCCTGCGAGACGGCGGTGTACGACAGCCCGCGATGGGACCGGGCGCCGGTGGCGCCGCCCTTGCCGAGGGCCAGCACACCGCTGGCGGGATCGACGGCGAGCTGTCTGGCCTCCCCGCCGTCCCCACCGAACCCGTCGCCCTGGCCGCCGTTCCGGTTGCCGTCGCCCTCGGCGCCCTCGTCGGTGATCTTCACCGACGAGGGCCGGTCCACCGCGGGAAGCCAGATGCCCGGCAGATTCTGGATGGTCACCCGCTGCTCCACCCGCCGGTGGCTACCCGGATCGGTGCCCGGCTGCGGAGGCACACGGCCGCCGGAGCGCTCCAGTTCGGCGCCGGACGTCCACTTCACGCCGTCGTAGCGGTCCAGCACGGCGAGCCGCCAGTTCCGGTCGGCTGCCGTGCTCCGCGCGGTGAACAGCCGGGTCTGCGGCTGCTGCAGCCAGGCGGCCACCTGGTCGAGGGGGCTGGTGGACTGCGGGTGGACGGTCGGCGGGCGCACGTCCTGGCGCAGGTCCAACGGCTCGCGCGCGGAGAGCCCCGGCAGCCTCGGCCCGAGGAGCGCGGCAGCCAGCGCGAGCACCGCGACCAGCGGCAGCCCCGTGCCCAGCGCGCGGACGGTGCCGCGCCGGGACGCCCGCGACCGCAGCAGCACCAGCAGCGCCGCGCAGACCACCAGGCCGACGGCGGGCAGGGTGTTCGAACCGGGCCCGGTCACCCCCAGCACCAGCGGGAAGCCGAACGCCAACACGCAGGGCAGCGCGGGCAGCAGCGGCGAACGCGTCCGCAGCGCCAGCTCGGTGGCGGCGAGCGCGGCCAGCCACACCACCGCGTGCGGCAGCACCAGGAAGTCGGGTCCGGACGGTGCGGGCAGGATCGTGGTGAGGATCGCGTGCGGGGAGTCCAGCAGGGCCGACCAGATGTCGGTGACCGCACCGCCCGAGGCGAGCCCGCCCGCGGCGTCGCGGAAGAGCGTCACCCGCACCGCGACCAGCCACACCACGGCACCCAGCACCAGCGACGGCCACAGCGGCGCGGGGCGCCCCTTGCGGCTCTGCGCGAGGAACAGTCCGGCCGCCACCGCCATCGGCACCAGCACGGCGACCGCCAGCACGGGAAGGAGCGGCCCCGGCCGGAACACCCGGTGGAAGCCCAGCCCCGCACTGGCCAGCAGCCCGGCGACCGGCAGCAGCGACCACAACCGGCGACCGCGCGAGAGCTGACGCGGCGCGTCCGGCGCCGTCGTCACCCGGCTGCCGTCCCGCCCACCGTCGCCCGGCCCGCCCGCGCCGTCGCCGGGCGACAGCGGTGCCGGCGGGGGAGAGGCCTCGGGCGCCGTCGGCCGTGGCGGCGCCCAGGACGGACCGTCGTGACCGGCGCCACCGGTGGGACGCACGCCCGGCAGTGCGGTGGCGCGCGGCGTGGATGCCGGGCTCATCGCACCGCCTCCCGGCGCCAGGCGGCCGGCAGCGAATCGAGTCCGGTCACCCGCAGCTGCGGAACGTCGCTGCCGAGGCCGGGCGGCTCGTGCGGGTCGTCCTGCGCCCGGGAACCCGCCCGCAGCACCACCGTACGGTCGAAGCGGCGGCGCACCCGCTCCAGCGCGCTCAGCCCGCTGACATCGGCCGTGCCGGTGACGACGGTGAGCGAGCCGCGGCGGCGCGCCCGCTCCAGCTCGTCGAAGGCTCCCGCTGCCGAAGCACGATCGGAACGGCGCACCAGCGCGAGCCGGTCCAGCAGCGCCTCCGCGTCGTTGCCGCCCGCGCCGTCCGTACGCAGCACGGGGCCCGTCTCGCTGAGCACGTCCACCGGGAAGTTGGAGCGGGCGGCGGCGAACGCGACGGAAGCCGCAGTGTCCACGGCCAGCTCGAAGTCCTCCTCGGTGCGGTAGGCGGCGGACCGGGTGTCCAGCACGACCGTGGTGTGCGGCAGCGAGACATCCACCAGCTGCTTGACCATCAGCGTTCCGGTACGCGCCGAGGAGCGCCAGTGCACCCGCCGCAGATCGTCGCCCAGCACGTATTCGCGCAGCGCGTGGAAGGTCAGCGACCCCTCGTCCGCCGTGTCGGAGCTCGGCCCCTCCACATGGTGCGCCGTGCCCGAGGGGAGGACCGGCAGCAGACACACCCGGGGCCGCACCAGCAGGGTGTCCGTCCCGCCGTCCGTGGGGCCGAACACCCGCACCCTGCGGGCCAGTCCGAGCGGGTCGGTGCGCTCCAGCCGCAGGGGGCCCAGCGCGATCCGGCCGCGCCGCTCGGTGGGCAGCGCGTAGCGCACGGTGTGCTCAGCGCCCGCGGCCAGCGACGGCACCTGGAGCGTGAGCGGCAGCTCGCCGCACCTGTCGGTGACATCCAGCCCGCGCCGGGTGCGGCGCCCGGTGTTGGTGAGGGTGACGGATCCCTCGGCCCGGTCCCCGCGCGCCACCTTCCGCGGGGTGACCCGGCGCCGCGCCGCCAGCTGCGGTGAGCGCCCCGTCCGGACGAGGGCCGCGGCCACCGCGAGCAGGCAGCCGGCCCCGAGGATCGCCGCTTCCGGATAGCCGAACGCGTACCCGGCCCCCGTGAGTGCCGCCCCGCCGACCAGTGCCCCCCAACCCGTCGGCGACAGCATCAGCCCTGTGCCCCCGCCTGCGGTACCGGAACGGTGGCCAGCGCCTCCGCGACGACGTCGGCGCCGCTGCGGCCGCTCAGCTCCGCCTCCGGGGTGAGGATGAGCCGGTGTGCCAGCACCGGACCCGCCAGCGCCTTGACGTCCTCCGGCAGCGCGTAGGTGCGCCCCTGCGAGGCGGCCCGCACCCGAACGGCGCGCAGCAGCGCCACCGAGCCGCGCGGGCTGGCGCCCAGCCGCACCTCGGGCAGCTGCCGGGTGGCCGCGACCACCCGCACCAGATAGTCGTACAGCTGCGGCGCCACCTGGATCTGCTTGGCGACCTGGATGAACTCCGCGATGTGCCGGCCCGTCGCGATAGTCGGCAACTGCTCGATGTCCGGCTGGGATCCGGCGCCCGAGAGGACGGCGACCTCCGAGGCATGATCCGGGTAGCCGAGGGTGACCTGCATCAGGAACCGATCGAGCTGGGCCTCCGGCAGCGGATAGGTGCCGCCCATGTCCACCGAGTTCTGGGTGGCGATCACCATGAAGGGGCGGGGCACCGGGTGGGTGCTGCCGTCCGCGGTGACCTGTCGCTCCTCCATCACCTCCAGCATCGCGGACTGGGTCTTGGGCGAGGCGCGGTTGATCTCGTCACCGAGCACGACGTTGGCGAAGACCGGGCCCGGCAGAAACTCGAACGCCCCGGTGTTCTGCCGGTAGATGGTCACCCCGGTGATGTCCGAGGGCAGCAGGTCGGGCGTGAACTGCACGCGGTGCCAGCTCGCTTCGAGGGAGGCCGCCAGACAGCGTGCCAGCGTCGTCTTGCCGGTCCCGGGCACGTCCTCGATGAGCAGATGCCCTTCCGAGAACAGGCACACCAGCGCCAGTTCGACGGTCTCCCGCTTGCCCTTGACGACCCGCTCGATGTTGTCGCCGAGCGCGTGGAAGCACTGGGCGAGCAGCGCGACGGACTCCGGGGAGGCTGCGGTGGCGGCCGGTGCGGTTGCTTGCTGGTGTTCTACTCGCACTTCCAGACCTCCGGGGAGAACTCGCCCTTGCGATGGTTGCTGGTGCCGACCCACAGGTCGCTGATGTAGGCGGTCTTGCCCTCCCACTCGATGCGGTCCCACTTGTCGCTCTTCCAGCCGTACGTGTCGTGGGTCTCCGCACTGCCCTCGATCTGGCAGATCACCTTGAGCATGGGCGTCTGCCCGCTGGGGATGAAGCCCACCCGCGACCCTGCCATGCCGTTGGGCTGGGTACGGACACCCACGTCGTCCCCGTCGTCGACATTGTCCGCGACGCGGATGTTCCTCGTGTTCGACAGATTCACCCGCTCCACGACGCTGCCGCCCGAGCCGGCCGCGTTCTTGGCGGCGACGGTGAGGGTGTAGGTGCGGAAGTTCTTCAGGTTCCGCAGCGTCGCCCGGGTGTTGCCCGAATTCCCGTCCGTGTCGGGCCCTCCGCCGGTGACGGTGTAGGTGGTGCCGTTCCCCGCGTTGGCGGGTGCCTGCCAGGTGAGGTTGATGCCCTTGCCGCCCTGCGGGAAGGCGTGCCGGACGTTCTGCGGCTGGCCGGGCGCCACACACGGGCGGGCGGGGCCGGAGCGGCCCGATTCGGCCTTCTGCCCGTCCGAGAACTCCGCCTCCACGGTGAAGGTGTACTGCCGGTCGCAGGAGCCGCCCTTCACCTCGAAGGTGAACGGCCCGCCGGGACCGACCCTCGTCGGCTTCACCTCGGCGCCGGCCGGTGCGCCCTTGAGCCGGTATCCGGTCGGCTTGACGCCCGAGGAGGGCGCGAAGGAGACGCGGATGGTGCCGGGGCCGGATTCCGCCTGCGGGACACCGGGCGGCTGCGGCTTCGCGGGCTCGTCCTCGTCCGGCTGGTCGGGATCGGGCTTGTCGGGGTCGGGCTTCGGATCCTGCTTCGGGTCGGGCGCGGGCTTGTCGTCGGTGCCGTCCCGGTCCGGCTTGTCCGCCGGGGCCTCGGGGCGCGCGGGCTTGTCGTCCCGGCCCGGCCCGGCGGGGCCTTCGGGCAGCGGGTCGGGCGCGTCCGGTCCCGGCGCCGGGTCGCGCCTGCCGTCGTCGCCGCTGCGGTCCTTGTCCCGGGGCTTGCGGCCGGAGGGCACATCGGTGTCGTACTTGTGCACGCGCTTGACGTGGCCGGAAGAGTTGATCACGACGGCGGTGGCGTTGTCCGCGTCGTTGACCCACAGCAGTCCGTCGCGTACGAACAGGCTCAGCTTGCCGCGCTTGCCGGTCACCTTGACCGGCTTGGTGATCGCCGCCGCCTCGGTGTCGTACACCTTCAGCGTCCCGTTGCCCTGGTCGGGCACATACACCTTGGACCCCAGCACCTGCGGGGTGCCGTACCGGCCGTCCGAGGCGCCCAGGGACGCGGTCAGCAGCGAGCCCGTCCGGGTGTTGACGAGCGCCATCCGGCCCGACTTGCGCGCCAGCACCGGCACGACGTCGCCGGTCGTCGCCGAGGGCACCAGCACCGAACCGGACGGGGCCTTGGTGATGTTGCTGGGCAGCTTGAAGCGCATACCGCGGCCCGTGCGCTTGAGCAGGGTGACCGTCCCGCCCTCGGTGTCGGTCACCACGGGGCGGCTGTCGGCGAGCGTCATCAGCAGCGTGGCGGGCTTGTTGCTCTTCGCCGCCACCTTGATGCCCGGCGCCTTCTTGCCGCGTGGGAAGGGTACGACCTTGCCCTTGCCGGGCACCGGCACCCACAGTGTGCCCTTCGGGTCCGCCACGGCCTTGCCCAACGGCCCGGCCCCCAGGTCGACGGGGGCGCCGATCGGAGTCGTACGTACCGGATCGATGCGCTGGACCCGGGCCTTGACCGGATCGACCAGATAGGCGTACCGGCCGCCGGACACCAACTGCAGCCCCGTCCCGTAGCGGGAGGACTGCTCGACCGTCAGCTGCGAGGGGTCGATCCGTACGAGCTTGCCCGTCTTCTCGTCCAGGACCAGCACCGTCTTGCCGTCCTGCGAGATGGTGACCGGGTGGTCACCCATCCCGGGGAGCTTGACCTTGCCGTCCACGTCCCCGGTCAGGCCGTTGGCGTGCGCGGCCTCACCGGTGCGCGAACTGGTCAGCCAGGCGCCGATGTCGGACAGGTCGGGCACCGCCCCCGCCTTGCCGGTGCCCACCACCACGGACGTACCGACCAGCGCCCCCACCGAGCACAGCGCGATGTAGCCGGTCGTGCGGCGCCTGTTGGGCCGCACGGTCGCCCAGGCGGCAGCGGCCAGCCGTGCGCCGCGCGCCTTCAGCGCCGCCAACCCGCGCCGTTCGACCTCCCGGTCGGTGCTCTTCGCCTCGTCGACCAGCCGCCGCGGACGCAGCCCCGGCGTCCGGCCCTCTTCGGAGCTCCCCCGAGCATCCGGCATCGACAGTCCCTCCCCCGTCACCCGCATCCACGTCCGACCGCAATGCGCCGCACTTGCAGATTAGCCAACCAACCGGTCTCCCGGTCAGCGCCCGAGCCCCTGCTGTGACAGGAGTATGACGTCCCCGCCACGCAGTCATTGCGTTGCGCACTTGTCGCATAGGACGGGACCGGGCGCCGCCAAAGGCCGCGTCCGCAGGGCCGCCGGACGTGGACTGATCGTCTGAGAAGATGATCCGCATGGGGCCGATCGGAGGGGTGGTCTCCGCGCACAGGAGCGGGGACGCAGTTGTCATCGGGACGGAACGGCTGCTGCGGTGGCCGCCGACATCGGAGTACGGGGGATGACGGCCGCACCCACGACCGGAGCGGCGCCGGCGGACGGGCAGACCGAGCCGCTGCTGCGGCTGACCGGCGTGAGCCGACGCTACGGGGAGCGGGAAGCGCTCCACCCCCTCGACCTGGAGGTCCGCCCCGGGACGTGCACCGCGCTGTTCGGCCACAACGGGTCGGGCAAGTCGACGCTGCTGCGCCTGGCGTGCGGGCGGGACCGGCCGACCACGGGCACGGCGCTGTTCGACGGTAGGCCGGTCGACGAGGACGACCCCCAGGTACGGGCCCGGGTGGCGGTCGCGGGGGACACCGCCGGCTTCTACCCGGACCTGACCGTCCGTGAGCACCTCGAACTGATCACCGTGGCCCACGGAGTCGCCGACGCGGACATGTGGATCGACCAGGTGCTGGCCGACCGGCGCCTGGCCGGTCACGCGGACCAGCTGCCCTCCGCCCTCTCCTCCGGCCAGACCCAGGCCCTGCAACTGGCCGCCGCGCTCGTCAGACCGCGGGACCTGCTCGTCCTGGACGAACCCGAACAGCGCCTGGACCCGGCCTCCCGCACCCGCCTGGGCGAACTGCTGCGCGGTGAGACCCGGGACGGTGTGGCCGTGCTCCTCGCCACCCACCAGGCCGAGCTCGTGCACGCCGTGGCCGACCATGTGCTCGTACTGGAGGACGGCAAGGTGCTCGCCGAGGGCGGCCCCGGTGTGCTGGAGGAGCTGGACGGCACCCGATGAGCAGCGCAGCGCAGCGGGACGCCACCGAACCGATCGACGGTACCGCCGCCGAGAGTGACGGTGCCGCGTGGACGGAGGCGGACGACCGCACCCCGGAGACCCTGCGCTTGTTGCACGACAAGCGGCGGGCGCACCGCAGTCGACGCAACCGCGACATGGCGGTCACCGGCTACGCCGTGGCGCTGTTCGCCGTCGGCTACGGCAGCACCCTGGGCCACCGCTTCGTCCAGCGGCTCGGGCACCTCGCCGCGCAGGACGACACCGCCGAGGCGATACGCCGCGCCCTGCCGGCGGTGCTGGTCCTGCTGGCGTGCGCACTGGCAGTGCTCGCGGCGCGGGACGCGCTGTGGCGCGGACCCGTGCTGGTGCCGCGCCACGACGTGGGCTGGCTGCTGTCCCAACCGATACGCCGGGAACGGGTGTTGCGGCCCGCGTTCCGGCTGACGGCGGTCCTGATGACGGTCGGCGGGGTGCTGTGTGCCGTCGGTGGCGCGGTGCTGCTGCGGCTGATCGGACTGGCCGAGCTGGGGCCCGCGTCTTTGCTGTGGCTGCCGGCCGGGGTGTGCTTGCCGCTGCTGGCCGCGACGCTCGCCCTCCATGTGGAACGCGGCGCCCTGCCGGCGCGCCGGGTGCGCGAGCTCACCCCGTACGCCGTGCTGCTGCTGACCCTGCTCGCCGGGCAGGCGGCGCTGGCGGCGACAGGACGGCGCTCGACGCTTGTGGAGACGGTCGAACTGTGGTCCGGACCGTGGGGCTGGGCCGCGCAGCCGGTGCTGCACGCGGCCGGTGGGCGCGCAGCGGGCTGGCCGCTCGCCCTCGCCTTGCTGCTCGCCGGTACGGCCGCGGCCGTCGCCCACGCCGTCGGGGTGGTCGGGACGGTCCCCACCCGGCTGCTGCGGGCACGCGCCGCCACGGCGGCCACCGTCGCCTCGGTGCTGTGGTCGGCCGAACTGCGCGTCGCCAAGCTGGCGATCGACGAGGCACTCGCGGACGGCGCGCCCGGAATCCGGCGCCGGCTGCCCCTGCCGCGCTCCCGCCGGCTCGTCGTCGTATGGCGGGATGCCGTCGCCCTGCTGCGTGCGCCGGGACGTGCGGCGAGCGCCGCGCTGTGGACGGTCGCCGCAGCCGGTACGGTGGGCCTGGCCGTGCGGCTGGAGGGGACGACGCGTGTGGCCGTACTCGCCATGGCGCTGAGCCTGGGATGGTTCGCGGTCGGCAAGCTCGCGGAGACCGCGCGGCTGGAGACGGACGACGTACGGCGCTCCTCCTGGTCGCCGTCGAGCCTGGCCGCCTCGATGGTGCAGCATGCGATCGTCCCGGCACTGGTTGGTGCCGTGTTCGCCCTGCTGGCGGCAGTCCCCTTCGCGCTGCACGGCGGCGGATGGGCGCTGCTGCTGATGCCGCTGTGCGCGCCGCCCTTCGCAGCCGCGGCGGTGCTGGCGGCGGCGCGCGGCCCGGTGCGGACGGATCTGCTGTCCCTGGGCCTGGTGACTCCCGCCGGGGACGCCAGCGTCTTCGTGTTCCTGCTCTGGTACGCCGCACCGTTCCTGACGGCGGTCGCCTCGCTGACCGCCGGGCTGGGGCTGAGCGGCGCTCTCGACCCCGGGGCGCAGGCGGGGGCGATGCTGCGGCCCGTGGTGACCGCTGTCGGGCTCACCTCGGCGCTGCTGTTCGCCACGGTGCGCCGGGCGAGGAAGCTGCACGGCCCGGTCGGCTGACAGGGGCGGCCCGCCCTCGCGGCGGCAGCCCGTCCCCGTCAGTACTCGTCCGGCGTGGGCAGGATCTGCCGCAGCAGCCCGCGCGGGTGGCCCCGGCGGCGCCACTCCCTGGGGTAGCCGATGGAGACCTCCTCGAAGCGGACCCCGTCGTGCTCGGTGGTGCGGGGGATGTGCAGATGGCCGTAGACGGAGACGGCCACGTTGTACCTCTTGTGCCAGTCGGCGGTCAGCTGGGTGCCGCACCACTGCGCGAACTCCGGATACCACATCACCTCGGTCGGCTCCCGCAGCAGCGGCCAGTGGCTGACGAGCACCAGCGGGGTGCCGGGGTCCAGGGCGTCCAGCCGCTTCTCGGTGGCGGCCACCCGCTCCCGGCACCAGTCGTCGACGGCGGGATAGGGGTCGGGGTGCAGCAGATACTCGTCCGTACAGACGACCCCCGAGGCGTGGGCGCGGGCCAGCGACTCCTCCTTGGTGTGGGTGCCGGGCGGCCGGAAGGAGTAGTCGTACAGCTGGAAGACCGGCGCGATCACCACCTCGCCCTCGGGCCCCACCCAGCGCGGGTAGGGGTCCTCGGGTGTCAGCACCCCCAAGGACCGGCACAGTTCGACCAGTTGCGCGTACCGCTCGGTGCCCCGCAGCTGCACCGGGTCGCCGCGCGGTGTCCACAGCTCGTGGTTGCCCGGCGTCCACACCACGCGGGCGAACCGCCCGGCGAGCAGCCGTAGCGCCCAGGCCACCTCCTCGAAGTGCTCCGCCACGTCTCCCGCGACGATCAGCCAGTCGTCGTCGGTCTGCGGGCGGAGGGCTTCGGTGACGGGCTTGTTGGCCGCCATCCCCACGTGCAGGTCGCTGACGGCGAGCAGCCGACCCCGGCCGGACGTCATGCGCTTCCCCCTCCGTATCCCCCTCGGCGCAGCACCCGGGCGCTGCCACCGTCCCCGTCCGCACCGACGATAACGGCCGTCGCCGCTGTCCGCAGGGGCGCCGCCGTCCCGGAGGCCGCACGGGGCCCGACGGTGGCTCCTGGCGCCGCCCTCAGGGCTCCTGGCGGCGGGGCGGTGTCGAGCCGGCCGTCTCGGCCGCCCCGGCGGCGCGGTCGGTCGCGGGGTGCCGCCGCAGGGTGAGGATGGCGAGATCGTCCTGCTGATAGGGGTGGGTGAAGGCACGTACGTCGTCGCGCAGCGCTTGGGCCAGCTCGGTGGGCGCCTCGTCGCTCCCGGAGCCGGGAGCGGGCCGGGAGGCCGGGTCGGCGCCCTTCACCAGCGCGGTGAGCCGCTCGGCGAGCGGATAGAAGGTGCCCGCACCGTCCCGGGCCTCGGAGAGGCCGTCGGTGTACAGCAGCAGAACCGAGTCCGGCGGAAAGCTGAAACCGGCTGCCGAGCGCTCCTCGCCCACCAGCGAGGCCAGCCCGAGGGGCACCCCCGTCTCCCCGAGCCGCACCTGACACGGCTGCCGGGAGTCCCGCACCAGGAACGGCGGCAGATGACCGCAGTTGACGACCTGTGCGGTGCCCCGGTCGAGCGGGTCGACCGACAGCACCAGGGCCGTGATGAACCGCTCGGGCTCACCGGAGCGGCGGGCATAGGCGTTGTGGCGGACGACGGACGTCTCCAGCGCGTCCACCAGGCCCGTCAGCGTGGGCTCCCGGTGGGCCGCTTCGCGGAACCCGCCGAGTACGGCGAAGGCCGCACCGACCGCGGACAGCCCCTTGCCCTGCACATCGCCGATCAGCACCCGGGTCCCGAAGGGGGTGGCGGCCACGTCGTAGATGTCGCCGCCGAACAGCTTGTCCTCCTGCAGCGGCTCGAACACCCCGTCGACCCGCACCTGGGGCGTCACCTCGGGCAGCGGGTGGAGGATGTGCTGTTGGACGACGGCGGCGGTCGATCGCAGCCGCAGCAGCTCGGTGTCCCGCGCGATGCGCCAGCGCGCCCCGAACACGGCGAGCCCCGCGAACAGCAGCGTGAGCACCAAAGTGATGGCGTCGTCCAGGTGGTAGCCGGGTGCGCGTGCGATGGACACGACGGCTCCGGCCGTCGCCCAGCCGGAGGCGGCCTGCGTCTGCCGTACGGTGCCCACGCTCGCCGCGATGGCCGGCAGGAAGATCAGCAGGCCCACCAGTCGCACCTCGGACCCCGCCACCAGGCTGAGGCCGACCACCAGCAGGGTGAGGCCGAGCCCCCACAGCAGGAACGCCCGGGTGGACAGCGATTTCGGCTGCGGGTGCTCCAGGGCCCGCTGCGCCTGGTCGAAGGACTGCTGCGGCTGCTTGACGGCCGGTTGCTGCTGCTCCATGGCCTGTTCCTAGGGTGCGGTGCGGCGACACTGCGCTGCTGGAGGGTGTGCGGTCGGACCCTCCATCCTCACTCGCCCCCGGCCCACCGCCCTCCGCGACACCGCGGCCGCGGCTAGGAGTCCATGCCCTCGGGGTCCCGGGGGAAGTGTGGGTTGGCGTCCTTCTGCCAGGAGGTCTCCAGCGGCTCCGGGCTGTGCAGCGGAATGTCCGGGCCCGCGCTCTCGGTGGGAGGCCAGTCGGGACGCTGGTCGGCGGGCAGCGAGCGCAGCGCCTCGCTGACGCTGGAGAAGACGGGCAGCATGTCGGTGCTCCCGGTGAGGGCGAGCACCGCGGCGAGCCGCCGTCCGACGCAGGCGAGCAGCAGACTGCCTTCCCGGCGCTGCAGCAGCCATCGCAGGGCCAGCAGGCAGTTCAGCCCCCGTGAGTCGCAGAAGACCAGGGCTGTCACATCCAGCACCAGGTGGCGGTACCCGGTGGCGACCACGGCGCCGATGCGGTCCAGGTAGAACTCCTCGGACCCCTGGTCCAGCTCCCCGCTGAAGCGGATGACCGCGCACTCGTCCTTGACGGCGAGCGGCGTGATGGCCAGACGGTCGTTCTCCCGCGACCTCACTCCGCCTCCGTCCCCCGGCACGGGGCCGGTCTTGTACGCATCCCGCCCTGATGCGGACCTGCGGTCCTTCGAGTATCCCAAATCCGGCGGTGGCCGGACCGGGCCTCTCGCCCGCCGTCGCCTCCCCGCAGCAGTGATCGTACGTCCTGCCGCCGGACGGGGTGACACCTTCCAGCAGCCGCAGCTCTCGCACCTGCCCCTGGCGTCCCTTCGGTCCGCGCCGACGAACATCCGAAGAGATGATCGTCAACCGTCACCGGAATGGTCTGACCTTTCCTTGTCCGTACCATCCGTGCCGAACCATGCATGAAGACGAAAGCCCCGGGTAACTGACCCTGCAGCCGTTCGAGCGTTCACACGGGGCACCGTTCAGCGGGCGGCGAGGTATTCGCGCAGGTGCGAGACCGCGCCGGGAGAGGAAAGACCCCCACATTCGCGGGTCAGGTCGCTTTCAGTGGCAACAGCCCTGCGGAGACGGGAGACAGGCATGGAACAGGTAGCGGACCTTCGCGACGGGGAGAGTGTTGCAACCGGAACAGTGCGGACGCGTTATTTGCGCAGCAGTTTTCAAGCGCGTCGGCTCACCCGCAATTTTCTGGCCACGCTCTCACCACCACCCTCGTCCGAAGCCGCCGAGACCGTGCTGCTGGTCGTGTCCGAGCTGGTGACCAACGCGCTCCGGCACGGTGACGGGGTACGGGACTTCCGGTTGAGCATCGGGCACGAGACCGTCACAGTCGAAGTAGCCGATTCCAGTTCGGTGCTGCCCCGTGACCGCAGTCCGCAGGATTTCACCGAGGGAGAAGACGGTGGGTTCGGCTGGCCCATCGTCTGTCATCTGGCCCGGGACGTCACCATTCGAGCACACCCGGAGACCGGAAAGACCGTCTGCGCCGATATTCCGCTGTAGCGGTGCCGTGAGCGCTGCCGCGCCGTACCGAACTCCCTTATGCGGTCCGGGTGTTCTCGCGTCGTCCTCGAGAACGAAAGGAGCGCGTACATGCGGCATACGCATGTGCCCAGGGGAATCGATCATGTCGGCGTGACCGTCCCTGATATCGAGAAGGCGACCGATTTCTTCGCCCGGACGCTCGGCGCCGAGCGCCTGTACGACACGCTGCCGCGTGCAAAAGGGCCGAAGGGCGACCAGGAGACCACCCGGCGGCTGGGTGTGCCGCCCGGCACCGCTCAGGTCGCCATGCGCATGCTGCGCCTGCCGCACGGCCCCGGTCTGGAGCTGTTCGAGTTCCGCGGCCCCCGGCAGCGCGAGGCGGCCGTCCCCAGCGATCTGGGCTGGCAGCATCTGGCCTGCTACGTGGAGGATCTGCCCGCCGCGTGCGAGGCGGTCCGCGAGGCGGGCGGGAGCCTGCTCGACGAGCCGCACGACCTGCCCGGCCCCGAGGCCGGGCCGCGCAACCGGTTCGTCTACTGCCGTACGCCCTGGGGCAGCACCCTGGAGCTGCTCACCTACCCCGACCCCATGCCGTACGAGCGCCACACACCGCTACGCCGCTGGCGGCCCTGACCCACGTCCCTGATCCACGGCGGCTGCCGCCTCCCGGCGGGCGCGCAGGCGCTCACGCTGGGGCACCACCGAGTACTTGGGGTCGGCCATGGTGGCCTTCCCCGCGTGGAAGACTCCCAGCCGGGTGCACGCCGACCCGGCGACCAGCGCGGCGCCGCTCAGCGCCGCCAGGGGCCGGCCCCGGCCGCCGAGGAGTGCCCCGCCCAGCGCCCCGGCCGCCGTCAGCACCTCTGCCGACCGCATCAGCCGCCCCGCGAGCCCCGTACGGTAGGCCTCGGCGATCATGCCCAGCCGGGACTCCATCCGGCGCCTGGCTACCGCTTCCAGCCCGGCGCCGAAGAGCGCGGCGTACCGCGTCGGGCGGTTCTCCCGCACGGGTCCGGCCAGCAGTGCCGTTCCGGCCGCGGCGGCGGAGGCCGACCCGGCGAAGACGAAGGGCAGCTCCCGGTAGCCCTCGTGCCAGGCCGGTACGGCCGTGTCGGCGGCCAGCACGGCGGTGTAGGTCGCCACGGCGGGACCGAGCAGGGCCGCGCCCACCGTGGCGGCGTCCCCGGCCCGGGGCAGCACGCCGGCCACATCGCAGACGGCTGCCGCCCCGGTGAGCGGCCCGTAGGCGGCCAGCAGCCAGGAACCCGTACTCATCGGGGAGGTCGGCTTGATGACCCGCAGCATGTTGACGAACCGGGCGGGGCGGCCCAGATCGTGGATGAGCGCCGCGGTGGACGCGGCGATGGCCACCGTGGAGGAGACCTTCATCGCCCGCGCCGTCGCCGGTCGGCCGGTGAGCCGGGCCCCCGCCGCCAGCAGCGATCCGGCGCCGGCGAGCCCGCCGAGGAAGAAGTAGCCGCCGATGTCCAGCGGCTTCCACTCCGGTGTGTTGAGGATGGGCTTGCCGTAGTACGAGGTGAACTCGGCGTCCGGGACGACCGTTCGTTCACCCCGCCGCTTGCGGCGCCGCCTGCCGCCGTCGGGGGCCGCTGTCATCGAAGGTGCCTCCTTCCGTTGGGGCCGCTCGGGCCACCGATCGCTTCGCCGGCCGCGAAGACGGCGGCCAGGCCGCCCAGCAGGGTGAGCGCTGCGGCTCCCGCCCGCTTCCACATCGCGGGCAGGTCCCGTGTCGTCACCACGGGGTCGGGCGGCAGCCCGTAGACCTCGGGCTCGTCCAGGAGGAGGAAGAACGCGCCGTCGCCGCCCACGCCGTCGTCCGGGTCGTGCCCGTACAGCCGCGCGTCCGGGACGCCCGCGCGGTGCAGCTGCTCGACGCGGGCCGCGGCACGCTCGCGCAGCTCCTCCAGCGGACCGAACTGGATCGACTCGGTGGGGCACGCCTTGGCGCAGGCGGGTGTCTGTCCCTCGCCCAGCCGGTCGTAGCACAGCGTGCACTTGAAGGCGCGCCCGTCGTGCGGCCGCTGCTCGATGACGCCGTACGGGCAGGCGGGGACGCAGTACCCGCAGCCGTTGCAGATGTCCTCCTGCACCACGACGGTGCCGAACTCGGTGCGGAAGAGGGAGCCGGTCGGGCACACGTCCAGGCAGGCGGCGTGTGTGCAGTGCTTGCACACGTCCGACGACATCAGCCAGCGCAGCTCGGAGGAGCCGGAGCCCTGTGCGGCCAGGGCGAAGACGTCGGCGCCTTCCTGCTCGCCCTCCGCCTGGTGCTGCTGCTCCGCGCGCTCCACCAGCGGCTTGCTCTGCTCGATGAAGGCGACGTGCCGCCAGGTGGAGGCGCCGAGGCCCTGGGTGTTGTCGTAGCTCATCCCGGTCAGCTCCATCCCGTCCTCCGGGATGGCGTTCCACTCCTTGCAGGCCACCTCGCAGGCCTTGCAGCCGATGCACACCGAGGTGTCGGTGAAGAAGCCGACACGTTCGGTCGCCGTCGCCGTGTCCGGGGTGGTCGCCGTCCGGGCCGGACCCGGTGCGTCGTGGGAGTGGGTCATCCGCGTACCTCCGTACCCGTGCGGTCCGTGACGCCCGCGCGTTCGCGGTAGCTCTCCAGGAGGGTCAGCAGCTCCGGGCCGCGGGGGCGGCGGCCCGGCCTGATGTCGGCCGTCAACGCCTTGACCTCCTGGATGTGCACGTTGGGGTCCAGCGCGATGGCCGTCAGCTCGTTGGCCGCGTCCCCGCGCGCGTAGCCGTTGCGGCCCCAGTGGTAGGGGAGGCCGATCTGGTGCACCTCCCGGCCGCCGGCCCGCAGGGGCCGCATCCGCTCGGTGACCAGCACACGCGCTTCCACGGCGCCCCGGGCGGTGATCACGGTCGCCCAGCCGGTGTGCTCCAGCCCGCGTTCGGCGGCGAGCTGCGGGGAGACCTCGCAGAAGAACTCCGGCTGCAGCTCCGACAGATACGGCGACCAGCGGCTCATGCCCCCCGCGGTGAAGTGTTCGGTGAGCCGGTAGGTCGTCACCACGTACGGGTAGACGTCCGAGCCCGGTTCCCGCCCGCTGGGGTGGTGCGCGTTGGCCGGGTGGGGATGTGCCTCGCGCACGGGATTGCGCTGCTGCCCGGGGTGGAGCGGGTTGTGCACGGGGGAGTCCTGCGGCTCGTAGTGGGTGGGCAGCGGGCCGTCCACCAGCCCCGCGGGAGCGTAGAGCCAGCCCTTGCCGTCACCCTGCATGATGAACGGGTCGATGCCCGAGAGGGCCGCCGGCCCGGTGGCGTCGGCAGCCGGACGGTAGGAGGGCGGCCGGTCGGCGGGGAAGTCGGGGACGTCGTAGCCGCTCCATTTCCCGTTCCCCCGCGCCCCGGCCCTTGCCCCCTCACCCGGTTCGCCGTCTTCGCCGTCCCACCACACCAGCGCCTTGGCCCGGCTCCAAGGGCGGCCGTCCGGGTCGGCGGAGGCGCGGTTGTAGAGGATGCGCCGGTTGTCGGGCCACGACCAGGCCCATTCGGCGGCGATCCAGTCCTGTTCGGTGTGCGGCTTCTTGCGGGCCGCCTGGTTGACGCCGTCCTTGTAGACGCCGCAGTAGATCCAGCAGCCGCAGGAGGTCGAGCCGTCGTCGCGCAGCTGTTGGTAGCGCGAGAGCGGGCTGCCGTCGGCGTGCCGACCGTTGATCTCGGCGAGGACCGCATCGGCGACCGGCTCCTGGAGCGGCCCGTCGACGGGATAGTCCCATGTCAGATCGAGCACCGGGCGGTCGATCGGGTCGGTGGAGCCGCGCAGCTTCTCCCGGATGCGACGCCCCAGGTGGTACATGAACCACAGGTCGCTGCGTGCCTCGCCGTCCGGCTCCTTGGCGGGGTAGTGCCACTGGAGCATCCGGTTGGTGTTGGTGAACGAGCCGGCCTTCTCGGTGTGCGAGGCGGCGGGGAAGAAGAACACCTCGGTGCCGTTCTCCTCGGTGCGCAGTTCGCCGGTCTCCGTCTCCGGGCCGTCCTTCCACCATGTCGCCGACTCGATCAGCGAGAAGTCGCGGACCACCAGCCACTCCAGATTGGCCATGCCCATCCGCTGCATCTTGGCGTTGGCCGAGCCGACGGCCGGGTTCTCGCCCAGCAGGAAGTAGCCCTTGCACTCCCCGGCGAGCTGGGCGAGCACGGTGTCGTACGTGCTGTGCGAGCCGGTGAGCCGGGGGAGGTGGCCGAAGCAGTAGTCGTTCTCGGCGGTGGCGGCCTCGCCCCAGTACGCCTTGAGCAGGCTGACGAGATAGGAGCGCAGCTCGCCCCAGTACCCCTTGTCGGCGCGCATCGCCTCCACGAAGGTGTCCAGATCCTCGTGCTGGTGCGCGTGCGGCATGGGGATGTAGCCGGGCAGCAGGTTGAAGAGGGTGGGGATGTCGCTGGAGCCCTGGATGCTGGCGTGTCCCCGCAGCGCCTGGATTCCGCCACCGGGGCGGCCGATGTTGCCGAGCAGCAGTTGGAGCACGCACGCGGCCCGGATGTACTGTGCGCCGACCGTGTGCTGCGTCCAGCCGACGGCGTACGCGAACGCCGAGGTCCGCTCCCGGCCGGAGTTGTCCACCAGCGTCCGGCACACCGCCTCGAACGTCTCACGCGGGATGCCGCAGGTCTCCTCGACCATCTCGGGCGTGTAGCGCGCGTAGTGCCGCTTGAGGATCTGGTAGACGCAGCGCGGATGTCGCAGGGTGCGGTCGTGTTCCCGGTTCCCGGCCACGGGGGCGCCGCCGGAGCCGTGCGACTCGGGTTTGCCCGCCCCGGCGAGCGTACGGCCCTGCTGGGTGCGCTCCTCGTACAGTGCGTCCCGCTGCCCCGCCGCCGCCTGCACGATGTCGCCCTCGTACTGCCAACTGGCCACGTCGTAGTGGCCGGTCTCCTGGTTGAGTCCGGAGAAGACGCCGGCCAGGTCCTCGGTGTCGCGGAAGTCCTCGCCCACGATGGTCGCGGCGTTGGTGTAGTCCAGAACGTACTCGCGGAAGTCGGCCTCCCGGGTCAGTACGTAGTTGATGATGCCGCCGAGGAAGGCGATGTCGGTGCCGGCCCGGATCGGCACGTGCAGATCCGCCAGCGCACTCGTACGGGTGAAGCGCGGGTCGACGTGGATGATGGTCGCCCCGCGCGCCTTGGCCTCCATCACCCACTGGAAACCGACCGGGTGCGCCTCGGCGAAGTTCGAGCCCTCGATGACGATGCAGTCGGCGTGCTGGAGGTCCTGGAGGAAGGTGGTGGCCCCGCCGCGGCCGAAGGAGGTGCCCAGCCCGGCGACGGTCGAACTGTGGCAGACCCGCGCCTGATTCTCGATCTGCACCACGCCCAGCGCCGTGAACAGCTTTTTGATGAGGTAGTTCTCCTCGTTGTCCAGCGCCGCGCCGCCGAGCGAGGCCAGCCCGAGGGTGCGCTGGACGCGGACGCCGTCCCGCTCGCTCTCCCAAGTCTCGCGTCGGGTGCGCACGACCCGGTCGGCCACCATGTCCATGGCCGTCTCCAGATCCAGCCGCTCCCACTCGGTGCCGTACGGGCGCCGGTAGAGGACCTCATGGCGGCGCGCGTCGCCCGTGGTGAGCTGGAGCGTGGCCGATCCCTTGGGGCAGAGCCTGCCCCTGCTGACCGGTGAGTCCGGGTCGCCCTCGATCTGGACCACCTGTTCGTCCTTGACGTACACCTGCTGGCCGCAGCCGACGGCGCAGTAGGGGCAGATCGACTTGACCACCCGGTCGGCGTCGCCGGTGCGGGACCGCAGCGCGCGGGTGTACGCGGACGAGGCGGCGCCGCCCCGGCCCGTCGGATCGTCCCCGGTCAGCTGCCGGTACACGGGCCATTCGCTCAGCCAGGTGCGTACGCCCATCCCACGTCCTCCTGCACGTACTCGGTGGTCCGGCGGCTCAGGCGGCCTCGCGGGAGCCGTCGAGTGCTTCGAGCAGCTGTTTTCGGCTCATCTTCGAACGGCCCTTGACGCCCCGCTCGGTGGCGCGCTGGTACAGCTCGTCCTTGCTGAGTTCGGTGAGCGCCGGGCCCTTGCGCGGGGTGCTCCTGCCCTTGCCCGCGCCCCGGCCCTTGGACCCGGACCCGGCCTTCGATCCGGACCCGGCCTTCGATCCGGACCCGGCCTTCGATCCGGACCTGCGCCTGGGCTCCGGCTTGCCCGAGCGGGCACGCTCGATGCTGCGGTTGAGGGCTTCGCTGAGGTCGACGACGTTGGTGGCCTCGGGCGGCCCCTCCGCCGGGGTGACTTCCTCGCCGTTGGCCTTGGCCTCGATGAGCGCGCGCACCCGGTCCTCGTAGGTGTCGGTGTACTCCTGGGGCCGGAAGGGGATGCTCATGCTCTCGACCAACTGCTGCGCCGTCTTCAGCTCCTTGCTGCCGGACCGCTCCCGGCTCGGCAGCTCGGGCAGCTCCTCGCGCGGGTCGCGCACCTCGTCGGCCCAGTGCAGGGTGTGCAGCGTCAGCGCCTCCTCGCCGGCCCGCAGCGCCACCAGGTACTCCTTGCTGTGCATCACGAACGTGGCGATACCGGTCTTCTCCGACTCGGCGAGCGCCGCCCGCAGCAACTCGTACGGCTTGCCATACTGGTCGCCGCTGGGGGAGAGGTAGTAGGCGCGCACATAGTGGACCGGGTCGATCTCCGCGGCCTCCACGAATCCGCTGACGTCGATCACCTGGGACTTGCCGGGCGCGATCTCGGCCAGCTCCTCCGGCTCGACGGTGACGTACTCGCCCTCGGCGATCTCGTACCCCTTGACGATGTCGTCGTACTCGACCCGCTTGCCGGTGCGCTCGTTGATCCGCTTGTTGCGCACCCGGTCGTTGGTGCCGCGCTGCAGCTGGTGGAAGTGGGTGGTGTGGTCCTCGGTCGCGGCGTACATCCGCACCGGAACCGTGACCAGCCCGAAGGTGATCACTCCGCTCCAGACCGGACGTGCCATCGCTCCTCCTGCCCTTCCTGCCCCGTTGTGCGTACGAGACGTCACGTGTCCCGCCGACCGCTGCGATCGCGCGCGCACGCGCTCTCACTCTCGCCTCTGGCGCACACGCCCGCATCCGGGAGCCGTGCAAATGCGTCCCGGGTTGCACTCCATGCGCGCCTTACACCTGGGAATTCCGCGGGCCCCGCCGCACCCGGCCGCCCCCTGCCGCGCCCTGCCGCCCCCTGCGCCCCCACGTGCTTCGTACTGGCCCCGCCGAGTGGGAGTCACCGGGCCGGAGGGAGGGAAAGCCGATTACTGAGAGCGCACCATTCCCACACGCTTCGCGCTGCTTGGCGCGCCTGGGCCGGAGAAAGGAGAAGCCGCTCCGGTATGACGACTCACGACCTCTCCGACGTCCCCGCCGCACCCTCCCTGCTGGCGTACGCGCACGAGCGGACCGAACCCGCACTGAGGGAGGCCGTCGGGGCGCTCCAGCCCGAACTGCGGCGCGTCTGCGGCTATCACTTCGGCTGGACCCGCCCGGACGGCAGTCCCACCTACGGCGTCACCCCGGGTCCGTATCCGCACGCGGCGCTCACCCTGCACGCGGCGGGCGCGGGCGAGGCGGAGCGGGACGGCGGGCTGCCCGAAGCCTCCACGGCCGCGGCACTGCCGGGGGCCGCGGCCGTGGAACTGGTCCACAACTGGGCGGCGCTGCACGACGACGTGATGGACGGCGAGGCGCTGCGCCGGGGCCGCTCTGCCGTATGGGCCGTCTACGGCACCGGCTGGGCGGTGCTGGCCGGGGACGCGCTGCTCGGTGCGGCCACCCGCTGTCTGCTGGCGTCCGCGGAGCCGGAGGCGACGGACGGACCCGGGGGCGGGACGTTGGACGTGGAGCCGTCCGGTGCCCGGAGCGCGGAGCCTGCCGGAACCGAGGCGGCCGGGCAGGCGCGCGCCGCCGTACTGCAGATGCTGACCCGCACCACCTCGCGGCTGATCGGCGGCCGTTCGGCCGAGCTGGCTCTGCGGCGCCGGGCCCCGGAGGGGATCAGTGTGGAGGAGTACGCGGCGGTCGCTGCCGCGCGCACCAGTTCACTGCTGGAGTGTGCGCTGGCGGGCGGGGCGCTGCTGGGCGGTGCCGAGGAGCGGGTCGTCGAGGCGCTGAGCCGCGCCGGTCACCATCTGGGCATAGCCGTGCAGGCGGCCCGCGACATCGAGGATCTGTGGTCGGGTACGGGACTGAGCGGACGGCCCGTCATGAGCGGTTTACGGGAGGGCGGCCCGAGCCTGCCGCTGATCGCGGCCCTGCGCGCGGGCAATCCGGCCGCCCGTACGCTCGCCCAGTCGCTGGGCGGCGGCCCGGCCTGCCCACCGCCGCCGGACGAGCTGGCCGACCTCATCGAGAACGCGGGCGGGCGCGCCGCAGCGCACGAGATATCCGCCTGGCAGCTGTCGGAGGCCTACACGCAGTTGGACAAGGCAGCTCTTCCGCCCGCCTCGCACGCCGCACTCCGGGTGCTCTTCCGGCACACCGTCACCCGCGCCTGACCCGGCACGCCGGGGTTCCTGTGGGCCGGGTCCCGTTGCTGACCTGGCCGTTCCCTGCTGCGTTCGGGGCGCCGGGGCCCCGGTAGCAGTGCGCATTCAGCACCGCGTCGAACGATCGACCGGGTGCACCTTGTAGGCCGTTCGGCCTCAGGTGCGGTGTGGCAGCGGGACAACGGGGACGAGTCATCACCAGTCCGTTTATCGGCTTGTATGACTTTCGCGTCCCGGAGGAGCTCCCATGCGCACCAGCCACCCTCCCGCACCCGGCCACGCCGGCCACCGCGCCCGATCCGGGTATCGAGCCGGGGCCCGCAGCCGGAACCGGACCCCCGCCCGGCTGCGGCACGCCACTGCGGCGCTGGCCCTCGCCGCGCTGCTCGGCGGCGTCGCGGGGTGCGGGGAGGCCGGCAGCGGCTCGGGCTCCGGCCGGGACGGCGGCCGAAGCGGGCAGGGCGACGGGCAGCAGGCCGCGCAGGCGCGCGGAGAGCGTGCGGAGCAGGCCCGGCGCGGGTTCTCGCTGTTCGCCACCGGCGACCTGCTCGTCCACGACTCGATCATCCGTCAGGCCCGGGCCGACGCGGGCGGCTCGGGCTACGATTTCGGTCGTATGATCGCCGCCGCCGAGCCACTGGCCAAGAAGGCGGACGTGGCCATCTGCCACATGGAGACCATCTACGGACCCGACGGCGGCCCGTTCACCGGCTATCCCCTCTTCCAGACGCCGCCGCAGCTCGCCCGCTCCGTCAAGGACGCGGGCTACGACTCGTGTTCGACCGGCTCCAACCACACCCTGGACGACAGCGCCGACGGCGTCGGCCGCACCCTGAAGGCGATGGACGCCGTCGGCCTCAAGCATGTGGGGTCCGCCCGGTCGGCCCGGGAGCGCAGCCGGCCCGCGATGCTGCGGGCGGGCGACGCGAAGGTCGCACAGCTCTCCTACACCTACGGGACCAACGGCATCTCCATCCCGGAGAACAAGCCCTGGCTCGTCAACCTGATCGAGCCCGAACGCATCATCCGGGACGCCCGTGCCGCGCGCCGCGCGGGCGCCGACGTGGTGGTGGCCAGTCTGCACTGGGGCACCGAGTGGCAGGAGGACCCCGACGAACTGCAGCGCTCCGTCGCCAAGAAGCTGACCGCCTCCCGCTCCCACGGGCGGCGGGACATCGATCTGATCCTGGGCACCCACGCCCATGTGCCCCAGGCCTACGAGAAGATCAACGGGACCTGGGTCGTCTACGGGATGGGTGACCAGATCGCCGGCAAGATGAACGACCCGCGCGGCAGCATGGGTACGGCGGCCCGCTTCCGCTTCGTCCCCCCGAAGGCGGACGGGAACGAGAAGGACAGCAAGAACAGCAGGAACGACAAGGCCGGTGCGGCCAGTGGGCGGGGCGCCGGTGCCTGGAGGGTGGACAAGGCCCGGTTCACCCCCTTCATGATGAAGACCTCGCCCCGGCACACCCTGATCAACCTCGCGTCGAAGGCGAGCAGAAGCGCGGGCGATCCGGCGCAGGACGAGGCCTACGAGTCCATCCGCAAGGTGGTCTTCAGCCGGGGCGCCAAGGAGGACGGGCTGCGCATGGCCCCCTGACGCGGCATGGCCCCCTGACGCGGCGCGGCGGCGCCGGACCGGAAGAGGCCCGGCGCCGCCGTCGGACCGCCTACTGCGGTCCGGGGAACCGGGGGCCGGCGGCCGGGGTGGCGGCGCGGCGCCGGCCCGCCCGGCTGACGAGGACGGCACCGGCCACCATCAGCAGCCCGACACCCGCCGCGGCGAGGCCGACGGTCAGCGGTGCCGTTTCCATCGGCGGATGCACGGTGGGCTCCACGTCGGCGGGGGAGACCAGCTGCGACCTGCCCTTGTGTTCGGCGGGCGCCGCTCCGTCGGCCGGTGGGTCGGAGACGGCGCGGACGGCCGCCGCCGCGTTCACCACCCCGTGGCCGACGCGGGGGTCGTAGCCGCCCGGCGGGTGCTCGGCGGTCCTGGTGAGGATGGCGCGGACCTGCGAGGGCCTGAGCTCGGGATCCTTGCCGAGCATCAGCGCGACCACACCGGAGGTGAGGGCCGCCGCGGGCGAGGTGCCGTTGACGGGTGCGTAGCCGCCGGTGTTCTTCGCGCTGACGATGCCGACGCCGGGCGCCGCGAGGGTGTTGTACGTCCGCACGGTGGAGAACTCGGCGCGGCTGCCGCCCTGTTGCACGGCGGCGACGGCGATGACACCCGGGTAGCCGGCCGGGTAGGAGGAGTCGTTGAGGACGTCGCCGTCGTTGCCCGCCGAGGCCACCACGGTCACGCCCTTGTAGGCGGCGTGGGCCAGGGCCTTGGTCTCCTCCTCGTTGAAGCTGGATCCGAAGGAGTCGCCGCCCAGCGACATGGAGATGACGTCGGCACCGTGGTCGACCGCGTACTCGATGCCCTGGGCCACCGGGCTGGGGCCGGTCTTCCAGTCGTCGGGGTCGTGCTCCTTCTTGTCGTCGATCACCCGCACCGAGAGGATGTCGGCCTTCGGGGCGACCTTGAGCACGTCCGAGGCCATGGCGGTGCCGTGGCCTCCCCAGCGCGGGTCGCCGGGCCGGAGGCCGTCCTTGAGGAAGTCGGGGCCGGTGGTCACCTTGCCCGCGAGAGCCGGATGGTCCTTCTCGACACCGCTGTCCAGGACGGCGACCTTGACGCCGTCTCCCTGGGTGGTCCGCTGTGCGGAGGACAGGCCGAGGGCCCGCGCTTCCCAACTGGTGGGCGTGTCGGCCCGGGCGGGCGTCGCGGTCGCCGTGCACAGCAGCGGACCCAGCCAGGCGGCGACGACCAGCGTGCCGAGGCGCCGTCGGTTCATGAGGTCTCCTCGAGCAGCAGATCGCCGAGATGCAGGTTCAGATCGTCGGCGAGGGTGGCGGCGGCCTCCCGCCAGGGCATCCGGTCCGACTTGGCGTCCAGTTGCGTCCTGCCCCATTCGCCGGGCAGCCGGCCCGCCTTGCGGCCGTCCACGGAACCGGCACTGACCGCGATGGCGTAGGGCAGCGACGGGCCGCCGACCTGCACGCCGTCCGAGCCGTTGCGGTTGGCGTCCTTCCAGTCGGCGGCGAGGGAGTCCGGCACCGGGAACGTCTTGACGCCGTGGCCGGGGGTGCGCTTGTCCTGCTGCGCGTCGAAGAAGGCGCCCATACCGTCCTCGGGGTCGTCGACCTTCGGCAGGACGATGAGCGCCACGGTGGCGACGAGGTTGCCCGTCGGGTCGGTGTAGGTGGCGCGCAGCACCGCTTTGCAGCCCCGCTTCTTCGCCTCGGCCGCCAGCGCTCCGGTCAGCCCCTCGGCGCAGTCGGTCCGCGGGGATATCCCGAGGCGGTGCCATTCGGCGTTCTTCGGATCGTCGGCACCCGACTGCGAGTCGGTCTTCGGGCCGAGGGTCTTGGGGAAGAGCTTGTCCACCGGCTCGTTGCGCCACATCACCGGGCCGTAGCCGGAGCGGTTGGGAATGTCCTGGTTGGCGTTGGAGACGGTGTGCGCGGTCAGTGCGCCGCCCGCGAGGAGAGCCAGACCGCCGACGATGCCGAGGAAGGCCGTGAGGCAGTTGCGGCCGGTGTTCTTCCTCGGCTGCGGCGGCAGCGGCGTCGCTACCCCGGGCATTCCGGCGCCGGGTGTCGCCGCCGGGTACGCGTGACGGCCGTATTCCGGCGGCGGGGGAGGTGGGCTCGGCTGCTGCCCGGAGCCCCCGGCGCTGCCGGGGGCTCCGGGCGGGCTCGGGTAGGACATGCTCCGGCTCCCTCCTCGGTGTTCGGCACCCGGTGCGCGGGTGCTGAGCAGCGGGGGGAGTCGTCTGCGCACACTCGCTCAACGCGCGGGCCCCCGCCTTTGCGTAGCAGACACTATCGGCCACGTTCGGTGACAAGACGATCGATCCCAAGTCTCGTCTGTGTCACAGAACCGCAGGTCAGAACAGTTCCGGACATACAAGGTCGTTGTGCGCACACACCCTTTCCGGGTGGCTGGAATGCGCCGTGCGGGGCCGCTCGGACGCGCGGGGCCGCTCAGGACCGGGAGGCCGGCTGGAGGGCGTCCGAGCGGTCGTCCCGGTCGTCCCCGTCCGCGTCACCGTCACCGTCTCCGTTGTCGGCGTCGTGGAAGGGGGCCGGGGCCTGTTCGTCCTCGGGCACGGAGATCACCCAGTGGGTGTCCTGCCGCGGCCGCAGATAGAGCGCCCAATAGGCGACCGCGACGAGGATGATGCCGCCGGTGATGGCGAGGCTCTCGGTGCTCTGCTGCCACAGCACCCACAGCAGTACCGCCATCAGCAGCGCGGGGAGCACCGGCCACAGCGGCATCCGCCAGGCGGCGCGGTGCTTGAAGGCGGTACGGCGCGCGGCGAGGGCGCCGAGTGCGACGAAGACGTACATCCCCGCCACGGCCACTCCGGTGACCTCGCTCAGCACACCGAGGTCGACGAAGCACAGCAGCGCACCCGGCACGCCGACCACCAGTGTGGCCACCCACGGGGAGCCGAAGCGCTTGCCGAGCCGGGAGAGGGCGCGGTTGACCGGGGTGGGCCAGGCCGAGTCACGGGCGGAGGCGAAGACGACCCGGGAGTTCTGGATGACCATGACGATCGCCGCGTTGACGATCGCCAGCGCGATGCACAGGCTGATGAACGTACCGACGGCCGAGTTGCTCCACTGCTGCACCATGCCCGCGATGTCGCCACCCGCCAGGGCGTGCAGGTCGGGTGCGCCCAGGGTGATCGCGACGACGGGGACGATGACGACCGCGAACCCGATGGCGAGCGTCCACAGCACGGTGCGGGCGACGGTGCGCCGCGGGTTCTCCATCTCCTCCGCGAGGTACACGGCGGTCGAGAAGCCCTGCAGGATGAACAGCGCGGTGGCCAGCCCGGCGACGATCAGACCGGCCGTGACCGGCGAGGTGTGGCCCTGACCGCCGTCCATGACCGGGTGCACCAGCACCGAGGCGGAGCGCTGGGTGTGGGTGAAGCCCAGGAAGGCGACGATGGCGGCTCCCACGACCTCCAGGGCCAGGAAGACGCCGGTGATCCAGGCGTTGGCCCGCAGGTCCAGCAGGCCCATGGCGGTGGAGAGCAGCATGACGGCGGCGGCTGCGAACTCCGTATCGAGGCGTACCACCGGTGCGAGATAGTCCGCGGTGCCCAACGCGATGATCGGCGGCACGATCATGACAACGATCAGCGACAGGATGAAGACCAGCCAGCCCGCCAGCCGCCCCATCAGGGTGCCGACCATGGCGTACTCACCGCCCGAGCTCGGGATGAGCGTGCCCAGTTCGGAGTAGGCGAACGCGACGCCGATACACAACAGCGCGGCGACGGTGATGGTGAGCGCCGTGCCGGTGCCCAGTGTGCTGAAGGAGTCCGGCACGATCACGAACAGTGATGACGCCGGGGTCAGACAGGACAGGGTGAGCAGCGTGCCGCCCACGACACCGATGGAGCGGGTGAGCTTGGGCTTGCTGTTGTCTTCGAGCGTGTCGGTCATGCTGGTCCGTTCGTACTCTGCGTACTGGGCGGGGAGCGGTATCGCCTCCGGTGGCGCACCGAGCCGTGGTGCGGGGGGTGGTGGTGCCGGAAAACGCGTTCCGGTCCGCGCATACAAGCTGTTGAAGGGAAGCGGAGTCAAGACCTCCATTCAACGGAATCCGTTGCAGGGAAGCCTGTCCGCAGATGTCTTCGTGGTAGAGAGGGGCTTCCGGATGAGGATTTCGCCGGATGAGGAAACCGCAGCCACGTTTTCGAGGTTTTGGCCCCGAGCCCGCCGCTCACGACATCAGACTCACTGCCTGGATCAGCCCCAGGGCGATCACGGAGGCGGCCGAGACGCTCATCGTGACCGTCTTGAGCGCCCCCCGCGTCGTCTGGCCCAGCAGGGCCTGCAGCATCCAGAAGGTGTTGCTGGTGGCGTGGATCGCGAACAGGGAACCCGCACCCGCGGCGAGTGCCACCAGGACCGGCTGCACATCGAGGCTCGGCGCCACCGGGGCGAGGATGCCCGCCGCGGTGATGGCGGAGGTGATGACCGAGCCGATGGCCAGATGCAGGGCGGCGGCGATCAGCCAGACGAGCAGGAGCGGTGCCCAGGTGCTGGAGGCGACGGTCCCCTCCACGATGCCCCCCAGGCCCACCGCCCCCATCACCGCCGCGAGCGACCCGCCCACGCCCCGCAGCACCAGGAACTGGCCGCTCAGCCGGTATCCCTGACCGAAGGCATCACCGACCGTGCCCTTGGGCAGATGGCGGCGCGCGATCAGACAGGCGAGGATCACCCCCGCGAGCAGCCCGGCGACCGGATCGCTGAGGAAGCCGACGAGCGGGGAGCGCCACTCGGCGACCGCGCTGAAGGCACCGGTGGCGATCATCGCCATGGCGAGCAGCAGCGGAGACAGGGAGAGCGCCAGCGGCGGCGGACACAGCGACCCGCGTGCCTGTGCCGGGTTCGTCAGGGCCTGGGCCGACGGGGCGGTCTCCTCCGGCGCTGCCGGGCTCTCGTCGCGCTCGGGCTTCCAGAAGCCGCGCTTGATCAGGGCGCTGAACAGCAGCAGGGTCAGCGTGATGGTCACGGTTGCCAGCGGGAAGCCGTAGAGGAGCATCACGCCCAGCGGGACCTCCAGCAGGCCGGCCAGCGCCAGGGTGCCGACACCGGGCACGGACAGTGTCACACCGACTTCCAGGCCCACCGCCATGGCCACCGCTATCCGCGCCGCCCCGCCCGGCCCGATGCGTACGCCCAGTGAGCGGGCCAGCGGGGCCGTCATCACCAGCAGCACGTCGGTGAAGATGAACTGGAGCCCGGTGCCCAGCAGTACGGCGAAGGAGTAGGGCAGGAACCTGGGGCCCAGGATGCGCAGCAGTAGTGCCATCAGCTTCTCAAGGGCGCCGAGCGCCGACAGCAGCGTGCCCAGCAGTACGCCCAGGACGATGAGCAGACCCACCTTCGCCAGCAGGTCGCCGAAGCCCTGGTTGACCAGTTCCAGGGTGCGTTCGGCGCCGAGGCCGCAGACGATGCCGAGGTAGATCGCACCCAGGACGAGGGCGAGCGCGGGATTGACCTTCGCCTTGAGGATGAGGAAGACCACCGCCGCGATGGCGGTGGCCGTATGGATCAAAGGGACGACATTTCCCATCTCCGTCATCTCCCGCCGGGCTCGTGGCGATGCGTCGGACGCTCCGGCCCCGTGCGTCCGCGGCGGAGTTGAAGGAGCGCGGCACCTCGGGAGCGGAGTCCATGTTCACGCTGTGGCATGCCCACGAAGGGAGCGGCCCGTGCCTCAGTGCTACGCCGCCCCTCAAAGGAGTGTTTTTTCCGGAAATTCACCCCAAGAACGGCAAACAGGATGCAGCCTCTGGAGCGGCCGCGACCGCTCCAAAGGCTGCGCTGCCGACGGCGCGGCGGGCCGTCACCTGAGCCCGAACGCCTCCACGATGCGCTGTGCCGCCAGCGTCGCCGTCAGCGCCCCGTCACGGACCCGCTCTTCGAGCAGCGGCGCCAACCGCCGTACCTCCGGGTGCTGTTCGAGGCGGCTCAGCAGATCGTCGCGGACCATCGACCACACCCATTCGACCTGCTGATCACGGCGCTTGGCGGCCAGTTCCCCCCGCGCCTCCAGCACGGCGCGATGCCGCTCCAGCCGCTCCCACACCTGGTCCAGTCCGATGCCCTCCCGGCCGCTGCAGGTGAGCACGGGTGGCGTCCAGGCGGCGTCGGCAGACCTCATCAGGCGCAGCGCGCCCGCCAGTTCGCGGGCCGCCGAGCGCGCGTCGCGCTCGTGCGGGCCGTCGGCCTTGTTGACGGCCAGCACGTCGGCGATCTCCAGTACGCCCTTCTTGATGCCCTGCAGCTGGTCGCCGGTGCGGGCCAGGGTCAGCAGCAGGAAGGAGTCGACCATCTGCGCGACGGCCGCCTCGGACTGGCCGACACCGACCGTCTCCACCAGGACGACGTCGTAGCCGGCGGCCTCCATCACGATCATCGTCTCGCGGGTGGCCTTGGCGACGCCGCCGAGCGTCCCGGCGGTGGGGGAGGGGCGGACGAACGCGTCGGGGTCGACCGCCAGCCGTTCCATCCGGGTCTTGTCGCCCAGGATGGAGCCGCCCGTACGGCTGGAGGACGGGTCCACCGCCAGTACGGCCACCCGGTGCCCGCGCTCGGTCAGCAAGGTGCCCAGCGCGTCGATGAACGTCGACTTGCCGACCCCCGGCACCCCGCTGATCCCCACCCGCCGGGCACCGCCCGCGTGCGGCAGCAGCATCGTCAGCAACTGCTGGGCCAGTTCCCGGTGGTCGGCCCTGCGGGACTCGACCAGCGTGATGGCGCGGGCGACATGGGCGCGGGAGCCCTCCAGCACGCCCTTGGTGTAGCTGTCGAGGTCGATCGTCCGGGGCACCCGCTCAGCCCTCACGGCCTTCGGAACCGTCCCGGCCGGGCTCGCCGCCGCCGAGAGTGTCGTGGCCCAGCTCGGCGGCCAGCTTGCGCACCAGATCGTAGGCCGCGTCCGGGATGACCGTCCCGGGCGGGAAGACGGCGGTCGCCCCCGCCTCGTGCAGCGGCTCCACATCGGCGGGCGGGATCACTCCGCCGACGACGATCATGATGTCGTCCCGGCCGGCGGCCGCCAGCTCCTCCCGCAGCGCCGGTACGAGCGTCAGGTGACCGGCCGCCAGCGAGGAGACGCCCACGATGTGCGCGTCCGCCTCCACGGCCTGCCGCGCCACCTCGGCCGGGGTCTGGAACAGCGGGCCGACATCGACGTCGAAACCCAGATCGGCGAAGGCGGTGGCGATCACCTTCTGCCCCCGGTCGTGCCCGTCCTGCCCCATCTTGGCCACCAGCAGCCGCGGCCTGCGGCCCTCGGCCTCCTCGAAGGCGTCCACCAGCTCCCTGGTGCGCGCCAGCGACGACGACACTCCTGCCTCCTCGCGATACACACCGGAGATCGTACGGATCTGCCCCGCGTGCCGCCCGTACACCTTCTCCAGGGCGTCCGAGATCTCCCCGACGGTGGCCATGGCACGCGCCGCGTCCACCGCCAGCGCCAGCAGATTGTTCTCCAGGCCGGGCCCGGAGCCCGCCTCGGCCGCCCGGGTGAGCGCGTCCAGCGCGGCGCGGCAGGCGCCCTCGTCGCGCTCGGCACGCAGCCGCCGAAGCTTCTCGATCTGCTGGGTGCGCACCGCCGAGTTGTCGACCTTGAGCACGTCGATCTGCTCGTCGCTCGCAGCCCGGTACTTGTTGACGCCGATCACCGGCTGCCGGCCGGAGTCGATACGGGCCTGGGTGCGGGCGGCGGCCTCCTCGACGCGCAGCTTGGGAATGCCCGCGTCGATGGCCTTGGCCATCCCGCCCGCCGCCTCGACCTCCTCGATGTGCTGCCACGCGCGGCGTGCCAGATCGTGGGTCAGCCGCTCCACATAGGCGCTGCCACCCCACGGGTCGATCACCCGGCAGGTGCCCGACTCCTGCTGCAGCAGCAGCTGCGTGTTGCGGGCGATCCGCGCGGAGAAGTCCGTCGGCAGCGCCAGCGCCTCGTCCAGCGCGTTGGTGTGCAGCGACTGGGTGTGGCCCTGGGTGGCGGCCATCGCCTCGATACACGTACGGGTGACGTTGTTGAACACGTCCTGCGCCGTCAGCGACCAGCCGGAGGTCTGCGAGTGGGTGCGCAGCGACAGCGACTTGGGGTTTTGCGGGTCGAACTGCTTGACCAGCTTCGCCCACAGCAGCCGCGCCGCACGCAACTTGGCGACCTCCATGAAGAAGTTCATGCCGATCGCCCAGAAGAACGACAGCCGTGGCGCGAAGGCGTCCACGTCCATCCCCGCTGCCAGCCCGGCGCGCAGATACTCCACCCCGTCCGCCAGGGTGTACGCCAGCTCCAGATCGGCCGTCGCCCCGGCCTCCTGGATGTGGTAGCCCGAGATGGAGATGGAGTTGTAGCGCGGCATCTTCTGCGAGGTGTACGCGAAGATGTCGGAGATGATCCGCATCGAGGGCTGCGGCGGGTAGATGTAGGTGTTGCGGACCATGAACTCCTTGAGGATGTCGTTCTGAATGGTCCCCGCCAGCTTCTCGGGCGGCACGCCCTGCTCCTCGGCGGCGACGATGTAGAGCGCCAGCACCGGCAGCACCGCGCCGTTCATCGTCATCGAGACGGTCATCCGGTCCAGCGGGATGCCGTCGAAGAGCTGCCGCATGTCGTAGAGCGAGTCGATCGCCACACCGGCCATGCCGACATCGCCCGTCACCCGCGGATGGTCGCTGTCGTAGCCCCGGTGGGTGGGCAGATCGAAGGCGACGGACAGGCCCTTCTGCCCGGCCGCCAGGTTGCGCCGGTAGAAGGCGTTGGACTCCTCGGCGGTGGAGAAGCCCGCGTACTGACGGACCGTCCACGGCTGGTTGACGTACATCGTCGGGTACGGGCCGCGCAGATAGGGGGCGATGCCCGGGTAGGTGTCGAGGAAGTCGAGCCCACGCAGATCCTCGTCGGTGTACAGCGGCTTGACCGCGATGCCCTCGGGCGTGTGCCAGTCCAGATCCGGCACGGCGCGACCGGTGCGCTCCTGGACCGCTTCGCTCCACCGCCGGGCCGTGCCGCCGTCGGCGTCGTCGCCGGACCGCTCGGGGTCGAAGCTGACGGCTGTGAAGTCCGGGATGCTCATGCGGCGACCCCCATGCGGTCGAGAAGGGAGGTGAGGGCAGCGACGGCATCGCCGCCCGCGTGGACGAACTCGTCCACCCCGGCGCCCAGGAACTCCGCGCGCCGCTCGGCGTCCTCGGGTTTCCCCGCCAGCAGCACCCGCGCGGCGCCCGCCGCCTTGAGCGCGGCGGCGACACCGGCCGCCTGCTCGGCGTAGAGCGCGTCGCTGGAGCACAGGCAGGCGATCCGGGCGCCGCTGCCGGAGAAGGCCTCCGCGGCGCTGTCGGCGTCCACCGTCACCGGATCGTGCACCGGCTCGATACCGCCGGCGCGGGCGAGGTTGGCGACGAACGACACCCGCGCGGTGTGCGCGGCGGCCGGGCCCAGTGCGGCCAGGAACAGCTTCGGGCGGGCGCCGGTCGCCGCCAGGTGGGCGTCCGAGCGGGCCCGCAGCGCCTCGTAGGCGTCGTCCCTGCGTACTCGGGGCAGCCCACCGCCCGGCCGCTCGGGCGCGGGCTCCCGCTCGACGGGACGCTCGTCCAGCAGCGGGAACTCGCTCACCCCGGTGATCGGTTCGCTCCTGCGGGCCAGCGCCCTGCTGCGCTCCGCCCAGCCGACGCGCAGCTGTTCGGCCACCAGCCCGTCGTGCAGCGCCGCCGCCATCCCGCCCGCGCCCTCGATCTCCTGGAAGTGCGCCCAGGCCGTACGCGCCAGCTCGTCGGTGAGGGACTCCACGTACCAGGAGCCGCCCGCCGGGTCGATCACCCCGGCCAGGTGGGACTCCTCCAGCAGGATGGTGGAGGTGTTGCGGGCGATACGCCGGGCGAACGCGTCCGGCAGCCCCAGCGCGTGGTCGAACGGCAGCACCGTCACCGCGTCCGCGCCGCCGACCCCGGCCGCCAGCGTGGCAACCGTCGTGCGCAGCATGTTCACCCACGGATCGCGGCGGGTCATCATCACCGGAGAGGTCACCGCGTGCTGCCGCTGCGCCCCCGCGTACGCGGGGGCACCGCACGCCTGCACCACCCGCGACCACAGCGTGCGCGCCGCGCGCAGCGCCGCGATGGTGGCGAACTGGTCGGCCGTTGCCGCGTACCGGAACTCCAACTGCCCGCAGGCCGCCTCCACCGGCAGCCCGGCCTCGGCCATGTCCCGCAGATAGGCGACCCCGGTCGCCAGCGCGTACCCCAGCTCCCGCGCGGGCGAGCCACCGGCCTCGTGGTACGGCAGGGTGTCCACCACATAGGTGCGCAGCCCCGGCTGCTCACCGTGGCACCGGGCCGCCAGCTCGGCGGCCTCGCGGCGCAGTTCGGATGCCGCCTCGTGGGCGCCCGTACGCGCCGCGTACCCCAGGGGGTCGGCACCCAGCACACTGTCCGGGGCGGCACCGCCGTCGGTCTGCTGTCCTCGCAGCCGCAGCAGTTCCGCCGCGGCCGGACCGAACTCGGCGCCCGCGTCCAGCACGACGGGCGCCAGATCGAGATACACGCCCTCCAGCGCACGCCCCAGCTCCCCGACGGGCAGCCCGCCCTCGCCCACCGTCAGCCACAGCGAGGTGACGCCGTTCTCCAGGTCGCCGAGTACGGCCTCGCGGGTCCCGGCGGCGTCGGTACGCGTATGCCGCTGCCGCACGTCCCAGCCCCGTGCGGCGTTGCCCTCCGGGCGGGAGCCCCGGGTGAACGGGGCGAAGCCGGGGAAGCCGCGCGCGCCACCGCCCTCGTCCCTCTCCCCGCCCGTCCTCGTGTAGAGGGGGCGTACGTCGATGCCGTCGGCGAGCGTCGTGGTGAGGGCGGACTCGGGCACGGAGGCGTCCGGGACCGTCGCTCCCGTCTTGCGCAGAACTCCGGAGACCAGCTGCTGCCACTGCTCGTACGTGGCTTCCGGAAAGTCCTGCGCGAGGGAGAGCCCTTCTTCAGGCGGGACCGTCATGGCCGCAGATTAGGTGAGGTGACCAGCGAGTAGCACCAGCTCATCGGTGTGACCTTGCCCTCTCCTGAGCGCCGGGGCGACGCCCCACGGCGGCTGCCGGGAGCCCGTGGCCCCGCCCGGGACGCACGGCCGCCGACCGCGGGCGGCCTCAGCCGGAGCGTTCGGCCAGCCGACGGCGCGCCAAGTGGTCCGCCCGGCGGGTGGTCTCGGGCTGGCGGTAGGCGGGGGCCAGCCGCAGGGTGAGGGCCGCGGCGTTGTCGAGGCCGATGCCGCTGCCGACGGAGACGAACACCGGCTTGACCCCGTCCTGGGTGCGCAGCGCACGTCCCACCTGTTCGCCGTCCATCGTCAGCGGTGCCCATGCGCCCCGCTGCGGGCCGGGTTCCTCGAAGTCGAAGAGGAAGGGCGTCTTGGCCACCCCGAAGCAGGGGATGCCTGTCAGCACGCCCAGGTGGACGGCGAGTCCGGCGCGCCGCGGGTGTGCGAGACCGTAGCCGTCGCACACCACGACGTCCGGCCGCGGATGCCGCGACAGGCCCCGCAGCGCGGCGACGACGGACGGCAGTTCGCGGAAGGCCAACAGCCCCGGCACATACGGGAACCGGGTACGTCCCACGTGCACGGACTCGTCCACCACCGTCAGTGTGGCCGCGTCCAGCACCACGGCGGCGGCCACCAGCTCGCCGCCGTCGGCGTAGGCGACATCGACCCCGGCGACGGTGCGCACCTGGTCGGGGCCGGGGCCCGGCCCGACCAGGTCGGCGCGCTCGCGCAGCCGCTCCTGCACGGCGGCGGCCTCCGCCTCGGTGCGGGGCCAGTCGTCCGGTTCCCCGCCCGTCCCCGCACCCATGTCACTCCGCTGTCCGAACCGTCACCGCGCACACACGACGTCGTGCAACTCGATCGGGTGAGAGTCTAGAGCCACGTAGCCGGTGAAGGTGCTGGTCGTGCCGTCCGCCCAGTACGCGGTCACCGTCGCCCAGCCGAACCCGGCCGACTGTGCCACGGTCACCGGCCCGACCTCGATGCTCTGCGGCGTGTTCTGGGCGCACAGCAGCACGTCGTGGTCGGGGTTGTCCGCCTGCTTCTGCTTGAGGAAGTCGGAGACGAAGTGCTCCCGCTGGGAGTCGGTGGGCCCGTGCTCGCCGTAGAACCAGGTGAGGAAGCGGTGGATCTCCCGCCCGGTGTGGCGGCGCTCGGCTGCGGCTGCCGGCCCGGCCTGCGCGCCGGCGGGCGGCGCGTACACCTGCGGCGCCACCGTCCCGGGCGCCGGCTGACCGGACGGCGCCGCCTGTGCGCCCGGCGCGGCCAGCGCCAGCGCCCCGGCCGCCACCGCGGCGGCACACAGCACAAGGACACGACGGATACGGGTGGTGCGGAGCGCGGCGGTACGGAGCATACGGACACCTCTTTTGTCGGGCACTGTCCCGGATAGGAGCGATGACCGCATCGTCCGCCTTCCTCGGTGCCCAGGGAACGGGGACGTCGCAACGCGCCCCCACAAATCCCCCTCTTGGATGACGGCGCCCTGGCCTTCGAGCGGCATCGCATAATCTGCGAACCTGCGAACGCAGGGCGGCGAGTACGGCGTCCGGGCCGCCGCGAGCGCGGCACAGCTGAACGGAGACCGGGGCATGGGGGAGCGCGGAACCGGGGAGGAGCGGCGGGCCCTGCGCTCCGTGGACCTCGCGCGGGCCGCCGGAATCTCGACGCAGCAGGTACGCAACTACGAGGAGGCGGGCATCCTGCCGCCCGCCGACCGCACCGCCTCCGGCTACCGCCTCTTCACCTCCCGCCACCGCGCGGCGCTCCTCACCTACCGCGCCCTGACGAAGGGCTACGGCTTCGACCCCGCCCGGCGCATCCTGCACGCCGTGCACGCCGGCGAGGTGCCCGCCGCGCTGGCGTTGGTGAACGAGAGCCATGCGACCCTGCACGAACAGCGCCGCTCCCTGCACGCGGCGAGCGATGCGCTCACGGCGACGGCCGAGCGTGCCCCCGAGGAGTCGGCACCTTCCCACTCCGCCCTGCGCATCGGGGAGCTGGCACACCAACTCAGGCTGCGGCCCTCCGCGCTGCGGGTGTGGGAGTCGGCCGGGCTGCTGACCCCGCGCCGCGAACCGGTCACCGGCTACCGCCGCTACGGCCCCGCCGAGATCCGCGACGCCCGCCTCATCGCGCTGCTCCGGCAGAGCCGCTATCCGCTGCCCCAGATCCGCACCGTTCTGGGCGGACTCCGGGAGTCCGGCAGCACGGCCGAGCTGCGTGCGGCGCTCGCCCACCGCGCCCAGGAGCTGACGACGCGTACGACGGCGATGCTGGAGGGCTCCGGAGCGCTGTACGCCTATCTGCGGGACCACGGGCCCTCATGCGGCGAACCGGCCTGAGACGATCAGACGGCTCGCGCCGCTGGCGCCGGACCGATGGGACGAGAAGCGGTTGTCAGAGGCCGACGAAAAGCTGGCCAAAGCTGGCGGTTGAACGCCACACCGGGTAAACCCTCTGTGACAGGGGGTGGTTGCTGTGTACGTCCACACAAAGCGGCGACGCACATGGCCGGTTGTGCTCTTCCACACGATGGGGGCCGTCGGCGCGCCCCTGCTCATCGTCGGCATGGCCTACGGGGGTGCCTCGTACGCCGTCAACGGGGGACCGGGCAGCAGCGTGTACGTCGGCAACGCGCTGGTCATCGTCGCCTTCCTCGGCGCTTTCGGCACCGGCTTCCTCTCCGACCCGGACCATCCCTTCCAGCCGCTCGCGGCGATCGTGACCAGCGTGCTGCTGGCCGGGTCCGTACTCGCGGTGGCCGCCGTGGTGGACGACGAAACCCTGCGCAGCCGGGGAAAGTCCACCCGCTGCACGGTGCTGGACGTCGACCGGCAGGTGCACGAGAGCACCTACACCGACAGCAACGGCATCACCCACACGACCACCACCATCGACTACAAGCACAAGCTCGACTGCGCCGCCGGGCGGCCCGACTCCATGACGCTGGCGAAGAAGCGCGCCGACAAGGGCGAGCGCCTCCGGGTCACCTACGACCCCCGTGGCCGGCTCGACCCGCTGCCCACCGACAGGCTCGAACGGGGCAGCACATGGTCGTCCCTGGCCTACGTCCTCCCACCCGTGGTGATCGGAGTGCGGCTGCTGGTGCTGCTCGCCGCCGCCTGGACAGCGGCGCGGTGGCGCCGGCTCGACCGGCGCCGCGGCAGCCGCCACTGAGGCGCGGTCACTTCGTGGGCGAGGGGCTCTTGTCGTACTGCGGCCGCTGCGCCGCGATGTTGAAGGTCGTCGACCCGGCGTCCCGGAACCGCAAGGTGATCTCGATGTAGTCACCGCCCCTGACCTGCTTGCGCAGGTCCCGCAGCAGCAAGTGGTTCTTGCCGGACTCCAGCTCGACGAGCTTGCCGGTGGGAAGGCGCACACCGTCCTTGAGCGGCTCACCGTCCGGCCCGACGATCCGCACGGAGGCGGCGGCCGGCGAACTGGCGCCGACCAACTCGTCGTCCTTCTGGCCCTTGTTGTAGAGCCGGACATAGCCGGGTACGTCGTCCCCCGCCCGCCACGGCCCGCCGCGCGGCTCGGCCAGATGCGCGTACCTGAGCATCAGATCCCCGACGCGGGCGTTCTGGCCCGGGGCGTCCCAGTCCGGCAGATTGAAGTCGTCGTCGCCGCCGCATCCGCTCACGGCCGTGACCAGGGCCAGTGCGGCGGCTGCCAGACCGGCTCGGCAACGCGGCCCGCCAAGGCGTGCCATGGACGCTCCTCTCGCCGGAACCCTCGCCTCCACCTTCCGTACGCCCACGGCCCGATGCAAGCGGGACGGCGGCGTACGAGTGACGGCCTCACTCCGGCCGCACGGCGGGCGGCGGGCCCCACGTCGCCTCCAGGGCCGCCCGCAGCGCCGCGACCTGCTCCGCACCGATGCGCTCGGCGAGCTGCCCTTCCAGCGCCGCGAGCACCCGCTCCGCACGGGCGTGCACGCGGGTGCCCTCCTGGGTACGGCGAATCAGCCGCCGACGGGCCGAGGCCGGGTCGGGGGCCTGCTCCAGAAGACCTGCCGCGACCAGGCTGTGGACGGCCTGGTGCGCGGTCTGCCGGGTGACGCCCATCCGACGGGCCAGCTCGGAGACCGTGGTGCCCGCCTCGTCCAGCACGGAGAACAGCTGCGCCTGCGTCGGGGAGACCGGCGCGGCACCGGCCGCCTCCAGCGCCGCCAGCAAGCCGTCCTCGAACCAGCGCCGGGCTTCGGTCAGCAGCTGGGGCAGTTGGCGGCGGCTGTCGTGCATGGGTCCCTCGTGCCGTCTCACGCCGTGGGCGGGGCCGCCCCGGCAACAGGCCAGCAAGGCTACAGCGCCGACCGGACCGGGCCCGCTAGGCCGGGCACCGGGCCCAGACCGTCTTCCCGGGAGCGGCCGGCGTGCGGGCGCGTACGCCCCAGTCGGCCGCCAGCGTCGCGACGAGCAGCAGGCCACGCCCCGACTCCTGGTCCGGCCCCGGGCACATCGGCGCGGTCGTCGGCGGTGCCGCCTCCCCCAGCGTGTCCGTCACCTCGATGAGCACGGAGCCCTGCGGGCGGCTGAGCGCCAGCTCGAAGTCCCGCCCCGGTACGCGGCCGTGCAGTACCGCGTTCGCGGCGAGCTCCGCGACGACCGCCGCCGCGTTGTCGCTGCGCTCGCTGCCGTAGGGGAGTCCCCATGCGTCGAACTGGTGCAGCGCGAGCAGTCGCGCCAGGCGGGCGCCCCGCCGGGTGGCGGAGAACCGCTGTACGAACATACGCTCGGTAGCGGCCGAGCGAGCCGGAGAGAGTGGCTGACGCTGAGACATGGCCGTCACGTTGGCCCTCGGCAGTCTCCCGCGACCAGCTCAGCAACCCCTACGCTGCGCAAGCGTAGGGGTGCGGAGTGTGGACAGTACGGGCAATGGCCCGTAACCCTGGGTGAGTTGGGGACGTTCCCCCGCCACAGGGAGGTGGCCGGAAGTGGCCGATTACGACGACGACTATGACGAGGACGACGAGGAGCGCGGCTGCGGCGGCAAGGAGCCGGAACGCTCGGACAGTCTCCGGACCTTCGGCGCGTTTGTGAAGGCCCTGCGCCAGCGTGCGGGGTTCACGCAGGAGGCGTGGGCCGAGCGCTCGGGCTACTCGCTGAGCACGTGCGCGGGCGTCGAACAGGGCCGCCGTTTTCCGCCCCCTCTGTTCATCGACCGGGCGGAGAGGGAGCTGGACGCGGGCGGCGCACTACGGGAGGCCGCGAAGCATTTGTCGCGGGGCAACGGCATCGCCGCATGGTTCCGCCAGTGGGCCAAGATGGAGCTCACAGCGCTCAGCCTGTACACCTACGAGTGCCGGGTGGTCCCGGGGTTGTTGCAGACCGAGGCGTATACGAAGACGGTGATGCGCCAGGTGCCGCCGATCCCTGCCCAGGAGCAGTTCGATGAGCGGTTGGCGCTCAGGCTGGACCGACAGGAGTTGCTGCATCGGAAGAAGCCGGTGATGTTCAGCTTCATCATCGAACAGGCTCTCTTGGAGCGGCGCACGGGTGGCGAAGACATCACGAAGGGGCAGTTGGATCACCTCATCGCATGTGCTGAGCTGGACAACATCGAGTTGCAGATCATGCCGCTGGTGCAGCCACAGCATGCCGGTTTGGACGGCCCGTTACGACTCCTGGAGACGCCCGAACACCGGTGGTTCGGCTACTCCGAGGGGCAGCAAACAGGCCAACTGATCTCCGAACCGGAAGCGCTCAGCAGGTTGCAGATGGTGTATGCAAAACTGCGCTCACAGGCTCTGACCCCGGCAGATTCCCTGAGCCTGCTGAAGCGAATGCGAGGAGCGTTATGAGCAACCAAGCAGAGCTGAGCTGGTTCAAGAGTAGCTACAGCGGCTCTCAGGGCGACGACTGCGTGGAGGTTGCCACCACCCCCGGAGGGGTCCACGTCCGGGACTCCAAGGACACGACCATCCCCTCCCTCTGCATCACGCCGGCCGCCTGGTCGGCGTTCATCGCACACGCGCCCCGCCAGGGGCGCGGGGAACTGCGCGACTAGCCACAACACACCCGCAGTCTGCAAGCCGCAGGCAGGGGCACCCCCTCCCCGGGATCACCCGGGGTACCGCTCCAGCACGCGGGCCTCATCGAAGTCGGCCTCCGAGAGAAAGACCGGCAGCACCTCGGCGGGGTCACCGTCGGAGATCAGGAAGTACCCCGGCTTCGGCGCGTTCTCGACCTCGCGTACCAGCCCGGCCAGGGTCCCGTCCGCGAGGCGGAAGGCGAAGGTGTTCCACGGCCCGAGGTCATCCCAGGTGACCTCGGGCTCGCCCCAGCGCCGTACGGCGTCTTCCGTGCTCAGGTCCAGATACGCGACCTGCGCGTTACGGCGCAGCAGCGCAGCGTCGACGCGCTCCACCCTCATCTCACCTCCGTGACGAAGACCGGGACGCAAGGTACGGGATGCGGCCGAAGAGGTCGCCGCAGCCGTCTTGACAGCCCGGTCCCCGCGCTGGATTACTGGGCGCACCGAATGGTCGGTCGGTGTTCGCCGGAGGCGGGAGGTCGCAGGTGGGGAACGGCGCGGGAACCGGGGCCCGGCCGGTGGCCGCGACGCCGGACGGCGGGCTCATGGACGACGGCGAGCGGCTGGAGGCCGACGAGCTGCGGCAGCTGCAACTGAAGCGGCTCCAGGGCACACTGCGGCACGCGTATGAGGACGTGGAGCTGTACCGCAAGAAGTTCGACGCGGCAGGGGTGCGACCCGAGGATTGCCGCACCCTTGACGATCTGGCGAAGTTCCCGTTCACCACCAAGGCCGACCTGCGCGACACCTACCCGTTCGGGATGTTCGGCGTGCCCATGGAGGACGTACGCCGTATCCACGCTTCCAGCGGTTCCACCGGGCGCCCGACCGTCGTCGGGTACACCCAGCGCGACCTGGACACCTGGGCGGAGTTGGTGGCGCGCTGTATACGGGCAGCGGGTGGGCGGCCCGGCCACAAGGTGCATGTGTCCTACGGCTACGGGCTGTTCACCGGTGGGCTGGGGGCGCACTACGGCGCCGAGCGGGCGGGCTGCACCGTCATTCCGGCCTCCGGCGGGATGACGGCACGGCAGGTCCAGCTGATCCAGGACTTCCGGCCCGAGATCATCATGGTGACGCCGACCTACATGCTCACCCTGCTCGACGAATTCGAGCGGCAGGGCATCGATCCGCGCGGCACCTCGCTGCGGGTCGGCATCTTCGGGGCGGAGCCGTGGACGGAGGCGATGCGGCGCGAGATCGAGGAGCGGTTCGCCCTGCACGCGGTGGACATCTACGGGCTGTCGGAGGTGATGGGGCCGGGCGTCGCCCAGGAGTGCGTGGAGACCAAGGACGGTCTTCACCTGTGGGAGGACCACATCTACCCGGAGATCGTCGACCCGCTGGGGGAGGAGCCGTACGCCTCGGGGGAGCGGGGCGAGTTGGTGCTGACGACGCTCACCAAGGAGGCGCTGCCCGTCATCCGCTACCGCACCCGCGATCTGACGCGGCTGCTGCCGGGGACGGCCCGGCCCGCGTTCCGGCGTATCGAGAAGATCACCGGCCGCAGCGACGACATGATCATTCTGCGTGGCGTCAATGTCTTCCCCAGCCAGATCGAGGAGATCGTGCTGGAGATCCCGGCGCTGGCCCCGCACTTCCAGCTGCAGCTCACCCGGCAGGGCCGGCTGGACCACCTCAGCGTGCTGGTGGAGGCGCGGGCCGCCGCCACGGGTGCTCAGCGCGCGGATGCGGCGGAAATTCTTGTGCGCCGCGTCAAGGAGGGCATCGGCGTGACGGTGGAGGCCCAGGTCGTCGACCCGGAGACCATCGAGCGCTCGGTCGGCAAGTTCCGCCGCCTCCGCGACTTGCGGTAGCACCATGGGCTGCGTACCCCGCATGGGTGCTGCGCTTGCCCACCCTGCGCCCCTGGCGCAGACTGCCCAAGCGCAACAGAAAGCTAGGTCGCTGAAGGCTTCAAGAGGGCCTTCACCATGCCGTCTTCCTTGCGCTGAAACGTGCCGTAGGCACTCGGCGCCTGCTCCAGCGGCAGCGAATGGGTGGCGAAGTGGTCCACACCCAGCGGGTCGTCGTCGGTCAGCAGGGGGAGGATGTCGTCGACCCAGCTGCGGACGTTCGCCTGGCCCATGCGCAGCTGAAGCTGTTTGTCGAACAGCTTCAGCATCGGCAGCGGGTCGGTGGCGCCCCCGTAGACGCCTGAGATCGACACGGTGCCGCCGCGCCGTACGACGTCGAACGCCGCGCTCAGCGCTGCCAGCCGGTCGATACCGGCGCGCTGCATCATCTTGGCGCCCACCGCGTCCGGCAGCAGGCCGACCGCCTGGTGCGCGGCCTTGGCGACGGGCGCGCCGTGCGCCTCCATGCCGACCGCGTCGATGGCCGCGTCCGTACCCCGGCCCTGGGTCAGCTCCCGCACCGCGGCGCCGAGGTCGTGGTGCTCGCGCAGGTCCAGGGTGTGTACGCCGTGGGCGCGGGCCCGCTCCAGCCGCTCGGGCACCAGATCGACACCGATGACCAGTTCGGCGCCCTGGTGCTGCGCGATACGGGTGGCCATGTCCCCGATGGGGCCCAGCCCCAGCACGGTGACGCTGCCGCCCTGGGGAACGTCGGCGTAGGTGACCGCCTGCCACGCCGTGGGCAGCACGTCGGACAGATAGACGAACCGCTCGTCCGGCGGCCCGTCCGGCACCTTCACCGGCAGATGGTTGCCGAACGGCACCCGCAGGAACTCCGCCTGGCCGCCGGGCACCTGGCCGTACATCTTGCTGTAGCCGAACAGGGCGGCGCCGGTGCCGTACTCGCGTACCTGCGTGGTCTCGCACTGCGACTGGAGCCCCTGGCCGCACATCCAGCAGGTGCCGCAGCTGACGTTGAACGGCACCACCACCCGGTCCCCGGCCGAGAGCCCGGCCACCTCGGGGCCGACCTCCTCGACCACTCCCATCGGCTCGTGTCCGAGGATGTCGCCCTCGTCGAGGAACGGCCCGAGCACCTCGTACAGATGCAGGTCGGAGCCGCAGATGCCGCTCGTGGTCACGCGGACGATGACATCGTCCGGCTCGGTGATCTCCGGATCGGGCACCGTCTCCACGCTGACGTTGCGCTTGCCCTGATAGGTGAGAGCCCTCATGTGTCCTCCAGGTCCGTACGGGCGCGGCTCCGCCGTCGGGGTCTCGGCGGCTGCCCGGGTGCGCGTTGCTTGTGGCTTGTCGCGCGGTTCCCCGCGCCCCTTCGGGACGCGGTCCTACGCGCCTGTCTGATTGAGGCGCCGCGCCGCGCGGTCGTTGAGTGCGCTCACCGCGGACTGCCAGCGGGAGCGGCCCTCGCGGCCGGAGTCGTCCGGTTCGGGCAGCAGCCGGGACACCAGCTCATTGGTGCGGGTCACCAGCGTGGGGGCGACCCCGTACGCCTTGGCGCCCAGCTGCGCCGCGGGGGTGAGCACCACCCGCGTACGGCGCTGTTCGAGCGCCCGTACGATGCGCTCGGCAGCCCGCAGCGCGTCCATGGACAGCCCCGGCAGCCCCGCCAGCGTGGCGAACCACGCGAACTCCTTGCCCTCGTCGCCGGACAGCTCCACCTGATGGTGCGAGCCGGTCCGCATCAGACCCGGGTGGACGGCGGTGACGCTGACCCCGTGCTCGGCCTGCTCGGCGCGCAGCCCCTCCGCGAGCGCCGCGACGGCGGACTTCGCACACGAGTACGGCAGCAGATGCGGCACCGGCAGCAGGCCGCCCACCGAGCCGATCAGCCCCAGCCGACCGCCGGCCGGACTCTCCCGCAGCTGCGGCAGGGACTCCATCGCGGTGTGGAGCGCGCCGAAGAACATGGTGTCCATCGCGCTGCGGAACCCCTCGGTGCCCGACTCCTCGGCGGGCCCCACCTGGATGTTCCCGGCGTTGGCGATCACCACGTCCAGGCCCCGCTGGTCGGCCGCGGTGTTCTCCACCAGCTCATGGACGGCGGACCGGTCGGTCACGTCGCACACCCGCCCGGTCACGCTGGTGTCGCGTGCCCTGCGCCGCAGCAGCCCGACGGCGCGGTCCAGCTCCTCCTGGTCACGTGCCGCGATCGTGACGTCGCAGCGCCGCTCCACGCATTGCCGGGCCAACAGCAGCCCCAGCCCGCGCGAACCGCCTGTCACCAGCACCGACAGGTCGGAGAGTGTGTCCATGCCCGGTCTCCTTCGGACGGAGGTGTCGGTATCCGGCGGTTCCCCGCATCCGCCGTGTCACACCCCTCGCGGGCCCAGGGACGGTGGGAGTGTGCGAAAGGAAGTGGAGGTACCCGAGGGGGGAGAGCGACCAAGGAGCAGTACACATGCAGATCGGCTACAAGCTCGCCACCGAGCAGTACGGCCCCCAGGAACTGATCCGCCAGGCCATCGCCGCCGAGGCCGCCGGATTCGACTTCGTCGAGATGAGCGACCACTACCATCCATGGCTGGACGAGCAGGGCCACTCCGCCTTCACCTGGAGCGTGCTCGGGGCCATCGCCGCCAAGACCGAACGCATCCAGCTGGTCACCGGGGTCACCTGCCCCAGCATGCGCTACCATCCGGCCGTCGTCGCCCAGGCCGCCGCGACCATGGCGCTCGTCTCCGAGGGCCGCTTCGTGCTCGGCGTCGGCTCCGGCGAACGGCTGAACGAACATGTGACCGGTGACGGCTGGCCCGCGGTGTCCGAACGGCACGTCAGGTTCCGGGAGGCGCTGGAGATCATCCGCCTGCTGTGGCAGGGCGGCTACCGCTCCTACGAGGGCAAGTACCTCCGCTTGGAGGACGCCCGGATCTTCGACCTGCCCGCGGAGCAGCCGCTGATCGCGGTCGCCGCCAGCGGTGCCGCCTCCAGCCGGATCGCCGCCGAACTCGGTGACGCGATCTTCGCCACCGAGGAGAAACCCGAGATCGTTCGCCACTACCGGGAGGCGGGCGGCACCGGTCCCGGCTACGCCGAGGTGCCGATGGCCTGGGCGGAGAGCGAGAGCGAGGGCGCCCAGTCGGCGCTCAAGTACTTCCGGTGGGCACTCGCCGGCTGGAAGGTGATGAGCGAACTGCCCAACCCGGTCAACTTCGAGGCCGCCACGGCGCAGGTCCGCGAAGAGGACATCCGGCAGCGCTTCGCCTGCGGCAACGACCCGCAGCGCTTCGTGGAGGTCGCCAAGCCCTTCGCGGAGGCCGGATTCGACCGCCTGGTCCTGATGAACGCCGGACCGGACCCCAGGGGCTTCCTGGACTTCTGCGACGCGGACCTGATCGGCCGTCTCAAGCAGGATCTGGGCAGCTGAGGCCGGGCCGCCCCGGAAGGCGGGCGCCGGCACCCGCCGGGCGCGAATAACCGGTTGCGGGGGCGGCGGCACTGCGCTGAAGTCGGTCGGGCCCAGCCCTACCCTGCGAGAGGAACCCCGTGCCGCGAGCAGTGTCCCTGATCCTCCCTCCGACTCCGCCCGGGAGCCAGCCCCGGCAGACACTCTCCGACGTGGCCGAGTACGCCTACGCGGCCACGGCGCCCCCCGACGCCCGGCTGATCTTCCTCGCCGGGGCCTGCCCGCTGGCCGCCGACGGCACCGTCACCCCCGTCGGCGACTACGCGGGGCAGGCCGCCCGGGCGGTCGAGAACCTGCGCACCGCCCTCGGTGCGGCGGGCGCCGACCTCGGCGACCTGATCAGCACCAGGGTCCTGGTGGCCACCGCCCGCCAGGAGGACCTGGGGATCGCCTGGGAGGTCTACCGCGACGCGATGGGCGACCACGCCGTCCCCAGCACGCTGCTGGGGGTCACCGTGCTCGGCTACACCGACCAGTTGGTGGAGATCGAGGCGGTCGCGGCGGTCCGGGACTGACCGCGGTCGCTCACCCGGCACCGTCGCCGAACGTCATCACCCGGGAGAGCTCCACCCGCGACCGCACCCCGAGCGCGGCGAAGATGTTGCGCAGATGGTGATCGACGGTGCGGGGGCTCACCGACAGCTGGAGGGCGATCTCCCGGTTCGTGGCGCCCTCGGCGACGTGCCGGGCCACGCGCACCTGCTGCGGGGTGAGCCGGGTCAGCGGCCCCGGCACCGGGTCCGCTGCGGCCTGCCCCGCCGCCCGCAGCTCAGCGCGGGTCTGCTCGGCCCAGGCCCGCGCCCCGCACCGCTCGAAGGAGACCAGCGCGTCGGTGAGCACCCCGCGAGCGTCGCGGGGCCGGCGCCGGCGCCGCAGCCAGCCGCCGAACAGCAGCTGGGTGCGGCCGCGTTCGAAGTCCCCGCCGGAGCGCTCGTGCTCGGCCAGCGCCCGCGCGTACAGCGGCTCGCTGCCGGGCGCTTCGTCCACCAGGGCGCGGCAGCGGGCGAGTTGGCCCGCAGCCTGCGGGTCGATGCCCTGCGCCACCCAGTCGGCGAACTCGGCCACCGCCGCCTCGGCCGCCCCGCCACGGCCCGAGCGCACAGCGGCCTCCACGAAGCAGGGGACGGCCAGCATCCGCACCGCGAAGTGGCCCCGCCTCGGCCCGGTGCCCACCAGCGGTCCGAGCCGGGCCGCCGCCTCGGCCACCCGGCCCCGGCTCAGCTCCGCACGCGCCAGCGCCCACTGCGCCAAGGTCGCCGCCTGCGCCAGACCGTGCCGGCCCGCCACCTCCTGCGCCGCGTGCGCGTGCTCCGCCACCCCGGCCGTGTCGCCCTCCACCGACCCGACCAGGGCCAGGATCGCGTGCTGGTGGGCCGCGATGTTCCGCTGGCCGGTGCGGTGGGCGGCGCGCAGCCCCTCCTCGGCGTGTGCCCTGGCCCGGGCGTGCCGGCCCGCCCGCAGCTCGGCGTAGGCGAGGTGTTCCAACGTACGGGCCACCAGCACGTGCAGCCCCCGGGCGCGGGCCACCGCGGACGCACGGGCGTTGAGCCGGGCGGCGGCCGCGACATCTCCGACGACGAGCGCGGCGGCGCCCGCGCGCAGCAGTTCTTCGGGCTCGTCCCCCGGCCCGTCCCCGGCGGTGAGCAGCCGCCGCAGCGGAACACGGCCCTCGGCCGGGCGCCCCCGCAGGACGGCCGACATGCCGGTGCGGTAACTGATGAGCGAACGGGTCGGCTGCGGGGTGCGCACCTGGCGCCGGGCCCGTGCCGCCGTGCTCGCCGGCCGCTGCGGCCGCAGGGGCTCCGGTGGGTCCGTCTCGGGGGCCGCGCGGCGGGCTGTCGGGCCGTCTGCGCCGCCCAGCGGTGCGAAGCCGTCGACGGCCGCCAGATATCCCGGCGCGTCCCCGAGTTCCCAGGCCGCCTCCATCGCGGCCAGCCGCGCCGTGGCGGCGTCCTCGGGCGCGGCGGCCGCCAGCAGTTCGGCGGCGAGGAGCAGCGCTTCTTGTGCGTCGGCCACCGGCCCGTCGCGCAACCACAGCAGGCCACGCACGAGTTCGGCCGGGCCGCGGGCCGACTCGGGCGAGGGGGTGCGGTCGGCGCGGGCCAGCAGGGCGTGCGCCCGGGTGGGAGAGCCCGCCAGCCGGGCCTGTTCGGCGGCCGCGACCAGTCGCCGGGCGCGCACCGCGCGGTCGGCCGTCAGCTCGGCCGACCTCGCGAGCGCCGCCGAGCACTCCGCGTGTCCGGCCCGCTGCCGCCCGGCCAGCCGGGCCGCGGTCTCGGCCAGCGCGTCGGCGAGCGGCCCGGCGGGCCCGAGTACCGCGGCGGCCCGGTGGTAGAGCAGCGGCAGCGGCCGGGTGCCGTCCTCGTACGCGCTTGCCAACAGCCGGTGCGCTGCCTGCCGTTCGGACAGCGGCGCCTGGTCGTAGCTGTGGCGGCCCGGCGCCGGTCCCAGTCGGAGGAGGTCTTGTTCGGGGCGGACGACTCCCGCCTGCTCGGCGGCCCGCAAGGCGTCCGTTCCCAGCCCCGCCGCACCGGCGGCGCGCAGCACGACGGCAAGCTCCGCCCCGTCCTGGCCGGGGTCGCGCTGCTGCTCGGCGCCGATCAGCAGCGGCAGCAGACGGCAGGAACGGGTCGGTTCACGGACGGTCGGCGGTCCGGTCACGCTCCGCAGGTTACTGCGGAGTCAGTTACCGGGGAAGGGCCCGGGGGCCCGGGGACGAAGCCCCGCGCCCCCGGGCCGGCACCGCGGCGCCCGGTCACGTTCGGCTAAGAGGTGTGGGGGCAGTTGCCCCGGTACTCCTCGATGGTCAGCGAGGGCCGGGGAAGGGGGCAGAGGAACTGCTCGTAGCGGGTGTCGTTGTCGATGAACCGCTTCAGCCAGGACAGGCTGTACTTCGCGATCGTCGTGTCGGGGGTGTTGGGGGTGAGGTGACTGGCGTTGTTCAGCTCCAGGTAGGCCCGGTCCAACGAGCGCGGCAGGCTCTCGTAGAAGGGCTCGGAGTGGGTGGCGACCGGGGCGATGGTGTCACCGTCGGCGCCCACCACGAGCGTGGGGGTGCGCAGCTCCGGCCAGCTCTTGTCCAGGTTCCACCCGGTGAGCGGAACGGCGGCCTGGAGCGAGGGGCGGCTCTTGGCGGCCTCCAGCGAGCCCCCGCCGCCCATCGAATGGCCCATCACACCGAGCCGGCTGCTGTCGACGCGGTCCCGGACCCTGCTGCGGTCGGTCAGGTAGTCCAGCGCCGCCAGGAGCTGCCGTCCGCGGCTGTCGGGCTGGTCGAGGGTGGTGAGCGTGTCGATCGTCATGACCACGAACCCCTGCGAGGCGAGTCTCGGCCCCAGCCAGGCGATCGAGGACTGGGTGGCGGTGAAGCCGGGTGAGATCACCACCGCACCGAACGTGCCGTCCCGTGTCGTGGTCGGGTAGTAGATGGTGCCGCCGCCGAAGCCGCTGACGGACAACCGCGAGACGCTCGTGTCGGAGACGGCGTAGGGGCCGCGTACCGCCTCGATGCTGTCCTCGGTGGGGTCGGGGCCGCGCTCGTACGGATTCTCGGCCGCGACGGTAGCGGCCGCTGTCGGGGTCGTGGTGTGCGCCGCGGCCGGAACGGCCTGGGTCGCGGTGAGTCCGGCCACCGTGAACAGCGCGGCGAGCACCGTAGGCAGGAGGCGGGGTCGGGGTTTGTGCGGCATGGAGGGTGCGTCCTCTCGCTGGGCGAAGGACACGGCACGGCCTGGCACGTCGTGGCCGGCCGCGCCCGTCCGGGGCGGTTGCGCAGGCCACTGTCCCGGCGCACACCCGAGGTGCGCATCGGTGAAACCACCGGTCTCCTACTGCTGCTTGCGGGCCGGCCCCGGTGGGAACGGCCGCTCAGTCCGGCAGTTGGAACGGCACCGTCCGCCACGGGCCGGCCGGCGCCCGCAGCAGCACCCGGTGCGCCTCCAGCACCTCGGTGTACCACTCGCCGAACCGCTCCTCGTCGAAGTGCAGGCAGCGGCCCATCACATACGCCGCCGAGAACTCGGCCCAGGAGCGGTAGGTACTCCGAACGCCCGCGCTCACCCGCTCGATCGCGTCGTACATCTCCGCGCGGGTCGCATAGCGGGCGCCCCGGCCCCAGCGGGCCATCTTCGAGGCCCGCCCCAGGTCCCAGGCCGCGACCGTACGGACCACCTCGTCGGGCCCGAGCAGCTCGTCGGCCCGGAACCGCGCCTCGTACCGCAGGATCTTGCCGACCATCCCGCGCATCTCCACGAGGAATTCGTCGAACTGGGGCCCCTCGGGCGCCTCGACGACCCGCCGCAGGGTCGCCTCCACGCAGTCCCGCCACCGCCCGGCGTCCACCGGGCCGCGACCGCCGTGCTCCTTCTCCAGCGCGAGCCGGGCACCGAGCACGAAGTCCCAGAACCAGGGGCTCACCTCGCACTCCAGCAGCCGCTGCTGGGTCTCCAGCCAGTCCTCCCGGCTGCTGATCCCCCAGCTCTCCTCCAGCCGTTCGACCTCGGCGCTGTAGCCGGCGCCGTGCCAGTCCAGGGTGTTCCACGGGTCGCCGTTGCCGTAGCACAGGTGCGCTCCGCAGGCCAGGCCGTGCAGCAGCGGACCCGGTTGAGGGGCGCCGGTGCGGCGGGTGACGAGCCGGTCGGTGAGCGCCCGCGGGTCGAACAGCTCCTCGTGCAGATCCGCCCACACCTCCCGCTCCTCGTCGTCGACCTGGAACATCTCCTGGCAGGGTGTCGCGGCGTTGACGACCAGCACGTCCACCTCGGGCGGCAGGATGTCGGCGAGAGTGCCCAGGGTGATGAACTCGAAGACGACATAGGGGTGCGGGCGCGGCAGCAGCCCGTCGGTGTAGACCTGGGTGATGGTCCGGGTGATGCCGTCGGAACCGGTGATCTCGCTGGTCAGCAGCTGCCGTTCGGCCGGATTCCGGGTGGCCTGCTCGATCGGCACCGGGTGGTAGACGCCGTTCTCGGCCAGAGTGCGCAGATAGGTGTAGCTCTCGTCGACCTCGTGCAGCTTGTACAGCCGACGCTCCAGGTCGGCCGGGGCCTGCCAACAGCCCTCGTCCCCCGTGTACTCGATGACCGGGAAGATGTCGTCGTGCTCGTCCTGCTCGCCTACCGCGTACACCCTCGTGCCCCGTTCCCGGCCCCCGCCCGTCGCCGTGCCGAGGCGCCTGACCATGATCGAACGGTCACGCTACCGCCTTCGGCGGTGCGGCAGGGCGCCGGGTCGGGTTCGTCCGGCTCCGTCCGGCGGCTTCCCGCAGGCCGCCGCCTGCGGGCGGCGGGCGAGCGACGGCTCAGCACGTCTCGTAGCACGGGCGGGCGGCCAGGGCGCGGCGGCGCCGGTCGGCGGCGGCCAGTCGGGCGACCTCCCGCAGTACGCCGATCCGCCCCCGGGCCAGCAGCCGGCCGACCGCCGCGAGCAGCCGGGGTCCGGTGAGGATGTCGGTGGGAGCGGCTCGGTGGTTGACCAGCTCGAAGAGGCTGTCCGCGACCCCGGCGCGGCGCATCCCGCGCAGCACCTCGGGCAGAACGGCCGGCAGCGGGGCGAGAGAGCCGAGGTCGGCTGCGAACCAGTACGGCTCGACGAACTCGGCGTCCCGCCACGTGCCCCACCGGCGCAGCGCCTCGTCCAGCTGCGCCGCCTCCCCGGTGAGCCGCCCGGCGAGGGTCCGCGCCAGCTCGGCGGCCTGGAGGAAGGCGTCGCCGATACCGCGCCCGCCCGTGGGGTCCTTGAAGTGGCCCGCGTCGCCCACCAGCACCCAGCCGGGCCCGGTGGGTTCGCGGAAGTACCCCTTCCAGTGCGTCGTCCCCCGTGGCGTGCCGACCGGCCGGGCGCCCGCCAGCGCCTCGGCCACCGGCTCGGCGGCCCGCGCGTACTCCAGCAGGCTGCCGGGCAGCCCGGCGCGGAACTCGCCCACCCGGGCCGGGTCCACGCCGACCTGCACCTGGTAGAGCCCCCCGTCGGTGGGGATACCGAGCACGAAGCGGTCGGCCCAGCGGTGGAAGACGAAGGTCGGCTCGCCGATCTGCGCTCCCTCGAAGTAGCCCCAGAACAGCGCGAACTGGTTGCGGGTCACGTGGTAGGAGCGGGAGCCGGCAAGCCGGGCGACGGTGGAGGCGCGGCCGTCCGCGCCCACCACCAGCCGGGCCTTCAGCACCCGCTCGTCCGCCGTGCCGCCGCGGGTCTCCTCGCCCCCCGTGGCCGAGGAGACCCTGACCCCCGTCACTCTGCCGTTCTCGGCCCTGACCAACTCCGTCACCGCTGTGCCGGTCAGCAGCGTGGCGCCCGCATCCCGGGCGGTCTCGGCGAGGAGGGGATCGAGCCGGAAGCGGCGCACCGACATCACGCCGCCGGGGTCGCCGGCCCGCACCGGCCAGACAGCCGGCCAGCGCACCTCGCCCACGCGCGCGTCGGCCCGTGCGACCAGCGGCGCGCCCGTCGCACGCAGCCCGTCCAGGACGCCGAGCGAGTCGAGGAAGGCCAGCGCGTCGGCCTCGAAGACATGGGTCGAAGGGGTGTCGCCGGACAGCTGTGCCTTCTCCACCAGGCACACTTCGAACCCCTGCCGGGCCAGCAGTGCCGCCAGCGGCGCCCCGGCGCACCTGGCGCCGACCACGACCACGTCGTACCGCTCGTCACCGCTGCTCATGGCTGCCCCTCACGTCGTGCGGATACGCCTTGTGGGAGTGCTCGGCGGGCCGTAGCCTGACGGATAACCTAATCACGACTAGGTTAACCTCGCCCCAGCCTAAACCTAAGGACCGCTAGGTTGTCAACCGACAAGCCCCATAAGCGCATGAGCGCCCAGCAGCGCCGCAGCGTCATCGAGGAGGCCGCCACCGAGGTCTTCGCCGCGCACGGCTACCAGCGCGCCTCGATGGAGGAGATCGCCCGGCGCTCCGGAGTCTCCGTGCCGGTGGTCTACGACCACTTCCCCTCCAAGCGCCGGCTCCACCGCCGCCTGCTGGAGAAGCACTTCGCCGCTCTCCGGCAGCTGTGGCGCGAGCGGCTCTCGAAGACCGGCAGCGGCGATGTGCACGACCAGCTGAGCACCGAGGAGGTGGCGAGCGCCTTCGACGCGTGGTTCCACCACATCGAGACCCACCCCTACGCCTGGCGGATGCTCTTCCGCGACACCACCGGGGAGACGGCGGTACGCGAGGACCACCGGGAAGTCATCGAGGCGAGCCGCGACGCCCTGCTGCCCTTCTTCGCCCGGCTGGTCGGTATCCCGTTGCTCGAAGCGCCCGACGAGGAGACCCGGATCGAGGCCGAGATGGCCTGGGAGGTGTGCCGCAGCGCGCTCCAAGGGCTGGCCCTGTGGTGGCTCGACCACCCCGAGGTGCCGCGCGGCAAAGTGGTGGCGGCGGCGGTGGACGCCGTTTGGACCGGCTTCGAACGCTCCAGCGCCACCCGCCGAAGCTCCCCGGACTCCCCCTGATCCCGGCACTGTTGACGTGGCACGATGGAGCTGTTCGCAGGGCGGTCCGAGGAGGAGGGGGCAGGATGAGCAGCAGTCTCAACAAAGGACTCGGCAAGGTGGAGGTCACCCTCAAGTGGGACCCCAGCGCGATGGGGGAGCCGCCGCACGACCTCGACATAGTGGCCGCCACATACACCGCGGACGCTCCGCACGGCGAGCCGGCCTACCTCGTCCACTTCGACAGCCGCTCACCGGACGGCACCATCACCCTGAACCGGGACAGCAAGACCGGTCAGGGCTTCGGCTCCGACGAGGTGATGACCCTCGAACTGGAGCGGCTGGCCGAGAAGTACACGCGTGTCGTCGTCGGGGTCGCCATCCAGCAGGGCGAGGGCCACAAGACCTTCGACCAGGTCCCCAACACGGCCGTGCGGATCTGCGAGGGGTATGAGGAGCTGTCCGCGAACGACTTCTCCGGCGTCCCGCGGGCCACGGCGGCCACGGTCGCCGAGTTCGTCCGCGGCGAGACGGGGGAGTGGCACCACAAGGTGCTGCTGCGGGGCTACGAGGGAGCCCCCGAGGAGTTCGCCTCCCGTATGGGCATCCCGCAGCAGCGCACCGACTGAGACGCCGGAGCCCGCTCTCGGGAGGCCGCGCTCGGGAGGTCTGCTCCCCGCCGTGGGCCGGGGAGCAGACTGCCCGAGCGCAGCAGGAGCCCGTCCTACAGTTCCTTGATCCGTACGTTGCGGTACGACACCACGTCAGTGGTCCCGTGGACCTGCAGGCCCACATAGCCCGAGGCGTAGCGGCGCCCGTCGGTGCCCGGGTCGTCGCCGCGCGGCGGTTCGAAGACCTGACCGCGGTCGTTGTCGAACTCGTTGATCAGCGTGCCGTTGCGATAGATCTCGTAGTGCTGGCCGATCACCCGGATCTCGTAGTCGTTCCAGGTGCCCTTCGGGGTGACGCCCGCGCCCGCCAGGCCGACGCGGTCGAACCCGTAGACGGAGCCGGTCTTGTACATGTCCCCGTCCGGGCGGTCCAGGATCTGCAGCTCGTGCCCGTACTTGATGGCCACCCACTCCGGACGTGACTCCTCCGGGTGGTCGTGCACATCGGGGAACCGGACGAAGACGCCGCTGTTGGTCCGGCCGTCACCCGGCGCGTCGTCGCGGAACTGCAGTTTCAGGGAGAAGTCCCCGTACTTCCGCTTCGGGTACCACAGCATCCCCATGCCCTCGACCTCGTCGTCGCTGGTCATGGTGCCGTCTTCGTTCAGTCCGAATCGGCCGCCGCCGACCTGCTCCCAGTCGGCGAAGGACTCCTTGCTGCCGTCGAACAGATCGCGGTAGCCGGTGTTCTGGCCGGGTGTGCCGATGCCGGAGCGTTTGGCGGCGCGGTTGATGAGCCGCTGCTCGCGGACGACGATCACGCCCTCCTTGACGAGCCGCGCGGTGACAGCGCGCACATGCTTGAGGAACAGCGCCTGCGAGGTCCACTCCTTCTCGTCCTCGATCAGCTCGTTGACGGTGCAGCGGCGCATCGTCATCCGGTTGGGCACCCCGGTGTCGACGGTGCCGACGATCACGGTCTCCCGCTCGTCGTACTCCGGGCAGGCCGGGGCGGGCACCCCGCCGCCCGCCACCACGCGGAAGGAGACCTTCTGCGGCTCGGAGGTGTTGCCCGCCTTGTCGGTGGCCCGGTAGGTCACCGCGTGGTATCCGGCCCGGTCGACGACCAGCGGGTCGGAGTAGGGCAGATACGGCGCGCCGTCCAGCGAGTACTCGATCGTCTCGACGCCGGACTTGTCGTCCGTCGCGGTCACCGTCACCGTCGCCCTGCCGATGAAGTGGCCGTCGGAGTTCTTGCTGCCCTCGGCCTTGCCCTCGGTCGTGGGCGGGGTGGTGTCCACGTCGGGCGGCTCGACGACGGTGAAGCTCACGGACTTCTCCTCCGCCGTGTTGCCCGCCTTGTCCTTCGCCCGGTAGCGGACGGTGTGCTCACCCGCGTCCGTGACCGTCACCGGCGCCGTGTAGGCCTGGTACGCGCCGCCGTCGAGGGCGTACTCGATGCCGTCCACGCCCGAGTCGGCGTCCGAGGCCGTCACCGTGACCGTCGCGCTGCCCAGGTAGTTGCCGTCCTCGTCCTTGTCGCCGTCCACCGTGGCGGAGGTCTGCGGCGGCGTGGTGTCCTCACCCGGCTCGTCCCCGGTCACCACCAGGGTGCCCTGCATCTGCTGATGTCCCGGGATGGTGCAGTAGTACTTGTAGGTCCCCGGGGTCAGGGTGACCTCCGCCGTGTGCTTGCCGCCCTTCGAGTCGTTGGGGGAGGCCAGGATGTTGAGATCGACGTCCTGGTTGTAGTCGGGGTCGGAGGTGGTGAAGGTGAGGGTGTGCGACATCCCGGTGGTGTTGCCGGTCGCCGCGCTGTTCTCGAAGACGATCGTCGCCTTGCCCGCCACGGCGGTCGCCGGAGCGGAGGCGTACTTCGTCATGTCGTCGTCGGCCGTCCAGGTCAGCACCTGATCGGCTGCCGTGCCGCCGCCTTGCGCGGTGGCGTCGGCGGCCGGCGCGGTGCCCTTGCCCCACGCCGTGGCGGAGGTGAGTCCCAGCACCATCAGCAGCGCCGCCAGCAGGGCCGTCAGCAGCCTGCGCCGCTCCTGTCTGCGCCGCCGCCCCGGCCGTGCGCTCGCCCTCATCGGCCCGTCTCCTTCCGCAGTGCCGGTTCGGCCATGTCCTCGGCGCTCGGGGTCGGCTCGCCGCCCTTGTACGTCACCCGCCACAGCGCCGACTTGTCGTCGGAGGTGAAGAATCCGCGCCCGTAGTCGAGGACGTACAGCGCGCCGTCGGCGCCGAACTTCCAGTCCATGAGGTTGCGGATGCCGCCCTCTCCGACGGGGACGATCTGATCCAGGCTCTCCGCGTGCGCGGGCCGCGCGCCCACGGTGTCGCCCTCGGGCATCACCAGCGCGTGCCGCGGCTGGTCACCGTCGTAGAAGTCGCCCACGAACCACTTGCCGTCCCAGTAGGAGGGCCATTTGCCCTTCGCCGACAGCTCGTCGTCGAACCGGTAGAGCGGCCCGGTCATCGCCGCCTGCCCGCCGCCCTTGAGCCAGGAGAGGGTGAGCTTCTGCTCGTCGAGCTTGTAGCTGGGCACACCGTTCTCGTCGCGCGGGAAGTCCGGCGCGCCGCCCTGCGGCGAGTACCAGATGTTGTTGTTCCGCGCGGGCGGGATGTTGACGAGCCCGTCGTTGTTGGGCGACTCGTTCTTCAGATGGTCGCAGTCGTACCAGCCCAGCGGCTTGCTGGGATCGGGCAGATTGCGGTCCCGGTAGGGCTGCTTGTTGCCCATGCAGTACGGCCAGCCCTGGTTGCCCGCGCTGGTGATCTTGGCGAAGGTGTCGTACTTGGCCGGGCCCCAGGTCGGGCTCGGGTCCTGTGCGTCGGGGCCGACCCAGCCCGCGTACAGGGTGTCGGTCTTCTTGTCGACGGCGATCCTTGCCGGGTTGCGGACACCCATCACATAGATCTCGCCGCGGGTCTTGCCGCCGCCCTCGGCGGTCTCCTCCCCGGTGAACAGATTGCCCTCGGGGAGGGTGTAGGTGCCGTCGTCCTCGGGGTGGATGCGCAGGATCTTGCCGTTGAGGTTGTTGGTGTTGCCCGCCGTGCGGCGCGCGTCGGCGAAGGAGACACCCTTGAAGTTCGGCTCCGGGTTGTTGCCCGAGTAACCGTCGCTGAACCGCGAGGAGTTGTTGTCACCCGTGGCGATGTAGAGATTGTCCTTCGAGTCCCAGGCCATGCCGCCGCCGGCGTGGCAGCAGCTGTGGATCTGGACCGGCCACTTGAGCAGCACCTTCTCCGAGTCCAGGTCCAGCTTGTCGGTCTCCTCGTCCAGGGTGAAGCGGGAGACCCGCCGCTCGGCCATGTGTGTGTCGCGGTTGATCTCACTGTGCGGCGTGTAGTGCAGATAGACCCAGCCGTTCTTGTCGAAGTCCGGGTCCAGCTCGATGCCGAGCAGCCCCTCCTCGTTCTTGACCAGCTCGTCGCCGCCGCCCTTGTTGCCGAAGACCGTCAGCTCGCCCGCCAGGGTGACCTTCTCGGTCTTGGGGTCCCAGATGTGCACCTGGCCCTTGCCCTTGCCGATGTCCGGGTCGTCCCAGTCGGTGACCACCGGCTGGGACGCGTCACCGCCGCCCCGGCCGATGTAGAAGACCCGGCCGTCCTCGGCCGTGACCAGCCCGTGCGGCTCGCCGATCTGGTCGGACTGCCCCGGCTGGTTGGGCCGGGTGAGCCGCTCGGCCTCGTAGTTGGAGGAGATCGCCGCCTGGCAGTCGGCACGCGCCAGCCGTGTCGTCCACATCAGTGCGCCCCGCAGATGGCTGCGGAAATCGGTCTCCGCGAAGCTGGACCGGGTGCCGCCCATGGCGGTGTAGAACGACCGGCCGCCGTCGTAGTCGCGGCACCAGGAGACGGGGTGGTCCCAGCTGCCCGCGTCCTTGCCCGGGTCGTAGCTGTTGGTGCGGACCCGCGCGACGGTGTGCACCTTCCCGGAAGGGTTCTCCTTCCAGTTGAGCCACTTGTCGGGGCGCTTCCACTCCACGGGCAGGTCCTGGGTCGCCGGGTGCTGCCGGTCGCCGACCTCCACGGTGGCGCGCTGCACCTTCTGAGGGCCGTTGTCCGCGGGCCGGGCGCCGATCAGCCCGGTGAACCAGTCCGAATAGGGCTCGGCGCGCGCCGCGTCGTGGATGCCGAGGAACCCGCCCCCCGCCTCCATGAAGCTCTCCAGCCCCGCCTCCTGCTCGGGGTCGAGCACATCGCCGTCGCCGGTGAGGAAGACGACGGCGTTGAAGCGGCCCAGCCGCGGTTTGGTGAAGATCGCGGGGTCGTCGGTGGCCCGGATGGTGAAGTGCTCCTGGGCCGGGCCCTGTTGTCCGATCTTCTCGATGGCCTCGATCGCCGCGTTGACGGTGGGGGACTCCTCGCCCGTCGCGCCGTGGAAGACCAGGACGCGCACGTCCTCACCGCCCGGCGGGCTCGGCAGTGCCAGTTTGGGCGCGGGCGCCCCGGGCGGCGGCGCCGCGAGCGCCGGTGCGCCGAGCAGCCCGGCGGTGAGCGCGCCGGCCAGCAGTGTGGCGATCCTGGTGCGTCGGGACCGCTGGGAACGTCGGGGTCTCGCCCGTTTCGGGTGCGGTTGGAGCCGCATGCGTGATCCACCCCTCTTCTGTCACAGAAACGTGGCAGAAGCTAGACCTCTTTCGGCGGTTCGCCAAGGTCTATGACCACAACTCGACGAACTTTGTCCTGAGTGTGGATAAACACTGCGGTCGGCGCTACCGTCCCCCACAACTCGCCATGCGCGGCGCACCGTTCAGCCTCCACCCGCCATCGCCCCCGGGGAGAACGAGAACGATGACCGGAGAGAACCGAGAGTCGAGCACCCACACCCGTCGCGCCTTCAGCAGGGGCCTGCTGGCCTCCGGCGCCGTCGCCGCGGTCGGCACGGGTTCGCTGACGGCCGCAACCCGGCCCGCACAGGCGGCGCCGGCCCGCTCCGCGGCCATCCGCCGCGCGGGCAAGGGCGGTGAGACCCGGCGGATCAAGATGTACGCGGAGAAGCTGCCGGACGGTCAGATGGGCTACGGCCTGGAGAAGGGCAAGGCCACCATCCCCGGCCCGCTGATCGAACTCGTCGAAGGCGACACCCTGCACATCGAGTTCGAGAACACCATGGACGTCGCCGCCAGCCTCCACCCGCACGGTGTGGACTACGACATCGCCAACGACGGCACCAAGATGAACAAGAGCCATGTGGAGCCCGGCGGCAGGCGCACCTACACCTGGCGCACCCATGCGCCCGGCCGCCGCAAGGACGGCACCTGGCGTCCCGGCAGCGCCGGCTACTGGCACTACCACGATCACGTCGTCGGGACCGAACACGGCACCGGAGGCATCCGCAACGGTCTCTACGGGCCGGTCATCGTGCGGCGCGAGGGCGACATCCTGCCCGATCCCGACCGGCAGTTCACCATCGTCTTCAACGACATGACCACCAACAACCTCACCAAGGGGCCGGACTTCAAGGCGACGGTGGGCGACCGCGTCGAGATCATCATGATCACGCACGGCGAGTACTACCACACCTTCCATGTGCACGGTCACCGCTGGGCCGACAACCGCACCGGGCTGCTGGAAGGCCCCGAGGACACCAGCCGGATCATCGACAACAAGATCACCGGCCCCGCGGACTCCTTCGGCTTCCAGTTCATCGCCGGGGAGGGCGTGGGGGCGGGTGCGTGGATGTACCACTGCCACGTCCAGAGCCACTCCGACATGGGCATGGCCGGTCTGCTCCTCATCGCCAAACCGGACGGCACCGTGCCCGGGCACGAAGATCATCACTGACCCCTCGCACCGCTGCTGCGCTGCGAGAACAACCGTCCACGGCAACACTTCCGCCGCTTCGCTCCAGCGTGATAGCGTTGAAGACGTTGCAGTTTTGGTACCCATACTTATGCGCGCCTGAGCTTTGTGGCTCAGGCGCGTACTGTTTATCCGGAGCTTTTCTGGATGGGGGTCATGACGGCGACGCGGAGCCCACGAGGTGTGCGGCTCCCAGCCACCCTGAAGGAGAAGAAGATGGCATCCGGCACTGTGAAGTGGTTCAACTCGGAAAAGGGCTTCGGGTTCATCGAGCAGGACGGCGGCGGCGCCGACGTCTTCGCCCACTACTCGAACATCGCGGCCCAGGGCTTCCGTGAGCTCCACGAAGGCCAGAAGGTCAACTTCGACGTCACGCAGGGCCAGAAGGGCCCGCAGGCGGAGAACATCACTCCTGCCTGACGCACAGCGCACACAGCTTGACGCGTAGTACCACCACTGGGGCCCGCACTGTTCGACGGTGCGGGCCCCAGTGCTGTCGGGGCAAGGCACCCAGGGGCTACGGCAGCATCCACGCGAGGACGTGCGACTGGAGCAGCACCAGAAGGCAGAGGGTCAGCAGGAGCAGCACACTCCAGCCGATGGTCTTGCGGAAGAGAACGGCCTCATTGCCGAGCAGCCCCACGGCGGTCGCCGCGATGGTCAGATTCTGCGGGCTGATCATCTTGCCGACGACCCCGCCCGAGGTGTTGGCGGCGACCAGCAGTGTCGGATCCAGTCCGGCCTCGCCGGCCGCGGTCTGCTGGAGAGTGGCGAACAGCGCGTTCGCCGAGGTGTCCGAGCCGGTCACGGCCGTGCCGAGCCAGCCCAGGAGCGGCGAGAGGAAGGCGAAGGCCGCCCCCGCGCCGGCGATCCAGGTGCCGATGGTGATGGTCTGCCCGGACAGGTTCATCACATACGCAAGCGCCAGCACCGAACCCACCGTGAGCAGGGCCCAACGCAAAGTCAGCACCGTGCGTGCGAACTCCCGCACCGCGTCCAGCGCGCGCACCCGGTGGACGACGGCCACCAGGATGCCGCACAGCACGAGCAGCGAGCCGGGGGAGGAGAGCCAGGGGAAGACGTAGACGGTGGTGGACGACTGCTCACCGGTGGCCGTCAGCACCTCCCCGTCGAGCCCGGGCCAGGACACCGACACATCACTGTCGGCGAGGAACTCCTCGGCGGGGTCCCACAGCTTGGCGACGGAGAAGACGGCGATGACGACGAGATACGGCACGAACGCCTGCAGGATCCGCCCCCGGGACAGTGCCCCGGCCGTACCGGCCTGTTCCGCCGCACCGGCCCGCTGCGCCTCCGCGGGAGGCGGCCCGCTGCCACCCGCCTCCCGGTGCTCGCGTTCGGCCGCCACCCGCAGGTCCTCCCGTACCCGCTCGCCCTCGGCCGGCCGCCACACGCGGAGGAATGCGACGACGGCCCCGAGTGCGACCAGCGAGGCGACGATGTCCGTGAGCTCGACGGAGATGTAGTTGGAACTCACGAACTGCGCCACGGCGAACGCGCCCCCGCACACCACGGCGGCCGGCCACGTCTGCCGCAGCCCCCGCACCCCGTCCACCAGCACCACCAGCAGCAGCGGGACGAACAGCGCCAGCAGCGGAGTCTGGCGGCCGACGTACGCGCCGATGTCCGCGTAGTCGATGTCGGTGAGGGTCCCGGCGGTGATGATCGGCGTAGCGATCGCCCCGAACGCCACCGGCGCGGTGTTGGCCACCAGCACTGTGACGGCGGCCCGTACGGGGGAGAACCCGAGCGCCAGCAACATCACGCCGGTGATCGCCACCGGGGCGCCGAACCCGGCCAGCGCCTCCAGCAGCGCGCCGAAGCAGAAGGCGATGATCAGGGCCTGGATACGGGGATCGTCGCTGACGAGGTTGAACGCCCGCCGAAGATCCGCGAACCGGCCGCTGGTGACGGTGAGCTGGTGCACCCACAGCGCGGCGAGCACGATCCACATGATCGGGAACAGCCCGAAGGCCGCGCCTTCCGTCCCTGCGAGGAGGGCCAGATCCACCGGCATGTCATAGGCCCACACCGCCACCACGACGGAGGTGCCCAGCGCGGCGAGCCCCGCCCAGTGGGCCTTCAGCCGCAGACCGCCCAGCAGGACGAAGAGGGTGAGCAGGGGCAACGCTCCGACCAGCGCGGACAGCGCGAGGCTGTCGCCCACGGGGGAAAGGTCCGGACGGTACATGCATCACCCTCGTCCTCGAACACCTGCGTTGCGAACACGGCGACCTGTACTGATCGTTCCGCAAGGTTGGTGCGAGAACAGCCCGCTGTCCAGAGGTCCGGCATCATGAACGTATGCCCCGACGCAAACCCGCCGGCGCGGCACCGCGCCGAGCCACCCCCACCACATCACTCACCGACTGCCCCTGCGGCGCCGGCCGCTATGCGCAGTGCTGCGGCCGTGCGCACCGCGGGGAGGCGGCCCCCGCGACCCCGGAGGAGCTGATGCGCTCCCGCTACAGCGCCTTCGTCCTGGGGGACACCGCCTATCTGCTGCGCACCTGGCATCCTGAGACCCGTCCCGCCACCCTCGACCTGACCGGCGGCCCCCGCTGGACGGGGCTGGAGATCCTGGACACCACCGGCGGCAGCGCCTTCCACCGCGAGGGAACCGTCACCTTCCGGGCGCACCACCTGGGGACCGGCGGCGAGCCCGGGACGCAGGAGGAGCGCAGCCGGTTCGCAAGGGTGGACGGTGTTTGGATGTATGTGGACGGAACCGTTGCCTGAGGCCGGGCCTCAGCCCTGCGCGTCCTGCGGATACCAGCGCAGCTCGACGGTGTTGCCGTCCGGGTCCCGCACATAGATCGACTGCGCCGAGCCGCGCGCACCGAAGCGGGTGACGGGCCCCTCCAGCACCTCGAAGTCGCCCGAGTCGATGACCGTCTGCCAGTCGAGCGGTTCGACGACCAAGCAGAGGTGGTCGACGTTCGACTCTCCCCCAGCCTCCGGCCGGGAGGTGCCCCCACGCGGGTGCTGCAGCAGATCGATGATCGTGGTGGGGCTGACCCGCACCGAGGGGAACGGGACCCGCCCGGCCCGCCACTCCTCCACCCGGACCGGCTCCAGGCCCAGCGGCCCGCAGTAGAACTCCAGCGCGCGCTCAACGTCCCGCACATTGAGCACGAGATGGTCGAAGTCCTTGACCTTCATGGGCAGCCCTCCACTTGTTCAGTCCTCGGAGTCCTGCAGTACGCGGAACTCCAGTCCGGCGCGGACCAGCCGTGCGGTCAACGCCTCGCCCATCGCGACCGACGGCGTCACCTGGCCCGAGGTGGGCGGCAGATCGTCGTGGGCCAGGCAGAGCGCCGCCTCGGCGAACATCTTGGCCGTCTCGTCGTAGCCGGGGTCGCCGCCGGCCACTTCGGTGAGCACCCGGCGCCCGCCGCCGCGGCCGAGGAACCGCACCGAGAACCAGCTGCGCGCCCGCCGCCGTTCGTCGGGGCCCTCGCCCGAGGCCAGCCGGGAGGCGAGCAGCCGCCGCAGCGGCGGCAGTTGTGCGGCGGCGAACAGCCCACCGACACCCGCGATACCGCCGACGACCGTCGGCAGCCGCCGTACGGCCGCGTAGTGGCGGTAGGTGAAGGCCGGCCCGTACCGCTCCAGCGCGGCAGCCGAGCGGCCCACGATCTGCGGATCGATCGTCGGCAGCGGCACGGCCCACACCCCCAGCTCCTCCTCGTGCCGCACCCCGCCGATCGGCGTCCTCACGACGCGGTCCGCCGGGCGCGGGTCGGCGGCGTGGCGGGCCTTGGCCGTGCGGGCCATCCGGTCGGCACGCGAGAAGGACAGCAGCGCACTCGCGTACGTACCGCCGGAGACGGCCGCGTTGGAGCGGACGAAACCATCGACGCTCAGCGGCACCCCCTCGGGCAGTTGCTCCACCGTGAACCGGGCACCCAGATCGTGCGGCACCGAGTCGAAGCCGCAGGCGTGCACGAGCCGTGCGCCGGTCTCCTTGGCACGGGAGTGGTGGCGCAGATACATCAGGTCCACGAACTCCGGCTCGCCCGACAGATCGAGGTAGTCCGTGCCGGCCGCCGCGCAGGCGGCCACCAGCCGGGTGCCGTGGCGCAGATAGGGGCCGACGGTGCTGGCCACCACCCTGGCGCGGGCGGCGAGTTCGGCCACCGAGCGGGCGTCGTCGGCGTCGGTGGTCACCAGCGGCACCTCGGCGGCGCCCGGATGTGCGGCGGCCAGCCGCTCGCGCATGGCCTTCAGCTTCTGCGGACTGCGCCCGGCCAGCGCCCACCGGCAGGTTCGGGGCGCGTGTGCGGCCAGATACCGTGCGGTCAGTTCGCCGACGAATCCGGTCGCCCCGAACAGGACGACATCGAACTCGCGCGCATTCCGCTCCGGGGCCTCGGTGTTCACCACAGCAACCTCTCCGGGCCGCAGCATCCTTGGCGGCGAAGGGCCCTTACCGACGGGTAGTGCTCGTGTCCCTCATTTCAGCAGACGCGACAGCCGCCGGTCCGCGAGGGGCTTCCCGCCGGTCTGGCAGGTGGGACAGTACTCCAGCGTCGAATCGCGGAACGAGACCGAGCGGACGGTGTCCCCGCACACCGGGCAGGGCTCGCCCGCGCGGCCGTGCACCCGCAGCCCGAGCCGCTTGCCCGCCTTCAACTCGGCGGCCGACAGTCCCTGTGCCCGCTCCACGGCGGAGGAGAGGACCTCCCGCAGCGCGGTGAACAGCGTGGTCACCTCCGCGTCGGACAGGTCGGCGGCGAGCCGGAACGGCGACATCCGTGCCGCGTGCAGGATCTCGTCCGAGTAGGCGTTCCCGATCCCGGAGATGACCGACTGATCCCGCAACAGACCTTTGATCCGATGGCGTTGGCCCGCCAGTACGGCGGCGAACGCCGCGCGGTCGAAGGCGGGGGAGAGGGGCTCGGGGCCGAGCCGCGCGACACCGGGCACCTCGGCCGGGTCCCGCACCACATGGACGGCGAGCCGCTTCTGGGTGCCGGCCTCGGTCAGCTCGAAACCCTCGGCGGGCTCGCCCGCCAGCTCCACGCGGAGGGCCAACGGGCCCTTGCCGGGGCGGGGCGGCGCGGCGGGCAGTGTGTCCTGCCACCGCAACCACCCCGCCCGGGCGAGATGGACGACCAGATGGAGGTCGCTGTCCCCCGCGCCGGCCAACTGCAGATCGAGGAACTTGCCGTGGCGCGCCACCCCGGTGAAGGCGCGGCCCTCCAGGGCGTCCAGCGGCGGGTCGTACGTCTTGAGCACGCTGATCGCGACCGGCAGTACGCGACGGACGGCGCGGCCGGTCAGCCGCTCGGCCAGGAAGCCTCTCAGCGCCTCGACTTCGGGAAGTTCCGGCATGGTGACTCCTCCTGGCCTCCGGAGCGGCGGCTGCGACGGTACGCGACGGTATGCGCCGGAACGCGTGGGGACGTGACGGGCCGCGACGGGACGGGCGTCAGGCCAGCTTGGCCTCGTGGGTGATCGGGGTGGCCTTCAGCGCCTGGCTGACCGGGCAGTTCTGGGCCGCCTCCGCCGCGGCGGCGGCGAACGCGTCCTGGTCGATGCCGGGCACCTCGCCCTCCACGGTCAGATGGATACCGGTGATGCCCGTACCCGGCTGGAAGTCGACGGCGGCCTTGGTCGTCAGCCTGGTGGGCGGGGTGCCCGCACTGTTGAGGCCGTTGGAGAGCGCCATCGAGAAGCAGCTGGAGTGCGCGGCGGCGATCAGCTCCTCGGGGCTGGTCCTGCCGCCCGGCTCCTCGGCGCGCGACGCCCACGAGACCGGGTACTGGCCGATGCCCGAGGAGTCGAGGGTGACGGTGCCCGACCCCTCCGTCAGGTTGCCGTTCCAGACCGTGTGGGCGGTGCGTGTGGTCGCCATCGTGATCTCTCTCCGTAACGTCGACGTCAAGGGTGAGGCCCGCCGCCGGCCTGGAGGGGCCGGACGGCGTGCCGCAGGCAAGTCTCGCAGTACCCGATCCTGCGCCCTCGCCACGCCCACCGCACCTCATGACGCGCCGGTGCCGTACGCACGCACACCGTTCAACAACTTCGGGCCGGACGAAGGGGCGTGCGGGGGTACGGTGTGCCGTCCAGCGGGTATCAAAGAGTAATCGACCTCATGCGGAGAGTGAAAAGAAAGTGGGTGGCGCACAGTTATGATCAAGGGGATCGACGTCTCCTCGTACCAGCCCGAGGACTACAGCACCCGGGGCATGGAGTTCGTCTTCATCAAGATCACCGAGGGGAAGTCCTACACCAATCCCAAGTGGGTGGCGCAGCGCAAGACCGGTCGTGACGCGGGACTGGTCACCGGCTTCTACCACTTCGTCAGGCCGGGCAGCATGAAGGCCCAGGCCGACTACTTCCTCTCGAAGATCGACCTCGTCGCCGGCGACATGCTCGTGCTGGACTGGGAGGACCCCAAGGTCAGCAACGACGAGAAGGACGAGTGGATCAAGTATGTGCAGAAGAAGGCCGACGGCCACAAGGTCCTGCTGTACTGCAACCGCGACTTCTGGCTGAATCGCGACAAGACGTCGTTCGCGGGCGACGGTCTGTGGATCGCGCAGTACAACGGCAAGCCGGGCGAGCCCGACATCAAGCACCGCTGGCGCTTCCACCAGTACACCAGCGACCCGATCGACACCAACCTGGGCGAGTTCGACAGCCGTGAGGCGTTGCGTGCCTGGGCGGGCGGCAAGAAGAGCGACTCGGACAAGAAGTGAGGAAGGTGCGGTCCGCGCGGGCGGTGGTCTGGGGTCCCGCCCGAAACCGGGGAGGGATACGCTCCCGGCATGCCGGAAGCCAACTCCCCCTCCTCTCCAGCCCGCGCCCGTACCGATGACAGCACCCCCGCCGAAGACGCCGGGTCCGCGCCCCCTGAGCAGTCCGGACCGCAACAGCCGACCGGGCAGGGCGAGCGGACCGGGGACGGCGAGCCGGCCGGGCAGGGCGACCAGGCCGGGCAGGGAGGCGAGCCGAACGAGGGCGAGCCGAACGGGGGCGAGTCGTACGAGGGCGAGTCGTACGAGCGCGAGGAGGAGCGACCGGCGCTGACGCCACGCCAGGCGCGGCGCATACGCATAGTCCTCTCCGCCGTCGTCATGCTCGCCGTGGCCGTCGCCCTGGTCGTCCGGCTGGGCTCGGCGCCCTCGGTCCTCACCGTGGGCTTCTACGGCATCGCACTGATCCTCTCGGGCACGGCCATCGCGCTCAGCCGCAGGGGACGCACCCGCGTGGCGACGGCCGTGCTGGGGCTCGGCTTCGTCCTCGTCGTGTTCGGCGAGTGGCTGCTGGGCTTCTCGGGCGGGCCCTGACCCGCGAAGCGGCGGCCCTCAGATCCATTCGGCGGGATCGCCGCCCACCTGGCCCGGCGGCCGGAGCCAGTCGTGGGGGCAGCGGGCCGTTCCCGGGGCGCCGCCCGCGCCGCCGGAGGTGGCCGTCGGGCCGAATCCGACCGGGGGCAGGGCGTGGCGCAGCCGTCCCAGTGGGCTGTCGGTCTCCGTCAGCCACGGAGCCGGGTCGAACGCGTCTGCGGACGGCTCCGCGTCCCCTTTGCCGCGGCCACCGGAACCGGGCGCCGACGACGTGCCCGACACGGGTGGCAGCTCGTGCTGCAGCCAGTGCGCGGTACGGGCCAGCGAGAGACGTACCAGCCGGGACCCCGGGCTGCCGGTGCGCTGCTCGGTGAGGGCCCGGAGCACCCCGGCGGCCAGCAGATAGCCGGTGCCGTGGTCGAGCGCCTGGGCCGGAAGCGCGCCGGGTGCCAGGTCGGGCGAGTTCGTCACCTTGGCCGTGCCGGCCTCGCCCGCCGCCTCCAGACAGGCGATACCGGTCGCCGCCTGCACCAGACTGTCGAAGCCCCGCCTGCGCTGCCAGGGACCGGCGGCCCCCCACGCGCTGAGCTGGCCCACCACCAGGCCGGGCCGACGGTCCATCAGCGACTCGGGTGCCAGTCCGAACCGGTCCAGCGCGCCGGGCCGGTAGCCGGTCACCACCACGTGCGCCGAGGCCAGCAGTTCCTCGAACGTGGCCTGTCCCGCGCGGCTCGACAGGTCGAGCAGTGTCGAACGTTTGCCCAGGTCGGTGTCGGCGTGGGTGTCCAGGGACTCCGGCCGCTCGGGCGCGTCGATGCGCAGCACGTCCGCGCCGAGCAGCGCGAGCGTACGGGTGGCGACCGGGCCCGCCAGGACGCGCGTGAGGTCCAGGACGCGCAAGCCACGCAGTCCGCCCGGCCCGTGCGGGCCCTCCAGCGCGAGCGTCGGCGCGCCGTCCAGCCTGCTGAGGGCCACCAGCGGGGTGGGCGTCACCGCCGCCCGCTGCGGGTGCGCCGCCCACTCCTCGGGGGTCCGGACGGCGACGGCCACCCCGCCCTCGGCGTAGACCGCCTCCTCGACGTCCCACGCCTGACGGCCCGCCAGCTCGGTGGCCATCCGGCCCGCCGCCGCCTCGTCCTCCGCCGGCCCGTGGTCGGGCATGCCGAGCGCGGACAGCAGCCGGGCGCGGTGGTGCGGATAGTTGGCGTGGGTGCGTACCCAGCCGTCGGCGGTACGCCAGAACCGGGACAGCGGTGCGAAGGTCACCGGAGCCCTGCCGTCGACGCGTACCAGCCGGTCACTGTGGAAGGCGGTGGCCACGGCGCCGTCGTCCACCCGGACGGGCGGCAGCAGCGCGCTGCGGGCCCGTACGCACGAGAACTCGGCGGCTGCCAGCGAGCACGCCGCCACCGTGGCGGAGGCGAGCTCCAGCACGGGCAGCGCGGAGGGGAGCAGACCCGGGCGGCGCTCGCGGGAGACGCGGGCCAGCAGTGCCGGGTCGCCGCCGAGCGCCGCCCACGCCTGAGCGGTTCCCGACTGCGGTACGGCGCGTCCTGCGGCGGAGGGCGCCGGGCCGGTGGCCGGTGCGGACGAGTCGGACGTACCGCCGGACGCACCGCCCGGCCCCCCGCCCGGCCCCCCGCCGGGCAGGACTCCGCCGGGCTCGCCGCTGCTTTCGAACTCGCCCGGTACGAACTCGGTGTCGAATCCCGCGCCGCTCGCGGAGTCGCGTGCTGCGAGGTCCCGAGCCTCCGTCGGCTTCCCAGCCGCAGAAAACTGATCCATAACGCGCATTTTGGCACCCGAGGGCGCGGGACCGGGTGACGGCGGGGCGGTGGTGGCCTTAGGTTACGGCGGCCGGTTGTCGGATCGTCGGCTCGGCGGGCGGCCGGTGCCGGCCGTCGGGGCGGGCGTCGGAAGAAGGAAGCGGGTGGGGACGATGCGGCGGACGTGGGCCGTGGTGCTGGCCGGGGTGACGGTGTGCACGGCCGTGAGCGGCGCGCCGGCGACAGCCGGTCAGCGGGACGGGACACCGACGGCATCGCAGACGGCGTCGCCGACGGCAGCCGGCCCCGGCGAGCGGGCTGCCGGGATCGGCTGGTCCGACAAGGACAGCGGCAGCACCGAGCGGTTCCGCGGACTGTCCGCCGTCAGCCGGTCCGCCGCCTGGGTGGCGGGCAGCGGCGGCAGCGTGCTGCGCACCACGGACGGCGGCCGGACATGGCGCGACGTCTCCCCACCGGGCGCGGCCGGGCTCGAACTCCGCGACATCGAGACCTTCGGTACGCGCGGTGCCGTGGCGCTGGCGATCGGGGCGGGCGACGCCTCGCGGGTCTTCCGCACCGAGGACGGCGGGGCGCACTGGCGCGAGACCTTCCGCAACACCGATCCGGCGGCCTTCTACAACTGCGTCACCTTCTTCGACCGCCGCAACGGGCTGATCGTCGGCGACCCGGTGGACGGGAAGTTCCGCGTCCTGGCGACCCGCGACGGCGGCCGGCACTGGCGGCCGCTGCCCTCGGACGGCATGCCCGCCGCCCGGCAGGGTGAGGCCAACTTCGCCGCCGGCGGCCAGTGCCTCACCAGCGCGGGCGGGCGGCACGCGTGGTTCGCCACCGGCGGCGCCGAGACCTCACGCGTCTTCCGCACCACCGACCGGGGACGGCACTGGCGCGCCGCCGAGACCCCCGTACCCGCCGCCGCGCCCGCACGGGGCGTCTTCGCGCTCGCCTTCCGCGACCCCGGGCACGGGCTGGCCGTGGGCGGCGACTACCGACCCGGGCAACCCTCCCCGCGGGCCTCGGCGGTGACGGGGAACGGAGGTTCGAGTTGGCGGGTCAGTGCTCGCCCCGTACCCGCCTACCGCTCGGGCGTCACCTGGCTGCCGCACACCGGCCGGGCCGCGGTGGCGGTCGGCCCCACCGGCTCCGATCTCACCGTCGACGGCGGCCGCAACTGGCGCACCTTCGACCACGGCTCCTACGACACCGTCGACTGCGCCCCGGACTTCGGCTGCTGGGCGGCCGGTGAGAAAGGGCGGGTGGCGCGGCTGGAGGTGAGAGCCACCCCGACCGGATCCGCACGCGCTCCGCTGCCGGACCTGGTACCCCTGCCAGGCCCCGGCACGCGGGCGATCCACCCGCGATGAGGGATGCCGCCGCGTGCCGAGGCCGCCGCAGACCGCAGCGCTGCCCCCTCAACGGCCGACGTCCGCGGTGCCCCGGCGCCGCAGCAGACCCTTGGCGAGCTTGCCCGTCGGAGTGCGGGGCAGCCGGTCGGTGAGCTCCAGGGTGCGGGGGGTCTTGTACCCGGCCAGATGTTCGCGCGCGTACGCCAGCAGCTCGTGGACCAACTGCTCGCCCGCAGCGGGCACCACGTCCGGCTCGGGCTGGACAACGGCGTGCACCGACTCGCCCATCTCCGCATCCGGCACCCCGATCACGGCGACATCGGCGACCTTCGGGTGCAGTGTCAGACAGTCCTCGATCTCCTGCGGATAGACGTTCACCCCACCGGAGATGATGGTGAACGCCTTGCGGTCGGTGAGGAAGAGATAGCCGTCCTCGTCGAGGTGACCGATGTCGCCGGTGGTCGTCCACGCCGGGTGCTCGGGGTGCTGGGCCTCGGCGGTGCGCGCCGGGTCGTTGTGGTACGTGAACGGCAGCTCGTCGCGCGCGAAGTAGACGGTGCCCGTCGTCCCGGCCGGTAGCTCGGTGCCGTCGTCCGCGCAGATCCGGACCTCACCCAGCGGCCCCGACCTGCCGACCGAACCGGGCTTGCGCAGCCATTCCTGCGGAGTGATGGCGGTGAGTCCGTTGCCCTCGGTCGAGGCGTAGTACTCGTACAGCACCGGTCCCCACCAGGCCATCATCCGCCGTTTCACCTCGGCCGGGCAGGGCGCGGCGGCGTGGATCGCCACCCGCAACGAGGAGAGGTCGTAGCGGTTCCGCACCTCCTCGGGCAACTTCAGCATGCGTACGAACATGGTCGGCACCCACTGGCTGTGCGTCACCCGGTGCTGCTCGACCAACTCCAGCGCCCTTACCGGGTCGAAGGCGTCCATCAGCACCACGGTGCCGCCGGTCGCGGTGACCACCGCGCAGAAGCGCAGCGGCGCCGCGTGGTAGAGGGGGGCGGGGGACAGATAGACGGTCGAGGGGTCGAACCCGTAGAGCGCGCAGAACAGGGTGACGAGCGGGGAAGCGGACTCGGTGAGGTCCTCGCCGAGGAGCGGTGGCTGGATGCCCTTGGGCTGCCCCGTGGTGCCGGACGAGTAGAGCATGTCCGCGCCCCGGGGCTGGCGCGCGGGCGGCCGGGGCGAGGAGCCGGCCAGCGCCTCCTCGTAGTCGTCGTGGCCCGGGAGGCCGCCGTACGCCAGCCGCACCCTCACCCCGGGCGTACGCGGCACCAGCGCGGTCGCCACCTCCGGGAGGGCGGCCGAGACGATCAGCGCCCGCGCCCCGCAGTCCCGCACGATGTAGGCGGCCTCGTCGGGGGTCAGATGGCTGTTGACGGCGGTGATGTACAGGCCGGAGCGCAGCGCCGCCCAGTACACCTCCAGACAGCGCGGGTCGTTGTCGGACAGCAGGGCGAGATGGTCGCCGGGGCGCAGGCCCGCCCCGCGCAGCCGGTTCGCCAGCCGTACCGAGCGCTCCTCCAACTGGCCGTAGGTGAGCACCGCTCCGGTGCGGGCGGTGAGGACGGCGGGTTTGTCCGGCTCCGCGGACGCGTGCACTCCGGGGTACATGGCGATGTCCCTCCCACGGTGCTGCTGACAGCGCGTCAATACAGTGTCGCGCCGTTCCGCCACCTCGTACACGCCGCCTTCACGCCACGGCTTCCGGCCCCCGCCGGGCCGAGGGGGCCGACGGGGCCGAGGGGGCCAAGGGGCTGGGGTGCCGAGGGGGGCCGAGCACTCCTCGGCAGGGTGGTGGCAGGTGCACGGTGCCGCACCGGGTGGACGGCGTGCCCAGGTGCCCAGGTAGTCGGAGGATCGCTGGTGACCGCCGCCCCACGCCTCGCGGCCGACCCCGCACCACTCCGAGAAAGGCAGCTCCATGAACTCGCCGAGCAGCTCCTCCGCCGCGCCCGGTACCGTCCCGCCCGCGCCGGCGTCGCCGGTCCCGACGCCCGCACCCGTACGGCACGCCTTCGCGCTATGGATGATCGCGGTGGCGGCCGGGGCGTTCGAGACGGTGCTCGCCGTCAGCGAGATGGCCGCCGACGGTTCTGGATCGGCAGGCGGGATCGGGGTGGGTCTGGCCATTCGGCTGACCGTCTTCACCGCCGCGTGGTGGTGCGCCGTACGCATGCGCCGGGGCCAGGGCTGGGCCCGCCTCGCCCTCACTCTCGCTCTGGGCATCGGGGGAACGGCGTCGATGGTGGCCGAGCCCCTTGGTCGCCTGGCCGACGGGGTGTCGGTCGGAGCGCTGCTCTCCGATGTCGGCGCACTGGATCTCGCCTTCGCCGTCAGCCGCACCCTGCATGTACTGGCCGTTCTCACCGCGGTGACCTTGATGTTCCTCCCGGCGGCGAACGCGTACTTCACCACTGCCCGTCGGAGCCGTGCCTCCGCCGCCCTCCCCGCGGAGCAGTAGGCGACGCGGCGTCACCCGCTTTCGCTCTTTCCCCTCCCGCCCCTTCTCCCTTCGTCAGCAGTCGGTTCGGCAGCGGTCGGTTCGGCAGCGGTCGGTCGTCAGTCGTCCGGGTCCGGCTCCGCAAGCACCGTGGTCAGCCCCTGCTCCTCGAACCGGTGGCGGTCGGCGTCCGTGATACCGCTGTCGGTGAGGAAGGTGTCGAACAGGTCCGGGCCGCCGATGCGGGCGAAGCAGCGCACGCCGACCTTCGAGGAGTCGGTGACCACCACGGCCCGTTCCGCCCGCTGGGCCATCAGCCCGTTGATGCGCCCCTCCGACTCGTCGTGCACGGTGGCCCCCTCCTGGGGATCCATACCGTTGGCGCCGATGAACGCGATGTCCACGGTGATCTCGCCCAGTACCAATTCGCTGTAGGGGCCGGTCAGTTCGAACGTCCGGGAGTGCGCCACCCCGCCCGTCAGCACCGTCTTGATCTGCGGCCGTACCGCCAGTTCGTAGGCGATGTTCAAGGCGTTGGTGACGATGGTCAGACGCGGCTGCGGGCCGGGCTCGGCCAGGTCGGGCCGGTCGGTCAGCGCACGGGCGATCTCCGTGGTCGTCGTGCCGCCGCTCAGGCCGACCACGCTGCCGCGCTCCACCATTGCGGCGGCGGCCCGCGCCAGCGACTGCTTCGCGCCCACGTGGTGCCCACGCTTGTAGCGGATCGGCAGGTCGTAGGTCACCGCGCTGAGCACCGCGCCACCCCGGGTACGGGTGAGCAACTGCTGCTCTGCCAACGCGTCCATGTCGCGCCGCATCGTCGCCGCCGAGACCTCCAGCGCGGTGGCCGCCTCCTCGACCTCCACGCTGCCGCGCTGCCCCAGCAGTTCGAGCAGGGCATTCATCCGCTCATGGCGCTTCACCTGGTGTCGTCTCCCTCTCCGGCCCCTCGCCCCCGAGTATCTGCAGCAGCCGCGCCGCTTCGCTGCGCACCGCGTCCCGCGCCGGGGCCACGTACTTGCGCGAGTCGATGAGCGCGGGTTCGGCCTCCAGTACCTTACGCACGCCCCGCGTGAAGACCGAGACGAGATGCGTCGATATGTTGATCTTGGTCATACCGGCGGCGATGGCCGCCCGCAGCTCCTCGTCCGGGACCCCCGAGGAGCCGTGCAGCACCAGCGGCACCGGCAGTTTCTCCCGCAGCCGACCGATCAGTTCCAGATCCAGCTTCGCCGTACGCTCCCGCATCGCATGTGAGGAGCCCACCGCGACGGCCAGCGCGTCCACGCCCGTGGCCGCGACGAACTCCAGCGCCTCGCCCGGGTCGGTCCGCACCCCCGGCGCGTGCACCCCGTCCTTGCCGCCCACCTCGCCCAGCTCCGCCTCAACGAACGCCTCCCGGTCGTGGCACCAGGCCGTCAGCCGCGCGGTCGTCGCGACGTTCTGGGTGTACGGCAGCGTGGAGGCGTCGATCATCACCGAACCGACCCCCGCCGCGACGCCCTGCCGGATCAGCTCGGGGTCGGTGATGTGGTCCAGGTGCACCGAGACCTCGGTCCCGGCGGCCTCCGCCAGTGCGAGGGTGGCGCGGGTGATCGGCAGCAGACTGCCGTGGTAGCGCACGCAGTTCTCGCTGATCTGCAGGATGAGCGGACGGCCGGTCTGGTCGGCGGCTGCGACCAGTGCCTCGGCGGTCTCCAGATGGATGACGTTGAAAGCGGCAGCGCCGGTGCCCGCCGCACGGGCGTCGGCGAGGATCGAGGCGGTGGGAACGAGGGGCATCGCGGGCTCCTTGGTCGGGCGGCGGGACGGCGGGACGGCGACCGGCACGGCGGCGGACCGGTACGGCGGCAGGGCAGGACGGGGGCGGCTGAGGCTCGTGGTCGGCCGCCCGCATCGCTCGCGGTCAGCCGTCCAGCATCACCGAGCGGGTGAGACTGCGGGGGTTGTCCGGGTCGAGGCCCCGGACGCGTGCCCGCTCCAGCGCGACCCGGTGGATCAGCACCAGATCGGCGAGCGGGTCCCTGGGGTGGCACACGAACCGGGCGCCGGTCGCGGTCACTTCGGCCTCCAGCCCTTCCGGTGCCTGGCCGAGGAGCCAGGTGACCCGCCCAGGGGCGGCGATGGCTATCGGCCCGTGCCGGTACTCCATGGCCGGGTAGGACTCCGTCCAGCTCTGGGACGCCTCCCGCATCTTCAACGCCGCCTCGTTGGCCAGGCCGAAGGTCCAGCCGGTGCCGAGGAAGGAGAACTGCTCGGCGTCCAGCCACTCCTGCTCCAGCGGGCAGGACAGCGCCTCCTGCGCGTCACTCACCGGGCCTGCCAGGTCCTCACCGAGGTGTGCGCGCAGCAGCGCGAGGGCGGAGGTGGCGAAGCGGGTCTGCACCACGGACTTCTCGTCGGCGAAGGGCAGTGCGACCGTCTCGTCCGACAGCGAGGTGGCCGGGGTGTCCGCGTCGCCCAGCACCGTAATGGTCGGGATCCGGCCCCGCACTGCCTCCAGCACGCGCAGCACCTCCGTGGTGGTGCCGGAGCGGGTGATCGCGACCACGGCGTCGTATCCCCGGGCCGCGCCGAGGAAGGCTTCCGACGCGGCGAACGCGTCCGTCACTCCCAGACCGGCCCCCTCGCGCAGCGCCGCGTAGGACTGGGCCATGAACCAGGAGGTTCCGCAGCCGACCACGGCCACCCGGGCGCCCGCCGCCGGGAGGGGGGTGTCACCGGAGCCGATCTTCGCCGCGGCCCGCCAGGTCTCCGGCTGGCTGCGCAACTCCTGCTCCATGTATGCCGTCTCGCCCATGAGTGGGACCCCCTCCTGGACCGGAGCCCCTCGGCCCGGTGCGCAAAGTTGCGTGAAATCTCTGTCTTTCGCGCAACTTTACGCAGCCTGCCGACGGCTGTCCATCCCACTCCCGGGTGACGGTGAGCGCCCGCCGGGCGATCAGCGGGCGCTCACCGCGATCAGCAGCTGCTCATCCCGCTACGACCCTCCGCGTCTCCGCGAGGAAGCAGCCGAACTCGACCGCGCGGACATGCACCGCGGCCACCAGCGGGTCGGCGTACAGCTGGGCCAGCCCTTCCTCGACGGTCGGCGTCTTCTCCCGCGTCCCGTCCAGCAGCAGTCCGCCGAGGATGCGGCCGTCGGCGGAGTAGGCGCGCAGGGTGCGCCGTTCGCCGCGCATCGCTTCCGGGTAGCCGCCGTCCGCGGCGCCCGCCCAGCCGCCGCAGTCGTGCGGGTGGATGAAGACCGGCCCCACCTCGTCGTACGCGCCCGGGTCCGCGCCGGTCTCCCGTGCCCAGCGCCGCAACGGCGCGTACGAGACCAGGGCGAGGGTCTCGCCCGGCCTGCTCCGCTCCAGGCAGCAGCGCAGCGGGTTGCCGCCCTCCTCGTCCACCACCCGGCGCGGTGGCGCGCCCGCGTCGTCGCGGGTGCGCAGTTCCTCCAGCGTCTGCGCCGGAATCGCTCGTATCTCGTAGTCCGTGCTCATGCACCCAGGCTCGGTCGGCCGTGGCCCGGATGCTGGCGGCTTTCGGTCGTGGCGTTCGACGGGCGCGAAGAGGGGTTCGGGCCGCGCCGGGGAGCAGTGGCGGCCACGCCGTGGAGCCTCCGTGGAGCCCTCGTGGGGGCTTGTGGATTGGCGGCACTGTCCATAGCATCGCCGGTGTTACATCAGTTGTGTCACAGTGCTGGGGGCCCGATGGCAGCAGCGGAAGAGCACGTCGGACCCCCAGCCGGGGGCCCGCTGGCCGGGGTGCGTGTCGTGGAGCTCGCCGGGATAGGTCCGGGGCCGTTCGCCGCCATGACGCTCGCGGACCTCGGAGCCGATGTCGTCCGGGTCGACCGGCCCGGCGGCGGTTCGCTCGCTGTCCCGGCCGAGTACGACGTCACCAACCGCAACAAGCGCTCCGTGGTCCTCGACCTCAAACAGCGGGCGGGGGTCGCCGCGGCCCTCTCGCTCGTCGAGCGCGCCGATGTGCTCATCGAGGGGTTCCGGCCCGAAGTCGCCGAGCGCCTCGGAGTCGGCCCCGAGGTCTGCCTCGCCCGCAACCCGCGCCTGGTCTACGGCCGGATGACCGGCTGGGGCCAGGATGGGCCGCTGGCGCAGCGGGCCGGGCACGACATCGGCTACATCGCCGTCACCGGAGCCCTCGGGATGACCGGACCGGCCGAGGGCCCACCCGTCGCGCCCGCCAATCTGCTGGGCGACTACGCGGGAGGCTCCCTCTACCTGGTCATCGGCGTGCTGGCGGCGCTGCAGCACGCGCGCGGCCCGCAGGGCGCCGGACAGGTCGTGGACGCGGCGATCGTGGACGGTACGAGCCATCTGACGGCGATGCTCCAGGGACTGCTCGCCGCGGGCCGCTGGCAGGACCGGCGCGCCGCCAATCTGCTGGACGGCGGCTGCCCCTTCTACGGCACCTATGCCACCTCCGACGGCGGCTTCATGGCCGTCGGCGCCCTGGAGCCCGCGTTCTACGCGGAGTTCGTCCGGCTGCTCGGCGTCGCCGACCAGGCGCCGCCGCGCGACGACCTCGCCGGGTGGGAGACGCTGCGGGAGCTGATCGCCGCCCGGTTCGCCTCCCGTACGCGCGCGGAGTGGACAGCGGTCTTCCAGGACACCGACGCCTGCGTGGCCCCGGTGCTCTCGCTGACCGAGGCGCCCTCCCATCCGCAGCTGGCGGCACGCGGCACCTATGTGGAGCACGGCGGTATCACGCAGCCGGCGCCCGCTCCCCGGTTCTCCGCGACACCCACCCGGGTCGCCTCCGGCCCGGCCCGGCCCGGCGCGCACACCGCCGAGGTCGCCCGCGACTGGGACGTCCCGGCCCTGACCGCGACCGCGGGGCCGGCCGAGGCGGACCGGCCACGCCCAGCAGCCTCCCGCCCGCGCGAAGGAGACCACCCCACGCCATGAAGCAGCAGACGAACCAGCAGCTGAATCATCAGCTGAAGCGGCAGATCTTCACCGACGACCATGAGGCGTTCCGGCAGACCGTGCGCACCTTCCTGGCCAAGGAGGTGGAGCCGTACTACGCGCAGTGGGAGCACGACGGCGTCGTCTCCCGCGAGGTGTGGCGGGCGGCCGGGCGGCAGGGGCTCCTCGGGCTCGCCGTGCCCGAGGAGTACGGCGGCGGGGGAGAGCCGGACTTCCGCTACGCCGCCGTACTCGCCGAGGAGTTCACCCGGGCGGGCGCTCCCGGCCTGGCGATCGGCCTGCACAACGACATCGTCGGCCCGTACCTCACCTCGCTGGCGACCGAAGAGCAGAAGCAGCGCTGGCTGCCGGGCTTCTGTTCGGGCGAGACCATCACGGCCATCGCCATGACCGAGCCCGGCGCCGGCTCCGACCTGCAGGCGATCCGCACCACGGCCGAGGACCACGGCGACCACTGGGTGCTGAACGGTTCGAAGACGTTCATCTCCAACGGCATCCTGGCCGACCTGGTCGTCGTCGTGGCCAGGACCAGGCCCGAGGGCGGTGCGCACGGGATGAGCCTGCTGGTGGTCGAGCGGGGCATGGACGGCTTCGAACGCGGGCGCAACCTCGACAAGATCGGCCAGAAGGCGCAGGACACCGCCGAGCTGTTCTTCACCGACGTACGCGTCCCCAAGGAGAATCTGCTCGGTGAGCTCGACGGCGCTTTCGTGCATCTGATGACCAACCTCGCGCAGGAGCGGATGGCCATCGCCGTCTCCGGGATCGCCGCCGCCGAGCAGCTGCTGGAGCTCACCACCGCGTACGTCAAGGAGCGCACCGCGTTCGGCCGGCCGCTGGCCAAGCTCCAGCACATCCGCTTCGAGATCGCCGAACTGGCCACCGAGTGCGCCGTCACCCGCTCCTTCCTGGACCGCTGCATCGAGGACCACGCCAAGGGAGAGCTGGACGCGGTGCACGCGTCCATGGCCAAGTGGTGGGCGACCGAGCTGCAAAAGCGCGCCGCCGACCGCTGCCTGCAGCTGCACGGCGGCTACGGGTACATGAACGAGTACCGGGTCGCCAAGGCCTTCACCGACGGCCGTATCCAGACCATCTACGGCGGTACCACCGAGATCATGAAGGAGATCATCGGACGGTCGCTGCTGAACTGAGTCGCTGCTGAACTGAGATGTCGCTGCCGAACTGAGACGCCGCGCCGCCCTCGGCCCCCGGTTCCCCTCCGCACCCGTACGAAAGGCACCCTCGTGAGCCCAGAAGCGTATCTGTACGAGGCCATCCGCACCCCGCGCGGGCGCGGCAAGGCCAACGGCGCCCTGCACGGCACCAAGCCCGTCGATCTGGTCGTCGGCCTCATCGACGAGCTGCGCCGCCGGCTGCCCGACCTGGAGCCGCAGGCCATCGACGACATCGTGCTCGGCGTCGTCAGCCCTGTCGGGGACCAGGGCTCGGACATCGCCAAGATCGCCGCCATCGCGGCCGGACTGCCCGACACCGTCGCAGGAGTCCAGGAGAACCGCTTCTGCGCCTCCGGTCTGGAAGCCGTCAACCTGGCCGCGGCCAAGGTCCGCTCCGGCTGGGAGGACCTTGTGCTGGCGGGCGGTGTGGAGTCCATGTCGCGGGTGAAGATGGGCTCGGACGGCGGCGCCTGGTTCAACGACCCGATGACCAGCTTCGAGACCGGCTTCGTCCCCCAGGGCATCGGCGCCGACCTCATCGCCACACTGGAGGGCTTCAGCCGCCGCGACGTGGACGAGTACGCGGCGCGCTCGCAGGAGCTGGCCGCGCAGGCGTGGAAGGAGGGCCGGTTCGAGCGCTCCGTGGTGCCCGTGCGGGACCGCAACGGGCTCACCGTGCTCGACCATGACGAGCACATCCGCCCCGGCACCACCGCCGAGACCCTCGCGGGCCTCAAGCCGTCGTTCGCCACCATCGGGGAGATGGGCGGCTTCGACGCCGTCGCGCTGCAGAAGTACCACTGGGTGGAGAAGATCGACCACGTCCACCACGCAGGCAACTCCTCGGGCATCGTGGACGGTTCGGCGCTGGTGGCCATCGGCAGCGAGGAGGTCGGCAAGCGGTACGGGCTGCGCCCCCGGGCGCGGATCGTCTCCGCAGCCGTCTCGGGCGCCGATCCGACCATCATGCTGACGGGCCCGGCCCCGGCCTGCCGCAAGGCCCTCGCCAAGGCCGGGCTGACGGTGGAGGACATCGCCGTCGCGGAGATGAACGAGGCCTTCGCGGCCGTGGTGCTGAGGTTCGCCAAGGACATGGGGCTGCCCCTGGAGAAGGTGAACGTGAACGGCGGCGCCATCGCCATGGGGCATCCGCTGGGGGCCACCGGCGCGATGCTGCTCGGTACGTGCGTCGACGAGTTGGAGCGGACGGACCAGCGGTACGGGCTGGTCACGCTGTGCGTGGGGGGCGGCATGGGCGTCGCCACCGTCGTGGAGCGGCTGTAGCCGCCCGCGCCCGCCGCGACCGCCTCCCTGCCCCGCCCGAACCGGCTTTCACCCTGGAGACCAACCCATGTCTGAACCCACCGCAGCAACGACCATCCGCTGGGACCAGGACAGCGACGGGATCGTCACCCTGACCCTCGACGACCCGGACCAGTCCGCGAACACCATGAACGCCGCCTTCCGGACCTCCCTCACCGCCGTCGCCGACCGGCTGGAGGCCGAGCGGGAGAGCGTGCGAGGGGTCATCGTGACCTCCGCCAAGCAGAGCTTCTTCGCGGGCGGAGACCTGCGACTGCTCGTCCAGGCGCGGCCGGAGGGCGCCCAGGAGGTCTTCGACTACGGAATGCGGGTCAAGCGCGATCTGCGCCGGATCGAGACCCTCGGGGTGCCGGTCGTGGCGGCGATCAACGGTGCGGCGCTGGGCGGCGGGCTGGAGATCGCGCTCGCCTGCCACCACCGGGTGGCGCTCGATGCCCAGGGCTCCAGGATCGGCTGCCCGGAGGCGACACTGGGCCTGCTCCCGGGCGGTGGCGGCGTCACCCGCACGGTGCGGCTGCTCGGCATCACCGACGCGCTGCTCAACGTGCTGCTCCAGGGGCAGCAGTACCGCCCGGGAAAGGCCAAGGAGATCGGCCTGGTGCACGAGGTCGTGCAGACGCCCGAGGAGATGCTGGCGGCGGCCCGTGCCTTCATCGAGGCCAATCCCACCTCCCAGCAGCCCTGGGACGTCAAGGGGTACAAGATCCCCGGGGGCACGCCCGCCCACCCCAGGTTCGCGGAGAACCTGCCCGCCTTCCCCGCCAACCTCAAGAAGCAGACGGCCGGCGCCCCCTGTCCGGCGCAGCGCAACATCCTGGCCGCCGCCGTCGAGGGTGCCCAGGTGGACTTCGAGACCGCGCAGGTGATCGAGGCCCGCTACTTCGTCGAGCTGGTCTGCGGGCAGATCTCCACCAACATGATCCAGGCCTTCTTCTTCGACCTGCAGGCCGTCAACGCGGGCCGCAGCAGGCCGGAGGGCATCGCCGAGCGCAAGGTCACCAAGGTGGCGGTGCTGGGCGCGGGCATGATGGGTGCCGGTATCGCCTACTCCTGTGCCAAGGCGGGTATCGAGGTGGTGCTCAAGGACGTCTCGCAGGAGGCGGCGGAGAAGGGCAAGGCCTACTCCGCCGGGTTGCTGGACAAGGCGCTCTCCCGGGGCAGGACGACCGAGGCCGAGCGGGAAGCGCTGCTGGCCCGGATCGTCCCCACCGCCGACCCGCAGGCGGTGGCGGGCTGCGACGCCGTGATCGAGGCGGTGTTCGAGGACCCCGCGCTCAAGCACAAGGTCTTCCAGGAGATCCAGCAGCTGGTCGCCCCGGACGCCCTGCTGTGCTCGAACACCTCCACCCTGCCGATCACCGCGCTCGCCGAAGGCGTCGAGCGGCAGGACGACTTCATCGGACTGCACTTCTTCTCACCCGTCGACAAGATGCCGCTGGTCGAGATCATCAAGGGCCGGCGGACCGGGGACGAGGCACTGGCCCGCGCGTTCGATCTCGTACGCCAGATCCGCAAGACGCCCATCGTCGTCAACGACTCGCGCGGTTTCTTCACCTCCCGGGTCATCGGCCACTTCATCAACGAGGGCGTCGCCCTGCTGGCCGAAGGAGTCGACCCTGCCACCGTGGAGCAGGCCGCGGCGCAGGCCGGCTACCCCGCGAAGGTCCTCTCCCTGATGGACGAGCTCACCCTCACCCTGCCGCGCAAGATCCGCGACGAGACGCGGCAGGCCCTGCGCGCGGAGGGCAAGGAGCTGCCCGCGCACCCGGCCGACGCCGTACTGGACCGGATGGTGGACGAGTTCGGCCGCACCGGGCGCAGCGGTGGCGCGGGCTTCTACGACTACGACGAGGACGGCAAGCGCCTCGGGCTGTGGCCGGGCCTGCGCGAGCACTTCACCGGGGAGGGCGCGGGCGGCGACGTCCCGTTCGAGGACATGAAGGAGCGGATGCTCTTCTCCGAGGCGCTGGACACCGTCCGGCTGTTCGAGGAGGGCGTGCTCACCACCGTCGCCGATGCCAACATCGGCTCCATCATGGGCATCGGCTTTCCGGCCTGGACGGGTGGCGTGATCCAGTACATCAACGGCTACGAGGGCGGGCCGCCCGGGTTCGTGGCCCGTGCCCGCCAGTTGGAGGAGCGCTACGGGGAGCGGTTCGCGGTGCCTTCGCTCCTTGCGGAGAAAGCCGCCCTGGGTGAGACCTTCAGCGACTGAGGGGCCGCGGATCTCTTCCGGTCAGGGGGTGCCCCTGGCTGTCGTTCGCGGGCTGCGGGTCGTTCGTGGTCGCTCGCGCAGTTCCCCGTGCCCCTTGCCGGGCGCGGGGTCCAGCGGGAAGACGGCCCGCAGCTCCTCCTTCATGGAGCGTTGGAACGCCGTCACCAGGGCCTGCACCACCATCGGTTGCATATGGGCGGAGAGCGACTTCATCCGCTCCAGCCGCTCCGGGTCCGACTCCACCTCCCGGTAGGGGTCCCACACCTCGCGCTTGAACAGCCGGCTCAGCTCACGGGCCGCCGAGCGGGTGTGCTCCATCATCACCTCGCGCGCCGCGAGGATCGCCTCCTGCGAGATGGGGACGTCCAGCAGCCGCACCCCGAGCTGCACCAGCGCCGGGTCGACGCGGAAGACGTCCGGGTCCTTCGTGCGGGCCAGGACGCTCATCGCCGCCAGCCGTTCGATGTCGTCGTCGGTCAGCTCCCGCCCGACGCGGCCCTCCAGCTGGGTGCGCGTCGTCTCGTCCACGGTGTCCGGCATCCAGGAGGCGACGACCGCGCGGTGGATCGCCAGGTCGTGGGCGCTGATGTCGTCGGGGAGCCGCTGCAGATAGCGTTCGATGGCGGCCAGCGTCATGCCCTGGTTCTGCAGTTCCTCGATGAGCGCCAGCCGGGAGAGATGCTCGGGACCGTACCGGCCGACACGGCGGGGGCCGATCGTGGGTGGCGGCAGCAGCCCGCGGGTGCTGTAGAAACGGACCGTACGCACGGTCACGCCGGCGCGGGCCGCGAGCTGGTCGACGGTGAGCTGGTCGGTGGGCTCGCCCACGCCGTCCTGTCGCTCCATCTGCCGCGCCCCTCTCACCGCGGCACCACGGGGGTGCCGTCCATACCGATCATGTTCAACAGTATTGCTGTCTCACCACTCCTGTGAAACCTTCGAGCCGCCCGGACCCTCGGCGGCGGCAGCACGGCATCACCTCTTCGGTCCACCTTCTCGTGCGGAGGCGCCATGACCACGATCCTGCGACTGCCCAAGGACGCCTCCGAGCTGACCGTCCCGGACCTGCTGCTGCGCAACGCCCAGGACCACGGCGACCGCCCGGCGCTGTCCTGGTACTCCGGCACCAGCCCCGGCACCGGGCGCACCACCCTCACCTGGGCCCAGGCCCGCCACCGGATCGCCGAACTGGCCGCCGGGCTCGCGGCGCTGGGCGTCGCCCGGGGCGAACATGTGCTGCTGATGATGGACAACCGCCCCGAACACTGGCTGACCGACCTGGCCCTCGTCCATCTCGGCGCCGTCCCCGTCTCCGTCTACGGCACTGCCGCGCCCGAGCAGCTCGCCCATGTCGTCCGGCACTCCAGGGCCCGTCTCGCCGTCGTCGGGGGAGCGGACGAACGAGCCCGCTGCCAGCCGCTGCTGGCCCCCGCCGGGGAGGCCCCCGGCCGGATCCGGCGGCTCGTGGTGGCCGACGACGACGCCGTGGGACCGCATACCGGATGGCGTTCCCTGCCGCGCCCGTACCCGCCCGCCGACTTCGAGGGCAGCTGGCGCCGGTCGCGCCCCGAGGATCCGGTGACCGTCGTCTACACCTCCGGCACCACCGGCGACCCCAAAGGCGTGGTCATCAGCCACCGCAACGTCGTCCTCAACGGCATCGCGCTCGACGGGATCGCCGAACTGCCCGACCACGCCGACCACATCTGCTATCTGCCCCTCGCCCACATCGCCGAGCGGATGCTGGGCATCTATCTGCCGGTCCTGCGCGCCTCGCACGTCCACCTGTGCCCCGGCCCCGGCGAGGTCGCCGCGCTCGTGCGGGAGCTGCGCCCCGCCGAGTTCTTCGGGGTGCCGCGGGTGTGGGAGAAGCTGGCCGCCGCCGTACGCACCATGCTGGAGTCGCTGCCCGCACCGCGCAGGACCGCCGTGGCCGAGGCGTCGAAGGTGGCCCGCGCCGTGGTGCGCTGCCGGGAGCGCGGCACCGAGCCCGACCCGCGACTGGCCGCGGCGCATGAGAAGGCCCACAGCGAGGTTCTGCGGCCCTTGCTCGCGCCCGTGGGCTTCGACCGGCTGGTCTGGACGGCCAGCGCCTCGGCCCCGATGCCCCCGGACGTACTCGACTTCTGGGCGGGCCTCGGCATCGTGATCATGGACGCTTGGGGGCTGACGGAGACCACCGGAGCCCTCACCCTCAACGGCCCCGCCGCCTTCCGCCTCGGCTCCGTCGGACGCCCGCTGGAGGGCACCGAGATCCGTACCGCCGAGGACGGCGAGATCCTGGTGCGCGGCACCACCCTGTTCGCCGGGTATCTGCGCCCCGACGGCTCGGTCGAGCCGGGCACCGACGCGGACGGCTGGTTCGCCACCGGCGACATCGGCCGTATCGACGAGGACGGCTTCCTGTGGCTGACCGACCGCAAGAAGGAGATGATCGTCACCTCCACGGGCAAGAACGTCTCCCCTGCGCTGGTCGAGAACGCCCTCAAGGAGCACCCGCTCGTCGGCCAGGCCCTGGTGGACGGGGACGGCCGCTCCTACCTGGTCGCCCTACTCGTCCTGGACGGTGAGACGGCCCGGGCCTGGGCGGCTCGCAACGGGATCGACCTACCGCCCGGCTCGCCCGGCGGACTGGCGGCGCACCCCGCCGTACGCGCCGAGGTCGACCGTGCCGTGGCCGCCGCCAACGCCCGCCTCAACCGCACCGAACAGGTCAAGCGCTACCGCCTGCTGGAGGACGAGTGGACGCCGCTGACCGGTGAGCTGACCCCCTCGCTCAAGCTGCGGCGGCGGGTCGTCCGGTCCCGTTACCGGCAGATCATCGACGGGTTGTACGAAGATCATGTGTGAGAAACCTCCTGGTGTGGTGTGCCTCACCGCATAGCCGGGGTCTCGGGGGTTAGGTGACGCTTCGGTCCGCAGCCGTGATCACGGCGGCCGTCGGCCCGGCAAAGCCCATCCCTGAGTGAGTTGGACCAACTGTGAGCAACGACGTCGTCCAGGACGCCACACCGTCGCAACCCGGCGGGGGCGGCCAGGTCGCACCGCCGCCCCCGAACGGGGCGGTCGCGGATGCCGGTGACACCGGCTACAGCAAGGACCTCAAAGCACGTCACATCAACATGATCGCCATCGGCGGGGCGATCGGTACCGGGCTCTTCCTGGGCGCCGGCGGGCGCCTCGCCTCCGCGGGACCCGCGCTCGCCCTCGCCTACGCCGTCTGCGGCCTGTTCGCGTTCTTCGTCGTCAAGGCACTCGGCGAACTGGTGCTGCACCGGCCCTCGTCCGGTTCCTTCGTCTCCTACTCACGCGAGTTCCTCGGTGAGAAGGGCGCCTACGTCGCCGGTTGGATGTACTTTCTCAACTGGTCGACGACCGGCATCGCCGACATCACCGCCATCGCGCTCTACACGCACTACTGGAGCTTCTTCACCGACATCCCGCAGTGGGTGCTCGCGCTGATCGCGCTGGCCGTGGTGCTGGCCATCAACATGATCTCCGTGAAGATCTTCGGTGAGCTGGAGTTCTGGTTCGCCGTGATCAAGGTGGCGGCGCTGGTGGTCTTCATGGCCATCGGCATCGTGCTGCTCGCCACCCAGCACCCGGTCGGCGGCACCACCCCCGGACTCGGCCAGATCACCGACCACGGCGGCGTCTTTCCCAGCGGACTGATGCCCGTGGTGATCGTGATGCAGGGCGTGGTCTTCGCCTACTCCTGCGTGGAACTGGTGGGCGTGACCGCGGGGGAGACCGCCGAGCCGCACAAGGTCGTGCCCAAGGCCGTCAACGCCATCATGTGGCGCGTGGGCTTCTTCTACGTCGGCTCCGTGCTGCTGCTCGCGCTGCTGCTGCCCTGGAACCAGTTCGAGGAGGGGGAGAGCCCGTTCGTGACCGTGCTCTCCAAGCTGGGCGTCTCCGGGGCCGGCGATGTGATGAACCTCGTGGTCCTGACCGCCGCCATGTCCAGCCTCAACTCCGGCCTCTACTCGACCGGGCGCATCCTGCGGTCCATGGCGGCCGCCGGGTCGGCGCCCAGGTTCACCGCCCGGATGAACGCCAGCCAGGTGCCGTACGGCGGCATCCTGCTGACTGCCGCCGTGTGTGTCGTGGGGGTCGGCCTCAACTATGTGGTGCCCGGCAAGGCGTTCGAGATCGTGCTGAACATCGCCGCGCTCGGCATCATCAGCACCTGGTGCACCATCATGCTCTGCCACATCGTGTTCGTACGGCGCGCCAAGGCCGGGCTGGTGGCCCGGCCCTCCTTCCGGCTGCCCGGCTCGCCCGTCACCGAGTGGGTGACGATCGCTTTCCTGGTCGGCGTTGTTGTCCTGATGTGGAACGACCCCGACGTCGGGCGCAGGACGGTGATGCTGGTGCCGGTGATCGCCGCCGCGCTGGTGGGCGGCTGGTACGCGGTGCGGGGGCGCGTGCGCGCGCTTGCTGCCGAGGAGCAGCTGAAGTAGGGGTGCCCCTTGCTGCCCGTCGCAGGCTGCGGGTCGGCTGTGGCTCGTCGCGCGGTTCCCCGCGCCCCTTCAGGGGCGCGGGGAACCGCGCGAGCAGCTAGTGCAGCCGCACAGGCAGCTCGTACAGCTCGTTCTGCGTGATCGCGGGCTTGTTGCGGAGCTCGGCGGGGTCGACCGCGAGGTCGAGCTCCGGGAAGCGGTCGAAGAGCGCCGGGAGGGCCACCAGCGCCTCCAGCCGGGACAGCGGCGCCCCGGGGCACACATGCGGGCCGTGGCCGAAGGACAGGTGCCGCGTCGGGGTGCGGGTCACATCGAAGCGCTCGGCGTCGGCGCCGTGGTGCCGCTCGTCCCGCCCGATCGCGCCATAGGCGATGATCACCGCGTCGCCCCGCTTCATCACGGTGCCGCCGACCTCCACGTCCTCGGTGGCGAAGCGGATCAGCACATGGGTGGTCGGCGCGTCCCAGCGCAGGGTCTCCTCGATGGCCGCCTCCCAACTCACCTCGCCGGAGCGGACCAGGGCGAGCTGTTCGGGGTGGGTGAGCAGCGCCCGCACCGCGCTGACGATCAGGCTGATCGTCGTCTCGTGACCCGCGGTGATCAGCACCTGGACGGTGGCGACGATCTCCTCGTCGCTGAGCGAGTCGCCCTCCTCGGCCGCCGCCAGCAGCGCGCTGGTCAGATCGTCGCCGGGCGCCTGCTTCTTCTGCGCGACGACGGCGCTGAACAGCGCCCCCAGCTCGGCGATGATGGCCGGGACCTCCTCGGCCGGTGTGACGCTGCTGAAGAAGCCGTCGTACAGCGTGCGCAGCCGGGGGATCTGGGTGGTGTCGATGCCCAGCAGGTCGCCGATGACGGCCATCGGCAGCGGGTAGGCGAAGGCGGACTTGAGATCGACGCGTCCGGCCGCGTCGGCCGAAGCGGCCAGCTCGTCCAGCAGCTCGTGGGTGATCTCCTCGATGCGGGGCCGCATCGCCGCCACCCGGCGCGGGGTGAGCGCCTGCGCGGTCAGGGTGCGCAGCCTGCGGTGCTCCGGGCCGTCGAAGGTGAGCATGCTGGGCCCCGGGTCGGCCAGCCCGATCAGCGGCCAGGTCTTCGGGATCTCGCCGCGCTGGTAGGCGGCCCAGTGGTCGATGTTCTTGACGAGCCTGCTGTCGGTCAGCAGCCGCCGGGCCTCCGCGTGCCGGGTGACCGCCCATACCCGTACCCCGCCCGGCAGCTCGACGGGTGCCAGGGGTCCGGCCGCGCGCAGCCGGGCGCCCTCGCCCGCCAGGTCGCGCACCAGCGGGTCGAGCACGATCACCTCGTCGCCGGTGCCTTCGCTGTCCGGGCCCGAACCGGTTCCGGTGACGGGGCACGACGTCATCTGCTGCCTCCTGCGGTGCTCTTGGGGGTCGGGGTGAAGCGGACCGGGAGCGAGGCCAGACCGCGCAGGAACGGCGAAGGGCGCCAGACCAGGGCCTGCGGACTCACTGCCAGGTCCACGTCAGGCAGCCGGTCCAGCAGGACCTCGATACCGGTACGCGCGATGCCCTCGGCGATGTCCTGCGCGGGGTAGGGGCAGCGGTGCTCGCCGTGCCCGAAGGAGAGGAAGGCGCTGTTGCCGCCGGTGAAGGAACCGCGGTCCGGGCGCACCTGGGGGTCGCCGTTGGCGGCGGCGAAGCTGAGCATCAGCAGGTCGCCCGCGGCGATATGGCGCCCCGCCAGCTGGGTGTCGCGCGTCGTCCAGCGGCCGGCGATGTTCTGGGTGGGGGTGTCCTCCCACAGCACTTCGTTCATGGCCTCGGCCACGCTGTGCCGACCGCCGGAGAGGGAGGCGGCGAAGCGGTCGTCGGTGAGCATCAGCCGCAGCGAGTTGCCGATCCAGTCGGCGGTCGGCTGGTGGCCGGCGACGATGTTCACCATCATGTCCTCGAGGATCTCCTCGAAGGAGAAGTCGCGCGCGTAGTCGTGGTACAGCAGCCGGGAGGCCACCCCGGCGGCCGGTGCGGCGCGGCGGGAGGCGAGCAGCGTGCTCATCGCCGACTTGACCGTGTCGCGACCCGCCAGCGCGTCAGGACCGCCGTCGACCAGCGCGTTGATGCTGGGCACCAGCCGGGCGCCGGCCTCGTCGGAGAAGCCGTAGAGCTGGGCGAGCACCAGCGCGGGCAGCACCTTGGCGTACTCGGAGATCAGATCGCCCGAGCCGCGCCCGCACAGTTCGTCGATCAGCCGGTCGGCGAACCGCTCGGAGTGGCTGCGCAGTTCGAACGGGTCCACGGCGGCGAGGGCGTCGCTGATCAGCGCAGCGCGGCGCTGGTGGCGCTCACCGACGGTGTAGAGGATCGAGGGCTGCTTGCCGACCATCGGCAGCAGCGGCCAGTCGGCCGGAATCTCGGGCCACCGGTTCCACAGCTGGGAGTCCCGGCTGAACAGCACCGGGTCGGAGGTGATCTGGTGCAGCTCCCGGTAACCGAGCACCAGCCAGCAGGGCACGTCTCCCGGCAGTACGACCGGGGCGATCGGGCCGTGCTGCTCGTAGATCTCCCGGTACAGCCGCGCGCGGTCGTTGTTCTGGAAGCGCGGCCCCATCAGGGGGACGGCGTCCGTGCCCTGGTGCGCGGGGCAACCGGGGGGCGGTGCGGAGGCGGTGCTGTGCTGCTGCGGGGATGTCACGGGGTGTTCTCCGAGGCGGAACGCGCGGTCGAGAGGGCGTACAGGTGGTGGACGAGGGCGAGCAGTACGTCCTTGCTGGACTCGCGGGAGCGCGCGTCGCACTCGACGAGCGGGACCTCCGCCGGCAGGTCCAGGGCCTCGCGCACCTGTTCGGTCGTGTGCCGGGGGCCGCCGAAGTCGTTGCTGGCGACGATGAACGGGGTGCCGTGCGCCTCCAGCCGGTCGATGGCGTACCAGGAGTCCTCCAGCCGCCGGGTGTCCACCAGGACGACGGCGCCCAGGGTGCCGGAGAAGAGCCGGTCCCACAGGAACCAGAACCTCTCCTGCCCCGGTGCGCCGAACAGGTAGAGCACCGTCTCGTCGTTGAGGCTGATGCGGCCGAAGTCGAAGGCGATGGTGGTGGTCGTCTTGTCCTGTACGGCCGAGAGGTCGTCGACGCCCTCGCCGGCGCGGGTCATCGTCTCCTCGGTGTTCAGCGGACGGATGTCGCTGACGGCCCGCACCATGGTCGTCTTGCCGACACCGAAGCCGCCCACGACCACGATCTTCAGCCCCTGGGCCGCCGTGCTGAGCAGCGGCGGACGGGCCTCGGTGCCTGCTGTCGCCACCGGATTCGCTTCAAATGTTGCGGAGTCCAACGAGCACCTGCTTCAGGATGTCGGGATCGGGCAGTGCGTCGGCGGTCTGGGCCCGCCGCGGGTGACGGGCGGTGATCTTCCCCTGGGCGAGCAGATCGCCCAGCAGGATGCGGACGACGCTCACCGGCAGGCCCAGGTCCGCGGCCAGTTCCACGACCGCGGTGGGGAACCGGCAGATACGGAGGATCGCGGCGTGCTCCGACTGCATGCCGCGCACCGGGGCGCTCTCGCTGACCACGAGCGTCACCAGGTCGAAGGTCTCGGCCCCGGTCGTGGAACGGCTGCGCCCCCCGGTCACGGTGTACAGCCGGTCCGGGTCCTCGTCCCGGCCCGGCCGGGTCATACTGCTCCGCCTCCATCTGCTCCGCCGCCGTGGACGTCACCGGTCTCCGACTGGCGCGGCGGGGCACTGAGGTATTCGCTGAGCTGCTCGATCAGCTCGTTCATGTTGTGGCCGATGAGACCGACGTCGGAGTCCTCCTCGGCGACGACGGCCAGATGCGCGCCGTCGCCCGCCTCCACGACGAACAGGATGCCGCCGTAGAACTCCGCCATCGCCTGGCGGACACCGCCGTTGCCGTTGCCGAACTCGACGGAAGCTCCGTGCGACAGGCTCTGGATGCCGGCCGAGATGGCCGCCAGCTGGTCGGCCTGGTCGATGGAGAGCTCGGGGGTGCGGCACAGCTTGAGGCCGTCGCGGGAGAGCACCAGGGCATGCCGGGCGCCGGGCGTGCGCTCCAGGAGGTTTTCCAGCAGCCAGTCGAGCTTGCTGTCAGTGATCATTCGGTGTCGTCCTCCGAGAGGGAAGAGGAGCGGGTGGGGGAGGAGGCGGAAGGCAGCGGGGTCTGGCCGGTTTCTTCCGGGTCACCGGCGCCCTGGACTGCCCGGCGGAAGTCGCCGAACCGCGCACCGGAGGGACGTTTCTTAGGCGAGGCCGCCGGAGCCCGGCCGTCCGCGGCCCGGTCGTCGTCGGCCCGGCCGTCGGCCCCGGACCGGGAGCCGTGCGGGGAGTCCGCCGTCCGCGAGGGGGTTGCCGAGGCCCGGGCGACGGCGGCGAGGGTCTGGCCCCGCCGCCGCTTGGGCAGCCCGCTCTCGCCGAACTGCTGGGGCGGTGGTGCCGCGGTCGCGTAGCCGCCGCTCTCCGCCTGCTCGTGGCCCTGCGCGTCGTGCTGGGCGGTGCCGACGGGCTCCGCCTGCCGCGGAGGGCCGGTGTCCGGACGACTGTGGTCGGCCGCCGGGCGGGTCCGCTCCGCTGCCGGCGGCGGTGTGCCGGGGGCGGCGCCCAGCGGGGCGCGGGGCGAGGAGGGGGCGGGCCCGGCCGCCGGGGGCGGCGCGGGGGCGCGCTCCTCGTGGCGCGCCTCGGTGATCAGCTCACGCGGGATCCGCACGAGCACACCCGTGCCGCCGTGCGCGGAGGGCCGGAAGGAGACGGACAGGCCGTGCTTGCGGGCCAGCCGGCCCACCACCGCCAGACCGAGCCGGGTGCCGGAGAGCGCGGTCAGATCGCCGTGCTCGCCCAGGACGGCCTGCTCGGCGCGGCGCAGGGCGACCTCTCCCATCACCAGGCCGCCGTCCTCGACGGTGATGACCACACCGGCGGCCACCTCCTCGACGTAGACGTGCACTTCGGAGGTGGGCGGGGAGAAGTTCGCCGCGTTGTCCATCAGTTCGGCCAGCAGGTGCATCACGCCCTCGGCGGCGTGGCCCGCGACGGCGACCTCGCTCGTCGAGTGCAGCCGCACCCGCTGGTAGCCGCCGATCCGGCCCATGGCGCCGCGCAGGATGGACTCCATCACGATCGGCTTGGCCCAACGGCGCCCGGAGCGCGCACCGGTCAGTACGGCGATGGAGTCGGCGATCCGGCCCATCTGCGCGTTCCTGTGATCCAACTGCAGCAGGTCGGCCAGTACGTCCTCGTCCGCGTGCCGGTGCTCCATCTCGCGCAGGTCGGCGGCCATGCTGGTGGCCAGCGCCTGCACCCGCCCCGCCGCGTTGGCGCACGCGGACATCGCCGCGGCCCGCATGTTCTCGCCCTTGTGGACCTCGCGCGCCAGGGTGACCAGCACCCGGCGCTGCGCCTCGGAGGCCACCGGGGGCGCCTCGGCCAGCGCGGTCTCGGCCGAGCCGCCGTTCCGCAGCCGCTCCACCACGGTGGGCACGGTGGCGTCGGCGAAGTGGTTGTCCGCTGCCTCGCGTTCGGCCGCCCGGGCGTTGCCGGCCGCCAGCGCGGCGCGCAGCGAGCGGTTGGTGAGCCGGGCGTGCGCCGCCACCGTGACCGCCGCGCACAGCACCGCACCGGCCGCGCCGGCGCCCCAGGCGATCGCGGTACGCGCCGACTCGTCGCCGGCTTGCACGGCGGCCAGTGTGGCGACGCTCGCGACCACGACGGACACCAGCAGTGCGAGCGCCGTACCGGTGGCGGTCCCGCCGCCGGTGGTCGCCGGCCGAGTGGTGCCCGTGACCGGCTGCGCGGTGCCGGCTGCCGGTCGGCCCGTGCCCGCGGCCGGTGGCGGTGATATCTCGGGGGAGGTCATCAATCAGGTCCTAGGGGACGGAGCCGGGCAGAGGCGAGAGCTGAGCCGCAGCCCTCCGATCAACGTCGCACCAATATAGGCCAGTTAGTGATCACTAAGTAGCGGTGGGGTGTTCCGGTCGCACCCACTCGCTCCGTGCCACCGCCGCTCGACCCGGTGACGCCACGCCCGAAACGGTCACCACATGCTTCACGGCGGTCACCACAGGCATCATGAGGATGCCGGAGGCATCATGAGAAGTGTGCAAGCAAGCGAGCGACGACACCTGGCAGGCCCCGGGCCCCAGCCCCCGCCCCCGGATGGCATCCTGTGGGACGTGGTCGGGGAGATCCGCCAGTTGCTCATGCTGCCCGCCGCGCTCACCCTGCAGGTCGGCCACCCCGCCGTGGGCGCCGGGGTGGACGAGCACTCCGTCTTCCGCACCGACCCCTGGGGCCGCGGCGAGCGCTCCCTGCAGTCCTTTCTGACCTGGGTCTACGGCGGAGAGGAAGCCCTCGTCGAGGGGCGCAGGCTGCGCGAGCTGCACAAGCACATCCAGGGGGTCGACGCACACGGCCGCCGCTACCACGCGCTCACACCCGCGTACTACGCGTGGGTGCACGCCACCGGCTTCCCCACCTACCGGCACGCCCAGCGCTACCTCGGCCGCCGCCCCTACACCGACGCCGAGGAGCGGCAGCTGTACGCCGAATGGCTCCAGGTCGGCCGCGTCCTGGGCATCCACGACCGGGACATGCCCCGCACGCCCGAGGAGTTCTGGCCCTACTGGCAGCGCATGCTGACTGAGGAGATCGAGCGCACCAAGGTCGTCGACGAGCTCGTCTCGGTCAGCACCGACATCCCGCCGCCGCCCTACGGGCCGCGGCCGGTGCGGTGGGCACTCCGGGCGGTGTGGCCGCTCCTCGTCCCCGGGTTCGCCAGGTTCCGGAGGTTCATGACCGTCGGGCTGATGCCCCCCGAGGCGCGAGAGGCCCTGCAGCTGAGCTGGACGCCCCGTCAGGACCGGCGGCTGCGCCGCCTCGGCCGGGTGCTGGCGCACGTCCTCCCGCTGCTGCCGGAGCGTCTGCGCTACCTGCCCTACGCGCGCAGGGCGCGCGCCGCCCGCCGCTGAGTGCTGCGGGGGCCCACGCCGGCACGGCGCCGGGCCGAACGGGCGCGGACCCCGTCAGCGCTGGGTCTCAGGTCAGGGACGCGGGTGGTCGGCGGTGTGGATCTGCTTCCAGGAGCGGGGCTGCTCGGGGGCCTCCCCGGCGGCGAAGGCCGCCGTGCCCGCCGCCTTCGAGGCGGGCTTGGACGGCTGGTACAGCCAGGTGTCGAAGAGCCCGGCCAGTGGCTTGCCGGACACCTTCTCCGCGTAGGCGACGAAGTCGCCCACGTCGGCGTTGCCGCCCTTGTGCAGCTGCGGCCAGCCCTTCAGGACGGCGAAGAAGTCCTTGTCCCCGATCTCGTTGCGCAGCGCCTGCAGCGCCATGGCACCGCGGTCGTAGACCGCGCGGTGGAACTGGTTGTCGGGGCCGGGGTCACCGGGTGCGACCTTCCAGAAGGGGTCGTCGGCGGGGTGCGAGGCGTACGCGTAGTCGGCCAGCTCCTGAGCGGTGCCCTCGCCCTGGTCCTCGGACCACAGCCACTGCGCGTACCGCGCGAAGCCCTCGTTGATCCAGATGTCCTTCCAGCCCTTGACCGAGACGCTGTTCCCGTACCACTGGTGGGCCATCTCATGGACCACCACGGAGGTGTTGGAGCCGTCCGCGAAGTCGTCGGGGCTGTAGAAGGGGCGCGTCTGGGTCTCCAGCGCGAAGGTGGTGTCGGTGTTGGGGACGTAGCCGCCCATGGCGTCGAAGGGATACGTGCCGAAGTAGCCTTCCAGCCATTCGGTGATCTCGGCCGTCCGCTCGACGCTGGCCCGCGCCGCGCCCTCGTGCTCGCCCAGGTCCTTGCTGTAGGCGTTGATGATGGGCAGTCCGGAGTCGGTCTTCGCCTTCGTGATGTCGAACCTGCCCACGGCGAGGGTGGCCAGATAGGTGGCCTGCGGCGCGCGGGAGCGCCAGTTGTAGCGCGTCCAGCCGGCGCGTGAGCGCTGCGACTGCAGGGTGCCGTTGCTGATCGCCTGGGTGCCGTCGGGGACGGCGACGCTGACGTCGTAGCTCGCCTTGTCGGTGGGGTGGTCGTTGCTCGGGAACCACCACCAGGCGGCCTCGGGCTCGTTGGCCGCCACCCCGCCGTCCTCGGTGCGGTGCCAGGAGGTGAAGCCGTTCACCTCGACCTTGGAGGGGACGCCCTGGTAGCGGACGACGACGGTGGCCTTCTCGCCCTTGGCGAGCGGTGCGGCGGGGGTGATGCGCAACTCGTGTGCGCCGGAGGTGTCGAAGCGGGCCTTCTTCCCGTTGACCCGTACCTCGCTCACATCCAGCGCGAAGTCCAGGTTGAAGCGGGACAGGTCCTGCTTCGCGGTGGCCAGCAGGGTGGCGGTGCCCGCCAGTTTGTCCGTCTTCGGCCGGTAGGTGAGCCGAAGGTCGTAGTGGGAGACGTCGTAGCCGCCGTTCCCGTAGTCCGGGTAGTAGGGGTCGCCCACGCCCGGGGATCCCGGGGACGGTTCGGCCGCCGAGGCCGGGACCGCGAGCAGCAGCGAGGCCGCCGCTATGGCACCCGGGACGATCAGTCTGTGACGCACGAGTCCTCCAACTCTTCGCGACAGGAGTCACTTCGGTGGAAGCGTATGTACTCCCACGTCACATTGCATGTCCACAGCAACCACTGTCATTCGGCCGTCGTCCGGTTGCCATGCGCCCCCTTCTGCACGACAGTGCGTGCGATTACCGTCCCCCATATGGTGATACGCCCGCGGCCCGGCCGCTCCCGGTGGAAGACCGCGGCCCTGACCGCGGCCGTGCTGCTCGTTCCGCCGCTCGCCACCACGTCCGCGCAGGCCACCCAGGGCTCGCCGGGGGCGTCCCCGGTGCCCCGCACCGGGTTCGAACGCTCGCACGGCGCGCGCTGGACGACACAGTCCGAGGAAGAGCGGTTCCTGCGCACCGTCGAGGCGGCCGGCCGCCACGTCGACCTCGACACCCTCGGCCGTACCGCGCAGGGCCGCCCCGTGCGACTCGTCCGTATCGGCTCCCCCGCACCGGCGGGCCCGGCCCGGGCGCGCGGCGGCAACTCGATGCTGCTCATCTGCTCCCAGCACGGTGACGAACCCGCGGGCCGGGAGGCGTGCCTGACCACCGTGCGGGATCTGGCGTTCGCCGAGGACCGCGCCACCCGGCGCTTTCTCTCCCGTACGACGCTGCTGGTCGTCCCCACCGCCAACCCCGATGGCAGGGCCGCCGGCACCCGCACCAACTCCACCGGCACCGACATCAATCGCGACCACCTCGCCCTGAGGACGGCCGAGGCCCGCGCCATCGCGGCCGTGCTGCGCGACCGGCGTCCCGACATCGTCCACGATCTGCACGAGTACAGCGCCCACGCGCCGTACTACGTCAAGGATCTGCTCACCCTGTGGCCCCGCAACCTCAACGCGGACCCCGCCGTGCGCCGGGAGTCCACCGTGCTGTCCGAGAGGTATGTGCGCCCGGCCGCCGAACGGAAGGGCCGCAGCACCGGCATCTACGGCATCTGGACCGACCCGGAGACCGGCGATCCCGTCAAACAGGTAGCCGGCGACGGGCAGGAGCGCATCCTGCGCAACACGGTGGGCGTCAAACACTCCGTCGGGCTGCTGGCCGAGACGCGCACCGACCCTCCCCCGGTCTCCGGCCGGGAGGCCCTCCATCCCGCTGCGCTCACCCAAGGGGACCGGGAGGCGCGCAACAACCGCCGCCGTGTCGGCTCCCATCTTGCGGCGCTCAAGGGCGCGTTCGACTTCGCCGACAGCCGCCGCGGCCGTATCGAGGCGGCCACCGACCGGGCCCGCAAGCGCGGCCTGGCCGACCGCGGCCCCGTCCATCTGGACGGCGCGGACAACGACGAGCCCGCCGACGACCAGGTGCTGACCGACCCTCCTTGCGGGTACGCGCTGAGTGCGGGGCAGTGGCGCGAGGTCGGCTCCACGCTGGAGCTGCACGGTGTGCGGGTCGAGCGGCGGCGCGGCGGCGGAGCGTTCGTGCCGTTGCGGCAGTCGCAGCGGGCGCTGGTGCCGCTGCTGCTGGACGGGCGCGCGAAATTCGGGCTGACGGCGGGGAGGCCGGTGGCGAAGTGCGGGTGAGCGGGGCCTCGCCAGGTGCGATGCCGGTCAGCCGGCCGGGTCGGGCGGGCCGACCAGGCGGGCGGCGTCCACCGCGCAGCCCCAGGAGACGGTGACGCCCGCGCCCCCGTGCCCGTAGTTGTGCACACACAGCGAGGTGCCTCCCCGCCCGTCGGGCACCCGCTCCGCCTCCAGCCGGACGCTGGGACGGAACGGCCGCAGACCCACCCGGTGTTCGAGGACCGCGGCGGTGGCCAGCTCGGGATGGACGGCGGCGCACCGCTCCACGATGGCCGCCGCCGTCGCGGGGGCCGGCTCGCGGTCCTCGGCGCCGTCGTCCGCCGTACCGCCGAGGACCACCCCGTAGGGCTGCGGCAGGATGTACGTCGTCTCACGGGCGCTGTCGCTCGCGGCCACGTACCACTCCTCGATGCCCGGGTCCTCGACGACGAGGACCTGACCGCGCACGGCACTCACCGTCGGGTCGGGCACCAACTGACGGGCACCGAGGCCGCTGCAGTTCACGACGGTGGGGGCCGCTGCCGCCGCCTCGGTGAGGGAGCGGGCCGCGCGCTGCTCCCAGCGGCCGCCCGCGGCCTCGAACCGGCCGCGCAGATACCGCAGATAGGTCCCCATGTCGACAAGCGGCGCACGGGGCGGCGTACCGGTCAGCGCGGTCCACTCCGGGGGCGGAGCGGAGCCCGGCATCCGGCCGCGCACCAGCCGCACCCCGGTGGTCGGCGGCTGCTCGGCGAGCCAGGAGAAGTGCCGGAAGGAGCGCACCGCCCACTCAAGGGCCTGCTTCTCCGGCTCGATGCGGTACGGCCAGATCAGTCCGCCCGCCACCGCGGAGGTCGTCGCGCCGGGCGGCTCCGGGCTCCACACCCGTACGTCCGTGCCGCGCTCCGCCAGCACCACGGCCGTCGTCAGCCCGATGACCCCGCCGCCCAGGACGACCACGCCGCCGTGCCGATGCGCCTCACTCATATGTCACCTCGCCCATGCCGCGACACTACGTCCCGCGCGGCGGACGGTCATCGGTCCAGCGCCGTCAGCAGTGCCAGCGGGGTGGCTGCCGCCCACGCCTGGGGGGAGCAGGCGTGCGGATAGGGCACCGGGGCGGGATGGTCGTCGCGGGAGTAGCCCGCCAGGACTTCCGGCAGCCGGTACCCGTGGTGCGCCGCCGCGGCCAGCAGGCCCTCCGCCAGCCGTGCGGCTTCCGCGCGCATGCTGTAGCGGGCCAGGCCGAGTGCGATCAGCGCGTTGTCCTGCGGCCAGACGCTGCCCCGGTGGTAGGAGAGCGGATGGTAGGCGCCCTGCCCGGCGGCCAGCGTGCGCACGCCCCAGCCGGAGAAGAAGTCCGGCTCCAGCAGCCGCCGTCCCACCGTCTCGCCCCGGCGCTGCCCCAGGATGCCCGACCACAGCAGATGCCCCGCGTCGGAGGCGAGCGCGTCCAGGCGGCGTCCGGTCCCGTCCAGCGCGAGCGGTGGGAAGCCGTGCTCCGGCAGCCAGAAGTCCGCCCCGAAACGCCGGCGCAGCTCGGCCGCGGCCCGCTCCAGCCGGCCCGCGTAACCGGGGTCGTCCCAGACCGTACGGGCGAGCTCGGCGGTGCGGCACAGCGCGTCGTACGCGTAGCCCTGCACCTCGGCGACCAGCACCGCGCCGGTCGGCAGGGTGCCGTCGGCCGCGCAGATCGCGCCGGGGGAGTCCTTCCAGTTCTGGTTGGCCAGGCCGCCTTCGTCCGGCCGGTAGGCGAGGTAGCCCGTCTCCTCCAGGCCACCGTGGGTGAACATCCACTCCACGGCGGCCCGCGCCTGCGGCTCCAGGCGGGCGGCGAGCCTCCGGCCCCGGGCACCCTGCTGCTGGGCGTACGCGCCGAGGAGGACGAGGAAGAGCGGGGTGGAGTCGACGGATCCGTAGTAGCGGCCGTAGGGCACCTGTCCGAACGAGGCGAGTTCACCGTGCCGCACCTCGTGCACGATCTTCCCCGGCTCGGCCACCCGCTCCGGGTCGGTCGTAGTGGACTGGGTGGCGGCCAGCGCCAGCAGGGTGGCCTCGGCGAGCCCCGGGCGGTAGGGGAGCGCGAAGTAGGAGGTGAGGAGCGAGTCCCGGCCGAACAGCGCCAGGAACCAGGGCACTCCGGCGCCCGGTACCCGCAGTGGCGCACCGTCGGGACCGGGGACGGTGACGCGCAGCCCGGCCAGGTCGGCCAGCCCCCGCTCGCAGGCGCGGGCCAGCTCACGGCTGGCGGTACGCAGGCTCGGGGACGGCTCGGCCGCCACGAACGCCTGCCGCTCGGCGGCCAGTCGCCGCCGTACGGGAGCCGGGTCCCGGCTCGCGTCCGCCGCGGTGGCCGGGTCGGCCTGCGGGGTGCCGTGCGGCAGCGCCGTCACCCGCAGCCGCAGCTCGACCGCGCCGTGCGGCGACGGCTCCAGCAGCCAGCTGAGGGTGTGTGCCGTGCCCTCGGATGCCGTGGCCCCGATCGCCACGGGCCCGGTCACCGCGTCCTCGGCGGCGGGCGTGGCCTCGGCGGGCGTGGCCTCGACGGGCGCGGGGTCGGCGGTGACGACCGTACGGGCGTGCCAGCGCGCCCCGCGCCGGTGGTGGAACTCGATCCCGTCCGGGCGGGTGACGGCGCCGCGTACGGTGTCCGGTCCCGGGTGGCGGTGGTGCGGCGAGCGCAGCTCCAGCTGGTCGGCGAAGTCGGCGTCCACGGTCAGGGACAGCCGTACCGGGGCCACCGTGCCACGGTTGCTGACGAGGCGTATGTGCTCCGTCAGCACACCGTCCGCCACGGCTTGTTCACGGAAGAGGGTGACCCCGGGCGGCGCCTCGCGGGTGCCGGGCGGAGTCAGCACGGCAGCGGCCGGGTCACCGTCCCGGTCGGGCTCCGGGGCCGGGACCAGCACCGTCGGGGCCGAGCCGTCCAGCGTCAGCTGCCAGCGGCTCAGATGGCGGGTGTCCCGGCGGAAGAGCCCCTGCGGCGTCGTCCCCGAGGAGGCTCCGGCGATGTCCCCGGAAGGGGCCAGTACCGCGAAGGTCCCGTCGTGCACGAGCAGCCGGTGCTCGGTCACCGTCATCGGTTCACGGTCCCTTCTCGGACGCGGGCACCGGCGCGGGCGCCGGAATGCGCGGTGCGGGGCCGGACGCCGCCGGAGGGGCCTCAGCGGCGGCGGGCTTCGGGCCGGCCGCGTCCCGGGCGAGCAGGTCGAGGGCGAGTGCGGCCGTCCAGCTGAAGCCGCGGGCACCACGGCCCTGCCCGGTGTACGGGTCGAGGTACTCCGCGAAGCCGCTGGCCGCAGCGGCGTGCAGCACCTCGGCGGCCAGCGCGTCGGCGCGCGCTTCCTCGCCGTGCCGGCGAAGTCCGCGCTCCAGCAGCCAGTTGACGTTGAACCAGGCCGGACCGCGCCAGTAGCGGTGCCGGTCGAACGCCGCGCCGCGCAGGTCGTAACTGGGCAGCAGCCGCACGGCCGTGCCCAGTCCGTAGTGCTCGCCCGAGACCGTGCGCAGCAGCGTCCGCACGATGGGGCGGGGCAGTTGCGGGGCCACCAGCGGCAGCAGCCCGGCGGCGCTGCGCTCGGCCACCAGCCGCCCGCCCTGCCCGTCCCGCGCCGCCCGGCCACCGGATGCCGCGCGCAGGTCGCGGCAGAGGAACTGCCCGGCCTCGGGCGACCACAGCCGCTCCACCAGCGCCTCGGTCAGCGCCGCGGCCCGCTGCCGGTGCGGCTCGGCTTCCCCACCCAGCGCCTCGGCGATCCGGGCCAGCGCGTACTCGGCGGCGATGAACAGGGCGTTGAACCCGGGGTCCTCCACGGCGAAGGAGTGCGGGGCCTCGGCGTCGCGGTAGCCGTGGTCGCGGTATTCGGCGGCCAGCCGCACATAGCGCCGGTAGTCCAGATCGGTGGGCCGGTCGGCCGCCGATCCGTGCACCAGGTCGGCACGCCGGAACGAACCGGCCGCCGCGGGCTCGACGCGGGCCAGCGGGCCGTCCCAGCACGGGCTGTTGTCCATCCCCGGCTCCCAGGGGTGCACCACGGCCGCCAGCCCGTGCCCGCCCAGGTCGCGGTGGTCGGCCAGATAGCGGTGCCAGGCCACCAGCCGCGGATACACCCGGGCCAGAAAGCCGCGCCGTGCCGAGGTGTCCGGATCGGCGCTGTGCACCAGCCAGGCGGCCAGCGCGTGCACCGGTGGCTGCACCACACCGGACGTCTCGGTCGTGCGCGGCGCACCGGCCGCGGCGCCCGCCGAGGAGGAGCGCCAGAAGTCCGGGCTGGGGAAGTACGCGTCCAGCGGCACCGCGCGGTTGAAGACGATGTGCGGCACGCGTCCGTCGCCCCACTGCGCGGCCAGCAGCGTCTCCACCTCCTGCTGTGCCCGCACGGGGGAGAGGTGGCGCAGTCCGATGGCGATGAAGGCCGAATCCCAGCTCCACTGGTGCGGATACAGCTGGTGGGACGGCACGGTCGAGCTGCCGGTCCAGTTGCCGAGCAGCACCTGGCAGGCGGCGCGGCGCAGGTCACCGCCGGTCCCGGCCCGTTGCGACGGCTCCGGGGCGCGGGGCGCCGCGGCGGGGGAGGCGGTGGCGGTCGGCGCTGCGGGAAGCGTCACCGTACCGTCCCTCCCGCGCGGGCGGCGAGGAACGGCGGTATGGAGGCGAGGGCCTCGGCGGGTTCCGCCTCCGGCGCCAGCCGGCACTCCACGGCCAGGTACCCGTCGTAACCGGCGCTGTCCAGGGCCCCCAGCCACGCGGACCAGTCCAGGTGCCCGGCGCCCGGCTGGTACCGGTTGGAGTCGCTGACCTGCGCGTGCCCGATGTACGGGGCCGCCGCCAGGATCGCGGCCGGTGGGTCGGCCTCCTCGATGTTCATGTGGTAGCTGTCGATCCCGATGCGGACGGAGTCCAGGCCGACGGTGCGGATCAGCTCCGCCGCCTGCTCCAGCCGGTTGACCATGTGGTCCTCGTAGCGGTTCAGCGGCTCCAGGAAGAGGGTGACCCCCTCGGCACGGGCGTGCTCGCCCAGCCTCGTCAGCCCGTCGAGGAGCACATCGCGGTCCTGCTCCGCGCTGCGGGGCGGGGTGAAGGGCGGCAGCCGGCGCGAGAACATCCCGTACGAGGCGGGGGTCTGCGCCCCTACGCCGCCCAGCTCGGCGATGACCGAGAGCTGGGAGGTCAACTGGGCGAGCGCGTCGCGGCGCAGGTCCGAGTCGAAGGCCGCGAAGAAGTGCAGCATGTCCACGCAGACCGTCGGCATCACCACACCGTCCGCCTTGGCCCGGCGCAGCTCGGGCAGCCGGTCGCGGAAGTGGAAGTCGCCCTTGCCGCGCAGTTCGATGCCGTCGTACCCGGCCTCCTGGGCGAACTCCCACTTGTGCTGCAGGGTTTCGCCCGGGAGCAGCTGCTCCTGGCAGGCCGTCTTGAACATGGTTCGCCTTTCGGAAGGTCGGGGGTGCTGCCGGTGAGCTCGGTGCCGAACGCCGAAGGGTCCGGCCGAAGGGGCGTCAGAACTCCAGCACCACCTGCAACGCGTCCTGGGGCCGCTCGTCCAGCAGCACATACGCGTTCGCGGCGTCGGCCACCGGCACCACATGGCTGACCAGCGAAGCGACATCCACCCGGCCCTCGGCCACCAGCCGCAGGAAGGTCCGCTGCAACCGCTCGACGGTCCACCGGCAGGAGAGGGCCTGCGGGACGCCGCCGATCTGGGAGCAGACGAGCTGGGCGCGGTTGTGGTGGAACTCGTCGCCGAGCCGTAGTCCGGCCCCGTCGCCCTGGTAGAAGCCGGAGGCGACCACGCGCCCGCCGACCGCGACCGACCGCAGCGCCTCGTGCAGTGCGGGGTAGGCACCGCTGATCTCGATCGCCGCGTCGGCGCCGCGCCCGTCCGTCGTCTCGCGGATCCGCTCCGCGACGCTGTCGGTGCGGGCGTTGAGCAGCTGGTCGGCGCCGTGGCTCCTCGCGTGCTCCAGCCGTACGTCCAGCGCGTCGACGGCCGTCACGCGGGCACCGTTGAGCCGGGCGAGCCGGGTGGCCAGCAGACCGATGACGCCCTGGCCGAAGACGGCGATGTCCTCGCCGAGGTGGATGTCGGCGCCGAGGACGGCGTTGTAGGCGATGGCGCCGACCCGCGCGAACGCTCCGGCCAGCGGGTCGAGCCCGTCGGGCAGGGTGTGCCCGGCCATCCGCTCGGCGGGGACGATGCCTTCGCTGCGGTGGCCCCAGATGCCCCACACCAGGTCGCCCGCGCGGGGGATGCCGGGCGTGTCGGCCAACTCGGGCGACACCTCGGTGACTTCGCCGACCTCCGAGTAGCCCCAGCCGGTCACCGGGTACGCGATGCCCGCCGCGCCCTCCCGGAAGAGCCGTGCCTCCGGGTCCCAGGTGCGGGTGAGGTAGGGGTTCGTTCCCCGGTACGCGGTCAGTTCCGTGCCTGCCGATATGCCCGAATAGCGGGTGCGGACGCGCAAGTGGCCGGGCGGCAGGGGTGCGCTCTCCTGCTCTGCCACCTCGACCGCTCGCGGGCCGGTGAACTGGACAACTCGCTCCACAAGGGACTCCGAACGGCTCGGCGGCGGCGGTTTCGTAGAAGATACATCGGAGTTACGTCTTGTGAACAGACAGAACTGGTGTTGAGATGCGTAACTCACAAGCTGAATTCATGGCGAACCGACGTCGGAACCGAGGGTGAGGCATGCAAAGGTGGATGCGGCGATCGAGGGTGGCCGCGGCCGGGCTCGCCGGAGTGCTCGGGGCGGGTCTCCTGGCCGGCTGCTCCGGAAGTGCTGCGGCAGGTCCGGACAAACCGGACAAAAAGCTTACGGTGTGGACCCTGGAGAACCTGCCGGCCCGCATGGCGGCCACCAAGAAGATCGTCTCCCGCTATGAGCGCAGGAGCGGCGTCCAGGTCAAGCTCGTCGGCGTCGACGAGGGACAGCTCCCGCAGCTGATCATGTCGGCCGCCGCCGCGGGCGACCTCCCCGATGTGATCGGCGCGCTCCCGCTCGGCCAGGTGTGGCAGATGTACGAGAACGACCTGCTCAACACCGAGATCCCGGCACAGGTCGTCAAGAAGCTCGGCCCCGGCACCTTCAACGCCAACGCGCTACGGCTCACCGCCGACGGCAGCACCCGGCTGACGGTCCCCTCCGACGCCTGGCTCCAGCTGCTCGTCTACCGCAAGGACCTGTTCAACAAGGCGGGCCTTGAGCCCCCCACCAGCTACGCCACCATGACGAAGGCCGCCAGGAAGCTCGACAAGGGCCGGATGGACGGCATCTCGCTGGCCACCGACCCGGGCGACGCCTTCACCCAGCAGAGCTTCGAGAACCTGGCGCTGGCCAACGACTGCCAACTGATCACCAAGGGTGAGGTGGCGCTCGACTCGCCCGCCTGCCGCCGGGCCTTCGCCACCTACCGGACACTCGCCCGCGATCACGGCCCGGTGGGCACCCAGACGGTCGACTCGACCCGCGCCACCTACTTCGCGGGCCGCTCACCCATGGTGATGTGGTCCTCCTTCCTGCTGGACGAGCTGGCCGGGGAGCGCGCCGACGCCCGCCCCAGCTGCCCTCGGTGCAAGGACGACCCCGGCTTCCTCGCCGAGCACAGCGGGATCACCACCGCGCTCAAGGGCCCGGACGCGGCCGAGGCCGGCCAGTTCGGCGAGATCACGTCCTGGACGGTGACCAGGACCGCCGAGACGGCGGCCTCCCGCGGCTTCGTCGAGTACATGATGGGCACCGGGTACCAGGACTGGTTCGGCATGGCACCCGAGGGCAAGATCCCGGTCCGGCAGGGCACGGCCGAGGACCCGCGCAAATACACCCGCGCATGGCGCGGCAGCCGGCTCGGGGTCGAGGCCACCCACCGCAAGCGGCTCGATGAGATCTACCCCGACAAGCTGCTGGAGGAGCTGACCGAGGGCGTCGGCCACCTGCGCCGCTGGGGCATCGCCGAAGGCGAGGGCGCGCTGGTCGGCGCCACCAACGGCGAGCTGCCCGTCGCCAAGGCCGTCGGCGAGCTGGCCGCCGGGCAGACGGAACCCGATGAGACGGCCCGCGCGGTCGACGAGGAAGTCGGCGCACTGCGGAGGTCCCTGCGATGAGCACCACATCCCCCACCCCGTCGAGCGCGGCGCCCGCGTCGGCCGACAGCGTCGGCGCAACCGGCAGCGGGCGCAAAGGGCGCGGACCGGGCTCCCGCCGCCCCGACCGCCGCCCGCTGACCGGCGCCGCACGGGAGAACCGGGCCGGACTGGCCTTCGTCACGCCCACCTTTCTCGTCGTCCTCGTGGTCGTCGTCCTGCCGATCCTCTGGACGGTGCTGCTGGCCTTCCAGCGCGCCCGGCTGGTGGACATCCAGAGCATGGGCCTGTTCGGCAACTGGTCGCTGCACAACTTCACCGGCATCCTCACCTCGCCCGGGTTCTGGACCAGCCTGTGGACGACCCTGCTGTACACCGTCGGCTCCACCGCGGGCTCCGTCGTCCTCGGACTGGTCGCCGCCCTCGCGCTGCGCAGACCGTTCCGCGGCCGCGGTCTGCTGCGCGGCTCCATGCTGCTGCCGTACGTGGCGCCCGTGGTGGCCGCCGCCTTCGTGTGGCAGATCGCGCTCAGTCCGCAGTTCGGGATCGTCAACGAGTGGGGCGGCAAGCTGCTGGGCTGGGACGACCCCGTCGCCTTCCTCTCCACCCGCTCCTACGAGGTCTCCCTGCTCGGGCTGCACTTCGATGTGCCGCTGGCGCTGCTGACCGTCATCGCCTTCGAGACCTGGCGCTACTTCCCGTTCGCCTTCCTCTTCCTGCTGGCCCGCCTCCAGGCGGTCCCCGACGTCCTGGAGGAAGCCGCCACGGTCGACGGCGCCACGCCCACCCAGCGCTTCCGCCACGTCCTGCTGCCCCAGCTGATGCCGGTCATCGCGCTGCTGTGCGTCCTGCGCTTCATCATGACGTTCAACAAGTTCGACGACATCTACCTGCTCACCGGCGGCGGCTCCGGCACCGACGTGGTGGCCGTACGGGTCTACGACTTCCTCACGGCACGCTTCGACGTGGGTGCCGCCGCGGCCCAGGCGCTGGTGCTCGCCGTCGTACTGATGGCGCTGCTGGGCGTGTACTTCAAGTTCTTCGCCAAGAAGGTCGAGGAGGAGGCGTGATGAGCGGTGTGCGAACCTCCCTGCCGAGCCGCGCGCAGTTCGAGGAGCGGCTCTTCGGGGTGCTCCGGCGGGTGGTGATCGCCTTCCTGGCGCTGATCACCCTGCTGCCCTTCTGCTACATGCTGCTGCTGTCGGTGAAACCCATCGACGCACTGCTGCTGAACCCGGGACAACTGTGGGTCAGCGCCGAGGACTTCACCCTCAGCACCTACGAGGAGGTGCTGAAGCCCACCTCCGAGGGCGGCCAGGGCTTTGTGCACATGCTCGCCAACTCCGCGCTCGTCTCCCTCGGCGCGGTGGTACTGACCCTGCTCGCCGCCATCCCCGGCGCCTACGCGGTCAGCCGGCTGAACTTCTTCGGCAACAGGCAGGTGAGCGTCCTCTTCCTCGCGGTCTACCTCTTCCCCGCGACGCTGCTGGCCGTGCCGCTGTTCGTGATGTTCGCCAAGATGGGGCTCCAGGGCAGCCTGGTCGGGCTCGCCATCGTCTACATCGCGCAGACCGTGCCGGTGTCGATCTACATGATGAAGAACTACTTCGTCACCATTCCCTACTCCATCGAGGAGGCGGCGGCCCTCGACGGCTGCACTCGGCTGCAGACGGTGCGCAAAGTGGTCCTGCCGCTGGCCGCGCCCTCGCTGATGGCGACCGGACTCTACGTCTTCATGATCGCCTGGAACGAGTTCCTCTTCGCGCTGCTCTTCCTGGCCGCGCAGCCGGAGAAGTGGACGGTCTCGCTCGGGCTGCAGCAGCTCGCCAACGGTGTCGAGGTCTCCAAGACGGTGCTGATGGCAGGATCGGTGGTGTTGACCATCCCCGTCGTCGGGCTGTTCTTCGCCGCGGAACGGCTCCTGACCGAGGGCCTGACCAGCGGCGCGGACAAGAGCTGAGGAGAGCATGACCGGTACCACCGGCAACCAGTCGAGCGCGGGCCATCTGCTGCAGCTCATCCGGGACGGCCGGGCCACCACCCGCGGTGCCCTGCAGCAGGCCACCGGGCTGTCCAGGTCCACCGTCGGACACCGGCTCGACCAGCTCTTCGCGGCGGGCTGGCTGCGCGAGGGCGAGGCCCGGCCGACAGCGGGCTCCACCGGCGGGCGGCCCTCGGCACGTCTGGAGTTCGACACCGGGCACGCCGCGGTGCTCGCCGCCGACCTCGGCACCCGGCACGCCGCCGTGGGCCTGCTCGACCTCGCCGGGAACGTGCTGGTCGAACGCTCGGGCGAGCTGGTCATAGGCGACGGACCCGACCAGGTGCTCGACCGGCTCGGGCAGTGGTTCGCCGAGCTGCTCAAGGAGCAGGGCACGGACCCCTCCCGGATCTGCGGCATCGGTCTGTCGGTGCCCGGGCCGGTCGATTACGACTCCGGGCTGGTCATCCAGCCGCCGATCATGCCCGGCTGGGACGGCTACCCGCTGCGCGAGCGGATGCAGGAGGCGTACGCGGCACATGTGCGGGCGGGAGCGCCCGTGCCCGTGCTCGTCGACAACGACGCCAACCTCATGGCCTACGCCGAACAGCGCGTCGGCCATCCCGACTGTGCGGCCTTCCTGCTGATCAAGGTGGCCACCGGTATCGGTGCGGGCGTCGTCGTGGACGGGCAGCCCTACCGAGGCATCGACGGCGGCGCCGGCGACATCGGCCACATCCGGCTGCACGACTGCCAGGACGCGCTGTGCATGTGCGGCAACTACGGCTGCCTCGCCGCCGTCGCCAGCGGGCGCGCGCTGGCCAAGCAGCTCACCGCCGCCGGTGTGCCCACCACCTCCGGCTCCGGCGTCCGCGAGCACCTCGCCTCGGGCCGGCCCGAGGCGGTCCGGCTGGCCCGCGAGGCCGGGCGCCGGGTGGGGGAGGTGCTGGTGACCGTGGTCACGCTGCTCAACCCCGGGGTGCTGATGATCGCCGGCGACCTGGCCGGTACCCCGTTCCTGACCGGCGTACGGGAGCTGCTGTACCAGCGCGCCATGCCCCGCACCACGGCCCACCTCAACGTGGTCACCTCGCGGCTGGGCGAGCGGGCCGGTCTGATCGGCGCCGCCGCCATGGTCGTGGAGGACCGCTACGCCCCCGACCGCGCCGACGCCCGGCTGGCCGCGTCGGCACGGTGACCGCCGCCGCCCCCACGCGTTCGCAGGAGACAGCACCATGACCGCACCCTGGACCGGCCCGGCGATACGCGTCGGGCTCGTCGGTGCCGGGCCGTGGGCCCGCACCATGCACGCCCGCATGCTCGCCGCCGGGCCGGAGACCGAGCTGACCGCCGTCTGGGCACGCAGGCCGGAGGCCGCCGCCCAGGTCGCCGTGGAACACGGCGCGAGGACCGCGGCCTGTCCCGACGAGCTCTTCGAGAGGTGCGAGGCCGTCGCCTTCGCCGTGCCCCCCGCCGTCCAGGCCCAGCTGGCGCCCCGCGCCGCCCGCGCGGGCCGGGCGCTGCTGCTGGAGAAGCCGCTGGGGCCCGACCTTGCCGCCGCCCGCGCCGTCGCCGACGCGGTCGCGGAATCCGGCGTCGTCTCCCAGCTGGTGCTGACCAAGCGCTACCACCCGGCCACCCGGCACTTTCTCGCCCGGGCCCGTGGGATGACGGTCACCGGGGCCCGCTCCTGCTATCTGCACGGCGCCTTCCTCGGCGGCGACCAGGCCACGGCCTGGCGGCTGGCACACGGCGCCCTGCTCGACCTGGGCCCGCACCTGCTCGACCTGCTCGACCTCGCCGTCGGCCCCGTCACCGCCGTGCACGGCACCGGCGATCCGCGCCGCTGGACGGAGCTGACGTGCGAGCACGAGAACGGCGCCGTCAGTCAGGCGTCACTCTCCGGCGCGGTCGCGCTGCCCCGGGCCCGTACCAGGGTGGAGCTGTACGGACCCGAGGGGGAGCTGGTCTACGACACCGCCGACCTCGATCACGAGGAGTGCTGGCCGGTGCTGCGCCGCGAGTTCGCTGCCGCCGTACGGAGTGGCTCCGCCGGGCCTGTCGACGCGCAACGCGGGTTGCGGCTCCAGCAGTTGCTGGACCAGGCGCTTCGGTAGCCCGGCACGGTGGGCAAGCTCGGCAGGGGGAGACGGGGGAGCCCCTTATCGCAGCACCGTCGGATCCACCTCCCGCAGCTCACCGTCCAGCTCCAGCCACCGGGTGATGCCCAACTCGTGGAGGAACGGGACGTCATGGCTGGCGACGATCAGCGCCCCCTCGTACGCGGCGAGCGCCTCGCGCAACTGCCGGACGCTGGAGAGGTCCAGATTGTTGGTCGGCTCGTCCAGCAGCAGCAACTGGGGACCGGGCTCGGTCAGCATCACCGCGGCGAGCGTCGCGCGGAAGCGCTCGCCGCCGGAGAGCGTGCCCACCGCGCGGTCGGCGTGCCGGCCGCGGAAGAGGAACCGGGCCAGCCGCGAGCGGATCTGCTGGTTGGTCGCCTCCGGGGCGAGCGCGGCGACGTTCTCGACGAGCGACAGCGCGTCATCGAGCACATCCAGCCGCTGGGGGAGGTAGCGCAGCGGCACATGGGTGCGCACCTCGCCCGCCGCCGGTGCCGGCTGACCGGTGATCGTACGCAGCAGCGTGGTCTTGCCCGCACCGTTGGCGCCGACGAGTGCGATCCGGTCGGGGCCGTGCACATCCAGCGTGACGCGGGCGCCGTTGCGCAGCTCCACGTCGTCCAGCTCCAGCACCTTCCGTCCGCGCGGTACCGCGGTGAACGGCAGCTCGATACGGATCTCGTCGTCCTCCCGGACCCGTTCGGCCGCCTCCTCCAGCCGCTCCTTCGCCTCTTCGAGGCGCTGCTCGTGCAGAATGCGGTGCTTGCCCGCCGACTCCTGCGCCTTCCGTTTGCGCGCTCCCATCAGGATCTTCGGCTCGCTCCTACTGGCCTGCACCTTGTTGCCGTACCGGGCGCGCCGGGCCAGCTTGGTGCGGGCCTCGGACAGTTCGCGCTGCTGCCGCCGCACGTCGGTCTCGGCCGCGCGTACCATCCGTTCGGCCGCCTGCTGCTCGGCGGCGACGGCCTCCTCGTACGCCGCCAGATTGCCGCCGTACCACACGACCTCGCCGCCGCGCAGATCGGCGATCCGATCGACCAGCGCGAGCAGTTCACGATCGTGGCTGACCACCACGAGTACACCGTTGAAGGAGGCGACCGCGTCGTGGAGGCGCCGCCGGGCGGCCCGGTCGAGGTTGTTGGTGGGCTCGTCCAGCAGCAGGACGTCCGGCCGGGCCAGCAGCAGTGCGGCCAGGCGCAGCAGTACCGACTCGCCGCCGGACACCTCGCCGATGGTTCGATCCAGCTCCACATGGGCGAGGCCGAGCTGGTCCAGCGTCGCCCGGGCACGCTCCTCGACATCCCAGTCGTCGCCGACGGCGGTGAACTGCTCCTCGCTGACGTCACCCGCCTCGATGGCGTGCAGCGCGGCCCTGGCGCCGGCGATGCCCAGCGCCTCGTCCACCCGCAGGGCGGTGTCGAGGGTGAGATCCTGCGGCAGATAGCCGACCTCGCCCAGGGCGCTGACGCTCCCCGCGTCCGGCCGCAGCTCGCCCGCGAGCAGCTTCAACAGGGTGGACTTGCCACTGCCGTTGAGCCCGATCAGGCCGGTACGGCCGGGGCCGACGGCCAGGTCGAAGTCGGTGAAGACGGGACTGCCGTCCGGCCAGGAGAAGGACAGTCGGGAGCAGCTGAGAGAGGGGGAGTGGGCAGGGGTGGTCACAGGGGCCTCCTGGTCGTCTCGCGGTGGGGGATGGACAACGCGGGAGACACCGGGCCCCGGCGGCTGCACCTGGGGACGGAGATCAGAAAGGAGAAGAGGGGCGCAGATCGCCGGCCGACTCGCTTCCGAGGTCACACTCGTGGCACACAGACAGGGCACACGGTGTCTCAGACCTCAGATACGCAACGGCCTCTCCTGACGACGACAACAGAGTCGTCGAGGACGATAGGCCCGTAATTCTGCGGCCCGCAACTCTTTTTCCGCGCGCCGCGGTGTGCTGTGCTGCGGGCATGGTCCGTACCAGTCATCCCAGTTCCGGTTCCGGTCCGAGCCGCTACCCGACGGTTCCGCTCCGGCCGCTGGAGATCCCCGCGCAGCAGGCCGAGGACCGCGCCAGGTCCTTCTACGAGATCATGTCCCGCCGCCGCACCGTCCGCGACTTCGACAGCCGCCCCGTCCCCGAAGCCGTCCTGGAGTGGGCGGTCCGTACCGCCGCGACCGCTCCCAGCGGGGCACACGTCCAGCCCTGGCGGTTCGTGGTGCTCACCGACCCCGACCGCAAGCGGCGGCTGCGGGCCGCCGCCGAGGAGGAGGAGCGCGAGTTCTACCGGCGGCGCGCCTCCGACGAATGGCTGGCGGCCCTCGCCCCGCTCGGCACCGACGAGCACAAGCCGTTCCTTCAAGAAGCACCCGCCGTCATCGTGGTCTTCGAGGTGCACAAGGGCCCGCACACGCCGCGCCCCTACTACACCAAGGAGTCGGTCGGCATCGCCGTCGGCTTCCTCCTCGCCACCCTGCATCAGGCGGGCCTGGCCACCCTCACCCACACCCCCAGCCCCATGCGGTTCCTCAACGAGATCTGCGAACGCCCCGCCGAGGAACGCGGCGCCTATGTCATCCCCGTCGGCTACCCGGCCCCCGGCACCCGGGTCCCGGACCTCACCAGGAAGGAACTGGAGGAGGTGCTGGTGCGTTTGTGAGGACCCCGCCGTCACCAGGGGCTGGATCACCCGGCATACTCCCAGCGCACATCAGTGAGCAACGGGAGCATGCGATGAAGAGTGCGGTACGGGGGATCGCGGGCGTGGCCTGCGTGAGCGGTCTGGTCCTCATGGTGGCGGGGTGCGGCGGCGGTTCCGAGAAGGATTCCGCGGGCGGTTCGGGCTCCGCCGACGACAAGAAGGAGCAGCCGGCCGCGGTCGGTGTCGTCAGCCGCGCCAAGGCCGAGCAGCTCGTCAACCACTACGAGAAGGTCAACAACCGGGCCAACAAGAACTCGGACCCGAAGCTGCTGTCCACCGTGGAAGGCGGAGCGGTCTTCGAGCAGAGCAAGGCCGTCTACAAGATGCAGAAGAACTGGTCGGCCAAGGAGCGGGCCGACTACCGGGAACCGTTCCACTACGTCGACCGGAAGTTCCACATCCCCCGGAAGGGCTCCGCCGACTGGTTCGCGATGGTGGCGTACTCCAAGTCACCGGGGGAGAAGAAGGGCAAGTACCCCGGCGTCCTCATCATGGAGAAGCAGAAGAGCGGCGACTGGAAGATGGTCTCCAGCAGCTACAGCGAGAGCAAGCGGCTGCCGAAGCTCGCCAAGGACAAGGACGGCTTCGTGAAGCCCGTTTCCGACACGGCGAAGAAGTCGGGTGCCATGGCACCGGACTCCCTCTCCGACTCCCTGCTGGACCTCTACACCAAGAAGGGCGCCGCCAACAGCGGCTTCCGCACCTCGAAGTCCACCGACTCGATCGGCAAGATCCCCGGCTCGCAGAACAAGCTGCTGCGCCCCTACGGTGAAGCCGTCTACAGCCGGGGCGAGGCGACCCACGAGAAGATCCACGCGCTCCGCACCGAGGACGGCGGCTCGTTCGCCGTCTTCAGCACCCAGGTACGCGAACACGACCGGGGCACCCAGGTGACCGCCACCATCCACCCGTCCGACTCGATGAAGGTCTACGTCGGCAACACCTCGGCGCCCTCCTTCTTCGTGGACTGGCTGCACATATCCAGCGCCCACATCCCGGCGAAGGGCAAGGCCGAGCTCCTCGGCACCGAGTACGAGATGACCGGCGCCGCCGCCGGCTCCGACCAGAACGGCAAGATGCCCGGCACCGACACCTGAGGTCACCGGGCGCTCGAGGACCGGTGCGGCTCGCCCCTTGCCGGCCCTCCCGCCCGGTGCCGCCGACCGGGCTCAGCCGATCGGCGGCACCGCCGGGCCCCCGCCGTCCCGACGGACGGAAGGGGGGCGGGTGGACGGGACGGTCCGCGGGTCGTCAGGCCAGGCCGGCGCGGCGGAGGGCCTCGGCCATCTCGCTGTTGTTCGGCGCCGGGGCCGACGAGCCCTGGCCGCGGCGCTTGTTGCCGCCACCACCGTTGCCGCCGCCGTTGTTGCCGCCGCCCTTGGGCGAGCCCTGGCGCTGGCGCGGGGCGCCGCCGCCCGCGGGGGCACCGCCGCGACGGCCGCCCCGTCGGGAACCGCCACCGGACTCGGGCTCGTCGTCCAGCCGGAGCGTCAGCGAGATCCGCTTGCGCGCCTCGTCGACGTCCAGCACCCGCACCTTGACGATGTCGCCGGGCTTGACCACATCGCGCGGGTCCTTCACGAACGTCTTCGACATCGCCGAGACATGCACCAGACCGTCCTGGTGCACCCCGACGTCCACAAAGGCGCCGAACGCGGCGACATTGGTGACCACGCCCTCCAGGACCATGCCCTTGGACAGGTCGCCGAGCTTCTCGACGCCCTCCTTGAAGCTCGCCGTGCGGAACGCGGGACGCGGGTCGCGGCCCGGCTTCTCCAGCTCGCGCAGGATGTCGGTGACCGTGGGCAGACCGAACGAGCCGTTGACGAACTCCTTCGGATCCAGCGCGCGCAGCACCTTCGCGTTGCCGATCAGCGACGGCACATCGGTGCCCGCCTTCGTCACCATGTCCCGCACGACCGGGTACGCCTCCGGGTGCACCGCCGAGGCGTCCAGCGGGTCGTCCCCGCCGCGGATCCGCAGGAAGCCCGCGCACTGCTCGAACGCCTTGGGACCGAGCCGTGCGACGTCCTTGAGCTCCTGACGGCTCTTGAACGGGCCGTTGGCGTCGCGGTGCGCGACGATGTTCTCCGCCAGTACCGAGCCGATGCCCGAGACGCGGGAGAGCAGCGGTGCCGAGGCCGTGTTGACGTCCACTCCGACGCCGTTCACACAGTCCTCCACCACGGCGTCCAGCGAGCGCGAGAGCTTCACCTCGGACAGGTCGTGCTGGTACTGCCCCACGCCGATCGACTTGGGGTCGATCTTCACCAGCTCGGCCAGCGGGTCCTGCAGCCGGCGGGCGATGGAGACGGCGCCGCGCAGCGACACATCCAGCTCGGGCAGCTCCTGCGAGGCGTAGGCCGAGGCGGAGTAGACGGAGGCGCCCGCCTCCGAGACCATCACCTTGGTCAGCTTGAGCTCCGGCCTGGCCGCGATGAGTTCACCCGCGAGCTTGTCGGTCTCGCGGGACGCGGTGCCGTTGCCGATCGCGACGAGCTCCACCTTGTGCGCCTCGGCGAGCGCCGCCAGCTTCGCCAGCGACTGGTCCCACTGCTTCTGCGGGGCGTGCGGGTAGATGGTGTCCGTGGCGGCCACCTTGCCCGTCGCGTCGATCACGGCCACCTTCACACCCGTCCGCAGTCCCGGGTCCAGACCGAGGGTCGCACGGGTGCCCGCGGGCGCGGCCAGCAGCAGGTCGCGCAGGTTGGCCGCGAAGACCCGCACCGCCTCGTCCTCGGCCGCCGTCCGCAGCCGGGTGCGCAGGTCGATCCCCAGATGCACCAGGATGCGCGTACGCCATGCCCAGCGCACCGTCTCGGCCAGCCAGGCGTCGGCCGGGCGGCCCTCGTCGCGCACCCCGAAGCGGTGGGCGATGGAGCGCTCGTAGGAGCTCGGCCCCTCCGGCACCGTGCTCGGCGCGCCGGCCGGCTCGGGCTCCATGGTGAGGTCGAGGACCTCTTCCTTCTCGCCGCGCAGCATCGCCAGGACCCGGTGCGAGGGCAGCTCGGTGAAGCCCTCGGAGAAGTCGAAGTAGTCGGCGAACTTGGCGCCCTGCTCCTCCTTGCCCTCCCGCACCTTGGCCGCCAGCCGGCCCTGCTCCCACATGCGCTCGCGCAGCTCGCCGATCAGGTCGGCGTCCTCGCTGAAGCGCTCGGCCAGGATCGCGCGCGCACCCTCCAGAGCGGCGGCGGTGTCCGCGACGCCCTTGTCCGCGTCGACGAACGCGGCAGCCGCGGCGGACGGCTCCACCGTCGGGTCGGCGAGCAGCCCTTCGGCCAGTGGTTCGAGACCGGCCTCGCGGGCGATCTGCGCCTTGGTGCGCCGCTTGGGCTTGTACGGCAGGTAGATGTCCTCCAGGCGCGCCTTGGAGTCGGCGGCGCGGATCTGCTCCGCCAGCTCGTCGGTGAGCTTGCCCTGCCCGCGTACGGATTCCAGGATCGACTCGCGCCGCTCCTCCAGCTCCCGCAGATAGCGCAGCCGCTCCTCCAGGGAGCGCAGCTGCGCGTCGTCGAGCGTCTCGGTCGCTTCCTTGCGGTAGCGCGCGATGAACGGCACGGTCGACCCGCCGTCGAGCAGCTCGACAGCGGCGCGGACCTGCCGCTCGCGTACGCCGAGTTCCTCGGCGATCCTGCCTTCGATGGTCGTCGTCACGATGGTTCGTTCCGCCTTCTCGGTGCTGTGGTCCCCCGGTAGGCATGCATTGTGGCAGGCGGGTCGGACAGCCCCGCGCAGGCGGGCGCGACGGCGGGCCCCCGCCGGGGGGCGCCGGCCCGTCGTAGTGCTGCCGGTCAGCCCTTGCTGATCAGATCGGCGGGGAACGCGCCCGCCTCGGTCGCCGTCCGCGCGAAACCGCCCGCCAGCTCCGTCAGCCGCGCCACGCCCTCGGCGCCCAGCAGCTCGTAGGGCCGACGGTCCAGCCGATCGGTCTCCGCCTCCAGGTGCTTTCGCAGCTCCACGCCCTGCTCGGTCAGCTCACAGTCGGCGTCCAGCAGTCCGCGCCCGGTCAGCCGCTGCTGCGCCGCCGCCCAGTCCCGCTCGTTGTAGCCACGGGTGCTCATCACCCACTTGGGGTTCATTCCGCGTCCGCTGGCGGTGTGGCTCACCACGGCCTCCAACGCGTCCAGTTCGGCGTTCTGCAGGGCCGCTATGTGGCCGTCCCCGCGGTGCTCGCGCAGCAGCGTCGCCGCGTGCCACAGCGCCAGGTGCGGCGACTGGTCCACCGGTGGCACGGGCAGGTCCGCGTTGGCGGAGTGCAGCGGGCGCCCGGAGCGGGTGCAGCCCTCGGCGGCGCGCAGCGCCAGCCGCGCGGCCTCCGTCATCTCCGCGGAGTGCACGGCCTCCTCGCCCAGCAGGTCGCGCAGTGTGGTGTCGGCGGCGCGCAGCCGTGCGGCCAGTACGGTCTCCGGCGACGCGGCGTCCCACACCTCGGGGACGAATCGGGCGACCAGCGCGTGGCTGTAGTTGTAGAAGGTGGCCGTCACCGTGCCCGCGCCCACGGCGCCCAGCGGCGCCGACCGCGCGGCCAGATTGACCGCGTGCGGGTCGTCGATGCCGTAGGGCGAGAGCTCCTTCCCCAGCGCGGGTGAGAAGTAGAGCGCGGAGTGCAGGGCGTTCAGGGCGTTGTGGCAGCGCCGCCCGGCGCGTTCGGGAAGTGGCGTCATGCCCGTACGCTACCGCTGGGTACGTCACGCTTGAAGGCTGCGCCCCATCAAGGGAGCGGGGAACCGGTCGACGCCGGACGGGCGCTGCGGACCGGGCCGGGTCGAGCATCGGCAGCGCGAGGCGGCCGACGGCGGCAAGGCCGCAGAGGGAGTGGCGGCGTTCTTGGTGAAGGAACTCGGCGGTGGCCGGTCCCACCAGGTGCGAGGGTCGGCTCCATGGGCGTGATCGTATCCGGGGCGTTCCACGATCTGTCATGGAGCTGACCGTGGCGTAAGTCTTCTGTCAAATGCCATCGATACGTGCCAACTTGCAGTCACCCGGCCAGGTCCGCCGCGCGCGGTACCACCATGCAATGCAAGTACATCTGCAAGTACATCCGGTACGGAGCAGGAGAGTGGGTGCTCAGATGGAGAGCCGCGGTGGGCAGCTGACCGGCGTTGTCGACGAGGCTCCACCAGCCGGGGAGAGAAACGAATCCCTGAGCGCGGTGCGCAGCGGGGTGGGGACGGGCGCGGTGAGTGCCGTCGCCACCGTCCTGCCGCTGCGGGAGCGGGCGGAGCGGCAGCGCAGGTCCGCGCCCAGAACACTCGGGTGCGGCCATGAGGGCTCGCCGGGGAGCGCACATTCCACCGCGCCGGGCCCCGCCCAGGAAGGGGAGTGGCGGTTCACCGCGCCGGCGACCGCCTCCTCGGTGCCCCGGTTGCGGCATGCCGTGCGGGATCTGCTGGAGCGCCGGCCCGCCGGTGTTCCGGCGGAGGCGTTGCAGGGGGCGCTACTGATCCTCTCGGAACTGGTCACCAACGCCGTGCAGCACGCGGCGCTGCTGTCGCCCGAGATCGCGGTCGAGGTCGCGCTGGACGGCGGATGGCTCCGGGTGGCCGTGGAGGACAGCCACCCCTACCGGCCCAAGGCGCTGGAGGCCGAGCCGTTCCGGGAGCACACCGGTGGCCGGGGTCTGCTGCTGGTCAAGACGCTCACCTTCGAGGCGGGCGGCGTCTGCGACGTGGAGCAGACCAGCACCGGTGGCAAGGTCGTGTGGGCCGCACTGCCGCTGTCCCCGCAAGCGGCGGGCGCCGATCCCCGCGCCCTGCGATGAGGGACCGGTGGCGCGGTACTGCTCCTCCTCGGTGAGCACCGGCGTCGGTCCTGCGGCGGTCACCAGCTCCCGGCGCCGCCCGTCACCTCGCGGATGGCCGGACGGGCCGCGTCCAGCACGGTCATGAACCAGGTGGAGAACGTGTCCGTCGCATGCCGCTTGTCCAGCTCGTCCCAGGTCACGAACGCGGTCTCGGCGATCTCCGCGGGGTCCGGCCGCGGCTCCTGGCGCAGCAGCCCTACGAACAGATGGTTGAACTCCTGCTCGACCAGCCCCGAGGCCGGGTCCGGGTGGTTGTAGCGGACGGTGCCGGCCTCCCGCAGCAGCGAGGGCGCCACCCCCAACTCCTCGCCGACCCGCCGGGTGGCGGCGGCGAACGGCGGCTCACCGGGATAGGGATGGCCGCAGCAGGTGTTGGACCACACCCCCGGAGAGTGGTATTTGCCCAGCGCACGGCGCTGGAGGAGGAGTCTGCCCTCCTCGTCGAAGAGGAAGACGGAAAAGGCGCGGTGCAGCCGCCCGGGGGCCACATGGGCGGAGAGCTTCTCCGCGGTACCGATCGTCGTCCCGTCCTCGTCGACCAGTTCGAGCATGATCGGGGCCGCTGAGCTGTTCGCCATGGTGATCCTTCGGGTGGGCCTGTGGGCAGCGTGATCCAGTGTGCCGCAGGCGACGCGGTAACTCCGCATTCTGCGGGATTCTGTCTATATCGCGCACATCTGTGCCCATTGCTGTCGTTCTGCGGCCTCAACCCGTCGAGGTACGAGCCTCCGGATGGCGCAGCAGCCAGCCCTCCCACGCCGAGGCGACCATCTCGCGCACCCCGCAGTGCGGCTCCCAGCCCAGCTCCTTGCGGATCCGGTCCGCCGAGGCGACCACCCGTGCCGGGTCACCGGGGCGGCGCGCGACCACCAGGGGCGCCGGCTCCCGCCTGCCGGTGACCTCGGCGACGAGCTCGGCCATCTCCCGCACGGAGACGCCCGCGCCGGTACCGACGTTGAGCGTCAGATCACCGCCCGCGCCGGTGCCGCCCGCCGCCAGCGCGCGGGCCGCGGTGACATGCGCCTCGGCCAGGTCCTGGACATGGATGTAGTCCCGCACACAGGTGCCGTCCGGGGTCGGATAGTCGTCGCCGAAGATCCGGGGGGCCTCGCCGCGGGTCAGCGCGTCGAAGAACATCGGAACGATGTTGGAGACTCCGCTGTCGGCCAGCTCGGGCTCCGCGGTCCCGGCGACGTTGAAGTAGCGCAGACAGGCGGTGGACAGCCCGTGCGCCCGGCCCGCCGCCCGTACCAGCCACTCGCCGGCCAGCTTGGTCTCGCCGTACGGGTTCATCGGTACCGTCGGGGTCCGCTCGGTGACCAGGTCCACGTCCGGCATGCCGTAGACGGCGGCCGAGGAGGAGAAGACGAAGCGGCCCACCCCCGCGTCGACCACCGCGCCCAGCAGGGTGACCAGACCGTGCACGTTCTCCTCGTAGTAGGACAGCGGCTGCTCGACGGACTCGCCGACCTGCTTCTTGGCCGCGAGATGGATCACACCGCTCACGTCGTGCTCGGCGAGCACGCGGTCCAGCGTCGGACGGTCGAGCACCGAGCCGCGCACCAGCGGCACCTCGGCGGGCAGCCGCTCGGCCAGCCCCGAGGAGAGGTCGTCCAGCGCGACGGCCCGCTCACCGGCGGCCGTCATGGCTCGTGCGACATGCGCGCCGATGTACCCCGCGCCGCCTGTGATCAACCACGTCATGTCCCGAACCCTATCGGCCCCGGTTGTGGCGCGAGCCCATGATCCACCATGCTGGGGCGCGCGGGCGCTTCCCGGGCAACACCGGGGCGATGAACGCTCGGTGAAGGCTCCCTCCGGCGATCCGATACTCTCTGCCGACGTGCCGCCGACCCCTTGCGGGTGACGGCGCACGCTGCCCGCTGCCTCAGTTGTCCCCTCTCGCGCGGGTATGCCAGCTTCCAAGGAGTGAGTTCGTTCTGTCGACCGCCATCCTCACCGGTCCGCCGGTTGCCGGGTCGTCGCTCGAGACCGACCTGCGCTCGCTCGGTTTCGATGTGCGTGTGGCCTCCCGGCCCGCCGAGGTCAGCACCCACCTTGCCGCCGCCGCGGCGAACGAACGGCTCGCCCTGATCGACCCGCGCTTCGTCGGCCACACCCATGCGCTGCGGCTCGCCCTGAAGGACCCCCGCTTCGAGGCGGGCGCGCTGCCCGGTGTGCTCGGTGTCACCCCCGAGGCGCGGCGCGCGCTGCCGCCCGACCTGACGGGCGGCCCCCAGGAGGCGGCCACAGCGCTGGAGGCGGCGGGCGTCGAGATCCACCGGCCCGAGCTGGGGACTCTCGTGGCGACGGTGCCCGCCGACGAGACGGCCCGCAAGGAAGCCGAGGCCGCCGTCGCCGCCGTCGACGACGAAGCCGTCCGGCTGCGTTCCGCGGTCAAGTCCCGCGACGGCTTCTTCACCACCTTCTGCGTCAGCCCCTACTCGCGCTACCTCGCCCGCTGGTGCGCCCGCCGCGGGCTGACCCCCAACCAGGTCACCACGGCCTCGCTGCTCACCGCGCTGATCGCCGCGGGGTGCGCCGCGACGGGCGAGCGGTGGGGCTTCGTGACCGCCGGGGTGCTGCTGATCGCCTCGTTCGTGCTGGACGCGACGGACGGCCAGCTCGCCCGCTACGACCTGCAGTACTCCAAGCTCGGCGCCTGGCTGGACGCCACCTTCGACCGGGCCAAGGAGTACGCCTACTACGCGGGCCTGGCGCTCGGGGCCGCACGCGGCAGCCACGACGACGTGTGGGCGCTCGCGCTCGGCGCCATGCTGCTGATGACCGCGCGGCACACCGTCGACTTCTCCTTCAACGAGGCCGCGCGCGACGAGGGCGCCACCACCAGCCGCACCGCCGCGCTCTCCAGCCGGCTGGACAGCGCGGGGTGGACCGTGTGGGCCCGGCGGATGATAGTGCTGCCCATCGGGGAGCGCTGGGCCCTCATCGCCGTGCTGACGGCCGCCACCACACCGCGCATCACCTTCCTCGTACTGCTCGTCGCCGGGACCCTCGCCGCCTGCTACACCACGGCAGGCCGGCTGCTGCGCTCCCTGCACCGCAGGGCCCGCACCGACCGCGCGGCCGAGGGGGTCCGCGCGCTCACCGACAGCGGCCCCCTCGCCGAACTCGGTGCCCGGCTGCTGCGCCCGCTCCCGCTGCCCCCGGCTGCCGCGCCCGCCGTCGCCTTCCTCGGCGGTGCCGTGATCCTCGCCACCGCGTGGGCCGCGCCACTGGGCAGCCCCTGGCCCGTACCGGCCGCCGTGGTCTACGCCCTGTGCGCCGGGGTCGCCCTCGCGAGGCCCCTCAAGGGCCCCGTCGACTGGCTGCTGCCACCCTTCTTTCGTATCGCGGAATACGGCACGATCCTGGTGCTGGCCGCCCGTACGGAGACCGACGGCGCGCTTCCCGCGGCATTCGGGCTGGTGGCGGCTCTCGCCTACCATCACTACGACACGGTGTACCGCATCCGCGGTGGCACCGGAGCGCCTCCGCACTGGCTGGTGCGGGCGGTCGGGGGGCACGAAGGACGGACCCTGCTGGTCACCGTCGCCGCGGCCCTCTGGCTGGGCGGCGGAGGCCGCACACAAGGCTTCATCTTCGCGCTGACCACGCTCGCCGTGGTCATCGCGGCCGTGGTGCTCGTCGAGAGCATCCGTTTCTGGGTGTCGTCGCAAGCACCCGCAGTACACGACGAAGGAGAACCCGCATGATCGGCCTCGTGCTGGCCGCCGGCGCCGGACGGCGTCTGCGCCCCTACACCGACACCCTGCCCAAGGCCCTGGTGCCCGTCGATGGCGAGACCACCGTCCTCGACATCGCCCTGGCCAACTTCGCACAGGTCGGTCTCACCGATGTCGCGGTCGTCGTGGGCTACCGCAAGGAAGCCGTCTACGAGCGGCAGGCCGAGCTGGAGGCCAAGCACGGCGTCAAGCTCACCCTGATCGACAACGACAAGGCCGAGGAGTGGAACAACGCCTACTCCCTCTACTGCGCCCGGGATGTCTTCAAGGAGGGCGTGCTGCTCGCCAACGGCGACACCGTGCACCCCGTCTCGGTCGAGCAGACGCTGCTGAACGCGCGCGGTGACGGCCGGAAGATCATCCTGGCCCTCGACACCGTCAAGGACCTCGCCGACGAGGAGATGAAGGTCGTCGTCGACCCCGCCAAGGGCGTCCAGCGCATCACCAAGCTGATGGACCCCGCCGAGGCGACCGGCGAGTACATCGGCCTCACCCTGATCGAGCCGGAGGCCGGCGCCGAGCTGGCCGACGCGCTGAAGGCCACCTTCGAGCGCGACCCGCAGCTCTACTACGAGGACGGCTACCAGGAGCTGGTCAACCGCGGCTTCAAGGTCGACATCGCCCCCATCGGGGACGTCAAGTGGGTCGAGATCGACAACCACGACGACCTCGCCAAGGGCCGGGAGATCGCATGCCAGTACTGACCCGCCTCATCCCGTCGCCGGTCGTCGTGGACATCAGCCGCGGCGCGCTGGACGACCTGGCGGGCCTGTTGGCCGATCAGCGGATCTCCACCAACGGCAAGCTCGCCTTCGCCATCAGCGGCGGCTCCGGTGCCGCGCTGCGCGAGCGTTTCGCACCTCTGCTGCCCAACGCCTCCTGGTACGAGGTCGGCGGCGGCACGCTGGACGACGCGATCAAGCTCGCCGACGCGATGAAGTCCGGCCGCTACGACGCGGTGGTCGGACTCGGCGGCGGCAAGATCATCGACTGTGCGAAGTACGCGGCGGCCCGGATCGGCCTGCCGCTGGTGGCGGTGGCCACCAATCTGTCGCACGACGGACTGTGCTCACCGGTCGCCACCCTCGACAACGACGCGGGCCGCGGCTCCTACGGGGTGCCCAACCCGATCGCCGTCGTCATCGACCTCGACGTCATCCGCGAGGCCCCCGAGCGCTACATCCGCTCCGGGATCGGCGATGTGATCTCCAACGTCTCGGCCGTCAAGGACTGGGAGCTGGGGCACGAGGTGCGCGGCGAGGCCATCGACGGGCTGGCCGCCGCCATGGCCCGGCAGGCCGGAGAGGCGATCCTGCACCACCCGGGGGACGTCAGCGACGACAACTTCCTCCAGGTGCTCGCCGAGGGCCTGGTGCTCACCGGCATCTCGATGTCGGTGGCCGGGGACAGCCGTCCGGCCTCGGGCGCCTGCCACGAGATCAACCATGCCTTCGACCTGCTCTACCCCAAGCGTGCCGCTCCGCACGGCGAGCAGTGCGGCCTCGGCGCCGCCTTCGCCACCTATCTGCGCGGGGACAAGGACACGGCCAAGCTGATGGTCCAGGTGCTGCGTCGGCACAAGCTGCCGGTGCTGCCCGCCGACATCGGCTTCGACCCGGACGAGTTCGTCGAGGCCGTCGCGTACGCGCCGCAGACCCGCCCCGGGCGGTACACGATCCTGGAACACCTCGACCTGTCCACCGACCAGATCAGGGACGCGTACGCGGACTATGCACAAACCATCGGTAGCTGAGCTGCGGCCGGTCGTCCACCCCGCCGGGGTGAAGGACCGGCGAAGCGGTGAGCACTGGGCCGGCCGCCTCTACATGCGCGAGCTGTCGCTGCGCGTCGACCGGCACCTGGTGAACACCCGGATCACCCCCAACCAGCTGACGTATGTGATGACCCTCGCCGGAGTGCTGGCGCTGCCGGCGCTGCTGGTGCCGGGGATCGTCGGCGCGGTGCTGGGTGTGGTGATGGTCCAGCTCTACCTGCTGCTCGACTGTGTCGACGGCGAGGTGGCCCGCTGGAAGAAGCAGTTCTCGCTGGGCGGGGTCTACCTGGACCGCGTCGGCGCTTATCTGTGCGACGCGGCGGTGCTGGTCGGCTTCGGGCTGCGTGCCGCAGACCTGTGGGGCGGCGGCCGGATCGACTGGCTGTGGGCCTTCCTGGGCACGCTGGCCGCGCTCGGGGCCATCCTGATCAAGGCGGAGTCCGACCTGGTGGGCGTCGCCCGCCACCAGGGCGGGCTGCCGCCGGTCAAGGAGTCGGCGTCCGAGCCGCGCTCCTCGGGGCTGGCGCTGGCGCGCAAGGCCGCCGCGGCGCTGAAGTTCCACCGGCTGGTGCTGGGGATCGAGGCGTCGCTGCTGATCCTGGTGGTGGCGGTCGTGGACCAGATCCGCGGCGATCTGTTCCTCACCCGGCTCGGCGTCGCGGTGCTCGCCGGTATCGCGGTGCTGCAGACGCTGCTGCACCTGGTGTCCATCCTCGCCTCCAGCAGGCTGAAGTGACCGCTGAAGTGACAGGAGGCGGGAAGAAGTGACGGAGGCCGGGAAAGCGATGCGACTGGGTGCCGTCGTACTCACCATGGGCAACCGCCCCGAGGAGCTGCGCGCACTGCTGGAGTCGGTCGCCAAGCAGGACGGCGAGCCGATCGAGGTCGTCGTGGTGGGTAACGGCGCGCCGTTGCCCGAGCTGCCGGACGGTGTACGGAAGGTCGAGCTTCCGGAAAATCTCGGCATCCCCGGTGGGCGGAATGTCGGTATCGAGGCGTTCGGCCCCTCGGGTGCCGAGGTGGACGCGCTGCTCTTCCTGGACGACGACGGGCTGCTGCCCTCCTCCGACACCGCCGAACTGGTGCGCGAGGCGTTCGAGGCCGACCCGAAACTCGGCATCATCAGCTTCCGCATCGCCGACCCGGACACGGGCGTCACCCAGCGCCGCCACGTGCCCCGGCTGCGCGCCTCCGACCCGATGCGCTCCTCGAAGGTCACCACCTTCCTCGGTGGCGCCAACGCCGTGCGCACCAAGGTGCTGGCCGAAGTCGGCGGTCTGCCCGACGAGTTCTTCTACGCCCATGAGGAGACCGACCTGGCCTGGCGTGCGCTCGACGCCGGCTGGGGCATCGAGTACCGCGCCGACATGGTGCTGCACCACCCGACCACCGCTCCCAGCAGGCATGCCGTGTACCACCGGATGGTGGCCCGCAACCGCGTCTGGCTCGCCCGGCGCAACCTTCCCGCGCTGCTCGTCCCCGTCTACCTGGGCGTGTGGCTGCTGCTCACGCTCGCCCGGCGCCCCTCCATGCCGGCACTGCGGGCCTGGCTGGGCGGCTTCAAGGAAGGCTGGACCACGCCCGCGGGAGCCCGCAGGCCGATGCGGTGGCGTACGGTATGGCGTCTGACGCGGCTGGGACGCCCGCCCGTGATCTGACAAGCTCGTCCCTGACGAGCATCAGCCCCGGATCCACTTGCGCAGTGTGAGGACGAAAGTTTCCAACGTGAGCGAGACAACCCACGACAGCGCCGACAGCTCGGTCGGCGTGCTGCCTCCGCCGTCACCGGACGACCGTCTGACTCCGTCCGAACTCGCGGCCAAATACGGCCTGTCGGTGAGCGGAGCGCGCCCCTCGCTGCCCGACTACGTGCGGCAGCTCTGGGCGCGGCGGCATTTCATTCTCGCCTTCTCCCGGGCGAAGCTGACGGCGCAGTACAGCCAGGCGAAGCTGGGCCAGTTGTGGCAGGTCGCCACACCGCTGCTGAACGCGGCCGTCTACTACTTCATCTTCGGTGTGCTGCTCGGCGGCCGGGACGGCACCCCGGGCGGCAAGGACAACTACGTCCCGTTCCTGATCACCGGGGTGTTCGTCTTCACCTTCACCCAGACCTCGGTGCTCAACGGGGTGCGGGCGATCTCCTCGAACCTCGGGCTGGTGCGCGCGCTGCACTTCCCGCGCGCGGCACTGCCGATCTCGGTGGCGCTCCAGCAGCTCCAGCAGCTGCTCTATTCGATGATCGTGCTGGTCGTCATCCTGCTCGGGTTCGGTGAGCTGCCGCGGCTTTCCTGGCTGCTGATCCTCCCGACGCTGGCCTTCCAGTTCGTCTTCAACACCGGACTGGCGCTGATCCTGGCCCGGCTCGGCAGCAAGACGCCCGACCTGGCACAGCTGATGCCGTTCATAACCCGCACCTGGATGTACGCGTCCGGTGTGATGTTCCCGCTCAAGTACATGCTGGAGAAGCGGGCGAGCGCTCCGGGCTGGCTGGCCGACCTGCTGCAGGCCAATCCCGCCGCGGTCTACATGGACCTGATGCGGTTCGCCTTCATCGAGGAGTACCCCAGCAGCCAGCTCCCCCCGCACGTCTGGGCGCTCGCGCTGGGCTGGGCCGTGGTCGTGGGCATCGGCGGATTTGTTTTCTTCTGGAAGGCGGAGGAGCGTTATGGCCGTGGCTGAGCAGACCGAGCAGAGCGGAGCGTCCGCCGAGTCCGGCACCAAGACGGAGGCGGAGGCGGCGCAGACTCCTGGCCCCTGGGTGCCCACCGTCATCGCCGAGGACCTGCACATCGTCTACCGCGTCTACGGCGGCTCCAAGGGCAAGGGCAGCGCCACCGCGGCCCTCAACCGGATCGTCCGCCGCAAGCCGGGCGGCGGCATGCGCGAGGTGCACGCGGTGCGGGGCGTCAGCTTCACCGCGTACCGGGGCCAGGCCATCGGGCTCATCGGCTCCAACGGCTCGGGGAAGTCCACGCTGCTCAAGGCCATCGCCGGGCTGCTGCCGGCCGAGAGCGGCAAGGTCTACACCGACGGTCAGCCCTCGCTGCTGGGCGTCAACGCGGCCATGATGAACGACCTGACCGGCGAGCGGAACGTCGTTCTGGGCGGCCTGGCGATGGGGATGTCCCGCGAGGAGGTCGCCCGTCGCTACCAGGACATCGTCGACTTCTCGGGCATCAACGAGAAGGGCGACTTCATCACCCTGCCGATGCGGACCTACTCCTCCGGCATGGCGGCCCGGCTGCGCTTTTCCATCGCCGCCGCCAAGAACCACGACGTCCTCATGATCGACGAGGCGCTGGCGACCGGTGACAAGAGGTTCCAGAAGCGCTCCGAGGCCCGCATCCGCGAGCTCCGCAAGGAAGCCGGCACGGTCTTCCTCGTCAGCCACAACAACAAGTCCATCCGCGACACGTGCGAGCGGGTGCTGTGGCTGGAGAAGGGCGAGCTCATGCTGGACGGGCCGACCGAAGAGGTCCTGAAGGAGTACGAGAAGTTCACCAGCAAGTAGCTGGTGGGCCCCTGCCTGGCGCAAGCGCCGAAGCGGCCCGCTCCACCGGTGGCCACCGGTGGAGCGGGCCGCTTCGGTGTGAGCGGGCCCCGGGGTCACACCCCGGTACGGGCGGGCTCCCGCTCGTCGGGCCGCCCGTGCGGCGGTTCGGCGGTGTCGGGGTCCGCTCCCTCGCTCAGCCCGGCCTTCGCATGCACCCTGCGCAGCAGGGCCGGGGCGTACCAGGCCGTACGGCCGAGCACCCGCATCGCGGCCGGTACCAGCACCCCGCGAACCGCCACCGCGTCGATGAGGATGGCCAGCCCGCTGCCCAGGCCGAACATCTGGATGAAGGAGACGCTGCTGGTGGCGAAGGCGAAGAAGCTGACCGCCAGCAGTCCGGCCGCCATGGTCACGATCCGTCCGGTGCGGGAGAGCCCGCCGGTCACCGCCTCGCGGTTGTCGGCCCCGGCGTCGTGCAGCTCCTTGATGCGGCTGGTCACGAAGACCTCGTAGTCCATGGACAGGCCGAAGACGATGCAGAACATCAGCACCGTCATGGAGGTGTCCATCGGCATCGGGGTGAAGCCCAGCAGCGAGGAGAGATGCCCGTCCTGGAAGATCCACACCATCGCGCCGATCGCGGCGGTCAGGCTGACGGCGTTCAGCACCAGGGCGCGCAGCGGCTGCATGACGCTGCCGGTGAATAGGAACAGCAGCACGAACGTCGAGCCGACGACCCAGGCCACGGCGGCCGGCAACTTGTCGGCGATGGCCTTCTTGGAGTCGATCAGCTGTGCGTCCTGGCCGCCGACCAGGGTCTTGGCCCCACCGGGCCCCGAAAGGCCGCGGATCTCGCGTACGAGGTCCTGCGCCTTGTCCGAGGCGGGTGTGAGGCCGGAGGTGACCGTAAGCCGGTGGGTGCCGCTCTGCTCGAAGGCGGCACTCGCGGCGCCCGGCGCCCGTACCGAGCGCCCTTGGGCGTAGGTGCCGGTGGCCGCCTGGACACGGGTGACGCCCTCCAGCCGGGAGAGCCGGGCGGCGTAGCCGTCCACGGCCTGGCCGGTGGTCCGCCCCTCGACGACGATCGAGACGCCCGCCGCGTCGTTGCCCGCGAAGTCGTGCTGGATCGCGGTGGAGACCTGGCGGCTCTCCGCGCTCTCGGGGAGCACCCGTGCGTCGGGGGTGCCGAACGTGGCGCCCAGCAGTGGGCTCGCGGCCAGCAGCAGTACGGCCAGCACCGGCAGCGCGGTCAGCGCGGGCCGCCGCATCACCGTGCGGGCCAGCTTGCCCCACAGCGGGGCCTCCGGCTTGCGCACCGCGTCCGCCCACGGCAGCCGCCCCTTGTTGACGCGGGGCCCGAGCACCGCCAGCAGCGCCGGGACGATCAGCAGCGCGGAGAGCGCGGCGATGGCGACCACGCCGATGCCCGCGTAGGCGAAGGAGCGCAGGAAGAACGGTGGGAAGAGCAGCAGTGCGGCGAGTGCGGCGACCACGGTGGCGGCGGAGAACAGCACGGTCCGGCCCGCCGTGCGCACGGTGGTGCGCAGCGCCTGTGCCGTCTCGTCCCCGGCGCCGAGCCGCTCGCGGAAGCGGCTGACGAGCAGCAGGCCGTAGTCGATGCCCAGCCCGAGGCCCAGCGCGGTGGTGAGGTTGACCGCGAAGACGGAGACGTCCGTGATGCTGCCGAGCACATACAGCTCTGCGAAGGTGCCCAGGATCGCGACGAGCCCGATGGCCAGCGGCAGCAACGCCGCGACGACGCTGCCGAACGCGACGATGAGCAGCAGCAGCGTCACGGGTACGGCGATCGCCTCGGCGATCGCGAGGTCCTTGGAGACCTGCGCGTTGATCTGTTCGTTGAGTGCGGCTCCGCCGCCCGCGCGGACCTGGACGGCACCCCGCTCGCCGGTCCACTTCTCGGTCACCTCGGAGACGCGCTCGGTGTCGTTCTCGTCCATGTGGGCGAGCACCAGCGCCTGGGCGCCGTCGCGTGAGGTGAGGGCCGAACCGCCGGGTGCCCAGTAGGAGGTCACCTGGGTGACGCCGGGCTCCTTGCGCAGGCCGCGGGTCAGCCGCTGTCCGGCCTGTTCGACCTCGGGCGCCCGGAGGTCTCCGTCCTTGGCGCGGACGAGGAGGACGAGGTTGTCCTGGCCGTGGAACTTCTCGTCGATCAGCGCTGCGGCGCGTGAGGAGGGCGAGTCGGGGTCGTCGAACCCGCCGCCCTGGAGTTTGCCGAAGGCGCCGAAACCGACGGCGGCCAGGGCCACCACCGCGAGCAGGGAGAGCACGAGCACACCTCGTGCCCTGCGATAGGTCAGGTTGGCTATGCGGTCCAGCACGTCGGGTCCCCCGGGAGCGCTAGTGAGGATGGAAGGATGGCGCCGACCAGATGTTCACGGCGTCAACATGCATCATGCCATGGATGTTATTGCTGTCAACATCGGGCAGGATGGAGGCATGCAGGCGAACGCGAACACCGAAGCCACGGGCGCAGCGGCAGGAGGACGCCCCGGTAAAGGCCGCTACCACCACGGAGACCTGCGCAACGCGCTGATCCGGGCCGCCATCGAGCTGGCCGCCGAAGGCGGCCCGGACGCCGTCGTCCTGCGCGCCGCCGCCCGCAAGGTGGGGGTCTCCGCCACCGCTGCCTACCGGCACTTCGACAGCCACAGCGACCTGCTGGGAGCGGTCAAGGACCACGGTCAGCAGCGGTTGGTCGAGTGCATGGAGGCGGGTGGGCGCGAGGTGCGCGGCTCGGGCCCGGAGGCGACCAGGCAGCGCATGCTGGGACTCGGCCGCGGCTACATCGGCTTCGCCAGGCAGGAACCCGGTCTCTACCGCACGGCCTTCTGTCGCAAGGCCCTCGGCGGCTTCGGCGTCACCGAGGAAGGTGCCGTCACGGAAGCCGGCCACCAGCCCGGCTGGGAGGCGCGCTCGTTCGAAATGCTCACCGAGACGCTGGACGAGGCGGTCACCGTCGGCCTGATCCCGCCCGAGCGCAGGCCCGGAGCCGAGCTCAGCGCCTGGGCCATGGTGCACGGCACGGCGATGCTCTTCCTCGACGGGCCGCTGGATGTGCTCTCCGAGGAGGAGGCGGGCTATGTCATCGAGCGGGTCCTGCGCGACGTCATCGCCGGTCTGACCACCCCCTGACGGTCGACCCGCCGTCGCGTCGACCCGCTGACCCGCCGTCGCGCCGTCGCGCCGTCGCGCCGACCCGTCGGCGGGCCCACCGCCCCCCCCCGTCGCGGCGCCCCGGCCGTCACCGGCTGCCGGTCCTCCGGTGCCGGGCGGGTGGCCCGGTCACCCCGGTGGCCGAACCTCCGCCTGCGGTCGCACTCGCGCTGTGGCCGAACACCGCCCTGCGGCCGAACCCCCTCCACCGGCCGAGGTGTCGCCGTACCGCGCCCGGGGGTCCGGCTGTTCCGGGGGTGTTCGATACCCGTCCGGGCGAAATGCGGCCCCGACGCGGGGTCGGGATCCGGCCCGGCCCAGGACCCTCACCCCGCACACACGGGGTTGATGTACGGCGTAAGCTGTTTCGGTGCTGATTCGCGGTAAGTCGGGCGAACAGGGCCCGGCCGGACTGTGCCGTCGGCCGCTTTCGCAGGCCAGCGCGTGCGGCGTGTCCGAAATAGGATCTTCTGGCGCAGCGGTGTAGAAACGGAGATGTGACGGCAATGGCCATGGGCAGCACGTGGTGACCGCGGAGGAGGACGCGCACGCGAGCGCGGTGCTCTCCAAGGCCAAGGCGGAGAACTTCCCGGTGGCGCCCCGTTTCCTCCCCCGTGCCTGGCGGGACGATCTGATGGCCGTCTACGGATTCGCCCGTCTGGTCGACGACATCGGCGACGGGGACCTGGGCGACTCCGGTCCCGCGCACGCCGCCTCCCTCGGCCTCGCCCCCGGCCAGGCCGACGACCCGCTCGCCATGCTGGACGCGTTCGAGGCCGACGTCCACCGGGTGTTCGACGGCGCCATCCCGGGCGGCCCCCCGTCCGACGGACCCTCCCCGTACGGCGCAGCCGGTGCCGGACACGGGCCGGGCCACCCGCTGCTGCGCGACCTGGTGCCCACCGTCCGCCGCCGGGGGCTGACCCCCGAGCCGTTCCTCGCCCTGATCGAGGCCAACCGGCAGGACCAGAAGGTCCGCCGCTACGCCACCTACGCCGAACTCCTGGCCTACTGCGAGCTGTCCGCCAACCCCGTCGGCCGTCTCGTCCTCGCCATCACCGGCACCATGACACCCGAGCGGGTACGCCGCTCGGACGCGGTCTGCACGGGGCTCCAGATCATCGAACATCTCCAGGACGTCGCCGAGGACCTGGCCCGGGACCGGATCTATCTGCCGGCCGAGGACATGGCCCGCTTCCGGGTCGCCGAGACGGATCTGGCGGCCCCCACCGCGAACGCCTCGGTGCGTGCCCTGATCGCCTACGAGACCGAACGCGCGCTCGGCCTGCTGGACGAGGGCACCCCGCTGGTGCGCAGCGTGCACGGCAGACTCCGGCTGCTGCTGGCTGGGTTCACCGGCGGCGGGCGCGCGGCGGCCTCCGCCCTGCGGGCCGCGCGGTACGACGTACTGGCGGGAGCCCCCCGGGCCGGCGCCGCAGTTGTGCTGCGCGAGTCCTGGGCGAGCCTGCGAGGAGAGGGGTGACCGGGACGGTGGGGAAGCCGGAGAAGGCCGCCGGAGCGCAGCGGCCCCGGGCCAGGCCCGCGCAGCAGCTCCCCGCTCAGGTGACCGCCGCCTATCGCTACTGCGAGGCCGTCACCGGGGCGCAGGCCCGTAACTTCGCCTACGGCATCCGGCTGCTGCCCGCGGCCAAGCGGCAGGCCATGTCCGCGCTGTACGCCTTCTCCCGGCGGGTGGACGACATCGGCGACGGCGGCCTCGCCCCGGAGGCCAAACAGCGGCGGCTGGAGGAGACCCGCGCACTGCTCGCCCGGATCAAGGACGGCGAGGTCCCCCCGGACGACACCGACCCGGTCGCGGTGGCACTCAGCCACGCGGCGGGCCGCTTCCCGATCCCGCTCGACGCGCTCGACGAGCTCATCGACGGCGTGCTGATGGATGTGCGCGGCGCCGGCTACGAGACCTGGGAGGAGCTGAAGGTGTACTGCCGCTGTGTGGCCGGCGCCATCGGCCGGCTCTCGCTCGGCGTCTTCGGCACCGTACCCGGCGCACGCGAGACGTCCCGCGCCTCCGAGTACGCCGACACCCTCGGGCTCGCCCTCCAACTGACCAATATCCTCCGGGACGTGCGGGAAGACGCCGAGGGCGGACGAACGTACCTGCCCTCGGAGGATCTCGAGAAATTTGGCTGTGCCGCGGGATTTACCACCGACACGGTGCCGCCCGGCGCCGACTTCACCGGGCTGGTCCACTTCGAGGTGCGGCGCGCACGCGCGCTCTTCGCCGAGGGCTACCGACTGCTGCCGATGCTCGATCGGCGTTCGGGCGCCTGCGTCGCGGCGATGGCCGGGATCTACCATCGCCTGCTCGACCGCATCGCGGCGGACCCCGCCGCGGTGCTGCGCGGCCGCGTCTCCCTGCCGGGACACGAGAAGGCGTACGTGGCCGTGCGCGGCCTGTCCGGCTTCGACGCGCGGCTGGTCTCCCGCCAGACGTCGCGGCGGAGCGCCTGATGCCGCTGCGGACGACGCCGCTGCCGGCCCGCCGCCGGGCAACCCGCCGCGACGGTGGGGCGTCCCAGCGGAAGCGGAGCACACCCACGCACCGGACCCAGGGGGAGGAGCGTCCATGACGGCGGACGATGTGCGGTCCGGTGAGCGGTCGGGCGGGGCGCGCCGCGCCGTGGTCCTCGGCGGCGGTCTGGCCGGAACGACGGCCGCGCTGCGGCTGGCCGAGGCGGGAGTGGAGACCACCCTCGTGGAGAGCCGCCCCCGGCTGGGCGGGCTCGCCTTCTCCTTCCGGCGCGACTCCGCCGCCGGACCACTGACCGTCGACAACGGCCAGCACGTCCATCTGCGCTGCTGCACCGCCTACAGCTGGTTCCTGGACCGGGTGGGCGCCGCCGGGCTCGCCCCGCTGCAGGACCGGCTGGATGTGCCGGTCCTCGACGTCGGCGGCGGCCGCCCCCGGCTCGGACGGCTGCGCCGCACCGCGCTGCCCGTACCGCTGCACCTGGCGGCGAGCCTGGCCGGCTATCCGCACCTCTCGCTCGCCGAACGCGGTGCGGTGGCCCGCGCGGCGCTCGCCCTCAAGGGGCTCGACCCGGCCGACCCGGCGCTGGACGCCATCGACTTCGGCACCTGGCTGCACCGGCACGGCCAGTCGGCCCGCACCGTCGAGGCGCTGTGGGACCTGGTGGGCACCGCCACCCTCAACGCCCGCGCCCCGCAGGCCTCCATGGGGCTGGCGGCGATGGTCTTCAAGACCGGTCTGCTCTCCGAACCGGGGGCCGCCGACATCGGCTTCTCGCACGTCCCGCTCGGCGACATCCACGACGTCCTCGCCCGCACGGCGCTGGAGAAGGCCGGGGTGCGCATCCTGCTGCGTACCCGGGCGCGAGCCGTCGAGGCCGCCGAGGAGGGCGGCTGGCGGGTGACGGTCGATCAGGGCGGCAGCGGCGCCGACGAACTGGCGGCCGGCACGGTCGTGCTCGCCGTCCCGCAGCGCGAGGCACACCGGCTGCTGCCCGCCGGCGCCCTCGCCGACCCGGGGAGGCTGCTGGACATCGGCACGGCGCCCATCCTCAACGTCCATGTGGTCTACGACCGCAAGGTGCTGCGCAGACCCTTCTTCGCCGCACTCGGCACACCCGTCCAATGGGTCTTCGACCGCACCGCGGCCTCCGGCCTCACCGGCGGCGGCCAGTATCTGGCGCTCTCCCAGTCGGTCGCGCACGACGAGATCGACCTGCCGGTCGCCGCGCTCCGCGAGCGGTACCTGCCCGAGCTGGAGCGGTTGCTGCCCGCCGCCAGGGGCGCCGGTGTGCGGGACTTCTTCGTCACCCGGGAGCGCACCGCCACCTTCGACCCGGCGCCCGGGGTCGGGCGGCTGCGCCCCGCGGCACGCACCTCGGCCCCCGGCGTCTATCTCGCGGGCGCATGGACCGCCACGGGCTGGCCCGCGACCATGGAAAGCGCTGTCCGCAGTGGGGCCACAGCCGCGCGCGAAGCCCTCGTCGCACTGGGCCGCCCGTACGGGTCGGAACCGGTCCCCGGCATCGAAGGAAGGGCCCATGAGCACCACTGACGCAGTAGGTCCGGCCGGCCCAGGCATCCCGGCCAGCACAGCCAGCACGACAGCACCGCACAGAGGAGACCCTGTGACCCCGCCGAACCAACAACTCGTGAACGAGGACGACGAGGGCGTGAAGGGCGAAGAGGCCGGCAGGGACGTGAGCGCACTGCTGGAGCGTGGGCGCACCCTCTCCACCCCGGTACTGCGCGCTGCTGTCGAGCGGCTGGCCCCGCCGATGGACACCGTCGCCGCCTACCACTTCGGCTGGATCGACGCCGACGGCCGCCCCTCGGACGCCGCGGGCGGCAAGGCGGTACGGCCCGCGCTGGCGCTGCTGTCCGCCGAGGTGACCGGCGGCCCGCCGCAGACCGGTATCCCCGGCGCCGTCGCCGTCGAACTGGTACACAACTTCTCGCTGCTGCACGACGACCTGATGGACGGCGACGAACAGCGCCGCCACCGCGACACGGTCTGGAAGGTGCACGGGCCGGCGCAGGCCATCCTTGTGGGAGACGCGCTGTTCGCACTCGCCGGGGAGATACTGCTGGAGCTGGGCACGGTGGAGGCCGGGCGCGCCACCCGGCGGCTCACGGTGGCGACCCGCAAGCTCATCGACGGCCAGGCACAGGACATCTCCTACGAGCACCGCGACCTGGTGACGGTGGAGGAATGCCTGGAGATGGAGGGGAACAAGACCGGCGCGCTGCTGGCCTGCGCCGCCTCCATCGGCGCGGTGCTCGGCGGTGCCGACGACCGCACGGCGGACGCGCTGGAGGCCTACGGCCACCATCTGGGCCTCGCCTTCCAGGCCGTCGACGACCTGCTCGGCATCTGGGGCGACCCCCAGGCCACCGGCAAGCAGACCTGGAGCGACCTGCGGCAACGCAAGAAGTCGCTGCCCGTCGCCGCCGCACTCGGCTCCCAGGGCCCCGCCGCGGCGCGGCTCGCGAAGCTGATGACGGAGGACGCCAAGAAGAGCCAGGCGGAGTTCGAGGACTTCCAGGAGGCGGAGTTCGCCGAGCGGGCCGCGCTGATCGAGGAGGCCGGCGGCCGCGAGTGGACCTCGCAGGAGGCCCAGCGCCAGCACACCACGGCCCTGGCGGCGCTCGACTCGGTCGAGATGCCGGGCAGGGTGCGCGACCGGTTCGCCGCACTCGCCGACTTCGTCGTCGTACGGCGGGGGTGAGCACAACTCCCACTCGCCGCTCCGAGCAATCGGACACTTCGGAAGGAGAAGGGATGACAGCCACGACGGACGGACCCGCTGGACCCGGCGTCTCCGGAACGAAGAACAAAGAGCGCGACCTTGCCACCGCGGCCCCTGCGGGAACCGGCGGTGTGACCGCGCTGGCGGAGCGGACCGCGGCCCGCGCCGTCGACCATCTGCTCGCCCGCCAGGACGAGGCCGGCTGGTGGAAGGGCGACCTGGAAACCAACATCACCATGGACGCCGAGGACCTGCTGCTGCGCGAGTTCCTCGGCGTCCGCGACGAGCGCACCACCGCAGCGGCCGCCCGGTTCATCCGCTCGCAGCAGCGCGCGGACGGCACCTGGGCCACCTTCTACGGCGGTCCCGGTGACCTGTCCGCCACCGTCGAGGGATATGTGGCCCTCAAGCTCGCGGGAGACGACCCCGAGGCACCCCATATGACGCGCGCCGCACAGTGGGTGCGCGAGCGCGGGGGAGTGGCCCGCAGCAGGGTCTTCACCCGCATCTGGCTCGCCCTGTTCGGCTGGTGGCGCTGGGAGGACCTGCCGGAGCTGCCCCCGGAGATCATCTACTTGCCCAAATGGGTGCCCCTCAACATCTACGACTTCGGCTGCTGGGCCCGGCAGACCATCGTGCCCCTCACCGTCGTCTCCGCCTTCCGCCCCGTCCATCCCGCGACCTTCCGGCTGGACGAGCTGCACCGCGATCCCGCCCGCCCGCTGCCGCACACCCCGATGGCGCCCGCCACCACCTGGGACGGCGCCTTCCAGCGGATCGACCGCGCGCTGCACGCCTACCGCAAGGTGGCCTCCCGCCGGCTGCGCCGCGCGGCCCTCAAGGACGCCTCACGCTGGATCATCGAGCGCCAGGAGAACGACGGCTGCTGGGGCGGCATCCAGCCGCCCGCCGTCTACTCGCTGATCGCGCTGCGGCTGCTCGGCTACGACCTGGACCACCCGGTGATGCGGGCCGGACTGGAATCGCTGGACCGGTTCGCCGTCTGGCCCGACGAGCACACCAGGATGGTCGAGGCGTGCCAGTCCCCGGTGTGGGACACCTGCCTGGCGTCCATCGCGCTGGCCGACGCCGGACTGCCCCGCGACCACCCCGCACTCGTCAAGGCGGCCGACTGGATGCTCGGCGAGCAGGTCGTACGGCCCGGCGACTGGTCCGTGCGCCGTCCCCAACTGGTCCCCGGCGGCTGGGCGTTCGAGTTCCACAACGACAACTACCCCGACACCGACGACACCGCCGAGGTCGCACTGGCGCTGCGCCGCATCCAGCACCCCGACCCCGAGCGGGTCGAGCGGGCCATCGGCCGCGCAGTGCGCTGGAATCTCGGTATGCAGTCCAGCGACGGCGCGTGGGGCGCCTTCGACGTCGACAACACCAGCAAGTTCCCCAATCGGCTGCCGTTCTGCGACTTCGGCGAGGTCATCGACCCCCCGTCGGCCGATGTGACGGCGCATGTGGTGGAGATGCTGGCCGCCGAGGGCAAGCAGCACGACCCGCGCACCCGCAAGGCCATCTCCTGGCTGCTGGCCGAACAGGAGACCGACGGCTCCTGGTTCGGCCGCTGGGGCGTCAACTACCTCTACGGCACGGGCTCCGTCGTACCGGCGCTGGTCGCTGCCGGGATGCCCCCCTCGCACCCCGCCATCCGGCGCGCCGTCAACTGGCTGGAGAGCGTCCAGAACGACGACGGAGGCTGGGGAGAGGACCTGCGCTCCTACATCGACTCCGAGTGGGCCGCCAACGGCACCTCCACCGCGTCGCAGACCGGGTGGGCGCTGATGGCGCTGCTGGCGGCCGGTGAGAAGGACGGCAAGGCCGTCGAACGCGGTGTCGAATGGCTGGCCGCCACCCAGCGGGAGGACGGCTACTGGGACGAGCCGTACTTCACCGGCACCGGCTTCCCCTGGGACTTCTCGATCAACTACCACCTCTACCGGATGGTCTTCCCACTCACCGCCCTGGGGCGCTATCTGCACGGTGACGGCCTGGAGCGGGTCGTGCGGCGGGACGTGTGATGGAGAGCCCGGCAGCCCCCCACCCGCTGCTGCTGACGTGTGCGCTCGGCATCGAGCACCTCGCGCTGCGCCGCGGCCTGGGAGGCCCGGGCATCCCCGACCCGAACGGGGGAACCGGCCCCGACAACGTGCGGCTGCTGTGCAGCGGAATGGGCGCCCAGGCCGCGCGGCGCGCCACGACCCGGGCACTCGCCCAGGAGACCGTGCCCGGCGGCACCGCCGTACTGGCCACCGGTTTCTGTGCGGGGCTGGTGCCCGGGATGCGGCCGGGTGACCTGGTCGTGGCCGCACAGACCCGCGACGCGCGGGGACATACGCCCTGCACCGGAACCGAACTGCTGGCCGTCGCGCTGGCCCGGTACGGCACGGTCCACGTGGGCACTCTGGCGGGCACCGACCAGGTGGTGCGGGGCCAGGCCAGAACCGCACTGCACGACGCCGGAGCCATCGCCGCCGACATGGAGTCCGCCGCCACCTTGGACGTCGCCGCCGCGGGCACGGCCCGGCGTCCGGTTGCGGCCGTACGGGTGGTGGTGGACGCTCCGGGCCATGAACTGATCCGCATCGGGACACTGCGGGGTGGAATATCGGCATTCCGCGTCCTTCGCGGTGTCCTGCCCGCATTCCTTGAATGGCACCGATCCCTGCTGCTCCCCTGGAGGTGAGCCAGAAATGGCCATGCCGCTCCGCCAGACACTCCGTATCGGGACGTATCTCTTTCAGCAGAAGCTCCGCAAGCGGGAGAAGTTCCCCTTGATCGTGGAGCTCGAACCACTCTTCGCCTGCAATCTCAAATGTGAGGGCTGTGGAAAGATCCAGCACCCGGCCGGGGTGCTCAAGCAGCGGATGCCGGTGGCCCAGGCGGTCGGAGCGGTGCTGGAATCCGGTGCGCCGATGGTCTCCATCGCGGGTGGCGAGCCGCTGATGCACCCGCAGATCGGGGAGATCGTGCGGCAGCTGGTGGCCCGGCGCAAATATGTCTTTCTGTGTACCAACGCCATGCTGCTGCGCAAGAAGATGGACGAGTTCAAGCCTTCCCCGTATTTCGCGTTCGCCGTGCACATCGACGGGTTGCGGGAGCGGCACGACGAATCCGTCGCCAAGGAGGGCGTCTTCGACGAAGCGGTGGCGGCGATGAAGGAGGCGAAGCGCCGCGGATTCCGGGTCACCACCAACTCGACCTTCTTCAACACCGACACCCCGCAGACCGTCGTCGAGGTCCTCAACTACCTCAACGACGAACTGAAGGTGGACGAGATGATGGTCTCGCCCGCCTACGCCTATGAAAAGGCCCCCGACCAGGAGCACTTCCTCGGAGTCGAACAGACCAGGGAGCTGTTCAAGAAGGCGTTCTCCGGGGGCAACAGGGAGCGCTGGCGACTCAACCACAGCCCGCTCTTCCTCGACTTCCTGGAGGGCAAGGCCGACTTCGACTGCACCGCATGGGCCATTCCCAACTACTCCCTCTTCGGCTGGCAGCGCCCCTGCTACCTGATGAGCGACGGCTATGTGCCCACGTACCGTGAGCTGGTGGAGGAGACCGACTGGGACAAGTACGGCCGTGGCAAGGACCCCCGCTGCGCCAACTGCATGGCGCACTGCGGTTACGAGCCGACCGCCGTACTTGCGACCATGGGCTCCCTCAAGGAGTCCCTGCGCGCCGCCCGTGAGACCGCGGGAAGCCCGTCGCGCTGACGCACCGGGCGCCGCCACCGCCCCGGATCACCGGACCGAACCGCTGGAGCAGGGGGGCCGACCATGTCCTTGCCGGAGCCCGTCGACGGGCTACCCGACCTCGACGCGCTGTCCGCCGGGCAGCGGGCACCCGCCGGGCTGCGGGCCGAGGCCAGTCCCTGGGGTCACCCCGCGTGGGCGGACCCGGCGCCTGTCGAGGAGGGCGGCCGGGCCGGGTGCGGGCGCCGGCGGCCGAAGAGCGCGAAGGGCCCGCGGGGTGCGGCACGCGTGGGCGTGGCCCGCACGGGTGAGGGGAGTATGGCGTGACCGGCTTCGACCTGACGAAGCTGCTGGCCGAACGGGGCGGCGAGCGCTATGAGCTGCACATGCGCCACCTCAACCACCAGCTGCCGCGCATGCTGCGCACCATCGGTTTCGACAAGGTCTACGAGCGGGCGGAGGGGGCCTACTTCTACGACGCCGAGGGCAACGACTACCTCGACATGCTCGCCGGCTTCGGTGTCATGGGCGTGGGCCGCCATCATCCGGTCGTACGGGAGGCACTGCACGACGTACTGGACGCACAGCTGGCCGACCTCACCCGCTTCGACTGCCAGCCACTGCCCGGACTGCTGGCCGAGAAGCTCCTCTCGTACGCGCCGGAGCTCGACCGGGTCTTCTTCGGCAACAGCGGCACCGAAGCGGTGGAGACCGCGCTCAAGTTCGCCCGCTGCGCCACCGGCAGGCCCAGGGTGCTGTACTGCGCCCACGCCTTCCACGGACTGACCGCCGGGTCGCTCTCCGTCAATGGCGAGGACGGCTTCCGCGACGGCTTCGCTCCCCTGCTGCCCGACACCTCCGTCCCGCTGGGCGATCTGGAGGCGCTGGAGCGTCAGTTGCGGAAGAAGGACGTGGCCGCGCTGGTCGTCGAGCCCGTCCAGGGCAAGGGTGTGCACGCGGCACCGCCCGGCTATCTGCGCACCGCACGGGAGCTGCTGCACCGGTACGGGGCACTGCTGATCGTCGACGAGGTGCAGACGGGGCTCGGCCGTACCGGGGACTTCTTCGCCTACCAGCACGAGAAGGACGTCGAGCCCGACCTGGTGTGCGTGGCCAAGTCGCTGTCCGGCGGCTACGTCCCGGTGGGTGCGACGCTCGGCAAGGAGTGGATCTTCAAAAGGGTCTACTCGTCCATGGACCGGGTGCTCGTCCACTCCGCCAGCTTCGGCGCCAACGCCCAGGCCATGGCGGCGGGTCTGGCCACCCTCGCCGTCATGGACGACGAACGCCTCACCGAGAACGCCCGCCGCACCGGCGATCTGCTGCGCACCCGGCTGGCGGCGCTCGTGGACACCTACGAGCTGCTGCACGAGGTGCGCGGTCGGGGGCTGATGATCGGCATCGAGTTCGGCCGGCCCAGATCGCTGAAGCTGCGCAGCCGCTGGACGATGCTCCAGGCCGCGCGCAAGGGGCTGTTCGCACAGATGGTCGTCGTGCCGCTGCTGCAGAAGCACCGCATTCTCACCCAGGTCTCCGGTGACCATCTGGAGGTCATCAAGCTGATCCCGCCGCTGGTGATCGGCGAGGCCGAAGTGGACCGCTTCGTGAGCGCGTTCACGCAGGTCATGGAGGACGCGCACAACGGCGGCCTGATGTGGGACTTCGGGCGCACCTTGGTCCGCCAGGCGGTGGCCAACCGCTGAGGGGTTCCCCGCGCCCCGAAGGGGCGCGGGGAACGGCGCGACCAGCCACGGTGTACGCCGCAGCCTGCAACGCACAGGACGGGGCAGCCCGTGACCAGCCGCGCACCTCTCCATGCGCGGGGTACGCAGGCCCCAGAGGGTCAGCTCTGGCGCGGCAGCTCCCGGCGCACCGTGCGGGCGGCGGCCACCATGTTCCGCAGCGCCTCACGGACCTCCGGCCAGCCGCGGGTCTTCAGACCGCAGTCGGGGTTCGCCCACAGCCGGTCGGCGGGGATGGCCGTAAGTCCCTTGCGCAGCAGGGCCGCCAGCTCCTCGGGACCGGGAACGCGCGGTGAGTGGATGTCGTACACGCCGGGGCCCGCCTCACGCGGATACCCGTGGCCCGCCAGCTCGTCCGCCACCTGCATATGGGAGCGGGCCGCCTCCAGGCTGATGACGTCGGCGTCGAGCTGTTCGATCGCCCCGATGATGTCGCCGAACTCCGCGTAGCACATATGGGTGTGGATCTGGGTGTCCGGGCGCACCCCGCTGGTGGCGAGCCGGAAGGCGGCCGTCGCCCACGCCAGATATCCGGGCCGGTCGGCCGCGCGCAGCGGCAGCGTCTCGCGCAGCGCGGGCTCGTCGACCTGGATGACGGCGGCCCCGCCGGCCTCCAGCTCGCACACCTCGTCGCGCAGCGCGAGCGCCACCTGGCGCGCCGTTTCGGCCACCGGCTGGTCGTCCCGTACGAACGACCAGGCGAGCATGGTGACCGGACCGGTGAGCATGCCCTTGACCGGGCGGGAGGTCAGCGACTGGGCGTACTGCGTCCAGCGGACCGACATCGGCCGCGGGCGGGCGACATCTCCGGCGAGGATCGGCGGGCGCACATAGCGGGTGCCGTACGACTGCACCCAGCCGTGCCGGGTGGCGAGATACCCGGTGAGCTGTTCGGCGAAGTACTGCACCATGTCGTTGCGTTCGCCCTCGCCGTGCACCAGCACATCGAGTCCGGCCCGCTCCTGGAAGGCGACCACCTCCCGGATCTGCGCCGCGATCCGCTGCTCGTAGGCGGTCTCGTCGATCCGGCCGGCCCGCAGATCGGCGCGGGCCCTGCGCAGCTCGGCCGTCTGCGGGAACGAGCCGATGGTGGTGGTCGGCAGCGGCGGCAGACCGAGCCGGGTGCGCTGTGCCGCCGTTCGCCGGTGGTACGGGAGCGCACGGCGGGTGTCCGCCTCGGTGACGGCGGCGCTGCGCGCCCGTACGGCCTTGTCGTGGGTGAGCGGCGAGGCCGTACGGGAGGCCAGGTCGGCGCGGTTGGCGGCCAGCTCGGCGCTGATCGCGCCGGTCCCCTTTGTCAGGCCGCGCGCCAGGGTGGCGGCCTCGGCCGCCTTCTGGCGCGCGAACGCCAGCCAGCGGGCGACCTGCGGATCGATCCGGCGCTCGGCCCGTGCGTCCAGCGGCACATGGAGCAGCGAGCAGGAGGTCGCCACATCGACCCGCCCGGCGAGGCCCAGCAGGGTGGCGAGGGTGGCCATGGACCGCTCGAGGTCGTTGATCCACACGTTGCGGCCGTCGACGACGCCGGCGACCAGCCGCTTGCCGGGCAGCCCGCCGACCGCGGCGAGCGCGTCCAGGTTGGCGGCGGCCGGACCGGTGAAGTCGAGGGCCAGCCCCTCCACGGGCGCCTTCGCCAGCACGGGCAGCGCCTCACCGAGCCGGTCGAAGTAGGAGGCCACCAGCAGCCGCGGGCGGTCGGCGAGCTCGCCGAGGGCCCGGTACGCCTCCCCGGCCGCCGCCAGCTCGCCAGGGGTGCGGTCCTGCACCAGTGCGGGCTCGTCCAGCTGCACCCATCGGGCACCGGCGGCACGCAGGTCCGCGAGCAGCTCCGCGTAGACCGGCAGCAGCCGCTCCAGCAGTGTCAGCGGTTCGAAGTCGGGGGCGACCCCGGGCGCCGGCTTGGCCAGCAGCAGATAGGTGACGGGGCCGACGAGTACCGGCCGGGCCGCCGCGGCGCCCAGCGCCAGGGCTTCCCCCAGCTCGGCCGTCTGCTTGCCGGCGTCCGCCCGGAAGACGGTGTCCGGACCCAGTTCGGGCACCAGGTAGTGGTAGTTGGTGTCGAACCACTTGGTCATCTCCAGCGGCGCCGCCTCCTGCGTACCGCGGGCCATCGCGAAGTAGCCGGCCAGCGGATCGGCCGCCACCGCTGCGCGGTGCCGCTCGGGGAGGGCACCGACCATGACGGTGGTGTCCAGCATGTGGTCGTAGTATGAGAAGTCCCCGGTGGGCACCTCGTCGATGCCCGCGTCGGCCAGCTGCCGCCAGTTGCCGCGGCGCAGTTCGGCGGCCGTGGAGTGCAGGGCCTCGGCGGTGACGCGGCCCTCCCAGTACCCCTCGACGGCCTTCTTGAGCTCACGGTTCGGCCCCTGCCGGGGGTAGCCGTGCACGGTGGCGCGCACCGGCGCGGTCGGGGCGGTGGCGCCCGGGTTCGCTGCTGTCGCTGTCACGCAACTCTCCTTCGCGAGTGTCTCAGCGCTCCCGGAACGGGACGAGGACGCGAAGGGATGGCGGCGACACGGTGCGGACGGACGCGTGGCTGGTGTCCGTCGCCTTGTGCGCGTGCTCTCCGACCCGCCCTCGAGGTCTCCGGGAGGACCGTACGCGGGTGGACGCGTACGGGCAGCGGGCAGGTCTTCGGACTCGCGGGCACGCCTGCCGGTCTCCCGGCGGGCATCTACTGGCCGTCGCTTCCCGGACCGGTCCTCGGTCCAGTGCGTGTGACGGCGGTCGTTCCCGCTCACCGCTGCGGGGCAGTCCCGGATTCACACCGGGTTCCCTCTTACGACGCCTCCCGCCTGGCGGACGGGGCGAACCAGCTGCACGGCCAGCATAGCCGGGGGCGCGCCGGGTGCGGCCAGTGGCGGGTGGTGCCTACGGCTCCAGGAGGCGGGATTTGAGCCGGGCGCGGGTGGCGGGGGAGAGCGCGAGGCCCTGCGCCAGATAGGTCTCCACGTCGCCCCACGTCTCGTCGATGGTCTCGAAGGCCGCGTGCAGATAGGCGGCGCGGGCATCGAAGAGCGGGGCGAGCAGCTCCATGACCTCCGGCGACATCCCCGCCTTGGACTTTCTGCTGCGGTACACCTTGTAGCGCCGGTGCGGCTGGTTGGACTGGAGGTAGTCCTCCTCGATGGCGGCCCGCTCGACATCGAGCGCCAGCAGCGTGATGGCGATCGAGAGGCCCGCCCGGTCCTTGCCGGCCGCGCAGTGCATCAGCGCGGGCACACTGTCCTCGGCGAGCGCGTGCAGGATGCGGCTGTGCTCGGCCGTGCGCTCGCGGATCATGGTGCGGTAGGAGTCGGTCATCCGCCGGGCGGCGAGCCCGTCGCCGAGGACGGCCCGGAGCTGGTCCAGCTCGCCGTCGCGCACCATCTTCCAGAACTCGGCGCCGTCGGCCGGGTCGGAGAGCGGCAGATTGACGTTGCGGACGCCGGGCAGTTCGATGTCGGGGCCGTCGAGCGCCTGGTCGGCGGAGTTGCGGAAGTCGAAGACCGTGTGCAGCTTGAGCTCGCCGAGGAAGGCGGCGTCCTCGGGCGTCGCCTGCGCCAGGTGCCCGCTGCGGAAGAGCACCCCGCGCCGGACCCGGCGCCCGTCCACCGTCGGCAGGCCACCGACGTCCCGGAAGTTGCGTACCCCCGTCAGCACCGTCTCGGCGGACTCCACACTCACGCGCGCTCCCAGCATCTGCGACGACCGTCCGTTCGACCATAAGGCATGGATGCCTGAGGCGATCAGTCCTTGCGTGGTGACTTGCACGACGACGCCCCGCCGCCCGGCGCCCGGTCCCGCCTGTGCTGGGAGGCCGTACGCTGGCCGGGTGAGCGAGGAGCTGTTCCCTCCGCCTGCGGTGCAGGTCGCCGCGGGAGCCGTGCATCTGCCCCGTCGGCTGGCGCCCGGCGCGCAGCGCGAGCTGCTCGCGGCGTGCCGGCGGTGGGCGGTGCCGCCCGCGGGGCTGCGGACGGTACGGATGCCCAACGGTTCGCGGATGTCGGTGCGGCAGGTCAGCCTGGGACGGCACTGGTATCCGTACGGTTACGCCGCCACTGTCGTGGACGGCGGCGGAGAGCCGGTGAAGCCCTTCCCCGACTGGTTGGGCCGGTGGGCACGGGCCGCCGTGGACGCCGCCGCCGAGGTGGCCGGGGAGCCGGTGTTCGGAGCCGTGCCGTGTGCCGTCGAGTACGACATCGCGCTGGTGAACTTCTACGGTGACGGCGCGCGCATGGGCATGCACCGGGACAGCGACGAGCGCTCCGCCGCGCCCGTCGTCTCCTTCAGCCTCGGGGACGCCTGCGTCTTCCGGTTCGGAAACACCGAGGGGCGGGGGCGGCCCTTGGGGGTCCCCCCGGACGAAGTCTGGGGGAGGGACGTGGAGCTGCGCAGCGGGGACGCCTTCGTCTTCGGCGGGCCCGCGCGGCTGGCGTATCACGGCGTGCCCCGTACCGAGCCCGGCTCGGCGCCGCCCGCGCTGGGGCTGCGGGGACGGGTGAACGTCACCGTCCGGGCGTACTGACCCGCGCGCGAAGGGGGCGCGGGAGGCGCCGAGTTGCGCGGGCGCCGGCTGTCAAGCGGAATCCATCGGCTTTCACTCGTTGGGAGCTGGCGAACCCTGGCGAATCCGGTGCAAGGGCCAGGGCGGGGCGGGACCGCGGGCTAGCGTGACCAGCGGTCGACGCCTCCCTCCCACCTCCGCGGTAGCGGCCTGCTGGCCCGGCCGGCCCCTTCGCGGCTCGTCGGCCTCTCACCTGCCTCAACTCTTCCGAGGAACCCATGCCCGAATCTCCGAGCCACCCGGCGCAGAACGGAAACGGGGAACCACGCACCGTCTCCCGCGCCGCCCCGGCCGCTCCACCGACCCGAACCACCGGGAGAAACGTCCCCGCACGGCGGCGGCACGGCAGGCCCCGGACGCAGGCCCGGCCACGCGAGGGCGTGGGCGACGCCGCCGTACGCCGTCGCCTGGTACGGCTCGCCGTGCTCCCCTCGGGGCTGGTCGCGGTCATCGGCGCCGTCGTGGTCGGCTGCGTGCTGCGGGGCGGGGCCGGTGCGGGACAGCTCGGCGCGCTGCTGTGGGCGGTGCTGATCACCGGGGCCGTGCTGGTCTGCGCGGTGCTCGGCGTCCAAGGGGTGCTCGCCGCGGCCGAAGCGCGTGGTACGGCCGCACGGTGTGCCGCGCTGCGGCGGTCGTTGGTACGGGGCCAGGCCGAACTCCGCTCGATGCTGTGGACGTTGCGGCACGGCGAGCGGCCCGTCACCCGCACCCCCGCTCCCGGGGACGAGCCGGTCGGCGACGCGCTGGACCTGCTCGGCCATCAGGCCGCGCTCGCCCAGTGCGCCGCGGAGTCGGCCGTCGTGGAGGCGGTCGCGCTGGCGGCCCGACCGCGCGGTGGCGGTGCGGAGCGGGCCGAGGTCTTCGTCCAGCTCGCCCATCGGGTGCAGTCCCTGGTGCACCGGGAGATCGAGCTCATCGACGCGTTGGAGAACAAGGTCGAGGACCCGGACCTGCTCAAGGGCGTCTTCGACGTCGACCACCTCGCCACCCGCACCCGGCGCCACGCGGAGAACCTCGCCGTGCTCGGTGGCGCCCTCGCCCACCGCCACTGGACCCGCCCGGTCTCCCTCTCCGAGGTGCTGCGCTCGGCCGTCGCGGAGGTCGAGCACTACACGCGCATCCAGTTGGTGCCCCCGATCGAGGGTTTGGTGCGCGGGCACGCTGTCGCCGATGTGATCCATCTGCTGGCCGAACTCGTCGAGAACGCCACGGCGTTCTCGGACCCCCGGTCGCAGGTACTGGTGCGCACCCAGCGCGTCACGGCCGGGCTCGCGGTCGAGATCGAGGACCGCGGGCCGGGCATGGACCCCGAGGTGCAGCACCGCCTCAACGCGGTGCTCGCCGAGCCGGAGGGCATCGACGTGCCCGAGCTGGTGCGGGACGGGCGTATCGGCCTCTACGTCGTGGCGGCCCTGGCGCGTCGGCACGGCATCGTCGTCCAACTGCAGCACAACATCTACGGCGGTGTGCAGGCTGTCGCGGTGCTGCCCGGGCGCCTGCTGGGCCGGTCCCGGGAGGACGCCCCGGCCGTCCCGCCCGAACCCGCGCCCGAACCCGCCCCCGCGCCGGAGACGGAGATGGACGGGGACGGGGACGGGGACGCGGGCCCCGGAGCCGGTACCGATCCGCGGCCCCGCGCCCGGGCCCGGGGGAAGGGGCGGGGGCCGGCCGCACCGTTGCCCTTCGGGGCGCCTGCCGCGGCGGAGGGGGACGGTGGCGCCGAGACCGCGGGACGCCCGCCGCTGCCCACGCGGAACCGTGCCGTCCCGCAGGCGCGGGACTCCCGCGCGGTACGCGGCGACGGCGAGCTGCCGGCGAAGGGAGCTCCGGGGTCGGCGGCGGCTTTCCGACGGGGCGCGAGCCTGGCGGAGGGCGTCGGTCGGCACCGGGAGAGGAGTGGACCCGTCCTGAAAGAAGCTGTGCGAAAGCGTTGATATCCATTTGGCTCTGTGGTGTCTTGTGGAGCCATGGATGCGAAGCCATGGGCACGACGGAGCTTTCTGGCAACGACCGGTGGTGCGGTGGCCGGTCTGGCCGCCTTCCGTGAGCAGAAGGCGGCCTTCGCCGCCGGGCGCCGGAGACCGGCCGCGGACCCCGAGGGGCGGGAGTGGGACGCCGACCCCACCGTCTTCCAGGTCAACCGCGAACCGGCACGCACCGCCCTCATCCCCTACCGCGACCCACGATCGGCGCTCAAGGGCAGGCACGAGGATTCCCCGTACTACCGCTCGCTGAACGGGAACTGGCGCTTCCGCTGGTCGGAGAGCCCCGCCCGGCGTCCGGAGGGGTTCCAGGCCGCCGACTACGACGACGGCGACTGGGACCGGCTGCCCGTGCCCTCCAACTGGGAGATGCACGGCTACCGGGAGCCCATCTATCTGAACATCAAGTATCCCTGGACGGGGTACGAGAAGCCCGAACCACCGGCCGTACCCAAGGAGTTCAACCCGGTCGGCTCCTACCGCCGCACCTTCGAGGTGCCGCGCGGCTGGCGCGGCAGGCGCACCCTGATCTCCTTCCAGGGGGTGAAGTCGGCCTTCTTCGTGTGGGTGAACGGCGAGCAGGTCGGCTACAGCGAGGACAGCTACACCCCGGCCGAGTTCGACATCAGCGAGCATCTGAAGGACGGCGACAACACGCTCGCCGTACAGGTCTACCGCTGGTCGGACGGCAGCTGGCTGGAAGACCAGGACATGATCGACCTGTCGGGGATCTTCCGCGACGTGTATCTGTACTCCGTGCCCCGCGTCCACCTCCACGACGCCGAGGTGCGCACCGCGCTCGACGACGCGCTCACCACGGCAGAGCTCACCGTCCGCACCCGGATACGGGACACCACGGGCGGGACGGCAGGGAAGTACACCGTCACCGGCGTCCTCTACGACGCGGACGGGCACCGGGTGCGGACCGGCCCCCTCACCGGCAGCGCCGAACCTCCGGCGGGCGGCATCGCCGATGTCGAGCTGACCGGCACGGTGCACCGGCCGCAGCTGTGGTCGGCCGAGAGCCCCAGCTGCTACACGCTGGTGCTGAGCGTGCGGGACCCCGGCGGCGACCGCAGCGAGGTCCACCGGGTGCGGTTCGGTTTCCGCAAGCTGACGTTCGGCCCCGGCAAACTGGAGATCAACGGGAAGCCGCTGCTCTTCGCGGGCACCAACCGGCACGAGACGGACCCGGTGCACGGGCAGGCCGTACCGGAAGAGACGATGCTGCGCGACATCAAGCTGATGAAGCAGCACAACATCAATGCCGTGCGCACCTCGCACTACCCCAACTCGCCCCGCTGGCTGGAGCTGTGCGACGAGTACGGCCTGTATGTCGTCGACGAGACCAATCTGGAGACCCACGAGGTCCGCGACACCCTCCCCGGTTCCCTCCCCGAGTGGACCGAGGCATGCCTGGACCGGGCGCGCAGCATGCTGGAGCGCGACAAGAACCACCCCTGTGTCGTGCTGTGGTCGCTGGGCAACGAGGCGGGCAGCGGCGACAACTTCCGCAAGATGGCCGACTGGTTCCACCAGCGCGACGCGACCCGGCCGGTGCACTACGAGGGCATGAGCTCCGTCGCCGATGTGGAGAGCCGGATGTACGCCAAGCCCGACGAGGTCGAGAAGTACGGCAGGTCGGGCAACGAGAAGCCGTTCATGCTGTGCGAGTACGCGCACTCCATGGGCAACAGCACCGGGAATCTGCAGGAGTACTGGGACCTCTTCGAGAAGTACCCCAACCTGCACGGCGGCTTCATCTGGGACTGGGTGGACCAGACGATCAAGAAGCCGGTGCCCGGCGACGCCTCCCGCAGCTATTTGTCCTACGGCGGCGACTGGGTTCCCGGCTATCCGACGGACGGCAACTTCTGCTGCAACGGCGTGGTGCGCTCCGACCGCACGCCCAATCCCGCAATGCACGAGGTCAAACGCGTGTACCAGCCGATCGGCTTCGCGGGAAAGAAGGCGGCCGACGGCGAGGTGGAGATCACCAACAAGCAGCTGTTCAGCGGGCTCGACGCCTACGAGCTGCGCTGGGAGGTCACCCGCGACGGCGAGCGCGTCCAGCACGGCACCGTACGGCCGCCCCGTACCGGGCCCGGCGGCACCGGCACCGTACGCCTGCCCCTCGACCGGCCCGGGCGGCCCCGGCCGGGCGCCGAGTACTGGCTCGACCTCTCCCTCGTGCTGCGGCACGGCACCTCCTGGGCCGAGGCGGGGCACGAGGTGGCCGGCGGCCAGTTCCAGCTCAAGGCGTGGCAGGCGCCCGCCCCCCGGGAGCCCGGGGACGGAAAGCTGCCGCCTGTCGAGTACGAGGAGAGCGACAAGCAGGTCACCGTCTCCGGGCGGGACTTCACCCTCACCCTCGACAAGACCAGCGGCACCCTCACCGACTTCCGGCACAAGGGCGTCGTCCTGCTCACCGAGGGCCCGGTGCCCAACTTCTGGCGCGCCCCCACCGACAACGACCGCGGCCGGAATTTCCATCAGACCGCCAAGACGTGGAAGGAGGCGGGCCGCAAACGCACCACCAACGAGGTGAAGGTGGCCCGCGAGAGCCGCTCGGTCGTCACCGTCGAGGTCCGCAGCACCCTGCCCACCGCGCCCACGACCAGCGCGTACAGCACCGTCTTCACCGTGCGCGGCGACGGCGAGGTGCGCGTGGCCCACACCCTGGAGCCCGGCAAGGGCCTGCCGGATCTGCCGGTGGTCGGAGCGCTGCTCACCCTCCCCGCCGGGCTGTCCACCTTCAGCTGGTACGGCCGTGGCCCGCAGGAGAACTACCAGGACCGTGCGACCGGGGCCCGGGTGGGCCGCCACCGCTCCGAGGTGGCGGACCGGTTCACGCCGTACGTACGCCCGCAGGAGTGCGGCAACGTCATCGGTGTGCGCTGGGGCGAGCTGACCGGCAAACACGGCTCGGGGCTGCGCGTCACCACGGAGGACGGCGATCATCTGGAGCTCGGCGCCCTGCGGTACACCCCCGCCGACCTCGACGGACCTGAGCACCCCTACGAGCTGAAGCCCAGGAAGGAGACGGTGCTCGGCGTCAACCACCGGCAGATGGGCGTCGGCGGCAACGACTCGTGGGGCGCCGCTCCGCTGGAGAAGTACCTCCTTCACGCGGACCGCACCTACCGCTACGGTTACCGCCTGCGCGCGGTGCGGTGATCCGCGGGCGGTAGCGGACGCGGCAGGCGCGTGGAAGAACGCGGCAGGCGAGCGGAGAGGAGCCGAGCGTGGCGGAGCGGCGGGACGATTTCACGACCGTGGCGGACGGGACCCGGGTGGCGACCTACACCTGGCTCCCCGAGGGCGACGTCCGCGCCCTGGTCCAGCTCGCGCACGGCGCCGCCGAACACGCGCTGCGCTACGACCGGTTCGCCCGCCGGCTGACGGCAGGCGGCTACGCGGTCGTCGCCTCCGACCACCGGGGGCACGGCGGCACGGCCGCGCACACCGGCGGCTACGGCGCCGTGGGCGCCGAGGGCTGGCGGACCACGGTCGCCGATCTCAAGGAGGTCGGCGACCGGGTCCGTGCCCATATGCCCTCCGACGCCCCGCTCTTCCTGCTCGGGCACAGCATGGGCTCGCAGCTCGCCCGCGACTACGCACAGGAGTACGGCCAGGGGCTGTCCGGGCTGGTGCTGTCGGGCACCTTCCGCTCGCTGCCCGGCTGCGAGACCGAAGCCGCCGTGCAGCGGCTGGAGCGGGAGATCGCCGAGCGGGGCAGGGACGCACCGTCCGACTTCACCGCGGTGCTGTTCAGCTCCTTCAACGACCCGTTCGAGCACCGCACCGGCTTCGAATGGCTCTCCCGCGACGAGGCCGAGGTCGACGCCTACGCCCAGGACGAGCGCTGCGGCTTCCCGTTCGGCGCGGGCCTGGCCCTGGACTGGGTGCGCGGTTCCCGCAAGATCAACGACCCGGAGCAGTTCGCCCGTATTCCGCGCGGACTGCCCGTGCACATCGCCGTCGGCGACCAGGACCCGTGCAACCAGGGCATGACGCTCGTCTACGAACTGCTGGAGGACTTCCGCTACCTGGGTACGCGCGATCTGAGCTGGCGCGCCTACGACGGCGCACGGCACGAGATCCTCAACGAGACCAACCGGGACGAGGTCGAGGCCGACCTGGTCGAGTGGTTCGAGAGCCACCTGGATCTGGCGCCCTAGCCTGCCGCGCGTGCCGCGTCAGCCCGTCGTCGTCCACTCCTTGGCGAACTCGCCGGGCGAGGAAGGACGCGCGTAGTACCAGCCCTGCGCCGTGTCGCAACCCAGGTTGCGCAGCTGGTCGGCCTGGCTCTCGGTCTCCACCCCCTCGACGGTGACGGCCAGCCCGAGCGCGTGCGCCAGCGAGACGATGCCCTCCACGAAGGTGAGGTCCACCGGATCGGCCGGATGCCGCTGGAGGCCCTGGGTGAAGGAGCGGTCCAGCTTGAGCGTGGTCGCCGGCAGCTTGCGCAGATTGGCGAGGTTGGAGTAGCCGGTGCCGAAGTCGTCCAGCGCGATGTCGACGCCGATCTCGGCCAGCTGCCACAGCGGTTTGAGCTCGTCCTCGTCCGCGCCGATCAGCGCGCTCTCGGTGACCTCCAGGCACAGCGAGGAGGGCGCCACGCCCGCGGCCTCCAGCACGGCGATGGTGTCCGGCACCAGATCCGGGTGGTGCAGCTGCCGGGGGGAGAGGTTGACGTTGACGCGCAGCGGCTGTCCGCTCGCCCAGGTGCAGGTCTGCGCCACCGCCTGCTCCAGCACCCAGCGACCCAACGGCACGATCAGCCCGGTGTGTTCGGCCAGCGGGATGAACCGGTCCGGGCCGAGCCGGCCGTGCACCGGATGCCTCCAGCGCACCAGTGCCTCGGCCCCGTCCACCCGGCCGTCGCTCATCCGGATCAGCGGCTGGTACTCCAGGAAGAACTCGTCCCGCTCCAGCGCGGCGGGCAGCCGGTTGGTGAGGCTGTGCCGGTCTATGGCGCGGGCCTCGGAGTCGGGGTCGGCCAGCTCGTAGCGGTTGCCGCCCGAGTCCTTGGCCCGGTACATGGTGATGTCGGCGCTGCGCAGCACCTCGGCGGGCTCCAGCTGACCGGAGGCGCCCTCGACGATGCCGATGCTGGCGCGTACGGACAGCTCGCGCCCGTCCACCGAGATGGGGGTCGCCAGCGCCGCCAGCAGCGCCCGCGCCAGGCCGGTGACCTCCTCCGTCCCCTGCGGGTCGGACATCAGTACGGCGAATTCGTCGCCCCCGATGCGGGCCACCAGGTGTGCGGGCGCCGTGGTGCAGGACTGCAGGCGCTCGCCGACGGCGACCAGGAGCTGGTCGCCCACGGCGTGGCCCAGGCTGTCGTTGACCGTCTTGAAGCCGTCGATGTCCAGATAGCACAGCCCGAACCGGGCCACCCCGTTGCCGGGCGTCAGGATGCGGTCCAGGCGCTCGGCGAACAGCGTGCGGTTGGGCAGCCCGGTCAGCTCGTCGTGGGTCGCCTCGTAGCGCAGCCGCAGATGCAGCAGGCGGCGCTCGGTGATGTCCTCCATGAGGGCCAGCTGGTAGCGGGGTTCGCCGTCGGCGTCCCGCAGCAGCGAGACCGTCAGATTGGTCCACAGCACGGTGCCGTCGGGACGCTGGTAGGGCTTCTCGACGCGGAAGTGGTCGCGCCGGCCGGCGGCCAGCTCGCGGTGCAGCCGCCACACGTCCGGGGCGTCGTCCGGGTGCACCCAGTCGTTGATGTTGCGGCGGCGCATCTCCTCCTCGGAGTGCCCGAACATCCGCGCCAGTGCGCCGTTGGCGTCGCGCAGCCGGCCGTTCATGTCGGCGATGCCGATACCGATCGTGGCTTCCTTGAAGACGGCACGGAACCGGGTCTCGGAGGCGTGCAGGGCCTCCTCGACGGCGGTCTGCGCGGCCAGCGCCGCACGCGAGAGTGCCTCCTGCTCGGCCAAGGTGCGCTCGCGCAGGGCGAGGGCGAAGCCCGCGGCGATGGCGTGCTGGAGCCGGGCGCAGCGCGAGCGGGCCTCGTCGACGCCGAGCGAGCCGGGCGTTCCGGCGTAGAGCACGAGATACGACTCGACGACGCCGAGGATGTGCGGCAGCGCGTCGGGGCTGGTGCAGTGCGCCTCGTTCACCAGCACCTCGCCGACCTCCCGGGCGGGTGCCGGGCTGAACGGGTAGGCGTGCAGCGCCTCTCCCAGCCGGATGGCCAGCGGGTGGAGGAAGTCCTCCAGCTCGGCTCGGGAGAGCGAGGTCTGGGTGGCCGGGTAGACGGTGCGGCTCCAGATCCGCGCGAAGCGGCGCGGTCCGTCCTCGCCCTCCGCCGGGCCGGTGCCGCCGTGTGTCGAGCTCGTATGCCCCTCGTGCTGCGCGGGCTCGTCCTGGGAGGTCACTCGGACAATCCCGCCTTACGGCCCACTCCCGCGAATCCGCCGAAGACGACGGGGTCCTCGTGCTCCGTGGGGCTGTCGGGGCGCCAGCGCGGCACTGCGACCAGACCCGGCTCCACCATCTCGAACTCCTCGAAGAACTCCGCCACTTCCTGCTTGGACCGGATGACCAGCGGGGCGCTCGCGGTGCTGTAGACCTCCTGCAGCGCCGCGCCGCCGTCGCGCACGGGCCCGCCCTCGGGGGAGCCGTGGGTGAGCACCAGCAGACTGCCGGGCGCCAGGTGCCGGGCCAGCTCCGCCACGCACTTGCGGGGCTCGTCGCGGTCCTCGATGAAGTGCAGCAGTGCGACGAGCATCAGCACCACCGGCCGGCGGGGATCCAGCAGGTTCTCCACCTCGGGGCTCTCCAGGATGTCCTGCGGTGAGCGGAAGTCCGCCGAGACGATGCCCACCCTGCTGTCGCCCTCCAGCACCGCGCGGCTGTGCGCGACGGCCACCGGGTCGTTGTCGACGTAGACGACCCGTGCGTCGCGGTCGAGTGCGTGGGCCACCTCGTGGACGTTGCCGAAGGTGGGGATGCCCGAGCCGATGTCGAGGAACTGGGTGATCCCCTCCTGGACGGCGAAGCGGATTGCCCGGCGCATGAAGGCGCGGTTGGCCTGCATGATCTTGGGTAGTCCGGGCCAGGCCCTGATCGCCCGCCGTGCCGTCTCCCTGTCGACCTCGAAGTTGTGCGACCCGCCCAGGTAGTAGTCGTACATCCGCGACACGCTCGGCACGGTGAGGTCGATGCCCTGCGGGGCCCAGGCGGGACGTTCCATCGAAGGGTCTCCAGCTCGCTTCATTCACCGGGGAGTTCCGGTCGGGGCCCTGAGGCTACTGACCGAGAAGCGGCGCGTGGAAGGAAACAGCGTTACTGGGGCTGGATCTTGCGCGGGCCTTGACAGCCCAGCCGGGAGGTATCGGGGCATAGCGCACCGCAGGCCCCGTGATTTAATCAGTCTAATTGCGAACGAGTTGCAAGAGCGTGTGATCTCGAACAAGGAGTGTGCCACAGATGACTGCCCGGACGGTACGGACAGCCACCGCGATGGCCCTCGCCGCGGTCGTGCTCGCGGGGGCCCCGGCGTGTTCCGCGCCCGGCGACGGTGACGGTCCGGGCGGCGGCACGGACTCGCTCACGGTCGGCGTCGCCCAGGAGCCGGAGACCCTCAGCCCGCTGCTGGGCTACGGCAAGGAGGGCAACTCGAAGATATTCGACGGCCTGCTCACCCACGACGCCAAGATGCATCTGCGGCCCGCACTCGCCACGCGGCTGCCGAAGGTGAGCAAGGACGGCCGCACCTACACCTACGAGCTGCGCAAGGGCGTCACCTTCAGCAACGGCAAGCCCTTCACCGCCGAGGACGTCGTCTACACCTACGAGACGATCCTCGACAAGAAGACCAACAACGCGTCCAAGGGCGAACTGGACGCCGTCGAGAGCGTCCGGGCCCAGGGCCGCCACCGGGTCGTCTTCCGGCTCAAGTACCCCTACGCCGCGTTCGCCGAGCGCACCGTGCTGCCCATCGCCTCCAAGGCCGTCGCCTCCAGGACCGACGTCAACACCGGCTCCTACAACACCAAGCCGGTGGGCACCGGGCCGTACATGCTCACCAGCTGGCGCAAGGGCGAGAAGCTCAGCTTCAAGGCCAACCCGCACTACTGGGGCGGCAAGCCGAAGGTCGAGCGGTTCACCGTGGCCGTCATCGAGGACGACGACGTGCGCGCCACCCGGTTGCGCTCCGGCGACCTGGACGGCGCCATCCTCCCGCCCAACCTCGCCAAGGCGTACGAGGAGGATGAGGAGAAGCGCACCTTCAGCGCCAAGACCGCCGACTACCGCGCCGTGACGCTCCCCAGCGGCAACCCGGTCACCAAGGACAAGGCGGTCCGCCGCGCCCTCGACCTGGCCGTCGACCGCAAGGCCCTGGTCAAGTCCGTCCTCAACGGTGCCGGCAAGCCTGCCTACGGTCCGCTGCCCACCGACAGTCCCTGGTTCGCCAAGGGCACCGAGCGCCCCCACGACCTGGCCCGCGCCAAGAAGATCCTGGGCGAGGCGGGCTGGAAGCCGGGCAAGGACGGCATCCGCGTCAAGGACGGCAGGCGCGCCGCGTTCACCCTCTGGTACTTCTCCGGGGACAAGCTGCGGCAGGACCACGCCCTGGCCTACGCCTCCGACGCCAAGAAGGCCGGCATCGACGTCAAGGTCCAGGCCGGCAGCCGGGAGGTCGTCCGCCCCAAGCTCGACCACGACGCGATGCTGATGGGCAACGGCTTCCCCGCCGACCCCGACTTCGACCTCTACCCGACACTGCACTCCTCGCAGATCGGTGATGGCTGGAACAACCTCGCCGCCTACCACGACAAGACCGTGGACAAGCAGCTCGACGTGGCCCGCCGCAGCCGCGACCCCGAGGTGCGCAAGAACGCCTACGACAAGGTGCAGCGGGCGCTGGCGAAGAACCCCGGCTACACCTTCCTCACCCACATCGACCACGTCTATGTCATCGACGACAAGTGGCGTGGCCTGACCACCCAGGTCGAGCCCCACGACCACGGCATCGGCGCCGGCCCCTGGTGGAACCTCCAGGACTGGAAGCCGGAGGCGTGAGAGCAGGAGTATCCGCTTGTGGGCAGTCGTTCCGCAGGGGCGTGGGGGCACCTCCCGGCCGGAGGCTGGGGGAGGGTGGGCACGAGCAGGCCGCAGACGCGAACCGGCCGCACCCGGCACCGCAGCGTGGGCGCCCGTCGGGTGCGGGCCGGTGGTGGGTGCTGCGCTTGCCCACCCTGCGCCCCTGGGGGCGCCTCCCGGCCGGAGGCTGGGGGAGCAGACTGCCCAAGCACAGCAATGCAGAGCGGGCGCGATGGGGCGCCGTGATGCGCATGGTGGGGCGGCGCCTCATGGCCGCGGTGCCGATTCTGGCGGCGGTCACCTTCGGGGTGTTCGCCGTAGCGGCGGCGTCCCCCTTCGACCCCGTGCAGCAGTACGCCGGAGCAGCCGGACTCAGCGCCTCGCAGGAGACGCTGGACCAACTGCGCAGCAATCTCGACGTCGACGGGCCCTTCACACAGCGCTGGTGGGACTGGCTGACCGGCGCGCTGTCGGGCGACCTGGGGGACTCCACCTCGCTGCGGCAGCCCGTCTCCCAGGTCATCGGTGAACGACTCGGCTGGTCGGTGCTGCTGTGCGCGGTGGGCTTCGCCTTCGCCGTCCTCGTCGGTACGGCGCTCGGCGTCGCCGCGGCACGCCGCAAGGGCGGGCTACTGGACCGGACGGTCACCTCGCTCGCCTACACCCTGGAGGCCGCACCGCCCTTCTGGATCGGGCTGCTGGGCATCTGGCTGTTCGCCGTCCGGTTCGACGTACTGCCGGCCGGTGGGCTGACCGACTCCGGCAGCGACATCGTCACCGCGGGCGCGCTGCTGCGCCATCTCGCACTGCCCGCACTGGTGCTGGGGCTCTCACAGGTGCCGTGGTTCCTGCTGTACGTACGCCAGGGTGTCGCCGACGCGCTGGAGGAGGACGCCGTGCGCGGGGCACGCGCCCGAGGGCTGGCCGAGCGCACGGTGCTGCTGCAGCATGCGCTGCGCTCCGGACTGCTGCCGCTGCTGACGCTGGTCGGTTCGCGGGTGCCCGAACTCATCACCGGAGCACTGCTGGTGGAGACCGTCTTCAGCTGGCCCGGTATCGCCTCGGTCACCGTCAAGGCCGCCACCGCGACGGACTTCCCGCTGCTGGCGGCCCTCACCACCCTGGCCACGGTGGCGGTGCTCGGTGGGAACCTGCTCTCCGACCTGCTGTACGGGCTGGCCGACCCGCGCGTCGCCCTGGAGGAGATGTGAGCGCCGTACTCAAGGGCGGCCCGACGCTCCGAGCCGGAAGGGGCCGCAGGCTGCGCGTGCGCGCCTCGGCCGCGGTGCTCGTGGCCGTGCTCGCCGCCGTACTCCTGGTGCCGCTGCTGTTCCCGCTGGACGAGCAGGCCGTCGACATGGCCAACAAGCTGCATGCCCCCTCGGCGGCCCACCCGTTCGGCACCGACGACGTGGGCCGCGACGTACTGCTGCGCTGCGTCTACGGGCTGCGCGTCTCGCTGCTGGTCGGCGTGGTGGCCGCGCTGGCGGCGACCGTCATCGGCACCGCCGTCGGTGCGGCTGCCGGGGCCGCCGGCGGCCGCACGGACCGGATGGTGATGCGGGTGGTGGACGTCTTCTCCTCCGTACCGCACCTGCTGCTGGGCATCTTCATCGTCGCCATGTTCCGCCCCGGTGTCTGGCCCGTCGTCGCCTCCGTCGGGCTCACCCACTGGCTGTCCACCGCACGGATCGTCCGCGCCGAGATGCTGTCCCTGCGCTCCCGGGACTTCGTCGACGCCGCGGTCTCCGGCGGCGCCTCGCGGTGGCGGGTCGCCGTACGCCATCTGCTGCCGGGGGTGCTGCCGCAGGCGGGGCTCGCCGCCGTGCTGATGGTGCCGCACGCCATCTGGCACGAGTCGGCGCTCTCCTTCTTGGGCCTCGGACTGCCCACGCACCGCGCCAGCCTGGGCAACATGATCCAAAGCGCCCGGGGCACGCTGCTGGCCGGCGACTGGTGGCCCACACTCTTCCCCGGCCTGTTCCTCATCATCCCCACCCTCGCCATCGCCTCACTGGCCGGCGTATGGCGGGAGCGGATCAACCCGCGGCGCCGATCGGAGCTGATGCTGTGAGCCAGGACACGGCCACCACGGACGGCACGCGCCGCCCGCTGCTGCGGGTGCGGGAGCTGACCGTTCGCTTCGGGATGCGCCACGGCCGCCGGATCGCCGCCGTCAGCGACGTCTCCTTCGACCTGGCGGCCGGGGAGTGCCTGGCGCTGGTGGGGGAGAGCGGCTGCGGAAAGTCGGTGCTCGCCTCCGCACTGCTCGGGCTGCTCCCGGCCAACGCCCGCACCGACGGCAGCGCACTGCTGTACGGTCCCGGGCAGGGCACCGGGCTCGATCTGCTCGCTGCCGACGAGGCCACCCTCGCCCGCACGGTGCGCGGGCGGCGCGTCGGTCTCGTACCGCAGAGCCCGGCCGCCCATCTGACCCCGGTGCGCACGGTGCGCTCCCAACTCGCCGAGACGGTACGGGAGCTGACCGGTGCCCGGGGGCGGGAGCTGGCCGCCGTGACCCGGGCGGCGGCCGAGCGGGCCGCCTTCCCCGTCGACCACCTGGACCGCTACCCGCACCAGCTCTCCGGCGGGCTCGCCCAGCGGGCCGCCACCGCGCTGGCGCTGGTCGGCGACGCGCCGCTGCTGCTCGCCGACGAGCCGACCACCGGACTCGACCGCGACCTGGTGGAGCGCACCGTGGACGAACTGCGTGCCCACACCGACGACGGGCGGGGCCTGCTGCTGATCACCCACGATCTCGCGGCCGCCGAGCGGGTCGCCGACCGGGTGGCGGTGATGTACGCCGGGCGCGTGGTCGAACTGGCCGACGCAGGGGACTTCTTCGGCGAGCCGGGCCCCCGCCACCCCTACGCCCGTGGTCTGCTGGCGGCGCTGCCCGAACGCGCGTTCACCCCGATCCCCGGTATGCCGCCCGAACTGGACGCTCTCCCGGACGGCTGTGCCTTCGCGCCCCGCTGCACCCGGGCGAGCGCCGAGTGCGCCCGGTTGCCGGCGGCGGAGGAAGGTGTGGCCTGTCACCACCCCGTCACCGGCGCCCGGCCCGCCGTCGGCCGACGCGAAGGAAGCGAAGGAAGCAAGGTATGACCGCGGACCCGCACCCCGCGCTGGAGCTGAGCGGCATCACCGCGGGATACGAGCGGCGCGCGCCCGTGCTGCGTGACGTCTCGCTGACCGTGCACGGGAGCGAGGCGGTCGGACTGCTGGGGCCGAGCGGCTGCGGCAAGTCCACCCTCGCCAAGGTCGCGGCGCTGCTGCACCGCCCCTACGCGGGCACCGTACGGCTCGGCGGTGAACCGGCCCGGGGCTGGCGGCACCGGGCGCCGCGCGCGCAGCGCACCGCCGTGGGCGTCGTCTTCCAACAGCCCCGGCTCGCCGCCGACCCCCGGCTCACCCTCGCCGCGCTGATCGCCGAACCGCTGCGCGCCACGGGACGCGGCCGGGAGGCGACCGAGCGCGTGCGCGAGCTGGCGGACGCCGTCGGCCTCGGCGGCGACCTGCTCGACCGCCGCCCGCACGAGGTCAGCGACGGGCAGCTGCAGCGCGCCTGCGTCGCACGCGCGCTGGTGCTGCGGCCCCGGGTACTGGTCTGCGACGAGATGACGGCGATGCTGGACGCCTCCACCACGGCGGCGCTCGTCACCGTGGTGGAGGACTACCGGCAGCGCTCCGGCGCCGCGCTGCTGGCCGTCGGCCACGACCGCACCCTGCTGGAGCGCTGGTGCGACCGCACGGTCGAGCTGGCCGGGGCGGGCGGCGGCACGGACGGCGAGGAGGTCAGATCCGCACCCCGCGCCCCCGCAGATACGTCAGCGGGTTGATGTCGCTGCCGTAGCCGGGCCCGGTACGGATCTCGAAGTGCAGATGCGGGCCGGTCGAGTTGCCGGTCGAACCGGAGCGGCCGATGCGCTGGCCCGTGTCCACGGACTGCCCGGAGCGCACGGAGATGGCCGACAGATGGCCGTACTGGCTGTACTTGCCGTCCGGGTGCCGCAGCACCACCTGGTAGCCGTAGGCACCGCCCCAGCCCGCCGAGACGACCGTGCCGCTGCTGACCGCCTTGACGCTGGTGCCGGTGCCGACGGGGAAGTCGACCCCGGTGTGGTGCCCGGAGGACCAACTGCTGCCCGAGGCGCCGTAGGGGGTGCTGGGGCCGACGCCGGTCACGGGCGCGGTGGCGGACGGCGCCTTGCGTTCGGGAGCCTCGCGTTCGGGCGCCTGCTGCTGCGCCGGCTTGTGCGGCGTCTTCTGCTGCGGCGTCTTCTGCTGGGGCGCCTTCTTCTGGGGGCTCCGCTGCTGAGGGCTCTGCTTCTGCGGGGCCCGCTTGTGCGGGGAGTCCGCCTCGGGGGAGCGCTCGGGGGCGGTGGGCTGCGAGGGAACGCGCTCCGTCCGCCGCGGACTGCCGGTCAGGCTCAGGCGCTGGCCGGGCAGGATCAGATCGGGATCGTCACCGATGGTGGCGCGGTTGGTGTCGTAGAGGGCGTGCCAGCCGCCCGCAACCTGGTGCTCGTCGGCGATGCCGGACAGCGTGTCGCCGCCGACCACGTGATAGGTGGTCAGCTTCTTGCTGCGCTCGGCCCTGGCGCGGTCCGCCTTCTCCTTGGCGGCCCGCTCCCGTTCCGGGTCGGCGGCCTTCTTCGGCGCCTTCGGCGCCTGCTGCTGCGCCTGGGATCTTTGGGTCGGCTGTCCGGCAGCCGCTGCCGCACTGCCGGGCGCCGCCTCGCCGCGGGAGAGCCCCGCCCGGGGGCCGCAGTTGGGCCAGGCGCCCGGCCCCTGGCCCCTGAGCACCTTCTCGGCGACCGCGATCTGCTGGCTCCTGGTGGCCAGGTCGGCCCGGGCGGCGTAGGCCGAGCCGCCGTACGCCTCCCAGGTGCTCTGGCTGAACTGGAGACCGCCGTAGTAGCCGTTACCGGTGTTGATCTTCCAGTTGCCGCTGCTCTCGCACGCGGCGACCTTCTCCCACACGTCCGTGGGTGCCGCCTGGGCGACATGGGCCCCGACGAGGGGCATGGCTAATCCGGCGCCGCCCGCCGTCACCTGCAAGGAGACGCGGGATGTGGCGCGTTGCTGAGGGCGGCGGTGGCGTCCACGAGGGGACATGGCCCATCCTCCGTTGGTCGGCGGCCCACGGACAACCGTGGCCGGGTCTACAGGTCCAAACCCCGCTCCCGTGCGAGGCGGTGTGCTGCCTGGTCGGCCACGGACTCGTCCAGATACACCTCGCACGCCAGACGACCGCTGCCCGTCATGTTGTGCTCCAGCTCGTAGAGGCTGACCTCGGTGCCGTCGGCCAGCAGGAAGGCGTGCTCGTAGACCGAGCACCACACCTGGCAGTCGCCGGCGTGCACCCGGGGGCCGGGGACGTGCAGGATGTGGTGGCCGAGCGCCGTCGACAGCAGCCGCAGCGTCTCCTCGCCCGGCCGGTCCTGGTTCTCGGCCCGGCGCAGCAGCCTGCGGGCGTGCTCGGCCGAGTCGCCCTCCGGGTACTCCCGGCGCGGGTAGGCGGTGCCGGGTGCGCCGGTCAGAAAGTCGAACGGGACGGCGGCCCGGCCCGCGCCCTCCGGTTCGCCCTCCTCGCCCATCCGGCGGTGCACACGGTGTTCGGAGCGGCGCAGCGCTGCGGCGTCGTCGTACACCTCGTACAACTCGCCCCTGTCGTCCGGGCTGTCGTAGCACAACTCCCACAGCAGCAGGCTGGAGCCGTCGGCGAGCAGGAAGACATGGCGGAAACTGCTGCATCGCAGCGCGGGCGGCGGGGAATTGCGATGCCGCCAGCCGTAGAGCTCGACCTGGAACATCACCGCGCTGCGTAGTCGGGCCAGCACCTCGTCGCGGACGTCGAACGGGTTCTGGGCGCGGGCCAGCAGCTCTTCGAGGTGGTGAGCAGGCGTCGAATGTCCTTTGTCGCCCATCGCGGAACCCTCCCGGCGTGCAGCAAACAACCGACCGTCCCCGCGCGCACACACCGTAGCGCTCCCGGAGCGCCGTGCGGGAGGAGTTGGAGGAATTCCGCTGCCGGAAACGCTTCCGCGGAGCGTTTTTTCAGCCGAATCCAGGCGATATGCCGGAGGATCAGCGGGGGTGAGCGGCGTGCCAGCGGGAACCACAGGTACGACGAACCGGGGCCGAAGGGAGGCGGCGGTGACCACACTGCCCGTCGGATACGAGTCCTACTGGATGCTCTCGGCCGCGGGAGCGCCCTACCCACCGCTGCCGCCCGACGGCCGCATCGAGGTCGACGTGGCCGTGGTGGGCGGCGGTATCGCGGGCCTCTCGGTGGCGTGGGAGCTGGCCCGCGCGGGGCGCGGCGTCGCCGTGCTGGAGTCCGACCGGCTGGCGGCCGGCGTCACCGGGCACACCACGGCCAAGCTCTCCGCGCTGCACGGGCTGATCTACAGCTGGCTGCGGACCCACCGCGGCGCCGAGCAGGCGCGGCACTACGCCCTCTCGCAGCAGGGCGCGGTCGACCATGTGGCCGCGGTCAGCGAGCAGTTGGGTGTCGACTGTGAGCTGGAGCGGGTACCGGCACACACCTACGTCGAGTCGGCCGATCACGTGGACGAGGTCCGGGCGGAGGCGGAGGCGGCGGCGGAGGCCGGGCTGCCGGCGTCCTTCGTCACCGAGACCGGGCTGCCCTTCCGGGTGCGCGCCGCCGTACGGGTCGAGAACCAGGCGCAGTTCCATCCGCGCAAGTATCTGCTGGCGCTGGCCGACGACATCCGGCGGCACGGCGGGCTGCTGTACGAGCGCACCCGCGTCGTCGGGCTCGACGAGGGCGACCCGTGCCGACTGGACACGGAGAACGGCGGCCAGGTGGTCGCCCGTGACGTGGTGGTGGCCACCCACTACCCGGTCTTCGACAGGGCGCTGATGTTCTCCCGGCTGGAGCCGCGCCGGGAGCTGGTGATCTCCGCGCTGCTGCCCGAGGACGAGGACCCCGGCGGCACCTATCTGTGCCCGGAGCGCGGCACCCGCTCGGTGCGTACCGCGCCCTACCCGTTCGGTGAGGGGCGCCGGCTGCTCATCGTCACGGGGGAGAAGTTCACCCCCGGGATGCCCGGCATCGGTTCGGTCGGCGCCCGCTACGAACGGCTCGCGGCCTGGACCTACGAGCGCTTCCCCAACGCCCGTCTCGCCCACCGCTGGGCCACCCAGGACAACGAGACCACCGACCGGGTGCCCTACATCGGCCGGTTCCACGCCGCCACCCAGCACGTCCATGTCGCCGCCGGCTTCGGCGGCTGGGGGATGAGTGCGGGCGTGCTGGCAGGGCAGTTGCTGGCCGCGCAGCTCACCGGCGAGTCGCCGCCGCCGTGGGCGCGGCTGTACGACCCGGTCCGGCTCAGGCCCAGGGAGGCGCCCGCGCTGCTGCGCCTCCAGTCGGCGGTGGCCCGACGTTTCGTGGGGGACCGGCTACGGCCCAGTCATGTGGACTCGGTGGAGGAGATTCCGCCGGGCACCGGCGCCATCGTGCGGGTGCAGGGGCGGCGCTGCGCGGTGCACCGGACGACCGAGGGCGAACTGCGTGCCGTCTCGCCGCGCTGCACCCATCTGGGGTGCCTGGTGCGGTTCAACGACGCGGAGTCGGCGTGGGAGTGCCCCTGCCACGGCTCGCGCTTCGGTACGGACGGATCGGTGATACAGGGTCCGGCGACCCGCCCTTTGGAGCAGCGGGACCTGGGCGAGGGATGAACCCCGCCCGGGCCCCGGCTCACGTGCGGCCTGCCGTCCGGCGGTTCACGGGGCGGCCTGCGGCCCGGCTCACAGCCAGGCCGGGTCGGTGTCCAGCGTGACGGTCTCCAGGGCTGCCAGCAGATCGAACTGCGGGCCCGTACGCGGCAGTTCCGCACGGAAGAAGTACCGTGCCGCCTGCCGCTTGCCCTGCAGGAACGCCTCCTGCTCCGGGCTGTCGGACCGGGTGTCCGCGCGGAGCGTGGCAAGGAACTGCCCCAGCCAGATCCACGCCACCACCACGTGGCCGACAGCCTCCAGGTAGACGGAGGAGTTGGCCAGCGCCACCGTGGGGTCGCCGCCCTCCCACAGGCGTGCGGTCACGGCAGTGACCCGCTCCCAGTGGGCGCGCAGCGTACCGGCCAGTTCGGCGGCCTCGCCGCCCGCCGCCTCGGCGCGCCGCAGCGTGTCGTGGACGGCTTCGCCCAGGGCCCGCAGCCCGGCCCCGCCGCCCTGCACCACCTTGCGGCCCAGCAGATCGAGGCCCTGGATGCCGTGCGTGCCCTCGTGGATGGGGTTGAGGCGGTTGTCGCGGTAGTGCTGCTCGACGTCGTACTCGCGGGTGTAGCCGTAGCCGCCGTGCACCTGGATGGCGAGGTTGTTGGCCTCCAGACACCACTGCGACGGCCAGCTCTTGGCGATCGGGGTCAGTACGTCCAGCAGCAGCCCGGCCCGCTCCCGGTCTTCCTCGGCGGGCGCCGAACGCTGCTCGTCCACCAGCCGTGAGCAGTACAGCAGCAGGCCCAGCGCACCTTCCACATAGGACTTCTGCGCCAGCAGCATCCGGCGTACGTCCGTGTGCTCGACGATCGGCACCTGCGGTGCCGTCGCGTCCTTGCCGCCGGCCGCCAGCGGCCTGCCCTGCGGTCGTTCGCGGGCGTAGGCCAGGGATTTGAGATAGCCGGTGTAGCCCAGCGCCATCGCTCCGGCGCCGACACCGATGCGGGCGCCGTTCATCATGTGGAACATGTACGCCAGCCCGCGGTGCTCCTCGCCCACCAGGTGGCCCACGGCGCCCGGTTCTCCGCCGGGGCGGTGGCGCGCCCCCTCACCGAAGTTGAGCAATGTGTTGGTGGTGCCCCGGTAGCCCATCTTGTGGTTGAGCCCGGCCGGCACCACGTCGTTGCGCTCACCGAGCGAGCCGTCCGGCTCGACCAGGTACTTGGGGACGATGAACAGCGAGAGCCCCTTGACGCCCGCCGGTCCGCCGGGGACGCGGGCGAGCACGAGGTGAACGATGTTCTCGGACAGCTCGTGGTCGCCGCCGGAGATCCACATCTTGGTGCCGAACAGGCGGTAGGTGCCGTCCTCCTGCCGCTCGGCGCGGGTGGTGACATCTGCCAGCGATGACCCGGCCTGCGGTTCGGACAGGCACATGGTGCCGAAGAAGCGCCCTTCGAGCATCGGCCGTACATAGGTGTCGATCTGCTCGCGGGTGCCGTGTGCGCACAGCAGTCGCGCGTTGCCGAGGGTGAGGAACGGATACGCCGAGGTGCCGACGTTGGCGGCGTGGAAGTAGGAGAAGCAGGCGGTGGCGACGGTGTGCGGCATTCCCATGCCGCCGAACTCCTCGTCCACGGCTGCCGCCAGCAGGCCCGACTCGGCGAACACCCCCAGCGCCTCGGACACCTCCTTGGCGGTGTGCACCCGTTCGCCGTCGAACCAGGGCTCCTCCTGGTCGTTCTTCTTGTTGTGCGTCGCGAAGTGGCGGGTGGCGATCCGCTCGCTCAGCTCCAGGGCGTCGTCGAAGGTCTCCCTGGAGTGCTCGGCGTAGCGTGCGCGCCGGGTCAGCGACTCGACGTCCAGCCAGTCGTAGAGCTGGAAGTCGAGGTCGCGGCGGGAGAGCAGCAGCGAGGGTGAGGGCATGAGGTGGTCCGATCCCCGGGGGCAGCGTGGCAGCGAGCATGGAGCGCTCGGTTTCTAAGCGCTTGCTTATGGTCGCTCCGGGGGAATCCCCTGTCAACGGCTCCGCTGCCGGGCCACCGGCTCAGGGCTTTCTGGCCACCCCCGCGTACAGCGTCAAGGTGCCCTCCGGCAGTCCGCCGTGCGGGTCGGTGTCGGGACGCCACAGATGCACCTGGGTGACGCCGGGATCGAGCAGTTCCAGCCCGTCGAAGAACCCGGCGACCTGCTCCCGGCTCCGCGGGGCAAGGACCGTGCCGCTCCGCTTGTAGATCTCCACGACGGCGTCGATCCGCTCGGAGCCCTCCTTGTCGGGGACGTCCCCGATGCCGTGGCTCAGCGACAGGAAGCTCCCGGGGGCGAGCCGGTCGAGCAGGGCCCGCAGTATCCGTCCGGGCTCCTGCGCGTCCGGGATGAAGTGCATGAGCGCGTTGACCGAGACGGCGACCGGGCGGTCCAGATCGAGCGTCTTGTGCAGCTCCTCCGACTCCAGCACGGCCTCGGGCCGGGTCACATCCGCGTGCAGATAGGCGGTGCGGCCCTCGGGCGTGCTGTGCAGCAGCGCCTGGGCGTACTGGAGCACGATCGGATCGTTGTCGGTGTAGACGACCCGCGCTTCGGGGGCCACCGACTGCGCCACCTGGTGGAGGTTGGGTTCGGTGGGGATGCCGCTGCCGATGTCCAGGAACTGCCGCACCCCGTATTCGGCAGCCAGGGTGCGGGTGACACGGATCATGAAATCGCGGTTGGCCCGGGCCGCGGTCACGATCTCCGGCAGTTTGGCGACCACCGCCTCGGCAGCCTGCACGTCCGCCTCGTAGTGCGTCTTGCCCCCGAGGTAGTAGTCGTACATGCGCGCGGAGTGCGGTTTGGCCGTGTCGATCGGTGGTGCGTCCTGCTCGGACATCTTGTTCCCCCTCGGTCCTGTGGTGGTGGTCCTCGCCGGTTCAGGGTTTGCGGGCCACACCGGCGATCATGCTGGGTCGGCCTTCCTCGAGATCGGTGGTCGCGCCGGGCTCGGGGCGCCAGTCGTGCGCCATCACCAGTCCCGGTTCCACCAGCTCCAGCCCGTCGAAGAAGCGGCCGATCTCGGCACGGCTGCGCAGTCGCAGCGTGGTGCCGCCCTTCGCGTAGATCTCCTCCACCTGGCGGCCCAGCGCCGCCAGCGCCGGGTCGTCGATGTCCGAGGTGGTGTGGGTGAGGCACAGATAGCTGCCGGAGGGCAGCCGGTCGAGCAGACCGGCGAGGATCTTGTACGGGCCCCACTCGTCGGGGACGAAGTGGAAGAGCGCGTTGGCCGAGAGGGCCACCGGCCGACTGAGGTCGAGCGTGGCGTGCAGCTCGTCGGAGTCGATGATCGTCTCCGGCTTGGCGGCGTCCGCCTGAAGGTAGGCGGTGCGGCCCTCGGGGGCGCTGTGCAGCAGCGCCTGGGCGTACTGGAGCACGATCGGGTCGCTGTCGGTGTAGACGACCCGTGCTTCGGGGGCGACCGACTGCGCCACCTGGTGGAGGTTGGGTTCGGTGGGGATGCCGCTGCCGATGTCCAGGAACTGCCTGATGCCCGCCTCGGCCGCCAGCCAGCGGGTGGCGCGGATCATGAAGTCACGGTTGGCGCGTGCCATGGCGCCGGCGAACGGCACGGTCGCGATAACCGCCTCGGCCGCCTGTACGTCCACCTCGTAGTGGGTCTTGCCCCCCAGGTAGTAGTCGTACATCCGGGCCGAGTGCGGCTTGGTGGTGTCTATGCCGGGGAGTTTCCCCTCTGCGGTCATGCGGCCTCTCCGTTCTCCGGGTCCACGGCTGGGCGTGCGGTCAGTCGGAGGCCAGCAGGAAGTCGGCCACGCCCTGCTTGGCGCCCTGGAGGAAGGTCTCGAACTCGTGGGTGGTGTAGATCAGCGCCGGGCCTTCCGGGTCGGTCGACTGACGCAGCGCGACTCTGCCGTCGCCGAGCTTCATCGCTTCGACGCAGCTGCCGCCGTTGGTGCCGCTCCACGGCTTCTGCCAGCCCTCGGTGCCGAGGTGCTTGGCGGGCATGCCGTTGTATATGTGTGGGGGGTGGCCTGAATGACCCATGGTTCAAAACTCCTTGCGGATCTCACCGAGAACAGTCTCGGTGTGTGGTACTGGCGCTGCCTGAGCGCCCATGCGGTCCAACACCTCCAGGTAGGCGGCGGTGTCGGGACGCTGGTCCAGGTACGTGGCTCCCGTCAGCCCCTCCGTGTAGACGATGTCCGGGAGCTCCGGGATGTCGAAACGGAAGAGCTGGAAGGGCCCGAACATGCCGGGGTGCGCACCTGCGGTGAACGGGATGATCTGCAGCGTGATGTTCTGCTGCTTGGACAGCTCGACGAGCCGGTCGATCTGCTCGCGCATCACCGCGGGGGAGCCCACGTGGCGGCGCAGCACCTGCTCGTCGAGCACGGCCCAGAGCACCGGCGCGTCGGGGTCCTGGAGGAGCCGCTGGCGCCCCATCCTCAGCTGGACCCGACGGTCGAGCTCCTCCTCGTCGGCGGAGGGGAATCCGGTGCGCAGCAGGGCGCGTGCGTATTCCTCCGTCTGGAGCAGTCCGGGGACGCAGTGCGGTTCGTAGGCCCGGATCAGGCTGGCCTCGCCCTCCAGGCTCACGTAGAGGCTGAACCAGGGCGGCAGCACGTCACGGAAGCTGTGCCACCAGCCGGGCCGGTTGGCCTCGTCCACCAGGGACAGGAAGGAGGCCGTCTCCTCTTCGGAGAGCCCGTACATCCGCAGCAGCTTCTCCACGTAGGGCGGCTTGAGGCCGACCTCCGCCTTCTCCATGCGACGCACCGTGGTCGTGTTGACACTCAGTGCGTACGCGGCCTCCGTGAAGGAGCACCCCGCGCGCTCGCGGAGATCGCGGAGGCGTAGACCGAGCACTATCTGCCCCACAGTCGGCGCGGAACGAGCCTCGGCCACTACTGCCTCCTTGGACTGCCTCCCCGGTGGACCCTGGCGTCAGCAGTGTGCCATGCGTCCAATGCAGCAGCCATACTGCCCGTGCGATTCTGCGAATTGCAGAACTCCTCTTGCCATCTGTGAAAGATGCTGGGCATAGTGAACAGCGTGACCAAGCTCATGAGGCTCCGGCACCGGAGCCGCACAGCATCACCCGCGTCACCTGAGGGCCGGCCAGCGGATGCCCTCCGGTCGACGCACGGGTGTACCGGCCCGCTGGGGCGGCCCTGTGCGGAGCAGTTCCCGGCAGCCGTCCCCTCCCCTCACAGGTAGACGGAAGGCGTTCCCCCGTGGCCTCCTCGTATCCCCCTGCGCAGCTCTCTTTGACCGCACCGTCGGCCGCACCGGCCGAGGAAGCGCGTCAGGAGGGATTCGAGCTCCCAGCTCACACCGCGTCGGTGGCCCGCGCCCGCGCCCGGCTGCGCAGCAAACTGCAGCACTGGGGCTTTCCCGAGGAGCTCGGTCACACGGCGCAGCTGGTGATCTCCGAGTTCGTCACCAATGCCGTACTGCACACGGACACCGTGCGCATAAGGTGCCGCATCCACCTGGACAGCGAGCGTCTGCGCATAGAGGTCTCCGACGAGGGCGCGCAGAACTGCGCGCCGCAGCCCCGCAGCGCGACCCTGGACGAGGTCAACGGCCGGGGGCTGCAGCTGGTGGGTGCCCTCGCCCAGCGCTGGGGCGTCTCCGCGCACGGCACCCGGTGCGGCCGCGTCGTCTGGGCCGAACTGGGCATGACCGGCGCCCTGTGAGCGACTGACCCCAGGCCCGGCGCACGTCGCAACCCTCCCGGCTCATCCCGGTCTGTACCCGCAACGCGTCAAATTCCCACGCCCGAAAGCGACTTGGCGTTGGTCCGGCCGCGACCCCCATGGCATGCTTCCTGCGAAGACAGGCGCCCGCGCGGTCGGCGTGCGGTGCGCCGGTGATCACAGTGGGGCACACATGCGGGAAGACGGAACCGGTAACGGGGAGCACGTGGTGGACATCACTGTCCCGAGCGTGGCCCGGATGTACGACCACTATCTGGGCGGCAAGGACAACTACGCGGTCGACCGCGAGGCCGTCGCCGCGCTGGACGAGAAAGTGCCGCGCACCGGCGCCCTCGCCCGCAACAACCGCCGCTTCCTGCAGCGGGTCGTGCGCATCCTGGCGGAGGACTACGGCATCCGCCAGTTCCTCGACCACGGCTCGGGCCTGCCCACCCAGGACAACGTCCACCAGGTCGCACAGCGCACCGACCCGCGGGCCCGCGTCGTCTACGTCGACAACGACCCCATCGTGCTGGCCCACGGCCGGGCGCTGCTGGAGGAGAACGTCAACACGGGGGTGATCCAGGCCGACATGCGCGACACCGAGACGATCTTCGACAGCTCCGAGGTGCGCGGACTGCTCGACCTGTCGCAGCCGGTCGCGCTGTTGTTCATCTCGGTGATGCACTGCATCCCCGATGCCTCCGACCCGGCCGCCGTCGTACGCCGCGCACTGGAGCACGTCCCCTCCGGCAGCTTCGTCGTGCTCAACCAGCTGGTGAGCCACGACAAGGAGACCCGCGACTTCGTCACCGACTTCATGAACCGCAGCACTCACGGCAATTGGGGCCGGGTCCGTGAACCGCACGAGGTCGAACCGTACTTCGCGGGGCTCGACCTGCTGGAGCCCGGCCTGGTCGAGATCAACAACTGGCGCCCGGACTCCGATCTGTGCGCGCGCCAGCTGGAGGACGAGACCTGGTTCGAGTTCGGCGGGGTGGCGCGGAAGCCCTAGCCCGGCTCCCCCGAGGGGGGGGGGAGCCGGGCGGCTGCTAGGCGTTCGGTGTGCGCGGATCCGCGAGCGGTCTGAGCACCTCCAGCCGTACCGCCCCCGCAGCCTTCTCCAGCTCCGCACGGCACTCCTGCGGCGTGTCCGCCACCGCCGTCACCAGCGCGTACCGGCCGGCCACCTGACCGTGCGGCGGCAGCCGGAGCTCCTGCCCCGGCAGTGCGATCGGCAGCGCCTTTGTCACCGACGGCGGCAGCGCCGCGGCGTCGATCCGCACCTGGCGGGCCAGGCAGTCCGCATCGGGATAGCAGAACCGCACCCCGGCCACCCGGCGGCGCCCGGGGCGGATGTCCGGCTCGGCGCCGCAGGCCACCCGGGCCGCGGTCAGTGCCGCGTCGGTGCCCAGCGCCAGCCGGCCGATGTCCGGTATACGGTCGCCGCCGATCCGGGCGTTGATCTCGACGATCTTCGGACCGTGCGCGGTCAGCCGCAGCTCGGTGTGGGTCCACCCGGTGGCGAACCCCACCGCCCGGTGCGCCCGCGCCACCACCTCCAGCACCGCCGGATCGCCCTGAAGCGGGTCGGAACCGTCGACGAGGTGGCCGGTCTCCTCGAAGTACGGCGGGAATCCGCACTCCTTACGGGCCACGAAGGCAGGCTCCATCCGGCCCCGGAACCAGGCGGCGTCCACGCTGATCTCGGGGCCGTCCAGATACTCCTCGACCAGTACGTCGCCCGGGACGACCTCCACCGCCCCCGGCGTCCTGGCGCCTCGGGCCAGCCGGAAGCGGCTCGCCAGCCGGTCCGCCGAGGGCACCTGCACGACGCCCGTACTGGCGTTGAGCGCGCGCGGTTTGAGGACCAGCGGGTAACCGACCCGGGCCGCCGCCGCCCGCGCCTGCGGCAGCGAGGTGACCAGCACCGAGCGGGCCTGCGGCACCCCCGCCTCGTCCAGCGCCAGGCGGGTGGCCCGCTTGTCCCGGCAGGCGAGCGCCGCCCGGGAGGTGCTGCCGGGCAGCCCGAGCAGCTCGGCAAGTTCAGCGGTCTGCACGACCCGGGTGTCGTCCCAAGTGAGTACCCCCTCGACCGCCAGCTGGCGGACAGCCGTCGCCATGGCGGCCACGTCCGAGGTGTCCACCACCGAGTGCCCGGACAGATACGCCGCCTCCCAGGCCGGCGCGCGGTCCGCGAGCAGATGGACGTCGTACTCGGTGGCGACCGAAGCCAGCAGATACTCGCGGTAGACCTGCGAACCGGCGCCGACCAGCAGCAGTGTCATGCGGGAACCTCCTCCTCGGCCAGCAGCGGGGCGAGTTGGCGCACCGTACGGTGCAGATACAGCTGCGGCAGCGGGAAGCCGGGCAGCCCGGCCGCCTTCAGCGCCGCCAGCAGCCGTACCCCGAGCAGGGAGTTGCCGCCCAGCGCGAAGAAGTCGTCGTCCAGGCCGATCCGGAAGCCGAAGACCTCTTCCCACACCGCGCGCAGCCGCGACTCGATGTCGTCCCCCGCCGGTTCCTCCGCACTCCCCGACGGCCCCCGCAGCGGGGCCGGCAGCCGCGCGGTGTCCACCTTCCCGTTGGGGGTCAGCGGCAGCGCGGGCAGCGCCGTGACGGTGGACGGCACCATGTGCGCGGGCAGGAAGCGCGCGGCGTGCTGCCGCACCTCTTGCGCGGCGTCGGCCCGGCTGCCGTCGGACCCGTCCGCCCGGAGGACGACGTAGGCGTCCAGCCGGGCCCCGGCCGTATCCCCACCCTCGCGGCGCAGCACCACGGCGGCAGCCGTCACCGACGGCGCGTCGAGCAGCTGGGCGCGGATCTCGTCCAGCTCGATGCGGAAGCCGCGCAGCTTCACCTGGTTGTCCAGCCGTCCCAGGTGCTCCAGCCGCCCGTCCGGCAGCAGCCGGCCCCGGTCACCGCTGCGGTACATCGGCCCCGGCGCGTGCGGATCCGGCAGAAACCGCCGCGCGGTCAGCTCCGGACGGTTGAGGTACTGCCCGGCCACCCCGGCCCCGCCGACGTGGATCTCACCCGGCACGCCGGGTGGCAGCGGACGGCCGTCGGGATCGAGGACGTAGACATGCCAGCCGGGCAGCGGGCGGCCCACCGAGCGCGAACCGGTCAGCGCCGCACCGCGGGTGACGATCTGCGCGGTCACATGCACGGTGGTCTCGGTGATCCCGAACATGTTGACCAGCCGGCAGTCCCGCTCCGAATGCCGGTCCAACCAGAACCGCAGCGGCCGGGTGTCGAGCGGCTCACCGCCGAGGACGACCAGCCGCAACGAGTCGGTGATCCGGCTGGCCCGGTCGAGCTGCGCCAGCTGGGCGAAGGCGCTCGGCGTCTGGTTGAGCACCGTGACCCGCTCCCGGTCCAGCAGCGCGGCGAGCTCGGCCGGCTCCCGTGCCGCCCAGTACGGCACCACCACCAGCTTGCCGCCGGTCGTCAGACAGCCCCAGATCTCCCAGACCGAGAAGTCGAACGCGCTGGAGTGGAAGAGCGTCCACACGTCCTCCTCGCCGAGCCCGAAGTCCCCCTCGGTGGCGGCGAGCAGGGCGGCGACGTTGCGGTGCGGTACGACGACCCCCTTGGGGCGGCCCGTCGAGCCGGAGGTGTAGATGAGGTAGGCGGCGTCCTGAGGTGACGGCCGGTGCGCCGTGCCGTCCGGGGACGGTTGCGGGTGCGGGCCGTCGAGTGCCGCGGGGCCCACAAGGCACACCCCGTCCAGCTTCGGGAAGGCATCCGTGTCCGTGACGACGAGGGGGACTTCGGCGTCCTCGGCGGTGTAGGCGAGCCGCTCGGCCGGATACGCCGGGTCCATCGGTACGTAGGCGGCGCCCGCCTTGAGCACCGCGAGCAGCACCACCACCAGGTCGAGTGACCGCTCCAGACAGACGCCCACCCGGTCCCCGGGCCGCACCCCGCGGCTGCGCAGCCCGGCGGCGAACCGGTCCGCACGTTGGTCGAGCTGGCGGTAGGTGAGGCCCTCTCCCTCGCAGGTGACCGCCGGCCGGTGGGGAGAGCGCTCGGCCCTGCGCCGTACGGCCTGCTCGATCCGTTCGGCGGGTACGTCCAGTGGGCGCCCCAGCCCGCCGAGCCGGGCCAGCGCCAACCGCTGCTCCTCGTCGAAGAGGGGCAGTTCGCCCACCGGGGTGTCGGGGGCGGCCGTGACCAGCGCCCGGTGCGCGGTGGCCAGCATGCCGGTGAACCACTCCACCGCCGCGTCGCCGAACGCCGCGCGCCGGTAGGCGCAGCTGCCGCTCAGCTCGGTGGAGCCGTCGTCGGTGAGGTGCAGCGACAGCGGGTGGAGGGGAGCGAGGAACGGCCTGACCTCGAACGGTTCGGCCTTCGCTCCCGTCCCGCCGATCATCTCGGCGGCCGGTGCGACCACCAGCCCGACGGCCGGTGTGCCGCCCGGCGCGGGGCGCGCCCGGCCGACCTGTTCCAGGTACTCCGCCACGGTCTGCGCCGGTGCGGCGGAGAACGCCACCTCGTGCTCGGCGTCCACCCCCAGCTCCACCTCCAGGCGCCCGGTGCAGCGGGCGAGCACCAGCCCCAGCGCCGCCCGGAGGGTGACCGCGGCCGGTACGTCGCCGTGGGCCCGGAGCGTCAAGCGCCGCTGCCCCACCGTCGGGTCGCCGGGGTCGCCGAGCCCCCACTCCGGGGCCGGGTGCCGGTCGAGCCGCGCGAGCGCGGCCCGCAGTCGCTCGTCCCGCTCCGCGGCCGGGCCCCCGGGCCATGCCGACAGGTCCACCGGCTCGCCCAGCAGGGCACGGGCCAGGTCGTACGGCTCGGCCGCCACCGCCTGGTGGGCGACCACGACCAGCTCCGCCGTTCCGTCGGTGTACCGCAGCAGCACCGCCCGCATCCCGGGCCCGGTGCGCGGGTCGACGGGCCGGGACAGCTCGCGTTCCCGGCGCACCGCGGCGAGCGAGGTGTCGGCGCCGCCGGGGATGTCGTCCACCCACAGCCTGGCGCCGGCCGCCAGCCGTGCCAGCTCGTGGCCCAGCCGTTCGGGGTCCGCTCCGCTGTGCAGGCATACGGCGAGCGCCCGGCACAGCCTGCCCGTGTCGTTCATCGTCTTCGTCTCCCCGTTGTCCCCGTGATCTCCGTGGTCCCCGTGGTTCCTGCAGTCCCCGTGGCGCCAGTAGTTCTCGTTGTCGCTCACCGGCTGGTGAACCCGCCGTCCACGGTGACCGTGGAGCCCGTCACCTGGCGCGAGGCGTCGGAGCCGAGCCATACGGCTGCCCCGGCCACGTCCTCGGGCTCGATCAGCCGGTTCATCGGTTGCGCCGCCACGAACGTCTCCTCGTGCTCGGCCACCGGCACGTCCAGGGAGCGGGCGATCTCGCTGAGCATCCGCCCCTCGGCCGCGTCGTCGTCCCGTACCGAGCCGGGGCACAGCGCGTTGACCCGTACCCCGAACGGTGCGAAGTCCAGGGCGGCCGACTTGGTCAGCCCGACCAGCGCGTGCTTCGCGGTCACATACCCCGCGAAGTGCCGGTAGCCGACCAGGCCGGCTGTCGAGGCGACGTTGATGACGCTGCCGGCACGCTGCTCCGTCATGGCGGCACCGACAGCGCGGATCATCCGCCAGGCGCCCGACACGTCGACGTCGAGCATCAGCTCCCACTCGTCGGGCGTGATGTCGTGCACCGTCTTGCCCGAAGGCGCCGCGATGCCCGCGTTGTTGAGCAGCACGTCGATCCGCCCGAACCGGTCCAGGGCGCCGTCCACCACCGCACGCACGGCGTCCAGATCCCGTACGTCCGCCTCGGCGGTGACCACCACCGAGGCGGCGGACAGCTCCCGGCACAGCTGGGCGGTGTGCGCCAACTGGCCGGTGCTGCCCAGCGGATACGGCACGCCGTCCAGGTCGTGGCCGATGTCGGTGAGCAGCAGATCGGCCCCGGCCCGGGCGTACGCCAGCGCGCACGCCCGGCCGATGCCGCGGGCAGCGCCCGTGATCAGCGCCGCTTTGCCCGCGAGCGGTGCCGAGGTGGCCCCGCCCGGCGGGGGAGTGGTGAGCAGTGCGCTCACAGCCCCACCCCCTGCGAGGCCAGCTCCTGATCGAGCAGCCGCACCAGTCCGGCCGGGTCGTCCACCAGATACATATGGCCGCCCGGCAGTTCGACCTGCTCGCAGCCGTCCGAGGTGGCACGGTCCCACTCGGCCGCCTGCTCGCGGGAGACCAGCTCGTCGTCCTGCCCGCGGATCGAGACGACCGGCACGGTCAACGGCTCGTCGGACGGCGCCAGATAGTTCTCGTGCATCTCCACGTCGGCACGGAGCGGCGGCAGGAGCATCTGCCGCAGCTCCGGGTGCTCCAGCGCGGGGTGGGTGTATCCGGCGAACTCCCGCACCTGCTCCAGGAACTCCTCGTCCAACAGTCCGGTGGCCCGCGTTCCGCGCCGCGTCCAGGGCCCGGGTGATCCGCTGACGAAGAGCTTCACCACCTCGGGGCGGCCCAGCGCGGCGATCCGGTGCGCCATCTCGTACGCCAGCACGGCCCCGAGGCTGTGGCCGAACAGCGCCACGGCCGGCGCACCGGCCAGCTGGTCGAGCACCTCGGGCAGCAGCCCGTCCACCGCTGTCGTCACGTCGGTGAACAGCGGCTCACCGAACCGCTCCTCGCGGCCCGGCAGCTGCACCGGGGTGATCGAAACGGTGTCGCTGCCGTACTCCTGGCAGCGGCGGAACGCGGACGCCCCGGCGCCCGCGAACGGGAAGCACAGCACGGGGATCGGCATGGATACGGGAACCGGCATGTCAGCCCTCCAACTCTGCCGCGGACGCCCACGCCCGCTCGATCAGTTCAGCCGTCTCGGCGGGGTTGCCCCGCACGAAGTAGTGGCCGCCGGAGCCGAGCCGGTGGAAGCCCACCCGTGCCGCCACCCGCTCCCAGCAGCGGTACTCCTCGGCGGCGTGCGCCAGCCCCTTGTCGTCCTCGGCGACGACGACGGTGAACGGCGCCTCGATCCGCCAGCTGGGATCCTGTTCGGTCAGATCGATGAAGTAGCGGTAGCCACCGCACACGTCGTGCCGGAAGAGGCGGCCCATGAACGACGTGTAGCGGTGGTCGAGGCCGTCCATCTCGCTGTAACCGGTCTCCTCGACCATGTAGCTGACGATGTCGTCGTCGCTCCAGCTCTCGATCATCTCGATCGACTCGCGCATGTCGGCCGCCGTCGGCAGCAGCTTGGAGCCGATGAAGACCTGCCGCAGATCGAAGCCGCGCTCCTCCAGCACCCGCGCCAGCTCCACGGTCACTGCCGCGCCACCGCAGTGGCCCCACAGGATCAGCGGCAGATCGGGCAGTTCGGCCGTCCGCTCGATCTGTGCCACCGCCCGCTCCACCGTCTCGGCGACATCGGTGAAGCTGCCCGGCCGGCTCGGGTTGTGGCCCGGCGGTTCGAGCCCGTACACCGCCAGCTTGGGTGTGCGCTTGTCCACGGCCTCCGCCAGCGGCTTGAAGTTGACCGGATGGCCGCACGGGTACGGCACACACAGCACCGCGGCCCGGGCGCCCTCGGTGGTGGAGGAGAGCAGCTGCAGCAGTTCCTCGTCCGCGTCGTCCCCCTCCGCTCCGCCGTCCACGAGTGCCGCCAGCTCGCCCAGCCGGGGCACACGGGTCAGATCGGAGAGCGTGACCAGGCCCTCCAGCTCCAGTACGACACGCAGGGCGGACAGCGAGTTGCCGCCCAGCGCGAAGAAGTCGTCCGCCTCGCGGATCTCCTCCTCGGGCAGCTCCAGGACGTGCTGCCAGGCCGTACGGATGCGGGCGACGGTCTGCCGGGACGCCGGCCGGCCGGGCTGCGGCACCGGTACGGGCTGTTCCCCGGCCGAGGCCCCGCCGCCCAGCAGGGCCCGGTCCTCGTCCGCCAGCAGCTGATGTGCCGTGTGCGGCGCGTCCGGCTCGCTCGCCATCAGCTCCAGTACGCGCACGAAGTAGTCGCCGATCCGGTCGATCTGCGCCTCGTCGTAGAGATGTGTGTGGTAGTGCAGGCACAGCCGCAGCTCGTCGTCGAGGAAGTCGCGGGAGAACTCGGTACGGAAGGGGAACTCCGTCTCCGAGTCCACCCGCATCTCCAGCAGCGAGAACTCCGGCAGCTGCCGCAGGTTCCGCAGCAGATAGAAGTGGGTGAAGTTGAAGGTGGTGGTGAACAGCTGCCGCTGGGTGGCCAGGTCCTGCTTCATCTGAGCCATCGGGTAGCGGCGGTGCGGCAGCAGCTCCAGCTCCGCCCGGTACACCCGCCGGATCAGCTCGGCCCAGCTGCCGGAGGCCACCTCGACCTGGAACGGCACCGTGTTCAGATGCAGCCCGAGCGTCGTCTCCGCGTCCGGCAGTTCGGGCCTGCCGCTGTGCTCGTAGCCGGTCAGCACCGTCTGCCGGCCCGACACCAGGCTGAGCACCTTCATGTGGGCGGCCAGCAGGACATCCTTGACCGGCACGGACAGCGCGTCCGCGCTCGCCTCGACGCGCCGGGTCAGCCCCGCGGGCAGTGGTACGTCCCGCAGTACGACACGGAAGTCGTCGGTGTCGACGGCGTCCGGCTTGTGCGGTACGTCGGCCGGCTGCGGGTCCGCCAAGACGCCGCGCCAGTACTGCTCGGACCGCTCGGAGCGCAGCGCCTCCCTCTCCAGGCCGACGAAGTTGCGCAGATGGTTGTCGACCGGGCGGCGGGAGGTGTCCCGGCCCTCCCGCACCTGGTGGTACAGCTCGAACAGCTGGGTGTGCAGCAGGGAGATGGACCAGCCGTCCAGCGCCGAGTTGTGCTGGCTGACCGTGTACCGGTACAGCTCGTCCCCGAGCACCTGGATGTGCACGGTGACCAGGCCGCCGCGCTCCCACTCGAACCGGCGCGACTTCTCGCGGGCCAGCCACTGCTCGTGCCACGCCTCCTGCGCCGCATGGTCCAGGTGGCGCAGATCCTCGATGGTCAGCGGGGGCGGCACCTGGCGGTGCACGATCTGCAGGAACTCGCTGTAGCCGGTCAGGTGGTAGGTGGTCCGCAGGATCGGGTGCCGCAGCGTCAGCAGCCGCACCGCCTCGGTGAAGGCCGCCGCGTCGAAGGCGCCGGTGACCGCGTAGCTGAGCACGTCGTGGTACTGCCCCAGACCGCCGGTGATCTCCGTCTGGAAGATCAGCCCGGCCTGCAGCATCGAGAGCGGATAGGCGTCCTCGGCGTCCTCGGGCAGCCGTGCCCTGTCCTGCGGGGAGATCAGCTCGAACGGCTGGAAGGCACCGCGCGCCGCGACGTCCTCCACCGCCGCCGCACCCGGCGCCTGCGCCATCGACGCCGCCAGCAGCGCGATCGTCTGGTGCTGGAACAGCTGCTGGAAGGTGAAGTCCAGCCCGGCCTCACGGGACTTGGCCAGGACCGAGACGAAGTGGATCGAGTTGCCGCCCAGCGCGAAGAAGTTGTCGTGCACCCCGACCTTCTCCCGGCCCAGCACCTCCCGCCAGATCCGCGCCAGCACCTCCTCGGTCCCGTTGCGCGGGGCGACATGTGCCGGTGCCTTCCTGCGGAGCGCGTCCGGGCTGCGCAGCGCCGCCCGGTCCAGCTTGCCGTTGGGGGTGAGCGGCAGCTCGTCCAGCACCCGGATCCTGCCGGGCACCATGTACTCCGGAAGCGCGGCCCGCAGATGCTCCTTCAGCTCCGCCTCGGACGCTCCGGCGGCCCCCGCCCCGCCGGTCGCCCCGGTCACCCCGTCGGTCGGTACGGCGAAACCCCGCAGCGAGGTCTGCCAGCCGTCGTCGACCGCGACAACTGCCGCATCCCGTACCCCCGGGTGGGTGCGCAGCCGCTCCTCGATCTCGCCGGGCTCCACCCGGAAGCCGCGCACCTTCACCTGCTCGTCGACCCGGCCGAGGTAGTCGAGGCTGCCGTCGGGCAGCCGGCGGGCCCGGTCGCCGGTGCGGTAGAGCCGTTCCTCACCGGTGGCGGCGCGCACCGCGTCCCCGGTCAGGAACTTCTCCGCGGTCAGTTCCGGCCTGCCGAGGTAGCCCCTCGCCACGCCCACACCGGCGACATGGAGCTCGCCGGGGATGCCCACCGGCGCCTGCCGTCCCTCGTCGTCCAGCACATACAGCCGGACGTTGTCGATCGGCCGGCCGATGGGCAGCCGCGCCCGGCCGGTCAGCCCCTCCACGGGCTGGTGGGTGACGTCCACGGTCGCCTCGGTCGGCCCGTACAGATTGACGAGCCGGGCGTCGGGGACGAGCGCGCCGAACCGCGCGGCCTGCGCGGGGGTGAGCGCCTCTCCGCTGGCGAAGACCTGCCGCAGGGTGCGGGTGGCCGCTCCACCGCCGAACCGGTCGAGATGGCCCAGGAACATGCCGAGCATCGACGGCACGAAGTGCATGGTGGTCACCCGGTGCCGGTCGATGGCGGCCAGCAGCGCGGCCGGGTCCTTCTCGGCGCCGGGCGCCGGCAGGGCGAGCGCCGCTCCGGTCGACGACCACCAGAACAGCTCCCACACGGACACGTCGAAGGAGATGGACGTCTTCTGCAGGACGACGTCGTCGGCGCCGATCGGGTACGCGCGCTGCATCCACTGCAGCCGGTTGACGGCGCTGCGGTGTTCGACCACCACGCCTTTGGGACGGCCCGTCGACCCGGAGGTGTAGATGACGTAGGCGGCGTCCCGCGCCCCGCCGGTGTGCTGGAGCGGTTCGGTCGAGGTCGCGTACGACGCCGGGTCCTCGATGTCCAGGGCCGGGGCGGCGCCCACCAGTGCGCCGAACCGCCGCTGATGGAGGGCGAGCCGGGCCGCGCTGTCGGTGAGCAGATGATCGATGCGGGCCCGCGGATAGGACGGGTCGACCGGAAGGTAGGCGGCACCGGACTTCAGCACGGCGAGGACGGCGGTCATCATCTCCGTCGACCGCTCGGTCAGCAGCGCCACGATCGAGCCCGGGCCGATGCCGCGCTCCCGCAGGGTGCGCGCCAGCTGATTGGCGCGTGCCTCCAGCTCCCCGTAGGTGACGGTGGTGTCCTCGGTCAGCAGCGCGGGCGCGTCCGGGGTGCGGGCGGCCTGTTCGGCGAACAGACCGTGCAGCGTGGCGTCCGCGGCGAAGTCGCGCTCGGTCGCGTTGGCCGCCGCGACGGCCTTCTCGTCCGCGCTCGTCCACAGGTCGAGCGTGTCCACCGGTCGGTCGGGCTCGGCCGTCGCCCCGTCCAGGACCAGGGCGTACTGGGCTCCGAGGCGGCGTACGGACTCCTCGGCGAAGCGGTCCGCGGCGTACGTGAGCGTCACCGTCAGCTCGCCGTCCTGCCGGGCGGCGGTGACCATGACGCCGGGCGCGGTGAAATCGGGATCGTGGAAGCCGTCGAGCGCCACTCCGGTGTCGAAGGCATCGGAGCGGCCCAGTTCGGCGGCGAGGGCGGCCACGTCGCACTCCTGGTTGCGCTCGGCCTCCCGTACCGCGTCGCCGACCCGGGTCAGCAGTTGGCGCAGCGACCCGGTCGGATCCGTACGCACCAGCAGTGGGCCGCCAGCGAACCGCGCGGCAGCGCCCCGCTTCGGCAGCGCGACGGCCACCTCCTCCTGACCGGTGCAGCGGCCCAGCAGTGCGGCCAGGGCCGAGGTGAGTACCACGCACAGCATCTCGGGGCAGCTGCGGGTGATCCGGTCCAGACGCTCGGTGAGCGTGCTGCCGAGGGGAACGGTGATGGCGGCGTGCCGGCCGGCACGGTCGGTGGCGTCCGCCGCCGAGGCGCTGTCCGGGCCGGTGCCCGGACGGAAGTCGGGCCAGAATCCGCACGTCCGAGTGAGTGAGCCCAACTGGGATCGCCAGTAGGTGGTCTGCGGTGACGGTGCGAAGGATGCTGCTTGGGATGGGAGCAGAGGCATGGATGTCTCCTGCACTTGTGGTGAGAAGCCGACTTGAAGTACTCGAAGGAGCTGAGCGAGACGTCAGAGATCGAAGTCGAAGTCGAAGTCGGAGGCTGAGGTGGAACCGGGCGCTGTCCGCGCTGCGGTGGAGCGCGCCGCGGTGAGCGCGGGATCGAGCGCGCCGAGCGGAGCGGCAGGATCGGCGACGATCGCGTCCAACAGGGCGATGAAGCGGTCGCGCCAGTTCTCGACCGTGTCGCGGCGCAGCAGCCGGGCGGCGTACTGCCAGGCGACGCGCAGGGTGCCGGCGTCCTCATGGATCTGCATGTTGAGGTCGAAGACGGCCTGGCCGGTCTGCTCGAGGCGCACCGGCACCCTGGCGCCCTGGAAGTCCACCGTCAGATAGCGCCCGCTGTGCAGGGCGATGAGTGCGTCGAAGACCGGCGTACGGCTGTAGTCGCGCACCGGGGCCGCCAAGGACACCAGGTCCTCGAACGGGAAGTCCTGGTGGGCGAAGGCGTCCTCGGCCGCCTGCGCGGTGCGTTGCAGAAAGGTCCCGTAGGGCAGACCGGGCTCGGGAGCCGAGCGCAGGCACACGGTGCCGGCGCACATGCCGACCGTCCCCTCCAGCCCGGGAACCGTACGGCCGGAGACCGGAACACCGAGCGTGACGTCCGCGGCCCCCTTGAGCGCGGCCAGCAACATGCTGTGGGCGGACGCCAGTACCGCGAACAGGGTCACGCCGTGGTCGCGGGCCAGCCCGCGCAGCTGCCGGGTCCGCACCTGGCCCAGATCGAAGGAGACGACATCTCCGTCGAGGGCCCGCAGCGCGGGCCGCGGTGCGTCCGTCGGCAGGTCCGTGGTGTCGAGGGGAGCGGCGAACACCCCTTGCCAGTACGGCCGCTGGGCCGCACGCAGCGCCGCACCCTGAGGCCCGGCCAGCCACTGGGCGTAGTCCCGGTACCGGAGTGACGGAGGTGGGGGTTCCTCGCCCCCGTAGAGCGCGGACAGGTCGGCGAACAGCGGGACGAGGGAGAACCCGTCGACCACGATGTGGTGCAGATCGAGGCGGAGCGTCACCTCGGTGGCCGTTCGATGGATCTCGGCCCGCCACAGCGGGGCCCGTCCCAGATCGAAGGGGCGGACGAAGTCCGGCAGCGGCCCCGGTGGCCCCTCGGTCACCCGCACCGGAACGTCGACGGTGGGCTCGACGCGCTGCCTGATCCCGCCTCCGTCGGTGACGAAGCGGGTCCGCAGCGCATCGTGCCGCCCGGCCAACCGCCGCAGCGCCGCGGCCAGCCGTTGCGGGTCGGTGTCGGCCGGCAGCCCGAGCGTCACCGGCACGTTGTAGTGCACCGCCCGCTCGTACTTGATCTGTTCGAAGTAGAGCTGCCGCTGCTGCGGAGCGAGCGGATACGTCTCCTGCTGCGGAGCGCGCGGTATCCGCGGAACCGGGTGGGCCGCAATGTCGCGCAGCAGCGCGGCGAGCCGGGCCGGGGTGCCGCAGCGCAGTACGGCGCTGACCGGGCAGGCGCGGCCGAGCCGCTGTCGCGCACCGGCGGCCAGCAGCGTCGCTGTGAGCGAGTCCGCGCCGAGGTCCCGCAGGTCGTGGGAGGTTCCGATGCCGGTGATGCCCAGCGCGGCCTCGGCCAGTTCCACCAGGACGCGTTCGGTCTCGTCGGTGGGCGGTACGTAGGCGGTCCCGGCCAGCAGATGGGAGCCGTCGGGGTCGGGCAGCAGGGCCCGGTCCACCTTGCCGTTGGGATTGAGGGGGAGCTCGGGCAACGGCACCAGATAGGAGGGGACCATGTGTCCGGGGAGCGTTGTGGCGAGCAGGGCCCGCAGCTTCTCCGGCGCCGGTGGCTGCTGCCCGGCCTTCCCCGTGTAGTAGCCGTACAGACAGGTGTCGCTGCGCCCCGGGCGGGTCCTGGCCGTCACGATCGCCTCGGCCACCTCCGGGTGGGTGAGCATGACGCTCTCGACCTCGGCCGGCTCCACCCGGAAGCCGCGGACCTTGACCTGGTGGTCACGTCGGCCCAGGAACTCCAGGACGCCGTCTGAGCGCCGGCGCGCCAGGTCGCCGCTGCGGTAGAGGCGGTGGCCGCCCGGGGTGAACGGGTCTTCGACGAAACGTTCCGCCGTCAGTTCGGGCCGCCCCAGATAGCCGCGGGCGACCCCGTCCCCGCCCAGGTACAACTCACCGGGTACCCCCACCGGGCACGGCTGCCCGGCCTCGTCCAGCACATGTGCGGTGGAGTTGGCGATCGGCCGTCCGATCGGGATACGCCCCAGGTCGGCGCGGGAGAGCCGGTGTGTGACCGAGAAGGTGGTGTTCTCCGTGGGGCCGTAGCCGTTGACCAGCACCAGCTCGGGGCAGGCGGCCATCGCCTTCGCCAGATGGGCGGCGGACAGGGCGTCCCCGCCGACGACGAGCTCCCGCAGCGGGCGGAGTGCGGCCGCATCCTGCTCCACGAGCTGGTTGAACAGCGGTGAGGTCAGCCACAGCGTGGTGATGCCCCGCTCCGCCAGCTCCCGGCCCAGCGAGCCCGCGTCCAGCACCGTGTCGCTGTCGGTCAGATGAACCCGTCCGCCGTTCAGCAGCGGCCCCCACAGCTCGAACGTGCTGGCGTCGAAGGCGATGGAGCCGGTCGGCATGACGGTCATGTCCGGGCCGAAGCGCACATAGTCCGTGCCCCGGACCAGCCGCACCACATTGCGGTGGGTGACCTCGACGCCCTTGGGCCGCCCGGTCGTCCCGGAGGTGTAGCAGACGTAGGCCAGGTCCTGTGCCGCGGAGTCGGCCGGGACGGGCAACGGCTGTCCCGGCCCTGCGGCCTCGTCCTGCGGGGCGAGGATCTTCCCCGCGAAGGCGAACGGCACCGGCGGGTCGGCGGAGGCGACAAGGACGCGGACGGCGGAGTCGGCGAGCAGCCACTCGGTGCGCTCCGCCGGATACCCGGTGTCCAGCGGCAGATAGGCGCAGCCCGCCTTGAGGATGCCGAGCGCACCGACCAGCAGCTCCGGGGTGCGTCCCGTGTGCAGCCCGATCCGGTCCCCGGGCCGCGCTCCGGCCGCCCGCAGCGCGTACGCCAACCGGTCGCTGTGCGTATCGAGTTCCGCGTAGCTCAAGGTACGGTCCCGCCAGGTGACCGCGACCGCCGCCGGGGCGCGCCGCGCCTGTTCCCGGAAGAGCTCGTGCACGGTGGCGGCGGAGGGGTACGGCCGGGCGGTGTCGTTGAACGTCCGCAGAACCAGCTCCCGCTCCCCCTCGTCCAGCAGTTCCACCTCCCGCACGGCGGTGCGCGGCCGGTCCGCCAGGCAGCACAGCACCCGCCGGAGATGGCGGCCGAAGCGCTCGGCGGTCTCCCGGGTGAAGAGCGAGGCGCGGTAGCCGAGCAGCAGGTCCGCACCGTCCCGGGTGAGGGAGAGCTCGTACGGCGCGTTGTCCGGCCCCTCGTTCGGCAGGGCACCGTCCGCGAACCGTACCGCTGTGGCGCTTCCCGGGCCGGGTGGGGCGGGTGCGGTCCGAGCAACTTCCGTGGCGAGCGCGGCGACCGGTTCGTGCCCGGTGACCTCGACGGTGAGTGCGCAGGCGCCGCCGACGGCCGGATCGATGTCCACCCTCAGCCGCCGCTGCCCGGTCCAGCGGTGCAGCACGATGACGAAGGCTGCCAGGGCGGTGGGGGCACCGGCGCCGGTCAGCCGCACCCGGGCCCAGGGGCCACGGGCCGCCTTTCGGGTGCGGGGATGATCGGTGACGAGCAGCACCGCGTCGCCGTTGGTGGCGGGTGCCGCGTCAGGAGGCTGCGGGGACGGTGCCTGCGTCGTCGGGGTCGGAGTCCCGCTGTGCACGCTGGTCATCGGCTGCTGTCACCTCCAGTCTGAAGGGCGTGTTGCGGAAGAGCACGACCGTCAGCACACCGGGCGCGGTGGCCAGGGCGGCGACGACGAAGATGAGCCCCGTGTAGTGGCTGCCGCTCAGCAGCACACCGCCCAGCGCCGAACCCGCGGGCAGCGCACCGGCCATGACCGTGCGCATCAGCGTCATCGCGCGGCCCCGCATCTCGTTGGGCACCCTGGTCATCCGGACGACTCCGCCGAGCACCGTCATCGGCGCCGAGAGGATGCCGTTGAGCGCGAGGCCGAGCAGGATCCACGGCAGCGCGGTCGGGATGAGCAGGAACAGCACGGCCCCGGAGAGCAGTTGCAGCACCCCGATGCGCAGCATCTGTCTCTCGGAGGTCTCCACGGCGCCGGAGACCAGGGAGCCGATCAGCTCGCCGGCCGCCATCACCGCGAGCATCAGTCCGAGCACTCCGGGCCCGCTGCCGAACTCGAACTTGGTCAGCCAGGGGATCGCCACCACCAGCGCCCCGGCCGAGACGTTGAAGGCGCCGAACGACAAGGTGAGCACCAGCAGGAAGCGGTCCCGCACGATGAGCAGGAAGACCGGTGTCCAGCCCGGCTTCCGCTGCTGCGACCCCGCCTCGCCGGACGGTTCCGGCCGGGCCAGCGGTGCCTTGATCCGGCTGATCAGGAAGGCGAAGAGCAGATAGGTTGCGGCGTCGAGCACCAGCACGTTGGGCGCGCCGAACAGGGCGATGAGTCCCGCGCCGATGGGCGGCCCCAGGACGTTGGCCGCTCCCATCGCGGTGGCCTCCAGACCGGATGCCGCCTGGAGCTTGTCCGCGGGTACGAGTTCCGGCAGCACGGCGGGGGTCCCGGCGAGCGGGATGATCTTCAGCAGGCCGTAGACCAGAGCGACCACGTACAGATGCCAGGCCTCCAGCACACCGGCCACGGCCAGCACCGGGATGAGGGCGACCACGGCGCCGCGGAAGATCGAGTCGTAGATGAAGAGCTTGCGCCGGGAGAACCGGTCGAGCAGAGGGCCGACGATGGCGCCGCCCGCGATCACCGGAAGTGTGAGGCAGACGCCCAGTACCCCGAGGCCGGCGGCGCCCGCCTTTTCGAGAGTGATCCAGGCGAGGGCCGCATAGGTGGCGCCGTCGCCGAGGAGATTGAGCACCAGGGCCGACCACAGGAGCCGATAGTCCCCGATACGTAAAATGCTCAGATACGCTTTCACGTCCACACCGTTCAGTAGGCCGAAAAAGGCAGAAGAGGCAGCCGGGCAGGCGTGCGGCGCACGTCGGTACCGGCAGGTGGGTGTGCGAAAGAAGGCGCCGGGCAGGACCGGGCCGCACGTGTGAGCAACCGTGCGGACGTGGTCAGTGCTTCTGCGGCGTTACGGGAATGAGCTGTCGACCCGTGTACTTCCGGCTTGACGGGGGCCGGAATTCCCCATGGCTGTGCCGCCCAAGATTCCCCCGTGAAGATCCCCCGTGATGCAGCGCCCCGCCGTCGGCGGTGCGCTTTGACGGCATGCTTTCTAACAGCTCGCTCGGAACCCGGTCAAGCAATCTCTTCTACGGAAAAATGTCTTCTTCCAGGCTTGTGATCAAAGGAGGTTTTGTGAACGAGCAGGTGAGAAGAGGTGAATGAAAGATCGACCGGGGCTCGGAGGTGATCCGTCAGGGTGCGGACGACTCCGGGAGGCCGCACGGCTCGACGGCGGCACGGAACCGGCCCGGGAAGGCGGCGGCGGAAGCGGGGCCGACCGGGGGAGGGGAAGGTGAAGGGGAGGCGGGAGGGGCGACGGCTCAGTAGTCGCTGAGCAACTTCTCCAGGAACGCCGCGGTCCTGGCCGGGGGCTCGGCCATCGCGCACAGCCGGTCCATGACCACCAGATAGCCCTCGACCTCGTCACGCTTCTCCAGGTAGAGGGACGAGGTGAGTTGTTCGAGGTAGACGATGTCCGGGAGGTCGGGCTCCAGGAAGCGCAGAATGGTCACCGGGCCGCCGGCGGCGGCGAGTCCGCCCATGCTGAACGGCGCGATCTGCAGGGTGATGTTGGGCTGCCGAGCGGCCTCGATGAGGTGTTCGAGCTGGGCGCGCATCACCTGCCGGGACCCCAGCGGGCGGCGCAGCGCCGCCTCGTCCATCACGGCCCACAGCCGGGGCGAGTGCGGCTTGTCGAGAATCGACTGCCGCTCCATGCGCAGTTCGATCCGGCGCTCGCTGCGCCTGCTGTCGTCCCGCGGATGGCCGAGCCTGATGACCTCGCGGGCGTAGTCACGGGTCTGCAGCAGGCCGGGGACGAACTGCACCTCGTAGGCGCGGATCATCGCGGCGGCCTCCTCCAGGCCGAGCAGCCGGTCGAACCATGGCGACATCACATCGCTGTACTTCTGCCACCACCCCGGCGAGCCGGCGTGCCGCGCCAGCTCCAGATACTCCTCGCGCTCCTCCCGGTCCCAGACCTCGTACAGCGTCAGCAGGTCGGCGACGTCGCGCTCCTTGCAGCCGACGCGGCCCAGCTCCAGGCGGCTGATCTTGGCGTGCGAACCGCGGATCGCCTCGCCCGCCGCTTCACGGGAGATGCCCCGCTCCTCGCGCAGCCGGCGCAGTTGGGTGCCCAGGACGATGCGCAGGATCGTGGGTCCACCCCGGGGTGGTCCTGGATGCGTCCGGGCGACGCCTCGCGTCGCGGCTGTGCTCCCATCGCGTCCGCCTTGCTTCCCTGAGTGACTCTACGGATGCTCAGTGTCCCACTCCGTCAACTGAGCGTACAGCCATACCGGTTACGCGACCGGATTTGGAGCCTTCGGTGGCGTGGACGTGCTCGGGCCACTTCGGTGCCGTCGTGCCGGGCGCGCCCGCCGTACGCGCGTGCCGCGCCGTCGCCCCCGTACCGGGGGCTTTGTGCGTGAACCGCCGCCGCACGTCCGTGTCGTGCGGCGGCGGTGCCCGTGGTGCTGTTCAGTTGTGGGACCTGCGACCCGGCCGTGGGAACCGCGTGCAGGCGGGTGGTGGGTGGGGTGCTAGGAGTCGAGCAGGTCGTCGAAGTCGCCGTCCTTGGCGCCCTGGACGAAGGCCGCGATCTCGGCGGGCGTGTAGACCAGGGCGGGGCCCGACGGGAAGCGGGAGTTGCGGACGGCGACTCCCTGGCCGGGAAGAGTGGCGACCTCGACACAGTTGCCGTTCGGGTTGCTGCGGCGGCTCTTGCGCCAGACCGCGCCTTCGATCTTCGTGGCCTCGATGCCGTTCTCGATCTGCATGTACGTCTCTCCCTACGTCACTTGCGTTCCCCCGTGGGCGGTTGCGACGTCTGGAAGCGTCTCATAGCCGAGCGTGCTTGCAGATGTACTTGCAGATGTACTTGCAGAAGTAAGTACGGAACCGCGACAATGCCCGTCGTACTCCACACCGGAGCCCCAGCAGAAGGGCTCAACTCCACGACTCGACAGCGGAGTTCACGTGCTCCGTCCGTCTACAGGAGTCCCAGTGACCACACCAGGCGCCGAATTCCCCGCCCCTGCGGACCCGGTGGACAACGGCCTCAGTTGCGACCACCCCCTCACCCGGCTGCTCCTCCTCCTGGAGATCGCCGATCAGCCGGACTGGCTCCGCGATCTGGCGGCCCCCGCCCGCACCCCCGCCGCCCTCTCAGCCTCGCAGGGCCTCGGGTAGCTCGGCCGCGTACAGGATCTCCAGCCGTGACACCGCGCGGGTGAGCGCCACATAGAGGCGCTGCGGCCCGCGCGGCCCGCCCGCCGCTATCTCCGCGGGCTCCACCAGGACGACGTGGTCGTACTCCAGTCCCTTGGCCGACTCGGCGTCCACCACGGTCACCCGCTCACCCTCCTGTTCGGCGCCGGGCGTCCCGGCCGCGATCCCGTTCGCCGCCAGCGCTCGGCGCACGGCCGCCACCCGCGCCCCGGCCGCGATCACCCCGACCGAGCCCTCCCTCCCGAGCGCGGCAGCGACCCGCTCCGCCACGGCGCCGGTCGGCCCGTCCGCCCCCGGCACCCGCAGCGTCCTCAGCTCGCCGCCCGTGCGCAGCGACCGCGCCGGCGGGACGTCCACCGGAAGCGAGTCCAGCAACCGGTTGGCCGCCGCCAGCAGTTCGGACGGCACCCGGAAGCCCGTGGTCAGCGGGGCGACCGTCGCCTCGGGAACCCCCAGGTGCGCCAGCTGCTCCGGCCAGTCGCGGGCCGCCCACGGGGTGGTGCCCTGCGCCAGGTCGCCCAGCACGGTCAGCGAGCCGAAGCGGCTGCGGCGCGCCAGGACCCTGCACTGCATGGGGGAGAGGTCCTGTGCCTCGTCCACCACCACATGTCCGTAGCTCTCCTCGGGGTGGGCGATCAGGCCCGCCACCTCGTCCAGCAGCAGCAGATCCGCCTGCGACCAGTGTGCCGTCCGGGGCGACCGGGGGCGGCGGCCCTGCCACAGCAGCGCCCGCTGTTCGTCCTCGGTCAGCAGCCCGTCGGCTGCCTCGGCCAACGTCCGCGCGTCACCCAGCAGTCCGGCCACCACCTCCTCGGCCTTCACCCTCGGCCAGACGGAGTCCACGAAACCGGAGAGTGCCTTGACCCTGCCCATCCGGCGCAGCCACTCGCCCCCGGGCGGACCGGCGCGGCGCTCGGCCTGGTCGCGCAGCAGCGCCACGGTACGCGCCCGTACCCGCTCCCGGCCGACCTCGTACGGCGGCTGCTGCGCCAGGGTCTCCTCGACCACGGCGCGCAGCTCGTCCTCGTCCAGCCGCCAGCGGTACGAGCCGTCGGGCACCGCCACCGGGCCGTCCGGCAGCCGTACGCGCGCGTAGAGGGCGCGCCGCAGTACAGCCGCCATACGCGCGCTGTGCTTGAGTTCCACCGCCTCCGGGCTGTCCTCGGCCCGCACCGGATGGCCGGGCAGCAGATCCCCTACGGTGCACTGCCGCACCCCCACCTCGCCCAGGGCCGGCAGCACCGCCGAGATGTAGCCGAGGAACGCCGTGTTGGGCCCGACGACGAGCATGCCGCCGCGCTCGATGCGGCGAGGGTAGGTGTACAGGAGATAGGCCGCGCGGTGCAGCCCGACGGCGGTCTTCCCGGTGCCGGGCGCGCCCTGGACGCACATCGAACCGTCGGGGCCCGAGCGCACCAGGTCGTCCTGTTCGGGCTGGATGGTGGCGACGATGTCGCGCATCGGCCCCACCCGGGGGCGTTCGATCTCGCCGGCGACGATGCGGGAGGCGAGGGCCGATCCGGCGGCCGAGGCCCCGGCCGGTGACTCATCGGACCCCGCCGGCCCCTCGCCCGCCGGTCTCCCGTCCTCCAGCCTCTCGTCCTCCAGCCCTGTCAGGTCCTCGGCGGTGCCGGTGCCGTTCGGCGACCAGCCGAACCGGCGCCGGAAGCGGACGCCCCGCGGCTCCCGTGCGGTCGCCTGGTAGAAGGCGCGGGAGACGGGGGCCCGCCAGTCCAGCACCAGCGGCGGCGCCGAAGGGTGCTCGCTGACGCGGCGGCGGCCGATGTAGTAGCGCTGACCGCGGTGCTCGCCGGCCTCCTCGCCGCCGCGTCCCCCGTCGCTGAAGTCGAGCCGGCCGAAGAAGGGCGGCCCCTCCGGCTCTTCCCGTACCTCCTTGGCCCGGCTGCGCAGATAGCGGCCCAGCGCCTCCGCGCTCGCTCCGTCGCCCGCGACGCCCTCGCCTGCCGCCTCCCCGGTGTGCTGTCCAGTCAGCACACCGGCGCCCTCCAGCACCCGGTGCTGTGCCGCGGCGTTCGTACGGTCGAGCGTGGCGCGGCACCGGTCGGCGTGGGCGCGCTCGGCGGCCAGTTCGGCCCGGAGGGCTTCCTCTTGGGCGGTGTGGTCCCCGGACATGGGGCGGTGCTCCTCTTCGTCCTCGTTCCGGCTGGGTGGGTCGGCTGTGTGCGGTGCGCGTCAGGCGAACGGCGTCAGCCCGGTGCGCAGCAGTGCGAAGGCGTGCCGGGCGTCGCGGCAGGCCGACTCGTGCATGCTGTCGGCGCTCGCCCCCTGGGCGACGCGGTGCCAGTTGGCCGTGGCGAGGACCCGCTGGCAGGTCACGATCTGACCGGCCGCCAGCCGTGCCGTCAGGGTGGGCTGCGCCGTCGCGGCGCGGGGTGCGCCCGCGTCGGCTGCCGCCCCCACGGTGCTCTCGGCGCCCTCGGTCGGCTCGGTCCGCCCGTCGAGCCCTTTGGTCAGTTCGGCCGCCAGGGCCTCCTCGGAGCGGGCGGTGTAGGAGTGCAGCCGGGCCACCAGGGTCGGGGTGCCGTACAGCAGCCGGTGGAAGGCGAGCACTTCCGGCTCGTCGCACAGCCCGGTGACCGGATCGCGGGCCTCCAATCCGGCCAGGAAGTGCTGCTCCAGCGCGGTGAGGGGCGAGACGCCCGCTCCGCGCCCCGCCACCACGCGGGCCGCCTCGTCCTCGTGGTCCGCGAAGCGGTGGAGGGCCATGTCCTCCTTGGCGGGGAAGTAGCGGAAGAGCGTCGGTTTGGAGACCTCGGCGGCTGCCGCGATCTCGGAGACGGAGACCGCGTCGAAGCCCTTGCGCAGGAACAGGGCGACGGCCGCGTCGGAGATCGCCTGGTAGGTGCGTTGCCGCTTGCGTTCGCGCAGCCCGGTGGGGTGGTCGCTCATGCGGCGACCGTACCAGAGAAATGTAACTCGGTTAAATTTGTATCCGGGTTGCCTTCAGGGGTCACCCCGGGAGGCTGCCCTGAGGTCTTCGGGGAGGCTGTCCCGGGAGGTCGCCCGAGGGGGAGCGTGGCTGTTTGCGGTGGGCGCACGGCGGCAGTCCACACGGCGGGCGCAGCTTCTACCGCATCTGCCCCGTGTGCACCACACTGGCGGTGTACCCGCACATCGAGGCGAGGACGCGAGGAGAGGACGGACATGTCGGAGACCAGCGAGCCCCCCGCGGGGACCCCCGCCCCCGCCCCCGAGACCGGCCGTGTGGTGGTCGGCGTCGACGGTTCCCCGCACTCCTTCCGCGCCCTGGACCGGGCCGCCGACGAGGCCTACCGCAGGGGCGCCGAGCTGGAGGTGCTGTGCGGCGGGTCCTCGGCCCGGCGCGGTGCCTACCCGGAGACCGAGGCGGACAGGGAGCGGCTTCGGCAGGCCACCGGTCAGGTCGCGGCCGAGGCCGCCGAGCGGGCCCGTAAGCGCACGCCCGGGCTGACCGTCGTGGCGACCGGCGTGAGCGAACCGGCGGCCGACGCGCTGGTGCACCGCAGCCGCACCGCTCAGCTGACCGTCGTCGGCACCCGCGGGCACGGCGGCTTCCGCGGGTTGCTGCTCGGCTCGGTCAGCCTGCGACTGGCGGCACATGCGGCGGGACCGCTGATGGTCGTACGCGGCGAGATGCCCGAGCCCGGTGCGACACCGGGGGAGACGGTCGTCGGGCTGAAGTGGGAAGGCGCGACGCAGCCGGTCGAGTTCGGCTTCCGGACGGCCGAGCGCTCCGGTTCGCCGCTGTGGGTGGTGCACTGCTGGATCTATCCGATGCTGCCCGGTGTGGCGCTGCGGCTGTCACCGAAGGAGCCCTCGACGGAGACGAGGCGGGCCGAGCAGTTCGTGGAGGACACGCTGCGGCCCTTCCGGGAGCGCTATCCGAACGTGCGGCTGGGCGCCGAACAGCACCAGGGCCAGGCGGCCGAGCATCTGATCAAGCTGAGCGAGGGCGCCGACATGGTGGTGCTGGGGGTACGGCGCCAGCAGCGGCGACTCGGCCTCCAGCTGGGCCCGGTGGTGCACGCGGTCCTGCAGCACGCCAAGTGCTCGGTGGTGCTGGTGCCCGTGTCCTGACCGCCTGCTTCCGGCCCCCTTGGAGGATCACCCGACTCCGAGGGGGCCGATCGTGTGACTCTGTACGATAGAGGGCGTCTTGCAACGCGCGTAGAGTCCCCGCAGTCTCCCCGGTGACGGCCGGAGACACCAGGTCACGACCCTGCAACGACGCACGTCGCACCAGAGAACCACGCACGGAGCCCTACCCATGGCAGTCTCCCCCGGCGTATCCCACGCCGACGGCGCCGCCCCGGCGCACTCCTCCGCCCCCACGTCTGACTCCGCCACGCCGGCGACCGCCGTGATCGACGAGACCGTCGAGAGCCGCGGCATCGAGCCCGTACCCGATCACGAGCGGCGGGGCCGGGTCCGCGAGCTGTTCCCCACCTGGGTGGCCGCCAACATCAGCGTCCTGCTGCTCACCATGGGCGCCGGGCTGGTCGTCTTCAACGGCCTCAACTTCTGGCAGGTGCTGCTCGCGGCCTCCGTCGCCGGTGGCGTCTCCTTCGGTCTGGTCGGGCTGCTGTCGGTGTCCGGCAAGTGGGGCGGCGCGCCCGGCGCCATGCTCTCCCGGGCCACGTTCGGCGTGCGGGGCAACTACTTCCCCGGCATGATCCTGTGGGTCGCACGCTTCGGCTGGGAGACGATCAACGCCGTCACCGGCGCCTACGCCGTCCTCACGGTGCTCCGCCTGCTCTTCGGGATCGAGAGCAGCACCCCGCTCGTCGTCGTCACCCTGCTGCTGTTCGTCGGGGTGACGTTCCTGGTCAGCGGCATGGGCCGGAAGGTCCTCAACCTCTGCAACACCTGGTCGACCTACTTCTTCGGGCTCTTCACCGTCCTGGTGCTGGGCTACCTGGTCACCACCATCGACTGGGCGGAGGTCTTCTCCCGGCCCGCGGGCGGCACCGCCATGCTCATCGCGGGCATCGGCACCATCGCGGCCGGCGGCATCAGCTGGATCCCGACGGGCCCCGACTTCGCCCGCTATCTGCCGCACAGCGCCGAAGGACGGAAGATCTTCGGCACCACCGTCTCGGGCGCACTGCTGGTACTGGTGCCGATGGTGCTGATGGGCGGCGTGATGTCGGTGAAGGACCCGGCGCTCGCCAAGACCGACGACCCCGTCTCCTTCCTCGGCGAGGCCCTGCCGCTGTGGCTGGCCGTGCCGTACCTGGTGATCGCCGTGATCGGGATGGTGCTGATCAACAGCCTCTCGATGTACTCGGCGGGCTTCACCGCGCAGACCATGGGCGTGAAGCTGCCCCGCGCCTGGGCCGTCAGTGTCAACGCGGTCATCAGCCTGGTCGGCGGACTGCTGCTGATGCTGGTCGCCAAGAGCTTCTACGGCTCGTTCATCTCCTTCCTCTCGCTGCTCGCCGTCTCCTTCTCCGCCTGGGTCGGCGTCTACGGGGTCGACATGCTGCGGCGCCGCGACCGGGCCGTCCGCTACGACCCCGCCGGACTGCTCGACACCTCCCGCACCAGCCGCTACTGGTACGTCGGCGGCTACTGCTGGCAGGCGATGACGGCCTGGGGCATCGCCCTGCTGCTCGGGCTCGCCTTCACCACCTGCGACTGGTTCACCGGCCCCCTCCACTCCACCTGGATCGGCGAGAACGGGCTGGGCTGGGCCGCCACCGCGCTGCTGGCCGCACTGCTGTTCGCGGTGCTCCCCGCGCCCCGCGAGGGGGAGGCGTCCGCGCCGGTTTCCGCGCCCCGCCAGGGGGACGCCCAGGACGAGCAGGACGCCCAGGAAGCCCGGGACGCCCAGGCCGCCCCGGACGAGCAGGCCGCGCGGGCACAGCGCGGCTGAGCGGCTCCGGCGGACACACCGCCGGGCTCGTGCGGGCGAGGAGTCGGCACGGTCCCGGCGGTGTGTGCGTGAATGGACCTCGGCACAGCGGAAACCCCGGCTGACGGACAACGCCCGACAGCCGCCCCCGAGAGAGCCGAGGTCGCACAGTGAGCAGCGCACACGTCCCCACCGTCCTGCTGAACAGTGGCACGGAGATGCCGCAGCTCGGGTTCGGTGTGTACCAGGTGCCCGACGACGAGGCGGCTGCCACCGTCTCCGCCGCGCTGGAGGCGGGATACCGCAGCATCGACACCGCGGCGCTCTACGGCAACGAGGGCGGCACCGGCAAGGCCCTGCGCGAGTCCGGCATCCCCCGCGAGGAGCTGTTCGTCACCACCAAGCTGTGGAACACCGACCAGGGCCACGACACGGCGCTGCGCGCCTTCGACGACTCCCTGGAGCGGCTCGGCCTCGACTACGTCGACCTCTACCTCATCCACTGGCCGGCGCCGGCCAGGGAGCTGTATGTGCAGACCTGGCGGGCGCTGGCCGAGATCCACGACAGCGGCCGGGCCAGGACCATCGGCGTCTCCAACTTCGAGACCGATCACCTCCAGCGGCTCTTCGACGAGACCGGTGTGGTGCCCGCCGTCAACCAGATCGAGCTGCACCCCCGCCTCCAGCAGCCGGAACTGCGGAGCTTCGACGCGGAGCACGGCATCGTCACCGAGGCGTGGTCCCCGCTCGGCCGCGGCAACGGTGTCCTGGACGATCCCGTGGTCCGCAAGGCCGCCGCCAAGCACGGCAGGACCCCGGCTCAGGTGGTGCTGCGCTGGCACATCCAGCTCGGCAACGTCGTCATCCCCAAGTCCGTCACCCCGTCCCGGATCAAGGAGAACATCGACGTCTTCGACTTCGAGCTGGACGGCGAGGACCTGCGGGAGATCCAGCGCCTGGAGAACGGCACCCGCGTCGGCCCTGACCCCCGCACCCTGAACTGACCATGGCCCGGGACAGCGGGTGCGTCTTCTGCCGGATCATCGACGGCACGGAGCCCGCCCACCGGGTCCACGAGGACGAGGCCGTCGTCGCCTTCCTCGACCAGCGGCCCCTCTTCCCGGGCCACACCCTGGTGGTGCCGCGCGGCCATGTGGAGACCCTGACCGATCTGCCCGAGGAGTCCGTCGGCCCGTACTTCACCGCCGTACGCCGGGTCACCGGCGCGGTCGAGCGGGCCATGGCGGCCGACGGCTCGTTCGTCGCGGGCAACAACCGCGTCAGCCAGTCCGTGCCCCATCTGCACATGCACGTGGTGCCGCGCAGACGCAAGGACGGTCTGCGCGGTTTCTTCTGGCCGCGCGGCCGGTACGCCGACGAGTCGGAGGCCGAGCAGATCGCCGAACGCATCCGCGCGCAGCTGTGACCACGAGACGGACGATCCGCCCGGGGCCAGTTCGCCAACGGCGACACCGTCACCCTGAGGCTCGAACCGGGTCCTCCCGCTTCCCGTTCTCGGTACCGGCCTCTGCCTCGCCATCGTCGTCGTCACCGCCGTCCGCCGCAGCGGCCATCGCAAGAGGCTGCTCGCAGAACGCCACAGCTCCGCGAAGAGCACGACCGCGGCTGCCGTGACTGATCGAGGACCCGTCTGACGGTCACTGGGGCAGCAGGGCCGTGACCGCCGCCACCGTGTCGGCCTCCTGTGCACGTTTGTCGTCCCGGTAGCGCACCACCCGCGCGAACCGCAGGGTCACGCCCTCCGGATAGCGGGTGGAGCGCTGCACCCCGTCGAAGGCGATCTCCACCACCAGTTCGGGTGCGACCACCACCCCCCAGGACTTCTCCTCGACGGCCAGCTCCCGCAGCCGCTCGGTCTGCCAGGCCAGCAACACATCGGTCAGCCCCTTGAACGTCTTGCCCAGCATCGCGAAGGTGCCGTCCTCGCGCCGCGCTCCCAGATGCAGGTTCGACAGCTTCCCCGCGCGCCGCCCGTGCCCCCACTCCGCGCCGAGCACCACCAGATCGAGGGTGTGCACCGGTTTGACCTTCAGCCAGGAAGCCCCGCGCCGCCCCGCCGAGTACCGCGAGTCGAGCGCCTTGACGACGACTCCCTCGTGGCCGCGCGCCAGCACCTCCTCCGCGAACTCGCGGGCCGCCACACGCGTCGGCCCGTCCGCCGGATCGGGCACCGGCACCCGGCGCACCCGCAGCTTGTCGGGCAGTACCCGGGCGAGCGCGGCGTGCCGTTCCACGAACGGCCGGTCGAGCAGGTCCTCGCCGTCCAGATACAGCACGTCGAAGAAGACCGGATGCAGCGGCAGCTCGCTGCTGGCCCCTGCCACGTCCAGCCGGGAGGCGACACGTCCCGACACCTCCTGGAACGGCCGGGGCCAGCCGTCCTCCTTGAGGGCGATCACCTCCCCGTCCAGCACCAGCTGTGCTGCGTCGGCCCTGCGGGCGATCTCGGCCGCCTCCGGCAGCCGGTCGGTGATCTCGTCCAGCGTCCTGGTGTAGACGCGCACCTGGTCGCCGTCCTTGTGCACCTGCACCCGGATGCCGTCCAGCTTCTCCTCGACGGCACACGGGCCTAGTTTGTCCAGCGCCTCGTCCACGTCCTTGGCGGTGTGCGCCAGCATCGGCAGCACCGGCCTGCCCACCTGCAGCTGGAACAGGGCCAGTGCGTCCGGCCCTTGGGCCAGCAGCGCCTGGGCGACGCTGCCGAGCGACCCGCCGAGCATCACCGCCCGCCGCACCTCGCCCGGATCGGCCGCGACGGCTGCGGCCAGCCCCTCCACGGCGAAGGCGTCCAGCGCCCCCTGGCGCAGCTCGCCCCCGATCAGCCGGACGAGGAACCACTGCTCCTCCTCGGTGGCCGCCGCCATCAGCACATCCAGCTGCCGTTTGCGCTCCGCCTGCGCGCCCTTCCCGCTCACCTCGGCGATCCGCGCGAACGCGGCGTCCACCTCGGCGATGCTCAGCGCCGGCTCGTCGGCGGCCGGGGGCAACTCGCGCACGCTGCGCCAGCCCACTCCCGTACGGCGCTGCGGCAGCCGCCCCGCCAGATAGGTGACCACCACCGGCACCTCGGACGGCTCCGCCCTTCGGAACAGCTCCGCGAGCAGCGCCACCTTGTCGTTGCGGCCCGTGGCCCGGGCGATCCGGGCGGAGGTGCGAGCGATGTCTGCCAGCAGCATGGCCTCATGGTCGCCCATCGAGGCCGCGTGCGCTCCCGGCCGGCCCGCACGCCGTGCGGCCCCGGACTGTCCGGCGCAGAATCGGCAGTGTGGATCTTCCGGTGCTGCCGCCCGTGAAACCGATGCTCGCCAAGCCCGTCTCCGCGATCCCCGAGGCACCGCAGGGGATGCAGTACGAGGCCAAGTGGGACGGTTTCCGCTGTCTGGTCTTCCGGGACGGTGACGAGATCGAGCTGATCAGCCGGACAGGGAAATCCCTTGTGCGGTACTTCCCGGAACTGGTCGACGGGCTGCGCGAGCGGATGCCGCAGCGCTGCGTACTGGACGGTGAGATCGTGCTCCCGCTGGGCGGGCGGCTGGATTTCGAGGCGCTGCAGCAGCGCATCCACCCGGCCGCCTCCCGGGTACGGCTGCTGGCGGAGCGCACACCCGTCTCCTTGGTCGCCTTCGACCTGCTGGCCCTGGACGACACCGGCTTCCTGGATGCCCCGCTGACCGAGCGGCGCCGGACCCTGGAGAGGGCGCTGCGGGGCACGCGCCCGCCGCTGTATCTGGCGCCGGTGACCTACGACAGCGCCGTCGCCCAGGACTGGTTCGCGCAGTACGAGGGCGCCGGGCTCGACGGCGTGGTGGCCAAGCGGACCGATCTGCCCTACCGGCCGGGGGAGCGGGTGATGCTCAAGGTCAAGCACGAGCGTACGGCCGACTGCGTGCTGGCCGGGCTGCGCCCGCACAAGAGCGGTCCCGAGGCGCTGGGCTCCCTGCTGCTCGGTCTCTACGACGACTCGGGGGTGCTGCAGTACGTGGGCGCGTCGTCCTCGTTCCCGGCCGCGCGCAGACGTGAGCTGATGCGCGAGCTGGCACCGCTGGGCATGGACCGCCCCGAGGAGCACCCGTGGGCCCGCTGGCAGGACGAGGCCGCTCATGAGGAGGGCCGGATGCCGGGCGCGCCCAGCAGGTGGAGCGGTGGCAAGGACGCCTCCTGGGTGCCGCTGCGCCCCGAGCGGGTGTGCGAGGTGGCCTACGACCACATGGAGGGGAAGCGCTTCCGGCACACGGTGCTCTTCCGCCGCTGGCGCCCGGACCGCGAGCCGGGCTCGTGCACGTACGAGCAGCTGGAGGAGCCGGTGCGGTTCGACCTGGAAGAGGCGCTCGGCGGCCGCTGAGCCGTCACCCGGCCGTACCCGGTGCGGCCGGACGCACTCCCTCGCCCCCGGTCGGCTGCGGCAGTCCGGCGGCCAGTGAGGCGAAGCACGAGTCGAGCATGTCCAGCAGTTCCTCGGTCGGTGACTCGGGGTCCCATGCGCGGATCGAGGAGCGCAGCACCGTCAGTCCGACGCCGCCCAGCAGGCGGGGGTAGAGGGCGTCCGGGGACAGTCCGGTGCGTTCGGCGACTGCTTCGGCCAGCGCTTCGGCCATGTGGCTGTTGCTGTGCAGCAGTTTGGGGACCAGTTCGGGATAGGCGCCCAGCAGCCGTCGGCGCTCCCGCCAGCCGGCGTCGGCGACCAGCGCCGGAATGGCGGTACGCAGCGTCCGGTGCAGCGCCTGGAGCGGCGGCTCGCTCGCGGGGCGCGCGGTGAGCAGGTCGACGAGCTGGCCGGTGAGCCGGCGGTCCCAGTCGAATACCGCGTCGTCCTTGGTCTCGAAGTAGTTGAAGAAGGTGCGTGCGGAGACCCCGGCGGCTTCGCAGATGTCCTGCACGGTGACGGCGGAGGGGCCGCGCTCCAGATACATCCGGACGGCGGCGGCACGCAGCGCCGACCGGGTCTCCAGTTTCTTGCGCTCCCGCAGCCCCTGGGCGGTCTCGGAGGTCGGGTCGGCCATCTGCAGCTCCTGTGCTGTCCCGTGCGCTGCCTCTTCGCAGGGTTCCTACAGTAGTGCATTTTTGCAGCACTGCATTTTTCTGTTAGCGTCTCTAATCATTGGCTATGCCATGCATCGCGGCGGAGACCGGACCGGCTGCTGCACATGTCGAGGAGGCGGACCCTGTCCATGGCGGAAAACGCGGAAAACGCCGGAAACACGGCACACGCGAAAGGCAAGGCGGACCCGGAGAGCACGGGAGGCGGTACCTCCACGCTCCGCGCGACCGTACGCACCCTGGCGGAGACGCTGTGGTTCCCGGCGTTCTTCTTCACCGGCTTCCTCGTCTGCTATCTGCTGCCCTTCCACAACCCGGTGCCGCACCACGTGGAGGTGGCCGTCGCGGGACCGTCGGCCGCCCAGCTGGAACAGGCCCTCGAACACAAGAGCCCCGGTGCCTTCGACATCCACCAGGTCGCCGACGCACGGGCCGCACAGGACGCGGTCACCGACCGCGAGGCCACCGCCGCCTATGTGCCCGACGCCGAGCACCCGAAGCTCTACGTCGCCAAGGCCGACGGCTACTCGCTCGAATCCGTCCTCCAGAAGACCTTCACCGGCGTCGCACAGCAAAGCGGCGGCCGGCTGCAGGTCCACGAGGCGGCCCCCACGGCGCCCGGCGACGGCATGGGCACCGGGCTGTTCTACCTCGTCCTCGCCTGCACCATCCCCTCCTACGTCAGCGTGATGATGCTGCTGCGGGCCACCACCCTCGGGCGGCGCAAGAAGGTCGTCACCCTGGTGTCCATCGGCGTCGTGGAGAGCGTCGTCGCCTTCCTGGTGGCGCGCTCGATGGAGGTGGTCCCGAACGAGCCGCTGGCCATCCCGCTGATCTTCCTGATGACCCAGGCGGTCGCACTGACCTCCTACGGACTCGTCCCCTTCTGCAAGCAGTTCTTCCCGGGCGTGGCCATGGGGCTGTTCGTCCTGCTGAGCATGCCGTCCAGCGGCGGCGCGATACCCGTCCAGATGGTGCCCGGATTCTTCCGGGCGCTGCACCCGATCATGCCGATGGGCAACCTCATCGAGGCGCTGCGCGGGCTGTTCTACTTCGACGGCAAGGACGTCTGGCAGCACACCCTCGTCATCTGCGCCTGGGTCCTCGCCGGTGTCGCCCTCATCGCGCTCGGCGCCTGGAAGGAGCGGCGCGCCGCCCGCAAGGAAGCACGCGCCGAGGAGACGGCCGCAGCCGCCGAGCTGTCCGCCGAGCCGCCGGTCGAGGACCCCTCCTTCGAGCTGCCACGGCCCAGCGCCGTGGCCCCGCACAGCCGCCGCGCGGGCCTGCACGAGCCCGACCTGACAGGACGGGTCACCGACGAACACGGCCGGCCGCTGCCCGGTGTCGCCATCACGGTCACCGGCACCCACGGCAGGGAGCTGGTGCGCGCCATCACGGACCAGCACGGCGAATACGCGGCGGCGGGCCTGCCCGACCAGTTCGTCAATGTGATCGCCTCCAGCCCCGACCGCCTCGCCGCCGTCGCCCGCCTCCAGATCCGCGACGGCCACCCGATCCGTCACGACTTCCGGCTGGCCCCCAGGCCGGTACCGGTGTAGCGGGGCCGCCCCCTCGGGAGAGGGGGTGGCGGGTTCGGCGGCAGGCGCCCCCGACGTCGGCCGAAGCTCCGGCCCCGAACAGCGCGACGGCCGCCCGGCACTGCCGGGCGGCCGTCGTCGGTGTGCGCGGGCGCGGGGTCTCAGGCGCCGGCGCCCTCCGCGCCGTCGGCGGCGGCCTGCGCCTCGGCGGCGCGCCGCACCTCGTCCATGTCCAGCTGCCGGGCCTGACCGATGAGGTCCTCCAGTGCTGCCTCGGGCAGCGCGCCGGGCTGTGAGAACACCAGGGTGCGGTCCCTGATGATCGCGAGCGTCGGGATGGACTGCACCTCGAAGGCGGCTGCGAGCTCCTGCTGGGCCTCCGTGTCGACCTTGGCGAAGGTCAGGTCCGAGTGCCGTTCGGCGGCGGCCTCGTACACCGGGGCGAAGCTGCGACAAGGGCCGCACCACGAGGCCCAGAAATCGATCAGGACGAAGTCGTTTTCCGAGACCGTCTCCTCGAAGTTTTCCTTGGTCAGCTCGATCGTGCTCATGCTGTCTCCTGCCATGGGGGCATCAGGGCGGGCCGCGCCCTGGCGCCGGGGAACAAACTGTGCCGGGGTCCACATTCCCCGAGCCGGTTCCCGGCACAGGCCATGGCAACACACCCGGACCCGGGACGGCACCGCCGGGTACACGTCCCGTACGGGGTCCTGTCCACGCGATGCCGGAGGGAGTGGCCGAAAGTGGCTGCAGAAGCGGTGGCCGAAACAGCGGGCGGAGGGGTCCACAGCACTCGGGTGATGACCATGAACGTGCTGGCGCCCCAGTACGCCGACCCGGCGGCCCGGCGGGCGGTACTGGCCCGGGAACTGCACCGGCTGCGCCCCGATGTGCTCGCCCTGCAGGAGGTGGGCCGCGACGAGCTGCCGGCCCTCGCCGGGGACGGTTGGCACCTCGCCCCGCACCCTCGGTGGTCGGCCGACGGCGTGGGTGCCGTGCTGGCCTCCCGACGGCCGTTCGGCCCCGTCACGGCCGACCCGCTCCAGGTGACCGGGCGCACGGCGCGCACCGAGTGGTGCGGAGCCGTCGCCGCCGAGCTGCCGCTCCCCGAGCCGTTCGGCACGCTGCTGGTGGTCCACCACAAGCCGAGCTGGCCCTACGACTACGAGCACGAACGGGAGCTGCAGGCCCTCGCCGCCACCCGCCTCGCCGAGCAGGCCGCCGCCGCCCGTCCCGTGCGTCACACCGTCCTGCTCGGGGACCTCGACGCCACGCCGGACGCCGCGAGCCTCCGGTTCCTGCGGGGTCTTCAGACGCTGGACGGTGTCGGGGTCTGCTTCCAGGACGCCTGGTCGGCGGTGCACCCCGGCGAACCCGGACCCACCTTCGGCCCCGGCAACCCCCTCGTCCGGCAGGGTGACATGCCGGCGGTGGCGGACCGCCGTATCGACCACATCCTGGTGCGCTGCGGCTCGCACGGCCCCACCCTGCGGGTCTCCGGCTGCGAGCGGGTGCTGGTGCAGCCGGTGGACGGGGTGCAGGCCAGCGACCACTACGGGCTGCTCGCCGACCTCACGCTGCCGGACCACCCTCCGGGCCGGTGGGCCCTGCAGCGCTGAGTGCCGCGTGCACCGGAGCGCGGCCGGGAGGTCATCCCTCGGCGTTCCGCACCTCGAAGCCGCCACGGCCGTCGAACCGGACCTCTCGTACGGCGTCGAAGCCGTCTGCCGGGGACGGCCTGCGCAGGCGCCGGTGGGTGGCCCGCAGGCCGACGTCCGGCACCCGGGCGCGGCCGACCCGGGCGGCGTTGCGGCTCAGCGAGGCCGCGAGGTCGGGCGGGAACCAGTAGGCGGTCACCCGGGCGCCGTGCGCGTGGCCCAGGGCGATCAGGGGCGCCCATTCCTCCGGTGAGGGATTGGTGTTGTCCACCGCGACGGGCTGCCCGGCCGCCAGCGCCTGGTCGATCAGTCGCAGCTGACGCCGCTGCTTGTTCCGGGCCGAACGGGGGAACAGGTCCTTGCTGACCAGCAGATGGCCGCCGACGGGCCCGCTGGTGCGCCCATCGGTGCGGGCGCCGGTGTGTTCGCCGGAGAGGTGCTGCCGATGGAAGGAGGACTTCCCGGCGGCTTGCAGCCCGACCAGCACGGCCAGCTCCGGGCCGCCCCTCTCCGGCGCGTTCCGCTCCACCACCTCCTCCGGGTGGCCCCGGGGCCGTGCGGACAAACGGGAGGGGGCGGCGGCCGGCCGGCGCGTTGGCTCAGCAGCCCGGCCCTCGGACCTACCCCAGGTGGCCGATCAGCACTTCGTGTGACCGATCAGCGCGGTGAGCTCCGCCAGTTCGTCGGCGGTCAGGTCGGTCAGCGGCGGGCGGACGGGTCCGGCGCTGTGGCCGGTGGCGGTCATCCCGGCCTTGACGATGCTCACGGCGTACCCGGGCCGCCGGTCGCGGAGTGCGGTGTAGGGGAGGACGAAGTCGGTGAGCAGCTTGGAGACGACCTCGTGGCGGCGGTCGCGTACGGCGCCGTAGAACTCCAGGGCGAGTTCGGGGACGAAGTTGAACAGGGCCGAGGAGTAGGTGGTCACACCCAGCTCCAGATAGGGCCGCGCGTACGTCTCCGCGGTGGGCAGACCGCCGATGAGGGTGAGGCGGTCGCCGAGCCGGGCATGGACGCGGGTGGCGGTCTCGATGTCGCCGACCCCGTCCTTGTAGCCGATGAGGTTGGGGCAGGCGTCGGCGAGCCGGACGAGGGTGTCGGCGGTGTAGACGGCGTTGGCGCGGCTGTAGACGACGACGCCCAGCGAGGTGGCCCGGCAGACCTCCGCCACGTGCTGGGCCAGCCCTTCCTGGCCGGCTTCGGTGAGGTAGGGCGGGAAGAGCAGCACTCCGTCCGCGCCGGCCCGCTCGGCGGCCACGGCGAACTCGACGGCCGCCTTGGTGCCGTACCCAGCCGGGGCGAGGATCGGCGTGTCCTGCGGTGCCGTGCGTACGGCCGCCGCCACCACGCGGGCGACCTCCGCACTCGTCAGCGAGAAGAACTCGCCGGTCCCGCCGGCCGCGAAGAGCCCGCCGACCTGGTGGCGGGCCAGCCGGGCGATGTGCTCCCGATAGGCGTCCTCGTCGAAGGAGAGGTCGGGCCGGAAGTGCGTCACCGGGAAGGACAGCAGCCCGGAGCCGAGCCGGCGGCCGAGTTCCGGAGGGGTGAAGGACGTCATGGACGGGGTGCTCCTGTGTCGGAGGGGCGGGGAGGGGCGGACGCGGGGGAGGCGCGCGTGGGTCAGGCGCGCGTGTGGGGCGGGCGCCCGGGTCGGGGCGCGTGTGGGTCAGGGACGCTTGCCGACCTCGTGCTCGGCCTGCGTCCAGGCGCGGGCCTGGTCGCTGAGGGTGATGCCGAGACCCGGGCGGGCGGGTATGTGCATCCGGCCGGCGCCGGTCTCCAGCCGCTCGTTGAACAGCGGTTCCAGCCAGTCGAAGTGCTCGACCCACGGCTCGATGGGGTAGGCGGCGGCCAGGTGGAGGTGGATCTCCATGGCGAAGTGCGGGGCCAGCTGCAGCTGCTGGTGCTCGGCGAGCGCCGCGAGCTTCAGGAACTGGGTGATACCGCCGATGCGCGGGGCGTCGGGCTGGATGACATCGGCCGCCCCCTGGCGGATCAGCTCCCAGTGTTCGGCGACGCTGGCGAGCATCTCACCGGTCGCCACCGGGGTGTCCAGCGCGGCGGCGAGCGCCGCGTGGCCCTGGGCGTCGTAGGCGTCGAGCGGCTCCTCGATCCACACCAGGTCGAACGGTTCCAGCGCGCGGCCCATCCGCCGGGCGGTGGGCCGGTCCCACTGCTGGTTGGCGTCGACCATGAGCGGGACGTCGTCGCCGACGTGTTCGCGGACCGCCCGCACCCGCTCCAGATCCCGCTTGCTGTCCGGGTGCCCGACCTTGATCTTGAGCCCGCCGATCCCGGCCTCCAGGGACGCGGTGGCGTTGGCCAGTACCTCTTCGGTGGGCGTGTGCAGAAATCCGCCGGAGGTGTTGTAGCAGCGTACGGAATCGCGATGGGCGCCCAGCAGCTTGGCCAGCGGCAGTCCGGCCCGCTTGGCCTTCAGATCCCACAGGGCGACGTCGAAGGCGGCGACGGCCTGGGTGGCCAGTCCGCTGCGGCCCACCGAGGCGCCGGCCCACACCAGCTTCGTCCAGATCCGGCCGATGTCGCTGGGGTCCTCATCCAGCAGTTGGTCGGCGATCTGACTGGCGTGCGCGAACTGTCCCGGGCCACCGGCCCGCTTCGAATAGCTGAAGCCGATGCCCTGGTGGCCTTCCTCGGTGGCGATCTCCGCGAACAGGAACGCCACCTCCGTCATGGGCCGCTGCCGCCCGGTGAGGACCTTGGCGTCGCTGACCGGGGTGGCCAGCGGAAGGAGCACCGAGGAGAGTCGGACCCAGGAAATCCTGTCCCCGGTCGCCGCGTCGGCGCGCTGCGCCGCGTGGCCTGCCGTATCGGAGGTCGAGAGGGGCGTCGTGGTCACCACTGTGTGTCCCTGGGGTGTGAGGTGGTTCGGGCTTGCGGGCCGGTGGCGGGCAGCGCTGCCGCTGCTGTGCGCGGAGCCGGGGCTCGCCGTCGACCGCCTCCGAAGCTAGGGTCGGCGATTGATCCACGTCCAACATAAGTTTTGGATACGACCATACCGGGACGGCATCGTTGTTCACCCTGGCACAACTCACGAGCTTCATCGCGGTGGCCGAAGAGCTCCACTTCACGCGGGCCGCGGAGCGGTTGCGGATGACCCAGCCGCCGCTGAGCCGGCAGATCCAACTGCTGGAGAACGAGCTGCGCGTCCAACTGCTCGACCGCACCAACCGGTCCGTACGGCTGACGCCCGCCGGGCGCTCCTTCCTCCACGAGGCCCGCCGCATCGTGCGGCAGGCCGAGCACGCCACGCTCGCCGTACGGCAGGCCTCGACGGGTGAGGCGGGCGCGCTGGCCATCGGCTTCACCGCCGCCAGCGCCCACTCGGCCCTCGGTTCGCTGCTGGACGTGGCCCGTAGTGCCATGCCCGGCGTCGAGGTCGTCCTGCGCGAGTTGGTCACCCGCGACCAGTTGGAGGCGCTCACCGAGGGGTCGCTCGATCTGGGGTTGATCCGGCCGGCCGCGGTCGGCCCCGAACTGAGGCTGCGGCCCGCCGGGCGCGAGGGCCTGCTGGCCGCGCTGCCGACCGGCCACCCGCTGGCCGCCAAGGAAGGGGACCTGGAGGTGGGCGACTTCGACGGCCAGGACTTCCTGATGTACTCGCCGATCGAGGCCCGCTACTTCCACGAGCTGCTGATCAGCATCTTCCGGGCGGCACAGGTCACCCCCGTCTTCACCCAGTACCTCAGTCAGATCCACAGCATCCTGGCCCTGGTGGATGTGGGCTGGGGCATCGCCCTGGTGCCGCAGACGGCGGCCCGGATGCGGCATGCGGGCATCACCTTCAAGCCGCTGGCGCTGCCGAACCCCGAGCCGGTCCAGCTGAACCTGGTGTGGCACGAGAAGAACGACAACCCGGCGCTGCACTCGCTGTTGCGACAACTGGGACCCCAGGAGTCACAGCCGTAGCACCCGATCCTTCAAGGAAGGTATCGCAGACAACAAAATTCACAATGGACGGGAATGGAGACCGAACCTACGGTCAGTCCTCAGCCGCCGGACCTGTGGCTTGGACCACACGCACGGCAGGACCACCCGCGGCAGCGCAGCCGCAATCCCACGGTCTAGGAGACTGACCCATGCCCGCTCTCGACCGCCAGGACGAGCCGGTGACCCCCGCCCCCGCCGCCGCGACCTCCGCGGCCCCCCGCACGGCAGGCCGCCTGAGATATCTGATCCTGGCGATGCTGTTCACGGTCACCACCATCAACTACGCCGACCGCTCCACCCTTTCGATCGCCGGCGACTCGATGCAGAAGGATCTGCACATCAGCTCGGGCGAGTTGGGCGTGCTCTTCTCGGCCTTCTCCTGGTCCTACCTCATCGCCCAGATACCCGGCGGCTGGCTGCTGGACCGCTACGGATCGAAGAAGGTCTACGGAGCGGCGATCTTCCTCTGGTCGGTGTTCACGATGGCCCAGGGCGCCATCGGCTTCTTCGCCGGAGCCGCCGTGGTGCTGCTGTTCATCCTGCGCTTCGTGGTGGGCCTCGCCGAGGCCCCGTCCTTTCCCGGCAACTCCCGTATCGTCGCCGCCTGGTTCCCCACCAAGGAGCGGGGACTCGCCGCCGCGCTGTTCAACTCGGCCCAGTACTTCGCCACCGTCGCCTTCGCCCCGCTGATGGGCTGGCTCGTCGTCACCATGGGGTGGGAGCACGTCTTCACCGTCATCGGCGGACTGGGCGTGGTGCTGGCGCTGGTGTGGACCAGGGTCATCCACCCGCCGCGCAGCCACCCGCGCCTCAAGCGCACCGAACTCGAACACATCGCGGCGGGCGGCGCCGTCGTCGACATGGACGCGCCGACACCCCGGGAGACGACCCGGGCCGAGGCCGCAACGACCGGCAGGCAGAACCTCGCCCACATCAAGGCGATGCTGCGCAACCGCACCATGTTCGGCGTCTTCGTCGGTCAGTACTTCATCAACACCATCACCTGGTTCTTCCTGACCTGGTTCCCCGTCTACCTGGTGCAGGATCGCGGCATGACCATCCTGGAGGCGGGTTTCGTCTCCTCGCTGCCCGCACTGTGCGGCTTCACCGGCGGCGTCCTCGGCGGCTTCCTCTCCGACCAGCTCGCCCGGCGCGGCCTCAGCCTCACCACGGCCCGCAAGATACCCGTCATCACCGGACTGCTGCTGTCCACCACCATCCTGATCTGCAACTACGTGTCCGCCTCCTGGCTGGTCGTGCTCATCATGTCCCTCGCCTTCTTCGGCAAGGGCCTGGGCGCCCTGGGCTGGGCCGTGATGTCCGACGTCTCGCCCAAACAGATCGCCGGCCTCGCGGGCGGTGTCTTCAACACCTTCGGCGCCCTCGCCGGCATCCTGACCCCGCTGGTCATCGGCTACCTCATCGACGCCACCGGCTCCTTCGACCTGGCCCTCGTCTTCGTCAGCGCCTGCGCCGCCATGGCCGTGGTCAGCTATCTGGTCATCGTCAAGGACATCCGCCGGATGGAACTCACCGAGCTGTGACCCCGCCCGCACCGCCCGGAGGCCTGTGCCGCGGGCGATTGTGCGGCGGCTGAATTCTTACGGTGCGGCAGCCGATGAGGTGTTCTCCCGGGCGGGAATGGGGAGCGGCTTGGGTGGGTGGAGCGGCAGCCCGCGTTCCGCCCGGGAGACACCAGGGACAGCCGGACAGCAGGGACAGCAACGGCTCGGCGAAGGGGCGGCGGACGATGACCGGCACCGGAGACGAACACGCGGTCGAACCGCTGAGTGAGGCGGCAGCACTCGCGTACGTACACGGCATCTGTTTCAAGACGGGACCACCGCGCCGCGTCGGCGTCGAACTCGAATGGCTGGTCCGCCCGCTGCCGCCACCGCACGGTGGACCCCCGCACACCGCACCGCACCCTCCGCCCACCGGGGCCCCGACACCGTCTCCCTGGCCCACCGGAACCGCAGCGCCGCAGCCCTCCCACCAGGACCGGGCCGGGGCCCGGGTCGGGGCGGGCACCCTGCGCACAGCCGCCGCCGCGCTCCGCGGCGTACCGCTCACCTCAGCGATCTCCCTCGAACCCGGCGGGCAACTGGAGTTCAGCTCCCAGCCGGCCACCTCCCTCGCCGCCTGCGTACGGGCCGTCTCAGCGGATCTCGCCGCCGCCCGCGAACAGTTGCGCCGGCACGGCATCGCACTCCTGGGCCACGGGCTCGACACCCGCCCTCCCCTCCGGCTGCTGGAGGACCGGCGCTATCGCGCCATGGAGACGTACTTCGACCGCACCGGCCCGGCAGGGCGGGCGATGATGTGCTCCTCCGCCTCCGTCCAGATCTGCCTCGACGCGGGTACGGCCGAGCCGGGACCGTTCGGCCTGGGCCGCCGCTGGCTGCTGGCGCATCTGCTGGGCGCCGTGCTCACGGCGGCGTTCGCCAACTCACCGGCCGTCGAGGGGCCCTGGTCCGGATGGCGCTCGGCGCGGCAGGGCGTATGGGCCGCGCTCGACGGCTACCGCAACCTCGCACCGCCCGGTAGCGACGGCGACCCGCGTGCGGCGTGGGCGCGGTACGCGCTGGACGCGCCGCTGCTGTGCGTCCGCTCGGCACAGGGCCCGTGGACGGTGCCCCGCGACGGGATGACGTTCCGGCAGTGGATCCGGCGCAGCGCCCGCACCGGACCCGGCCACAACCGGCTCCGGCCGCCCCGGCTGGACGACCTCGTCTACCACCTGACCACCCTCTTCCCACCCGTACGCCCCCGGGGACACCTGGAGCTGCGGATGATCGACGCCCAGCCCGGTGAGGACGGCTGGATCGTGCCCCTCGCGGTGACCACGGCGCTGTTCGACGACGCCCAGGCCAGCGAGAGCGCCTATCGCGTCGTCAAGCCGCTGGCCGACCTCGCCACCGTGGGGCCGGCCCCGCGCAACTCCCTGTGGCAGCGCGCCGCCCGGGACGCACTGACCGACCCCGAGCTGCACGCCGCGGCCCGCGACTGCTTCGACCTCGCCCGCCGGGCACTGCCCCGGCTGGGTGCGGGCCGCCGGGTGCGGGCCGCCGTCGAGGAGTTCACCGCGCGCTATGTCGTACCCGGCCGCTGCCCGGCCGACGACCGGCCCGACGCCGACGACCGGACGGCCACCGCCGGCCGGCCCGACCCGCTCGGGGCCACGCCGGCCGGGCCCGCCCCGCCTGACGGCGGTCCCGCACCAGGACCGCCCGAGACCGCCCCCGGACAGCAGGGAGAACCGTGGTGACCGCTGCCCACGGGCGCGCCGCGCTGCGCGCCCACGCCTTCGATGCCCTCACCCGCGCCCGTACCCGCACACTGGCGCTCTCCGACTGTGTGGAGGACGCCGAACTCACCGCGCAGCACTCCCCGTTGATGTCCCCGCTGGTGTGGGACATGGCCCACATCGGCAACCAGGAGGAGCAGTGGCTGCTGCGGGCCGTGGGCGGCCGGGCGCCGCTACGGCCCGAGATCGACTCGCTCTACGACGCCTTCGAGCACCCGCGCGCCGAGCGCCCCTCGCTGCCGCTGCTGCCGCCCAACGAGGCCCGCGCCTATCTGGCGAAGGTGCGCGGGGACGCCTTCCGGGTGCTGGAGCGCGCACAGCTGGAAGGACGCCCGCTGGTGGCGGACGGCTTCGCGTTCGGCATGATCGCCCAGCACGAGCAGCAGCACGCCGAGACCATGCTCATCACCCACCAGCTGCGGCGCGGCCCGGCAGCGCTGACCGCGCCGCCACCGCCCGCGGCGCCCACCGGGACGGCGGCGCTGCCGCGGGAAGTGCTCGTCCCGGGCGGGCCCTTCACCATGGGCACCGACGACGAGCCGTGGGCGCTGGACAACGAACGGCCCGCCCACCGCCGGGAGCTGCCGGCCTTCTGCATCGACACCCTCCCGGTCAGCAACGGAGCCTATCTGCGCTTCATCGAGGACGGCGGCTACGCCGACTCCCGCTGGTGGACGCCCGCGGGCTGGGACCATGTGTGCCGCAACGGGCTGCGGGCGCCGCTGTTCTGGCGGCAGGAGCAGGGCGGCTGGTGGCGCCGCCGCTTCGGGGTGCGCGAACCCGTACCGGAGGCGGAGCCGGTGATGCACGTCAGCTGGTACGAGGCCGACGCCTACGCGCGGTGGGCGGGGCGGCGGCTGCCCACCGAGGCCGAGTGGGAGAAGGCGGCCCGTCTCGACCCGGACACCGGGCGCAGCCGCCGCTTCCCCTGGGGCGGTGCCGACCCGGAACCCCACCACGCCAACCTGGGCCAGCGGCACCTGAGCCCCGCCCCCGTGGGCGGTTACCCCGACGGCGCCTCCGCGCTGGGGGTGCGGCAGTTGATGGGGGAGGTGTGGGAGTGGACGTCCAGCGACTTCGCGCCCTACCCGGGCTTCACCGCCTTCCCCTACCGGGAGTACTCGGAAGTCTTCTTCGGCCCCTCCTACAAGGTGCTGCGCGGCGGCTGCTTCGGCACGGACCCGGTGGTCGCCCGGGCGACGTTCCGCAACTGGGACCATCCGGTGCGCCGGCAGATCTTCGCCGGGTTCCGCACCGCGCGCACCCCCGCGCCGGAGGAGTCGGCGTGAGCGCCCCGGGTACGCCGAACCGAGCGACGGGCAGCCGCTGATGTGCCGCCATCTGGCCCATCTGGGCCCCGCCCGGCCCTTGGGGGAGCTGCTGCTGGCGCCGCCCCACTCGCTCCACCGCCAGTCGTGGGCCCCGCGCCGACAGCGGCACGGCACCGTCAACGCCGACGGTTTCGGGGTGGGTTGGTACGCCGACGGCGATCCGCTGCCCGCCCGCTACCGGCGGGCCGGGCCGATCTGGGCGGACGGCTTCTTCCCCGATCTGTGCCGGGTCGTACGGTCGTCGGCACTGGTGGCCGCCGTACGGGACGCGACGACCGGCTGTGCGGCAGGCGAGGCGGCAGCGGCCCCCTACACCGCGGGGCCGTGGCTCTTCAGCCACAACGGTGCCCTGTCCGGCTGGCCCGCGTCCGTCGCCCGGATCGCGGCCGCGCTGCCGCCGGACGAGCTGCTGGGTCTGGAGGCGCGCTGCGACTCGGCGCTGGCCTGGGCGCTGGTGGGGCACCTGCTGCGGGCGGGCGCCGGACCCGGCCCCGCGCTGGCCGAGGCAGCCGCCCAGCTGACCGCGGCCGCCCCCGGCTCACGCTGCAACTTCCTGCTGACCGACGGCCGTACGCTCGCCGCCACCGCCTGCGGCGACACCCTCTGGTACCTGCTGAGGGCCGGTACGTCCCTGACCGTCGCGTCCGAACCGCACGACGCGGACCCGGGCTGGCGGCCGGTCCCCGACGCACATCTGCTCACCGGCGATCCGGGCGGCATCGAGCTGACCGCCCTGAAGGAGTCTCACGCGTGACCTCGAACTCCCGGTTCACCCTCACCCGCACCCTGCCCGCGAACGCCACTGACGCCGCACTGGCCTCGGACGTCACCCAGGGGCTGACCCGCTTCCCCAAGACGCTGCCGCCCAAGTGGTTCTACGACGCACGCGGCAGCGAGCTGTTCGAACAGATCACCGAGCTCCCCGTCTACTACCCCACCCGCACCGAGGCTCACATACTCCGGGAGTCCGCACCCGAGATCGCCCGGCTCACCGAGGCGCGCACCCTGGTCGAACTGGGCTCGGGGTCCTCGTACAAGACCCGGCTGCTGCTGAGCGCGCTCGGCCCCCCGCTGACCTATGTGCCCGTCGACGTCAGCGAGTCCGCGCTGGCCGAGGCCGGGCACGCGCTGCTCGCCGACCACCCCGGGGTGACGGTGCACGCCCTGGTCGCGGACTTCCAGCAGCGGCTGCCGCTGCCGCCGTGCCCGGAGCCCAAGCTGCTCGCCTTCCTCGGCGGCACCGTGGGCAATCTGCTGCCCGCCGAACGGGCCCGGTTCCTCGCCTCGCTGCGGGCCCGCCTGGGTCCGCACGACGCCCTGCTGCTGGGCACGGACCTGGTCAAGGACCCCGCGACGCTGGTCGCCGCGTACGACGATCCGGACGGCGTCACCGCCGCCTTCAACAAGAACGTCCTGCACGTCCTCAACGGCCGGCTGGGCGCCGACTTCGACCCGGACGACTTCGCCCACGTCGCCGCCTGGGACAGCGACAACGAGTGGATCGAGATGCGGCTGCGGGCCCGCCGGGCCCTCAGTGCGAAGCTGCCCGCCCTCGACCTGAGCGTCGACTTCCGGGCCGGGGAGGAACTGCGTACCGAGGTGTCGGCGAAGTTCCGCAGGCAGGGCGTGCGCGCCGAGCTCGCCGCCGCGGGGCTGCGACTGCACCGCTGGTGGACCGACCCCGCACACCGCTTCGCCCTCAGCCTCGCCGTGCCCGCTCCGGTCGCGTCGTGAGGGCCGCCGTGCGCATCCTGTGGGGGTGAGGTACGAGCAGACCACGACCGTTGCCGGGGACGCCGACGCGGTCTTCGCCCAGGTCACCGAGGAGCTGCGCCGACGGGGGCTGCCGGCCGAGGTGGACCGGGACAGCCGCACCGCGGTGTGGGCCTCCGGGCCCGGCAGCGGCTGCGCCGGGCAGCTGTACGTCACCGACGCGCGGCTGCCCGGCGCGCGTGTCACGGTCGGTGTCGAGACGGACGCCGCCGACGCGGTCCGCATCCTGGCCGGGATCGACCGGGCTCTCGCCGCCCTTCCCGGCGACGCCTGAGGCGGGGGCCGGTCTCCGTCCGTCCGCCGGCCGGCGGGCAGCCGCGAGGTCAGCGGCCGGGCGGAAGGGGCGACGGGCACACCCCATGGCGCGCCCTGCTCCTTCGGCGCCCGGTCACCGGCTCAGCTCGACCTTGCCGAACAGCGCGGCGTAACCGCTGGGCAGCTGGCTGAGCAGTTGGTTGAGCTCGCCACCGGAGACGGCTTCGGCGAGTGTCGACAGCACCGCACTGGCGTCCCACTCGGCGGTGCGGGGCCGCGCGTTGGTGCGCTCGGCGACATGGGCGCAGAACTGCTCGACGCCGTACGTCTCCGCCGGGTCCTCCCCGGCCTCCGCCACGACCGGACCCAGCGGACCGGGCAGCTGGGCCGCCAACTCCTGCGCCTTGACGGGAGTGATCCGGGAGGCGAGGACGCTCAGTACCGCCCGGGTGACCTCTTCGGCCTCCGCCCGGTTCTGGTACTCGCCTCGCTCGCGGACCTGGGCCAGGAACTCGTCGTACCTCATGGTCAGCTCCTTCGTACCGCTGGACCGGTGCTCTCCCGTCACGCGGTACCCCCTTCCGGCGCATCTATGGGCCGGTCGGCAGCCCGGTGTAGTTCTCCGCCAGTTCCGCGGCGGCGTGCGGTGAGGTGGCGATCCGGTCCAGCTGGGACAGCTGCAGGCGGGTGTCGAAGGAGGACTGACCCGGTGCGATGTGCAGGGTCGTGGTCATGAAGTGCGAGAAGTGCTCGGCCCGCCACACCCGCCGCAGACAGGTGTCCGAGTAGCTGTCGAGCAGCTGCGCCGAGCCCGTTTCGTACAAATGTACGAAAGCACGGGCGAGGACCGTCACGTCGGAGGCGGCCAGGTTGAGCCCCTTGGCGCCGGTCGGCGGGACGATGTGCGCGGCGTCCCCGGCGAGCAGCACCCGGCCGAACCGCATCGGCTCGGTCACCGAACTGCGCATCGGCAGCACCGATTTCCGGGTGATCGGGCCGCGGTTGAGCCGCCACGTCCGGTCGGCGCCGAAGCGGGCGTCCAGCTCCTCCCAGATCCGCTCGTGAGGCCACGCGTCCGGCTCCGTGCCGTTCGGCACCTGGAGGTAGAGCCGGCTGACCGCGGGAGAGCGCATGCTGGCCAGTGCGAAGCCCCGCTCGGAATGGGCGTAGACGAGCTCGTCGTAGCAGGGCGGTGCCTCGGCGAGGATGCCCAGCCACGAGTACGGAAAGGTGCGCTCGTGGACGCTGCGCGCACCCTGGGGTGCGGCACGCCGCACCACGCCGTGGTGCCCGTCGCAGCCGACGACGTAGTCGCAGGTCAGCGTCGTCTCCTGGCCCCGGTGCAGGTAGTGGACGGTGCAGTGGTCGGCGTCCGCCGCGGCGCCGGTGACGGCCCGCACCGGTGCCTCGAACAGCAGCGGACCGCCCTCCTGCAACTGGAGCGCCACCAGGTCCTTGACGACCTCGGTCTGTGCGTAGACCCATACCCGTCGGCCCCCGGTGAGGGCGGGGAAGTCGATGCGGTGACGGCGCACGCCGAAGCGGAGTTCGATCCCGTCGTGCGGCAGCCCCTCGCGGTCGAGCCGCGCTGCTGCGCCCGCCCGGCGCAGGGTGTCCACGGTGCTCTGCTCCAGGATCCCGGCCCGCTGCCGCTGCTCGACGTACGAGCGGTCCCGGCTCTCCAGTACGACGCAGTCGACACCGCTCCGCCGGAGCAGCAGGGCCAGCAGCAGCCCCGCCGGGCCCGCGCCGACCACGGCCACCTGTGTATGACGGGGAGGGTTCATATGCGCACAGCTCCTTCGTCGGTGCGGCCGTCGGCCGGCCCCCAGTGGTCCAGCAGAGCCGCAGTGACCGCGTCGCTCCGCTCGACACCGGCCAGATGCGCGGCCCCCTCGATCTCGACGAGAGAGGCGCCGGGGATGCCCTCGGCCAGCTCGCGGGCGTGCGCGGGCGGGGTCGCCGGGTCGCGGCTGCCGGCGACGACCAGCGTGGGCGCGGCCACCCGGTGCAGCTTGGCGCGCAGGTCGAAGGCGCCCAGCGCGTCGCAGCAGGCGGCGTAGCCGGCGGAGTCGGCCGCCGCGAGATCGGCCAGCAGCCGACTGCCGATACCGGTGGCGGCGGTGGCCGGGTCGGCGAACCAGCGCCCCGGAGTGGCGCCGAACAGCGCCCGGGTGCCCGCGGCGCGCACCAGCGCTGCCCGCTCCCGCCAGCCGTCCGGCTCGCCGAACCGGGCTGAGGAGCACACCAGCGCCAGCGAGTCGACGCGCCCGGGGCGGTGCACGGCGAGCTGGGTGCCGAGGGCGCCGCCGAGGGAGATGCCCGCGTAGCGGAAACCGCCCCAGCCGTGGTGGTCGGCGAGTGCGAGCACATGAGCGGCCAGCTCGGCCACGGTGGTTCGGCCGGGCGCCGGGTCGGCCAGGACATCGGTGGGGGAGCCGCCGTGCCCGGGCAGGTCGTAGCGCAGCACGCGGTGGTGGCGTGCCAGCGCGGGCAGCTGCGGCTCCCAGACGGCGAGCGAGGTGCCGAGGGAGGGCCCGAGGATCAGCGGCACTCCGTCGGCCGGGCCGTCGAGACGGTGGTGGAGCAGGGTCACGGTTCCTCCCCGGGAGCCTGCTCGGCCCACGGGACCGGGGGCCGGGCCGACGCACGGTCCGCCAGCTGTGCCGCGCACCCCGTGGCGCGGGTCGGATCGCTCAGCTCCTGCCAGACGTCCTCCGCCACGTCCGCCAGCTCCGGCAGCTCGCGCAGTACGTCGACCAGCGGCACCCGCGACGCGGCGGAGCGGGCCGCCGCGTCGCCGACCAGGGACTTCGCCCGCTCTCTTCCCACGTACGCGGCCAGCGCGACCGCGGCGTGCTCGGAGAGGATCCGGCCGTGCGTCAGCGCGAGGTTCTCCCGCATCCGCTCGGGCCGCACCCGCAACTCCTCGGCGAGTTCGGCGGCGCACCGGGCGGCTCCACCGGTCAGACGGAGGGCTTCGCGGAGGCACTGCCACTCGCTGTGCCAGGCTCCGGCCGGCCGTTCGTCCTCCGCCACGAGCGCGCCGAACAGCGTCCCGGCGAGGGCGGGGAGCTGCCGGGCCGCTGCCGTGACCAGGGTGGCGCGCACCGGGTTGGCCTTGTGCGGCATGGCTGACGAGCCGCCGGCGCCGCTGCCGCCGCCCTCCGCCACCTCACCCACCTCGGTACGGCCCAACACCAGTACATCGGCGGCGAACTTGCCCAGCGCCCCGGTGGTGTGCGCCAGCGCGGCGGCCAGGTCGGCGACGGGAGTGCGCAAGGTGTGCCAGGGCAGTGACGGCTCGGCCAGGCCGGTCTCCTCGGCGAAGACGCCCGGCAGCCGCAGTGCCGTGCCGGAGGGGGCCTGCTGCCCCGCGCAGCTTCGGGCGTAACCCTCGAAAGCGGCCAGCGTGCCGGCCGCTCCGCCCAGCTGCGCGGGCAGCGTCTCCCGCACGGCCGACAGGCGCCGCCATGCGTCGAGGGCGAGCGACCGCCATCCCGCGGCCTTCAGCCCGAAGGTGGTGGGTACCGCGTGCTGGGTCAGGGTGCGGCCCGGCAGCGCGCTGTCCCGGTGGGTGGCCGCCAGTTCGGCGAGGGCCGCCGCGGTGCGGTCCAGGTCCACCAGCAGCAGCCCGAGCGTACGGTGCGCGACCAGCATCGCCGCGGTGTCCATGATGTCCTGGCTGGTGGCGCCCCGGTGGATGTGACCGTCCGCCCGAGGACCGGCCGCCGCCGTCAGCTCGGCGACCAGCGGGATGACCGGGTTGCCGCCCGCGCGGGCCCGCAGCGCCAGCTCCCGCACGTCGTACCGCGCCGCTTCGGCCGCCTCGGTGACGGCCGTCGCTGCTGCCGCGGGCGCCAGTCGGAGCCGGGCCTGGGCCCGGGTGAGTGCTGCCTCCGCGTCCAGCAGCGCCTGGAGGAAGGCGGCGTCACCGGTGGCGGCCTCGGCGGGTGAGCCGGCCCGCACCGGGGAGAGCAGTCCCACGTCGGCGCCGTCGTCGGCGCCCTGACCGGGGACGCGGCCGGCGGCGTCGGTGGGTGTGCGGTCAGCCGACGGGGAAGTCAAGAAAGACCGTCTCCTTCTCGCCCTGGAGGCGGATGTCGAACCGGTAGAGCCGTTCCCGCTCCCGGGTGGCGAGCAGGGTGCCGAGGCGCTCGGGCGGCAGGGCACCGAGCACCGGGTCCGCCGCCAACGCCTCGGCGTGCTCCGGCAGGTGGATACGGGTGTGCAGATGGTGGAGCAGCCCGCGCGCGAAGACCAGCACCGACAGGTACGGCACGGCGCCGGGCCGGGGCGCGCCGGGCGCCAGGGTGCGGACCGTCCAGTGGCCGTCGGCGTCGGTCGGCACCCGGCCGAATCCGGTGAAGCGCACCCCGTCGCGGCCCACGACGTTCCCGGTGACCGGGTCGTGGCGCAGCGAGCCGGGTGCTCCCGCGGTGGAGCCCGCCGGGTCGGTCTGCCATATCTCGATCAGCGCGTCCGGTACGGGAACCCCGGCACCGTCGTACACCTGCCCGTGGACGGTGAGCGTCGCAGGGGCTCCGGCGGGTGCGAGGTCGCCGCCGCCGGGGAAGGGCAGCGCGTAGCCGTAGAACGGGCCGACGGTCTGCGAGGGGGTGGGCGGCAAGAGCGCGTCGCGCGTGTGCGGCTGTGGTCCTCGCGTGCGCGGCAGTTCGTCGCGCGCGTGCGGCAGTTCGGTCATCATTCCCGCCCTTCCTCGAACCAGGTGGCGGCCGGGCCGTCCAGAACGATGTCCCAGCGGTAGCCCAGCGACCACTCGGGCACCGTCAGCGTGTGGTCCCAGGCGGCGACCAGGCGGTCGCGTGCCGCCTGGTCGGTGACGGACTGCAGGATCGGGTCGTACGGGAAGAGCGGGTCCCCCGGGAAGTACATCTGCGTCACCAGCCGCTGGGCGAAGGCCTCACCGAAGACGGAGAAGTGGATGTGCGCGGGCCGCCAGGCGTTGGTGTGGTTGCGCCACGGGTAGGCGCCGGGCTTGACGGTGGTGAAGGCGTACCGGCCCTCGTCGTCGGTCAGACACCGGCCGAAACCGGTGAAGTTGGGGTCGAGCGGCGCCGGGTGCTGGTCGAGCTGGTGGGCGTAGCGGCCGGACGCGTTGGCCTGCCACACCTCCACCAGCTGTCCGCGTACGGGGCGGCCGAGCCGGTCGAGCACCCGCCCGCTGACGGTGATGCGCTCCCCGAGCGGCGCGCCCTGGTGGTGCCGCGTCAGATCGCTGTCCAGCGCCGTGACGTCGGTGACGCCGAAGACCGGTCCGGTCAGCTCCACGGCCTCCGGGTCGCTCAACGGCACCGGCCGCTGCCGGGGGAAGCGCAGGGCGCTGCTGCGGTACGGCGGGAAGTCGCGGGGCGGGTGGTGGCGCGCTTCGGGCCCGGCGACCCGCGTGCGAATCGGCGACTGCGCCGGTGTCTGCGCCCGGGTGCGTCCCTGGGGCCGCGTACCTTCCTGCGCCCGGGCGTGGGCGGTGGCGATCTCCGCGTCGATGTCCGTCTGGGTGGGCGGGGTGCTCATCGGACTCCCTCCGGGACGTGCACCTCGGCCGCGGTGTTCTCCAGCACATCGGCCACGGCGACCCCGGGCGCACGCTCGACGAGCACGAGACCGTCGCCGGTGACATCGAGGACGGCCAGGTCGGTGACGACCCGGTCCACACAGCCGCGCCCGGTGAGCGGCAGCGAGCACTCCGCCACCAGCTTGGGGCTGCCGTCCTTGGCGGTGTGCGTCATGATGACCAGGACGCGCCGGGCGCCGTGCACCAGATCCATGGCTCCGCCGATGCCGGTGACCAGCGTGCCGGGAACGGCCCAGTTGGCGAGGTCACCCCGCGCGGAGACCTGCATGGCGCCGAGCACGGCGGTGTCGATGTGGCCGCCGCGGATCATCGCGAAGGAGAGCGCCGAGTCGAAGTACGACGCGCCCGGCAGCACCGTGACGGTCTCCTTGCCCGCGTTGATCAGGTCCGGGTCGATCTCTTCCTCGGCTGGGTAGGGACCGGTGCCGAGGATGCCGTTCTCCGATTCGAGGGTCACCTGCACACCGGTCGGCAGCCGGCCGGGTATCAGGGTCGGCAGGCCGATGCCCAGGTTGACGTACTCGCCGTCGCGCAACTCGGCGGCTGCGCGCGCCGCCATCTGCTCACGGGTCCAGGCCATCAGCGCTCCGCCTTCCGCTTCGCGGCGTCCTTCGCGGTGTCCTTCGCCTCGTACTGCTTCGCTTCGTTCCGTACGGTGCGCTTCTCCACGCTCTTGTCGGCGGCCTGCCCGGGAGTGAGGGCCACGACGCGCTGCACGAAGATCCCGGGCAGCTGCACATGGTCCGGGTCGATGTCGCCCGGCTCGACCAGTTCCTCGACCTCCGCGACGGTGATCCGGCCCGCCATGGCCGCCGGCGGGTTGAAGTTGCGGGCGGACTTGGCGAAGACCAGATTGCCGTGCCGGTCCCCGCGCGCGGCCCGGACCAGCGCGAAGTCGGTCCTGATGGCGCGCTCCAGCACATGGGGGACGCCGTCGAACTCGCGGACCTCCTTGGCCGGTGAGGCCACGGCGACCCCGCCGTGCCCGTCGTACCGCCAGGGCAACCCGCCCTCGGCGACCAGCGTGCCCACGCCGGCGGGTGTGTAGAAGGCGGGGATGCCCGCACCTCCCGCGCGCAGCCGCTCGGCCAGAGTGCCCTGCGGGATGAGTTCGAGCTCGATCTCACCGTCCAGGTACTGGCGGGCGAACTCCTTGTTGCCGCCGATGTAGCTGCCGGTCACGCGGGCGATGGCGCCGTCGGCCAGCAGCCGGGCCAGGCCGGTGCCCATCGCCCCGCAGTTGTTGGAGACGACGCCGAGAGCGCGTACTCCTCGTGCGCGGACGGCCTCGATCAGCACCGCCGGCACCCCGCTGAGGCCGAACCCTCCGACGGCGAGCGTCGAGCCGTCCCGGACGTCCGCCACCGCCTCCGCGGCCGTGGCCACCACTTTGTCCATGCGGTTCCGGCCCCTCCCTCGGTGTTCGCAGAGTGAACTATGGTTCATTCCCGAGCGCCCGGTGAGTCTCGTCCCGCCGACCACCCTTGTCAATGCCCGATACCGTGCGTCAGCCGCAGCCGCAGCCGCAGCCGCAGCCGCAGCGACGCCGCCGAGGAAACCGCCCGACACCCCGCCGCACCCGCCCCGCACCCACCCGGAGCTCCCATGCCCCCCACCCCTCCGCCCCCGCACCAACAGCGCACCCGGAGCGCCGCGGTGGCGGAACCCGGTACCGGACGACGCGGGCACGCAGACGGCGCGCAGCCCGCACGAGGTGGCCAGTCCGTGGCGACGCTGGAACGAGGACTGGCGGTGATCCGGGTACTGGCGGAGCAGCCCGGCGGACGGCTCAGCCGCGCCGAACTGGCCCGCACCTGCGGTACGGCCCGCGCGACACTGGACCGGATCGCCGCGACCCTCACCCACCTCGGCCATCTGCGCGCGGAGGCACAGGACCTCCAGCTGGCCCCGCGCACACTGGAGTTCGGCAACGCCTGTCTGACGGCGAGCGGGCTGACCGAGGCGCTGGGAGAGCCGGCCCACCGACTCGCCGACGAACTGGACGAGTCGGTCTCGGTCGCCGTACCCGACCGGGACGGTGCCCGCTTCGTCGTCCAGTGCCCCAGACGCCGGGCGATGGCCGTCACCTTCCACATCGGGGATCTGCTGCCCGCCGAGCGCTGCGCCCCCGGCGCCCTGTTCGCCGCCGACTGGGACGAGGAGGCGTGGGAGCGCTGGCGCCGTCGCCTCGAAGTCGACCCGCACGCCACCGGATTCCTCGCCCTTCCGCCCGCCCGGCCGCACCGCGCCCGCCGCACCGCGCCCAACCCTGGGACCGAGGCCGACTTCGCAGCGCGCGTCGCCGATGCACGCCGGACCGGGGTGGCCGTGGACGACCAACTCGTCGAGCCGGGGCTGGTGGCCGTCGCGCTGCCCGTTCACGGACCGCACGGCACGGTGGTCTGTGCCGTGAGCGTCGTCAGCCACACCAGCCGCCATACGGCCGACAGCCTCACCGCGCACGCCCTCCCCCGGCTGCGGGCCTGCGCCGCGGCCATGAGCGAACGGTTGGCCGCCCCCGCCGCACCGCCCGCCGCGCAGGGGCCGCCACCGCCGACGCCGCCGTCACCCGCGACTGCCGCGCAGCCCCTCACCGACGCCGCGGCGCTGCGTGCCGCCAAGGACGAACTGGGCCCGGACTTCCTCCAGTCGCTGGCCCGGGGCCTCGCCGTCCTGGCCGCACTGCGCGTGCCCGGCGGCATGACGCTCTCCCAGGTCGCGGCGGCCACCGGATTGTCGCGGGCGACCGCGCGGCGCCTGCTGCACGCGCTGCGGGATCTGGGCTACGTCGGTACGGGGAGCGAGGAGAGCCGCTTCATACCGCTGCCGCGCGTGCTGGAGCTGGGGCATGCCGCACAGGCGGGGCTCACCTTCGAACGGCTGGCGACCCCGCACCTGGCCGACCTGGTACGCCGAGTGCACGACTCCGCCTCGATCGCCGTGCTCGACGGCACGGACATCCGCTATGTGGCCCGGGTCGCCGCCACCCGCGTCATGGGCGTGGACCTCGGGGTGGGCACCCGGCTGCCCGCGTACGCCGCCGCGATGGGCCGTGTCCTGCTGGCGGGCCTGCCGCCGGCCCGGGCCGCGGACCGGCTGGCGCACTCCGCCCCGGCCCCGCTGACCCGCCGCACCCTCACCGGCCTGCCCGAGTTGACCGCCGCCGTGGACGCCGTACGGCGTGACGGGTACGCCCTGGTCGACCAGGAGCTGGAGGACGGACTGCGCTCCGTCGCCGTACCGCTGCGCGACCGCGCCGGCCGCGTGGTCGCCGCCCTCAACGTCGCCGCCCACGCCGCCCACCGCACCCGGGAGGACCTCCGCCACACGGTGCTCCCCGAACTCCGCGCCACGGCCGGCCGCATCGAAACCGACCTGACAGCCGCCACCGAACACCACCCGACGGCCGCCCCCTGACACGCCCCCGCCCGCCCGACGGCCTCGACCACAGGAACCGGCGGGCAACTGCCCGGTGGTCCGCGCGGGTCGGCCCCCCAGCCGGCGGCGGAGGGAGCACAGCGGCAGCGTAGGGCGGTGGAGGTGTCGGTCAGCGGCTCGCGTAGGGGAGGAGGGCCATCTCGCGGGCGTTCTTGATGGCGGTGGCGAGTTGGCGCTGCTGCTGGGAGGTGACGCGGGTGACGCGGCGGCTGCGGATCTTGCCGCGGTCGGAGATGAACTTGCGCAGCAGATCGGTGTCCTTGTAGTCGATGTAGGTGACGCCTGCCACGTCCAGCGGGTTGGGACGGGGGCGCTGCTGTTTGCGGTCGGAGTTGCGGCGGGGCATGGGTGCTCCTTGGTGTGGTGGGTGTCAGGAGACGGGGGAGAGGAGGTCGTCGAAGGCGGCCGGGAAGCGCTTCCAGGCCTCGCGTCCGGCGGCGTACTCCGCGTCGGTGAGCAGACAGCTCTCCAGCAACTGGGTGAGTCCCTCGCGGTCGAGGCCGGGCGAGATGAAGACCAGGTGCTGGCAGCGGTCGCCGTGCCGGGGGTGCCAGTCCAGGGAGGCGGCGGCCCGGCGCATGGGCGGCACCAGATCCCAGGCGGCGTCCGGGAGGGAGGCCAGCCACGGCCCCGCGGTCTCCACGCTCAGGGCGCCTCCGGCGGCGTCCCAGCCCAGCAGGGTGTCGGGCCGGTCGGCGAGCCAGAATCTGCCGCGGCTGCGCGCCGCCGCGCAGGTCAGGTCCTCCAGGGCCTGGTAGAGCCGGCCCGGGTGGAAGGGCCGGTGGCCGCGCCAGACGAGGGTGGCCACGCCCGCCTCGTCGGCCTCTTGGGGCAGCAGCGCGCACGAGGGGTGCTGGGCCGCCGCGGCGGTCTCGACGTCGAAGCCCGCGAAGGCGAGCTGGGCCAGCTCCGGCGAGTCGAGCGGCACCTGCCGTGCCGTGGGGTGGAGTTGGGTGAGCAGTGCCCGGTCCTCGTCGTCGGCCTCGTCCTCGTCGACGAGGGCGAGCACGGGCGCGTACTCCAGTTGCCGGGCCAGGGTGTCCGCGACGGTGCGCTGGTCGGTGGCGGCCGCGGCGAGTCCGGCCTCTGTGAGGTCGTCACCGTTGGCCAGGCAGGGCAGCACCAGCGCCGGGTCGACCGCGGTGATCACATTGGTCGGTCCGACCGTGTGCCCGCCGTGCGCGGCGACGGCCTCGGCCATCGCCATGGGCTCGACGGAATCCCACAGTTCGACGACGGCGAGCCGCGCGCTCCCGGCCAGCCGGAGCAGCTCCGGCATCAGGTCCTCGCGCAGCGCGCAGCAGGCGCAGTCGTTGACCAGGGGCGCCGCACCGCGCGAGACCTCGCCCGTGGCGTCGCGCACGGTACGTGTCACGGTACCGTCGGCAGCGGATCCCAGGTCGTGGTGGAGTGCCACGCTGCCGGGCACGTCGGCCAGGAGCCGGTCGACGGCGCGGCGGCGCGCGTCGGCGTGCATGCCCGCGACGAGGACGACGGGCAGCTGGGGGCGCTCCTTTTCGGGCGTCATCGTTCCGCTCCGTCCCGCCCGTCGCGTCCGTCCCGTCCGGCGTCTCCGTCCCGCCCGGCGCGGCGCTCGGTGCCGGAGCGGCCGTAGCGGCGCTCGAACCGCTCGACGCGTCCGGCGCTGTCCACGACGCGGGCGGTGCCGGTGTAGAAGGGGTGGCTGCGCGAGGAGATCTCCACGTCGACGACGGGGTAGGTGTTGCCGTCCTCCCACTGGACGGTCCGCTCGCTGGTGAGCGTCGAGCGGGTCAGGAAGGCGTAGTCGGCGCTCTTGTCGCGGAAGACCACCGGGCCGTACGCGGGGTGGGTTCCAGGCTTCATCTCGGGTGCCTCTCCCTCGGGTCTCTGGGGCTGTCTCAGCGTCTGCCGGGCTGTCTCAGCGCTCTTCGCGGAAGTCGACGTGGCGGCGGGCGCGCGGGTCGTACTTGCGCAGGGTCAGCCGGTCGGGGTCGTTCCGCCGGTTCTTGCGGGTCACGTAGGTGTAGCCGGTGCCCGCGGTGGAGCGGAGCTTGACGAGGGGGCGTAGTTCGTTGCGAGCCATGGCAGCCACTATATTGCTAATGGAAATCATTTCCAATTGAGTCCCACGAGAGGTAGGTAACACCCGTGTCGGCCCACTGCCAGCTCACCGGGGCGCAACCGCGCTTCGGCAAGACCGTCTCCCACTCCCACCGGCGCACGTCCCGCCGCTTCGACCCCAATGTGCAGCGCAAGCGCTACTGGCTGCCGAGCGAAGGCCGCTACGTGCGGCTGAGGTTGAGCACCAAGGGCATCAAGACCGTGGACGCGATCGGCGTCGAGCGGGCCGTGGCCCGGATCCGCTCGCGGGGCGGGAGGGTCTGATGGCGAAGAAGAGCAAGATCGCGAAGAATGAGCAGCGCCGGGCGACGGTGGCGCGCTACGCGGCCCGCCGTGCCGAGCTCAAGGAGATTCTGCGCGCTCCCTCGTCGACGGACGCCGAACGGCGCGCGGCGCTGGCGGAGTTGCGGCGTCAGCCGCGCGACGCCAGCCCCACGAGGGTGCGCAACCGGGACAGTGTGGACGGCCGCCCCCGCGGCCATCTGCGTACTTTCGGGCTCTCCCGCGTCCGCTTCCGCGAACAGGCGCACGCCGGTCATCTGCCGGGAGTCACCAAGTCCTCCTGGTGACGTCCTGCTGAGCGAGGAGCGGGGAGCGGCGGCTTCGAAGGCGTGAAAAACGGCGTGGAGAGGCTCGTCCTTGGAGGTTCGGAGTGAGCCTCTCCACGCCCGTCACGGGTGCGGTCGGCCGGCCTGGGCCGGCCTGCGGCCGTCAGCCGTTCTGCATGCCGCCGAACATGAAGAAGGCGGAGTCGTTGATGATGTTGTCGTCGTCCGAGATCTTGACGACGACCTTCTTGTTGTGGATCTCCTTGTGTACCTTGCCGTGGCCGCCGGCCACCGCCGAGGCCGTGCCGGCCGCGGCCAGACCGAGCGTCACCAGGCCGATGGCAAGGGAGCGCGTGAGGGTGCGCATGAAAACCTCCGTGAAGGTCCGAAGAACGAGGACCGCTCCATCGTCACCACCCGGCCGGGCATCACAGAGCAATATATGAAGGACACGGCATAACGGACCCGAATGGCTCAGACGCGCCTCGCCACTTCCGCGCCGCCGCCCAACGGTCGGCCGGGGCCCGGCGGCCGACGCCCGGGCCCGGGTGCCGCTCCCGTCGCTGTCCTCTCCGCCGGACCACCGATGCCGGTGCCGGGTGCCCGGTGGCTGCGCCGACGCCTCGTTCACGGGCGGTGCGGTGGTGCGGCGTTGGCCCGCGGCTCGCCCGATCGGGTGGGCGGCCCCGGAGTTGGGCGTGGCGACGGAATGCCCGGTTCATGGGCAGGTGCACTCTTGTGCGGGTCTGGCACATAGAACAAGGGAGGATCATCATGCGCATCCGTACCGCGGTTGCCGCCTCTGGTCTTGCCGCCACCGCCGTTCTCGGCGGGGCCACGGCAGCGGCCGCCGACTCGGGGGCCCAGGGCGGCGCGTCGCACTCGCCGGGGGCGATCTCCGGCAATGTCGTACAGGTCCCGCTGCACGTACCGGTCCAGCTGTGCGGCAACACCATCAACATCGTCGGGCTCGTCAACCCCGCGTTCGGCAACGCCTGCGTCGCCGACTGACACGGCTTCCACCGCTGCGCCCGGAGGCGGGCCGCGACCCGCCGCCCGCCTCCGGGCGCGGATTCATCTCGTTGCCACACGAACGCCCCGCCTCCCGGCGGGGCGTTCGTGTGCGCACGGCGGCACCGTGGTCGGCGTGCCCCCGCGCGCGGACCTACCCCCGCAGGGCCGGGCCGCAGGTCGGCGCGGGCTCCTTGCGCAGGAACGCCGCGCGGAGCGCGTGGTGCGGGGCCGCCGGGTCGAACAGGACGCGGTGCATCGCGGCCAGCTCCCGGTCCCGGTAGGCGGCCAGCGGTTCGGTGGCCTCGTCGCGGGCGCGGTTGGTCTTCTTCACCGCGAGCCGCTGGTGGGTGGCCGGGTCCTCGGCCAGCGCCGCCGCCAGCTCGGCGACCCGTGGCGCGAAGCCCGTCGGCGAGGTCGGCAGGACCCGGTCGACCAGCCCGATCCGGCGCGCGGTGGCGGCGCTCATCGGCTCGGCGTCCCGCATCAGCGCCTCGGTGATCTCCGGTCCGACACGGCGCGGCAGGGTGTACGTCCAAAACTCCGAGCCCGGCAGGCCCATGAGCCGGTAGTGCGGGTTGAGGACCGCGCCCGCCCTGCACCACACCTCGTCGGCGGCGGCGGCCAGCATCGCGCCGCCCGCTGCCGCGTTGCCGCCCAGCGCGGCCACCACCAGCCGGTCGGTGGTGGTCAGTACCGCCTCGACCACGTCGTCGATGGCCTGGATGTTGGCCCAGCCCTCGGCCGCCGAGTCCCGGGCCGCCTCGATGACGCCCAGATGGATGCCGTTGGAGAAGAAGTCCCGTGCCCCGCCCAGCACCACGACACGGGTCGGCCGGGTGCACGCATACCGGTAGGCGGCCAGCAGCCGCCGGCACTGCACCGTGCTCATCGCCCCGCCGGGGAAGGAGAAGCGCACGAAGCCGACGCCGTTGCGCTCCTGGTACCGGATCTCGGTGTGGGTCAGCCGCTCGGGTGCGAGTTCGAGCGGGGCGGGCCGTTCCGGGACGTCCGGGAGCCGGCTGCCCAGCGCCAGCGTGGCGGGGAGCTTGAACGTCCGGCGGCCGTCGGGGGAGCGGCGTGGCCGCAGCTGGGGGATCCACACGGCGCCGTCGACCGTCGCCCGGCAAATCGCGCCCGCGCGGGTGGCGAGGATCTCTCCCGGGGTGCCGTACAGCTGGTCCTCGGCGTGCCCGCCGTGCAGGAACCACTCCTCGCCCAGCAGTTCGTCCAGCACCCCCGGCTGCGAGTCGGCGGCGCGCAGGGTACGCAGTACGTCCAGCGTCCGGAAGGTCTGCCAGTCGATCCGGCGCTCGGCCTGGCGCAGCCGCGGTCTGACGGAGGGCTCGGGCCCGTCCTGGGAGCGGGGCCGGTAGCCGCCGGCGGCGAACCGGGCCACGGCGTTCCTGACCGCTTCGAGCGCCGCGTCGGCCACCTCGCCCCGGTACAGGTCGCTCTTGCTCGTCCCTTCCGGCAGGGTGCACTCCGCCGAGGCCCAGACGGCGCCCGCGTCCAGCTCCGCCTCGGCCTGCAGCACCGTCACCCCCCAGTGGGTGCGGCCCTCGTGCACGGCCCGGTCGAGCGAGGAGGGGCCCCGGTCCCCGGGTGGGCCGGGGTGCACGATCAGGCAGGTGAGCCGCGACCACACGTCCGCGGGCACGGGTGTCCGCAGCATCGGCGCGACCACCAGCTCCGGGCCGTGCCGGTCCACCGCGCGCCGCACCTCCTCGCCGTCGCGGACCACCTCGGTCGCGACGGTGTGGCGGGCGTCCCGCAGTTCGGCCTGGACGCGTTGGGTCAGACTGTTGAAGGCGCTCGCGATGAGCAGGATCCGCACCACGACCTCCTGGTGATGGCTCGTCGGTGTGCCGGCCGGTCGGTGCCGGCTCAGCAGATTCGGGGCAGTTGTTCACCCAGCGGCAGGTCCACGACCCGGGTGCCGCCCAGCCCGGTACGGGCGACGACCATGCCCGGATGGTCGGTGACGCACTCGCCGATCACGGCGGCCTCGGCCCCCAGCGGATGGGCGCGCATCGCGGCGAGCACGGCGTCGGCCTCCGTGCGCGGTACGAAGGCCAGCAGCTTGCCCTCGTTCGCCACGTACATCGGGTCGAGCCCCAGCATCGAGCAGGCGCTCGCCACCTGTTCGGGTACCGGGATCGCCCGCTCCTGGAGAACGACGCCGACCGAGGCGGCCGTCGCGATCTCGTTGAGCGCGGCGGCGACACCGCCGCGCGTCGGGTCGCGCAGGACGTGCAGGTCCCTGGTGACGGCCAGCATGTCCGCCACCAGGGAGCCGAGGGCCGCGCAGTCGCTCTCGACGGCGGCCTCGAACTCCAGCCCTTCGCGCCGGCTCAGCACCGCGACGCCGTGCACACCGATCGCTCCGCTGACGATGACGACATCGCCGGGCGCGGCCCGCCGGGGCCGGATGTCGACGCCGTGGGGGATCACACCGATCCCGGCGGTGTTCAGATAGACGCCGTCGCCGCGTCCCGCCTCCACCACCTTGGTGTCCCCGGTGGCGATCTCGACCCCGGCCGTGCGGGCCGCCGCTCCCACCGCCTCGGCGACCCGCGCCACGACGTCGAGCTCCACGCCCTCCTCCAGGATGAATCCGCAGGAGAGGTAGGCGGGCCTCGCCCCGCTCATCGCCAGGTCGTTGACGGTGCCGTTGACGGCCAGGTCGCCGATGCTGCCGCCGGGGAAGAACAGCGGTCGCACCACGAAGGAGTCGGTGGAGAACGCCAGCCGGGCGCCGTCGACCTCCAGCGCGGCCGAGTCGGCGAGCGTCGAGAGTGCCCGACCGCCGTAGGCGGGGGCGAAGACGTGCTCCATCAGCTCGGCGGAGAGCGCGCCGCCCCCGCCGTGCCCCAGGACGATCCGCTCCCGGCCGCGCAGCGGTGCCGGGCAGCTCCAGCCGGACAGGTCCGGCGCGGGAGGGACTTCGGCGTCCGCTCGGGCGCCCACGTCCGCCCCGGCGGCGCCCGCCTCGTCCTCGGTGCCCACGCCCGCCGTCGGCTCGACGGCCTCGGTGCTGGTCAACGGATGCTCGCCTCCAGTGGTGCGTCGGTCGTTCCGCCGAGCCGGCGGTAGAGGTAGTAGGCGGCGCAGGCACCCTCGCTGGAGACCATCGTGGCGCCGAGCGGGGTGCGTGGCGTGCAGGTGGTGCCGAACGCCTCGCACTCGTGCGGCTTCAGCAGCCCTTGCAGCACCTCGCCGCTGCGGCAGGCCGCGGGCTCCCGGGTGGTGATGCCTTCGACGCTGAAGCGGTGCTCCGCGTCGTACTCCCGGTAGCGGGGTGCCAGCCGCCAGCCGCTGTCCGGGATGACGCCGATGCCGCGCCAGCCGCGGTCGGTGGTGCTGAACACCTCGTCCAGCATCGCCCTGGCCGCCGGGTTGCCCTGCGCCACGACCGCGCGCGGGTAGGCGTTCTCGACCGTGTGGCGGCCCGCCTCCAGCTGCCGTACCGCCCGGCGCACCCCTTCCAGGATGTCCAGCGGTTCGAATCCGGTGACGACGATGGGCACCTCGTGGCGCTCCGCCAGCGCCGGGTACTCCTCGGTCCCCATCACACTGCACACGTGCCCGGCCGCCAGGAAGGCGCGTACCCGGCAGTCCGGCGAGCGCATGATGGCCTCGATGGCCGGTGGGACCCGCACATGGGAGACGAGCAGGCTGAAGTTGCGCAGCCCCAGCCTCGCCGCCTGGTGCACGGCCATGGCGTTGGGCGGGGCCGTGGTCTCGAAGCCGATGCCGAAGAAGACGACCTCCCGGTCGGGGTTCTCCCGGGCCAGGGTGAGCGCGTCCAGCGGCGAGTAGACGACGCGCACGTCACCGCCCTCCGAGCGGACCTGGAAGAGGTCACGCCCGGTTCCCGGTACCCGCAGCATGTCGCCGAACGAGCAGAAGATCACCTCGGGCCGGGACGCGATCTCCAGCGCCTTGTCGATCAGTTCCAGCGGGGTCACACACACCGGGCACCCGGGGCCGTGGATCAGCTCGACCTCCTCGGGCAGCAACTGGTCGATGCCGTGCCGGATGATGGAGTGCGTCTGCCCGCCGCACACCTCCATCAGTGCCCAGGGCCGGGTGACGGTGGCGTGGATGTCCTCCAGCAGCCGCTCGGCCAGCAGCGGGTCCTGGAACTCCTCGATGTACTTCACAGCCGCACCTCCTGTTGTGCGTCGTCGGCGCGCTGCGCGTCCTCGGCGGCCTGCCACGGGTCGCCGAACTCCTCCTCCAGCAGCCCGAGGTTCTCGAACAGTTCGAGGGTCTGCCGGGCCGACTCCTCGTCCAGCCGTTGCAGGGCGAAACCGACGTGGACGATCGTGTACTCGCCGACCCGCAGGTCGGGCACGTACTCCAGGCACACCTCCTTGACCACCCCGCCGAAGTCGACGGACGCCATCCGGGTGCCGTCACGCTCCTCGATCCGCAGGACCTTGCCGGGTACCGCCAGACACATGGCCTCTCCTCGTTGGACGGTGGGTCAGTGCGCCGCGGAACAGGTCGGCGGCGGGGAAGTTGCCTCGGTCCGCGGTACACGCGCCGCGACCACGAGCTGCCCCAGGGCCAGCCCGCCGTCCCCGGGCGGTACGAGCCGGTGCCGCAGCACCGAGAAGCCGTCCGCGCGCAGACCGCTCACACAGGCCTCGGACAGCACGGCGTTGGCGAACACACCGCCGCTCAGCGCCACCGTCTCCACCCCGTACCGCTCGCGCGCCGCCGCACAGGTACGACGGACCAGCGCCGCGACGGCCGCGTGGAAACGCCCCGCGATCACCTCCCGCGCGACACCCGCGCGCAACTCGCCGACCACGGCGGCCAGCAGCGGGCCGGGATCGGCCACCCGCACGCCGTCGGCATCCGCGGGCAGCAGCGGGAAGTCGTAGTCGTGCACCTGCGCCTCGGCGCAGGCCGCGGCGGCCGCCTCCAGCTCCATCGCCGCCTGCGCCTCGTATCCCGAGCGGTGGCAGATACCCGTCAGCGAGGACACGGCGTCGAACAGCCGCCCCATGCTGGAGGTCGGTACGCACTGCAGCCCGCGCTCCAACTGACGTGCGAGCACCTGGAGTTCGGTCGGCGGGCAGCAGGCGGTGCACGGCAGGTCCGGGTCCCAGCCGAGCCCGGCGGCCCACAGGTGGGCCAGGGCCGTCCGGTAGGGGTGCCGTACCGCGGCGTCACCGCCGGGCAGCGGCGCGTACCGCAGGTGCGCGAACCGGGTGAAGCCGTCGTAGTCCGTCAGCAGGAACTCGCCGCCCCACACCGCGCCGTCGTCGCCGTACCCGGTCCCGTCGAAGGCGACGCCGAGCACGGCCCGGGAGCCGTCCAGCCCGTGCTCGGCCATGACGGAGGCGATGTGGGCGTGGTGGTGCTGGACGCGGCGCAGCGGTCGGCCGTCCGCGTTCCGTTCGGCCCAGCGCGCCGAGCGGTAGGCGGGGTGCCGGTCGGCGACCAGCAGCCCGGGGGAGACGGCGGTGATGTCCTCCAGCTGCTTCTCGGCGCGCTCGAAGGCACCCAGCGTGGCCAGGTCGTCCATGTCCCCGATGTGCGCCGACAGCCAGGCGTGCCGCCCCTCGCCCAGGCAGAAGGCGTTCTTCACGTCCCCGCCGACCGCGAGCGCCGGCCGTACCGGCACCGGCAGCGTGAGCGGCAGCGGCGCGTACCCGCGCGAGCGGCGCACCGGCAGTTCTTCGCCCGCGCACACCCGCACCACCGAGTCGTCGCACGGCACATGGACGGGCCGGTCGTGGACGAGGAAGGCGTCCGCGAGGTGCGCCAGCCGCTCCAGCGCCTCCTCCTCGCCGGTGACGATGGGCTCGCCGCCGAGGTTGCCGCTGGTCAGTACCAGGAGCCGGGGTCCGGGAGGGTCGCCCGGCAGACCGAGGAGCAGGTGGTGCAGCGGAGTGTAGGGGAGCATGACGCCCAGATCGGGGCTCTTGGGGGCGACGGCGGCGGCCAGCGGCGGACCGTCCGACGCAGCCGCGTCGGCGCGCTTGCGCAGCAGTACGACGGGGCGTCGGCTGCCCGTCAGCAGCGCGCGTTCGGCCGGGCCCACGACGGCCAGCCGCGCGACGTCGGCCACCTCGCGGGCCAGCACCGCGAACGGCTTGTCCCCGCGCGCCTTGCGACGGCGCAGCAGCCGCACCGCCTCCTCGTTGCCCGCGTCGCACGCCAGGTGGTAGCCGCCCAGCCCCTTGACGGCGACCACCGCGCCGTCCCTCAGCAACCGCCGGGCCCCGGCCACCGGTTCGCCGGGCGCCTGTGTCCAGCCCGGCTCCGGCGCCGCGGGCACCAGCAGCCGGGCGCGGGGTCCGCATTCGTGGCAGGAGACGGGCTGGGCGTGGAAGCGCCGGTCGGCGGGGTCGTCGTACTCGCGGGCGCACCGCTCGCACATCGCGAACCGGCGCATCGTGGTGTTGGCCCGGTCGTAGGGCAGGCCGGTGACGATGGTGAAACGCGGCCCGCAGTCGGTGCAGGTGACGAAGGGGTGCCGGTAGCGGCGGTCCGCCGGGTCGGTCAGCTCCCGCAGGCAGGCCTCGCAGGTGGCCGTGTCCGGCGCGACCAGGGTGCGCCGCGCCCCACCGGAGCGGGAGGCGACGATACGGAAGCCCGTGGCACCCACCGGAGGCAGCGGCTGGTGCGTGACCGACTCGACGACGGCCAGCGGCGGGGCCTCGGCGCCGATCCGCTCCCGGAAGGCGGCGACGGCCTCCCAGGCGCCCTCCACCTCGGCCACCACCCCCTCGCCGGTGTTGGTGACATGGCCGGAGAGCCCCAGCCGGTCGGCGAGCGCGTACACGTACGGGCGGAACCCCACCCCCTGCACCACGCCCCGGATCAGGACCCGGCTGCGCTCGGCCCCGGCGACGTCAGCCTTGGACATGCGCGTGGGGTTCGGCGGGTGCGTGCGGGTCGGTGTCCGCGTGGGCGTAGGGGTGACTGTGCGGGTGCGCTTCGGTGTGCGGGCCGGCAGCTGCCCGGCGGGCCATCACCGGGCGGTGCACGGCGGTACCGTCGCCCGCCGCCAGCGCCCGCTCCAGCAGCACGCCGAGGTTCAGGCCAGTGCGCACCGAGGTGTCGACGACCTCGACCCCCGGATTGACCTGCCGCACATTGGCGTGGAAGGCCTCCTGATCGAAGCCGGCCGCCTGCGCGAGGTCCTGCTTGGTGACGACGACCAACTGCGCCAGCCCGAACGCCGTGGGGTACTTCAACGGCTTGTCCTCGCCCTCGGTGACCGAGGCGAGGACCACGCGCAGCGACTCACCGAGGTCGTAGGAGGCGGGGCAGACCAGATTGCCCACGTTCTCGACGAACAGCAGCCGGGTGTCGGCGGGCAGCCAGTCGGCCAGGTGCCCGGCGAGCATGTCCGCCTCCAGATGGCACAGCCCGTCCGTCAGCACCTGCTTGACCGGCACCCCGGAGCGCGCCAGCCGCCGCGCGTCGTTCTCGGTGGCCAGGTCGGCGGTCAGCGCGGCCGTCGGTACGCCGCGCTCCCGCGCCAGCCGCAACTCCGCCTCCAGCAGGGCCGTCTTGCCGCTGCCCGGACTGGAGAGCAGATTGACCACGGCGGTCCCGCGCGCGGTCAGCTCGGCGCGCAGCCGCTCGGCACGGCTGTCGTTCCGCGCCAGCACGGCCTGTTGCAGATCGGCGACACGGCACATGGCTTCACAGCTCCTCAAGGGCTAGGGCGCGCTGCGGGTTCTCGGCCCACCGCACGGTGGCGATCTGCAGCTCGCGGCCGGATCGCAGCTCGGTACGGGAGTCTCCGCACTGCTCGCAGCACAGCCGCGGGGGCATACCCGTGGCCCACTCACGGGCGCAGGACGTGCACCGCGCACGCCCCGGCACCTGCTCGGTCACCAGCTCGGCGCCGGCCAGTACGGTCCCTTCGCAGGCGAGACCGAACGAGAAGCGCAGCGCCTCGGGGACGACGCCGGCCAGCTCGCCCACCCGCAGGGTGACGGCCTCGACGCCCACGGCGTGGTGGGTCCGCGCCGCCTCCTCGACCTGGCAGACCACTGCCATGGCGATGGACATCTCGTGCATCGGTCACTTCCCCTGCGCGGTATGGACCAGGCTGCGGCTCGCACCATTACAGGGGCGCCGAGGGCCGCCCCTTCGCCGCCACGCCGCTGTCCCGGGCGGCCGTCCGCCGTTCGGCCGCCCCGTCCGGCGCGGCGTCGGCCGCCTCCTCGGGGGAGGGGTGCGCGGGGGCGTCCGCCAGCAGCCGCAGCACCAACTCCACCGCCTCGTCCACGGCGGCGGCCACCGGCGGACTCAGCCCGATGCCCTCCGCCAGCTCGGCGGGCTCGCAGCCGACGACGAACACCCGCCCAGGGGCGCTTCCGCCCATGCCCTCGCGCAGTGTCTCCAGCAGGGCGAGCACGGCCTGTGGCGACATGTGGTGCCCGTCGACCACCGGCACCCCCTCCGGTGCCGCACGGTCCTGTTCGGACACCTCGATCAGCCGCACCGTGCCGGGGGCGCCGCCGCGCTGCACGGCGTCCACCATGATCAGCGTGTCGCAGCCGTCCAGCACCTGATAGGCCAGATGGACGCCTCGTACACCGATGTCCAGGGCCTGGGCGTGCTCGGGCAGCGGGTGCCGCGCCAGCTGTTGTACGACCTCGACGCCGAAGCCGTCGTCGCCCAGGAAGATGTTGCCGATCCCGGCGACGAGGACGCGGCCGGCCGGCTCGGGGGAGGGGGAGGCGGTCATACGGACTCCGGGTGGGGCGGGTGGGGCGGTCCGGTACGGCCTGCGGCGCCGTACCGGACCGCGCGGAACGGAAGGAGACGGAGCCTCAGGCGCGCTGCGGCACCCGGGCCTCGTCCGCGCCGGTCTCCGCGGCACCGTCCGGTACGGGGCGCCAGCGGCCGGGGCCGTACTGTTCGACCAGCCCGTGTGCGGCCAGGCCCAGCAGGTGCTTGAGCACGGTGCGCTCCTGGTAACCCACCTCGGCGGCAAGCTCCTCGACCGCGGTCCCGGCCGCGCCCGCCGCTCGTACCCGCTCCCAGGTACGGCCCGCGCTCTGCCCGAGCCCTCCGTCGCGGGCGGGTGTCCGGAAGAGCTCACTCACCGCCTCCGGGGTGGACACGGCGGCCGGCGCGCTCTCCGGCGGCGCGGTCCCGGTCCCGGTCTTGGTTTCGGTCTCGGTCTTGGTCTCGGTCTCGGTCTTGGGCGCGGGTGCCGGTCGAGGTGCGGGCGCGGTCCCGGGCGCGGGCGCCTCGGCGCGGGCAGCCGGGGCTCCGGTGACTGCCGCGGGGTCTGTCGCTGTCGGGCCGGTTGCCGCCGGGCCGGTCGCCATGGCCCGGGTGGCCGTCGCCCGGGTGGCCCTCGCCGGTGCGGCGGAACCGACCGGGCGGGGGGTGCGGTTGACCGCGCGGTGCTTGCGTCCCTTCTGCCGCTTGCTCATCGCGCGCCCGCCTCTCCGTGGTGCTGCGGTGTCGCCAGGAACGGAAGGGGGTGTCGTTGTGCAGTGATCATGTGGGGGTTAACGAACGACCCGGCTCCGCGTCGATCCGCCGATCGGGGCTAGCCGGAACCGGCAGGCCGTCCGTGTCGCAGTCCGCGCCGCCGTCCGGGTGGTCGTCCGGGCCGTCGTCCGGGTCACGGCAGCAGGCCGTGCCGCCGGGCTGCCGCCACCGCGTGGTGGCGACTGTGGACGCCCAGCTTGCGGGTGGCGCTGCGCAGATAGGCCTTGACCGTCTCCGGTTCCAGGCCCAGGTACTGGGCGGCCTCCGCGTTGGTGCACCCGAGTGCGACGTACGAGAGGACGTCGAGCTCGCGCGGGGAGAGGCGCGGGCGGTCCTCGGTCCGGTCGGCGTGCGGGCCGGCGCCGGAGTCGCCCCCCTCCGGGCCGGTGTCGCCCCCTTCGCCCTCGATCCCGGCGCGCAGGAACCGGTCGCAGGCCTGCCGCAGCCTGTCCCGCAGCTTTGTGTCCTCGATCTGCTGGGCGATGCCGCGCAGTTCGGCGTGCAGGTCCCGCAGCGCGTCGAGGCCGGGCGCCGGGGGCTGGGCGGGCGGCACCTCGACGGCGGTCTCCAGCAGCCGGACGCGCCGGTCGACCTCCTCGCGGACGGCGATCTCACCGGCCAGCCGCCGCGCGGCGTCCATCAGCGCGGCGGTGGCGCGGTCCCCCAGCGGCGTGGTGTCGCGGGTGGCGGCGTAGAGCACGCCCCGCACCCCGCCCTGCACGGTGACCGGTGCGGCCACGATCGCGCGTATGCCCTCGCGCCGCACGGGGCTGTCGTAGTCGTGGGTGATCGTCGTGGCCGGTACGTAGTCGTTGACCGCGTACGGGCGCTGATGTGCGAGGACGTAGCCGCCCAGCCCTCGGCCCGGCACCACGCGCAGGCCCCGCATGGAGTCGGTGAGGGTGCCGGTGAACTCCGTCAGCCGCAGGGCACCGTCGGCCACCTCGCCGCCGAAGACCGTACGCACACCTGTGCGTTGCCGCGCCAGTCGCAGGGCGTGGCGGAACGCGTCGGCATCGTCCGGCCGCAGCGGGGACCGGGGGAAGGGCACCGGGCCGCCCGGGGAGTGGGGACGGGTACGGGAACGGTCGGGTGAAGGCAACCTCGACTCCTCCGCTGCACAACAGTGGTCAGTTCGACGGGGTGGCCGGGCGCGGGCCGGGCCCGGAACCGGGTGCGGCCCGATCGGCGACGGTCCCGGTTCCGGTGGGCGGTGTCAGGCCCAGCAGTTCGATCGACTTCTCACGGATCTCGACCTTGCGCACCTTGCCGGTGACGGTCATCGGGAACGCGTCGACCGTGTGCACATAGCGCGGGATCTTGTAGTGGGCGAGCTTGCCCTCGCAGAACTCGCGTACGCCGTCCGCCGTGAGTGGTGCCGCACCCTCCCGCATTCGTATCCACGCCATCAGTTCCTCACCGTAGCGCTCGTCGGGCACCCCGACGACCTGCGCGTCGAGGATGTGGGGGTGGGTGTACAGGAACTCCTCGATCTCCCTCGGATAGATGTTCTCCCCGCCCCGGATGACCACATCCTTGATCCGGCCGGTGACCTTGACGTACCCGTCGTCGTCCATCACCGCCAGATCCCCGGTGTGCATCCAGCGCGCCGCGTCGATGGCCTGGGCGGTGGCCTCGGGCTGTTCCCAGTAGCCGAGCATCACCGAGTAGCCGCGGGTGCACAGTTCGCCCGGCTCCCCGCGCGGCAGGCACCGGCCGGTGGCCGGGTCGACGACCTTGACCTCCAGGTGCGGCCCCACCCGGCCCACGGTCGAGACCCGCCGCTCGATCGTGTCGTCGGCGCGGGTCTGGGTGGAGACGGGCGAGGTCTCCGTCATGCCGTAGCAGATCGACACCTCGGCCATCCCCATCCGCTCGATGACCTGCTTCATCACCTCGACCGGGCACGGGGATCCGGCCATGATGCCGGTCCGCAGGCTGGTGAGGTCGTAGGAGTCGAAGTCGGGTTCGGCCAGCTCGGCGATGAACATCGTCGGCACCCCGTACAGCGAGGTGCAGCGCTCCTCCTGCACCGCGCGCAGCGCCGCCTTCGGCTCGAAGGCGGGGGAGGGGATGACCATGCAGGCGCCGTGGCTGGTGGCCGCCAGGTTGCCCATCACCATGCCGAAGCAGTGGTAGAAGGGCACCGGCAGGCAGATGCGGTCCGCCTCCGTGTAGCGGCACAGCTCGCCGACGAAGAAGCCGTTGTTGAGGATGTTGTGGTGCGAGAGGGTGGCGCCTTTGGGGAAACCCGTGGTGCCGGACGTGTACTGCAGGTTGACGGGGTCGTCGGCGGAGAGCGTGGCGGCGATACCGTCCAGCACGGCCCGGGCCCGCGCGGGGTCCTGTGCCCGGCCCGACTCCAGCAGCCGGGCCCACTCCTCCTCCGGCCCCCGCGGGGAGGTCTCCCCGATCTCGCCCGCGCCGATCAGCACCACCTCGGACAGCGCCGGGCACTCGCCGCGTATCTGCCGGATCATCGCCGCGTAGTCGGAGCCCTTGTGGCTGCGGGCGGCCACCAGCATGCGGACGCCCGCCTGGCCGAGGACGTACGCCAGTTCGTGTGCCCGGTAGGCGGGGTTGATGTTGACCAGGATCGCGCCCAGCTTCGCCGTCGCGTACTGGATCAGCGTCCACTCGGGGCAGTTGGGAGCCCAGATGCCCACCCGGTCGCCATTGCGGATGCCTCGCGCGTGCAGGCCCATGGCGACGGCTTCGACGTCGGCGGCGAACTCCCGGTAGCTCCAGCGTCGCCCGCCCTCCACGTCGACCAGGGCGTCCCGGTCGCCGTGGACGGCGACGGTCCGGTCCAGGTTCTCCCCGATGGTGTCGCCCAGCAGCGGGGTCGTCGACGCCCCTGAGGCGTAGCTGCGCTCGGCGGTGTGCGCACCGCGCGGTGCGGATGCGGACATGGGCGACCTCCACAGGCTCCGTCGGGTGTCGTGCGTCACACATACCTGCCGTACCGACCGGCCCGCTACCCCTTGTCGGGGGTAGCGGTCACCCGCTGGGTGCGTGCCGGGCGGCGGCGGGGTCCGCCGCCGTGACGCCGGGCGGCGCGTCACAGTTGGCACAACCATGAAGATCGTGGTGACCACCCCCACCGGCCATGTCGGCTCACGCGTCGTCCACCTGCTGCTCCAGGCCGGAGTGCGCCCCACCCTGCTGGCTCGCGATCCGGCCCGGCTGGCGGCGGAGGTGCGCGAGCGGGCCGATGTCGTCCGCTGCGACCAGGGCGACGGGGACGCGGTCGTACGGGCCACTCGGGGCGCCGGGGCGCTGTTCTGGGTCGACCCGCCGACCGCCGACGACGATCCGGTGGCGGGGTACGCCAGGATGGGTGCGAACGCGGCACGGGCCGTACGCGAGAACGGCATCGGGCGCACCGTCTTCCTCAGCAGCACCGGCGCCGAGCTGCGGTCGGGGGCGGGGGAGATCGACGGGCTCGGCCGTACGGAGGAGTTGCTGGAGGCGACCGGAGCGGCGGTGCTCCATCTGCGCTGCGGGTTCTTCTACAGCAACCTGTGGGGCGAGGTGGACGCGCTGCGCCACGAGGGCGTGCTGCGCACGACCCTGCCGCTGGACCATCCGATGCCCTGGGTCGACCCGCGCGACATCGGCGATGTGGCCGTCGCCCGGCTGCTGTCGGACGCCTGGACGGGGCAGCGGGTGCAGGCGGTGCACGGTCCCGAGGACCTGACCTACGCGCAGGCGGCCGCCATTCTCAGCGAGGCGCTCGGCCGCCCGGTACGGGCCGAGCGCATCAGCGACGAGGAGCTGCGCGCGACGCTGCGGGCGGCGGGGCTGTCGGACAAGCAGGTGGAGGGCTTCGTCGGGATGTCGGTGTGGATGCGGGACGGCTTCCGGTCCGCGGACGCCCGGACGCTGCTGACCACCACGCCCACCACGCTGGGCTCCTGGGCCTGGGAGCGGCTGCGCCCCCTGCTGTGACCGGGGCGGCTCGCACGCCGAACGGGTGAATCCCGGCCCCCGCCCCCTGGCAGCCGGGGGGCGGGAGAGCCGCTGCCGTCCTTTCCCGCCATCCCGTCCCGTCGAATCGTGCGGAAATATCGGCAAATGGGAGAATCACCACGACAGGGCGTCGGCTCTGGGTGGCGTCGGACGGATACGGACGAGGAGAGCTGGGTGGGCGGCCCCGCGGATGGACTGGGCAGAGTGCCGTACGTGGCGCCGCCACTGCTGCTGCTCTCGGGTGTGGCTGCGGGAGTGTTCTCCCCGAAGCCGTACTACGGGCTGCCGCTGCTGGCCTGCACCTCGATGGTGGCGGGCATGAGCTACTCCTTCCGGTCCACCGCGCTGTTCGCCTTCGTGGCGAGCGTGGCGGCGGCGGGCGCGGCCGGGTACGCGGGGCGCGAGGGGGCAGCACTGCTGATCGATGTGATCGCGGTGCTGGTCGTCAGCCTGGTGGGGCTGTGGATCAAATGGCTCGTCGACCGGCAGGGCCGCAATCTGGCCCTGGCGCTGACCGTCGCGGAGGCGGCGCAGCGCGCCGTCCTGCCCGCGCCGCCCACCGACATCGGGCCGCTGAAGGTCGCGGACCGCTATGTGGCGGCGCAGATCGGGGCCGCGATCGGCGGCGATCTGTACGCGCTCCAGGAGTCGCCGTTCGGCATCCGCGCGATGATCGGCGATGTGCGCGGCAAGGGGCTGCCCGCCGTCTCGGCCGTCTCGGTCGCCGTCGGCGCCTTCCGGGAGGCGGCCGAACACGCGCCGACCCTGCACGACCTGGCCGACCGGCTCGATCGTGCCCTCGACCGGGAGGGTGAACGGCGCAGGGACACGGCGGACGACATCGAGGGGTTCGTCACCGCGCTGCTCGTCCAGATCCCGGTCACCGGCGACACGGTCACCGTGCTCAACCGGGGCCATCCGCCGCCCTATCTCCTGCACGAGGGCAACGTCGTCTGCCTGGAGCCGACCCACCCCGAACTGCCGCTGTCGACCGGGCTCGACTCCCCGAACGGAGAGCCGGTCGAGGAGACCTTCCCGTTCGCGCCGGACGACTCGCTGGTCCTGGTCACCGACGGGGTCACCGAGGCCCGCAACGCCGAGGGCACCTTCTTCGACGTGGAGCGCGGGCTCGGCGGGTTGGCGTCGCGCGGCCCGGGTGCGCTGGCGGACGCGCTGGTGGAGGCCGTCACCGAGTGGACGGGGGGCCAGCGGCAGGACGACATGGCGGTGCTCGTGCTCACCCGGGGCCGCTGAGCGGTTCCGTGGTGCGCGGTTCGCCGGGTGAGGGTCGGTCAGCCGTCGATGATGTCCGATGTCTTGACCGTGGACAGACAGTGGTTAAAGTCTAGACCAATCGGATGACCCCCCACCGGGACCGGCCCCGGCGTGCGCTCCGGCGTGCCGGTCCTGCCGCCGAAGGAGTTGACATGCACAAAAAGAGGAAGCTGGCCGCGCTCATCGGTGCCGGACTCTCCCCCTTGCTCGTCCTCGGCCTGTCGGTGACGCCCGCCAGTGCCCACGGCTACATCAGCGACCCGGCCAGCCGACAGGCCCAGTGCGCCGCCGGAGTCGTCGAATGCGGTTCCATCAAGTACGAGCCGCAGAGCGTCGAAGGCCCCAAGGGCCTCCAGGACTGCGCCGGCGGCCACGACGAGTGGGCCGAGCTGCGCGACGACAACCACGGCTGGAACGTGGCGAACGTCGGCAGGTCGGCGACCTTCAACTGGACGCTGACGGCCGCACACCGCACCACCACCTGGCAGTACTACATCGACGGCCAGAAGATCGCCGAGTTCGACCAGGGCGGGCAGCAGCCGCCGTCGCAACTGTCGCACGACGTCGACTTCGGCGACTTCTCCGGACGGCAGACCGTGCTGGCGGTGTGGAACGTCGCGGACACCGCCAACGCGTTCTACGCGTGCGTCGATGTGAACATCGGCTGACCCCGCTCGTCACGGGCCACCCCCTCGCCGCCGCACGGTGGCGAGGGGGACCTTTTGCCGCACGGCCGCCGCGGGCGTGGCACCGCCGCGCCCGCTTACGTCGGGCCCTAGAGCCCGTACAGCCGCCTCGCCGTGCCGCCCGCGATCATTTCTGTCACCCTGTCCGCGTCGCCGCGGGACCACTGGCCCCGCTCCACCCACTGCCGCGTCAGGCCGGTGATCGCCTCGCGGAAGAGGCGGGCACCGACCAGATAGAGCTCCGGGATGCCGTAGGCGTCGGTGGAGAAGAGGAGTTTGCCGAACGGGGTGAGTTCCAGCAGTTCCGCCAGCACCTGGCCGGCACGGGCCCCGGTGTGGGTCAGGGTGAGGCCGAAGTCGGCGTACACATGGGGGAAGACGGCGGCCAGATAGCCCGCGCCGCGGTGGTAGGGGTAGCAGTGCAGCAGGATCAGCGGAGCTCCGTAGGGGGCCGTCGCGCGGATGAAGTCGGTCAGCAGCAGCGGGTCGCAGCGATCCAGGCGCAGGTCCGGGTCCCCGAAGCCGGTGTGCAGCTGCAGCGGCAGCCCCGTGCGTACGGCCGACCACAGCAGATGCCGCTCCAGTACCGGGTCGGAGAGCTTGCCGCCCTGCACCCGGGAGGCCAGCCAGCGGTCGGCCGCCGCGTAGATCGCCGAGGTGCCGGGCGGTACGGGGTCCAGGTCCAGGCCGCAGCGGTAGGCGACCACCGACTTGAAACCGCGCGCCGTACGGGCCGATTCGCGTACGGCGTCGGAGAGCTCGGCCAGGAAGGCGTGGGTGTCCCGTGCGGTGTCGGCCGCCCGCTCGGCCAGCCGTTCGAGGCGCACGATCTCGTGCGCTTCGGCCGCTGCCGTCTCGGCCAGTTCGCCGGGGGTGAGCAGCGGGCCGGGCAGCCCGGTGTCCACGAGGAAGGCGGAGATGCCAGCGGAGCGCAGCAGCCTGCCCGTCACCTCGGCGGTGCCCAGCTCGGCGCGCCGCTCCAGATAGTCGCCCGGCGCACAGTGCGGCTCCAGGCCGAGCACGGGAGCACACCATCGCCGTACGGCGAACCCCAGCTGGGTGTCGAAGTAGCTGAACGCGGGGCCGGTGTCCCCGGGAGCGGAGCCCGGCGAGGGAGCGGGGCGCTGCGGCACATGGGCCTCGGTCAGATACCCCTCGAACGCGACCGGGTCGGGTCCGGCCCTGAGCACTCCATGGCAGTGCTGGTCGACCAGTGGCGGGAACGTCGGCGTGGATGCGGGCATTCAGTACCTCCCCCGGGTCGCGGCGGCGATCTCCCGATCGCTCGCCCCCTCGAACAGCTCGATCTCGCCCGCCCGCACCGCACGGATCGCATCGAACAGCGGTTCGCCCAGGGCCGCGCGCAGCACAGGCGAGGCCTCGAAACGTGCCAGCGCGTGGGCGAGCGAGCCGGGCAGCGGATCGGGCCCGGGGTCGCTGTGCGCCGGATCGCCCGCGACGGGCGCGGGCAACCGGGCACCGGCCCGCTCGGTGCCGGCCGGCTCACCGAGACCGGCCAGCCCCGCCGCGATGACGCCGCCCACCAGCAGATACGGGTTGGCCGCCGAGTCCACACACTTGACCTCGGCGTTCGCACCGTCGGCGGTGGCGCCGCGGCCCGCGATGAAGCGGAGCGCCGCCTCCCGGTTCTCCAGCCCCCAGCAGTGGAAGGCACCTGCCCAACGGGAGGGGCGCAGCCGCAGATAGCTGGCGGGGGAGGGGGCGCCCAGCGCGAGCAGCGCGGGCAGTTCCCGCAGCACCCCGGCCAGGAACGCCTCGCACTCCGGCGTCATACCGAACGGCCCCTCGCCGCCCGCGCACAGGTTGCGTCCCTCCCGCCACAGACTCAGATGCAGATGCCCTCCGCTGCCCACCCCGCCCGGGTCGACCACCGGCGCGAACGAGGCCGTCAGCCCGTGCCGCAGCGAGACCGCGCGCACGGTCTCCCGTACCAGTACCGCCAGGTCGGCCGCGCCCACCGGGTCGGACGGCGCGACCGAAACCTCGAACTGCCCGGCCGCGTACTCGGGGTGGAGCTGCAGCACCTCGACGCCCTGCGCGGTCAGTGCCGCGAGGATGTCGCGCAGATAGTCCGAGGTCTCCACCAGCCGGGTCATGCCGTACGCCGGACCGGCCGTCGGGTACTCCGGCGCGTCGGCGGCCCCGACGGCCGACAGCGGGCCGCGTGTGACCACCCATTCGGTCTCGAACCCCATCCGCAGCTCGACACCGTGCTCGGCCCGCGCCCGCTCGGCCATCCGCCGCGCGAAACCGCGCTGGCAGGCGGCGTACGCGGTGCCGTCCTGCTCGTAGCGGTCCACCGGCGCCCACGCCCAGCCGGGCTGTGCCGCCAGCGTCGTCAGCCGGTCCAGGTCCGGCACCAGCCGCAGATCCCCGTCCGGGCCGCCGATGTACTCACCGGCGGTCATCGAGTCGTCGACGAGATAGACGTCGAAGCACGGGGACATACCGACACCCGAGCCGACGGCCTGCGGCAGCCGGTCGACCGGTACGGCCTTGACACGGGTGAGCCCCGCGTTGTCCACCCAGGTGAGCGCGGTACCGTGCACCCCGGCGTGGGCCAGTCGCGCCGCCGCCGCACGGGCCCGCTCCTGGTCGGGTCCGGGTTCCCGCTCCGGCCGGTGCCCGTGGTGCTCCGTCGTCTCCGCTGTCGTCCGCGTCGCGGGGCCCGCCCCGGATGCCGGCGTCCGCCGTGTGGTTCCCATGCACGAGGCGTTTACTCCCCCTTCGCGATCAGGGCAAGGCGGCGTGCGACGGGGCAACCGATCCGGTACGGAAACCGTCCCGGTCCGCCCCCGGGGCCGCCCCGATCGGCCCCCTGGTGTGCCGCGGGATGTGCCAACGGCAAGAAGCCTGGGTACGACGTGCCTGACTGCGGGGCTAGTTGGGCAGGTACCCCAATGAGGCCACATCGGAGCGGGGAGGGAAACTTGGAAGGTGGCGAGACCAATGCGGCTACGGTACGGGAGCAGCGGTATGCGCATCACTGACGTCACTGGCGGTGAAGCGGCCGCCAGAGACGCCGTGCAGAACGGTTCGACGGATGGAGGTGGTGCGTCTCCGGCCGTGCCCCGGATGGTGCTGGGGATCCGGCTGCGGAGGCTGCGCGAGGCGCAGTACATATCCCGCCGGGAGGCCGCGGAGGCCATCCGGGTCACCCATCAGCGGATCCGGGATCTGGAGCAGGGCCGCACCGGCTGCGCCCTGCGGGACGTCGCGGACCTGCTCACCATCTACGGCGTCACGGACGAGAGCGAACGGGCGGTACTGACCGCGCTGGCCGAGCAGGCCAACACGCCCGGCTGGTGGCAGTCCTTCCAAGGCGTCGTCCCCCGCTGGCTGCACACCTATCTGGGCCTGGAGCAGGCGGCCAGCGTCATCCGCACCTACGAGGTGCAGTTCGTTCCCGGCCTCCTGCAGACCGGCGAGTACGCGCGCGCCGTGATCGAACTGCTCCACGACGAGGAGCCCGAGGCGGGCATCCAGCGGCGGGTGGACCTGCGGATGCGGCGCCAGCAGATCCTCTACGGGCCGCGCGCCCCGCACGTATGGGCCGTCATCGACGAGGCCGCGCTGCGCCGCCCCGTCGGCGGGACGGCCACCATGCGGGCCCAGCTGCGGCATCTGAGCGCGATGAGTGAACTGCCGCATGTGACGGTGCAGATCATGCCCTTCAGCGCGGGCGGGCACGCGGCAGCGGGCGGCCCCGTCACGCTGCTGCGGCTGCCGGAGAGCGAGCTGCCCGACATCGTGTATCTGGAGCAGCTGCACAGCGCCACCTACCTCGAGGACGACGCCGACATCGAGGCGTACCGCCGCGTCACCGACCGGCTGGTGACCCGCTCGATGCCGCCGTCCCAGACCCGGGAGATGCTCCGGCAGATCGCCGACGAGCTGCCCGACGCGGAGCCCGCCGAGCCCGCCGAGCCGCTGGCGGGGCGCTTCTCCCGCTCCTAGCCGCCCGGGTTCCCGGCCGGCGCGTGCGACGGCCCGGATTCCGCGGCCCGGCTTCCAGCAGGAGAGCAGCCCCGCCCCGCGGATCAGCCCGCGTCGGGCACGCGTTCGAAGACGGCAGCCAGCCCCTGGCCGCCGCCGATGCACATCGTCTCCAGGCCGAAGCGGGCGCCACCGCGCCGCATCTCGTGGGCCAGCGTGGTCAGGATGCGCGCGCCCGTCGCGCCCACCGGGTGGCCCAGCGAGATGCCGGAGCCGTTGACGTTGATCCGCTGCTCGTGGTCCCGCTCGGTCAGGCCGAGGGCCCGGGTGCAGGCGAGGACCTGCGCGGCGAACGCCTCGTTCAGCTCGATGAGGTCCAGGTCCGCCAGTTCGAGCCCGGCCTTGGCGAGGGCGTCCCGGGTGGCCTGCACCGGGCCGAGGCCCATCGTCCGTGCGGGCACGCCTGCCCGGGCGAAGGAGACCAGCCGCACCAGCGGCCGCAGTCCCAGCCGCTCGGCGGTCGCCGCGCTGGTGACCAGGCAGCCGGCCGCCGCGTCGTTCTGGCCGCTGGCGTTGCCTGCGGTCACGGTGGCCTCCGGGTCCTCCTTGAGCCGGACGGGGCGCAGCCCGGCGAGCTGTTCGGCGGTGGTCTCCGGACGGGGGTGCTCGTCCGTGTCGACCCGCGTGTCGCCCTTGCGGCTGCGTACGGTCACCGCGACCGTCTCCGCCTCGAACCTGCCCTCGGCCAGCGCCCGTGCGGCCCGCCGCTGGGAGCGGAGCGCCAGCGCGTCCTGGTCCGCGCGGCTGACGGAGAACTCCCGGCGCAGGTTCTCGGCGGTCTCGATCATCCCGCCGGGTACCGGATGGTTCTCGCCGCCCGCGGTGACCCGGCCGCGGGCCAGGGAGTCGTGCAGCGTCAGGCCGGGCCCCCTGATGCCCCAGCGGCCCTCGTGGGTGTAGTACGGAGCAGCGCTCATCACCTCGGCGCCGCCCGCGATGACCACCTCGCTGAACCCGGCCCGTATCTGCATCGCGGCATCCAGCACAGCCTGCAGGCCGGAACCGCAGCGCCGGTCGATCTGGGTGCCGGTCACCGACTCGGGCAATCCCGCGTCCAGGGCGGCCACCCGCCCCAGGGCGGGCGCCTCCGAGGTGGGGTAGGCGTGGCCGAGGATCACCTCGTCCACCCGTGCCGGGTCGATGCCGGTACGCGACACGATCTCGGAGATCACCTGCGCGGCCAGCGCCTGCGGGCGCTGCCCGGCCAGCGCGCCGCCGAACCGGCCGATCGGGGTGCGCACGGGTGCGCAGATGACGATGTCGGCGCTGCCGGGGCTGTCGGACATGGGAAGCCTTCCTGGTTCTCCGGGCGGGGGCGGGCTGTGCCGGTCACTCGGTCCCCCCTCGGGGGTGAGGCGCCGGCGGTGAGGGGGCGGGCAGCACCTCTCGGGCCACGTCCAGCACGCTGCGCAGCGCGGCCGACGGGTTGTCCGCGCGCCATGCGAGTGCCGAACGCAGCACCACGGGCGGCCCGGCCAACGGGCGGTAGACCAGGCCCGTCTGCTGGATGTGGGTGCAGGAGGTGAGCGTGAGGGTGACGCCGACGCCCATCGCCACCAGCGCCAGGATGGTGTACGAGTCCGGTGCCTCCTGTACGACACGGGGGATGTGCCCGGCGCGCTCGCAGGTCCGGAACGTCGCATCGCGCAGGCTGGAGCCGGCGTCGGCGGGGAAGCTGACGAACGGCTCGCCCGCCAGGTCCGCGACGTCCACCCGCTCCTGGCGGGCCAGCGGATGGTCCGAGGCGAGGGCGCAGATCAGCTCCTCCTCGGCGATCACCCGGGTCTCCACTCCCGGCCGGGTCACCGGCAGCCTCACGAAGCCGAGGTCGAGGGAGCCCTCGGCGACTCGGGCGAGGGCCCGGTCGGCGTAGTTCTGACCCTGCATCACCAGCTCGATGCCGGGATGTGCGGTGCGGACCGCCCGGGTCAGCAGGGGCAGTGAGGTGTGGCTGGAGGCCCCCGCGAAGCCCACGCTGACCCGCCCGAACTCGCCCCGCCCCGCGGCCTTGGCGACCCGGGTGGCGGCGTCCAGATCGGCCAGCACCTTGCGGACCGGTGCCAGGAAGGACTCGCCCGCGCTGGTCAGCCGCACCGAACGGGTGCTGCGCTCGAACAGCTGCACCCCCAGCTCCTTCTCCAGCTGGCGGATCTGCTGGCTGAGCGGCGGCTGGGCCATGTGCAGCCGCTTGGCGGCCCGGCCGAAGTGCAGTTCCTCCGCCACGGCGACGAACGCGGCGAGGTAGCGCAGCTCCACGGTGGGCTCACTTCCGAGAGGGGCGGCCCCAAGAGAGGCCACTGATCTGTTGCTCGTCTCAAAAAGACTCTAATTTGGTATTGGACGCAGATCAATGGTCACTGACAGCGTGGGACCGCGCGGACTTGAGGAGAGGAAGCCCTACATGCGGATCAGGGTGGTCGGAGCCGGCACCATGGGCCGTGGCATCGCTCAGTGGGCCGTCATGGCCGGACACACGGTGGAACTCGCCGACGCACGGCCCGAGGCGGTGGCCGAAGCGGTCTCCTTCGTACGCGCCATGCTGGAGCGGGCGGTGGAGAAGGGCCGGACGAGCCGCGCCGAGGCCGACCGCGCGACGGCCGCCCTGCTGGCACTCGACTCGCCGTACGCCACCCCCGGGGACGGGGCGGCCCCCGAGCTGGTGATCGAGGCGGTGCTGGAGGACCTGGAGGTCAAGGCGGAGCTGTTCACCGGCCTGGAGCGGGCGCTGCCCGCCTCGACCGTCTTCGCGACCAACACCTCCTCGCTGTCCGTCACCCGGATCGGCGCCCGGCTCGCCGACCCCGGACGGCTGGCCGGGCTGCACTTCTTCAACCCCGTCCCCCTGATGCGGCTCGTCGAGGTGGTGCCCGGCGCCGCCACCCGCGAGAGTCTGGTCGAACTGCTGGTCGCCCTGGTGGCGAACTCGGGACACCGCCCGGTCACGGTGGCCGACACCCCCGGCTTCCTCGTCAACCACGCCGGGCGCGGACTGGTGACCGAGGCGTTCGCCCTGCTGGAGGAGTCCGTCGCGGGGCACCCGGCGATCGACCGCATCGCCCGCGACGTGCTCGGCCTGCGGATGGGCCCGTTCGAACTGATGGACCTGACGGGGCTCGATGTGACGGCCTCCGTGATGGACACCGTCTGGGACGGCTTCCGGCACGCGGACCGGCTGCGCCCCTCCTATCTGCCGGCCAACCGGGTCGCGGCCGGGCTGTACGGACGCAAGTCCCGGCGGGGTTTCTACGCGTACGGCGACGGCGAGGCGGGGCCCTCGCTGCCCGAACCCCGCATCGAGGGCGGAGACGCCGAGCGGGCCGTCCGGGTCACCGGCAGCGAACTGGCCGGCCTCGCCACGTCCGGCGCCACCCCGGACGATGCCCTGGTCCTGGTGCCGACCTGGGGCACCTCGGTCGCCGCCGCGGTGGCCGACGAAGGGCTGCCCGCTGAGCGCACCCTGGGGGTGGACCCGCTGTCGTTGGGCACGCCGCGCCGGGTCCTGGCGGTGACCCCGGCCACGCGCGAGGACGCCGTACGCGACGCCGTCGCCGTTCTCGCCAGGGACGGCCACCCGGTCACCGTCGTCCGGGACACCGCCGGCTCGGTCGCGCAGCGGCTGCTGGCCTCCGTGGTGAACGTCGCCACCGGGATCGCCGAGCGCGGTATCGCCGCGCCCGACGACATCGACACCGCCGTCACCCTGGGCCTGGGCTACCCGCGAGGCCCGCTGGCCTGGGCGGACACCGTGGGCTCCGCCCGGATCCTCGCCCTGCTGCGGGCCCTCGCCCAGGAAACCGGCGACCCCCGCTACCGCCCCACCCCCTGGCTCACCCATCGAGCCGCTCTGGGCCTCCCGCTGAGCACGCCCATGGCGAGCCTGCCGGAATGAGACCCGGCCCCCCCTTTCTTCCGCCCCCTCAGGAGAGTTGGAGCCACATGGATCACCGGGACTTCGGGCTGAGCGAGACACAGCGGGACATGCGCGGCATGGCGCGCGACTTCGTGGAGCGGGAGGTGATACCGCACGCCAGGGAGTGGGACCGCGAGGAGGCGGTGGACCCCGCGATCCCCAGGCGGCTGGGGGAGCTGGGCTTCCTCGGCCTGACCCTGCCGGAGGAGTACGGCGGGGTACCGGTCGACACGCTGTCCTACGCGGTGGTCACCGAAGAGCTCGGCCGTGGCGACTCGTCGGTGCGCGGCATCGTCTCCGTCTCGCTCGGCCTCGTGGCCAAGACGATCGCCGCGCACGGCACCGGGGAACAGAAGCAGCAGTGGCTGCCACGGCTCGCCGCCGGTACGGCCCTCGGCTGCTTCGGGCTGACCGAGCCGGAGACCGGCTCCGACGCGGGCTCGCTGCGCACCCGCGCCCGCCGGGACGGCGGGGCGGAGTCCGGGGACTGGATCATCGACGGCGCCAAGATGTTCATCACCAACGGCACCGTCGCCGACGTGGCCCTCACCTTCGCCCGCACCGGCGAGGACGGCATCACCGCCTTCCTCGTACCGACCGACACACCGGGCTTCACCGCGACGGAGATCCACGGCAAGCTCGGCCTGCGCGGTCAGGCCACCGCCGAACTCACCTACGACGGCGTGCGGGTGCCCGACTCCGCACGCCTCGGTGAGGTCGGCAAGGGGCTCGGCATCGCGCTGGGTGCGCTCTCCCGGGGGCGGATCTCGGTGGCGGCCGGTTCGGTGGGGCTCGCGCAGGGCGCGCTGGATGCGGCCGTGCGCCATGCCACCGAGCGCGAGCAGTTCGGCAAGCCCGTCGCCTCCTTCCAGTTGGTGCAGGAACTGCTGGCCGAGTCGGAGGTGGACATCCGTGCCGCCCGGCTGCTCACCTACCAGGTCGCGCGGATGGCGGACGCGGGCGCCACGCCGAGGCAGTACGCCACCGAGGCCTCGATCGCCAAGTACCACGCCAGCGAGACGGCAGTGAAGGTCAGCAACAACTGCCTGCAGACCTTCGGCGGCTACGGCTTCATCGACGAGTACCCGGCGGGCAAGTACCTGCGCGACGCCCGCGTGCTCACGCTCTACGAGGGCACGAGCCAGGTGCAGAAGCTGATCATCGGCAGGGCGCTGACCGGGGTCGACGCCCTGACGTGACCGCACGGGGCGGGCCGTTCACCGGTTGGGCGGCGACTCGTCGGCGAAGATACGGGTGACGAGCTTGCCGTCCCGGGTGAGATGGCCGGTCAGCATGCCCTCGCTGCTGTGCGGTGCGTCGAAGGTGCCGTCGCGGTCCAGCGCGATGACCCCGCCGTCGCCGCCCAGCTTCGGCAGCCGCCGGATCAGCACCTCGTACGCTGCCGAGGCGACGTCCTTGCGCTCGAACTCCATCAGGGCGGAGATCGTCGCGGTGGCGGCCCCGCGGATGAACACCTCCCCCTGCCCGGTGGCGCTGGCGGCGACCGTGCTGTTCTTCGCGTACGTCCCGGCCCCGACCACGGGCGAGTCACCGACGCGCCCCGCCATCTTGTCGGTGAGCCCGCCGGTGGAGGTGGCGGCGGCCAGGTTCCGCTTCTTGTCCCTGGCCACCGCGCCCACCGTGCCCTTGGTGACGTCCTTCACGGACTTGTCGCCCTTGGCCTCCATCAGCTGGTCCCAGCGCCGCTGGGTCCAGAAGTAGTCCTGCGTCACCGGCTTGAGGCCCTGCTGGGCGGCGAAGTCGTCGGCGCCCTGCCCCGCGAGCAGCACATGCCGGGTCTCCTTCATGACCAGCCGGGCCGCGGTGATCGGGTTGCGTACGTGCTTCACCCCGGCGACCGCACCGGCCTTCATGTCCGAGCCGCGCATGATCGAGGCGTCCAACTCGTGGCCGGCGTCGGCGGTGAAGACCGCGCCCTTGCCCGCGTTGAACAGCGGGTCGTCCTCCAGGACGCGTACCGCCTTCTCCACGGCCTCGGTGCTGCTGCCACCCGCGTCCAGCACCCGGCCTCCGGCGCGCAGCGCACGCCGGAGGCCGTCCCGGTAGGCCTTCTCCTTCTGGGGGCTCGTCTCCTCCCGCTTCAGCGCGGTCCCGGCGCCACCGTGCACGGCGAGCACCACGTCGCGCGCGTCCGGCTTCGCCCTCCCGGCGGGCGCGGGCGCGGCGGCTGCCGCGGGGGAGCCGGCGGAGGCGCCGCGCGGGCCACCCGGCGATCCGCCACCGTCCCGGGGCACGGCGACGAGTACCACCGCGAGCGCGGTCGCCCCCGCCAACGCCGCGAACACCCGTGCTCCGCGACGAGGGAGTGGACCCGAGCGCGGACGTGGACTTGAGCGTGGATGTGAACCTGAGCGTGGACGTAGCCGTATCCGAGCACGCATGCCCATCCCTCCTCGGTCCGTGACCTGGGAACGCGCGCACCCTACTGCTCAGCACCCCGTTCGCTGTAGAGGGCCTCGATCTCGTCCGCGTACGCCTCAGCCACCGCCTGGCGCTTCACCTTCAGCGAGGGGGTCAGCAGCCCGTTCTCCTCGGTGAACTCACCGTCGACGATGCGGAACCGGCGGATGGACTCGGACCTGGAGACGGCTTCGTTCGCATGGTCGACGGCCCGCTGCACACCGGCGACCATCTCGGGGTCCTCGCGCAGCTCGGCGAGCGGGGTGTCGAGGGGCCGCTTGCGCACCTGGAGCCAGTGCGCCACCGCCTCCGGGTCCAGGGTGATGAGAGCCGCCACATAGCGGCGGCCGTCGCCGACGACCATGCACTGCGCGACCGGTGGGCGGCTGCGCAGCCGGTCCTCCAGCGGCGCCGGGGAGACGTTCTTGCCGCCGCTGGTGATGAGGATGTCCTTCTTGCGGCCGACGATGGTCAGATACCCGTCCTCGTCCAGCGTCCCGAGGTCGCCGGTGGCGAACCAGCCGTCGGTCAGCACCTCGGCACTCTCTTGGGGCCGGTTCCAGTACGAGCCGAAGACGATGCCGCCCTTGATCAGGACCTCGCCGTCGTCCGCGATGCGCACGGCCGTGCCGGGGATCGGGCGGCCGACGGTGCCGGGGCGCGGGTCGAGCGGTGGGGTGACCGTGGCGGCGGCCGATGTCTCGGTGAGCCCGTAGCCCTCGTAGATGACGACGCCGGCCGCGTGGAAGAACAGGCTGAGGCGGCGGTCGAGCGGTGAGCCGCCGCTGATGGCGTAGCGCAGCCTGCCGCCCAGCTCCTTGCGGACGCGGCGGTAGACCAGCAGGTCGTACAGGCCCCAGGCCAGATACAGGCCCGGCGAGGGGCCCTTGCCGGTGCCGAGGAACTTGTGCAGATACGCCTCACCGAAGCGCACCGCGATCCGGTCGGCGCGGTCGAAGGAGGAGCCGCGCCCCAGCTTCTCCGCCGTCTCCCGGCCGGTGTCGTGGATCTTCTCGAAGAGATAGGGCACACCGACGACGAACGTCGGCCGGTAGGAGCGAAGTTCTGGCCGCAGCTCGGCCGGTTTGATGCTGGGGCAGTGCCCGAACTCGATCCGGGCGAACAGACAGGCGATCTGGATGGTGCGGCCGAGGATGTGCGCGAGAGGCAGGAAGAGCAGGGTGGACGCCGTCTGACCGGTGACCTCTTTGAAGATCGGGTGCAGCAACTCCACGGTGTTGGCGGCCTCGGCGTGCAGATTGCCGTGGCTGAGCACACAGCCCTTGGGCTTTCCGGTGGTGCCGGAGGTGTAGCAGAGGGTGGCGACGGTGTCGGGGCCGAGGGCCGAACGGCGCTCGGTGATCTCCTCGTCGGATATCCGCCGCCCCTCCTCGGCGAGTTGGTCGAGCGCGGGTCGACTGCCGGCGGACGGGTCGATCTGCCACAGCCGTGGCCGCCTCGGCTGCGCCGCCAGCGCGGGTTCGGCCGTGGCGGCGTGCTCGGCCGTCTCCACGAACAGGAAGGCGGCCTGCGAGTCGCGCAGGATCCACTCGACCTGTTCGGTGGAGGAGGTGGCATAGATGGGCACCGTCTGGCCGCCGGCCGCCCAGACGGCGAAGTCCAGCACGCACCACTCGTAGCGCGTACGGCACATCAGCCCGACCCTGGCCCCGGGCTCCAACCCGGCCGCGACCAGCCCCTTCGCGGTTTCGCCGACCTCCCGGGCGAAGGCGGCGGCGGACACCGGAAGCCATTCGTCCCCGACCTTGCGGCGCACGACGATCGCCTCGGGTGCCTCGGCGGCGTTGGTGAAGGGAAGATCGGCGAGGCTTCCGGAGGTGGCGGGCGGGACCAGCGGGTCGGCGCGGGCCTCGCGTACCGTGCCGCCCTCCTTGATCACCTTCACCGGGCCGCGGCTCGCCAACTCGCTGCGGCGCTTCACTGTCCTGAGGTCCTTCCAGACGCCCATCTTTCGGCTCCTGTTCGCGGGTGCGGGTGTGGTGCCTGGGGTGGTGCGCTTGGTGACGGGAGAGTCAACTTACTCACGCGTAAGGAGAAATCAATGCCCCCGACACAAGCCGTCCCGCGAGCCGCCGCCGACGCGGGTCGAGGCGGACCGCTGCCGACGGATGCGGGTCGACGCCGCCGACTGCGCACCGGTGCGGCCGACGAGGTGCGCGCGGACGCATCCCGGGCTGACGGTGCGTGCCGACACCGCCGGAATCGTGCCGACGCGGGTCGGTGCGGGACGACAGCGGCGGTGCGGCCGCCGCTGGTTGACGTGTGCGAACGCGGACCGATGCGGGCCGACACGGCGGATGTGTGCCGGTGGGGGCCGCGGCGCGAGCCGACGCGGCCGGTACCGGTCGACGTATGACGGCGCCCGGGCCCGGACCGGTGCGGGCCGACGCGGACCGATGCCATGCGGTCGCCCCTTGCTGCCACGGCCGGTGCGACCGGCGCTGACTCGTGTGCGTCGGTGCGGCCGCCACCGTTGGTGCGGGGCGCGGCGGCCGTATGGCCGCCGCGGCTGCTCAGCGGTCGATGAAGAAATCCCTCGCATTGCGCGGGCACAGACAAGAATCGCCGTCCATTTCGACGGCTGCGAAGAAATCAAGAAATGGCTGTTGCAAGACCGGTTACCCGTCCGTAGCGTTCGTTTTCACCGGGGCGCCGCCATTCCGTCGGCGTCATGGCTCGCGAGTCATATCCCTGGCCGCTATCCGCGGCCCGGACCCCGTGGCCCGGCCCGTGTCGGCCACGGGGTCCGCTCATGCGCGTAAGTGCGTTCCTCGACATTCAGGAGCTGATATGAGACGCACGCTGTCCGCATCCCCGCGCTCCAAAGCCGCGCGCCGCGCCGGTGTGGCCGTCGCCGCCGCGCTCGGCTGTGTGGCCCCCGCCCTGGCCGCCGGTACCGCGCACGCGGAATCCGGTGCCGCCGCACCCGTCCAGCTCGACTACCCGCTCAGCGGCACCACCCACCTCGCCGGTACCGACAGCGATCTGACGCTGGGCCCCGGGACCCTGAAGACCTCGACCGACATGACCACCGGCGCTTTGACCGCGCGCACCCAACTCCCGGACGCGCCGGGCTCGTTCAGAGCGCTCGGCATCCCCGTCACGGTCACCACGGAGTTCATCGAGGAGGAGCCGACCACCGGGACCCTCGACGTGCGAACCGGCGCCGTCAGCACCACCTCGCATCTGACGCTGCGGCTGAAGAATCTCAAGATCGGTGGCGTCCCCACCCCGGTCGGGCCGTACTGCAAGACGAAGACCCCGGCCGTCATCGACCTCGACTCCGAGCCCGGCTTCAACGTCTTCAAGGGCGGCAAGCTGAGCGGGACCTACACCATCCCGAAGTTCGAGCACTGTCTGCTGGCCACCCCGATCATCAACAGCATGGTGCCGGGGGAGGGCAACACCCTCACCCTCACGCTCGGCCAGGCGGCCCCGCCCGCGGAACCGGCCGACTCCTGAGGCGGACGGCCGATCCCGGCGGCCCGTCAGTCCCCCTCGTGCCCCCTGGGCAGCTCAGGCTCCCGGCCCTTCGCATGCGCGCCGGCCGGGGGCCGCGCGCCCGCCCGGCCCCGCAGATGCAGCGCCCGTAGCGCCAGCTCGGTGGCGAACCGCTGGTCGGGATCGCCGAGTTGGGCACCCAGTACGCGCTTGAGTGCCCGCATCCGGTAGCGCACCGTCTGCGGGTGCAGATGCAGCAGCTGCGCCATCTGAGCCGCCGTCCCCCGGGTCGTCAGCCAGGTCCGCAACGTGTCGACCAGCCGCTCCCGCTGCCCCGGTGTCAATCCGGACAGCGGGGCCAGCTGCCGTACGGCCAGCCGTTCGGCCAGTGCGGGATCCCCCGTCAGCCATAAGGTGACCAGGTGCTCCTCGCAGCGGGTGAGCGGCGCTTCGGGAAGGACGCCAGTCTCCACGAGGGAGAGCGTCTGCCGGGCCCAGCGCAGCGAGTCGGCGGCGCTGCCCAGCCCGACCGTCACGCCGAGCACCGCGCGGCGGCCGTCCAGCGCGGACTCCAGTCGGGCGGCCCGCGGCTCGTCCACCTCACCCGGTACCAGCAGGTGCGGCCGTTGGTCGCCCAGGTCGGTCAGTACGTCCTCGTCGAGCCGGCCCGGCAGCCGTAACCCGTTCCGGCCGGCGTCCGGGGACAGCGCCACCAGGGTCACCCGCTCCGGAATCCGCCAGCCGACGCGCCCGGCCAGCTCGGTGAGCGGCGAAGGTGGCGAGGGCTCGGGATCCGGCGATGTGCCGGCCCGGTTCGCCGCGCCCCGGGCGCGGTCCGCGGTGACCACGTCGCTCACTCCGGCCAGGATCAGCCGCAGCAGCCGGCTGCGCTGCGACTCCCATGCGTCGTCCCCGCCGCCCCTGGCCGCCACATAGCCCTCGCGGCACAGCGACTCGATCACGTCCGTGTAGGCGAACACCGCGTCGGCGAAGGCGACGATCAAGGAGGCGGGCAGGTTGTAGCGGGTACCGACGGTGGTCGCGCGGCGCAGCCCCACCCGGGCGCCGACGCGCAGCGCCGACTGGAGACAGTGCAGTCCCCGGCCCTCGTGGGCCTCGAACTGGCCGAGCCTGCGGCACAGTTGGTCGCGCTCGGCCGTCGAGGCAGCGGGGTCGGCGACCAGTTCGACGAAGCTGGTGAGGTTCTGGCGCACGCAGTGCAGCAGAACCGTCCGGTAGGAGCCTTCGAGCAGCGGCCGGTACTCGGGTACCGCACGTCCGATCTCGTGCACCATCTCCTCTGCCACTGCGGGGAGTTCGGGCCACATCACGGCCGCCAGTTCCTGGGGGAGCGGTCCCGGCGGCTGGGTTCTGGCCCGGGAAGCTGCTGCTGTCTGCACCATGGACGTACCTTCCGCTGTCGGCCTCGGAGCAGGGCGAAAGCCAACCGGCCAAGGTGGGGGACGAGTCCGGTGTGCGCGCGGCCGGTGCGGCCGGGCGGGCTCCGACGGAACGCGTACTGCCTTCCTCAGCCGCGCGGGGCGTCACCCGGGCCGGTGGGGGTACGGCATCGGCGCTCGCGCACCGCAGACCATAGACCAGCCGACGCGTGGGCGCAGCCCCTGCGGGACGCGGAAGGTTGGGGGGTGCACGCGGGAGTCACCACGCTGCCACCGTGCGGTGCGCACGTCATCCCGTGCGGTAGGGGACGCGCACCCGGTGATGAACCAGGCCCCCGCAACAGCGCTCCGATGCTCTCTTGTTGACAAGAAAAACACCTCAGCGGAAACGCCCTACCGCATCTTGAACCGGGGTATTGCACCGCCGCGTTACCAGTGCGTAACGTCCGTTCTGCCAGCTGCCCGACAAGGGCATACGGAAATGGCGGGCGCAGCGTCACGTGCGATGAGCAACGGCTGTGCTGAGAATGTCGCCCCGGTGCGGAGTACAGCTCTTCAGGATCCCAAATCCAACGGAGGGAATGTCACGTGCGCAAATTCACCAGACGAGCCGCGGTAGCGGCCGTCGCCGCAACCGCCGCTCTCGGCTTCTCGGCCGCATCCGCCACCGCCACGTCCGCCGCGACGTGGACGGTGACCCCCGGCGGGTCGTTCTCTGCGAACGCCGCCAACCCCACCCTGTCCGTGCCCAACGCCGACCTCTTCTGCGACTCGTCCGACGCCTCGGGCACCCTGAAGACAGGCTCCGGCAACGCGGGCGCCGGACTCGGCACCATCAACACCCTGACCTTCTCGGGCTGCTCCCTCGCGGGGATCAGCTTCGACGTCACCGTCTCCAGCCCGCTGAGCATCAACGCCGAGTCCGTCGATCCCGCCGACCCCGACCGGGTCGTCGGCTCCATCTCCGGCATCACCGCCACCATCTCCGACCCCGACGGCCTGTGCACGGCTTCCTTCGCCGGGCCCGGCGGTGGCGACGCCACGGTGACCGGCTACTTCGACAACACCACGCACCAGCTGGTGGTCAACGGCGGCAACCTCGAAGCCACCGAGGCCAACTGCCTCGGCCTGATCAACACGGGCGACGCCGCGACCTTCAACGCCGCCTACGACACCGACCCGGCCCAGACCATCACCGCCGACTGACGACACCCGCCGCTCGCCGCACCCGTCCCGCCGACGCGTTCCCCCCTCGGCGGGCGGGTGCGGCCCCCTCCGAGGAGCACAGTGAAACCCAGCGCGACAACCCGCCGGCGCACCGCGCGGGGCTCCGCCGTGGGCGTGCTCGCACTGGTGGCCGGAGTACTGCCCGGCGCCGGGTCCCAGGCGCAGGAACAGCAGGCCCGGCTCGCCGTCGCCTACGACTGCGCGTCCCCCACCGGCACCGGGTCGGTCACGTGGCGGGTGGAGGCCGAGGTGTCCGGCAGGTTCCCCAGGGCCGCCGCCTCCGGCGAGCCCGTCAGGATCGGCCGGGTCTCCGCCGAGGTCGACATCCCGCACCAGCAGCTGGCCGAACTGCTGCCCGAGCGCACCGAGTCCGTCACCTCCGAGGCCGCGCTCACGGTGCGGGTGGCGCAGGCGGACAGCCGGGCCGACGCACGCTGGGACGGGTTGAAGTCTCCCGCCACGCCGGTGCCCGGGAGCGGAGACCTCTCCCTCTCCCATCGCGGTGAGGTACCGCCCGTCACGGTCGCCGACGAAGGGGAGCTCACCTTCACGGCCGGCCCGCTCGCGCTCGATCTCACCCCCGAGGTCCCGCCCGCCGAGGAGCCCACCACGCTGCCCGCTCCGGCCCCCGTCGCGGTCGAGTGCCGGCCCGCCGACGGGCAGGAGCTGCGACTGGCCACGGTGCGGATCGGTGGCGCGGACGACGGACCCGGTGCCTCGGAGTCGGCGACACCCTCCCGCACGCCCGGCCCGTCGAAGTCCGGTGAGCGGCCCGACGACGAGGAGGAGGCCGCCCGGCGGGACGCGGACATCGACGTCGGTGCCGCCGAGCTGCCGCCCGCGAAGCCGTGCAACAAGGAGCGGCCCACGAGCGAGCTGGACCGCTCGAAGCTGCCGGAGCCGCCACCCGGCATTCCCGTGCGGGTGAGTCCGATCGGAGGAATCCATTGGTGTGCCGTACCGGTGGCTGTCTCCAATGTGCTCAAGCTCAAGGGCGGCATGGTCATCAACGACCCCCGGGACGGCGCCACCACGGCGAATCTGCTCATCCAGAAGGAGTGGGCGGTGGGCCCCGGCTACAACCAGCTGCGTCACCTGGGGGAGCTGGATCTGCCGGACGCCACCGCGACCTTCCTCGATTTCGACTTCATGCCGGTCACCGCCAAGATCGAGTTCACCAGTTCACCGATGACCATCGTCACCGTGCAGCGGGGGTCCTCCGCGCCGAACTACGCGACCATCCATATGGACCAGACCCTGCGGATGCACGAGGTGACGGTCAACGGCGTACCGCTGGACGTCGGTCCCAACTGCCGCACCTCCCGGCCCATCGAGCTCGTTCTCAAGGGGGTGCAGCCGGAGTACGAGGTGCTCAAGGGCGGCATCCTGCGGGCGAAGTACACCATCCCGCCCTTCACCGGCTGCGGAACCGGCGGCGAGGACCTCGACCCGCTCTTCACCGCGAGCATCTCCGGCGGCGGCAACTACCTCAAGCTCGTCCAGGGAGCGCCCTGCCTGATGCGGCCCAACAACCTGGGGTGCATCGCCCCGCCCAAGGTTCCGGAGCTGCCGAAGTGACGCCGCGGACAACAGGGCGCCGGGAGGAGGGGGCACCCGCATGGGTATCGAAGTAGCGGTCAGCGGGCTCACCAAGTCCTTCGGCAGCAAGAACATCTGGCAGGACATCACGCTCACGCTGCCCGCCGGTGAGGTCAGCGTCATGCTGGGTCCTTCCGGCACCGGCAAGACCGTCTTCCTCAAGTCGCTGATCGGGCTGGTCAAACCCGAGCGGGGCAGCGTGCTGGTGGACGGCGTCGACATGGTGCGCAGCCGCGAGCGCGACATCTACGAGGCGCGCAAAACCTTCGGGCTGATGTTCCAGGACGGCGCGCTGTTCGGCTCCATGAACCTCTTCGACAACATCGCCTTCCCGCTGCGCGAGCACACCAGGAAGAAGGAATCCGAGATCCGCCGGATCGTCATGGAGCGGCTGGAGATGGTGGGGCTGGTCGGCGACGAGGAGAAGCTGCCCGGCGAGATATCCGGCGGCATGCGCAAGCGTGCCGGACTCGCCAGGGCCCTGGTGCTCGACCCGCAGATCATCCTGTGCGACGAGCCGGACTCCGGCCTCGACCCGGTCCGTACCGCCTACACCTCGCAGCTGCTGATCGACCTGAACGCGCAGATCGACGCGACGATGCTGATCGTCACCCACAATCTCGACATCGCCGCGACCGTCCCCGACAACATGGGGATGCTCTTCCGCCGCCACCTGGTCACCTTCGGGCCCCGGGAGGTGCTGCTGACCAGCGAGGAACCCGTTGTCGCCCAGTTCCTCAGCGGCAGCCGCACCGGACCGATCGGGATGTCCGAGGAGAAGGACGCCGCCACCCTCGCCCGGGAGGCCGACTCGGCGGCGCTCGGCCCGCTCAACGCCGTGACCCGCCGACTGGTCCCGCAGCTCGAACCCACCCCCGGACTGCCCGAGCGGCAGGCCGTCCGGCGCCGTAGGGAGCGGGTCGTGAACATGCTCGACGAGCTGCCGCCCGCGGCGCGCCGCGCCATCGAGGCCGATCTCCCGCAGAACCTCGCACCCCTGCCCCAGCGCACCAGCACCGTGCGGCAGCGCTCCCAGGAGCGGCCATGACAGCGACCGAGCACACTCCGCCGCCCACGGGCGGCAGACCCGAGGAGCCGGCTCAGCCGGCTGAGCCCGCCGCCAGGACGCCCCTGCCGGGCCTGGGCTTCCTGCGGGAGCCCGGCAAGCTGTTCATCCTGGCGCTCACCGTGCTGCGCGCGATCTTCCGGCGGCCCTTCCAGTTCCGTGAGTTCGTCGAGCAGTTCTGGTTCATCGCCAGCGTCACCATTCTGCCCGCCGCGCTGGTCTCCATCCCGTTCGGCGCCGTCATCGCCCTCCAGGTCGGCTCGCTGGCCAGCCAGATCAGCGCCCAGTCCTTCACCGGCGCCGCCAGTGTGCTCGTCAACATCCAGCAGGCCAGCCCGCTGATCGTCGCCCTGCTGATCTCCGGCGCCGCCGGCTCGGCGATCTGCGCGGACCTGGGGTCGCGCACCATCCGCGAAGAGCTGGACGCCATGGAGGTCATGGGGGTCTCACCCATCCAGCGGCTGGTGGTGCCCCGGGTACTGGCAACCGTGTGTGTGGCCGTCCTCCTCAACGGCATGGTCTCGGTCGTCGGCACCCTGGGCGGCTATTTCTTCAACGTCGTGCTCCAGGACGGCACTCCGGGCGCCTACCTCGCCAGTTTTTCCGCGCTCGCACAACTGCCCGACCTCTACATCAGCGAGATCAAGGCGCTCATCTTCGGCTTCATCGCCGGGATCGTCGCCTCCTACCGGGGGCTCAACCCGCGCGGCGGCCCCAAGGGCGTCGGGGACGCCGTCAACCAGTCCGTCGTCATCACCTTCCTCCTGCTGTTCTTCGTCAACATGGTCCTCACCGGCATCTACCTCCAGCTCGTACCGCCGAAGGGGGCCTGAGCCATGGCCCGCCTCCCCGCCGCCGACCGCCTCCTGGGCTGGCTCGACAAACCCGGCGACCAACTGCTCTTCTACGTCCGCGCGCTGCTGTGGACGCCCAAGACCCTGCTGCGGTATCTGCGCGAGGTCCAGCGGCTGCTCGCCCAGGTGACGTTCGGCAGCGGTGGGCTGGGTGTCATCGGCGGCACCGTCGGCGTCATGACCGCGATGACCCTCTTCACCGGTACCGTCGTCGGCCTCCAGGGGTACGCCGCGCTCAACCAGATCGGCACCGAGGCCTTCACCGGCTTCATCTCCGCCTACTTCAACACCCGCGAGATCGCCCCGCTGGTCGCGGGCCTCGCGCTGTCCGCCACCCTGGGGGCGGGTTTCACCGCGCAGCTGGGCGCCATGCGCATCAACGAGGAGATCGACGCCCTCGACAGCATGGGCATCCGCTCCATGCCCTACCTCGTCACCACCCGGATCATCGCCGGCGTCATCGGCATCATCCCCCTCTACGGCATCGGACTGCTCAGCTCGTATCTGTCCTCCCGGTTCATCACCGTCTTCTACAACGACCAGTCGGCAGGCACCTACGACCACTACTTCGCGCTGTTCCTGTCACCCACCGACGTCCTGCTGTCCTTCCTGAAGGTCTTCGTCTTCAGCGTCATGGTGATCCTCACCCACTGCTACTACGGCTACCGCGCCACCGGCGGGCCCGCGGGCGTCGGCATCGCCGTGGGCCGCTCGGTACGCAACGCGATCGTGCTCATCAGCGTCACCGACTTCTTCCTCAGCCTCGCCCTGTGGGGTGCCACCACCACCGTGAAGGTGGCCGGATGAGCGCCGCGCTGCGCCGCAGACCGGCAGGGGTCGTCCTGCTGCTCGTACCGGCGCTGCTGATCTGGCTGTCGGTCGCCGTCTACGACAAGCAGTTCACCGACGCGGCCGAGATCACCGTGCGGACCTCCCAGGCCGGCCACGAGATGCACGTCAACACCGATGTGAAGCTGCGCGGCGTCGTCGTCGGCCAGGTACGCGAGATCACCTCGGACGGCAAGGGCGCCCGGCTGCGGGTCGCGCTCCAGCCCGACAAGCTCGCACACATCCCCGCCGACGTACGCGCCCAGATGCTGCCCACCACCGTCTTCGGGCAGCGCTATGTCGCTCTGGTCCCGCCCAAGAACCCTTCACCACGGCCGATCCGGGCCGGTGCCACCATCCCGCAGGACCGCAGCCGCAACGCCATCGAACTGGAGCAGGTACTGGACCATCTGCTGCCCACCCTCACCGCCGTGCAGCCGCAGAAGCTCTCGGCCACCCTCACCGCCGTCGCCCAGGCCCTGGAGGGCCGCGGGGCGAAGCTCGGTGAAAACCTCGCCGCACTGGACGCCTATCTGGCCAAGCTCAACCCCCGGTTGCCGGCCCTCAACCGGGACATCAAGGAGCTGGTGAAGGTCAGCCACCTGTACGCCGACACCGCGCCCGATGTGCTGACCGCGCTCTCCGACTTCGCCACCACCAGCAGCACCCTCGCCGAGAAGGCCGACGATCTGGCCACCGCCTACGACACGGCCACCGGTACGGCCCGCGAGGTGACCGGATTCCTGCGGCAGAACCGCCACAACATCATCCGGCTCGCCGACGCCGCCCGGCCCACCCTGCGCGTGATGGCCGCCCAGTCCCCGTCCTTCCCCTGCACCCTGCGCACCCTGGCCACCTTCGTCCCCGTCATGGACAAGGCGCTCGGCAAGGGCACCGACCAGCCGGGACTCCACGTCGATCTGAAGGTCACCCGCTCCCGCGGCGCCTATCTGCCGGGCAAGGACACCCCCGCCTACGGCGGCGGGCCGAGGGGTCCGCGCTGCTACTCCGTCCCCTATCTCGGCCCCGCCGGTGGCACGGCGGCCGAGAAGGACGCCAAGGGGGCCGCAGCCAAGGGCGCCACCATCGCCGATGCCCGGGGCGGCACCGGGATGCCCAACTCGCCGCAGGAGAACCAGCTGATCAACGAATTGCTCGCGCCGTCGACGAAGCGGTCCGAGAAGCTGCCCGACTGGAGCAGCGTCCTGGTCGGGCCGACCCTGCGCGGCACGGAGGTGAGACTCAAGTGAAACGCGCCTCTCTCGCCGGGCCGCTGGTCAAGTCGCTGCTCTTCATCGTGACGACGTCCCTGGCCACCGCAGTGCTCGCGTTGAGCATCTCCAACACCGGGGTCGGCGGGACCGACAGCTACCGGGCCCGGTTCAGCGATGTGACGGGCCTGGTGGAGGGCGACAGCGTACGGATCGCCGGAGTGCGGGTCGGCAAGGTCGAGGAGATCGATGTCGTCGACCGGCGCGTCGCCGAGGTGCGGTTCTCCGTCGAGAAGGGCCGCGCCCTGCCCGCGTCCACCCACGCCTCGGTGAAGTACCTCAACATGGTCGGCCAGCGCTATGTGGAGCTCAGACGCGGCAGCGGGCCCGTCGGGCGCACCCTGTCCGTCGGCGGCACCATCCCGCTCGGCCGCACCACGCCGGCGCTCGATCTCACCCAGCTCTTCAACGGCTTCAAGCCGCTCTTCGAGGGACTCTCGCCCAAGGACACCAACCAGCTCGCCGGGGAGATCATCAGCGTCCTGCAGGGCGAGGGCGGCACCGTCACCTCGCTGGTGGGCCACATCAGCTCCCTGACCAGCACCCTCGCCGGCAAGGACAAGGTCATCGGCTCGCTGATCAAGAACCTCAACTCCGTGCTGGAGACGGTCAACGCCAGGGAGGAGGGCTTCAACGAGCTGATCACCAGCCTGCGCGACCTGGTCTCCGGTTTCGCCGACGACCGCAAACCACTGGGCGAGGCCGTCACCGCCATGGGCGGGCTGGCCACCACCACCGCGGGGTTGCTGGAGGACGGCCGGGCACCGCTCAAGAAGGACATCCGCGAGCTGGGCAGGCTCTCCCGCCAACTGGACAAGGGCACGCCCCAGTTCGAGAAGTTCCTGCGCACCTCGCCGAAGAAGATGCGGACGCTGGGCCGGCTCGCCTCCTACGGCTCCTGGTTCAACACCTATCTGTGCGAGGCCGAAACGAGCGGGCTGACCATGTCGGACGGCAGCGAACCACCCACCGGTATCACCATCACCCAGCCGAGGTGCCGGTCATGAGCGGGCGCACAAGACTCCGGGTGCCGCGTCTGAAGCCGATGGCGGAGCGCAACCCGATCGCCGTCTGCCTGGTCGGGGTGGTGCTCCTCGCGCTGTTGGGCACGGCCGTCTACCGCGCCGACGATCTGCCGCTCATCGGCGGCGGCACCACCTACACCGCCGAGTTCACCGAGGCGGCCGGGCTGCGCGAGGGCAACGAGGTGCGGGTCGCGGGCGTCAAGGTCGGCGAGGTCCTTCAGGTGGCGCTCGACGGCGCCAAGGTCGAGGTGGCCTTCAAGGTCAAGGACACCTGGGTCGGCAACGCCAGTCGTGCTGCCATCAGCATCCGCACCCTGCTCGGCGAGAAGTTCCTCGCCCTCGATCCGCTCGGCACCGGCCCCCAGAACCCCGACCGTCATATCCCCACCAGCCGCACCACCTCCCCGTACGACGTGACCCAGGCGTTCACCGGGCTGGGCCGCACCTTCGAGGAGATCGACTCCGAGAAGCTGGCCAAGAGTTTCCAGGCCGTCTCCGACACCTTCCGCAACACCCCCGCCGATGTCCGCGGTGCCGCCAAGGGGCTCTCCGCGCTCTCCCGCACGATCTCCTCCCGCGACACCGAACTGGCCCGACTGCTGCGCGGCAGCAAGAAACTCACCCGCACCCTCGAAGAGCGGCGCACGGACATCACCGCGCTGCTGCGCGACGGCAATCTGCTGCTCGCCGAGGTCCGCGCCCGCCGCGGCGCCATCCACCGGCTGTTCACCGGCACCCGCGATCTCGGCAGGGAACTGACCGGTCTGGTGGACGACAACAACAAGCAGCTCGGCCCCACCCTGCACGCCCTGGACCGGGTCACCGACGTGCTGCTGAAGAACCGCGAACGGCTCGACGCCGCGCTGCAGGTCGCGGGCCCCTACTACCGGCTCATCGGCAACACCCTCGGCAACGGCCGCTGGTTCGACAGCTATCTGTGCGGCCTGGTGCCCAAACGGTATCTGCCGCCGGGCACCCCGCCCGAGGACGACTGCCGACCGCCGAAACCGGGAGGGAAGAGCCGATGAAAGCAGCCACCACCGGCGCCCGTGCCCCCTTCCGCCGACGCACTCCCCTCCGCCGGCGCACCCTCGTCCTGGGCATGGTGCTCACGCTGCTGATCGGGGCCGGCGCCGGGGGAGCGGCCGTACTCGACGGCTCGGACGGCACCCGTGTCACCGCCTGGTTCGACCGGGCCGTCGGCGTCTACGAGGGCTCCGACCTTCGAGTGCTGGGCGTACGCGTCGGCCGGGTCGAGGCCGTCGAGCCGCACGGGAAGAAGGTGGAGGTCACCCTCCTCATCGACGCGGACGTCAAGGTCCCGGCCGACGCCCGCGCCGTCGTCATCGCCCCCAGCCTCGTCTCCGACCGCTATGTCCAGCTCACCCCCGCCTACACCAAGGGCCCCCGGCTCGCCGACTCCGCCGTCCTGCCCTCCGGCCGCAACTCCGTACCGATGGAGGTCGACCAGCTGTACGCGAGCATCACCGAACTCAGCGACGCGCTCGGCCCCGAGGGCGCCAACTCCCAAGGGGCGCTCTCCGACCTTCTGGATGTCGGAGCGGCCAACCTGGACGGCAACGGCAAGGCGCTCGGCAAATCCGTCGAGGAGTTCGGCAAGGCGGCCAAGACCCTCGACGGCAACAGCGGAGACCTGTTCACGACCGTCGGTCAGCTGCGCTCCTTCACCGCCATGCTCAAACGCAACGACAAGCGGGTCCGCACGGCGGAACGGCAGCTGAGCGACGTCACCACCTTCCTCGCCGAGGACAAGGAGAACCTCGCCAAGGCCCTCTCCCAACTGGGCACCGCACTCGGCAAGGTGAAGAAGTTCATCGAGGACAACCGCGGTGCCCTCAAGAAGAACGTCAAGAAGCTCGCCCCGATCACCCGGACCCTCGTCGACCAGCGCGCCTCCCTCGCCGAGGCCCTGGACACCGCACCGCTGGCCGCCGACAACTTTCTGCGGGCCTACAACCCGGGCCAGGGCACCCTGGACAACCGCGGCAACATCAACGAGCTCAGCATGGGCGGCCCCCTCACCCCCGCACCGGGCGCCGCCTCCGCGGGCACGGCCGGACTGGTGCCCGTCACCCCCCGGGAGCGCAAGGCGCTGCCCGCCGTGCCGCTACCGCCGGTCGGCACCGTCTACGGCACCCCCGAGGGCGCCGACGGCGGGCGGCGGGACGCCCCCGCGAAGGAGGCGGACCGATGAGCCCGCTGGGCAGGCCCCGCTCCCGGGCCGCGCGGATCGGCACCGGCGTCACTGCGGCAGGCGTCACCGTCGCACTCGGCCTCGCCCTGCTGGGCGGCGGCGTCGACCTGCCGCGGTTCACCGGCCTCCAGGACCTGCCGCTGCCCGGCGGTGCCGACCTGGGCGAGAACCCCTACGAGGTGACCGCCGAGTTCGGCGATGTGCTCAGCCTCGTCCCGCAGTCCGCCGTGAAGGTCAACGACGTCACCGTCGGCAAGATCACCAAGATCTCCCTCACCAGGAAGGGCTGGACGGCCAAGGTCACCATGCGGGTCAACGGCGAGGTGCGGCTCCCCGAGCGGCCCTACGCCCGGATCGAGCAGTCCAGCCTGCTGGGCGAGAAGTATGTGCAGATCCTCGCCCCACCGAAGGGCAAGGCCACCGGGCAGGTACGGCAGGCCGCGCACCGGCCGGGGCGCGACACCCACATCCCGCTCTCCCGCACCAACCGCAACCCGGAGGTCGAAGAAGTCCTCGGCGCGCTGTCGATGCTGCTCAACGGCGGCGGTGTCAGCCAGCTCAAGACCATCACCACCGAGCTGAACAAGGCCCTCGACGGGAACGAGGAGGAGGTCAGATCGGTGCTCGGCCGCGTCGAGAAGCTGGTCGGCAGCCTCGACCGGCACAAGGGCGACATCACCCGGGCGCTGGACGGCGTCAACCGGCTCTCGGCGACCCTCGCAGCGCGCAAGAAGAGCATCAGCACCGTCCTCACCGACGTGAGCCCGGGCCTCACCACGCTGGAGGACCAGCGGGGCCGGCTGATGACGATGCTGCGCGCCCTCGACACGCTCTCCGGGGTGGCCGTCGACACCGTCGACCGCAGCAAGGAGGACATCGTGGCCGACCTCAAGGCCCTCGCCCCCACGCTGCGGGCCCTCGCCGACTCCGGCCAGGACCTGCCCGACTCGCTCCAGGTACTGTTCACCTACCCGTTCACCGACGAGGTGCTGCGCGGCGTCAAGGGCGACTACCTCAATCTCTATCTGAACGTGGCGGCCCCGCCCGGCACCACATTGACCCCGCCGCTGCGGGAGGAGCCGATCCCCGAGGACCCCGGCGCCTCCGGCACCTCCGGCACCGCGGCCCTTCCGCTGCCCGCGGTCACCTCCACGCCCGGCGCCGGGGATGAGCGCTGATGCTGACCCGCGCGGTCGTCCTCAAGAACATCGCCTTCCTGGCCCTCGCCGCCGTCGTCCTCGGTGTCATCGGGGTGCGGTACGCCGACGTCGGCCGCTATGTCGGCATCCGCGACTACTACACCGTACGCGTCGAACTCGCCCGCACCGGCGGCCTGTACGAGCACGCCAACGTCACCTACCGAGGAGTGTCCGTCGGCCGCGTCGGCGCCCTGGACCTGACCGACAGCGGGGTGTCCGCCGAGCTGAAGATCAAGAAATCGGCGCCGCGCATCCCCAGCGACCTCAAGGCCCACGTCGCCAACCTCTCCGCCGTCGGGGAGCAGTACATCGACCTGCGGCCGGACACCGGCCGGGGCCCCTTCCTGCGCCAGGGCTCCGTCATCCGGCAGGTGGACACCGATCTGCCCGCGCCGCCCACCGAGGTGCTGGCCAGCGTGGACAACCTGGTCGCCAGTCTGCCGCGCGGCTCGCTGCGCACCGTCGTCGACGAACTGGGCGCCACCTTCGAGGGGCGCGGCGACGATCTGGAGGTGCTGCTCGACACCGGAAGCGAGTTCCTGGACGCCGCCGACGCCGCGGCGCCCGAGACCACCGGGCTCATCGTCGACGCGCAGACCGTACTGCGCACCCAGCGCGAGGAGGGCCAGGCGCTGCGGGACTTCGCCAAGGGCACCAAGGAACTGCTGGAGCAGCTCAAGAAGTCCGACCCCGACCTGCGCCGCCTGATCGCCAACACACCTGGCGCCGCCACTCAGGTCACCGGGCTGCTGCGCGACCTCGATCCCGGCCTCAGCGTACTGCTCGCCAACCTCACCACCACCTCCGAGCTGGCCGTCACCCGGGTACGCGGCGTCGAGGAACTTCTCGTCAAGCTGCCCCGCGTGGCCGCCGCCGGCTCCACGGCCATCACCCGCAAGGGCGCCACCCTCGGTATGGCCCTCACCTTCTTCGACCCGCTGCCCTGCACGGACGGATACGGCGCAACCCGCTACCGGGGCGGGCTGGAGACCGGAGAGCCAGCGTCCTTCAACGACCGCGCGCGCTGCGCGTCGCCGCCCTCCAGCGGCAAGAACGTCCGCGGCTCCGCCAACGCACCCGGCGGCGGACCGCTGCCGCCGCCCGCCCGCCCCGGAGCGTTCGGCGCCGGCGCGACCGCGGCCTCCGCACCACCCGGCAGACCCGACGAGGCGGGTCCGCACAGCATGGCCGGACTGCTCGGGCTCAAGGAGGGCCGATGACCACCGAGGTCGACGGGCAGGAGACCGCCGCGCCCGCACACAGCGACACGGACGCCGACGAGGAAGCGGCCCGACCGGCCGCGCCCACCGCGAGCGGCGGGGTCTGGCTCGCCGCGCTGCTGGCGGCGGCGCTGCTGTTCTGCGCGTTCTCCGGCTGGCTGTACTGGACGGCGTACTCCGACGACGACCTGGCCTACTCCCGCGCCCGCGACGAGGCTCTGGCGGCGGGCCGTGCACACCTGGCCACGCTCAACTCCATCGATGCCGCACACATCCCCGCCGGGCTGCGCGAGTGGCGTGCGACCGCCACCGGGCCGCTGAGCGACGAGCTGCGCCGTACGGAGAAGAAGAGCGCGAAGGCCCTGCGCGAGCGGGGCAGCAGCGCCCGCGCAAAGGTCACCGACGCGGCACTCACCAGCCTGGACGACACAGCGGGCACCGCCACCCTGATCGCCACCTTGCGGATCGAGACCACCACCCGCGCCGGCGCCCCGGCCACGGACCGCAAACGCATGGAGGCCGGGCTGGAGCGGACGGACGACGGCTGGAAACTCACCTCGCTCGCGCCGGTACCGGTGGGGAAGGAGGGCTGAGATGCGAGGGCCACGCGCCATGCTGGAGCGGCGACGCCCGGGACGGAGACCGCCCTTGCTGTCCGTCGCCGCGCGGCTGTCGGCCGCGCTGGAGGGACGGCGCGCCCGCTGGTGCGCGGTGGCGGTCCTGGTGCCGGCACTCGCGGCCGGAAGCGGATTCCTGGTGCGCGCCGGGCAGTTGACCGGCAGTACGGCGGCCGGGAACGCGGCCCTCACCGACCGGGCGGCGACCAGCAGGGTCTCCGGTGAGGTGCAGGACGCGCTCGCCCGGATCTTCTCGTACACCCCCGAGGGGCTCGCCGGGACCGAACAGGCCGCCGACGAACTGCTTGCGGGCAAGGCGGAACGGCAGTACGAGGCGCTGTTCGGCCAGGTCGAAGAGCGGGCGCGGAAGCAGAAGCTGACGCTCGCCACCCGCGTGGTCGGCGTGGGGGTGACCCGGCTGCACGAAGACCGCGCCCACCTGCTGGCCTTCCTCGACCAGACCACCTACCGGGCGGGCCGCGAACCGGCGCGCGCCGCCGCCCAGCTCTCCGTCACCGCCCGACGGCAGAACGGCGACTGGCGGATCGTCGCCCTCACCGCACGGTGAGACGGCGCGGAGCGGCGCGGCAGCGGAAGAGCGAAGAAGAAGACGAGAGAGGCGAGACGTGGGAGAGGCGACACGGACGGAGAGCCGGCGGACGCGGTGGTCCCCGGCGGGTGGCCCGGTACGGGCGGTGGCCGTGGCCCTGGCGGTGGTGGCGCTGTGCTGCGCGGCCTGGGCCGGTTTCTCCTGGTACGGCGCCGCACACGACGACACGCTCGGTTACGCCGCGACCCGGGACGAGGTACGCGCGGCGGGGGAGCAGGCGGTGCAGAACCTCAACACCCTCGACCACCGCGAGCTGGACAGCGGACTGGACTCCTGGGAGGAGTCGACGACCGGCGATCTGCGCGACCAACTGCGCAAGGGCAGGGAGCAGTTCGAGAAGCAGATCCGTCGGGCCAGGACCGTCACCTCGGCCCGCATCCTCTCCAGCGCCGTGGCGGAGCTGGACGAACGCGCCGGCCGGGCCGGAATGCTGATCGCCGTGCGGACCACGGTGAAGGCCCCCAAGGAGAAGCCGGCGACCAAGCAGACCCGGATGCGCGGTGAACTCACCCGCACCGGCGAGGGGTGGAAGCTCAGCGCCCTCGAACAGGTGCCGGTGGGCTACACCGCCACCGAGCCGGACGAGCGCGACTGACCGGAGAGCCGGAGGAACCCATGTCGACCACCCGCCACCTCGTCAACCGCCGACGCCGCCTCGCCGCTCGACCCGCCCCCGGAACGGCGCGCTCCACTGCCGCGACCCCCGTACGGACCGGCACCACCGCGACCGGGCCGGACCGCAAGGCCGCTCCGAAGCCGGACCGCAAGGCCGCTCCGAAGCCGGACCGCAAGGCCGCTCCGAAGCCGGACCGCAAGGCCGCTCCGAAGCCCGGCTCGAAGCGCGGCTCGAAGCCCGACCGGAAGTCTCCCTCCAGGGCCGTCGGCCGGCTCGGACGACTCGGCCGGCTGATCCGGCTGCCGCGTCGGCTGCCGGCCCTCTGCGCCGTCCTCACCCTCGCCTGCGGCGGCTTCACCGGCTGGGCGGCGACCGAGGCCCAGTCGCTGCGGGACACCGCGTCGGCGCGCAACACCGCGCTCGCCGACGCGGCCCGCACCAGCGAGGTCAAGGGCGAGGTCACCAGTGCGGTCAACGCGCTCTTCTCCTACGACCACGCCGAGCCGGAGAAAAACGAACGCGCCGCGCGCCGACTGCTGACCGGACGCGCTGTCGAACAGCACCGCGCACTCCTCGCCCGAGTACGCGCGCAGGACAGCGGACAGAAACTCGTACTGACGACGACGGTCACCGACAGCGCGGTCACCACGCTGGAGGGCGACCGGGCCCGGGTGCTCCTCTTCGCCGACCAGCACAGCGCCCGCACCGCGGCGAACGCCAAGGGCGAGGACGGCGCCAAGGACAAGAGCGGTACCAAGGACAACGGCGGCGCCAAGGACAAGGGCGGCGGGGGCGAGCAGGCCAAGGACGACAACGCCACCTACGCGGGCGCCATGCTCGCCGTCAACGCCGTACGCAAGGACGGCGCCTGGCGGATCGCCGCCATCGACACCCTCAGCTGAGACGACCCGCGCTCGGGCCCACAGCCGTCCGCCGTCCGGCGTGGGCCGGGTACGACCGGGAGGAGAAGCAGATGACGCAGCAGGACGGGACCGGCGCCCGCCGACGCGGCAGCCACACCGCTGCCGGTGCCCGGCGCGGCCCCGCGCGCCCCGCCGGCACCAGGCGGGTCCGGCTGCGCCGGCGCACCGCGGGCACCGCGCTCGCCGCGCTGGCCGTCGCCGCGCTGACCGCCTCCCAGGCTCCTGGCGCGGTCGGCCCGAAGGACGCCCGCAAGCCGTGGAATCCGGCCCGCACCGGTCCTCCGTACCCGGCCGGTGCCGACGACGGCTCGTACCACGTCGAACTCCCGCCCCTCGACGGCGTCGACGGCACCGGGCCCGACCGGGCCGCGAGCGCCCGGGCCAAGGCCCACTCCGGCATTCCCGCCACCGTGCTGCGCGCCTACCGGAACGCCGAGCGGGTGGTGCGGGCCACCGACCCCGGCTGCGGGCTGCGCTGGGAACTGCTGGCCGCGCTGGGCAAGGTGGAGTCGGGGCAGGCGCGCGGCGGCGACGTACGGGCGGACGGCACCACGCGCCGCCCGATCCTGGGCCCGGTCCTGGACGGCAACGGATTCGCCCGTATCGAGGACTCCGACGGCGGCGCCTGGGACGGGGACGGCGAGTTCGACCGGGCGGTCGGACCCATGCAGTTCATCCCCACGACCTGGCGCGGCTGGGGCGCCGACGGCAACGGCGACGGCCGTGAGGACCCGCACAACATCCACGACGCCGCGCTCGCCGCCGGCCGCTATCTGTGCGCCGGGGACCGGGATCTGACCAGCGCCGCCCAGTTGCGCGCGGCGATCCTCAGCTACAACCGCTCGACCGCCTATGTGCGCACCGTCCTGGCGTGGTTCGCCTTCTACCGCGAGGGCACCCACATCGTTCCAGACGGCGCGGGAGTGCTGCCCAGCAGCCCGGGCGCCGGCAGCAAGGGCAACAAGGGCAACGAGGCGAACAACGGGAACAGGGCGAACGACGGGAACAAGGAGAGGAAGGGCGGCAAGGACGGCAGGGCCGGGGACGGCCGGAGTGGGCCCGGCCCCGGCTCCCCGGGCACGGGCAACGGCGGTGCCACATCGGGCCCGGAACGGCCGGGTCCCCGCCCCACCGGCTCCGGTTCCCCGGACGAGGACGGCTCCGGTGGTCCGGGCGGCCCCAGCACTCCCCCCGACTGCCCGGACGACACCGGCTCGCCGTCCCCCGGTCCGACCGGCGCCGAGTCGCCGACGCCCACGCCGAGCCCCACCGGAAGCGACGGCCCGTGCGAGCGGGACACGGACCTGAGGTGACGGCACCCGGCTCTGGTCGCCGCTGTCGTGAGCGGACACGGGAGCCGGGCCGCTGATGCCGCCCGCGGACCCCCCACAGGCCGCGGGCGGCTGCCCAGCGGTGGCGCAGGCCCGGGCGCCTGGCGGGGAGACGCCCGGGGACTGCCTTCAGAGTGCCCCACCCCGGCCCCGCCCAGCAGGGCCGAACGGCCCCTCTGCCCGCTTCCGGTGCGGCGAGGCGTCGGCGGTGGCGTCAGTGCTCGTGCGGTCCGTCGTGGTGCACCGGGCCGTGCGAGGTTGGGCAGTGACCCGCCGAGACGCTGGTGAGCGCGTGGGCACCGGCCGGCATGGGCGGCAGCCGGTCCGCGTGGTCGATCTGGAGGGTGGTGTGGGTCAGGCCGTGCCGCTCGGCCAGCATGCGGTCCAGATCGCGCCGCACCCGGTGGCAGTCGCCGCCCGGCTCCACCAGTACGTGCGCCGACAGCGCGGGTTCGCCCGAGGTGATCGTCCAGATGTGCAGATCGTGGACCTCGGTCACGGACTCGGCGGCGGCCAGCTCGTCGCCCACCTCGTCCGGGTCGAGCCCGACCGGCGCCGCCTCCAGGAAGATGCGGCCCGAGTCGCGCAGCAGGCCGTAACCCGCCTTCAGCATCAGGCCCACGACGACCAGTGTGGCGATGGCGTCGGCGCGGGCGTAGCCGGTGACCAGGACGACGAAGCCGGCCACCGCGGTACCGATGAAGGCGAAGAGATCGTTGAGGATGTGCTGGTAGGCGCCCTCCACATTGAGCGAGGAGCGGTTCGCCTTCGACAGGCACCAGGTGGCCAGGAGGTTCACCACGATGCCCACCAGCGCCGTGGCCACCACCATCCAGCCCGTGACCTCGGGCGGGTCGAGCAGTCTGCGTACGGCCTCGTAGCCGAGCCAGCCGGCGGCCAGGATCAGGGTGAGTCCGTTCGCGTGCGCCGAGAGGATCTCGGCGCGCTTGAGGCCGAAGGTGTAGCCGCCGCGTGCGGGCCGCGTCGACAGCCGCATCGCGACCAGCGCGAGGACGATCGAGATGGCGTCGGTGAGCATGTGCGCCGCGTCGGACAGCAGCGCGAGGGAGCCCGCCAGCACCGCGATGGCCGTCTCGACGACGATGAACACGCTGATCAACGCGAGTGCCATCGACAGCCAGCGGCGGTCGGCTCCGGCCGAGACCCCGTGCGTGTGTCCGGCGTGGCCGTGTCCGTGTGCGTCTGCCGCGCTCATCCGGTCCTCCCCATCGGTGACCCTCGGCGACCGGCGGCCGCCGCCCCCTCGGTGTCGGGCTGAGTGCAGTGAAACCCACCGCACCCCGGGGGTGCAAAGGCTGCACCGGTGACCGTTGTCAAAACCGATAACACCGCTCTGACCTGCGCATTCTTCATGATTTCCGTTGTCGGTGGGGTAGCCGGTGGCCGACTTGGCGCGCCGGGTGACCGCGGCTGCACGGCGCTCCTGCATCGTGAGGACTTCGTCCGCTTTCCCAGGGTGGTGGTGCGCCGGATCTGAGAAGCTGGCCGCAGCCGGTGATCGATATGAGCGATATGAGCAGTGAGAGTCGGATATGGACCGTAGCTCCCAGGAAGCCGCCGTCGAGGCCGCGCTCGCCGAGCTGGACCTCCCGGCGAAGGCGGCGCTGCTCGGGGGCACGGACATGTGGTCGGTCGGCCCCGAGGACGCCCGCTCGGCGGCCGGTTTCGGCAGGCTCGTCCTCTCGGACGGTCCGGCCGGGGTGCGCGGCGAGAACTGGTCGCCCGAGGACCCCAGCCTCGCGCTGCCGTCCCCCACCGCGATCGGCGCCACCTGGGATACGGCGGCGGCCCGCACCGCCGGACTGCTGCTCGCCCAGGAGGCCCGCCGCAAGGGCGCGCACGCCGTGCTGGCCCCCACCGTCAATCTGCACCGCACCCCCTACAGCGGGCGGCACTTCGAGGCGTACTCCGAGGACCCGCAGCTGACCGGGGTCCTGGGTGCCGCCCTGGTCGCGGCCCTCCAGCAGGGCGGCGTGGCCGCGACACCCAAGCACTATGTGGCCAACGACGCGGAGACCGATCGCTACACCGTGGATGTACGCGTCGACGGCCGCACCCTGCGCGAGCTGTACCTCGAACCCTTCGAACGCATCGTGCGCACCGCGCGCCCCTGGCTGCTGATGGCCGCCTACAACAGCGTCAACGGCGTGACGATGAGTGAGCACGACGTGCTCAACAACGGAGTGCTGCGCGGCGAATGGGGGTTCGACGGAGCACTGGTCTCCGACTGGACGGGCGCCCGCTCCACCCTCGGCTGCGTACGCGGCGGCCTCGATCTGGCCATGCCGGGACCGGACACCGTCTACGGGGAGCACCTGGTCGCCGCCGTCCGCGAGGGCCGGGTGGCCGCGGAGACGGTGGATGTGCAGGCCCGCAGGGTACTGCTGCTCGCCGCCCGCGTCGGCGTCCTGGACGGCGCGCCGCCCGCCGTGCCCGCCACCGCGCTTCCCGCCCCGCTCGACGGGGCCGCTGCCGTACGCGACCTGGCCACCCGCTCCTTCGTCCTGCTGCGCAACGAGTACGCGGGCAGCCCCGTGCTCCCGCTCGACGTCGGGGGCGGCGCGGAGCCCTCCGGCGACGCCGTGCGCCGGATCGCCGTCAGCGGACTGCACGCCTGCGCACCGCGGTTCGGCGGCGGAGGCAGCTCGCAGGTCTTCCCCGAACGGGTCGGCACCCCGCTGGACGCCCTGCGGGAGGCGCTTCCGCCCGGCATCGAGGTGTCCTACGAGCCGGGTCCCGACCCCCGCTCCCGGCTGGCGCCCGCCACCGAAGCCGCCGGCTTCCGGCTGACCGCCGTCCTGCACGGTCTGGACGACGTCGAGCTCGCCCGTGCGGAGCAGCGGGACGGCAGCGTGCGGTGGATGGGCACGTTGCCCGGCGGCGTCTCCTTCGCCGATCTGGGCCGCGTGGAGCTGGTCGGCGAGTTCACCCCGCGCGAGAGCGGTACCCACCGGCTCGCGGTCCGCGGAGTGGGGCACTTCCGGCTGGAGGCGGGCGACCGGGTGCTGTACGACGCGGAACTGCAGGCCGACAGCGACGACCCGGCCGCCGCGTTCCTCAACCCGCCCCAGCGCACCTTTCTGCTCGACGCGGAGGCGGACAAACCGCTGCCCGTCCGGCTGCTGCACTCCGTCCCCGCCCACGGCGTCGGTGGCCTGTTCGGGCTGGTCTCCTTCGAACTCGGACACGGCGCGCCCGCCGTGTCCGAACAGGAGCTGACCGAACGGGCGGTGCGCGCGGCGGCCGAGGCGGACTGCGCGGTGGTGTTCGTCGGAACCACCGACGAGTCCGAGAGTGAAGGCGTCGACCGGGAGAGTCTGGCCCTGCCGGGCCGCCAGGACGAACTGGTGGCACGCGTCGCCCGGGTCAATCCCCGCACCGTGGTCGTGGTCAACGCGGGCGCGCCCGTGCTGATGCCCTGGCACCAGGAGGTGGCCGCCGTCCTGCTGTGCTGGTTCCCGGGCGAGGCCGGTGGCGAAGCCCTCGCCGATGTGCTGCTGGGCGCCGCCGAACCGGGCGGGCGGCTGCCGACGACCTGGCCGTCCGCCGAGGACGACCTGCCGGTGCGCCAGGTCGTCCCCGACGGTGACGGCCGGCTCCCGTACGTCGAAGGCCCCTACATCGGCTACCGCGCCTGGCGGCGGGCGGCGGGCCCCGAGCCCGCCTACTGGTTCGGGCACGGACTCGGCTACACCCGGTGGGAGTACGAGTCCTTGAACATCACCGCGCTGGACGGCGCCGACGGTGACGACCCGTACGGGCCGGTCGCCCAGGTCACCGTCCGCGTCCGCAACAGCGGTCCCCGCGCCGGCCGCGAGGTCGTCCAGCTCTACCTCGGCCCCGAGGGGGCGGACTGCCGGCTGGCGGCCTTCGCCGTGGTGCGGGCCGCGGCCGGGGACCTGGCCGAAGCCAGGCTCGAAGTCCCGCTGCGCGCCGTCCAGACCTGGGACGACACCCATCTGGTCTGGCGCCGCTGCCCGGGCCCGCACCGGTTCGCCGTGGGGCGCAGCGCCGCCGACATCCGGCTGACCGCCGAGCTGCCGCTGTGGGGGTGACCGGACGCGCCCCGCTTCAGCCGCGGACGGACGCGCGGAAGGCACCCGGCGTGGTGCCCGACCGCTGATGGAAGAACTTGGCGAAGTTGGTGGCGTCGGCGAAGCCGAGCGCCGTGGCGATCCGGGCCGCGGAGCGGTCGGTGTGCGCCAGCAGCCGCTTGGCCTCCAGAACGACGCGGCGGTCCACGAACTCCTTGGCGCCCAGCCCGACCGCCGCGCGGGTGGCCCGGGAGAGGGTGCGGGGCGAGTAGCCGAGGGCGTGGGCGTAGTCGGCGACGCGGCGGGTGCGCGTGAAGTCCTTCTCCACGGCGGCGCGGAACCGGCGGAAGGTGTCCGAGCCGGTGACCGCCTCCGGGTCCTGACCGTCCGCCCCCGTCAGCCGTACCAGCCGCAGCAGCAGGACCGCCAGCAGATGCCGCAGCACCTCCGTGTGCGCGCCCGGCGCCTGGTCACGGCGGTCGGCGGCGAACTCGAAGCGCAGATGGTCCAGGGCGATCCGGACGGCGCGGGCGTTCTCGTCGTACGGGTGGCGGGCCACCGCGCCGGACGCCTCGTCCAGGCCCACGGTCGCGGCTGTCGCCGGGTCGGGGAAGGTGGGGCGGAAGAGGACCAGCGTGCCCTCGCTGTCGCCCAGGTCGTCGTACTGCTGCACCTGACCGGGCCGCACCCACAGCCATCCGCCGGGCGGGGTGGTGTGCGCGGTGAAGTCGACGGACTGGCGCAGCCGTCCCGACTCGACGGCGAACAGCTGGTGGAAGCCGGGCCGCTGCGGGTCCGCCAGCCGCTGGCCGCTGCGCGCCGCGCGGTCGCGCAACTCGGACAGCGTCATCACCTCCAGCCCCGTGGTCGCGACGCCCGGCGGCGGGGCGTACGGCAGTTCCGGGATGGCGGCGGACGCGGCTGCGGCGAAGTGTCCGGTTCTCACCATGGCTGGTCGTGACCTTACCTCGCGGGGCGGTCGCCGCCCGGTTACGTTCGAGGTGTCGTCCTTCCGGCAGGAGGAACCGGCGGGAATCGTGGCCGAAGTCGCCACCCGTTCGGCGTCCGTCCCCCGCCCTCGTCCGCACCACGCAACAGGAGTACCACCATGGCGAACATCGCCGTTTTCGGGGCCAACGGCAACATCGGCAGCAGGATCGTCCGCGAGGCGCTGGACCGCGGCCACCAGGTGGTCGCGGTGGTGCGGGACACCGGCAGGTTCGTGGCCTCGCGCGAGGCCGTCACGGTCACCACCGGCGATGTGCTGTCCCCGGAGTCCGTCGCGGCCGTCGCCGGGAACGCGGACGTCGTCGTCAGCGCGGTCGGGGCCAAGGACGGCCCGGGGCATCTGGCCACCATCAAGCCCGCCGCCGAGTCGCTGGTCACCGGATTGCGGGCGCTCGGGGCCGGAGCGCCGTCACTGGTGTTCGTGGGCGGTGCCGGGTCGCTGCGCAGGCCGGACGGCTCCCGGGTGTGGGACACCGAGGGGCTGCCCGACGCGATCCTGCAGATCATGCACGCGCACGGTCAGGCCCTCGACTACCTGCGCGGTGTCGAGGACGTGCGCTGGACCAACATCAGCCCCGCGGCCACCATCGAGCCGGGTGACCGCTCCGGCACCTACCGGGTCGGCAAGGACGACCTGGTCGTGGACGAGAACGGCGAGAGCCGGATCTCGATGGAGGACTACGCCGTCGCCGTACTCGACGAGATCGAGCACCCCCGGCACGTACGGGAGCGGTTCACCGTGGGCTACTGAGCCCGCAGCGTGGGTGCCGACGCCTCGGGTGCCCCTCTCAAGGGGCACTCACGTCCGGCTCACGGCAACCGCCGGTCCATCGCTGCCCGGCCTTCCGCCGCCAGGCGCTCGCGGGCCCACTGCAGATTCTCCTCCGACAGATCGCGGCCGGAGGCGAGGACCAGGTCCTCGGGGGTGGGCTCGCTCGCCGGGGCGGAGTGCAGGATCTCGTCCGGCGACGTCCCCTCGTAGCGTTGGCGGAACTTGGCGATCTGGCCCTCGGAGTCCACGACTCGGGCCTTTCCGGTGTAGAACGGGTGACTCTCGGAGGAGATCTCCACATCGACGACCGGATATGTCCGCCCGTCGTCCCATTGGATCGTGGTGTCGCTGGTGGCCGTCGAACGCGTCAGAAACGCGTAACCGGCCGCCCGGTCACGGAAGACCACCTCGCGGTAGTCGGGGTGAGTATCAGACTTCACAAGTCGCTCCTTCCCCCGCGTACAGGGCGCCCCATCCAGGTTACGTCCGCACTCCCGGCACGGCATCCCGCCCGGTGGCCGCGCTGCCCGCGGGCCACCGGGCGGGGGCTTCGGCCCCGGCCCCGGCTCCGACGTGCGGGGCCCGGGGTTGGGCGAGATGCTGGAGGGTGCGGTCGTCGTCCCCTTCCGGAACGAGGTACGGATGCGCACCAACGACCTGACCAACGAGGTCCTCGCCAATCTGCGGAAGCCGCGCCCCTACCCGGCGGTCACCCTGGTGCTGCCCACCCACCGCACCAAGCCGGACAAGCTGCAGGACCCGGTGCGGCTGCGCAATCTGATCGCCGAGACCGGGCGGCGGCTCGCCGAGGACCCGCAGGTCTCGGCAGCGGTACGGGCCGATGTGATCGAGCAGCTGGAGCAGGCCGAGAACGAGCTGGATCTGATGTACGCGCTGGACACCCTGGTCGTCTTCGCCGCCCGGGGCGAGCACCAGTTCTGGCAGCTGACCCGGCGTGCCGACACCGAACGCATCGTCATCAACGACACCTTCCTCACCCGCAACCTGGTCGCCGCGCGGGCCCAGAACCGCCCCTACTGGGTGCTGACCTTCGACGAGGAGAAGGCCAGACTGTGGAGCGGCGCGGGGGAGCAGCTCGTCGAAGAGCACCGCTACGGTTTCCCGATCGAACACGAACCCAACGTCTCCGAGCGCGAGCGCGCCTCCCGTACCGGCGTCTACGACACCGGCTACCGGGACGAGGCGGAGCTGCAGCATCTGCGGGATGTGGACGCCGGCCTGTCCAAGGTGCTGGAGGCCGAGCCCCGTCCGCTGCTGGTCGCGGGGCTCAAGCACGGGCTGACCGCGCTGGCCGACGTGGGGACGCGCGCGGCCCGCAACGCGCTGGCCACCGTACCCAAGGGCGGGCTGGCCAACGCGCGGCCCTCCGTCGTCCTCGAGGCCGTCGCACCGGCGCGCGCCGAGCTGTTGCGGGGCCGGGCCGAGGAGGCGCTCCGCCGGCTCGGCGAGGCGATCGGCCGCACGGAGTTCGTCGCGGGGATCGACGAGGTGTGGCGGGCCGCCCAGGAAGGCAGGCTGGCGCTGCTGGTCGTCGAGGAGCCCTACCGGCAGAAGGTGCGGCTGACCGGAGGTCACCTGGCGCCGGCGGGCGACGAGGCGGTGAGCGACGAGTCGGGCGAGGTGCGCGACGACATCGTGGACGAGACCGTGGAGGCGGCGCTGGCCACCGAGGCGGAGGTGGTCTTCGTGGCCGACGGCGCGCTGGCCGAGCACGGCAGGATCGCGGGCGTGGTCCGCTACACGTGGGCGGGGTAGGGACCCGTGGGCGGCGGGGGAGTGCGTATCCGGGGGCGCGGCCGTGAGACCGCACGGCGCTGAGCACGGCAGCGAGGCGCGACGTGGCGGCCTGCTGTGGTACGCGGCGGCGGCCTTCGTCTTCGCCGTCGGTATGGCGGGCACCACGCTGCCGACCCCGCTCTACGGCCTCTACCGCCAGGAACTGGGCTTCGGCGAGCTGATGGTGACGGTCGTCTTCGCCGTCTACGCGGTCGGCGTGATCGTCGCCCTGCTGGTGGCCGGTGACTTCTCCGACAAGCTGGGGCGGCGGCCGGTGCTGTTCGCCGCCCTCGCCCTCTCGGCGGCCAGCGCCGGTTGCTTCCTGCTGGAGGGCGGGCTGCCGCTGCTGTTCTCCGGGCGGCTGCTGTCCGGATTCGCGGCCGGACTCTTCAGCGGCGCGGCGACCGCGGCCGTGCTGGAGCTGGCGCCCCGCGGCAGCGGGGGCTTCGCCGCGACGGCCGCGAACATGGGCGGGCTCGGCTGCGGACCGCTGCTGGCCGGCCTGCTCGCGCAGTACGCGCCCCGCCCGCTGATCCTGCCCTTCGCCGCCCATCTGGTGCTGCTGGCCGTCGCGTTCGCCCTGACCCTCGCCCTGCCGGAGACGGTGCGCCCGCCCCGGCCACGCCCCGCGCTGCGACCGCGCGGGATGGAGGTGCCGCGCGAGGTGCGGCCGGTGTTCGTCCCCGCCGGGCTGGCGTGCTTCACCGGCTTCGCCGTCTTCGGCCTGTTCACCGCGGTCTCGCCGGGCTTCGTGTCCGGAACCCTGCACATCGGCAACCTGGCGGTCTCGGGCGCGATCGTCTTCTCGGTCTTCTGCGCCTCGCTGGTCGGACAGTCGCTGACGGGCCGGTTCGGTGCACCGGTGGCACTGCCCCTGGGGTGCCTGGGGTTGGTCGTCGGTATGGCGCAGGTGGGGCTGTCGCTGCTGCTGAGCTCGCTGGTGGTCTTGGTGACGGGTGCGGTCACCGGCGGCATCGGGCAGGGGCTCGCGTTCCGCTCGGCGCTGACGGCGGTCAGCGCGCGGGCGCCCGAGGAGCACCGGGGCGGCACCATCTCGGCGCTGTTCGTCGTGGCCTATCTGGGCATCTCGCTGCCGGTCGTCGGGGTGGGCGCGCTCAGCACCGGGCTCGGGCTGCGCAACGCGGGGCTGGTCTTCTCCGGCTGCGTGGTGGTGCTCGCTTCCGCGGTGGGCGCCCAGCTGTGGCGCACCCGGAAGGCCGAGGCGGCGGCGCTCGCCACGGCGGGCTGAGGGCGCCCTCGCGGACCCGGGTCCGGCCGGTCCCGACCCCTTGTCCCCCTCCGCCGGGCGCGTGTAGCGTCCCGCCACGTCAGGACATCCCATGTCCTACCTCTGATCTTCTCCGGTGGCCGAGGGGGGCTCCGCGATGGCGAGACTGACGAGACGCGACGGCAAGACGCTCTTCGCCGCCTGGCTCGGATATCTGATGGACGGCTTCGACTTCGTCCTGATCACCCTGGTGCTGACCGAAGTCGCCGACGCCTTCGACCTGTCGACCGTCACGGCGGCCACACTGGTGTCCGCCGCCTTCATCTCCCGCTGGTTCGGCGGCCTGGCCATCGGCGCGGTGGGGGACCGGTACGGCCGCAAACCCGCGATGATCCTCAGCATCGTCCTGTACTCCGTCGGCTCGCTGGCCTGCGGCCTCTCCTGGGGCTACTGGTCGATGTTCGCCGCACGGCTGGTGCTCGGCCTCGGCATGGCGGGGGAGTACTCGGCCAGCGCCACCTATGTGATCGAGAGCTGGCCCGCCGCGGCCCGCAACCGCGCCAGCGCGCTGCTCATCTCCGGGTACGCGGTAGGCGCCATCATCGCCGGGCAGCTCTACCGCTTCGTGGTGCCGGCCTGGGGCTGGCGGGCGATGTTCTTCCTCGGCGTCGTCCCCATCGCGCTGGCCCTGTGGATGCGGCGCGGACTGAAGGAGTCCCACGACTGGGAACGGGCCCGGGCGACCGCGGGCGAAGCGGCCGACGGCCCCGAAGCGCAGCGGGACTTCGTCACCGTCCTCTACCGCGGCCGCCACGCCCCGCTGAACTACGCCGTCACCGCCGCCGTGTCACTGAGCCTGTTCTTGCTGTTCACCGAGCGCGCCGGGGGTTTCACCTGGCCGCTCGCCCTGCTCACCGCCGCCGGATTCGTACTGTTCGCCGCGCAGTTCGCCGGCGGGCGTACGCCGATGATGGTGACGCTGATGGTCACCGTCTTCTGCGCGTTCCTCTACTCCTGGCCCATCCAGGCCCTGTTGCCCACCTATCTCAAGACAGACCTGGACTTCTCGCCCGGGACCGTCAGCGACATGCTGTTCTTCGCCGGGTTCGGCAACGTGGCCGGCTGTGTGCTGGTCGGCTTCCTCGGCGACCGGTGGGGCACCCAGCGCACCTATGTGGCCTCGCTGTGCGTGTCGATGCTCTTCGTACTGCCGGTCTTCGCCATGGACAGCGGCCAGACGGTGTGGCTCGCACTGCTGCTGTTCTTCCAGCAGATGTTCGCGCAGGGCATCTCCGGCCTGCTGCCGAAGCTGATCGGCGGCTACTTCCGCACCCCGGAACGCGCGGCCGGCCTCGGCTTCACCTACAACGTCGGCTCCCTCGGCGGCGCGGTGGCGCCCGTGCTGGGCGCCTCACTGGCGGGCGGACACAGCCTCGGCCCCTCCCTCGCCTGGCTGACGTTCTCCCTCACACTGGTGGTGATCGTGCTGATCGCCGTCAATGCGCCGCTGCGTGTCCAGCGGCTGCTCGGCGCCCGAGGGGCCGCGCCCGAGGTCGATCTGACCGAGGACCTCGCCGCCGACCCGTCCCAGCCCCTGCCCCGTACCGCGCCCCGGCACCACTAGGAGACACTGACGCGATGACCGGCCATCCGACATCCGGATCCGCCCTCCCGGACCGTACGGCACCGGGTGGGGTGATCCCGCCGCTGTGCACACCGCTGACCGAGGACCGCGAGCTGGACACCGCCTCCCTGGAGCGGCTGTGCGGCTTCCTGCTCGACGCCGGGGTCGACGGCCTCTTCGTCAACGGGTCGACCGGCGAACTCGCCTACCACACCGACGAGGTGCGGCTGGCGGCGCTGCGCGTCGTCAGCCGGGTGGCCGGCGGGTCCGTTCCCGTCCTCGCGGGCGCTGTCGACCTGACCACCAACCGGGTCGTCGCGCAGGCGCGTGCGGCACGGGAGGCGGGCGCCGACGCCGTGGTGGCCACCGTGCCCTTCTACTCGCCCACCCACCCGGGGGAGATGGCCGACCACTTCCGCGCGGTGCGGGAGGCGGTCGATCTGCCGCTGTGGGCCTACGACATCCCCGGCAACGTACAGCGCAAGCTCCCCGCCCAGGTCGCTGCCGAACTCGCCGCCGAAGGGGTGCTCGCCGGCCTCAAGGACAGCAGCGGCGACCTCGACGAGATGCGCACCCTCCTCGCGCTCACCGAGGCCAACGGCGCACGCGGCCGCGGCTTCACGGTGCTCACCGGCTCCGAGACGATGGCCGACACGGCCCTCGCACTGGGCGCCGACGGCATCGTGCCCGGTCTCGGCAACATCGACCCGCACGGCTATCTGGCCCTCCACCGGGCGGTGCGGCGCGGTGACACCAAGGAGGCCGCCGCCGAACAGCTGCGGCTGCGGCGGCTGTTCGCTCTCACCCGGGTGGGCGACCCCGCCCGGCTGGGCACCTACTCGGCGGCCATCGGCGCCTTCAAGGAGGCCCTGCGCCACCGCGGCCTCATCGCCTCGGCCACCACGCCGCTGCCGATGCGCCCCCTCGACGACGCGGAGCGCGCCGAGGTGGCCCGCCATCTCGCGCAGGCGGGTCTGGGTCCGGTGTGAGAACCGGCGGGTGGCTACCGGGCCGCGTAGCCGCCGTCCACCAGGTGGTAGCTGCCCTGTACGAAGGAGGCGCGGTCCGAGAGGAGGAACGCCGTGACCTCCGCGACCTCGTCGGCGGTGCCGAGCCGGCCTTGCGGATGCAGTGAGACGAGCCGTTCGCGCATCGGGCTGTCCGTCTCGCGCAGCAGCGGGGTGTCGATGAAGCCGGGGCCTACGGCGTTGATCCGTACGCCCTTGTCGGCGTATTCGAGCGCCGCCGTCTTGGTCAATCCGACGATGCCGTGCTTGGCGGCCACATAGGCGGGGCTGCCCGCGAAGCCGTTGGTGCCCAGGATGGAGGCCATGTTGACGATCGCGCCCCGGCCCGCCGCCGACATGACGGGAAGCTGGTACCGCAGCCCGTAGAAGACGCCGCTGAGGTTGGTGGCGATGATCCGGTCCCAGGCGGTGACCTCGTACTCGCCGGTGGGCATCGACGGCCCGGTCACCCCCGCGTTGTTCACCGCCAGGTCCAACGAGCCGAAGGTCTCGGTGGTGAACCGCACGGCTTCCCGTGCCGAGTCCGGCTCCGTCACATCGACGACCAGCGCCTCGGCACGCGCCCCCGCGGTCTCCAGTTCGCCCGCCGCGAGCTGGGCGCCGTCCTCGTCCCAGTCCGCGACGACCACACTGGCGCCCGCCCGGGCGAGCCGGCGGGCCACGGCCAGTCCGATACCGGAGGCGGCGCCGGTGACCAGTGCGGCCCTGCCGTCGAACTCGCCGCTCATCCGTTGGACCTTCCGCTCGGTGTGCGCTCCCGGCCACTGTTCACCCCGGCGCGGCGGGCCGCATCGCCACCGGTGCCATCCGGGTGAGTGCCGCGGCCGGGGTGCGGCCGTGCGCCGTACGGAGGGTTCCGGGTTGCGGGACGCCCGTGGTACGCGTGACATGGCGGTGACGGCACTGTCGCCGCCTCCCGACCGTCCGCCCGCCCGCCCGCCGCATCCGAGGACCCCGTATGACACCTCTGCAACTGCTCTCCCGGCCGATGATCGGCGCCTTCTTCGTCAACGCCGGGGTGGGCACGCTGAGCAACCCCGAGCCCCCCACCGAGATGGCGGCGCCGTTCTTGGACAAGCTGCGCGAGAAGGTCCCGCTGCCGGGCGACGATGTGACCCTCGTACGGGTGAACGCCGCGGTGCAGGTGGTGGCCGGGGCGCTGCTGACCACCGGGCGCGCCCCGCGGACCGCCGCGCTGGCGCTGGCCGCCTCGCTGCTGCCCACCACCTTGGCCGGGCACCCGTTCTGGGAGCAGGAGGACCCCGGCCAGCGCGCCGCCCAGCGCATCCAGTTCGGTAAGAACGCCGCCATCATGGGCGGGCTGCTGGCTGTCGTCAGCGACGCCAACCACCAGACGCGGGCCCATATGCTGCGGTCCCGCGCCAAGGCGCGCAAGCGCGTCAAAGCGAGCAAGGCCCCCCTGCCCCGCTGAGGGGGTGCCCCTTGCTCGCCGTTGCGGTCTGCGGATTGCTTGCGGCGGTGGGGGCACCCCCTGCTCGAAGAGCTTGGGGGAGCAGGGTGGGCAAGCGCAGCCCCTGTGCGGGGTACGCAAGCGTGCGGGATCAGCGGTGGGCGGCAGCCTCCAGCACGCGCCGCGCCGCATGCACCGAGTCGACCAGCGGATGGAGGGCCAGAGCCCTCAACGCGGCACGCGGCGAATTGTCGGCGGCGGCCTCGATGGTGCTCCGCTCGACGGCCTTGAGCTGCAGCATCAGGCCCAGCTGGTCCGGGGCGACCGGACCGGTCGCCAGCGGGCGGGCGCCGCCCGCGTCGACCAGGCACGGCACCTCCACCACGGCGTCGGCGTCGATGCCGGGTACGGCGTGCCGGTTGCGGACGTTGAGGATCAGTGTGGTGCGCTCGTTGCGTGCGATGGCCCGCATCAGGGCCAGCGCCACCCGGTCGTAGCCGCCGCCGTCCAGGTCGCAGCTGTCGCGCTGCCAGCCGCCGGACGCCTCGCGGCTCTCGGCCATGTAGGTCTCCTCGCGCTCGCGGCGGGTGGCGTCCCACGCCTGGAAGGCGCCGCCCGTGCCCGCGCCGCCCGCCAGCTTGGCGTAGAAGCCCTCCTGCTGCCTGGCGAGGAACTCCCCCCGGGTGGCGTCCGCCTCGCGGATCGCGCCGAGCGCCTCGCGGTGGTGGTAGTAGTAGTGCAGATACTCGTTGGGCAGGGCGCCCAGGGCCCGCAGCCACTCGGCGCCGAAGAGCTTGCCCTCCTCGAACGACTCCAGTGCCGCCGCGTCGTCCAGCAGCGCGGGCATCCGGTCGGTGCCGTCCACCACGATGCGGCGCAGCCAGCCGAGATGGTTGAGGCCCACGTAGTCGTAGTCGGCGCGATCGGGGTCGGCGCCGACGGCCCGCGCGGCGCGGCGGCACAGCCCGACGGGGGAGTCGCAGATGCCGATGACGCGGTCGCCCAGCACGCGGCTCATGGCCTCGGTGACCATCCCGGCCGGGTTGGTGAAGTTGATGACCCATGCCTGCGGGGCGAGCGCGGCGACCCGTTCGGCGATATGGGTGGCCACCGGCACGGTGCGCAGCCCGTAGAGCACCCCGCCGGCGCCGACGGTCTCCTGGCCGAGCAGCCCCTCGGCCAGCGGAAGTTGCTCGTCCCGCACCCGTCCCGCCAGGCCGCCGACGCGGATGGCGCTGAAGACGAAGTCGGTACCGGCCAGCGCCTCGTCCAGGTCGGTGGTGGTGCGTACGGCGGGGGCCGGGCCGGGGCGCCGGTCCGCCTGCTCGGCGAGCACGGCGCTGATGGCGGCGAGCCGGCCGGGGTCGGTGTCGTGGAGGACGAGTTCGGTGCGGCGCCCGGTGGAATCGGGGTCCTGGGCGTCGTCCAGCAGCGCACGATGGACCAGGGGGACGCGGAAGCCGCCACCGCCGAGCACGGTGAGCCGCATGCCGCCGGCGCCGGTCGTACCGGTGGCGCCCGTCATTCCCGTCATAGCTGTACTACCTCCACATCGGCCTCGCGGAACGTGGCGAGGGTGGCCGGGTCGGACTCCTGGCCGGTGATCAGCATGTCGATGTCGGTGGCCTGGCAGACGCGGGCGCTGCCGGTGCCGGGGAACTTGCGCGCGGTGGCCAGCAGCACCGCCTGGCGGGCCGAGTTGAGCATGGCGCGTTTGACCGGCACCTCCACCTCGGTGGTGTCCAGCACCCGACCGTCGGCCAGCACTCCGCTGGTGCCCAGGAAGACCCGGTCGGCGTAGATCTCGCCCAGCGCCGCCCGGGTCAGCTGGCCGACCAGGGAGCGGTAGTTGCGCCGCACTTCGCCGCCGAGCAGGACGAGTGTCACCTCGGAGTCGGAGCGCAACTCCTCGTAGACGGCGAGGTTGGAGGTGACAACGGTGATCTTGCGGCCGTGCAGCAGCCGCGCCAGCTGCAGGGTGGTGGTGCCGATGTCCAGCAGCACCGTCTCGCCGTTCCGGATCAGCTCGGCGGCACCGGCGGCGACGGCCTCCTTGGCCGGAAGGTCGTCCACCTCCTCCTCCGCGAAGGGGCGTTCGACCGGCTCGCGTGCGATGGCGCCGCCGTAGACCCTGCGCAGCCGTCCGGCCCCGGAGAGGTCGGAGACGTCGCGCCGTGCGGTGGCCTCGCTGACCTGGAGCCGCCGGGCGATCTCGACGACCGGCAGCACTCCCTCCTCGCCGAGGATCCGCAGCAGCTTCTCGTGCCGGGTTTCACGCAACATGACCGGCAGCCTAGCGCGCTTGAGCGTCTTTGCGCGACTGTGACCGACCTCTTGCAATCCTGGCCGAGGAGGGTGCAAGGTATCGCTCAAATCAGTCACCGGATAGCTAAGTTCTGGCCATAGCTGAGAGGGGCGACGGCCTTGAGTACCACTGGGAGCGCCCTCCCCCAGGTCCCCGACTCCGCTCGCACAGGTGGGAACCCCACCGCGTCGAGAGGAAACTGGATGGACCCGCTGGCCGCCCGCCGCTCGGACGGCGGCCCCGAGACCGATGTGTTCCTCACCGGGACCGTCTTCCTCGACATCGTCTTCACCGGCCTCGACCACGCCCCCGTGCGGGGCACCGAGACGTGGGCCCGCGGCATGGGGTCCAGCCCCGGCGGAGTGGCCAACATGGCGACCGCGCTGCGCAGGCTCGGGCTGCGCACCTCGCTCGCCGCCGCCTTCGGCGACGACATGTACGGCGACTACTGCTGGGAGGCGCTCTCCGGCAGCGAGGGCATCGACCTGGCACCCTCGCACCGGGCGAAGGGCTGGCACTCACCGGTCACCGTCTCCATGGCGTACGACGGCGAGCGCACCATGGTCAGCCACGGCCACGAGGCCCCCAAACCGTGCGTCAGCGTCGCCTCCCGGCCGCGCTCCCGGGCCTGCGTCACCTCGCTGTCCCCCGGCCGGGTGGGGGAGTGGGTACGGCAGGCGCACTCCGAAGGCAGCCTGATCTTCGCGGACACCGGCTGGGACGAGACCGGCGCCTGGGACCCGGAGACCCTGGCCGATCTCTCGCTGTGCCACGCCTTCCTGCCGAACGCCACCGAGGCCCTGCACTACACCCGCACCGACACCCCGGAGGCCGCCGTGCGGGCGCTGGCCGAACTGGTGCCCGTCGCGGTCGTGACCAAGGGGCCCGGCGGAGCGGTCGCCGTCGACTCCACCACCGGCGAGCACGCCGACGTGCCCGCGCTGGAGGTCGACGCGCTCGACCCCACCGGCGCCGGGGACGTGTTCATGGCCGGTTTCACCACCGGGACACTCGCCGGCTGGCCGCTCGCCGACCGGTTGGCCTTCGCCAACCTGACCGCGGCACTGTCCGTACAGCACTTCGGCGGCTCCCTGTCGGCACCGGGGTGGAGCGAGGTGGCCGCCTGGTGGCAGTACGCGCGGCGGATCGGCGGTCAGAGCCGGGAAGTGATGCGCCGCTACGGCTTCCTGGACGATCTGCTCCCCGGCGCCGCCGGCGACTGGCCACTGCTGCGCGCCACCCCCACCATCGGTTTCCGCTCGTGAGGGCGCGTGCGCCCCGCAGGGGCGCGGGGCTGTGCTCGTTCATGCGGCTCCGCCGCGTGGGCGCGCCAAGCCGAAACGGACCCGCGGCCTGCGACGTGCAGCCAGGGGCAGCCCCTTCCCAGCATCAAGGAGGCGTACGACCATGAAAGCGCACCGGCACCACAAGAGAGGGCGCTCGTGCATCGTGCTGGGCGCTCTACTGCTGGCGGCAGCCTGCGTGCCCGGCACGGACGGTTCCGGTGCGGCGGGCTCCCAGGGGGCCGCGGCGACTGCCGTACCGGACCCCGGCAAGGCCGGCAAGGTCACCCTCACGGTGTGGGACCAGCAGACCCGCGGCGGCGCCAACGCCCAGGTCGAGCGCCTCAACAAGGAGTTCGAGAAGAAGTACCCGAACGTCACCGTCAAGCGCGTGGCGCGCAGCTTCAACGACCTGAAGAAGACCCTCAAGCTGGCCCTGAGCGGCGACAACCCGCCGGATGTCGTCCAGGCCAACCAGGGCTACTCCGACATGGTGGCCTTCGCCCGCGCCGGGATGCTCACCCCGCTGGACAGCTATGCGGGCCTGTACGAGTGGAACACCCGCTTCCCGCAGACCCTGCTCAACCTCAACCGGGTCTCCGCCGACGGCAAGCGGTTCGGCACCGGCCGGCTCTACGGGATCTCGCAGGAAGGGGAGTACATCGGCGTCTACTACAACAAGAAGGTCCTGCGGAAGGCCGGTGTCGAGCCCCCGAAGACCTGGCAGGACCTGACCGGCGCACTGCCGAAGCTGAAGAAGGCCGGACAGCTGCCCGTGCAGTTCGGCAACCTCGACAAGTACCCCGCCATCCATACCTTCGGTGTGCTCCAGGGCCAGGCGGCGGGCAGCGCCGAACCGGTCCGCGAGACGGTCTTCGGCCGCGGCAAGGGCTTCGACACCGACGCCACCCGCGAGGCGGCCCGCACCCTCGCCGACTGGGCGAAGAAGGGCTACTTCCCCAAGGGCGCCAACGGCAAGGGCTACGACGACGCCGCCAAGCAGTTCGCCGACGGCAAGGGGGCCTTCCTGATCACCGGCACCTGGCAACTCGCCGACCTGCGCAAGCCGATGGGAGACGACCTCGGCTTCATGCCACCACCCCCGGCAGCAGGACAGCAGCCCGTCACCACCGGAGGCGAGGGGCTGCCCTGGTCCATCACCTCCAAGTCCGACCACCCCGAAGTCGCCGCCGCCTACCTGGACTTCCTCACCGACGCACACGCCTCGAAGGTGATGACCGAAGAGGGGGTGCTGCCCGTCGTGCCCGGCGAGGCCGCCCGCGAGCTCGACCCGGACACCGCCGGCGGCCAGATGTTCGCCGGCTGGCAGAAGCTCAACGCCGCCGACGGACTGGTGCCCTACCTCGACTACACCACCCCGACCTTCTACGACACGCTCTCCGCCGACCTCCAGGGCGTCCTCAGCGGCGATCTGGACCCCGACGGCCTCGCCGAGCGGATGCAGAAGGAGTACGCGAAGTTCCGCGCCCAGCAACGTGCCGAGAACGAGGACGCGAAATGAGCACGGGTGCGGCCACCGGAACGGACCCGGGTGCGACCGTGGAGGCGGAGGCGAGCGCCCGGCGCGGGCCCACCGCACTGCGCCGGTTCGCCGCCCGCTACCGGCGGCAGGCGCCCGGCGAGCCCCGCGCCGTGGGCTATCTGTACATCCTGCCCGCAATGGCCGTCTTCGGGGTGTTCCTGCTGTGGCCGCTGGGCCAGACGGCCTGGCTGTCGCTGCTGCACTGGGACGGGCTGACCCGTGCCACCTGGGCCGGCGCCGACAACTACCGGCACCTGCTCACCGACCCAGAGCTGCGCGCCCCCTTCGCACACGCCGCGGTGCTGCTGCTCTTCTACGCCGTACTGCCGGTGGCCATCGGGCTGCTGCTCACCGCGGCGCTGACCCGCTTCCGCATCCGCGGCATGACCTTCTTCCGCACCGTGCTGTTCCTGCCGCAGGTGCTGGCCATGGTCGTCGTCGGCGTCGCCTGGCGTGCGGTGCTCGCCCCCGACGGACTGCTGAACGACACCCTGCGCACCCTGGGGATGGGCGGACTGACCCGGTCCTGGCTGGGCGACCACACCTGGGCGCTGCCCGCCGTGGGCTCCATCGGCACCTGGGTCGAGACGGGCCTGTGCCTGGTGCTCTTCCTGTCCGGCGCGCAGCGCATCCCACGCGAGCTGTACGAGGCGGCCCGCATCGACGGAGCGGGCCCGGTACGGGAGTTCTTCACCGTCACCCTGCCGGGACTGCGTGCCGAGATCGCCGTCGCGCTCACGCTCACCCTGGTCGCCGCGCTGCGCAACTTCGACCTGATCTACATCACCACCAGCGGCGGACCGGGCAACGCCACCTCCGTACCCGCCTACGAGGTCTACCGCCGCGCCTTCGAGACCGGTGAGGTCGGCTCGGCCTCGGCCATGGGCATCACCCTCACCGCCGTCATCTTCGCGCTGACCATGGTGGTCACCAGGCTCGTGGAGGGCCGGAGACGATGAACACAACCCGCACCGAACGCGGCGTCACCTACGGCATCCTCTGCCTGTTCGCACTGATCGCCCTGACCCCCGTCGCCGGAATCCTGTCCACCGCGCTGGCCGACCAGGACTCGCTGGACACCGGGTTCGCCCTGCCCAAGAGCCTCAACTGGGGCAACTTCGCCGACGCCTGGACCCGCGGCCACTTCGGCACCTATCTGGTCAGCTCCGTGCTGGTGGCCGTCGCCGTGGTGGCCGCCACCACGGTGCTGGCCACACTGGCCGCCTACGCCTTCGGCACCATGCGCTTCCCCGGCTCCAACTGGCTGTTCTACCTGTTCGTCCTGGGGCTCACCCTGCCGCAGGAAGCGGTGATCGTCCCGCTCTACTTCGACCTGCGGCACTGGGGCCTCACCAACACCTACTGGGGGCTGATCCTCCCGCAGACCGCGCAATCGCTGGCCTTCGGCGTCTTCTGGATGCGGACGTACTTCCGCAACACCCCGCGCTCCCTGCTGGAGGCCGCCCGTATCGACGGCGCCAGCCACTTCTCGACGCTCACCCGCATCCTGCTGCCCATGGGGCGGCCCGCCTTCTCCACCCTGACCGTCATCGTGTTCATGTGGACGTGGAACGAGTTCTTGATGGCGCTGGTGATGGTGAGCGACGAGGCACACCGTACGGTGCCGCTCGGTCTCGCCTTCTTCCAGGGACAGCACTCCTCGGACACCGCGCTGCTGGCCGCGGCCGCCACATTGATCGCGCTGCCCGTCGTCCTCGTCTATCTGCTGCTGCAACGCCGCTTCATCCAGGGCATGCTGACGGGCTCCGCCAAGGAGTGAACCGGTGAGGGGGTGCCCCTGTCGGTAGTTCGCGGGCTGCTGCGCCGCTGTGGCTGGTCGCGCAGTTCCCCGCGCCCCTGAAGTGGCACCCTCTTGCGCTCGGCGCGGGGTACGGAGATGGTCCCGGACGAGGCTAGTCCGCCTGGGGTTCGAGGACGAGACGGTGCGTGGTCTCCTGCTCCACGCGGGAGCGGGAGTAGACGAGAGGGAAGGCGCCGTCGGCGGCCCAGGCCTCGTAGAGGTCGGCGTAGTGGGGGGAGCGGGGGTCGCCGGACTGGCCGGGGGAGTTCATCGCGAGGGAGTTGTCCCAGGCGCCCACGTCCACCACCATCCGGAAGCTCGCCCCGGCGCTTTGCCGGAAGTCCGGCAGATACGCGGCTGCCCCCACCGTGTCGCCGCTGCCGCCGCGCGGGAGCGGATCGAGGGTGCACCAGTCGGGAGCCTCCGCCACGCCCTGGTGGGCCAGGAGCGGGGCCACCGGGTGGCGCGGGTCGGCCCGGTGCAGGGCGCCCCAGGACCAGCCGTCCGGGTCCTCGCCCAGCAGTCCGGCGACCGCACCGACGGCCTCTCCGAGGGTCGCTGTCAGGAGCTCCCCGCGTTCCCCGTCCGTACCCGGCGCGGCCAGCAGCCGCAACTCGACGCGCGGGTCGCCCGAGTCGCTCTCCACGGGCAGCACCCGGGCCAGCGCATCCTCCAGCCGCGCCTCCGGCACCAGGTCGCGCAGCGCCCGCCGCAGCAGCGCGGGCCGCAGATGCCGCCGGAACCACACCTCGAACAGCGCGGCGGCCGCCGAGTCGGCGCGCAGCTCGCCGTCCCAGCCGTGCAGCAGCGCGAGCCCCCTCCGCACTCGGGGGTCCGCACTCTTCAGTCCGGACAGCAGCGGCAGCACGCGCCGCGCGGGCAGGCTGACGTAGTCGGTCTGGAGCCGTACGCAGTCCTCGGCCGTCCAGTCGTCCCACGCCGCGAGGGCTTCGGCGCACCGCTGGTAGCGGAAGGGCGCGTACCAGTCGTGGGTGACGGGGCGCTCGTGGTGCGGGTAGTCGTCGGGGAGATTGAGCTGGTTGGCGGTGGCGAACCAGCCCTGATCGGGGTCGCGTTCGGTGGGCAGCTCGTCGGCGTCGAGGAAGCCGTCCCACTCGTAGCGCCCGTCGCCCGGCACCGGCAGTGTGCCGTCCCAGCCGCGTCGCCGTGGGACGCGTCCGGCCGGGCGCCAGCCGATCGTGCCGTCGGGCGCCGCGTACACCTGGTTCTCACCTGGTGCGCCCCAGCGGCGCATCGCCGCCGTGAACGCGTCGGGGCTCTCGGCGCCCATGTAGCTCGCGCTGCCCAGGTACGGCGCCATCCCGGGCCCCAGCCATGCCGCGCGTACGGCGAACGCCGCCTGCCTCTCGGGGTGTTCGCGGACGAGGGGGCCGTGCCGGGTGAACCACAGGCGGGCCTCGACCGGCTCCGCGTCCCGGACCGGGATCTGTTCGGTCACGCATGTCATCCGCTCCCAGCCGTCCCCGTAGGCGTAGGAGTGCGGGTCCTCCGGGTCGGTGCGGTAGACGTACAGGTCCTCCTGGTCGATGGGGAAGATCGTCAGCCCGAACGCGATATGGCCGTTGTGCCCGATGCAGACCCCCGGCAGGGCCGGTTCTCCCGCGCCGATCACGTCCAGCCCCGGCGCGGACAGATGGGCGAGGTAGCGCAGGGAGGGCAGGGTGATGGCCCGGTGCGGGTCGTTGGCCAGCAGGGGCCTGCCGGTGGCGGTGCGGGAGGGCGCCAGCACCCAGTTGTTGCTGCCGTCCAGACCCTGCCGGGGCGGGGCCTGGGCGGCCCAGGGCGGGGTGGTGGCCAGGTCGTAGACGCGGAGCACGTCGTCGGGGATGACCTCCAGGTCCAGGCCCTCGGGGACGCGGAGTCGATGGCCCTCCGGCTCGCGGGCCTTGCGCAGCTCCTCCACCTCGGGGCCGAAGTCGCGGAGCGTGCGGGCGCGGGCCACCTCCTCGCGCAGGTTGTAGAAGAGCCCGTGGGTGCGGATGCGGGCCAGATCGCTGTGGTGCCAGTACGCGGGTGTGTGGCCGAGCGCCGTGAACTCCGGCGGGAGGGAGTCGGCTGCGCGCGCGTGCGCCACGTACGCGTTGATCCCCGCGACGAAGGAGCGCGCCATCTCCTCCGTTCCCGGGCCGTAAGCCGCCCACTCCTCGGCCATGTCGCCCCGGTAGAGGAACAGCCGGGCCGCCCGGTCGTGCTCGACGTACCGCTCGCCGAACACCTCCGACAGCAGCCCCAGCCCCCGCCGCCGCCACAGATCGAGCTGGAAGAGCCGCTCACGGGCCGCGTTGAAGCCCTGGGCGAGGAAGAGGTCGGTGCGGGAGGCGGCGTACAGATGGGGCACGCCCCAGCGGTCCACCAGGATCTCGACGGGTTGCGCCAGCCCGGGTACCTCGTACCTGGTCACGTCCACGCTTGTGCCTCCTTGGGGATCACGCCGGTTCCTGCTCCGGTGACGGAGTCTGCCGTGCCGGTGCCGGGCCGGGGGCGGGCGGCCGGGCGTAGGTGACGGCGGCGGCCACCAGCAGATTGGCCGCCAGCCCCAGGAGTCCGCCGTTGACGCCGTGCCAGGGGTCGTTGTCCGTCCACCACAGCAGCAGTACCACCCCGAGCCCCACCAGCATGCCGGCGACCCCGGCCACCGCGCTCAGCCGCCGCCAGAACAGCGAGAGCAGGGCGAGCGGTACGAGCTGCGCCAGTCCCTCGTAGGAGAGGACGGACAGCTGCACCAGGGTGTTGGGGTAGAAGAGGCTGCCCAGCAGTGCGACGAGCCCGGCCAGGAAGCACACCAGTTGGGAGAGCCGCTTGATGCGCACGTCCGCGGTACTCCCCGGCTCGCCTTCGGGCTCGCCCGCTGCGCGGGCCCGGTGGAGGCGGCTGCGCGGGTCGGAGCCGTTGCCGCCGCCGAGCAGGGTACGGCCGCACAGTGTGCCGATCGCCAGCATGAACACGCTCATCGGCACGATGGCCGACAGCGCGCCCGCCACGCCGATCACCGCGACGAGAGGCGCCGGCAGCGAGTCGGTCACCAGCCGGAACAGCGCCAGATCCGGGTTGCCCAGCGTGGGCAGCGCGAACAGCGCGACCGCGCCGACCATCATCGGGATGAACAGCAGCAGTTGGTACCAGGGCAGCAGCAGGGCGTTGCGGCGCAGCGCGTTCGGGCTCTTGGCGCTGAGGTAACCGGCGACGGTGGTGGGGAAGATGGAGATGGTCACGGCGTTGAGCAGCAGTGTGGAGACGAACCAGGTGCCGTTCAGCCCGCCCGACTCATGGCCCGGGAAGGTCAGCCACTCCGGCTTCTCCCGCACCATCCGCGTCATGAAGTCCCCGTACCCGTCGAGGTAGTGCAGCGGTACCCACACCGCGAGGAAGACCACCGCCACGATGACCAGTACGTCCTTGAGCACGCTCACCCATGCCGAGCCGCGCAGCCCGGAGACGAGGATGAACGCCTCCGCGACGACGAAGGAGATCACGGCGGCGACATGCAGATCGACGTTGCCGTACGTCATCGCGTTCACCACCACCCCCATGCCCTGGATCTGCACCTGCACATAGGGAACGATGAAAACGGTCGCCGTGACCGCCACCAATATGCCCACCGGGCGGGAGCGGAAGCGGTGTTCGGCCATATCGGCTATGGACAGCAACCGGTGGCGGCTCGCATACGTCCACAGCGCGGGCCCGACCACGTACGCCACCGCGAAGCCGGTCGTCAGATAGGCGACGAGGTAGAGGATCGGCACGCCGTAGGAGTACGACCAGCCGGCCGTCCCGAGGAACGAGAAGCTGGTGTAGGTCTCACCCGCCATCAGCAGCCAGATGAACAGCACGCCCAGGCCCCGGCTGGAGACCGACCACTCGGCCATGCCCTTGTCCCGCCCGCGGGCGCTGAGCACGCCGATGAGCAGGGTCGCCACCATCGCGAGACCGAAGATCGTCGTGGCGATCGCCGCCGATCCACTCATCGCGGGCCTCCAGCGGTGGGCTCGTCGACCGGCAGCGGCTCCACGGCTCCGTCCCGGAAGGCCGGGTCGAGCCTGGAGACCAGCCAAATCACCAGCGGGCTGACGACGGTCGCTGCGACGATCCAGAACAGCAGGAAGGGCAGGCCGAGAACGCGGGGTTCGATGCGGTTGGCGACCAGCGGGGCCGCACAGTAGAGGACGGCGGGGACGAGGAGGAGCCACAGCGCCGGGCGCTTGGCTCGCACGCGGGGGAGCCCGTCGAGGGGGCCCTCTCCCTGTTGGTGCTGCGGGGACATCGTGGGGTGCTCCTTGGGGTGGGGGAGAGGCGGTTAACACGCGGGGGTCACACGGCCGGGTCGTAGCGCCCGTCGACGGCTGTCCAGCCGCCGTCGACGGTCAGCACGCTGCCGGTCACGAAGGTGGAGGCGTCGGAGAGCAGATAGACGACGGCACCCGCGATCTCGTCGGCACGGGCCCACCGCCGCAGCGCGGACGCCTGCGCGTAGGCGTCGTACCACTCCGCGTCCGCGGCGATCTGGTCGGTCAGCGGTGTACGCACCACGCCGGGCGCCACGGCGTTGAACCGCACCCCCTGCGGCCCCCACTCGGCGGCTGCGGTCCGCAGCAGCTGGACGAGGCCCGCCTTGGAGGCCGCGTAGACGCCCTGGCCCGGCTCCACCTGGAAGGCGCGCATGGAGGCGAGGGAGACGACCGAGCCCCGCCCGCGTTCGGCCATGGCTCCGGCGCAGGCCCGGATCAGCGAGAAGTGCGCCCGCAGGTTGAGTGCCACCACCCGCTCGAACTCCGCCACGGTGTAGTCCGCGATCCGCTTGCGTACGTTGGCGCCGACCGTCACCGTGAGTCCGTCCAGCGGGCCCCAGTCGGCGGCGGCGCGGGTCACCGCCTCCTCGTCCAGTACGTCGAGCGGGTACGGGCGGGCGCCGGGGCCCGCCAGCCGTGCGGTCTCCCGGGCGCCGGCCTCGTCCCGGTCGGCCACCACGACCTGGGCGCCGTGCGCCACCAGGGCGCGTACCGCCTCCCGGCCGATGCCGCTCGCGCCGCCGACCACGGCCACCCGCCGCCCGTCGAGCCGGAAGAGCCGGCCGTAGTCCATCTCGCCGCCTCCGGCCTGCTCGCTCACGGCTTGATCACCGCCATCCTCGTCACCGTCAACTCCTCGATCGCGAACCGCGGGCCCTCCCGGCCGATGCCGGAGTCCTTGACGCCGCCGTAGGGGGCGATGTCGCAGCGGTAGCCGGGCACTTCGTTGATCACCACGCCGCCGACCTCCAACTCCTCCAGCGCGCGGAACGCGACGTCGAGGCGGTGGGTGAAGACCGCCGCGTGCAGCCCGTAGCGGCTCGCGTTCACCGCGGCGAAGGCGGCGTCCAGATCGGGCACCGACCGCAGGCACACGACGGGCCCGAAGACCTCCTCGTCCCAGGCGGGCTGCCCGTCCGGCACCTCGGCCAGCAGCGCCGGTGTCAGACAGCGGCCCACCCGTTCGCCGCCCGCGACCAGCCGGGCGCCCGCCGCACGGGCCCGCGCGAGCCATTCCAGCACCCGCTCGGTGGCCGCCTCGTCGATGAGCGCCGCCACGCGGGTGCTCTCCACCCGTGGGTCACCCACCGGCACCGACGCCAGCCGGGCGGCGATCCGCCGCTCCAGTTCGTCGGCGACCGGCTGCTCGGCGACGACCCGCTGGACGGCGATGCACGCCTGCCCCGAGGCGTAGTAGCCGCCGCGCACCACCGCGTCGGCTGCGGCGTCGAGATCGGCGTCGGCCGCGACGACCAGCGCGGCGTTGGAACCCAGCTCCAGCACCACCTTGCGGGGCGCCGCGTCCTTGGCGATGCGGTGGCCGACAGCGGCCGAGCCGGTGAACGAGACCGCGGCGACCGCCTCGTGCGTGGTCAGCGTGCGGCCCACCTCCACATCGCCGGTCACCAGCTGGACCGCGCCCGCCGGTGCACCCCGGGCGACGAGCTGTTCGCGCACCAGAGCGACCAGCCACAGCGTCGCCAGCGGGGTCGCGGGCGCCGGCTTGACGATGACCGGGCAGCCGGCCGCCAGGGCGGGTGCGATCTTGTGGGTGGCCAGCATCATCGGATAGTTGAACCCGGCGATCCCGACGACCACCCCGATCGGCCGCCGCGTCCAGAAGCCGGTCATGCCGTCGCCGGACGGCAGCCCGTCCAGTGGGACCGTCTCACCGTGGATGTGCGCCACCTCGTCGGCCGCGGCCCGCCAGGTGGCGACCGCGCGCACCACCTCAGTACGGCAGTCGACGCGCGGCTTTCCCGTCTCCAGGACGAGCAGTTCCTCCATCCCGGCCGCCACACTCTCCAACGCGTCGGCCACGCCTGCCAGGACGGCACGCCGGGTACGGGTGGGCAGCGCCCCGGCCGTGCGGCGCAGCGCCGCGGCGTGCTCGACGGCCCGCCGGGCGAGCGCCGGGTCACCGACCGGGGCCCGCGCCACGGGACTGCCGTCGTACGGGAAGGTCACGAGCTGGTGCTCCGGCGCCGCCGACCAGCTCCCGCCGACCGGAAGCCCCTCGGGGAACTCCTCGCTCCGCCACAGGTTCACGCCGCCCCGCCTTTCCGGCCCGCGGTGAGGAAGTGGTGGGCGGCCGCCGCGTACACGCGTGCGTACTCGCCGATCTCGCGCACCTCCACGTACTCGTCCTTCTGGTGTGCGATCCACTTGCCGCCCGGGCCGTAGACGACGGTGGGCAGTCCGGCGTCCCGGGTGAGGATCGTGCCGTCCGTGGTGCCGGGCACCGCGCCGAACGCCGGTGCGCTGCCGTGCACCTGGGTGTGCGCGGCAACCAGCCCTCGCACGACCGGATGGTCCTCGGGTATCTCGATGGCAGGCCGGTCGTCGACCACGGTCAGGTCCACGGTCACGCCGAAGGCGTCCGCGGCCCGCTCGGCCGTCGTGCGCACCCGCTCGGTCAGCTCGGCGTGATCGGTACCGGGGATCGTCCGTACGTCGATACCGACGACGCCGTGCGCGGGGATGACATTGAGCTGGTCGGGGTCGCCGCCCAGCAGCACGGTCGGGGTGACCGTCACCGAACCGGCGTGCGGATGGCTGCCGAACCGCGCGATGGCCCACTCCTGCACCTCGTCCAGGGCCTCCACGATCCTGGCGCCCGCCGCGATCGGGCTGCGCCCCTCCTGCGGCATCGCCCCGTGCGCCATCACCCCCGTCAGATCGAGGCGCAGCCGGATGCCGCCGCGCGCCGAGGTGCACACCTCGTACCCCTCCGGCTCGCAGACGATGACACCGTCCACCTCGCCCGCCAGCGGGGAGGCCGCGAACGCCTTGGCGCCCAGCATCATGCCTTCCTCGTCGGCCATGACGCCGAGCACCACCCGGCCCGGGAAGGGGCCCGCCTGCTGGAGCGCCCGCACCCCGTGGATCATCGCCGCCACGCCGGACTTCATGTCGGCGGTGCCGCGGCCCCACATCCTGCCGTCGCGGATCTCGGCGCCGTACGGGTCCACGCTCCAGTCCGCGGGATCGCCTTCGGTCACCACGTCGGTATGGCCCTCGAACATCAGTGTGGGCCCCGGGCCCCCACCGCCCTCGACGACCGCGACCACGTTCGGGCGGCCCGGGGCCACCTCCGTGACGGTGTGCTCCCAGCCGAAGCGGGTGAACAGGTCCGAGACCAGCTCGGCGGCCGGCCTCTCCACCGCCTCGGCGCCCTCGGAGTTGACGGTGCGCAGCCGCACCAGTTGCTGGGTGAAGGCGATGGCCGCCTCGGTGTCGAGCAGGGAATCCCACGGCTGTGCGCCGGGACCGGAATGCATGGAACCTCCAAGTCCCTGTCCCAGTCGCCGGGCGATCGGTTCGGGCCAGGCGACTGGTCAGACCAGTTGATCGTCCGTACTCTGCTGGGGGGCTGCCGCCCCGGTCAAGGGGTCAGCACAGGATCACCACACCAGAAAGGGTGCCGATGTCGGCCGAGTCTGCTGGTCAGATCGGATTCCAGCCGGTACGCCCGGTGCGCGCCTACCAGCGTGTCGCCGAGCAGATCGAGGAGCGCATCCTGGGCGGCCAGTTGCCGCCCGGCTCCCGGCTGCCCGCCGAGCGGGAGCTGGTGCGCCAGTTCGACGTGGGCCGCTCGACCATCCGCGAGGCCCTGCGGGTCCTGCAGTCCTCCGGACTCATCCGCTCCCGGCCCGGCGACCCGCTGGGCGCCGAGGTGCTGGGCGTCTCGCCCGACACCCTCAGCCACGCCCTCGGCCGCCTCGCCCGCTCCCATCTGTCCTCGCTGTCCGAACTCATCCAGTTCCGGATGGTCCTGGACGCGGAGAGCTACCGGCTGGCCGCCCGGCTGCACACCGAGGAGGACCTGCGGCGGCTGACGGAGCTGGCCGACAGGATGGAGGAGTACCTCCCGCACGACCCGCACGCCTTCAGCGAGGCGGACGCCCAGTTCCACCGCGTCGTCGCCGAGGCCAGCGGCAACGCGCTGCTCGCACTGTGCGCGCGGGCGGTCCATGACGCGGTCGTGGACGCCATCGAGGGCAAGCTGGTCCGCGCGAAGCGGGCCGGTGACGCGAGTGACTGGATGCGGCGCTCGGTCACCCACCACCGCGACGTCCTCGCCGCGCTGCGGGATTCGGACGGTGCTCGTGCGGCGCGGCTGGGGCGGGAGGCACTGTTCGAGCACTACGCCCCGCACGTCCCGGCGCAGGACCGTGAGCGGCTCCGGGCGGCGCTGGACTGATCCGCGACCGCCTCCGGGGAAGGGCCGCCCCTTGCGGTGCGTTGCAGTTACACGGTGAGCTCGTGGAGGTCCGCCAGCGTGCCCGCGCTCGCGTCGGCCAGCCAGTGGGCCGGGGTCGGCCCTCCCGTGTAGCCGAGCACCGGCATGTGCGCGGCGCGGGCGGCCCGGACGCCTGCCGGGCTGTCCTCGATCACCAGGCACTCCCCGGGCGGCACACCGCAGGCGGCGGCCGCGTGCAGGAACAGATCGGGCGCCGGCTTGCCCCGGCGCACATCGTCCGCGCTGAAGACGCGGCCCGCGAAGCGCTCCCACAGGCCGGTGGCCGTCAGCGAGTGGCGGATGCGCGGATGGCTGCCGCTGCTGGCGACGCAGTACGGGAGGGAGCGGGCGTCCAGCACGTCCAGCAGTTCGGCGACGCCCGGCATGGTGCGCGGGGCCGCGTCGAACGCGGCGGCGACCCGGGAGCGGTACTCCACGAGCCAGCTGTCGGGCACCGGCGCCGTGGCGTGTGCCCGCACCTGTGCCAGCAGATACGGCTCGGAGGTGCCCAGGAACTTCTCCAGCACCTCGGCCGGGGTCAGCGGCCACCCCGCCTCGGTCGCCATCGCGGCGACGACCTCGGGACCGATCCGCTCCGTGTCGACCAGCACTCCGTCGCAGTCGAAGACGACCAGCCGCGCTGCCGCGAGAGCCCGGGCGGCGGGGGAGAGGTGGGGCGCAGTGTCCATACGCCCCACCCCATCACGCCCTCGCGGCCGGGCTCAGCCCGGGTCGGCGAGCCGGTCGGTGACCCAGGTGTGGAAGTCCCCGATGTGGTGCTCGCTGGGCACCAGGACCCCGCCCTCCCGGTAGGCGCGGGAGGCCATGGCCGGCTGGGTGCGTTCGCAGGCGTCGAAGTCCTGCACGTTGACCCGGTGGAAGAGCTCCACCGAGTGCGAGACATCCGCACCCGCCGCGATCACCTCCGGCGCGTACAGCCAGTCGCACTCGACCACCGTGCGGTCGGCGGCCAGCGGGAACATCCGGTGCACGATCACATGGTCCGGCACCAGGTTCACGAACACCTGCGGCCGGATGGTGATGGCGTAGTAGCGGCGGTCGTGGGTGTCCGGGACGCCCGGCAGGCGGTCGAAGCCCGCGCTGCCGTCCACCGTGAACCCCTCGGCCTCGGCGGCGAACTGCGGCCCGTGCCCCACGTAGTACTGGGCGGCGAACCCGTCCGCGAACTCCGGGAGCACCTCGGTCAGTTCGGGGTGGATGGTGGCGCAGTGGTAGCACTCCATGAAGTTCTCGATGATGAGCTTCCAGTTGGCCGCCACGTCGTAGGTGTGCCGTCGGCCCAGCGCCAGCGACTCGATCGCGTAGTGCCCGATCACGTCGTTGCCGCCCAGCCGTTCGGCGACGTCCCCCATCACCGACTCCTCGAACGAGGGCGGTTCGGCCGACAGGCACACCCACGCGTAGCCCAGCCACTCGCGCAGCCGCACCGTGTGGAGCCCGTACGCGGCGCGGTCCACGTCCGGCATCCGGGTCAGATTGGGGGCGGCCGTCAGCTTGCCGTCCAGGTCGTAGGTCCACGCGTGGTACGGGCACTGCAGGCTGCGCCGCACCTCGCCCGCCTGCTCGGTGCACAGCCGGGCGCCCCGGTGCCGACACACGTTGAGGAAGGCCCGCAGCTCGCCGCGCCGGTTGCGGGTGACCAGCACGCTCTCCCGGCCCACTTGAACGGTGCGGTAGGCACCGGGCTTGTCGAGGTCGGCCGAGCGGACCGCGCAGAACCACTCGGTCTCGAAGATGCGCTCCTGCTCGCGCCGGAAGTTCTCCGGATCGGTGTAGCGGTCTCCTGGCAGGGTCGCCAGCAGACTGCCGACAGCGGTCGTCATGTCGTGATGTCTCCCTCAAGAGTGGCGAACTGGCTGTCTGGGGCCTTCAGGGAATCCCTGAGCGGATCGAACAGGGCGATGGGGTGCCCGGTGGTGCCCCCAGCGCCGGATCGGCGACGATCTCGCCGCGACGGGCACGAATTTGACGCCGTGGCCGGAGAATCCGCAGGGCACGGTCACCGCGTGCGGGTGCTCCGGATGCCGGGCCGGCACGAAGTGCTCGTCGGGGGTGGGGGATTCAGCGGCGGATCCGGGCCATCTCCGGGTCGAACAGGGGCTCCGCCGCGACCGTCGCCGCGATCTTCTCACCGAAGTACTCGACGGCGACCGAGGTACCCGGCGTGGCGGCTCCGGCCGGCACCCATGCGTAGGCGACGCACCGCCCCACGCTGTAGCCGTACGAAGCGCTGGTCACATAGCCGGCGACGACCCCGTCGACGTGGACGGGCTCGCTGCCCATGACGACCGCCGCGGGATCGTCGAGGGTCAGGCACACCAGCTTCCGCGTGGGAGCGGCGCGCGCGGCCAGCGCGTCCCGCCCGACGAAGTCGCCTTTGGCGGGGCGGACGGCGAAGCCGACACCGGCCTCCTCGGGGGTGTGCTCGGTCGTCATGTCGGCGCCCCAGGCGCGGTACCCCTTCTCCAGCCGGAGGCTGTTGAAGGCGCTGCGGCCCGCGGCGATGACGCCGAGCCGCTGCCCGGCCTCCCAGAGGGTGTCCCACAGCCGCAGCCCGACGTCGGCGTCGGTGTACAGCTCCCAGCCCAGCTCGCCGACGTAGCTGACCCGCAACGCGGTGACCGGCACATGCCCCACGTACGTCTCGCGTGCCTTGAAGTAGCCGAACGCCTCGTGCGAGAAGTCGGCGGGGGTGAGCGGCTGCACCAGCTCCCGGGCCAACGGGCCCCACACCCCGATGCAGCAGGTGCCGGAGGTGATGTCCCGCACCTGGACGCCCTCGGGCGCGTGCCGGGCGAGCCAGCCCAGGTCGGCGGGGGAGTTGGCGCCCAGCTGCCAGCGGTCGGGGCCCAGCCGGGCCGCGGTCAGGTCGCTGCGGATGCCGCCGTCCTCGTTCAGCAGCAGCGTGTAGGTGACCGATCCGGTCCTCTTCTTGAGGTTGTTGCTCGTCATCCGCTGGAGGAAGTCGAGCGAGCCGGGACCGGTGACCTCCAGCCGCCGCAGCGGCGTCATGTCGTACAGCGCGACCTTCTCGCGCGTCACCTTCGCCTCCGCGGCGGCGATCGGCGACCAGTACCGGGCCGACCAGCTGTCGCGCTCGGGCAGCTGAAGACCGAGCCGTGCCACGAGCGGCGCGTTCGCCTCGTACCAGTGGGGCCGCTCCCAGCCGCCGGACTCCAGGAAGCAGGCGCCCAGCTCCTGCTGCCGGGGGTGGAACGGGCTGGTGCGCAGGGGGCGGCCGGTGCCGGGCGGCTGGAGCGGGTGGATCACGTCGTACACCTCGACGAAGCTGCGTTCGCCCCGCTCGCGCACGTACGCGGGGGAGCGCTGGGACTTCTCGAAGCGGCGCGGATCGCACTCGTGGGCGTCGACCGTGGTGCGGCCGTCGGTCATCAGCTCGGCCACGGCCCGGGCGGCACCCGCCGAGTGCGTGACCCAGACGGCCTCGGCGAGCCAGAAGCCGCGCACCCGGTCCGACTCCCCCAGCAGCGGCATCCCGTCGGGGGTGAAGGAGAAGACACCGTTGAAGCCCTCCTCGACACGGGAGTCGGCCAGAGCGGGCAGCAGCCGCCCGGTCTCCGCCCAGCTGGGCGCGAAGTCCTCCTCGGTGAAGGGCAGCGAGGAGGGCATCTCGGGGGCCTGGTCGTAGGGCAGGACCGCGTACGGGTCGACGGGCAGCGGGCGGTGTGCGTAGGTGCCGATACCGATCCTCCCCCAGCCCCCGGCCGGGAGGTGCCCCCAGGGGCCGCCGGCCGGGTCGAGGTGTTCGCGGTAGTACAGATCGTGGTCCTGGTGGCGGAGGAGCGGACGTACGGCCTCGGCACCGGGGTCCCCGGCCCCGGCCCCGGCCAGTTGCTGCAGCGGGGCCGTCCGGGCGTACTGGTGGGCGAGCGGCAGCAGCGGAACGTCCACCCCGGCCATGGCGCCGACGACCGGCCCCCAGAACCCGGCGGCGGAGACCACGTGGTCGGCCGGGAAGGTGCCCCGGTCGGTGACGACACCGGTGACCCTGCCGCCCGCACGTTCGATGCCGGTGACCGTGTGCCGGTCCAAGAAGCGGGCCCCGCGCCGCGAGGCACGCTCGATCTGCGCCTGACAGGCGTCGACGGCCCGGGCCAGCCCGTCACCGGGGGTGTGGAAACCGCCGAGCACGGCGTCCGGGTCGAGCATCGGGAAGAGCTCGGCACACCGCGTGGGGCCGACGAGTTCGCCCTCGACGCCCCAGGCGGCCGCGAGCCCGGCCTTGCGGTGCAGATCCAGCCACCGCGCCTCGGTCGTGGCCACCTCCAGCCCGCCCACCGGCAGGAAGCACGGGCGCCCGGCCAAGCGCAGCGAGCTGAACTTCTCGACGGTGTAGCGCGCGTACTCGGTCAGCGTCCTGGAGGGGCTGGTACGGAAGACGAGGCCGGGCGCGTGCGAGGTCGAGCCGCCGGGGGATGCCAGCGGCCCCTGTTCGAGGACGGTGACGTCGCGCCAGCCGCGCGCTGTCAGCTCGTCGGCCAGCGAGCAGCCGACGATCCCGGCGCCGACGATGACGACGCGCTCGGCCCGCGACTCGGCCGCCGCGGGAGAGGGAGCGTCCACCGTGTCGGTTTGGCTGTTTGCCTGCGGCCCGGCTGCCGCGCGTACGTCGCTCGCTGTGTCGTCTGGTTCGCTTCTCCGTCCGCGCGGCTGTGGCGCGGGTTGGTTGTTCGTCTGCGGCCCGGCTGCCGCGCGTACGTCGCTCGCTGTGTTGTTTGGTTCGCTTCTCCGTCCGCGCGGCTGTGGCGCGGGTTGGCTGCCCGTCTGCGGCCCGGCTGCCGCGCGTACGTCGCTCACAGGACCACCACCGATCGCAGCACCTTGCCGCGCTGCATCCGCTCGAAGGCGACCTCGACCTCGTCCAGCGCGATCGTCTCGGTGACGAAGGCGCCCAGGTCGAGCTTGCCGCTGAGATAGAGGTCGATCAGCACGGGGAAGTCCCTGCTGGGCAGGCAGTCCCCGTACCAGGACGACTTGAGGGCGCCGCCCCGGGAGAAGAGCTCCTGGAACGGGAGCTCGATGGTCACATCCGGTGCCGGGACCCCGGCCTGGACGAGCACGCCCGCCAGGTCCCGCATGGCGAAGCCCTGCAGATAGGTCTCCGGGCGGCCGACGGCCTCGATGACGACGTCGGCGCCGTGGCCGTCGGTCAGCCGGCGCACGGCCTCGACCGGGTCGGTGCCGCGCGAGTTGACGCTGTGGGTGGCGCCGAACTGGGTGGCCACGTCCAGCTTGTTGTCGTCGATGTCGACGGCGATGACCCGGCGGGCGCCGGCCAGCGAGGCCGCCGCGATGGCCGCGTTGCCGACACCGCCGCAGCCGATGACGGCGACGGTGTCCCCGTAGGAGACCCCGCCGGTGTGCACGGCCGCGCCCCAGCCGGCCATCACGCCGCAGCCGATGAGTCCGGCCGCCTCGGGACGCGCGGCCGGGTCGACCTTGACGGCCTGGCCCGCGTCCACCAGCGTCCTGTCGGCGAAGGCGCCGATGCCGAGGGCGGGGGTCAGCGGGGTTCCGTCCAGCAGCGTCATCGGCTGCCGGGCGTTGCGCGAGTCGAAGCAGTACCAGGGCCGCCCCTTACGGCAGGAGCGGCAGCTTCCGCACGGTGCGCGCCAGGCGAGTACGACGAAGTCGCCGGGGCGCAGATCGGTGACGCCGGGGCCCGTCTGCTCGACGATGCCCGCGGCCTCGTGGCCCAGCAGGAAGGGGAAGCCGTCGATGCTGCCGCCGACGGCGCCTTCCCGGTAGTGCAGATCGGTGTGGCAGACACCGCATGCCTGGATGGAGACGAGGACCTCGCCCGGGCCGGGGTCCGGTACCAGGATCGTCTGCACCTCGGCCGGGGCATCCTTCTTCATCGCGATGACAGCGCGGACCTCGTGTGGCATTCCCAGACCTCGCAGTTGTTGCGTAGTGCACGACTGGTTGCGCTATGGGAGACATAGTGAGAACGCCGAACCTTGCCCGTCAAGAGATGTGGATCAGTGGTTCATGACGGAGCGTCAGAAAAATGCGCTGCGGGCCCGGTCGGTGCCGGACCCGCAGTTATGGGAGGTCGGGGCGCTGCCAGTGCTGACGCCGCATCAGAAATTTGTACTTTTCGACGGCCCGCGTGCCGTTGTCCCGGACGGTCAGTAGGCGTAGCCCATCCGGCGCGAGAGGTCCTGCGCGGCAGCCATCGTGCGCTTGGCCACCTCCTGGAGCCGCTCGTCCTCCAACCGGTAGGACGGTCCGGAGACGCTGATCGCGCCGATGACCTTGCCGTCGTGGGCGCGCACCGGGGCCGCCACCGCGTGCAGACCGAGCTCCAGCTCGTCCCGTGCCACCGCGAAACCGGTCTTGACCACCGACTTCAGCTCCGTCCGCAGCTCCGCCGGGGAGATCACCGTCGACTCCGTCAGTCGCGGCAGCTTCCGCGACAACACGCTCTCCTGCACGGATTTGGGCTGGTGTGCCAGCAGTGCCTTGCCGCTGGAGGTGGCGTGCAGCGGGGTGCGCCTGCCCAGCCAGTTCTGCGCGGTGACCGAGGACGAGCCGCGCGCCTGCATGATGTTGACGGCGGCGTCGTCGTCCAGCACCGCGATGTTCGCCGTCTCCCCGGCGTCCTCGGCCAGCTCGCGGCAGACGGGCGCGCCCTCCTGCGAGATGTCCAGCCGGGAGGCCGCGGCTCCGGCCAGCCTCAGTACGCCCGGACCCAGGTAGTACTTGCCGCGGTCCTGCTCCTGGGACACCAGTCCCCTGGCTTCCAGAACGCCCAGCAGCCGGAAGGCTGTCGACTTGTGGACGCCCAGTTCTTCGGCGATCTCCGTGACTCCCGCATCTCCGTGCCGGGCCAGGATCTCCAGCACGCTCACCGCGCGATCGACCGACTGGACCGAAGCAGCCGCGCCTCTGGACTGCCTGCCCGTCCCTGTGTCCTCCGATTTTTCACTCATCTGCTCAACGTCACCGCCTGCTGGCCTGGTTGTGGTTCCTGGTTGCTGGTGCGCGGCCGCGCGCCGTTCTCCCCGGAGGTCGTCGGCGAGTGCTTGACGTGAAGCCTCCCCGCTTGGATTCTGTTGCGCATCACGCTCCATCGTGCGCGATACGGAACTCGGATAGTAGCGAAGTGTCTCCCCGCACCTTCCCGGTCAGTCGGCACCAGGGCCGGCCGGCCGTACTCACCCGAATGTGCTCGCGAGGTGAATCACAGTGATACCTGTCTGCCGCATTGAGGACCTGCCCGCTGGTGAGTCCGTCCGTCTCGACCTCGAACCTCCCATCGCCGTCTTCAACGCCGACGGCGAGCTCTACGCAATCGACGACACCTGCACCCACCAGGACGCGTCCCTGTCGGAAGGCTGGCTCGAGGGCTGTCTGGTCGAATGCCCGCTGCACGCCGCTTCATTCGACCTGCGCACCGGCCGTCCCACCTGCCTCCCGGCTCGCAAGGCCGTACGTACCCATCCGGTGAGCGTGCTGGACGGCACCGTGTGGGTACACATCGAGTCCGCCCAGCCCGCACAGACATCGCACACCGCCGCAGCCGGACAAGGGAGCGCCGCATGAACACCATCACCGTGATCGGCGCCTCCCTGGCCGGGCTGCACGCCGCGCTGGCGCTCCGCTCGGAGGGCTACGACGGCAGGCTGGTGATGATAGGGGAGGAGCACCATCGCCCCTACGACCGCCCGCCCCTCTCCAAGGAGTTCCTCACCGGCGCGCTGACCGCCGAACGGCTCTCCCTCGCCGACGCGGAGGAGATCGCCGAACTGGACGCGGACTGGCTGCTGGGCACCCGCGCCGAAGGCCTCGATCCACCCTCCCGCACCGTCACGCTCACGGACGGCCGCAGGCTGTCCACCGACGGCGTCGTCCTGGCCACCGGAGCGGTGCCCCGCACCCTGCCCGGCGAGCCGCTGGCGGGGGTGCACACGCTCCGCACCCTGGACGACGCCGCCGCGCTCCGCGAGGAGCTGAGCCGGGGGCAGGTGCGGGTGGTGGTGATCGGCGCCGGCTTCATCGGGGCCGAGGTCGCCTCCTCCTGCGCCACGCTCGGCCACAGCGTCACCGTCGTCGAGGCCGCCGCGCAGCCGCTGCTGCCCCAACTCGGTGCCCGTATGGCCGCCTTCTGCGCCGACCTGCACACCGACCACGGTGTCACCCTGCTGACCGGCACCGGCGTGCGGGCACTGCACCCGGACGGTCGCCGGTCGGCCCGGGGGGACGGCGCCGGCGGCGAGCAGCAGCGGGTCGGCTGGGTGGAGCTGGCCGACGGCCGCTCCCTCCCCGCCGACGTGGTCGTCGTCGGTATCGGCGTACGGCCCGCGACCGACTGGCTGGAGGGCTCCGGCATCCCGCTGGACGACGGGGTGGTCTGCGACGCGGGCGGTGTCACCCCGGTGCCGGGCGTGGTGGCGGTCGGCGATGTCGCCCGCGCCGCCGGGCACCGGGCCGAGCACTGGACCAGCGCCATGGAGGCCCCGACCGTCGCGGCGCGCAATCTGCTGGCCGGGACGACGGTCGAGACGTACACGGCGCTGCCGTACTTCTGGTCCGACCAGTACGGCATCCGGCTCCAGCTCGCGGGAAGCCGGGCCGGGGCCGACACCGTACGGCTGGTGGAGGGCTCGCCCGAGGACCGCAGCTTCCTCGCCGTCTACGAACGCGACGACGGCACCCCGACCGCGGTCCTCGCCGCCAACCGCCCCCGCCCCTTCATGCGGGCCCGGCGCGAGCTGGCCCGCGCCGGGATGGCGGCGGTCTGACCGCTGCGGGGCTCCCCCTCCTCCTCCGGGGAGGGGGCGCCCCTTGTCGCGCGGCCTCGCACGGGGTCGGCACGCAGGAGGGGGTCAATTGCCGGCGGTGGCGGCCTGCTTCTCGCTGGGCCGGACGATGACGAAGCCGTCCCCGTCCAGTCTGAGCTGCACCGCCTCGCCGGAACCGCCCCGGATCATCGAGCCGAAGCTCTGCGAGCGGTGCAGCGAGGTGTGCAGCTGGGCACTCCAGCCCACCACCGCGTCGGTGTCCACGAACACCGGTGCCTGCTGCGACACCGGAATGACGATCGGCGTGCCCTCGCAGATGACCGCGAGCCTGCCCTGGCCCGAGAAGACGCTGTTGAACAGCCCGCCGCCGGCCATCCCCGCGCCCTTGACGATGCCGATCTCGTAGTGCAGCCCGGCGTCGAAGCACAGGACGTTGCGGCCGTTGACGGTCAGCGAGTCGCCGGGAGCTATGTCGATGATGAAGCAGTTCTCCGCCTCGTGCGCGAACCACGCCTCGCCCTGACCGCTGACCGACATCAGCGCCAGCCCCTCGCCGGTGACCTGCCGCTTGAGGAAGTTGCCGACCCCCTGCCCCTTCTTCTCGAACTGAAGGTTCCCCCGGAAGGCGACCATCGACCCCTGCCGCGCGTAGCACTCCCCGTTCACGGTGTACTTCACGCACTTCTCGTTCTGCAGCTCCATCCCCGGCGTGGGGCTGGGCTGCGCCATGTTCTTCGTAGCGAAGAGCTCACTCTGCATGGCGCCTATGTTCCCCCGGAATGCGCCGCTCCAGCCAGACTCCTTTCCTCCGGCCGCCACGACCTGTCCATGTGCTGCGACGCGATTTGAGGGTTTCCCCGCCCCGCACCGATGCGCACCAGCTCTGTTCTGCTCACAAGTCCCCAAAAGGAGTTCAATGAAACGATGGAAGGTGTCAGGGGGCGCAGGGCCTCCGGGGCAGCTGCCCCATGGCATATGAAGAGGGAGACGGGACATGAAGTTCGTGCTCGAGGTCGACACCAGCGAGATGCGCGGCGAAGGGGAAGCCGCAGCAGAGCTGGGACGCGTCCTGCGGTACTGGGGCGGCAATCTGCGCCACTATGCGCTGGAGCCCGGCGACGGTTCGGTCGTCTACGACTCGCAGTACCGCGAGGTCGGCAACTGGCGCATCACCGCGTCGTCGTGACCGGCGCAGGCGGCCCGGCGGCCGGGGAGCGGAGAGGAGAAGCGATGGCGACCACGGGCGCCGACCCGCAGCGGATCGGCCGGGAACTCGACGGTGCCGTCGTCACCGTCGACCCCGCGCTGCCATCGGCGGTGCGCGAGGAGGTCGAGGAGATCATCGGCCGCCCGGTGGGCGCCGGCGCCGGCCCCCGGGTGCATGTGGGGCCCGGGTTGCCCCGACTCGCCGCCGGTGAGCGGCTGCTGTGGATGCACAGCACCAACGCCGGAGTCGACGCACTGCTCCGGGCCCACTCGCCGTGGCCGCCCGAGGCGCTGCTGACCCGCACGGTCGGACGGATGGGGGAGCGGATCGGCCAGTACGTCCTGGCCTGGGCGCTGGCCGAACTGCAGGCGATCCCCGGCTTCCTGCGCCAGCAGGAGGCACGCACCTGGAACCGGCTGCCCACCGAACTGGCCGACGGCACCCTGGCCGTCGTCTTCGGCACCGGCAGCATCGGTGCGGGGATCGGCGCCGCCCTGCGGCGCTGCGGTATCCGCACGGTCGGAGTGGCCCGTACCCCGCGCCCCGCACCCGGTTTCGACTCGGTGCTCGCGCTCGGCGACCCGACCGGTCCCCACGGCCCTTCCGCCGAGCTGACCGCCGCCCTGGGCGCGGCGCGCTGGGTCGTCGACGCGCTGCCGCTCACCCCCGGTACGGCCGACCTCTTCGGCCCCGCGCTGTTCGGGGCGATGGCCGGGGCGACGTTCTTCAACGTCGGCCGCGGCGCGACCGTCCGTACCGAGGCGCTTGCCGAGGCCCTGGAGCAAGGCCGGGTGGCGCACGCGGTCCTGGACGTCCTGCCGGAGGAGCCCGCCCCGCCCGCCTCCCCGGCCTGGGACCTGCCCCGCACCACCTTGACCTCCCACTCGGCCGGTCCGACGACCGCCGCTGACATCACCGCCGACTTCCGCACCGCCTGGCAAGCCCTCCGCGCGGGCCGGCTCCCCGCCCTCACGGTCCGCACCGCGGCGGGCTACTGAACCGTGCCCGCCCGCGGCCCATCACGGCTGCAAACGCAGGTTCCCGCAGGCCCCGCTGCTCCCGTCAGGCTCCCGCACCCAGCCGCTGGATGCGGCGGGAGATCCGGGCATGGACGGTGAGCATGTCCGTGGTGCCGGGGAGGGTGAGGGCGCCGTCCTCCACCACGGGGCGGCCCTGGACGAGGGTGTGGCGGGGGCGTACGGGCCCGCAGCGCAGCCACGCCTCGACCAGGTCGGTGTGGGCGCCGGCGAAGGCGAACCGGTCCAGCTCCCATACGACGACATCGGCCGGGGCTCCCGGGCGCAGCCGGCCCAGCTCGTCGCCCCGGCCCAGACAGGCGGCGGCGTCCACGGTGGCGGCCCGGAGGATGTCGCGGGCGGTCGCCGCCGCCGCACCGCCGCGCTCCCTGGCGGCGGCGAGGGCGGTGCGCGCCTCCAGCCACAGCGAGGCGTGGTCGGTGGAGGCCGAGCCGTCGCAGCCCAGCCCGACGGTGACACCGGCGGCGCGAAGGTCGGGGAGGCTCGCTGCCCCGGCGCCCAGCATCATGGTGGAGCCGGGGCAGTGGGCGACACCCGTGCCCCAGCGCGCCAGCCGGGCCCGCTCGTCCTCCCGGGAGAAGACCAGATGGGCCACCCATGCCCGCTCGCTGCCCCAGCCGACGTGCTCGAACTGGTCCACCGGGCGCCGTCCGAACGTCTCCAGGCAGTACTGCTCCTCGCCCCGGTCCTCGGCCAGATGGGTGTGCAGCCGCACATCCAGGCGTTCGGCCAGCCGCGCGGTCTCCACCATGAGCCGCTCGGTGACGGCGGCCTGGGTGGCGGGCGCGAGGGAGATACGCAGCATCGAGCCGGGTGCCGGGTCGTGGTACGCAGCGACGAGGCGTTCGCTGTCGCCGAGGATCTCCTCGGCGCTCTCCACCAGCGCGTCCGGCGCCGGCCCGCCGTCCCGTTCGGACAGGTCGAGGGCCCCGCGTGCCGGGTGGAAGCGCAGCCCCACCTGGCGTGCGGCACGGATCTGGGCGTCGATCAGACGGGGCCGCGGGTGGGCGTGGAGCATGTCCGCCGTGGTGGTGCAGCCGCCCAGTGCCAGCTCGGCGAGCCCCACCCAGGTGGACACCTCCACCGCCTCCTCGTCCAGCGCCGTCCACAGCGGGTAGAGGGTGCGCAGCCAGTCGAAGAGCTCGTAGCGGGTGGCCGGGGCGTAGGCCCGGGTGAGGTTCTGGAAGATGTGATGGTGGGTGTTGATCAGTCCGGGCGTGACCAGGGCGCCGCGTGCGGACAGCGTGCGGGCGGCCGTCGGCTCGTCCCCGGCCCGGCCGACCCCTGTCACGGTGCCGTCCGCGAGGGCGACCCAGCCGCCCGGGATCTCGTCCCCGTCCATGGTGACGACCAGTTCGGCGTCACGTATCAGCGTGTCGTTCACCGGCAACTCCTCACGGTCCGGGCCGGGAGTCCTCCCGGCCCCCGCCCGGGTGGGCCGAACGGACACAGTCATGCGTACGGCGGCGGATGGAGGGGAACTCGCGCACAGTCCGCCTTACGGCACGAGAGAGGGGGCGTCATGCACTGCTACGACTGCTACCGGGAGGGCACCGAGACTCCCGCGGTCGCGGTCTGTGTCGATTGCGGTGCCGCCGTGTGCCCGCGCCATCTGCACAGCGAGTCCGAGCCCGTGCGTGAGTCGATGAGCACCGGACGGGTCTGGTCGCCCGGCGAGGGGCGCCGGATGGTCTGCCTCGTGTGCCACGGCTCGACCCGGAAGGGGGACGGGCAGGACGGCTGACGCCCCGTCGCCCTGGCGTGGGCACGGCGGCCGACGCCCCGTCGCCCGCCGCTTCCTCCAGTCGCCTCAGGAGAGGGCCCGGCGTACTGCGGTGGCGGCCACGGCGGTCGCCGCCGCGGTGCCCAGCGCGGCGAGCAGCCCGTGGTGGTGCGAGGCCCACAGCTGGTAGCTGCGCGAGGACGCCTCGTCGTCGAACTCGCCGTGTGCGCCGTAGTCGTGGTGTGCGTCCGCGGGCTTCCACAGGTTGTCCGGCTGGGCGGGGGAGCGTTCGCGATCGGTCTGCTGGCCCTGGATGCCGGTCCTGGCCAGATAGCGGTCGAGCAGACCGGGCGCGAATTTGTCGCCCAGCAGGGTGGCGACCGTCGAGCCGCCGACCCAGTGCTCCCTGCGCTCCGGGTGGTCGGCCGCGTACAGGATGCCCCGCGCGGCCACTTCGGGCTGGTAGACCGGCGCGACCGGGCGGGGGTTGCGCGGCAGCCGGGACTTGACCCAGGTGAACTGCGGGGTGTTCAGCCCCGGAAGCTGCACCATCGTGACCCGCACGCCGCTCTTGTTGTGCAGCAGCTCGCAGCGCAGCGACTCGTGGAAGCCCTGGATGGCGTGTTTGGCCGCGCAGTACGCCGCCTGGAGCGGCACACCGCGGTAGGCGAGCGCCGAGCCGACCTGCACGATCGTCCCCGCGTCGCGCGGCTCCATATGGCGCAGCGCTGCCAGCGTCCCGTGGACGAAGCCGAGGTAGGTCACCTCGGTCGCCCTGCGGAACTCCTCGGCCTTCACCTCGGTGACGGGTGCGAAGACGGTGGAGAACGCGGTGTTCACCCAGACCGAGACGGGGCCAAGTTCCCGCTCGACGCGGTCTGCGGCCGCGTCCACCGCCGCGTGGTCGCTGACGTCGACGTTCAGTGGCAATGCCGTACCGCCCGCGTCCCGGACCTCGTCCGCGGCGCGGGCCAACCCCTCCTCGCCGCGCGCGAGCAGTGCCACCGCGGCACCGCGTGCCCCGAAGGCGCGGGCCGTGGCACGGCCCACCCCGCCGCTGGCGCCGGTGACCACGACGACCTGGCCGTCTGCTCCCGCGCGCCCGGGCTGCTGCTGGCTCATCCCACACCTCCGCTGTCTGCGTGTCTGCTTTCCGGGTACGGCGCCGGGGTGCGCCGTCGGATGCGTGTGAACGGGCCGGGTACCCGGTGCCGGGCCCGGTCACCTCCGGGCGCGGCGATTTGCACGTACGGCGTCAGGGGCCGCGCAGGCGGAACAGACCGCCGTCCGGGTCGCGGACCGTGGCGACCCGGCCGTGCGAGGAGTGCTCGACGGGCGAGACGACCGTGCCGCCCGTCTTCTCCACGGCGGCGAGTGCCGCGTCGATGTCGGCCGCGCGGAAGTGCACGTCCCAGCGGGTGCGTACCTGGGGGTCGGGTGCGGCCTCGACACCGCCTCCGCGCAGCCCCGCCACGGTCTCACCGTCCACCAGGATGTGCACCTCGTCGTTCTGCTCCTCGTAGCTGACCCCGTGGCTCGGGTTCTTCGTCCAGTCGAGCACCTCGCCGTAGAACAGCGCCGCCGCGAAGGCGTCGCCGGTGCGCAGCTCCAGCCAGGCGGGCGCGTGGCCCGCGCCGACCGCCCAGCCCCGCGGCAGCTCTCCCTGCCACATGCCGAACGCCGCGCCGGAGGGGTCGGCGGCCATGGCGGCACGGCCGTCGCCCACGCGCAGCGGGCCGACGGCGACGGTGGCGCCGCGCTCGCGGACGCGTTCACAGGCGAGGTCGGCGTTGTCGACGGCGAAGAACACGGTCCAGCGGACGGGCAGCTGCCAGGAGACGGCGGCCTCGTTGAAACCCGCCACCGGTTCGCCTTCCCTGGTGGCCGTGCGGAATCCGGTGCCGAGCGAGCTGTCGGTGAAGGACCAGCCCAGCACGGCGCTGTAGAACTCCTCGGTGGCCCGCCGGTCGCGGACGGTGAGACTGACCCAGCATGGCACCCCGGGTACGGAATCCATCACGTCACCTCAAGCCTCCTGCGTATTCCTTTCGCGCTTGATCGTTCGATTCTTTTCCGTCCCTGCGCGCCGGGGTGCCCACCGCCTGCGAAGACAAAACGAGAGTGAACGAGCAGGGAAGATGTGCAGTTTTGTGAGTTTTGTGACTTCTGAGGAGGGGTACTGGGCGGGTTGCGCCGATCCCGAGCCGAGGCCCGGGGTCCCTTCGGCGCGTCCCCGCACCGTCGAGCGCCGCCGCGCGCCACCGAGGAGTCGTCATGATGGCCCACCCCGACACCCTGCGAGAGCTGCTCAACCGCTACGAGGCACTCCGTGCCCGGCCCGGCCACCGGCAGGAGCTGGACGACGTCTCGTACACGCTCTGCGTCTCCACGGGTACGCGGGACGTGCGGGACGCGGTACGCGTGGCCCGGGCCCATATAGCGGGCGTCTACGCGGCCTGAGCTCCGGCACCCTCGGCACCGCCTCCGGCCGGCCGGTCCGCAGGCCGACCGGGCCACCTGAACCCCGCGCGGGCTCCGTGCGGTCCCGGCTGTGAACGGGGCCGGTTGCGGACCGGGCGCCAGGTGCTCACCAGGGCCGCCGCGAGCAGCAACTCGGCGAAGTCCCCGCCGTAGTACATCAACTCGGCCCCGCCCCGCACCTCGGTGACCGGGGCGGGGATGTCGATGAGGAAGCCCCCGTACATCAGCTGTGAGAGCACCGCGTGCCCGGCGATGGCGAACCCCAGCAGCACCAGCCTGGCCGGTACACCCGGCCGGGCCGGGGCGGGATCGGGCCCGGCCACCACCCATGCGAACAAGCAGCCGGACGCCAGGAAGTGGACGTGCAGCAGCCAGTGCCCGGCGGGGTGCGCCATGGCCGTCCCGTACAAGGGCGTGCAGTAGAGCGCCGCGAGCGAGCCGGTGTTCAGCAGCAGCGCCACCACCGGGTGCGTCACCCCGCGCACCGACGGCGAGCGCAGCAGCGCCGTGAGCCGCCGTGCGCGGGTCGCGGGCAGCGCCCGCAGCAGCAGGGTGACGGGCGCCCCCAGCACCAGCGCGGGGGGCGCGTACATGCCCACCAGCAGGTGCTGTGCCATATGGCCGCGGAAGTCGTGGTGCGCCCACGGGGCGAGCGGTGGCGACAGCGCGATGGCCAGCACCCCGCATCCGGCGACGAAGCTCGCCGTCCGCCGGGTGCTCCAGCCCCGCTGCGGACTGCGGCGCCGCACCTGGCGCACCAGCAGCAGATAGCCGACCGCGGGCAGCGCGGCGACCAGCGCCGGCAGCACGACGGCCACCGCCGACGGATGCGCGACGGCGCCGGTCACAGCGACCGCCCCGACATCCGGGCACCCCACGGCGCCTCCGGATCGAGGGTGCGGCCACTGCGCTGGAGGAGGTGGCCGCCCGCCAGCAGCAGGGCACCGATGACCAGGAAGCCGATGTCCCACCACAGCTGGTACGGGCCGCCGTGCACATGGTGGATGCCGAGGATCTGGTGGTCGAGCAGGCCCTCCACCAGGTTGAAGAGCCCCCAGCCCGCCAGGACCCAGCCCCACAGCACCCGGGAGGCCCACACCCGGCGGCGGCCGTGGGTGACCCGCGCGTAGAGGATCGCCAGCCCGAGCAGGACGGCCAGCCAGCACACGGTGTGGAAGATGCCGTCCCACACGGTGTTCATCTCCAGCCCGGAGACCGTGTGCGGCGAGTAGTACTTCACCCCGATCCGGTCGTCGTTGGTGCTGCTCAGCATGTGGTGCCACTGCAGGAGCTGGTGCAGCAGGATGCCGTCGACGAAGCCGCCCAGCCCCACCCCCAGCACGATCCCCGGCAGCCGCAGGCTCTCGGGAGCCGGTCGGGCCGCGCCGCCCGTCATCGCCATCGCTCGCTCCGTCCCTCGTTCGACTCGGTTCGACTCGCTGACCGTCCGTGCACGGGTGCGCACCATGGCGCCGGTTTCCCGTGGCGGGTCGGGTCACTCCGGCTTTCCGCCGACCGGCCCAGCGTTTTCCCCGGGGGTGGCTGGGAACCCCGGAGTCCGAGCGATCACAGGCGGCCGACGGCTGCCTTGTCGCGAACGAGCGAGCGACTGTCGCGGACGAGCGAGCGACGCGATCGACGTGGAACCGCGAACAACGTGAACGACGCGAACACGCGGACCGAACGACGTGAACGAGGTGAGCGCAGTGCCGGAGCCCGGCAGCAAGAGCTACGACAAGCACCGCGCGCGGCGCCGCAAGGATCTGGAGAAGAGCGGCGCGGCAGATGCGCAGGAGGCGAACGAAGAGGCCAAGCGCGAGATGGAGCGCGACCCTGACTGGCGTCCCTCCGGGCCGCGCACGGAGCGCGGCCGGGGCCCCAAGGGAGAGCGCCCCGAGTCCGAGTCCGGGGGCTGAGGGCCAAGGCCGCAGCCGCCCGCTGCTCCCTCTCGCCCCCTCCTGTCCCCTTACGCCTCTTTCTCCTCTTCCCCCCTCTCCTCGAGCCCCCTCTCCCCGAGGAACCGGGCCGACTCCGCCGAGGAGTCGGCCTTCGGTCCGCCAGGTGCCCGGCACTTTGCGAGAGTGTTCTCCATGGGTGAGAACAAGCAGCGCATGCTGGCGGGGGAGTGGTACCTCCCCGACGACGACGAACTGCTCGCGGACACCGAGCGGCGGGCGGCGCTGTGCGCGGCCTACAACGCCGCCGAGACCGCGCCGGCCGACGAACGGCGGAAGATCCTGGAGCAGTTGATCGGGGAACTGGGCGAGGACGTCCGTATCCGCCCGCCGTTCCGCTGCGACTACGGCAGCTACATAACGATCGGTGCCGGGACGTTCATCAACTTCGGTGCCGTCCTCCTGGACGCCGCACCCATCACCATCGGCCGGTATGCGCAGATCGGCCCCAACGTGCAGCTGCTGACCCCGGCGCACGAGTTGGACGCCGAACGGCGGCGCGCGGGCTGGGAGAAGGGCCTGCCCATCACCATCGGCGACAACGTGTGGCTCGGCGGCGGAGTGATCGTCTGCCCGGGCGTCACCATCGGCTCCGACACGGTCGTCGGCGCCGGAGCCGTCGTCACCAAGGATCTGCCCGCGGGCGTGCTCGCCGTGGGCAACCCCGCGCGCGTGGTGCGGGAACTCGGGCCCGGGGCCCCGGCCGGGGACGCCCGGACAGGAGCCGGCTAGCCCCGGCGCCAGGAGTCGTCGGGCAGGTGCGAGCCCGCCTGCGGCCCCATCCGCAGCATGCCGCCGTCCACCGCCCAGGAGGCGCCGGTGACATACGTGGAATCGTCGCCGGCCAGGAAGGCGATGACGGAGGCGACCTCCCTGGCGTCCCCGGGCCGCCGCAGCGGCACGCCGGGCCGGGAGGCGGTACGTACGTCCTCGTCCTCCTGGCCCGTCATGGGGGTGGCGATCTCGCCCGGTGCGACGGCGTTGACGCGGATGCCGTGCTCGGCCAGTTCCAGCGCCATGACCTGGGTGAGCAGCCCGAGGCCGCCCTTGGCGGCGCAGTACGGACCGGCACCGACCCGCGGCTGGTGCTCGTGCACGCTGGTGACGTTCACGACGGTCCCGCCGTCCCCCTGCTCGACCATCCGGCGCGCGGCGCGCTGGGAGCACAGGAACGGGCCCAGCAGATCGATGTCGAGCACGTCCCGGACGGTGGGGTAGTCCAGTTCGAGGAAGGGGGTGCGGGTGCCGGTGCCGGCGTTGTTGACGAGCACGTCGACACGTCCCAACTCGTCGGCGAGCTCGTCCACCACGTCCGCGGCCTCCGGCAGCCGCGTCAGATCCAGGTGCCGGACCGCCGCCCGCCGCCCGGTCTCCTGTACCAGCGCGGCGGTCTGCTGCGCCCCGTCCCGGTCGGTGTGCCAGGTGATGCCGATGTCCAGACCGTCCTGGGCCAGCCGTACCGCCGTCGCCCGCCCGATGCCCGAGTCCGAGCCGGTGATGACCGCCACCCGGGGTCCGCCGCTCTGTGTGGACACGCCGACCTCCTCCACCGTTGACGACCGCGCTGCGTTGCTGACGACCACCCTGCCGGGTCACCTCGGGGACGGGTGAGTAAACAGGGAACCGAGGGGTACGCCGGGCCCTCGGGCAGCCCCGTCGGCAACCGTGGCGCGTCCGGATGTGCGACCCGCACCGGCGGCGCGCATGCTGGAAGGGGCCCTGTGTTGGCTCTGCTCACGTGAGGAGAAGCACCATGCAACACGACGAGTTCATCGGCCAGGTACAGGCGCGGGCCCACCTCGACAGCCGGGGCGCGGCCGAGGCAGGGACGCGCGCCACCCTGGAGACACTGGCCGAACGCATTCCGGCTTCGCTCGCCGACCACCTGGCCGCGCAACTGCCGACCGAGCTGGGGGAACATCTGCGCCGCGTCGAGTACGCCCCGGACGTGCCGCAGACCGGAGTGCGGATGACGCGCCAGGAGTTCTTCGGCCGTGTGGCGCAGCGCGCCGGAGCCGACCCCCCGAAGGCCGTCCACGAGGCCCGCACCGTGGTCGAGCTCCTGGAGGAGGCCACCCAGGGTTCGGTGACCGAGCACATCCGGCAGTCCCTGGACGAGGAGCTCGCCTCCATCCTCTTCTCCGGCAGCACCGGTACGGCCGGCTCCCACTGAACCGGCCGACCGGCTCGCGCAAGGCAGCGATCGGACCGAAAGGCAGCGATCGGACATGGCCCACACCAACGTCGAAGAAGTCCTGGCCGCGCTCGACGACGTCGACTTCCCGGCGGACAAGGACGAGTTGCTCGAGGCGGCGTCGTCCTCCGGAGCGTCCGCCGAAGTCCGTACGGCGCTGCGTGGCATCCCGCCGGACGAGTACGCCAACCGTCAGGAAGTGGCCCGCTCGGTACGTGTCGACCCCGACTCCGACCTCGACCACAGCGCGGCCCAGCACGCCGAGCAGGCGCGGCAGGGCGGCAGGCCCGGGCAGTCGCAGTATCTGCGCGAGGCGCCCAAGCCACCCGTGGAGGAGGAACTCCACCGCCGGGACGAGCGGTAACCGTTCGCCATACACGCACCCAAGGAGGTCCGACATGGTGCGCAAGAAGGTCGAAGGCGACGAGGACGAGCGGCGCACGGAAGCGCACAAGGCACACCGCGTCGACGAGCCCGCCAGCGCCCGCTACGCGACCACCGGGGCGTCCAAGCAACGCACCCACCGTGCGGGCGGGTCCGCCGAGAAGGACACCGAGACCCCGGCCCAGCGCCAGGGCAAGGTGGGGCACACGGCCACCCAGGCCGAGCGCAGGGCGCAAGGGGTCGGTCCGGCCGAATCCCGCAGCCCCTACGAGGGACGTGGCCGCCCCGAGTACTCGGCCGAGCACGAGCAGGTCTTCCGCGCCCTGGTCACCGCCGAGCAGCAGCACGGCGGCGAGCCCGTGAGCCTCGACGAGGTCTCCCGGGAGGCTCATATGCCGCAGGAGAAGACCCAGCCCCTGATGCACGACCTGGTGACCGTCCATCACCTGGCGACCGAACTCCAGGGCGCCGAGGCCCCGGACCTGTCGCACTACGAGACCAAGCCGCGGCACTGAGCCTCCGGACGGTTCCGGAAGGCCTCCGGGACGGCTTCTGTCCCAACCGTTGACAGCCCCGGGCCCCCTCCCTACTGTTCCGCCGAATCGCTTCGATACAGCCAGTCGAAACGATTCGACAGTCTTGCGGAAACAGCTTCGAGGAGGGGGCGTTGGTCAAGATCACAGACGTGGCCCGGCGTGCCGGCGTGTCTCCCAGCACCGTCTCCTACGTACTGAGCGGCAAGCGCTCCATCTCGGCCGCGACCCAGCGCCGCGTCGAGGCGAGCATCCGCGAGCTCGGCTACCGCCCGCACGCCGGTGCCCGCGCACTGGCCAGCAGCCGCTCCAACGTGCTGGCCCTGGTGATGCCGCTGCGCAGCGGCATCCATGTGCCCGTGCAGATGCAGTTCGCCGGCGCGGTGGCGACCACGGCGCGCCGCCACGACCACGACGTCCTGCTCCTCACCCAGGAGGAGGGGGAGGACGGACTGCGGCGGGTGGCCGACAGCGCGCTCGTGGACGCGCTGATCGTGATGGACGTCCAACTGCGCGACGCACGCGTCCCGCTGCTGCGCACCCTGCCGCTGCCCTCGGTCCTCATCGGCTTTCCCGCCGAGGCCGACGGGCTGACCTGCATCGACCTCGACTTCACCGCCACCGGTGAGAGCTGCGTCGGCCATCTCGCCCAGCTCGGACACCGGTGCGTGGCGCTGCTGGGCTCCCCGCCCGAGGTGTACGCGCGCGGCACCGGCTTCGCGCAGCGCACGGCCGCGGGCTTCACAGCCGCCGCCCGGCGCGGCGGGATGACCTCGACGGTGCTCCCGTGCGAGCCCACCAGGGCCGCCGCGCGCGAGACCGTCGAGCGGCTGCTGCACGACCATCCCGACCTGACCGGCGTCGTCGTCCACAACGAGCCCGCGCTGCCGCTGCTGATGGAGGCGTTCCAGCAGGCCGGGATGCGCATTCCGCAGGACCTTTCGGTGGTCGCGGTGTGCCCGGACGAGTTGGCGGAGAACACCGCGGTACCGGTCACCTCCGTCGCCATCCCCGCCGCCGAGGTGGGGGAGCGGGCCGTGGGCCTGCTGATGGACAAGTTGAACGGCAGGTCCGTCCCGGACGCCACGCTGCTGCCTCCTCGGCTGACCCCGCGCGCCAGTACCGCACCCCGGGGCTCGGGCTGACGACGGCCGGCCCCGCAGCACCTTCCTGACCCCGCCCGCCACTACTCCGACCGCGCCGCGCCCCTCCCTTACACCGCCCGTCGAAGCGTTTCGACTCGAAGGAGAGTCCCGTGCAGGAACAGGGCACCCCCAGACGTCATCTCCTCGCCCTCGGCATCGCCGTCCCGCTGGCGGCGGCCGGCACGGGAACGGCAGGCGCCGTGCCCGCCACCTCGCGGACGGGCCGGGCCGACCGCGCCGGCGCCCGCGCCGGGCACCCCTTCCAAGACCCCGGACTGCCCTTCGCCGAGCGCGTCGAGGACCTGCTCGGCCGGCTGACCCGCGGCGAGAAGATCTCCCTGCTGCATCAGCACCAGCCCGCCGTCCCCCGGCTGGGCATCCGCTCCTTCCGTACCGGCACCGAGGCCCTGCACGGCCTCGCGTGGCTCGGCAAGGCCACCGTCTTCCCGCAGGCACTCGGCCTGGCCAGCACCTGGAACCCCGCGCTGATCGAACGTGTCGGCGCGGCCGTCGGGGACGAGGCCCGCGGCTTCCAGCACGAACGGCCCAAGGGCTGGGGTCTCAACCTGTGGGCCCCGGTGGTGAATCTGCTGCGCGATCCACGCTGGGGCCGCAACGAGGAGGGCTACTCCGAGGACCCGTATCTGACCGGTGCCGTCTCCGTCGCCTACGGCACCGGCCTCCAGGGCGAGGACCCCCGCTATCTGAAGACGGCCCCCACCATCAAGCACTACCTCGCCAACAACACCGAGCGGAACCGCTCCACCTCCGACTCGATCCTGCCGGCGAGGGTCCGCCAGGAGTACTACGAGGCGGCGTTCGAGCCGGCGCTGAGCGGCGACGCCGTCACCGGCGTGATGACGTCCTACAACCTGGTCAACGGCCGCCCGGCGACGGTCAATCCGGGGCTGAACGACACCGTACGCAAGTGGGCGAAGCGGGAGCTGTTCCATGTCACCGACGCGGACGCCCCCAACAATCTGGTCAACGGCCAGAGCTACTACCCCACCCTCGCGGAGGCGGACGCGGCGGCCCTCACAGCGGGCATCGACAGCTTCACCTCCGACAGCGAGGACTCGAGCAAGACGGTCAAGGCCCTCACCACCGCCCTGGACAAGGGGCTGATCAGCGAGTCCGACCTGGACACCGCGGTCCGACACCTTCTTGCGATCCGCTTCCGGCTCGGCGAGTTCGACCCCGACGGCGGCCCCTACGCGAAGATCACCAAGTCGGTCGTCGACAGCCCCGAGCACCGCGCCCTCGCCCGCGAGACGGCGCGGGAGGCGATCGTGCTGCTGAAGAACGCCCCGCAGCGCAAGGGCGGCGCGCTGCTGCCGCTGGACGCCCGGCGGCTGGAGAAGGTCGCCGTCGTCGGCCCGCTCGCCGACACCCTCTACACCGACTGGTACTCGGGCTCGCTGCCGTACGCGGTCACTCCGCGCGAGGGCGTCGCCGAGCGGCTCGGCTCCGGCGGGAAGGTCACCGGGGGCGAGAGCGTGGACCGGATCGCGTTGCGGAACGCCGCCACGGGCGCGTACCTCACCGCGGGCAGCGGCGCGGACGGCGCGGTCCTCACCGAGCGTGCCACCAGCGCGGGTGCCACCGAGCAGTTCGACGTCTTCGACTGGGGCCAGGGCATCGTCACGCTGCGCAGCGCGGCCAACGCCAAGTACCTCGGCTACGACGGCAAGGTCTTCCGCAACGACCAGGAGCAGCCCGGCGGCTGGTTCGTCCAGCAGCAGTTCACGCTGGTCGAGCAGGATGACGGCACCCGGCTGGTCCGCTACGCCGGATACGACGCCCGCACCGACTGGTTCGGCGACAAGGAGTACTTCAAGGCCGGCGAGGACGGCACCGTCACGCTGGTCGCCGAGAAGGACGCCACCCGCTACCGGGCCGAGACCGTACGCGACGGTGTGGCCGAGGCGGTCGCGGCTGCCCGGGATGCCGATGTCGCCGTCGTCGTGGTCGGCACCATGCCCGCCATCAACGGCCGCGAGGACCACGACCGCACGGACATGGCGTTGGCCGAAGGGCAGGCCGCGCTGGTCAAGGCCGTCCACCGGGCCAACCCGCGCACGGTCGTCGTCCTGGAGAGCAGCTACCCGCAGACCGTCAACTGGGAGCAGGCCCACATACCCGCGCTCGTGTGGACCACCCACGCGGGACAGGAGACCGGAAACGCCCTCGCCGACGTACTGTTCGGCGACCACAACCCGGCCGGGCGGCTCACCCAGACCTGGTACCGCTCCCAGGACGATCTGCCGGACCTGCTCGAATACGACATCATCAAGGCGGACCGCACCTACCTCTACTTCCGTGGCGAGGCCCTCTACCCCTTCGGGCACGGCCTGTCCTACACCACCTTCCGGTACGGCGAACCGCGGCTGTCCGCACGCACGGTGGAGCCGGACGGCACCGTGACCGTCTCGGTGAAGCTCACCAACACCGGACGCCGGGACGGGGACGAGGTCGTCCAGCTCTACATCCGCAGGCGCGGCTCGCGGGACAAACAGCCGTTGCGGCAGCTGCGCGGCTTCGAACGCGTCCGGCTGAAGGCCGGCCGCTCCACCACCGTGCGGCTGCGGCTGCGCGCCGCCGACCTCGCCCACTGGGACGTCACCCGCGGGCGAAAGGTGGTCGAGAGCGGGGTCGTCGAGGTACAGGTGGGCGCCTCCTGCACGGACATCCGCGGACGTACCACGTTGCGGGTACGCGGCGAGAAGATTCCGCCGCGCGATCTGACCGGCACCACCAGGGCCGCCGACTTCGACGACTACCGAGGCGTGCGGCTGGTCGACGAGAGCAAGGCGCGGGGAGAAGCGGTCGGCGCGGACGAGGACCGCGCCTGGATCGTGTTCCGGGACGCCGATCTGGGGCGCGGCGCCGAGAAGCTGACCGCGCGGCTCGCTCGGGAGGGGCGGGGCAGCGGCACCCTCACCCTGCGGCTCGGCTCGCCACGGGGGCGGGTGGTGGGCTCCGCGCAGGTGCCGAGCACCGGCGACCGGTACGACTACCGGACCGTCACCGCGCGATTGCGCGGGGCGCGTGGACGGCACGACGTCTATCTCGTCTTCTCGGACCCGATGCGGCTGAGCACCTTCGCCCTTCGCTGAAGCCCGCCCCTTCGAGGGCACCCCTCCGCCCGGCGCGCCCGCTGCGGGGCGCCTCGATGGACCGCCCCCGATTGGAGATCTCTTCCCATGCAATTGCGTCCCGCACTCCCGGTACTCGCCGCTGTGACGGCCGGGGCGACGGTCGCGTTCGGGCTCACGGGGTGCGCCGCCACACCCGACCCCGGCACCGTCACCGTGCTCAACTCCGCCACGGACACCGCCGAACACACCAAGAACCAGAAGTTCTTCGACCGCTGCGCCGAGAAGTACGGGCTGCGGGTGGAGCAGAACAGCGTCCCCGCCGACCAGGTCTCCTCCAAGGCCCTGCGGATGGCCTCCTCGCACTCGCTGCCCGACATCCTCGAACTCGACGGCTCCGAGTTGCCGCAGTTCGCCGAGACCGGAGGGCTGCGCAGCCTGGCGGATCTGGGGGTGCGCACCTCGGGGCTGTCCGCGAGCGGCGTCTCCCTCGGCTCCTTCGAGGGCACCCGCTACGGCATCGCCCGCTCGGTCAACTCCCTGGCGCTCTACTACAACCCGGACCTGCTGAAGAAGGCGGGCGTCGAGCCGCCCACGACTTGGGACGAGCTGCGGAGGACGGCGAAGAAGCTCTCCGGTGACGGTACCTACGGGCTCGCCTTCAGCGCGAGTCCGAACGCGGACGGTGTCTACCAGTTCCTGCCGTTCTTCTGGTCGGCCGGGGGTGACGAGGCGCGGCTGGACAGCGGCAAGGGCGAGGCCGCACTGCGGCTGTGGAAGGACATGGTGGCGGACGGATCCGTCTCCAAGGCCGTCGTCAACTGGAACCAGCAGGACGTCAACGACCAGTTCATCGCGGGCCGCACCGCCATGATGATCAACGGGCCGTGGCAGGTGCCGGTGCTGGAGGCGCAGGACAAGGTGGACTGGGCCGTCGCCAAGCTGCCCGTGCCCGAGGCGGGGGGCAAGGCGGTACCCCCGGTCGGCGGCACCGTGATGACCGTCCCCAAGAGCGACGACAGCGCACGCGAGAAGAACGCCGCCAAGATCCTCAACTGCCTCAACACCCCTGAGAACCAGCTCGACTGGGGCGAGGCCGTCAACAACGTGCCCACCCGCGCCACCGCGGCGCGGACCTACGCGAAGCAGAACCCGAAGCTCGCCCCGTTCGCCGACCTGGTGACCACAGCGCGTTCCCGCACCGCCAAGGTCGGCACCCGCTGGCCGGCCGTGAGCGACGCGCTCGCCGGGGCCTTCCAGTCCGTACTCACCGGCGGCAGCAGCCCGGAGGCGGCCCTGCGCCGCGCCCAGCGGCAGGCGACGGCGGGGGAGTGAGGAGCCCATCATGAGTACCGCCACAGCCCCTTCCGTGACCACGCCGCCCGCGAACGCCTCCCGGGCCCCGGCCCCGGGCCGGTCCTCAAGACGGCGCACCGCGCTGCTGCGCTGGCTGTTCATCGCGCCCGCGCTGCTCTACATGGCCGCGTTCTTCGGATACCCGCTGGTGCGCAACGTGCTGATGAGCTTCCAGCACTACACGCCCACCACCTACTTCACCGGCGAGGCCCCCTTCAACGGGCTCGACAACTGGCGGGCGGTCTTCTCCGATCCGCTGTTCACCGACGCGCTGTGGCACACGGCCCTGTTCACAGTGGGTTCGCTGCTGGGTCAGTTCACCCTGGGGCTGGCGCTGGCCGTCTTCTTCTCCCGCCGCTTCCGTCTCTCCCGCTTCGTACGGGCCGTACTGCTGCTCCCGTGGCTGGTGCCGATGGTGGTGGCCGCCGTGGTGTGGCGGCGCATCCTCGACCAGGAGCACGGCGTCCTCAACGCCGCACTGCAGACGCTGGGCCTGACCGACGGCGGCGTGCCCTGGCTGAGCAGCCCCGATGTGGCGCTGCTGTCGGCGGTGCTGGTCAACATCTGGATCGGCATTCCGTTCAACATGGTCATTCTCTACGGCGGCCTCCAGGAGATCCCCCGGGATCTGTACGAGGCGGCCTCGCTGGACGGCGCCGGGCCCTGGCGGGTCTTCCGCTCCGTCACGCTGCCGATGCTGCGGCCCGTGATCACCGTCGTCCTCGTCCTCGGCTTCATGTCGACGGTCAAGATCCTCGACCTGATCCTCGCCCTCACCTCGGGCGGCCCCGCCGACGCCACCCAGACCCTGGGCACCGTCACCTACCAGATGTCGTTCCTGCGCCTGGACTTCGGCCAGGGCGCCGTGGTCGGCAATGTCCTCATCCTGATCAGCGCGGTCTTCGCGGTGCTCTACCTGCGCGCCAACCGCGCCGACTTCGGCAACGGGAAGTGAGCACGATGCCCCCGACAACCGCCTCCGCCGCACCGCGCGGATCCCGCACGGCCCCCACCACGGCCCCGACGACCGCCCGCCGGATGCGTGGCGCCTGGAACACCGCCGCCGCGCTGCTGATCCTGGCCGTACTGCTCTTCCCCGTCTACTGGATGCTGGTCACGGCGCTGCAGCCGTCCTCCGGTCTCGATGTGGACTGGTTCCCCACCTCGCCGGGGCTCGACAGCTTCCGTGCGGCGCTGGACAGCCAGGGCCGCTCCCTGGTCACCAGCCTCGCCGTCGCGCTGGGGGCGGTCGCGGTGTGCCTCGCGCTGGCCGCGCCCGCCGCCTACGGGCTGGCGCAGTTCTCGCTGCGCGGTGGCCGCACCATCGTCTTCACCACCCTCATCACCCAGATGGTGCCGGGCATCGTCATCGCCAACGCGCTCTACAGCGCCTACGCGGAGCTGCGGCTGGTCAACTCCTACCTCGGACTGATCCTCGCCGACGCCTCGCTGGGGCTGCCGTTCTCCATCGTGCTGCTGCGCGCGTTCATGGTCTCCATCCCCACCGAGGTGGTGGAGGCCGCCTTGGTGGACGGCGCGAACAGATTCACCGCGTTCGTCCGCGTCGTCCTGCCGATGAGCCGCAACGCCCTCATCACCGCCGGGCTGTTCACCTTCCTGTTCGCCTGGTCGGACTTCATGTTCGCGCTCACCCTCAACACCACCGACGACGTCAAGCCGGTGACGCTCGGCATCTACCAGTTCGTGGGCGCCCACGTCAGCGACTGGGGAGCCGTCATGGCCACCGCCGTGCTGTCCGCCGTACCGGCGGCCGTGCTGCTGGTCGTCGCGCAGAAGTACATCGCCGCCGGAATCACCGGCGGGTCCGTCAAATAGCCATTGGGCCCGGTGGCCGCAGCGGAGCGCCGCCGCACACACGCCGTCGAGCTTCCCGCCGTCGCGGCGGGAAGAGGTCCCCTCCAGCGGGAAGAAATCTCCCGCGGCAAGAGCAAGTGAGGCTGTTCACCGATGAGTTCTCCCTCCCCGGGCACCCCTGTGCCCGTTCCGCCCCTCCCCGGGCTCCCCGCCGCATTCGTCTTCGGGGCCGCCACCGCCGCCTACCAGATCGAGGGCGCCCACGACGAGGACGGGCGCGGACCCTCCATCTGGGACACCTACTGCCGTGAACCCGGCCGTATCGAGGGCGCCGCCACCGGTGACGTCGCCTGCGACCACTACCACCGCTACCCCGAGGACATCGCGCTGCTGCGGGAGCTGGGGGTGGACAGCTACCGCTTCTCCGTCGCCTGGCCGCGTGTCCAGCCCACCGGGGCCGGCCCCGCGAACGGGCGCGGCCTCGACTTCTACGACCGGCTCACCGACGAACTGCTCGCCGCGGGCATCAGCCCGGCGGCCACCCTCTACCACTGGGACCTGCCGCAGGCGCTGGAGGACCGGGGCGGCTGGCGGCTGCGGGAGACGGCGGAGCGGTTCGCCGAGTACACGGCGCTGGTCGCCGCCCGGCTCGGGGACCGGATACCGCGCTGGATCACCCTCAACGAGCCGTTCTGCAGCGCCTTCCTCGGCTATGCCACCGGCCGGCACGCACCGGGCGCACAGGAGGGGCGCGGCGCCCTGGCCGCCGCGCACCATCTGCTGCTGGGGCACGGACTGGCCGTACGCGCCCTGCGCGCGGCAGGCGTCCGGCAGGTCGGCATCACCCTCAACCCCGACCGGCTGCTGCCGGCCGACGACACCCCGGCCGACGCGGCAGCCGTGCGGCGCGCCGAGACCCTGCACAACGAGACGTGGTTCGATCCGCTGTTCGCCGGACGCTATCCGCGCGGCGAGGCGGAGACCTGGGGCCCTCAGGCCGACGGCTCCTGGCGCCGGGAGGGCGACCTGGAGCTGATCGGCGCCCCGCTGGACTTCCTCGGCATCAACTACTACCGCCCGATCACCGTCACCGAGGCGCCCTACCGCGACCCCGACCCGGTGACCCGTACGGCCACCGACATCCGTGTCGCCGAGTGCGCCCGCGACGACGTACGGCACACCACCATGGGCTGGCCCGTCGATCCGCGGACCTTCACCGATCTGCTGACTGATCTGACCGCGCGCTATCCCTCGCTGCCACCGCTGCTGATCACCGAGAACGGCTCCGCCGAGACCGACACCGTCACTCCCGACGGGCGGGTGCACGACAGCGACCGGGTCGGGTATCTGCGCGACCACCTGGCCGCCGTGGCGGACGCGGTGCGCGCCGGTGTCGACGTACGCGGCTACTACGTGTGGTCGCTGCTGGACAACTTCGAATGGGCGCGTGGCTACGGCCAGCGTTTCGGCATCGTCCGGGTCGACTACGCCACACAGCGGCGGATCCCCAAGGACAGCTACCACTGGTACCGCGATCTGATCGCGGCCCACCGGCGGTACCACGCACAGCACCCCGCACCCACCGCACCGCACACCGGAGAGCAGGCCGCCCGATGAAGTTCACCGACGGCTACTGGCTGATGCGCGACGGCGTCCAGGCGTCGTACGCCACCGAGATCGCCGACACCCGCGTCAACGACGACCGCTTCACCCTCTACGCACCCGTACGGCACATCCGGCGCCGGGGCGACACCCTCAACGGGCCCCTGCTGACCGTCGAATGCTTCTCACCCGCCGAAGGGGTGATCGGTGTCCGCGCCACCCACCACGCCGGCACCGTCGACAGCGGCCCGCACTTCGCCCTGGGCTCCGCCCCGGGCGACGCGGCGGCGGGGAAGGTCACCCGGGACGGCAGCCTGCTCGAACTGACCAGCGGCGGTCTGTCGCTGCGGGTCGACACCTCGGGGCCGTACCGGCTGGAGTTCACCACCGACGGCCGCACCCTCACCCGTGTCGAGGCGCGCGGCACCGGCTACGCCACGACCCCCGACGGCGCCCACCACTCCCTCGCCCAGCTCTCCCTGGGCGTCGGCGAACTCGTCTACGGGCTCGGCGAGCGCTTCACCCCGTTCGTGCGCAACGGACAGAGCGTCGACATCTGGCAGGCGGACGGCGGCACCGCCAGCGAACAGGCCTACAAGAACGTCCCCTTCCACCTCACCAACCGCGGCTACGGCGTCTTCGTCAACCACCCCGGCAAGGTGTCCTACGAGGTCGGCTCCGAGGCCGTGGGCCAGGTCCAGTTCAGCGTCGAGGACCAGACGCTGGAGTACTACATCGTCCACGGCCCCACGCCCAAGGAGATCCTCGCCCGCTACACGGCGCTCACCGGCCGCCCGCCGCTGCCCCCTGCCTGGTCGTTCGGGCTGTGGCTGTCCACGTCGTTCACCACCGCCTACGACGAGGAGACCGTCAGCGGCTTCGTGCGCGGCATGGCCGAGCGCGACATCCCGCTGGGCGTCTTCCACTTCGACTGCTTCTGGATGCGCGCCTACCAGTGGTGCGACTTCACCTGGGACCCGGACGTCTTCCCCGATCCGGAAGGGATGCTGCGGCGGCTCAAGGAGAGCAACGGGCCAGGGGACCTGAGGATCTGCGTGTGGATCAACCCCTACATCGCGCAAAAGTCCCCGCTGTTCGACGAGGCGGCCCGGCTCGGCCACCTCGTCCGGCGGCCGGACGGCAGCGTATGGCAGTGGGACATGTGGCAGGCGGGCATGGGCCTGGTCGACTTCACCTCCCCCCGGGCGCGGGCCTGGTACGCCGACAAGCTGCGCGGTCTGCTCGGCCAGGGCGTCGACTGCTTCAAGACCGACTTCGGCGAGCGCGTGCCCACCGACGTCGTCTGGCACGACGGCTCCGACCCGGAGAGGATGCACAACTACTACACGCAGCTGTTCAACCGCACCGTCTTCGAGACCCTCACCGAGGAACGCGGCCAGGGCGAGGCCGTGGTCTTCGCCCGCTCCGCCACCGCGGGCGGCCAGCAGTACCCGGTCCACTGGGGCGGCGACTGCGAGTCCACGTTCGGGGCGATGGCCGAATCGCTGCGCGGCGGCCTCTCCCTGGGCCTGTCCGGGTTCGGCTTCTGGAGCCACGACATCGGCGGCTTCGAAGGCGACCCCGACCCCGCCCTGTTCAAACGCTGGGTCCAGTTCGGGCTGCTCTCCTCGCACAGCCGGCTGCACGGCAGCACCTCCTACCGGGTGCCGTGGGCCTTCGAGGACGGAGACGAAGAGGCCCGGGACGAGGGCGGAGCCGTCGCCGTCACCCGCGCCTTCACCCGGCTCAAGCACCGGCTGATGCCCTACCTGTACCGCGCGGCGCGGCAGGCCGCCGAAAGCGGCACCCCGGTGATGCGCGCCATGCTGCTGGAGTTCCCCGACGACCCGGCCTGCCACACCCTCGATCGCCAGTACATGCTCGGCGACGATCTGCTGGTGGCCCCCGTCTTCGCCGCCGACGGCAGCGTCGAGTACTACGTACCGGACGGCGAGTGGACCCATCTGCTGTCCGGCGAGCGGGTGACCGGGCCGGGCTGGCGGCGCGAGCGGTACGGCTTCGAGAGCCTGCCGCTGCTGGTCCGCCCCGGAGCGGTGCTCCCGTACGGCGAGCGGGACGAGCGCGCCGACTACGACTGGGCGCACGGGGTCACGCTGCGCGCCCACGCTCTGCGCGACGGCGCCACGGTGACCACCCGGGTACCGCGCCTTCCCGGGGGCACCTCCCGGCCGGAGGCCGAAGGAGACGCCCCCGACGCCGTCTTCCGCACCCGCCGGCACGGGCGGCGCGTCACCGTCGAGGCCATCGGCGCGCCCGGCCCCTGGCACCTCCTGCTGGAGGGGGTCCGTGCCGACGCGGCGGACGGAGCCGGTGTGACGGCCGAACACACCGCCCGCGGCACCCTGCTGACGGCCGGGCCGGGTACGGCGGAGCTGACCGCGCTGCTCACCCAGGAGGAGGGCGGGGACTAGCCGGACCGGGTCACCGCGCCGCCTTCACCCCGCTGCCCGCCACCTCGGCCCCCTCGGTGGCGGGCTGACGGGTGGCGGACCGCGGCACCGCCACCCTGGGGGACTCCTCCGGTACGGGGCGGGCCGCACCGGGCAGCTGGGCGCCCCGCCGTGCCACCACATGACGGCACACCCCCTCCACCAGGCGGGGCGCGGTGAAGGTGGCGCCGTGCACGAAGCGCATCGCCGGGCCGAACGACGGCGCCGTCAACAGCCCCGCGAAGAACAGCCCCGGGTGGGAGGACTCGAAATCCCGCGTCAGCCAGGGCGCACCGCTGTCACCGACCCGGCGCAGCGTCTCCCGCAGCGTGGAGTCCAGCAGCCCGAGCCGGAACAGGTCGGGGACGAAGCCGGTCGCGGCCACCACATGGTCGGTCTCCAGCGTCCGCGCCGTACCGTCCGCCGCCCGCAGCCACAGCCGCACCCGCTCGGCGGGCCCGCCGCCGACCGGGCGGACACCGCCTGCGGTGCGGTCCGCCGCTGTGATGGTGTGCCCCAGCAGCGTCGGCACCCTCGGCTCGAACCGCTCCCGCAGCCACCAGGCGCCCGCGGGGCCGAGGGCGTGCCGGGCGATGTGCAGCCGTAGCGCAGCGGGCAGTCGCCGCACCGCGCCCGGCTGCCGCGACCACATCCAGCTCGGCCATCCGGTGCCCAGCGCGCTGTGCGGGTCGAGCAGCGAGCTGAGCCTGCCGCGGTGGAGCGGCTTGGGTGGCGTGTTCCAGCGCAGGCGGGGGGCTCGGGCCACCACCCGGGGCTCCGCGCCCTCCTCCGCCAGCAGCGCCGCGGTCTCCAGCGCCGCCTGCCCGGCGCCGACGACCGTGACGTCCTTGCCCCGGAACCGGCTCAGATCGCGGTGGTGCGTGCTGTGGGAGGCCAGCTCGCGGGGCAGCCCGCGCAGCGTCGCCGGCCGGTGCGCGAACGGCAGCACCCCGATCGCCAGTGCGACGGCCCGTGTCGTCAGCTGCTCGCCCTGCGCGGTGTGGACACGGAAGCCGGAGGGGTGCGGCGCCACGCGGGTGACGGTCAGTTCCTCGGCCGCCGGCGCGGCATGTCTGCCGAACCAGGTGCCGTACTCGGTGAAGGTGTCCAGCGGCAGCGGCCGGCCGTGCCCCACCTCGATGCCGCGGTCGGCACAGTAGGCGGCCAGGGTGTGGGCGCCCTCCGGGTCGGACAGGGCGGAGGCGCTCGGCTCCGACTTGAGGAACATGCCGCGCGGCATGTGGTCCCGCCAGGAGGCCATCGGCCTGCCGAGCACGCGCAGGCGCAGTCCCGCGGCGGCGGCGTGCGAGGCGATGGACAGTCCGTAGGGGCCGGCGCCCACCACTACGAGGTCGTACATGGGTTCCTTCTCTCTGTGTGCGGTGTGGGCTGTGTGTTCGGTGCGGGCTGCACGGGTGCCGGGCTCTCCGCTTCGGGTGCGGGAGACGGGAGGGCAGCGGGGGGCGCGGTGCGGGCGGCGCCCGCGGCGGTGGGGGGCGGCGGGGCGACCGCACGTCCGCGTACGGCCCTCGCGGCGCGGGCCCGCAGCCGCTCACTCGGACAGCTGGGACGAACTCCCTTGACCAGGCAGCGCATCAGCCAGCCCGCCGCCATCGCGAGGCCGGGCAGCGGATCGTCGGCGGCGAACCAGGCGCGCTCCACCGGTCCGCGCGCCACCGGTCCGCGCTCCAGGTTCGCAACGCCCGCGCCCCCATCCGCGGGGCCGGGCGGACGCGGGCCCAGCAGCGCGGACAGCAGCGCGTAGTTCTCCACGACGTAGACCCGGCCCGTACCGTCGTGCGGCTCCCCGGGGCCGTGGCCGGGTGGCGCCCCCGGTACGGCACGCCCGGTCAGATGCAGATGCTGGGCCCGTACCACGTCCAGCCCCGCGCCGTCGGTGAAGAGCCGGAACTGCGCGCCGGGGCGCGGGTTGAAGTCCACCAGGTGGGGGACGCCCGTCGCCGGGTCGAACCGGAAGTCGAGATCGAGGATGCCGCGGTAGTCCAGGGCTGCCGCCAGGCGGGCGGCGGCCTGTTCGACGGGTGGGTTGGGCAGTCGGCTGCCGACCGCTGTCAGACCCGTGTGCGGCGGCCAGGAGCGGTCCTTGCGCCCGGCGCCACCGATCAGGAACCGGCCGCCGTCGGCCGCGTACCCGTGGAAGAACCAGTCGGCCCCCGCCGAGTCCGGCAGCCGTCGCTGCAACAGCAGGGCGCTGCCCGCCTCCCGGGTCCGGGCGAACAGGCGCGCCGCCTCCGTCTCCGTACGGACCAGCGCGGTGCTGCGCAGGCCGGGTGGCAGCAGCCAGGGGCGGCTCCACTTGGCCACCACCGGCAGGCCCAGTGCCGCCGCCGCGCGGCCCGCCTCGCGCGCGCTGCCGGGCAGCACGGTGGTGGGGTGCGCGACTCCGGCGCCGGCGCAGACCGCACCCAGCTCCGCCTTGTCCGCCAGCCGTGCGGGCAGTCCGGGGTCCACGGCGGGCAGCAGATAGCGTCCGGCGAGCCGGGGCGCGAGGCGGGCCGTGGCGATCGCGCCGTGGTCGTCCAGCGGAACGAGCACGGCCGGTCTGCCGATCCTGGCCGAGACGTCGAGGAGCAGGCGCTCCAGCGCCGCGTCGGGCAGCGCGCCGTGCGCCGTCGAGCGGTCCGGGCCGCCGGGGCGGCCGGTCGCGGTACGCGGCGGGGTGTGCACCCGGTGCAGGAAGCGGGACCTGCCCACCGGGCCGCGCGCGGAGCCGAGCAGGGCGTGCACCTCGATCCCCGCACGCCCCAGCGACCGGGCGGCGCCCAGGGTGCCGTGGTGGTACGGGTTCGGATCGAGACGCAGCAGCAGCGCGGGAACGTCCGTGGCGAACGACAGCATGGGGGCATGTCCTTCAGGCGTGGGGCAGGCGGGTGGGGCGACAATTCCGCTGACGGATCATCAGGTATCCGGACCGGCAGCCGACCGGATCAGGGCCCGGGCGCGGACGACGGCCCGGGAGCGGACGACGGTCCGCGGGCGCACGACGGCCCGGGGGCGACCAGGAGGAGCCATGCGGACCCACAGACGCGAGCGGATCAGGGTGATCCTGTGCGGGGGAGCCGTCACCGCGGGGCTGCTGGCGTCCTGCACCGTGCTGCCGGGCGGCGCGCCGGGCTCCGGCTCCGGCCGCGGGGAGCACCCCGAGGGCACACCACCGCTGTCCGCCTCCGCCGCACCTGTCGCCTCCGCCGATCCCTTGGTGGGCGCCTTCCTCGGCTCCGGCGACGAGGGCGTGCGCCGTATCCGCGGTATGGAGCGCTGGCTGGGCGGCACCCGGCTGCGAGCCGGACACACCTACCTGCCCGGCCGCCTGTGGTCCGACATCGAGGGCGACCCCGGCTTCCTGGAGCCGTGGGCGCGCTGGCGGCGTGCGGACCGGGACCGGCTGCTGGTGCTGAACGTGCCGATGGCGGCCCGCAACGAGGCCCGGCTGCCGGATCGGCGGGTACGCGCGCTGCTGCGCCAGGGCGCGGCCGGTCACTTCGACGGCCACTACCGCACACTGGCCAAGCGGCTGGTACGGCAGCGGCTCGCGGACACCGTCCTGGTGCTCGGCTGGGAGATGAACGGCACCACCTACACGCACCGCTGCGGTCCCGACCCAGCGGCGTGGAAGGCCTACTGGCGCCGCATCGTGACCACCATGCGCTCCGTGCCGGGCCAGCGGTTCCGCTTCGACTTCGCGCCCAGCCGGGGCCGGGACGCGATCCCCTGGCCCCGCTGCTACCCGGGCGACGACGTGGTCGACGTGCTCGGCATGGACGCCTACGACCAGCCCGCCGGGATGCCCTTCGAGGAGCAGGTGCGCGAACCGTACGGGCTGCGGGCGCACATCGAGTTCGCAGCCCGGCACCGCAAGCCCGTCTCGTACCCGGAATGGGGGCTCTTCCGCAACGGGGACAACGCGGAGTACGTCCGCGGGATGCTCGCCTGGATGGGCCGGTACAAGCCGCTCTACCAGACGATCAGCGACTACTGCCCGCACGGTGTGTGGCGCTGCCACCGGAACCCGACCTCCTCGGCCACCTACCGGATGGCGCTGTTCGCCGAGCCGCGACCGCCGAAACCGCCCCGGCAGTCCGAGCAGCCCCGGCCGGGGCGACCGAGCCGGCCGCCCGCGACGCCGCCCCGGCCCTGGTGGGAACGGTGCTGGAACGTCGGCGGCCACTGCGTACGCCTCGACTGGCTGCGCCTGTGGGCCGGTTAGCCGCCGTCCCGCCCGGGCGCACCGCTGCTCCCGGCACCCCGGCCGGGTCCTGACCCGCGGCCGGGCCCGGCGCCGTGCCGCGCTCACGCCGTCACCGCGGTGCCCGCACACCGGTCGCCCGGCCCAGCAGCGTACGGACGGCGGCGGTGCCCGGCCGCTCGCGCAGCGCGCCCGCCACCAGGTCGCGGGCCGCCGCCTGCGCGGCGAGCAGCCCCAGCGCGGGGGCCAGCTCCCGACGTGCCAGCAGATAGCGCCGGTTGACGGCGGTCACCGGACGCCAGCGCAGCTTGTACGGCTCGGTACCGCGCAGCAGACTCAGCGTGCCCCGCCCGGTGGCGGCCGCGTAGTGGGCGTCGTGCCGCAGCAGCATGGTGGCGATGTCCACCCGCTGCGCACGCAGCCCGGGGTCGGCCCCGTACAGATAGCCGCACACCAGGTCGGGCGAGGTGAAGGCGACATCGCAGGCGGCGACCCGGCCGCCGATCCGGTACTCGGTCACCGTGGCGTCCCCACCGGCCACCAGCGCCGCCGTGGCGCGCACCAGATGAGCCGCGAAACGGGAACGCAGATGCTCGGGGGTGACCCCCCGGCCGCGCCACTGCCGCTCGTGCAGCCGCAGCATGGTCCGCACCGCCTCGGGCACCCGCTCGGCCGGCACCTCGTAGGCCTCGATGCCGAGCTCGTCGATCCGGCGCAGCTTGCGCCGGGTGCGTTTGGCCCCGGCGGGTGCCAGACGGGACAGCATCTCGTCCATGGGGATGCCGGGCAGCTCCAGGCAGACCGAGTCGGCCAGACATCTGCTGACCCCCGGCCAGGCCGCGTAGAGCCGTTCGGCGGCGCCGCCGGGACGCACCTGACGCAGATCTAGCACGGCGCTGCGCGAGGCCGTGTGGAGGGCTCGCGCCAGCGCACCGGCCGCCCGCGGGCAGCTGTCGTCCAGCAGTACGTCCTGGTAGTCGGAGATGGAGCCGCCGAGACCGACCAGCGTGGGCAGCGGCCGGTGCACGAGCATCAGCGGGGCGGCGGCGACCAGCCGACCGTTCTCCCGGACCAGGACGAGGCGCAACCTGCCCCGGCGCCCGTAGGACATCCACCACGACCACAGCCAGGCGTGGCTCTGGAACGGGGTCGCGGACCGGTTGCGGGAGCGCAGCGCCTCCCAGTCGGCGGCCAGTGCGGCGAACTGCTCCTCGGCGCGGCACAGTGTCGCGGTCAGCCGGACGGGCGGCTGCCCGCAGGCGTCCCCCTGCCCGCCGCGCCACGGCGACAGGACGGGGCCGGCGAGCCTGCGGCGGGTGGACGGCGGCAGCGGCGATGTCATCGGGCGTCCTCCAACTCGGCCGTCCGCGGCCCCGCCTGCGCCGGGCGGTCGGCCGTCGCCGCCGCCCCGTCACCGGAAGCGGGTACCGGCACCGCTGCCGCGGCGGTCGCCGCGCGCCGCTGCGGGCGTGCCAGCAGCGCCAGCCCACCGAGCAGTCCACCGGCGCTCACCCCCACCGCCACCGCGATCGGCAGCGAGGGGGACACCGGCCCCTGGGAGGGAGCGGCGCGCGAGACGACGGTCAGCCGGACGCCGGTCTTCTCGGCCGACTTGTGCGCCGTGCCGGTGAGGGCGCGGGCGACGGCGTCGGCGTAGTCGGCCGCGTCCTGGGCCCGAGGCGCGCTGCCGGTGATCCGCACCATCGGCGCGTCGGGTGAGGCGCCCGCGCGCACCCGGGATCTGAGCGCCCCGCGCGGCAGCCCTGCGCGGGTCTCGGCAGCGCCCAGCACGAACGCGTCCGTGGCGATCTTCCCGTACGCCTGCGCATAGCCGAGCGCCGACGCCGCCTCGGCGCGCGGTCCGGGGGAGACGAGGACGTAGCTGGTGGCCTCGTACCGGGGCTCCGCGACGGTCGCGTACCCCGCCCCGCCGAGCGCGCCCAGCACCGCGCACAGCGGCAGCGGCCACCACCCGGGCACCCGGCGCGCTCCGCGTGCCGCTGCCGCTGCCGATGTCGATGTCGGGGCGGGAGCCGGCACCGTGCCGGTGGCGGCCTCCTGATCCGCGCTCGGGGAGGTCCGCGCGCTGCGGCGGGCCGTCGTGTGCTCGAAGGCCGGTGCCGCCTTTCCCGGTGCGGCCTTGGACATGGAACTCACCTCGATGTCAGGGGACTGTCATGGGCTGAGGGCGACGGCACAGCGCCTGCGGCCCTCGGGCCGGGCCCGGTGCCGCGCGGGCGGGTGCCGAGCGCCGTGCGGTACACCCGCGCCAGCCGCTCCGCGCAGTGGACGATGTCGTAGCGGTGGACCACGGGGGGAACCGGCAGCCGCGGCGGTCCGGCAGCCCGCACCGCCCGCAACGCGTCCGCCTGCCCGGAAGGGCCCGCGAACCGGCGTGCGCCCGGGGCCTGTTCGGGCGGCAGTTCCTCGATCGCCGGGCAGGCCGCGTACAGCACCGGCAGCCCGGCGGCGAGCGCTTCGAGTGCGGCCAGCCCGAAGGACTCCTCCTCGGACGGCGACACGAACACATCGGCGGCTGCCAGCACCCCGGGCACATCCGGCGCTTCCGCGGTGCGGTCGGGGCCGCCTCCGAGTCCGCCCGCGCACGCCCCCAGCAGCAGCACCCGGTCCGCCACGCCCAGTGCGGCGGCGCGGGCGCGCAGCGCGGGGCGCTCGGGGCCGTCACCCGCCAGCAGCAACCGCGCGCCGGGCACCTCGGCGACGGCGTCGATCAGCGTGTCGAAGCGTTTGCCCGCGACCAGCCGGCCGACCCCGGCCACCACGAAGGCGCCGGGCGTCAGGCCCAGCCGTTGCCGTACGGCGTCGCGGACGGCGGGGTCGAAGCGGAAGCGGGCGGCGTCGATGCCGTTGGGCACCGTGCACAGCCGCGCCTCGGGGACACCCCAGCGGCGCAGCCGGTCGGCGACCGTGCCGGATACGGCGACGGTCGTGGTGCCGAGCCGCTCGGTGGCCAGCTGCAGAGCGCGGACCGCGGGGGTGAGGGGCCGGCCCTCCAGCAGGTGCTCGCCCAGCGAGTGCTCGGTGGCCACCACCGTGCGCACCCCGGCCAGCCGCGCGGCGATCCTGCCGTAGACGCAGGCCCGGTACAGATGGGTGTGCACCAGGTCGTAGCCGCCCGCGCGCACCAGCCGCACCAGCCGGGGCAGTGCCGACAGGTCGCGGTTGCCCGCCATGCCCAGATGGGTCACCCGGGTGCCGTCGGCGCGGATGCCCTCGGCCACGGCGCCCGGCGTGGTGAGGGTGACGACCTCGCCGTGTACGGAGTGGGCGGGCAAGTGGCGCAGCAGCGACCGCAGTTGCTCCTCCGCGCCGCCGACGCCGAGCCCGGTGATGATGTGCAGCACCCTCATCGGCGCACCCCGTCCACCAGGGCCGACTCTCCGGGCGCCGGCGGGTGGGGCAGCGGCCTGCGGCGCAGCGGATGCAGCACCTTCTTCAGATACAGCCGCACGGAGGTGTCCCGCGCCCCGATGTGGGCACGCGGCAGCGCGTGCATCCCGGTGAGCGGGCCGGGGTCGATGGCGCAGGCGTATGTGTAACCGGCAGCGCGCACCGCGTCGACGGCCCTGCTGTCGAGCGTCCCGTACGGATAGCAGAACCCGGCTGGTGCCGTTCCGGTGAGCTGTGCCAGCAGCGTGCGGCTGTGCGCCGTCTCGCGCTCCAGGGTGGTGTCGTCGGCCTTGGTCAGATCGGTGTGGAGCAGTCCGTGCGAGCCGACCTCCATACCCGCCGCGGCCAGCGCCCGGATGCCGTCGGCGTCCAGCAGCCGTTTGCGCGGGCCGAGTTCGTCCCAGGCGTTGTCGCCGCCGAGCCGTCCGGGCAGCACGAAGGCGGTCGCGGTGCACCCGTAGCGGTGCAGCAGCGGCACGGCAGCGGTCAGGAAGTCGGCGTAGCCGTCGTCGAAGGTGAGCCCCACCAGTCCGCCGTCCCGCCCGGCGGCGCGGGCCCGCAGCAGCTGCCCCGCACTCACCCCTCTCAGCCCCCGGTCGCGCAGCCAGCGCAACTGCCGCTCCAGCCGTGCCGGTGAGACGGTGATGCGGTACGGGTCGTCGGCGCACTCGGCGACCGAGTGGTACATCAGCAGCCAAGGGACTCGGCCGCGGGTCTCAGCGGGCATGCTGGATCCTCCGTTTGACGGTGGCGAACAGGTGCGGCAGCTCCGGCGCTCCCACCAGCAGTCCGACGGCCAGGAAGGTGACCAGTACGACGACTCCTCCCACGACCGCACCGGCCAGGAGCACGGGGAACAGCCCTGCGGTGGCCCAGCCCGCGACGGCGGCCGTCCCTGCCGCCACCAGCAGCCGCAGCAGCCCGGACGCCACCTGGGGCACATCGATGGCCACCACCCGGGCTCCGAGCCCGTGCAGCAGCAGCGCCGCGGTGGTGGTGATGCCCAGGGCGTTGGCCGCGGCGATGCCCCCGACGCCCCAGCAACCCGCCGCCGGCACCCCGGCGCCCACCGTCACGGCGAGCCCCGCGCCCATCGCCGCGGCCGGATACCAGGGCGGGCGGGGCCCCGAGAAGAACGGGCGGACCAGCGCGCCGACCATGCTGTGCCCCAGCAGACCGCAGCTGTAGACCCGCATCACGGCGGCGGTGGCCGCGGTGTCCGACGCCTCGAAGGCGCCGCGCTCGAAGAGCAGCCCGACGATCTGCGGTGCGCAGGCGACCACGTACGCGGCGCCCAGGAGCACCACCAGCCCCGCCAGCGCCAGATCGCGCTCCACCCGCCGCCGGGCCGCCGCGGCGTCGCCGTCGGCCATGGCACGCGCCACGACGGGGAACGTGACGGTGCACACCATCAAGGAGAGCACCATCGGCAACTGGGCCACCTTCTGCGCGTAGTTGAGGTGCGAGATGGCACCGGCGGGCAGGGAGGAGGCCACGAAGCGCTCGAAGAACACCTGCGCCTGCCGGCTCACCGCGAACGTGGCGACCGGCGCCAGCACCCCGAAGCCGACGAGCGTGCCGGTGCGCGCGTGCTCGCGTACCGCACGCGCGGCTCGCCCGGCCCGGGCCCGAAGGACGCCCTCGGTCCGGGCGCGGAGCCGGGTCACGGATGCGGGCAGCTGGACGAGCACCATCAGCACCCCGCCCACCGCGACCCCGAGCGCGGCGGCCCGTACGCCCCACAGGCCGTGCCCGGCGAACATCACCGCGATGATCCCGGTGTTGTAGGCGAGATAGATCGCGGCGGGCGCCACGAAGTGCCGGTGCGCGCGCAGCGCCGCACTGAGGTACCCGGCGAGGCCGAAGGTCAGCACGGTCAGCGCGGTCAGCCGCAGACAGTCGACCGCGGTGCCCGCGTCGGGCAGGCCGGGCGCCAGCACCCGTACGACGTACGGCGCGCTCAGCGCCAGCAGCCCGGCGGCGCAGGCCAGCAGCAGCGCCAGCCGGGGCAGCGTGGCCGCCACCAACGCCCGTACGGGGTCGGTCCCGTCCGCCTCCGTCCCGCCGGCCCTTGCGGCCGCTCTGCGGGAGAGGGCGAGGCTGAAGGCGGGCACGAGGACCAGTGCCATGGCGTCCTCGATCAGCAGGGTCGCGGCCAGTTCGGGCACGGTCCAGGCGACGAGGAACGCGTCGGTGCCGGCGTCCGCGCCGAACAGCTGGGCGATGGCCTGGTCCCGCAGCAGCCCGAACAGCGACCCGGCGGCCGTCAGCCCGGCGGTGACGGCCGCGGCCCGGGCCAGGGACCGGCCGAGCCGCGTCGACCCCTCGCCGGCGCCGTCCGGTTGCCTGCCCGGCGCGGGCTCCGGCTGCCTGCCCGGGGCGGACTCCGGTCGCCGCTCCGGCGCTGTCGGCGGGCCGCCCGCCGGGGGAGGGACCGGTCGCAGGGGAGCGGGGCGGGGGCCGGTCACCGGGCGGGGCTCCTGTCCGGCGACGGCACGGAGGCGAGCCGCCGGGCGGTGCGCCGCCCTGCCGTCTCCGCCCCGGCGTCCGGCGACAGCGCCCACCAGGCGGCCACTCCCAGCACCAGTGCGGTCAGCACGGTCGAAGGGCCGCCGATGTCCCCGTACAGGAAGTCCACGCCCTGCCACACCAGCAGGCCGGTGGCCACCGCACCGCAGTCGACCGCGCGCCGGGCGAAGCCGTCGCGCCGGGCCTCCCGCAGCCGCCGCAGCCCGCACACCAGCAGCGCGCCCCAGGAGCCGACGAGCGCCACCGTGCCCACCAGTCCCTGCTCGCTGAGGACGAGCAGATACATGTTGTGCGGTGACAGCAGCGGCTCCCGCTGGAAGGGCACTCCCGCGCCCGCCGTGTCGCTGCCGGACGACAGCTCCAACGCCGCATGCGAGTCGCGGTGCTCGGGGAACCCCTTGGGGCCGACACCGGTGGCGGGGGACTCCCGCCAGATGTCCGCGGCCGCGCCCCACAGGGTGTACCGGTCCGTCACGGAGCGGTCCGGCGAGTCGGAGACCTCCGTGATGCTGCGGGCCCGCTGGGTCAACTCCTGGGTCGCCACGCCCAACCCGCCCACCAGCACCACACCTGTGGCCAGCACGGCGGCCAGCGCGCACACCGTCGTACGGGCACCGCGCAGCGCGAGCAGCAGCAGACACGCCGACGCCGTCGCGATCCAGGCGCCACGGCTGTAGGAGAGGGCCAGCGGTACGACGAGCGCGACGGCGCAGCCCAGCGCGCAGGGGCGCAGCCACCGGCCGGTGCTCTGGGGCGGGTTGAGCCCGCACGCCAGTGCCGTCACCAGCCCGTACGAGACGGCCGTCGCCATGCCCATCACGTCCAGCGCGCCGAAGGTGCCCACCGCGCGGACGTGCTCGCCCTGGTAGGAGGCGCCGGTACCGGTGCAGGCCTGCACGACGCCGACGCCGCCCTCGATCAGCGCCAGCAGCACCACCGCCCCGCACACCAGCCGGGCGTCGCGCGCGTCCCGCAGCGACAGCAGCACCGCACCCGGGACCAGGACGAACAGCTGGAGGTAGCGCACGAAGCCCGGAAGGCTCGCCGCGGGGTCGGCCGAGGCGGCGGTCGTCACGGCGAAGGCCGCCGCGGGGGCGCCCAGCACCAGCACGGCGAGCGGTGTCAGGGCGCGTGGCGCGGGCCGCCCGGTCGCCCGCCGAGGGGGACTGCGGCGCAGCAGCCGGACCGCGCACCAGACCACCAGCACGCCCGAGCACACATCCGCGGGGGTCACTCCGGGGTGTGCACCCGGACCGGCGCTGCCCGCCGGGACGCACAGCAGCAGCACCGTCACCACGACGGGTACCGCGGGCCCGCGCGCGGCGAGGTGGGACAGCCCGAGGGACAGCACGCTCCGTCCGGGTCGCGAGGGCGGCGCGGTGCTCTCGGCCACCGCGCTCACCTTCCCTCCAGCCGGAAGAGGGAGGTGGCGGTGCGGCAGATGATCCGCACGTCCTGCCACAGCGACCAGGTCTCGATGTAGTGGTTGTCGAACCGGGCCCGGTCCGCGATGGAGGTGTCGCCGCGCAGCCCGTGGATCTGCGCCAGCCCGGTGATGCCGACAGGGGCGCGGTGCCGCTGCGCGTAGCCCGCGTGGAGCCTGCTGAACCGGCTTACGAAATAGGGGCGTTCCGGACGCGGCCCGACCAGGCTCATGTCGCCCCGCAGCACGTTCCACAGCTGCGGCAGCTCATCCAGCGAGGTGCGGCGCAGCAGTCTGCCGACGCGGCTCGTACGCGCGTCTCCCGCGACGGTCCACCGGGTCGCCGACTCGTGTGCGTCGGTGGGGCGTACGGTGCGGAACTTCAGCAGGGTGAACGGGCGCCCGTCCTGTCCGATGCGCTCCTGCCGGAAGAGCACATGGGGACCGTCCAGCAGCCGTACAGCCAGTGCGCAACCGGCCATCACCGGTGCCGCCAGCAGCAGTGCAGGGGCCACGAGTGCGATGTCCAGCAGCCGCTTGCGCCGGCCGGTGCGCGGCCGTGGGCACTCCAGTTCCAGCCGACGGCAGGAGAAGCCCCAAAGGTGCGTGTCGGTCGTGCGCTCGCGGCCCGGGAGGGCGTGTCCGCCGTGTGCGCCCAGCGCGCAGCCGGGCCGTACCAGCCAGCCGGTCACCCCGCGCTCGCCCAGCAGCACGGCCAGCGCCGCGGTGTGCGGGTCCTCCCAGGGCGACCGTACGAAGACGGCGTCCCGCACGCGGTGGCGGGTGACATCCCGCACCACCTCCTCCAAGGTGGTGGCGACGGGCAGCCGCGACCGCTCGGCGAGGTCATCTCCCGGGCCCGGGGCCTCCGGCGCGTCCGGCGCGTCGGGGGTGCCGTCCGGGCGGGCGGGGCCGGCTGTCTCGGTGGGGCCCGGCTCGACCAGTGCCACGGGCCGTAGTCCGTACCGCGAGCGTGTCGCGAGCGCGGCGGTCACCGCCTGCGCCGTCTCGCCCTGCCCCACGACCAGTGCCGCACGCGGTCTGCTCCGTCCCCGGCGGCGGCGCACCGCGTGCACCAGCGCGCGGAACGCGCACACCAGTACCGCGTTGGCGGCGATACCGGCGAGCAGACCGCTGAGGCTCACCGTCCCGGTGCGGTCGCAGGCGGCGAGCACGGTGACACCGACGCACCAGGCGATGACCACCCGCCTGCTGAGCGCCGGGAGTTCGTCGAGCGCCCGGGGGTCGAGCCCGGGCCGGTACAGGCCCGCTCGCGCACACAGGGCCGGCAGGCTCGTGCAGGCGGCGGCCTGCAGCAGCGGCGCCCCGGCCGCCCCCGCGCAGGCCAGTACGGCGATTGCGGTGCCCGCCACATCGGCGGCGGCCAGCGGCAGGGCCGCCCGGGGGCGCCGCGCCGCGCACCGGGCCGGTGGCATCGGCACCGGGGTGCGGGCCGACGGCAGCGAGAGGGCCGGGGCCGGTCCGCCGGCTGCGGCCCGCCCGTCGACTTCGCCGCCCGCGCCGGACACCGGGCGAGGGACGACGGGAGCGGCACGGACCGGGCGCCGTGCGGGAGTTCCGGCCGGTCCCGCGGCGCTGTGCGGGCCCTGGGCGCCGGCCGAGCTGTCCGTGGTCATCGCATACCCGCCCATTCCGCGGCCGGGACGGTCACCCTCGTCCCACGCTCCCGTAGCACCTCCCGGTAGAGCTCCAGCACGGCCGCCGCCGTGTTGCGCACGTCGAACCGGTCGCGTACGTGTGCGACGGCCGCTCCGGCCAACTCCGCGCGCAGCCGGGGATCGAGCGCGAGCCGTGCCACCGCGTCCGCGAGCGCTTCCGGGGCAGCCGGCGGCACCAGGCAGCCGGCCTCCTGGCCGGGTGGCAGCAGTTCGCGGGACCCGGCGACGTCGCTGACGACCACCGGGCTGCCGCACGCCATCGCCTCCAGCGGGGTCAGTGCCATGCCCTCCCACAGGGAGGGCAGCACCACCAGGTCGGCGGCGGCGTACCAGTCGCGCACCGCGTCGCTGGCGCCCGCGAACACCACTCCTGGCGGAGCGGCGCGGCGCAGCGGCTCCCGGTCGGGGCCGTCTCCGACGAGCACCAGCCGGGCGTCCGGAACCCGTGCCGCGATCCGCGGCCAGGCGGTCAGCAGGGTGCGTTGGCCCTTCTGCTCGCACAGCCGTCCGACGCACACCACCAGCACCGCCGAGGGCGGCAGATCCCGCACGGCGGTCGGTGGCAGCTTGCCGAGTGCCGCGAGCCGCCTCGCGCGCCGGTCCGTCTCCCGCGCCCCGGGGGCGGTGAAGCGTGCGGTGTCGACGCCGTTGTGCACCACGGCCCACCGGGCGTGGACACCGGCTGCCGTGCCGGTGTCCCGTTCGGCCCGGCTCACGCACAGCACCCGGTCGGCCCACCGGGCCGCATACCGCTCCCAGGCGCGGGCCAGCCGCGCGGTGTGCCCCGTCGCGGCCTCGAAGGACCAGGCGTGCGGCTGGTAGACGGTGGGCAGCCTGCCGCGCAACGCCAGGCGTGCGGCGAGCCCCGCCTTGGCGCTGTGCGCGTGCACCAGGTCCGGGCGTACGGCACGGAGCAGGCGTCGTACGTCGTACACCTCGGCCGCCACACCCACTCCGGGCTCCCGGACGGCGGACCAGCGCGCGGTCCGTGCGCCCGCCGCGGACGCCGCGTGCGCCAGCCGGCCGCCGTCGGGGCAGGCCACGACGGTGTGCAGACCGGCGTCCGTCTGGGCCGCGGCGAGATCGGTGACGACGCGGGCCACACCACCCTCGACGGGCTGGGCGAGGTGCAGGACGGTCATCCGCCCCCGTGGCTCGCTGCCGTACCGAGCGGTGCGCTGTGCCGGCAATTCAGGCATGGACGACTCCGCCTCCCGAGATGAAGCAGAGTGACCTTGACAAAATCCGACTGTCGAACCTGAGCGGCGCGCCGGTTATCTTCCGGTTTTCACCGAGTGGTCCCACATGTGGCGGGTGCGACGCCGGCACATCCCCGTGAGCGTCCGGGCCATGGGGCCGCGGGCCCGCACCCGGTTGGCTGGGCGCACAGCCCGGCCGACCGAGAGCGCGGGCGCCACGAGAGGGGGAGGGTGTGCGCGTGCTGCAAGGGGTGACCCTGATGGGGGCCGTGCTGCTGACCGGGTTGAGCGCGGGCCTCTACTACGGCTTCGCCTGTGCGGTCCTCCCGGGGCTGCGGCGCGCCGGGGACCGGACGTTCGTGGAGGGCATGCAACGCATCAACACGGCCATCCTCAACGGCTGGTTCCTGCTGCTGTTCGCGGGTTCGCTGCTGCTGATCGTCGCCACCGGGGCACTGCAGCTGTGGGGTGGCGGCAGCAGGGGCGCGGTGTGGTGGGTGGGCGCGGCGGCCGTGCTGTACGTGGCCGTCCTGGTGATCACCATGGCGTTCAACGTGCCGCTCAACGACGCGCTCGACGCGGGCGGGCTGCCGGACAGCGCCGAAGGGCTGGCCGCGCTGCGCGAGCGCTTCGAGAGCGCGTGGCACCGATGGAACATCGTCCGCACCGTCTGCAACACGGCCGCCTTCGGATGTCTGGCCTGGGCGCTGGTGCGGTACGGGAACGGGGGCTGAGCGGACCGATGTCCATACGGTAGTACCGCCCGATGTCCGTACCACCCGATGTGTGTACCGCACGGCGCTTCCGCTGTCGGACCAGGAGGCGGGGAACCTGCTCGCCGGTTCCGTGCGCTCTCCTGCGCGACCGCTACTTGCCGCGGCGGCCGAACCGCAGCGCCCTGGCCAGCACGTCCAGCGCCTCGTCGGCCCATCCGATGGCCTCCAGACCGGAGGTGACGTTGGCCGGCGGGCGGTTGATGAGGGTGTCACGGCGCATCAGCCGGGTGAAGTCCACCCGCACCGGGCCGGTGCGCGGTCGGCCTCCGTAGGGGGTGCGGAACTCCACGCCCGCCCGCCGCATCACCTCGATCAGCTCCTGGGCGAGGATGCCGTAGGCGACCGTCGTCGGGTGCACACCGTCCAGCGAGAACAGCCCGCCGTCGCTGCGCCGGTCGCCGTCGCTCAGCAGGAAACGCGAATTGGGCACCGGATCGAGCCCCGCCAACTCGCGGGGGAGCGGATACGGCGTCCACCAGTCGGGCCGCGCCGCCTCGTCCTCGAAGTAGCGGCGGCAGGCCAACCGATCCAGCAACCCGGCGGCGTCCAGCAGATACCAGTCCCGCCCGGCCTGCCGCGCCCCGCGCACCACCTCGGCCATCGCGTCGTTGTACTGGTCGATCGCCGCGTCCACCGCGCGGGCCTGCTCCGCGGTCAGATGGGGATCGCGCTCCGGATCGAAGGCACTGTCGCTGATCCAGGGGCGGGTGTAGTACGGGAAGTAGCGCGAGCCGGGCTCCAGCTTGCCGCGCACCCCCCGGGCGATCGGCGCGATGGTGACATGCGGGACGGTGCACCAGATCACGTGCCGGGCCCTGATCCGCTCCACCGCGTCCGCCAACTGCCGCAGTTCGGCCGCGAAGTGTTCGGGCCGCCACACCGTGAAGCGCGCCTTCTCGCGCAGATCGTCGTAGCCCTCCTCGCTCCAGACGACCTTGAGCTCGATGACGGAGGAGAGCGCGTTGTTGGCGCCGAGGAAGACGATCAGCGTCTCGATGCCGTGCTCCGGGTCCGCCTCCCGCTCACCGTCCTCGGTGGCCTCGCCGTGCCGGGTGCCGGCCGTCTGCTCGCCCAGTGCGGCAGCCGCCGTCACCTGGGTGAGCGCCCCGGCGGTCGGCGGCCGGGTGGGAAGGGTGCGCAACGCCGCACGCTCACCCGGGCTGCTGACCACCTGCCGTACCAGATCGTCGCGCGGGGCGTCGATCATCTCGCGGCAGACGTCCGCCGACTTGTCCAGGGCGTCCCGCAGGTCCCAGCCGAAGACGGCCAGATTGTGGTTGATGGCCTCTTCGGCCACCGGAGCGCAGCCGGCGCCGCGCTCCCAGTAGTCCTCCACCTTGTCCATGAAGCGGCGGGCCCGGAACAGCGCCGAGGGGGTGTCCCACCAGTCGATGGCCCGGCCGCAGTGGTCCTCGATGTCGCGCAGCAGCATCTCCAGGTTGAGGGGGAGCCCGCCGCAGCCCTCGAAGGAGGGATGGCGGAAGTGTTCGGCCCAGCCCAGCTCGTGCGCGATGATCGCCGGGTACGACAGCTGTGTCTGGAAGGCGGCGCAGCTTTGGAAGCCCTGGGTCAGGGAGTCGCCGATGGTCACCAGCCGGTTGCGCGGCTCGCCGCGCCAGGAGGTGGGGACGGGGATGCCCAGGGTCGGATCGGTGTAGGGCGCCCCCGGACCGGTGCGCCCGGTGGCGGCCCGGGGCGCGGCGGTGGGGGTCGGCGTGGTGGGGGCCGGTGCGGAGGGAGGTTCCGGTGCGGATGGGGGTTCCGGTGCCGTCATGTCACGCCCCGATCTGCCGCTGCGGGGGCTGCCGGTCGGGCTGCGCACTCCGGTGCGGCTGTGTCCGGTGGGTTCGCTGTCCCACCAGCACAGCTCGGGACCGGGCAGCAGGCCAGAGCCGGGACGGCGAACTACGTGCGAACTACGTCCGGTCTACGCCGATCGCGTGGCGCGGGTAGGCAACAGGCGCCACAATGACGGGGCGGAACACCGGCAGTCACTCCACCAACTCGCTTCCCCGGGGCCCGAGTTTGCGGGATCATCGCTCGCGGCATTCAGGACTAGACCACTACTGCGCGCAGCCCGGTGGTGGCCTCACACGGGGATTGGGTGAACCGCATGACCGAGATCCAGGAAAAGCCGGACACCAGTGATCGCACCACCGAAACCCGGCTGGCCGTCGCCGTACACGTCGAGGCCGAACTGCTCCGCCTCGGCCTCCAGGCGATGCTGCCGAAACTGACCGTCGTCGAAAGCGCCGCACAGTTCACGCACCCCGCCGCACTCGAAGGGGCTCTGGCCGAGGCCAGGTTCGACGTCCTGATCCTCTCCAGCTCGCACAGCGCACCGGCCCCCGTCGGACGGCTCCGCCACGCCCACCCGGGACTGCGCACCCTCGTCCTGCTCGATCCCGCGGACGCCGAGTCCGACTCGGCACTCGCCCGGCTGCCCGCCGACGGCTATCTGCTGCGCGAGGAGCTGACGGCGGCGGCCCTGGACCGGGCGCTGCGGCAACTTGCCGCCGACGAGATGCCGATGCCGCTGCGGCTGGGGCGCCAACTGCTCAGTCACGCGGGCGAGTCGGCGCATCTGCTGCCCGCCCGCACGGTGCGGTTGACGGCCCGCGAGCAGGAAGTGCTCGCCCACCTCGTGGCCGGCCTCAGCAACAAACAGATCGCCCGGCAGCTGCGGATCTCCGAGCACGGGGTCAAGCGGCTGGTGAGCAGTGTGCTGCTCAAACTCGGCGCCGCGAACCGTACGGCCGCCGTGGTCACCGCGATCAAGCTGGGCCTCATCGACTGACCCGATCGCCGCGCGGCCTGCGCGGAGCGGAACCGGAAGGCGTTCGGCCGGGCGGTGGGCGACCGACCCTGCCCGGCCGTTCGGCGTGCCGTGCCCTGACCACCAGAGCTACCCGATCGGCCACCCCCGATCGCTCAGCTCAGTGTGGGCGGTCGTCCGGGGCTGTCGGCGGTCCGAAGCGGAGAGCAGGATGAGCCCGCGGTCGGCGCCGAACACCCCGGTGGTGGCCGTCGATCGAGCGCCAGGGGCTCTCCCCGTGCGGCGGAAACACCTTCGTCCCCCTGCCGAGAGGACCGACCCCATGAGCTGGAGGCACCAGGACCCCGCCACTCTCGCGGACGCCGCCGTCAGCAGTGTCGCCCTCGTCGCCGATCCGTTCGCGCAGTCGGCTGCTCCCGGCTTCTGGGCCTGGTCCCGCGACGCCCACCGAGCCGTCAAGGACGCGGTGCTGGCCGTCCCCGACGAACACGTCCGCACCCTGGCCGCGACCGTGGGGAAGGATCCCGCCGACATCGAGGCCTGCCGCCGGTTGACGGTGCTGCTGACCGACCGGCTCGCGCAGGCCGGCGACGAGCCGGAGACCGAGCGCCTCGCCGCCCTCGTCCGGGAGGCGGAGACCTGCTCCCGGCTGCGGATGCAGACCGGCACCGAGCGGCCCGCCGGGCTCGGCGCACCCGACGCCGCGCAGATCCTGCGTACCTGCAAGCCCGCGGCCAGGCCGACCGGGCCTGTGGACGCGGCTTTGGTGATCCCCTTCCGGGAGCGCGGCGAGGAGGGTGAGCGCACCCGCAACCTGGCCGCCGTACTGCACGCGCTCAACGACCAGAGTCATCCGCGCGACCGCTACCGCGTCGTCGTGGTGGAGGCCGACTCCCGGCCGCGCTGGGAGAGTCTGTACGGCCCCTGGTGCGACACCTATCTGTTCGCGGAGAACGCCGGTCCGTTCAACTACTCGTGGACCATCAACGCGGGCGTGGTGCACGGTGCGCGCCCGGCCGAGCTGATCTGTGTGCTGGAAGCCGACATCCTCGTCGACCGCGGCTTCGTCGAGCGTGCCGTCGAACGGTTCCGGGTACCGGGCACCCAGGCGCACTGGCCGTTCGAGGACATGCTGTACCTCGATGCCGCCTCCAGCCATCAGGCCGTCACCGAGCGCTGCCTGGAGCAGCTCCCGGCCGTGGACAGGGACGCGCTGCGCGGCGTGTTCCTGCGCCGTACCCCCGGCGCCTGCGTATGGCTGCGGGAGAACCTCTTCACCCGGATCGGCGGCTACGACGAGCGGTTCACCGCCGGCTGGGGCGGCGCCGACAACGACTTCACCTGGCGGGCCGACCTGCACGGTGGTCTGGACCGCCACCGCGACCGCATGGTCCACCTGCACCACGCGCGCGCCACCGACTGGTTCGACGCCGAGGGCGCGGGGGCCGGAGCCTACGAGACGTTCCCCTGGTGCACTTGGCCGCCGGACTCCGAGATCGGTGATCTGACGAAGTTCCGCTCCCGGCAGCCGCGCTGAGCGGGCCCCCCGCGTCGAGCGCTGAAACCCTCGAGAAACAGGGGAAGACACCCATGGAACCTGTGGTCGGCATCGGCCCGGTCTCGCGCTGCACCGTCGACGCGGCGCTCACCGTCGCCCGGCGCACCCGCACCCCGCTCATGCTCATCCCCAGCCGCCGCCAGGTGGACGCGGCCGAGTTCGGCGGCGGCTATCTGGGCTGGACGACGCAGGAGTTCGCCGACCACGTCACAGAACACGACCCGGACGGGCTGCTGCTGCTGTGCCGTGACCACGGCGGCCCCTGGATGCACACCGCCGAGGCGGACATCACCGAGCCCGCCGAGGCCCTCGACTCGTGCGTCCGCTCCTTCGCCGCCGACCTCGACGCCGGTTTCGGGCTGCTGCACATCGACACCTCCGAAGGCCGCCCCGGAACCGGCCCGGTGCCCGCCCAGACCGCCGCCGCGCGCCTCGTGGAGCTGTACGCGCGCTGTCACGCCGAGGCCCGGGCGCGCGGTGCCGACGTCGCCTACGAGATCGGCTTCGAGCCGCAGGACGTGTCCACCAACGACCCCGACGAGTTCAAGGCCGCCCTGCGCCTGGTGCTGGAGGGCATCGAGGCCGCCGGTGCGCCCCGGCCCCGCTACGTGGTGGCGCAGACCGGCACCAAGGTCGCCGAGCTGCGCAACGTCGGCCGCTTCCACGAGCCGCGGGCCCGCGACGAGACGCTGCGTCAGGTGTCCACCCTGGCCGCCACCTGCCACCAGGAAGGCGTCCGGCTCAAGGCGCACAACTGCGACTACCTCACCACCGAGGAGACGGCGCTGCTGCTGCGTGCCGGGGTGGACGCGTTCAACGTCGCGCCGGAGTACGGCGTCGCCGAGACCCGCGCCCTGCTGCGCGTCCTGGACGAGCTGGCGCTGCACCGCGCCAAGGAGGACTTCCTGCGGCTGGCCTACGACAGCGGCAAGTGGCGCAAATGGATGCTGGACCCGACGACCGCGACCGATGTCGAGCGCGCCGTCATCGCCGGCCACTACGTCTTCCGTACCGAGGGGGGGCTGCGCATCCGCGAGGAGGCCGCAGCTGCCCTCGCCGCGCGGGGCAGGCCGCCCCTGGAGGCGGTGCTGCGGGACGCGGTGGCCGAGCGCATCGAGTCCGCGCTGCGGGCCGTGGAGCGGGCCGGCGGACAGGCCGCCGACCGGGTGGACGGGCAGCCCGTCGAGCGGACCGCCGAGGGGACCCGGTGAGCGCTTTTATGACCCACCTCTACGCACCCGGCACGCTGCAGGAGGCCGTCGACCGGATTCTGCGCGTTCCCGACCGGCACCGTACGTTCACCAAGGACGCCGCCTTCGCCGCGGAGACCTGGGCCATCGGCCCCGCCCTGCTCGAAGCACTCCTCGACCACGGGCTGCCGCACCGGGGCGAGGGGGACCAGCGCCGCTTCGAGCGCACCGACCTGCACAACATCAGCACCTATCTGAACCTGCCCTCGCCCTACTTCCAGGCCCTCACCCGCAAGGCACAGGCCATGGACGAGGTGGCCCGCAAGGGCGAGCGGCACCTCCACGAGCTGGAGCTGCGCGCTTCGTGCGCCGATCCGGGCCACCCGGGGGAGTGCGCCTTCACCCCCGTCTCGGGGCTGGGCGAGCACAGCGAACCCGGCAGCCTGCGCGAGTCCTCGCCCGGCGTGTTCACGGTGCGGGCCCAGCTGCCGTCCAACACCCATGTCTTCGACGAGGACCGTTCCGACCTGCTCTCGCTCGTCGCCGACTGGGAGCTGTACGTCCTTCCCGACGGGGTCATCGAGGACGAGGGCTTCTCCCGCGAGACCCGGCTGGCCAACTGTCTGATTCCGACCCGGCTGCTGCTGCGGGAGGCCGGGCGGCGCGGCATCCGGGCCCGGCACGGCGCCGGGCTGCTGGTCGCACCGCCGTTCACCACGCTGCACCACTGGGTGGAGTTCGAGCTGGACGGCGCGTGGGTCCCGGCCGACCCCGTGCTGCTGACCGCGTTCTCGCGCTGGGGCCTGACCGACCCCGCCGGCTGGCCGTACAACCGCTCGGTCGCGGGCATCGTCTGGCACCTGCTGACCTGGCCGCCCGAGGTGTTCTTCCCCGTCGTACGCGACCACGGCGGCCAGGCGCCGCTGCACATCTCGGCGCACTAGCCACCCGCCGAGCCCTGCCGGGCCACCCGGCGTACCACCCACCCTCATGGAAGGACCGCACATGGGCAGCCCCACCACCGACGTCGGCTTCACCGCCATCAGCGAGCCCGAGGGCGACACCGGGGCCCACGAGGCACGCGCGGCCCGGGAAGTGGCCCCCGGCGTACGGGTCTTCGAGTTCGCCGACACCAAGAAGGTCGTCAAGCTGTGGGGCCAGGAGCGCTGGCTGCACGAGGAGGAGCCCAACGGCCCCTACGGCTTCAAGTTCATCCGGATCAAGGCGGGCCACCGCACCTCCCTCCAGTACCACGAGCACAAGCGGGAGAGCTACTTCATCCTGGAGGGCGAGGCGGTGATGCACTACCGCGAGACCCGTGACGGCGAGACCCTGCGACTGCCGATGCCCGCCGGGACGCTCGCGCACGTCGACCCGGGGGCGGTGCACCGGGTGGAGGGGGTCACCGACATCGTGCTGGTGGAGGTCTCCACCTACGACGACGGCTCGGACAACGTCCGCCTGGAGGACGACTACGGCCGGGGCGACGGCCGGATAGACGACGAGCACGGCGAGCGCTGATGGGCGGCTCCGGTGGGTTCCGGGTGCCCAAGTACCGCTACCCCGCCCAGTTCGAGGGCGGGGAGCGGGAGCTGCTGTCCCGGATCGAGGAACTGCTGCTGCGCGGCGGCTATGTGCTGGGCCAGGAGGTCGCCGAGTTCGAAGGCCGGCTGGCCGGCTATCTGGGCGCGGCGCACACCGTCGGCGTCAACTCCGGCACGGACGCACTGATCCTGGCGCTCGACGCGCTCGGGATCGGGCCGGGCGACGAGGTCGTCACCGTCGCCAACTCCTTCCACGCCACTGCGCAGGCCATCGCCCGGCGCGGCGCCACCCCCGTGTATGTGGACTGCCGCGACGACGACTTCCTGATGGACCTCGACCAGCTTCCGGCCGCGGTCACCGAGCGCACCCGCGCCGTCATCCTCGTCCACATGTTCGGCAAGGCGGCGGACGTGCCCCGCGCCCGGCGCCTCGCGCACGACGCGGGCGTTACGCTCATCGAGGACTGCGCCCAGGCCATCGGGGCCCGCAGCCACGGTGTGCGGGTCGGCACCGCCTCCGCTGCGGGCTGCTGGAGCTTTGCACCCTCCAAGAATCTGGCCGCGGCCGGTGACGCCGGAGCGATCAGCGTCCAGGACGGCGAACTGGCCGAACGGCTGCGACTGCTGCGGCACTTCGGTCAGCCGCACCAGAACCGGCACGAGATCCTGGGCTACAACTCCCGCCTCGACACCCTCCAGGCCCTGGTCCTGCTGCACAAGCTCGACCGGCTCGACGCCTGGAACGCCCGCCGCGCCGAGGCCGCCGCCACCTACCGCGAGCGGCTGGCCGGACTCCCGCTGCGCTTCCAGCACCCCGGGGAGGAAGGCGAGCACGTCTACCACCTCTTCCAGGTGCGCACCCGGAGCGAACAGGAGCGCGACGGACTGCTGGAGCATCTGATCGCCTCCGGCATCGACGCCGTCGTCCGCTACCCCGTTCCGCTGCCGCACCAGCCTGCGCTGGCCTCACCCGCCGCCCAGCGCCACCCCTGCCCGGTCGCTCAGGAGCTGTCCCGGCAGACCCTCTGCCTGCCCATCCGGCCCGACCTGGACGCACGGGAGATCGGCCAGGTGTGCGACGCGGTCACCGGCTACTTCACCTCCATGGCGGGTGGAGGGCGCAGCAGATGAACAGGGTCGGATGAGGGAGACACCGAGCTGATGGAGACCCGCGTCCGCACGGCCGCCGACGACGCCGAGTTCGAGGGCTACCTCGCACAGACGCGGCACGCCTTCGGCAAGGTCCCCTACGACCATGCCACCCTGCGCGCCCACGGCGTCGCAACAGTGGCCGTACGCGGAACCCAGGTGCTGGGCGGCGGACTCTTCCTGCCCTTCGCCCAGCACTTCGGCGGCCGCCCGGTGCCCTCCGGTGGCGTGGCCTGGCTCGCGGTCGCGCCCTGGGAACGCGGCGCCGGACTCGCCCGCCGCCTCACCGAGGAGGGCACCGACCGGCTGCGCGGCGAGCACGGCGCGGTGCTGGCCTGCGCCTGGACGCCGGCGCCGGGGATGTACCGGCGGTGGGGCTGGGAGGCCGCAGCCGTGGCCTCCAGCTACGTGTTCGACCCGGCCGAACTCCCCGCCCCGCCGCCCGGATACGAGACGGTCGTCCCGGACGAGGCCGCCTGCGCCCGGCTGCGGGAGCGCCTGAGCCCCGGCTGGAACGGGCCGCTGCGGCGCCCCGCCTGGTGGCACGGCTGGCGGCAGCGCGTCACCGAGGGGGCGTTGACACTCGGCGTCGTACCCGAGGACTCCCGCACCGGGACGGGCAGCGCTTCCCGGCGCGGGGACCTGGCCGGATACGCCACCGTCACCGTCGAACCGCACCGCCCATGGGGCGTCACCGCCGTCGTCCACGACTTGTGGCACGAAGGACTGGACGCGCTGCCCGCCCTGCTGGCGGCCGTCGGCGCCCGCTCGCCCCAGGTCCGTGAGATCCGCTTCCGCCGCTCCGTACTGCCCCGCCCCAGCCCGCTCCAGTGGGCGCTGAGCCGGTACGCGGTGCGCGAGGACGGCTGGTACCCGTGGGTGCTGCGGCTGCTCGACGTACGCCGCGCCCTTCAGGCCCGCGGCTGGGACCCGCAGCCCCGGGGCGGCCTGGGGCTGGAGGTCGTCTCCCCGGAGGGCAGGACGGCGCCGTACGCGCTCACCTTCGAGGACGGTCTGCTGCACGCCCAGCGCGGCAGCCACCCCTCGCCCCGCACCGTGCGGCTGCCCTCGGCGACGCTCGCCGCCTGGTATGCGGGCGGACTGCCGTTGCGGCAGGCGGCCCGGCTGGGCATGGCCGACGGCGACGGACGCGACCTCGCCCTGCTGGACGCGCTGGCCGCCGGGCCCGCGCCCTGGCTGCCCGAGAGCTTCTGACGTGATCGCCCACCACCCCCCGACCGAGGACGCGTGATGCCGGTGCCGGAGCCCACCACGCTGCTCGTCATGGCCAAGGAGCCCCGCGCGGGCCGCGCCAAGACCCGCCTCGCGCCCGCCTTCACCCCGCAGGGGGCCGCGGCCCTCGCCTCCGCCGCGCTCACCGACACCCTGCGCACCGCGCTGGCGACGCCCGCCTGCCGCCGGGTCCTGGTGCTGGACGGCAGCCCGGGCCCCTGGCTGCCGGGCACGGACGAGGGCGGCGACCGCATCGAGATCGTGCCGCAGGCCGACGGCGGCCTGGACGAGCGGCTGGCCGCGGCCTTCGCGCTGTGCGAGGGACCCGCGCTGCTCGTCGGCATGGACACCCCGCAACTCACCCCCGCGCTGCTCGCGCCCGCCACCCGGCCGCACGCCTGGCAGCACCACGACGCCTACTTCGGCCCGGCGGCCGACGGCGGCTTCTGGGCGCTCGGCCTTGCCGCGCCCGACCCCGCACTGCTGCGCGGCGTCCCCATGTCCACCGCCACCACCGGGGCGGTGCAGCGCGCCCGGCTCGTGGCCGCCGGACTGCGCGTGGGGGACCTGCCGCAACTGCGGGACGTGGACGAACCGGACGACGCGGCCGCGGTCGCCGCCCAGGCCCCCGGGAGCCTCTTCGCCGCCGAACTCGCGCGGCTGCGGCGGCTGCTGGGCCCGGGCCACGCGCCGACCGCCCCGCCCCGGGGTGCGCCAGGGGTGGCGGAGGCATGAGAGGGCAGGGGCGCGCCGACACCGGCTCCTGGACCGAGGACCCCTACACCGAAGCGCTCGGCCTCGGCTGCGGCCCGCTCTATCTGCGCGCCCACGGGGGCTGGTCGCTCACCTTGGACGTGGAGCGCTGGTGTGCCGTCGCCGACGCGGCCGACCTGACCGTCCTGGACCGCTGCCAGGGCACCGTGCTCGACATCGGCTGCGGTCCCGGCCGCCTCGTGGCGGCGCTGGGCGAGTACGGGCACACCTCGCTCGGCATCGATGTCAACGCGGCGGCCGTCTCCCGCACCGTGCTGCGCGGCGGACGGGCCCTGCGCCGCTCCGTCTTCGACCCGCTGCCCACACCCGGCACCTGGGACACCGCGCTGCTCATCGACGGCAACCTCGGCATCGGCGGCGACCCCGCGCTGCTGCTGCGCCGCGTCGCCCGCCTGGTACGGCCCGGAGGTCTGCTGCTGGTGGAGGTGGCGGGGGAGGACGTGGACGAACGGCTCCAGGTCTGGATGGAGAACGCCCGCGGCACCAGGGGAACGCCGTTCCCCTGGGCGCGTCTGGGCACCCCGGCCCTGCACCGCGTCGCCCGCGCCACCGGCTGGAGCCCGGAGGACACCTGGTCGAAGGACACCCGCGACTTCACCGCGCTGCGCCGCGACCGATTTCCGCGCCCCGCTCCCGGATAGCCGACCGGGCCGCACCCTCGGACCCGCGGCGCACGGCCTGCGCGCCCGGCGGGAGCTTCTTCGAGGCCTCGGCCGCGCCGGCCGCGGTGGGCGCGCGCCCGCCGTCGTCCTGGCCGCCCACGCCGAGGACCCCGCCCACCTGGCGGCCCGTGGCATCACCGGGACCGTGCACCCTCGTGAGGTGCCGTACGAGCCCCGTGCCATGATCCAGTGGTGATCGGAAGCGGCGGATCAGGAGCACCGACCGCACCGCGCCCCTCGCGAAAGGAAACCCGTTGAAGGGGAACTGGCCCGGTGGCACGATGCGTGCCGCCCGCATCACCGGTATCGGACAGACCGATCTGGCCACCGTCCCGGTGCCCGAGCCGGAGCCGGGCACCGTGTTGGTGCGCACCCGGCACGTCGGGATCTGCGGCACCGACCTGGAGATCCTGCACGGTACGTCGGCGTTCCTGCAGGACGGCCGCATCACCTTCCCGCACGTCTTCGGGCACGAGTGGTACGGAGAAGTCGCCGCCTATGCCGACGAGCCCCCGGCCCACGCCCCGGCCGTCGGCTCACTCGTCGTAGGCCGCACGATGGTGCCGTGCGGCCACTGCGCCCAATGCCACGCGGGCCGCGCCCAGATGTGCACCGCGCTGCGCGAGATCGGGCTGTACGGGTTGCAGGGCGGCGCCGCCGACTATGTGCGGGTGCCCACGCACGCCCTCACCCCGCTGCCGGACGGGCTGCCCGAGGCGGCGGGTGCGCTGATCGAGCCGGCCGTCTCGGTGGTGGAGGCTTTCGAGCGGGCACGGCTGCGGTTCGACGACCAGGTGGCCGTCATCGGCACCGGCACCATGGGCCTGCTGGCGGTGCAGTTCGCGCACCGGCACGCCGCCAAGGTGCACGCCATCGGCATCGACCGGCCGGGCCTCGATCTGGCCCTGCGCTGCGGCGCCGACGCGGCCCACCACGCCGACGAGGCCCCGCAGGGCGCCTACTCCCTCGTGGTGGAGGCGTCCGGCGCGGCCTCGGCCTTCACCGGGGCGCTGCGGATGGCCGAACGGGGTGGCCGCGTCGCCCTCGTCGGGGTCGCCAGGGAACCGGTCTCCTTCGTGCCCGGCGAACTGTCCCTGCAGGGCGTGGACGTGCTCGGCATCCAGCACGGCATCTCCCACTACGACCGCACCGTCGCGCTCTTCGAGCAGGGCGTCCTGGACGCTGACCCGCTTGTCGCCGAGGTCTTCCCGGCGCTGTCCGCCGAGTCCGTGGGAGCGGCCTTCGCCCTGCTGGAGCAGGGCAGAAGCGGACCGCCGAAGATCCTGCTGACCTTCGGCGGGTGAGGTCCGCTCCACTGCCCGCTCGCTCAGTGTGCCGAGCGGGAGGCTCCGGAGAAGAGCCGGGCCACTGCCCGGAAGGGCAGCGTGACGACAGTGGCGATGGCGCCGCCTATTGCGCGCAGCACATCGGCGATAGCGCGGAGCATGGTGTCCTCCTTGGCGCGACGCGGTGTCTGTCCGCCTCACGGGTGGCCGCCGCGGCCGGAGACAAACTCCCTTTTCCCCGGCGTCACCACAAGGTGGCCCCGCCACCGCCTCCCTGCGGCACGAGGGCGCCCCGCTCGAAGTCGAGGAGATGCCGCTTGCGTTCGATGCCGCCGCCGTATCCGGTCAGCTGCCCGGTGGAGCCGATGACCCGGTGGCAGGGGATGACGATGCTGATCGGGTTCCGCCCGTTGGCCAGTCCGACGGCGCGCGCGGCGCCCGGCCTGCCGATCAGTTCGGCGAGCTGCCCGTAGGAACGGGTCTCGCCGTAGGGGATGTCGCACAGCGCGTTCCACACGGTGCGCTGGAAGCCGGTGCCCTGCGGTGCGAGCGTCAGCGTGAACCGGGTGCGTTCCCCCGCGAAGTACTCGCCCAGCTGCTCCGTCACCTCGCCGAAGGCGCTCGGGTCGCTGGTGCCGAACGTCTCCGGCGCCGGACGGTGCCGCTGCTGGTCCATATAGACGGCCGACAGCGTCCCGTCGGTGGCGACGAGGGTCAGCGGGCCGACGGGGCTGTCGATGACGGTGTGCGTGCGGTACATGGCGCGTCCCTTCTCCGTTCCCCCTCAGTCTCGCCGCCCGCCGGGCACAGCACTGGCGGAAAAACGACATCGGGGTCCGGGGGCGCGGCCCGGGTCAGCCCTCCCAGCGGGCCCGTGCCGCCGCCACCCGCTCGCGGTACCGGGCGTAGCCGCGCTCGTACCCGGCCCGGTCGTTCTCGTCCGGCTCCACCAGCCGGTATCCGGTGTGCCACTGCTCCTCGTCCACCGGGTCGCCCAGCGCGGTGCGGGCCACGACGGCCGCCCCCTTGGCCCCGACCTCCGTCTCGACCGGTACCCGCACCGGACGGCCGAGGATGCCGGCGAAGGCCCGCATCCAGCCCTGGGAGCGGGTGCCACCGCCGCACGCGGCCAGTGTCCGGGACAGGCCCGCGGCCTCCAGGCAGTGCCGCGCCGCGTAGCCGACCGCCTCGCACATGGCCCGCACCAGGTCGGCGCGGTCGTGCGCCAGCGACATGCCCTCGAACGAGGCCCGCGCGCCGGGCGCGACGAACGGCGCCCGCTCGCCGGCCTCGGACAGGAACGGCAGCGCCACCACCCCGCGGGCTCCGGCGGGGCTCTTGTCCAACAGCGCCTCCAGATCGTCGGTGGAGGCGCCGACCGTGCCGAGCGCCCAGTCGATCCCGGCCGTGCCGACCATCGCCGGCAGCGCGCGCAGCCAGCGGTCGCTGCTGGGTGTGCACAGCCACATCCCGGCGGGTTCGCCGTCCGGGTCCCGGTCCGTGCGGTCGGTGAGCACCTGGCACGCCAGCGTGGTGCCCACCGTCAGCAGACCGTCACCGATCTCCCGTACGCCGCTGCCGATGGCGCAGGCGGGCAGATCGTAGGGACCGGAGGTGACCGGCAGCCCGGCGGGCAGGCCGAGCAGCGCGGCGCCTTCCCGGTCCAGGGCCAGCACGGCATGCGGCGCGGCGGGCTCGGGCAGCAGATGGGCCACGTCTTCGACGCCGCAGGCGGCCAGCGCGGTGGGGGAGTAGCGGCGGGTGGCCGGATCGAGGAAGGGCAGGGTGGCGTCGGAGGCGTCCACGCTGACCGTGCCGGTCAGCCGCTGGGCTATGGCGTCGACGCAGTAGCCCGCCACCGCGGCGCGCTCCAGCGCCTCGGGCTCGTGTTCGCGCAGCCACGCCAGCAGCGGCGCGTGACAGCCGGGGAACATGCCCGATCCGGTGTGCCGGAAGATCTCGCCCACGGTGCCGTCCCGCTGCCAGCGGCCGACCAGCGCCGCCGCCCGCCCGTCCATCCAGGAGATCATGCGCCGTACGGCCCGGCCTTCCGCGTCCCGCAGCCACAGCCCGTCGCCCTGGCCGGTCAGGGCGAGCGCGGCGGGCGGCCCGGGAAGAGCGGCGCCGACTTCCCTGACGACTTCGGCGACCCCGGCCAGCACCTCTTCCAGGTCCTGCTCGACGATGCCGCCGGGCTCGCGCAGCAGTGTGGAGCGGCGCGCGGCCGCGTGCAGGCGGCCGCCGTCGCGGGCGAAGGCGACGGCTTTGGTGACGGAGGTGCCGATGTCGACACCGATGATCGCCCCAGCGGTTTCAGTCATGGCCGTTCGCCTTCCAGTCCCGGCAGTTCGCACTGCTCTCCACATCGAGATTGTTATATTTATAGCGCTCCACGTGAAGAAGCCCAATGGGCTGGGAGTGTGCGCCGCGCCGCACCCGCCCGCCGCACCGAAGTCCTGGAGGACGTATGACCGCCCGGCTCCTGCTCGTACGGCACGGCCAGACCGTCTGGCACGCGGAGAACCGGTACGCCGGAATCTCCGACATCGCGCTGACCGACGCCGGGCTGTGGCAGGCCGAGCGGCTGGGGGAGTGGGCCGTGGCGCGCTCCCGGCAGCAGCCCATCGGCGCCGTCGTCAGCTCCCCGCTGGAGCGGGCGCGGTCCACCGCCCGCCCCGCGGCGCGGGCGCTCGGCCTGGTGCCCGAGGTGCACGAGGGGCTGCGCGAGGTCGACTTCGGCTGGGGCGAGGGCCGCACCATCGCGGAGATGGCCGCCGACGACCCGGAGGCGGTGCAGGCCTTCCGCGAGGACGCCCAGACCGGCGCCTTCCCCGGCTCCGAGCCCCCGACCGCCGTCGCGCCGCGGGTGTGCGGCGCGCTGCGCGAGGTGGCGGCGGCGCACGACGGCCAGACGGTTCTGGTGGTCGCCCACAACACCGCCTTCCGTATCGCCCTGTGCGCGATGCTGGGCATCCCCGTCGGCCGCTACCGGCTCGTTCTGCCCCGGCTGGAGAACGCGGCGGTCACCGAGATCGAGGTGAGCGGCGACCGGACGGCCCTGCGCTCGCTGAACGTGCCGACGGCCACCGACGCCGCCATGGCCGGCCGGGCGCCGCTCTCGGCCCCCACGGCCGCCGGCTGAGCGGGGCGCGGCCGTGACGAACCCGGGACCGCCCACGGGCTCCGCCCGCTCCCAGGAGAACCGCAGACAGCGGATGGCGGAGCATGTCGTCCAGCACGGGACGGTGACCGTCAGCCGGCTCGCCGAGGTGATGGGCGTCAGTGTGATGACCGTCCACCGCGACCTGGAGGCGCTGGCCCGGCGCGGTGTCCTGCGGCGTTTCCGCGGCGGTGTCTCCGCGCTGCCCACCAGCGTCTTCGAGAGCAATCTCGACTACCGGCTCGGCGTCCATGTGGCGCAGAAGGAGGCGGTGGCGCGGGCCGCCGCCGAACTGGTGGAGCCGGGCATGTCGGTGATGCTGGACGACTCCACCTCCGTGCTGGCGCTGGCCGTACTGCTGCGCGAGCGCAGACCGCTGACCGTGCTGACCAACGCGCGCCGCGTGCTGGACGTGTTCGCCGGGTGCGAGGAGGTCCGGCTGATCGCGCTGGGCGGCGAGTACTCGCACACCCACGACTCGTTCCTCGGGGTGCCCTGCGTGGAGGCCATCGAGGCGATGTCGGTGGACCTGGTGCTGGTGAGCACGTCCGCGATGAACGGGCACATGACCTTCCACCAGGAGCAGGACGTGGTGCTCGTCAAGCGCGCCATGCTCGCCTCCGGGGCGCGCACGGCGCTGCTGATGGATCACTCCAAGGTCGCCCGCACGGCCTTGCACCGGCTGTGCCCGGTCGCCGACTTCGATCACGTCGTGGTGGACGACGGCGTGGACGGCGCCCTGGTGGCCGAGCTGCGCGAGCACACCGACGTACGGGTCGCGGAGGTCGACGGCTGACCCTCGCTTTCACACGGCAGGTGTGAATTTAACATCGTGACTGAAAGGGACGCCATGCACAGCCCAGCCCCCACGCCCGGACCCTCGCCTTCCGCTCCCACCCCGCTCGTCGCCGGGATCGACGTCGCCACGGCGGCCGTCCGCGTCCTGTGCGTGGACGCCCGGGGCACGGTGCGCGCCCAGGGCCGGGCCCCGCTGCCGCAGCCGGTCCGCGACGGGGGCGGCCGCAGCGAGCAGGACGCCACCCGCTGGTGGCCCGCCACGGCCGAGGCACTGCGCCAGGCCACCGCTGCGCTGCCCGCCCGAGGCGCCGAGGTGACCGCCGTGGCCGTCTCCGCCACCTCCGGCACCCTGGTGCCGACCGACGCGGCCGGCCGGCCGCTGGGCCCCGCGCTGATGTACGACGACCGCAGGGCCGCGGACCACAACGCCGAGGCGCAGCGCGCGGGCGCCGCCCGCTGGCGGGCGCTCGGCCTCACCGTCGGTCCCACCGCCGCGCTGGGCCGGGTCGCCTGGTACGCACGGCACGCGGCCGACTTCCCCGGCGCCGCGCGGATCGTCCACACCCCCGAACTGCTCGGCCGCCACCTCACCGGGACACCGGTCGCCGCCGACTGGAGCCACGCGCTCAAGACCGGCTACGACCCGCGCAGCGGGGAGTGGCCCGGCGAGGTCCTCGACGCGCTGGGCATCCCGCCGCACTGGCTGCCGCCCGTACAGCCGCCGGGCACCGCGGCCGGCAGCGTCTGCGCCGAGGCGGCGGCCGAGACGGGGCTGCCGGTCGGCTGCGAGGTGCGGCTCGGTATGACGGACGGCTGCGCCGGCCAGCTCGCCACCGGCGCGGTGGCACCCGGCCAGTTCGTGGGTGTCCTCGGCACCACCTACGTCCTCAAGGGCGTCACCCGCGACCTGGTCACCGATCCGGCCGGTGCCCTCTACAGCCACCGGCACCCGGACGGCTGGTGGCTGCCGGGCGGCGCCTCCAACACCGGCGGCGAAGCCCTCGCCCACCGGTCCGCCGAGCGGCTGCCCGCGCTGGACGAGGCAGCCGCCGCCCGTGGTCCGGCCACCTGCGTGAGCTATCCGCTGCGCCGGGAGGGCGAACGCTTCCCGTTCGTGGCGGGCCCGGCCCGTGGCTTCACCCTCGGCACGCCGGCCGACGACGCCGACCGGCACCGCGCGGATCTGGAGGGCGTCGCCTTCCTGGAACGGCTCGCCCTGGAGCGGATCGCGGCGCTCGGCGTGCCGGTCACGGCTCCGCTGTACGCGGCGGGCGGCGGCAGCCGCAGCCCGCTGTGGACCCGTATCAGGGCCACCGTGCTGGATATGCCCCTGCGCGTGGCGGACCGGGCGGAAACCGCCTTCGGTGCCGCACTGCTGGCCGCTACCGGAACCCTGTACCCCACGCTGGAGAAGGCCGCCGCCGCCATGACGGGGGAGGGCCGGCTCGTCGAACCGGACCCCCGGCAGAAGGCGGCCCTGGACGAGTCCTACGCCCGCTTCACCGAGGAGCTGGCCGACCGGGGCTGGCTGTGAGGGGGGCGTACCGGCCGCGGTCCCACCGGCTGTCCTCCCACCGGCTGTCCTCGTACCGGTCTGCCTCAGAAGGGGTGCCAGCGCACCGTGGGATCCGACTCGCGCAGTGAGGCCACCCGCCGCTGGAACTCGGCGCGTGCCGCCGGGTTGCCCGGCGCGTGTTGCGCAACCCACGCGCAGCTTGCCGTCTCGCGCGCTCCCCGGAGCACCGCGCACCCCTCCCACTCGCGCACGTCCCAGCCGTAGGTGGAGCAGAACGCCTCGTACTCCTGCTCCGGCAGTCCGTAGCGGTCCAGGCTGAGCGCCATCACGACAAGATCGTGTTCCCGCAGATCCGAGGAGAACGTCTCCAGGTCCACCAGCAGCGGTCCCTGCGGGGTGACGTGGACGTTCCGGGGGAGCGCGTCCCCGTGCACCGGCCCCGGCCGCAGATGAGGGACGAGTCCGGGCAGTGCGGCGAGGATGTCGTCCCGGCGCGCCCGCAGAAAGGCGGCGTCCTCGCGCGGCACCGCGTCCCCGGCCAGCCGCAGCCACCGCTCGATCCCGCTCAGCAGCTCCCGCGCGGGCAGCGGGCACCCCGTGCCCGAAGAATCCGCGGAGGTGAACTCGGGCTCCTCCAGCGCGTGGACGAGCCGCAGCAGCCCGGCCAGGTCGGCGGCGCCCGCGGGGCGCACCGCGGCGGGGAGCCGCTGCCAGAAGGAGACCGGGTGGTCCCCGACGAGCCGGGCCCGTGGTTCGGCGGCGCGGACCGCGGGCACGCCCTCGCGCTCCAGCCAGGTCGCCACCCGCAGTTCGTGCTCGGCGCGCGCCAGCAGTCCCGGGTCCCGGCCGATGCGTACGACGGTCCCGCCCAGGGCGAAGACGGCGTTCTCGCCGAGGGACAGCAGTTCCGCCGTACCGCCGGGGCCGCCTGTCGCCGCGGCCAGCACCTCCCGCGCCAGATCCTCGGTGAATGCCACGCTGCTCGCCATCGCCTGTGCTCTCCCTGCTCTTGGCCGATCTTCCACCAGGCTGTCAGGGTGCCCCGTCCGTCGCCGCACAGCCCCGCCTCAAATGCGGCGTATCTCTCATCTCCGCGACGCAACCGATGATCCCGCCGAGAGGTCTGCATCATTGACAAGTTCGGTGAAAACGGGCAGTTGGGAGCAGTAGTGCACAGCAAGCGGGGCAGCAGGCCGGGGACCGTGGCGACAGTCGCCGCGGCGGGAACGGTCGCGGTCGGTCTGCTGACGGCGTTCGTCGGCACGAGTGCGGGGGCCGCCGCCTCCGGCCGGCACCCGGGCTGGGAGCAGAGCGTGCGGGCGGCGCGTGTGCAGCAGCAGGCCGCGGCTCCCGCCCACAGGCCGTCCCACGCGAAGCCGGCGAAGCCGAAGGCGCCCCGGAAGGTCAGCCGGTCGATAAGCCACCACACGGTCGCCGGCGGCCGCTCGGTCTCGCTCACCCTGGACGACGGTCCGCACCCGGAGTGGACGCCCAAGACGCTGGATCTGCTGCGCCGTTACCACATCAAGGCGACCTTCTGTCTGATAGGCCCGAACGCGGAGCGCTATCCGAAGCTCGTCAAGCGGATCGTCGCCGAGGGGCACCGGCTGTGCGACCACTCGGTCGACCACGACACGGGTATGGACCACAAGTCGGTGGCCTACCAGAAGCAGCAGATACTCGGTGCCAAGCGCATGATCGACAAGGCGTCCGGCGGTGCGCGCGTCCACTACTACCGCGCCCCGGGCGGGGCCTTCACCCCGGCCAGCCGCCGGATCGCGGCCGAGCACGGCATGCGGCCGCTCGGCTGGATCGTCGACCCGGGGGACTGGCAGCTGCCCGGTACGGAGGCGATAGTCCGGCACGCCAAGGAACAGGTCGAGGACGGGGCGGTGCTCCTGTTCCACGACGGTGGCGGTGACCGCTCCGAGTCCTATCAGGCGCTACAGCAGTTGCTGCCGTGGCTGAAGAAACAGGGGTACAGCTTCAGCTTCCCGAAGGCCTGATCGCAGCGTTCCGAAGGGTTGACCGGCCACGGTCAGTGGTTAAAGTCTAGACCAATCCCCACTGTGTGCTCTCCCCCCACCGAAGGAGCTGAGATGCACCGAACGACGCGTCAGAAGCAGCACAGCAGACGGAAGTTGGCGGCACTGACCGGCGCCGGCCTCGCACCCGTCCTGGTCCTGGGCCTCACGGCGACCCCTGCCGACGCGCACGGCTGGGTCACCAACCCCGCGAGCCGCCAGGCCCAGTGCGCCACCGGAGTCGTCTCCTGCGGCCAGATCAAGTGGGAACCGCAGAGCGTCGAGGGCCCCAAGGGGCTCAAGGACTGCGCCGGCGGCAACTCGCGCTTCGCCGAACTGCGCGACGACAACAAGGGGTGGCAGGTCACCAACGTCGGCCGCTCGGCCACCTTCAACTGGAAGCTGACGGCCCAGCACCGCACCTCCACCTGGCAGTACTTCATCGGCAACACGAAGATCGCCGAGTTCGACGACGGGGGCGCCAAGCCTCCGGAGTACGTCTCGCACAACGTCAACTTCCAAGGATTCACCGGCAAGCAGAAGGTGCTCGCGGTGTGGAACGTCGCGGACACGGCCAACGCCTTCTACGCCTGCGTCGACGTCAACATCGGCGGCTGACGCGGCCACCCGCCTCCCGGCCGGGGTGACTCCACCTCCCCCCGGCCGGGTGGCTCCACGCCCGCCGGCCGGCCCACTCCCGGCCCGACGGGCGGCTCACGGCCACCCCCTCGGGGGTGGCCGTGGTCGTGCGCGGCCGAGTGCGCGGTGCGGCCCGATCCGCGCCTCCTTCCGCCGGTCGCCGATCTTCTGCGGCCCGCACCGATCTTATTTCTTCATTCGGTTACCCGTGGACAATTCACTCGCGGGTAACCGCAATTCTTGCGTCACAACCGACGCATTGGCCACCGCCAACTCTCTTTGCCCGTAAGGCTATCGGTGAGTCCCGGGGCGACACGCCGAATCATCGCCGTTCCACGGCTGGCTTCTTGCTCGCTCTGCGACTCGACTGCCTTGATTTCAGGGGGAGTTCAGGGAAAGGCTGCATTCCTATTATGGACAGCCTTATGGGGAAACCGTTTGCTCGAATCCTGTATTGCGGCACGCTTCTTTTCAAGGAACGGCCCGCCGAGGCGAGCCGGGCAGCCCGAAACCCCCACTCCTGCAAGGAGGTCCCGTTGCCCCTTGCCCTCCTGGCTCTGGCCATTGCAACGTTCGGTGCGGGCACGGCCGAGTTCGTGATGATAGGTCTACTGCCCGAGGCCGCCTCCGACATGGGAGTGAGCATCTCCGATGCGGGTGGCTATGTGTCCTTCTACTCACTCGGTGTCGTGATCGGGGCACCGCTTCTCACCCTCGCGGGTATGCGGATCCGCCGTAAGACAATACTGATCGCGATGACCTGCCTGTTCATTTCCGGAAACACAGCGTCAGCCCTTGTCCCGAGCCATGAACTGCTGCTGGCGGCACGCTTTATGGCGGGGCTTCCGCACGGTGTGTTCTTCGGAATCGGCGCCGTTGTCGCAGCCGGGCTCGTCGCGCCCGAAAAACGCGGCAGAGCCCTTTCGGTGGTACTGGTCGGTGTGCCGATGGCCAACATCGTCGGCTCGCCGCTGGGCACCCTGCTCGGACAGACGGTCGGCTGGCGCTGGACGTTCATCGTCGTGGCGGGCATCGGTCTGCTGGGACTCGTCTCCCTGGCGACCCTGATCCCCGTGCAACAGGAACCCGGCAGAGGCACCGTCCGCGGTGAACTCGGCATATTCAAAAGACCGCAGGTGTGGCTCGCCTACGCCGTGGTGGTGTTCGGCTTCGCCGGCACTTCCTCGTTCTACACCTACATCCAACCCCTGGTGACCCAGGTCAGCGGCTACACCCCTACGGCGGCCACCGCACTGCTGGCCCTGTCCGGGGCCGGAATGACCGTGGGCACCATGCTCGGTGGACGGCTCGCCGACTGGCCGGTGCGCACCATGTGCGGCGCCCTGCTCGCACTGGCCCTGTCGCTGAGCATGTTTCTGCTGACGGCGCAGAACACCGTCCTGGTCGCCGTCAATGTGTTCCTCACCGGCATCGCGGGCATGGCCGCCATCCCCAGCGTCCAGGCCCGCATCCTCGACCACGGCAGGGACGCCCCCGAACTCGGCTCCGCCAGCATCCAGTCCGCCTTCAACATCGCCAACTCGCTGGGCGCCTCGCTCGGCGGCGTCGTCATCGCGGCCGGCTTCGGCCTCACCTCCCCGAGCTGGCTGGGGGCCCTGCTGGCGCTGGCGGGCGCCTGCTTCGGACTCCTGTCGGGGTGGCTGGACCGCGGCTCCCGTTCCTGGGAGGTCGCGCCCTCCACCGCCTCCTGGAAGAGCGTCAAATCGGAGGCGTTATGCGGCCGGGGCGTACGACGCCCCCCGCAGGCCACGACGACGGGCGGAGAGAAGGGCGAGCGGAACCTCACCTTCTCCCCGCCGCGGCGGGTCGGCGCACGGCAGCCGGAGCGGCGGCGTCACGGCACCGCGGTGGCCCGCTCGTCCGCGTGTGTCCAGCGCAGCAGCGCCCCCAGGCCACCGACGGGCAGCTCTTCCTGCGGGTCGGCGACCAGCACCTCCGCGTCGGTCGCCAACGCGTTGCGCAGCAGCGCGTCGTCGGCACGCGCGGGCGCGGGCTCGGTCGCCCCGAGGTACTGCAGCTCGGAGCGGCGCACGGCCACCTGGTCGGAACCGTCGCCCACCCACACCTCGCGGTCCCGGTCCGGGCCGCCCGGCCGCAGCAGCAGGGTGTCGACCCGGTGCTCACGTGCCGCCTCCACCAGCGCGGGCACCGTCTCGGCGGTGCCCGACCCGGCGGGAGCGGGTCCGGGCATGTGGGCGGCCCGCATCGTGTCCAGCGCCTGAGCGGTGTGCCGCGAGACGAACTCGGCGCGGGCCCGTGCCGTCTCCCGGTCCAGGAGCTCCGACGAGGAGCCTGCCGCACGGCCGCCGTGCGAGGTCTCCACGGCGATGGCCCGCAGCTGCTCGGGCAGCCGCTCGTGGACGGCACGCCGCTCCCGCGGGTCGCCGCTGAGGACCAGCACATCGGCGCCGGTGTCCTGGAAGCGGCGTTCGATCGCCTCGGCGATCAGCCCGGCGTTGCTCTCCCAGGTGTTCTCCACACGGAGCTGGAAGTGCTTCTCCGACAGCTCGCCGGTGGCATTGCGGTGGATGGGCCACTCCTCGCCGGTGGCCTGCCCGGCGCTGTGGGTGCCGTGCGCGTCCACCAGTTCGAAGTCCGCGCCGGTTCGGTCGATGCGCGCCGTGAGGCAGCGTGGATTCTCCCCCAGGAGTTCCGGCAGCGGCGCCAGGTGCGGCAGCGCCGACCAGCTGACCTCGTTGCGGTCGGGAGCCTTGTTCAACGGCAGTTCGAGCACGATGTCGCCGTCCGCGGCGAACACCACGCTGCCCTGCGGCCGGGTCCGGGGGGAGAGCGCGGACAGATGATCGTGGACGGCGTCCACGGTGGACGCGTCGGCCCCCTGCCGCGCCAGCTCGTCCCCCGCGGCGCGGGCCGTCAGCCGGCGCTCGTCACCGGAGGTCTCGGTGGCCCGTGCCGTACTCGTGTAGACGGTTGCCCACGGCCCGTTCCGGTCGAGTAGGGGTGCGAGGGAATCGAGGCGCATGGTTCCTCCCTGCTACTTGGGGGGCGCGTTGTGCTTGTGTCGACTCAGTTGCCTGTATCCGCGCAGTGGTGTGTCGTCGCCGATGCGCTCCGTGGCGACCGTGACCACCCGCAGGCCGCGCGGGTACCCCTCGCCACCGGCGTCGACACGGGCCCCATGGCCGGCGGGGCGCCGCCGGCCCCGAGTCGGGAGCCGCCGGACAGCCGTGCGATGCGGCGTGTCAGTATCCGGGCATGGCGTCACTGAGCGAACTTCTGCCCCCCGAGGCGATCCGGCTGGAGGTGACCGCCGCCGACTGGCGCGGCGCGCTCCGCGCGGCGGGCGAACTGCTGGTCACGCGGGGTGTCACTACCGACGCGTACACGGACGAGATGATCCGCAACGTCGAGGAGAACGGGCCGTACATCGTCATCGCGCCCGGTTTCGCCTTCGCCCACGCCCGCCCGTCGCCCGCGGTGCGCCGCACGGGCATGTCGTGGGTGCGGCTGGCGGAGCCGGTCGCGTTCGGGCACGAGACGAACGATCCCGTCACCCTCGTCGTGGCGCTGGCGGCCGAGGACTCCGGCGCCCACACGGCGGCCATGGCGGCCCTCGCCCGGCTGCTGGGCGACCCGGAGACCGAGGCCGCCCTGCGCACCGCGTCGGACCCCGAGCAGCTGCACCGGGCGCTCGCGCAGCGGGAGTCGCGGGAAGAGCCACAGCAGGAGTCGCAGCAGGCCACCGACGGCGGGCGGCCGACCGGGGAGCGGGCCGACGATGAGCGGGCCGGCGGGGAGCGGGGCGCACGGGCGAGCGGACCGGCCGTGCAGAAGATCCTCACCGTCTGCGGCAACGGCGTGGGCACCAGTCTCTTCCTCAAGAACACCCTGGAGCAGGTCCTCGACCGCTGGGGCTGGGACCGGCACATCACGGTGGAGGCCACCGACACCATCTCCGCGAAGGGCAAGGCGTCCGAGGCCGCGGCCATCCTCACCTCGCGCGAGATCGCCAGGACCCTCGGGGACGTCGGCGTTCCGGTGAAGGTCGTGGAGGACTTCACCAGCGTGAAGGAGGTGGACGCCACCCTGCGCGACACCTACGACGTGTGAGAGCGCGTCACCTCTGCCCGGCGCCCCACCGAAGGCCTCACCGAAGGCCCCCGAAGAACCACCGAAGCACGGCACGAAGCGGAAGGCTCCATGGACTGGCTGGTCACGATCGCGCAGTTTCTCGTCAATGAGATTTTGAGCGTTCCCGCGTATCTCATCGGTCTCATCACGGCGGCCGGTCTGCTGGCCCTGAAGAAGTCGGCGGGGCAGATCGTCGGCGGTGCCATCAAGGCCACGCTGGGTTTTCTGCTGATCGGCGCGGGCGCGGGGCTGGTCGTCAGCTCGCTGGCGCCCCTGGGCGAGATGATCCAGGGCGCCACCGGAGCGCACGGGGTGATCCCCACCAACGAGGCGATCGTCGGTATCGCACAGGACAAGTTCGGTGCCCGCGTCGCCTGGCTGATGATCGTCGGGTTCGGGCTCGGCCTGCTGCTGGCCCGCTTCACCCCGCTGCGTTATGTCTTCCTGACGGGCCACCACATGCTCTTCATGGCGACGCTGCTGACCATGGTGCTGGCGACCGCGGGGCTGTCCGGCTGGGGCGTGGTGACGGTCGGCGGTGTGCTGCTGGGCATCCTGCTCGTCTCGATGCCCGCCTTCGCCCACCCCTGGACCAAGCGCATCACCGGCAACAACAGCATCGCCATCGGCCACTTCGGGACGGCCGGCTATGTGACGGCCGGCGCGGTGGGGCAGCTGGTCGGCAAGCGCAGTCGCAGCACCGAGGAGATGAAGTTGCCCGAGGGGCTGCGCTTCCTGCGCGACTCGATGGTCGCCACGGCGCTGTCCATGCTGCTCATCTACATGATCATGGCGATTCTCCACGTCGTCGAAGCCGGCCGGGCCACGGCCTTCAAGGCGTTCGCCGCCGACAGCGGCGAAGCCGCCACCGGCCTCGGCAACTATCTGATGCAGGCCGTCATGCAGGGTCTGCAGTTCGGCATCGCGGTCGCCGTCATCCTCTTCGGCGTCCGCACCATCCTCGGCGAGCTCGTCCCGGCCTTCCAGGGGATCGCGCAGAAGGTCGTGCCCGGCGCCGTGCCGGCGCTGGACGCGCCCATCGTCTTCCCGTACGCGCAGAACGCGGTGCTCGTCGGCTTCCTCTCCAGCTTCGTGGGCGGCCTGTGCACGCTCGCCCTGCTCGCCTGGGTGCTCAACCCGGCCTTCGGGCTCGCGCTGGTGCTGCCCGGGCTGGTGCCGCACTTCTTCACCGGTGGCGCGGCCGGCGTCTACGGGAACGCGACCGGCGGCAGGCGGGGCGCCGCGCTCGGCGCCTTCTGCAACGGCATCCTCATCACGCTGCTGCCCGCCGTGCTGCTGAAGGTGCTGGGCACCTTCGGGGAGGCGAACACGACGTTCGGGGACGCCGACTTCGGCTGGTTCGGCTCCCTCATCGGCTTCGCCGGCAAGGCGGGCGCGACGGGCGGCATCGTGCTGATGCTCGCCACCGGGGCCGTGGTGCTGGCGGGCGCCGTCCTGGTGCAGAAGCGGGTCGTCGAACCCGGCTGGGACCCCGGGGCACGCCGCGACGTCCTGCTGCCGCCGGGGACGGACGGGGACGGTACGCCGACCTCGCCGACGGACGCCGCGACGGGTGCGGTCCCGCGCCGCTACGCCAAGCTGGCGCCGCCCGCCGGGGCCCCCACGCCGCCTCCGCCGCCCGAGGACTGAACAGACTCCGGGCCGCACCGTGTTCCCCACCCGGTTGTCAGTGCCTGCTGCAAGAATCCCAGCACGACACCACAGCCAGGAAGGGACTGCCATGACTGCGCACTTCGCCACCTCCTCCGACGGCACCGGGATCGCCTTCGAGCGGTTCGGTGACGGCCCGCCCGTCGTCCTGGTCGGCGGCGCGCTCAGCGTCCGCGGCGCCGGTGTGCCGCTCGCCGAGGAGCTGGCGGGCCTGGGGCTGTCCGCGGTGGTGTACGACCGCCGGGGCAGAGGCGACAGCGGCGACACCGAGCCGTACGCGCCCGCACGTGAGGCGGAGGACCTGGCCGCCGTCGTCGCGGCGGTCCGCCGGGAGGAGGACGGGGGCCAGGCGTACGCCTTCGGGATGTCCTCCGGTGGCCTGGTCGTGCTCGAAGGAGCGGCGCGTGGGGCCTCGCTGAGCAGGATCGTCCTCTTCGAACCGCCCTTCACCGGCGCCGCCGGCCAGCCGCAGGACCCGGCGCGGGTGGCACGGCTGGCCGAGCTCGTCGGTCGGGGGGAGCGGGGAGAAGCGGTGTCCCACTTCCTCGCGGAGATCATCGGGCTGCCCCCGCAGGCCGTCGAAGGCGCCCGCCGGTCCCCGGCCTGGGAGGACATGAAGAAGATCGCCCACACGCTGTGCTACGACACCGCACTGCTGGGCGACGCCACGCTGCCGGACGAGACGCTGGCCGCCGTACGAGTGCCCGCCCTCGTGCTGAGCAGCGACGAGAGCACCCCGGTGCTGCAGGAAGCGTCCCGGGCGACGGCCGAGGCGCTGCCGCACGCCGAGTACCGCTCCCTGCCGGGCGCCTTCCACCAGGTTCCCCCCGAGGACCTGGCCCCGGTGGTGCGGGACTTCCTCACCGCCTGAGCCGACCCGTACCGCGGGTGCCCCGACGCGCACGACGGCGGGTGCCCGGCCCTCGCCATGCCCTGGGCGTGCGAGGTCCACTGCCGCGCAACTCGCAACGCCCTGCTCGCATCCGGCCCGCATCGCCCTGCCGACGCGTCGGTACTCGGCAGGGGCAGCGCTGGAGTGATGGGATGCGCACGGGCGGCCGAGAACCGCTCGGGCGAGCAAGGACTCCGCCCCGACCTGCCAGAAGGAGACCGGAATGAGCACCCCTGAGGCCGCCGACGGCGCCGGGAACACCGAGTACGGCCGGAAGGCGTTCAAGAGGTCCAAGAGCCACTTCGCCGACCGGATCACGGCCGACGGACGGGACGGCTGGCCCGTCGAGGCGGGCCGCTACCGGCTGGTGGTCAGCCGCGCGTGCCCGTGGGCCAGCCGCGCCCTGGTCTCGCGGCGGTTGCTCGGCCTGGAGAGCGCGCTCTCGCTGGCCGTCGCCGACCCGATCCAGGACGACCGCAGTTGGCGCTTCACCCTCGACCCCGACGACCGCGACCCGGTGCTCGGCATCCGCTTCCTGCACGAGGCCTACGACAAGCGCGAGACCGACTACCCGGGCGGTGTCAGCGTGCCGGCCGTCGTGGATGTGCCCAGCGGCGAACTGGTCACCAACGACTACCAGCAGATCACCCTCGATCTGGCGACCGAGTGGCGACAACTGCACCGGCCGGGCGCGCCCGACCTCTACCCGGAGGCGCTGCGCGCCGAGATCGACGAGGTGGCCGAGGGCATCTACCGGGACGTCAACAACGGCGTCTACCGGGCCGGCTTCGCCACCACGCAGCAGGACTACGAGACGGCCTACGCCGATGTCTTCCGCCGCCTGGACCTGGTGTCGGAGCGGCTGCGGAACCAGCGCTACCTGGTGGGCGACACCATCACCGAGGCCGACATCCGGCTGTTCACCACGCTGGTGCGGTTCGACGCCGTCTACCACGGTCACTTCAAGTGCAACCGCAACAAGCTGGAGCAGGACCCCGTGCTGTGGGCGTATGCGCGGGACCTGTACCAGACGCCGGGGTTCGGCGACACGGTCGACTTCGACCACATCAAGCGGCACTACTACGTCGTCCACACCGGCGTCAATCCCACCTCGATCGTGCCCGTCGGACCCGACCTGTCCGGCTGGCTCACCCCGCACCACCGTGAGCAACTGGGCGGCCGCCCCTTCGGGGACGGCACCCCGCCCGGCCCCGTTCCGGCCGGCGAGCAGATCCCCGCGGGGCACCGCCCGTGAGCGCACGGCCCGCCCGGAGCGCCGGGCCGTCCTCGTTCCTCAGCGGCCCAGCGGGAAGGTGAGCCACGGCTGCCAGCGGCCTGCCCGGTGGACGACGAGATCGACCGCGTCGATCCGTGCGGTCACCGGCAGCCGCTCGGTCAGCCGTGCCTCGATGTGCCGGTGGATGCGGGCGTCGCCGCTGTTGGCGACCGTCAGATGCGGCTCCAGGTCGCCGAAGAGGCCGCCGTAGGGCGGGTGCGAGGGCCAGCGTTCGACCGCCGCCGCGGTGAGGGCACGCAGCGGCGCCGCGGGCTCCGGCACCAGGTACAGCACCCCCGGGAAGGACCCGCAGCGCTCGAACCGGAGCGTGAACGGCGGGTGCCGGGCGAACAGCGCGGCCAGCGCCGCCCGCTCGGGCGTCCGTATCCGGTCGCGGTGCAGAAAGGGGAACAGCACCGTCAGATGTGCTGTTCCCCCGTGCCGCGCCGCCGTGTCGTACCGCGCCCGCCAGCCGCGGACCAGCGCGTCCGCCTCGGGTACGGGCACGCTCAGCGCTGTCGTGCCGGCCGTGACCGGCCAGCCCTCGTCCGCTTCGGCCGCTTCAGCTGCTTCGTCCGGGCCCGCGCCGGGATCGCCGAGCTCCCTGCTCCCCGTGCCTGCCGTGCTTCCCGTGCCTGCTGTGCTGTCCACGGGCGGCACGCTATCCCCGGCGCCGGGTTCAGGCGCCGGGCACCCGGTCCAGGAAGCCCTTGACCGAGGCGATCCGGCCGTCCTCGGCGAGCGTCAGCACATCGGAGCCCGCAGCCGGGGAGGAGCCGTCCGCGGTGACGACCAGCTCCCAGGAAAAGCGGGCGATGTCATGGTGCCCGTCGACCACCCCGGTCGGCCGGAACTCGCAGCCGGGGAACTGCTCGCGCGCCGCACCGATCGCGGCCGCCAACGCCTCGTGGCCGGACACCTGGGCGAGCGGGTCGGTGTAGGTGCCGTCCTCGGTCCACGCGGCGGCGACGGCCTTGGCGCGGCTCTCGGCGTCCGGCGCGTTCCAGGCGGCGAAGTAGCGCTCGACAGCGGCTTCGTAGGTGTTCATGGCGTACCGTCCTCGGCTCGGTGGGATCCCGCCGGTCGCGTCCGGCGGCGATGCCACGACGATGCCGCCCGAGCCGTCGTCCGGTCGATTACGCGCGGGGTAATCGCCTCACCGGGCGGGCGCGGGCCGAGTTGACGTGATCGCGGCGTGCGGGAAGAGTCCCGCGGGTGGAGATCGACGAACTGACGGAGCCGGAGCGGCGGGTGTGGGAGGCGTTCCCCCGGGGCGGCGCGGTGGACCTCACGGAGGCGGACGGCCGATCGGTACGGGCCCGGGTGCTGCGCTCACTGCTGCTGGCCGCGCCGGAGGAGGACGGGGAGATACCGGCGCTGCGGCTGCGGGGCGCCCGGATCACCGGCGAGCTCAATCTGCACTCCGGCGTCGTCGCGTGCCCGGTGTCGCTGCGGGCGTGCGACTTCGAGGAGACCGTCGTGCTCTACGGCGCGGAGTTCCGGCAGCTCACCATGAGCGAGTGCCGGATGCCGGGGCTGTGGGCGACCACACTGCGCGTGGACGGGTCGCTGCGGCTCAACGACTGCCACATTCCGGGGGCCGTGGCCCTCTCCGGAGCGCGCATCGCGGGAGCGCTGTTCCTGAGCCGCGCGGTACTGGGCACCCCGGCCGCGGACGCGGGCGGGGAGCCGTCCGAACGGCCCGAAGCTCCCTTGAAGTTGGACCACGCGACCATCGGCGAGGATCTGCGGGGCACCCGGCTGACCGTGCACGGCAGATCCCGGCTCGAAGGGCTGGGCGTGGCCGGTCTCGTCCGGCTCGACGACGCCCGGCTGCTGAACCCCGGCGAGACCGCGCTCCATGCCGAGACGCTGACCGTGGGGACCGATCTGCACGCCATGCGGTTGCACGCCGAGGGCCGCGTCAATCTGCGCGGTGTCACCGTTCCCGGCCAGCTCAACCTCGGCTACGCGCGGCTGTCCAACCCGGGCGGCGTCGCCCTGCGCGCGAGCAGCAGCACCGTCGGCGAGTTCTGGCTGCGCGAGGTGCCGCCGGTCGAGGGGGCCGTCAATCTGCGCCGGGCCCGGATCGACATGTTGTACGCCGAGCCTCAGGTGTGGCCCGCGAGCGTGCGCTTCGACGGCCTGACGTACACCACGCTCGCCCCCGCCCTGCCCGCGGCCGAGCGGCTGGAGGTGCTCGGCCGCGACGGTGACGGCTATGTTCCCTCCGCGTACGAGCAGTTGACCGCGGCCTACCGGCACATCGGCGACGACGCCGCGGCGCGTACCGTGCAGCTCGCCAAGCAGCGCAGACACCGCAGGACGCTGTCGCCGCACGGGCGGCTGTGGGGCCATCTGCAGGACGTGACCGTCGGCTACGGTTTCCGTCCCATGCGGGCCGCGGGCTGGCTGGCCGGGCTGCTGCTCCTGGGCGCGCTCACCTTCGGGCTGCATCCGCCGCGCCCGCTCAAGGAGGACGAGGCGCCCGAGTTCAACGCCTTCGCCTACGCCCTCGACCTGCTGCTGCCCATCATCGACTTCGGGCAGGAGAAGGCCTACGCGCCGCAGGGCGGGTACCAGTGGCTGGCCTATCTGTTCATCGTCGCGGGCTGGGTGCTGGCCACCACGTTCGTGACGGGCGTCAACCGCGCCGTGACCCGGTCCTGACCGGGGCACAGGGTGCCGGTCAGGCCCGCCAGACGGTGGTCGTGTTGCAGAACTCGCGGATGCCGTGCCCGGACAGCTCCCGCCCGTAGCCGGAGCGTTTGACGCCGCCGAAGGGCAGGGCCGGATGCGAGGCGGTCATGCCGTTGAAGTAGATGCCGCCCGCCTCCAGATCCTGGGTGAAGCGGTCCATCTCGCACTCGTCCTGCGTCCATACGTTGGAGCTGAGGCCGAACGGGGTGTCGTTGGCGAGCTCGATCGCCTCGTCCGCGTCCCGAACCCGGTAGAGCGAGGCCACCGGGCCGAACGCCTCCTCGCGGTGGATGCGCATCTGCTCGGTGACACCGGTCAGTACGGTCGGCTCGTAGTAGTAGCCCCGCTCGAAACCTTCCGGCCGGCGGCCTCCGCACGGTGCCTGTGCGCCCTGGGTGAGCGCGTCGGTGACCAAGTCCTCGAGATCGTCGCGGCCCTGCTCGCTGGCGAGCGGGCCGACATCCGTGTCGGGCTCCATGGGGTCGCCGACGGTCAGCGCCCGCATGCCCGCCGTGAACCGTTCGGCGAACGCGTCGTAGACGTCGGTGTGGACGATGAAGCGCTTGGCGGCGATGCATGACTGGCCGTTGTTCTGCACACGCGCGGTCACCGCCGTACGCGCCGCAGCGTCGAGGTCGGCCGACGGCATCACCAGGTAGGGGTCGCTGCCGCCGAGTTCGAGGACGGTCTTCTTGACCTCGTCACCCGCGACCGAGGCGACCGAACGGCCGGCGCCCTCGCTGCCGGTGAGGGTCGCGGCGACCACCCGTGGATCCCGCAGCACCGACTCGATGGCGCCGGAGGAGACCAGCAGCGTCTGGAAGCAGCCCGGTGCGAAGCCCGCCCGGTGGAAGAGGTCGCCCAGATAGAGCGCGGTCTGCGGCACGTTCGAGGCGTGCTTGAGGAGCCCGACGTTGCCCGCCATCAGCGCGGGCGCCGCGAACCTGATGACCTGCCAGAGCGGGAAGTTCCACGGCATGACGGCCAGTACCGGGCCCAGCGGACGGTAGCGGACCCTGGCCCACACGGCACCCGAGTCCTCGATGTCGTCGGCGGCCGGGTACTCGGGCGCCAGCAACCCCTCGGCGTTCTCGGCGTACCAGCGCATCGCCTTGACGCACTTGGCGGCCTCCGCCTCGGCGGCGGCCAGGGTCTTGCCCATCTCCGTCGTGATGACGCGCGCGACCCCGCTCGCCTCCCGCTCCAACAGGTCGGCCGCCGAGTTCAGCAGCCGGGCCCGTTCCTCGAACGTGGTGGTGCGGTACGAGCGGAAAGCCGCGGCGGCGTCCGCGAGCCGCTGTTCGATCTCCTCGTCGGACAGCGGGTCGAACGTTTTGAGGGTCTCGCCGTCAGCGGGGTTCACCGTGGCGATCGGCATGGCTTGCGGCCTCTCAGCGGTGCGGGCCGGCCGTGGCCGGCCCTGGTGGGGGGTCTTCAGGATTCCGTGGCGGGCGGAACGTCCTCGGGGTCGTAGTCGTCCACACCGGCGTCGACCCGCTCCTGCTCCGTGCGCTTGGCCAGCGCCTCGTCATCGGGTTTGTCCGGCATACCGCCGTGTATCCGGCGTTCCTCCGGCCCACGGATCTGGTCGGGCTCACTTCCTGCCTGGTCCGGCTGGCGCTTGGACATCTCCAGCTCCTCACCTCAGGTAGGGGCATTCAGGTCTGTTCGGGCAATTCCCTCTCTCCAGGGAACACCCATCCGCCCGGTCACACCAAGCGGAGCAGGGCACGTTCGACAGCTCTTGATCGTTTCTGTGCTGCAGGTCGTGTCCGGGCCTCCCGCGTCGGCGGCGGCCCTTTGCCAGGACGCGGCAGTCATCGCCGTCACAAGGAGTACCCATGACAGAACGGAGCGCCGCGGCGCACCCCGCAGCACAGGTCCGCCCCGCCGGGCCGAAGGACGTCCCCGTCGCGCTGCGCACCCTCACGCGCGCGTTCGCCGACTACGCCTTCACCCGCCACGTCGTCGCCGCCGACGGCCACCTGCAGCGCGTCGCCCGCTTCCAGGAGCTCTTCCTGACCCGGATCGGCATACCGTACGGGCAGGTATGGGTGGCGGACGGCGGGCAGGCCGTCGCGGTGTGGACGACGCCCGACCGCGACCCGTCCCCCGGCTTCGCCGAGGTCGGCCCGCAGCTGGAGGAACTGGCCGGTGACCGCGCCTTCGCCTTCGAGTCCGCGGAGCGGGCGCTGACGCCGCACCGCCCGGCCGAACCCGCGTGGTTCCTCGCCACGGTCGGTGTCGACCCCGCCGCACAGGGCGGCGGCCTCGGCAGTGCCGTCGTACGCGCCGGTCTCGAAGCCGCCGACCTGGCCGGGCAGCCCGCCTTCCTGGAGACCTCCGCCGAACGGAATGTGGCCTTCTACCAGCGTCTCGGCTTCACCGTCACGGCCGAGGTCGACCTGCCCGACGGCGGACCGCGCACCTGGGCGATGCTGCGGCGGCCCGGCGCCGAGCCCGCCGGCGGCTGAGCCGCCGGGGCACGCGCGGCCCGGCGCGGCCGTGTCCCGCGGCGCCGTCACGCGTTCGCCGACGCCGCGCTGATCCCGCTCAGTGTCGAGCCCGGGTCCCGCTCGACCGCCAGGTCGCCCAGGGCCACGACGCCCACCGCCTCCGAGCCCTCCACCACCGGCAGCCGGCGCAGCGCGTGGCGGCGCATGAGTTCGACGGCACGGCCCGTGTCGTCGTCGGGGGAGACCTTCACCAACTGGGGGCTGCACACCTCGCGCACCGTCGTGTGCAGCGGGTCGCGCCCCTCGGCCAGCACCCGAACGGTCAGATCACGGTCGGTGACCAGCCCTCGTAGCTCGTCGCGCTCGGTCACCAGCACCGCGCCGATGTCCTCGTCGCGCATCCGCTGCGCGACCTCACCGACACCGGTGAGGGTGCCGACCGCGACCGGGGCCGGCGTCATGATGTCGCGCACCCGCTGTGTCATCCCCGTACTCCTTCCGACCGGGCGGCGGCTCCCGCAGCCGCCGCGGGAGGTTCCGGGTACCCCGCACCGCCGCCGCCACGCCGGGCGTCTGCCCCGGCCGAAAGGGGGTACTAGGGTCGCCGACATGACGCACGTGGCCCCAACTCAGCAGGACGCCCGGCGGGACGGCCCGGACGGCACAGAGCCCTGGGCGCTTCGGGAGTACGCCTTCCTCGGCGACGGCGAACGCGGCGCGCTGGTCTCCCCGCGCGGCGAGCTGGTATGGCTGTGCGCGCCGCGCTGGGACAGCGACGCCGTCTTCTCGCAACTCATCGGCGGCCAGGGCCAGTACACCGTGCGACCCGCCGACCACTGGCAGATCAGCGGCGGCTTCTACGAGAACGGCGCACTCGTGCGGGTCACCAGGTGGGTGACCTCCCGGGCCGTCTTCCTCACCCGCGAGGCGCTCGCCCTGCCCTCGGACCCGGAACGGCTCGTGCTGCTGCGCCAGGTGAGCGTCGAGCGGGCCCCGGCCTCCGGCGCGGGCGTGGCCATGGTGCTCGATCCCAGGCCCGGTTTCGGGCACGCTCCACTGAGCGGCTGGCAGCGGGCCGAGGAGCCGACCGGGCCCGGCGGGAGCACGCCGGTGTGGACGGCCACCGGCGGCGGACTGCGCGTGCGCTGGTCCGGGGCACCGGAGGCGCGGCCGGACGTGGACGGCGCGCTGCGCGGCACCTTCACACTGCGCGAGGGCGAGCAGCGCGACCTCGTCCTGGAGATCAGCACCGAGCGCGCCGCCAGCACCGGCAGCCTGGAGGCGCGCGGCCTGTGGGAGGAGACGCAACGCCGCTGGCGGCAGGTCGTGCCCGACTGCGACAGCACCATCGCCCCCGGCGACGCCCGGAAGGCCTACGCCGTACTGCACGGGCTGACCAGCAACGCGGGTGGCATGGTGGCGGCGGCCACCACCTCGCTGCCCGAGCACGCGGGCGAGGGCCGCAACTACGACTACCGCTACGCCTGGCTGCGCGACCAGTCCTACGCGGGCATCGCCGTGGCCGCGCACGGGCCGCATCCGCTGCTGGACAGCGCCTGCGACTTCGTCACCGCCCGGATCCTGGAGGACGGCGACGCGCTGCGCCCCGCCTACACCGTCACGGGCGGACCCGTTCCCGGCGAGCGCAGCCTGGGGTTGCGCGGGTACCCGGGCGGCAGCGACCGGGTGGGCAACCACGCCGGCCGGCAGTTCCAGCTGGACACCTTCGGCGAGGTCCTCCAGCTCTACGCCGCGGCCGCCCCCTACGGACACCTGGAGGACCGGGACGTCCGGCGCGCCGTCGATGTCGCCGTCACCGCTGTCGAGCGCAACTGGGAGCGCCCCGAAGCGGGGCTGTGGGAGCTGGAGGAGCGGTGGTGGACGCACTCGCGGCTCAGCGTGGTGACCGGACTGCGCGCGCTGGCGGCCCGGCTGCCCGAACGCGAGGCCGCGCGCCCGCGCGCACTGGCCGAGACGGTGCTGGCCCGGACCCGGGCCCGCTGCCTGCGCCCCGACGGGGTGTGGGCCCGTGCCGCCGACGACCCCTCGGTGGACGCCGGTGTCCTGCTGCCGCTGGCCCGCGGCTGCCTGCCCGGCGCCGATCCGAGTGCGAGACGCACCGTCGCCGCCGTACAGCGGGAACTGGCCGAGGACGGATATGTCTACCGCTTCCGCCACGACGGCCGCCCCCTCGCCGAGGCCGAGGGCGCCTTCCTGCTGTGCGGCTTCATGATGTCGCTGGTCACCCATCACCTCGGCGACCGCCCCGCCGCCTACCGCTGGTTCGAGCGCAACCGCGCCGCCTACGGGCCACCGGGGCTGTACGCCGAGGAGTTCGACGTCGAACAGCGCCAGCTGCGGGGCAATCTGCCCCAGGCGTTCGTGCACGCGCTGATGCTGGAGAACGCGGTGCGGCTCGCCGGGTGAGCGTGCGCTGCGGCGCGGGGCGTACGCCCGTCGGTCCGCCGGCACCGGGGGGAGCGCGGTGCGGCCCCGCGAGAGTGTTTCTCGCCACTTGCGAGCCGACCTCGTGGCAGCTGAACGTACCCTCGTGACCAGCCTGTCCCGGCAGGGCCGGGTGGCCGTGCGAGCGACGAGGATGATGTCCGTGGATGCCAGCAGCCGTATCGAAGCGGTGTACGCCGAGGTTCTGCGCCGAAACCCCGGAGAACCCGAGTTCCATCAGGCCGTGCGGGAGGTGCTGCACAGTCTGGAGCCGGTGCTGCGCAAGTACCCCGAACGCGCCGAGCCGAAGCTGGTGGAGCGGCTGGTGGAGCCCGAGCGGCAGGTCATCTTCCGGGTTCCGTGGACCGACGACGCGGGTGAGGTGCACGTCAACCGCGGCTTCCGGGTGGAGTTCAGCAGTGCGCTGGGCCCGTACAAGGGCGGGCTGCGCTTCGTGCCGCAACTGTCGCTGGGCACCGTCAAGTTCCTCGCCTTCGAACAGATCTTCAAGAACGCGCTGACCGGACTGGGCATCGGCGCGGGCAAGGGCGGCGCCGACTTCGACCCCAAGGGCCGCAGCGACGCGGAGGTGATGCGCTTCTGCCAGTCCTTCATGACGGAGCTGCACCGCCACCTCGGCGAGCACACCGACGTGCCCGCCGGCGACATCGGCGTCGGCTCCCGGGAGATCGGTTACCTCTTCGGCCAGTACAAGCGGCTGACCAACCGCTTCGAGGCGGGAGCGCTCACCGGCAAGGGCATCGGCTGGGGCGGCTCGCACGCCCGTACGGAGGCCACCGGGTACGGCACCGTCCACTTCGTCCGCGAGATGCTCGCCACCCGTGGCGAGGACCTGGCCGGGCATCGCGTCGTCCTCTCCGGGGCCGGCAACGTGTCCCTCTTCGCCGTGGAGAAGGCCCAGGCGCTCGGCGCCCTGGTCGTCGCCTGTTCCGACTCCTCCGGCTATGTCGTGGACGAGGCGGGCCTCGACCTCGAACTGCTCAAGGAGATCAAGCTGGAGCGCCGCGGACGGCTGGACACCTACGCCGAGGCACGCCCCGGCGCCCACTTCAGCACCCGCGGCTCGGTGTACGACGTGCCGTGCGACATCGCCCTGCCGTGCGCGACACAGAACGAGCTGACCGAGGAGCACGCCGTGAGCCTCGTCAAGAACGGGGTCAAGGTCGTCGCCGAGGGCGCCAACATGCCCTGCACCCCGGAGGCCGTCGGAGTGCTGCGCGAGGCAGGCGTCCGCTACGGCCCGGGCAAGGCGGCCAACGCGGGCGGTGTGGCCACCTCCGCGCTGGAGATGCAGCAGAACGCCGCCCGCGAGTCGTGGACGTTCCCGGAGGCCGAGTCCCGGCTGGCCGCGGTGATGCGGACGATCCACACCGAATGCGTCGCCGCCGCCGACGAGTTCGGTAGCGCCGACGACTACGTCCTCGGTGCCAACGCGGCCGGCTTCCACCGGGTGGCCGAGGCGATGCGGAGTCAGGGCGTGGTGTAGCGGGAGGGGGTGCCCCTTGCTCGCCGTCGCGGGCTGAAGGTGTGTTTCTGGCTGGTCGCGCAGTTCCCCGCGCCCCTGACGGGGCACCCGCAGCACCCATGCGGGGTCAGCGGATGCGATGCCTTGCGATGTGGCGGGCCGGGAACGTCGTGGGGGCCGCCCGCAATTGGTCGAGGGTGCGGTGCGCGAACGTCACGCCGGACTCGGCGATCTCGTGCAGCGGCGCCAGAAAGCGCACCGCCTCATGGCGCTCCGCGCCGGCGGCGACGCGGGCCCGCAACCCCGCCTCGCTCAGCCGCAAGAGCTCGGCCGCGATCTCCCGTACCGGGCGTCCCGCAATCTCGGCGTCCAGCCCGCGGCAGGCGATGTCGCGCAGCGCCGCACGGTGCTCGTCGGGGCCGATGTCGCGCAGCAGTTCCCAGGCCGCGGCGCGGGCCGGCGGGTGGTAGCTGAGCCCGGTCCAGAACGCGGGCACCGAGCCCAGAGCGCTGAACGGCGGGCCGTCCACGGCGCGCAGTTCCAAGGTCTCGCGCAGCCGCACGTCGGAGAAGACCTGCGACAGATGCGCCCGCCAGTCGGCGAGCCGGGGTCTGCTGCCGTCCCCGAAGCCCTGCCGCAGCAGCGTGCCGAACGGCACCCGGGGCGCCGCGCGCCGACCGCCGTCCGGTGCCGCACGGTGGATCATCGGCAGATTCAGCGCCCAGTCGATGAACATCTCCACATCGACGTCCTCGCGCAGCATCATCGGTACGACGCCGGTGCGGGCCGGGTCCGTGCGGCTGAGGTAGTCCATCCGCCGGGACAGCTGCCCGCACGGACGGCCGCCCTCCAGCGGCGCGTTGACGAACAGCGCGGCTGCCGGGGTGGAGGCGGCGGCCTGGACCCGCAGCTTCTCCCGCAGATCATCGAACGAGGTGAAGTCGAGCGAGACCTGCGTCGAGAGGGCCAGCGACATCACCTGCACCCCGCCGGCGCCCGGCTTCCCCAGGCTCTCGAAGTGGCGCCGCATCAGCGGGGTCCGCGAGTGCGGCACCCACCGCACCTCTTCCGGAGCCGTGAACGGGTACTGGCCCCCGGGCACCAGGGCGAAGCCGAACCGGCGTGCCGCCGCCGCCAGTCGGCGCAGCGCACGGTCCGTCACCTCGGCCAGCTCGGTCACATCGGAGCACGGCGGGGAGGAGAACTCCACGGCCCCGCCGTGTTCCAGCGAGACCGTGCCGCCCTCCGGGAGCCGCACCGCCACCAGGGCCGCGCGATCGTACCGGGGCACGGCGCCCGGCCGCTCGGCGGCAAGGTGCTCCAGCAGCGCACGGACTCCGAACGGCCCCTCGTACGGCACCGCGGCACCGGTGGCAGGGTCCAGCGCCGCGGTCTCGACCTCCATACCGACCAGCTCGCCGGCGCCACCGGGCCCGGCCCCGGACTCGTCGGGGCTCTTCTCGAAGACCTGGCGCAGCTCGGCCCGGGAGAGTGACGGGGTGACGGGGGCGAGAGCCATGACGCACCTCGGGAGAGTCGGCCAAGCGGTCGTCGGACGGGAGAAACGGAACCATCCCGCCGCCTCATCCGGCGGGTACCCCCGGCGCGCTACCGCAACAGCCAACCCCTTCAGGTGACGTCGCGCCCGGCTTTCCCGCACCGGGGCGCCCGCACACGGCCGGCTGCGCCCTCACACCAGCCAGGCGCCCGTCGTGACCAGCCCGAGGGTCGCCCCGGCGGCCGTCTGCGCCACCGTGTGGTACCTCAACGCGATCCGCGACCAGCACACGGCCACGACCAACGGGCCGGCGCCCGGCAGCCACCACACCGAGTGCACCACCGCCAGCATCGCCACCACCGCCGCGGCCACCGCGGCGTCCACGCTGATCTTCCAGACGGTGTTCACCGTCAGCAGGCCCACCGTCATCACCCACAGTGCGACCATCGCGATCAGGATGTCCCGCGGCGCCCGTCCCAGGACCATCACCAGCGCCCCCAGCCCCACCGAGCCGAGGATCACCAGGAAGATCGGCAGCCGCTGCGTCCGGTCGACCACATGCCGGTCGCCCCAGGTGCCGCGTCTTCGCTCCCACTCGATGTACGAGGCCGGCACGATGCCCGCACACAGCGCCGCGAACAGCCCCCAGGGGACGCCCGTCCAGTTGCCCGCCGCCGCGACTCCCAGCCCGGTCAGTCCCGCGAGCAACGCGTTGCGGGGCTGAAGGACGTCGGTGACCAGGCGTGCGGTTCTCACGGTGCGGGCTCCTCGTGGACAACGGCGGGCCCGCCGCGAGCGGCGCGGCGGGCGCCACCACCGTAGCCGGGCCCGCCGGCCGCGAGCCGGGCGCGGCTGCCGCAGGGGCGGCCTCTACCACCGCACAGCGGTGAAGTCGACGGGCCGCGGCCGCAGGGTGGCCACGCGCCGGACCAGCCGCCGCATCCGCAGCGCCATCTCGGCCGCGGGCAGCCGCTTGCGCCCGCCATGGCCCGGCAGCAGCCACTCGAAGCGCAGCTCGTCCGCAACCCGTGCCAGCGAGGCGGCCAGCTCCTCGATGGAGTACCAGGTGACGCTCTGGGCGACCTCCAGATCGTCCAGCGTCCGCGCCCAGTAGAAGCTGTCCCCGCTGAAGCAGTAGCGCTCGTCGGCGAGGTAGAGCACGCTGCCGCGCGTATGGCCGGGCAGCGGTACGGCGCGCACCCCCTCGGCGATGTCCGTGGGCGCCGTGCCACGCAGCACCTGGTCGGCGTCGGGGGCCGCGTCCAGGTCGCCCTCGTGGATCCACAGCCGGGCGCCCAGCCGGTCCGCCCAGCGGCGGCCGTGCGCCGCGTGGTCCCGGTGGGTGAGCAGCACATCGGTGAACCGGCGGTCCGTCTCGTACCGGCGCGCCAGCGGTTCGCTGAAGCGCGGCGTGTCGACCATCATCCAGCTGCCCGACGGGCGCCGCAGCAGATAGGAGTTGGCGCCCGCGGTGTGCCTGGAGTTGTGCCCGCACAGCAGCACGTGCGCGTCGAGGGCGAGCGGGAAGGGGTCGGGTGCGGCCGGATCCAGCCGTCCACCCGGCGGGCGGATCGAACGGGTGTGGCAGGCGAGCGCGGCGGCCAGCAGCTGGCCGGCCTCCGTCTCGTTCTCCGGTTGCCGGACGAGCTCGGAGCGGCCCTCGCCCTCGCGGACGAGGTCGGGCGCGAGCTGACGGGCCACGTCGCAGTCGGTGCACCGCTCGTCCACGTACCAGCCGGTGCGCCCGGCCTCCTCGGCGCCGACGGTGGTCTCCATGGGAACTCCTCCTGGGTGTCCGCGCGCAGCAGCGGGTGCCGGACGGGCTCGCTGCGCCCCTCCAGCACACCCCCGACCGGCCGGGAGCGAAAGGGCGCCTTCCGACCACCGCCCTTCGCCCCCGGCCCGGGGTCCGGTCCGGGGCCCCGGTTCAGCGCCAGGTGATGCGGTCCGCCTTGGGCGGTGCGATCGGCTTCTCGGGCGAGGAGTGCTGCTTGAGGTACTCGACGAAGGCGGCCAGGTCACGGGTGACGGTCTGCCGGTCGGTGCCCTCCTTCAGCACGCTGAAGCCGTTGCCGCCCTGGGAGAGGAAGTCGTTGACCGTCACCCGGTAGCTGCCCGACTCGTTCACCGGCTCGCCGTTCACCCGCACGGTGCCGGCCAGCAGCCGATCGGCCCCCTCGCGCGACATGTCGACGTCGAACCGCAGTGCGTCGGAGATCTGCAGCACCTGCGGATAGCCGTGGTTGGCGCCGGAGAACTGCTGCCGCAACACGTCCAGCAGCTGCTTCCCGGAGAGCGTCATCGTCACCAGCGGATTGTCGAACGGCTGCACCTGGAAGGCCTCGCCGTACGTCACCACTCCGTCGCCCTCCCGGCCGGAGGCGCGGTAGGTCAGGTCGGAGCGCACCCCTCCCCAGTTGAGCAGCGCCAGTTCGGCGCCGGCCTCGCGGGTGGCCGCCACCTGCGCGTCGCTGATCAGGTCGCCGAGCGGGGTCTCCGGATCGGGGGCGCCCCGGCCGGGGATGTCGGCGGAGATGTGGCCGACCGGTTCGTTCGCCAACTCGGCCGAGCGGGCCCGCCACTTCTCGATGACACGGTCCACCCGCGGCTGCCCGGGGGTGTCGGTGCCGACGATGTGGGCCTGGACACGGGCGGAGGAGCGCACCACGTCACCGGTCTCGCGGTCGATGTCGAAGCGCAGGTCGGTGAAGGTCCGGCCGAACGAGGCGGACTGGGTGACCAGCCGCGGCTGCCCCGCCGGGTCCTGGACGGTGCACATGTACGGCTCGTGCGAGTGCCCGGTGACCAGCACGTCCACCTTCGGGGATGCCTTGGTGGCGATCTGCTGGACAGGGCCGTCGAGCCGGTCGGCCGCACCGTCCTTGCCGCAGGTGGCGTCGTAGTTCTTCCCCGGCGGCTGGGCGCCCTCGTGCACGAGCGCCACCACCGCCTTGACGCCCTTGCGGTCCAGTTCGTCCGCGTACCGGTCGATGGTGGCCACCTCGTCCTCGAAGACCAGGTCCTCGGTCATCGAGGCGCTCACGACGGACGGGGTGTCCTTCGTGGTCAGCCCGATGAATCCGATGCGCTCGCCGCTCGGCAGCTTCTTGATCCAGTACGGCGGAAGGATCGGCTTCCGGTCGGCCGCGGCCTTCCCGTTCCCCTTCCCGGCCTCGCGCGGCAACACGTTCGCCGCGAGATAGGGGAAGTCGGCACCGTCGTAGGGCTGTTCCGGGTCGGCGCAGCCGTCCTTGGGGTGGCAGCCGCCGGTGTCCATCCGCAGCAGCTCGGCGGGCCCTTCGTCGAACTCGTGGTTGCCGACGGCGCTGACGTCCAGGCCCAGTGTCTCCAGCGCCTCGACGGTCGGCTCGTCGTGGAAGGCGGCCGACAGCAGCGGGCTGCCGCCGATCATGTCGCCCGCGGCGACGGTCAGCGAGTCGGCCCCCCGTGCGCGCTCCCGTGCCCGGTCCAGCAGCGTGGCGAGCCGCGCGACCCCGCCCGCCTGCACCTTTTCGGGCTCGCCACCGGGGCCGCTCCGGTACACCGCCCCTGCCGGGCCCGGTACGGCGTCCAGGTTGCCGTGCAGATCGTTGACGGCCAGGAGCTGAACGGGTGCCGTCCCGCCGGCGTCGCTCCGCGCCGACCCCTCGGCGGCGGCCGACAGTGCCGGTACGAGGAAGAGGGCCGCGCTCGCCCCGGCCAGGGCGAGACGGCGACGTGCGCCGCGGGTACGCGGACGGGCGCGTGAGCGCAATGCTGATCCGTGCAACGGGGTGCCTTTCGCGAGTGCGGATCCGACCCGGTGGCGGCGGTCGTGGCCACCACCGGGTCAGATCAAATCGCTCGCGCCCCCACCGGACCCGCCGCATCGCCCATGAGCCACCCGTAGGAGTGGCTCGTCGCGGCGGACCCGCCGGGTGGGCCGGATGTCGACTAGGCCGGGTAGGCCAGATACAGCAGAGCCGCCAGCACACCGCCCAGGAGGGGACCGGCGACCGGGACCCAGGAGTAGGCCCAGTCGGCCTTGCCCTTGCCCTTGATGGGGAGGACGAAGGCGTAGGCGAGCCGCGGGCCGAGGTCACGGGCCGGGTTGATGGCGTAACCGGTCGGCCCGCCCAGCGAGGTGCCGATCACCAGCACGACGAAGGCCACACCCGCGTAGCCCAGTGCGGAGTTGCCGAAGTCGGGAATGCCGCCGTTGCCGTCCCCGGGCTTGAACGTGGGGGAGAAGAGCACGAAGGCGACCAGCACGAAGGTGCCCAGCACCTCGGTGACCACGTTCCAGAAGCTGTTGCGGATCGTCGGCGCCGTCGAGAACACGCCGAGCGTGCCCGCCGGGTCGTCGTGGTCGTCGAACTGCAGCTTGTACGTGGCCCAGCACAGCACCGCGCCTATGACACCGCCGAGCATCTGCGCCAGCATGTATATGGGCACATCGGACCACTCGGTCTTGTCGGCCACGGCGAGGGCGAGCGTGATGGCCGGGTTGAGGTGCGCGCCGCTGGGCGCCGCCAGACTCGCGCCCGTGAAGACCGCGAAGCCCCAGCCGATGTTGACGAACAGCACGCCCCCGCCGGTGCCGTTCGTCCTGCGCAGTACGTTGTTGGCGACAACGCCGGTACCCAGCATGACCAGTATCGAGGTACCGAGAAGTTCCCACAAGAAGATCGAGCCCGCGCTCATCCACTACCTCCACAACGTCGCGGCTCACACACCGTTCTCTCGACGGCGATGGGCGCGCACCCTACTTGCTGGACAGGGGCTGCTCCAGCCTGCCGACCAACAATTCCCGGCGGAGGCTCGGCGTCCGCTGCGCGCTCCCCTCAGGTGGCGGCTCCCCCTCAGGTGGCGGCTCCCCTTGAGGCGGCGGCTCCTCTTCAGGCGGGGAGTTCGAGCAGCGCGAGAACCGCACCCTGCGGATCGCGGAGTACGGCGACACCCCGCCCCTCCCCGTTCGCCCCCTCGTACAGCACGGTGGCGCCCTCCCGCCGGGCCACCGACGCGGTCTCCTTCGCGTCCCGGGTGCCGAAGTAGGGCATCCAGAAGGGCTCCGCTTCGCGCTGCTCCGCTCCCAGCACGGTCCGGCCCGCCACCGCCTCCCCGAGCGGCTCGTCCGCCGCCCGGGCAGGCAGCCGGAAGGCCGCGTAGTGCTCCTCGCCCGCAGCGGTGTACTCGGTGGTCCGCAGGCCCAGCACCGCCTCGTAGAAGCGGTCCGCCGCGCCGGTGTCGTGCACGGCGAGCTCCGCCCAGCACAGCGCGGACGGTTCGCGGTACAGGCCGGTGCCCAGATGCGCCCGGGGCTGCCAGAAGCCGACATGGGCGCCCGCGGGGTCCACCGCCACGACGGCGCGCCCGAGCACACCGAAGTCCTCGGGGCCATGGGTGACCTCGCCGCCCGCCGCCACCACCCGGTCGGCGAGCTCGTCGGCGCTGTCGGCCGTGAAGGAGACGATCCAGCTCGCCGTCTCCTCGCCGTCCCCGTCGGTTCCGGGCTCGAACGGTGCGATACCGGCCACCATGTGCCGCTGCCAGGTGGCGTATCCGTAGTGGTCGTACGCCGGTCCCGCATGCAGATGCCCCCACCCCAGCACCGCTGTGTAGAACCGCTCGGACGCGGCCTGGTCGGGGGTGTGCAGCTCGGCCCAGCAGGGCGCCCCCGGTGGGTAGGACATGGGCTCGGGCACCGGTGCTCTCCTCCCTCGGCGGTCCACCCGCTCGGCGCGCCGACAGCGCGGCCCGCCGTACGTCATTGTCGAACTGTACGCATTGACGGGTGAGTTGGGGGCGGCGGAGGATGCACGGACATCAGGTAAGGGGGCTGCGCGGTGCACAGTACGAACCCACGGGGGCCGGCCGGCACATCCGGGAACGGCCGAGGCGCTCGGGGCCGGGAGGACGCCATAGCCGTCGTCGGCATGGCGCTGAGGGTGCCCGGCAGCGCCGATCTGGACACCTTCTGGGCCAACCTGACGGCCGGTGCGGAGTCGGTGACCCGGTTCAGCGAGGAGGAGCTGCGTGCGGCCGGCATCCCCGCCTCCGTACTGGCGGACCCGCATTACATAAGGGCCAAACCGGTCCTCGACGACGTGGCCGAATTCGACGCCCGCTTCTTCGGCCTGACTCCCCGCGAGGCACAGGTACGCGACCCGCAGCACCGGCTCTTCCTGGAGTCCGCCTACACGGCCCTCGAACACGCGGGTTACGACCCGTTCCAGGTCCCCGGCACGGTCGGCGTCTACGGCGGTGGCGCGCCCAACTTCTACCGGGAGTGGAACGTCAACACCCACCCCGAGGCCACCGCCTTCCTCGGCGAGGTGGGCGTCATCGTCGCCAACGCCGCCGACTACCTCACCACTGCCGTCTCGCACCAACTCGGCCTCACCGGACCGAGCGTGAACGTGGCGACCGCCTGCTCCACGTCGCTGGTCGCCGTGCACATGGCGTGCCAGGCGCTGCTGGGCGGTGAGTGCGACGCCGCCGTGGCGGGCGGCGTCCAGGTCGAGCTGCCGCGCAAGACCGGCTACCACTCGGCCGAGGGCGGCATGTTCTCCGTCACCGGTCGGGTCCGCCCCTTCGACGCCGACGCGGACGGGACGATCTTCGGCACCGGGGTCGGTACCGTCGTGCTGAAGCGGTACGTCGACGCGGTGGCCGCCGGCGACCACGTCCATGCCGTCATCCGGGCCTCCGCCGTCAACAACGACGGCGCCCTCAAGGCCGGGTTCACGGCGCCCAGCGTCGAGGGTCAGGCCCTGCTCATCCGGCGGGCGATGCGCGCCCACGGCCTCGATCCCGCCGCCATCGGCTATGTCGAGGCGCACGGCACCGGCACCCGGGTCGGTGACCCCATCGAGGTGAACGCGCTCACCCGCGCCTACCGCGACCTGGGTATGACCGGCGTCCGCGTCTGCCCGATCGGCTCCGTCAAGGGCAACGTCGGCCACCTGGGGCCCGCAGCGGGCGTCATCGGGCTCGTCAAGACCGTCCTTGCCCTCCGGACCGGCCGCATACCGCCGAGCATCAACTACACCCGGCCCAACCCGGCCATCGACTTCGAGCACGGCCCCTTCTACGTCAACACCGAGCTGTCCGACTGGCCGGCGCACCACGACGTCCGGCTCGCGGCCGTCAGCTCCTTCGGGGTCGGCGGCACCAACGCGCACGTGGTGGTGGAGCAGCCGCCCGCCCACCCCGAGCCGAAACGTTTCTCCGCACCCGCCGACACCCGGCCCGCCGACTCGGCCGCCTCAGCCGACTCGGCCGTGTCCGCCGCGTCGGCCGCACCCGTCGAGCCGGCCCGGCAGCGCCCGTTGCTGCTTCCCGTGTCGGCGCGGACCCCCGAAGCGCTCGCCGACGCCACCCGCCGTCTCGCCGACCACCTCGACGCCCACCCCGAACAGGACCCGGCCGATGTCGCCGCGACACTGAGCCTGGGCCGCCCGCACTTCCGGCACCGGGTCGCCGTGGTCCCCGGTACGGAAGGCGCCCCCGCCGCGCTCCGCCGCGCCGTCCGGACCGGGGCGAGCTCCCGGCCACAGGCCGGGGGAGGGGGAGCCCCGGCACCCGCTGAAGGAGCGCCGGTCGCCTTCCTCTTCCCCGGCCAGGGCTCCCAGCACCTCGGCATGGGCCACCGCTGCTACGAGCAGGAACCGGTCTTCCGCGCGGCCGTCGACGAGTGCGCCGAGCTGGCGCGCCCGCTGCTGGACACCGACCTGCGCGAGGTGATGTTCGCCGCCGACGAGCGCGGTGCCGCCGAGCGGCTGACCCGCACCAGCATGGCCCAGCCCGCGCTGTTCACCGTCGAGTACGCGATGGCACGGCAGCTGCTGGCGTGGGGACTGCGCCCGGCCGCCATGGTCGGCCACAGCGTCGGCGAATACGTCGCAGCCTGCCTCGCCGGTGTGTTCACGCTCGCCGACGCCGTGCGGCTGGTGGTGCGGCGCGGCGCGCTGGTCCAGGAGCTGCCCGGCGGCAGCATGCTGGCCGTGCCCGCGCCGCCGGAAGCGGTCGAGGGGCTGGCGGGCTGCGACATCGCCGCCTACAACGGCGCCCGGCTGACCGTGCTGTCCGGACCGGAAGCGGCGGTGGACGCCGCGCAGGCGGCACTGGCCGAACGCGGCGTGACCGGCCATCGGCTGCACACCTCGCACGCGTTCCACTCGGCCATGATGGAGCCCGCGCTGGAACCGTTCGCCGCCGAGCTGTCCAAGGTCGAACTGCGCGCTCCGCAACTGCCGTTCGTCTCCAACACCACCGGCGAGTGGATCACCGACGAGCAGGCGGTCGACCCCGACTACTGGACGCGGCATCTGCGCGCGCCCGTCCAATTCGCGCCCAGCGTCGCACTGCTGCTGGAGGACAGCGAACTGCTGTTCGTCGAGGCGGGCCCCGGCCAGGTGCTCACCGGGCTGACCCGCGCCCAGGCGGTCGCCTCCGGCAGCCGGGACCGTACCGTGGTGCCGACGATGCCGCTGCCGCAGGGCGCCGACGACGGCCCGCGCTGTCTGGCCCGGGCCGTGGCCGACCTGTGGGCTGCGGGCGCCGATGTCGACTGGGCCGGCTACCGGGGCGAGAACTGGCGTCGGGTGCCGCTGCCCACCTATCGCTTCCAGCGCACCGTCCACTGGCTGGACCCTGTCGAGCAGCCTGCGGCCTCCGCCGCCCCCGAGGAGCAGCCGCCGCAGCCCGACGAGGGGCGGCGGCCCATCGAACGGGCGCTCTTCCGCCCCGAATGGCGCGAGGACCCCGCCCCGCCTCACGGCACCGGCTCGCCGACCGGCACCTGGCTGGTCTTCCGCAGGGGCGACGGCCTGGACGGCATCGTCAACCGGCTGCGAAGTGCCGGCGCCCAAGTGGTGACCGCCGAACCGGGCGAACGGTTCGAACGGCTCACGGGCAGCCGCTATGTACTGCGCCCCGGCGTCCGGGAGGACTACGACGCGCTCGCCGACTCCCTGACCGCCGACGGTCTGTTGCCCGCACGGGTCCTGCACGGCTGGTTGTGGGGCCCGCCAGCTGTCTTCGGCGGGCAGGAGCCCTCGACCGCGAAGTACGGTCCCGACGACGTCGGCGGATGGCTGGACCTCGGCTTCTTCAGCGTGCTGCACCTCGCCCAGGCGTTCGCCGACCGCGGCTCGGCCTCGGTGTCCGGAATGCGCTGGGACGTGGTCGGCTCCCGGCTGCGCGCCGTCTCCGGTGCGGAACCGGTCGCCCCCGCGCGGGCCGCGGTGACCGGGGTGTGCGACGTGATGGCCAAGGAGCTGCCGGAGATCACTGTCCGGTGCCTGGACGTGGCCGAGGACCGCTTCGAGCAGGGGCTGTGGGAGGAGCTGGCCAGGGCCGGGCGGCCCGCCCCGCCGTTCGCCGCCTGCGGTGACCGCTGGGTCGCGATGCGGGGCCGCAGACGCTGGCTGCTCGGCTACGGCCAGGTCCCCGAGCCGCGGGTCAAGGGAGCCGCGGGGCCGCTGCGCGAGCGCGGCACCTATCTGATCACCGGTGGCCTCGGCGGCATCGGGCTGGCGGTGGCCGAGGGCCTGGCCAAGGCCGTACGCGCCCGCCTCGTACTGACCGCCCGCACGCCGTTCCCCGACCGGGCGGAGTGGGACCGGCTGCTCACCGGCGACCCGGCGCGAGGCGCCGACACCGCTGCCGCCGACGCCTCGGCCGGAGGCGCAGACGACTCCGTGCGCGAGACGGTACGGCGGCTGCGCCGGATCGAGGAGTACGGCGCCGACGTGCTGGTGTGCCGCGCGGATGTGGCGGACGAGGCCGCGATGCGGGCCGTGGTGGAGCGCGGGGAGCGGCAGTTCGGCGCGTTCGACGGGGTCTTCCACACCGCAGGCGTCCCGGGCGGCGGCCTGCTGGCGCTCAAGACCCGGGCGGAAGCCGAGCGGGTGATGGCGGCCAAGGTGTCGGGCACGCTGGTACTGGACCGGCTGCTGGGGGAGCGGGTGGAGCTGATGGTGCTCTTCTCCTCCATCACCTCCGTCGCCGGGAACCTCGGCCAGACCGACTACGCGTCGGCCAACGCCTTCATGGACGCCTACGCGCACGCCCGCGCGGCGGAGGGGCCCGGCTTCACCGTTTCCGTCAACTGGGACGCCTGGGCCGAGGTCGGCATGGCCGCCAAGGCGGACGCTCTCGCCCCGGCCGCCTTCCGCGCCCTGCAGACCGGCAACCCGGCGGGGGACGTGGGCTCCCTCGCCATGTCGAACGGGCACGGAGCAGCTGACCACCCACGCCCCGGCGACGCCCACGACACCGGCGACGTCCACGCCGGTGACGCCCGCGACACCGGACACGCACCGGGCACGGTCGACGGGCCTCTCCTCGGCGAGCGCAGCGACAACGCCGACGGCAGCATCACCTACCGCCTCGTGCTGGACGGTGAGACGCACTGGGTCTCCCGCGAACACCGGGTGGCCGACACGCCGGTGTGGCCCGCGACGGGCTATCTGGAGATGGCCCGCGCGGCAGGTGCGGACGCGCTGCTGGACGATCCGGTTGCGGACGACCGGCTGGTGCTGACCGACGTCACCTTCCTCTCCGTTCTCGCACTCCACGGCCGCACCACACTGCGGACCTCCCTCGTCCCCGAGAGCGGCGGCTACCACTTCACCGTCGCCAGCCGCACCGACGAGGAGGGGGAGTGGACGCAGCATGCGACGGGACAGCTCCACAGGGCACCCAAGGCCAAGGCGCAGGTGCACGACCTGGGCGTGCTGCGGGAGTGCTTTCCCGTCGTCAAGCCGGACACCGAGTCCTACTACCCGGAGCTCGGCCTGGTCGACTTCGGGCCGCGCTGGTCGAACCTGGCGGAGCTGCGGCGCGACGACTCCTCGACGCTGGCCCGGATCGAGATGCCGGAACCGTATCTCGCCGAACTGGCCGACCACCCGCTCCATCCGGCGCTGTTCGACGCGGCGACCTCCAACTCCGTCTATCTGCCGGAGCTCGGTCCGACGGGGCAGAGCTATCTGCCGTTCTCCATCAGCAGCATCACGGTGCGGGGCCCGCTGCCGGCGACGGTCCATGTGTACTCGCGGCGGCGCAGCACGCACCGGAACATGGTGACCTTCGATCTGACCCTCACCGACGACGAGGGCCGCGAGATCGTGGATGTGACCGGCTACACGGTACGGGTCCGGGACCCCGAGGAGTTCCGGCGCGGCATCACCGCCGCCGCGCACCCCGCGGACAGCAGCGACACTCCCCCCGACCCCGGTGGGCAGTCCGCCGCACAGGGCCTCGGTGGTGAGTTCGCGATCCGCCCCGAGGAGGGCGTCCAGGCGCTCTGGCACATTCTCGGCGACCGCGTCGGGCCCCAGGTCGTCGTCATCCCCGAGGGCATGGAGCGGCGGTTGCGCGCCGTCGAAGCGCTCACCCAGGACGTGATCGCGGACGCGGGGCAGCCGAACGCCCTCCCGGCGGCCACCACCGCCGACGGCACCCGGCCGCCGGTACCCGCCGCCCGTGAGCCGGAGCGGGACAACGGCGCGGCACCGGCCGACACCCACCGGCGGCTGGCGCGGCTGTGGTCCGAGGCGCTGGGCATCGACGACATCGGGATGGACGACGACTTCTTCGCGCTCGGCGGCAACTCGCTCGTCGGCGTGCAGCTCGCCGCCCGGGTGCGCCGGGAGTTCGACACCGAGCTGCCCATCGCGACCCTCATCGAGAACCCCACCGTACGAGCCATCGCAGGGATCATCACCGCATGAGCACCACCACCCCGGCGCACAGCTCCAGCCCCTGGTTCCCCTTCCCGCCACCGGTACCGCCCGGGCCCGGGGGGCGGCCGCGGGTGCGCCTGCTGTGCTTCCCCTGCGCCGGACAGGGCGCCTCCGCGTACCGCCCCTGGCAGCGGCTGCTCGCACCCGAGATCGAGGTGGTCCCGGTTCAGCTCCCCGGCCGGGAGGGCAGGGCGACGGAGCCGCCGCACACCACCATGGACGGTCTGATGACCCACCTGCTGCCGCAGCTGCGGCAGCAGGTGGGCGGCGCGGACGGCTACGCGCTCTTCGGCCACAGCCTCGGCGCGCTGGTCGCCTTCGAGGCCGCGCGCCGGCTGGAGGCCACCGGGCATGTGCCGCTGGGTCTGACGGTCGCGGCGCAGCACCCGCCCCAACTGCCGCTGGGCCGGGAGCCGGTCCACGATCTGCCGCGCGCGGCCTTCATGACCACGCTGGGTCTCTACGGGCAGGTGCCCGTCGAACTGTTCGACGATCCGGCGGCGGTGGAGCTGGCGCGGGTCGGGCTGCGTGCCGACTTCACCCTGGCCGAGACCTACCGTCCCTGGGCGGGCCCCGGGCCGGAGGTGCCGTCGGCCGAGCCGCTGGTGAGCTGCCCGGTGACCGCGCTCGCCGGGCTGGCCGACACCACGTTCCCGCCCGGCTCCATGCGGGCGTGGGGCGAGTTGACCAGCGGACCTTTCACATTCCGGCCCGTGCCCGGCGACCACTTCTTCGTCAACGAGCGCACAGCGGAATTGGTGGGGCTGATCCGCTCGGCGCTCGGCCGGCGCGCCGGCTACCCGGCCTGCGCCGGGCCGCCTTCGGTGTCGCCCGCCACCCACAGGTCGACCACATAGGTCTCCGGGATCCGCTCGTCGGGGAAGATGGCGCGCAGCCGGACGCGTTCGGCGTCCAGGAACTCCCGGGTGTCCTCCTCGTCCATGACGAGGAACCCGGAATGGCTGGCGAGATTGCCCAGATGGGTGTCGAGCGGCACGGTACGGCTCCAGCGCACATGGCGGCGGGCGAGGCGGAGCCCGTCGAGCCCCGCCCTTCGTACCGCGTCGGGGTCGTCGATGGGGGTCAGGGAGGGAGAGGTGGCGCCGGTGTGGCGCGTGATGCGCTCCGTCTGCTCGGCGATCCACGGCACGTCCAGGGCGGTGGTGTTCCACCAGATGGCGAGCGAACCGCCCGGGCGCAACACCCGTAGTGCTTCGGGAACCGAACGCGCGGTGTCGGTCCAGTGCCAGGACTGCGCGTAGGTGATCAGGTCGCGGCTGCTGTCCGCCAGTGGCAGCGCGTTGGCGTCCCCGCGGATCAACGGTGCGTCCGGCAGGCTCTTGCGGAACCATGCGGCCATGCCCGCGCCCGGCTCCACGGCGATCACCTCGGCGCCGCGCTCCAGCAACTGGGCGGTGGATATGCCCGTGCCGGCTCCGACATCGGCGACCCGGGCCCCTGCCAGCGGAAATCCGGCCAGCTCCGCCAGGGCGCGGAAGAGTTCGGACGGATAGGACGGTCGGTACGCGGCATAACGATCCGCCGCCGCGTTGAACGACATCGCGCGGGTTTGAGAAGTCACCGTCCCATCCTGCCCACCCTCGGGCTCGTTACGGCCCGCTCCTTTCACTCTTCTCACTTCTCACTCTTCCGTAGGCCCCTGGGCACCGGGGGTCCGGCCGGGGGAGCTGCGCAGCAGGCGGGCTTCGTGGGGCGGGAGGGCGCGCAGTGCCTCGTCCGCCGGGAGCAGACGGGCGGCGCCGGGGTGCTCGGGGAGGGCGACGTGGGCCTCGAAGAGGTGGGTGATCAGCGTCCGGCCGCCCGCCGGGCACCGTGTGCTGTCGACGGTCAGCAGCCTGCCGACCGAGACGCCCGCCGCCCGCCCCAGCTGCGTCTCCAGGGCCCGGGCCGCGCCCTCCGCGGGGGTTTCGGTGGCGGACACCAGGGTGCCCGGCAGTCGCCAGGTGGCCCCCTCATCCCAGGCGGCCCAGGTGTCCCGGGTGTCCCCGGCTGCTCCGGCGTCCCGTACCAGAACCCGGCCCGTACCGTCCGTGACCAGCGCGGCGGCGGCGACGGCGGGGCTGGGCAGCAGGGCGCGACGGTCCCGGTCGTCGAGGGGTGCCGGGTGGCCGTCCAGCAGGTGCGCCGTATGAGCACCGCGCTCGGCGCCGAGCGCGGCGGCCGTGCGGCGGCGCAACCGTTCGGGGAGCCGGCACAGCGCCTCGTCCTGGGGCAGGAACTCGGCGGCGCGCAGTTCGTCGGGCTGGAGCCGCAGGTCCCGCACGGTCACCGGGTACGGCAGCTGGACGGCGTAGACGCAGGCGGTCAGCGCCCTGCCGTACACGGTGGCCGGTACGTTGTCGACGGCCAGCAGGCGGCCGACCCGCAGCGCGGCCGGCCGCAGCTCCTCGCGGAGCTCCCGTACGAGCGCGTCGACCAGGCCCTCGTCGTCGACCATGCCGCCGGGCAGGTCCCAGCCCGCCTTGTAGACCGGGTCGACGACCAGGAGGCGGCCCCGCTCGTCGCGGATCACCGCGTCCACCGCGGCGGCCGGGGCGGGGTGGGCGGCGAGGTAGGCGGCGAGTTCGTCCTGGGGGAGCGGTGCCGCGGTGGCGGTCGCCCGGCGGGCCGACGGCGCGGACGCGGGTGCGGTGGTGGTGGCAGGCGTACGGGGTGTCGACGTCATGCGGCCCTCCTCGTCTCCGGTGGCGGAGGCGGGCCGGTACGGTGCGCGCGCCTCCGATGAAGTCAACTGACGCGCCACGGAATTGGGTACGCCGCTCGTTCGGCTCAGCGGCGCTGCCGCCGCTCGTGTATCCCGGACTGCTGTACTAACGAAACGTATATGACTCTGAGTATCCGGTAATGGCGCCCCGAGCGGTGCCGACGGCGTCCACTTGCCCGTACGCCGACCGGTGACGTCGCCCCGGACCGGACCGGGGCGGTGGCGGTCCGCGGGCTCCCACTGCGAGCCCGTGTGTTCCGCGGGACAGTGGGAACGCGGGAGGAGCGAGAGCGCGCGAGCAGCGCGGGTCTCCGCGCGGAACGCGCGCGGACGGAACCAGGCGGACAGGACGCGGCACGGAACGTGAGGACGAGGCGTGAGTGGCGACGACGACGCGCTGAAGGCGTACCGCGGCAAGCGGCGTTTCGACCGGACCGCTGAGCCCAAGGGCAAGCGCACGGAGCGGGACGAGGAGCCGCACTACGTGGTGCAGATCCACGATGCGACGAGCCTGCACTTCGACTTCCGGCTGGAGTGGGACGGCGTGCTCAAGTCGTGGTCGGTACCCAAGGGGCCCTCGACGGACCCGCACGACAAGCGGCTGGCCATGCCGGTCGAGGACCACCCCCTGGAGTACCGCACCTTCGAGGGCGTCATCCCGGAGGGAGAGTACGGCGCCGGGCCGGTCATCGTGTGGGACGAAGGCACCTACGAACCGCTCTCCCGTGACTTCGGCAAGGCGCTGGACAAGGGCCACATCTCCTTCCGGATGCACGGCGGCAAGCTGCGCGGCGACTGGGCCCTCTCCCGCTTCCGCAGCGGGGAGGACGGCGAACGGGAGGCATGGCTGCTGGTCAAGAAGAACGACAGCCACGCCTCCTCCCGCGGCACCCCCGATCCATGGCGCGTCCGCTCGGCCCGCAGCGACCGCACGCTCAAACAGGTCGCACAGGAGGCGACGGAGGAGTGGACCCGCGAGGGCGGGCGGTCATGAGCGATCTGCTCGACACCCTCCCCGCCGACCAGCGCGCACTGCTGCGCCGGGCGCCGCCGGGTGCGGCGCTGGCGGAGAAGCCCATGCGCGCCGAGCTGACCGACAGACGGGACTTCCCGGCAAGCGGCTGGATATTCGAACGCAAGCTCGACGGTGTACGAGTGCTCGCGGTACGCGAGGACGGGAGCGAACGGCTGCTGTCCCGCTCGGGCCGGCGCGTCGAGGCGACGTACCCCGAGATCGCCGACGCACTGGCCGCACAGAGCCGCGCCGACTTCACCGTGGACGGCGAGATCGTCGCCTTCGCGCACGGTCGCACCGACTTCGCCCGCCTCCAGCAGCGCATGCAGCTGAGCACCGAACGGCAGGCCAGAGCCAGCGGGGTGGCCATCACCTACTACGTGTTCGACCTGCTGCGGCTCGACGGCATGGACCTGACCCGGCTCCCGCTGCGCACCCGCAAGTCGCTGCTGCGCAGGGCACTGGACTTCCAGGCCCCCCTACGCTTCACCACCCACCGCAACGAGGGCGGCCCGCAACTGCTGGACGAGGCGTGCCGACACGGCTGGGAGGGGCTGATCGCCAAGCGCGCCGACGGGCGCTACCAGCCGCGCCGCTCGTCCGACTGGCTCAAGCTCAAGTGCGCGGGCGGCCAGGAACTGGTCATCGGTGGCTTCACCGAACCCGCCGGAAGTCGAGTGGGCTTCGGGGCACTGCTGCTCGGCTACTACGAGGACGGCGCGCTGCGCTACGCGGGCAAGGTCGGCACCGGCTACGACCGTGCCACGCTGATGACCCTGCGCCGTGGGTTGGACGAGCTGGCGGTGCGCCGCTCCCCGTTCGCCGACCCGGTCCGCGAGCGCGGCGCGCACTGGGTGGAGCCCCGGCTCGTGGCGCAGATCGGCTTCACCGAGTGGACCCGCGACGGCATGCTGCGGCACCCCCGCTTCCTGGGCCTGCGGGACGACAAGCGGCCCGAGGACGTCGTCCGCGAGACCCCGCGCGAGCGCCGCTAGCCGTGCCCCGCCTCCCCTCACGGAGCGCTGCGCCCCTCGCGGAGCGCAGCCCCGTGCGGCGCGTACGCGGGAGGCACCGGGCAAGCCCTCTCCGGTTCTCTTCCGTCCGAGAGGGCACCCGGGGACGCATGGACCACAACACCGCACCAGTGCTGGAGGCACTGGCCCGATACCAGGCGGCGGGGGAGCTGCCGTTCACCCCGCCGGGACACAAGCAGGCGCGCGGCGCCGACCCCCGGGTGCGCGGGGTGCTGGGCGACGCCGTCTTCCACGGCGACGTCCTGGCCTCCGGCGGGCTGGACGACCGACGCACCCGCGGTGCCGTGCTGGTCAAGGCCGAACAGCTGATGGCGGAGGCCGTCCACGCCGAGCACACCTTCTTCTCCACCTGCGGCAGCTCGCTGTCCGTGAAGGCCGCCATGCTGGCGGTTGCCGGGCCGCACGAGAAGCTGCTGGTCGGCAGGGACGCCCACAAGTCGGTGATCTCCGGGCTGCTGCTGTCGGGCATCCACCCGGTCTGGGTGGAGCCGCAGTGGGACGAGGAACGGCTGCTGGCGCACGCGCCCTCGGCCGCCGCGTTCGAGGCCGCCTTCGCGGAGCACCCCGACGCGCGCGGCGCCCTGGTCACCAGCCCCACCCCGTACGGCACCTGCGCGGATCTGCACGCCGTCGCGGAGGTCTGCCACCGCCACGGGCGGCCGCTCATCGTGGACGAGGCGTGGGGTGCCCATCTGCCCTTCCATCCCGACCTGCCCACCTGGGCGATGGACGCGGGCGCCGACGTCTGCGTGACCAGCATCCACAAGATGGGCAGCGGCTTCGAGCAGGGCTCCGTCTTCCATCTGCAGGGCGACCACATCGACCCGCTGCTGCTGGCCCAGCGCGCCGACCTGCTGGGCACCACCAGCCCCAATGTGCTGCTCTACGCCGGTCTGGACGGCTGGCGCCGCCAGATGGTGCAGCACGGCCACCAGCTGCTCTCGCACGCGCTCGGCCTCGCGGCCGAGGTGCGGCAGCGGGTGGAGGCCATGGACGGGCTGCACGTCAACGACCGGGCCGACTTCGTCGGTGAGGGCAAGGCCGCGGACCTGGACCCGCTGCCCGTCGTCATCGACCTGGACGAGCTGCCGCTCAACGGCTACCAGGCCGCCGACTGGCTCCGTGAGCACCGGCACCTCGACGTCCACATCAGCGACCACCGCAGAATCAACACCCAGCTCACCCACGCCGACGACCGGGAGACCACCGGACGGCTCCTGGAGGCCCTGCGTGAGCTGACGGCGCGGGCCGACGAGATACCCAAGGCGCCTCCGGTCCGGCTGTGTGCCCCGTCCGACCTGCGGATGGAGCTGGCGTGTCTGCCGCGGGACGCGTATTTCGGCGCGATAGAGGACGTCCCCGTCGACCGGGCGGAGGGCCGGATCGCCGCCGAGATGGTCACCCCCTATCCGCCGGGCATCCCCACAGTGCTGCCCGGCGAGCGGCTCACCAGGACCGTGCTCGACTATTTGCGCAGCGGCGTGGAGGCCGGGATGAACCTGCCCGACGCCGCGGCACCCGACCTCGACACGGTTCGGGTGCTCGCCGACGGACAGCCCCCCGCCGCTCCCGGCCGTTCCTGATCCTCCGGACGCCCTCCGCCCCCGGCCTCCCGACCCTCCACACCCGCACGCTCACCCTCACCCGAACGAAGGAGCCGCCATGCCACGCGCCGCGCTCTTCGATGTCGACGGCACCCTCACCGACACCACCTATCTCCATGTACACGCCTGGTGGGAGGCGCTGCGCCAGGCGGGGCACAAGGTGCCCATGGCGGCCGTGCACCGGGCCGTGGGGCTCGGCGGCGGCGATCTGATCGCCCATGTGCTGGGGGAGGGCAGGGACCCGGAGCAGGACACGACGATCGACGCCGCCCACAAGACGCTCTTCGCCACCTGCCACGAACGGCTGGCGGCGCTGGAGGGCGCCCGCGAACTGCTGCGCGCACTGCACGACAGGGGCTGGACGATCGTGCTGGTCACCTCCTCGGTGGGTGGTGAGCTGGCCGCGCTGCGCCGCGCCCTGGACGCCGACGAGGTCATCGCCCACATCGCCAGCGCCTCGGACGTCGCGGAGGGCAAACCGGCACCCGACTCCGTGGAACAGGCCAGGGAACTGACCGGAGCCGCCCGTGAGCAGACGGTCTTCCTCGGCGACGCGGTATGGGACATGCGTGCCGCCTCCCGGTCCGGGGTCACCGCGCTCGGCGTGCTCTCCGGCGGCATCCCGCGCGCCGAGCTGATCCGGGCCGGCGCCCAGGAGATCTACGAGGGACCTGCCGACCTGCTCACCCGGTTGGACGAGAGCGCCTACGCCAGGTTGGAACAGGAGAGCTGAGCGCGGCGACCGCGGCCCAGGACCGGCCCGGCGCGCCGGGCCGGCCTCCGGTCCGGGCGGGCGGCTGCCCGCGTAGCCGCCGCGTCGGATGGGTACCCGGAGCGTCCACACGAGAGGAGGCCACCATGACGGGAGACGGCAGGGACATCCCCGCGGAAGAGGGCGTCACCACCGAGGACGCCGCCGAGATGCAGGCGGGTCCCGTCGAGGGCCGGCAGCCGGACGAGAGCCCGGAGCGCGGTCCGTGGCAACCGCCCGTGGAGTCCGACCCGCCGCCCCGGGCGAGCGGAGGCGACAGCGGGGGCTTCGACACCTCCTTCCTGACGCCCCAGGCGGAGTCCGACCAGGAGTACGCCGAACCCGCCGACCCGGGCGCCGAGCCCGAGGACCAGGGCATCCCTGATCTGCAGGACGGTGCCCCCATGCAGCAGCGGTCCAACGACCCGCAGCAGGAGTCGGTGCCGGGTGACACGCCGACCGCCGCCACCCGTGCCGCGCCCACTCCGGCCGAGATGCGCGAGGGCGAGTCCCTGGACGAGCGGCTCGCCGAGGAGCGGCCCGAGGAGACCGAGCGGGACGCGGTCTCCGGCCCGCCGGACGACCAGGCGGGGCAGCTGCGCGCCGATCCGGAGATGACACCGCCCCGCCGCCAGGACGTCTACGGCAGGGAGACCGGCGAGTCCGGCGGCCTCTCCCCGGAGGAGCAGGCCCTGCACACCGTGGACGAGGACGAGGCGACCTCGGGCGAGTAGGGCGGAGCGGCGCGTGGGCGCCGGCGAGAGAGGCGTGAAGGAGGGTGCGGGGCACAACCCCGCACCCTCCTTCACGCGGAGTCCGGCCACCGGCTACAGCGGGTTCACCCGGAAGGCCAGCGCGAAGTGGTCGAGCGTCGCGGGAATCGGTGCGGACGGGCGCAGCTGCGGGTGCGAGGCCAGCGTGTACTGGTGCCCCTCCACCAGCGCCGCCAGCAGTGTGCTGACGGTGAACAGCACCAGGTTCTCCCCCGGACACCCGGCCGGACCCGAACTGAACGGAACCAGCGCCGGGTTGGCCCGCGCTTCCTGTCCCGTCTCCTCGGTCCACTGCCGGGGCGCGAAGCTGTCCCCGTACGGGGCGGCGGGCTCGGCGCGGTGCAGATAGGGCGTGTAGAGGGCGAAGACCGTCCCGGCAGGCAGTGTGCCGCCCTCCCAGGAGGTCTGTGCCGTGCTCTCCCGCAGGATGAGGGGCGTCGTCGGCCACAGCCGTACCGACTCCAGTGCGCAGCCGCGCAGGAACGGCAGTTCGCGAGGGGTGTCCGGCTGCCCGGCGGTCGCCTCCCGGCGGGCCTGCTCGGCCGGCTCGGGATGGGTCGCCAGTACCGCCAGGGCACGCACGGTGGCCATGCCCGCCGCGTCGTAGGCGAACAGCCAGTGCGGGATCTGGCCCGCGCGGTCGGTACCGGCCGGTGCGGGGGTACGGGCGACCCGCTCGGCGAGGCTGCCGGGCTCCGGACGGGCGGCGTAGGAGCGTACGCGGGCCAGGAACGCGCTCCGCAGCCGCCTGCGGCGCGGAGAGGCCAGCGACCAGTTGGCGGCCGAGCGCAGCGCACCGAGTTGTGCGGTGAGCGTGGTGTCGTCACGTGCCGCGTCCCCCAGGACGACGCGCCGGACGATGCGCCACCAGGCGGCATCGAACTCCTCCCACCGCAGCTGCCCCGAACGCTCGGCCCCCTCCAGCAGCAGCGCCGCCTCCTCGCGTACGACGCCGGTCAGCCGGCTGGCGATGTCGTGCAGCGGCTTGGGGGTCTCCAGCACCTCCTCCACGAACTCCCGGCGCCGCGTCCGCTCCTGGCCACCGGAGATGAGGACGCCGTGCGGCTGGAACTGGGCGAGCGCGCTGCGCTTCTCCCACGTCGCCGGGCTGAAGGGCTCCGGCGTCTCACGCAGCACGCGGCGCGCGTCCTGCGGGTCCAGCACCATCGCGTACGACCGGCCCCGCACCGTCAGCGGGAGGGGGCCCGGCCCGTACCGCTCGCGCAGGGCGCGCATCCGGTCGACACCGCGCCGGTCCCAACCGGTGCGCTCCACCAGCGCCATCGCCCGGGGCCTGCGCACGATGACGCCGCCTGCCAGCACCGGCAGCAGTACGTCCGCCACCACGCCCGCCGCTTCCCGGGCGCCCGGCGGGGGCAGCGTCCCCCACGGGTCCTGCGCGCCCGGCGTGCTCGGTTTCCCGGGGGCGTCCGAGCTGCTCTCGGTCAGTCGCATCTCCACTCCGCTCACTCCGCTGGCCGGAGGTGCTCCGGCCGCCGTCGGTGCGTCGTCTTCAAGAGGGTCGCGGTACCCGCAGGTAATCGGGCGAAACGACGCGCGGGGAGGCGCCGGATGCCGCCCGGCCGCGTCGGGGAGTGCGCCCCCTCATGCGCCCCCCATAACACATCGCACACATTCGAATTCAATGTGTGGCCAAAACTATGTGTCTCTCGTCCGCGATGAGCTTGTATGTATTGAGCTGCGCCTGTCATGTGGGGGGATCGGGCACCTAGGGGGGATTGAGTGTGATCCGGGTACTGCTGGTGCACGACGTGCGCATACTCAGATGCGCGCTGGCCGCTCTGGTCGGAAGGGAGCCGGACATGACCATCGAGGCCGCGCCCGCGAAGGACGCGGTCCGGCTCGCACGGGCCCAGCCCACCGACGTTTGCGTCGTGGACGCCGATGTGACGGGGCGTTCTCCACTGGACGAACTGGCGGGGCTCTCACGCAAGAGCGCCACACGGTCGGTGGGGCCTTCGCACCGGCTGCTGGTGCTGGTCAGCCAGCACTGTCCGGGGGCGCTGCGCCGGGCACTGGACGCGGGGGCACGCGGTTTCGTGTGCAAGGACGCGCTGCCCGAGCAGTTGGTGACCGGCATCCGACAGGTGGCCGCAGGCGAGCGCTTCGTGGACAACGCCTTGGCTGGCACCGTCCTGCGGGCCTCCGAGGTCCCGCTGAGCGAACGGGAGCTGACCGTGCTCTCGGCGGCGGCCGAGGGCGCCCCCATCACCGAGATAGCCCGCCGACTGGGCCTGTCGACCGGCACGGTGCGCAACTACATGTCCGCCATCACCCGCAAGACCGGCGCCCGCAACCGGGTGGACGCCATCCGCATCTCCCAGGGAGCCGGCTGGCTGTAGCGCGCCGGCCCGGCCGACGGCGAGCGGGCGTGAGTGTGCCGCACCCCCGCTACACGCGGGACTGCGGGGCCCAGCCCGCCGCCAGGTCGCGATAGAGCGCGGAGCTCTCAAGCAACTGGGCATGGGTGCCGCAGCAGGTGCGTTCGCCGTCCAGTACCAGGATCAGCTCGGCGCGCAGCGCCGAGCTGATCCGGTGCGCGATCACCACCAGCGCACCGCCGCGCCGGATGAAGGCGTACTCGGCCATCTCCTCGGCGGCCGGGTCCAGATGACTGCTCGCCTCGTCCAGGACCACCAGAGGGGCGGGGGAGAGATAGGCGCGGGCCAGCGCCAGCTGCTGCCGTTCCCCCGCCGAGAGCGCCACCGGGTCCACCCACCCGTCGAGCCCTCCGAGCTGCCGCACCAGCGCTCGGGCGCCCACCGCTTCCACGGCGTCGAGCAGCACCGCCCCCGGCGGTGGAGCGGAGCTCTCCGGAAGCAGACAGCAGAGGTTCTCGCGCAGGCTTCCGGTGAAGACGTACGACTCCTGGGGGATCAGCACCCGTTGTCCGGCCAACTGCTCGGCGGCCCGCAGCCGTCCGGGTACGGCCGGCTGCCCGTGCACTCTGATCTCGCCGGCCGAGGGGCGCAGCAGCCCGGCGACCAGCAGGGCCAGGGTGGACTTGCCCGCGCCGCTCGGGCCGACGACCGCCAGCCGCCCGCCCGCCGGGACGGTGAGATCGAGCCCCGTCAGCACCGGCGCGGCGCCCGGTCCGTAGGCGAAGGTGACACCCCGCAGTTCGAGCGCGGGGACCTCAGGACCCGAGGGCGTACGGGGGTCCGGCGTGCGGGGCGTCGGTGTGCGGCTGCCCGGCGTCGGTGTGCGCGGTGCCGGTCCGCCGGAGTCCGGCGCCCCCTCCCGCAGTCGGCCGATCACCACAGCGAGCCGGGCGCCCGCGCCGCCCAGCCCGTGCACCAGGCTCTGCAGCGCCGGCAGCAGCGACTGGGTCAGATAGGTGAGCGCTCCCGCCAGCGCCCCGGCGCTCACCCCCTGTCGCAGCAACCAGGGGGTGAGCACCAGCAGCAGCACGACGGGCAGCCGCCCGCCGATACCGAGGGCCAGCGCACGGGCGACGCCCCAGCGGGCCAGCGCGTCGGCCGCCCGCCGCTCCGCAGTCACCCGCCGCTCCACCCGGCGGCGCACCGACTCCTGCGCACCGCACGCGGCCACGTCCCGCAGCGCACGCACCGTCGTGCCCACCTCGCGCGCCAACTCCTCGTCCGCCACCAGGAAGTCCCGCTGCCTGCGCGCCAGCGGGCGCAACGTCCCCGCGAAGACGGCGAGCCCCGCCAGCAGCGGCGGCACGACGACCAGCAGCAGCACCGGAGCCAGCGCGACGAGACCCAGCACCGCCCCCGCCAACGTGAACAGGAACGAGCGGGAGACCATCACCAGTCCGGCGAAACTGTCCCTGGCGATCTCCACCTGGTGGGTGAGCCGGGAGACGACGCCGGTCCCGGACGCCTCCCCTGCGGCACGGCCCGGTGTGCCGACGGCGGTGACGGCCTCGTGGAGTCCACGCCCCACCACGCGGCGCACCAGCTCGTCGCGCAGCGGTTCGGTGAGCTGCGCCACCTGCCGGTGGACCCGTGCCGTGCCCCACGCGCCCACCAGCAGCCCCAGCGCGGCGACGGACAGCCACGCCAGGCCGGTTGCCGGGTGCCCGGCGAGGAAGCCGTCGTCCAGGGCGCGGGCGAGCGCGAAACCCAGCGCGAAGGTGTGCGCCGCCTCCAGCGCCGACCAGCCCGCGAGCGCGGCCAGCGTCCGGGGCCGCCGCAGCAGGAAGCCCAGCCCCGCCCGCACCAGCCCCCGCCGGGCGCTGTCCCGTCCCGCCCGGGCCCCTCTCGCCGGGGCCCGTCCCGCCCCGGTCCCGGCCGACCCCTCCGCGGACTCAGCCATCGTCCCTCCCGCTGCCGAACAGGGCCCGGTAGGCGGGCTGCTCCCACAGCTGTGCGTGCGGCGCCACGGCCCGGATCCGGCCACCGTCGAGCCACGCGGTCAGATCCGCCCGCGCGGCGGTCGAGGCGCGATGTGCGACAACCAGCCGGGTCCGCGCCCCCCTGGCAGCCCTGCCGTCCCTTCCCTGTCCGCCGAGGCCTTCTTCCGCGCCCACGAGGGCTCGTGTCACCTTCAGCTCCGTCACCGTGTCCAGACTGGAGGTGGCGTCGTCCAGAACGAGCACCCGGCCGCCCTGGGCGAGCGCCCGGGCGAGGCCCAGGCGCTGCACCTCGCCACCGGAGAGCGGCGCCTGCTCACAGGGGGTGTCGTAGCCGTACGGGAGGGTGCGCACGAACTCGTCGGCGCAGGCGGCACCGGCCGCCGCCCGGACCCGCGCCTCATGCCCCTCCCGCTGCCCGGGGATCCCCGCGGCGAGCGCTTCGCCGATCGTGGCGCCGAACAGAACAGGACGTGCGAACGCGAAGCCGATGGCTCGCCGCAGCGCCGAAGGATCCAGCTCCGCCAGGTCGGTACCGTCCAGCAGCACCCGGCCGGCCTCCGGTTCGACGAGCCGTCCGGCGACGGCGGCCAGCAGCGACTTGCCCGCGCCCGACCGCCCCACCACCGCGACCGTAGCGCCGCCGGGCACCGCCAGATCCACTCCGCGCAGCACCGGTTCACCGCCGTAGGAGGCCCGCACACCGCACAGTTCCAGCCGACCCGAGGCGCCGGGCGCGGTGTGGTCCGGTACCGTCCGCCGCCCGGCCCTCATGGGCGCGACGGCCAGTACCTCCGCCAGCCGCTGCGCCGCGGTGCGGCCGCGCACCAGTGCGTTGAGCTGTCCGACGAGCGTGCCGATGCCCGCCGCCAGGACGGCGTAGCGCGCGGCGGCGACCAGCCCGCCCACACTCAACTCGCCGCCACTGAGCAGCAGACCGCCGACCGCGACCACCGCGACCTGGAGCAGCGGCACCAGCACGGCAGCCTGTGCGGTGGCACGGCCCTGCACCCGCCACATCCGGTGCCCGTGTCCGGACAGCTCCGCCAGCGGCTCCAGTACGCGGGCGCCCTCGCGCTGACCGATGCCTGCCGCCGCGATGGTGCGGGCCCCGGACAGCGCCTCCACGAGCCGCCCGGCTATCCGTGCCTGAGTCTCCTGATAACGGGTCACACAGTCGGTCGAGGTCCGCGAGAAGGCGCGCAGCAGCAGCACGAGCAGTGGCGTTCCGGCGAGAAAGACGGCGGCAAGCCGCGGATCGAGCAGGGCGAGCGCCACGAGCGCGCCCACCGGTGTCACCACCGCGGCCAGCGCCGAGGCGGCACTGCTGGGCCCCGTGCCCGCGTGCGCGGCGTTGCCGGTGCAGCGGGTGACCAGGTCGCCGTCGGCGAACCGGTTGGCACGCAGCGGGCCGAGCGCCAGCAGATGGGTGGCGAGGCGCGTGCGCAGCCGCGCCGCGACGCGGGAGTTGAGGGTGCCGGTGAGCACCGTGTCGGCCGCGTCGAGTGCCACCAGCGCGCAGGTCAGCGCCGCGCATACGGCGAGCCAGCGGCCCGCCTCGGCACTCCCGGCCCCTTCGCCCGCCAACAGCAGGTCGAGGGTGCGGCCCAGCGCCGCGGGCAGTGCCAGCCCGGCGACCGCCGCCGCGGTCGCGGACAGAAAGAGGGCGACCGTACGCCACAGGTGCTTGCGTCCCTCGGAGAACAGCAACCGGTCCGCCGGGGCCGCCTTCGTCCGCCGGCCGGGGGCAGGGGAGTGCCCCTGGGCGGGGGACGAACCCCGCCCAGGGGCACCGGATGTGTGTGTCACCCGGTCACAGGCACAGCAGGGTGCTGTGGGAGCTGTGCTTGTCGCACAGGAGGAGGCTCGCGCTGCTGTCGTCGCCGCCGCCGGTCCGCTCCTCGGGCTTCATCGTCTGCAGGTCGAGAAGTGCCATGGTGGTTTTCCTTCCCTATCGGGTGTCGGGTTGTGTGTTACAGGGACGGTGATGCTTTGGTACGGCCCCCGTCCCGGAGGCCGGTCTGTGAGCCGCCGGGCGTCGGCGCGCTGTCGCGCGCTGCCGTGCCCTCGGGCGGCGGGGTGGTGGTGCTGTGCGACAGCGCTCCGCCGGCGGTGCCACCGGTCGGCGGTGCCAGGAACGGCAGGCTCGGCGCCGCTGCGCCTCGGTCGGCGGCGGCCGCGCCCACGGCCAGCAGGCAGCCCGCGGTGCCGGTGGCCAGGTCCATCGACAGCCGCATCATCTGGTCGCCCGGGAAGGCGAGGCCGTTCCGGTAGGCCATCCCGTACCAGCCGAGGCCCGCGAGTTGCGCCTGCCGGTCGGCCTCGGTGACGCCGGGCGTGCTGGTCCTGCTCAGGTGCAGCAGCATTCCGGCGCGGCCCTGGAAGAGGCCCGGCTGTGCGTAGTACCGCATCCTGGCCGCGGGCAGGATGCCCTCCCGCGCCGCGGTGAAGCGGGCGTGCCCGGGGCGGTGTGCGAGGAAGTCGTCCAGCACCATGGCGATGCCCACACTGCCCGCGCCCAGATAGGGCATGGTGCGGCTGCCCTCGTCGACCTGCCAGGTGCCCGAGCTGTCCTGGACGCAGTGCGCCAGGTCGCGGGTGAGCGCACGCTCCGCAAGGTCGAGCAGCGCGGAGTCGCCGTGTTGCTCGTACAGCCGCAGGAACAGCAGCGCCGCTCCCGTCGCACCGTGCAGCAGGCCGGTCCTGTCGACGCCCGGGACACCGTCGTCGGGCTCGTCCAGCCGCTGGGCCAGCAGCCGGGCGGCCTCGACGGCGGCCGTGCGCAGCTGCTGTTCCCCGGTGTCGGCCGCGAGCTGTCCCAGGGCGAGACCGAGACCGGCGAGGCCACCGTGCAGCGAGCTGCCCAGCCGCTGCCACTTCTCGTCCAGCACCCGCTCGGTCAGCTCCAGCGCCCGCTTCGTGTGTCCGAACCGGGCCAGTACGCAGGCGACGCCGGGCAGTCCGTCGTAGAGCCCCAGCGGGGTGCCGCGCGGCGGGGGATCGGTGTGCCGCAGCAGCCACTCCTCACCGTCCGGATACCGCCCGGCGGCCGTCTCGTCGAGCGCGAGGAGCACTCCGGCGGCGCCGTGTGCCAGACCGAGCCCGCCGCCGGCCCCGAACTGCTCGATGTCCCCGGGGAAGAGCCGGTCGTCGCGTCCGGGGGTGGCCGAGGCGAGGATCGCCCGGGCCATCGCCTCGCGTGCCGTCGGCCAGTCGGCGGGTGCCAGGACGGTGGCCGCGCGGGTGACGGCCCGGGAGGCCGAGGCCGCCGTGTCGGTGCCCTCGATGGTTTCGACCGCCTCGGCGAGGAACTCCTGCGGAATGCCGGGGAACTGTTCGGCGGCGACCCTCGCCAGGTGTGCCGCCTTGCCGCGGTCGACGGCCAGCAGCGTCGTCATCGGGATGAACAACGCGAGCCGCAGACACGCCAGTGCGTAGCGGTCGATGTCGTAGCGGGAGCGGTCGGGCGGGGCGATGAAGCCGGGGTGGGCCACGATCTGGCGCGGATCGTCGGCCGCCGGCGCTGCCGCCTCGAAGTCCAGCAGTGCGACGGATCGCTCGTCGGGCGCGACCATGATGTTGAACATGTGCAGGTCGTTGAAGACGATGCCACGCTCGTGCACCGCCGCCACGGCCTGCTCCACCAGCCGGTGCGTCCGGAGGGCCCACTCGGTGTACTCGGCCACCGCCTCCGGGTCGGGGTCGGCGCTCAGCAGCGGATGACGCCTGGCGAAGAAGGAATTGAGGGTCTGGCCCGCCAACTCCTCCATCACCAGGAACCGGTGCCCGTCCAGTTCGAACCAGTCGCGTACCTCCGGTACCACCGGCAGCCCGGCGAGCCGGTCGAGTGCGGCCTTCTCCCGCTCCAGCCGCGCCACCGCGTCGGCGCCGTCGGCGGCGAGCCCGGCGTGCGGCCGGGCCTCCTTGAGCACGACCCGGCTCCCGTCGCGGGTGTCGGTGCCGCCGTAGACGCCGCCGCCGTTGGAGAAGTGCAGCGCCCGCTCGATGCGGTACGGCAGGTCCGTGACGCTGGCCGCGGCGCGCGCCGCCAGCTGCGGACGGAGGAAGGCGGGCAGCTCCACGCCGTCCGGCACCCGGAAGGCCGGGTCCTTGCGGTCGGGTACGAGCCGGCCGTGCGCGTCCGCCACGGCGGGCACCAGACGGCCCCGGCCGTCGACGCAGAACCTCGGTGCGAAGCCCCCGTACCGCACATACAGCGGCCCCTCGCGCCAGCGCAGATCCGTCAGGATGTACGGGCCCGGTTTCCCGTCGAGTATCTCCCCCAACTCGCGAAGAATGTTTTCGAGTTGTTCCTCGTTGGCCGGGTAGATGGTGGCGAATTTACCGCTCGTGCCGCGTCCGGCGTATTTCGCGTTGCGCAGATACAGCTGCGTGCGGTGCGGGACGAATTTGAAAGGGATGCGGCGTGGTACGCAGTGGTCCCAGACGGCTGTGCCGATCTCGTCCGCGTTGTCGAGCGTGGCCGACGCATGAATCTTCCAACCCTGCAACGGGAACTCTCCCGTCAGTGGGCGCAGCTCCAGCCAGTCGCCTGACCGGGTCTGCCGCCAGCCGGCGGGCACCGGGCGACGTGCCACCGGGAATTCTCCCGAGTCCACGGTGTTTTCCGGCCAGGTGGCCTCGTCGTGCTGCGCCGCCTCGTCCGCCGGGGTGCTCGATATGGAATCCGACAAGCGGTCGGGTGTGTCGTAGAAATACCGGTCCGCGAGACAGAATATTTCGTACCGCTTGTCCATCGGTCCCCTCTCCTGGGAAGCACGGGGTCAAGCGTGCAACACGGGAGGGGGAATGTGTAGTCAATTCTGTCACGAAAGCGATGTGAGGAACGCACAAGTAGCGCATTTACTGTGCGTCGGCCACCGGCGAATTCCAACAGTCGGCACCAGGTTCACACGCCGAGCCCCAGGTCCCCGCCGTCCGGGACGGCGAAATGCCGTGCCACCTGCTCCTCGGTGACCTCGTCGAGCGTGGCCGGGGACCAACGCGGCCTGCGGTCCTTGTCGATGAGCTGCGCCCGCACGCCCTCGGCGAAGTCCGGCGAGGAGAGCGCGGCCACGGAGGTGCGGTACTCCTGGTTCAGCGCCTCTTCCAGCGAGGAAAGGCCGCGTGCCCGGCGCAGCGCGGCGAGCGTGACCTTGAGGGAGGTCGGCGACTTGGACTCGATGGCCGCTGCGGCCTCCTTGGCCGCCGTTCCCCCGTGGTCGCGCAGCCGCCGCAGGATCTCCGTGACGCTGTCGGCGCTGTAGCAGGCGTCGATCCACTCCCGGTGCCGGGCGAGTTCGGCCGCGGGAGCGGCAGCGGCGTACCGCGCCACCGCGTCGGCGGGCGGGGTGTGGGCGAGCGCCGCCGCGAACTCAGCGAGCCGTTCGGCGGGCACGAAGTGGTCGGCGAGCCCGCACAGCAGGGCGTCCGAGGCGCCCACCGCACCGGCGGTCAAGGCCAGATGTGTGCCCAGTTCGCCCGGCGCCCGCGACAGCAGCCAGGTGCCGCCCACATCGGGTACGAAGCCGATGCCGGTCTCCGGCATGGCGACCTTCGCCCGCTCGGTGACGACGCGGACGTCTCCGTGCGCGGACACCCCGACGCCTCCGCCCATCACCACGCCGTCCATGAGCGCGACATACGGCTTGGGGTAGTGCGCGATACGGGCGTTGAGGCGGTACTCCGCGGCCCAGAACCGCGCCGATTCCGCACCGCCACCTCGCCGGACGTCCTCATGGATCCCGCGGATGTCGCCGCCCGCGCACAGTCCCCGCTCGCCGGCGCCGCTGAGTACGACGGTCTCCACCGCCGGGTCCCGCTCCCACGCTTCGAGTGCCTCGGTGAGACAGTCGACCATCTCCCGGTTCAGAGCGTTGAGCGCGTGGGGCCGGTTGAGCACGAGGCGGCCGGCGCGGCCGTCCGTGCTGACCAGGACGGACGGTTCGGTACGGGACACGGCTGGGCTCCTTCGCGACGGGGGATCTCTCCCGGCGGGTCGATCTTTCCCGCCACCGTAGCCGGAGGCCGCCGCGAGGCCGGTGTCCGCTCCCTCGCCGGTGTGCGGACCCGCAGCTGCGTGGGCTCACAGGTGCGTGGGCTCAGGTGCCGGGGCTCACAGGTGTGCGGGACGGCCGTCGGGGGCAGGCGCATATGTGCTGCACGACAACAGTTGTCTTCGGAGGTGCGATGAGTCTCCCCGTGGCGCCGTCCGGGTCCGCCGGGCACGACCAGGGGTCCGAGGGCCACGGCCAGGGGCCCGAGGCCGCGGACGAGTCACTCCCGGCCGCCGAGGCGCGCCGGCTACGGGAGGAGGTCGCACAGCTTCGGAAGGCCGTGGAGAGCCGTCCCGTGATCGACCAGGCGCGCGGCGTGCTGATGGCCTCCTGGCGCTGCGGTCCCGAGACCGCCTGGCGGATACTCGTGGACACCTCCCAGCACACCAACACCAAGGTGCGGGAGATCGCCGCGCTGCTGACCCGCGCGACCCATGACCGGCCGCTGCCCGGCTGGCTGCGCCGAGCGGTGTCGGCCTCGTACGTGCGCGTCACCCGCGCCGCCCGCGAGAACGGTTTGTCCGCAAAGTGATCCGAGGCCGGTGGCGGCCGCACCGGTGAGCCGCGTGCCGCCTGTCGTTGGCCGGGTTCCGGGCGCCCTCGACCCTGTCGTGTCCGGGGCCGGCCCGGTGTCACGCCTCGCAGCTGTGCTCCGGCCCGGCGGCGCCCACCGTCGCCGGGTCGGCGCCGGGCTCCAAGGACCAGGCACCGGCCAGCAGTTCCTCCACGAGTTCGTCCAGCTCCAGACGGCGCTCGACCCGCTGCAGGTCGGGAACCCGGGCCCGGGTGCTGACCTGACGGGGGGCGAGCAGCGAACAGCAGTCCTCGTCGGGCAGCACCGAGACATCCGCGGTGCCCAGGGCCCGCGCCTCGTCGATGATCTCCTGCTTCTCCCAGCCCAGCAGCGGGCGCAGCAGCGGCACCGAAGCCGCCTCGTCGACGGCCGCCATGTTGGCCACCGTCTGGCTGGCGACCTGCCCCAGGCTGTCCCCGGTCACCAGCGCCTCGGCGCCCAGCCGCCGGGCGAGCTCGCCGGCCGTCCGCGCCATCAGCCGGCGCTGGGCGACGACTTGGAGCCGCCCCGCGCCCGCGATCGCCAACTGCTTTTGGGCCTTCCCCAGCGGGACCACCCACAGCGCCCGGTCGGGCTGGAAGCGGTTGAGCTCGCGGGCGAGTGCGTACGCCTTGTAGACGGAGGAGGCGTTGGTGTACGGAGCGCCGGTGAAGTGGACGAAGTCGCAGGCCAGCCCCCGGCGCATGGCCCGGTAGGCGGCGACCGGCGAGTCGTAGCCCCCCGAGAGCAGGGCCAGTGCCCGGCCGCTGGAGCCCACCGGCAGCCCGCCTTGACCCGGCATCCGGCGCCAGGACAGATAGCTGGCGTGCCGGTCCACCTCCACGGCCAGCTCGACGTCCGGCGCCGAGAGGTTCACCCGCGCTCCCGTCTCCAGCCGTACCCGTTCGCCGACGGTGGCGGCCAGGACCGAGGAGGTGAGCGGGAAGGATTTGTCCCGCCGCTTCGCGCGTACGGCGAAACTCAGTTCGCCGCGCCCGCCGGTCCGCTCCTCCCGTACGCGCAGCAGGGCGCGTACCGCGTGGGCGCCGATGTCCTCGACGGTGCTGGGGATGCGTACGGCCGGCTGCACGAGGCTGAAGCCGATGACGCGGCCTACGCAGTCCACGAGTTGGTCCAGCGGGAGCTCGCCGCCCACCAGTGTGACGCTGCGACCCTTCTCCACCCACGTCGAGCCGGGCAGCGTGCGCAGTGCGTCCCGCAGATTGCGGTACAGCAGCTCCTCGAAACGGGCGCGGTTGCGGCCGCGCAGAAAGACCTCGCCGTGCTTGAGCAGGACGCACTCGCGCGCCTGCTCCTGCCCGGCGGGGCGCGGGTGCGCCGCTTCCTGTGCGTGTCCCTCGGGAGCGGGACGGGGTCCTGAGACGGTCACGGAACTCTCCTCCTGGCAACCAGGCTATGCGACCCCGCGCCCGCTCCCGCCACCCTGCCGCCCCGCTGCCGCTCCCCGGAGGCCGGTGTCACCTTCGGTGGCGGGCCTGGTGCGGCTCGCGAGCCGCAGCAGGGCGCGTACGTACGCGCTGTGGTGCGCGGGCCGTGCCACGGTCCCTTGGCAGGCGCGCTCGGCGAGGTCGAGGCCGTCCTCCAGGCAGGCGTCGTGCATCGGCCCCCAGAAGAGCGGCCAGGTGAGGCGTGCGGAGCCGTGTGCCCGCATCGCCAGCGTGTGCCGCAGCAGGGTGTGGCCGCCGTCCGCCGCGAGTACGGCGTACTCGTGGAAGCCGTCGAAGCCTCGGGGGGAGGTGAAGGCGAAGCGCACCCAGGTTCCCGGGACGTACGCGGCGACCGTGTAGCGCACCGGGCCGTGTCCTCCGGCGGCGCCTTCCCCCAGCGGCCGGTCCAGGACCATCGGGGGCCAGCCGCCGCGCGGCCACAGCTGGTCGTCGTCACCGGCCAGCGAATCGAGCAGGGCACCCACCCGGCTCGGCGCTGCGGACAGCAGTCGTTCGTGCACGTTGTAGACGTCCATGGGACCTCCGTGGGCCAGGACCGGCGAGTGGGGTTTCCGCAGCCGGATCAGGGACTCGTATTAGAGAGCCCTCTCTAATACCGGCAGGCTACCCTCCCGGACATGGCGAGGCCACCCCGATTCGACACCGACCAGCTCCTCGACGCCGCCGTCCGACTGGCGGCCTCCTTCGGGCCGGCAGGCGTGACCATGGCAGCGGTCGCCAAGGAGGCGGGCGCGCCCAGCGGCTCCCTGTACCACCGTTTCGCCGGACGGTCCGCGCTACTGGCCGAGGTGTGGCTGCGTACCGTCGAACGCTTCCAGGACAGCTATGCGCGCGTCCTCGCCGCGCACGACGACGCGCGGGAAGCGGGGCGGGCCGCCGCGCGGCACGTCGTCGCCTGGAGCCGCGCCCACCCGGAGGAGACGCGCCTGCTGCTCTACGGGCCCGGCGACTTCGGCCGGGAGGGCTGGTCGCAGGAGCACCGGTCGCGGGCCGAGCGCGGCAACCGCCGGATCTTCGGCGAACTCGATTCACTGGCCGCGACGCTGGGGGCCCGGGACACCGAGGCGGTCGAGCGACTGACCCTGGCGCTGGTCGACCTCCCCCTCTCCGTCGTCCGGCGCCATCTGCGCGAGGGCGGCACCCTCCCCGCGCACGCCGAAGCCGTCGTCGAGGACTGCGCGACAGCCCTCCTCGACACCCTGCCAAGGTCCGGTGGCCACGTGCGTCCGGGGTCCGGTGGCCGCGCGCGGAACCGGGATTGACCGAGCGGCCGGGACGGAAGCGCGGGACCGCGGGCGCAGAGGGTGCGGAGCTTTACCCGCGGGCGGAACACCTGAAGCGCCCCCGTCGGACAGCACGGGGAGGGTCCGTCGGGGGCGTCTTCGTCGCAATCAGGACTTCGGGGGCTTGATCCACCCCTTCTTCACCAGCATGTCGCACACCTCCCTGGCCCTGCGGTCGGTGGCCTTGTGCTGCTTCTTCACCTCCTTGACGCAGTCGGCGTACGGGAAGGGCGGACGGTCGGCACGCTGGGCGGAGGACGCTGCGGTGGCCTGCCCGGCGGTGAACAGCACGCTGCTCAGCGCGACGGCCGCTGCCAGGGCCATGCTCTTCCGTGGCAAGAGTTCTCCTCTCGTCGTCCCGGAACCCGCTGCTCCGGATGCGTACTGGCCTCAACGACCAAGCCTGCGATCGGCAACGAGCCACGGTCCCCGGCACCACCTACGGCGCAGAGCTTCGGTACGACAGCCGGAATGTCCGCCAAGTCGACAAAAAGGCTGATCGAAAGCGGGGCTGATGCCCGACACGGCCGCGCTGTCGAGCCCGCGTCCGGCGGCCAGGACGCACCGGCAACTCCCGCACGGCCACGGCGCCGAACACCGGAAACCGAGGCAAGCGGGAGGCCCGCGCCGTACTACTGAGCGACTTGGCCCCGCCGCCTTTTCGCTGTCCGCGCCCTGACGAACAGGCACGTTTCCCCGCTGCGCTGTCGGCAACCCGGTCCCGGCTGCCGGGGTCGGGCCAGTGCACCGGCGGCCCCGGGCGCCGCCCGGGACCACCGCACACTGACGTGGAGAGAGCACGTGTCGATATCCGAGAACACCGCAGACGACGCCGTGGCCAACGCGCCCGCGAACGAGAAGAAGAACGTCTTCGTCCTGGGCATGGACGACGCCAACCGGACCACCCTCGAAGCGGTTCCCGGCGCGGCGAGCTACCGCTTCCATTCGCTGCTGACCCCCGGGGAACTGCAGGAGGACGAGGTGTCGGTGCCTGACCTGCTGGAGCGGGCGCGGGCCGTGCTGGACTCCTTCGACGGCAGCATCGACGCCATCGTCGGGTACTGGGACTTCCCCGTGAGCACCATGATCCCGCTGCTGGCCGAGCAGTACGGCACGCGCAGTACCAGCCTGGAATCGGTGGTCAAGTGCGAGCACAAGTACTGGAGCAGGCTGGAGCAGCAGAAGGTCATCGACGAGATACCGAGGTTCGGCAAGGTGGACCTGGACGCCGCGAAGCCGGAGCCCCCCGAGGGCATGCGCTTCCCCATGTGGGTCAAGCCGGCGCTGTCCTACTCCTCGGAGCTGGCCTACGGCGTCGCGGACCTGGAGGAGTTCCGGGCGGCTGTCGACAAGATCCGCGAGGGCATCGGCCGGCTCGGCAGGCCGTTCGAGTACGTACTCGACCAGATCGAACTCCCCGAAGAGATGTCCCGGGTGGGTGGCATGGTCTGTCTCGCCGAGGAGCGGATGACCGGCCTCCAGGTCGCCGTCGAGGGGTATGTGCACCGGGGCGCCGTCACCGTCTACGGGGTGCTGGACTCCATCAACTACCCCGACACGCCCTCCTTTCTGCGCCACCAGTACCCCAGCAGGCTCCCCCAACCCGTGCAGGAGCGGCTCGCCGAGGCATCCACACGTGTCATCCGGCAGATCGGAATGGACTCGGCCACCTTCAGCATCGAGTTCTTCTACGACCCGGGGCAGGACGAGATCAAGCTGCTGGAGATCAACCCGCGCCATTCCCAGTCGCACGCCGAGCTGTTCGACTACGTCGACGGCGTGCCCAACCACCACTGCATGCTCGCCCTCGCCTTCGGTCGCGACCCCGCCCTGCCGCACCGCGCCGGCCCCTATCTGTGCGCGGCCAAGTGGTACCACCGCTGGTTCACCGACGGAGTGGCCCATCAGGTGCCCTCCGCCGAGGAGACAGCCAGGGTGGAGGAGGAGATCCCCGGCGTACGCATCGATGTGGTGCCCGACGAGGGCCAGCGACTGCGGAACCTCTCACAGCAGGACAGCTACAGCTACGAGCTCGCGCACATCTTCACCGCCGGGGAGGACGAGAACGAACTGCGCGAGAAGTACGACCGCGCCATAGCGGCCCTGGGCCTGCACGGTACGGCGCCGACCGGTTCCGGCAGCGCCTCCGGCCAGCCCCGGCCCGCTTGATCGCGCGGGACAGCAGCACGAACGTCGAGCGGAGACCGCGCCCATGCGCAGCGTGCACAATCTGCCCTACGAGACCAAGGAAGAGCCCGTCACCGTGCCGCTCCCGGACGGCACGCGGCTGTCGGCCCGGGTGTGGCGTCCCATCTGTTCGGACGAGGAGCCCATGCCGGCGGTGCTGGAGTACATCCCCTACCGGCAGCGCGATCTGACCGCTGTACGGGACTCGATCCACCACCCCTATCTCGCCGGCCACGGCTATGTCTGCGTCCGTGTCGACCTGCGCGGCACCGGTGACTCCGACGGGGTGCTCGGCGACGAGTACCTGGAGCAGGAGCAGCGGGACGCGGAGGACGTCCTCGAATGGCTCGCGGCACAGCCCTGGTGCGACGGCAACACCGGGATGATGGGCATCTCCTGGGGCGCGTTCGCCGCCCTGCAGGTCGCGGCACGGCAGCCGGAGAGCCTGCGCGCCATCGTCATCGCCTCGTTCACCGACGACCGGTACGCCGATGACATGCACTACATGGGCGGCACCCTGCTCTCGGACAACCTGGCCGAGGCGGGCACCATGTTCGCCTACAGCACCTGCCCGCCCGACCCGGCCGTTGTCGGCGACCGCTGGCGCCGGATGTGGCACGAGCGGCTGGAGGGCAGCGAGCCGTGGGTGCTGGAGTGGCTGCGCCACCAGCGGCGCGACGACTACTGGCGGCACGCCTCGGTGTGCGAGGACTACCAGGCGGTGCGCTGCCCGGTGCTGGCCTCCAGCGGCTGGGCCGACGGGTACTCCAACGCCGTCACCCGGCTCCTCGCCCACCTGGACGTGCCGCGCAAGGGCCTCATCGGCCCCTGGTCGCACAAGTTCCCGCACCTGGGCCGGCCGGGTCCGGCCATCGGCTACCTCCAGGAGGTCGTCCGCTGGTGGGACCACTGGCTCAAGGGCGAGGACAACGGCGTCATGGACGGACCCGTGCTGAGCACCTGGATGCAGGACAGCGTGCCCCCGTCCACCTCCTACGAGCAGCGGCCCGGCCGATGGGTGGTCGAACCCGAGTGGCCCTCGCCGTATGTCTCGCAGGTCGTCCACCCGCTGTCCCGGTACCGCATCTGCCGGCCGGAGGAGCAGGAGCACGGGCAGCAGCGGGACGAGGAGCCGTCAGCGGCGCTGACGGTGCGCTCGCCGCTGTCGGTCGGCCAGTTCGCGGGCAAGTGGGCCTCCTACAACGCGCCCCCCGATCTGCCGTACGACCAGCGGGAGGAGGACGGCGGCTCGCTGGTCTTCGAGACCGAGCCGCTCACCGAACGGGTGGAGATCCTGGGCTCACCCAGCGTCGAGTTGGATCTGTCCGTCACCGAGCCGGTGGCGCAGGTCGCCGCGCGGCTGTCCGATGTGGCGCCCGACGGCAGCGCCACCCGGATCACGTACGGCTTGCTCAACCTCACCCGCCACAGCGGCACCGGGGAACCGGAGCCGCTGGAGCCGGGACGCCGCTACCGGGCCACCGTGCACCTCAACGGGGTGGCACAGGCCTTCCCGCCGGGCCACCGCATCCGGCTGTCCCTGTCCACCTCCTACTGGCCGCTGGCCTGGCCGCCGCCCGAGCCGTCGCTGCTGAGCGTGTACGAGAACTCCAGTACGCTCACGCTGCCGGTTCGCACCCCGAGGGAGGAGGGGGAGGCGCCGCGCGGCCTCTTCGGCGAACCGGAAGGCGCACCCCCGCTGACCACCACCACGCTCGTGCCACCCGAGGAACGCTGGGACGTCAAGCGGGACCTGATCGGCTACCAGCACGAGCTGGAGATCGTGAAGGACCGGGGCCTGGAGCGGTTGGACCACATCGGGCTGGATGTCGGCCGCCGCGCCTACGAGCGGTACACGGCGGTCGCCGACGACTTCACCTCCGTGGCCGGCGAGTCCGTCTGGACGATGAGGTTCCGGCGCGAGGGCTGGGAGACCAAGACCGTCACCCGCACGGTGCTGACCTGCACCGACAGCGCGTTCCATGTGCACGCCACGCTGGACGCCTACGAGTGGGGGAACCGTGTCTTCTCCCGCACCTGGAACGAGGAGGTGCCCCGCGACTGCCTCTGAGGCCTGCCCCGCGCCCCGAAAGGGGCGCGGGAACCGCGCGCCCAGCCACCACGCACCCGCAGACTGCGCCGCGCAGCACGGGGCAGTCCCTCCCCAGCAGCGCTCACTCCCTCACGGAACAACGACGATCTTGCGGCCCAGCCCCTCCGCGAAGCGGCCGAGCGCCTCCGGGTAGGAGGCCAGCGGCATCCGGTCCGAGATGAACACGTCCGGGTCGAGAATCCCGCCCGCGAACAGTTCGGCGGCCCGCTCGTAGCTGTGCAGCACGGCCATCGAGCCGGTGATGGTGATCTCCTGGTTGTAGATGCGGTACGGCTCGATGGTGGCCCGTGTCGCGTAGTCGGAGACGCCGAACTGGAGGAAGGTGCCCGCCTTGGCGACCCGTCCCAGGCCGTCCTGGATGGCGGCGGCGTTGCCCGTCGCGTCCACCACCAGATCCCAGCCCTCCGGCCGCTCCAGCTCCTCGGCGCTCGCCGCCGCCCCGCTGCACCCCAGGCTGCGGGCGGTGGCCAGCCGGTCCGGGTTGAGGTCGAGCACGTCCACGCTCGCCGCACCGGTTCGCTTGGCCAGCTCCAGCATCATCAGCCCCATGGTGCCCGAACCGTAGATCAGCACATGCGAGCCGAGCTGGCTCTTGAGCACGTCGTAGCCGCGCACCGCGCAGGACAGCGGCTCGATGAGCGCGGCGTCCTGGGTGCGCACATGCTCGGGCAGCCGGACGCAGTTGGCGACAGGCGCCACGGCGTACTCGGCGGCACCGCCCGCCCGGGACACCCCGATCGCGGCCCACCGGTCGCACAGGTTGTTGTGACCGCGGCGGCAGTAGCGGCACTCGTGGCAGTACAGCGACGGGTCGACGGCCACCTGGTCGCCCTCGGCCAGCTCGGTCACCTCGCTGCCCAGTGCCACCACCTCCCCGGCGAACTCGTGCCCGGGAACCAGCGGCAGCGAGGGGGCGAACTCGCCCTGCAGGATGTGCAGATCGGTGCCGCACAGCCCGCATGCCGCGACCTTCACCACCACATCGCGGGGCCCGGGGGTCGGGTCGGGAATCTCCGTCAGGGACACCTTGCCCACGGACTCGACGAGTGCGGCCTTCATTTGACAGCTCCTAGCGACAGGCCCTGGACCAGCTTGTCCTGGGCGGCGAACCCTGCGGCGAGCACCGGCAGGGAGATCACGAGAGACGCGGCGCACACCTTGGCCAGGAAGAGCCCCTGGCTGGTGATGAAGCCGGTCAGAAAGACGGGCGCGGTCTGTGCCACGACCCCCGTGAGTACCCGCGCGAACAGCATCTCGTTCCAGGAGAAGATGAAGCAGATGAGCGCGGTGGCGGCGATGCCGGGTGCGGCGACCGGCGCGACGACCCGGGTGAGGACGGTGGGCAGCCGCGCCCCGTCGATCTGCGCCGCCTCGATCAGTGCGGAGGGCACCTCGGCGAGGAAGGACTGCATCATCCACACCGCGATCGGCAGGTTCATCGATGTGTAGAGGATGACGAGCAGCCAGATGTTGTCGAGGAAGTCGGTGTTCTTCGCGAACAGATAGATCGGCAGCAGTCCGGCGACGATCGGCAGCATCTTCGTCGACAGGAAGAAGAACAGCACGTCCCGCCACTTGCGTACCGGCCGGATGGACAGCGAGTACGCTGCGGGCAGTGCCAGCACCAGCACGAACAGGGTGGAGAAGACGGAGGCCATCAGCGAGTTGGCCAGCGCGGGCCAGGGCCCGGCGCCGCCGCCCGCGCTGAAGAACTCGCGGTACCCGTCCAGCGTCAGCGGCGCGGCCAGCGAGGGCGGATTGGTGGCGGCGTCCGACTCCGAATGCAGCGAGGTGAGCACCATCCAGGCGATCGGCAGCACGAAGACCAGCCCGCACGCCCAGGCCAGCAGGCCCAGCGCGGCATTCTTCCGGCGGACGCTTCGCGGTGCCATGGCCGAAGCCTTCGGTGGCGCGGCGGACGGTGCCGCCTCGGGTGCGCCTGCGGTCAGGGCGCTCATGCGCGGACCTCCTCGCGGAACAGGGACGAGACCACCCGCAGCGCGAGGGTGGCGATGACCAGGGAGCCGATGACGACGAGCACACCGGCGGCCGAGGCCACGCCGTACTCATGGCCTTGGTAGAAGGTCTGGTAGATGGTGTACGGCAGGTTGGCGGTGCCCAGACCGCCGGAGGTGATGGTGAAGACGGCGTCGAAGTTCTGCACGATGTAGATCGACCCCAGCAGCGCCCCCAGCTCCAGATAGCGGCGCAGATGCGGCAGCGTCAGATAGCGGAAGATCTGCCAGGCCCCGGCCCCGTCGATGCGGGCCGCCTCGATGGCGTCGGCGGGACGGCTCTGCAGTCCGGCGAGCAGAATCAGCATCATGAACGGCGTCCACTGCCAGATCAGCGACACCTGCACGGCGCCCAGCGGCATCTCGGACACCCAGTTCGGCTGGGGCGCCTTCTCGCCGAACAGCCAGTTGAGGACACCGTTGAACAGCCCGTACTCGGGGTTGTAGAGCACGTGCTTCCACAGCAGCGCCGCGGCCACCGGCACCAGCAGGAACGGGGCGATCAGCAGGGTGCGCACCACGCCGCGCCCCCGGAAGCTGCGGTCGAGCAGCAGGGCCAGCAGCAGCCCGAGAACGAGGCTGACCAGTACGACGACGGCGGTCAGCAGCGCGGTCGTCACCACCGAGTCGCGCAGCTCGGGATCGCTGAGCACCTCCTGGTAGTTCTCGAAGCCTCCGAAGGAGCGTGCTTCGGGGTAGAGCGCGTTCCAGTCGAAGAACGAGATCACCAGCGTGGCCACGAACGGCAGCTGAGTGACGACGATCATGAAGACCAGCGCGGGCAGCAGCGGAGCGCGGGTCACCCAGCCCCGCAGCCGGTTCGGCGGGCCCTTGGGGGAGGGAGTGGCGGTGCGGGCGGCCGGCGGGCGCTCCTCGTCGTGCGCGCCCGGGGCCGGAGTGGTGGTCGGAGTGCTCATCGGCCTCGCCCCTCGTACTCGTCGGAGACCTCCTGCGCCAGCTCCTGGGCCTTGCGCAGCGCCTTGTCCACCGACTGGCGGCCCGCGATGGCGGCGCTGATCTCGTGGGAGACCTTGGTGCCGAGATCGGAGAATTCCGGAATGTCCACGAACTGAATGCCGATCGTGGGGCGCTTCTGCACCCCCGGGTCCCGGGGCCTGGCGTTGGTGATGGCCTCGCGGGTGACCTCGTGGAAGGCGCCGGCCGCCTTCTTGTACTCGGGCAGCTCATAGGTGGAGGCCCGCTTGCCCGCCGGGACGTTGGCCCAGCCGAACTCCTTGCCGACCAGCTTCTCGTACTCCTTGCCGGACGCCCAGGAGATGAACTTCCACGCCTTGTCCGGGTTGCGGCTCGCCTTTTGGATGCCCCAGGCCCAGGTGTAGAGCCAGCCGGAGCTCTCGGTCTTGACGACCGGTGCGGGAACGTAACCGATCTTCCCCTTCACCTTGGACTTCTCGCTCTCCAAGGAGCCGGCGCCCGCCGTCGCGTCGTACCACATGGCGGTCTTGCCCTGCGTCATGTTGTTGAGGCACTCGGCGTACCCGGACTGGGCCGCGCCGGACTCGCCGTGCTTGCGCACCAGGTCGACATAGAACTTGGTGGCCTTCCGGAACGCGGGGTCGTTCAGCCGTGCGTTCCAGTCCTTGTCGAACCAGGTCCCGCCGAAGGTGTTCACCACCGTGGTCAGCGGGGCGATGAGCTCGCCCCAGCCGGGCAGCCCGCGCAGGCAGATGCCCTTCATACCGCGCTCGGCGCCGTCCACCTTCGCGGCGAGCTTCGCCACCTGGGGCCAGGTGGGACGCTGGGGCATCTTCAGCCCCTCCTTCTCGAAGACGTCCTTGCGGTACATCAGGAAGGACGACTCGCCGTAGAAGGGCTCCGCGTAGACCTGGCCGTCCTCACCGCTGAGCGACTCGCGCACCGGCGGGAGGATGTCCTGCTGGTCGAAGCCCTTGTCCTTGCGGGTGTACGGCGTAAGGGAGCGCAGCCAGCCGTTCTTGGCGTAGATCGGCGTCTCGTAGTTGCTGAGCGTCGCCACGTCGTACTGTCCGGCCTGGTTGGCGAAGTCCTGGCTGATCTTGTCGCGGACGTCGTTCTCCGGCAGCACCGTGAACTTGACCTTGATGCCGGTCTCTTTCGTGAAGTGCTTGGCGGTGAGCTTCTGCAGCTCCAGCATCTGCGGGTTGTTCACCATCAGGACGTTGATCGTGTCGCCGCCGGAGCCGATGGCGCCCGCCCCCGCGCAGGCGGACAGCGCGAGCAGCGCGCTCGCCGTGGCGGCGGCGGTGCCCGCCCTGACCGCCCTGACCCGGCGTGGTCGGCTGCGTATCCGGCCCTGCGGACTGCTCTGACAGCGCATATGAACTCCTGGCGAATCGTGACATTACGACAATCACGGGCGCGTGGTGCGGCGGCCCGTACGAACGGGGAGGCAGCGGGGAAGGAGCGGGATCAGACCCTGATGACCTGCGGCCCGCGCATCGCGTAGCGGTGTGCCTCCGGTGCGGGCAGGCTCGTGGAGGTGACGAGCGCCTCGAAGTCGCCCACCTCCGCGAAACGGCAGAAGCTCACCGCGCCGAACTTCGTGTGCAGCCCCGCGAAGATCCGCCGTCGCGCGGCCCGCATCGCCTGCGCCTTGACCTCGCTGACCGCCGGATCCGGAGTGGTCAGCCCGTGCTCCCGGGAGATGCCGTTGGCGCCGACGAAGGCCAGATCGATGACGAACCCGGCGAGCATCTTGGTCGTCCAGTGCTCGACGGCCGCCAACGTGCCACCGCGTACCCGCCCGCCCAGCAGCAGCACGGTGAAGTCGCCGGCCGTCGCCAACACGCTCGCCACCGGCAACGAGGCCGTCACCACGGTCAGCTGCCGGTCCCGCGGCAGCGCCTCGGCGATGAGCTGCGGGGTGAAGCCCTCGTCGATGAAGACCGTCTCGGCGTCCCCGAGCAGTTCGACGGCCGCCGAGGCGATCCGCCGCTTCTCGGGCACATGCATGGTGGTGCGGTACGCGAGCGTCGTCTCGAACCCGGCGCTCTCCACCGGGTAGGCGCCGCCGTGGGTGCGTCGCAGCAGGCCGTGCTCCTCCAGCACGCGCAGATCGCGGCGCACCGTCTCCTTGGCGACACCCAACTCCTCGGCCAGCTGAGCCACCTCGACCGAGCCCAGCCGCCGCGCCGTTCCGACGATCTGCCGCTGCCGCTCCGCCGCACTCATGGCCCCGTCGCCCCTCTCCGTTCGGTCACGGACATGCCCGTTCCTGTCCGTGTGGAGAGTTGTACCGGCCCTGAGCGGACACGGCCAGCCTCCCGGGCGAGAAGATCATGACCGCTTCTGCCCGTTCCCCGCACCGCCGGAAGCTCTTCTGACCAGCCGATTCGGCAACTGTGGCAGAAACAAGGCGCCCGTTGGGGGCGGCAACCTGCCCGTTCGGCGCCCGCCCCCCTCTTCGGACCGTACGGGCACACGGTGGCTCGCACCTGTCGTCAAGAGCACGGGTCGGCATTCCGGCGACCGCACCTTGGCGGCGCTCCCTGGGCGGGCAGGCGGTTGGCCGGCCCGGACCAACTCGGCGCAGGACGCACCGGCCCGTTCCCCTCGCCCGGACGGCATGCCGGTCGGATTGTCGCGTGGTGACGGGCCAACCGTGTCCAGGTACCGCCCATCGGGGACGCCCGGTACCTCTGGACGAGTGAAAGATCGGCAAAGCAGAACGGATCGTCGGCCCGGAGCGCGTCTGACGGAGTTTGCTACGGCCCTGACGGGCTTTCCTCTGACCCCAACAGAGAGTCTTCGGGCTCGACGGTAAGGACTTGATTCAGATGCGTAAGACCAAGATCGCCACCTTCGGCGTCCTCACGGCGGCCGCTGTTGCCGTTCCGGCCGCACCCGCCTTCGCGCAGGAGGGGCAGTCAGCCGACACGCACACGCACACGGAGGCCCCGCAGCGTCAGGCCTCCACGACCAACACCTACGAGGTGCGGTCCGGCGACACCCTCTCCGAGGTGGCGCAGAACCACGGCACCAGCTGGCACGAACTGGCCGAGCGGAACGGGCTCGCCGACCCCGACCTGATCTATCCCGGACAGCGTCTGACCGTCGGGGAGGCCACACCTCCGTTCGCACCGACCACTCCGGACACGGCGGCCCCGCCCAGCGCCGAGCAGGACTCCGCACCACAGGCCCAGGAGGCGCCACCGGCCCAGGAACCGGCCCCGCAGCCGCAGCAGGCACCACAGAGCAGCCGCTCCGCGGGCCAGGCGGCCCCGGGCGCCTCCATGGCGGAGAGCGCCGCGAAGGCGGAGATCATCCGCCGGGAGTCCAGCGGCAACCCCAACGCGCAGAACGGCAAGTACCACGGGCTGTTCCAGACCGACCAGCCGTGGGGGAGAGGCACGGTCGCCGAACAGCACGCCGGTGCCGAGCGCTACGTCCAGGAGAGGTACGGCTCCTGGGAGGCGGCGCTCGCCTTCCACAACGCGCACGGCTGGTACTGACCGGTCATACGGTCCCCCGGTCCGCCCCACCGTCACGGCGGGCCGGGGACGGCGTCAGAAATCCCCTCGGCGCCCTCCCGGAGGCGTGCTAGCCTCCGCGCGAGGGTGCTCGACGGGGCACCGGCCCGAGCGAAGGGGGAGATGAGTCGATGGTTGCCGTGGAGATCGCCGCGACACGCGGTGCCCGGACAGTTCTCATCTCCCGGGTCCCGGTTCTGAACTGAGCCCGGGGCACGCCCGCCGACCCGGGGCGTACCCCTCCTCCGCAGCACCGGGACCCCTCATCACAAAGGTGCTCCCGTTGTCTCAACCACCCACGGCTGTTTTCACCACCCGCGCCGCGGCCGAAGGCTCCGCCGACGACGCCGCGGCGCTCCGCGAGATCACCCTCGCGGCCTTCCCGACCCCGCAAGAGGCGGGGATCGTCGAGGCGCTGCGCGCCGATCCGGCAGCGTGGATCGACGGCCTCTGCCTGCTCGCCGAGACCCCCGACGGCACCCCGGTCGGGTACGCCCTCCTCACTCGCTGCCACGTGGACGGCCATCCGGCACTCGCGCTGGCACCCTGTGCGGTGCTGCCCGCGTATCAGCGGACGGGCGCCGGTTCCTCGGCGATCCGCGCGGCACTCGCGGCCGCCCGGAGCCAGGGCGAGAAGCTGGTGCTCGTGCTCGGGCATCCCGACTACTACCCGAGGTTCGGATTCGTGCCCGCCTCCCGGTTCGGGATCCGCGCCCCGATCGAGGTGCCGGACGAGGCGATGATGGCCCTCACCCTGGACGCGCACGCCGGCCCGGTGCCGTCGGGGGTGATCCAGTACCCGCCGGCGTTCGGGATCTGACAGCTGCGCGGCCGTCCTGACGAGGTTGCCGTGCCCGGAAACGGATCATGCCGTCCGGGCACGGCAGCGAACTGTTGCCGAGTGTGTCGGCGCCTTGCCGCCTCCGGCGGTCAGTCCTCCGCCCAGCCGTGGCTCTTGCCGAACTGCACCAGTCGTCGGCGGATGTCCAGGATCTGCGCCCCGGTCAGCCCGGGCGCGGCCTCCAGCAGCAGCTCCGTCACGGCCCTGGTGTACTCAGCGACACTGAGCACATCGCACATCGGATCGTCGCCGTCGTCCGAAGCGCGGGGCGCCACGGTACGGTGCGGGGGGTGGCTCCCGGCAGCGGTCGGCGGCTCGAACGACGGGGAATCGGGACGTTCGAGCAGCCGGACGGCAGAGGCTTTCAAACCCCGGTCCCCGTCCTCGATCTCGAACTCGACGGCCACGCCGGTGTGGACGAACGACTCCGGCATCATCAGATCGTTCGCGTGCAGAAACACATCCTCGCCCCCGTGGTCCGGGGCGATGAACCCGTACCCCCGCGCACCGTCGAACCGGACGACTCGGCCAGCGACCATATCCACCCCAACCCGCACTCCCCGGGCCCCGCGCCCGGACACCTGCCCCGGATACTAGCGACCGGAAACCGCCGGGGTGACAGGGACGACAAGCCTCAGGAGCACTCTCACGCCCCGTACGTCATGTGCACACATGACGCGGGCAGCCCCGTCGCATGCCCGCTCGCGCGCCGCACTCGCGGTGGTGCGCGCCCTGTTCGGCAGCGCTCGTCCTGCACGCCGCGTGAACCTTGGTCGCAGCGGGCATGACATGTGTCTGACCGGGCATACGGGGTGCTCAGGGATAGGCTTGGCGATGCTGGGCGCCGCATCGAGCCGGTGAAAAGCCGTTCCCGCCCCCTCTCGGCGCCGGCCCGAACGTTGCGGAGCGCCCGGCTTCCCCGGCGCCGACGCGCCCCGCCGAGTGGAACACCGAGGAGAAGCAGGCGCGGGGCCCGGTCGGCCCGTGCGTGCCGCCGATATGGAGTGGTACTGGTATGGGCGTGAACCCCTCACCTCCCGGACGTAACGCCCGTGACGCCACACAACGGGCAGGTGAGGTCATCGAACTTCTCGAAGTGCTGTGGGAGCGCGGCCGGAACGCCGCCTCCACCGCTCCGGTCTCTCCCTCACAGCTGCGCGTCATGTACTGCGTCGACCGTGACGAGGGCATGAATCTGCGGGCGTTGGGGGAGGCGCTGGGCTCGGCGCCGTCGTCGGTCAGCAGGCTCTGCGACCGGCTGGAGGCGATCGGATTCGTGGAGCGCTTGCCGAGCCCCACCAGCAGGCGGGAGCTGGAACTGCGGCTGACCCGGCGGGGCCGCGCGTACTTGCGGGACATGCGGGAGCAGCGCGAGGAAGCGCTCCTGGATATCCTGACCGCCATGCCGTCCCGCGAGCGCGAGGCACTGCTCAAAGGGCTCAAGGGTTTCGTCGCCGCCGTGGAGGGCTCCTCCTACTCCTCGACGGCCGGCTCCGCCGAGTCCACCGTGAGGCCCGCCTGACAGCGCGACCGACCGCGCCCGGGCTGTTCAGGGGTGCGGTCACTCCCTAAGGTGGCCGTCATCGACGTTGGAGGGGGAGCTGTGTCTTACTCCGGACCGCCCTATCAGTCAGGCCCGCCGTACCAGCCAGGACCGCCGCCCGGGAACGACTCCAACACGCTGAGCATCGTCGGCATCGTGCTCGGTGCCGTCGCCTTCATCTTCTGCCCACCCGGTTTCGGTATCGCGGGGATCGTCTGCGGTGTCATCGCCAAGTCCAAACAGGAACGGCTGGCGCCGGTCGCGATCGGGGTGTCCATAGCCGGGCTGGTGCTGGGCATGGTGCTCGGCGTGCTGCTCTTCCGCGGTATGTACGGCGGCTGACGGCAGCTACGGCGGCCGACGGCCGAATGCCTCTTTGTCCGTTGCCGTTTGAGAAGACGACGCCCGGTTACCCGCTGCCGTATGGCTGACCCGGTGAAGAACTCCAAGGGAAGCAGTGCGAACAGCAAGGCGGCAACCGTGACCTCGAACGCGGCCAAGGGCGGCGCCCAGCGCGCCACCAAGGCCGCGTCCGGGACCACGGCCGCGGCCTCCAGGACCGCCGCCAAGGCGGGCGAGGCCGCGAACTCGGCCGGCGAGGCCGCCAAGAAGAAGGGAGAGGCTGCCAAGGACACGCTGGTGTCCGTGGGGTCCAAGGCCGGTACGGCGGCCACGGTGGGTGTCACCGCCGTCAAGGAGCGCAAGAAGATCACCGCCGGGGCGGCAGGCGGCCTGCTGGTCCTGCTGGCGGGAGCGTTCGCGCTGGGGCGCAGGAGCGCCCGCAGAAGCGCCGGACCCCTGACGCGACTGACCGACGGCCGCATCTGACGCGGCCGACGCGGTGACGCGTCGAGCGGTTGAGCCGACCGGTTCAGCCGCACCGAGGGCCGGACGGGTGCGAACAGCGCGTCCGGCCCTCGGCATCGCCCGCTGCGGTGGTCAGTGCCGGATCGTGCGGCTGCGGCCCAGGCGTCGGGTGGAGCGCCGGCGACCGAGCGAACCGGGCAGCTGCAGCAGCGAGGTGCGCCGCCCCAGCGACCTGCGGGACCGGCGTGGGCTGTGGCGGCCACCCGTGACGAAGGACACCGACCGGCGGCGGACGTTCATCCGTACTCCTGGCAGCAGTCGGAAGCTCTTCCGGTGAGCGAGCCCCATGATTCCTCCCTTTCCTACTGTTGAGGCTCTCCGGGTACCCCTGCGGCAGGTGAGCAGTCAGGGTCTTTCCAGCCCTTCGACACGGCCTCTTCCGGCCCTGCCGAAGGGCCGGAAGAGGCCGTGTCCCCCCGTGTCCCCTCGGCGTGTCCTACAGGTCACGAAGAGTTGCGGCCGGCAGCCGTACGCACCGTGCCACCATGAGCAGCGGTGGACGCACCGAAAGTGGACACCCGCGAGGCACCGGCAGCGTGCGGGCGGCGGACCGGTGGCAGCGCGGGTACGACGAGGCCGGCGCAGGCCGGGCGGGAAGGCTGGTGCGGGGTGGCGGCGAAAGCCCTGGTGGTGCAGAACACGGCCCGGGGAGGGCCGGGGCGCTTCGGCGACTGGCTGGCGGAAGCCGGGATCGCGGTGGAGATCGTCCGGGCGTACGAGGGCGGTCCGTTGCCGTCCCGGCTGACACAGGACGCCCTCGTCGTGCTGGGCGGCGGCTTCATGCCCGACGACGACGCGCACGCTCCCTGGCTCGCGCCCACCCGTGCCCTGGCGGCGCAGGCACTCGAAGCGGACACGCCGTTCTTCGGGATCTGCCTCGGCGGCCAGTTGCTGGCGCACGTGGCCGGGGGACAGGTCGCGGCGCAGCACGGTGAGCCGGAGATCGGCAGCACTCCGCTCACCCTGCGGCCGGCGGCGGGAAGCGATCCCCTCTTCCACGGCCTGCCCGCACAGGTGACGGCCATCGAACGGCACGTGGACGCCATCACCGCGCTGCCGCCCGGCGCCGTCTGGCTGGCAGAGAGCGAGCGCTGCCCCTACCAGGCGTTCCGGGTCGGTGAGCGGGCATGGGGCGTGCAGTTCCACCCGGAGACCGACCCGGACCGGATCCGCACCTGGGACCCGCGACGCCTGGCAGAACACGGCCTCGACCGGGCGGAACTCCTCCGCCGGGCGACCGAGGACGGTGCCACCGCCACTCCGGTGTGGCAGCGACTGGCCGCCCGCTTCGCGGTGTTGGCGCAGCAGTCGGCGAGGAGCTCCGGGCGTCGCGGCCGCGACTAGGACGCGCCCCGCGGCTCGTCCGCGTCTCTCGCCACCGGTACTGCGCCTGGTTCTGGGCCCACGACGCTCACGCCCGTCCCGGCACGCCTACGGCCGCACCTCGATCTTCCCGATGCCGGTGCCGAGCGCGCCGCAGTGCGCGGTGGACTGGCCCGACTGCCCGGGGCGCAGCGTCACGCGGTTGCCGTCGACGTCCGGCGCCCAGCCGCACACCAGGTGTACCCAGAAGGTCTGTGTCGCCCTGCCGTTGTTCTTGCACAGGGCGAAGCCGGTGTAAGGGTCGTTGTGGTGCTTGCCGGTGTGGCAGCTCAGGCCGGGCGGGGTGGCGGCGCCCGCGGCCGCCGCGGTGGCGCCCGCCGGGAGGCACAGCAGCATCAGCCCAGCGAACGCGGCGGCGGCGAACCTGGTGGCGGTGGCCCGGGGGGTCCGGGCACTGGTCGGCGTCATGCACTGCTCCTTGGGTCGGATACGGAGTCCATGGCGTGGAGCCCCGCCTCCTGCCTCCCCTGCCATCTGCCCGAAAAACTAGGCATATGTTGACACTTGGTGACCGGGTACGGTGCTCCGCGCCCGGTCGACGAGGCCGAGGGAGTCGTTGACGGCTGCAAACAATTCCTGGAAGCCTGCCGCCATGGCCCTCAACGCAGTCCTGGGTGTGGACATCGGCACCTCCAGCAGCAAAGGCGTCCTGGTCGGTCTGGACGGCACACTGCTGCGCTCGGCCGTACGCGAGCACTCCGTCGACCGGCCCGCTCCCGGACATGTGGAGATGGACGCCGACATCTGGTGGGACGAACTGGTCTCCCTCTCCCGCGAACTGACCACCGGAACCGACGCCGAGGTCGTCGCCGTCGGGCTCAGCGGCATGGGCCCCTGCGTCCTGCTCACCGACGCGGACGACGTGCCGCTGCGCCCGGCGGTGCTGTACGGCGTCGACACCCGCGCGGTCGACCAGATCGCCCGGCTCGGCGAGGAGTTGGGCGTCGAGGAGATCCGGCGGCGCTGCGGATCGGATCTGAGCAGCCAGGCCGCCGGAGCGAAGATCGCCTGGGTGGCGGACGAGGAGCCGGAGCTGTTCGCCCGCGCCCGTCGGCTCTACATGCCCAGCTCCTGGCTCGTGCGCAAGCTGACCGGCGCCTATGTGCTGGACCACCACTCCGCGAGCCAGACCACCCCGCTCTACGACACCGTCGCCCGCCGGTGGTACGCCCCGTGGGCCGACCGTATCGCCCCCGGTATCGAACTCCCGCCGCTGCGCTGGTCCGGCGAGGCGGCCGGGACCGTCACCGCGGAGGCCGCGCGCAGTACCGGGCTGCCCCAGGGGATTCCGGTCATCACCGGCACCATCGACGCCTGGGCGGAGGCGCTGAGCGTGGGCGCGCACCGGCCCGGCGACCTGATGCTGATGTACGGCACCACGATGTTCCTGATCCACACCGTGCCCGGCCTGCTCACCGACCCCGCACTGTGGAGCACCGTCGGCGCCCTTCCCGGCACCCGCAACCTCGCCGGGGGCATGGCCACCTCCGGCGCGGTCACCGGCTGGCTGCGGGAGCTGTTCGGCAACCCCGGGTACCCCGAACTCCTCCGTCTCGCCGAGGACTCCGGGCCCGGCGCCAACGGCCTGCTGATGCTGCCGTACTTCGCGGGGGAGCGGACTCCACTGCTCGACCCGCAGGCCCGCGGCGTCATCGCGGGCCTGACCCTCTCCCACACCCGCGGCGACCTCTACCGTGCCGCCCTGGAGGCCACCGCCTACGCCGTGCGGCACAACATCGAGGCCCTGGAGAAGGCGGGCGGCGACATCCGCCGGGTCGTCGCCGTCGGCGGCGGCACCCAGGGCGGGCTGTGGACACGGATCGTCTCCGATGTCACCGGCAGGCCCCAGGAGCTGCGCACCACCACCATCGGCGCCGGCTACGGCGGTGCGCTGCTGGCCGCGCAACTGGTGACCGACGCCTCCATCGACGAGTGGAACCCCGTCCGGGAGATCGTCACCCCGCGCCCGGGGACCGCGGCCCGCTACGAGGAGTTGTACGGCCTCTACCGCGCGCTCTATCCGGCAACCGCCGACCTGGTGCACACGTTGGCGGCCCACCAGGACCGCTGACCTGTCACCGGCTGTCGCGACCGGCCGCGTGGCCGCGCCCCACCGTCGGCATGCCGTGCTCCGCCAGCGGCCCCACCGTCCACCCCGCGGCGCGGCAGCGGTCGACCAGGCGGGGGAGCGCCGCCAGCGTCACCCGCCAGGAAAAGGGAGCGCTGTTGCGGTCGCTGTCGTGCAGGAGGACGGTCGCCCCGCCCGTCAGCCGGTCGCGCAGCTGGGAGAGCACGCCGTCCGGATCGGTGTCCGGCTGCCAGTCGCGGCCCCAGGCGGTCCACAGCACCGGCTGCAGCCCCAGCCGCCGCGCGGCCCACCACCGGGTCGCGGTGAGCACGCCGTACGGCGGTCGGTACCAGCGCGGTTCCGAGCCCGCGCTCTCGCGTACCGCCGTCATGGCGCGCTCCAGGTCCGCGCGGTCGGCGAGCGGGCGGGGCAGCCACGGCGGCTGGTGCTCCCAGCAGTGCACGGCCAGTTCGTGGCCCTCGGCCGCCGTCCGCCGTACGAGAGCAGGGTGGCGCCGTGCCGCCGCGCCCTGCAGGAAGAACGTGGCGCGCACGCCCAGTCGGTCCAGCTCCCGCAGGAAGTGCGGGGTGGAACGGGGGTCGGGCCCGTCGTCGAACGTCAGGGCGATGTGGTCGGCGCTGCCGCGCCCGTCCAGCGAGGGGCGCAGTACGGCCCGTACGGCCGGCAGCCAGGTCGCGGCCGGGAGGATGTGTGCGGCGGCGACGGCCGCCGGCACGGTCGCCAGGGCTGCCAGGGTGCGCGGCCGGCTCACCAGATCTCCTCCTCGGAGGAGCCCGACACCGCCGGGGACCTGGCCAGCTGTACGCTTCCCACGCTGATCAGCGCCAGGGCGACCACCTCCGGCGCCACCCGCCAGCCCAGCGACAGCCGTTCGTCGAACAGCGCCGCGCCCAGCACCACGCTCAAGAACGCGTCGCCCAGCGTCAGCGCGGGCTGGGAGGCCACCAGCGTGCCCGCGTGCAGCGTCAGTTGCAGCATCAGGAACCCCGCCACCCCGGCGACGGCCACCCCGTAGGTCTGCCACGCGGTCAGCAGCGCGACCAGCCCGTCGTCGGCCAGGTGCGAGATCGCGTCCTTCATCAGCGCGGCCGTCACCCCGAACAGTACGGCTGTGGCCGAGCCCAGCACGGTGGCCCGGGGCGCCGACGGCAACCGGAAGGCCACCACGACCAGCACCACCACCAGCCCGGCCATCAGCGGGGCCGCCACCAGCCAGCGGCCCGGGGGCACGGAGGCCGACCCGCCCGACGGCCAGACCAGCCACAGCAGCCCCGCCAGCCCCACCACCATCGCCCCGAACGCCGCCCACGCCCGCCGCCCGGGGCGCTGCCGGAACATCAAGCCCCCCAGCACGAGGGTGAACAGCAGCTCCGTCGTCATCACCGGCTGCACCACAGCCAGTGGCCCGGTCGCCAGCGCTCCCGCCTGGCACACCGCGGACAGCACCAGCGTCGCCGCGCCCCACAGCCAGATCGGACGGCGCAGCAGCCCCGGCAGCCACGACAGCCGGCGCCCGGACGGACCGGGGCGCTCCACGGCGGCGGCCCGCCGCTGCAGCACCGACGCGGCGGCGTTGCCCAGCGCGGCCAGCACCGCCAGCAGGACCGAGACCGCTGTCCACAGCACGTGTGCGCCTACCCGAAGCGCTGGGCCAGGCTGCGGAACACCCCGGGAGCCGTTCCGTGCAGCCACGCGGGCATGGCCATCCAGGACGGTACGTAGGCGTTCGGGCGGCCGGTCCGCAGCGTCCGGCAGACCGTCTCGGCCACCTGCACCGCCGGAACGGGCCGGGGCCGCTCGCGGCGGTACGGACTGCCGCGCCGCTGGAAGAAGGGCGTGTCGACCGCCCCCGGCAGCACCATCGACACCCGCACCCCGGTCGACGCCAGCTCGTAGCGCAGGCTGTCGGCGAACGCGGTGAGCCCGGCCTTCGTCGCCGCGTACACCGCCTCCCCGCGCACCCCCACGCTGCCCGCCATGGAACCGATCAGCACCACCTGTCCGCAGCGCCGTTCCACCATGCCCGGCAGCACGAGACGCACCAGGTGCAGCGTCGCGTCGAGATTGACGGCCACCACGTCGTCGATGGCCTCGTGCGGCATCGCTGTGAACGGCCCGGCCCAGCCGATGCCCGCACCGGCCACCAGCGCGTCCACCCGACCGCTGTGCACCAGTGCCTCCTCGGCGAGCCGCGCCCGCGCCCGGGGATCGACCAGGTCGGCCGCCAACGGCACGCCGCCCGTCCGGGTCGCGACCTGCGCCAGCCGCCCCTCGTCCCGCCCGTTGAGCAGCAGTCGCCAGTCGCCGTCGTCGGCCAGCCGTTCGGCGACGGCCGTGCCGATACCGGAGGACGCACCCGTCACCAGCGCCACCGGCCGGTGCCCGTGCTGCTCGGCCACCGACTGCGGATCGCCCCTCGTGCGCTCCGGCGGTCGGACATGGGCGGGTACGGACAGTCGGCCGGTCGGCTGCCTCCGGTGCGGGCGGCGCACGGCGGAGGCTCGGTGCAGAGGGTGCGTCGGACGGCGGTCGGATCTGCCGAGCCTGTCGAACACAGACGCCTCCGGTGAGCAGTACGGGCCGCGTCGGGGCCGGGGTAGGTGTACCGGGGCACAGAGGGCCCCGGCTCCAGCATGCTGGCAACCACGCTGCACACCCGCCCGGAGCCCTCCCCGGGCCGACCGAACCACCTGTTCGGCTCCCCTCCGAGGCACACCGGAAGGCGACCGGAAGCCGTCCCGGACCCGTGGCGGCGGGCCCCGGAAGCCGAGCGGCGCCGCTGCCGCCTGTCGGCCCGACTGAGTGTCGCTACGCCGCCGCTGACGGGCGGACAGCACACTGGTCTACGGATGTGCCGAGGGGTCCGGGAGCGCCGAGCCGCCCACGGAGCCCGGGAGCACCGTCCGGGCCGCGCCGTCCGGGCCGCGCCGGTCCGCCAACCGACGAACCCTGGAGCCCCATGCCGCACCGCTTCCTGCTGCTGAGTGCCAGCATGGGCGCGGGCCACGATGCGGTCGCACACGAACTGGCGCACCGGCTGCGGGCCCGCGGTCACGCCGCCGTCGTCCGCGACGTGCTCACCCTGCTGCCGGCGGGCTCCGGCGGGGCGCTGCGAAGTGGCTACCGCGCCGCCGTCCGGCATGCGCCCCGGCTGTACGGCGCCGTGTACGCCGGCTTCCTCGCGACCGCCCACGCGCCGGGCCCCCGCCCGAGCAGCGCACCCCTGGCGGCCCTCGCCGAGCGTCCGCTGCTGCGGGCCGTCGCCGACTGGCGGCCCGATGTCGTCGTCCCCACCTTCCATCTGGGCGCGCAGCTGACCGGGCGGCTGCGGGCGCGGGGCGCGCTGGAGGTGCCCACGGCGGTCGTCGTGGTCGACTTCGCCGTCCACCGCGGCTGGCTGCACCCCGGAAACGACCTCCATCTGTGTGTCACCGAGAAGGCCGCCGAGGAGGTACGGGAGACCGTCGGAGGTCCCGCCCGCACCGTGGGCCCCGTGGTGCCCGCCCGGTTCTTCCGGCCCCGCGACGTGGACGGCCACTGGCGGGCCCTGCTGGACCGGCATGTGGCGGCAGCCGCGCAGCGGACCTCCCCGGTCTCCCCCGAGCGGCCCGCCGTACTGATGTCCACCGGCGCCTGGGGGGTCGGCACCCGGCTGCTGGAGACGGCGCGGCAGCTGACGGCGCACGGCTGCGTGCCGGTCCTGCTGTGCGGGAACGACGAACGCCTGCGGCACCGCGCCGCCCGCCATCCCGGCCTGCTGCCCCTCGGCTGGGTGACCGACCTGCCGGGACTCATGGCACAAGTCCATGTGCTGCTCGACAACGCGGCAGGGCAGACCGCCGCCCAGGCGCTGGCGGCGGAGCTGCCCGTCGTCAGCCACCGGCCACTGCCGGGGCACGCCGCGGCCGGCGTACAGGCCATGGCGCGGGCCGGACTCTCCCGGTACGCGGTGGGCAAGGGGGAACCGGCCCGCAGCGCCCACGAACTGGCGTTCCCCGGCCCCGCCCGTGCCCGTCAGACAGCGGCAGCCCGCGCCGCCTTCCGCGCCGACGCGGCAGTGGAACTGGTGGACCTGGCCGAGCGGGCGTGCCCGGCGGACCCCCGGGCCCGGTGACGCCGCCGGCACGCCGAGTCAGCGCAGCGCGCGGAAGAACGCCCGTACGTCCTCGACCAGCAGATCCGGAGCCTCCAGCGCGAGGAAATGGCCACCTGTCCCAAGTTCGGTCCAGCGCACGATGGTGTGGTCCCGCTCGGCCCAGGGACGGACTGTCACATCGTGCGCCGAGAGCAGGACTCCGGTGGGTACGGTGCCGCGCTGCGCCGCCGCCCAGTCCTGCTCCTGCCCGTCCGTACCCGGGTCGGCACCGCTGTGGGCGCTGCTGTCGGCGCCACTGTCGGCGTCGGACCAGGCGCCCTCTTCGACGTCGGCCCACTCCGCGGCCGAGATCGCCTCGTAGTAGACCTGCGCCGACGATGCTGCCGTGGCCGTCAGCCAGTAGAGCGAAATGGTGGTCAAGAAGCGGTCCCGGTCGATGCTCTCCTCCGGCAGTCCCTCCGCCGGGTCGGTGAGCTCCTGGAACTTCTCGACCATCCAGGCGAGCTGACCGGCGGGGGAGTCGGTGAGGGCGTAGGCGACGGTCTGCGGACGTTTGGAGTTGCACTGCAGATAGCCGTCGTTGAAGTTCTCCATCCGCTGTCGGCGCCGCTCGTCCGCCGCCGAGAGGTCGTCCAGCTCGCCTTCCGCACCGATCGGGACGGAGATCAGAGCGTTCAGATGGACACCGGTCACCCGCTCCCGCGCCTGCTTGCCGACCTCGGGCGCCACCCAGGCCCCGGTGTCGTAGCCCTGCACGCCGTAGCGCTCATGGCCGAGCCGTTCCATCAGCCGCACCAGTACCCCGGCCATCCGGGCGGGCCCCATACCGGGACCGGCCAGCGGTGTGGAGAAACCGAAGCCCGGCAGCGACGGGACCACCAGATGGAAGGCGTCCGCCTCCGTACCGCCGTGCGCCGTCGGGTCCGTGAGCGGGCCGACGACGTCCAGGAAGTCGGCGAACGCGCCGCACCAACCGTGCAGCAGGAGCAGCGGCGTGGCACCCGGATGCGGGGACCGCACATGCAGGAAGTGCAGCCGCTGCCCCTCGATGACCGTCGTGAACTGCGGATGGGCGTTCATCCGCGCCTCCTGCGTCCGCCAGTCGTACTGCGTGGCCCAGTAGGCCGCCAATTCCTGCAAATAGGCCGGCGGCACACCGCGGCTCCACTCGACCCCGGGCAGTGCGGCGGGCCAGCGAGTGCGAGCGAGCCGGTCGGCGAGGTCGTCGAGGTCGGCCTGCGGGATGTCGATACGGAAGGGGACGATCTCCTGATCAGTGCTCATGGCGGCGACAGTAGAGCCCTGTTGGGACAGTTCCGGTCCGCTATGGCGAGCAGAGTGCTTCAGCCGCCAGATCTTCCTCGGGGACACGCTGGACACCGACAGCATCAGCGCCTCCTACGACGCGGGTGTCCTGACAGTCCGCGTCCGCCGGGAGCCCGGCCGGTCGACGCCGCGCGTCTGTGCGCCCCGCGTCCACGGGGCGCACAGGCGCACAAGGATCGCTGGCCGAGGGGTGACGGGTGAGGTCACTCGACTCCGAGTTGCTGGGACAGATACGGGCCGTCGGAGCACACCCAGTACGCGACGAACCGGCCGTCCGCTCCCTGGAGGATGTCGTTCCCCCGGAAGACGACCTTTGTGCCGGGTTCGGCGGTCGCTCCGGGAAACCCGCCCTTGTAGGTGCCGCGACCGACCCAGCGGGCGCAGATGAGATCCCCCTGTGTCACGGGACCGACTTCGATCTCGAAGGTCAGCTCGGTGAAGTACTCCCGGCTCATGGAGATCATGTTCGCGATCCCGTCCGGTCCCTTCAGCTCGTTCTCGCCGCCCGGCTGGATCGCCCCGTGGTGGATCGTGAAGCCCGGGGCGACGATCTCGCGTGCCACGGAGAGGTCCCCGTTCCACAGTTCCTTCAACCAGCGTTCGTACAGCGCCCGCAGCGTCGCCTCGTCCATGAATTCCTCCTCCCGAAGATCTTTCGCGCAGTATGGCAGCGCTCCGGTTGTCGGCCCGGCTCATTGCGGCGTGGCAGCCCGTCAGGCGCAGCAGTCGCAGCCGGAACGGCAGGCGCAGGCGTCGGTCGTGGCCGCGGCACCGACGGGCGGTGCCACCGCGGTGGCCGGGGCCGCGCAGCACCCTTCGCCCTGCCAGGCGTCCCGGCCCTCCTTGACCGCGACGGCGGCGATGGCCAGGGCCGCGAGGGGGTCCGCCCAGGACCAGCCCAGTGCCGCGTTGAGGACCAGGCCGACCAGCAGTACGGCGGACAGGTAGGTGCACAGCAGGGTCTGTTTGGAGTCCGCGACTGCTGAGGCGGAGCCGAGCTCCCGTCCGGTCCTGCGCTGGGCTGCGGACAGGAACGGCATCACTGCCAGGGACAGTGCGGCCAGCACGATGCCCGGCGTCGAGCGTTCCGCCTCCCCGCCGCCGAGCAGCGCGCGTACCGCGTCGACGCCGACGTAGGCGGCGAGCGCGAAGAACGACACCGCGATGATCCGCAGTGTGGTCTTCTCCCGCGCCTCCCGTACGGCGTGCTCGCGTGCGGAGAACTGCCAGGCGACCGCCGCGGCGGAGGAGACCTCGATCACGGAGTCCAGTCCGAAGCCGATCAGTGCGGTGGAGGAGGCGAGGGCGCCGGCGGTGAGGGCGACCACGGCCTCGACGGCGTTGTAGGTGAGGGTCGCGCCGACCAGCAGCCGTATGCGGCGGGTCAGTACGTCGCGGCGGGCGGGGGCGGGAGAGAGGGATGTCTCCGCCGTCATGGTCAGCAGCAGCCCTTCTCGTCGGCGTCCACGCACGCGCGGTCGCTCTCCACCGCCACCACGGCGGTACGGAGGTCGTCCAGGGCGTGGCCGAGGCGTTCGTCGGCCAGTTCGTAGCGGGTACGGCGCCCGTCGGGCGCGGTGACGACCAGGCCGCAGTCGCGCAGACAGGCCAGGTGGTTCGACAGCCTGGTACGGGAGATGCCCAGGGTGTCGGCGAGGTCGGACGGGTAGGCGGGGGCTTCCCGCAGGGCGAGCAGGAGCCGGCAGCGGATCGGATCGGCGAGCGCGCGGCCGAACCGGGCCAGCACCTCGATGTCGGAGGCAACAGTCAGCACGCCGCTGACGGTACAGCAATCCATGAATTCAGGAAAACCTGATCAATCGGCGGTCGACCGTGGACGCCTGAGCCGGGTCCCGGCAGCCGCGCCGCGCACCAAAAGAAGCGGGCAGGAGGAAGACCTCCCACCCGCTTCTCGTCTCCGTGGAGACTCCGCACATGTCAGAGCCCAGAGATCAAGAGCGGTGGGGGAGACATGGCGCTCTACCCGCTTGAGCTACGGACGCCTCGGCGTCCGACGGGACTCGAACCCGCAACAACCCCGTTATCAGCGGAAGTATCCCCCGCCTGCGCACCTGGGCCGCATGGCTCACCCACTGTAGCTTCGCCCCGCCTCGCGCTCGATCGGTTTCCCGGCCGCACGGCAGGCGTGAGGACGGGAAAGGGGGTGCCCGGGAGGGGTCTCAGGTGTGGATGGCGAGCTTGAACTGCGCATGTACCAGGTCCCGCGACGCGGAGTCGTTGTGCGCGACACGGATGGCCAGCGGTATGTCCGGGTGCACGAAGAGCTCGTGGTGCTTGGTGAAGCACTGCATGCCGGGGGAGGGGCGTCGGTGGTCAGTGGCCGTGGTGTCCACCGGGTTGTCGGTGAGGCCGAGCGGATCACGTACGAGCTGGTCGCGCAGTTCGCTGTAGTTGCCGTCCTCCCACTGGATCATGGCCGTGACGACGCCCCATCCTTCGACGGAGGGCCAGATCAAGCCGGAGCGGTCGTCAGCGCGCCAGTTGGTCACTTCGTAGCCGTCCGGCTGGCGTACCTGGTGCATGCCCTCTTCGTCGTACGATTCGCCTCCGCCGAACGGGAAGCGCACCACGTGGTACGCGCCGTCGGCCGCGATTCTCTGGTTCTCGTTGTTGATCAGCGAACACACCGGTATGGGCATCGACTCGTTCCCTCCTCGCCGTTCGGACCCCGCCGCTGACGGAGCGTGTTCTTGGTCCTGGGGTAAGAATGCGACGCCGTGGGCGGTGTGGCGATGGCTTGAACCGCTCAACTGTTGAACTGGGCACGGGTTTGGACGGAACTGGCGGCCGGGGTGACCTCCGGACGGTTACGGACGGGGCCAGGGGCGGCCGTCCAGGCGCTCGATGTCGGTGTTGAAGCGCTTGAGGTAGTCGGCGAAGGCTGCGATGTCCTCGTCGGCCCAGTCGGCCATGATGCGATCCAGGCTGTGGACGATCCCCTCGCGCTCGTCGTCGAGCCGCTGTTCACCTTCCGCGGTGATGCGGAACTTTCGCGCCATGCCACCGTCCGGGTCGGGGATGCGCTCGATGAGCCCGGCGCGCATCGCGGCCGCGGTCTGGCGGTTGAGCGTGGAGGCGTCGAGGCCGAAGGCGTCGCAGAGCTGGCCGATGGACATCGGGCCCTGCATCCGGATGCGGCTGAGCAGGATGTAGGCGCTGCGGTCCAGCGTGCTGTCCTTGCGCCGCCCCTTCGATTTGTGCAGGTGCAGATAGCGGCCGAGCAGCATCTGCTCGTACTCCACCTGGCGCGTGGCCTCGTTCATGTGTCTCCTTCAGGGTCCTTGCGCGCCGGACGGCCGAGTGCGGCTCCCGTGTCCATGTGTATCACGCAGATGCATGGCACATATAACGTGGTCGATACACAAGATGTGTAGGATGCACATTCGCTGTGGACGCCAGTCGCTCACGCGTCCCGTACCGGTTGCCCACGAAACCCCGTAGAGGAGTCCTGACATGGACGGTCCCCAGCCGACCTCACGACCGGGCGGCGTCGTCGCCACGCTCGCGCTGGCCGGCACCGTCGCCGCGGTCATGCAGACCCTGGTGACCCCGCTGATCGCTCAACTGCCGCGGATCCTGCACACCACGCCCGCGAACGCGGCATGGGTGATCACCGTCACGCTCCTCGTCGCGGGTGTGTGCGTACCGGTCTCCGGACGGCTCGGCGACCTCGTCGGCAAACGCCGGATGCTGCTGGCCTGCGCCGTCCCGCTGGTGATCGGCTCGGTGGTGTGCGCGCTCGCCTCGTCCGTCGTCCCGATGATCATCGGCCGGGGACTGCAGGGCATGGGCATGGGCATGGTGCCGCTGGGTATCGCGCTGCTGCGCGACGTGGTGCCGACCGAGAAGCTCAGCGGCTCCATCGCCCTGGTCAGCGCCTCCATGGGGATCGGCGGCGCCATAGGTCTGCCGGTCGCCGCCGCGGTCGCCGAGTACGCCGACTGGCGGGTGCTGTTCTGGGGCTCCGCGGTCCTGGCGCTGTTGATCGGGGCGCTGATCTGGTTCCTCGTCCCGGACGTCCCGGCCGGCGCCAAGGGCCAGCGCTTCGACGCGCCGGGGGCCCTCGGGCTCGCCGTCGGTCTGGTCGGTCTGCTGCTGGCGATCTCCAAGGGCGCCGACTGGGGCTGGAGTTCGCGCACCACGCTCGGCCTGTTCGCCGTCGCCGCCGTGGCCCTGTTCGCCTGGGGACTGTGGGAGCTGCGCACCCGCGACCCACTGATCGACCTGCGTACCACGGCACGCCCGCGGGTGCTGCTCACCAACGTCTCCTCGATCCTCGTCGGCGTCGGCATGTACGCCTTCATGCTGATCGCCCCGCAGCTGCTGCAGTTTCCCGAGGCGACCGGGTACGGGCTGGGGCAGTCGATGCTGGCCGCGGGCCTGTGGATGGCGCCCGGCGGCGTGATGATGATGATCGTCTCCCCGCTCGGCGGGAAGCTGATCAACGCGCGTGGTCCGAAACTCGCCCTGGTCTGCGGCGCGCTGGTGATCTCCGCGGGCTACGGCATCTCGCTGGCGCTGATGGGCTCCGCCTGGGGGGTGATGCTCGTCGGCATCGTCATCAACAGCGGTGTCGGCCTCGCCTACGGCGCGATGCCCGCCTTGATCATGGGCTCGGTCCCGCTCTCCGAGACCGCGGCCGCCAACGGGTTCAACACGCTGATGCGTTCGCTCGGCACCACGATCGGCTCCGCCGTGATCGGTGTGGTGCTCGCCCAACTGACCATCACCATGGGCGGCCACGAGTTCGCCTCCCGCGACGGCTTCCGTACCGGCCTGCTGATCGGCTGCGGAGTCGCACTGCTCGCCGCCGCTGTCGCTGCCCTCATCCCGGCACTGCGCACGCCCGGCGGTGACCAGGCCGCCGGTGAACAGGCCACGACGGACCAGGTACCGGCCCGGGCCTGAACCGTAGCGATCAGCCGGCCCGGTCGCCGCCCGGCCGCCGACGCCTGGACCGGCCACCGTGGGCACGGGGATGGCCGGGAGACGGTTCGGCAGTGCCGTCATGATGGACTACTCGCATGACGACGCTGCCGAACCGCGTCCTGAACGCGCTCGACCGCTTCAACGCCGCGCACCCGTGGGACCACAACGCGCACTACCACCGCTGGATCCTGCGGCAGCTTCCCCGGCGCTTCGGCCGCGCTCTCGACGTCGGTGCCGGCAGCGGTGACCTGGCCAGACTGCTGGCGACCCGCGCCGACGAGGTGCAGGCGATCGACGCCGACCCGGCCATCACCGCGCGGGCGAGGGAGTCGACACCGGCGAGCACCCCGGTGACCTTCACCGTCGCCGACGCGCGGACCCGGCTCCCCGCGGGGCCCTACGACGTCATCACCTGCGTCGCGGTCCTCCACCATCTGCCGTTCACCGAAACACTTGAGCGCCTCCGGCGACAGCTGGCTCCCGGAGGCACGCTGGTGGTCGTCGGGTGCGCACGGGCACAGCCCCTCGGCGACCATCTGCTGGGAGCCGTCGCCGCACCGCTGAACGCCGCCGTCGGCTGGAGTCGCAACCGAGGCCGTACGGCACCACCGCCCCCTTCGATGACCGCCGCGACCCGGCCGGCGCGGATGGGCTTCCCCGAGATCGTCCGGGAAGCCCACCTGGTCCTGCCGGGCGCGCGGCTGCGCCGTCGGCTGTTCTGGCGGTACACGCTCGTATGGCGTGCGGACACCTGAGCGCGGCAGGCCCGGTCAGCGCAGCAGGACCGGCAGTTGCTGGTAGCCGTTGATCCCCAGGGACGGCACCCTGGAAGCAGGGGTGGAGGACAGCGCCAACTCGGGGAAGTCCTCGAACAGCCGCCGCAGCGCGATCTCGGCCTCCAGCCTGGCGAGGGACGCGCCAGGGCAGCGGTGCGGGCCGAAGCCGAAGGCCAGATGGCGCGAGACGTCCGGGCGGTCGGGGGCGAACACCTCCGGATCCGGGTCCGGGAAGGCGTGCGGGCAACGCTGGATGGCCGGCAGCGGCACCAGCACCGCCTCTCCCTCCCGGATGACGGCACCGTCCACGTCCACGTCCTCGGTGGCGTAGCGGAACATCACATTGCGGCTGGGGGACTCCCAGCGCAGTGCCTCCTCGACGATGGCGGGCCACGGGTTCTCACCCGCTTTCTCCTGGGCCCTGGCCGCCTCCAGCGTTTCGGGGTGCGTCAGCAGCCCCTTGACGGCGTGGCAGATCAGGTTGGCCGTGGTCTCGTGCCCACCGATGACCGTCACCACCAGATTGCCGATGACCTCCGCCTCGGTGAGCTCCCCCTCGTCCAGGGCCGCCACCAGGTCCATCGTCAGATCGTCCCGGTCGCCGCGGGCGCGCTTCTGCTCGATCAGCGACATCAGCGTCGCCGGGAAGCGGCGGCCGACGGTGTTCTGCACCTCTTCGACGTCGGCCTCGGAGTTCATCGCCGCTGCCGAAAGTTCGTGCAACTCCTGGCGCAGCGTGCCCTCCTCCGGGACACCGAGCAGGGAGCAGATGACATCCAGCGGGAGCGGCAGTGCGAAGCCCTTGTGCAGGTCCGTCTCCTCCTCCGCGGGCACGGCGGCGAGGTCTGCCAGCAACCGGTCGGCGATGGCTTCGATACGGGGGCGCAGCGCCTGCACCCGGCGCGGCGAGATGGCACGCTGGATGGGCAGCCGCAGCCGCCGGTGGGTCTCCCCGTCGGTGGTGAGCAGGCCCTTGCCCTCCACGATGAACAGCAGCGGCCAGTCGGCGGGTATCTCCCCGCGTGCGTGCGCGCCCCAGTTCCGGATGTCCTTGGAGAAGCGGGGGTCGCCCAGCACCAGGGCGCCCGCCTCCCGGGTCGTCACCGCTTTGGCCACCACGCCACCAGGGAGCGCCACAGTGGCAACCGGCCCCGCGGCTCGGAGGGCTGCTCCTTCCGTTCCGTGGAGATCGGCCGGGGCGGGTTCGAGATGAAGCTGTGCTGTGCTGTCCACTGCTGTCCATTCATCGGGGGAGTGGGCGGGAGAGGGAACGTCACCGGCAGCGCGGTGGGGGACCGGGCGACGTACGGCAGGTCCCAGCTGAGCCTCTCCTTGGGAACGGCCAGCCGAAGCCCCGGCAGCCTGTTCCACAGGACCTCGAGGCCGGTACGGACGATGAGGGTGCCCAGATCCGGTGCCGGACACCCGTGGGAGCCGGCGCCCCAGGCGAGATGCGATCTGTTGGTACGGGAGACGTCGAAGCCGGCGGACAGCATCGTCGGGTCCGCGCCGGTCGCTCCGAGGCAGATGATCGCCATGTCGCCGCAGTTGACCGGGTATCCGCCCAGCGTGGTGTCCTGGGTGGCCCAGCGGCCGATGAGGTTCTGGATGGGGGCGTTGACCCACATGACGCGGTTCATCGCCTCCTCCATCTGACAGCGCCCGGCGATGACATCCGCGTTGAGCTCCGGATTGGTCAGCAGCTCCAGCACGGTGTTGCAGATCCAGGTCGTGCTGGCGCCACGACCGGCGACGATCTGCAGCCACACATCCTCACTCAGCTGATGGGTGTCCAGTTCCGGTTGCGTGCTCCGGTTGAAGTGGTGCATCCAGGAGACGAGATCGGGCCCGGGGTCGCGCTGCTTCTCCTCGACCAGGGCGCGCATCCGGGAGTCGAGTTCCGCGGCGGCACGCTGCGCGCCCGGCCCCCCGCTGAGCATCTCGTGAATGGCGTCGCCGGTGGCCAGCGCACTGCCCTCGTCCATGCCCATCAGCCGCATCATGACCAGCAGCGGAAGCTGCAGCGCGTACCGGTCCAGGATGTCGACCTGGTTCCACTCCGCGGGCCCCTCGGGGAAGAACGAGGTGATCAGCTGCTCGGCCAGGTCCTCGATCAGGTCGCGGGTACGCAGCAGATCGAGCTCGGCCAGCGCCTTGTTGCCGGGGCCCGAGAGCCGCGCGTGCTCCATGCCCTCGGCGTACAGGCGGCTGCGCCGGTAGGCGAACTGAGGGATCAGCGGGTGCGGAGGCAGGGCTCCCTCGGCGAAGTCGCGGTACCAGCGGGAGTCCCGCGTCCACACATGGCCACGGTTTTGCAGGATCTCCAACTGGTAGGCGTGGTCCAGGACGAGGTACCCGCGGAAGGCTCCGGTCTCCTCCAGCGTCACAGGAGCCACCGGACCGAAGGTTTTGCGAAGGCTTTCGTAGTACGAGAAGGGATCACTGGCGAAGTTCTGGCCGTAGAGCGGGGCGCTACGGGCGGGCCACGGCGTGCGTACGCGTGGCCAGGCATCCCCAAGGGGGGTGGTGGAGGCGTTAGTTGGCACAGCGATCATCCTGTAGGGCGGTGCTTGCCGGAGGCAACCGCGAGCGGTTCAGATTCCGGTAGGTGGTCCGAACGCCAGGAAGATCAGCCGATTCCGTCGGTCGATCGGCCGAGGGACACCGACGGTTCAGGGCCGTCCCGCGTAGTAGACGGCCGCCACCTCCTGCCAGGTCGGAGCGGTGAAGCCGGAGCCGTTCTTCGTGCGTTGCACGACCCGGGTCTTCCAGCGCGGTGCGCTCTTGTCCAGAAGGGGAGTGTCCGAGTCCTCGACGACGAGTCCGGCTGATGCTCCGTCGGGGGTCGAGCAGTGGTACCGGTCGCTGAGCTTGCCGGGGAGGGACGCCGGAGGACCGGCCCAGCGGGGCGTGCACCAAGTGCCGTCGGCCAGCTCGACGGCCCAGGGCACGATCGCGCTGCGCGGCTTCGGCGCTGTCCGTGGAACGGGGGCGCTCGCACGGTACTCCCGTAACCGCTTCCCCTTGGGCGAGCCGCACAGCACCCGCGTGCGGTCGTCGGGTCTGACCCAGCACGCCTGCGCGGTCAGCACGTTCGGCGAGCAGGAGACGATGTCGCGGCTGACCGCGAAGGCGGAGGCGGAGCAGCTCTGCACCGTGGTCCCCGACGCCAGCTCCACGGTGTGGTCGGGGTGGGGGTCGCCCTGGGCCCCTACGGGTACGACGGTGATCGTCTCGGTGCCGTCCGGCCCGGAACCCGCCGAGGCCCGGCCGTCCGCCGGGCCGGTGAGCAGATGGGCGACGGCGCCCCCCGCGGCACCGACGAGGACGGCAGCCGCGGCGCCCGCGAGCACACGTGAGCGGCGCCGACGCGCCGGAGGCCGGCGCTCGGGTGGGGCGCCGTCCTGATGACCGACCGGCACGGTGCCTCGGATGATGTCGCTGATGGCCTCGCGGACGGGCCGCAGACCGAGAACGAGAACGAGGGCCGGCGCCCAGTCGGCCTTCAGCGCGATGCTCTCCCTCTCGCAGATGCCGCAGGCCCGGCAGTCACGCGACGCGGTGCAGGCGCTGGTGATCCGCTCCGGCTCCCTGATCCGGCAGACCCGGCAGCGGGCGCACGTCCCGCACTGCGCGCAGTTGTAGGTGTGCTTGACGACATGGTCGCGCAGCGGCGCGCTGAAGCCGCGCGGATACCGGCCGATGATGCCGTCGAGCGTCGGACACAGTGTGCGGTCGTTGTGGACGAGCAGATAGGCGTGGAACCCTTCGGCGACCACGGTCTTGAGGGCGGTGACCCGGTTGTTGAGGGTCTTCCCGCTCGGAGCGCGCCGCTGCCCGCCGGGGGCGTCGGCCACGGACTGCGACGGCACGGCACCGGTCGCGCCGCCGCTCGGTGCGGCGCTCGCCGGCTGAGCCGCCGCCAACCGGTCGGCGATGTCGGCGGGTTTGAGCTGGTCCTCGAAGTACCACTGGTACAGGAGGCGATCGTCCACGGGCAGCGTGGCGACCACGTCACCGATGACGCGGCGGGCCTGGAAGAGGCGCACGGGGTCGTCCGCCGGATCGGGCCGGTCGGGCTCGTCGAGCGGATGGTCGTCCATCGACTCGTCCTGCCCGAGCGGCTTGCTCCGTTCGGCGAGTCTCCTGCGCCGGGTGAAGTGCGCACGGAGCCGGTTCTTGGCGATTCCGGTGAGCCAGGCGCCGAGCCGGTCCCCCGAACGCGGCTGACTCTCCGGGTCCTTCGACACCAGCGCGGCGATGGCGTCGGCGAATGTCTGCTGGGTCAGCTCCATGCCCAGGTCGGCGTCTTTGACACGGCGCGTCAGATAGAGCAGCACATCCCGGAAGTGCCGGTCGGTGATCTCCTCCAGGGCCTCGGCACGGTCCCGGGGAGTGCGCGGTCGGCGTACGCGCTCCAGCAGTTCACCGTCGCCCACCTCCTTCGCGTCCCGCCGGTGTGAGAGCGCGGGGTCCGTCATGTGCCTGCCTCCTGCCCGCTTCGGGAGCGGCTCGGCGCGAGGAGCGGCGCGCAAGCGGCCCGTGCGGAGTGCCGTCGCCGCGCCTGCCGGAAAAATCTCGGCGGAATCCGCCGCGAACTCCGGGAAACCCCGGGCCCTCGCGCCCCGGGCCTCCGTAAGCCGATTCCGGGCACCCAGGAGGCTCCCGTGGCCCTCTTCACTTCTTCCGCTTCCCCCTTGTACGCGCTGCTGGAGCGCTGTGGCCCGGCATTACTGGTCACAGTCGTTCTCGCCGTGCTGCTGCCGAGGCTGCTGTGGCAGACCGCGCAGCGGATGCTCTTCCGTCGCCAGGCCCGGACACTGCCGCTGCGCTTTCTGCGGGAGGTGCGCGCCGGTGGCAGCGTGGCCGGTGACGCGGCGCTGTGCCGCCGACTGCTCGCGCTCCACCTCAGCACGGTGGAGGACCACGTCACCTCCGGGGGACTGGTCCGGCTCTCAGGCCCGTCCCTGCCCAGGAGGACCGTCGCTGTGTGCACCGTTCTCACCACCACCCTTGCCGGGGCCTGGGGGACGGTGGGGCTGCTGTGCGGCCTGGCCGTTCCGGCGGCGGCGACAGTGGTCCGTATCGCCGCCGCCTACCTGGAGACCGCCGCCGCCCTGCGAGACACCCTCCGCCAACTCGACGCCCTTCTCGGTGGCGACGACCCCGACCGGGGCGCCGCGCTGCTGCGGGTCGTGCTCGAAGCGGACCAGGGCATCCTCGACGCTCTCGCGCCGACCGGCGCCCGGCCCCCCTCCGCCGTCCGCGCCCGGCGTCGCCGCCGTCCCCAGCGCTGAGCGGCACCGGCAGGACCGGCAACCCGGTGTCGGCTCCGCGCGGGTGGGGCGACACCGGCGTGGCTTCCTCCCACGGTATGCGGCCGGTGGCCGGACCGCAGGCCGTTGGTTCGGCCCGGTCCCGTTCCGCTCGTCCGGGTACGGACGTGCGTCCGCCCGCCCCGCGGTCGGCTGCGGGGCGGGCGGGGCGAGCAGAACGAACAGGAGGGGCAGGAGGGTCAGGACGGGCGGGTGGTGGACGGCCACGGGGGCCGCCTGGGGAAGTCGCGCGGCCCTGTCCCGGCCGGGGTGGACCCTACGGCTCAGACGCCCGCGATGGACTGGATCCAGGAGCGGTACTGCGTCACGTTCGTGTATGCCGTGGTGGTCTGCCGGTCGCTGGTGGACGCGACGCCGACCTGCACGCCGCCGGCCATCATCGGGCCGCCGGAGTCGCCGCCGGCGGTGATGCCGTCACCGCGCCGGGCGCAGATGGCGGAGCCGTTGTAGGCATCACGGCAGCCCCCGCTGACGATGACGTTCGCGTACTTCAGGTAGCGCGACTGGCAGTTGATCTCCTGGCCGCACCGGGAGGTGGCGCCCCAGCCGTAGACCTGCACGGTCTGGCCGACGGACACCGAACCCGGCCGGCCCAGCGGCGAGTAGGTCGTCGAGACGGACCGGTCGAGGCGGACCAGTGCCAGATCCGCCGACGGATGGGTGTAGATCTGCGTGCCGTTGGCGGTGGTGCCGCCGGTCGTCTGGTCGAGGCTGCCGATGCGGAACGACAACTGACCGCCGCTGACGCAGTGTCTGGCGGTGAGGATCCAGGTGGGGGCGATGATCGTCGAGCTGCACGTCTGTCTCCCGCCGGAGAACAACCGTGCGGCCCAGGGGCCGCTTTGGGCGTATCCGCCGCCGATGATCGGCCGCTGTTCGTCGCCGGAGGCGCGGGTGTCGGTCGCGACACGGACGGAGACACCACCGGAACCGGAACCGGCACCGGAACCGGCACCGGAGGAACGGTTCTCGGCCACCGCTGCGGTGCTGAACGTGAGGGTGGCCAACAATGCGGCTATGAGCGTGGGGAGTAACCTGGTGATTCGCAAGATTCCTCGTTTCCGAAGAGCGCGAGAACGCGAGAACTCGCGCATGGCGTCCAGGGAAGTACCAGGTTTCCGGAATCCGAGCGATTCGGGTAATAGCATTTGGCCCATAGCGCGGGATTATGGGCAGCACGCCGGACGCCACCGACTCCGCCCGCCGTACGGCCGAGCCGAGGCGTCAGCCCTCCCGACGGTCCCCGCCGTGCGGCGCGACGAAAAAAGATCCCGGTTCCCGTGAACTTTCTCGCCCGGTCCGCCATCGAACCCTGTGTACGGCCCGCCACCGGAGGGGGCGGCACCGAGCAGGGAGTTGACGGCAACCATGACACGCGACCACGAGATGACCACCGGGCGGAGCGCACAGGAGACTGCCGGGGCGGGCGCCCGCCGCTGCCCGCCGTGGAGCCGCTCCGGGCGCCCCGCGCGGGCCGTGCGGGTCGTCGTGGCGACCACCGCGCCACCGGCGGCCGGCGGGCTGCGGCGGGGACAACAGCGACACGTCGCGGGCGAACGCCGCACCCGCGGGCCGGTCTCCGTGACCGGCAAGGCGTCGGTGCCGAAGATCGGCCCGCCCTTGGCGGGTACCGGCAGCTGACCAGCTGCCGGCCTCCCGGACCGACGGGGCCGTGGATACCCGCTCCGCCCGTACCGGGAGACGACCGGCACGCGTCGGCCGACCCGGCCGACGGACCGCGCCGACAGCCGTCTCCCGCGCAGAGCCGGGCAACCGGCCCCGTCGCCCCCCGCAGCACCGTCCGGTGCCCCTCTGAACGGCTATGACGAGGGTGCGCACCGGATGTGCGTGCGCGGGAGGGCCGGGCAGGAACGTGGCCGGACCCCGTGCCGGGTACGAGGTCGCCGCACCTTCCGTACCGGGGACCTCGGGCGCCGGTCGGCCACGTTCCGCCCGTTTCCTTCCCCGCACTGCCGGACCCGGGTCCGGCAGTGCGGGGCTCTCGTGGCCGCATGGAGCGCGGACGGCCCGCACTCTTGTGAGGCGCGCCAGGTGCGAGGTGCGCTAGGAGCGTGGCTTGTGCCAGGTCAGGGAGTACCGGCGAAGGAGGTGTCGCCGGTAGCGGACTCCCGGCAGCAGTCGCCGTGCCGTCGCGTGCACCTGGCCGTAGCTCATGTACGGGTCGGCGACAGGCATGCCCTGGGGGCTGTCCGCCCGGCGCAGGGCTTTTGTGATCCGCACCAGGGGAGCGGCCGCGATCGTCGCTGCCCACTCCGCGGGTCCCGCCTCGCGGGCCAGACCGACCACCACCAGGGTGCCGCCGGGCCGCAGCAGTTCGCGCATACGGACCAGGGCAGCCTCGAAGTCCATGTGGTGGATCGTGGCCACCGAGCAGACGAAGTCGTAGCCCCGCGCGGGCAGGTCGATGCTGAGGAAGTCGCCCTCGACGCAGGCGATCCCGCTGTGGCCGGTGGCCAGTTCACGGGCCCGGGCGATCATCTCGGGCGAGCTGTCCACGCAGGTGACATGCGTGGCCCGCGCCGTCAGCTTGCGCGCCAGCAGCCCGTCACCGCACCCGATGTCCAGTGCCTTGCCGCACTCCTCCGGAACGGCACGGAGAATGTCCTGGTGCCGGGCGACATTGGTGTTCCAGTACGGCTTCGCGTCGGTCCGGTGCATCGCCTCATCGTAGAACCGAGCCGCTGGGCACAGAATCGGGCCACCGGGCCCGGCCTCACACGCAGATCAGTGTCTGCTGGCCGGTCGCGACGAGCTTTCGCCGGTCATCCTGAACACCGAACACCTCCAGTCGGCACACGGTCAGTGTCCGTCCGGACCGCAGGACCGTCCCCACCGCCTCGATCCGATCGCCGATGGCGGGCGCGAGAAGGTTCACCTTGTACTCCACGGTGAGTACCGAGCTGTCCGGGGGAAAGAGGGTGAACGCCGCGTAACCGCCCGCGCTGTCCGCGACGGCGCTGGTGGCTCCGGCGTGGACATAGCCGTCCTGCTGGGTGACTTCCGGCCGACTGGGCAGCACGATGTGCACCCGTCCGGGCCCGATGTGCGTGATACGGGCGCCCAGGTGACTCATCAGCCCCTGGCTGTCGAAACTCTTTCGAATACGCTCCTGGACCTCCGGGCTCGCCTGCTCCAGGCCGGCCCGCTCGTCCGCGGCGGTCTGCTCGTCCACGTCCCCTCCTTGCACGCTCACGGACTTTTGTCGGCCATCCGGGTCACGGACCGAGAATCGCCGTACTCCCCACCCCTCGTCCTGCAGTCGAAGAATGCTACAAAAATACAACACTCCGCCCCTCGCCCGAGGTTGGAGGGTGCCGAGATGTGACGGGACCGTGTGGCGTACGCGGGAAGAAAGGCATTACCGCAGCCGTCGTCAGTCGTTCCAACGACGAAGCCTCCGCTGTGGCGGGGCGGGCTTCATCAGCCAGCGCCGCGTCAATTCCGGAATCGGCGACGACAGCAATGTGTCAAACGGTGAGCCCGCGCCTCGCGGCAGCGGTTTGGCTGGAGCACAGAAGAATTCCGTGGACCAAGGAGCTGTTCAGTATGGCAGAAGTGAATATCGCGGGGCTTTTCCTGGCCGCCTCGCTGATCGGGTATCTCCTCCTGGCGCGGAAGTACCCGGACAAATTCTGACGGCGGAAAAGCGATTCGTTGGAGCCCCCGGAACCGCCCACCCTGTCTGGCCCGCCCGGCCCGGCCCGCCCGGCCCGCCCGGCCCGCCCGGCGCGTCGCAGCGATCGCAGCCAGCAGCGGGAGCCGACGGGCAGCGCTGTGCTGCTGCTCGTCGGCTCCCGGTCGGGGCGGGCGGCCGAGGCGGTCAGTCCTTCTCGATCAGCTCTGCCAGGGCGATGTTGAGTTCCAGGACATTGACCCGCGGCTCTCCCATGAAGCCGAGTACGCGCCCGTCGGTGTGCCTCTTGACCAGCTCCGCCACCCGCTCGACAGCCAGGTGGTTCCGCTCCGCGACGCGATGGACCTGGAGTTCGGCGTACGCGGGCGATATGTGCGGGTCGAGGCCGGAAGCGGAGGAGGTCACCGCGTCGGGCGGCACATCCGACGGCTCGACCTCGTGGTCGGCGGTGCTGTTGTCCTCGACCACCGCGGCCTTGGCGTCGGTGACCCGTTCGAGCAGTTCTTCGCTGTCGCCCGAGAGGTTGGTGGCGCCTGAGACGAGCAGCTTGTACCGGGTGTTGACGGAGTTCTGGCCCAGGCCGTCGGAGGGCCGGGGCTGGAACCACTTCAGGTCGGGTGCGGGCGTCTGCCGACCCTTCTTCAGCGGCAGGTCGTAGCGCTGGCCGATGAGGCGGGAGCCGACGACCCTGCCTTCGCTTTGCACCTCGGAGCCGTTGGCCTTGTCGTGGAAGGCGGCCTGTGCGACCCCGGTCACCGCGAGCGGATACAGGACGCCGCAGACCAGGGTCAGGACGAGCAGGGCGCGCAGGCCGGCCCAGAGCAGTCGGGCGGTGCTTCGTACGGAAGTGTTCATGGTCGTCACCCGATGCCAGGGATGAGGGAGATGAGCAGGTCGATGAGTTTGATGCCGAGGAACGGGGCGACCAGGCCGCCGAGGCCGTAGATCCCCAGATTGCGGCGGAGCATCCGGTCCGCGCTCATCGGCCGGTACCGGACACCCTTCAGGGCGAGTGGCACCAGGGCGACGATGATCAGCGCGTTGAAGATGACGGCGGAGAGGATCGCCGACTCCGGGGAGGACAGGTTCATGATGTTGAGCTTGTCCAGGCCCGGGTAGGCGACGGCGAACATCGCCGGGATGATCGCGAAGTACTTCGCCACGTCGTTGGCGATCGAGAAGGTCGTCAGAGCGCCGCGGGTGATGAGAAGTTGCTTGCCGATCTCGACGATCTCGATGAGCTTGGTCGGGTTGGAGTCCAGGTCCACCATGTTCCCGGCCTCCTTGGCGGCCGAGGTACCGGTGTTCATGGCCACGCCGACATCGGCCTGGGCCAGCGCGGGCGCGTCGTTCGTGCCGTCACCCGTCATCGCGACCAGCTTGCCGCCGGCCTGCTCACGCTTGATGAGCGCCATCTTGTCCTCGGGCGTGGCCTCGGCGAGGAAATCGTCCACGCCTGCCTCCTCGGCGATGGCCCGTGCGGTGAGCGGGTTGTCGCCGGTGATCATGACGGTCTTGATGCCCATGCGGCGCAGCTCCTCGAACCGCTCCCGCATGCCCTCCTTGACGACGTCCTTGAGGTGGACGACGCCCAGCACACGAGCGCCCTTGCCGTCCTCCACGGCGACCAGCAACGGCGTGCCGCCGGCCTGGGAGATGGCGTTCGCCGTCCCTTCCGCGTCGTCGGCCAGGGCGCCGCCGTGCTCCCTGACCCAGGCGAGCACCGCACCGGTCGCTCCCTTGCGGACCTTCCGCGCCGTGCCGTCCTCGGTCAGGTCCACGCCGCTCATCCGGGTCCGGGCTGTGAACGGGACCCACTCGGCGTGCTCCAGTTCGCCCGCGTGCCGCTCGCGCAGCCCGTACTGCTCCTTCGCCAGGACGACGATCGAGCGCCCCTCGGGCGTCTCGTCCGCCAGCGAGGACAGCTGCGCGGCGTCCGCCAGCTCGGCGGCGGTCGTCGCGGTGACGGGGACGAACTCGGCGGCCTGGCGGTTGCCCAGTGTGACGGTGCCCGTCTTGTCGAGCAGCAGCGTCGAGACGTCTCCGGCGGCCTCGACCGCGCGCCCGGACATGGCCAGTACGTTGCGCTGGACGAGCCGGTCCATGCCTGCGATGCCGATGGCGGACAGCAGCGCCCCGATGGTGGTCGGAATCAGGCAGACCAACAGCGCGGACAGCACGATCAGCGACGTCTGGTCGTCGGCGCCCGCGTAGATCGCGAACGGCTTCAGGGTCACGACCGCGAGCAGGAAGATGATCGTCAGCGAGGCGAGCAGGATGTTCAGCGCGGTCTCGTTGGGCGTCTTCTGCCGGGCCGCGCCCTCGACCAGGTTGATCATCCGGTCGATGAACGACTCACCCGGCTTCGTCGTGACCTTGACGACGATCCGGTCGGACAGCACCTTCGTGCCGCCGGTCACGGCGCTGCGGTCGCCGCCGGACTCCCGGATGACGGGTGCGGACTCGCCGGTGATCGCCGACTCGTCCACACTCGCCACGCCCTCGACGACATCGCCGTCGCCGGGGATGATGTCCCCCGCCTCGCAGACCACCAGGTCGCCGACGCGGAGTTCGGCGCCGGGCACCTGCTCCTCGGTCCCGCCGCTCAGCCGCCGGGCGACCGCGTCCGTCTTCGCCCTGCGCAAGGTGTCGGCCTGGGCCTTGCCGCGCCCCTCGGCCACGGCCTCCGCCAGGTTGGCGAAGATCGTCGTCAGCCACAGCCAGCCGGTGATCGCCCAGCCGAACCAGTTCCCCGGGTCCTTGACCGCCAGCGCGGTGGTGAGCACCGAGCCGACCAGTACGACGAACATCACCGGGGACTTGATCATCACCCGGGGATGCAGCTTGCCGAGCGCGTCCGGGAGGGAGGTGAGCAACTGCCCGGGGTCGAACAACCCGCCGCCGACCCGCCGTTCGGGCCCGCGGCCGGTGGGCAGGTCCCGGTGGGGCGCTCGGGTGGGGGTGGCGGAGTCCGTGGAGGACATGGCGCCTGGCTCCTCATGCTCTGTGACGTCGGTGGTCATGCCGCCAGCCCTTCAGCGAGCGGGCCCAGCGCCAGCGCCGGGAAGTAGGTCAGCCCCGCGACGATCATGATGACGCCGACCAACAGACCCGTGAACAGCGGTTTCTCGGTCCGTAGCGTGCCCGCCGTCGCCGGGATCGGCCGCTGCTGGGCGAGCGAGCCGGCCAGCGCGAGGACGAACACCATCGGTACGAACCGGCCGAGCAGCATCGCCAGCCCGATGGTGGTGTTGAACCACTGGGTGTCCGCGTTCAACCCGGCGAAGGCCGAGCCGTTGTTGTTGGCTCCGGAGGTGTAGGCGTACAGGACCTCGGAGAACCCGTGCGCTCCGCTGTTGGTCATCGAGTGCGCGGGGGTGTCCAGCGACATGGCCGCGGCGGTGAAGCAGAGCACCAGCGCCGGGGTGACGAGGAGGTAGCAGGCCGCCAGCTTGATCTCGCGAGTGCCGATCTTCTTGCCCAGGTACTCGGGCGTACGGCCCACCATCAGCCCCGCGATGAACACCGCGATGATCGCCATGATCAGCATGCCGTACAGGCCCGAACCCACCCCACCGGGGGCGATCTCGCCCAGTTGCATGCCCAGCATGGCGATGCCGCCGCCCAGGCCCGTGTAGGAGGAGTGGAAGGAGTCGACGGCGCCCGTCGAGGTCAGGGTCGTGGAGACCGCGAAGATCGACGACGCGCCGATTCCGAACCTCGTCTCCTTGCCCTCCATCGCACCCCCGGCGGCCTCGAACGCCGGGCCGTGGCCGGCGAACTCGGTGGCCCACATGAGCAGGACGAAGCCGATCCAGATGCCCACCATCGTGGCGAGCACCGCGTACCCCTGCCGGACGCTGCCGACCATGCGGCCGAACGTGCGCGTCAGAGCGAAGGGGATCAGCAGGATCAGGAAGATCTCGAAGAGATTGCTGAAGCCGTTCGGGTTCTCGAAGGGGTGGGAGGAGTTGGCGTTGAAGTAGCCGCCACCGTTGGTCCCCAACTCCTTGATGACCTCTTGCGAGGCGACCGCCCCGCCGTTCCACTGCTGCGAGCCACCGGTGAACCGACCGACCTCGTGGATGCCGGCGAAGTTCTGGATGGCACCGCAGGCGACCAGTACCAGCGCTCCGACCACCGAGATCGGCAGCAGGATCCGGAGCACGCCCCGGACCAGGTCGGCCCAGAAGTTGCCGAGCCCTCCGGTGCCGTGCGGTGCGCCCCCCAAACCGGTGGAGCCCTGCGCCCGGGTACGGGCGAAGCCTCGCACCAGGGTCATCGCCACGGCCATACCGACGGCGGCGGAGACGAAGTTCTGCACGGCCAGACCGGCGGTCTGCACGACGTGGCCCATGGCCTGTTCGCCGGAGTAGGACTGCCAGTTGGTGTTGGACACGAAGGACGCGGCGGTGTTGAACGCCTGGTCCGGGTCGATGGAGGAGAAGCCGAGCGAGCCGGGCAGCGAGCCCTGGAGACGCTGCAGCAGATACAGGAACAGTACGCCGGCCGCGGAGAAGGCGAGCACACCGCGCAGATAGGCGGGCCAGCGCATATCGGCGTCGGGGTCGGCGCCGATGGCCCGGTACATCCACCTCTCGACCCGCAGATGACGGTCGGAGGAGTAGACGCGGGCCATGTGGTCGCCCAGCGGGCGGTAGGCCAGGGCGAGCGCGCCGATCAGCGCGACGAGCTGGAGTACAGCGGCGAGGAACGGGGTCATGCCGGTGCTCAGAACCTCTCCGGATACACAAGGGCGAGGACGAGGTAACCCAGCAGGGCGACGGCCACGATCAGGCCGGATATGTTCTCGGCAGTCACAGCTTCGCCACCCCCTTGGCGATGAACGCCACCAGCGCGAAGACCGCGACAGTGGTGACGACGAAGGCCGCGTCGGCCATCGGTGCTCCTCAGTGAGGCTCGGGGTTGTGATGGACCCCTTGAGGAAAACGCCTTTTCGACCGGTCGAGCCTTTTGTTGACAGCTCCCTTACGGCCGGGAGGCCGCCTTTGATGCTTTCCTAACCTTTCGCCCCACGGGCACCCTCTGACCTGCGGTGACGCGGGGGAGGGGCGGGCGGCCGGTCGGTCACAGCGGTCGGTCCGGGAGGCTGATCACATGCCAAGGGGCCTGGTTCCAGGGGCTGGCGTGGTTGGCGGGGTCCAGGAGGGCGCGCAGATGGGCGTCCGAGATGGCCTGTGGGGCGGGGAAGCCCTCGTCGGGGGTGGCGCGCAGGCCTTCCATCCACACCTTGCGCACCAGCAGATAGTCCGTCGCGTAGGCCCGCCACGAGTCGTAGGCCGCGACCGTGGGCATGATGGTGGCGCCCAGCAGCTCCCATGCCGTCGGTGCGTCGAGATGGCCGGCGGCGTAGCCCTTGCGGACGACATCGCAGTAGAGGGCCACGTCCCAGGCCAGCGGATCGGCGCCCGTCTGCTCGCGCAGCGGCGCCCGGTAGCCGTCCTTGAGCAGCCCGTCCAGCCTGTGCAGCAGCTCGTCCCGGTCCGGGATCTCCCACTGTTCGCGCAGCCATCGCTCGGCCTCGGCGTCGTCCCGGTGCCGGAAGGGGTACAGGGTGGTGCGGGAAGCTTCCCGGCCGCGGTTGACCGGAGCGGACAGGGAGACGAGCCACAGCTGGTGGGCGGACAGGGGTGCCTCGTGCGGCGGTCGGGCGGGGCGCCGACGGCGGAAGCGCTCGAACATGTCGAACATGATCTCGCACGTTGCCGGGCGTCCGACGGCGGGTGCGTCCCGCTCTGTGGGGGCGTGCGGACGGTCGAGGCCGGGGCCGAGCGAACGAAATCTGCCGAGTTTCGGCGGCCTTGGAGGCTTCCGGAACGTTTCTGAGGCGCCGCCGGCAGCGTGATCCATGGCCTGATCACTTCGAACGCCCTGCAGCGATGCTCAGTTCCTCCCCCTCGCGCGGCATCCCGGCCCTACTGTCGGCAACGCACGGTATCGGAATTGCTACTGCATGGAGTCGGTATGTTCGCTCGCACCGCCCGCAGGATCCTGACCGCCCTCGCCGCCACCGCACTCACCGGCACCGCTCTGGCCGCCGCACCGGCCGCGGCCGACTCCTCCCAGCGGGCCGTTCCCTCGGGCGAGTTCATCGCCGTCAGCCAGGTGACCGGCAACTACATGCTCCCCGACGACACCAAGGGGAACGCGGGGACCTACCTTCAGGTCTATCCCAGCACCGCTCCCAAGGGCTGGAAGACCACGTGGCGCTTCGACCGGGTCGCCACCTCCAACGGGCGGGCGGTCTACCAGTTGCAGAGTTCGGCCGGTGCTTGCGCCACCAACGAGAACGGTGAGAACAGCATCGTCTACCTCCGCGACTGCTCCAACCGCAACAAGGACCAGTGGTGGCTTCTGGAGCCCGTCCCCGGTACCGACCCGCAGAACCCTGACTACGGCATCGTCTCCTACCGCGACGAGGACCTGGCGCTGACCGCCCGCGGCGAGGGGGACACCTACATCGACCTCAAGCGGATGTGGGGCGACCACCCCTCGCAGCGCCAGGGGTGGCACTTCTACGCCGCCTGAGACCTGCCGCCGGGGAGAGGGACAGGCCGCCCCCTCTCCCCGGGACCGGACGTCGGCGCTGCCCGGCAGTGTTCCTCCGCGTCGTCGGCCAGGTCCGCGTCGACCTCACGCAGCAGCTCGGTGCTCTTGACGATGTCCGCGAGGCCGGAGGGCGGCCCGTTGTACGCCAGCACCGGCGCCCCGTCCAGCAGTTCCACGCCGTCGTGGCAGCGCAATGACGCCACCAGATCGGCGGGGAACGTGACATCGAGTGCACGCTGCGCGGCCGCGATGTCCGCCTCAAAGGCGGGAGGACGTAACCGGGCGTGGCTGAGGGGAGCGTGCTGGGACAGCCATGTGTCGATGCGGGCCCAGGACTCCGCGACGGGAGGAAGACTCATGGCACCGGACCCTACGACCCACCACTGACAAGTTCCGTTGCCGACAGTGGAGCTTTCCGTGGTGGTTTCCGTGCTCGGCACGGAGGCGGGCCGGCTCGGTGCGAGGGAGGCTGTGACCACAGCGACCGGGGCCCGACCGGACAGGCCGGGCGTCCGACCCACGACGGCAGGAGCGACCATGACCAGCGCACAGAGCAGCACCTACGAGGGGTTCACGGCCGAGGAGCGGGCCGCGATGAAGGAGCACGCCCAGGAGCAGAAGAAGGCCGCACGTCGCACCTCGCGTGCGGAGAAGGAGGCGGAGGCCGCGCGGGACGTGCTCGCGAAGATCGCCGAGATGCCGGACGCCGACCGGATCCTGGCCGAGCGCGTCCACGCCGTCATCACGGCCAACGCTCCGACGCTCGCGCCGAAGCTCTGGTACGGGATGCCCGCCTACGCACTGGACGGCAAGGTCGTGTGCTTCTTCCAGAGCGCGGCGAAGTTCAAGGCCCGCTACGCGACGCTCGGGTTCAACGACCCGGCGAAGCTGGACGAGGGCTCGATGTGGGCGACCGCTTTCGCCCTGACCGAGGCGACGGCCGAGGTGGAGGAGCGGATCGCCGCACTGGTGCAGCAGGCGGTGCGCTAGGTTCGCGCGCTCGATGAACGGGCGCTCGGCGAGGCGGGCTGTGCCGACGCCTGCCACGCGGCCGGCCGCCCCGGCGCGTGCCGGGGCGGCAGTCGGCTACCGGGCGGCCGTGGGGGCGAGGCCGAGTGCGGCAAGGGCGGCGGCGCCGGCGGCGGTGTGCCCGCCCCCGGCGAGCAGCAGCGTACGCGCCGACTGGTAGGGGCAGCCGGCCGCGTCGAACGCCGCAGCGGTGGTGAGTTGCCCCGCCAGATCGCCGTCGAGCAGCGCCTGCGCGCGATCCACCTGGGCGGTGGCGACCGGGTTGCCGGCGACGACGGCCCTGGCGGCGTCGATCCGGGCCCGGGCGTCCGGATGCCCGGCGAGTACGGCAGCCTCCGCCCTGAGGGCCAGGTACCAGTGCAGCCAGATCCAGCACACCCACTTCCACACCCGGTCCGGCTCGGGCGCCACCCGCTCCAGCGCCACGTCCACCTCCCCCTGGTGGAGCAGCACCATGGCGTCGAAGACCGCACCGTAGCCGTGCCGGTGCTGCGGCGCCGTATCCGCCCGCTCGACGGTCGAGAGCCAGGCCGAGCGGGCGTCCTGGTCACCGCGCAGACCATGGATCATGGCGACCGAGGAGGCCGCGGCGCCCAGGGAGAGCGACCGTGGGCGGCCACTGTGCTCCCACGAGTCGAGGAACGGGACGCTGCGGCCGAGCACGTCGTCGGCACGGCCGGCGAACGCGTCCGCGACCAGGAGCCAGGACGCGGCATGGTGGCCGGCCTCGGCCAGCAGCGGATGGTCGGCGAGCCGACTTCCCCATCGCCGGGCCTCCGCCAGTTCGCCCACACCGAGGGCGGTCCCGGCGGCCATGGCGAGGGCGTCCATCAACTCGTGCGTACCGCCGGGGCCGGGCGGCACGGAAGCCAGCACGTCGATGCGGCGCCGGGCGGCGGCAGCGACGGCGAAGGCGTCACCGGTCCAGCTGCGGGCGCCGGAGAGCGCGTCGAGGGCGGCGGATTCCGCCACCGGGTCGCCCGTACGCCGGGCGAGCGCGACGGCCCGCTCGGCACACCCGACCGTCTCCTGGGCGGTGTTGTCCGTGTCCCCCTGCAGCGCGCCGTACGCGTCCGCGACCACCGCCGCCTCGGCCAGCGCCACCGCCGCCTCGCCGTCCGGGGCGTCGCCGGACAGCTCTCGCGCCTCCGCGAGCATGGCCACCACCTCCTCCACGGGAGGAATCCGCGTGAACGAGGTGGAGAAGCGGTAGGCGACGGTGGCCGCCGCCGCCAGGTCGCAACCGGCCCCGACGCTGTCCCCGGCCCGGCTCGCGGCCTCCCCGGCGGCACGGTGCAGCCGGTACATGTCGTCGCCCAGCCTGCGGCACCCGGCCACCGCGGCGGCCTGCCGCAGCGCCGCGGCACCGGCGGCGTCGTCGGCGAGTCCGGCCGCCTGCTCGTACCGCTGCTGCGACTCGCCCAGCAGGTTGCGGGAGAAGGCCAACTCGGCCAGCGAGACGGCCAGACGATGTGCGTCCGCGCGCCGCTCGGGCCGGTCGGCGGCCCAGGTGAGGGCGGCCCGCAGATCGTCCGCCACGTCGTCGAACCGGGCCCGCCAGTCGGCACCCGACGCTCCCCTGAGAACGGTCGCGCCCGTCGAGCACCACTCCAGGTGGCGGGATCGGACCTCGATCAACTCGCCGGCGTCGGCGAGCCGCTCCGTGCCGTACTGCCGGATGGTCTCCAGCCCGTGGTACCGGGTGCCCGTCGCGGACGGTGTCACAGCGAGCAGGCTCTGCTCGGCGAGCCTGCCGAGCCCGTCGACGACCTCGGCCGGATCCAGCGGGGCGAACCCGGCGACCTCGGCCGCCGCCTCGGCGGTGAACGGCGCCACGAACACCGACACCCGGCGCAGCAGCGCCTGATCCTGCGGCTCCAGCAGGTCGTGGCTCCAGTCCAGCACCGCCCGCACCGACCGGTGCCGGTCGTCGGCGCGGGGCCCGCCGGTGAGGATCCGCAGCTGATCGGAGAGGCCGGTCGCCAGTCCGTCCAGTCCGAGCGTGGACCACCGCGCCGCCGCCAGCTCGATCGCCAGCGCCATGCCGCCGAGGCGTTCGCAGATGGTCACGACCCCTTCGCTCACCGCGGGACCCGGCGGGTGGCCGACCGCCGCCGCCCGGTCCATGAACAGGGCCACCGCTTCCGACTCGTCGCCGCCGACCCGCGACAGCGGGGCGAGGGGGAAGGCCCGCTCGAACGGCACCATCAGCCTGGCCCGGCTCGTCACGAGCACCCGCAACCGCGGACAGGCCGCCAACAGCCGTTCCAGGAACGGCGCCACCCCGTCGCGCACCTGCTCGCAGTTGTCCAGCACCAGCAGCGCCCGGCGCTCCGCCAGCGCCGCCAGCACCGCGTCGTCGATGCCGTGCCCGGGCTGCTCGCCCACACCTACGGCTGCCGCGACCGCCGCCCCCACGCGGCCCGGCTCGGTGATCGGCACCAGGTCGACGAACCACACCCCGTCGAAGTCGTCGGCCACGTCCGCCGCCACCGCCAGCGCGAGGCGCGTCTTGCCCACCCCGCCCGGGCCCACCACGGTCACCAGCCGGTGCCCCCGCACCGCCTCGGCCAACTCCCCGCGCTCCCGCACCCGGCCGATGAACGCCGTCAGCGGCTCCGGGAGGGCGGGCGCCGGGCGCGACTCCTGCGTGCGGGCGGACTCGGCGGCGTGCCGGGCGAGCGCCCGCCGGTCCGGCAGCTGCAGCTTGCGCAGCAGCGAGGAGACATGCGACTCGACGGTACGTACGGAGATGACCAACTGCGCGGCGATCTCCGCGTTGCTGAGGTGTTCCCCGAGCAGCGCGAGCACCTGGGCTTCGCGCGCGGAGATCTGCGGAGCGGACACCGACTCATTATCCGTGGCGGCTTCAGTGGCCGGCACGGAGGTGCCCGGCTCCCGGCCGGTGGAGGCTGTGACCACGGCCATCGGCCCGGGGCGGCACACGAGCCGTCGGGCCGACCTGGGTGAACCACGACCGACAGGAGCGAACATGACCGGTTCTTCCCCGACGAGCGCCGCACCGCGCTCCCGCGCTCAGCGCCGCCACGACACCGAGCACCGGCTCGCCCACGACGTCGATGTCTGGGTGGCCAGCGCCTCGGCGGACGGCGCCCCGTACCTGGTGCCGCTGTCCTTCGACTGGGACGGTGAGGCACTGTTGGCGGCCACCCCGAAGGACAGCCCCACCGGCCGGAACCTGGCCGACACCCGGATCGTTCGGCTGGGGCTGGGCCACACCCGCGACGTGACCATGATCGACGGCGCGGTGGAAGTCCTCGAACTCGACGCGCTGCCGCGTCAGCGGGCCGACCGGTTCGCCGAGCACACCGGCTTCGACCCGCGTGCGTCGGCCACTCCGTACCGCTGGTTCCGTATCGTTCCGCGTCGCATCCAGGCCTGGCGGGAGGAGGACGAGCTGACCGGCCGGGAACTGATGCGCGACGGCCGCTGGCTGGTCTGACCCTCCGGCCGGACGCCGACCGGCCGGAGCCCGGTGGCGGGTCAGCCCGGAGGCTGCGCGGTGGGAAGCGGAGGACGTACGGAGAACCAGCGGCGGGCGGTCTCGCCGAGCGCCACCCACACGGCCACCAGATCGATGCCCAGCACGAGGAGCACCGCCAGGTTGGGCGCCCCGGCGACCAGCGAGCCGAGGAAGCCGACGACCGTCGCGAGCACCACGAAGATCAGGCAACCGGCGAGCACCGCACCGACCCAGGGGCGGCGCTTGCGGGCCAGCACCACGCAGGTGATCTCCAGTGCCGCCAGTCCCCAGCAGAACAACGCCACGAACCAGGCCATCCCCATCGGCACGAGCAGCTCCTGCCCGTGCTCCTGCTTGCTGTGGTTCTCCTGCAGAAGTGTCCAACTGCCGTAGGCCGTACCCAGCGCGCTCACGGCGACGGTCACCAGCACGAACACCAGGGCTCCCGGCATGCGCGCCCGCTGCGGGGGAGCGGGTCGTCCGGGCGGCTCCGACGGATACGGAGGGTGCTGCATCGGGTCACCTCACGCTTTCGTTGTCCGGCGGGTCGTGGACGCGCCCGCAGTCGACTCCGTGGACGGCGCTTCGCACCTTCGGTCGGCCGTGTGCACACGTGGGGCGGCCCGAACCCTCCCCCCTTCACAGGGTTCGGACCGCACCATGGCCTGTTCCGGCCACGCCCCTCGGCCATTCGACCGCCGCACGCCGTTGTTCAGCAGGTCCTCTCCCGACGCCGAACAATGTGGAGGCCGGGGGAACGACCGACCGGGAGGAACGGTGAAGGGGGTGTGAACGCCTGTTCCGCGTCCGGTGAGGCAACGGACGTTCGGTTGCGGCCGGACCCACGACTGCCTACCGTGGGCGCGCGCTCGGGCGGACACGCTGGGTACCGGCTCGGCGACAACCGGGCGAACGGGGGTGGGGCGGGCACGTGTCGGGACAACCAGGACCTGGGCGCACCGAGGGCGAGCTGGATCCGGAGGCCGGAGCGGTACCACGGTTCGCCGCCGAACTGCGCGCGCTGCGCGAGTCCGCCGGGAAGCCCACCTATCGGGTGATGGCCCAGCGGGCGCGGTACGGGGTGACCACCCTGTCGCAGGCGGCGGCGGGGAAGCAGCTGCCCACCCGCGCGGTGATGCTCGCCTATGTGAAGGCGTGCGGCGGCGACGTGATCGAGTGGGAGCGGCGCTGGCGCGAGGCATCGGCCGAGTCGGCGGCGGAGGCCACCGACGACGGTACCGCCCGGCCGCCGTACCGAGGTCTGACCCGGTTCGAACCGGGCGACGCCGAACTCTTCTTCGGCCGCGACCAGTTGCTCGACCAGCTGACCGAACTGAACCGCAAACACCGCTTCACCGCCGTCTTCGGCCCCTCCGGCAGCGGCAAGTCCTCGCTGCTGCGCGCCGGTCTGATCCCCCGGCTGCGCGCCGCCGGCAACGGCGCTGGCGACGGGGAAGGCGGGGAGGACGGCGCCGCGACCCCCGCGGCCGTACGGATCCTCACACCCGGCGCGGACCCCCTGCGCACGCACGCCGAACGGCTCCAGCCCGTACCCGACACCGACGCCGACACCTGGCTGATCGTCGACCAGTTCGAGGAGCTGTACACCCTCGGCGCCGACCCGGCCGACCGGGACGCCTTCGTCGACCGCCTGGTCGCCGCCACCGACGCCGACAGCAGGCTGCGCGTCGTCATCGCCGTGCGAGCCGACTTCCTCGGCCGCTGCGCCGAACACCCCGGCCTCACCGCGGCGTTGCAGCACGCCACACTGCTCGCCGGGCCGATGAGCCGGGCGGAGCTGCGGGAGGCCATCGTCCGCCCGGCCGCCGCGGTCGGCCTCATCGTCGAGCGCTCCTTGACCCATCGCCTCCTGGACGAGGTCGAGGGCGCCCCGGGCGGGCTGCCGCTGATGTCGCACGCCCTGCTGGAGACCTGGCGCCACCGCAGCGGCCGCGCCCTGACCGAGGCCGCCTTCGAGACGGCCGGCGGGCTGCGCGGCGCCGTCGTCCGCACGGCCGAGCAGGTGTACGGCGAGCTCACCGCGCCCCAGGCGGAATTGGCCCGTCGTATCCTGCTGCGTCTCGTCGCGCCCGGGCACGGGTCCCCGCTGCCCGGGCAGGGCCAGGAGCGTGGGGGAGCGGCAACCGACACCCGCCGCCCCACCGCGCACGCGGAGCTCGACTTCGGCAACCCCGCCGACACCCAGGTCGTGCTGGACCGCCTGGTCCGCGCCCGCCTCATCACCTTCGACGACGGCACCGTCGACCTCGCCCACGAAGCCCTCATCACCGCCTGGCCCCGGCTGCGCGAGTGGATCGACGCCGAACGCGACCGGCTGCGCGTCCACCGCTCGCTCTCCGAGGCGGCCCGCACCTGGCAGGCACTCGGCCGGGAGAGCGCCGCCCTCTACGCGGGTTCCCGGCTGGACGCCGCCCGCGACGCCTTCCCGCAGGACGCCGCCCGGCCGCACCGCACCGCAGTGGTCCGACGCGCCGAGCGCGAGGACAGCCGCAGCGACGAACTCACCCCCACGGAGCGGCAGTTCCTCACCGCCTCGCTCCGCCGCCGGCACCGCGCCGTGCGACTGCGCCGCACGGTCACCGCCGTACTCGCCGCGCTCGTGCTGCTCGCGGGCGGCACCGCGGTCGTCGCCCTCCAGGCGCGCGCCACCGCACAGGCCGAACGGGACGACGCCGTGTTCGCCCGCCTCACCGCCGAGGCCGACAGCGTCCGCGAGACCCGCGCCGGGCTGGCCGCCCGGCTCGACGTCGCCGCGTACCGCATGCGCTCCACAGCGGAGCTGCGCACCCGGTTGGCCTCGGACGCGGGCCGGGCGCTGGCCACCCGGTTGCCCGGCCACGGCGGTGTCGGCAGCTCCGTGGCGTACGCACCCGACGGCCGCACCCTCGCCAGCGGCGGCCACGACGGCAAGGTCCGGCTGTGGGACACCGCCGCGCGGTCGGGGGCCGCGGGCGGGCCCCGGGACATGGGAAGGCCGCTGGGCGAACCGCTGCGGCTGGGTACGGGATCGGTCGGCGCGGTCGCCTTCGCCCCGTCGGACAGCGACCTGCTGGTCGCCACCGGGGAAGGCGGCGCCATCCGGTTGTGGAACGTACGCGACCGGGAGCGGCCCCGCGCTGTCGGCCGGACGCTGGTGAGCCACGGCGAGGAGAACATCACCTCCGTCGCGTTCGCCCCCGACGGTCGGACGCTGGCCACCACCGGCGACGACGGGACCGTACGGCTGTGGGATCTGAGCGACCCGGCCCATGCCGCGCCGCTCGGCGAGTCGGCCGAGGCCGACGGGTCGGAGAAGGGCAGCGCCCGCGCCGTCGCGTTCGCACCGGACGGGGACACCCTGGTCACGGCCGGCTTCGACGGAACCGTACGGAATTGGAGGTTCAGCAAGGACGACGGCATCGAACCGCTCGGCAAGCCGCTGCGCGAACACACCGCCTCCGTCTGGACGCTGGCCTTCTCCCCGGACGGGGACACCCTGGCCACGGCCGGCTTCGACGACACCGTACGGCTGTGGGACGCCTCCGACCCGGACCGCCTCCGGCCGCTGGGCGAGCCGCTCACCGGGCACACCGCCGCCGTCATGTCGGTGGCCTTCAGCCCCGACGGCAGCACTCTGGCCACCGCGGGCGAGGACGACTCGCCGATCCTGTGGAACGTGGCCAACCCCGAGTACCCGCAGCAGCTCGGAGAGCCGCTGGCCGGCCACACGGAGGCCGTGTGGGAGGTGGCCTTCAGCCGTGACGGCCGCACCCTCGCCACCACCGGAGCCGACAACAGCGTTCGCCTCTGGCACCTGCCGCCGACCGTCCTCACCGACTTCACCAACCCCCTGACCGCCGTCGCCTACAGCCCCGACGGCAGCCTGCTCGCCGCCGCCAGTACCGATGACGCGCTGATCCGGCTGTGGGACACGGACGAGCCCGGCCGTCCGCGCCGGGTGGCGCGGACGTTGTCGGGGCACGAGGACGAGGTGCTGGCGGTCGCCTTCTCCCCGGACGGCCGCACGGTGGCCAGCGGTTCGAAGGACGGCACCGTACGGCTGTGGGACGTCTCCTCGCCCGCACGCCCGGCGCCGCTCGGCGAACCACTGGACGCGCACGACGGCGGCGCGTTCGCCGTCGCCTTCTCCCCGGACGGCCGCACGCTGGCCACCGGCGGCGGCGACGACACGGTGCGGCTGTGGGACGTACGCGGGACGCACCGCGTACGGCCGACGGGCACCCGGCTGCGCGGCCACAAGGACACCGTCACCTCCCTCGCCTTCGCCCCCGACAGCCGCACCCTGGCCACCGGCAGCGAGGACCACACGGCGCGGCTGTGGCACGTGGGTCACCGGACGCGGGCACGGTCGGCAGGCGCCGCCCTGACCGGGCACGACCACACGGTCAACGCGGTGGCCTTCGCCCCGGACGGGAAGACGCTGGCGACCGCCGCCGGCGACCGTACGGTGCGGCTGTGGGACGTACGGCGAGCGGGCCGCGCGCGGCCCGTGGGGAAGGAACTGGCCGGGCACCGAGGGCCGGTCAGGTCCGTGGCCTTCGCGCCCGACGGGAAGATGCTGGCAACCGGCGGCAGCGACCATACGGTCCGTCTGTGGAACGTGACCGACCCGGCCCGTGCCGAGCCCGTCGGCCGGCCGCTCACCGGCCATGTCGACACCGTCACCGCTGTCGCGTTCAGCCCGGACGGCGACGCCCTCGCCTCCGCCGGTTACGACCTGACGGCACGGGTGTGGACCCTGGACGCGGACCGCGCGGCGGACTACGTCTGCGACCGCACCGAGGGCGTCCTCACCCGTGCCGAGTGGAAGGAACACCTGCCGGAACTCGGCTACCGGGAGGCGTGCGAGAAGCGCTAGCAGCGCGCCCGCGGACGGACAGCCGCGGGCCCGAGCGGTCCGGTGGCGTGCGGCGGTCTCAGGGGGCGGTGAACTTCAGCACCGCACCGTCCTCGTTCTGGGCGACGACGGTGATGGTCAGGTCGTCGCCGAACCTGGCCACGCCGCCCGAGCCGCCCAACCGCATCACGGAGCCCGCCGACCGGAAGGTGACGGAGTCGTCCTCCGCGCTGGCATGCAGACTCAGCCCGTTCGCCGTGATGTTCACCGCGGAGGTCACCAGGATCTCGCACTCGCCGTCCGCACAGGCACCGGTGTTCTTGCCGTCCTTCGCCTTCGGCAGCGGGCCGGAGGGCTCGGGTGCGGGCGTCTTCTTGTCCGGCTTCCAGCCCGGGGCGCACTGTTCGGCACGCTTGTGCGCGGCCGCGAGCCGCGGGTCCTTCTTCGTCAGCGCGGGCAGACCCGGCTCGGGCGGGGTGAGGGACTGGATGAGCTTGTCGACGCCCGCGGCGCTGCCCTCGGCATCGTCGAAGGCCGCGCTCGGGGACACCTTGTCGAGCTCGCGCACGACGCGCTTCAGCTTCTTCAGCCAGGCGTCACGCAGCCGGTCGGCGGCGGGAACGCCCGACGGGGCGAGGCGCTCGAGGTCGCGTTCCGCCTCCTCCACCGGCAGCGAAGTCCGGGAGAGATAGCCGACGGCGAGATGCTGGGCCGGCGGGCCGATCTCGTCCGGCTTCCGGATCTCCTTCAGGTCCGCCGCGCTCTGTTTGCGGACGGTCTTGAGAGCGGCCGTCGACTCGCACATGCCGCCGACCCACTTCACCAGCTTCTTGGACGGCGACCGTGTCGGCGCGGGCTTTCCCGACTTCTTGTCCGACCCCTTGTCCGACGACGCGTCCGTCGTGCCGTCCGCCCCGCCGCAACCGCCGACGGTCAGCGCCAGCCCGGCGGCCACCACGGCGACGCTCTGTCTTGTGAACATCCAACGACCTCTCTGCGTGCTGCTCCCGTCTCGGCGGCCCGGATGCCGGCACCGTAGGCCCAGTTCAGCGCCGTACGGATTGTTCGGACACCCGTTCCGTGGACGTGAACAACGCCTGGCGTCCGGGCAGCCGGGCGCCGTGTCGGTGGAACCGGAGCCGTCCCCGGCGGTGCCTCACCAGCCGGAGGGCCGGCCTGTGGGCGTCGGGCCGTCCCCCTGGCCCGTCCACGGCGACGAGGGGTACGGGGGCCACGGGGTCTGGTTCTGCGGGGGCGACGGGACCTGGCTGTGCACCGCAGCGGCCTGAGGGGTGTCGTCCTCGGCGACGTCGCTCCAGTCGAGCGTCGGTGGGCGTCCGACGAACCTGCCGAAGACCACGGCTGCCGCGGTGGCGGCCAGCACGCCGGGCACCATCTCGTAGAGGCCGGACTCCAGCGGCCCCAGGAGCGGGTCGATGTGCTTCCACAGCAGCACGGTGAGGGCACCGGTGAGCATTCCGGCCTTCGCGCCGGCCGCCGTCATGCGCGGCCAGAACAGCGACAGGAGGATCACCGGGCCGAACGCCGCGCCGAATCCCGCCCAGGCGTACGCGACGATGTCGAGGACGGCGCCGCCGCTCAGTGCGATCACATAGGCGACCAGCGCGACGGCCAGCACGCTCAGCCGCCCGATCAGCAGCAGCGAGGTGTCGGAGGCCCGCCGGTTGAGGAACGCCCGGTAGAGGTCCTCGGTGAGGGAGGTGGCGGAGACCAGCAGTTGGCTGTCGACCGTGGATTTGATCGCGGCCAGAACGGCCACCAGCAGGACCCCCGCGAGCCAGGGGGAGGACAGCTGTGCGGAGAGCGCGATGACCGCCATCTCCGGGTTCTTGAGCGGCTTGTCGAGGACGGCGATCCCGGTGAGTCCGATGAGGGACGCGCCCGCCAGGACGATGACCACCCAGCCCACGCCCAGTCGACGGGCCAGCGGTATGTCCCGGGTGCTGCGGATGCTCATGAAGCGGGTGAGGATGTGGGGCTGGCCGAAGTAGCCGAGTCCCCAGGCGAGCAGCGAGATCATGCCGACGGCTCCGAGCTGTTCGCCCGACGTCCACTTCTTGTCGGCGAAGGAGGCCTCGGCTCCCGGGTCGAGCAGTGCCGGGGTCACGGCGTCGAGCTGGCTGTGCAGTGCGCCGAAACCGCCGAGCTGCCACAGGGTGATCGCGGGCAGGGCGACTGCCGTGAGCACCATCAGCGTGCCCTGTATGGAGTGGCTGACGCTCAGGGCCCGGAAGCCGCCGAGGATGGTGTAGATGACGATCACGACGGCGAAGACGGTGAGTCCCAACTCGAAGCCGGCGCCGAAGATCTCGTCGGCCAGCAGTCCGCAGGCGAGCAGCCCGCTGGCGACGTAGACGGTGAAGAACACGACCGTGACGGTGGCCGACAGCAGCCGGATCACCCTGCTCCGGTCCTCGAACCGCTCCTCCAGATACGACGGCAGGGTCACGGCACCGACCCGTTCGGTGTAGACGCGCAGGCGTGGGGCGACGAGGCGCCAGTTGAGGTACGTGCCGACGATCAGGCCGACGGCGATCCAGGTGGCACCGATCCCGGCCATGTAGACGGCGCCCGGCAGGCCCAGGAACAGCCAGCCGGACATGTCGGCGGCTCCGGCGGACAGGGCGGCCGCCGGGGCCGTGAGCTTTCGGCTGCCGACGGTGAAGTCGTCGAACGTGGTCGTTTCCTCATGCGTCACGATGCCGACCATGACCATCGCAATCAGAAAGACTCCGAATGTGATCATGACTGGGACGGTCAGGGCGAACATGTATTACTCCCCGTGTTGCAGAAACGACCTTTGCACATGCCGAGTACGAGAAGTGGCCACGCTTTCGGCAGGAGGGGCTGGAGCTTAAGAAGACGCGGCGCGCACTGGCGAGAGCATCAGCCGCCGAAGGCCCTGATCGGTTCCGGATCGTGATGAAGCCGCAGCTCGGTCACGAGGGTGGCCGGGGCCGACGGAAGCCGCGGGCCGCGCACGTCGCCGTAGGCTGCCGCCCATGGCCTATGACGAGGTGCTGGCGGAGCGGGTGCGTGAGCGGCTGGGGGACGAGACAGCCGTCGCCGAGAAGCGGATGTTCGGAGGGCTGTCCTTCCTCTCGCAGGGGAGGCTCGTGGTCGCGGTGAGCGGCGATGATCTGCTGGTACGGGTCGGTCCCGAACGGGTGCGGGACGCACTGGCCCGGTCCGGTGCGCGCCCCGCCGTGATGGGCTCGCGGACGATGCGCGGTTGGGTGCGCGCGGCCGGGGAGACGCTCGACGACGCCGCGTTGGGCCACTGGATCACGACCGCGCTGACGTACACCGCGACGCTGCCCGCCGAATGAGCGGGCCGTACGTCCCGCGCTGGTCCCCGTAACCGCCGACCGTTCGGAAACGACCATTGACACTCAGCACTTCGAGCAGAATCGCCCCGAACTCGGCAGGCTCCGCCTCGGTATTACCGGCAAGAGCGATCAGAATCGATCAATGACGCTCTGTTGACATGGTCATACCGCCCAGTTCTACTGAATGGCGGATTCGTTACCCAGTGGGGGAGGAGGGTGTTCATGCAGGCTGTCGAAGAAAAAGGCCGGATCGAGTCGGAAAAGAGCGCCGACGAGGTGTTCGACCTCGTGATCGGCGATCTTGAACAGGAAATTCCGCCACTCGCGTCACCGACCAACTCGGGAAGCGGTACCGCGTGCGGAACGTGCGCGGGCATCTACTGCTGCTGATGCGTGCCGGGTGGTGCCGCTGACGACGGCGCCACCCGGAGGGGCCTCGCGCCCCGCGGCAACGAGTCGGGAGGGCGGACTTGTCGGATGCGGCAGCGGACATCGAGCCGCTGTGGGAGATGCGCGCACCAACCGGCGACGCCGAGCAGGACGTCACCGCCGCACTTCCGCCGGCGGCGCGGCGGGTGATCGCCGCGGTCCGCGAGGGCACAGCGGGCGGGCTGTTCCCACCGGTCGTCACGGCCGGACCCGAGGGTACGATCGGCGTCGACCGGCTGCTCGGTGGTGAGGCGGACGCGCGGCTGCTCGCGCACGCGCTCCGAGGACGGCGGTTCGCACCGCTGCTGGCGCTGTGGGAACGGCTGGACGAGTGGTGCGTCTCCGCCGAGCGGCGCTGCTCGGCGGTCATCGCGGCCGGAGTGCTGGACGTCACCAACGCCGAGGTCTTCGGGCCCGTGGTGTCCGAGGCGTTCGTGGCGTGCGCGACCGGACGAGCGCACTACGCCCGCGAGCGGGTGCCGGAGTGGGCGGCTCGCTGTGAGGCGTTCCTTACGCTCTTCCTCGACCGGTTGCAACGGGACATGCGCACCTGCTGGCCCGAGAACCCCGCGTTCCGCGGCCCGGTCGTCGGCTTGTGGTCCCACGGCGAGGAGACCCACAACGGTCGCCAACGGGTGTTGCGGCTGGATTGCGCGGGCGGCGGTCGGGTCGCGTACAAGCCACGCCCGGCCTCCGGAGAGCTGCTGTTCACGGCGTGCGGGAAAGACGGCGCGCCGACATCGGTGTTCGGCCTGCTCAACGACGCGCCCGCCGCCTCCGGCGAGGTCCGGCTCCCGGTGCTCTCGTGCTGGTCCGGCGCCGAGCCCGGCTACCTGTGGCAGGAGTGGATCGAGCCGCCGGCACAGTGGGGGCCGATCCGTACGTCCGGGCCGTGGTCGCTGACCGGCACCCGGCTGAGCCCGACCCAGGCGGCGCGGTTCTGGCACCGTACCGGCTCGCTGGCCGCCGCGATGTTCGCCTTCGGGATCAGCGACATGATCGGCGGCAACCTGGTGACCGGAAGCCGGCCCGGCGAGCGCGAACCGCTGCTGTACCCCATCGATCTGGAGATCTACTTCTGCCGGGTTCCCCGGCTCTACGACACCGGACTGCTGTACGACCCGACCGCCGAGGTCGACCAGCACCACGTCGGCCTGGAGAGCACTCCGCGCTGGTGCAGCGCCGAGGGGCCGCCGGTGTGCTGGCGTGCGGAGCCGTCCGGAACGCTGCGGCTGTACCGCCGCCGTCGGTCCTGCACCAGGGAAGAGACCAGGACGGTCGTCGCGGACACCGAAGGACGGGCCGGGTACGGCCACTACCTGCCGGCGATGCTGCGCGGGATGTTCGACGCCTGGACCCTGATGTGCCGGCAGCGCCCGGCGATCCGGCGGTTCCTGTCGACCGCCACCGCCGGCCACTACGTCCGGGTGCTGCGGCAGCCCACGTACAGGTACTACGACTCGCTGGTGCCACGATGGCTGTCCGGTGGCGGCGCCGCACCTGCGCCGGCCGAGCCCGACGTCCACTTCGACCGTGCGGAACTCGACCAGCTGCGGCGCATGGACGTGCCCTACTTCGTCCGCCCGCTGCGGGGCGGCCCGGTGCTACGGGTCGAGCCGCCGCCGCTGCCGTTCGAGACGGCCCGGGTCGCCGCCCGGCCGGAGCCCGAGGGCGGCTGGCCCCCGCTGCCGGAGCTCATCGAGGGCGCGAACCTCGAACTCGCGGGGCTCGGAGTCGCCCTGCGCGACGCGGTGGAGCACGTGTTCGACGATGTGACCGAGCATGTCGTCACCGACGAGTCGCTGGGCGTGCGGCTGCACCTGCAGAGCCCCGCCGAGGGGCAGGTCGGCTTCGACTGGCCTCAGGTGGGCAGGCGGGTCACCTACATCTGGAACCGGGAGAAGGTACGGCTGCGCATCGACGCGGTGGACGCGCCCGAGGTCCCGGCCGAGCCGGCGCCCGCCGGGGAGATCCGGCGCCGGCTGCTGCGGCTGGATCGGCTCGACGGCGCCATCCGCATGCCGTGGGCGGACGGCGGCATGGTCGACGCCGCCGCCGAGCGCCGCCTGCGGACCCTGACCGACGCCGGCATCGCGTGGCTGTCCGAGGTCGTGGCCGACCACGGGTGGCCCGGTCGCACGATGGTCGGCGCGGCGGCAGCCGCGGCGGCGAGCCGGCTGGTGCAGCACGCCAGAGAGCACCTGGACTTCCGCCGGCACTGCCTGGAGCTGATGCGGCAGGCAGCAGCCGGCGGCGACCTTCCCTGGCGTGAGGTCGCGTATCTGACCGACGAGCTGCGCCTGGCCGAAGGACGCCCCCAGGTGTACGGCACCAAGTTCGAGCCCGTGGCCGGAGAGCTGGTGCCGTGCCCGATCGAGGAGCCGGACGGCGTGGACCGCAGGCGCGCCGCGATGGGCATGGAGCCGCTGGCGGAGCACACGGAACGGATCCGCTCGCGTTTTCCCCTGGCGGGGAGGGAAGCATCGTGACCACACCGGCAACCCAGGTGCGGCAGGCGCCCGGCGACATCGACTGGGCGCTGTTCGCGCAGCAGTACTGGGACAGGCGGCCTGCCCGGCTGCGTGCCCGGCCACCGGTCGCCCTCGACCGGATCCACGCGCTGACCGTTCAGTCGTGCGCCCCGTTCCGCGCCGGCACCAGGTTCTGGGTCATGCCCGACGTCCGGTTCCTGGTGGGGGACGGCTGGCTGCGTGCGCCGGGCGAAAAGCTGCCGGACACCACCGACCGGACCTTGGACGACTACCTCGACCGGCTCGACGCCGACGTGTGCGGGCAGGGCTATCTGCTCACCGTACGGCAGCCGCTGCTGCTGGACTTCGCGCTGTGGTCGGCCGTGCGTGCCGCGATCCGCGGACTGTGGCAGACGGTCGGCTGGCCGAACCTCCCGGTGGTCGCCGAGGTGCTGATCGGCGACCGGTTCACCCAGCACGTCGGCGCGACCGAGGCCCCGACCCACGCGGCGCTGACCTGGGTGCTGCACGGGCGGATGGATGTGCGGCTGTGGGACGAGAGCGGCGGCCCACCACCGGCCGTGCTCGCCGACCCGGGCCGGGACCTGGACGGGGTGCGGACCATGAGCGCCGACGCCGGAGAGCTGCTGTACTGGCCGGGCGATCAGCGGCATGTGGACACCTACCGAGAGCGGTGTGTGGCGCTGCGGCTGCGGATCCCGGTCGACCCGCGGCTGCCGTTCACCGCGCTGCGGGATCTGCTCGCCGACCTGGTGCACGGTCGGCAGGGCAACGACGAGACCGTGCCGTACTTTCCGTTCGGCCCCGGATCCCGCATCGACGAGCCGGACGGGGTGCTGCCCCACCTGACCGCGCTCGGCGACCAACTGCGTGCGGTCGCGGGCGGCGAGCAGTTGCGCAGAATGCTCCGGGTCCGCTGGGCTGCGCTGCGTTCGGCGGCCGGTCTCGAACCGATTCCGGTGCCGCGCGAGGGAGTCCCGATGACCGGGCGGACCCGGGTTCGCCGGTCCGCCGAGATCGTCCGGATGCCCGACGGGCCCGAGCGCGAGGTGTGGGCGGTCAACGGCAACGTCTTCACCCTGCCGGCAGCCGCGAGCGACCGGGTGCTGACCGCACTCGGCGACGGCGGGGTGGTCGGCGTCGCCGAGGTGTGCCGCGCCATCGCAGCCGGCACCGGCACCGCCGCCGGGAACGACGCGAGCGCACTCGCGTTGCTGGACAAGCTCTACCGGTTGCGCGGCATCGACGTGGTCGAGGAGCCGACATGATGACGCCGACGATCGAGAAGTCCTTCGACTGGGACACCTTCGTCGACCGGTTCTGGGACCGGGAGCCCGTGCTGTACAAGGGGCTCGACGCTGTGCCGTTCGCCGAGCCGGAGGTGTTCGAGGCCGCCGTGCTGGGCAGCCGGCCGCCGCATCCACTGGCGGTACCGGGGAATCTGCAGTTCCTCGTGGAGCGGCGGCAGCAGACCCGGCCCCGCGACTACCTGCCGGAGGCCTCGGACCGCTCGTTCGACGGGTACGAGCGACGCATGGCCGACCGGCTGCACGGCCAGCGGTACGCCCTGGTGGTGCACCGCTTCCACGCGTTCTCCCATCCACTGTGGACACGCGCGCAGCGGTTCTACGCCGGCCTTTGGGAGCGGGTCGGACAGCCGACGCACACCGCGGGCTCCACCATGTTCCACGGCTCCTACGAGCACAGTCCGGTCGGCGTGCACCAGGACCGCTTCGCCACCTTCATGTTCTGTGTGCGCGGCACCAAACGGATGCGGTTCTGGGCCGAGCGCCCGTGGTCGGACCCGGTGCACACGGTGCTGGACTACCAGCCGTACCTGGCGTCCTCGTTCGTCGCCGAGGTCGAACCGGGCGATCTGCTGTACTGGCCGTCGCGCTATTACCACGTCGGGGAGAGCGACGGCGGCGACACACCGGCGACCACCGTCAACGTGGGGATTCCCCGCCGTGAACACCGGCCGTACTACGAGATCAAGGACCTGTTCCGGGGCACCGAGCCGGCGGTGTCGGCCCCGTTGTTCACCCAGGACGCCGGACCTGACGGGCAGTTGTCCGGCGAGCTGCCCACGGCCCTGGCCGACGCCGTGGACGCCTTCGGGGAGTGTCTCGACCCGCAGCGGTTCTCCGACCGGGCCACCGGTCTGGCGCTGCGGGTCCGCACCGCCGGCGGTTTCTGGCCGACCCGGCCGCCGGCCGCACTTCGCCCGCTCGACGACGACACCCCCGTCCGCGGGTGCGCGCCCCTGTCGGTCGCGCCCGGCGACGGTGCCCGCAGGTACGCCGCGAACGGCAACGTCTCGTCCCGTACGGCCACCGCCGCGGCCCTCGCGGTGCTGGACCGGCTGAACGCCGGTGAGGTGGTGCGCGTCGGTGAACTGCCCGTGCCGCAGCGCGCCGAGGTCCGCGCGCTGTTGCAGGAATTGGAGAGCTTCCGTGCCGTCACCCGCACCGACACCGACTGGCCGAACACCGACTGACCGAACACCGACCGACCCGGCACCGGCCCATCGGGAGGCGGCCGCTCGGACCGTCGCCGAGCTCGCCGACCGGCTGGCGGAGCCGGACCGGGTGGCCGAGGTCGCGGGCGCGCCCGACAACCTCATGCACTATCCGGGCAGCCCCCGACCGGTGTGGGACCCGCTGCTGCTGTCCGACGGCCACCCCGGAGTCGCCCTGCTGTACGCGGAGTTGGCCACCGGGGAACCCCGGCTGCGCGGGCGGGCCCACGCCCATCTGTCCACGGCCCTCGGCAGCGGCATCCGGCTGCTGCCGCAGTCGCTGTTCGCCGGCATGGTCGCGCTCGCGTTCGCCGGGCAGACCGCGGCCACCGGATTCGGCGGCTACGCCACGATGCTGGCCGGACTGGACCGGCACATCACCGACCACGTGCGGGAGCGCGCGCGGGCCGACCAGGCACGGCTACGTGCCGGAGAACCGGTCAGCAGCTGGAACTGCTACGACGTCCTCGGCGGCACCGCCGGAATCGGCCGCTATCTGCTGGCCCGCCACGAGTCGGCGGCCGAGCCCGCGGCACGGCGGACAGCGGGTCTCGCGCTGACCGATGTGCTCGAATCGCTGGTCGCCGCGGCGACCGCCGACGACGTCACACGCGACGGCGACCGGCTGCCCGCCTGGTGGGTCACCGACGGCCTCGAACACGGGCTGGTCGAGCACGTCAACTTCGGCCTCGCACACGGTGTCTGCGGTCCCCTCGCACTTCTCTCCGTCGCCTGGCGGGCCGGATTCCGGGTGGACCGTCAGGACGAGGCCATCGAGCGGATCATGGCGCTGCTGTCCCGCTGGCGCACCACCGACGAGGCCGGCCCCCGCTGGCCCCACCTGGTCGACACGGCCCACCTCAGGAGCGGGGAACCGCCGGAACGCGGACGGGACTCGTGGTGCTACGGCGCCGCAGGCGCGGCGCGTGCCGTGCACCTGGCCGGCGCCGCCCTGGACCGTGCGGACTGGCGCGCCGACGCGCGTGCCGCCCTCCAAGGTGCGCTGAGCGCGGCGAGCGACGAGCTGATCCACGACTCCGCGCTGTGCCACGGCTGGGCGGGGCTGCTGCAGATCGTGCTGCGGATGGCCCACGACACCGCCGACCCGGGCTACCACGCCGTCGCCGACCGGTTGGCCGAGCGGGTGCTGGCCGGTTTCGAGCCCGAGGCACCGTTCGGCTACCGGTACCGCCATGTGCTCGCACGACGCGCTCTGGACCGCCCCGGCTTCCTGGAAGGGTCCGCAGGCATCGCCCTCGCCCTCCACACCTACGCCTCGGGGAGCGCTCCGGCGACGTCCTGGGACAGTGCTTTGCTGCTGAACTGACGGGTGCGGCCGAGGGGGTTCATGTCGCAGCCGTCCTGCGAGGGAGACGAACCGGGTGCCTCGACGGCTGACTCACCCTTGTTCAGCCGTCCGAGCCGTCCGAGCCGTCCGAGCCGTCCGAGCCGTCCGAGCCGTCCGAGTCGGCAGGGCGACGTGCCGCCCGGCCGCCGGAGAGGCAGTGGTCGCGGTGCGCCGGAACTCGCTCGGGTTGGCCCCTCGTACCCGTTTGAACGCCGCGCTGAACCCGAACGGGTCCGCGTAACCCACGGTGCGGGCGATGTCCGCGACGGTCGCGCTCTCCCGCTCGACCAGGAGGTCCGCCGCGAGCGTCATACGCCAGCGGGTGAGGTAGGTCAGCGGCGGTTCGCCCACCAGGTCGGTGAACCGCTTGGCCAGCGTCGAACGGGACACCCCGGTGCGCTCGGCCAGCGAGGCGACCGTCCATGGCGCAGCCGGTTCGGCGTGCAGCAGGCGCAGCGCGTCGCCGACCACCGGATCCCGCTGGGCGGCCCACCAGGCCGGGGGCCCGCCGCCGGGCCGGTCGAACCACTCGCGCAGCGTGCAGACCAGCATCCAGTCCAACAGCCGGTCGAGCACCACCTGCTGGCCAGGTGTGTCGACGCCGACCTCGGCGGCGAGGTGGTCCAGCACGGCGTCGGCCGTCCCCCCGGCGTCCACCCGCAGCACGACGGGCAGCGCGTCCAGCAGTCGGCGGCTGATCTCGCCGCGCACCGGATAGGCGCCGACGATCAGCGTCGTCGCACCGTGATCATGGCCGTCCCCGGCGTCGCCGTGGTCGGCCCAGCCGCGCCGGTGCCGGGTCCCGCCCTGTTCGGGAGTCGCACAGTGCTCGCCGCACGCGATCGGTTCGGCACGGGTGCCGACCTCGTCGACGAAGGTGAACGTCGCGGGGCCGCGCACCACGATCGTCTCGCGGGCGCGAAGCGGCTCGGGCGGGCGGTGCTCCGGCACGATCCAGCCGGCTCCGGTGAGGACGGTGCACAGGGTCAGCGGCGCGCCGTCCACGAAGTGCAGTGCCCAGGGCGGGGAGAGGGTCGAACTGCCGAACAACGAGCCGTGGGCCCGCACCCCGCGGATCAGATCACTGAACACGTCCACCTCAGCGAGGTTAGACGAATACGCAGGCGATCCGGCTTCTCACCTATGGGTTCGTCCTGGTCGGCCGTGTTCAATCGGTGTCGCGAACTGTCGATGTCACGAACAACGGCAATCCCGCAGCGGGAGCCCGGCCGACCTCGGGAACGCTTCCCGTGCGACGGCCTCGGCACCCTTCCCCTCGCCTACCGGAAAGGCTGTGATGAGTACCGGCACCGATGCGCTGACCACCCAGGACCTCGCATTCCTGCGACGCCCCCTGCACGGCTTCCTGACCGTGGCCGCCGGGCCACTGCCCCCACAGCCCCGACCGGTGTGGTTCGAGGCCACCGACGAGGGGACGATCCAGCTGTTCACGGCCCCGGACTCGCTCAAGGTGCGGCGACTGCGCCGCGACCCCCGCGCCTCGATCGTCGTCGCCGCCCCGGTGGGTGAGCGCGAGCGCTGGCTGTCGATCGCCGGCCGGGTCACGGTGGAACCCGACGGAGCACACGAGCTGTGCGCCCGGCTGGCCGCCCGCTACTGGAACCTCGACGATCCGGCCCGCGCCGACGACCTCGCCGGGATGCTGGCCGCGGACCAGGTCCGTCTCGTCCTCCACCCGGAGGCCGTGAGCCGCTACATGAACTGACCCCCGCGACCATCCCTTCGGCCGGGCGGGCAGGGGCGAGCCCCGTCGGAAGGCGGGAATCCGACGGTGGACGTCCCCCAGCACATTCCGCGTCGCCATGCGGAAGGTCTCGGCCTGGTGGCTACCGAGGAAGGGGTGTGTCCGAACACCTCCAGGACGACGCGGCCGTGCACATGGCCCCACGCGCTCATGAGGAGGGCGACAGCGGGCAGCGGCAGGGTTCCCAGGCCGTCCGGCGGCAGATTCTCCGCCGCGTGCCCGCCTCCGTCGACCGGGAGGCGGGCATGCGGACTTGCCGGCGCCGGGTGCCCTGCCGGTCGGCTCAGGAGTGGTCGCCCCACTCCAGCCGGTCGGCCAGTCCGGCAGCGCTGAAGGCGGCTGCCAGCTCGTCGCGGCCCTCGGTGAAGTGCGCCCAGCTGTTGTAGTGGACGGGAACGACGCGGCGGGCGCCGAGGATCCGGGCGGCCTCGGCGGCCTGGGAGCTGTCGAGAACGATCAGGGCGCCGGAGAAGAGTTCGTCGAAGCGGGGGGCGCCGGCGAAGAGGATCGCGGTGTCGACGGGGCCGAACCGCTCGGCGATCTCCCGGACCAGGTCCAGGGAGGCGTTGTCGCCGCTGATGTAGACGGTGGGCAGGTCCTCCGCGGTGAGGACGAAACCGACGACCTGTCCGGTGACCGCCTCGACCTCCTCGCGCGTGCCGGGGCCGTGCAGGGCGGGGACGCCGGTCACGGTCACCGTGCCGCCGTCGGGACGGCTGAGTTCGACGGACTCCCAGTCGGCCAGCCCCTTGGCCTTCTCCCCGAGGCGCTGTCCGCCGCCGGGGGTGGTGAGGGTGAGCGGGACGTCGGCGAGCAGGACGCGGCCGGAGGTGTCGAGGTTGTCGGGGTGCTCGTCGTGCGAGAGCAGAACCACATCGACCGGGCCGAGGTCGGCCGGGGTGGTGGTGGAGGGGGCGGTCTTGACCAGGCCGCGGCCGGTCGTCGGGTAGTCGCCCGGGTCGTCGAAGGTCGGGTCGGTCAAAAAGCGCAGGCCGCCGTAGTCGAAGACGGCGGTCGGGCCGCCGAGGGCCCGGACCGGGAACCGGTCGGTCGTCACGGGAGCAGAAGACACAGGAAACCTCACGGATAGATGTGGTTGAACCGTGAGATCGAAGGTAGATGCTTCTCATGGATATGCGCAACCCGTACCATGAGAGTCATGAAGGAGGTCCCGATGGCAGAGCCCGCTCCGCCCCCCGTCCAGGGCGAGGAGGAGCACCCCTCCCTCGCGCTCGCCAACAGCACGATCGCGATGCCGGGCGGACGTACGGTCGACCTCCTGGGAACGCCCGCCCAGGCGAACCGCTGGCTGACCGAGCGGGGTCTCGCTCCGGTCGACGTCGCCATGCAGGAGATGTGTGCGACGCAACTGCGCTCGCTGCGCGAACAGATCAGGTCGCTGTTCGCCTCCCGCGCCGCCGGACTCCCCGCCCTCCCCGCGGCCGTCGCCGCCATCAACGACGCGATGACCCGCGTCCCCACGGCCCCACTGCTGCACTGGGACGAGAAGACCGGCCCCTACCGCGCCACCCCCCACCCCACCACCGCCATCGTCGACCACGCCCTGGCGACCCTCGCCGCCGACGCCGCCGACCTGCTCACCGGCCCCGACGCCGAACGCCTCACCGCCTGCGGCTCCCCGCCCTGCAACCGCTATCTGCTCCGCCACGGTCGCCGCCACTGGTGCTCCACCCGCTGCGGAGACCGCGCCCGTGCCGCCCGCGCCTACGCCCGCCGCACCCGACCCGGAACGGATTGACCCCGGGCGGTTCGAGCGGGAACCGCTGCCGGAACCGACCGGGACCGGCCCCACGGTCGTCGGCCGTCGGCGCAGCGGCCACAATGGAGCGCGTGGCGATCGGAGCGGGCGATTTCGAGTTGACCTTGGACGAACTGCGGGTCGTGGCCCGCTACGCGGTCGAGAGTGCGCAGGAGGTCCTCGCGATCTTCGAGGCTGCTCACCCTGAAGACACCCGGCCCCGCACTGCAGTGGAAGCCGCATGGACCTTCGCGAACGGCGCTCCACGCACCAAGCTGCAGCGCGTCGCCTCGCTGGACGCGCACCGCGCGGCGAAAGCCGCGGACAGCGAGGCCGCCAGGCACGCCGCGCGCGCTGCGGGCGACGCGGCCTCCGCCGCGTATCTGCACCCTCTCGCGAAGGCCACCCAGGTCGGCCACATCCTGCGCGCGACCGCGAGCGCGGCGCGGGCGGCCGAGCTGCGTGCGGGTGACGACCCGGCCGTCGGTGACGCGCTGATCCAGCAAGCGCGGCAGCGTGCCACGCCCGTGCTGATCGACGTTCTCGGCCGCTATCCCCTCGCGCCCACCGGTAGGAGCCGCGCCGCGCACCTCATGAAGGCCCTGGACAGCTCACTGCGCACGCCGTAGCGCAGCCCCTTCTGCGAGGTATGGGCGGCGACATGGCGGTCCTACGGGTGGCTGATTGCCCGTCGGCAGTCAGTCCGTGCGGTCGGCGCGGCGGCGCCGGGCGTGGGCCTGCACCTTCGCCCGGTTGCCGCAGGAGGACATGGTGCACCAACGGCGCCGCCCACGGGGGTTGAGGAACAGCCAGCCGCAGTCGTGACCCGGGCAGGCGTCGATCCGGGGGCGGTCGGAGGCGGTCAGCAGGGCGGCTGCTGAGCGCGCGACGGCCAAAAGGGGCAGTGCGAGGCCGGAGTGGTCGGACAGCTCCCAGCGGGCCGTCGGCGCATCGGCCGGCCCACCGATGCCGGGGGATTCCACCGGTGGCGCGGGGACGAGACGGGCGGCGCCCGCCGCCCGTTCGGCGTGCGCCGCGACGGTGGCGAAGGCGGAGCGGTCGGCCCCGCCGGCGCCGTCGAGCAGCACCGCGTAGAGCGCCGAACGCAGTTCGCGGGCCTGGCCGAGAACCTCGGTGGCCGCGCCGCGGCTGCGTCCCGCGCGGCGTCGCAGCCGCTCGCACGCGTCGCCTGTCACCAGTCCGGCATGCATGGCCCAGACCGCGAAGTGGTCGTAGTCGGGCAGCCACTCCCGTCGGGGGTCGGCCGGCTCCCCCCAACCCGCCCATGTGTTGCAGAAGTCCAAGGCCGGATGCCCTGCGACACACCTCGGCATACGACAGCCGGCGACCTCTTCCCAGTGCACTGCTCCACCGTACTTGACCGTCTACCGAACTAACCAGTTCCATATCTGCAAGTGGTTAGTCGGATGGAGGAGGTCCCCGTGCGCCCACGCCTTGTCCCGGTCGCGATGGCCGTCGTCTGCGCCGTCCTGGGGGCGGCCGTACCCGCCTCGGCACGCGATGCCACGGCTCCATCGGCCACGGCCGCCGAGCTGCCGGGCCCCATCGAGGACTACTTCGACCTCTCCGACTTCGCCCCCGAACCATGGCGGCCCTTCCGGTCGGAGGACACCACGCTGCCCGGCGGCACCTATTGCTCCTTCGACCTGCACCTTCGCGTCGTCGAGGACGAGGAGATGGTCCGCGTCGACTCCCGGTACCCCGACGGCTCCGTCCACATCAACGAGTACAAGGGCAAGCTCATCGTGGACTTCGTCAACGCCGACACCGGCGCCACGGTCCGGCGCGACCTGTCCGGGAGCGGCGCGGAGGAGTTCCGCCCCGACGGCACCCGCAAGACCCTCGGTGGTGTCGGACCGTTCGGAGTGCGCTTCAAGGCCACCGATGCCTACCCCGCCGGCTACTACGTCGTCGACGGGATCCACGTGACGACCTGGGACACCGCCGGTCGGCGGCACATGCCCCTGGCCATCGGCTCCGAGGAGAACATCTGCGAGACCCTCGCCTGACCGCGGGGAGGGCCGAACCGTCAGGAGGAGCCGAGGGACAGCGGCCCGGCGGCGGCATCAGTCGTCGCCGCCGCTGTCGGTACGTTGTCCGCCGGCGTCGGACGCCACCTTCGAGAGCAGCGGCGCGATCGTCAGGATTAGGGCCAGCCCGGTGAGCAGGCCGTACAACGGTGCCCCCGGGCGGGAGATGCCGGACGTGATGAGCAGCGTGGTGGCGGCGGCCGGCGGATGGTGGGCGTCGAGCACATGCAGCAGAAGCAGAGTCAGTCCCACGGCCAGGGCCTGGGCGCCGATCTGACGGACGGTGTCGTAGTGCTGGGTGGCGATCGACGGGTGGTTCCACAGGCCGAAGGCAGCGAGGCAGGCGAGGCCCACCGCCACCGCCGAGGCGTGCCCCAGCACGGCACTGCGCAGCCGTGCGCGCACATGGTTCGGATGGGCCAGCAGCAGATAGGCCGTCGGGCCGAGCGTGGTGGTCAGCGTGATCCAGCCGATGAGCCGGCCGATGGCGCCGACGCCCGCGAGCAGCAGGGCGGACAGGCACAGCAGACGGGCACCGGCCACCAGCCGCGCTCTCATACCGTCGTGACCCGACGGGCCCTGGGGCCGGTCGACTGCGCCGCCGACCATCGGATGCTCCGCCGCTCGGTCGCCGCTGTGGAAATGCCTGAGAAAGAGCGTTCGGCCATCAGGCGTGCTCCTCACCATGGCTCGACCCGCCGACACAGCTACTCCACCACAACCCCGTCCGGCGCTCCGCGCTCACTGAAGGCCGCCATCCGGGCGAATGCACTGCTTGGCGAAGAGGTCTCCGGCGTAGCCGTTCACGGACGTCCGCACCCGGCCGGGTCCGGCCCGGCCCGGTCAGGGCGACGTTCCGAAATCGCCTCGCCCCTGCTCGCCCCGCCCGGTACGGTCCCGAGGTGTTCTCGCTGCGGGGAGCCACGAGATCCGGGCGGCCACCCCGGCAGTTCCGACGCCGAGAGTAGGTTTCGCCCATGGCATGCCGTATCAGTGAGCTCGTGCTCGAATGCCACGACCCCGAGAGGCTGGCGCGGTTCTGGTGCGAGGTCCTCGACTTCGTCGTGCTCGATCGTGAGGACGACGACATCGAGATAGGGCCGCGCGAAGGGTTCGGCGGTCCGCAAGCGACGATCATCCTCAGCCGCAACGACGAGCCGAGGAACGGGAAGCCCCGGCTGCACATCGACGTCAACGCCACCGACCGCGACCAGGACGCCGAGCTCGAACGTCTGCTGGCCGCCGGGGCCGAACCCGCCGACGTCGGTCAGACCGGGGAAGAGCCCTGGCACGTACTCGCCGACCCCGAGGGCAACGAGTTCTGCCTGCTCAAGGCCCGCATCGCCCCGCTCTGACGACCCGCGTCGGAAACGAGCGCCGTAGCCCGGAGCCGTGCGTGCGGTGAGGGTGCGTCGGGCTACGACCGCGCGCTGCTGCGGGACCGGTACGACCGTGTGGTGCGACGCCGAACGGGTAGTATCCCCGGGCCCCACACCTGTTCCCGCCCCCTCACCGCTGCATCGCCATGCTGAACCTCCGCCATCTGACCACCGGGCCCCACCCCATACTGCGCTTTCCGCGACCGGCCCCGGACCTAGCGGCACGGGCGACGGCGCAGCACGCGGGCGACGTGCAGCTGGACGATATGCACGCGGGCGATGTGCATGTGGACGACGTGGTGGTGTGCGACGCGCGCTGGCGGCTGCCGACGGACACCCCCCGGGCGCGAGCGGGGCTGGCCGTACTGCCCACCGGCCCACAGTGCGCGGGGCCGGAGCGCGCCGGGACGGCGCTGAGGGAACTCGTCCGCGCGGGAGTGGTCGCGGTGGCGCTCGCGCCCTCTGCCTCCGCGGTGGCCGCTGCCTCGGTGGCGCCCTCCGCCGAGGCGGCTGCCCGGGCGGCCGGGGTGCCGGTACTGGTTCCGGCGGGGCCCTGGGACGCCGACGAGATCCTGACCCGGGTGCTGCGAAGGCAACTGACGGTCGAGCGGGACGACGCACGCGGCACAGCACGGCTGCTGACACTCTCCGCGTCCCTGGTGGAGCAGGCCGAGGGCCCCGCGCGGCTGCTGCGGGAGGTGGCCGCCCGCACCGGCGGCCCCGTGACACTGGTCGAACCGGGGCAGCCCGAGTGGGACCGGCTGGCCGCCGAGCAGCCATGGGCGCTGGAGGAGGTGCGGAACGGACGGGTACGGACGGCCGCCGTGCCGTTCGGCGATCAGGGACTGGTGCTGCACGCGGTCGGACGCGACCGGCCGCACCAGGTGCTGGCCGCGCTCCGGCGCGGGGGCTGGCCACCCCACCTGCGCCGGCTGCTGGCCCACACGGCGGGGCAGGTGGCGCTGCTGGACTGTTCGGTGCGGCACCGCCGGGACCGCGAAGTGCTGCGTACCGCGCTGCGCGGCGTCCGGGTGTCGGTGCTGCAGTACCTGATGCTCGGGAACTGGGAGGGCGCGGTACGGGTCGCCGAACCGCTGGCTCGGCTGGGCGCCGCCGAGTACGGCGTGGGCGAAGTGCTGGCCGCCGCACGCGGTGTGGTGGCGGTGGTGCAGCGCGCGCCCGGAGAGGACCGTACGGGGACCGCCGCCGCCTGCGAGGAGGCGATGGGCGACGGAGGTCTGGTGGTCCCGTGCCCGGCGGATCCACGGCACGTCATCGTGGTGGCCCCGCAGAGCCCGGACGGCAGGGCACCGTTGGCTCTGCTGCGCCCGGTGGTGGAACAGGCGCCCGGACGGCTCGCCGGTGTCTCCGGGCCACGTCCGTGGTCGCAGGCCGCCTTGGCCTACGGCGCCGCGATACGGGCGCTGACGGCCGCCGAGAGCGATCCGGAGGGAATAGCCCGGGATTTCGGCGAGTCCTCGCTCCTGGTGTCCCTGTCCCCGCGGGCCCGCTCGTGGGCCCACCAGCTCTGCGTGGGGCTCCGGAAGCTCACGGAGGAACAGCGGTCACAGGCGGTGCCGACTGCCCGCCGCACGCTGTCGTACGGGGCGCTGCGCGCCGGTCGGCTGCTCGGTGTGGACCGCACCACCGCCAACAAGCGGCTCAGGCTGGTGCTGGGCGCGCTGGGACTGGACCACCGGCAGGTCGCGCACCGCGCGGTGGCGGACCTCGCCTTCCAGCTCGCCGACCTGCCGGTGCCGCCCGACCAACTACCGGAGGCACCGCCGACGCTGCGGGCGCTGTTGCGGGAGGCCCCGGTCGTGGACTGGGCGACGCGCGAGCTGGCCGTGCTGGATCAGGCGGGCGACGCCTCGCGGCTGCTGGCCACCTGGCTCGCGCACAACTGCCGTGCCGGTGCGACGGCCGCGGCGCTGGGGATGCATCGGAACACCCTCGCGGCCCGGCTGTCGGCGCTGGGTGCGCGGTTGAGGCTGCCGTTGGGGGAGCAGGGAGCCGCCCCGTACCAGATGCTGTGGCTGCTGGTGGCCGCCGGACAGGTCCCGGTGACCGCCGTGCCGGACCCGGTGGCGCCGGGGGATTGACCGGCGGCCTGGAACGGGCGCCTCAGATGCACAGTCGACCGCCTCGGATGCATGAGGCACGGCGGCGACCGGCGTGCGTACGATCCCGGCGTTCGACCGCACCGGCGGGAAGAGCGACGGAACGGACGGGAGCAACCGCGCCCGTTCAAGGGTGTTGAAGCATGCCGCGGCGATCGGTGTGACTTTCCAGCGGGGGACGCCGGGTCCAGGCGAGCTGCCGGGTGATCGGGCCGACGTACGGGGAGCCCGGCGTCGGCACGCTCACCGCTCCCCGGCGCCCGAGGAGCCGTCATCTCCCCTGCCCCGGCGCCCGGCGCGCAGCTGCCGACGCCGGGTGCGGTCGGCCCGACCCATCCACACCGCACCCTCGTGCGGAGAACCAGGAGTCATCGAGTGCGCACCTTCCTGCGCCGAGCCGCGGTCACCGCGACCTGCCTCGGCACCCTCGCCGGCGCGGCGGTCGTCACGGCCTCCCCGGCCATGGCGGCGTCCTGCAACACCACCACCAAGTCCGTGGACGACCGTGGGTACACCGGTCCGTGGCCGGACAACTGGATTCTGAAGTCGACCATGTGCTCGTACCGGTCCGGCGGCTACATCTACAGCTACGCCAAGCTGAGCTGGGACATGCCCGACGCCCATGGGAGCGCGCCCTACCTGACCTTCGACGCCGCGAAGTTCCGGGTCTACCTCAAGAAGAGCGTCTCCGGTGCGACGGACCCGGTCCGCGCCCACCGCGACTTCGGTATCGAAGGCAGATTGGAGAACGGCGACGGCTCCTACACCACTCCGACCTTCCGGCACGCCATCTCTCGATACGCCCTCGGCGACGGCGCCTGGAAGCTGAACTGGAACAACGACGGCGACGGCTACATCCACTACGCGGTCACCGCCTCGCCCCGGGTCTGACCCGGGCCACCCCCGGCCGCGTTGCCGTGCCTCACGGGGGGACGCGGCAACGCGGTCGACCGGAGGGCCTGATCGTCACGCCGCCGGGCCGGTGAGTTTGGCGGCCACGGCGTCGAGGACCCAGTCCAGGCCGGTCGCGAAGGATGTCTCGGCGTCCACGTCCGTGCCGTCGTACACGGCCTGGGCCAGCGCCGGGAAGCGGCCCGTGGCCAGCATCTTCGTCACATGCGGGCCGGAGGCGCGCTGCCAGTCGCGCTTGGACAGACCCGTGGCCCGCTCGGCCCGCAGGTTCGCGATCTCGCGTCTGATCGCGCCGGTGAAGTAGGCACTGACGGTCTCCACGGCGCGCATGACGGTGTCGAGGTCGGCGAGGCCGACGAGGGGGGCCAGCGTGGCCTCGGTCATGGCGAGGCCGTTCGGTCCCAGCGTCGGCCGGCCGCCGAGGAGGTCGGCCAGCCATTCATGGCGGAGAGCGGCCTGCCTGGTGCGGTGGGCGAGCACGCGCAGCGCCTCCCGCCAGTCACCGGGCTGCTCCTGGGGGAGGATCTCGCCTTGGACCTCGTCCACCATGAGGTCGAACAGCTCCTCCTTGGAGGAGATGTACCCGTAAAGCCGCATCGGGCCGGCGCCCAGCCGGGCGGCGACCTTGCGCAACGACACCGCCTCCAGCCCGCCCTCGTCGGCCAGCGCGACGGCGGCGGCAACGATCCGCTCCCGGTCGAGCGGTACGGGGCGAGGCGGCGGCTCCGGCCGGTCCCACACAGTCATGGTCACACCGTACTGTCGCGATCATCGTCGTGCCGATACAGTGTATCGCCATGAGCCACCGTATCGCCGTTGTCGGGAGCGGTCCCGCCGGCCTCACCTTCGCCCGCGTCCTGCAGCGCCACGGTCACCCCGTCACCGTCCTCGAACGCGATCCCGCCCCCGACGCCCGCCCCCCGGGCGGCACGCTGGACCTGCACGAAGGGCTGGGACAGCGCGCGCTGGACAAGGCGGGGCTGCTCGCGGAGTTCCAGGCGCTGTCCCGTCCCGAGGGGCAGGCCGTGCGCATCCTGGACACGGACGGGACCGTCCTGCGCGACTGGCAGCCCCGTCCGGACGACCGGGCCAACCCCGAGATCGACCGCGGGCAACTCCGCGACCTGCTGCTCGGCCCGCTCGACGTCCGATGGGGGCGGGACGTGGCGGAGGTGGTGCCGGGGGACCGGGACGGCGTACTCGTCCGTTTCACGGACGGGCGGCAGGAGACGTTCGACCTGGTGATCGGTGCGGACGGCGCCTGGTCCCGAGTCCGCCCGGCAGTCTCGTCGGTGACACCGCACTACACCGGCGTCACCTTGATCGAGACCTCACTGGACGACGTCGACACCCGACACCCCGACCTCGCCCGGTTGGTCGGCGACGGTTCCGTGGCCGTGTACGGCGTCAACCGCGCCCTCGTCGCCCAGCGCAACAGCGGAGGCCACGTCAAGGTGTACGCCCAGTTCCGCGCGCCGCTGGACTGGCACACGAACCTGGACCTGTCCGACGTCGAGGCCGTGCGATCGAGCCTGTCGGCCCTGTTCGACGGTTGGGCCGCTCCCGTCCTCGAACTCCTCCGCCATGGCACGGCTTTCGTCCCCCGCCCCCTCCACGTACTGCCCGTGTCCCACACCTGGGCCCACGTCCCCGGGGTGACGCTGTTGGGCGACGCCGCCCATCTGATGCCCCCCTTGGGAGCGGGCGCGAACCTCGCGATGCTGGAAGGCGCCGAGCTCGCCGAGTCCATCGCCGCCGTCTCCGGCTCCGGGGAACTGGACGAGGTCGTCCGCGTCTTCGAGGAACAGATGTGGGCGCGGGCGGGCAGGTGGGCGAAGCATACGACGGCCGGTCTGGAACGCCTCGTGAGCGCGGACCCCGCCGAAGCCCTCGCCCTCTTCGACGAAGTCCAGCCGTCCTGACTGCCGGACGTCCGGTGCCGTGGAACTCGGCGCCCCGGTGCGGCAGTCGGCCCCGGCCCTGCCCGGACACCACAACACCCGTACGACGAAACGGAAGGTGGACCGTCAGCTTACCGGCGACCCCTCAGGAAAGATCGGGGTCCGCCCCCGCGCTGCCGCCGTCGGTCGGCGTGGTGAGAGCCGCCAACCTGGTCAGTCTTTCGGAAGTGACCTCGTCCATCGGCGTCATCACGATCATCCGGTTGCCTGTGCCTTCGACATTTGTGGAGACGAAGTTCAGCCGCAGGAGCCCCATGAGCGGACTGTTCAGGCGTTTGATTTCGTAGTGGTGCAGCAGGATGTCATGCCGATTCCACAACTGTGCGAATTCTTCGGATCTCTCTCGTAGGTCGTTGATCAACGTCGAGGCCTTCGATTCCTCCACGTCGGCCCCGACGACGGCACGCATCCTCGCGACCATCCTGGCTGCGACGATGTCGTCATCGACGTAGCGGCTACGCCAGTCGGGATCCGTGAAGAACTGCATCGCGCAATTTCGTTCGCCCGGCGGAATCCGGTCCATGTCGGTGAAGAGAAAACGATAGGCGCGGTTATAGGCCACCACGTCGTACAAGGGCGTCTGCAGACAAGCGGGATACGGATCAAGCTTGTCCAGGACGGGCTGGAACGTGTCCGACAGCGCGGGGTCACTCTCGGCGGGTTCGGCCGACGGCATCCGCACGCCTGCCAGCAGCTGCAGATGTCGCTTCTCGGCGTCATTCAATTTCAGTGCTCGACCGACAGCTACCAGCACTTGCGTGCTGACGTTGATCGGCCTGCCTTGTTCGAGCCAGGTGTACCAGGTGACACCGACTCCGGCGAGCACCGCCACCTCCTCGCGTCTGAGGCCCGGCGTCCTGCGGCGCGCGGTGGGAGGAAGGCCCACCTGCTCGGGGCTCAGCCGCTCACGTCGGGTGCGCAGAAAGTCCCCGAGGTCACGGCGGGCGGCGGGCGACCTGGTGTCCGTCATGCCGCCATCCTGCTCGGTATCCGAACCGAGAGCCAGGTTCTGCCAGTACCCCCATAAATGGGCTCTTGGTACCCGGATGGCACCTGTCCTGAGGATGGGCACGTGACCACAGCATCCAACCCCCGCATCCATCCCTCCCTCCGCCCGCCCGTGCACGACGCACCCCGAACGCTGGGCACGGCCGGTCTGCTGACCGCGCTGTCGGCCCTGCTGCTCTCCGTCGTGAGTTTCGCCGCCACAGGCATCGCCGTGCCTGACATCGGCGCCTCGCTGCACGCCTCAGCAGCCGAGCAGTCGCTGGTTGTCTCCGCCTACTCCGTGGGCTTCGCCGTGCCGATGGTGATCGGCGGCCGCCTCGGCGACCTGTACGGACGGCGCCGGCTCTTCCTGCTCGGCATGGCCGGTTTCACGGTGTTCTCACTGCTGGCAACCATCGCCCCGAACATCACCGTCCTGATCGCCGCTCGCGCGCTCACCGGCATCTCGGCTGCGGCGATGGTGCCCCAGGTGCTGGCGACGATCACCGCATCGACCGAGGGGCGTGAACGCGCCAGAGCCGTGGCCCTGTTCGGGGCCACCGCGGGTGGTGCCACGGCCGTCGGCCAGGTGCTCGGCGGTCTTCTGCTGTCCGCACCCCTGCTCGGCGCTCCCTGGCGCACGGTCTTCGCGGTGAGCGTCGTCCTGGGCGCCCTCGCCTTCCTCGCGGCGCTGCGCTGGATGCCGCGGACGAGCTCACCCGGCCGGCGCTCGCTCGATCTGACCGGCACGGCACTGCTGGGGCTCTCCCTTCTCGCCCTGCTGGTCCCGCTGTCCCAGGGAGCCTCTCTGGGGTGGCCGGCATGGTGCTGGATGTTGCTGGCCGGCGCCCCCCTGCTGTTCGCTGCGTTCTGGGCACGGCAGGTCAGGCTGCACCGCGTCGACCGCGTTCCCCTGGTCCCCCCGCCCTTGTTCCGGCTGAGGTCCTACCGGCTCGGCCTGGTGATGGCACTCATGCTCCAGTCCTCGTTCGGCGCTTTCACCTTCCTCTACGCGCTCTCCACACAGACCGGACTGGGCTGGTCCCCGATGCGCGCCGCACTGGTCCTGCTCCCTTTCGCCTCCTGCTTTTTCATCGTGTCGATCTGGTCGGGGAAACTGGCTCCCCGCTTCGGCTTCCGGCGGCTGCTGACGATCGGCGGAGTCGTGCAGGCGGCGCTGCTGGGGATCACCGCCGCCTCGGTGTTCGGCCAGGGTCCCGACCTGAACCCGTGGTCCCTCGCTGCCCTGCTGGTCGGCGTCGGGACCGGCCAGGCACTGATGTTCGGGCCGCTGGTCGGGGCGATGATCGCTGACGTCCCGCCAACCACCGCAGGAGCGGCCTCAGGGGTGCTCAACACCGCGCAGCAGGCCGCGATGGGACTCGGTGTGGCGGTGGCCGGCGGACTACTGGGCACCATGATGGGCACTTCGCCGACAGCAGGCGGCCAGGGCTACACGACGGCGCTCGCGGTCTGCATGATCGTGCAGGCGGGGTTCGCGATCACGTTCGCCCTCTGCGCCCTCGCCCTGCCTCGACGCTGACCTGACGAACCTCACCGCAGCCGCCCGAGGGAACGGCTCGACGTCCGCCGCCGACTCGGTGGACTCGCACTTACGTCGGCGGCGCCGTCGAGCCGGTCACGCAGATCCCAGGGGTGCGCCCAGCTTCGGTTCGAGGGTCTCCCGTCGCGCCGTGCCCCACTCCCACATGCTGCGTACCACCGGCTCCAGGGCCCGGCCCTGGCTGGTCAGCACATAGCGGACCCGGGGAGGCCAGCCGGGGGTGCGGTTGCGCTCGACGACTCCCGCACCGGTCAACTGGGCCAGCCGCTCGGAGAGGACCTTGTCCGAGAGGGCGGGCAGGGCAGCGGACAGCTCGGAGTATGTGGCCTGGCCGCGGAGTAGGAACTCGCGCAGTACCAGCGGCGTCCATCGGCCGCGCAGCGTGGCGAGGGTGATGTCGACGGGGCAGCGCGGCTCATGGTCCGGTGGCACGAGGGCGCTGTCCGGACAGTCCGCCAGCGGGCCCTCCTGATCGTACGCCACTGCGTGTCCAACCGTTTGGTGAGTCACGAAGGCCCCTCCTAACGTCCCGTCGTGAACAGCCCACCGATCCACCTCCAGGGGGCCTTGTGCGTATCCACCACCTCAACTGCGGTTCTCTCCGGAAGATTCCACTGCTCGACGAGGAGCTCACGGCAGCCGCCCCGGACCGCGAACTGGCCGCTGTCTGCCATTGCCTGCTCATCGAGACGGACTCGGACGGGCTGGTACTGGTCGACACCGGCCTCGGTACCGCAGACCTGCGGCACCCTGAACGATCACTGGGCGCGGACTGGGTGGCATACGCCCAGCCCGTGCTGGACCCCGAGGAGAGCGCGCTGCGCCAGGTGGCCCGCCTCGGCCACGCGCCGCAGGACGTACGGCACATCGTGCTCACCCACCTGCACCGCGATCACACGGGAGGGCTGCCGGACTTCCCCCACGCTCGGGTGCATGTGCACCCCGACGAATATCGGGCCGTCACCGACCCCGCGGCAGCGCACCACCGGCACAGTCTCGACCACTTCATGCCGGCCCACCGGGCACACGACCCGCTGCTGACGCCCGCGCATGTGGACGCGGACGTGCGTTCGGAGTGGTTCGGCTTCCCCGGCGTGGCGCGTCCGCAGGGGCTGGAGTGCGAGCTGCTGCTGGTGCCGCTGCCCGGCCACTCGGCGGGACATGCGGGCGTCGCTGTGCGCGACGATGAAGGAAGGTGGCTGCTGCACGGAGGCGATGCGTACATGTACCACGGCGAGCTCGAGCACACCCCGGCCCTCTCCCACCCCGTCCTCGATCCGGTTCAGCAGGGAGCGCAGACCGATGCCGCGGCTCGCCTCGGGACCCGCGACCGACTGCGCGACCGTGCGGACGCGGTGACCGTTATCAGCGCACACGACCCCTGGGAGTTCGCCCGCCTCACCGCCCCCAGGGGCTAGGCACTGTTGGTCCCGCCGTAGTGGTTGCGGCGGGACGGGACCGCCTTGCCGCCGATGAGGTGATCAGGTCGCCGGTCACCTGCTCGCCCGGACAGGCCTCAGAAGCTGTCCGGGCGAGCAGCCGACTACGCCTTGTGGGCGAGGAGCTGAACCTCTTGGAACTGCCGCCGGTCGGTGGGCTTCGGCTGGATCACCGTGCGGGTTGCCTCGGTCAATCCGTGGTCATGAAGGAGCGCGGAGAGACGGTCCGGGGACCAGCGGTAGGCCGTGGCCACCGCATGGTCGTAGGCCTGCGTCTCGTGGTGCGGGCCGTCGGTGGCGGGGAAGCCGATCAACAGGTGCCCGCCCGGAGCCAGGACCCGGGCGATCTCGGCCACGACGGCGGGAACGTCCTGCGGCGGGGTATGGATGATGGACCACCGCGAGAGCACCCCGCCCAGCGCGCCGTCCGCGATGTCCAGCGCGGCCATCGAACCGACCTCGAACCGGAGTCCGGGAGCCGCCTCGCGAGCGAGCTCGACCATCGCGGGGGAGGCGTCGACACCGAAGGCATGCAGACCCAAGCCGTGCAAGTGAGCGGTGACGTACCCCGGCCCGCAGCCGAGGTCCGCCACCTCGCCGTCCCCGTCCGCCCGCACCAGTTCGGCGAAGGCGCTCAGGAGGGCGCGTTCCACGGGACGGTCGCGCAGGGAGTCGTGGAACATCTGCGCATAGGTGGGTGCGATGGCGTCGTAGGACTCACGGGTGGCACGCAAGGTCTGAAGATCGGTCACCCGGAGACCGTAGCGGGACGAGGGTGCATACGCTGCAAGAACGTTCGACGCCGGGCCGCCTCTTGCCGGGCACCTCTGTGGGCCGGCCTCTTCGGTTGCCCGGGATCAGAGGCGAACAGATCATGGCGAGATGACAGACCGCCCCTCTCCCGCACCGCCAACCGTGGTGCGACTCACGGAGTACACGAAGACCGAGCAGAGCGAGATCCTCGGCGACAGCGCCGATCCCTTCGGCGTCGCAGACGCCGGATTGACCTGGTTGCCCAAGGAAGAGCATTTCGGCATCAGACAGAACGGCCGCCTCGTCGCACACGCCGGTCTACTGCGGCTACCCGTATCGATCGGCGGAGTCGGCACACAGGTGGTGGGTGTCGGCGGGGTGGCTGTCGCGCCTGAGCTGCGCGGGCAGGGACTGGCCCGGTCGGTCGTATCGGCGGCCGTGGACCACGCACGGACGATGGGGCCACTGCACGGAATCCTCTTCTGCCGGTCGTCCCTCGTCCCGCTCTACCAGCGACTCGGCTGGCGCACGCTGGAGCAGGACGTCCACGTCGAACAACCCGAAGGACCCGTGGTCATGCCGCTGCGGACCATGTGGACGCCATTGCGCGACGGAGCGAGTTGGCCCACTGGCGAGGTCCGCCTGCTCTCACTCCCCATGTGATCGATTGCTTCGGTGAGTGCCGGGCGTCTCGTCGGTCTTCGGCAAGGAGACGGCCCTCACGACTCGTTCCCCGGCCTCGGCCGTGCGGCGGTTCGCGTCGCCGGAGGGCGAGGCGGGCGGAGCCGAGGCGCGGGGGAGGCCGGAGACGAGGCCTGGAGGGCCGAGGCATTGTCTCCAGGCGCCAGCCGTTGCGGGGTCACCGCTGCGGCAGGGGGTCACTGCGAAGAGCCGTTCTGCGTTCCCGTACCGGGGGCGTGTCCGGCGAGCCACTGCGTGAGGTCTTCGGCATGGCGCAGTTCGTCTGCGACGCGCCCGCGTTCGGCATCGGTGAGCTGGATCTGCTCCAGCTCACCGGCCCACGCGGGGATGCGGTGTTGTTCGTTCAAGGCGGTGGCGAGTTCGATGAGGGTGGCCAGAGCCAAGGCCCGGTCGAGGGCCGGGGCGCTGTCGCCGTGCCGGCGCAGGGCAGAGGAGAGGGTCCGGAAGGCGGCCCGGTCGTCGTTCTTGAACTCGCGGAAGATGCGGGCGTTGTCGAGCGCCCGGGCCAGACCCTGAAGCTCCTTGGAGCCGCCGTATTCCAGTTCGGCCGGCTCGTCGCGCTGGATGAAGATGAGCGAGTTGCCGGAGGGGTCGATGAGGGTGAACCGCGTTTGGCCGGGGCGGAAGCGGGTGAGGCGCGGGAGTCCTTTGGCCAGGACCTTGCCGTAGCCGGCGCGCATGGCCCGGGTGAAGGCGGCATGGTAGGGGGCGACCTCGTCCACCAGGACCAGACAGCCGCCGCCGTCCTGCCTGGCCGGATCGTGGCCCTGGGGCGGTCTGCCGAAATGGACGGCGAAACCGCTCCACTCCAGGGCGAGGTAGAGGTACGGACGGGTCTGCTTGTGGACGACCCGGAACCCGAGCGCCTGGTAGAACGCCAGTGTCTCCTCTGCGTCGGCGCAGGGCAGCACCGGCACCGTCGTCTCGTTCGCCCGTATCGCCGTCTGCGTCAACAGTCCTCCACCTCATCGCGTCCCGGGCACCCCGGAACAAGCCTTGGTCGCTCGGACGTGGGTCCTCGACGAGCGAGCACCGGACCGGCTCTCGACGGTACGACTCGCGATCCCAGCTAGTCAAACTTGAATAGCTACATGAGCGGCATCGCGGGTCGCCGGTGCAGGGCTCCAACTCGCCGCACATCCACGTGGCCGGCAGAGCCCGGTCGCCGGCGCTCTCGCCGTCGGCTCGCGTCCGCCTGCCACGATCCGGTCGATGGCGTGGGTGCTCTCCTCGGCACGGCCACGATCGTTCTCGCGCTGGTTGCACCGACGCTGTTCGTCGACGCGGGCGCGACGTCGCTGCTCCCTTGGCTGGCAACGGCAGCGGCATGTGTGATGGCCGTGCTGTTCGTCGTCCGTGGCCGGTATGCCCACCAGCCGCTGCTGGACCTGAAACTCGTGGCTCGCCCACTGGTGTCGAGCGGCCTGGCGTTCAAGGGCGCATCGGGCCTCGCGATATCCGGCATGGGCTACCTCGTCACTCTGCAGCTTCAGCTCGATTGGGGCTGGAAGCCCGCTACTGCGGCGGCGGGAATGCTGCCGCAGGTGGTGGTGCTCATCGTCGGCGGTGCACTGATCGGTCCGCTGATCAGGCGGGTCGGCCTCGACAAGGCCGCTTGGCTCGGCGCCGTGACCGTTGTATGCGGGCTCGCCGTCTACGGACTGCTGGGTCGCTGCGGGTACGTGTGGATCGCTCTCGCGCTCGTGCTCGTCGCCTCCGGAATGCGGGTCGTGGGTGTCGTCGCGGGAACCAACGTGATGCGTGGCCTACCGGCCAACCGCACCACCATCGGAGCCGCGATGGTTGACACCGTCGGCGAAGTCGCCACGGGGGTCGGCATCGCCGTCTGCGGGACCATCCTCGCAGCGCTCTTCACCGGCAGCATTGCCACGTCAAGCTGGAGCACCGACCAGACCACAGAGTTCCGCGAGGCGGTCACCACGGCCGGCCTCGCCCTCACGGCCCTGGCTGCGGCACTCGTGGGATGGGGCATCGCCCGAGCCCGACGCGGCACGGACAGCGCAGCGGGGCCGATTCGGATAATGACTGGCGCGGGGCTCCGTCGGGCCTCGTGACGCCGGCAGGAGGGACAGTGGGCTTGCCCGCCGCGAAGCAGATCACGTCCTCGCGAGACCGTCGTCGTCCTCGTCCAGGTCGGGCGCGTCCGGGTTGTGCAGCGGACACGGGGCGCCGACGGCCGGGACGGCAGCTGTGAAGCTGTAGCGGCCGAGCAGATTCAGGTTGCGGTGCTTGAGCTGGGAGAGGCGGGCGATGTCCTCGTCTCGGAGCTCGTGCCCTCGGCCTGGAGCTGGGCGACAGCGGCATCGATGTACTTCGTGGTCCACAGCGCGATGGCGTTGAGGGGCAGGCCGAGCGCGCCGAACTGGTCCTCCATGGCGGCGCGGTCGGCTTTTCCTTCCCGCCCATCGATCAGCGGGACGCCGCCCCCGCCCTTGAGCCCCCACCCGCCATGTCCGCTGCTTCGCGACCATGCTCACCGGCCTCCAAGCTGAGCGACTGCCTGACTGGCTTGAAGCCGTCCGCCAGGACGACAGTCCCGCCTCCACGCCCTCGCCGCCAGTACCGAGTCCTGGAAGCGCTGTCGGCGCTGTGACCTGCGGGTTTCCATGCTTGGCGCCCGTCTGCCTGAACCGTAAAACCAAGTCAAGGCTTATCCGTGCGGGCCTTCTTCTCTATGTTTGAGGCCACCGACCCAGTCCCCTGAGAGGAATGCGGTATGAGGAAGAATATCGGCGAGTTGGCAACCCGGTGCCTGCGGCGTTTTGAATCGTGTGACTTCACGTGTACGGAAACGGCCACCGCGTGGCACAACGACGGCAAGGGAGACCAGACGATCGACGAAAAGCCGGAACAGCTCGAACCCCTTGCCGACGAGGTCGATCCGCTGCGGTTCTACATCACACGCCAATTCCGCGGTGCGAACGGGGTAATTCAGCAGCAGGTACTTCGTTCGAAGACGTCGGACGGATCGCGGAGCGATTGCCACGCCGCGATGTACTTCCGGTTCGATGGGCATCTCATCGACCGCATGGAGGAGTACGCCTATGAGATGCCGTCGGCATGAGAGAGGGCAGAATCTCCGTACCCGGGGGCAAGGTGTGGTACCGCAGGATGGGCGGCGGAGGTGCACCGTTGCTGCTCGTCCACGGAGGGCCGGGATACCCGAGTGACCCGCTGTTCGACGCGTTCGCGCCGCTCGCCCAAGAACGCGAGGTCGTCTGGTACGACCAACTCGGCGTAGGACGTTCGGACCCCATCGACGACATCTCACTGCTGACGGTGGACCGTTTCCTCGACGAACTCGGCGCGGTCTGCGAGGCGCTCGGCCTGAAGCGTCCGCACGTCTACGGCCACTCATGGGGAGCGATGCTCGGCCTCCAGTACGCCGCCGAGCGCGCACCGGAATGGACCAGTCTCATCTGCGCCAACGGCCTGGCGAGCGTCCCCCGGTTCGAGCAGGAGGTCCGGCATCTCATGGCGGAACTGCCGGGCGACGTGCTCGACCGCACCTACGGCCGGGAGCTGAGAGGCGAGACAGATGATCCCGATTATTGGACGGCCCGAGAGGAATACATGCGCGCGTGCGTGCCGCGTACCTCTTCCGTGAGCCTGGACCCGGAACTCATGAGCTTGACAACGTTCCGGACTATGATCGGCCACGCGGACTATCACGTGACCGGCACCCTCAAGGACTGGGACATCTTCGACGCGCTTGAGCGGATCCAGGTCCCGACACTTGTTCTCGGCGGTGAGTTCGACGAATGCGTCCCCGCGCATCTCGCCGACATCGCCGAAACGATTCCGGATTCCGAACACGTGACGCAGCCCGGCGCAGCACATATGGGATACCTGGAGGAGAAGCCTCTTCGCGACGCGTACGTCTCCCTCATTCGAGACTACATGGCCCGCGTCGAAGCCCGCACATGCCCGAACGAACCCGCAAGGCGGTCGGCATCGGCGCCCGTTGCCGGAGCCCGTGCATTGCAGCGTGACGATGGGTCCGGCGCGCACCGTTCGGCCCCCGTTGCCGCTGCCGAGACTGAGAGCGCGTGACCGTTCCCGGACAAAGCTGGGGCGGCGAGCGCGAACCGCCCCAAGCCGGGTCGGGGCAGGTGCCTTGCCACCCCTCCTCCTGCGAAGCAGGCCCTGGCAGGGCGTGCCGGGGCTGACTTCGTGGCGGTCGGCGCAGGCTCGCGGGGCTGCACCTGGGGCTGTGCGGGGACCCGCATATGAGGGAGCGTGGTGATCCCGGCGGTGGCTCGTGCGCGGCCGGTGTCGCTGGACGGCCCTGGGCGATGCGTGTGGCACCGGGTCTACGACGCGTGCGTGGCGGGGGAGGAGCGGAATGCCCTGCGGTAGGCGGAGGGGGTGGTGTCCAGGGCTTCCCGCATGTGCTGCCGTAGGTTCGTCCCGCTGCCCAGGCCGGTCCTGGCCGCGATGTCGTCCACGGGCAGCTCCGTCGACTCCAGCAGTCGGCGCGCGTGCTCCAGACGCGCCAAGGTGAGCCACGCGGCGGGGGAGAGCCCGGTCTCTTGCCGGAACCGCCGGGTGAACGTGCGTACGCTCATGTGGCAGTGCGCCGCGAGGTCCTTGAGGGACAGCCGCCGGTCCAGGTGTTCGGTCATCAGCGTCCGCGCCCCGGCCGTCGAGGTCCCCGCGTCCTCCCGGACCGGGCGCTCGACGTACTGCGCCTGCCCGCCGTCCCGCATGGGCGCGACCACGTTGTACCGGGCCACGCGGTTGGCCACGGAGCTGCCGTGGTCCTCCCGGACCAGATGCAGGCACAGATCGATGGCCGCCGCGCCGCCGGCCGAGGTCAGGATCCCGCGGTCGGCGACGAACAGCGGGTTGGTGTCGAGGTCGACCGTGGGGAAGAGCCGCCTGAACTGCTGTGCGTAGCGCCAGTGGGTCGCGGCCCGGCCGCCCTCCAGCAGGCCTGCGGCCGCGAGGACGAACGAGCCGGTGCACAAGGACACCAGCCGGGCGCGCTGCCGGGCAGCACGCAACGCCTCCGCGACACGGGGGTCCACCGTGCCGTCCTCGACCACGTCCGGGCAGCGGGTCCCCGCGACGATCACCGTGTCGGCGTGCTCCAGCAGGGACAGGTCGCCGTGGGGTGTGACGCCGTAGCCGTTCACCGTCGGTACCGGGGAGCCGTCCGGGGTGAGGGTGCGCACCTCGTAGGCCGCGTGTCCCGCGCGGGTTTCGACCCCGGTCAGCATCTGGGCCGGGATGCTGAGGTCGAAGGCCACCACCGGTGCGAGGGCGAGAACGGCCACATGGTGAGGTGTCGGCACTGTCATGGCCCAATAGTTGCAGATAGTGGCCCTCGGGCCACTTCTGTGCCACTCATGATCGGCAGAGACTGAGGTCAGTTCCGCACACCAGCACCGGGCAACACCCGGTCCCCACCCGGAAGGTGGCCATCCAGCCATGACCGTCCCCGCTGTCGATCCCGAGATCCAGACCCTGCTCCACACCGCCGACACCGGTGTCTTCCCCGTCCACGGCCTGGACGCTGTCCTCGCCGACCCCGCGCGCTACACGCTCCTGCGCGCCCTGCCCGACACCCCCGTCGACGACCAGGTCAAGGTGCGCGACCTGTACATGCCCGGCCCCGGCGGGCAGCTGCGGCTGCGCGTCTACCGGCCCGACACCGCCGAGATCCTGCCGATGATCCTCTACGTGCACGGCGGCGCCTACACCTACGGCTCCCCCGAGGCCGAAGAGGGACGTTCGCTGCGCTACGCCCGCGACGTCCGGGCCGTCGTCGTCTCCGTCGACTACCGCCTCGCCCCCGAACACCCCTTCCCGGCCGGAGCCGACGACGCCTACGCCGCCCTGACGTGGATCGCCGCCCACGCCGCCGAACTCGGTGGCGACCCCGCACGCATCGCGGTGGCCGGCGGCAGCGCCGGGGGGAACATCGCCGCCTCCACCGTGCTGCGCGCCCGCGACCAGGCAGGCCCACGCGTACTCTTCCAGTCGCTGACCTATCCGGGCGTGGACGCCGGCCTGACCACCGCCTCGGCGCGGGAGTTCACCGACACCCCGGTCCTCAACCGGGGTGCGCTGGAACTGGCTGTGCGGTACTACGCGAACGACAACCAGACGGCCCTGGCCGACCCGTACGCCTCCCCGATCCGCGCCGCCGACCTCAGCGGGCTGCCGCCCGCCTACGTCGCGGTGGCGGAGATCGACCCGCTCCGCGACGAGGGCCGCGACTACGCCGCACGCCTGTCCGCCGCTGGTGTCACCACCGAACTCGTTCAGGTCCCCGGCGCCGTCCACGGCTTCGACCTCCTCTTCCCCCAGGCCCGCATCAGCGAGCGCAGCCTCACCGACCAGGTACGCGCCCTGCGTGAAGCCCTCCGCCCCTGACGAATGCGCGGGCCTGGGTGCGCGTCCGCGCCCGGCCCCTGCCGCTGCCCCAGGAACCGCCGACATAGCCGAGCCCGAACCTGCATGCGGGTACACCCGCCCGAGTTCCCTGGCAGACGGAAGCACAACCAGCACATCTGGCACACACGGCCAGTGACCAGGCCCGAACCGGGCTGAGGCGCTTGGTGTTGATGGCCAGTCACGGAGGTTGCCAGGTCCTTCATGCGGGTGCGGCCGTCGCCCAGGTGTACGAAGGCGTCCAGGAACCCGGTCCAGGCATCCACCTCGAACAGCAGGTCCGGCAGGTCGATCTCGGGAGCATGTTCTCGACCGCTTGCGCGGCCAGGTCAGGGACTTCGGCTCGCCGAGCGCGCCGAGCTTGTCGGCGTTCGGCGAGCTGTTTCCATCCGGCGTCCAGGCCGCGCACCAGCTCCGCCAGGCAAAGCGATCTGGGTCAACCACGAGCCGCTGGCGTGAGCAGCTACGCCGGCAAGACCGGCCTGGCAGCAGGTCAGATGTCCAGAGTACTGAGATCACGACGGAGAACGGTGCGAGCCGCTTCGCTCGCCTCTCTGTGTGACTGCCTGGCCGCTTGGTAGTCCGGTGACGGCACTGTGGAGCCGGAGGCAAATATCTCGCGGATCTGCCGCAGCGAGCTGTACGACGCGTCGATCGCCGACGTCACCTCATCGGATGCTGTGAGGATCAGCCGCTCGCGTGCCTCGTCACACCCCGACTCGCGGTACACCTGCCGGATCCTGGCCGCTCTCGCCTGCGGACTCGCATGCTCTTCGTCGGCGGCCAACCGCATGTCCTCGTGCGCCCTCCGAAAGGAGACGAGGCAGTCCACGTACATGTTCCGGCGATCCTGCAGCCTGTTGTCCCGGGTGGTGCGCCGCCAGCGCACCTGCTCGCCGAGCAAGGTGGCTGCCACGCCCATGACGGCCCCGAGTCCTGTACCGAGCAGAGTCGCCCACTCCACGCCAAAGGATGGTGTCATACGGGCGCAGGGCACAGAACCCTGTGACACGTAGCCGGGTCCGGACCGGTCGGCAGCGGTTGGCCGTCGAGCTGGTCATGGGCGGGGAAGTCGCCGTTGTCGAGGTGCACCGCTGGGCGGCCGGGCCCGACACGCCGCATGCCCGGATCGGCTGCGGCCGGCCTGTCAGGATCCGTCTTCGAACGGACGTTGCCCGCCCGGGGGGTGCTTGCTGACCGACCAGACGTTCACAGGGCTGCTGGCGTGCGAGGGGCACAGGTGCGCGCCTGTCACCGGTGGGTGGAGTCGAGTCTGTCGTCGATGTCCGGGATCCAGAAGCAGATCTCCAACGTCTTCAGGCGGTCCCAGTGCCGCACACGGCGCCCATGTCTGATCGCGGCAATCAGGCTCACGAGCAGCAGTGCCGCACAGCCCCCTGCCGGCAAACGAGCGGACCCCAGGACGAGTTCGAGCACCGCGACGACGAGCGCGAACACCAGGGCGAGGGCCGAGTTCCGCAGCATCAAGGCGACACCCTGCAGCCGGGTGATCTCGCCCGCTGCCTCTTTGTCGTGGAGTTCCGCCGCAGCCAACAGCAGAGAGGTGTCAGCACGCACGAAGGCTCGCTCCCGGGACTCGGGCACTCTGGCAACGAATTCGAGGCGAGCGTGATCGCCACTCCAGTTCCAACGCGGCGCCACCTTGTCCAGGAGGGCGCTCAGGGGGTAGGCAAGCTGCCCCAGCAGGTAACTGGCAACAGCGGCTCCGACCAACTGCAGCACTGACGGTGCCGAGGCCAGACTTGCGAGATCGATGAGGTTCAGGCGGGCGAGCACGTAAATGATCAAAGAAAGATGAAGTGCTCCAGGTATCCCATAGGTGAACAGATCGAAGATGCCCACAGCTAAGGTCACGATGCCCCCTGACTCGCCAAGGTTCCTGACTTTAGTGAGCCTTCGAAGGGCCGGGCAGACTCGCCCCCGTCACCCAACGCCCAGATCTCGTTGCAGGTCAGCGGGATCAGCCCGTCCGGGGCGGGACGGCGGGGTCTCAGCCGCCCCGCCGGCAGGATCGCGGACCACGGCTGGGCGGGATCAACAGAGCTCGCGCTGGTACCAGGTGCCTGGCTTACCGCCGAGGTCGGCAGGGCCGGCCGGGCCGACCGGGACGAACCCGGCCTTGGTCAGCACCTTCTGGGACGCGGCGTTCTCGTGGGCGGTGGCCGCGCGCAGTGTGCGCAGCCCGTGCCGCGACGCCGCCAGTCGGCACAGCTCCTGAACGGTCGCGGTCGCCACGCCGCAGCCGGCGACATGTTGCGCGACCCGGTAGCCGAGTTCCGCAGTGCGCTCCTCGATGTCGTACAGGTTGAACCTGCCCAGTACCGAGCCGTCCTCGGCGACGAGCACGTGGAAGGCGCAGATGCCGGCTCCCTGCTCAGCCAGCAAGGCGTTGAAGCGGTCGGTGAACTGGTCGAAATACTCGTCGCCGCGGTCGGGAACCGAGGTGGCGAAGTAGGTGCGGTTCGCCAGTTCGAAGTCCAGGACAGCCGGGGCGTGGCCGGCATGCAGCTGTTTCAGCTCGGGCATCGTACGACTCTACTCAGATGGTGCGCTGAGGCCACCGAGTTTCCGGCAGCGGCAGCCGGCCTCAGGTCGGGATCCGGCCCACTTGACAATCTGCGGCTGGTGCATTGAAGGGCCTGCGGTGGGGGCCAACTGCAGGAGTATTGGCGGGGTTTGACGCAATGCGGTGGCGGATGCCTCGGTTGCGGAGTGTTCGGTGCAGGTTCTCGCAGTATTCACGGAAACTGTCCGCCGCCCCGAGGAGTACTTGGCCTGTATCGGCGGAGCCCCGTCGTTAAAAGGCACCCCAAATTCGTCCGCTACCAGCCGCCGAGTCAGGGTCGCCATGTACTCTTCAACCGGCCGAGCACGCCAAAGAAACGGCGTCTCAGGACTGAACGGGAGGTAGGGAACATGAAGGCCAAGAAATTGCTTGGTGTCGTGGCCGCAGCAGTGGCGATGACGGGTATGGCGTCCGCACCGGCATCTGCCGACGACGCGGTCACCGGCGGCAATGTGGAAATGGTGCTTTTCGGCAGCGGCTACCACGTCGACTCGGTCACGATCCACGGGGTGCCGGAGCCCCAAGGCCCTGCCCAGTACGAGTTCATATACTACGCCACCACCTCCCCGACCAAGACATACACAATGATTTGCGGCGGCAGCGGCACGGGGAACAGCTGCAGCCACAAATTCAACATCGACGCCACTTACGCGGGTGGAGTCGGAATCCGAAGCTGCGGGTCGATCAAGCGTGTCGACAACCAGCAGAGCCTCGGAACTGCCTGCAAGAATTGGTGAGGTGACAAGGCCCGCCAGGCAGGGCCGGGCTGACCCCGACCTGCCTGGCTGCGGCGTCCGACTCTGCGGCCTCCGGCGGCCGGGCGCCACCGCGCCGCGTCGAAGCTGCCGGCAGTAGGTGGGAACGCCGGTGGGAGGGTGCGTCGCACCATGACGACGCCTTCCGCCATGACGGTCACGGTGCCGGGGCGGGCCGGTTCTGTGGCACGTAGGCGGGGGAGGCCGGGGAACGGGATCTCGAAATGGCTGCCGCCGTGCTGCATGCGCTGGGCGATCCGGTCCGGCTCTTCCTGGTCCGGCAGATGGCTGATGGCAGCGAGAGCGGGTGCAGCCCGGCGGGGTTGGACGTGCCGCCCTCCACGCTCTCCAACCACTGGCGCATCCTGCGCGAGGCCGGTATCACCCGCCGCTGCTCCGCGGAGTCGGAGTCCTGCCTGGTGGCGTCACGGGCTGCGACGCCCTCGGTCTCAGCCACCGAGCAGCCGCGTGGGCCGGTACGGTTCCAGGACCGGTGCCGCCTGCCCGGTGCGGAGTTCGGTCGCCACCAGCTCGGCCAGCCCGGCGGCCAGGGTGACACCGCTGTGGGTGACCATCGCGTAGAGGGCGCCAGGAGTGCCGGTGCCGGGTACGGGCCCGACGACGGGGCGCCCGTCCAACGGCAGTGGCCGGACACACACTTGACGTTCGAGCACCCGGGCCCCGGCCAGGCTCGGCACGAGCTCGCGGGCCCGCGCCAGCAGAATGTCCGCCCAGCGGTCGAGTTCCTCGGCGGGGGTGTGCAGGTCGACATGCACATCGCCCGCCTCCAGGTGCACGGTCGCGCCCTCGGCCTCGTCGTGCGGGCGCAGATGGACGAGCGGGGTGTGCACCACGCGCGTCAGCGGCGTCTCCACCGGCCCCACCCGTACGACGAGTCCGGGCGCCGCCGACCCGGCCGCCGACGGGTCCACGATCGGTAGCGGCTTCCCGGCGAGGGCGGTCACCTCGGGTGTCCACCGGCCCGCACAGCACACCACCGCGTCCGCCCGGAGGGTGTCCCCGTCAGCCGTACGTACGATCCAACTGCCGCCACCTGTATGAGAATTGGGGTGACGGTCGACCGCGGGGACGGTGCCCGCGTCCGCGCGTTCCAGGCCGACGACGTGGCCGGCGCCGCCGGTGCGGATCTCGGCACCGGCGTTCCGCAGTCGTTCCCCGAGGGTGGAGACGAGTCGTTCGGTGAGCACATAGCCCTCATCGGGGAACCAGGCGACCTGAGGCACGTTCGCGGGCAGCCGCAGGGCCGGTTCGAGGGCGGAGATCCGTTCCGCGGAGACGAGTTCGGCGGGGTATCCCCACTGTTGGAGCCGCTGTACCCGCTCGATGAGCCGGCCGCCCTCCACGGAGTCGTCCGGGTCGGCGGGAGCCGGGTCCGCCCAGCGCATGTTGCCCACCGGGCGATACCACTGCGCACCGTCGGCCTCCTCGGCCAGCCGCGCCCAGGCGTCCAGCGAGGCGGTGCGCAGTTCGTGGTAACCGCGGTCGGGCACCCCGTTGGAGTTGAGCCAGGCCAGGCTCCAGCGCGAGGTGCCGTGTCCGGGCTGCGCGCGGTCCAACAGGGTGACGGTGGGTGCGGATACGCCGGGTGCCGGGCCGTCCGCCGTTCCGGAGGGCGCGGTGTGCTGCGCGGGCCGGTGGGCGAGCCGGTGCGCGAGGGTGGTGCCGAGCACGCCGGCGCCGATGACGGCGATATGGGTGGGGCGGGCCATGCGCTTCCTCCTCGGCCGACGGGTCGACGGGCCCACGGGGCGACGGGCCGGCGGGCGGGCGGCTCGACGGCCCATCGGCTGCTCGCCGGCTGCTCCGGAACAGCCGTCACCGTAACCGATGCTCAGCGGGACGGCGGTGGAGCGACGGAGTCCCGCGAGACGAACGTGGTGTCCAGCACGATGTGTTCGGAGCGGGCCTGTGACCGGCCCTCGATCCGGGCGACGAGAGCCCGCACCGCACGGGCGCCCAGTTCCTGGACCGGCTGTGCCACGACGGAGACGCGCGGGCGGATGACGCTCGTCCAGTCGGCGTCGTCGAAGGTGATGAGGGAGACGTCGTCCGGCACTCGCAGCCCCGCTTCCTGGACGGCGGAGAGGGCGCCGAGGGCGATCAGGCTGTCGGTGGTGAACAGCGCGGTCGGCGGCTGGGGGAGCCGGAGCAGTTCGGTCGTCAGCGCAGCGGGATCCTGCCCATGGACGCCGACCCGTACGTAGGTGTCGGGGTCCTTGAGACCGGCAGCGTGCAGGGCGGCACGGAAGCCTTCGGCGCGCTCGACGCCCGTGGAGACCTGCGCGGGCGGCTCCGCACGGCGCCGGTCCGGGCCGTGCCCGCGCTGCGGACCCTCCCCGCCGTCCGCACGCCCGGCCGCCCGGTGCCTGTCGGTTTCTTCCCGCCTGTCGGCTCCCCCGTGCCGCCCCTCCTGTGCGGCACGTTCCTCGCCGCTTCCGCCCAGCGTCACCATGCCGATCCGCCGGTGTCCCGCCTCCAGCAGTCGGCGTACGGCGTCCTCGGCGGCTCCGCGGTTGTCGACGGTGACCGTGTCCGTGTCCAGCGACGGCACCTCGCGGTCCAGCAGGACGAGCGGGCAGCGGGCCTCCCGCAGGGCGACCAGGTGCGCGGTGCTGGAGGAGGAGGCCGGCGCGATGATGATGCCGTCGACGTGCTTGTCGCGGAGCATCTTCACGGCGGAGCGTTCCTGGGTGAGGTCCTCGTCGGTGTTGGCCAGCAGCACCTGGTAGCCGGCGGCGCGTGCGGCGTCCGCGATGCCGCGGGTGGCGCCGGCGAAGAAGGGGTTCTGTATGTCGGCGACCACCACGCCCAACGTGTGGGTGCGGCCGGTGATCATGCTGCGGGCGAGCTGGTTGGGGCGGTAGCCGAGTTTCGCGGCTGCGGCGTGTACCCGCTCCCGCGCGTCCGGGCTCACGGAGCCGTAGTCGGCGAGGGCCCGGGAGGCGGTGGATCGGGAGACTCCGGCCTCGCGGGCCACGTCGGGGATGGTCGCGGGGCGCTGGCTTCGGTGACTGGTCATGGCGGCAACAGATTATCCGGCGCAGCAGTATTGACGCTGTCGGATCGGCGGTGGGAAGGTTCTCACCACCGCGGGTGAGAACGTTCCCAAAGCCGCTGTCGGATGCTTTTGGGAACGTTCCCAATCTCGTCCTTCCCGCTGCTCGTCCACCCTCGTCAGATGTGGAGAAGAACCGCGTGACCACCGCAACTCTGCCGCTCAAGCCCATCAACCCGGACTTCAAGGAGACCGTCTCCTTCGCGCTGGGGCAGCGCGAGGCCGCCCGCACCTTCGTCGAGGGCATCACCGGCTCCGGCACCGGGCTGCGCAACGTCTTTTTGGTCGGCTGCGGCGGCTCACTGGTCGCCTCGTACGCCGTGCACCACATGCTGGAGACCCGCGCACCGTTCCCGGTCTTCCACATGAACAGCGCCGAGTTCCAGTTCCGCGAGCCCGCGCTGCTCGGCGAGGGCTCGCTCGTCGTCGTCGCCTCGCACACCGGCACGACCAAGGAGACCGTCGCAGCCGCCGAGTTCGCCAGGGCCGCCGGGGCCACGGTCGCCGCGGTGACCCGGCTCCCGGACAGCCCTCTCGCCAAGGCCGCGCACACAGCCTTCACCTACGGCAGCGAGGACACCGTCGCCGCCCCCAAGCACGTGCTGTTCGCACAGCTCGGCCACGCGCTGCTGGAGCAGACCGGGGTGCCCGGTGACTACGCGCGGCTGCGTGCCGCCTATGAGGCGCTGCCCGAGGCGCTGCACGGGGCGCAGCTCGAATCCGAGGAACTGTGCCACTCCATCGCTGCTGCGCTGGCCGACGAGGACGTGACCTATGTGCTGTCCGCCGGCCCCAACTACGGGGCAGGCTACGGCTTCACCATGTGCTACCTGATGGAGATGCAGTGGAAGCACGGCGGCAGCTACAACGCCGGTGAGTTCTTCCACGGGGCCTTCGAGGTGGTCACCGAGGATCAGCCGGTGCTGCTGATGCTCGGTGAGGACGGCACGCGGCCGATGGCCGAGCGGGCGAAGACCTTCCTCGACAAATACACGCGCAAGGCCCACTACATCGACACCCGGTCGCTCTCGCTGCCCGGCGTCCCGGAGGAGCTGCGCGGCGAGATCAGCCCGATCGCGCTCAACACGCTCGCCAGCCGTCTCGCCCACCACTACGAGGCGGTGCGCGGCCACGACCTGGACAAGCGCCGCTACATGTTCCAGGTCGAGTACTGAGCACGCGGAGCGCATAGGCAGCGGCCCGGAGTGGGCGCCCACCGGGAGGGCGCCCGCCCACCCCGGAAGGACGCCGCCCCGACAGGGCGCCGGTGCGAAGCCCCCGGTGCGGGGCTCGGTGAAGAGCCCCGGCGCCCTGTCCCCGCCCGCCCTGCCCCCGCCCCGCCCCTGGCCACCGGGCGCCCTCCCACCCATCCCCAGCACGGACCGGAGAGACCATGCGCATCTGCGGAGTCGGCGACAACGTCGTCGACCGATACCCGCAGCGCGGCCTGATGTATCCCGGCGGCAATGCCGTGAACGTCGCCGTGCACGCCGCCCGTTGCGGTGCCGAGGCCGCCTATCTCGGTGTCCTCGGCACCGACGAGGCCGGAGGGCACATCCGGGGCGCGCTCGACGCCGAGGGGGTCGGTACGGACCGGGTCCGTACCGCCGACGGCCCCAACGCCTACGCCACCGTGCACCTCGACGCGGACGGCGACCGGCACTTCACCGCCACGGACGAAGGGGTCTCCCGTTTCACACCGGACGACGCCGACCTGAACTGGCTGGCCGGCTTCGATCTCGCGCACACCGGGGATTGCAGCAGGCTCGAACACGCGGTGCCGTTCCTGGCCCGTGCCTGCCCGGTCAGCTACGACTTCTCCAACCGTTCCTGGTCGTACGCCGCACCACTTCTGCCCTATGTCCGGTACGCCGTCTTCTCGCGGCCCGGCGCCGGGGACCGCGAGGCTGCCGCGCTCGCGGAGGCCGCGCACCGGTCCGGGCCCGGGACGGTGGTCGTGACCCGAGGCAGCCTGGGCGCGCTGGTCTCGCGGGACGGGGTGTCGCACCTGCAGCCCGTGATGCCCGTCGAGGTGGTGGACACGCTCGGTGCCGGCGACTCCTTCGTGGCACGGCTGCTGGTGGCGCTGCTGGACGGTGCTCCGGTGCCGAGCGCCGCGGCGCAGGCCGCCGCGTACGCCGCTGAAGTCTGCACCCATGAAGGTGCCTTCGGACATCCCCGGGTCTTCTCCGACCCGCACACCGCACCCGTGAGGTGATCCGTGCTGCGCTTCCTGCGAACCCCGGCGCTGCTCGCCACTGCCTTCAGCGCGGTCCTCGCGCTGAGCGGCTGCGGGCAGGCGCCCGTACGCACCACTGCGAACGACTTCACCCTGGACGGCCGTCCCCGAGGGCACCTCACCGTGCTGGAGAAATGGGCCGACCCGCAGTACGCGCCGTACTTCGAGCGGATGGCCGAGGAGTACGAACGGCGCAACCCCGGTGTCACCATCGAACTGCAAGCCGTCGGGGACCAGCCCTACAAGGACCGCATCGCGGCCCTGGCCGCCTCCCGCGATCTGCCGGACATCTACTTCGCCTGGCCGGGGCAGTACGCCGAGAGGTTCGCCGACGGCAGGCTCGCCGCCGACCTCACAAGCCAGCTGAGTGACACGGCCTGGGGCCGCTCCTTCGTACCGGACGCGCTGCGCGCCTACCGCTACGACGGGCGGAACTACGGAGTGCCGGTGACCCTCGACGCCAAGGTCTTCGCGTACAACAAGCGCATCTTCCGAAAGGCGGGGGTGAAGGGCGAGCCGCGCACCTTCGCGCAGCTGCTCTCGGCCTGCGACCGCATCCAGAAGGCCGGCTGGACCCCCATCACCTTCGGCAATCAGTACGGCTGGCCCGTCGGCCATCTGCTCACCCAGCTGAACGCGATGCACGTGCCGCCGGACACCCTCGCGAAGGACTACGCGGTGCGGAAGGGCGGAGGCTTCACGCACCCCGGCTATGTACGCGCCTTCACCGACCTGCGCCGACTGAAGGAGCGGTGCTTCGCCCCCGGCGGTTCCGGCGCCAGCCACGAGAACGCGCAGACCAAGCTGGTGTACGGGAAGGCGGCCATGCAGTATCTGGAGACGGTCGAGTTCCCCTTCCTCACCGAGAAAGGCGGAGCTCCCGCCTCCTTCGAGCGGGACTGGGACTTCTTCCCCATGCCGCCCGCCCCGGATGGGCAGGGCGATCCCCGCGCCCTCGCCGGCGGTACGGACGGACTGATGGTGTCCAACAACTCACCGGACAAGGCCCTCGCCGTCGACTTCCTGAAGTTTTTGACCGCGCGCCCGCAAGCCCGGGAGATGGTACGGGAACTGGGCTGGCTCAGCGCCGTGCAGGACACCTCCCGGGCCGGCCGGGTGAAGGGGCTCGGCGCCGCCCAGCGGCTCATCGACTCGCGCCGGATGTCGGTGTGGCTCGACACCCGCACAGACAACAAGGTCGTCAATCCCACGCTCGCCGCCGCCGATTCCGTGCTCGGTGGCCGGACGAGCCCCCAGGAGGCCGTGCGCCGCGTCCGGAAGGCGGCCGACCAGGCCTTCCGCTTCTCGTCCCGCGGCGAGTCCTCCCACCACGAGGCCGCCACGCCGGGGCTTCGCCGAGACCGCCACCCGGGCCAGGGAGGGGCGAGATGACCACACTCCACGGTGTTCCGACGGCCGGGTCCCGCACCGCCCGCCGTGTCCGGCACGCGCTCTGGGCCGCCCCCGCCCTCGCGCTCATCACCGTCTTCGTCTACTACCCCGTCGTGGAGAACGTCCGCCTCAGCCTGCTCAAGTTCAGCGTCTTCCAGCCGGGCACCCGGTACGTCGGTCTGGACAACTACCGGCAGGCGTTCTCCGACCCGGTCTTCTGGAAGGCACTGGTCAACAACCTCCTGTTCGCCGTCACCTCGGTCACCGTCCAGGTGGGTGCCGCGCTGGTGCTCGCCGCGCTCCTGGAGGAGCTGGTCGGCAGGCGGCTCGGCGGACTGCTGCGCACCCTCTACGTGGTGCCGGCCGCCGTCTCGATGACGGTCGCCGGCCTCCTCTTCCAGTTCCTCTACCAGCGGGACGCCGGACTGGTGAACAGCCTGCTGGGCGGCGTGGGCCTGGACAGCTGGCAGCGCGACTGGCTCGGGCAGCCCGACACCGCCATCTGGGGCGTCATCGGGATGAGCCAGTGGCAGTCCTTCGGCTACACCACGATGCTGCTCACCGTCGCCGTGCAGCGGATACCGCGCGAGCTGTACGAGGCGGCGTACGTCGACGGCGCGGGCCGCGTCCGTACGTTCTTCACGGTCACCGTTCCGATGGTGCGGCAGATGACCACCCTGCTGGTGATCCTCACCGTCTCCGGGGCCTTCCTGGTCTTCAACGAGGTGATGGTGATGACCGGCGGTGGCCCCTCCAACTCCAGCCAGGTGCTGGGGACGTGGCTCTACGCCAGCGCCTTCACCGGCGACGACATGGGCTATGCGGCGGCGATCGGCACGGTGATGTTCGTACTGACCTTCGCCGCCGGTGCGGCACAGCTGTACTACTCACGGCGAAAGGCGGTGGAGGCATGACCCTCACCATGAACCCGAAAGGCCGCCCCTCCGCGGCGCGGGCGCTGCCACCGGCGAGAGACCCCTGGCGGCGCACGGGTGGCGCCGCCGTCCGAGGACGGACGGGCGTACTGCCGAGGGTTCTCGCCTACTGCGGACTCGCCGCCCTGGCCGTCGCGGTGCTCTACCCCCTGTGCTGGATGGCACTGTCCGGGCTGAAGAGCAACGGTGAGCTGTTCACCGCCCCTTGGTCGCTGCCCGCCCACCCCCGCTGGGACAACTACGCGGACGCCTGGAACCAGGGCACGCTGCGCTATCTGCTCAACAGCGCGCTGGTGACCAGCGCGAGCGTGCTGGCGGTGGTCCTCATCAGCGCCTGGGCCGCATACGGCCTGACCCGCCTCGACATCCCCCTGGCCCGCCCGGCACTGCTGCTGGTGCTCGGCGGAATGATGCTCTCGCCGACGGTCGCACTGGTGCCACTGGCGCAACTCCTGCAGGCGCTGCACATCTATGACACCTACTGGGCGCTCATCGTCCTCTACACGGCGTTCAAGGTGCCGTTCACGACCTTCCTCATCCGCGCCTATCTGCTGAGTCTTCCCTCCGAGGTGGAGGAGGCGGCCCACCTGGACGGGGCGAGCCGATGGCAGACCTTCTGGCAGGTGGTCGTCCCCATGTCCCGGCCGATCCTGGTGTCCGCCGCCATGCTCCAGACGCTCTTCTGCTGGAACGAGTACGCCTTCGCACTGGTCTTCGTCACGGATGACCGGCTCAAGACGCTGCCGGTCGGCCTCGCCGACATGGCGGGCAGGCTCAACTCCGACTGGCCCATCCTCTTCGCCGGACTGACCATCGCCGCGCTCCCCATGATCATCGTCTTTCTGCTGGGCCAGCGGCACTTCATCCGGGGCCTGGCGGAGGGCGTGGGGAAGTGACCCCGCGCAGCCGATCCGCCGGTGGCCCCTCTGTCGGCACCGCACGCCGACGGAGGGGCTGAACGGAGCGGCTATGGGGACAGGGTTCTGCACAGATCCCCGGCAGTGCCTCGCAGCGCGGACAGCAGCAGCTGGGCGCCGAGGGGAGTGAGGGTGTGGTGCGCGGTGCGGCCCCAGCGTCGGGTCGTGACGAGCCCGGCCCGGCGCAGCACTGTGGCGTGCTCGCTGGCCGAAGCAGGCGACAGCCCCGTACGCCGGGCCAGCCGGCCCGTCGAGACGCCCTCCGCGACGACCTCCAGCACTGCCGCACGGCTGTGCCCGAGCAACGCGGCCAGCGTCCCGTACGTACCGTCAGGCACCCCGGGGCCCGGGTGGGCGACCACCTCGTAGTGCAGGGTGGGTTGCACATCGTCCGGATCGCAGGGAATGTAGCTGGTGAAGGCCGCAGGGGCGAGCAGCAGACCCCGGCCGCCCAGGTGGTAGTCCGGGCCGTCCACGTCCGGCAGCTCCAGTGCCGGGGGACACCAGTGCATCCGCGGATGCATGGTGGCCAGAACTCGCTCGACACCGCCCTCCTGCCACTGGCGGACGCGCTCGGCCTGTTCCGCGCGCAGCGCAGCGTGCAGCCCTCGCCAATACGGACCAACGGCCGCCCTGTAGTGGTCCCGCACCGCCTGGGCGAGTCGGCGCAGCGCGGCCGGGTCCCCCTCGGCGAGCGCGCGAACCCACCGCGGCAGCGGGCGGTGCGCGGCGACGTACCCCAGGTCCGCGCGCAACTCGGACCGTGGCGTGGACAGCAACCGCTCGATCTCCTCGTCGAGGGTGGGAAGTGCCTGGTGGGGGCGGAGCAGTCGGGGAACTGGATGCGACGGCCCGGTGGCGACGAGCCCACCCAGCGGTGGCCCGCCGTCCTCCGACACGGCCGCTTCCCCCGCCGTGCGCCGGGCGGCGTTCGTGGTGCGGCGCCAGATGTCGAGCGCCGGACTGCTGCTGCGGCCGTACCGGAGACGGAAGGCGCTGAACGTCGTCGTGGCCAGCGGGCTGGGCGCCTCGGCCACCCGGACACGGGCCAGATCCGAGGCGGCGAAGTGAATACGCATACCCGGCCCCTTCGGTCGCTGCCCGCCACATGGCTGCCGACCTCATCCTTTCCCGGAGCGGGCCCGTCCGTCACGCGACGTACGCGGAAGACGGTGCGGCAGCGGGCCGGAAGTCGATGAGCTGTCCCATCGCTTCGGGCAGGGCCGAATCGTCTACCGGCCAGGGAAGACGCTGCACACCATGGGGCAGCAGTCGAGCAGTCGAGCAGTCGAGCAGCCGGAACCGGCACCGGCACCGGAAGCGCCGGAATCGGGAAGGCCGGGAACCGGCGAGCGGGAGGAGCACACGGATGCGGGCGACCAGAACTTCGAGTACAGCAACCACCGGTCAGACGCCGGGGCGCGGAGCCGAAGCCGCGGGCGACAGACGGCGAAGGGCCGTAGCCGTGACTGTCTGCACGCTCACGGCCCTGCTGTGCGCGTCAGCCGGTGCCCAGGCATCCCCCGGACGGGCAGGGGCCGAGGCCGGGGGAGACGCACCGACCACGGCACACCCCCTCCGCCCGTCGGCCCAGCCCTCCAGCGGGGCGGCGGCCGCGGCGGGCGAGCGGGTGCCCCACTCGGACGACTGGCAGGGGCCGTTCGTCACCCGCCCCAAGCAACCCGAAGTGAACTACCCGCGGGGCGAGGTGTGCCCGTTCCCGACACACGCGGAGTTCCCCGTCGTCGACATGGTGCAAAAGACCTGGAAGAACAGTGCCGGCGACCCCGTCTACGCCATCATCAGCGGCCCGCTGATCATGGAGGTGACGAACAAGGACACGGGGAAGACCGTCCGCCGTGATCTGTCCGGTACCGGCACCCTCTCCTACCCCGACCCCGGCACCACCACACGCGTCCTCAGCGGCGGTGACTGGGGCGTCGGCCTGCACACCGACGACCGGCCCGCACACAACAGGTGGCTCGTCTCGCGTGGCTTCATGGCCGTCCGGATCACGGAGAGCGGCGGAGAGACCCAGCGCGAACTCCTGGCACTGGAGGGCCCCTACGAGGACCTGTGCAAGACGCTCGCCCCTTAGCCGGCAGGGGCGTTCCGGATCGCGGCTATGTCGAACTGCAGGCGCACCTTCTCGCTGACCATCGAGCCGCCCTCGGCCAGTCGGCTGTTGTACGTGAGGCCCCAGTCGGAGCGATCGATGGTGGTCGTACCGTCGAAGCCGACACGCTGGTAGCCGAAGGGGTCCATCACGTGACCTATATAGGTCATCTCCAGCACGACGGGTCTGGTCACGTCCTTGATGGTGAGGTTTCCCGCCATGCGGTAGACGTCGTCACCGACGAACTGCACGCCGGTGCTGACGAACTGCATTTGGGGGTAGTCGGCCGAGGCGAAGAAATCACGGCCTACCAGATGTGCGTCGCGCTGCTCCACTCCCGTATCGACGCTGGCTGTGGAAATGACGACCTCGGCCCGGCAGCGGGACGGATCGTAGCCGTCGAAGTAGAGGCGGCTCCGGTACTCGGTGAAGGACCCGCGCACCGTCGTCACCATGGCGTGGCGTACCGAGAAACCGATCCGGCTGTGGGCGGGGTCGATGATCCATTCCCCGGTGAGCTCCTGCAGGGCCGGGGCCGCCGGGGCCGGATTCACCGCACCCGCATACGCCACACCTGCGTCGGCGTGGGTGTGACCGTGTGTGGCAGGGCGGGTCGGGGAGTTGGGTGACATGCCACGTTTGAACAGTTTCATGCTTCACCTGGCGACTCGATGACGGGCAGTCAGGCAATGCTGCACACCAATTGCCGTGTCCTAGCTCCGGGTAAGAATCCCTTTGGGCGGGGATCGCATAGTTGCCCCACTCGGAATCTTCACATGATCTACGTGATGTTCGCGGAGCTCGAAAGCGGCAAAGTGCGCGGACGCCGGTGAAGGCCGGTCATATCGAAACTGCTTGTCCGCTGCGACGTTGCGGGCGGTCCGGGCCGGGGCAGGTCAGCCGCTCCTCGCGGGTGCCGGCCTGACGGCGAGCCGGTGGGCCGGGGGCACCGACTGTGCGGCCGGTGGTGGTGTGCGGGACCACCACGGTGCCGCAGCCCAGCACCTGGCCCGCGTCAGAGAAGAGGGCAGCCGCGCTCAGCAGCTCAGGGGCAACTCGACGCCCGGTCCGGGCCGGGTATGTCCTCGCTGTCACTCGGCGGGGCCGAGGCCCACACCGTGGGGACCTGGGCCCAGTTCCGTCTCGATGAAGCGGTGCAGATGGCGGCGGGCGTCCTGAGTGGTCAGCGGCGGGGCCTGGCGGAGCCGCTGCAGGGCCAGCCCGTCGGCGAGGGCTGCGAAGCGGGTGGTGAAGCCGTCCAGGTCGGCGCAGGTGAACTCGCCGTCCGCGACGCCGCGTTCGGCCAGCGCGCGGATCTGCCGGTGCCAGCTCTCGTAGCGCCGGTCCTGGCCACCGGCGAACGCCGGATCGAGGTGGTGCTCGCCCGCGTTCCAGTATTCGAACCACATCCGCCAGTGCCGGTCGGTGTCCTCGGTGAACAGCGCGTCGACGAGGAGGCGCAGCGCCCCGGCCGCGCTGGTCGCCCGGTCCGCGGTCTCGCTGAGGGCCGCGTAGTACCGCTCGATCTGCAGCACCATCGCCTCGGAGAGGATCTCCTGGACGCTGCCGAAGTGGTAGGTGACCGTACCCACGGACACCCCGGCCGCACCGGCGACGTCCCGCACGCCGACCGAGGAGGAACCCCGCTCGGCGATCAGCGGCACGGCCGCCTCGACGATGAGGCGACGGCGCACCTCGGTGGGCTGCCGGGTGCGGTCGGCGGCGGCGACGGCGCGGCGCGGGCTTCTCCCGCCGGTCATCCGGACGTCCTCGGGGTGGTGCGGTGCCAGGTGCGCTCGGCCACGGTCTGGCCGTTCGCCCGTGCCTGGAGGTGGCTGTCCATCACGAACTCCGCTGTCGTGGCCTTCAGTTCCGTCCGCGCGACGATCTCGGCGTCCCATTCCTCGCCGCGGGTCAGCCGGATCGTCCATGCGGAGACGGCCGAGGCGGACAGTGGATCGTCGCTGCGGATACGGTACGTCTCCCGGGCGTTCTCCTCGTAACGCAGCCCGTCCGGAAAGGTGCGGGAGCCGCCGTAGCGGGGGTCGACATCGAGGGTCCACTCGCCTGCGGCGACATCGTGGGTGACGAGCCGTTCGGGTCGCGGCCGGTCCGGGAGGTCGTACGTCACCGGGAGCGGCGGTGCCTGTTCGGGCTCCTCGAAGCGGACCGGCTCCTCTTCTCCAGGGCCCCCAGGCGCCCTCACGGGCAGCAGGAGGGCGCTGTGCGCGGGGATCACGGTCAGCTGTCCGCGCTCGCCGTGCGGCCAAACCCACGGCCAGTACGTGTTGGAGACGGCGACGCGGACGCGATGCCCGGGCGGAAAGGTGTAACCGGTGGCACCGAGTTCGAACTCGACGTCCTCGTAGGTACCGGGGACCCACTCGACGGACCGGTCCCGGCCATGCCGGCTGAGGAGGTTGAGCACGCCTCGGGCGACGAGGGTGGAGGAGCCGTCGGGGGCCACGTCGCAGAGGCGGGCGATCACATGGCCGCGCGGGGTGGAGCTGTCCAGCCGGAGCCTGACGCGTGGTCGGCCGAGGATCTCGACGTGCCCGTCCAGGGGCCCGGAGTCGAAGCAGACCGCGCGGCCGTCCTCCTCCCGCTGGTCGGGCGGCAGGTCGCTCGCGTTGCCGAAGGGGAAGAAGCGGCCGGCGTCGACACCGGTGTGCTGGGGGGAGTCGACCACCAGGGGTGCCTCGCCGGCGCCCAGGGCGCGTTCCTGCCGGCTCACCCTTAGGGAGGGCCAGGCCGTCTCGCCGATCCAGCGGCCCGGCATGACGTCGTAGGACGTGGCGGGTGGCACAGGGTCGTTGATCCAGGCCCGCAGCAACGGCTCGGCCATCACACCGGTGTCGCGGCCCTTGAGGTGCTGGTCCCACCAGCGCAGGGTCTCCTGGAGGAAGCCGATGGCGGGGCCGGGAGGCAGTCCGCGGTCCGGATACTGGTGGGACCAGGGACCGATCAGCCCCCGGACACGCTCGTGCGGAAGGTGCTCGACGAGCCGCAGCACCGTGTCGCGGTAGGGGTCGTTCCAGCCGCCGACCGCCAGGACCGCCGCGTCGACGGCTTTGTAGTCCTCGCACACGCTGCCGTGCCGCCAGTAGTCGTCCCGCTGCTGATGGGCCAGCCAGGTGTGCAGAAAGGGTTCGAGCCCTTCGAGGCGTTCGCGCCACATCGGCAGCCACCGGTCGGTGCCGACCTGTGCCGGGTCCGGTGGGCGGGCGGCGAAGGCGAGCATGGTGCCGGCCCAGGCGAGCATGTCGATCCCGAGGACGGCGCCGCCGGTGTAGTGCACATCGTTGTCGTAGCGGTCGTCGGTGGAGCACACCGTCACGATCGCCTTGAGGGGGGCGGGGGCCATGGCGGCGATCTGGAGCGCGTTGAACCCGCCCCAGGATATGCCGAACATACCGACCTTGCCGGTGCACCAGGGCTGTGCCGCCAGCCAGTTGACGACGTCGACGCCGTCCGCGAGTTCCTGGGCGTCGTACTCGTCGCCCGGTACGCCCTCGCTGTCGCCGTGGCCCCGGATGTCGACCCGGACGGAGGCGTAGCCGTGACCCGCGTACCAGGGGTGGCGCTGGGCGTCCCGGGGGGCTGTCCAGTCACTCTTGCGGTACGGGAGGTACTCCAGCAGCGCGGGCACGGGGTCGCTCGTCGCGTCGGCCGGACGCCAGATGCGCGCGTGCAGCCGGACCTTTCCGTCCGGGGTGGGGATCCAGACGTCCTCACGCACGACCTGGCGTTCGAACCGCTCGCGGTACTTCACGGAACTCCTTCGACGAGGGGGGTGCTTGCGGGGCGCCAGCGGCGGACGCGGTGGCCGTGGCCGTGGTCGGTCCAGACGCCGTCGGCGTCTGCTGTCTCCTCCCAATCGGGCACGTCGTCCACGGGTGGCCGTGCGTCGGGATCGGGTTCGAGGGCCGCGGCCATCAGCTCGCGGGTGTAGGGGTGGCCGGGGTCGGTGAAGACGGCCTGGGTGGGGCCCTCCTCCACCACCACACCGTGGCGCAGGACCAGGACACGGTCGGCAAGGCCCCGTACGACGGCCAGGTCGTGGCTGATGAACAGGCAGGCCAATTGCCGTTCCCTGCGCAGGTCGTCGAGCAGCCGCAGTACTTCGGCCTGTACCGAGACATCCAGTGCCGTGGTGATCTCGTCGGCGATCAACACGTCCGGCTCGCCGGCCAGTGCCCGTGCGATGCCGATCCGCTGCCGCTGGCCGCCGGAGAGCTGAGCGGGCAGCCGGTCGGCGAGCGCCGGATCGAGTTGGACGTCCCGCACCAGTTCGCGGGCCCGTGCGGTGGCCGCTTCCCGGTTCGGCGCCGTGCCGAACAGCCGCAGGGGGCGGCGAATCGCGTCGCCCACCGAGCGGCGCGGGTTGAGGGAGGTGTCGGCGTTCTGGAACACCAGCTGCACCCGGCGCCGCAGGCCCGGCGGACGTTTGCGCGCGAGGCGGGTCAGATCGCCCGACTGATGGGTCATCGTGCCGCCGGAGGGTGCGCGCAGGCCGGCGAGTGCCCACGCGAGGGTGGACTTACCGCTGCCCGACTCCCCGACGAGGGCGACGATCTCGCCGCACCGGAGCTCGAAGGAGACACCGTGCACGGCGCGGACCGAGCCGTGGTCGACGGTGACGTCGTCGGCGGAGACGGCCACCGGTGCCTGGGGAGGCACCACGGCTCTGGCACGGATCTCCCGCTCGCCGGCCTCGCCCACCAGGGCGAGGCCGTCGTCCGCCAGCCGCGGCACGCTGGCCAGCAGCCGTTTCGTATAGGCGTGTTCGGGGCGGGAGAAGAGCTTTCGGGTGGGTGCCGACTCCACCGTCCGGCCCAGCCGCAGCACGCTCACCTCGTCGGCCATGCGCGCGACGACGCCCAGGTCGTGGCTCACCAGCAGGGCGGCCAGCCCGAGTTCGTCGCGCAGGTCGGCGACGAGGTCGAGGATGCCGCGCTGGGTGACGACGTCGAGACCGGTCGTGGGCTCGTCGAGCACAAGGACCCGGGGGCGGGCCGCGAGGGCCATCGCGATGGAGACCCGCTGCTGCTGTCCGCCGGACAGCTCGTGCGGATAGCGGCGCGCCAGCTCGGCGGGTCTGGGCAGCCTGACCTGCTCCAGCAGGTCGAGCACCGGGACACCACCGCCCGCCTCCGCGATCTGCCGCCCGACGCGCATGGACGGGGTCAGCGAGTGGCCGGCGTTCTGGGCGACCATCGCAACGGTTCCGCCGCGCAGCCGCCGCAACCTGCCGGGGGAGAGGGCGAAGACGTCGTGGCCGTCCACCCGGACTTCCCCGCCGTCCAGACGCGAGCCGTGTCGCAGGTGGCCGAGCAGGGTGGCCGCGACAGTCGACTTGCCGCTGCCGGACTCGCCGACGAGGGCGAGCGTGCGCCCCTCGGGGAGTTCGAAGGACACCTCCCGCACGACCGGCACGTCCTGGCCGCCCGAGCGGTAGGAGACGGAGAGCGAGCTGACGGACACGAGGGCGGTCATCAGGAGCCCTCCCGGATCCGGTCCACGCCCCAGGCCTTGGACAGGCCGTCGGACGCGAGGTTGATCCCGACCACGAGCGTGGCCAGGGCGATGATAGGCGCGAGGCTCGCCATCGGGACGACGGTGATGGCGGTGCGGTTCTCGGCGACCATGAGCCCCCAGTCGGGGGTCGGCGGGGCGGCGCCGAAGCCGAGGAAGGACAGCGAGGAGATCAGCAGGACGACCCAGGAGGCCCGCATGGCGAATTCCACGCACACCACGTCGACGATGTTGGGCAGGACCTCCCGCCGCAGGATCGCCCAGGTGCTCTCGCCCCGGGCGCGGGCCGCGGTCACGTAGTCGGCGGGTACGACGGCGAGCGCCGCACCCCGCACCACCCGCACGACCTGCGGTACGAACACCACGGCGACGGCGCAGATGATGACCGGGTATCCGGTGCCCAGCACGGTGACGACGACCAGCAGCGCGAGGATCGCCGGTATCGAGAGCACCGCGTCCAGCACCCGGCTCAGGATGTCGTCGAACCAGCCTCCGCGCAGCGCCGCCGCACAGCCGATCACCGTACCGAGGGCGACCCCCAGGACGGTGGAGACGGCGGACACACCGAGCGCGTACCGGCCGCCGTACAGCACCCGGGCGAGGACGTCCCTGCCGTACTGATCCGTACCGGCCCAGTGCTCCGGACCGGGGCCGAGAAGCGCGTGCGAGGGGCTGTTGGCGACCGGGTCGTGCGGCGTCAGCAGCGGGGCGAGCAGCGCCAGCAGCACATGGACGCCCACGACGGCGAGGCCGATGACTGCGGTACGGGAGGAGCGCAGGGTGCGCCAGGTACGGATGGTGCGCCCCCCTGCGGACGCGGGCGCGGGCGCGGTTGCCGGTGCGGGGGTCGGGGCGGGGTCGAGGGCGGTCATCGGGTCCTCCCGCGCGTACGGAGCTTCGGGTTCAAGGCCATGGAGCCGAGGTCGGCGGCGAGGTTGCACACGACGTAGACGACGGCACTGATCAGCGCGACGGCCTGAATGACGGGCAGGTCGCGGTTCTGCACCGAGGTGAGCAGCAGTTTGCCGATGCCCGGATAGTTGAAGACGTTCTCGACGACGGCGACCCCGCCCACGAGCCAGGCCACGTTCAGGGCGATCACATGCAAGGTGGGCAGCAGCGCGCCGGGCAGGGCGTGCCGGGTGACGACCCGCCAGGTGGACAGGCCCTTGAGCCTGGCCGTGGTGACGTACTCGCTCGCCATCACATCGATGACCGACGTTCGGGCCATGCGGACGATGTAGGCGGCCATGACGGTCGCCAGCGCGAGCGCGGGAAGCCACACGGCAGGCAGCAGTTGACCGACGCTCGCGTCGGGGCCGTACAGGACGACGGCGGGGAACCACGGCAGCGCGATGGAGAAGCACAGCACCAGCACGGTGGCGACCACGAACTCGGGGATGCTCATGCCGACGAGGCTGACGGTCGAGATCAGGTGGTCGGCCCAGCGGTCGCGGTACAGACCGGCGAGCACGCCCAGCACCAGCGCCCCGGTCACCGCGAACAGGACCGTGACCAGGGCGATCAGCGCGGAGTTGCCGAGGTGGGCGGCCGCCTCGGTGGCGACGGGCTTCCCGGAGACCAGGGAGGTGCCGAAGTCCCCGTGCAGGGCCGACTCGACCCAGTCGAGGTAGCGCTCCCAGGCGGGCCGGTCGAGGCCCATCTGCTCTCGCAGCCCGGCCACGGCGTCCGGCGTGGCGTCCTTGCCGAGAATCTTGGTGGCCACGTCGCCGGGCAGGGCCTGGACGGCGAGGAAGACCAGGACCGAGGCCAGCAGCAGGGTGCCGAGGGCCGATATGGTGCGGCGGGCGATGAACGAGAGCATCCTCAGGCTCCCTTCAGGCCGATGGCGAGGTAGTCGAACTCGAACCCGTGCTCGGCGTATCCGCGTACCTTGCGGGAGACTCCGACGAGCCGGTCGGCGAACATCGGGGTGATCGCCCCACCCCTCTCGATCACCATGGTCTGCCCCTCGCCGTACAGTTCGCGGCGCCGCTTGTCGTCGGTCTCGGCGCGGGCTCGGTCGAGGAGCGCGTCGAAGTCCTTGTCGGACCAGGCGGTCTCGTTGTACGACGAGCCGCTGCGGAAGATCTGGGTGAAGAGCTGGTCGATGGGCCGGCCCGTGTACCAGTAGGTCGCCATCAGCGGCTTCTTCATCCAGATTTGCGTGTAGTACGAGTCCGCAGCGGCCGTCTTCACCCGGACCCGGATCCCGGCCCGCCGCGCCGAGTCCTGGTAGGCCAGCGCCATGGGGGTGAACAGCGGGTCGTAGGAGGAGGTGTGAAGGTCGACGGTCAGCCCCTCGTGACCCGCCTTCTTCAGCAGATGGCGGGCCCGGTCGGGGTCGTGCTCGGGGTGTGAGCGGATGTGCAGTGGGTCGTCCGGCGGCACCGGGTTGTCCCAGCCGGCGGTGCCGGCACCCTGAAGAGCGACCTTGACCACGTGCTCGGGGTCGTAGGCGAGTTTCATCGCCTTGCGTACGCGTACGTCCGTGAAGGGCTTCTCCGTGGTGAGCATCGGCAGCACGTACCACTGGGAGTTCTTCACACGGGCGATGGTGGCGCGGTCCGAGGCCTCGACCACACGGGCCGTCGCGAAGTCGAGGTTGGTCTGCGAGAGCAGGTCGACCTGGCCGGCCAGCAGTGCGTTCGCCCGGGCCGACATGTCGGCGACCGAAGCGAAGGAGATGGCGTCGAGAACGGGACGCCCGGCCCAGTGATCCTGGTAGGCGGTGACGCTGCCGGGGCCCGCGGGCGCGAACGAGTCCAGCCTGAAGGGGCCGGTGCCGATGCCGGTGCGGCCGATGGATCTCCCGCTCCCGTCCGGGATGACGTAGCAGTTGTAGTGCGTCAGCAGGCTGGGGAACTCGGCGTGCGGCGACTTCAGCGGGACGACGAGCGTGTGGGCGTCGGGAGTGCGCAGCGTCTTCGGGTCGATGAGCGGGGCGAGAACGCCCGCCTGCGGGGACGCTGTCGCCTTGTCGAGGATGTGACGCAAGGTGTACGCCGCATCGGCCGAGGTGAATGTGTGGCCGTTGTGGAAGGTGACGCCCTTGCGGAGCCGGAATGTCCAGGTGCGGGCCTTGGAATCCGCTTCCCACGCCTCGGCGAGGTCGGGGACGAGGCCGCCGTCGGTGCCGACACGGACGAGACGGTTGTACAGGGCGCCCAGATACTCGTATGCCGACAGGGGGCCGGCGGGGTCGAGGGTCTCGGCGTCCGACGCGGGCGGGCGGGCTATCCGGAGGGTGCCACCCCGGTCCGGAGCGCCCTTCGGCGCCGCCGCGGGCAGGGCGGTGATGGACGCCGCGCCCGTACACCCGGACACCAGCCAGGAAGCGCCGAGGCATGCGGCACCGGCGAGCAGTGACCGCCGTCCTGGGCGGTGGGCCTCGGTCATGAGCAACCGTCCTCCGCGCTATTCGTTCAGCTGAACGATTGAGTGAAGTGCGTGAACGATAGCGGGCCGGCGGTTTCAAGCCAACCCTCGAACGCGGAAAAAAGAGCTTGCGAGGGCTCCATAGGCGTGAGGACCAACAGTGCAAATGGGAAGAGAGTGGGAGATACCGAAGGCTCAGTCTCCGTGTGTCCGTGTGTCCGTGTGTCCTTGTGCCCGTCTGCTCTGACGCCACCGGGAATCTTCGCTCTACGGGGACGGAGGGCCGCCGTCCCCGGGCCGATCCGGCCACCCCGGCCATGCGTACCCGTACGAGGGGATGCGCCCCGGCCGCGCGTACGCGTACGACGCAAGAGCGGCCGGCCGTATAGAGCGGCCGACGGCGTGAGCGGCCGGGGCGGCCAGGACGAGACGGGCGTTCGGCGCGTCACGTGCCGGTCACTGGAAGGCCGGCACGACTTCCTTGGTGAACATCTCCAGTGACCTGCGCTTCTCCTCGTGCGGCAGGCTGTTGTCGATCCAGAAGCTGTACTCGTCGATGCCCAACTCCGCATAGCGGCGCAGCCGCTCGACGACCTCGTCAGGAGTGCCGATCATCGCGGTTCGGTGCAGGGATTCCAGCTCGAACTCCGGGCGCCCCTCGAACTTCTCGACCGGGCTCGGGTCCAGGAAGCCGTTGTCGGGAGTCTGCTTGTTGCCGAACCACGCGTCGAAGGTGCGGTAGTAGCGCTGGATCGCCTCGGCCGCCGGGCGCCAGCCGTCGGGGTCCTCAGGGCTGTGCACATGAGTGTGCCGCAGCACCATGAGCTCGGGCCTGGGCACCTCCGGGTGGTTGCCCACCGCGGTCTCGAACTTGTTCACGAGGTTCTCGACCTCCTCGATGCCCTTCATCAGGGGAGTGACCATCACGTTGCACCCGTTGGCGACGGCGAAGTCGTGCGAGTCGGGGTCACGTGCGGCGATCCACATCGGGGGAGTCGGCTGTTGCACCGGCTTGGGCACACTGGTGGACGTGGGGAACTGCCAGATGTCCCCGTTGTGGGCGTAGTCGCCTTGCCAGAGGGCGCGCACCGCCGGCACCAACTCGCGCAGATGCTTCCCCCCGTCGGCTGCCGGCAGTCCGCCCGCCAACCGGTCGAACTCGAACTGGTGGGCACCGCGCGCCAGCCCGATCTCGGCCCGGCCACCGCTGATCACATCCAGCAGCGCGGTCTCACCGGCAGCCCGGACCGGGTGCCAGAAGGGCGCGACGATGGTGCCGGCGCCGAGCCGGATCGTCGAAGTGCGCGCGGCCAGATGGGCGAGCTGCGGCATGGGGCTGGGGGAGCTGACGAACTCCATCGAGTGGTGCTCACCGATCCACACCGTTTTGAAGCCGCCCGCTTCGGCGATCTGTGTGAGTTCGGTGAGGTTGTCGAACTGCTGGGAGGGCGTCACGCTCTCGTCCCAGCGTTCCATGTGCGCGAACAGGGAGAATTTCACGGCTGCTGCTCCTGGTGTGCGGGGTGGGGGCGCTGCCCGTCGGCGGCGCTGCTGTCGTGCCGGTCGGTGGTGGGGGAGGTCCGGCTCGTGGCATCCATCTCGGCAACAGACACATCGCCGGTGGCCCAGTGGGTCCGCGGCACCTCGCGGACCACGACACGGATGTACTCCGGCCTGGTGTCGACGGTGCGGAGAACGGCGGCATGGACCTCGTGCATCAGCTCTCGGAGCTGGCCCGGAGTGCGTCCCTCGGCGAGGGTGATGTCGATCTGCGGCATGTCAGCCCCGCATGACGAAGGGGTCGGCCACGGGCTCTTCGCTGGTGTTGATCCAGACGCTCTTGAGCCGCGTGTACTCCTTGATCGTCTCGGTGCCGTGCTCGACACCGGCGCCACTGGCCTTGAAGCCCTGGCGCGGGGACATCGGCGACATGGCCCGGTAGGTGTTGACCCACACGGTTCCCGCCTCCAGGCGTGCGGCCATGCGGTGGGCCCGGGCCAGGTCGGAGGTCCACACCCCCGCCGCGAGGCCGTACTCGGTGTCGTTCGCGAGGCGGATGACTTCCTCCTCGGTCTCGAACGGCATCACCGTGAGAACCGGGCCGAAGATCTCCTCCCGCACAACCCGCATGCTGTTGTCCACGTCGACCAAGATCGTGGGCTCGTAGAAGTAGCCGCCGAGGCCGCCGTCCGAGGGGCGGCCACCCGTGAGCACGCGGGCTCCCTCGCTGCGCCCCAGATCGACGTACCCGGCGACCTTGTCCCGCTGGTCCTCGAAGGCCAGGGGGCCGAGCTCGGTGCTCTCTTCCATCGGATCGCCCATGCGGATGCGCTCGGCCCGCTCGGACACGCGCTGGAGTAGTTCGTCGTAGACGGACCGGTGTGCAAACACTCGGCTGCCGGCGATGCAGGTCTGGCCCGCGGCGGCGAAGATGCCGGCGACGACCCCCATGGCCGCGTTGGGGATGTTCGCATCCTCGAAGACGATGTTGGGCGATTTGCCGCCCAATTCGAGGGTCGACCCGATGAACCGGCCGGCTGCGGCGGCGGCGATACGGGATCCGGTGGTGGTGCTGCCGGTGAACGAGATCTTCGCGAGGTGACGGTGATCGACGAGGGCCTGCCCGGCCTCCGCCCCGAAGCCGGTGACGACGTTGACCGCGCCGGGCGGAAATCCTGCCTCCAGCGCGAGTTCGGCGAGCCGGAGCAGCGCGGCCGAGGTGTGCTCCGAGGGCTTGACCACCACGGTGTTCCCGGCGCAGAGCGCGGGCGCCAGCTTGCTGCTGGTCAGTGTCATCGGAGAGTTCCACGGGGTGATGGCGCCCACCACGCCGAGCGGCTCGCGGCAGGTGTAGTTGAGAACGCTCCGGTCGGAGGTCGGAACGACATCGCCGTGGATCTTGTCGGCCAGGCCTGCGTAGTAGTGGTAGTACTCGGGCAGGGCGGCCAACTGCCCGTTCATCTCGCGCAGCAGCTTGCCGTTGTCCCTCGTCTCCATACGCGCGAGGTCCGCTGCGTTCTGTGCGATGAGATCTCCCAGCCGGCGCAGGAGGTGCCCGCGTCGGGTCTGGCTGAGATCGCGCCAGCGCGGGTCTTCGAACGTCTCTTTCGCTGCGGCCACGGCTCGCTCGACATCTGCGGCGTTGCCTCTCGCCGCCCGGTAGAGCGGCCGGCGTGTTGCCGGGTTCGTGCTCTCGAAGTACTCCCCGGAGGCCGGCTCGACGTGCGCGCCGCCGATGAAGTGCTGCAGCTTCTTGAGATCAGCCATGAGTGTTGTCCCTGATGAGCGTGGTGAAGCAGTCGACGAGGGCCTCGGGGCGTTGGACAGGGAGCATGTGGCGCGCCTCGGGAACGACGACGGATCTGCAGTTCGGAAGTGCCGCAGCGAGCCGCCGGGTCATCTCGGGCGTCGACCCAGGGTCGTTCTCGCCGGTGACCGCCACGGCGGGGGTGGTGATGCGGTGCAGAGCGGGACCGATGTCGGCGTCAGCGGTCGCGAACACCCGATAGCACGCGCGGAAGGACCCCACGTCGTTGGCGAGCAGGGTCGCCTCGGTGCGGCTCACCCACTCTGCTGAGACGTCGGTGCCCGCGTACCACCGCCGCAGTGACGCGGCCGTCGCTGCCCGGAAGTCGGCTCGCGCCGCGTCGAGGCGCTTGAGGACCTCCGCCCGCTCCGCCGGTGTACGACGGCACACCGAGCTGACCGAGGTCAGAGTCGCGACGCGGTCCGGGCGGTGAAGGGCCAGATACTGGGCCACGAGGGCACCCAGGGAGAAGCCGACCAGATGGGACCCCTCAGGGATCTCGGCTGCGACGCCGAGCGCCAGGTCCCGAAGGGTGATGCCTGCCGGAGCGGGGTCGTTCCTCCCGTGTCCGGGCAGGTCGGGCGTCACGAGGGTGAAGCGGTCGGCCACCAGTTCGGCGGTGGGCTCCCACATCGTACGGTCGAGCCCGACGCCGTGCAGCAGCACGAGAGTGGGCTTGCTCATCCCCACTACTGCTCGGTCGAGAGGGCCGCCAGTCGCTGCTGGGGCCGCCCCTGGGCGGCGGCGGCCAGCCCGATGATGATTTCGTCCGGGTGCGGAGCGTCGGCGACCCGGACCTCCACCGACTGGTGGTGGGAGCGGATCGTCGCATCGGTGATGTGCTTGAGCGGGATGTCGAACACGACGCCGGCCGGGCCCCGCTTCTCGACGGCGGGCAGGAGCGTGCCGGCATTGGCAGCCTTGCGGAAGTGGTCACCGAACTTGAGGGTGTGGATCAGTGCCGACCCGTGCTCGATCTCGCCGTTGAGGCCGACGACGGCGGCCTTGCCGTATGCCTCGGCGGGGGCTCCCAACGCATCGAGCACTGCGGGCGCGAGCAGTGCGCCGATGTCCGAGGCGTTCGCCTCGATCCCCGGGGCGAGATCTTCGACGAAGCCCTGACCGGCCCACGGGTTCTCGATCACGGCGGCCACGACGGCGACGGTGGCCGGCGGGCTGACCGGTCGACCGCCTTCGGCCCGGATCTCCTCGACGACGGTGACCATCTTGCGGACGTTCATGACAGGGATTCCTCCAGAGTGCGGGTGGTGACGACCGGGTCCGTCCTGCGGTCCCCGATGCGGGGGTGCGGGCGAGGGCCGGTGGATGCGGCGGCGATGACGACGATCTCGTCGGCCCGGGGCGCGTCGGGGACTCGTGCGCTGATGGTCTGGTAGTGGCTGCGCGTCGGGGCATGTGTCTTGTGCCAGAGGGGGACGACCAGTGATTCGCCGGCCTCGGCCCGGGTGTCGGCGAAGCAGATGATCGACTCGCCGTTGAGCAGCTCGCGGACCAGATTGCCGAAGAACGGCGTGTGGATGAGCGCCCCGGCGTGTTCGAGCTCGCCGGCGGTGCCGACGACCGCGGCCTTTCCGAAGGCCTCGATCCGGTCCACCCCGCCGAGCGTCTGCGCGAGCCGGGCGGAGAGGAGCTTCGCCAGCACGGGCCCGATCCGGCTCTGCTCCGGGGCGAGATCGGCGAGCGGCGCAGCGTCGATCCATGGATTGCGCAGGACCGCGGCCACGCTGGCACGTTGCGCGGGCCGATCCGGAGCCCGCCCCGCCTCGGTCACCACGGTGTCTCGGTACGTCACGAGCTTACGAAGTCCGATCCGCTCAGCAGAGGGATCAGCATCACTCTCTTGCATGGCAGAGACCGTAGGTATACCTATCGCTGCGGTCAAGGTCGATCCCTCGATTTCGACCTACGAGTACGAGGAGTTGAGCGCCGAAAGCTTTGCGTGGCCGCCCTGAACTGGGCATTTTCTGGAGCGGCAGCAAGGTGGACACATAAATCGCTGCACGACCCTTGACGTCACGACTGCGACGTCACTTACGGTCTCTTGCATACCAGCGGCCCTGTGTGAGCCGTCTTGTATGCCAGTGCGGCCTGTGGGCGCCCGACGCGAGGAGTTTCATGTCCAGACAGCTTCAACGCCCCCTGAGGACAGGTGAGCTCGGTTCCGTCTTCTGGACATCGATCGGGGTCGCCGCGGTCTTCGTCGCCTGGGCGGCCCTCTTCACCGAGAACCTCAACCGGGTCACGGCCGCTTCCCTGAACTGGGTCACCACGTCGTTCGGCTGGAGCTACCTGGTCGTCACCCTGGGCATCCTGATCTTCTTGGTGTTCCTGGCCTTCAGCCCCGCGGGCGGTATCCGGCTCGGCAAGGACACCGACAGACCGGAGTTCTCCACCCCGGCCTGGATCGCGATGCTCCTCGGCGCCGTGATGGGTATCGGGCTGGTCTCCTACGGCGTCGCCGAGCCCATCTCGCACCTGGCCGCACCACCGCACGGACTCGCCGAGCCGAACACCCACGAGGCCGCGGTCCGCGCGCTCCAGTACTCCTATTTCGACTGGGGTCTGCACGCCTGGGCCGTCTTCGCCGTCTTCGGTCTCGCCATCGCCTACTCGACGTATCGCAAGGGACGCCGCCCCCTGGTGAGCCAGCTGTTCACGCCGATCCTCGGGAACAGGGTCAACGGGCCGGCCGGTAAGGCGATCGACATCCTCGCCGTCTTCGCGACGCTCTTCGGCACGGCCACCTCCCTCGGGCTGGGAGCGCTGCAGATCAACAACGGGATGGGGCGGCTGTTCGGTGTCCCCGTCAACTCCGTCGCCCAGGTGGTCATCATCGCCGCCATCACCGTCGTCTTCACCCTGTCGGCCGTCACCGGCATCAACAAGGGGATCAAGGTGCTGAGTTACACCAGCAGCACCCTGGCCGTCGTGATGTTCGTGTTCATGCTGATCGTCGGCCCCACCGTCTTCCTCATCAATCTCTACATCGAATCGATCGGCGTATGGGCCGGCGACTTCTTCCGGATGAGCCTGCAGGGCACCGCCTTCGGCGGACTGGCATGGATGCAGTTGTGGACCTACTTCATGCTGGCGTGGTGGGTCTCCTGGGGAGCGTTCGTAGGCGTCTTCCTCGCCCGTATCTCCCGCGGCCGAACGATTCGCGGATTCATCATGGGCGTTCTGACGGTCCCGAGCCTCGCCTTCTTCACCTGGTTCGCGGTGTTCGGCGGCGCGGCCATACACGTGGACCTGTTCGAAGGCGGAGACGTCGCCAGGCAGACCGCTGCCGACTTCGGCAACGCCTTCTTCGCGACGCTGGAGCACTTCCCCCTGTCCGGAATCACCTCGGGGATCGCCGTCCTGTTGGCCGTGATCTTCTTTGTGACAAGCGCGGACTCCAACACCTATGTGCTGGGCTCCATGACCTCGAACGGCTCACTCGCACCGCCCCGCTCCGTCCTCGTCCTGTGGGGCATCCTCACCGGCGTCACCGCGGTCGCACTGATGCTCGCCGGCGGCCTCAGCGCGCTGCAGAACACCGTGATCGTCACATCGCTGCCCTTCCTGGCGATCATCGCCTGCCTGGCGGTGTCCTTCGCGAAGGAGTTGGCATCGGACGTGCGACACGAAACCAAGAACCCTACCGAGCCGAGCAGGACTTCCGTCCAGAAGGAGAAGGCCGATGCCGCACACTGAATCCCGCCGCGCGCTCATCCAGAAGATCTGGGAAGACACCTGGAACCGCGGCCACGTCGACGCACTCGACAACCTCCTCAGCGGCGACTACCTGCGGCACGGCAGGGAAACGCCTCCCCAGGACCTGCGCACATTCAAGGCGTCGATTCTGGCCACACGTTCCGCGTTCCCGGATCTTTCGACCACGCTCGACGACATCGTCATCGAGGGCGATCGGGCCGCGATCCGCTGGCACAGCACGGGAAGCCACGAGGGCTCCCTCATGGGCGTCCCGGCCACCAAGCGGCGCGTGGAAGTCGGCGGCGCGACTTTCGCACGGTTCGAAGAGGACCGCATCGTCGAGGAATTCGTGACATGGGACCCGAGCGCCCTGCTCTCGGCGCTCGGCATCATCAACGTCGGGCAGGACTGAGCAGCATGACGACAAGGAGCACACTTATGCCCGCGCTTCCGACGAAGCCCGACACCGACCTGATGAAGCAGGTCAACCGGCAATTCGTCACCGGTGTCACCGTGGTGACCGCGCTGGACGACAACGTCCCGAAAGGGCTGGCGGTCAACGCGTTCTCCAGCATCTCGCTGGACCCACCGACGGTCATGGTGTGCGTCCAGCACACCTCCTCCACCCATGACTGCCTCTTCCGGACCGGGCACCTCGCGATAAACATCCTCTCGACGGACCAGCGCGATGTGGTGAATTGCTTCGCGGCCAAGTCCGACGACAAGTTCCGCGACATCGACTGGACGCCAGGCCCCTACGGCAGTCCGCTGATCGCAGGCAGCAGCGCGCAGCTGGAAGCCGAGATCCGCGAACGGCTCCAGGCCAGCACCCACACGGTCTTCATCTGCCGAGTGGTGCACGCATCGACCACGGACAGTGATCCCATGGTCTACCGCGCCGGTAGGTTCTTCGACGGCGGAGCACTTCCGCCTCTGGGATGATCGGCAACACGACGCGATACCAAGGAGCTGGCTCAGTGGCTGAAGGAACGGGCGGATCGGCCAACAGATCCATCCAGGCCCAGGTCATCGCCGAGATGCGCGGGCGCATCATCAGCGGTGAGATCGACCCGGGAGATCCTCTCTCGGAGCTCGCTCTGGCTGAGGAGTTCGGTGTCAGCCGCACACCGGTCCGCGAAGCGCTCAAGCAGCTGCAAACCGAGGGTCTCGTCGAGATCAGGCCGCGGGTGGGCACCTTCGTCACGACCCCGTCCCGACGCGAGATCACGGAACTCTTCGAGATGAAGGAGCTGCTGGAGGGCGCTGCCGCCCGCCTCCTGGCCCAGCGAGGCCGGGTGCCCGAGATCGACCGGCTGCAGGAGAACCTCAGGGAAGCCGACGCGGCCGTGGCTCGCGACGACCACGAGCGCTACGCGGAGCTGGTGGGGGAGTTCCACGATCTGTTGATCACCGGCGCGGACAACCACAAACTCGAAGCGCACTACAGAACGCTGATGAATCAACTGGCCTACTCCCGGCTGGTGAAGACCTCGCTGAGCCAGCCAGGCCGGCCGCTGCAGTCCGACCGTGAGCACCACCTGGTCGTCGAGTTGATCGTCGAAAAGGACGGCGACAGCGCTGAACAGGTCATGCGGGAACATGTGCGCGCCAGCCGCCGCGCGCTCATGGCCGGGCTGCCGACCCCGGGTTCCCAGTCGTCGACCGGCACGGCAGGCGCCTGACGGGCTGTATGCACGGCTTGGGGGCAAGCCGTCCGTTCGTGCCGACAGGGTGCCCGCCGTTCTCGTTGGACGGAGTGCGACGAACGCCTTGCGGGACCGTATCGTCGCGGCACTCGCCGATCTTGAGGCCGCCCCGCACCGAGGACGGAGTTCGTACGGGCCCGCACGGAATGCCTGGTGACCATGGAGTCGGCCGAGAAGGACGCCCGGTCCGCGGTCTGTCGCACTGGGACCCCCGGTCACCCCGGGTGGCGCCCCGATGGCCGGTCCGCGTAGACCGGTCGGCGGAGCGCGGTCCGACGGGAGCGATCACCGCAGCGATCGTGATGGGGGAAGGCACTCCGCCACGCGGACCGTGGACGTAACACCGTCTGCGCGCCGTCGCCGGGCAGACTCGGTGCTGCAGTGCGTCAGCACTGCAGTGCACGCGGTGGTCGAAGCGATGGCGGGCGAGGCGCACATGGTGTCCCGGAGGGGCGATGGAACCCACGTCCTCAACATGGAGGACGCATGAGTCGCGCGGGCGACGTCTCCGATGTCGTGATTGTCGGCGGCGGGGCGGCGGGGCTGTCGCTCGCGCACGCGCTGACGAGGCCCGGTGCCGCCCGCCCCCTTTCGTTGGTGCTGGTGGAGACCCCGAGGCCGTCGCTGCGACCGGCGGCCCGAACCTGGTGTTTCTGGCAGGAGGGCCCGGGCGACTTCGACGACGCGCTGGTCGCCTCCTGGCGGCGGCTGCGCGTCCATGGCCGTGACGGTGAGGTCGTGGAGGGGAAGCTTGACAGGTTGCGTTACAAGATGCTCCGGTCGGACGGCTTCGAGGCCCTGGTCGGATCGCGACTGGCCGCCCTGCCCCACGTGCGGCTGGTGGAGGCGACAGCGGAGACGGTGCGCAATGTGGCCGGCGGCGCGGAAGCCCTGTGCGTCACCGCCGGAGGGGACCGCGTGACACTGCGGGGCCGGCACCTGTTCGACTCCCGCCCTGCCCGTACGCTGCCGCCGGCCCGTAGCACCCTGCTGCAGCACTTCGAAGGCTGGTTCGTGCGTACATCGGCACCGGCCTTCGACGACGACGTGGTGCATTTGATGGACTTCCGGGTCCCTCAGCCCGCCCACGGGCTCGCCTTCGGATACGTCCTTCCGCTCGGGTCGCAGAACGCGCTCGTCGAGTACACCCAGTTCTCCAGGACTTTGCTGTCCCGCCCGGAGTACGAGGCGGCCCTTGAGCAGTACACCCGAGACGTCCTTCGCCTCGGACGGTTCGAGTCGCATTCCGCCGAAGCGGGCGTCATCCCCATGACCGATGCGCGGTTCGCCCGCCGGATCGGCCCCGCCGTGCATCGCATCGGCGCCGTCGGGGGCGCCACCAGACCGGCGACCGGCTACACCTTCTCCGCCGTCCAGCGGCAGAGCAAAGCCGTCGCCGCCGCGCTGCGCGACGGCAAGGAGCCCCGGCTGCCGGTGCCCCATGGACGTCGCGCCCTGGCCATGGACGCCGTGCTGCTGCGAGCCCTGGACACCGGGCGCGTCAACGGCCCCGACTTCTTCACACGGTTGTTCCGGCGTATGTCCGCCGAACGGGTGCTGCGTTTCCTCGACGGCCGCACCGGGTTGAGGGAGGACGTGCTCCTCGGCCTCGCCACACCCGTCGGCCCCATGCTGCGTACCGCGGCGGAACTGCCCTTCCTGCCGCGGTCGCCCTTCCCCTTCCCACGTGAAGAGAGCACCGGATGACGCTGACGCGCGAAGCGGACCTGGCAGAAGCCTTCGACCATGCCGCCCCGGTGTACGACCGGCTCGTCGGTCTGGACCCCGGGCACCGCCACCACCTCAGACGTTCCGCGCGCCGGCTCCGCCTGCCCGACGGTGGCGCCGGCCGGCACCTCCTCGACATCGGCTGCGGTACGGGAGCCTCGACGGCGGCCCTGCTGCGAGCCGCCCCGTTCGCCCGCATCACCGCGGTCGACGCCTCCGCCGGCATGCTCGAACAGGCAGCCGCCAAACGCTGGCCCGCCGGTGTGTCCTTCGTGCGCACGCCGGTGGAACGGCTGGCCGCCGCCGAGGTCACGGGGCCGTTCGACGCGGTCTTTGCCGGTTACCTCTTCCGTAACGTGGCGGACCCTGATGCCGTGCTGGCCGCGGTCCACTCGGTGCTGCGCCCCGGCGGCAAACTGGCGGTGCACGAATACTCCCTCAGCGGATCCGCCATGCACCGCGCCGTCTGGTCGGCCGTGTGCCGGTCGGTCATCATCCCCGCCGGCACCGTCACCGGCGACAGCGACCTCTACCGCTACCTTCACCGGAGTGTGCTGGAGTTCGACACCGCGCCCGCGTTCGCCGCCCGGCTCGCCGGTGCCGGATTCAAGGGCACCCGGGTGCTGCCGGTGCCCGGATGGCAGACCGGTATCGTCCACACGTTCCTGGGCCGCCGGGCCGAACCCGGCCGGGGCTGCCGGGAAGCGGAGGGCCGATGATCCGCATCAGCGACCGCGACGGGGCGGCTCCCGGCCGGGGGTGGGATCGGAAAGCGCAGTTGGTACCGGCGGCGCCGGGGCTGCGCCGGGTCCAGGGAGCGGCGCCGCGGGCAGCGGTCGTCGGGGGCGGCATCGCCGGCCTGGCCTCCGCGACGGCGCTGGCCGAAAGGGGCGTCCGGGTCACGCTCCATGAGCGCGGACCCGCCCTCGGTGGCCGTCTCGCCGGCTGGCGGACCGAACTGGCGGACGGCAGCCGGGTGACCATGAGCCGCGGCTTCCACGCCTTCTTCCGTCAGTACTACAACCTGCGCGGTCTGCTCCGCCGTGCGGCCCCCTTGTCCTCCGTCCTCCGTCCGCTGCCCGACTACCCCTTGCGCCATCGGAACGGGCTCACCGACAGCTTCGCCCATGTGCCCCGCACACCGCCCTGGAGCGCGGTCGGGTTCGCGGTGCTCAGTTCGACTTTCAGGTGGCAGGACCTGGCGGCCGTCCGGGCGAGGGCCGCCCTCCCGCTCTTCGATGTGCGCGTGCCCGACGTGTACGAGCGGTTCGATGCCGTGAGCGCCCACGACTTCCTCGCGGCGGTCAACTTCCCCCCGGCGGCCCACCACCTCGCATTCGAGGTGTTCTCCCGCAGCTTCTTCTCCGATCCGCGAGAACTGTCGGCGGCCGAACTGCTGCTGATGTTCCACATCTACTTCCTCGGCTCCTCGGAGGGACTGCTCTTCGACGTGCCCCACGAACCTTTCTCACAAGCCCTCTGGGAGCCGTTGGGCCGCTACCTCGAATGCCTGGGCGTGGACGTCCGCACCGGCGCACCTGTCGACTCCGTTCGTCCGTCGGGCGGCACGGCTTTGAGTGTCGACGCCGGCGGTACCTCCACCGAGTACGACGCCGTGGTCCTGGCTTTGGACGTGAGGGGCCTGCAACGGCTGGTCGAGGCGTCGCCGGGGCTGGGGGACGAGGCGTGGCGGGCGGCAATCGCGGCTCAGCGGACCGCGCCGCCCTTCCTGGTGTCCCGGCTGTGGCTGGACCGTCCCGTGGACCGGTCCCGGCCCGGCTTCCTCGGCACGAGCGGCTTCGACGGCCTCGACAACGTGAGCGTGCCGGACCGCTGGGAAGGGGAGGCGATCCGCTGGGTGCGGCGCACCGGTGGCAGCGTCGTGGAACTGCACGGTTACGCCGTCGACGAGTCGGCCGACCGCCACGCCGTCGAACGGAAACTGCTGCGGCAGCTCCACGAGGTCTACCCGGAGACCGCCGGGGCCAGGGTCGTCGACGCCCGGCACGAATGGCGTGCGGACTGCCCGCTCTTCCCGGTCGACGGCTACCGGTCCCGCCCGGCGGTGAGTACTCCCCACCCCGCACTGACGATGGCCGGCGACCTGGTCCGCACCGACCTGCCGGTGGCACTCATGGAGCGCGCCGCCACAACAGGGTTCCTCGCCGCCAACGCACTGCTGCGGCGTTGGGGTGCGGCCGGCCACCCGCTGTGGACGGTGCCCCGCAGGGGGCGTTCGCCGGTGCTGCGGGGCATGGCCGCCCGGTTCCCGGATGCCGGCTGAGTCACCGCTGCGCTGAAGGGCCGGTCGAGCGCCCGGCGGGGTCAGGGCCGGCAGACGGACGGGCGCGGCGCATGGGCCGGCTCAGCCCGGGAAGCGGCCCATGTGGCGCAGAAGTCGGCGCCGTTCCGCGTACGCGAGGTCGTCGCGCCACAGACGCCCTGCCGCCCACCGGATCAGCGGCCGAAGCGCGGGAGCCGCCGCCCGTGCGACGGCGAAACCGCGTCGGCCGGAGACGGCGACGACGGCTTCGATCACCGCCGTGCGCGGACTGCCGTCCGGGGCCGGACTCAACGGCGTGGCGTGCGTTTCCGCGACGGATGTCGCGCCCTCACCCTCGACGATGCGCATGACGACCGTGCGCGGCTCCGGCGCGGTGAACACCGCCCGCACAGGAACGACCAGCCGCCCGGCGAGCTTGAACGACACATCGACGGTGAACGCGTCCTCGTCCGCGTCGCTCGAAGGGGTCCCCACGACGGCCAGATCCAGGAAGGAGTACGGGTGCAGCCAGGAACCGTGCCAAGGGTCCAGGCGGTTGGCGACGACGTCCTCCGGCTCGCAGCGGCCCACGGCGGTGAAGACGGCGTCCACGGCCTTGTCGCGGGGACGCTGCGGCACCACCGGCCGGTCGAGCGGCGGTTCCCCGCCGAGTGCGTCGAGGCGCACCCAGGCGAGTACACCGTCGTCGTGGGCGGGGTACGGCTCCCATCCGGCGGACGTGTGCCCGTCCAGGGTGAGTCCGTGCCAGTGGCATACCAGGCTGCCGCACACCACCCGGCTGTCCCGCAGGGGTGCGCCCAGGTGCGGGCAGGCGCCCGGTCCGGCCCTCAGCTCGCCCGACGCGGTGCGCCAGGCGACGACCTCCACCCCGCCGACCGTCCGGCCGAACGGGCGGTCGCCGCTGATGTCCCGCGAGGCGCCGATGACGTACCAGTTGCCCGACGGCCGCGCCGTGGAGCGCTTCAGCGCGTCCGCGATGAGCGACGGCCTGGCCTCGCGCCATGTCGGCGTCTGCTGCTCCCAACGGGTCCGGCGCCGTGACCGCACGGGCAGGGTGTACCGCGGAAGTCCCGGACGCCCCGTCATGCCAGATACCTCCGAGAGCGCGTGGAGGGGCACCCTCGCGCGGACGCCGCCGGTGATCCCTCGGCAGCCAGCTGCGACGACTGCCGGGGCTGGGAGCGCAGACGGGCCGCAAGAATACGGGCGAGTCCGCCCAGCGCGACGGCGGCGCGACGCCTGCGTGGCACCACCGACCGCCGCTGCACCACGGAGTAGTCGTCGTCGGCGATGGCGTCGAGGATCCCGCTGTACAGGGTGTACGCCGTCCGGATGCAGGGCCGGGCGCGCGGCTCCAGCATGTCGATGCCCGGCCGGGCCTCCCGGTAGACGCTCCGGGTGAGGTCCTCGGCGGCCCGCAGCGCGGCGCGGATCCTGCGGTCCGGCCTGCCGGTGGCGCGGCTCCACTCCAGCAGCGCCCGGTCCGCGCCGTGCGCGGCGAGCAGGTCGGCGGGCAGATACACCCTCCCGCGGTCGAGGTCCTCGCCGACATCGCGCAGGAAGTTGGTGAGCTGGAACGCGACGCCCAGCGCGGCCGCGTGCGGTGCCGCCACCTCTTCCGGCACGACCGTGCCGAGCACCGGCATCATCTGCAGGCCGATGACGGCGGCTGATCCGTGCATGTAGGACCTGAGGTCCTCGTAGGCAGCGTAGTCCGTGACCGTGAGATCCTCCCTCATGGAGGTCATGAAGTCCGCGAAGTGCGCGTGAGGGATGGCGTAGGTCCTGGCCGTGTCGGCCACGGCCCGCACGACGGGTTCGCTGCTCCGGCCGGTCTGCAGCCCCGAAGCGAGTTCACGCTCCAGCCGTGCGAGTCGCCGGTCACATGCTTCGGATACGCGGGCGGAGGTCGGATCGTCGACGATGTCGTCGGCCCAGCGTGCGAAACCGTACAGCGCGTGGACGGCCGGGCGCCGGTGGACCGGCAGCAGTCGGGTCGCGAGGAAGTACGTCCTGCCGTGCCGGGCGTTGAGCCGTCGGCAGTGCTGGTAGGCCGCTCGCAACCCTGGGTCCGAGATCCGTGCCGCGTCGAGCTCGCGTCTTGTCATGGAGACCCCTCACTGCCCGCTGATGCGTGCCGCCGCCAGCTTTCCGCTGACGAGCACGGTGGGTACGCCGACGCCCGGAGTCGTGCCACAGCCTGCGAGCACGGCGTTGTCGACACCGGCGACGAGGTTGCGCGGCCGGAAGGGGCCGGTCTGCGCGAAGGTGTGGGCCGCGGAGAACGGGGTTCCCGCCGCGTGGCCCTGTGCCGTCCAGTCGGCGGGGGTGATCAGCCGTTCCTCCTCGACGGCGTCGCCGAACCCGTCCAGACCGCGCTTCTCGAGCTCGCTGACGAGGCTGTCGCGGTAACGAGGGCCCAGGGCACGCCACTCGATCGCCGACGGGCCGACGGTCGTGTTGGGGCAGGGCGCCAGCACGTAGTGCAGATGCCGGCCCTCGGGCGCGAGCCGCGGCTCGTGGGCCGTGGGCCGGGTGATGAGCAGCGACGGGTCGCTCATCAGCCGCCCCGCGCGGGTGATCTCGTCGAATGTTCGTTCCCAGGCGTGTCCGAAGGAGATGGTGTGGTGGTCGAGACCGGGCCAGGTGCGGCGCGTGCCCGCGTGGAGGATCACCGCGGACGGCGAGTGCTTCAGCTGTACCGGCCGGCGTGGAGTGCGGCGCAGCAGGCGGTAGACGACGGGCAGATCAGGTGTGAGGACCACGGCGTCGCAGGGCAGCCGCTCCCCGTCGTCGAGGTGCACGGAGGTGACGCGCCCAGCGGACAGAGCCAGTTCCGTGACCTCGGTGCCGTAGCGGAAGTCGGTCCCGGCGTCGCGGGCGGCGTCCGCCATCGCCATGGGCAGCGCGTGCATGCCTCCTTTGGGGAAGTACACGCCGGCGACCGTGTCCATGTAGGCGATGACGGCGTAGGCGGCGAGCGCCCGGGCGGGCGACACTCCCGCGTAGAGCGACTGGAATGAGAACACCCTGCGCAGCCGGGAGTCCTTGACGTACCGGCCGATCTGCGCGTCCAGCCGGCCGAAGCCGCGCAGCGCGGCCAGCCGCGCCAGATCAGGGTGCAGCAACTGGAAGGGCGAGTCGAAGTTCGTGTCGATGAACCGTCGCAGCTGCGCCTTGTAGAGCGACCGCAGCCACTGTCGCAGCCTGCGGTAGCCGGCGGCCTCGGCCGCGCCGGCGAATGCGCGGACCTCCTCGGCCATCGCCTCTCCGTCGGTGTACACGTCGAGCGCCGAACCGTCGGCGAACTGCGCCCGATAGGCGGGGTGCAGGGCGACGAGTTCCACGCGGGCCGCGAGCGAGTCGCCCACCGCGGCGAACGCCTCGTCGGCGAGGTGCGGCATGGTGAGCACGGTCGGCCCCGTGTCCAGAAGGTAGCCGCCCAGCCGCGCCCGCCCCGCCCGGCCGCCGGGCCGGTCCGACCTCTCGACCACGGTCACCTGTCGGCCGCTGCCCCGCAGGTGCAGTGCGGCGGCGAGACCGGACAGCCCGGCACCGACGACGACCACGCGGTCGGTGCGACCGGGGACGGTTCTCATGGACTGCCCTCCTCGTGCGGCGGGGGGCCGGTCGGTCCGCCGCTGTGCGAACCAGAGTGCCGAGCGTCGCGACCGCTGCGGGGCCGACAGGGCAGTGCGACCGGACGGCGTTCACTGAGGTGGACCAGCCGCCTGCCTGCTCCCCGCTTCCATGATCGGCCGGGGGCCGGGGGCCGGGGTCAGCGCGTCGGCTGTCGGCCGGCCCCGCACGGCTCGGTGGGTCCGCGGGACGTCAGAAGGCGTACCGGATCGTCAGCCAAGGGGCGTGCGTTCGGCCCAGGCCGCGGACGGTCTCCACCGCGGCGGCCTTGGTGCCGTTCCGGTAGCGCACGTTCCAGCCGCCGTTCTCCGAACCTTTCGGCTGCTGGAGATCCGGGCGCCAGAGAGCCTCCTCCGCGCGTGGATGCCACGCCATGTTCACATCGTGCAGGTCCCTGTTGTGCGTCAGCATGATCACTTCGGCCGCGGCCTGCTCCTTCACCCGCTGTGGCAGGACGTCGTCCATGTGCTGGAGCAACTCGGCCCATGCCTGCTTCCAGCCGGGTCTGATGACGACGGGGGAGAGGTTGAAGTGGACCTCGTAGCCGGCGTCAAGAAAGTCCTCCGCGGCGGCGATGCGGTCCTCGACAGGACTGGTGCGGATGTCCAGCAGCCGCGAGTCCTCCGGGGGCATCACGGATAACCGGACACGGGTCCGTCCACGGGGCTCCAGCAGCAGTAGGTCGGGATTGACGAACTTGGTGGCGAAGGACGCCTTCGCCGTGGGCCACCGGGCGAAGGCGTGCACCAGGTCGGCGGTGTTCTCGCTGATCAGCGCGTCGACCGAACAGTCGTTGTTCTCTCCGATGTCATAGACCCACGCGCTCGGGTCGCACTGGTTGGGCTCCTTCTTGGGGCCCAGGCCGACGACGTGGTTGCTGATGCGAGCGATGATGCGATCGATGTTGGTGAAGACGGTGATCGGATTGGCGTATCCCTTGCGCCGAGGGACGTAGCAGTAGGCGCACGCCATGGCACAGCCGTTGGCGGTTCCGGGGGCGATCCAGTCCGCTGACCGGCCGTTGGGCCGTACGGTGAGTGTCTTCTTCTCGCCGAGGACCAGGACCGTGCTCTTGATCCGCACCCAGCGCTCGGCGTTCCCCCTGTTGCCGTGCAACTCGGGGATCCGCCAGTGGGAGTCGGCGGGGACCACTTCCGCGTCGGGGAAGCCCGCCAGGACCTGCCTGCCCCGTGGCGATGCCGCCGCCGCGGGCTCGGCGTGGATCTCCCGTATCGACAGCATCCGCCGAGCCCGCGGGGAGTCGCGGAACAGCGGCCCGGACACGGCTGGGCGGGGTGGCCCGGTCAGTATCTCGTCGAGACGGAAGAGGCCGTCGGGACCGTCGTCGTCCTGGGCATCGGACGGCTGGGAGGAACGCATGCCTGCTCCGGAGTACGTCGTGTCATGACAAATGTAGGCCAGTGCCGGTCGGGGAAGGGATGCGGCCGCCCCGGCAACCCACAGTGTGCGTCACCTCACGGAACGTGAGAAGGGTCGGGGCGGGGCGCACCAGGGCCCGGTGGACCCGGCGGAGGTTGCGGCCCTGCCGAGCCCCGATCAGCATGGATGGGGCGAGTGACGGTGCGCGAAGGAGGAACCGCCATGGCCAAGGACGACGATCTCGGGAAGGGCGACCAGGTCTCGTGGCGCAGTCACGGCAGGAACGTCCCAGGTGAGGTCAAGAGGAAGATCACCAAGCGCACGAAGGCGGCGGGCCGGGTCGTCGACGCCTCGAAGGACGAACCGCAGTACGAGGTGGAGAGTCACAAGTCCGGCCGCAGGGCCGTACACAGGCCGCAGGCGCTGCGCAAGCGGGGCCAGGGCTCATGACCGCCGTAGATGACGCGGATCGCGAGCGGACCGTCGCCGAGTTCGGGGAGGCGGTCAACATGACGGCCGGCGAACTGGAGAAATGGCTGCGAACGGACGAGTCGAAGAGTGTCGGCCAGTCCTCCGGTGACGGCGAGAGCGTCGGACACGCATCGGGGCGGCGGATCGTCGACCTGCTGCGTACCAAGAGCGACGAACTGGACGAGGATGACATCGCGCACATGCGCAAGGTCGTCGGGTATGTGCATCGGCACACCGCCCAGCGGCCTGCAGGCGATGTCACACACACCAAGTGGCGATACTCGCTGATGAACTGGGGGCACGACCCGGTGAAATGACATGGGCTGACCGACAATGAAATTCCGGATCGCGAAAGGATCTCGGTGGACGCAGGGCAGGCCGTCCAGCACTCCGAGGCACCGGCCCCCGTGCAGCGTCGGCGCCTCCACCACGGCCGACGGCGGCCTGCGCCTGCTGCGCGATCCTGGTGCGGGCGAGCACGAAGAACCATGAGGCCGGCCACCGGGTGCAGCCGCAACGGCCTCCAGGGGCGCGGATTCGGGCCGCGATCAGGCCGGACGCCGCGGTCCAGGTACTGACTGATCCGTGCCCGTGCCGGGACTCGTACCGGGTGCGCACCGAGGACGTCCGTGATCCAGCCCAGGATGTTGCGCGAGCATCTGCGCGCCATCTCGGGGCCTCGGCATCGTGCTCACCCCGTCCGTCGGCTCCGGCGAACTCCTCGTCACCACCTTGCTCGGCGCCCAGGGCCGGATTCGCTCCGTTCCGGCTCGTGCTCGTGGGCTCCTCCTCTGACACTTCGTAGGGCCGACGACCAGTGGGACGAGTGTTCTTCAGCGGCCTCACCGACCTGGCCTCTGCCGGCAGCTCTGCTGCCTGCGCATGCTCGGCGGCGTGGGCGTCCGGCGCAGAGGACGAGTCTGTGGCTCGTCGCCTCTTCGTGCCCGTCAGGCCTTCGCCGGTTCCGCCTCGGGCTCCGGGTCCCGGCGGCGGATGCCGAAGTCGCGGGTGAGGGGCGACAGATAGGCCAGCAGCGCGGAGAAGACGATGCCGCTCCAGCAGAAGACGGCCCACGGCAGGAAGTCGAAGTTCGCCACGCCCAGCGTCGATGCGAAGAAGGCGCCGGAGACGGTCCAGGGCACCAGCACCTCGGTGATGGTGACCGAGTCCTCCATGCTCCGCGAAAGGTTGGTCGGGTGCAGGTTCCGCTTCTTGTAGGCGTCGCCGTAGAGGTCGTTGATGAGGAAGTAGGTGACCAGGGCGTTCGACGTGCCGTTGATGACGGTGAAGCCGGAGAGCAGCGTGGCCGTCACCAGGCTGCCGGTGGAGCGCAGCTTGTCGATCAGCTTGCTGAGCAGAAGGCTGAGTACGCCGGAGTTCTCCAGCGCCGCGGCGAAGAAGAACGCGCAGAAGACGAAGAACGCCGAGCTGTACATCGAGGTCAGGCCGCCTCGGTTGAGCAGCTCGGTGACCGGGGCCGAGACATCGCCGGGCAGCATATCGGTGGTGAAGCCGGAGACGGCGGCGTCGAACGTGTCGGCGATGCTGAAGCCCTGGACGAGTACGGCGAGTACGAGGGCGGTCATCGAGGACACGAAGAGCACGATCAACGGGGGCTTGCGCATGATCGAGCCGACGAGGACCACTGCGGGCGGCAGGAGCAGCACAGGGTTGAGGACGAACAGTCCCTGCACCTCGGCGATGGTGCGCTCGATGACGTCGAGGTCGACCGACCCCGTGTCGATCGACAGCCCGGCGAGCAGGAAGACCACGATCGCGACGACCGATGACGGCACCGCCGTGTAGAGCATATGGCGGATGTGCTCGTAGATGTTGGCGCCGGCCGCCAGGGAGCTCATGTTCGTGGTGTCGGAGAGCGGTGAGAGCTTGTCGCCGAAGTACGCACCCGAGACCACGGCACCGGCGGTGATCGCCAGCGAGATGTCCATCGTGGCGGCGACGCTGATCAGCGCGACGCCGATCGTGCCGGCCGCGCCCCAGGACGTCCCGGTGAACGTGGCGACGATGGCTGTGACGACGAAGGACAGGACGTAGAGATACGAAGGGTTGATGAGTTCCAGACCGTAGGTGACCATGAGCGGGACGGTGCCCGCGATCATCCAGGTACCGATCAGCATCCCGATGCTGAGCAGGATGAGGATGCCCGGCAGGGCTCGCTTGATCTTCTCGCCCATGTCCGTGAGGACCTGGTCCAGACCGACGCCGTGGAGGGCGGCGAAGATCGTGAACACGATGGCCGCGAATATGAGCATCAGCTCCGCGGGAAACTCCAGAATCCCGATACCGCCGACGAAGATCGCCAGGGTGATGGCCACCGGAATGAGCGCCACGGCGAGTCGCGGTCGGGGGCGCGCACGTTTCTCGGCCTCATCGGCCGACGCCGTGTCCTGTTGAAACTTCATTGTTTCCTCTCAGGCATGAGTGGTGAGGGCGTATGGAGGCCGTCAGCGGGCGAGTGATGTGAAAGCCCGGTCGAGGTCCTCGATCTGGCTCTGCGCGCCCTCGAGCCCCACGGAGAGCCGGATCAGGCCGTCGAGCTCCGGGGCCGGGGCGCCGGTGGAGCGCAATGGCGATGTCACGAGAGACTCGTAGCCGCCCCAGCTGGGGCCGATCCGAAAGAGGCGCAGGGCGTCGATGAACCGGGACACCCGCGTGAAGGTGCCGTCCCGCAGCTCGAAGCTGAGGAGTCCGGAGAAGCCGCTGAACTGGGAGGTGATCACAGCCTCGTCCGGGTCGTGATCGATGTACGGGTGGTGGACAGCGGTGACCTCGGGATGCGCGCGCAGATGGTCGATGACGGTGAGCGCGTTGCGCTGGTGCTGCTCCATCCGCACCGGGAGGGTCCGTAGTCCGCGCAGCACGAGGGACGCCTCCATGGCGGACATGACGGCGCCGAACAGCTGGTGGCCCTGGTAGAAGAGCTCGCGGATCGTGTCCTGGGAGCCGATCACCGCGCCGCCGATGACATCGCTGTGCCCGCCGATGTACTTGGTCAGGGAGTGGACGACGAGGTCGACGCCTGCCGCGAGCGGCTTCTGGAAGAGCGGGGTGGACCAGGTGTTGTCCATCACCGTGCGGATGCCGTGGCGCCGCGCGACCGTCGTCAGCGCCGGAACGTCCACGACCTTCATCAGCATGGTGCCCGGGCTCTCGAAATAGATGAGTGACGTGTTCTCCCGGATGTGCTCCTCGATGTCGACGGCGGCCGGGTCGGCGAGGATCGTGTGCTCGACCCCGAAGCGTTCGAGGTGCTGCGCGAGTTCGATCGTCGGGCCGTAGACGGTGTTGACGAAGAGCACGTGGTCGCCGCCGCGCAGCAGGCCGGCGAAGACGGCGCCGATCGCACCCATGCCGGAGGCGAAGCACTTCGCGGCCTCGCCGCCCTCCAGCAGCGCGAGACGCTCCTCGAGGAAGGCGACCGTCGGGTTGGTGCCCCGGCTGTAGACGAAGTTCTCGTGCTCGGCGGCCTGCTGCCGTACGAACTCCTCGAAGGACGGCTTGGTGAAAAGGCTCGTCTGGTAGATGGGGGGCGCCACGGCACCGGGTCCGACGCCCGGGCCGTCCCAGGCGCCCATACATATCTGCTGATCGGTGCTGTTCACCTGCGCCCCTCGTCGCGGACTGGCGTGCGGACGTCGGCGGGTCTTCGAGCGAGCCGCCGAACGGACGTAGCTTGTAATATAAGCTGCTACGTGGTCAACACTTTCCGACGAACGCGTACGACCGAACGCATACGATCGGCACTGGTCCGTACCGCACCGGGCCGCGCAGCCGCTCAGCGGACAGCCGCTCGGCAGGCTGCCGCTCAGTAGGCTCAGGTGCCGATTTCGACTAAGGGGCGAACGCATTGAAGGACACGGCGGAGGGGGAGTCCGCGCGGCAGCCGGCTGGGCGCAGCGCGATGCGCGCCCAGCCACGGTCGCTGACCACACAGGTCGTGGAGTTCATCGAGGAGCTGTGCGTGGGCCCGGACGTCGAGCCGGGGAGCCAACTTCCTCCGGAGGGCGAGCTCGCGGCACGGTTCGGGGTGAGCCGGGTGGTGCTCAGGGAGGCGATGAAGACTCTTGAGGCGCGCGGCCTGGTGCAGCGGCGTCAGGGCAAGCCGGCCGTGGTGGCCTCACCGAACGCTCTGCCGGTGGAGAAGTTCGTCGCGTTCGCGGTCCTTCGAGACAAGCGCGCTCTCATGGAGTTCACCGAGATCCGCAAAGCGCTGGAGGTGCACGGCGCCCGACTCGCCGCACAGCGGATCGCGGGCCCGGAGGAGCCGCAGACCCGGCCGCACATCGCCCGAGCCCGCGAGGCGATCGCCGAGCAGCGCGCCAACCCGCTCGACATGCCCACCCGAATACGTACGGACGTCGCCTTCCACCAGGCGCTGGTGGCAGCTGCGGGCAACACCAGCCTGACGCAGATGCTGGACGCTTTGGAACGCTCACTCGCCGAAAGCCGGGAGGAGAGCCATCGGCGGTACCTCGCCACCGGGGCCGATCCCGCCCGCTCCGCCACCGAACACGAGGAACTGCTCGACGCCGTGTTGACCGGTGATCCGGCGCAGGCGGTCGCGGCGATGGAATACCACCTGCACATCACGTTGCAGGAGATCGAGAGCCGCCCCGAGGGGGACGGCGCCGAGTAGGGGATACTGCCCGTCCCATGATGACCGCGCCCGGGGCACGGCCCGCAGTGCCGACGCGGTGCCCCGGGTACTCCGGCGACCTCGGCGGCGACGCCGGGCCGCGCCCCGCGAGCGACTCCGCGCCGACCTCACCCGTGCGTCTTCGGACCACCGGCCCGAGCGAGGTCAGCGCGAGCAATCGCCCCGGGGTTCACCACGCTGGATTCACGGTTTGCGTGCGACTCCGCCGTACGCGGCGATCTGCGGCCGCTCCCCGAGCTGGGAGGATTCGGGCCGCCATTCGACGATGGGGACGAAGCCCGGGTCGATGAGTTCGAAGCCGTCGAAGGCGGCGCGGATCTGGTCCTGGGTGCGCGGGTAGTAGGGGGCTCCGCCGGTCTTCGCATACTCCTCGCAGAGGGTCACATACGCCTGGCTGTCGACGGAGCCGTCCCACAGGACCAGGTGGCTGCCCGAGGGCACCGCTTCCATGACGGTGCGCACGATGCGCAGCATGTCCTCGTGGGAGTTGGCATGGCCGAGCACGCCCATGAACATGACGGTGATCGGCTGAGTGAAGTTCAGGACGTTCCGGGCATCGGAGACGATCTGCTCCGGGTCGTGGAAGTCGGAGTTGATATAGCTTGTGACTCCCTCGTCGGAGGTGTTGATCAACAGCGCCCGGGCGTGGGCGAGTACCAGCGGGTCGTTGTCGACGTAGACGATCCTGGACTCCGGTGCCGCGCCCTGCGCGACCTCGTGCGTGTTCTGCATGGTGGGCAGTCCGGTGCCGATGTCGAGGAACTGCCGGATGCCGGCCTCGTTGGCCAGGTAGCGCACCGCGCGGATGAGGAACTGGCGCGACTGAACGGCCATGGTGGAGATGTCCGGGTCGATTTCCAGGCAGGCCTCTCCGACGGTGCGGTCGACCTCGTAGTTGTCCTTGCCGCCCATCCAGTAGTTCCAGATCCGCGCCGAGTGCGGGATGTCGCTGCGGATCTCCGGGCTTTGCGCGTTCGCCATTGGCGTTCAGCTCCTTGACCTTCATGGACGGCAGACGATCGCCGTGCACAGGTGTCTGCTGCGGATGTCCTCCGCCCCGCAGGCACCACCTCGGCGTGGCTACCGCACGTTACCTCCCGGCCACACAGGCTGTAATGGCATTGGGAGATTTTGCAGGTTGTCAGTTATTCGGTTCGGCGCCTGTCGTCCCGCCTGGTGAGCCGGGCTCCGTGTGCGGTTGGCCCGCAGAGCCGTCCCCGTGGCGGAGGTCCGACGGCGAGGCAGGCCCCCGACCACGGCCCAGCTCAGTGCGGGGTGCCTTGTCCGTCGTCACCGGCGAGTCCTGTGCCGTCATCAGCGATCAGGGCAGCGCGCAGTCGTTCGTATGTGGGAGCCAGCCGACGCAGACCAGCCGCGAGCGCCTTGTCGTCGCCTGATACGACCGCCCCTTGCAGGCCACCGACGATCCGGGCCTGCTTTGCGGCGATGGCGGCGCCGTCATCGAGGCCCAGGGACAGCAGGCAGGCTGCCAGGTCGTTGAGCCGGCGGGCCCCCACGCGCACCGCGAACTCTTGCCACAGCAGCCTGACCTCGGGATCCAGCCCGTACTCCACCAGCTGGGCGGTGCGCTCGGCGGCCTCGGCCTGTCCCAGCGTCCCGGGAGCGACCTCCACATCCCTCCGGCCGGCCAGCCAGGCCGACCCACCGGGTAGTGCGCGCAGCAACGCCTCCTTCTGGCCGACCTGCCGGCGCCGGGTGAACTTGTGCCGCATCCGGAAGGGCCGCCCCAGATAGGGGATCAACTCCCCGCGCCATGCCTGGGCAAAGGCAGCGACCGGAAGCGTGGCATACGGGTAACCCTGCGGGTCGTGGACGAGCACGGTGTCGTCGCCCACCTCCAGCACCACCAGGTAGTGGTCGGCGCCCACTGCCTTGCCCGACCCCGGCTGATACGACAGCAGCCCGAGCTCGAGCGGCCCGGCCAGCACAGGACCGTCGTCCTGGCAGGCCTGACGCAGCCGGTCGAGAGCGTCCGAGGCCGTCCCCCCGTCCATGCGTTCGCACTCCCAGCCGAGCAGGCCGATCGCGTCGTCCAGCCCGATCTCGGGATCCCAGCCGAACGAGTCGAACAGCGGTAGCCGCCCGCCGATCAACTGCATCCCGTACGGGGAGCCTGTCAGAACCTCGATCACAGCCAAAGGCGGCGCCTGATCGGCGAGGATCATCGCCAGGGAGTTGGCGTAGCAGTACGGACCGGACCCGACGTAGGTGAAAGACATGCCTGGCACCGTGACGCCTGCCATGGTGTGAGGGTCAAGCCGCCCCCTTCGCACCTCCCGTACGTGCCGGTCGATCCGGACGCCCCACTGGATGCGTCGGCGAGGCCGCCACGCTTCGGGGGTGCTGTCTCCGGCAGCCAGACCGGCGATAGGCGAACCTGTGGAGTGTCTTGTTCGTGGCTTTCCGCGACCATGCCCGCGTGGAATTCTGCGCTTCGCACGTTTGCGAGCATTCTCCGCCGAACAGGAAGAGGAATCGATGGCCAGATCTCGGTCCATCCACTTCGCGGTGGTCGCCGGCGCCGCCGCCGCGATGATCGCCACTGCGGCAGCCCCGGCTCAGGCCGATGTGCGAGAGAGCAACAAGACCATCTACCTCCCGAACGGCCGCGGCAAGATGGTCTTCATCGACGACGGCGATGTGTTCAAGATCTGCGACACCAAGGCCGACGGCCACGGCGTCACAGGCTATCTGTACAAGCAGGGCTCCACCGGGGATCCGATCATAGCGTTCAAGGAATCCGACGGCGGCGACGCCGGATGCGACAAGCGACCGTACGACGTCGGGCAGTTGGCCAACTTCCAGATGCACCTCTTCTGGAACGGTGGCGGGCGCAGCGTCCTTTCGGAGTGGTTCAACGAATAGCCCGGAGTCCCGTGGGCCGCTTCCCGGCGTGCACCACGCCGGTTGCGGTCCCCCCACTGCCCTCTCCGGCCCGGCTGCGTAGGTGCCGTCACCGAGCACTGGTCCGGGTCGGGCCGGCATGCGGTCCGTGGCCCCGACGCAAGCACGGCGAACGATTAGCGCGCGGTTATCGACCGTTTCCGGAAGTGCCGTTGATCGTCCGGCCGGTCCCGGGAATCGTAAGGGCCATGCCAGTGATGATCCCCGACCCGACCGTGGCTCACCCCTACGCCGCCCCGCCTGCTGGGACCGGCCCGTCGAACCGGTCACCGAGCCAGTCCGCACCGTCACGTCAGGGACTCAGGCCGAGATCGCCGCCGTCGCGTCTCGGCGGCAGGTTCGAGCCCCTGGTGGCGAAGCTTCCCCCGTGCCTCCTCAGCGGCCCGCACATATGCCCTGACCAGCTCGGTCTCCGCCGCCGTCCGCCAGATCAGCGCCCATCGGCCGGGCGGGGCGTCCTCGATCGGGAGGTAGACGATGCCGGGACGCTGGTAGTAGCGGGGGCCGTCGGCGTGCACGACAGCCGCGAGGCCCGAGGTGAGGACGAAGCCGATCACCTCCTGAAACGTCGTCACCTGCGGGCCGCGGGGGATCGGCCGCCCGCTCGGCGTGCGGAAGGGTTCCACCGCTTCCACCCAGTAGTGCGGGGCCGGCTCCGGGATCGCCGGAAGGACGCAGTCGCTCAGGTCCTCCAGGCGGACCTGTCTGCGGCCGGCCAGCGGATGATCGTCGGAGACCATCAGTGACATCGGGCCCTCGAAGATCACCGGGCCCACGGCCAGGTCCGGCTCCCGAACGGGCAGCCAGCAGGTCTGCACGTCCACCTGCCCCGTACGCAGCGGCCCGAACGGGTCGCTGATACCCACCTCGTGGAAGGAGAGGTCGCAGGACGGATACCGCTGGCGGAACAGCTTGGTGACCGGCGCCAGATCATGGGCGTTGGGACCGAAGATGCCGAGCCGCAGGGAGCCCCGCACCCCCCGGGCCGTCTCCATCGCCGTTTCCATGCCGCCGCGGATGCGCTCGTATCCGGCCTGCAGGTCCTCGCGCAACCGCGCTCCCAGCGGTGTGAGGACGACCTGTCGACTGGTCCGCTCGAACAGCGCGGCACCGATGCGGCGTTCCTGCTTGGCGATGGCCTGGCTGACCCGCGCCTGGGTGACGTGCAGCCGTTCGGCGGTCCGCCCGAAGTGCAGCTCCTCCGCCAGCGTCAGAAATATCTCGATATCCCGCAGTTCCACGCCGTCCCCCTGTTCCCCCATGTCCCCGTCCGCCCCCGAGCCCGAGCGTCCGACAAGGACCCTGACCGAGGAGTTCCCCCAGCCCATGGGAGTATCGGTGAACATCATCGCTGTGCCGTCGGTGTCTTGGAAAGACGCCGATGCCTGGCACGAGGTCGCCACCGCCTCACTCGCCGAGGACCTGCCCGATGCGGCCCCGCCGAGTCCGGGGCAGACCCGTACCAGGCTCACCGGCCCCGCCCTGAACAGCAGACTGCTCGTCTGGCTTGCCGTCGAGCACAACGCCCGGGACGGCCGCCGAGCGGTGGGCGCGGCCTCGCTGCGCCTGTTCGACCGCACCGGTCAGGAACATCTGGCCGAGGCGGAGCTGCACGTCCGCCCCGACGCCAGACGCCGCGGCACCGGCACCCGGCTGCTGTCCGCCCTGACGACCGAAGCCGTCGCCCAGGGACGCCGCAGTCTGGTCGTCGAGGCGCCCGCCTGCACCCCCGCCGACCTGTTCTGCGTACGGCACGGCTTCCGCCGCGCCCTGACCCTGCACCACCTGCTGCTGCCGCTGCACGATGTGCACCGCGGCTGGCTCGACGAGCTGGCCACCGGTGACCACCCGGGGTACCGCACGGCCGAGTGGGAGGGCGAGGTGCCGGACGTGCTCGCCGACGCCTTCGCGGCCGCCAAGAACGCCATGAACGACATGCCCGTCGGCGAGCTCGACCACGGCACGGTGGGCTGGGATGCCGACCGGGTACGCGCCATGGCCGCGGTCGTCACCGGCCGCGGCGACAGCCTGCTGACCGTCGCGGCCCTGCACGGCGGCGGAGTCGCCGGCTTCACCGAACTCGTACTGCCCGGTGGCCCGGCAGCCGTCCGAGCCCGGCAGTACGACACCGTGGTGGTGCCCGCCCACCGCGGTCGCGGCCTCGGTGTGTGGCTCAAGGCCCAGATGCTGTGCCGCCTGCACGACGAGCATCCGCAGGTCGTCGAGATCGAGACCGACAACGCCGCGGACAACGCCCCCATGCTCGCGGTCAACGAACAGCTCGGCTTCCGCCGAGTGCGCACCTCCCACCGATACCAGCTTGCTCTGACCGAGGGCTGACCACAACGCGCCGAAAGGATCCCGCATGGCCACCATCGCCGGGCGCGGGCGCGCCCTGCTCACCATCGAGGAAGGGACAGCCCTCCTCACCCACTTCCCGCAGATGCTCGTGAGGAACAAGTGCTTCTCGCCCGGCGGCTCGCGGTGCGGTGACCGCAGGGTGCCGGCGATCTGGATCAGCCAGAAGGCTCCGAAGCTGGGCTGGTGCTGGGAGGGCAACCCGCACACCTGGCTCGGCACGGCTTCCGCCGCCGCGCGTGAGCCTCGACCAGCCCGGCTACGGGGCTCCTTCGGTGTCTCACGGCTGTCGCCCGGTGTCCGCCGGGGGTTTCCCCGACCCGCACGGAGATCGCCCGCACCCCTGCCGACCGAGGCAGGGGCCGCAACGAGCAGGTCCGGCAGACCACACCGGCCTGATTCCGACTCACGACGACAGAGGTGACCATGACCAGATCCGGAACCAGTACATACGAGGGATTCACCGCCGAGGAGAGGGCTGCGGTGAAGGGGCATGCGCAGGAGCAGAAGGAGGCAGCGCGCCGCACCTCACGCGTTGAGCAGGCGACAGGGGCGGAACGGGACGAGCGGGAGGAGATCGCGGTGATACAGGGCTCTGATCGGATCACCACCGAGCGCGCCCATGCCGTCGTCAGGGCCGACGCTCCGGTCCTGGCCCCGAGACTCTGGTACGGGATGCCGGCCTACGCGCTGGACAACAAGGTCGTGTGCTTCTTCCAGAGTGCGGCGCCGTTCAAGGCGAGCTAGGCGACGCCGGGTTCAATGTGCAGGCGCGCAGTTGGACAAGGGGGTGATGGGGGGTGGACGGTTCCCCCGTGGCCCGAGGTGCCGGATGAGGCGGGGCGCGGAGCGGCCCCGCCGAGCCCTCTGCCCCGACCCCAGTGCGGACGGACCGACGATGCACCCGTACGCGCCGGCTCATGGTCGGGCTACCGGTTCCACGAGCGGCCGGGCAGTTGCGGCGGTCCAGGCACCGCCGACCAGGGACTGCCCGGCTCGGTCGGATGCGCTGAGCGCGGCAGCGGATGGGCGGGGGAGGGGGACCTGCGGCGTCTGCGGCGCGCGGTAGGTGGGTCCGTCGGTCAGCTCAGCCGGGCATCGGCGTAGAAGACCATCGCCTCGCGCTGGTAGTCGGCCAGCCCGTCGGCGATCTTGTCGAAGTTCGCCCGAAACCTCGGGTCATCGACGAAGTACCGGCCCATCCCCTTGTAAGCAGCCGCGCTCGGGGTCCAGTACCGGCACACGAACTGGTACTGGGCGTCCACCTCGGCCTGCACCGCGGCGTCGGAAACCGGTGTGCCGGCCGCCATGAACTCCGCCATGCGGATCATCTGCGCCGTCACCTCGCGCTGCCACTGCTCCGCGTCCTCGGCAGTCATCTCCTCTACGACCTGCCGGGACTGCTCCCACGCCCGAGGCCACCGCTCCCGGACCTCGGCATCGATCTCGGGAGAGGACTCGAAGCCCTCGAACAGATTCTCCGGCCTGTTGATCTTCACCGGATCGTTGTCGTCCTTGCCCTCCTCGAGTTCGGCGATGGTACGGCCGACCGTACGGGCGAGCGTCTCCAGCCGGTCCCGCTCCGCGAGCAGCCGCTGGTGGTGCTCGCGGAGCACGGCGACCTGATCGACCTGGCTTTCCAGGACCGCCCGGATCTCGCGCAGCCCCACGTCCAGCTCACGCATCAGCAGGATCTGCTGCAACCGCAGCAGCTCGGCCTGCTCGTAGTAGCGGTGCCCGTTGCTCCCGATCCACGCCGGCGGCAGCAAGCCGATCTGGTCGTAGTGCCGCAGTGTCCGGGACGTCACCCCGGACATCCGGGCCACGTCCGCGATCGACCAGGCCATTGCCCCGCCTCCCATCGCCGCCGGGCCGGCCGCTCCGGCCCGCAGAAGAATGTAGAAGTTGACGCAGCGGAAAGCACAACCGGAATCCGGCGGCCGGCACCCTTCGGCGGCGTTTCAGGTCGCCTGCCCGGCCAGTCTGTGCAGGGCCCGCACGGCGGGTGATCCGGGGTCGGCTGTGATCAGGACGACTTCCTGGTCATCCTCGGGCACGAGCAGGACGTCGCAGTTCAACCGCAGTGTCCCGGCTTCCGGGTGGTCCAGGGTCTTGGTGCGGTGCCCCGGAGCGTGGACCGGACGTGTCCGCCAGATCTGCCGGAACTCCTCGCTGCCGGCGTGCAGTTCCGACAGCAGGGCGGTCACCCGCGGGTCGTGCGGGTAGCGGTCGGCAGCCCGGCGAAGCCGCGCCACCACGATGTGCCCGAACTCCTCGGCGCTGGAGCTCTCGTACATCCCTGACCGGCCCAGGAAGCGGTGCCTGGCCAGGTTGGTCGTCCCACCTGCGAGGTCGCCGCCGAGCAGTGCCCGGGCCAGGGGGTTGCAGGCGACGACGCCGTACGCCGCGTCGGTGACGATGGCAGCGGTCTCCGGCAGCCGCTCCAGCATCCGGGCCACGTGCGGGCGTACCCGCCGCACGGCGTTGCCGCCGGGCGGCGCGTTCGACCCCGCCAGGCGGAACAGGTGGCTGCGTTCGGCCGGTGTGAGCCGCAGGGCCCGGGCCAGCGCGTCCAGAATCCGGGGGGACGGCCGCGGTCCCCGGGCCTGCTCCAGCCGCGTGTAGTAGTCGACCGACATATGGGCGAGCGCCGCCACCTCCTCGCGGCGCAGGCCCGGCGTACGGCGGACGGTACCCGTCGTCGTCAGCCCCGCCTCCTGCGGACGCAGACCCGCCCGACGGTCCCGCAGGAAGCGGGCCAGCTCCTGCCGCGCCATGCCACCTCCTGCCGCTTGCCTGGTACAGACTGTCCCTGGCAGGGCGCCCACCGCCAGAGGACCGTAGTGGTCATGAACGATCGCACAGCTCTCGTCACCGGTGCCAACAAGGGCATCGGCCAGCACATCGCCCGGCTGCTCGCGGCCGAGGGCTTCACCGTGTACGTGGGCGCCCGCGACCCGCAGCGCGGACAGCGGGCCGTCGAGGAGATCGGCACCGGCGCCCGGCTGCTGGTCCTCGACGTGACGGATCCCGACGGCATCGCACAAGCCGCGGACCAGGTGGAGCGCCTGGACGTGCTGGTCAACAACGCAGGCATCGCACCGTCACTCGCCTCGCCGACCGATTCCCCGGTCGAGGAATACCGGCGCACGTACGAGACCAACGTGTTCGGGGTGGTGGCGGTGACCAATGCCTTCCTGCCCGCTCTGCGCCGGTCGCCGCACCCGCGCATCGTCAACGTCTCCAGCGGCACCGCGTCGCTGACCTGGAGCACGAACCCCAACCCGCAATTCACCCCGGGAAGCGGTGGCGCTGCCGTCTACCGGTCGTCCAAGGCCGCCCTCAACGCCCTTACCGTCTGCTACGCCCAGACGCTGGCCGAGGACGGCTTCAAGATCAACGCGCTCGCCCCCGGCGTGCGGGCCACCGACCTCAACCCCCGGGCCGCCGCTGTCGGCGGCGACCCGGCCGAGGCGGCGCAGGGTGCCCTCCGCCTGGCCCTGCTGCCGGACGACGGCCCCACCGGCGGCTTCTTCTCCTGGGACGGATCTCCCGTCCCCTGGTGATCGCTGATCGGTCCCCGGACCGACTGTGCCTCTACGACGCAGAAGGGGCGCCGGGGGTCGCTGCTCGCCGACAAGCGGACCGAGGTACGGCCGCCCCGAGCGGGCCGGGGCCCACAAGCGCACAGCCCCGAGGAGCGAGCAGCCCCTTGAGCGGGTCAACCGGCCCGGGGCCCGGCATGTTCGGACTCCTGCGGCTGCTGATGGGCGACCTGCGCGCGGAGAGCGGCGACTTCGCTGCGCAGCTCCTCCAACTGCCGGTGCAGCGCCTGGATGGCGACCAGGGCGACACCGTTGGCGTCGGTGCAGCAGATGGTCCGGTCGTTCTCACCGACCTCGAAGGCCGCCCACCAGTCCTGCGCCATGGGGCCGATGTGCCGCACGTGTGGCGGATCCCAGTGATAGCGCCAGGTGCTCACCGGAAGCCGCGCCACCTGCTCCAGCACATCGTGCCCGTTGACCGGCGCACCCGCGCGGACGGCTTCAGCTGTGGCACCGGACGCCGGCCCCGCGAGGGAAGTGCCCCGCCGACGGGCCTCCTTGACCGGCGCCGGGGTGCGCATCCTGGCCAGCACGCCACGCAGGAACCACCCGTTCACCGGTCCCAGACCACCGGGGTGACGGCGGTCTTCCAGGCCCGGTCGGAGGCACGGCGGGGCGCGGGTGCGCCCGCTTCGGAGCCGCCCGACTTCCCGGAGTCACCGGCCGCGTCGAGGTTGGTGTCCGTCGGGTCGCGGCGGGGCGGCCCGGTGGGCGGCAGCACGAAGTCGTGGGAGCAGTTGAGCGAGGAGTCGTTGCCGAAGTGCAGGACCGGCCGGTCGCAACCGGGCTGGGGGTGGTTGTCCTTGGGCCCCAGGCAGTACTCCGGCCACAGCACGGGGACCAGCGAGTAGCCGCCGCAGGACAGCGGCAGCACGAAGAACCGCTGCGCGTCGGCCGCCTTGCCCGTGGCGCCCGGCTCCTGGGCCTCGGTGAACGTCATGCCCTCGCGCGGGTTCGTGTCGTTGACGGTCAGACGGTTCCCGGAGCTCTTGTTCTCCAGGCTGAAGACCGTGTTGTTCTTGATGTAGCCGTCCAGGTGGACGACCCACAGGTGCTTTTTGTCGGTGATCCCCTCCAGCGGGTCCGTGGCGATCTGCAGGTCACCGCTCTGGGTCAGATAACCTCCGGTGACCCGATGGATGATCATGATTTCCTTGCCGTGCTTCACGGACCTGACGAAGGTGTCGAGGGCATTCGAGTACACTGACTCTCTCCTTTTCCGGGGTGCCCGCGAGAAAGCCGTTCAGCGGCTGGGGCGGAAGTGCCGGGAAATGCGGCCTGCCGTGGTCCGGTGCCGTGCGTCGGCGCCCGGTGGACTCCAGCGGGAATGCCGTGGCTACGGCGACCTCGCGGGTCTATGACTGTCGGCTCAAGGTTGATTCCCTGGCCATTACGCACCGAACCGGACATGCTCGGGGGCGTGTGGAAGCAGGACCCGCGCAAAGGGCCTGAAAAATATCATCCGAAGTACGCACCTCTTACCGGGTTCGCCGCGGTACGCACCATCCCCGGCGGAGCTTGTGGGCCTTCCTGTCGAAGTGCGGGCGGGCTCCACCGAAAACATATTCAGCTGCCCTCGCACGGGGGAATTCGGTTTGCTGAAAACTGCTCCAGTGGAATCACGGCAAAGGAACAAGTACCCGGCCAGCAGAAGGAGATCGGGAATGCGGTACGTTGCGAGCGCCGTGGCCACATTGGTTGTCGTCGGCTCGGTCGTCACGGGCCTTGCCGGCGCAGCACCCGCTGCGGACAAAGACCCTGTCACCTGGGAGGAGTGCATGCGGGGCGGCGGGATGCCGCGCGGCGTCGCCACTCACACGTGGCGCTGCCAGGGCGGCAAGTACGACGGGCACCCCGTCAAGTGACCGGGGTACGGGCCCCGGCACCGTTCGCTGTGCGGTAGGCGGCCAGGGGCGGTCCGTACGTTCGTGTGCAATCCTCCGAGGCGAAGGCGCGACCCTGAAGCGGTGGGGGCGCCGGGAGGCGGGGCGGCGGCGGTACCAGGTCGCCGTTCCCCGCCTCCCGGACGGGTGTCAGGTGGCGTGGGGGCCGGGGGCGGCGCTGCCTTCGTACTGGTTGAGGTTGGAGACGAGTTCGGTGAGGCCGGGGTCGGCGTCGTAGCGGCGGCGGTGCAGGGCGGCGATCTTGTCGCCGGATTCGGGGTCGAGGTCGTCGGTGATGTCGAAGGAGACGAACTTGTCGACCAGCGGCAGCCCGATCTCGTCGGTGCGGCGGTGGGCGGGGTGGATGAGGTACTCCCAGTAGCCCTCCAGGTCGGCTATCTCGAAGGTGGCGCCCCACTCGTATTCGCCGCCGTGGTCGCGGCCGACGAGGAAGGAGCGCACGGAGGGGATGACCTCGCCCTGGTTGCGCAGGCTGGCGAGGGCGTCTTCGAGCTGTGCCGGCGTGGTGCCGGGCTTGATGGTGAAGCGGACACAGTGGTGGATCATCAGGGTGCTCCCTTTTCGGAGTTCATTTCTGGTGATGGGCGTGGTCGGTGTGGGGTGGGTCCTGTCGCGGGCATGCGGGCACGCGGGCTTGGCGGGCCAGGCCGGTGATGAGGCCGACCAGGGCCGCCCCGGCCGCCATCGCCCCTCCCGTCCACGTGAACGCGCCCGCGAGGCCGGCCGCGTGGATGAGGGGTTGGAGGGCCAGTGGCGAGAGGAACTGCCCGAGGAAGATTCCCGTGACGAGCCCGCTGAGGACTCGTCCCCGCCGCCCGCCGGGGGCGAGTTCGCTCAGGCGCAGATTGAGGTTGGGCACGACGAGCCCGACCCCCGCACCGCCGACGAGCATCCCGGCCAGAACGTGGACGACCGTGCCGGCCGCCCCGACCAGCAGCCAGCCGGTGCCCAGCAGCGCGACGCTGACGGCGGTGATCGCGGTGGTGGCCAGCCTTCGTCGCAGATACGGGAAGGCCAGCGCGCCGAGCGTCCCGGACAGCGTGCTTCCGGCGACCACGGCCCCGACGACGCCGGGCCCGCTGCCGAAGTCCTGGAGCAGGAACGGCAGTTGGGTGGGACCCATGTAGAAGGCGAGCGTCGCGACGAGCGCCAGTAGGTATACGCCGACGATGCGGCTCGTCCCGCTGTGCTGCGGGGGCCGCCCCCGCAGCGGGGTCTGCCCGGCCGCGGGATCCGTGCCGTGCCCGCCCCGCTGCCCCTCCCGTAGGGCGGTGAACGCCAGGACGGCGACGGCGGCCGATACGGCGTACAGCCAGAACGGCGCACGCCAGTCGACCCCGGCCAGGATCCCGCCCAGCGGCAGGAAGACGACCCCGCCCAGGCTCGCGAACGCCTGCTGCAACCCGAGGAACGAGGCCCGTCGCGCCCCCTCGAACCAGTCGGTGATGGTCGCGCTGACCGCCGTCATGATCCCGCCCACCGCGACGCCGAGCAGCGCCCGCGTGGCGAGCAGCACATACAGGTCGGTGGCGAAGAACCCCGACGTGCCGCTGACGGCGTACAGCGCGAGACCGGACACCAGCAGCGAACGTCGGCCGACACGGTCGGCGATGAGCCCGGACACCGGCGCGCTGACGGCGATGGCGAGCGAGGTGATGGTCACCACGAAGCGGACGAGGAGCCCCCCGCCGGGTGTGTCGGCGAACTCCTCGCTCATCGCGGGCAGTCCGGGCGCGATGATCGCCGCGGCCATGAGGGTCAGCGCGGCCGAGGCCAGTAGGGCGGCGCGGGCCGCGCGCGTTGGTGGTGCCTGCCGCGCCGGGACGGGCTGTGCCGTGGTGAGGGTCATGGCGACCCTCCTTTCGCGGGAACGAGCCGTCGATGGTCAGTTCCAGAGCGTGACCATGAAGGCCGGCGCGAGCAGCAGGACGGTCAGCGTGGCCTTCCAGGCAAGCCGTTCCGCGCTCGAAGCGGGTGTGGTGGTGGGTGGCATGTCGGTACTCCTTGGGCTCGTCCTCGTTCTATGTGTGGTTGACCACTCACTCTCGCGGCCAAAAAAAGAGCCGCGGAGATCGCGGCACGGTGCTCAGCGCCACAGCGCGAACAGTGCCGCGTCCAAAACGGCCAGCGGTACGAGTGCGGCCCAACGGGCCGCGACGGTGCGGTGCATGAGATCACCCCCTCCCTGTGGCGATCGGCTCCGGGTCTCAGTAGTGCCGAAGCCCGTCGGACAGCGTTCGGGCCCACGGGGCATCCATCTCGTGGGTGTCGAGGGCGACCACGAGATGGCACAGCATGCCCACGGCGAAGAACCGCTGAACGTCGGCCTCCGGTGCGCCGGAGGCTCCCCGTACGTACTCGACCAGACGCGCGTAACCGCTGCGCACCACCTCGCGGACGGCCGGCTCGGCGGCCGCCGCGCACTGTGCGTGGAGCTGGAGCAGCAGCAGGTCGCGGTCCGAAATGAGTTCGGCGTACGCGTTCCCCATCGCGTCCAGGATCTCCTGTGCGGAACTCCCCTTCGCCGCGGCGGCCCCGTCGCCCAGGCTCTCGCGGACCCGCGCGAAGCAGTGCTCCACCACCGCCACGAACAGCGCCTCCTTGTCGGGGAAGAGCCGGTAGATGTACGCCTGCGAGATACCGGCCCGCTGCGCCACGTCCGTGGTCCTCGTGCCGAAGTAGCCCCGGTCCGCGAACGCGCTGACCGCGGTCTGGAGGACCGTCCTGCGCCGTTCGTCGGCGGTCGAGAGCTGTCGTTGCGAGGTGGGCTTCGGCATGTGAGTAATAAACCACTCACTAATGAGGGCTGTCAACCGCGTCGCCAAGGATGACGTCGTAGGGACCACGCGTCGGCGTACCCGGTGAGAATCGCGGTGAGTCCGCCAGGTCAGTCGTGTTCGTGTGCTGTGCCGGGCCGGGGTGCTCCGGCGCCGGTGAGGGTCCACATGGCCAGGAGGTCGAGTGCTTGTCGGGACGACGAGCCGGGTTCCGCGGTGTAGATGAAGAGGGTCGTGTCGGGGTCTCCCGGCGGGATCAGCGTCTCGTACTCCACCGTCAGTTCACCGACCAGGGGGTGGTGGAGGTGTTTGGAGCCGTGGGTGCGCTGGTGGACCCGGTGCTTTTCCCACCAGTGATGGAATTCGGCGCTCTTTCCGCGCAGCTCTGCGATGAGATCGTTCGTGGCCTGATCGTCCGGGTCCCGTCCCGCCTCCAGACGCAGGCTTTCCACCGCGGCCCGTGCCTGGTCCTCCCAGTCGACGAACAAGGACCGGGGTCCCTCGCTGAGGAACATCCAGCGTGCGTAGTTGCGGTGGCGGACGGGCATCTGGTCGAAGTCGGTGAACAGTGCCTTGGCCATCCGGGTGGCCGCCAGGACGTCGCTGCGGCGGCCGAGGGCCAGCACAGGTTCGCCGTCGAACGCGTCGATGAGTTGGCGGAGACCGGGGCGGAGTCTTTGGACGCTTCGGCTGCGACGCCGTGCCGGCGCGTCCGTCACTCCGACGAGGGTGTGAAGGTAGGTGCGTCCCGCCTCGTCGAGGCCCAGGGCGCGGCAGAGTGCGTCCACGACACCGGGTGAAGGGGAGATCGGGCGTCCTTGTTCGAGCCGGGCGTAGTAGTCGGTCGATACGCCGGCCAGGCGGGCGACCTCTTCCCGGCGCAGGCCCGGAACACGCCGTGTACGGCTGTCCGGCGGAAGGCCGGCCTGCTCGGGATCCACTTGACTGCGCGCCTTCCGCAGGAAGTTTCCCAGCTCACGGTTGTTGTTGGCCATACCAAGCAGTATCGCGGACGTGGGTGGTTCCCGCGTGGCTCTCTCAGTCCTAGGCTGCCGGGTCCGCTGTTGCGCAGGGCCTGCTACGGGCGTCCGCGGGGGCCGCCGGCGGGCCATGCTGAATGTACGTCCTCAGGGCGAGCGGCAGGGGACGCACTCATGTCCTCTGCCGCAATCGCGTCATGCCTGACACGGCTTTCCCGGAGCAATCCGCCGCTTGCTCCGGACGGTTTTCCACGGAAAAGGAACTCGTATGAGCAAGGGCAAGGTTCTCATCGTCATGTCGGCTGCCGACGTGTGGGAGCGCACCGACGGATCGAAGTACCCGACGGGTTACTGGGCGGAGGAACTGGCCGCCCCGCACAAGAAGTTCACGGAGGCCGGTTACACGGTCGACTTCGCTTCTCCGGGCGGGGTGCTGCAGCCGCTGGACGAGCACAGCGCCGACCCGGCGGTCGCGGGGGAGGAGTGCGGTCACTATGTGGCACACGCCCAGCAGGCGCTGCAGGAGTTCGGCCCGCTGCTGAAGCTCGACGAGATCGACGTCGACGACTACGACGCGGTGGTGCTGCCCGGCGGCCACGGCCCGGTCGTCGACCTCTTCCAGGACGCCGACCTGGGCCGTCTGCTGGCAAAGGCGGACAAGGACGGCAAGCCCATCGGGGCGGTCTGCCACGGTCCGGCCGCACTGCTGAGCGCCAAGGACGAGGACGGCAACTGGCTCTTCGCCGGCCGCAGGATGACAGCGTTCACCGACGAGGAGGAGCGGATGTTCGGCACGGCGGAGGGCGCCCCGTGGCTGCTCGCCTCCCGTCTGCGGGAACTGGGTGCGGTCCACGTCGAAGGGGTGGCCTACCAGCAGCACAACATCGTCGACGGCAACCTCTTCACCGGCCAGAACCCCGCCTCCAGCACCAAGCTGGCCGAGGACATGATCGCCGCGCTGCGCTGACACCCCACCGGCCCACGAAGGGTGGCCCCTCGCCGCACGAGGGGCCACCCTTCGTGCGCCACCGGTGAACCAGCCACACGGCTCTCCGACGACCCCTCCGTTGCTCGTGACGGTGACGATCCGCCCGGCGCCGGGCGGGGCGCGGGGCCCAGCGCCGGCAGTCTCGGTTCGTCCAGGAGAAGGACGCGGACGTCGACGGGACAGCGACGCATGACGCATGGCAACAGCTCCTCAGCTTGTCCGGCCGAGCACCGCGCACAGGCGCTCGTGGTCGGTGATGGGTGCCATATGGCCGGCGTCTTGGACTGTCAGGAGCCGGGCCCCGCGTCGCAGCGCCGTTTCCGCCGCGTCGGCGAAGAAGGGGGAACCTCCGAACCGGATGTACGTCGCCGGTGGGTGCGGGGGGCCGGACGCGGGGCCCGGCAGGGGTTCCTCGTGGGTGGCCCGGTTCATCGGCCGCGCCAGGGAGGTCACCCACTCCAGGTCGGCCCCCGAGAGCCCCATCGCCCCGAAGCCGAAGGGCGGAATCAGCCATGCCTCCCGCTCCGGCCGCAGAGCGGCAGCGGCATCGCACGCGTCGCGCAGTACGGGTTGGAGGTCGAAGGCGGACTGGCCGGGCGAGGGGAAGTACGCGTCCAGATGCACGAGTCGTCGGATGCGCTGCGGTCGCTCGTATCCGGCACCGGCGACGACCATGCCTCCGTAGCTGTGGCCCACGAGGACCACGTCGATGAGATCGTGCCTGTCGATCAGAGCGACGATCTCGGCGATGTGGGTGCTCAGCCCGACGCCGGGCCCGGCCGGGGCGAGCGAGGGGCACAGAACGGTGTGGCCGGACGCCCGCAGCCGGGGGGCGACCCGCTTCCACGCCCAGCCGCCGAGCCACGAACCGTGCACAAGAACGAAGGTGGCCATCACCCCTCCGACTCGGCTCTGGCCGCCCAGCAGGAGCGGACGTCCCGTTGTATCCGCTTCAGACGGTCGTCGGGGGCTCGTCCGGCCGTTTCGAGATCTTGGTCGTCGCTCCGGTTGGGTGCCCTGCGGATCCCGCCGGATTCGGGAGCCTCGGCACGCTCGCTGCTCACTGCGGTGTCGTCGGTCGGTATGGCTCGGCATGGCTCCCTCGTCCGGGGAGCGCGGCGACCACCTGGACCTCGAGGAGGAATTCCGGTGCGAAGAGTGCGGGCACGCCCACCAGCGTGCTTGCGGGCGCTTGCGAGACACCGGCCCGCAGCGGCCCGAAGATCGCCGGCAGCAGCTCCGGGGTGTAGTCGACGACGTAGACGGTCTCTTCGATGATGTCGTCGCGGGTGGCGCCGACCGCGGCGAGTGCGGCGTCGAGGTTGCGGGCGATCTGTGCCGCCTGGGCCTCGTGGTCGCCGGGCCCCACGGGTCGTCCTTCCGCATCCCAGGCGACCTGTCCCGAGAGATGCGCGATTCGTGTTCTGTCGACGGCGACGACCTGGGTGATCTGGTCGGACGGGTTGTGCACGGACGGTGGATCGACGCGGTTCACAGGCATGATTCCGTTCCTTTCAGGAGGCCGTACCCGCCCAGGCGGTCAGGGCCCGGACCCGGTCGTCGATGCGCGCGCCGCCGTCGGTGGTACGAGTGGCCCACGCGATGTGACCGTCGGGACGTACGAGAACCTCGGTCACCCCGTCGAGGTCCGCACGCTCGTCGTACTTGTCGACGGTGACTGCTTCGACCCGCGAGCCCCAGCCTGCGTCGACGGGCTCCCCGGCCAGACCGAGCAGCACGAAGCGCCCCGGGTGGAGCAGTTCGTACACCCGCGTCGCCTCCGAGCCGGCGGCGGTCAGCCCGACGTCGGGCATTCGCCGCCCCACCAGCGGATCGGCGCCCGGAGTCACCGGTGGATAGACCGTGCCGAGTGCGGACACCTGCTCGGCGAGCCGGCGGTTGACCTCGGCCATGCCCAGCAGCTGGTCGAGGAGCTTGCGCAGGGCAGCGGCCGGACGCTGGTACTGCCCGACCAGCGTGAGCTCCGCCAGCAGGGTCTGGACCTCGGTGTTCTCGGTGACCGACTGGCCGACCGGCCGACGCTCCTCGTCGTAGCTGTCCAGCAGCCCGCGCGGGGCCCAGCCGTTGACCACGGCGGCCAGCTTCCAGCCCAGGTTCATGGCGTCCTGGAGCCCGGTGTTGAGCCCTTGGCCCGCTGCGGGGAAGTGGATGTGGGCGGCGTCGCCCGCCAGCAGAATGCGCCCCGAACGGTAGCTCTCCGCGAGCCGGGTGGCATTGCCGAAGCGCGACAGCCAGCGGGGCTCGGCGACCCCGCAGTCGGAGCCGCAGACGCGGGTGAGCGACGCCCGGAACTCCTCCAGGGTCACCGGCTCGCGGGCCGGCACCCGCATCCGCTCCGGATCCAGATGGACGAACCGGGTGCGTCCTCCTTCCAGTGGCGCGACGATCACGCCATGGGCCCGCGCCTTGTCGAGGGCGCCCGGGTCGACGACCGCGAAATCCCCGAGCATCCCTGTGAGGGTCTCGTCGGTTCCCGGGAAGTCGATCCCCGCTTCCCGACGCACCACGCTGCGCCCGCCGTCGCAACCGACCGCGTATCGGGCGCGCATGGTCCCGGTGCCGTCGTCGGGGCCGCGCACCTCCACCTCTACCCCGTCGTCGTCCTGACTGACGGCGAGGGTCTCGAGCCCCCGCATGATCTGCACACCCAGCTCGTGCGCCCGCTCCTCGAGGATCGCCTCGGTGCGGGCCTGAGCCAGGAAGAGGGTGTAGCCGTGCCGTGAGTCGAGACCGCTGAAGTCGAGCTGCGTGCGCAGCCCTGCGAAGTGCCAGCCCGGCACGGTCCGGCCGAGCGGGAGGAACCGGTCGAGCAGCCCCCGCTGGTCCATCAGCTCGACACTGCGCGGGTGCAGGCTCAGCGCCCGCGAATCGCGCTGTGGTTCGGTGCGGCGTTCCAGGACCCGGGTCCGTACGCCCGCCAGCGCCAGCTCACAGGCGAGCATCAGCCCGGTCGGGCCCGCCCCCACGACGATCACATCGGTGTCCATCGGAGCGATCCTCCTCGATTTAATGAACAGCGTTCAGTAAAGACTATACTAAGACCCATGAGCTCTCCGTCAAGCCCGACCAGAGGCCGTCCCGCGCGACTCGACCAGGCCCGCACCATCGAGACCGCACTCGATCTGCTGAACGAGTCCGGTCTCGACGCACTGACCATGCGCCGGCTCGCCGACGCGGTGGGTGCCCGGGCGGGTGCGCTGTACCGTTACTTCGCGACCAAACAGGACCTACTCACCGCGATGGCCGAGCGCATGGTCGAAGGTGTCGGGGCCGCCGCCGGGCCGACGGGGGACGGCGACTGGAGCGAGGGAGTGGCACGCCTGGCCCGCGCGCTGCGTTCGGCACTGCTCGCCCATCGCGACGGCGCACGCGTCTTCGCCGGTACACACTCGACCGGCCCGAACACCCTGGGCTTCGCCGACAGCCTCGTCGGCGTACTGCGAGAGGCAGGCTTCGGTGACAGTGAAGCGGCGCGGGCGCTCTATGCGGTCGCCAACTTCACCGTCGGCCACACGCTGGAGGAACAGGCCGCCCTCCGGCCGGAGAACGAAGAGTCCGCCGATGCCGGGGGTCTGCACGAGGCGGTGGTGGCGGGGGCCTATCCACACCTCTCCGCCACCCTGCCGGTGCTCACCAGTACGGACTTCACGGAGCACTTCGAGTTCGGACTGCGGCTGCTACTGGACGGACTGCGTGCTGTGCGGCAGTGAGCCCACAGGTGGCCCGACGGTGCGGGCCCCAAGTGAGCGGAAGGAGCTCGACGATGCGCTCCGGACTGTCCGCCGCACCGTCGTCTTTGCCGTCGTCTTTCGCGATCACCGCAGACCGAGCGTCCGGGAGTGCACAGCGGGACGGCCAGGTGCGGAGGTCTCGGCACCGCCCGTCCACGGCACGGCCGGCCCGTACCCCGGAGGCGGGCGCGACCGCGTCGTCCTGTGAGTGGGTGGTGGGGTGGCGTCGGTACCTTTGCACCTGTCGGGTGGCCGGTCGCGCTGCTCAGCAACGGGCGCGAACCGGCGCCGCTCGTTTCGAGCACGATGTCGGTGTCGCGGGTCGCGTCGCTGGGGTCGACCGCTGTGTAGTCGATCACTTTGCAGCCGCGTGGTCGATCACTGCATCGAGGGCCGAGCCCTGCGACGAACTCGAACTCCCGCTTGCTCCCGCCGATGGTCGTCATGCGCGCCAAGGGCGTTCGTGATCTGGATCGCGACGTGGCCGACCCGCAGATGGCTGGTGAGAGGCATGCCCGGATCAGCGATCAAGTGATCGAGAGAAAGCTTCAGCCGTCGACGTGGGCTGCGAGCCGGTCGGCGGCGGTGCGGGGTTCACGGCCGAGGAGTTCGGCCAGCACAGGGTCGGCTTCGGCGAAGTAGCCCGCGCGGGCTGCCTGGTACCAGCTGAGCATGAGCCGGGCCGCCTGCTCCGGGACGCCGATCGCGAGCTGGTCGGCGACCCACTGTTCGTCGTCCAGGACGATGCGCTCGACAGTGCTACCGGTGAGCTCGGAGGCGATCTTGGCGAAGTCGTCGAAGGTGACGGCGGTCGGCGCGGTGAAGGTGACGGGGCCGTCGAAGGAGCGGTCACCGGCGAGGACGACGGCAGTGGCCTCGGCTACGTCGGCACGGTCGGTGTACGGTACGGGGCCGTCTTGCGGCTGGGCGATCACGCCGGTCCGCTGCCACGGGCCGAGCAGCTGATCGAGGGGGCCGTAGGCGCCGTTGCGCAGTGCGGTCCAGGCGACTCCGGAGGCGCCGAGGATCGCCTCGGTGGCGGTGTGGATGTCCGACGGCCGGTACGGGTTGTCGGGGACGGCGCTCTGCTGGCTCGTGTACAGGATCCGCCGGGTTCCGGCCGCGACTGCGGCTTCGACGGCATTGCGGTGCAGGCCGACCATGTCGGCGGCCGGGTCGTTGCCGGACACCAGAAGGACCTGGTCGGCACCGGTGAAGGAGTCACGCAGCGTGGCTGGGTCCTCGTAGGAGCCCTGCCGCACGCGAACGCCGCGGTCGGCAAGGTGCTGCGCCTTGGCGGCGTCGCGGACACTGACGCCGATCTGGTCGGCGGGTACGCGCTTGAGGAGGTGCTCGACGGTGGCGCCGCCGAGCCCACCGGTGGCGCCGGTGACAACGATCATGTTCTTGACCTTTCTGAGCTCCCACGGCGTCCGTCCTGGAGGTGGGCGGAAGCATAAATTGACCAAGCGGGTCAGTTTCTCGTTCGTCGATGACCGTAGGTAAGCTGACCCAGTGAGTCAAGTTATGCGGGTGAGCGACAGGAAGCGACGGTGAGGGCCATGGACGGTGCGGCGCCTTCCCGATCCCGGCTGCGCGCCGATGCCCGGCGCAATTCCGAGCAGATCCGCTCTGCCGCGATCGGCGCCTTCCAGGGGCAGGGCCTGACGGTGCCGCTGGAGGAGGTCGCCAAGGCAGCAGGGGTGAGCAAGGCCACCATCTTCAACCGGTTCGGCGGGCGGATCGGCCTCATCGAAGCCGTCATCGAAGAGGTCGTGGCGAGTGAGCTGTTCGCCGTCATCGACCACACTCGGAGCATCGACGATGTCGGCGAGCGGATCGCGTACTACCTCACCGCGATCCGCGACCTCCAGTACCGCCAGCCCGCCTTCAACGACGTCCTGTTGCAGACGTATCCGCACTCGCAGCAGCTCATGGAGATCTGCCGAGTCGGAAGCGAGGCAAATGAAGAGCTCATCGCAGCGGCGCGGGCCTCCGGTGCGCTGCGGCCGGAGTTCACGGCGGACGACCTCCACGCACTCGTCGTCGACACCGCCCTCGCCCTCAAGCACGGCAAGCGGCCTCCCCGGGACGACTACGACCGCCGCACCACATACCTCCTGGACGGAATCCGCGGTCGCTCCTCCGCCTGAGCCAGGGCGTTCGTCGGTGTCTCCTCGAGCGTCTTGACGATCGCGCCCGCTCGACATCGGCATCGGCACGACGCCCTCTCAGAACGCGGGGCGGCGCCCGCGGACGGGGCTGACCTCCTCCAGGCGCTCCGCGAGGTCGAGGCAGTCAGCGCCGGCCCACCAAGATCATCGTTTGGCGGGCCGGCGCGTCTGTGCCATGCCTCCGCTTCAGATGCGGACCACGATCTTTCCGCGTGTGCGTCCGCGCTCGGCGTGCGCGTGGGCGTCGGCGATCCGCTCCAGAGGGTAGGTCTGTTCGATACGGGGCGTGTAGCGGCCCTGCCGGCCCAGTTCCGCGGTCGCGGACAGGAGGTCGGAATCGTTCTCCGCGTTGACCACATGCGTGCCCAGGCGCTGCCCGCCCGCGTGGTCGGCGACCGTCGCGACGCGCGTCGGGTCGCCCGTGATCGCGACGAGGTCGTCCAGGGAGCCGGAGGCCGCGGTGTCGAGCGCGATGTCGACGCCGTGCGCGGCGAGAGCGGGGAGGCGCTGTGCGATGCCGGGGCCGTAGGTGGTGGGAATGGCGCCGAGAGAGGTGAGGAACTCGTGGTTGCGCTCGCTGGCTGTCCCGATCACGGTGGCACCTTGTGCCACAGCGATCTCGACTGCCGCGCTGCCCACGCCTCCGGCGGCGCCCTCGATGAGAAGGGTGCGCCCCGCGAGGGAGCCGAGCGCGTTCAGGCCACGCATCGCGGTCACGGACGCGAGACCGGCGCCTGCGGCCTGCTCATCGTCCCACGTGTCGGGGGCGTGGGCCCAGGCCGAGAGGATGGTCAGCTCAGCGGTCGCGCCGGTGACACCGCCCAGCCCGAAGACGCGGTCGCCGATGCTCACCCCCCGCACTCCGTCACCGATTTCGTCGACCACGCCGACGGCGTCGCGCCCGGGAATGGCGGGCAGCTCCAGGGGAATCAGCTGGTGCAGGGCGCCGGAGCGCAGCTTCCAGTCGATGGGATTGACACTGGCCGCCGCGACGCGGACACGGATCTCGCCAAGTCCCGGGCGAGGGTCGCGGGCCTGCTCGATCGCCAGGCTCTCCGCTCCGCCGTACTCATGGAAGCGGGCTGCGCGCATAATGTCCTGCCTTACTTTTATAGGTTGAAATAATGGTGTTCATTCGATATCCGTCACTTTGAACCTGACGGCGACGTGAGGTTCAAACCGGCAAGCCGGCTGTCTTCCGGCCAGCGGAGGACGGGTGCGGATCGGTGAGGTTGCCGAGCAGGCGGGCGGCCAACCTGCCCCGACAACCACGATCCCGCCCATCGTCGGAATACCTCTCGCCGAGTCGATGCTCCGGAAGATATCCAGAAGGTTGGTCACCAGCTGGATACCAAGACCGGAGACGGGAGACCTTCGATGACGCAACGGCCACCGCTGCCACCCGACTTGTTCGACGAGCTGTGCCCGTCCTCGCTGCTGCCTTTCCGCTTCGGTGACAAATGGGCACCCATGGTTCTCCGCTGCCTGGACGACGGCCCGCGCAGATACTCCGAACTTCGCGTGCCACTGGGCCGCGTCACCCCGAAGGTGCTCACCCAGTCGCTCCGCGGCCTGGAGCGAGGCGGGTTCGTGTCACGCACGGTGCACGCCGACCCGAAACTCAGGGTCGAGTACGCGCTGACACCGCTGGGCCGCAGCGCGCTGGAGCCGCTGGCCGCCGCGTGCCGATGGGCGACCGAGCACTGGGACGAGCTGCTCGACGCCCGCGAGGGCGGCTCCTCCTCCATCGGCTGACTCGAACGACTGGGCTGCCCGTATCCGCCGCGGGACGGTCGTCGCGGAACCTCTACCGCCCTGCGCTCCCCCCCCGCATCGTTCCCCGCTGAAACGGCCTTCTGCAGGGTGCGACCGCGCCCCACAGCTGCTCCTGCTCTCGCGGATACGCACCCACCTGTGCTCAAGCGTCATCCCCTCACCCCAGGTGCGGGGTTGCGTCACGGGGCGACCGGCACTGTCGCGCCGGCCTGGGCAAGGACGATCCCCTGCGCGGGGTAGGGGCGGGGAGGGTGCTGGCTGCAGGGCTGTACCGGCCGGCTCCGCCCTCCTGTGCGGTCAAGGGGCTCTTGTGACCCCTGTCCGGGAATACCCGTCCACCCGGCCGTGCGTCACTCTCGTCCTGCGGCCCGCATGGAGAGGTATCGGGCCGTACGGTGCCCCGCACGGATGTCGTGCGCCGGGGTGAGCCCCCGTGATGAGTGTCAAGTGCTTCTGCTCAGGAGGGCTCGGCCGGGACGGTGATGCGTGATCGGTGAAGGCCGGCATGCCGAGGTGCAGGCGGCGTCCCGACCAGCTGCGGTCGGCCATCGGCCCGGGCACTGCGCTTGAGGCCCCTGAGCTCGGCCCGGCACCCGTTGCCAATGAGCGAGGTTTCGCCTTTCGCGCCGAAGGCCGGCGTCGGCGCATTCCCCTTTTTCCAGGCGTGCAGCCGTTGTTCGAGCCTGAGTCCGACCAGCACGGATTCGTTGTCGGCCTCCGGATGGCCCGGGGGCGGGCGGCTGCGGAGGCGCGTCGGCGTCACTGTCCTCGGGCGCGGCCGTGGTGTCGCGTCCTTCTCCTGGTCGTCGTCCTCACCACAACTGGCGGGGAGAAGGGGGAGGGCGCCGGGGCAGTCGGGGGCTGACCGTTTTTCTGCGCCGGGGGCATCGGCTGGAGGCAACTGTCTCGGCGGGGCGGCAACCATTTTCGACTCCGCGGCAACTACTCAGCGGCACATTCCTCACGGGCGCCCCTCACGCAGGTACGGATTGGGATGACACGCATGACTGAGCTGCACGGTCGCGGCAAGGCGCGGCAACTGCAGAAAGAAGACGGTGCTGCTGGCAGGGATGCCGCTGGCGCTGGCCGCCACAGGGGCCATGGCCTACGGCACGGCCTTCGGGGTGTTCGGAGAAACGAAGATGGTCCTGGAGAACAGCTACTTCCAGGGTGTGAACAACCCCGTACCTCACCATCGCCAACGACTTCGACGAGGCGAAGCACCAACAGCCGAACGGTCGGCAGGCGGTGGCGCTGCGCACCGCCTGCCGACCGTATCCGTCTGGACGCCCTCATCATCAGCGGCGACCAGGACACCCTCCTCCTCGACACGGCCGCCAAGGAGAAGACGGGCCGGGTATATCTGACCAACTCCTATGTCATCGGCAACACCGACTTCGTCTTCGGCCGTGCCACGGCGGTCATCGACAAGTCCGTCCTGGTGCTGAAGAAGCGCTGGAACGGCACCTCGGCCGGGTACGTCACCGCACCCAGCACGCCCGCCGGCCGCAAGGGCTTCCTCATCACCCGCACCACCGTCGACGGCGACGTGTCCGCCCGGAGCTTCCACCTCGGCCGACCCTGGCACGCGGGCGGTGACGCGCGCCTCGACCCGCAGACCACCGTCCGCGACAGCACCCTCGGCGCGGCCGTCAAGGCCGCCCCCTGGACCGACATGGGCGGCTTCTCCTGGAAGGCATCACCCACACGCCCCTGACCACGGGTGTCATTCGATCTCTCGAAAGGAACGTCATGTCCCTCGTCACTCGCAGGAGAAACGCATGAGCCGCACTCTGCGCAGATCATCCCTCCTCGCGCTGCCCGCCGCCGTCATGCTGACCCTGATGCCGTCGAGCGCGTCCGCCTACCCCAGCCCCGGGAGGGTCACCGGTGATGTCGGCGTCCATGACCCGACCATGCTCCGCGCGCCCGACGGGCGCTACCTGCTCCATTCCACCCACGGCTACCTGGAGTTCCGCACCTCCACCGACCGCGTCGCCTTCGAACGCAACGGCAACGCCTTCTCCTCGCCGCCCGGTTGGTGGTCGCGCTACTCGCCCGAGAACGATCCTTGGGCACCCGACCTCTCCTACCACGGAGGCCGGTACCTGATGTACTACGCCGTCTCCCGCTTCCGCTCCAACACCTCGGCCATCGGCCTCGCCACCTCCACGACCGGGATGCCGGGCAGCTGGAAGGACCAGGGCATCGTCTACTCCTCCACGTCCAGCAGCGACTACAACGCCATCGACCCCGACCTGTTCGTCGACGGCGACGGCAAGTGGTGGCTGGCCTTCGGCTCCCATTGGAGCGGGATCAAGATGATCCGCCTCGACCCGAGGACCGGCAAGCAGCACGAGGGGGACACCACCCGCCACTCGCTCGCCTCGCGCTCCACGGGGGCGAGGGCGGTGGAGGGCCCGACCGTGGTCAAGCGGAACGGGTACTACTACCTTTTCGCCTCGTACGACACCTGCTGCAGCGGCACCGCCTCCACGTACAAGATCAAGGTCGGCCGGGCCACCAGCCCCGTGGGGCCCTACTACGACCGCGACGGCGTCGCGATGAACAACAACGGCGGCACCGTGGTCATGGCCTCACAGGGATCCGTGATCGGCCCCGGCGGGCAGGACATCATGCGCGACGGCGGCGAGGACCTGCTCGTCTACCACTACTACGACGGCAACGACGGCGGTGCACCCAAGCTCGGCATCAACCTGCTGAAGTGGAGCGGCGGCTGGCCCCTCGCCTACTGACCACCGCCCGGCCCCTGCCGTTCCTGGCGCCTTAGGCGCCCCACCGCGCCCGACGCGCCGCGCTGCCGTGCCGTGCGGCGCGGTGCGCAGGCCGGCGGCAGTTCGTCACAGCCTGGTCCGTACGGCGTCGACAGCCTCGGCGTACCGGGCCGCTTTGTCCGCCACCGGGCGCGCACGTTCCAGCCGAGTCCCACCGAGGTCCGCGGAGGCGTGCTCCGGCGGCTTCATGCGGTTGAGCCAGTGCGGTGAATGCGGGACGCGGAGGGTGCCCCGGCCTCGTCATCGGTGCCTCGCGGAGCCCCGTGGCAGCCTTTCGGCGAGTCGGCCCTCTACCTGGCCTCAGACCGCACCCGGGGTGATGCTGCGAGCTGGCTCCAGGCGGACAACGATGCCCTTGGACGTGGGGCAGTTGCTGAAGTCGGCCACGCTGTCCAGCGGCACCAGGACGTTGGTCTCCGGGTAGTAGGACGCGGCGGAGCCGGGGCTGGTGGGATAGCCGACGACCCGGAAGTTCTGCGCGCGGCGCTCCGTCCCGTCGTGCCAGATGCTCACCAGGTCCACCTCGTCCCGGTCGGCCATGCCGAGGTCCTTCAGGTCGGCGGGATTGACGAGGACGACGCGGCGGGCGTTGTGGACGCCGCGGTAGCGGTCGTTCGGGGTGTACCAGACGGTGTTCCACTGGTCGTGTGAGCGCAGGGTCTGCAGCAGCAGGTGTCCTTCGGGAACGTGCGGCATCGTGAACTCGTTGAGGGTGAAGACGGCCTTGCCGCTGGGGGTGGGGAAGACGCCCTGGTTCACCGGGTTGGGCAGCACGAAGCCGCCGGTCCGCGCCAACCGGGCGTTGAAGTCTTCGAAGCCCGGCACGACACGGGAGATCCGGTCGCGGACAGTGCTGTAGTCCTTCTCGAAGTCCTCCCAGGGAAGGGGCGGTGTCGAGCCGAGGGTCTTGTGGGCCGTCCGGCTGATGATCGCCACCTCACTCAGCAGATCCGGGGAGGCGGGCGGCAGCTTCCCCCGGGAAGCGTGGACTTCGCTCATCGAGTCCTCGACGGTGACGAACTGTTCGCCCGTGGCCTGGAAGTCACGGTCGCTGCGACCCAGCGTGGGCAGGATCAGCGCGGTGTCGCCGCACACGGTGTGGGAACGGTTGAGTTTGGTGGAGATGTGCGCGGTGAGGCGGCACTTCCGCATGGCCTCCTCCGTGACCGCGCTGTCCGGCGTGGCCCGTACGAAGTTGCCCGCGACGCCGAGGAAGACCTTGGCGCGTCCCTCGTACATGGCCCGGATGCCGTTCACCGCGTCCAGGCCGTGATGGGTGGGCGGAGTGAAGCCGAACTCACGTTCCAAGGCGTCCAGGAACTCCTGCGGCATCTGCTCCCACACGCCCATGGTCCGGTCGCCCTGGACGTTGCTGTGGCCGCGCACCGGGCAGGCGCCGGTGCCGGGCCTGCCCAGATTGCCGCGCATCATCAGGAAGTTGATGACCTCACGGATGGTCGGCACCCCGTGCTTGTGCTGGGTCAGGCCCATGGCCCAGCAGACGATGATCTTCTTGCTCTTCAGGACCCGGTCGAAGACGGCCTCGATCTCCTCCCGTGGCAACCCCGTCGCCTCAAGGAGGTCCTCCCAGGCAACCTTGCGCGCGTATGCGGCGAAATCGGTGAAGCCCGTCGTGTGGTTCCGGATGAAGTCGTGGTCGAGTACGGTGCCGGGCGCACCGTCCTCGGCCTCCAGCAGCATCCGGTTCAAGGCCTGGAACAGGGCGAGGTCGCCGCCCGCCCGGATGTGCACGAACTGGTCGGCGACAGCGGTACCGCGGCCGATCACGCCACGTGCCTTCTGCGGGTTCTTGAAGCGCATCAACCCGGCCTCGGGCAGCGTGTTGACCGCCACGACCTGACCGCCGTTGCGCTTGGTCTCCTCCAGCGCGGACAGCATCCGCGGGTGGTTGGTGCCCGAGTTCTGGCCGACCACGAAGATCAGGTCGGCGTGGTGGATGTCGTCCAGGGAAACACTGCCCTTGCCGGTGCCCAGTGCTTCCCTCATCGCGAACCCGCTCGACTCGTGGCACATGTTGGAGCAGTCGGGCAGATTGTTGGTGCCGAACGCGCGGGCGAAGAGCTGGAGGAGGAAGGCTGCCTCGTTGCTGAGTCGGCCGGAGACGTAGAACAGGGCTTCGTCGGGGGAGTCGACGAGTTCGGCGGCGAGCAGGCTGAGCGCCTCGTCCCAGCCGATCGGCTCGTAGTGGGTCGCGCCGGGCCGCTTGACCATCGGTTCGGTCAGCCGGCCCTGCTGGTTGAGCCAGTAGTCGGACATCCCGTCCAGCTCGGCGATCGAGTGCTCACGGAAGAAGTCCCGGGTGACCCGCCGTGAGGTGGCCTCGTCGTTGATGTGCTTGGCGCCGTTCTCGCAGTACTCGTTCAGGTGGCGCTTGCCTGGTGCCCCGTCGGGCCAGGCGCAGCCGGGGCAGTCGATGCCTTCGGCCTGGTTGATGTTCAGCAGGGTCAACGCGGTGCGCCGCACCGACGTCTGGCCGAGCGAGTACTCCAAAGCGTGCGTCACAGCGGGAACGCCGGCCGCCCAGGTCTTGGGTGAGGTGACGGACAGGTCGTCGCTCGGGTCCTCGATGCTGCTGCTCATGGTCTGGCCTGCCTCTTTCTGCCTGGTGACCGAGTGGCGGGACGGATTCGCCGATTGCTCGCCTTTTGGCCGCGGGGGCTCCTCGCAGATGGTCTTCGGGTCCGGTCCACGCGCCTTGCGCCCGGCTCGCGGCGAAAGCGCCGCAGCGAGCGCTGTGCGGCCGTGCGGAACGGGTTCGCAGGCCGCCTGGATCACACGTCCCGGGGGGACCCGTGCTCCAAGCAGGCCCGCACCGCCTCGCGCAGACTCAGGACCCGAGGGGTGCTTCGGCCTCGTGGCCGTACTCGCGCATCGCGTCGAGCAGCCAGCGCGCCAGGTAGTCGGCGAACGAGGCCCGCGGCAGCAGCCGGTACGCCGGGGCGCCGGCGACCTGCCACAGCACTACCGGGACGGGACCCACGGTCGTCGATGCCGCCTGCCCGGGGCCGAAGGACCGGGGATGCAGATCCAGTGGGCAGCCCTTCTCCAGCACGTCCCGGGCGGCTGGTCCCCGCAGCTCCAGCGTGGTGCGGTTCGCCGAGACGTCGACGACCGATCCCGCATCCTCGCCGAGCGCCGCGCGCAGCCTGTCGGTGAGTTCTGCGCCGTCCTCCTGGGACAGGACGAGCCACTCGTCGGGACCGAGCCACATCACCGCGTGCGGGCCGGACGCGGTGGTGTCGCCGCAGCGCAGGGGGAGTGGCGTGCCAAGAGCATGCTCGATCCGTACCGCCGCCGCGGAACCCGGGGCGACGCGCACGTCGACCATGGTGAGGAACGGCCATTCGGTCAGGGAGACCCCACTGGCGCCGCTGACGGAGGCGGCCCGCATCGTGTCCTTGAGGTGTTCCAGGGGGCTGCGGCGCAACGTCAGCGGCCCGGTGCCGGTCGGCTCAGCCATCTCGCTTGGTCCCTTCGGGGTCGTAGAGCACGGGTTCGGCGACGGTGACGGGCACCAGTTCCTCGCCCACCGGCGCGAGCACGGTGTCGCCGATGCGGTCGCGCCCGCCGGTCACCAGCCCGAGCGCGAAGGGCCGCCCCAGAGCCGGGCTGTGGTAGCTGGAGGTGACGTGACCGAGCATCGGCACCGGCCCGTCCCCGGGGGTGATGGGCACGCCCTGGGCGACGAGCTGCGCGCCCTCGGGCAGCCGGGTGGTTCCGTCCGCGGGCAGCAGCCCGACGAGGTGCTTGCGGTCGGTGCGGGCGGTGTCGGGCCGGGAGAAGGACCGCTTGCCGACGAAGTCCTTCAGCTTGGAGACCGCCCACGACATGCCCGCGTCGTGCGGCGTCACTGTGCCGTCGGTGTCCTGGCCGACGATGATGTAGCCCTTCTCCGCCCGCAGGACGTGCATCGTCTCGGTGCCGTAGGGAGTGATGCCGTACGGCTGCCCCGCCTCGTGGACCTGCTCCCAGACGGCGAGGCCGTACCAGGACGCGACGTTGATCTCGTACGCCAGCTCGCCCGAGAAGGAGATGCGGCACACGCGGGCGGGGATCCCGCTCGCCAGGGTCGTCTCGCGGAACGCCATGAACGGGAACGCCTCGGCTGACAGGTCGAGCTCGGGCAGCAGTGGCGCCACCACGTCCCGCGCGCGGGGCCCGGCGACGGCGATGGTGGCCCACTGCTCGGTCACGGAGGTGCAGTACACGTCCAGCTCGGGCCACTCGGTCTGCAGCCACTCCTCCAGCCAGTCGAGGACAGCCGCCGCCCCGCCGGTGGTGGTGGTCATGAAATAGCGGTTCTCCTCCAGCCGGAGCGTGACGCCGTCGTCGAAGATCATCCCGTCGGGCTTGCACATCACGCCGTACCGGCCCATGCCGGGCTTGAGCTTCTTGAAGCCGTTGGTGTAGATCCGGTTGAGGAACTCACCGGCGTCCGTGCCCCAGATCTCGATCTTGCCGAGGGTGGTGGCGTCCATCATGCCCACGCCCTCGCGCACCGCCCGGCACTCGCGGGCGACGGCGGTGTCGATGTCCTCGCCGGGGAGCGGGAAGTACCACGGGCGCTTCCACTGGCCGACGTCCTCGAACTCGGCGCCCTGCGCCACGTGCCAGGGGTGGATGGACGTCAGCCGCGCCGGGTCGAACAGCTCGCCCCGCTCGCGCCCGGCCAAGGCGGCGAAGCTCACCGGCGTGTAGGGGGCCCGGTAGGAAGTGGTGCCGAGCTCTCCGGGGGAGGCCGGACCGTCGCTGCCGGCCAGGGCGGCGGCGATCACACCGATCGCGTTGACGCCGGAGGTCTTTCCCTGGTCGTTGGCCGTACCGATGGACGTGTAGCGCTTGACGTGCTCGACACCGCGCATCCCGGCACCCGTGGCCCGCCACACGTCGGCGACGGTCGCGTCGCGCTGCAGATCGACGAAGTGGGTGTCCCAGGTGTGCGGTTCACCGGGACCGGGGACCAGCCACAGCGGGCGTACCGTGTCGGGGTCGTGCTCGGTTCCGGCCTGCGGGGCGGGCTCGTCGCCGGTGGCGAAGCCGGCCGCGGCCGCCGCCGCACTGCCGGCCGCGGCGCCCTCGGCCAGGCAGCCGCCGAGGCCGAAGGTGCCGCCTGCCGCACCGGCGACCTGCTGGTCGCGCACCGTTCCGTCGGGTACGAAGGCCGCTTTCGCCTCGTCCCAGCGCAGCCTGCCCTGACGCTGGCTGTGCAGGTGAACGACCGGGCTCCAGCCACCGGAGACGGCCAGCAGATCGCAGCCGACGGACTCCTCCGCGTCCGTGGGTACGCCGTCCTCGTCGAGCGCGGCGACGGCGCAACCGGTGATCCTTCCGTCCCCCTCGCTCCGGACGACGGCGCTGCCGGTCAGTATGCGCAGCCCCGTCGCCTCGGCGATCTCGCCGGCCCGCTCGGAGAGTTCGGGCCGGGAGTCCACGACGGCGCGGACCTCGATGCCGTGCGCGTGCAGGTCGGCCACGGTGTCGTACGCGCTGTCGTTGGTGGTGGCCACCACGACCCGCGAACCGGGGGCCACCGCGTACCTGTTGACGTAGGTCCGCACAGCCGAGGCCAGCATGATGCCGGGGCGGTCGTTGCCGGAGAACACCAGCGGGCGCTCGTGTGCGCCGGTGGCCAGGACGACGCGGTGGGCGCGGATGTGCCACACCCGCTGCCGCGAGATGCCGGTCGGCGCCTCGTCACCGAGGTGGTCGGTGCGCTTTTCCACGGCGAGGACGTAGTTGTCGTCGTAGGAGCCGAAGGCGGTGGTGCGGCGCAGGAGCACGACCTCGCGGGCGTCCTCCAGGCGGGTGGTCACCTGTGTGATCCAGTCGGCCACCGGTATGCCGTCCACTGTCTCGCCGGACGTGGACAGCAGTGAACCTCCCGGCTCCGGCTGATCGTCGACGAGCATCACTCGCGCCCCGGACCGGGCCGCCGCGTCGGCGGCGGCCAGCCCGGCAGGACCGGCGCCGACGACGAGGACATCGGTGTGCACGAACTTCTTGTCGTAGACGGCCGGGTCCGGAGTGGGGTCGAGCCGGCCCATGCCGGAGAGCGTCTGCGCGCACAGACCGTCGAACAGCTCGACGGTGGTCGCCGGGAGCATCGATTCGGCGCAGCCCGCCAGGGGCAGCCGCACCAGGGCGTTGGGCTCCTCGACACCTGCGGACACGATGCCGCGCGGGCGGCCACGGTAGAGCGAAGGTGCGCTCTCCAGCAGCCCGTTGGCCAGCATGGCGGAGGCGAGGGTGTCGCCGGGGTGGCCGGTCAGCTCGCGGCCGTCGATGGTGAAACGCAGGAGGCGCCCGCGGGCGATGCGGCCGCCGCGCGGCAACCGGTACGCCTGCTCGGGGGGTCCGCTCCGGCCTGTCTGAGCTGTCATCGGGGCGCTCCGGCTTCTTCGCGGGACGGGTGGATGGCGGGGCGGGGTTCGTCCGTGCGGTAGGCGGCCAGCACCTGGTAACTGACCGTGTCCCGCAGTACGTTGAACCAGCGTCGGCAGCCGCCGCTGTGCATCCAGCGCTCGGCGCGGGTGCCCTTGGGGTTGTCGCGGTAGAAGACGTACTCGCCCCACTCATGGTCGTTCAGTTCACCGGGGGCCGCGGGGTAGGGCACGTGGGCCTGGCCGCCGCAGTGGAATTCGGTCTCGTCCCGCGGGCCGCACCATGGGCAGGGGATTTGCAGCATTCGGCGACTCCTCTCAGTGGGCCACGGCGGCGGCGCCGTGCTCGTCGATCAGGGCCCCGGTGGTGAACCGGTCGAGCCCGTAGGGGGCGTTGAGCGGGTGTGGTGCGCCGGTGGCGATGGTGTGGGCGAAGGTGTAGCCGGCTGCCGGAGTGGCCTTGAAGCCACCGGTGCCCCAGCCGCAGGTGACGAAGAGGTTCTCCAGCGGAGCCGGGCCGATCACCGGGGACGCATCCGGAGTGACGTCGACGACGCCGCCCCAGGTGCGCAGCACATGGGCTCGGGCGAAGACCGGGAACAGCTCGACGGCGGCGGCCATCTGGTGCTCGATTACGTGGAAGGATCCGCGCTGCCCGTACCCGGTGTACTGGTCCACGCCCGCGCCCATCACCAGTTCGCCCTTGTGTGCCTGGGAGACGTAGACGTGCACATGGTTGGACATCACCACGGTCGGGTGGACCGGCTCGTGCAGCTCGGAGACGAGCGCTTGCAAAGGGTGGGACTGGATCGGCAGCCGGAAGCCTGCCAGCTCGGCCAGGACGCTGCTGTGTCCCGCGGCCGCGAGCCCGACCCGGCCGGCGTTGATGCGCCCGCGATTGGTCTCGACGCCCACGACGCGATCGCCGTCCTTGACGAAGCCGGTCACCTCGCAGCCCTGGATGAGATCGACGCCCATCTGGTCGCAGCGGCGGGCCAGCGCCCAGGCGACATGGTCGTGCTTGGCGATACCGGCACGCGGCTGGTACGTCGCGCCGAGGACCGGATAGCGGGTGTCGGAGGAGACGTTGAGGATGGGGCAGACCTTGGCGACCTCTTCGGGCTCCAGCCACTGGGAGTCGACACCGTTGAGCCAGTTGGCGTTGACCCTGCGCCTGCTCTCCCGGACGTCCTGAAGGGTGTGCGCGAGGTTGAGCACTCCGCGCTGGCTGAAGAGGAAGTCGTAGTCGAGCTCCTCCGGCCAGGTCTCCCACAGTTTCAGGGCCTTCTCATAGAGGGCTGCGCTCTCGTCCCACAGGTAGTTGGAGCGGATGATGGTGGTGTTGCGGGCCATGTTTCCGCCGGCCAGCCACCCCTTCTCCAGGACGGCGATATTGGTGATGCCGTGTTCCTTGGCGAGGTAGTAGGCGGTGGTCAGGCCGTGCCCGCCGCCCCCGACGATGACGACGTCGTAGCTGTGCTTCGGGTCCGGGTTCCGCCAGAGGAAGTCCGGGTGTTCGGGGAGCCGGGCAGCCGGGTTCGCCTCAGGCGCTGTCATGCCGTCTCCTTCGTCAGCTGGGGGTAGAGGGGGAATGCTTCGGCGAGTTTGGTGACCCGGTCGCGGAGCAGTGCGGCCTCGGCCTCGTCCAGTTCCTCGGCTGTCAGCGTCCGCGCGATGATGTCGGCGACTTCCCGGAACTCGCCGACCCCGAAGCCGCGGGTGGCCAGCGCGGGTGTGCCGATGCGCAGGCCGGAGGAGACCATCGGGGGCCGGGGGTCGAAGGGCACCGCGTTGCGGTTGACGGTGATGCCGATGCTGTGCAGCCGGTCCTCGGCCTGCTGCCCGTCCAGGCGTGAGTTGCGCAGGTCGACCAGGACGAGGTGGACATCGGTGCCGCCGGTCAGGACGGTCGCGCCGGACTCGGAGACATCGTCGGCCAGCAGCCGGCCGGCGAGTGCTCGCGCTCCGGCGAGGGTGCGCTGCTGGCGCTCGCGGAAGTCTTCCGAAGCCGCGATCTTGAATGCCACGGCCTTTGCGGCGATGACGTGCTCCAGCGGGCCGCCCTGCTGGCCGGGGAAGACCGCCGAGTTGATCTTCTTCGCGTACTCCTTCCTGGACAGGATCACGCCACCGCGCGGACCGCCGAGGGTCTTGTGCGTGGTGGTGGTGACGACGTCCGCGTACGGCACCGGGCTGGGGTGCAGCCCGGCGGCGACCAGGCCGGCGAAGTGCGCCATGTCGACCAGGAGGTACGCGCCGACCTCGTCGGCGATCCGGCGGAAGGCCGCGAAGTCCAGCTGCTGCGGGTATGCGGACCAGCCGGCGACGATCATCTTGGGCCGGTGGGCGAGGGCGAGCTGCTCGACCTCGTCCATATCGATCCGCATATCGGACTTGTGGACGTGGTACGGCACCACGTTGTAGAGGCGGCCCGAGAAGTTCAGGCGCATGCCGTGGGTGAGGTGCCCGCCGTGCGCGAGGTCGAGGCCGAGGATCGTGTCCCCGGGCTCCAGCAGCGCGGCCATCGCCGCGGCGTTGGCCTGCGCCCCGGAGTGCGGCTGGACGTTGGCCGCCTCGGCGCCGAAGAGGGCCTTCACCCGGTCGACGGCGAGCCGTTCGACGACGTCGACGTGTTCGCAGCCACCGTAGTACCGCCGGCCCGGGTAGCCCTCCGCGTACTTGTTGGTGAGGACCGAGCCCTGGGCCTCCATCACGGCGGCCGGAGCGAAGTTCTCCGAGGCGATCATCTCCAGCGTGGTCTGCTGACGACGGAGCTCGGCGCCCACTGCGGCAGCGATGTCGGGGTCGAGCTCACCGAGGGAGGCAGCGAGCGGGGGCGTGATCGAGGAGTTCGCGGACAACTGGGCACCATCCTCAAGCCGACTAAAGGACGACTGATATATTAGCTGTGCAGTAAACTATGAGCGTTCCTGAGCCACGTCAAGGGAGTGTGGGGCAGTACGTGTTGACGATGTCCGAGAACGAGGAGCTGTCGCTTGCCGAGCGCGCGTACCGCGCCATCCGGGACAGCCTTGTCATGCTCGATATCCGGCCGGGAGAGCCGATCAACGAGGACCGCCTGGCGCAGGACCTCGGTGTCGGCCGCACGCCGGTACGTGAAGCGCTCAAACGGTTGCAGTACGAGCGACTCATCGCGACCTACCCCCGGCGCGGCACCTTCGCCACCGAGGTCAACATCACCGACCTCGCCCACATCTCCGAGGTGCGCCTGCGGCTGGAGCCGATGGCCGCCGCCCAGGCCGCACGGCGCGCCACCGACCAGGACCGGGTGGCCCTGACGGAGCTGCTGCAGGAACTGGAGAAGGTTCGCTCCGGCCGCTACCAGGCCGATGAGCTGATGCGGCTGGACCTCCAGGTGCACCGCGCGATCTACGCGGCCACGCACAATCCGTATCTGGAGGACACACTCGTCCGTCACGACAACCTGGCCACGCGCATCTGGTGCCTCTTCCTCGACCGGCTGCCAGGCGGCGTGATCGGTCATGTCGAGGAACACCGGCCGCTGCTGCGGGCCATCATCGACGGTCAGCCCGACCAGGCGGACGAACTCGCCAGCCGCCACGTCGAAGGTTTCGAGAAGGCGGTGCGCGCCGCCATCTGAGGCGCCCGCGAGCGAGTCCGGCCGCGGCTCGGCCCCGGTGGTGCGGGCCCGTTGTGCCGCGCCGGGCGGCGCCGCCCGGCACGGCGAGAGGGCCTGCCGGCCGTTCGCCCTGCTCGTGGGGCAGGACGGCCGGCACGCAGGTCGTGGCGGATCAGGTGTTGGCTTCTTCCTTGGCCAGCCTGTCCTGGAGCCAGGTGTGGAATGCGCCGATGTGGTGTTCGCTGGGGACGAGGACACCGCCTGCCGCGTACGCCCGTGAGGACATGCCGGGCTGTGTGCGTTCGCAGGCGTCGAAGTCCTGTTGGTTGACGCGGTGGAAGAGTTCCACGGAGTGCTCCACGTCCTTTCCGCTCTCCACGACGTCGGGGAGGTAGAGCCAGTCGCATTCCACGATGGTGCGGTCGTGCGCCATGGGGTACATGCGGTGGAAGATCACGTGGTCGGGTACGAGGTTGATGAAGACCTGGGGGCGGACGGTGATGGCGTAGTAGCGGCGGTCCTGGTCCTCGGTGACCGTGGGGATCCGGTCCAGCCCTTCGGAGCCGTCGATGGTGAAGCCCTTGGCCTCTTCGGAGAACTCGGCTCCGTGGCCGACGTAGTACTGGGCCGCGAGGCCATCGGCGAACTCCGGTAGGACTTCGGTGAGTTCGGGGTGGATGGTGGCGCAGTGGTAGCACTCCATGAAGTTCTCGATGATCAGCTTCCAGTTGGCCTTGACGTCGTAGGTGATCCTGCGGCCCACCCGGAGCTGTTCGATCCCGTAGTGGTCGATCGCCTCCGCGTCCCCGAGGCGGTCGGTCACGGCGCCGATGACGTCGTCCTCGAAGGAGGGTGGTTCATCGGCGAGGCACACCCATACGTGGCCCAGCCACTCCCGGACATGGACGTTGATCAGGCCGTAGGCGGTGCGGTCGATGTCGGGCATCGAGGTCAGATTCGGGGCAGCGACGAGTTTGCCGTCCAGCCCGTAGGTCCAGGCGTGGTACGGGCACTGGAAGCTGCGCCTGACCTCGCCGGATTCCTGGGTGCACAGCTGCGCTCCGCGGTGTCGGCAGATGTTGAGGAAGGCGCGGACGGAGCCGTCGCGTGCGCGGGTGACGAGCACGCTCTCCCGGCCGACCTGGATGGTGCGGAAGCGGCCCGGCTTGTCCAGTTCGTCGGTGCGGGCGGCGCAGAACCACATGCGTTCGAGGAGGTACTGCTGCTCCCGGGCGAAGTAGGCGGGGTCTGTGTAGTGATCGCCGGACAGCGTGGGGATCAGGCTGGGAGGAAGATCGGTGGAGGTCATCGTGCCAGCTTTCGTCAAGTCGTCAGACGCACACGGCGGTGGCGGGCAAAGGTGAGGGATGGTCTGCGGTGCCGTCGGTGGGGGTCATCGACCGGATGGCGTTACGCGTACGAAGCAGTACCGGGGAGTGCCCCGGGCGGGGACTGCGCGGACTTCGTGTGACAACTGTCGGGCTCCTTAGCGGGCGGGAGCTGCGTTCTCGCCGGAAGCAGTGCGGGACAGAAGTGGCGTCTCGTCCATCCGCGTGGTGCTGGGCCGGGTGGCGCGAGATGCACGGGGAAGTACCGCTCGCAACGGCACGCTGCGAAGCGGTTCGTACGGGCCGTTTGAGCTGATGACGCAGGCCGCGGGCACGGCCAGGAACGCGGATGCGCTCCCGGGCGCGGGAGGCGCTCGGTTGTTCTGTATCGCGCATCATGTTGCGTCTTGAGAGACGGTGCGACAGAGGCGAGTCGGCTGTCAAGAGAAACCGGGGAGTCCGAGGGGTTTCCCGGGATGTGGACACTGCACCTGCAGCGGCCGCCCAACGGCTTGGAAGCGAGCCCTTGCGGCGTCCTCCCCTCGCGGGCAGGTGATCGCCGTGACAGTCGTGCGGCGGGAGATGGCGGCCTCTCGCGACGTGTCGGCACTCCTGATCCATTGCGACTTGACAACGCCCGGAGCCCCCCGGGATTCTGTTGCGCGATACGAAAGCTATTGCGTATTACGGAACAGGCTTCCGGCGTGCCAACTCCCATTGACTCGCCCCTTGTGCCCCCATGGCTTTCCGGTCCCTGCCCCGTCGGGCAGCCGGACTGCCGCCGCTCCGCCTTTCCTGTTCCCCTGTCGGGCAACCGAACCCGGAGGTTTCCATGATCACGGTGTGTCGACTCGAAGACCTGCCCCCCGGTGAATCCGTGCGCATCACGGAAGGGGTGCCGGCTCCTGTTGCGGTGTTCAACGCCGACGGCACGCTGTACGCGATCGACGACACCTGCACCCACCAGGACGCCTCGCTGGCCGACGGGTTTCTGGAGGGCTGCTTCGTCGAGTGCCCGCTGCACGAGGCCTTCTTCGATCTGCGTACCGGGCGCCCCACGTGTCCGCCGGCCAAGAGGCCCGTGCGCACGTATGAGGTCTCCGTGGTTGACGGCTCCATCCAGCTGCACGTCAGCGTGGTGGAACCGGTGTGAGCCTCACCGCCGGGTGCCTCGCCGGCAGGGGATGAGGTCCGTCGGTGACACGAGTGTGCCGGTCCCGGTCGACGGGGTCGGCACACTCATATGCCTGCTACCCGCTGTCCGTTCCCGTCGTTCCCGGTGGCGTGAATCCGGCCTCGGGGCGGGCGGTCACGGCGGCGCCGCG